>NZ_CAXUQM020000002.1:0-35171 GCF_964253325.1 Microbacterium sp. LjRoot45 | reverse complement strand
CTCCAGCGTCGCGTCGATCTTCTTCCCGAACCGCGTCTCGTCACACAGCTCGTTCACGATCTCCTGCGACCCCGCGACGAACAACTCCATCCCCGGAATCGACACCTTGAAGAACCCGCCATACGTCTCCGCGAGCCTCATCAGCCCCTGCACCGGACGGTCGGTGTCCAGATCCCGCAAATTCCCCACGAACGGCATCGTCGGCGGCTGTGGCACCCGCATCACAACAGACATAACGGCAAGCTCCTCGAGTTCGACGGTCACAACACCCACAGCGTATTTTATGATTGTAAATTATGCAACTCTGAGTCAGACTGACGTTATGGAAATCGTGACCACCGCCGACGTGAACGATCCGCGCATGCAACGCAGCCGCGCAGCGCTCCTCGACGCCGCCACCGATCTACTCGACACCCAGGCGGTGGCAGACATCAGCATCACCAAACTGGTCGAGCATGCAGGAGTAACCAGGCCCACCTTCTACCAACACTTCCCCGACATCCCCGGCATCGCCCGTGCCGCCGCACTCAGACGCCTCGCGGCTGCCAGCCCCATCCCCGCCCCGATCCCCATCGCCGACCTCACCCGGCAGCAGCTCCACGACCTCATCGCAGCCCAGTTCCTCCCCGACCTCGAACACCTCGCCGCCCACCGCGACTTCTACCTCCGCGTCCTCGACGGCGCCAGCGACCTCCACCTCCTGGGCGCGCTCGTCACACTCTCCCTTGAACGCACCACCCTCGAGACCTTCGAACACGTCACACGGGAACAGGGCACGTCCGCACACGACCTCATGACACTCATCGCCGGCGGAGTCACGTGGCTGATCATCACCTGGCTCCGCGACAGCAACCAGCCGCCGACACACCTCGCCGTTCGCATCGCCGCGGCCATCACCAGCGCCATCGGCACCCAGAACTCCTGACACTTCTCAACGCCGTCCCCATGGTACGAACGGCGGATGGGTGAGGTTCAACTCAGGGCTGTTCGGGTTCTTCCTGGAGGGCGCGGACCTCGATGCGGGAACCGAGCGCCGCGGAGGCCTGCTCGGCCCAGGCGAGCGCCTTGTCCTGGTCGGGCGCGTCGATGATCCAGAACCCTCCGACGTACTCGGTCGCCTGCACGAACGGCCCCGGCGTACGCGTGGGTTCCGTCCCGGTCGCATCGACCGTGACCGCCGTCGACGGGGGTTGCAGCCCGCCTGCGGTGATGAATGCGCCGGCTGCGTTCAGGTCGGTGTTGAACGTGTCGACGGCGGCCATCATGGCTGCGAGCTCGGCGGGATCGAACTCCTGCATCGATTCCATCGTCGGCTCCTCGGCGCTGTCGTGCGGGATGGTCAGGAAATACTGCGTCATGGTCCTTCTCCTTGGTTGATTCTTGTGTGCGCAGGTACGACGTCGGAGGGAATCACGGGCGGTGAACCCGCGGCCCCTGCCCGGGGTTCGGACCGGTGGGTTCGCTGCCGGAAGAGCCCTCGGCGATTGCGGCCATTTCTCTGCGCTTCCTCGCGTGCCCGAGTCTCGTCGTCGGCCTGCCGACGGGATTGCTCGGCGTGGGCCGCTCTGCGTTCGGCCCACGCGGTCACGGTGGCCTCGACGTCCCGTGGCATGGTGATCAGCGGCGGCCCCGCGGGGAGTTGGTAGCGGGCACGGATCACCCGTTCGTTGAACTGCTCGACCTCACCGCGCACGGCCGCCTCGTTCGGGAGCTGATCGAGCTGCCCGTCGAGCGCGGCGTCATCCTTGCGGAGCTGGATGGACGGCGGCAGCATCACGAGCCCCTCCCGCTTCGCGAGACTCTTGAGCCACCAGTCGGGGTCGTGATGATCGGACAGGTCGAGCGGTTTGCCGGCACCGGGCAGGTTGTCGAACTCGCCGCGCTCGATCGCCTTGCGTATCTGCATATCGGCGATCAGCGCGATCACCGTGTCCGTATCGAAGGCAAAGGCGGCAGGGTTATAGAAGGCGAGGGGCGCGGCAGACCCGGGTTCTGTCATCCCGCCTCCCCTCAGCTGGTTTCCGGTCACCTGTATTATGTCATGCGTATTGGATACGAGGAGGCGGAGTGCCTAAGCAGGTCGATCATCGGGAGCGACGCGAGTCCATCGCCCACGCGTTGTGGACGATCGTCGAACGACAGGGGTGGGCGCGAGCGACCATGCGCGAAGTCGCCCGCGAAGCGGGAGTGTCGCTGGGGCAGCTGCAGCACTACTTCTCCTCTCGTGCCGAGATGCTGACCTTCGCGATCGAGTTCGCCGCCGATCAGACGGCACAGCGGGTCACACAGGGCGTGGCCGCGCTCGACCAGCCTCCGCATCCACGCAACGTGCTGCGAGTAGTCCTCGTCGCGCTCCTCCGGCTGCGATCCGACGCCCGGACGATCAGTCGTATGAACGCGGCCTACGTTCTCGAAGCGATGCACGACCCCACGCTGCACCAGCAGGCCAGCGTCGGACTCCGCAACGGCCGCTCAATGGTCGAACACCTCATCCAACAGGCGATCAACCACGGGCAGATACCCCCCGACCGCGACCCGACGATCGAAACAGACCTCATCCTCGCGCTAACCGGCTTCGCACCGCTCCTCGAGCTGGGCGTCATCAAACCACACGCAGCTCTCGCAGCCATCGACCAGCACCTTGATCGACTCTTCCGTCCTGTGTCGTGACCAGCGCACGACCTGACGGGTGAACTGGCATCCTCAGCGAAGGAGCCTGAGCGTGGCCTTCATGTTGCGGTCGACGTTGGGGCACCGATCGATCGACATGTTTGGGCGCTCGTGCGGCGTCTGTACCGGAAACGATCGATTCCGGCACGAGCGCCGAGCGCACCGCGGCGACGTCGACACGCCGTGCCGAAACCCTGTGCCGAAACTCTCTTGTGCCGAAACCTCCTATAGACCGTTTTCGGGATAAACGGTAGACTGTAGGGAGACGAAGGGAGCCCATCGTGGCTGAGACGTTCACCGTCGAGGAGCAGTGGCCGGAGCTGTTCGCGCAGCTCGACGAGACGCAGCGCGACAGCGTGCGCCAGGCCCTCGCCGCGGGATGGCACGAAGGGTTCACCCCGACTCGCGAGGACGTTGAGAACGTGACCGACTACACCCGTGGGGCGATCGACCTCGCGGAGTACCGTCGACGCGGCCACGCTGCCGCTCGGCGCGCTGCCGGCGTCGTCGGCGCCGGCCGCTGACGTGGCATCCCAGTTCGATAGCTGGGAGTCGTACTTCTACCCCGACACGATCGACCCGCTGACGGGGATCGGGACGCTCCGCAACCTCTACGACGAGCGCGACGCTCAGGTGCTCTCTCGGATGGAGTACACCGACACGACGGTGCGCGCCGTGCAGCTCGGCAACGGCGAGGCCGACGTGCCGCGCACGTACGACGGGGCGCACCTACGCGCGATCCACGGGCACCTGTTCCAGGACGTCTACGAGTGGGCGGGGGAGTACCGCACCGTCAACATGTCGAAGGGTCCGGGGCGAGGCTTCGGTGACGTCAAGACGGGCGAGGTCGACCGGTATCTGTCGGACGTGCAGCAGCTCGTCACGTCGACGGACTGGGGCACGCTCAGCCGGAACGATTTCATCGCCACCGCCTCGACCGTGTTCGCGTACGTCAACCAGGCCCACCCATTCCGAGAGGGCAACGGCCGCACGTCGAAGGTGTTCATGGCGCACGTGGCCGAGCAGTCGCCGTACCGGTTCGACTTCGCCCGCGTGAGCCCGGAGCAGTGGAACGCGGGATCGGCGCTCAGCCGCCCCGACCTGTACGCCTACGCGCCCGACCCGACGTCGCTCGTGCCGGTGTTCGCCGCGGTGACCGTCGAGCGCAGCGCACCGCAGGCCGGCCCCGATCGGGCCGCTCAGGTACGGTCCGCACTCAGCGCGTCCTACCCGCGTTCCGCAGCCGACGCGACGAGGCACACCCCGCAGCAGGGCACCCAGGCCCGCCGGGGCACCGCTGGCTACCGCTCCGACCGGGGGAGCGGCCGGGAATGACCATGACCGAGCCCGAGCGCGCGCAGACAGCATCCGACGTGAAGCGATCGCGCACGCGCGGGGAGAGCACCCCGATCTATGACCAGCTCGCCGCCGAGCAGGAGCGGCGAGCACGAGAGCAGCAGGAGGCCGAGGGATGACGAACGTCGTCGGCTACGCCCGTGTGTCCAAGCGGGAGCAGAGCCCCGCCGCCCAGGAGGCCGAGCTGCGCGCGGCCGGCGCTTCTCGAGTATTCGTCGACCACGGCGAGTCCAGCCGCATCGCAGACCGCCCCCAGTGGCGCGCGTGCCTCGACTACCTCCGCGAGGGCGACACCCTTCTGGTGCGCCGACTCGACCGGCTGGGAGGCACGGAGCGGATCATCATCGAAACGCTGCACGACCTCGACCGACGAGGCGTGAACATCAAGAGCCTGACGGAACCGATGATCGACACCACGACCCCGATGGGCCGTGCACTGTTCGGGATGGTCGCCGTGTTCGCGCAGCTCCGCGTCGACACGATCCGGGAGAACACGATGCGCGGCCTCGCCCACGCCAAGGCGCAGGGCCGGGTCGGTGGGCGGCCGTCGAAGATGACGCCGGAGAAGATCGCACAGGCGCAGCGGATGCGTGCCGAGAATCGCAGCCTCGACCACATCGCCGCGGTGCTCAGCGTCGGCAAGTCCACGGTCGCGCGAGCCCTGAGCAGGGCGGATCAGGAACTCACTCAGACGCAGCGGTAGCGTCGCTCTGGTCATCGCGGAGCAGGACGCCCGGGGCGACGTCGAGAGCGCCGGCTATCGCGTTCAGCTCGTCGACGGTGAGGCCCGCCGGCCTGGTCAGATGCAGCCGCCGGGTAAGCGTGCGCAGCTTGATCCCGGTCGCGTCCGACAACCACTCGACCGTCAGGCCGCGAGTGTCGAGCACACGCCGGATGCGCTGTGCGACCTCCACCGCGATAGAGCGCGTCATCGTCCATCGCCTCCCGATTCGTCCTCGCGAGTGAGTGTGTCGATCACCGTCACGACGTCGCTCCCCGGCACCGTCACAGATGCCGCGAGCCGGTAGCCAGAGCGCCCGTAATCGTAGAGCTGCTGGTCACGCTCGCTCACGTTCCGCAGGAGCCGGCCGCGCTCATCGTCCGACGTCGGCAGGGTCGTTGTCAGCGTTGCGAAACTCACGCGTCCACTCATCGTTCGATCCCATTCCCTTGTTGTGTGTCCGATGAAAGTAGGAAGTTCGGCGGTACGCCGAGCTGCCGGCTTTCTCGGAACACTTGCCGCCTTGCACGCAGCGGAGAGGCGGTCAAGGGGAGCCCGCAGGGCTCTCCCGAAGGGACGCGAAGCGCCCTTGACGGGCTCGGTAGCGGAGTGCAACCCCGCTACGCGGGGACACACGAAAGCCCCACGCCGCAGAGCGGAACGTGGGGCCGGAACCGTGCGCGCGATCACCCCTCCGTAGAAGGCTCCGACTGCGAGTCATCGGCGGCCGCGGGTGCCGAACTTGACGCCGGCTTGCGCGTCGGGCGACGCCGCGTGCGCGCCTTCTTATCAGGCTCGGAGAACCCGATCTTGCGCAGTTCGTCCGCAGACCATCCGGCGCTCAAAGCGGCCGAGTAGGCGCGCACGTCCGCGCGCTCCGCGGTCGCGATCCGCTCAGCGATCCGCGCCTGTAGATCGGCCAGCTCACGCGCCGTCTCGTCGCGCACATCGGTCAGCGCTTGCCGCGCCTCCGCGACGGTGCGAACCGCTGTCAGGCGGTCATCCTGTAGACGCCGCGCGCGCTCGATTGCTTCCGCCGGTGTCAGTTGCGTAGCCATGCACACATCGTACGAAGCGCAGCGCCGCAAGTCGACGGCCTGTCCGCACATGAAAAGCAGGCCGAGGCGAAGCCTCGACCACTCCCGTCTGTCGACGTGAGGGTCCCCGAATGGTGTCCCGGACGGAGCAAGCTAAACACTTAGCAGGGCTAAGTGGGCTTGACCCCTCGACAGGCGTCAAAGGGTGCGGCACACTGGACGTGTGGTCCCCGCACGGGGCGGGGTCGCTGCGCTGGGCCGAAGGAAGGGGATCGCATGTCAGACGAGACGGCAACGGAGCCCCGCACGGAGCGGCGTCGGCGCGCGAATGCCCCCGGAGGACGGCAGCACAAGCACGAAGTGAAGGTGACGGCCGAGGAGGAGGGCCGGCTGCTGCGCCTTGCGCTCGCTCAGCGCGTGACGATCCCGCGGCTGCTGGTCGAGACGACCCTCGCATCCGAGACGGGGGAGACGGTCACAGAGCGGCGCAACGCGATCGGGAAGCTGTTCGAGCTACACCGGCTGTTGGCCGCCGTGTCGAATAACGTCAACCAGATCGCGAAGGCCACCAACGCGACCGGTCAGCGTCAGGCAGAGACAGACGCCACGCTCGCCGCGGTGCGACGTGTCGCGGAGAGCATCGACGCGGCCGTAGACGAGCTGAGCCTGTCATGATGCCGAACGTCACGCGCGGCGATCGGATGGCTGGCCTGGTGTCGTACCTCGTCGGTGGCGGTCGCCACAACGATCACACGGAGCCGCATCTGGTGGCCGGCGATCACGCGCTGATGGCGTGGTACGACGATGCCGAGTTGAGCGGGGAGAACGCGAAGGCGATCGCGCGGCACCTGGACCGGCCGCGCACGGCTATGGGCGTCGACGTGAAGGGCGGGCACGTGTGGCACGCCTCACTGTCGCTGCGCGCCGAGGAGGGCATCCGCACCGATCAGGAGTGGGCCGCGATCGCGCAAGACTTTGTGTCCGCGATGGGATTCGACGACAACGACGGAACCAAGGCCCCGTGCCGTTGGGTCGCGATCCGCCACGGCCTCTCGCAGGCCGGGAACGACCACGTGCACATCGCCGTGAACCTCGTCCGCGAGGACGGCACGAAAGCGTCGACACATCTGGACTACCAGCGTGCGCAGAACGCCGCACGTGCCCTCGAAGTGAAGTACGGCCTGGAGCAGCTGGAGTCGACGAAGGGTGAGCGCGCGACGCGCGGCTACAGCCCGGCGGAGCAGGCCCGCGTCGAGGAGCGATCGGCGCTGATGGCGCAGCGCAAGCACGAACAGCACGCGGCGCGCTCCGGGGGAGAGCAGCCCGAATGGCACCGTCTCGACCCGAAGGAACGACAGGCACGCATTACGGCTGAGGTGCGACTGAACGCACCCCGCAACGACCTCGCGCGCAGCGTCCGAGCAGCGGCGGGCGCGAGCGAGAACGAAGCCGAGTTCGTGCGTCGGCTACGCCGCTCCGGCGTGCTCGTGCGGGCGCGGTTTGCCGAAGGCACCACGGACGTCATCACCGGCTACTCGGTAGCGAGCCGGCCCGCCAACGGCGAGCGTCCGATTTGGTACGGCGGTGGCCAGATGGGCCGCGACCTTACCCTGCCGAGGCTTCGCGAGGGATGGCCCGACACCGCGGCGGGAGCGACCGACGCAGCCGCCGAGTGGCAGGCAGCGAAGCGCGGCCGCCGGCCCGCCGCACCTGGTCGCGAGATGCGCGAACCAGACCCCGAGCTGTGGCAGCGGCACACCGAGGAAGTCGCGCAGCTCCGCGAGCAACTGCGCGCCGTCCCGCTCGACGACCGCGACACCTGGTCGACCGTCGCACGGCAGACCGCGGGCGCGTTCGCGGCATGGTCAAACGCCGTCGAGGAGACGCCCGGCGACCTGGCCGAGGCATCCGACGCACTCGCGAAGTCGGCGCAGACCTACCGCCGGCCGGTGAAGCCGCAGCGCGCCGGCCGGGTCGCGATGTCGGGTGCGACCATGCTTCTCGCCAGCGTCGCGCGAGGCGGTCAGGGAACGGCCGCGCAGCTCGCACTCCTGCGCCAGCTCATGAACCTCTCCCAGGCCGTCTACGACGCCGCCAAAGCGGCGGGAGAGGCGCGCCAGGCAGCGAACGTCGCCACCGCCGTGCGCGAGCGCGTGATGAACGTCCGCCGCCAACTCGAAGCGGCCCCCGCGGCCGCGCCGACGTCGACGACCACGGCGGCCGCACGGAAGGTCGACCGCTCCGCGATCGTCGACGCATCCGTGCAGGAAGCGCTCGACAAGATGCAGCGCGCGGAGGAGAACCGCAGCAAGACCACCGGCTCGCCGGTCCCCCCACAGGTGGACCCCGAGCGGCCTCGCACCACGACAAAGCCGGGCGCAGATCGCGGCCCGGAGCGATGAGGAAGGAGTCAGATCATGGCCGATGAAAGCGACGGCATCGAGGAGGCATTCGACGGGCAGCTCCGCATCGCCGTCACCGCGGCGGGGCGGATCGGTGAAGCTCTCGCACGCACCCGCGAGGACGCAGCTCGACGAGCGCAGGCGCAGAGCGAGCAGCAAGCCCGCGAGCTGTCGTCACGGTTCGAGGCAGAGAAGCGCGCAGCTCGCGTCGAGCTGGGCAGCGTGTACCGCTCCGACTGGTGGGACCGAGCCACACCGGAGCAGATCGGCGGCGCGCTCACCACGGCGCGTGCGTGGGGATCGGAAGACCCCGAAGCCGTGCGCGCGGAGGGCCGCATCCGCGACGAGCTCCGCACCCGCTACGGCGTCGACGTGAACAACACCGGCGCCGACCCGGCGGCCGTCCAGGCAGCCGTCGAGGCCGAGCAGCTACGCCGGCAGTCGGACACTGAGCGGCAGCGCAGCGCCACCGAGCAGGCCGAGGCGGTCGCGCTCTCCCGTCAGGCGGACGAGGCAGACCGCGCGGTCGAAGCGGCCCGCACGAGCGCCGACGTCGCCCCCGACGAGGGCGAGCGGGAGCAGGCACAGGTGCAGGCCGAGCGCGAGCAGAACCGCGCCGACGCGACCCGCGAGAAGGCGGAGCCGCTGTACGACTCCGCAGAGCGCCGAGAGCGAGACGCCGACAAGCTCGAACAGCGCGGCGTCGGCAAGGAAGCCGTCAGCGCGAAGATGGCGGCCGACGTCAGCCAGGGCAAGCCCGCCACCGCCGCGGTGAAGGCCCAACCGGCGCAGAGCGCGAAGGCGCGCCCGAACCGGTCGCGATCGCCCAAGGTGCAGCGCACCGAGCTGGGGCGATGAGCAAGAAACGCTGGGCGCTGGTCATCGCGGTGATCGTCGTGGCCAGCGGCGGGATCGGGTACGGGCTGCGCAGCGCCTTCCCGCCTTATCCCGCGTTCTCGACCCCCGTCGTGATGGACGAGGCGCTGTGGCGGGCGATGGTCAGTGGCCCCCCGATGGCGGGCCTGTTCGCCATCGTCGCGGCGGCGATCGCGTTCTACCCTGCGTACCGGTCGACGCGGATCGCGCGCGAGAACGCGGCGCGCGAGCAGTGGTGGAAGCGCGCGGAATGGGCGCTTGGCCAAGCCGGTTCGGACAACCAGACCGACCGAGAGGTCGCGAACGACGCTCTGGTGGCCCTCCTGAGCGACGCGACCGAGACGGAGGGCGCGATGATCGTCCGCACGATCGAGAACTTGCAGGGAGCCGGCGGCGTAGACAGCGGGGCCGGATCGGCGGAAACTAGTAGCAGATGGAGGTGGCTACCGTGGGTGAAGTGACGAAGAAGGCGAGCAGCTTGCAGCGTCGGATCGCGGCTGGCAAGGCCGAGCCGATCAGCGATCGCGAGCGGGCGCAGCTCCAAGAACTTCGGCAGGTGTATGTGCGTCGATTCGGTAAAGAACCGGACGCGCGACCTGTCGCCAAGACCGCCTGACACCCCCGTCAGAGCGCACGAGAGAGGGACCGACCCACTGGGCCGGTCCCTCTCTCGTTGTCGCGCTCAGGAGCCCGTAGGAGGCTCCTCGCGCAGGTCAGGGTACAAACCCTCCGGCGGGGCCGTGTACGGCAGCTCTGCGCCCTTCTCGGTGACGTTCTCGCGGTTCTTCCCTTCGCCGGCAGCGGCAAACGGCCCGGACGGGTCGAGCAGCACGCTCATGTGGTGCTCGGCGTGGTCGCGATACCAGACGCTCATACCTGTTGTCGGGTCCAGGCGAAGGTGTTCCCAGGCCCGCCACAGTGCATCGAGACGGATCGTCGCCTCCGGGTAGTTCCACCAGTCGGCCGCCCACACCGTGCGCTGGCCGTCGACCCGGCGACGGTAGTTCTTCACCAGGTACTCGCGCACGAACTCGTCGACCGAGCCGTAGTACAGCGTCGGCTCCTCGTCGGCCGGCTCCTCGTCGAGCGCATCCATCGCCGCCGTGACAGCGCGACGCGCGGCCGTGGCCGCCTGCGCTTGCAGCTCCTCGACCACCGAGGGGTCCAGCGCCTCGTCGACTTCGGCCTGCACAGCATCTTTCACGGCGCCCGTGATGGCCTTCTGCACCACGGCGCGAATCGCCGGAGCGGCGAGAGCGTTCGCGACGTCGGCAATGTCGACGCCGAACAGCCGGCCGGGCTCCCGTTCGGGCAGCTCCGCGCCGGGCTCGTCGCGCTCGTCCAGATCGAACGGCTGCGCCTCGATGCCGGGCTCCTCGTCGCCCCAGTCGTCGCTCATCAGGCCGCGCCCTTCTCGCTGTTCGCGATCGCAACCTCACGCACCGACTCCTGCGCCTCGATGATCGTCCGAGACGCCTGCGGGTCGTGAGCTGCGATCGACGCCTTGACCTTCTCCGCGTGCGGGCCGGTCATCCACGGCTGAGTGCGGATCAGCGTCGGCCGGTTCCCGGAGGAGAGCACCACGGCGCGACCCTTCGGCATCGCGGCGAGGTCGGCCACGTCCAGGATGCGCTCACGGTGAAGCTGCTGATTCACGCTGCGGCCACCCCGGCCGGAGGACACCGACGACGCCTGACGGTCGTAGTCACCGATCAGCTTCGACAGGCTTTCCAGGAACGCATCTTCGGAGACACCGCCGCCGTAGACCTTGACGTTCGAGGCGCTCCACAGCTTGCGCATCCCCGACTCACCCCACACGTCGACGCCCTGCGACCACGACTGCAGGATGGTCATCAGCACGATTCCGCGCGAACCGTAGTGGCTGTACAGGTTCGGCAGCTCACGCCACCGGCACACGTTCGCGGCCTCGTCCAGCACCCCGAGCAGGGGCACCGACAGGCGGCCACCGGCAGAGCCGGCGGCCAGCTCCTCCGCGGCTTCCACCACGGCGACCGTGAGCGCCGTGACGAGCGGACCGGCGGTCCCGCGACCCTCCTTGGAGAGCGAGTACAGGGTGCCACCGTCGCGCACGAACGCGGCCGGGTCGAACTGCGGGCGCAGATCGGGGTTGCCCTGCGGGTTCACCCATGCGGCCACCTGGCGGTTGGTGAGGCACGACGCCATCTGCTGCGCCGTGCCGTAGATGCCGCCGCGCTGCTTCTCCGGGGCGGTGATGACACCGCGTACCTGGTCGGCCGTGAGGTCGTAGCCGTGACGCCGGAGAATGTCGACCGGCTCCTCCTCCGTCGGGCGGGTGAGCCAGGTGTAGACGTCGGTGATCGGCCGCACGTCGAGCGCGGCCGCGAGCAGGAGCCCCGCGAGGAGATCCTGCCCCGCGGGGTCGAAGTAGGCATCGGTCTTGGCTCCCGGATCGCGTGAGCCGGAGGCGAAGTGGTCGGCCAGCTTGGCCGCGCGAACCTCGTCGGTGACGTAGCCGAGCGGGTTCCACCACCACGTAGGGTTCTCGAGCGCGATCCCCTGCGGATCGAATACCCACACCGGGCCGGCCTCCGCGCGCACGTCGCGGGTCGCGTCGACGACGTCGCGCTTGTTCGAGGTCACGAGAACGCCCCCAGGAGCGTCCAGGATCGCCGGGACGGCCCGAGAGGTCGTCTTACCCGTGCGAGGCCCCCAGATGTCGATGTGCATGTCCTCCCACGTGCCGTAGAGCGGCATCTGACCGAGGGTCTTGCCGATCGGCACGCCGAGAGAGCCGGTGACGCCGAGCCGGGTCGCCTGCGCCTGCGCGTTGCGCTTGCTCAGGCCCTCGACGTCCTTCCCCCGGCCCATGTAGCTGCTGGCCCGGTCGACGCGGGTACGGCCCTTCCGGTAGCGCACGACGCCGACGATCGCGAGCACCACGAGGGCAAGGACGATCGCCAGGAGCACCGCGACGATCCAGGTCGCGGATGCGGGCCACGGCACCCGACCGAGGATCACGCCGAGCGTGAACGCGAACGGGTCGCTCGGCAGCTCGACGCCGGTTCCGTCGAGCTGGTGCCCGAGGCGCACCGCCACGTTCAGAACGACGATCGCGGCCACGACGCCACCGATGCCAACCAGGAGCATCAGCGTCTCCGCGCCGAAGCCGCCGGGGTCGCGGCGGCGGTTGTTCGGAGTGCTCATGACACCCTCTCCTCGTGCTCCTCAACCAGCTCCTCGACCGCACGCAGCGCGCGGCGACCGGTGCGGGACTGTTCGTACCACCGCTGATTGGTGTCGCGAATCGAGCGCTCAGCCTCCGTCAGGCGAACCTCGACCGGGATACCCGGCCGAGTGCCGACCTTGACAAGGAACTTCCCACGGCCCGGAGGGTCGACCTCGCGACCCGACGCGGCATCCCACGCGGGCGGGTCCTGCCAGCCCGTCAGTAGCTCTTGCTCGGCCTCCGAGAACGGGATGACCGTCGTCAGCTCCGGCATTTCGGTATACGGCAGACCGGCGCACATGACCATGCCGGCGCGCTCCACGAAGCCCTTCGCCTTCAAGCGGTCCTCCTCCGGAAGGGCGCTCAGGTCGGCCATCGTGTGCGAAATCATCGCCGTGCCGACGCCCACCTGACGGTTCAGGCGGGTGAGGAAGTCGACGCGATCGACGATGCCGTTCCCGGCGCGCAGCGCGCGCCACAGCTCGTCCATGATGACGAAGTAGTGCCGGCGCGGTTCCAGCTCGGCATCCGCGAGAACGTTCGCGATGTTCACCGTCGCGAAGCCGTTCGACCAGCAGGCGAGCAGGGTCGCCGCGCGCAGATCGCCCTCAGCCTCACCGATGGCCGAAATGTCGTAGACCACCGGGCGGTCGAGCCGCATCGGGTTCGTGGTGTGCTTGGAGAACATTTCGCCCAAGCGCCCACCGCGGGAGAGGCTGATGAGCGACGCTTCCAGCCCGCGCGTGATCCGCTGATACTCCGCGAAGTCGCCGCGGTCGACGGCGACCTGGCGCAGCTCCTCCGGCCCCTCCTGCACCACGCGCAGCAGATCGCCCAGAACGGGGATGCCCTCGAAGTGTCGGTCGAGGTAGCGCAGCGCCTGGTCGACGATCGATTCCTCGACGTCGCTCGGCGCGGACTTGCGGAGGATCGTCAGCAGGGACGACACCATAGCCAGGCGGCGGCCGTGAGCGTCCTCCAAGACCTCGCCGGCCTCCTTCTCGAATCCGGCGTCGACGAGGCGCTGAGCGGCCTCCTTCGCCTCGCCGGGGTCGAGGACGTTCAGATACCCGCGGCCGCGGCCGAGGGTGATGACCTGACCGCCGAGCGCGCGAATGACCTCCACGTAGTCGGGGCGCAGATCGCCCAACACGAGAGGCTGCACGCCGTAGCCGGCGAGCCCGATCGCCATGCGGGCGACGGCCGTCGACTTCCCGAGTCCCGGCTTGCCGAGCACGAACAGCGACGGATTGCTGATGAGCTTCGCGCGCTGAAACCAGGAAATCGGGTCGCAGCACAGCGTCGCCCCGGTGTGAATATGGCGGCCCAGCGGGACGCCCACCATCGGAGTGCCGGCACCGATCGAATACGGCCACAGGCCGCACACCTGAACGGTCGTGCCGCGCCACTCAGCGGGCGGCTGGATGAAGTTCGACATGCCGCCGCCGGGGCCGCTCCACCCGCGAGAGGTGAGCGCCCCGGCCGACGTCGACGAGCCCGCATCCGTGTTCTTCCGGCCGGTGCGCACGAACAGCAGCGCACCGACGATCACGAGCACGACGAGCCCGCCGAGGACGGCGAGGGCAATCTGATCCGGGGTCATCACACACGCTCCCTCAGCGCCGCAGGGACGGCAACGTGCTTGGTGAGCACGAGGCCCAGTGGCAGCGCGGCGGCGAAAGCGCTGTCCTGTGATCCGTAGACGGGACGCAGGCGCAGACGCGCCGTCGCGCCGAGGTTGTCGACCGCGGCGCGGGCGTCGGCCTCCTTGGCCGGGTCGAGCACCGTTGCGGTGACGAGGATGCCGAAGTTCACGAGGCCCGCGCCCGATGCCTCCTCCGATTCCGTCGCCTGAGCCGACCGCAGCGCGAGCGAGTCACGCGCCGCCGGCTTCCGCGTCGACGTGGCCTTGAACTCCGCAGCTCGCACGTCCGACTGCACGAGCGTTGCCGCCCGCGCCGGGTCAATCGGCTTGTAGAGCAGCGTCACGCGCTTGCGGGCGATGTCGCGGTGCGGGGCCAGCAGGCGGGCGAGCACGCCCGACTGCACGAGCCCGCGGGGAGCCTGAGTCATCGCCCACGTCACCGACTTGGCCGAGTCGTGCCGGTAGCCGTCCCATCCGGCCTGCGCGGCCGTCGGGCCGACGTCGCTCCACCGCAGATCGGGCACTTCCCCGTCCGCGTGCGCGTCGTCGATGAGGGTTGCGGCGGCCGGGTCGTAGGCGACCCGGATCGTCTCGCACAGCTCTTGCGCCGACAGGGGGTGCGCAGCGCCGGCACCCGTCGCCTGCAAGCTCGCCGTCAGACCAGGAAGGCGAGCTGCGAGCTCGCGCGCCATTTCGTCAGGCTTGCGCGGCTTGGCACCCTTCCGGGGCGCGGCCGCGAACGTCAGCGTGACGTACGCCTTCACCGTCGACGAGCCGGCGGGGTAGCTCAGCACGACCTCGCCCAGCATCGCCTTGGCGAAGTCCGGGCCGTCGGGGTCGGTGTTCGTCTCGACCTCGCGGCGCAGCCGGCGACCCGAGTCGGGAGCCGTCTCGATCGTGACCGCGGCCGCTTCCATGTTCGGCTCATCACCGAGGTTGCGCAGCCAGTGGCCCCAGTCGGCCACCCACAGGTCGACTTGCTCCTGGTCGACGAGCGCCGCGCCGTCAGGCTCGGTGCCGATGACGATCGAGTACGTCTTAGCGTGCGGCGAGTAGATCATCGCGAACGGCCGCGCGTAGGAGTCCTCGTGCTCGGAGAGCTGAGTCTGCGCCCCGAGGCCCGGAAGCTGGTTCGTTCCCCAGTCGGAACGCCCCAACGGGCCGGAGCGGTAGACGTTCGCCCGTCGACGCTTGGTCGACGCCCACGCGACCCGGTTCGCGGTGCGCGAGAGCACGCTGCGCCCGTCGCCGTCGCGAATGGTCAGCAGCAGGATCAGACCGCCGAACACCGCGGCGGTCACGAACGCCTCGATGATGCCGGTCGTCATCAGCACGACGATCACGATCAGCAGCGCCACGAACATCAGGCCCGTCCCGACCGTGCCGAGCCCGAGGAGGCCGGGCGAGGTCGGCTGACGCCAGTTCCCGTAGGTGCGCACGCCCCTACGGCTTGTCTCTACGGTCGCCATCAGCTCCCGCTCCCTTCACCTGTCGCTTGGTCACCAATGTTGCGAGCGGCACCCGTGGCCGCCTGTCCTGCCTGCTTGGCAGCGCCGATGGCCGCCCCCGCGGCCGCGCCCCACGGACCTGCCGCAGCTCCACCGGCAGCACCCGCCGCAGCTCCACCACCGGCTGCGGCTCCACCGGCCGCCGCGCCGCCCGCGGCCGCGCCTCCACCGGCAGATGCCGCCGCTGCGCCCGTGCCGCCACCGGCCGCAGCGGGGGATGCCGCCGCTGCGCCCGTGCCGCCACCCGCGGCGCTAGAGGCCTGCGCGGCTTGCGGGGCAGACTGACCGCCGCCGTTCGCTCCCGACGGGCCAGTGGAGCCCGTAGAGCCCGGCGAGCCGGTCGAGCCCGAACCGCCGGATGAGCCGCCGCCGGAACCGGTCGCCAGGCGACCCATCGAGGCCGCGCCTGTAGGGAGGGCGGCGAGAGCGGCCACGCCGAGAGCGCCGCCGGCACCGGCCGACATGGCCCCCACGAGCGGGGTCACGAACCGCATTAGGGCGGGCATCGCGAACAGCGCGAGCACCATCAGGATCAGGCCCGTGAGAACGGCGATGAAGCCGGTCCCGTCGTCCTGGAACACGTTCGTTCCCGCGAGCTGGAACGCCGCGGCGTAGACGATCGCGGCGGCGGGCTTGTAGAGGATGAACGCCACGAGCCACCCGACGTTCTTCTTGAACCAGCCCTTACCCATTTCGGTGTTGGTGGCCGCCGCGGACAGCGGGAGGATGCCCGTCAGGATGACGAGCATGCCGCCGCGCGCGATCATCAGCACGATTTGGAAGGCCGTCGCGAGGATCGCGATCAGCCCCAGGATGATGATGAGCAGAGCGCCGAGGCCACCCGTCGCCGGATTCGTCGTCAGCGCGAGCAGGGTCGCGATGTTGTTGCCGAAGCACGCCGTATCCGTGCCGACGTCGCAGTTCAGCGCCCCGTTGAGAATCCACACGGAGAACGAGTCGAACGCGGACACGAGCAGCCCGACAATAGTCACGCCGGCACCCGCCACGACGATCAGAGTCAACAGACTCTTGACCGTCTCCTTGCCGGGCTCGGCGCGCTGTTCCCACGCCATCCGAACGCCGCCGATGATGACGGACACGACGGCGGCCGCGCCCATGTACCACCACAGCGACGACTGCAGAAACAGCACGGCACCGCCCGCGCCCTGCGGCCCGTTCGGGAGCAGACCAGACACCAGCGCCGTCGCGCCGCTGATGAGGAAGATCGCACCGAGCACGATCCCCAGTCGGCCCGCGGCCTGGAAGCCCTCACCGTTGCGCATCCGCGTAGCGATGAGAGCACCGAGGAGGATGATCGAGATAGCCGCGAGCACGATCGCAATCCAGGTCACCCAGCCGAGCACCTGAATGATGCCGTCAGAGTTCGGAGCGGTCGCACCCGCCGCGATCGACGAGCCACCGCCCGTCCCGGTCAGGTTCGGCGTGCCGACGTTCACCCAGAGCGTGCCGAGCGAGGCGACAGCCTTCCCGAACGCTTCCATGACGGCATCCGCCATGTTCTGGATGGCATCGCCGACGACACTGTTTGCCCACTCACCGGCCTTGCAGCCGAAGTCGAGCGGCGCACATTCACTCGCGGCCATGTTCTACCCCTCCGTCCAGCTCACATAACCCGAGAGGTCCGGCAACTCAGCGAGGCGTGCAGGCTCAGGGTTCGAGGCGTCGAGCTTCCAGTCCCCGTCCGCCCAGACGAGTTCGAGAACGGCGGAGCCGTTGACGCTCTGGCCGTTGCTGCTGCCGCGGAACGCGATGTCGACACGAGCGGACTCGCCGTCGTACGCGAGCATGCGAAAGCCGGCGATAGACGCCCGCACGTCGGATGGCGCAGCCGCTCCCTGAGCGTTGAGCAGGGTGTCACGGTACGGGCCATCCGTCAGGGCGTACTCGAGAAATGCCTGTCGCTGCTCGGCGGGTCCGAAACCGATGATCGTCACGTTCGCGGCTGCGAACAGTGCACCCTCAGGCGAGTGCTGGAAGCAGTACGGGTAGCCCTCTGGGGCCGTGTCCCCCGGCCCCGCCGTGGAAGAGGTCGGGAAGGCGTAGACGTCCTGAAACCGCCATTCGGCGGCGGGAGCTGTCGTCACCGTCCCGGATAGCTCCTCGCCCGCCAGGCCACAAACGCTTGCGCCGCCCGCGACCCCGGAAGGCTCCGGGGAAGGGGCGGCGCTGCTTGTGGCACTGGACGACGGGTCAGGAGCCGGCGGCGCGGCGTCGTCGTCTCGGTTCAGGTTGAGAACCGTCAGAACGATGCCCGCCACGATGAGCGCGACCACCACGACCGCCCCGATGATGAAGCCGGGGCGGGTGAACGGGTTCTGCTGCGTGTCGTCGTCCTCAGCCATGACGGCTCCTCTCAGGCCCCGGCGAGGATGCCGACGAGAGCAGCACCACCACCGATCACGATCGCCCCGGCCATCGGCCAAAGGATCTTCGGCAGAGCATCGTGACCTTCACCGCGGCGGAAGCTGACGGCGATGAGGATGCCGCCGACGATGATCGCGCCGCCGACGACGACATAGCCGATCCACTTCAGCCAGGACAGGATGATCGTCACGCCCTCGGTGCCCGGAGGCTGTACGGGGTCCGGGTCAGGGATGACGCCGGCGAGGTTCACGGCGGTGTCGGCCGCCGCGTGGAACACGTCGATAACGGACATGCTGTTGCCTTTCAGTTCGTGGTGCCGGCGGCACCGAGGATTGCGGTCAGCTCGTCGACGAGACGCTGAGCTTCACGCGGAGAAGATGAGAGAGCCGGCGGCTCCCCCACACGCCATGCATCGACCCACGGCACCGACCAGGTGCGCGGGACTCCCCCGCTGACGACCTGCATCAGGTCGCGCAACGAGCGAGGCAGTCGACCAGGTGCGTCAGCCATGACGACCAGGCCCAGGACTTCAACAGACGGGACGAGGCCCGCGGCCCACTGCCGCATCGCGGCCTGCGCCGCGCGCAACCCGCGGGCGTCTGAGCGGGCGACGAGAACCGTCCGCGCGGGCGTCGTGGAGGCGGTGCGCGGCCACGAGTGGCCCGCCGCCTGTGAGCCCGGCATCAGCGCCGCCAGCGTGGACTCTCCCGCCCCGCCGTGTGCGCCCACCCACCACAGCGCCGCCGTGGTGTTGCGGTCGTAGATCGGCAGCTGGTCGACGCGATCCGGTGCCGGGATTCCTCGCTGCGGAGCCACCGGGCCGAACGTCTCAGGCACGGCCGCGATCGGGGCCGCCTCGGTAGGCGGCGGCGTCGTCGGCCGAGAAAGCCACGGGTTGAGCGGATCGCTCATGTTGCCCCCCTAGGTACAGTGAGATTCACCCTAATAAGGGAATCCTACGCCCAAGCGCCCAAACAAGGAAGGATGAACCCGAATGAACCTGAACCTATACAAACATGCCCTAACCGGTACACTAGGACCGTGGAGCCAACAGGAGGTCTCACCGTGAGCAGCGACAGCGGTGCGTGTGACGCGCTCGATCGCCTATTCGAGCAGAGCCCTCCGACCCTCGGCCCCACCGAAGTAGCAGAACGACTCGGAGTCTCCAACAAGAGCGTGTACACGTGGCTCCGCGAGGGACTGATCCCCGGCTACAAGGTCGGCTCGACGTGGTTCATCATCCGCGACGAGCTGAAAGACACCTTGCGCCGGGGTGCGAATGTCCCTCGCGACACCGGCCCGGTCGTCGTCATCAACTCAGAACGGCACGAAGGGGACTGACATGCGGAAGATCGGGACGGCGCTACTCATAGTCGTCACCGCGGCGGCCCTGACCGCCTGCACCGGCCAGAACAACGCGCCAGCGCCGACCCCCAGCGCCAGTAGCACCGGCCCGATCTATCCCGACCTCGACCAGTTCACCCCCGCCCCCGAAGGCCTCATCGACGAGGACAGCGGAGAGACGCACGGCCCGCGGCCCGTGCCCACGTGGGATGACGAATCGCGCGAGAGCGCCACGGCGGCCGCGGTCGCCGTGATGACCGCCTACGCGCGCCCCGATCTTCCGTTCGAGCAGTGGTGGGCCGGCTTGCAGCCCCTCCTCGACAACAAAGCCACCCAGGACTACGCCTACATGGACCCGGCGCGCATCGTCGCGACGAGCGTCACCGGCCCCGCCGTCATCACCGACGACACGAGCGCATACGTCGCGTTCGTCGACGTCCCCACCAACGCCGGCACCTACGGCGTCGTGCTCAGCCGTGCCGACGCCGACTCCCCGTGGCTCGCGGGCCGCTTCATCCTCCCCGAAGGGGTGAACTGATGGCAGCGCCCAAGGGCAGCGCCGCCTACGCGATCGCGGCGGTGCCGCTCCTCATCGTCGGCTCCCTGTTCGGGCTCCTCCTCATGGGCGAGGACGACTGCGGCCCGAGCGCCGGCAACGTCGGATCGAGCGTCTCGATCGACCCCGCATCCGTCCCCGAGACGGAGATTGCCGGCTACGGCCACGAGCAGCTTGTGAACGCCGCATATGTCATGCAGGCGGGCAAAGACCTCGGCCTGAACGCGCGGGATCAGACCATCGGCGTCATGACCGCGATGGGCGAATCCAGCCTCCGAAACATCGACTACGGCGACTGGGAAACCGGCGGGGTCACCAACCCCGACGGCACCCGTACAACGTCAATCGGCCTGTTCCAGCAGCAGGACGGATGGGGCACCCGCGAGGAGCGGCTGGACCCCTACATCTCGTCGACGAAGTTCTTCAACGCGATGACCACGAAGGTTCCCGACCGCGAGTCGCTGGAACCGACGATCGTCGCCCACCGCACTCAGGTGAACGCCGACCCGTACCACTACACGAAGTTCTGGGACGGCGCGGTGCAGATCGTCGAGGGCCTGAGCGGTGTCCGCACCGGCCTCGACTCCGGCGACGGCAGCGCCAGCGGCGGTACATGCGCGGGCCTGCTTCCCGGCGAAGTCAGCGCCGAAGGCTGGGCCTCCCCCGGCGCCGGGCCGGTCAGCAGCCCCTACGGCATCCGCATTCACCCGATCTACGGCACGCAGCGACTCCACGCCGGCACCGACCTTGCCGGCGGCGGCTGCGACGGCCCGATCTGGGCCGCACAGGACGGCGTAGTGACATTCCGCGGCTTCGACGACTCCGGCAACGGCACAATCTCGATCGACCACGGCGGCGGGGTCACCACCCGCTACCTCCACATGTACGACTCCGGGATGCTCGTGCAGACCGGCGACAAGGTGAAGGCCGGCCAGCAGATCGCTCGCGTCGGCAGCAGCGGTGAATCCACCGGATGCCACCTGCACTTTGAAGTGCGCGTCAACGGCGAGAACGTCGACCCCGCGCCCTTCATGGCAGAGGTCGGCATCCAGCTCGGACAGTAGATCAGGAGACGACCATGAGCAGCATCGAAGTACCCACGTTCCCCAAGATCGAGGCGCGCACGTTCGCGAACGGATCGGGAGAGGTCACGATCAACGGCACGTCGCACCCGATCGAGACGACCACTCTCGAGGATGCTCGCGCCGCGATCCTCGCTCGCGTGGCCGACACGGCCACGAAGATGCAGCGCCCCGTGCGCGTCACCACCAGCGGCCCCGACGGGGAGTGGCCGCTGATCGTCCACCCCGACGGCAGCGTAGAGCCCGACGAGACCCTGCCCGCCCGACCGGCACCGATCGAGGACACAGCGTCCCCCGTCGAGTCGACGCCCGCGCCGATCGACCAGGTTCCCGCGCCCGCCCCCACGCCGGAGGCTCCGACGTTCGCTCCCGCGCCGGAGGTTCCGGCCGCAGCGCCGGCCCCCGCGCCCGACGGGAACGCATGGGTGCGTCAGGCTCCCGCCCCGGCCACGGAGTACCCGAGCCGTCGCGAGGCCCGTCAGTCGTTCCTCACACACGAGCAGATGGAGGAGCCGGCAACCCAGGGATGGCGCGGAGCGCTCACCCGTGCGGGCATCCGCATGAGCCCCAGCGAATCCGAGCGCGCCGAGCGCTCCGACGTCCTCGCCGTCTCGCAGCACTGGCCCGGCCCCCGCACGATCGCCGTCGTGAACGGCAAGGGCGGCGCGGGCAAGACCCCGACCACCGTCCTCCTCGCGGCCGTGTTCGCCCGCCACGGCGGGGCAGGCGTCCTCACGTGGGACAACAACCAGACCCGCGGCACGCTCGGCTGGCGCACCGAGCAGGGACCGCACGAGGCGACCCTGCTTGACCTCCTCCCCCAAGTCGACCGGCTCCTGAGCACCGGAGCGCAGTCAGCGGACCTGGCGCATTACGTGCACCACCAGACCCGCGACCGGTTCGACGTGCTCCGCAGCAAGCCGATGGCCCTCGCGCACGAGCAGCGCATCGAACCCAGCGACGTCGACGCGATCCACGCCGTCGCCGCCAAGTACTACCGGCTGATCTTCATCGACTCCGGCAACGACGAGTCCGACCCCATGTGGCTGCGCATGATCGACCACGCCGACCAGCTCGTGGTCGCCACGACCACCCGCGACGACCACGCCGAAGCCGGCGCGCTCCTTCTCGAAGCCCTCGCAGAGCGCGACGTAGGATCGGCCGAGCTGGCCCGCGATGCCGTCGTGATCGTCAACCAGGGCGACCCGAAGTCCACCGCGGCCGACCTGGCGCGCGTGGCCGACGGCTACCGGTCCCTCGCCCGTGAGGCCGTCACGGTCCCCCACGACCCGGCGATGGTCGACGGAGTGCTGCGCTTCGGCTCCCTGCGCCCCCAGACGCAGCGTGCGTGGCTCGCAGCGGGCGCGGCGGTCGCCCGCGGGCTATGAACGCCACACAGCCACTCACAGGGCTGCATCGCGTCCCTCAGTGGCCCCGTCTCGCCGCCACCGTCACACACGACGGCACAGGCACCCTCACGATCAACGGCGTCAGCCGCGCGTGCGCGGCCGAATCCGTCGCAGCGCTCCGCACTGGCATGATCGCCCGCGCCGTGGCGATCGGCACCCAGCTACGACGCCCGATCCGCCTCGACGTGACCGAGGACGGCCGCACACACGCCCTCGCAGTGCGCCCCGAGGGCTACGTGCAGCTCATCGGCGCCGACGGCACCATTCCCGCCCCCGACGGCCTCAGCATCGACGAGGGACGCTGCCGCGTCTGCCGCCGGCTACAGCCGGTGACCTCCGCAACGTGCGTCCAGTGCGGCGTCGACGAACCGCTGCGCGTCGAGGTCGCTCCCCCGGCCGAACCGAACACCGTCGCACCCCCCGCGGCCGCGCCGATCACCCGGCCGAACCTCGTCGAGCTCCACGAGCTCGACGAGCTGCACGACGTCGAGCACACACGCATCAGCCGCCGCGCAGCGGCCCCCGCAGCGCCTCCCGCGCCCGTGCTGCATCTAGCGTTCAACACCCAACGCAGCGTCGACGCCGGCCCGCACGTCGTCATCGGCCGCAGCCCCGAGCCCGTCGACGGCCGCGAAGCGCTCACCGTCGTTACGCCTGGACGGATGCTCTCGCGCACCCACGCGACGATCGACGTCGACGACGCCGGCCGCATCGTCGTCACCGACCTCGATTCCGCGAACGGCATCGAACTGCAGTCGGCCCCGCCGTACTGGCTCACCCCCGGCGAACCGACCGTGATCCGTGACGGCGCGACGATCCTTCTGGGCGACGTCTACTGCACCGTCAGCTCGACCCGATGACCGGGGCGAGACAGCGGCGTGTCCTCCCCGAACGCGATAGCGATATCGAATACGTTCGAGCCATGACAGCGCGTGTGCGGCGGCGGCGGGGAACACCCGTCGAGGGTGCGTACTTCCGCCTCGACCCCGAGGTGAAAGCGATGATCGACGACTACGCCGATCGGTTCGACGTCCCCACCTGGGCGATTGTCGAGGCCGCGATGAAGGCCGCGAAGCCCGGCGCGAACGGCATCCCCGAGGGTTGGGACTTGCCCGAGCCCGTTGCCGCGCCCACGCTCGACCTCCCCGAGGAGGCGTCCACGAGAGCCGCATAGAACGAGCGAGCCCCCCGTCTCTACGAGACGGGGGGCCGAAGCTAAGTGCCTGATCCTCTGAGTTTGGCGACCGGTAGATCAAGGCAGTTCCGACAAGAACCGGTAGGGAACCGGGGCTTTGTCGTACCCATCGACCGGGGTCGAAAGGTGGTGCCATCATAACCCCTAGCGCTAGCAATACGCAGCATTCGCGCGCAGATTCTTGGGCGCTCACTGTCGCGGTGAGCCCTCGCGCTCGTGTGCGCGTGGCCGTCGTCGACGCCTACGGGACGATCGCGAACGAGTACCGCGATCGCGCGATCGGCGCCGCCGCCCCTGAGCGCCCGTGGGCCGTGTACCTCGCCGGCCCCGATCAGCGGTTCCGCCTCCTCGCGTTCGACCTCGACGCCCACGGCGACGCCGCGGCCGCAGCTCGCGACGCCGACGTGCTCTCCGGCCTCCTCTCCGACGTCGGCCTGTCGCACGTCCTCTGCGAGTCCGGGCCGACCGGCGGCCGCCACCTATGGGTCGGCCTGGCCGAGTCCGTCGACGCCGAAACCGTCGCCACCCTCGCCCGTCTCGCGCGGCACCTGTGCCCCACCCTCGACCTCTCCCCCCTTAGCAACCCCGTGACGGGCTGTGTGCGGCCACCAGGAGCGCCGCACCGTGCCGGCGGGCACTCCACGGTCCTCCGCGGCGACCTCGACGCGCTCAGCGCGCCCACGGCCACCGCCGCACAGGTGCGCGCGCTCGTGAGCCTCCTCGCCGGCCTCGTCGACGACACCGAGCCCGCTCGCACCATCGACCCGCACGCGCCCCTCCCGCTCGACGCCCACGGCCGTCTGCACCTGGTCGGACCGCGCCGCCAGCTCCCCGCCGTCAGCGCCGCAGCGCTGCACGAGACGCCCGCGGATGCCTCAGCGACGCTCTGGCGCGTCCTGATCGGCGCAGCGGCCGCCAGGTGGCGGCACGCCGACGTCGCCGCCCTCGTCGACACCGAGCCCGGCCTAGAGCACGTCCGCAGCCGCGTCACCGCCCGCGGCCGCGTGACCCGCCCCCGCGGCGAGCAGCGCCGCGTCCTCGCCCGCCAGTGGGACAAGGCCGTGCGCTACGTCGCGGCCAGTGACCGCCAGATCGGGGACGATCCCACGTTCGACCGTCGCGCCGACGCGATCGCCGCGCACGTACGCGACGTCCAAGCCCGCGCCGACGCCGCAGCCGGCCGCTGGGCGCGAGGCGGCGGCCCTGCCGATCGCCGCATCCTCGACGTGCTGTGCGCTCTGGCCCTGCACGCCCTCAGCGGCTCTCTGGAAGCCGATACCCGCCGCCTGGCCCTACTGGCCGGCGTCGGCCGCGAGACGGCCAGGACGGCGCTGCTGCGCCTGTCTGAGGACGGATGGATCGCACAGACCGCGGCCGCGGACGGACCCCGCGCCGCTCATTGGACGATCGACCCGCAGAGCGCTCTCCACAGCAACTCGGATCATGCCCGGTCACAAGCGGACCCGCGCCCCCCTGGGGCCGGGGCTGCTGAGAGAACCGCGACCCTCGCAACGCTCCGCGCACGAACAACGGATGCCGCACACGACCTGTTCACCGCTACCCGCCCTGCGCTCGGGCACCTGGCCGGGAACCTCTACGCACGAATCGACACCACAGCTCGCCCCCTCGACGAACTGTGCCCCCTGATCGGCGCCGACCCGCTACGCACCCGTCGACTGCTGGACCGCCTCACCTACGCTGGCATCGTCGAGCGCGCCCGTGACGGCTGGCACCGCGTCGACGCGCTCCCCCTTGACGTGGCCGCCGAGCGCGCCGGAGTCGCCGGGCGACTCGACGCCCGCGCTACCCGCTACCGCGTCGAGCGCGAGGCGTGGGCGTGGTGGAAGGCCGAGGAGGCGTGGATGCACGCACCCCGTCGACCCGACGCGAAACGTCGACCGAGCCGGGGGCAGCTCTCCCTCGTCCCCGACGACGGCACCCACGCCTACGGCCCACACCCGCGCCGACCCGATGGCCGGCTGGACTATGCCGCAGCTCGTCGCATCATCGTCGAGGAGCGCGAGGGAACGGCCGTGCGGCCGTACGACCGCAACGCCGACAGATATCTCCGCTCGAGAACCCTCGTCGACGCCGCCGACGTCGAAGCCGTCGACGAGGAATGGATCGATCCGGGCTACTGCGCACACGGGATGACGATCGGCGTCAGGTGCCGGTACTGCGACGGCCCCGCCACCAAGCCGATCGAGACACCGCGACGTCGAGTCTCCTAGCGACGATCCGCTGCGTGGAGGCGAGCCCACGGGCTCGCTGATCGAGCCGGCGATGCCGGCGCTGTCAGGGCCTTCGGCCCGTTCTTTTGCCGTGAAGCCTCCGGCAGCATACGGTCGGCCAACCTCCATGCAAGCGGCTGCGCCGCCGGCTCCTCCGAGACTTTCGGCACGCGGTCGCTGCGCTCCCTCACATCGCGCCGAAACTCTCTCCCCCACCGCCCTCCGGGTTGCACTCCGGCCGTCCTCCCTAGCGGCGGTAAACCGCCTTCACGGCAAAAAACGTGGGGGTGAGACAGGACGCAAATAGTACTAATCCCGTTAGGTGGAGGTTCCGAACATGGCACGCACAGTCAAGAACACGAAGAGCCCCGAGGAGCGTCGCGCCGAGGCCGAGGCCCTGCAAGCGACGATCGCGGAACAGGTCGAGGCGCTGCGCGAGTCTGAGACGTGGGCGCGGTTCCTGACGTTCGCGCAGTCGTTCCACCGCTACAGCCTGGGGAACCTGCTGCTGATCTTCGCCCAGTGCCCCGAGGCCTCCCACGTCGCCGGTTACCGGACGTGGCAGAAGCTCAACCGCCAGGTGCGCAAGGGTGAGCGCGGAATCCGCATCTTCGGCGGCCGCGACGTGCGCGAGACGGTCGAGAACGAGCAGACCGGCGAGGAGGAGGAACAGCGCCGGGTGCGGTTCTTCCCGGTGTCTGTGTTCGACATGGGACAGACCGACCTCATCGACGAGGAAGCGGGCGACCCGGCCGACATTGCGCGCCAGCTCACCGGAGACGACCCCGCGGGCATCTTCGACGCCGTGGCCGACTACCTCACCGGCAAGGGCTGGACTGTCGAGCGCGAGCAGATCGCCGGAGGCGCGAACGGGTACACCACCACCGACGGCACGCAGCGCGTCGTGATCGACGCGGACCTCTCCCCCGCTCAGGCAGCCAAGACCGCCCTCCACGAGGCCGCCCACGTGATCCTGCACGCCGAGGAAGATCACGCCGAGTACGTCGAGCACCGCGGGATCAAGGAAACCGAGGCTGAGAGCGTCGCCTACATCGTCGCCGGGATTCTCGGACTCGACACCAGCGCCTACAGCGTCGGCTACGTCGCCGGGTGGAGCAAGTGCGAGGCCGAGACGATCAAGGCCACCGCGGCAAACGTGCTGCGCACCGCGCACGCCCTGGCCGACGCGATCACCGAGCCCGCCCCCGAGCCCGTCGCCGCGTAACTCGAATAGTACTAATCCCGTTAGGAGAACGTCATGCACGGAGAGCCGACCCTGTTCGATATGGCCGAGTTCGAGCGCGAGGCCGTGGCCGCGATGCCCTGGGAAGGCGTGCCCCTGCGGTACGTCACCGACTACCACCACCCCGACGACCTCGCGGCCGCGTTCGAGCGGTGGACCGGGGAACACGGGAACTTCGGATGCCTGATGCGCTCGCACATGTGGCACCGCGCGTACTTCGGTCGGCAGGACGTCGCCGCCAGCGACGAGGCCCACGAGCTGCACATGCTCAACGCCGACACCCGGTGCGACCTCGCAGAGCACGACCACAGCGCGGACCCGCTCCCCGGCGGGCTGATGTACCAGGCGAATTGCCCGCCCTGTCGCTGGCACGTCATCACCGAGCACGAGAACGAGGCCGTAGAAGCCTGGCACGATCACGCGATGCCCGGATGGCGAGCCCTGCCGATCCTGCCGACGAAGCTCAGCACCGCCGACGAGAAGAAGGCCCGCGCCGCTGCGGCCAAGTGGTGCGCAGAGAACTACCCCGCCGAATGGCAGCGCCCCGGCGCACCCGTCATCACTCGACGCGGCCCGCACGGCGGCCGCCACGTCGGCGGCCGCTCCCCCTTCGGCGGCTACGACCTCGCCGCCCCCAACGACTGACCCGAATAGTACTAATCCCGTTAGGAGAACCACATGCACACCCTGTCCCCGAGCGACGTCGCCGCGCTGCTGGACGACCTCGCGCAGCTCCTCCCGTTCCCGACGATGATTTACACCGACATGGGCGCGGATAGCTGGACTCCTCAGCTCTACTTCGGCCCGGTCGACCCATCGTCAGACCTCCCCGAGCACCGCGCCGGGATCGACGCCGACACCGTGCGCCCCGTGTGGTGGATCGACCTCGACGGCGGAACCCGAACGATCCTCCTCGACGAAGTGACGCCCGACGACGTGTGCAACGTCGCCGCCCGGATCGCAGCCACCCAGCAATGCGAGTGACCCTATTAGTACTGTTCCCGTCGCCGTTGCGTGTGGCGGGAACAGTACTGTTCCCCGACCAGGTGCTACAGCTCACGACCACGGCAGCCGACACCGGACGGAGCCGGCGCCGGCTAACGGACGGCCGGACGGAGCCGGCCGACTGCCAGGGCCTATCGGCCCGTTCTTTTGCCGTGAAGCCTTCGGCAGCATACGGTCGGCCAACCTGCGCGCCAGTGCTTTCGCGGCATATCCTCCCTCGCTTCGCTCAGTCCGGTATTCCACGGTCACTGGCACTCCGGCCGGCTCTCCCTAGCGGCGACAAGTCGCCTTCACGGCAAAAAAACGAGTGGGGTGGGAGGATCACGAAATGGAAGCGCTAACCGTCTACACGACCGGTCCCCAGTGTGGGAAGTGCCGGATGACGAAGATGATGCTGGACAGGAAGGGCATCCCCTACGTCGAGGTCAACATCACCGAGCACCCCGAAGCGCGCGAGTACGTGACCGAGGAACTGGGCTACACCGTGGCCCCTGTCGTCGTGGTCGACGATGACGATCACTGGTGCGACCTCCGACCCGATCAGATCGAGCGCGTCGCCGCTCACTTCGCAGCCTGACCCCGCTACCCCAAATAGTACTAATCCCGTTACAGGAGGAATCATGAGCGACCGCAACCTGACCCCGTATGACCGTGGCACCCGCTTGGAGCCGCAGCTTTGGCCGCTCGGGGACGACCCCGACAGCTACGGCCGCGTGGACTTCGATGACGAGGAGTCCCGGACGATCCTGACGGCCTACGTCGAGCGCGAGGGCGACGGCTACGCCATGCACGTGCACGGGATGGCCGAACCGCTGAGCCTCGTCGTCGACGGCGGCGGGCGGGTTGTTCCGGTCGACCGCGAGCTGTGCGAGGGAATCGACATGTTGCTGAGCATGGCCCGGCGCGGCCGCGAGGACTTCGAGCACCAGGCCGCCTATGGCGACTACACCGCCGAGGATCGCGCGGCAGCCGATCGCCTGTGGCTGCTGGCCGAAACGGTCGGAAAGCTGCTGGCCGGAGAGGCCGGAAAGGCTTGATCCTAAGTAACCCGAATAGTACTATTAGGGTTACACGGAACTAGAGAGGATACGGAACCAGGACACGACATGCAGAACCTCATCATCACCAAGCTGGCCGACCTTCACGCGGGCGACCGCATCCTGAGCTGGGATGGTCGGCCCTACCGCCCGGCGCGAGTCGTCGCGCAGCGCCTCGGCCACATCGGGGCGGGGAGTGTCCAGGGTGTGCGTCTCGTGAACCCCCACCCGACTAGCGACGTCGAGCACGTGCTGTACCCGTCGCAGATGGATGGCCGGCGATTGGAGGTCGAGCGCCCTTAGCTATCCCCTTGGAACCCCATTCCCGCTAATAGTACTGTTCCCACTACCGGGACGAAACCGAAGGAGCACACCATGAGCTACATCACCCGCACCGGCAACCTCGCCGCAACGCCCACCCTCCGCGAGGGGGACAACGGGCCGTACACCTACGCCCGCGTCCTCGTCAGCGATCGCATCCGCCAGGAGGACGGCAGCTACACCGACGGCCCCACCGTCGCCTACGACGTTGCCGTGAGCGGCAACCAGGCGCAGAACCTCGTCGAGGCGGCCGAGGAGTCGGGGAACATCCGCGTGACGTTCTCCGGCCGCTACCGCGTCACCGAGTACAAGGGCGACCAGGGGAGCCGCTTGCAGTACGAGGTCCGAGCCGACGAAATCGCGGTGAGCCTGCGCGGGCAGAGCGTCCGCGTGGTCGGCAAGCCCTCGACCGCCGATCAGGGCGACGACACCCCGTTCTGATCCCGCACTCAGGGGTGCGCCTCCACCGTGGGGCGCACCCCTAACAGTACTATTGCCGTTACACATGAAAGGTGACACCGTGACCGCTCGAATCCTCGCCCTCTGCAATCAGAAGGGCGGCGTCGGCAAGAGCACGACGACATTCCACCTGGCCCGCGCCGCGGTGCTGGCTGGCCGTCGCGTGCTCGCCGTCGACCTCGACCCGCAGGGAAACCTCACGACGTCGATCGCAGCCGAAACCGTCGAGGAAGATCAGCCTGGCCTAGCCGATGCGCTGAGCAAGCACGCCGACGAGACGCTGCGCGACGTCATCGTGCCGGGACTGTGGCCCGGCCTCGACCTGGTGCCGACGTCGGGTGTCGAGCTCGGCAGTGTGCGCGATGAACTCGTGATCGCCGGAGCGGGCCGAGAGAGCCGCCTACGCGCCGCGCTGCGCGAGGTTGCAGACGACTATGACCTGATCCTCATCGACTGCGCGCCCAGCCTTGACCAGCTCACCAGCAACGGCCTGACGGCCGCCGACGGGGTAGTGGTCGTGACGCACTCGAAGTTGTGGAGCGCTAACGGCCTGACGCAGCTCCTCGACACGATCGCGCTCGTGCGCGAGCACTACAACGCGCAGCTCGACGTCGCCGGCATCCTCATCAACCAGCACGAGGAGAACACCGTCAGCGGCCGTGCCTGGCTCGACGACCTCACCGAGGCGGCCGAGGCACGCGGGCTGCGCGTGCTCACCCCGCCGGTTCCCAAGCGCGTCGTGATCGCGGATGCCGTCGAAGCATCCAAGGGCCTCGACGAGTGGGGGAGTGCCGAGGCAACCGGCCTCAGCGGCCTCTACAGCGGCCACCTGACGACCCTCGAAGGAGTACGCGCATGAGCGCCCGACCCGAACGCAAACGCTCCACCCTCAGCGGGCGGAACCCCATCGCGCCGGCCGCTGAGACGCCGCAGGAGCCTCCCGCAGCCGCTCCCGCGCCTGCCGCACCGGCCACGCCCGCAGATGGCGTCACAGAGCCGCAGGCGGCCGCGCCGAAGAAGCGCAGCAAGTACCCGCCCAAGGTGTCGTTCTACCAGGAGCAGGAGGACACCGACCGCATCCGCGGCGCGATCATGCACACCATCCCCTACGAGGGGGTGCGTAGCCTCTCGCAGTTCCTCAGCGGGGCCGCTATGAAGGAAGTCGAGCGGCTAGAGCGCCAGTACAACGACGGCAAGCCGTTCCCGCCCGTGGGGGCTCGAGAACTGCCCCAGGGCCGACCGATGGGGGAGTGACCATGACGCAGCTCAACCACGAAGCGCGAGAGACGCTGCGATGGGCGGGGATCACCCCCGGCCAGTGGGCGAAGCGCCACGGGTACGAGTCAGCGAAGGACTGGCGCGGCGACGAGTGCGGATGCACCGACGACCGCTGTATCGGCTACCACCACGACGCCACGGACGAGTGCGGGTGCCTGCCCGCCCTCATCGAGGAGCTGCGCCGGGATGAGCGCAAGCTGGCCGCCGCCCGTCCCGTGTGGGCCGCGCATGTGCACGCCACCGAGAGCGGCACGGCCGAGGATCGCGCCGCAGCTGACCAGCTCGCAGCCGAGTGGATCGCCGAGTACAACGCCGGAGCCACCTGGCACGCTCTGACGGCTCGCGGGATCGTCTACCGCAACCAATGGAACGACCGGACGTGGCTCATCTACGACGCCGATCGTGACTCGATCGAGACGGCCGACGTCACCGACGACACGGAGATCTCCGCATGGCCGGCGTGACCGTGCAGCAGCTCGTCGACCAGGTGCTCGATACCGCCGAGGCGGCGCACCCAAGGCGTGGAGTTCGGTATTCACCCTGACACTGCCGGATTCGGATGGCCCCCAGCGACGCGCCCTCAGTGCGTTGCGCCGAGTTCGATGAGGAGGACGCCGCCGATGATGAGGGCGACGCCGGCGGCCATGATCCAGGTGAAGTTTTCGTTGAAGATGAGTTTCGCGAGGATGGCGGTGAGGGCGACGCCGGCGGCGGCCCAGATGCCGTAGGCGACGCCGAGGGCCATGCCGGCGCCGAGCGCGAGGGCGAGCAGGACGAATGCGCCGAGGTAGCCGCCGATGACGACGATGAGCCATTTCTTGCCGCCGTCGATGGTCTTTCGCAGCGAGAGGGTGGCTGCGACTTCGAAGAGGATCGCGCCGATGAGGAAGATCCAGGCCATTAGCGGGTCTCCTGCTTCTGGTGGGTGGTGTGGGAGCCGAGTTCGACGGCGAGGACGCCGAGGATGATGAGGACGATGCCGCCGATCATCATCGGGGTGAGGGGTTCACCGAAGATCAGCATGGAGAAGATCGCGGTGAGGGCGACGCCGGAGGCGGCCCAGATGCCGTAGCTGACGCCGAGGGGCATGCCTAGACGGAGTACGAAGATGATGAAGGTGAACGCCCCGGCATAGCCGACCGCGGTGAGTAGGTACCAGGCTGGGTGGTCGAGGCCGGCTTTCATGCTGAGCGAGCCCATCACCTCGAGGCCGATGGCGGCGATGAGGAACAACCATTTCTTCATGTGTGGTGTTGCTTCCTGTCAGGCGAAGATGTCGGCGACGAACCGACCCTGCTCGCGTTCGATGGTGTCCATCCACTGCTCCGCGGCGTCGCGGGTGACGCCGGCGGCGTCTTGGTAGATGCGGACGAGGGTGTCGCGGACGGCGGGGGCCATGCGTTCCCCGTCGCCGCAGAGGTACACGGTGCCGCCGTGCTGGAAGGAGTCCGTGATCTGGGTGCGGTGCTCCCAGACCTGGTCTTGCACGTGCGGGGTGGCGGTGCCCGGTTCGCGGGAGAACGCCGGGATCACCCTGACGATCCCCCGTGCTTCCCAGCCGGCGAGTTCGTCCCGGTAGAGGTAGTCGACGTCGGGGTGGCGGGCGCCGAAGAACAGCAGCGCTTTCCCGACCTGCTGCCCTTCGTGCTTCTGGATCGCGCGTTCTTGGAGGAACCCGCGGAACGGGGCGATTCCCGATCCGGCGCAGATCAGCACGATCGGGGTCTGCGGGTTGGCCGGCGGGTGGAAGTGCGTGTGGGAGGGGCGCACGGCGACCGAGATGCGGTCGCCGGGTTCCCGGTCGGCGAGGTACCCGGAGGTGGTGCCCCGGAAACGTCCCTGCCCGGAGCGGGCTGGTTCGTCGACGACGGCGATCGTCAGGGTGGCGCGGTCGGGGTTCCACAGCGGTGAGGAGGAGATGGAGTACTGGCGGGCCTTCATCGGCGGCAGCATCTGCAGGAACGTGGCGAACTCGATCGGCACCGACTGGTACCGCTCCAGCAGGTCGATGACGCTCATCCGCTTGCCGAGCACGAGGCTGTCGTAGTCGGTGTCGGCAAGCCGGTCCAGGTCGGCGCGTTCCGGGGTGCAGCGGGTCGGGGACGCCAGCGCGGCGACCTGCCCGCGGGTGGCAGGCTGGGTCAGTTCGACATAGTTGGTGAGCAGATCGAAGACGCTGATCGGTTCTCCGACCGGAAGCCCGGCCCGTCCGGTCGCGGCGGTGATCCGGATCATGGTGTCTGGCGTCATCGCGAACCGGCGCAGCACCCGCTCCACCACAGCGTCGTCGTTGCGGGGCAGCACCGCCAGGTAGTCCCCGGCCCGGTAGGCCGACCCCGGGGGGAGGACCACTTCCAGATGCCGCTTGGACGCGGCGTGCGCGGAGGATAGGTCGGTCAGCTCGCGGTTCTCCACCACGACGCCGCGGCCCAGATCCGGCAGTTGCAGCGCGGTCTGCCGGCCGCCGTCGATCATCTCGACCGTGACGGTGGTGGAGGTGTCGACCTCGACTGGGTCTTTGCCGAACGTCTCTTGAATCGCCGGCCACAGCTGCGCGTACCAGGTGTCGAAGTCGCCGAAGAAGTCACCCCCGGAGTCGGCCTCACCACGGTCGATGATCCGTGTCGCCCCGGCCCTTTCCAGTGCGGCGTCGACGCGTTTGGGGATCGCCTGGTAGGTGCGTGCCCACTGCCGGCTGCCGTTGCCAAATACCGCGAACGACACCCCTGAGAGCGCCCCCTCCTCCAGCGCTTCCAGCGCCGGGATCATGCGGCGGGCGTTGTCCGGCGGCTGCCCCTCGTACGAGGCGGTCACCACGATCACCGCCCCCTTCGATGGAAGCTCGTCGACTTTCGCATCCAAGGGGGCGAGGGTGGACGCGAACCCGTACCGGGCGGCATCGCCGGCGATCCGGGCCGCGAACTGCTCTGACGAGCCGCTGTTGCCGCCGAACAGCACCAACAGTCCGGTCGCCGTGTCCGGGTCCAACTCCACCGTCTCGGTGTGATCGACCGCGGTCGCCGGGGCTTCCCGGGGTGCGGGGTTCAGGGTCGCGGCGGTGCGCCTGGGGGTGACTCGGATGCGGAGGTTCTCCGGCTTCATCGTCAACGACTCATGAATCGACAGCTGATAGTTCGGGTCATCCAGGGCGAGATCGAACCGTTGCAGCATCATTGCAAGCACCAGGTGCGCTTCCTGCATCGCGAACGGGCGACCGATACATGCCCGGGCGCCGTTTCCGAACGGCTTCCACGCGTTCGGGGGCAGCTTCTCCGCCCTTGCCGGTTCGAACCGCTCCGGCACGAACTCCTCCACGTCCTCGCCCCACACCGTCCTGTCACGGTGCAGGATCGGGGTGACGACCATCACCACGTCATCCGGGGTGAGACGGTACTTCCCGGCGAGGGTGGTCGTCTCGTGCGGTGCGACCGCGAAGGCGGCCGCGGTCGGCCACAGCCGCAGGCTCTCCATCAGGATCTGCTCCAGGTAGCGCAGCTTCGCCAGGTGCTCCACTTGCAGCACGTCGTCGCCGACGACCTCGTCCACCAGCTGCCGGGCACGCTCCAGCACCCGGGGGTTGCGCAGCAGCAGGTACGTCGCGAACGACAGCAGCCCACTGGTGGTCTCGTGCCCGGCGACCAAGAACGTCACCATCTGGTTCGCGATGTTCTCATCCGACAACCCCTCGCCCGTCTCCGGGTCCACGCCGTTGATCATCCGCCCCAATAGGTCGTCCTTGCCCGCCACGTCCGGGTCCGCGCGGCGCTCCGCGATCAGCTCACCCGCGACCTGGTGCAGCATCGCCGTGTCCACCTCGAACTTCCGGTTCCCGGTGAAGTCGAGCGCGTTCACAAACCCCGGCCGCAACGCGCGCCGCAACGCCGTGTCCAGCGCCCCTGTCATCGCCCCTACGAAGGGGTGCAGCCCGTCTCGGTAGAAACTATTGAACCGGAAGTCGAACGCGCACAGCGCGATCGTGTCCAAGGTCAACCGGGTCATATCCCCGGGGACATCGATCACCGTGTCCGGGCCGAACCGCTCCCACCGCAGCATCATCTGCTCGGCGATGTCCCGCATCCCGCCGAACATCGACCGCACCCCCAGCGGTCCGAACGCCGGCACCAGGATGCGGTGTGCCTTCCCCCAGTTCGGCTCCGCATCGTGTGCCGTGAACAACGCATCCGCGACCACGGGGCGCAGATG
>NZ_CAXUQM020000001.1:0-3262806 GCF_964253325.1 Microbacterium sp. LjRoot45 | reverse complement strand
GGGAACGTCGGGAGCTTCTTGGTGTGTCATGACTCCCCGTGTCGAAGCAGTGCGGGTGCAGGCCCGCAGATGGCGGCTGGCGGAAAACGGCCGACGCCCGTGGATAACCTCGGGACGAGCCTGTGGATAACTGGCCCGTGCCACGCTAGTCATGTGGCCCCGAACCGGCCAAATCCACTGTAGTTCCGGCCCGCGTGTCCTCGCCAGGCCACCTGTGAGGTCGGTGGACAATGTCTCCTTCACATGTTGCCGGTTTGAGTTCGTGCGGGACTCGACGTACCCTAGGTCAGTTGACTTATGCCCTTTCGGGCAGTCCCCTGTACCCGTGTCTCCGGCTCCAGCTTTCCGGTGACCGCCGATCCGGAGTGATCCTCATGACCAAGCGCACGTTCCAGCCCAACAACCGCCGCCGCGCCAAGAAGCACGGTTTCCGCGCCCGCATGCGCACGCGTGCCGGCCGTGGCATCCTCTCCGCTCGCCGCGCCAAGGGGCGCACCGAGCTCTCGGCCTGACCTGACATACCGGTGCTGGCGCGCGGGAACCGCATCACCCGCGGAGCGGAGTACAAGGCCGTCGTCCGCGGGGGTGCGCGGTGCGCCGGCGCGCTGACGGTGACCTACGTCGTGAGTTCCGGTGAAGACCGCCCGGCGCGATTCGGCTTCATCGTCAGCAAGCAGGTCGGCTCGGCTGTGACCCGCAACACCGTTCGTCGTCGACTCAAGGCGGTCTGCGCCGAGGCGCTGCCGTCTGTTCGCGACGGCGCCGACATCGTCATCCGTGCCCTTCCGGGCTCGGCGTCCGCGACCTTCCCGTCCCTGAGGGACGAAGTGGCGCGGTGCCTGAGCAGGAAGGCACTCGCGTGAGCACGTCGACGCTGCCGTCCTATGCGCTCGGCGAGGGCCGGCTGACGGCGTCCGATCCGCTCGGCTTCGTGACGCTGCTGCCCCGGAACATCGTGCTCGCCGCGCTGCACGGCTACCGCGCGACGATCTCGCACACGTACGGCGACGTCTGCAAGTACTACCCGTCGTGCTCTGCCTACGCAGTCGGGGCGGTGCAGCAACACGGCGCCCTCAAGGGCGCCGCGCTCACCGCCGCGCGACTCGCCCGCTGCCACCCCTGGGCTCAGGGCGGGATCGACGACGTTCCTGCGCATGCGCACTTCCGACACCGCCTCACTCCGCACGGCTTCGTCGTGCACCCGAGAAAGGACTGATCCTTGCTGGATCTCTTCGCCGCGACCCCGACGCCGGCCGTGCCGACTCCGACCACCGCTCCGCCGGCGGAGGGTCTCGACTTCTTCAGCGCCATCATGTGGCCGTTCAAGTGGATCGTCGAGACGATCCTCGTGTTCTGGCATTGGGTGTTCACGACCCTCGGCATGGAGCCCGATGCGGGACTCACCTGGGTGCTGTCGATCATCGGTCTCGTCATCGTGGTGCGCTCGGCGCTCATTCCGCTCTTCGTGCGTCAGATCAAGAGCCAGCGCAAGATGATGGAAATCGCTCCTGAACTGCGTAAAGTTCAGGAGAAGTACCGCGGCAAGAAGGATCAGCTGTCACGTGAGGCGATGAGCCGCGAGACCATGGCGCTGTACAAGAAGCACGGTACGACGCCCGTGTCGAGCTGTCTCCCACTGCTCGTGCAGATGCCGATCCTCCTCGGCATGTTCTACACGCTGAGTGACGTCAAGCGGCACGCCGAGTGGGGCGTGGGCGGTGTCGGGCTGCTGAACGCGGACCTGACGAAGCAGTTCTACGACGCACAGCTGTTCGGGGTGGCCCCGCTTCACACCAACATGATGGAGGCCATCGGCCTCGGTCAGACGGCCACCGTCGTGATCCTGGTGATCCTCGTCGTGCTGATGATCGCCTCGCAGTTCTTCACGCAGTTGCAGATCATCTCGAAGAACCTGTCCCCCGAGGCCAAGACCGGCCAGGCGTACCAGATGCAACGCATCATGCTCTACATCCTGCCGCTCGCCTTCATCTTCTCTGGCGTCTTCTTCCCGCTCGGTGTCGTCCTCTACTGGTTCACCAGCAACATCTGGACGATGGTGCAGCAGTTCCTCGTCATCCGGAACCTTCCCACGCCCGGTTCCGAGGCCGCCAAGGCGCGTGAAGAGCGCCTGGCCCGCAAGGGGAAGGCCCTCGATGCGCAGGGCAAGATCGTTCCGCTCGAGAAGTACCAGGCCGAGCAGCAGCGCCTCTACGAAGAAGCGCAGCGCGCCAAGGAGCAGGCCCCGAAGCGTCAGCAGCCGATGGGCAAGCAACGCGCGAAGAAGCAGTCGCAGCAGAAGAAGCCCGACGAGTCGCCGAAGCCCGCGAAGCGTACCGATCCCGAAGACCCGTCCACGCCGAAGAACCCGGCCTGATTGAGCCACTGAGGAACCCCATGACCAGCGCCACCGAGTCCACCGCCACCGTCGCGCAGCTCGAGGAGGAAGGCGACATCGCCGCCGACTACCTCGAGGCGCTGCTCGACATCGCCGACATCGACGGAGACCTCGCTCTCGACGTGCGCGCGGGTCGTGCCTATGTGACGGTCGAGAATGACGACGAAGCATCGCTTCGACTGCTCTCCTCCCCCGACACCGTGCAGGCGCTGCAGGAGCTCGTCCGCATCGCGGTGCAGGCGAAGACGGGTCGCTTCTCGCGCCTCATCCTCGACATCGGCGGCTCGCGCGACGCTCGACAGCAGCAGCTCGAGAAGCTGGTCGATCGCGCGATCGCGCGCATCGAGGACGGTGCGTCGCAGGCATCTCTGCCCGCTATGTCGAGCTACGAGCGGAAGCTCGTTCACGACGTCGTCGCGGAGCGTGGATTCGTGTCCGAGTCCTACGGCGAGGGTGCCGACCGCCACACCGTCATCCGCCGTGGCTGATGTTTCACGTGAAACATCGATGATTGAGATTGAGCCGGAACCGGCATCCGCGGCGGTCGTTTTCGGTGATCGCCTCGACGTGGCGCGGGCTTTCACCGCGGCACTCGGTGAGCACGGCGAAGAGCGTGGGTTGATCGGCCCCCTGGAGCCGCCACGGCTCTGGACGCGTCACATCCTGAACAGCGCCGTGGCAGCGCCGCTCTTTGCGCCCGGAGCACGCGTCGGCGATATCGGCTCCGGTGCCGGTCTGCCCGGACTCGTGCTGGCGATTGCGCGGCCCGATGTGGAATGGGTGCTCATCGAGCCGATGGAACGTCGTGTGGCGTGGTTGGACGAGCAGGTTGCGGCATTGGGTCTTTCCAACGTCGAGGTCGTACGAGCGCGGGCTGAGGACTGGAAGCGCGGCCCGGTGCTGGATGCCGTGACCGCACGCGCGGTGAGCGCCCTGCGCACCCTCGTGCCGCTCGTAGCGCCGCTGGTTCGTGATGGTGGAGAGTTGGTGCTTCTCAAGGGCGCCAACGCTGCGAATGAAATTGGTGCGGCCGAGAAGGTCATCCGGAAGCACCGGTTGACGAACGTCCGCGTGGAACCCATCGGTGAGGGTGTCATCGAGGAGCCCACTCGCGTCATCCGCGCGACCGTGCGCTGAGCTCACTGAACAGACGGCTTTCGATGTTTCACGTGAAACATCGGATAGGGCGCGTCGACTGAGGGCCTCCCGTGGCTCCACCGGCTGACTTAGTAACGTGATCTCCGGAAGCTCGCGGAGGTCGCACCAGTCTGGGCTACTCCATCTGTTGGGCGACGCGTGCGCGGGTGGCGTCGTCATGTGAGGCATCGCGCGAGCGCCTCGTGCGTGATGTGCGCTTGCACAACCTGGCCGAGGAGTCGGCCCTGGGCTGAGGGAAAGCCCGTGACCGCGCGGATGTTTCACGTGAAACATCGCGTCAGGGCGACCAGCCTCGGAGTCGTGGGACGTGGACCGACAGTCTGGTGAAGGACTGAGCTATCTGGAAGCGATGTTTCACGTGAAACATCGTGCTCGGTGCCGAGCCCTCTGCTCCGACGCGGCCTCACGCACATCGACCTGCACCCGAACGCGTCGAGGCCCACAGGCGGTTCGCGGGGCAGGCGGGGTGCGGGCACACCCCGCCTGCGTGCCACTCGCACGGGCCGCCAGCCAAATCGGGATCTCAAAGTGGTCAACGCCGCTGGGATGTTTCACGTGAAACATGCCAGCCGTGTTGTGAGGTCGACCGAGACGGACAAAGCCGGGCCGAGCCGAGCCGAGCCGGACCAGACCGGGCTTGGCAGTAACCACGAGGCCGAGTTCGCAATGTATGTCGAATTCGGGTGCACGGCCCAGCACAGCGCCTCCTCCACACGCTCAGGCCGGATCCGATGTTTCACGTGGAACGGCATCCGGCAGCCGGTGGGGGTGGGCTCGACTACAGTGGGAAGGTCCCCGAACGACAGGAGATGCAGGTGCCGGATCAGGAGAACTCGACGTCCTCCGCACCCTTCTCCTTCGATGACAGTCCGATCGCGCGCGAACTCGCCGATCTGACGTCCCGCCGCAAGGCATTGGAGGGCGTGGAGGTCGACTTCACGGGTCCTGCCCGGATCATCACGGTGTCGAACCAGAAGGGCGGCGTGGGGAAGACGACCACGACCGTCAACATCGCGTCAGCACTGGCATCCCTGGGCGCGCGCGTGCTGGTGGTGGACCTCGACCCGCAGGGCAACGCCTCGACGGCGCTCGGTGTGCCACATACCGCTGACATTCCCAGCGTGTACGACGTGCTGATCGATGAGTTCCCGCTCGCCGACATCGTGCAGACGAGTCCGGAGTCCGACCTCCTGCTCTGTGCTCCGTCGACCATCCACCTCGCGGGAGCCGAGATCGAGCTCGTCTCTCAGGTGGCGCGCGAGCATCGCCTCCGCACGGCGCTGGAGGACTACCTCGCCACGGCCGAGCAGCCTCCGCAGTTCGTCATCGTGGACTGCCCGCCGTCTCTCGGCCTGCTGACGATCAACGCCTTCACCGCTGCCGACGAGCTCATGATCCCCATTCAGTGCGAGTACTACGCGCTCGAGGGTCTCAGCCAGCTCCTCGGCAGCGTGCGCATGATCCAGAAGCACCTCAACCCGCGCCTGCACCTGTCGACGATCCTGCTCACCATGTACGACGGCCGGACACGGCTGGCCCAGCAGGTCGCCGACGAGGTGCGATCGCACTTCCCACGGGAGGTGCTCGCGACCGTCATCCCGCGTTCCGTGCGTGTCTCGGAGGCGCCGAGCTTCGGTCAGACCGTCATCGCCTACGATGGGGCGTCAGCCGGCGCCGTGGCCTATCGCGAAGCAGCCGTGGAGATCGCCCGGCGCGGACATCAGCACAACGACGAGGAGACCACCTGATGGCGAAGCGAACTGGTCTCGGCCGCGGCATCGGCGCGCTGATCCCCACGGCGGAGAGCTCGGAGGCCCGTCCGGTAGACGTTTTCTTCCCCGGTGCTCCGTCGGCTGTCGTCGAGGAGGAGACCGCGGAGCTGCTGGCGATCCCGGGCACGCGCCTCATCGAGATCGATCCTCACGACATCGTTCCGAACCCCCGTCAGCCCCGCACGCACTTCGACGCCGACGACCTGGCCGAGCTCGTCCACAGCGTCCGCGAGTTCGGCGTGCTGCAGCCCGTCGTCGTGCGTACCAACGAAGACGGCAAGTACGAGCTCATCATGGGTGAGCGACGGACGAGGGCGTCGCGCGAGGCAGGGCTCACGTCCATCCCGGCGATCGTCCGCGACACGTCCGACGAGAACCTCCTGCGCGACGCGCTCCTCGAGAACCTCCACCGGTCGCAGCTCAACCCGCTCGAAGAGGCGTCCGCCTACCAGCAGCTGCTCGACGACTTCGGCATCACGCAAGAGGAACTCGCCACCCGCATCGGTCGCTCGCGTCCGCAGATCAGCAACACGATCCGCCTCCTGCGCCTCCCGGTACCCGTGCAGCAGCGCGTCGCCGCCGGGGTGCTCAGCGCCGGCCACGCCCGTGCGATCCTGTCGCTCGACGACGCGGATGCCATGCAGCGCCTCGCCGACAAGATCGTCAACGAAGACCTCTCGGTGCGGGCAGCGGAGGCCGCCTCGAAGGCACCGGATGCCGGTCCGCGTCGTGTCGCTCCGAAGGCCGGCGCCCGTCGCGCCCACCTGGACGATGTCGCCCAGCGGCTCGGCGACCGCCTCAACACGACCGTGAAGATCTCGTTGAACGCGAAAAAAGGCCAGATCAACATCGATTTCGCCACCATTCAGGATCTCAACCGCATTCTCGCGGAACTCGGCGAGACCGAGTACGGATCCTTCTGAAAGCTCGTCCGGTCGTGCCGGCGTCGTCCATGGGTCGTACCCTGGATAGGTGACCGACGACCCCCGCGTTCCGCGCCGCGCCAGCCTCGAGCTGCTGCGTGCCGAGGCGGGCGACGAGCTCTCGGTCCTGATCGAAGAGCGACTGCGCGACGGGCAGGATCCGTGGGAGTTCATGGAAGACCTCCCGTCTGTCGATGAGCTCGTCGTGCTCACCCTCCGCGCCGAGAACATCGCCTCGGACGGCGGCGTGCGTCCTACGGCTGCTCGCAACTACCGTGTGTTGCGCCAGATCGCCATGGAGTACCCGCCGCTCACGCGGGCCGTCTGGCGGTTGCTGGGCAGCGAGCCGCACCGCGCGTGGGACGCATCGGTGCGCGAAGCCTCCTGACCCTCGCTTCCGAGCAAGAGAAAGCCCCGGTCAGATCAGAGATCCAACCGGGGCTTCCGTACGTCTGGGTTCAGCCGATGTAGGCGGCGAGGTCCTGCTCGAGGGCGAACTTCGGCTTGGCGCCGATGATCGTCTTCTCGACCTCACCCTTGTTGAACACCTTCATCGCCGGGATCGAGGTGATCTGGTACTTCATGGCGAGGTTCGGGTTCTCGTCGACGTTGAGCTTGAGGACCGTGATCTTGTCGCCGTTCTCGGACTGGATCTCATCGAGGATCGGTCCGACCATGCGACACGGACCACACCACTCGGCCCAGAAGTCCACGAGGATGGGACCCTCGGCGTCGATGACGTCCTGCTGCCAGGTGCTCTCGTTGGTGGCCTTTGCGGTCATGTCAGTGTCTCCTTCAGGAAGCTGTCTATCGGTGAAACGCGCGACCTCGCTCGTTTGTTCCTCGGGCGTGGTTCAGGCGACGGCGGCCTCGGGGAGACCGTCGATCGGCGACGCGTCGACGGCCGGTGCCCCCGCGTCGGCGAGGGATGCCAGGTAGTGCTCGACGTCGAGGGCCGCGACGGTTCCGCTGCCGGCGGCGGTGACCGCCTGGCGGTACGTCGGGTCGATGACGTCGCCCGCGGCGAAGACGCCGGGCACCGACGTGCGCGACGAGCGGCCGTCCACCCAGATCGTGCCGTGCTCGGTGAGGTCGAGCGTGCCGTGGACGAGGTGCGTGCGCGGGTCGTTGCCGATCGCGACGAAGAGGCCGTCGAGCGGCAGCTCACGACGCGAGCCGTCGGTGGTGTCTTCGAGGACGACTCCGGTGACGGCATCCTCACCGAGGACGTCGACCACGGCGCTGTTCCACACGAACTCGATCTTCTCGTTCGCGAAGGCGCGCTCCTGCATGATCTTCGACGCACGCAGCTCTTCGCGACGGTGGATGACGTAGACCTTCGACGCGAACTTCGTGAGGAAGGTGGCCTCTTCCATCGCGGAGTCACCGCCGCCGACGACGGCGATGACGCGCTCGCGGAAGAAGAACCCGTCGCACGTGGCGCAGTAGGAGACGCCGTGACCGGACAGTCGCGCCTCGCCCTCGATGCCGATCTTGCGCGGTGCGGAACCGGTCGCGTAGACGATGGCATCCGCTTCGTGCGTGGCACCGGAGCCGAGCGTGATCTTCTTGACGCGGCCGGAGAAGTCGACCTCGGTGACGTCGTCGTAGACGACCTCGGTGCCGAAGCGCTCCGCCTGCTCCTGCATCTTCGTCATGAGGTCGGGGCCCATGATGCCCTCGGGGAACCCGGGGAAGTTCTCGACCTCGGTCGTGTTCATGAGCTCGCCGCCGGCCTCGACCGAGCTGGCGATGAGCAGCGGCTCGAGGTTGGCGCGGGCGGCGTAGATCGCCGCGGTGTATCCCGCCGGACCCGACCCGATGATGATGACCTGCCGCACGTCTGTGTCCCTTCCTCAGCGGGGCGAATCGCCCCGGCACATTCAACCCATGGTAGCCGCGGGACATTCCCGCAGCCTGGGCGTCGGCGGCGCGTTCGCCGGGCGGATGCCACTCAGCGCCCGGGGAGGAAGCGGCGCACCGCCCGCAGGGCCGTCTGCAGCTCCGGAGCCCGCAGGATCGCGAGGAACACGACGTACACGAGGAGGGTGACGACCCCGATGATCGCAGCGGCGAGGAACCCCGCGAACCGATCGGATGCCGGCCAGCCGGCGACCCCGCCCAGCAGCTCGAACGTCAGCCATCCGGCGCCGGCGGCGGGGATCGCGGCCACGAGGAACCGGACGACGGCGCGGACGGCCCCGCCGAGCCCCAGCGGACGGCCGAGCTTGCGACGGAGGAGCACGATCGCGAGGGCGAACTGGACGATGTTGGCCGAGGACTGGCCGAGCGCGATGCCGACCGCGAGCCACTGCACGGGGAGGGTCGCGGAGGCGATGAGCGCCGTCGTCACGACGAGGATCGCCTGGACCAGCGTGTAGAAGAACGGGGTGCGGGTGTCGCGCAGGGCATAGAACGTGCGCTGGAGGCCGAACTGGAACGACAGCGGCAGCAGGGCGACGAGGTAGGCGGCCAGCACCCAGGCGAGCGACACGGCGCCTTCGGGGTCGTCGGTGAAGATGCGGGCGAGGGGCACGGCCGCCACGATCATCGCCACGAGGATGCCCACCATGAAGACGCCGATCGTGCGCGTCAGCGCGGCGAGGTCGGCGGTGACGGCATCCGTTCGTCCCTCCGCGACGTGCTCGCTGAGCTGCGTGTAGTACGGGGTGCCGAGCGAGATGACGATCACCGAGAACGGCAGCATGAACAGCAGCCACGCGGTCTGCATCGACGCGACGGCCGCCGCAGCCTCGGACGCGGCGCCCACCGACCGCACCTGCACGAGCGCGGCGAGCTGTCCCACGATGACCATGAGGAAGGTCCACCCGGCGAGCCGGCCGATGTGGCGCAGGCCGATGCCGCGCCAGCGGAAGTCGGGGCGCACCTGCAGGCCCGCGCGTCGCCAGAACAGCAGAAGGATGCCGGCCTGCAGGACGATGCCGAGGGTGGCGGTGCCGCCGAGCAGTGCGACCATCTCGGGGGTCCAGCCGATGGCCGAGCGCTGCGGTCCGAAGATCCAGATGAACGCCCCGAAGCCGACGATCGAGACGATGTTGTTGACGATCGGCGACCACGCGTACGGACCGAAGATGCGGCGCGCGTTGAGCACTTCGCCCACGAGGGCGTACAGGCCGTAGAAGAACAGCTGCGGCAGGCACCAGTAGGCCAGGGCGAGCGTCAGCGCTTGCGTCGCGGGCGGGAGCGCCGCGCCGTACAGCTGCACGAGCAGGGGCGCGGCGATCACCGCCACCACGGCGACGGCGCCGAGGGCGATCACGCCGAGGGTGAGGAGCTTCGACACGAACGCGCTGCCACGGTCGTCGTGGGTGCGCACGGCGGACACGATCTGCGGCACGACGACGCCCGCGAGCAATCCCGACGAGATCAGCGCGTAGATGCTGTTGGGGAGCTGGTTGGCGATCGCGAACGCGTCGCCCGCACCGGCCATGACGACACCCACGGCAGCGGCGAGCACGATGTTGCGGACGAGTCCCGTGATGCGCGACACGAGCGTGCCGGCGCCGACGAGGGCACTCGCCCGGCCGAGGCTAGCCATCGGCTCTCCCGTCGCTGCGGGGAGCTGCTCTGCGGCGAAGGCGCAGGACCGTGCGCACGATCCCGAGCACGAGGAAGGTTCCCACGAGCACGGCCATGACGGCGATGCCGACGCTCTCCCACTCCGCCTGCACCGAGACGACGACGGTCGTCGTCGTGCCGATCGGCACCATCGTGGGGCTGCGCAGCTCGAGGTCGAGGCTGGACTCGCCGCTTCCCACCCGGGCCTGGACGGGCACGTCGACACGCGTGGTCTGCGCGGCGCCCGCCGCGACCTCGATCCGGTTCTGGACGACGAGGCGAGGGTCGTTCGGCTCGGCGAGGAGCACGAGGGTCGCCGGCCACGGCAGGTCGTTGCGGACGGAGAAGGTGAGGGGCGCGCTGGAGCCGAGCAGGTTGATGTCGGGCGAGGGCACGATCGCCACGGCATCGAGCGTCGCGGCCGTCTCGTTGAGGTGGTCCTCGACCGCAAGGCGCCACGCGTCGGGATGCTCTGCCCACCCGTTGCCGAGGAGCTGCAGGACGGCCGCCCGCTCCGTCGCGGTCAGCACCGTCGGGTCGGCGAGGATCGTGGCGAAGTCGGCGAGATCCCGTTCGCCGTCGATGAACCGCTCCAGCGCCGCCACGCGGTCCGCATCCGGTGCGCCGCGCCCGACCGACACGGCCTTCGCGGTGCCGGTGTGCACGGCGGTGAGGCTGACGGCATCCCGGTCGTCGAGGCGCACGGCCGCGCGCACGGCGGCGCGGAGGGCGGGGAGCGTCCGGTCGCCGGAGCGCCCGACGGTGACGAGCAGGTCGGTGTCGGCGTCGGCGAACGACGCGTAGGCGGATGCCGTGGCCAGCGCCGCCGTCCGGTCGATGCGCCGGGGAGCCGAGGTGGCCGTCTGCAGCGCGGCGGACACGTCGGCGTCGTAGACGAGGAGGTCGCTGTCGCCGGCGCGGGCGCGGGCTCCGGCCTCGCCGCCGACGTCGGCCGACGACACGATCGTGACCGCCTCGGGCGAGAGGGCCCCGAGGGACGCGACGAGATCGGCGTCGATGGTCCCCTCCGCGGGCCAGAACACGTCGCCGCGCGCGTCGCCGATGTCGGTGAGCGCGGCCATGTCGGCGGTCACCGGGCTCTCCGATCCGGGTGCGGGCGTGGGAGTGGCGGTCGGCGTGGGGCTCGGGGTGGAGGTGTCGACGCCCGCGGCGACGATGGCGGGGGCGAGCGTGGGGACGGTGAGCGGTTCGGTCACCCCTGCGGCGTACTGGGCGGCGAGATCGGCGTCGCCGAACTGCAGCGCGAACCGGGTGTTCGGCAACGCGAGGAGGTCATCGAGCCACTCGGTGGCCGTGGGCGGGGCCGTCGTGCCGAGCACGCGGATCGCGGCGACGACGGCGGGATCGACGGCGAGGATGGCGGCCGTGCCGGTGACGGCATCCACCTGGGCGCGCAGTCCGCCGCCGGGGGCGGTCAGCTCGGCGAGCTCGTCGGAGGACAGCAGGTCGTTCTCCAGGGGGCCCGCCGTGATCGGCACGAGCACGGCGATGTCACCGTCGACGTCGTCGCCGACCACGAACACTCCGCGCGAGACGAGCGTGCCTCGCGGCGACGGGGACGTCGCCCGCAGGGCGTACACACCGGGATCCAGCTCGTCGCCGACCTCGACGACCGTCGTGGCGGTGACGGCGGACAGCGACGGCACGGCACCGAGCGTCGCGGTGCCCACGTCGCGCAGACGCGTCGTCCTCGTGCCCTCGAGCCAGGCGGAGACGGCCGAGCGGGATGCCAGCGGCACGCGGCCGACGGAGATGTCGGCCGTGCCTGCCGGAACGGTCGTGGCCGTCTGGTTCACCATCGACAGGGCCACACGCAGGCTGCCGTCGTCGCCGACCACACCGTCGCCCTCCGCGGCGACGCGGAGCTCCAGCCCTGATGAGGTCTCGACGTCGGCGGCCGCCGCGGACGGCGGCGCACCGAACGCACCCGCGAACACCGACACGCCCAAGAGCACCGCGGCCGCCGCCGCGACGATGCGAGACGTCGGCGCGAGCCGGTGCGTGCGCGCGCCCGGGCGCCGCGCGTCGGGCGCCACGGAGGCAGGAGGAGTCATGGTCATGGCAGCGGGGTGTGCGATCCATGACCGCACGACTGGTGGCATTCTACGGTCGTGCCGCTGTGCGCCCCCTCGACGGCGCCGCGAAACGCGGGCTGCCGGTGGGGTTGAATGGATGCCGTGACCGACCCGCAGCCCGATCCGACCCGCTGCGCCGCGCTCGGCGCCGACCTCCGCGCCGCCGGCTACACGGCCGACGCGGTGCGCGCCGCCTGGGGTCCGCTGGCGGACGAGGCGGTGGGTCACGGGCTGACCGCCCCGGCGCTCGCCGCGCTCGCCGCCCGACCCGCAGACCCCGCCGACGATCCACTGGCGGTGCTCGCGCGACTCTTGTTCCTCGGTATCCCGACCGCGCTCGATCTGGTCGACGCGGCCCTCCCCGCCTGCCGCGGGGCGGGCCTGGTCGCTCTGGGGCTTGCCACGATCGACGAGGGCCTCGTCGTGCCCGCCGCCCTCGTCCGCCCGCAGGACGTCGCCGACGAGGCGGGCGCGGGGCAGTGGTGGATCGCGAGCGATCTCGACGAGGGGGCGCTCACCGCCCAGGCGCACCGCGGCGTGCTCCCGATCGGTCACGTGCTGGGGGTCGGTGGAGCGTCGCTCACGCTCGCCGGGCTCCAGCTGCCGGCTCCCGTGGGGCGAGTGCTCGACATCGGCACCGGCTGCGGCATCCAGGCGCTGCGCGCGCGGCACCACGCCGACGAGGTCGTCGCGACCGACGTGTCGGAGCGGGCGCTGCGCTTCACCGAGCTGAACGCGCTCCTCAACGGCGTGACCGGCATCCAGACGCGGCACGGCAGCCTGTTCGAGCCCGTCGCGGGCGAAGAGTTCGAGCGGGTCGTCTCCAACCCGCCGTTCGTCATCACGCCGCGCGTCGCCGGAGTGCCCGAGTACGAGTACCGCGACGCCGGCTTCTCGGGCGACGCGCTCGTCGCCGCGTTCGTGTCGCAGGTGGGCACCGTGCTCGCTCCCGGCGGGGTGGCGCAGCTCCTCGGCAACTGGGAGTACCGCGACGACGAGGACGGCCTCGACCGTGTCCGCGGCTGGGTCGCCGCCTCGCCGGTGCCCCTGGACGCGTGGGTCGTGGAGCGCGAGCGGCTCGACCCGCTCGCCTACGCCGAGTTGTGGGTACGCGACGGCGGCACCGTCGCCGGCACCCCCGAGTACGCGGCCCTCGTGCAGGCGTGGCTCGACGACTTCGCCGCCCGGGGCGTCACGGCCGTCGGCTTCGGCTACCTGCTGCTGCACCGGCCACCGTCGGGCGCGCCCACCCTCGCCCGCTACGAGCGGATCGCTCAGCCCGTCGCCGGCGCCCTCGGCCCCCACCTCCTCGCGGCGACCTCCGCCTGGCACCGGCTGAGCAGACTCGACGACGACGCGCTCGCGGCATCCGTGCTGGTCGTCGCCGACGACGTCACCGAAGCGCGCCATCATCTGCCCGGCGCGGCCGACCCGAGCGTCATCGAGCTGCGTCAGGGTGGCGGATTCGCCCGCACGATCGAGGTCGACCCGGCGCTCGCCGCGCTCGTCGGCGCGTGCGACGGAGACCTCGCCGTCGGGCCGCTCGTCGCCGCCATCGCCGACCTGCTGGAAGTGGATGCCGCGGCCCTCCGCGACGACCTCCTGCCCCGCGTGAGAGAGCTCGTCTTCACGGGCTTCCTGACGTTCGCGTGACGCCGCGCGGATAGGCTCGACGCATGCTCAACATGGCCGAGGGCCTCGCCCGTATCGGCGCGCTCGCCGCCTCGCCGGTGACGTCCGCGCTCGGTGCCGCGTTCGCCGCGGCCGGGTTCGAACTGGCGCTCGTCGGCGGTCCCGTGCGCGACGCGCTGCTCGGCCGCGAGACCCACGACCTCGACTACACGACGAACGCACGGCCCGACGACATCCTCCGGATCGTCGCGCCCCTCGCGACCGCGACCTGGGACGTCGGGCGCGACTTCGGCACCATCGGGGCGAAGATCCGCGACCCCGAGACCGGGCGGGCCGAACAGGTCGAGATCACGACGTACCGCGCCGACAGCTACGACGGCGTGACCCGCAAGCCCACCGTCGAGTTCGGCGACACTCTCGAGCAGGACCTCGTGCGCCGGGACTTCACCGTCAACGCGATGGCGCTGCGGGTGCCGGGCCCGACGCTCGTCGACCCCACCAGCGGTGTCGAAGACCTCCTCGCGGGCGTGCTGCGCACTCCCACCGATCCGTCGGTGAGCTTCGGCGACGATCCGCTGCGGATGCTCCGCGCCGCCCGCTTCTCCTCGCAACTCGGCTTCACGGTGGCTTCCGAGACGGTGGATGCCATGGCGCGCCTCCGCGAGACGCTCCGCATCGTGAGCGCCGAGCGGGTGCAGGGGGAGCTCGTGAAGCTGCTCCAGACCGACGATCCCTTGCGCGGCATCCGGCTGCTGGTCGACACGGGCCTGGCGGGCGAGTTCCTGCCCGAGGTGCCGGCGCTGCAGCTGGAAGTCGACGAGCACCACCACCACAAGGACGTCTACGAGCACTCGCTCACCGTGCTGCGGCAGGCGATCGAATTGGAGCGGACCCGGCATCCCGAGGCCGGCCCCGACGTCACCCTGCGGCTCGCGGCCCTCTTGCACGACATCGGCAAGCCCGCGACGCGGCGTCTCGAACCCGGCGGCGGCGTCAGCTTCCACCATCACGACGTGAAGGGCGCGCGGCTGGCCAGGAAGCGCCTCAACGCGCTGCGCTTCGACGCCGCGACGATCACGTCGGTCACGCAGCTCATCGAGCAGCACCTGCGGTTCTTCGGCTACGCGGAAGGGGTGTGGACCGACTCGGCCGTGCGTCGCTACGTGCGCGACGCGGGTCCCGAGCTCGAACGCCTCCACATCCTCACGCGCGCCGACGTCACGACCCGCAACAAGCGCAAGGCGGCGACGCTGCGCGCCGCGTACGACGACATCGAGCGCCGCATCGCCGAACTGGCCGCGCAGGAGCAGCTCGACGCGATGCGCCCCGCCCTCGACGGCAACCGCATCCAGGAGGTGCTCGGCATCCGTCCAGGTCCGGAGGTGGGTCAGGCGTACCGGTTCCTCCTCGACCTGCGCCTCGACGAGGGGATCCTCGAGCCGGCGGATGCCGAGGAGCGCCTGCGCGCGTGGTGGGCCGCCCGGACGTCCGACCAGGGCTGACCGCGGAGGCGGAGGGCGACCTACACTGGGGGCACTCGTCCTCACCCGCCCTCGCACCCGGGGGACTCCTTCACTGCGGAAGGGAGCGCCGTGCCCTCGTCCTGGTCGTCGCGCCGCGAGGTCTCGCCCGAGAACTCGCGTCTGCTGATCGAGCGCGCGCACGAGGAGCTCGTGGGCGGCAACGCGGGTGACGCGCGGCTCGGCGACGTCCGGCCGCTCGTGCGCGAGTCGTGGCGTCGCTCCCTCGCCCTCCTGGTCGGGGCGGAAGGAGCACCGGCGCTCGACCTCAGCGAAGACGAGCTCGAGGCCTACCGCAGCGCCCACCCCCTCGCCGGGGCGATGGAGATGGTGCGCGCCCTCCTCGCGCCCGACGCCGACTCGGGAGTGATCGTCGCCGTCGGGGATGCCGCGGGGCGGCTGCTGTGGGTCGAAGGCGACCGCCACGTGCGCGCGCTCACCGGCGACATGGGCTTCGTCGCGGGGGCGGACTGGTCGGAGCGCTCCGTCGGCACGTCGGCTCCGGGCACCGCACTCGCCCTCGACCGCTCGGTGCAGATCCACGGCGCGGAGCACTTCAACCGACTCGTCCAGCCCTGGTCGTGCACGGCCGCGCCGTTGCACGACCCCGAGACCCGGCGTCTCGTGGGCGTGATCGACGTGACCGGTGGTGCTGACGCCGCGACCCCGCAGGCGCAGCTGCTCGTCGACGCGACGGCGCGCGCGATCGAAGGCGAGCTGCTCGTGGCGCGACTGCGCGCACGCGCTGCCGCTCCCGCCGCGCCGGCCCCCGTGCGCCGCGCACCGGTGCGGGCGCCCGAACGCAGCGTCCTGCGCGTGCTGGGACGCGACCGTGCGCTGCTGGAAGTGGCCGGCGACACCGGCGAATCGGTGACCGAGCTCTCGGCGCGCCACGCCGAGATCCTCCTCATGCTCGCCGTCCATCGGCAGGGGCTGTCGTCGGAGCGGCTGTCCGAACTCGTGTACGGCGAAGAGGCCGAGGGCACCCTCCGACCCGAGATGGTGCGGCTGCGCAAGGCGCTCGAACGCACGGCTCCCCACCTCGTGCCCACGTCGCGGCCCTACCGGCTGCCGGTCGACCTGGAGACCGACGCCCACCAGGTGGTCTCGCTGCTCGACCGCGGCGCCCACCGTGTCGCGCTCGCCGCCTACCGAGGCCGGGTGCTCCCCGAGTCGGTCGCGCCGGGCGTGGAGGAGTTCCGCGACTCGGTGCGGGGCGCGCTCCGCGAAGCGCTGCTGGCCGAGGCATCCGCCGATGTGCTGCTCGCCTACGCCGACACCGACGACGGGGCCGACGACGCGGAAGCGCTGCGGCTCGCGCTGAGCATGCTGCCGGCCCGGTCGCCCAAGCGCGCCGGGGTGGTCGCTCGGCTGGAGCGCCTCGACGCGTGACCGGCTGATCCGGAAACGGCGCGCCGCGGGTGGCAGGATGGCCGTGACGGAGGGAGCCGACATGACCGACGACCACGCGGCACTGCTCGCGCTCGCAGAGGCGCACGGCATCGCGACGGAGTACTGGTCGTTCTTCGGTGACCGCGTCTCCGTGCCCGACGACACCCTCCGCACGGTGCTGCGGGCGATGGGGGTCGATCCTGCCACGGATGCCGCGGTGTCCGCCGCCCTGACGGATGCCGACGAAGCGCCGTGGCGTCGCCTGCTCCCGCCCTCCCACGTCACCCGCCCCGGCGCGCGGGTGCTGCCCGTCCACGTCGCCGACGGCCACGACGTGACCGTCTCGGTCGCCCTCGAAGACGGATCGTGGCGCGAGCTGCAGATCCCCGAGCAGCGACCCGCCGCGCGACTCGTCGGCGGGGTGCTCGTGTGGCGCGTCGAGGTGCCCGTGCCTGCGGACCTTCCACTCGGGTGGCACACCCTGCACGCGGCCCAGCGCGCGTTCGGCCACGACGACGCCGACCGCACGGCATCCTGCCCCCTCGTCATCACGCCGGAGCGCCTGCCCGACCCGCCCGCGCGCCCGGGCCGGTCGCGCGGCTGGGGCCTCATGGCCCAGATCTACTCGGTGCGCTCGCGGGCCTCGTGGGGCATGGGCGACTTCGCCGACCTGGGCGACCTCGCCGCGATCGCCGGCGCACGCGGCGCCGACTTCCTGCTCGTGAATCCGCTGCACGCGGCGGAGGTCACGAGCCCCATCGAGCCCTCGCCGTATCTGCCCGCGACCCGCCGGTTCCTCGCGCCGCTCTACGTGCGGCCCGAGGATGTCCGCGAGGCCGCGTACCTGACGGCATCCGACCGCGCCGTCGTCGACGCCGCGCGCGCCGCCGTCGTCGCCGACGACACCGACGCCGAACGCATCGACCGCGACGCCGTGTGGGCGGCGAAGCGGCGCGCGCTCGAGGTGATCCACGCGGCACCGCGCTCCGCCGGCCGCGCCGCCGAGCTCGCCGCGTTCACCGAACGCGAGGGTCAGCCGCTCCAGGACTTCGCGCTGTGGTGCGCCCTCGAAGAGCACTACGAGGGCGAGGAGCGACCGGCCGAGGCCTGGGACATCCGCTCCCCCCTCGTCGCGCGGCTGCGCACGGAGCTGTCGGCGCGCGTCGACTTCCACGTGTGGCTGCAGTGGATCGCCGACGGTCAGGCACGTGACGCGCAGGCCGCCGCCCTGGCATCCGGCATGGCGATCGGCGTCATGCACGACCTCGCCGTCGGCGTGCACACGAAGGGCTCGGATGCCTGGTCGCTCCACGACATGTACGCGCCCGGCATCACGGTGGGCGCCCCGCCCGACATGTACAACCAGCAGGGTCAGAACTGGAACCAGCCGCCGTGGCTGCCGGCGGCCCTGGCCGAGGCGGGATACGCGCCGCTGCGCGACATGATCCGCACCCTGCTCCGCCACGCCGGCGCACTGCGGATCGACCACGTCATCGGGCTGTTCCGGCTGTGGTGGATTCCGGAGGGGTTCGGTGCGGGCGCCGGCACGTACGTCCGCTACGACCACGAGGCGATGATCGGCGTCCTCGCTCTCGAAGCCCACCGCGCCGGCGCGGTGCTCATCGGCGAAGACCTCGGAAACGTCGAACCGTGGGTGCGCGACTACCTCGCCGCCCGCGGCATCCTCGGCACGAGCGTGCTGTGGTTCGAGCGCGAGGGCGACGGCTTCCGCCCGCCCGAGCACTACCGGCGGGCCCTCCTCGCGACCGTCAACACCCACGACCTGCCCCCGACGGCGGGATACCTCGCCGACGAGCACGTCGCGCTGCGCGCGCGGCTGCACCTCCTCACCCGTCCCGTCGAGGACGAGCTCGCGGATGCCGAGAAGGAACGTTCCGCGATGCTGTCGCTCCTCCACGACCGCGGTCTCATCGACCAAGCGCCCAGCGAGCAGCAGGTGATCGAGGCGCTGAACCTGCTGATCACTGCATCGCCGTCGGTGCTGCTCGGGGTCGCCCTCGTCGACGCCGTCGGTGAGCGGCGCACGCAGAACCAGCCGGGCACCGACAAGGAGTACCCCAACTGGCAGGTGCCCCTCGCCGACTCCGCCGGTCGCGCGGTGCTCCTCGACGACCTCGCCGCGCACGCGCGGTTCGCGTCGCTGCTCGCGGCGGTCGACCGGGCGATCTAGCGGTCGCCGTCGGGCCGCTGTCACTCGGCGGTCGCGTAGCTAACTCCTTCGATTCGGTGCCGGTGTGGGCCGAAACCGCCGGATCCGGCCCTTCGGCGCCCGAAATGGAGGAGTTGGCCACACGGGACCGGGTGTCGCCGCCGTCCTCCTCTCCCGGACGTTGAGCGAGCCCGGACGTTGAGCGAGGCGCAGCCGAGACGAAACGCACCGCAACAGGATGCAACGTGGCGCGACCTAGCCTCGACGGCATCCGAACGCGGCACCGTTGCCGCGACTCATGTCGTCGAAGGAGACACCATGACCATCGTCGAAGAAGGCGTCTCGAGCGTCTACGCCGCCCCGGGCCAGCGGGGGTCGGTCGCCGAGTACCGCGCCCGCTACGGCCACTACATCGGCGGCGAGTTCGTCGAGCCGATCAAGGGCCAGTACTTCGAGAACATCACCCCCGTCACCGGCAAGCCGTTCACCGAGGTCGGCCGGGGCACCGTGGAGGACATCGACCGTGCCGTCGACGTCGCCTGGAAGGCGTTCGAATCGTGGAAGCGCACGACGCCCGCCGACCGCGCCGTGATCCTCAACAAGATCGCCGACCGTATCGAACAGAATCTCGAGCGGATCGCCGTGGCCGAGACGTGGGAGAACGGCAAGCCCGTCCGCGAGACGCTCGCCGCCGACATCCCGCTCGCCGTCGACCACTTCCGCTACTTCGCGGGGGTGCTGCGCGCGCAGGAGGGCTCGCTCAGCCAGATCGACGAAGACACCGTCGCCTACCACTTCCACGAGCCGCTGGGCGTCGTGGGACAGATCATCCCGTGGAACTTCCCCATCCTCATGGCCACGTGGAAGCTGGCGCCCGCGCTCGCCGCCGGTAACTGCGTCGTGCTGAAGCCGGCCGAGCAGACGCCGGCATCCATTCTTTTCCTGTTCGAGATCATCGGTGACCTGCTGCCCGCGGGCGTCGTGAACATCGTCAACGGCTTCGGCATCGAGGCCGGCGCGCCGCTCGCCCAGCACAAGCGCATCCGCAAGGTCGCGTTCACGGGTGAGACGACGACGGGCCGCCTCATCATGCAGTACGCGTCGCAGAACCTCATCCCGGTGACGCTGGAGCTCGGCGGCAAGAGCGCGAACGTCTTCTTCGAGGACGTCGCCCGCGAGAAGGATGCCTACTACGACAAGGCCCTGGAGGGTTTCACGTTCTTCGCCCTCAACCAGGGTGAGGTGTGCACCTGCCCGTCGCGCGCGCTCATCCAGCGTTCGATCTACGACGGCTTCCTCGCCGACGGGCTCGACCGGGTCTCGAAGATCGTGCAGGGCAACCCGCTCGATCCGGCCACGATGATCGGTGCGCAGGCGTCGAACGACCAGCTCGAGAAGATCCTCAGCTACATCGACATCGGGAAGCAGGGCGGCGCGAAGCTGCTCGCCGGTGGGGAGAGGGTCGACCTCGGAGGCGAGCTCAGCGGCGGGTACTACGTCGCGCCGACGGTGTTCGAGGGCACGAACGACATGCGGATCTTCCAGGAGGAGATCTTCGGTCCGGTCGTCTCGGTCACGAGCTTCGACGACTTCGACGACGCCCTCTCGATCGCGAACGACACGCTCTACGGCCTGGGCGCCGGGGTGTGGAGCCGCTCGGCCGACACGATGTACCGCGCCGGCCGCGGCATCGAAGCCGGTCGCGTGTGGACCAACACGTACCACCAGTACCCGGCCCACGCTGCGTTCGGCGGGTACAAGCAGTCGGGCATCGGCCGCGAGAACCACCTGAAGATGCTCGACCACTACCAGCAGACGAAGAACCTGCTCGTCTCGTACGCCGAGGGAGCGATGGGCTTCTTCTGAGCTCAGCTGCGTTTCGTCTCGTCTGCGTTTCGACTCGTCTGCGTTTCGTCTCGTCGCTGCGCTCCTCGCTCAACGACCGGGGGCGTCCCCCACTCCCGGTCGTTGAGCAGCGTCCCCCACCCGGTCGTTGAGCGAGCGCAGCGAGACGAAACGCGGACGCGAAACGCAGACACGGAACGCACACAAGACCCCGAGGGAGGATGCCATGACCGCCGACGATTCCTTCACCCGCGTCGAGGTGACGGATGCCGCGGCCGCGCTGCTGCGTGACCTCACCGCGCAGCACGGTCCGCTGATGTTCCACCAGTCCGGGGGGTGCTGTGACGGCAGCGCCCCCATGTGCTATCCCGTCGGGATGTTCCTCACCGGTCCGAGCGACGTGCACCTGGGCGGGCTCGACGTCGGGCTCGACGACCCGGTCGACGTCTTCATCTCGGAGTCGCAGTTCGAGTACTGGAAGTACACGCACCTGACGATCGACGTCGTGCCCGGCCGCGGGGCCGGATTCAGCGTGGAGGGTCCGACGGGCATGCGGTTCCTCATCCGCTCGCGCATGCTGACCGGTGCCGAGCTGGCGCACTTCGGGCTCGCCCCGGCGTAGGACGAGGAGGAGGATCCTCCGGCGCCGATCCCGTCTGTGCGGGCGACCGGGCAGCGTCAGCTCTCTTGATCGCGCAGTGCCGCGACGAGGGCGACCTTTCCGTCGAGCACCACTTGCAGCATCCGTTCGCCGGCGGCCTCGGTGTCGCCGCGGGTGATGGCCTCGAGCACGGCGACGTGGCGTGCCGCATCTTCTTCCAGCGAGAGGGTCGTCGCTTCCTGCTGAAGATCGAACGACAGCTTCATGAAGTCGGCCACGAGTGTTCCGAAGCGGGACAGGAAGGTGTTGTGCGAGGCGGCGTAGACCGCCAGATGGAACTCCACGTCGTGCTCGGCGTAGGCGGTGTGGTCGTGGGCTGCGCCGGCGAGGTCGAGCGCTGCCTGTTCGATGCGTCCCAAGTCGTGCATGGTGGCGCGGCCGGCGGCGAGGCGTGCCGCGCTCGGCTCGACGATCTGCCGGAGCTCGACGAGGTCGCGCATGAGCTCGGTGGCCATGCCTTCCACGTAGGTCCAGGTGAGAAGGTCGGAGTCGAAGCTGCTCCAGAGCTCGCGGGCCCGCACGCGGGTGCCTACCTTGGGACGGATGTCCACGAGCCCTTTCGCCGCGAGCACCTTCATCGCTTCGCGAACCGAGGTGCGGCTGACGCCGTACTCCTCGGTCAGCTCCGCCTCGCGCGGCAAGAGGTCGCCGGGGCGGTAGGTCCCCCCGACGATGGCGCGGCCCAGCGCCTCGATCACGTGACCCTGGCGCCCGCGCAGCGAGTATCCGGATCCCGCGTCGGCAGTCGTCCCGCTCACGTGCCTCCGAACGTTCGTCACGACGACAGCGCAGCGCTGTCGGACTGCGGGCTAGAGTACAGGCTTTCCCCGTCCACCGTGATGTCCACTCGGCGCAGGTACCGGCTCAGAGCGAGGACGTCCACATTCATTCCCAGACCCGGGGAATCCGGCACGTGGATGAGCCCGTCGGCGTCAGGCGCGATGTGTGTGGTCGTCAGATCGATGGCGAGCTGTTTGGGTTCGGCTGGGTACTCGCAGACAACGTGCTCCGGCATGCCCGCGAAGGCCTGGAGGGATGCCGAGAGGGCGAGGTGCGAGGTGAAGGTGTGGTTGACGAAGGTGACGCCGGCTCGTTGCGCGACCTCCGCGATACGTGCCGACGGTCCGATGCCCCCTACCCGGCCCGTGTCGATCTGCACGAACCCGATGGCCGCATGCCGGATGAGGTTGCGCGCCATCGCCTCCTCGTGCGCCCCTTCGCCACCGGCCAGCCTGACGGCGCCGGAGCGCGCCGCGAGAGCGGCGTAGGCGTCGAATTCGGCTGCGGCGAAGGGTTCTTCCAACCAGAGCGCACGGACGTCGTTCAATGCACCCATGCGAGCGGCGGCGGCATCCACGTCGGCCTCCCAGACCTGGCCGGCGTCGATCATGAGCTGTCGGTCGGCACCGATGGCTTCTCGTGCCGCGTGCAGTTGGTCGGCGTCTGCCTCGACCGAGCCCGCGCCGAAGGGGCCCCAGCCGAACTTCACCGCTCGGAACCCGCGTGCGACTGCCTCGCGCCCTCTGGTGATCGTCTCGTCAGGGGTGTCGCCGAACAGTACGGATGCGTAAGGGAGCTTGGGGTGGGCGCGCGTGGCTCCGAGGAGCCGCCATACCGGTTCCTCACGCACCCGTCCGAGCAGGTCCCACAGGGCGATCTCGATTCCCGAGAAGGTGTGCGCCGCCTGCAGCAGGTCCATGCTGTTGCGCGCGACCAGGCGCGCGATCCGGTGGATGTCGTCGGGCCCGTCGATGCGCTCACCCAGCACGGAGTCGGCGACGGGGCGACACACCCCATGCGATCTCGGCGCGACGAAGGCGGCGATCGATGTCAACGGTGACGACTCGCACTCCCCCCACCCCTCGTGCTCACCGGCCCTCACGCGGACGAGCAGAGCATCCTGGCTGCCGTCGGCCTCGAGGGTCACCTCGGGCATACTCGCGTAGAAGAAGTCGACGCTATCGATCCGCACGGCATTCCTTTCTCAGATCGTATGAAAGCGATCTCCATCGCACAATCTCGGCATTGGCTGACGCGTGCAGACCAACTTTCATCATACTAATACCTCCACTGCGTGACGGATGAGGAGCGGGGCCCCTGCGGGCAGGTCGACCCAGGTCCGCGCGCCGGCCGCGGCGATCGGGTTGTCCGCCAGCGAGGTGGCGAGGGGGAAATCGAACGCGGATGCCACGGGCTCCACACCCAGCCCGCGATACCGCCCCCGCCACGGCGGTGCAGCAAGCCCTCGGTCCGACAGCCACAGCAGCACCGACGGAAAGACGACATGGTCCCATTCCACGACGACGACCGTGCCGTCGTCGTGCCGGATCCGCAACGGTGAGCGAGCGCCCACGAGCTGCACGATCTCCTCGGTCGGGTGGGGAGGGGGCAGCCGGGTGAGATCGGCCCGGCCCCCGCGGGCGGGAACGGCATCGAGCGCGGTGAACATCGCGTCGGGAAGCGGCCGCGCATCAGGATGGAGGCTCCCCGGCCACACCCGCCCCCACGCGAACGCGACGTCGATCGACGCCTCGCCGTCGTCGGGAAGAGCGAGGATCGGATGCAGACCCATCGAGGTGCGGTGATCCCTCCGCGACACGACCTCGAGCTCGAACTCGAGCCGCGCGCGGCCCGGCACGCCGCGCACCCGCCGCCGAAGGCGCTCCACGTCTCCCGTGGGCAAGGTCAGCTCTGCGTCGACAGTGGCGTCGTCGGCCGACCGCAGGCGCCAACGCGCATCGGCGGGGTGCCCGTGGGGAGGCTGGGGGATGCGCTGTCCCACGTGAGCTGCGCGACTCGCGTGACGCCACGCCGCCGGGGCATCCGAGGGGACCGGAGCGGATCCGAAGGGCAGGCAGACGAAGTCCCCGCCGAGCACGCGAAGGTGGCCGGGCGACGCCATCACGTCCTCGTCGTCCGGTGCCCACGGCGCCTGCGCGAAGGGTCGCGCGTGCCGAGGGATGCCGTGGAAGACGACGTCGGTGAGCATCGCCGCCGTCGCGGCGACGGAGGCGCGGCCACGATCCCATACGAGCTCGAGCGATTCGCTCATCGCACCCCCTCACATTCGCCCTTGCGCTAAAGGTATTATCTAAAGCACAATTGCGCTACATTCATCTGTGATGATTCTGGGGCTGGCAAACAATGACGGCTCTTAGGTAAGATCAAAGCGACTCGAACGCAAGGATGCCCGATGACTTCTGCTTCACGCACGGTGCTGGTCACCGGTGCCGCCGGCGGCATCGGCGCGGCCACCGCTCGCAGGCTCGCCTCCCTCGGCCATCGACTCTTCCTGCTGGATCGCGATGCGTCGCGGCTGTCTGCGTTGGCCGAGGCCCTCCCCGTCGCGACCGCGCTCGCCCATGACCTCGGCGACGCGACGATCGCGGACGCCGTGCGCGACGCGATCGGTTCCCAGAGCGACGCGCTGGACGCCGTCGTCCACGCTGCCGGCGTGGCTCCCGTCCTCGACGACGCGAGAGACGCTGTGGGCGATCTGGACCGCATGCTGCAGATCAACCTCGCCGCGGCCGTGCGCCTCACGGTCGCGCTCGTCCCCCTCCTGCGCCGTTCCGGGTCCGGACGCGTCGTCCATGTGGGGTCGGTGCAGGCCGACCGGTCGGCCGCGCGATCGGTCGCCTACGCGGCGAGCAAGGGCGGGCTCCACGCCGCGACCCGCGCTCTGGCCGTGGACCTGGCCGCTGACGGCATCCTGGTCAACGCCGTGGCACCCGGATTCGTCGACACCCCGATGGCGCTGCTGCCCGATGGTCGCAAGGAGTACGACACCGAATGGTTCCGCACCGTCTTCGTCGACCACGCCGGCATCCCCCTGCGCCGCCCGGGAACGCCGGACGAGGTGGCGGCCGTGATCGCGCTGCTGCTCGCCCCGGAGAACACCTACATGACCGGCGCGGTGATCGCCGTGGACGGCGGACTCGGGGCCGCGCTGTGAAGTGCCGTGCCGAAAAATTTGATCGATCAACCGCATCTCACTCCTGCACCACCAGTACCTCGAAAGGAAACGACATGAAGCTCAGCAGAGTCGGCGCTATCGTCGCGACGGGCGCCCTCGCACTCGGCCTCGCCGCGTGCTCGACGAGCAGTGACGACAGCGCGTCCACGACGCTGACCGTATGGGACCCGGGCCTGCTCACCAAGAAGACCGATGACGGCGCCGTCGCCGACAACTCCTTCCTGAACATCGCCGTCGATCAGTTCGAGAAGGACAACCCGGGGGTCACCGTCGACCTCGTCACTCTCTCCGGCGACATTTCGAAGGATGCCGCGCAGTTCCAGGCCGCCTCGATCGCGGGCAACGGGCCCGACGTGCGCATCGGCTACACGGGAGGCAACACGGTGGACTACGCCGACTTCCTGGAAGACCTCGACGGTGTCTTCTCCGATGAGACGATGAGCGACCTCTCCGGATGGAACACCGTGCGCGCCGGGTACGCCGAAGACGGCGCACTGCTCGGCCTCCCTTACGGCGGCGGCTCCTACTTCTACGTCTTCTACAACAAGGAGCTCGCCGAACAGGCCGGGATCGACCTGTCGACGCCGCCCGCCACATGGGAAGACCTCGTCGCACTCGGTCAGCAGGCGAAGGGCAAGATCGGGGATGCCGTGCCGTTCTGGACCCCCAACCAGGAAGGCTATGTCGGCGCGTGGGTCATGGCCGCGCTCGTCGGCGGCCAACTGGGTCCCACCGCGTTCACCGACATGTACAGCGGGAAGATCCCGCTGACCGACCCCGCGATGGTCGCCGCTTACGATGCGTACGCCCAGCCGTACGAGCTCGGGCTCACCAACCCGGACGCGGGCTCCATCGGCAACTCCGAGCAGCTCACCGGATTCGTGCAGGGCAAGGGCCTGTTCATGGTCTCGGGCGCATGGGAGAACGGTGCCCTCGAAGAGGCCATGGGCGAGAACGCCGGCGTCTTCCCGATCCCGACCCTCGCCGGTTCCGCCTATCCGACCGCTCTCGCGGGGGGTCCGAACGTATCGGTGTCGATCACCAACTACTCGGAGAACAAGGACCTCGCCAAGAAGTTCCTGCAGTACCTCGCCGAGCCGGCCACCATCGATCAGTACGTCGAGCTGTTCCAGACGGAGCCGTCCAACAGCGCCTCCGCCGACACCTCCGTGATCACCAACTACTACTTGAAGTCCGAAGCCGAGTTCGTCTCCAGCACCGATGCTGTCGTGTACCCGTTCGACAACGTGATGCCGCAGTCGGTCATCGACCTGTTCTACCGCCTCAACGCCACCGTCTACACGGGGCAGACGACGCCTGAAGACGCCGTGTCACAGCTCCAGGACGCCTACGAGGCCGAGTTGGCGGGCTGATGACCGTATCGACCGGGGTGTCCGCGCGCATCGCATCTCGCGCGGACACCCCTCCCCCTCGCCGAGGCATGAGCCGATGGCGCCGGCGCGAGCGGGCGGTCGCGCTCGCCGCGGTCGCCCCCGCCCTCGTACTCGCACTCGGGTTCATGGTCTACCCGGTGGCCTACGCGATCTTCATCTCGTTCCACAAGACCAACGGCCTCCGGTTCGAGTTCGTCGGGCTCGGCAACTACGTCAAGCTGCTCACCGACCCGCTTCTCTACAAGGTCTTCGGCACCAACCTGCTGTTCCTGGTCTCCGTGCCGATCGTGATCTTCGTCGCCCTCGTCTGCTCGGTGCTCCTCTACGAGCGCATCCGAGGGTGGAAGTTCTACCGGGTGCTGTTCTTCGTACCCAACGTGCTGTCGACCGCGGTCATCGGACTCATGTTCAAGACCCTGTTCGCCTACAGCGGCCCGGTCAACGCTCTGATCGTCGCGTTCGGCGGTGAGCCGGTCGACTTCTTCGCCGGCGCGGGCTCCGCGATCTTCGTGATCGTTCTCGCGCTGGTGTGGTCGGGCTTCGGCTACCAATCGCTCATCCTGCTGTCCGGTCTCAGCTCGATCAACCCCGAGGTGTTCGAGGCGGCCGTGCTGGACGGTGCGGGATGGTGGCGTCGTCTGTGGTCGATCACGCTGCCGAACATCCGCCGCGTCGTCGTGCTCGTGTCGATCCTGAACGTGCTGTACACCTTCACCTCGCTGTTCGGGTTCATCTTCGTGATGACCGCGGGCGGGCCGGGCTACGACACCACGACGCTGGACTACCTCATCTACACCCTGGCCTTCTCGTCGTCGCGCCTGGGCGAGGGCTCGGCGCTCGCCGTCATGGTGTTCCTGTTCATCGGCGGGCTCACGCTGCTGCAGCTCCGCTTCTTCCGATCGGCGGACGAATGACAACCAATCACGTCGGCGTGCCCCGGCGCGCGCGCCTCCCCATCGGCATCGGTCTGATCGTCATCGCGATCACGATCGCCTATCCGGTGCTCTACCTCGCGACCGCTGCGTTCCGCACGAAGGCCGACTACCTCGCGAACCCGTTCGGGCTCCCCTCGGAGTGGACGTTCCAGAACTTCATCGTCCTCTGGAACAACTACGACCTGGGCAACGCGCTGCGCAACAGCGTGGTGGTCGTCGTGATCGGGCTGGTGCTGCAGCTGGGTGTGGCGATGCTGGCCGGCTATGCGCTCGCTCGACTCGACGTGCCCGGCGCACGGGCCATCAACGCGACGTTCGTCTCGGTGATGCTCATCCCGAGTCAGGTGCTCATCATCCCGATCTACCTGCTGCTGTCGCGGATCGGATTGGTCGGTTCCCTCGAAGGCCTCATCCTCGTGTACGTCGCGACGGGACTTCCCTTCGCGGTGTTCTTCATGACGGCCGCCTTCGGCGGTGTCGATCAGAACGTGCTCGAGGCCGCCCGTGTCGACGGGGCGGGGTTCTGGCGGACGCTGCTCAGTGTGGCCTCGCCGATGGCAGCCCCGGGAATCGCGACGCTCGCCGTCCTGCAGTTCCTAGGGATGTGGAACGAGCTCCTCTTCGCCTACATCCTCCTGCCCGACAACGATCTCCGCCTGCTCACGCCCGCGCTCGCTCAGATCGGGGGCCGCTTCACGAGCGACCAGCCCCTCGTGTCGGCCGGTCTCATCGTCACCGCCCTGTTCCCGATGCTCCTGCTCGCCTTCGCCTCGCGCTATGTGATGAGCGGTCTCGCGGCGAGCTTCGGTCGATGACCATGAACACGCTCGAAGTCGACGGCATCCCGCTGGCGCGCGTGATCGACCAGCCCCGCGCCGACCCCGGGGTGCGCGACGTGCGGGCGTGGCTGTCGCGCGGAGCCGGATGGGAGGCGACTCTGCACCGCACGGGCGAGGGTGCGCAAGCAGTGCGCATCCGCCGACTCGACGCCCTCGAACTCCAGCTCGAGGCGCACGATTGGAAGGCGCGCTCGTTCTCGTCGGCGTGGGGAAGCGAGTTCGAGCCGGTCGTCCACGATCGGATCGAGGGTCTGCGCATCGGTGTGCGCACCGGCAGGTCGTCGCACGGTGCCCACCCGCTGCTGGTGCTGGAGAGCTCGGCCGGCGTCGTGCTCGTCAGCGTCGCGTGGAGCGGCAACTGGCGCATCGAGATCGACGAGGCGCGTGTTGTACGCGCCGGGATCTCGCCCGATGACTTCTTCCTCGATCTCGCACCCGGTGAGACTGCTGCAGCGCCCGGCGTGTTCGTGGTCAGCGCTCGAACCCTGGCCGAGGCGGGCGCACGGCTGGCGGCCGCTGCGGGTACCGTGATCCCGCGGACGACGTGGAGCGACGCGATGCCCACGGAGTGGAATCACTGGTGGCCCTTCGAGGATCGCGACATCGATGCGGCGACCTTCCTCGCCGAGACGGCGCGTGCCGTCGACGTCGGCATCGAGGTCTGCACGCTGGACGCGGGCTGGTTTGGGCGGGCCGACGATGCGGCGGACTGGCAGACCGAGCGGGGCGATTGGGAGACGGAGAACACGGCCCGATTCCCCGAGGGTGTCGACGGCCTCGCCGCCGCCGTGCGCCGAGCGGGCGCAGAGTTCGGCATCTGGATCGAGGCAGAGGCGCTGGGCGCCGACGCACGGGCGCGACGTGATCGTCCCGACATCGTCGCGACGCGATCTCAGCCCGACGGCGCGCCACGGATCACCGTCTCACTCGATGCGAACGATCCGAGCTTCCTCGGCTACGTATGCCTGGGCAGCCCTGCCGGCCGCCGCTTCGCCGCCGAGGCGATGGATGCCGTGGTGGCCCGCACGGGGGCACGCTGGCTAAAACTCGACTTCAATGTCGACCCTGGCAGCGGGTGCGATCGAGAGGACCATGGGCACGGCGCGGGCGACGGGCTCTACCGTCACTACGAGGGGCTGTACGCCGTGCTCGACGACTTCCGACGACGGCATCCCGACGTCGTCCTCGAGTCGTGCTCCTCGGGCGGGCTGCGTCTGGACATCGGCCTCGCTCGTCACGTGCACTGTCACTTCCTGTCGGATCCGGACTGGACCGAGCATCACCTGCAGGTGCTCTGGGGTGCATCGCTGATGCTGCCTCCGGCCGCGCTCCTTCATTGGGCGTGGTCGCAGTGGCGGGGTGATCACCCGGCGCAGCGACGTGATCTGCAGACGATCGAGACCGCCTCCTTCGACCGATCCGTCCGCGCCGCGATGCTCCATCGCACGGGGTTCTCGCTCGGACTGACCGCGTTGCCGGAGGTGCTGCTCGACCGTGTGCGAGATCATGTCGATGCGTTCCGCACCCACGTCGCGCCCCTGCTGCCAGACGGCGTGCTCCTGCCCTTGACCGACCAGCCGCGTCGAGGAGGTGACGGATGCCGGGTGCCCGCGTTCCAGCTCGACTCTCGCCGAGGTCACCTGCTGGGTGTGTTCGCTCTCGACGGCCTCGAGGAGGAGGCTCTGCTGCGATTCCAGGGCCTCGACCCGGATCGCGTGTACGACGTCCTTCCGTTGGCCGACGACGAGCCCTCTTTCGCCGCTACCGGGTCGTCGCTTCGCGGGGGCGTGCACAGGCGCGGTGCGTCGTGGTTGTGGCTCGCTGTCGGCCGGGAAGCCCCGGGCGACGTCGTCGAGGGGGTGGCACGGTGAGGCGTGCCCTGGTGACGGGCGGCTGCAGCGGGCTGGGCGCGGCGGCGACCCAGCGGCTGCGCGCAGAAGGCGTCGAGGTCGTCACGCTCGATCTCGATCGATCCGCCGACATCGTGGTCGACGTGGCGGACGAGGCCGCCCTCAGAGCGGCCGCTCGAGCGGTGGGGTACGTCGATGTGCTGGTGAACTCAGCCGGGATCGTCGGACCGAATGCGCCACTGCTGGAGACGACGGCGGCCGAGTGGGAGAGGGTTTTGCGCGTCAACGTGCTCGGCATCGTGTCCACCCTGCGGGTCTTCGTTCCCGCCATGGTGGACAGGGGGTGGGGACGGGTGGTCAATCTCGCCAGCATGGCGGGCAAGGACGGAAACCCCGGGCTGTCGGCCTACTCGGCCAGTAAGGCCGCGGTCATCGCGCTCACCAAGTCCGCCGGGAAGGAACTCGCCAAGACCGGCGTGCTCGTCAATGCGATCGCACCGGCCGTCATCGCGACCCCTATGAACGCCGAAACGGCTCCCGACGTCCTCGCCCACATCACCGGACTCATCCCGATGGGGCGGGTCGGCCGCGCGGAAGAGGTCGCGGAGCTCATCGCGTGGCTCGCCTCCGAGCGGGTCTCCTTCTCGACCGGCGCCGTGTACGACATCTCCGGCGGCCGCGCGGTGTACTGACGAGCTGCCGGCATCCCCCGACTCCACATCCCTCGCGACATCCTGTGAAGAGGCATCCATGAAACTCCTCCGACTCGGCGCGCCCGGCCACGAGCGACCCGTGGTCCGACTCGACGACTCCCATCACCTTGATCTCAGCGGGGTCGCGGACGACATCGACGCGGATTTCCTGGCGGGCGGTGGAGTCTCGCGCGCGCAGAAGCTGCTCGACGAGTTCGATCCCGCACGTGTTCGGACGACCGATCCGAATGAGCGGATCGGTGCGCCGATCGCGCGCCCGCACCAGATCATCTGCGTCGGACTGAACTACTCGGATCACGCACGCGAGACCGGGCAGGAGGTGCCCGCCGAGCCGATTCTGTTCACCAAGTCGCCGAACACTCTCGTCGGCCCCGACGACGACGTCCGGATGCCGCGCGGTGCCACCAAGCTCGACTGGGAAGTCGAGCTTGGCATCGTGATCGCCCGCCGGGTGCATGAGCTCGACTCCGACGCCGAGGCGGCCGCGGCGATCGCGGGCTACGTGATCGTCAACGACGTCAGCGAGCGCGCGTTCCAACTGGAGCGCGGAGGACAGTGGCTGAAGGGGAAGTCTGCGCCCACTTTCAATCCCACCGGGCCTTGGCTCGTGACACCCGACGAGATCGCCGACATCCTCGCTCTCGGCATGCGCCTCGACGTCAACGGCATCCGCCGCCAGGACGGCACGACGGGAACAATGATCTTCGATCCGGTGACGATCGTCCGGTACGTTAGCCAGTTCCTCGCGCTCGAGCCCGGCGACCTGATCAACACCGGCACGCCACCGGGGGTCGGCATGGGGATGGTCCCGCCGCTCTATCTTGCGCCCGGTGACGTCATGGAGGTCTCCATCGACGGGCTCGGCGCGCAGCGTCAGCGCGTCGTCAGCGCACGATCCCGCTGAGGAACGCGCCCAGCACGCCCGACTGCATGAGCAGCCACATCCCGACGAAGATCGCCACGACGACGATCGCGCCCCACGGCACCCCGCGCTTCAGGCGGCGGCCCTGCGGCGCCACTCCCGGCGGCGGACGGAGGAGCGCCGTCGGCGCGGCGAACGGCAGCGGGGTGGCTCCCGACGGCGAAGCGATGTCGGGCGAGGCGATGTTCAGGGGCGCCCCGGTCGGAGCGGGAAGCCCGGCGGGCCCGGGTGCGGTGCCGCCGGCGAGCCGGTCGTCGCGCCATCGTTCCCACTGGGCGAACTTGTCGAGGAACGCTCCCACCACCGAGAACAGCCAGCCCCACGTCGCCGGGTCGAGCGTGACGAACTGCCGCTTCGCGTACAGGAACATCCAGTCGTCGACGATCTCGACGTCGAGCGCGGCGGCGTTGTCGACGAAGCGCGCCATGATGTCCGGCGTGAACAGGTACAGCGCGTCGGCCTCGTACCCCTGGGGGCAGTAGAGGGCGAAGTGCTTGTCGAAATCGCCCTCCAGGCTCAGCCGCTGGTCGCGGTCGAAGGATGCCGGCAGATTCGACCCGAACAGGGCGTTGTTGCTCGTGGCATCCAGGACGATATGCGGCAACGGTGTCGAGAGCTTCACCGCGACGTACCCCCAGTGATGGGTCGTGCGGTTCTTCCCCGAGCCGGTCGTGTACTCGTAGTTGCCGAACTCGACGAAGCGGGGCCGGGCGCCGCGCACGACGTCGGTCGACTTCCGCGCGCTCCCGTGGCCGAAGATCATGCCGGGCAGGGGCGGGTGCGCCGACACCGGATGCCACGTCATCCCGTTCGCCTGGGCGAATCGGTCGAGGCGGTACCAGCGTGCGGCGCCGCCGCCGTTGACCGCGCGCCAGATGCCGATCCCGACGACCGTCAGCACGATCACGAGGAACACCACCGGCACCACGGCGAACAGCCCTGCACCGCCGCCCGATCCGACGGCGGAGGCCATCGTGAAGAACGCGCTCAGAATGCCGATGAACACGCTGCCGAAGAGGAACACGAACACGACCGCGACGACGACGCCGATGACGATCCCGGCGGCGCCCATGCCGGCGGGCGCGCGTCCGGTGCGGCGCAGCTCCTGCGTGTACGCGCGCGCGGTGGCCCTGTCGACGGGCTCCACCAGGGGGCGGGCGTCGAACGGCACGGGGGCGCTCATCGGTTGACCTCGTCGGCCTCGAAGGTGAGGTCGGCGTCGGCGGGGATCTCCCACGCTTCCAGCCGCGGATCGGCGACGAGGGCGGCGATCAGCTCGCGCCCGCCGCCGACGATCGTGGAGTCGTAGTCGACCTCGGTGACCGAGACCCAGGTGCGGTCGGCGGGCCACACGATGCTCGGCGTCTGCGCGGAGGGCGGGAAGCCGTGCGCCTCGGCGACGCGATCGCGCCACGGCACGGAGAGCACCCAGTCCGGGTCGCCGAGTTCCGACACGCCCCCGCGGAACAGCACGTGTCCCCGGCCGGGGAGTTCGAGGCGCGGACCCTCCGAGATCTCTCGGGAGAGGATGCCGTCCTGCCACGTCGCCGTGCGGAACACGTTGTTGAAGGGGTCGGGCATCGAGCGGCCCAGCATCGCGTTGTGGTGGTCGAGCTCGGGGCTCGCGTCCCCGATCTGGAAGAAGGTGCGCGACGGCGAGGTGCCGAGGTGCCCCACCAGTCCCCCGACGCCCTCCCAGAGCGCGATGTACCCGTCGTCGGGCGTCGTGGTGTGGGCGGCGAGGATGCCCGCGAGCGTGGAGAGCACGTCGGCCGGCATCCCGCCCTCTTCCGGGTCGTGATAGCGCCAGCCCTCGGCATCCCGCGGGTCGTTCTCCCGATCCGCCCAACGGTCGATGCCGACCAGGCTCCCCCACTGGGCGAGCGGGTGCATCGTCTTGCCGAGGGCGGCGGCCACGGTGGCCCAGTCGACGCGCTCGTCGATGACGTCGAGGTCGGGGTGGGCGCGCTGGAAGGCGTCCCATGCGCGGTGGTCGGAGTACGGCTGCGGCGGCCACTCGGCACCCACCGGGCGGTCGCGCGTCGCGGGGTGGAACACGCGGGCGTACGCCGCGAAGCCGCGGGGCACGACGCCGTGCATGCCGCGTCCCCAGTCCTCGCTGTCGTCGAGCCGGTCCCGCAGCCAGTCGCCCGCCGTCACGTCTGCCGTCCACTCCATGCGGCCACGCTACCGGCGACCCGGACGATTGGGCCGCTGACCGGGCTTCGGCTAGACTGTTGAGGTTGTCCGGCTGCACCCCTGTGTGCGGAAGTCCGCGACACGTGCATCAACCCTCCTGATGCCGGGAACCGCCCGGCATCCGTTCTAGTCCGAAGGAGGTGGGTTAGTGACGCACACGCACCAGTACGAACTCATGGTCATCCTTGACCCCGAGGTCGACGAGCGCCAGGTCGCTCCCAAGCTCGACGGGTTCCTGAAGGTCATCACCGCAGATGGTGGCTCGATCGACAACGTCGACGTGTGGGGCAAGCGCCGTCTCGCGTACGAGATCCAGAAGAAGAACGAGGGCATCTACGCCGTCGTCAACTTCACCGCCACCAGCGCCGCCACGCAGGAGCTCGACCGTCAGCTGAAGCTGAACGAGCAGATCATGCGTACCAAGGTCCTCCGTGCCGAGGAGGCGATCGCTCAGGTCGCCGCCGAGAAGGAGCGCGCCGAGGCCAAGGCCGCCCGTAAGGCAGCGAAGGCGTAACGACGATGGCCGGCGAAACCGTCATCACCGTCGTGGGCAACCTCACGGCAGACCCCGAGCTGCGCTACACGCAGAACGGGCTGCCCGTCGCGAACTTCACGATCGCGTCGACTCCGCGCAACTTCGACCGTCAGGCCAACGAGTGGAAGGACGGCGAAGCGCTGTTCCTCCGCGCGTCGGTGTGGCGCGAGTTCGCCGAGCACGTGGCAGGTTCGCTCACCAAGGGCATGCGGGTCATCGCGACCGGCCGTCTGAAGCAGCGCTCCTACCAGGACCGCGAGGGCAACAACCGCACGGCGATCGAGCTGGAGGTCGACGAGATCGGCCCCTCGCTCCGCTACGCGACCGCCCAGGTCACCCGCGCCGCCTCCGGTGGCGGCGGTGGTGGCCAGTCGCGTCCCCAGGTCCAGCAGGAAGAGCCGTGGGCGACCCCCGGCTCGGCTGCTCCGGATGCCTGGAGCGCTCCCGGCGCCGGCTACGGCGACGACACCCCGTTTTGAGTCGGCTCGGGTCACTGTCGCGACGCGACATTGACGCGAGATCGACTCAAGGTTGAGCGAGGCCCGCAGGGCCGAGTCGAAACCCAAGATTCCCGGATGCGCGGGTCACCGGCATCCACTCTTCGTACAAAGGAAAAACAATGGCTGGAAAGGCTACCGGCGATCGCCGCAAGCCGCGGAAGGGCGCGAAGAACGCCGCTCCCGCGAAGGCGATCCGCGTCGGCGTCATCGACTACAAGGACGTCGCGACGCTTCGTAAGTTCATCTCGGAGCGCGGCAAGATCCGCGCCCGTCGTATCACCGGTGTTTCGGTGCAGGAGCAGCGTCTGATCGCCAAGGCGATCAAGAACGCGCGCGAAATGGCGCTCCTGCCTTACGCCGGCGCTGGCCGCTGAGGGGTACCGACATGGCAAAGCTGATTCTCACGAACGAGGTCGCCGGGCTCGGAAGCGCCGGTGACGTCATCGAGGTCAAGAACGGGTACGCCCGTAACTACCTCATCCCCCAGGGCTTCGCGGTGGCCTGGACCCGCGGTGGCGAGAAGCAGGTGGCGTCGATTCGCGCCGCCCGCGAGTCCCGCGCGATCCACGACCACGAAGAGGCCGTGGCGCTCAAGGACGCCCTCGAGGGCACCAAGGTCAAGCTGGCCGTCAAGGCCGGCGCCGAGGGCCGCCTGTTCGGTTCGGTGAAGACCGCCGACGTGGCCGACGCCGTCAAGGCGGCCGGTCTGGGCGACCTCGACAAGCGCAAGATCCACATCACCGCGCCCATCAAGGCGGTCGGTGAGCACGAGGCGACGGTCCGTCTGCGCGACGACCTCACCGCCGTGATCACCCTCCAGGTGGTCGCCGCGAAGTAATTCGCTGCACGACAGAAGGGCCGCGGGGCACATGCTCCCGCGGCCCTTCCGTTTTGCCCGCGTACCCCGGTTCCCGGACGGCCGAGACCACGTGAACGGTCGCCACGGGACCGAATCCGCAGCAGTTCGCGCAATCTCGACGGGGGTTCGTCAGGCGCGGGTCAGACGCATCACCCCGCCTGCGAGCATGAGGAACCCTCCGAAGAGGACGAGTGGGAGGACGGAACCGCCACCGGTCTCGGCGAGGGCTCGGACGGCCGTGGACTCGCCGGCGACCGCCCCCACGACGTCGTCACCGGTCATGGAGCCGTCGCTTCCCGGGTCGGTCGTTCCCGGGTCGGTCGTTCCCGGGTCTGTGGGATCGGTGGGATCCGTCGGGTCGGTGGGAACCGTCGGATCGGTGGGATCCGTCGGGTCGGTCGGCGTCGTCGGTGCCTCGGTCGTGGTCGTGCTGTCGCCGATCACGGAGACGGCGTTGCCGCCGAGGCCGATCGGGATGCCGATAGGCGCGATCACCTGCGTCCCCGAGCCGATCCCGTCGCTGCCGCCGGTGGTGCCGTCGGTTCCGGTTGTTCCACCGCCGTCCCCGGCCGATCCGGACCCACCGGTGGTGGTGGACTCGCTGTCGCCGATCACCGAGACGGCGTTGCCGCCGACGTCGACGGGGATGCCGACGGGCGCGATCACCTGGGTGCCGCCGAGGATGCCGTCGCTACCGTCGGTCGTGCCGCCGACTCCCCCGGTCGTGTCACCGGTCCCATCCGTCGAGCCGTCCCCGGTCGATCCAGACCCGCGGGTGGTGGACCCGCTGTCGCCGATCACGGAGATGGCGTTCCCGCCGACCGTCACCGGCACGGAGACCGGCACGATCGCCTGCGTTCCCGATGCGGTGCCGTCTTCACCGGAGGTGGATGCCTCGGTGGTCGACGGTTCCGACGGGGAGCTGTCGGCGGGTTCGGTGGCCGCGGCATCCGTGTCGGACGAACTGTCGCCCACGACCGAGACGGCTGTGTCTTCCACCGTGACGGGCACGCCCACCGAGATGAGCGCCTGCGTTCCCGAGGCGGTGCCGTCCGACCCGCTCGTGGATGCCGAGCTCTCCTCCGCAGGAGCAGTGGGGGTGGCATCCTCGTCCGAGGTGGACGACGAGTCGCCCAGGATCGAGATGCTGTTGCCCTCGACGGTGACGGGGACCGCCACGTCGATGAGGGCCTGAGTGCCGGAAAGGAGGCCGTCCTCTCCGTCTGTCTCAGCCGCCATGGCGACCGAGGTGCCGACGAGCGTGAGCCCGCCCGCCAGCAGCGTGCCCCAGAGGGCGCGCGTGATGAACTTGCGCATGATGTCTCTCCTTGAGTGAGCTGAGTGGTCGGCGCACGGGCGTGCGTCGATGGTGTGCCGCCGAACCGCGAGAGCGGAGGCGGTGCACCTGACTCAGTCGGGAGAGACAGCTGGTCGTACGGGCGGTCCGGGCGGCGCGTCGCGGTCGTCGTGGCCGACGGTGCGCGACCAGGCAGAGCGCGCGTGCGTCGGTGGCGACGGCGGGACGGATCCGGCCGCAGCGGAGGCTCCGGCGGAGCCCGAGGACAGGGAAGAAGTGACAGGGGCCGCAGACAGCGGCGTGAGCGCACCCGGGCCACCGGCATCGGCGCCCCTCCCGGTGGCCGAGGGGAGGTGGGCGGCGGCCGACGCGCGCGAAGACGCGTCGGCCGCACGCCACAGCGCCGACACCGAGGAACGATCCGAGACCGTGGACACGCTCGTGGCGAGGGGAGCCTCGGGCGTGGTCGCGGAACTGCCGGCGGCACCCGCCGTGGGGGCGGCGGGGTCAGTGGGATCCGTCGGTATTTCAGGGGAGGCCGCCTCGGACGGCGGAAGCTTCACAATGGTGTCGATGACGGCATCCACGGTCTGATCGACGGCATCCACCGTCTGATCGACGACACCCACGGCATCCGTCACGGTTTCGCGCACCGCGTGGGTCACCTTCGTGACGGACGCCTTCACGACCGTCTCGGCGGTGTTCTTCACGCCGGTCGCGGCCTTCTTCGTCGTCTTCTCGGCGGTGTGGGTGACGGCTTCGACGGCCGTGTCGACCGGCTCCTCCACCGCGTCGGGAAGGATGTCGGTCACCGAATCGACCGATCGGACCACGCCGCTGAGCAGCCCCTCGGATTCGTCATCGGACGCGTGTGATGCGGGTGCACCCCAACCGAACGCGGCGGACAGCGCGAACCAGCCGACGGCCACGCCGACGGCGCACAGGACGAGCCTGACCCAGGGGGTCTGCTCTGTCGTTCGCACCGCGTCCACGTTCACCTCCGTCGCATGGGACGTACTCACGGCCTCGGGGGGCGAGACCGCGTTGGGGTGCCTGGTGCGCACGAAAGTAGACCCACCGCTCGCGCGTTGTCCAGGGGGGTTGCGCGCGCGAGGGCTTCGTGGCAATCGCGAGCGCGCGCCCGCGCGAGAGGGCGGGGTGTCAGAGCGTGACGATCACCTTGCCGCGCACGTGACCGGCTCGCTGGAGCGCGATCGCGTCGTCGATCTGCGAGACGGGGAAGCGTGCCGCGATCGGGAGCGTAACGGTGCCGTCAGCGAGCAGTCCCGCGATCTCGTCGAGGGCGTCGGGGTGCGCATCCCGTCCACCGGTCGCCTTGGCGCCGTGCGGGGGGTTCGACGCGGCGATCGTGGCGATCCGATCGCCCGGCACGCCGAGCTCGGCGGCGGCTTCGACGGTCGCAATGCCGTGCAGGTCGATCGCGGCATCGACGCCCTGGGGCGCGAGGGCGCGCACGCGATCGGAGAGACCCTCGCCGTAGCGGGTCGGCGTCGCGCCCAGGCTGCGGAGGTAGTCGTGGTTGGACGCGGATGCCGTCGCGATCACGGTCGCACCCAGCCGCACCGCCAGCTGCACCACGAGCACGCCGACGCCGCCCGCTGCCCCGCCGATCAGGATGGTGTCTCCGGATGCCGCGCCCACCGTGCGCAGGGCGGCGTCGGCCGTGCGGCCGGCGACCTGCAGCGCGCCGGCCACGTCGTCGCTGAGGCCGTCGGGGGTGTGACGGATGTCGTCGGCGCCGACGGTGAGGATGACGTGCTCCGCCACGGCGCGGCCCCGAGCGCTCGCGAAGACGCGGTCGCCCACCGCGAACTCCGTCACGCCGTCGCCGACCTCGTCGATCTCACCGGCGACGTCGTTCCCGAAGCCGGTCGGCGCGGAAATGCCGAACGCGGTCGCCGCCTGCGGCGAGGAGGCGATCTTCCAGTCGACGGGGTTGAGTCCCGCGACGCGGGCGCGGAGCCTCACCTGGCCGGGTCCGGCGTGAGGCTCGTCACGGTCGACGATGCGAAGGACGAAAGGGTCGCTGATCTCGGACTGTTCGACGAGAAGGCTCATACGGTGTTCGACGCTCGGATGCCGTGCGGCATTCCCGGAGGCCTCAGAGGGCTCCGAACGGCGTAAAGAAATGTGTGTCGACGCGGCGTTTCCGCACTTGACAAACGCTGTCTTGCTCCCCACGGTTTTCCCCAACCCTCCACGGAAGGCTCAACCTTCAAGCAGCACTTCACCCACGTTCCCCGTCCACAGGGCGTGGAAAAGAAAAGACCCGGTGAGAGCACAGATGAGAATCGTGGTTCGATGTTATCCCGGGCGTTTTCCACAGGTTCTGTACACAGCCTCTGCGGCGTTTCCCGCAATCTCTCCACAGAGTTATCCACAGGGTGGTTTGCGGCTGTCGGAGGCCGTGCCTAGCGTGTCCGATGGTCCGGTGAGTGGGGGCCGTGGAAGGAGTGCGTATGTCGATCGCCGATATCTCCGAGGAGCGCCTCGGCGGGCGTCGCGAACCCGACCGCACCCCGCCGCACGACCTGCTCGCCGAGCAGAGCACGCTCGGGGGAATGCTCCTCTCCGGCGACGCGGTGGCCGACGTCATCGAGGCGCTCCGCAGCACCGACTTCTACGTGCCGAAGCACGAGCTGATCTTCGAGGCCATCCTCTCCCTCTATTCGCACGGCGAGCCGACCGACGTCATCGCCGTCACCGACGAGCTCATCAAGACGGGCGATCTGCAGCGCTCCGGCGGTGCCGACTATCTGCACTCGCTCACCTCCATCGTCCCCACCGCGGCCAACGCGGCCTACTACGCGTCGATCGTGCGCGAGCGCGCGCTGCTGCGCCGTCTCGTCGAAGCGGGCACCCGTATCGTGCAGATGGGCTACAACGGGCAGGGCGACGCGCTCGACCTCGTGAACAACGCGCAGGCCGAGATCTACTCGGTCACCGGCGCCGAACAGGCCGAAGACTACGTGCCCCTGCAGATCGCCGTCGACGCCGCGGTCGAGGAGATCGAGGCCGCTCGCGGCCGTGACGGTCAGATGACCGGCATCCCCACCGGCTTCGCCGGGCTCGACCAGCTCACCAACGGTCTCCACGGCGGTCAGATGATCGTCGTGGCCGCGCGTCCCGCCATGGGTAAGTCCACGCTCGCGCTCGACTTCGCCCGCGCCGCGGCCATCAAGAACAACCAGCCGACGATCTTCTTCTCCCTCGAAATGGGCAAGAGCGAGATCGCGATGCGCCTCATGAGCGCGGAGGGCGCCGTGCCCCTGCAGAGCATGCGCAAGGGAAACCTCGACAGTCGTGACTGGACCACGATCGCGTCCACGCGCGGCCGCATCAACGATGCACCCCTCTACATCGACGACAGCCCCAACATGACGCTCGTCGAGATCCGCGCCAAGTGCCGCAAGCTGAAGCAGCGCGTGGGGCTGAAGATGGTCGTCATCGACTACCTGCAGCTCATGACGAGCGGCAAGCGCGTCGAGTCGCGTCAGCAGGAGGTGTCGGAGTTCTCCCGCGCCCTCAAGCTGCTCGCGAAGGAGCTGCAGGTGCCCGTGATCGCGCTGTCGCAGCTGAACCGTGGCGCCGAGCAGCGGGCCGACAAGAAGCCCGCCATCAGCGACCTGCGTGAGTCGGGCTCGATCGAGCAAGACGCCGACATCGTCATCCTGCTGCACCGCGAAGCCGCCTACGAGAAGGACAGCCCCCGCGCCGGCGAGGCCGACCTGATCGTCGCGAAGCACCGAAACGGCCCCACCGACACCGTCACCGTCGCCTTCCAGGGCCACTTCTCGCGCTTCGCCGACATGGCCAACGACTTCCAGTAGCCCAGCTCAACGCGGCTGTCGGATCCGGATGATCTTTGCGCAAACCGCGATATCGACCGGGCCACTCTGCGATTACGAAAAGTACGGCTGGATTGATCGAACCTCGACTGCCGCTGATGAGGGATGCTATCTACGCCAGACGTCGCGGTAGTCGGCGTGGTCCTGATGCGCGGACGCGAGTTGCATCAAGACACGTTCGAGAGTCGTCAACGCTGGATCTGACGCGACCAGAAAGTCGTTGATGATGCTGCGCTTAGCGGCGCACTCGGCGATCACTCGTCGATAGTCCGCTGCAACGATCATCCGCTCCTGGGTCGAAGGCGAACTGGTCGCCCACAGGCAGAACTTGGTGTCGGTAGTTGGCGAGACGGATGCAACGTGGTCGGCGATGCGTTCGTCCTCCTCGATACGGGCGAGCAAGAACTCTGCGAGATCCGCTGCGTCGTCGGTCATGGCCGCGTCCTTCGCTCGAGTAACTGGCCAGGATGCCACATCCCGTGCTCAACGAACAGTGGCCACCTGAGCCGCAACGGTCCCGTCGAAGAGCGCTGACACGCCTCGATCAATGAGCTCTCTCGCTGCGCCAAGCAGGACTTCGCGAGCGCCAATGCGTACGACGAACTGCCCAACGGCCGTCCGTGCACCGGCAGACTCCGCGAGGGCGACTGCCCCCAACCCCACTCCCGCGCATGTGAGCGCGACCGCGACTTTTCCCGTAGTTGACATGGATCTCCGATCTCTCTGACCTGACTCATCGTCGGGTTCTCATCCCGATGGATTGCAAAGTTAGCGCGCTAAACTGGATTGTTCAACCGCAAATCATTGTGAGCCGCGCTATGCTTGTGGTCATGACGGTGTCGGAGTCGGCATTCGGGCAAATTGTCCGTGACCTGAGGCGCGAGAAGGGCCTCACCCAGGGAGCCCTCGGTGCCGCGGCGGGGTACCAAGGAGGGGCGGGCGTCACCGTATCCCGAATAGAGAATGGTCTTCTGGAGCCGAGTGCGGAGAGGCTCGAAGGAATTGCTACGGCCCTCGGCCTGACGAGCCGCGATCTTCTACACCTCGCAGCCGTACGCGCAACCACCGAGCGCGAGCAGTCACCGAGTGGGGTCGAGAGCTTTGACCATCGAATTGCCGCTATCCAAGAGGTGAATGAACGCCGGAAGAGCCTTGCAACGGCTTATCGTGCGTATACGGAGGCTGGAGCTGCCGCCGATTCAAGCTTCCTCGCCCCATTTCGTGCGATCGCCGCGCGGATGGAGGGGGTCGAGGTCGAGGATGCGCCGCACGTTGAGCCTGAGGGCGGCGGAGATCACAACGCAAGCGCCGAAGCTGCCTATCAACTTCGCCTCACGACTTACGGGGTGAAGGAGGCGCTGGCAAGGTCCTCAAGGATCGGATCAGCCGGTGGTGCGAGCTTCGACAGTTTCGCGGAAGTAGTCGCGCTCTCCACTGTGGCAGCGGGAGCCGCCGCAGCTAACGCCAGCATGACGTCGGCCATGAGTAGTCTAGGCGCGGCGCTCAACGTCGCGTCTTCCGTGCGTGGCGCGCGGTCCACTGGGTGGCTCGCAGTCGCGGGAGGCGTCGTTGCGGGTGCCCTCGTCGCCGCCCTGACCGCCTCCGGAGCGAAGCGCACGAGGAAGCAGCGGCAGGTTCTTGATGAGGAGCTCATTAAGGTCGAGGAACAGATCGCGGACACCCAACCCGGTCTCGATGCGCTCCTCGAAGTCCTCCCGGCCGCTACGAGGACGCTGAATTACATCGCTGTTCACGCTGGACATGCACTTCATCGATGGGATGTCGTCGGCGCCTCTGGTCACGTCGACTGGCGGAGTCTTGGCGGCCTCGATCGTGCGCGGTACGAGGCTTTCACCGAGATCGCCGCTGCGCAGGTTGCTGTCCAGACCATCAGCGTCCGCGACCTCGTCGAGAGTCGCGGGCAGGAGTTGGATCGCACGAAGTCGCTCGTCGATGAGGTCCTGACCCAGTCGTGGGACAGGGTCACTCAACAGGTCTAGATGGGGTTCGCCCTCCCTGTCGGAGCGCGGACGTACACTCCGAGAGCCAACACCCTCAGGAAGCCGCCCGCCCTCACTCGGTCCGCGTACTACCTGCCGCTCATGGGCCTGTCAACGACAACGAACTCGGCGACCGTTCGCCTCAAAGTCCCCATGAGCAACCTCCTGACCGCAGACGCTATGCGGACGCTCATGGATGCCCAGGCAGCAAGGTGGGCGGCGTGATGGCGTCGCAGGAGTATGCATCCGAATCCGTCGCACCGGCCGATGTTGGGCAGTGGCTGAGAGCTCACGGGTGGCGTCGAGTCGCACAACTTGGCGACATCGCTCAACGCTGGCAGGGCCAAGAGGCTCAGGTAGTCGTGCCGATGCTTGTGTCAATGACGGCACGCTCCACCTCAACGAGCGTCTCGGGTTCATTGAGGTGGGCGGCCACCGGAACTCTTCGGTACCGGACGCGCAGGTGACGGTTTCCCTTGCGGACCTCAAATCAGTGCTTCTGACGATGCCATCTGCGCGCGCGAAACCAGATGGTACTGCGACTGTGAATGACCCGGATGGTCGCCTTGTGATTCTCACCGAACGACTGCGGGATGAGTCAGCGGGTGACTGAGCAGTGAGCTCGTTCGCGTCGAGTTCGTCGGATTTCGCAATCTATGACGTTCGAGATCGGTCTTGAGCTCCGCAAACTACGCCACATCTTCTCGACTTTTCCGCAAGCTCGATCGGGATCCGACAGCTCTGTCTGAGGAATAGGTGACCGCACTTCCGCTCGGCCGCATGCGTCGCAGCGAATCTCGCCTGCCGCGACTCCTCAGGGCCGCGTCGGTGCGCAGTGCTTGCGGCCCAGGGTGGCGGCCGCGGTCGTTGAAAGGATTGCCACGATCGCCGCGCTGATCACCGTCAGTTGGACGAGTACAGGGCTCTGAACGACTCCCAGGCATGCCGCAACGGTTGCGGCGCCGACCACGGTAGCGGCGACCGAGGGCAAGATCACGCGAAAGGCGGCAGTTGTCCTCGCGGACGCAGTCCACACCAGAAGTCCCGCCGCCAAAGCGAGGACGCCAGTCGCGGCGCCAACGATCGCCCCGCCCACAACTATCCAGGGGAGGAATCCTGACGCGGGGTCCGTCGCAACCGCTACGGCACCACCGGTGATCGCGCCCAAGGCGGTCGCGCTGAGAAGAATCGGGCGCACTGTCATGCTTCCTCTTTGGGCGGGTGGATATGGCGGACATCGCCGGGACTGCTCTGGTGACTATTGCCAGTCCCCGTCGGTTGGCCAAACGCCGTGCGGCGAGACTGGAGCCCGTTCAGGACCCAGTGGATGCTCCACCCGGCCTAGATCACCGCCACTCACCGACGGCTCGTCACTCCCGACCATCGTTCGCAACCCGGGATGCTGCCGGTGCAGCCTGCCGCTGCGAAGAGGTGCGAACTCTCCGGGGTGCCCATCGGCCGAGGCTGCCCATGCCCCACCCCCACCCCTGTTCCCTGCACGCGTCGTGTGGAACACTCGGCGAGATGCGACCCACCGCTGTGCAGCCCCTTCGGTACGCGATCAACGTCACCCTCGACGGGTGCTGTCATCACGAGGCAGGGTTGCCGCCGGATGCCGAGTCGATGGCGTTCTGGACTGACGAACTCCGCCGGTCCGACACGTTGCTCTACGGTCGCGTGACCTACGAGATGATGCAGTCCGCGTGGCGCCGACCTGCGTCGGGGGTGTGGCCCGACTGGATGGATGCCGCTGACATCGCTTTCGCGGACGTGATCGATGCGATCCCCAAGAGCGTCGTCTCGAACACGCTCGAGGTCGTGGACTGGAACGCGGAGCGGACGAACGGTGACCTTCGCACCGCCGTGGAGGCTCTGAAGGCTCGGCCGGGACGGGGCATCTCGCTCGGCGGTGTCGCGCTGCCGGCCGCGCTCGCCGAGCTCGGGCTGATAGATGAGTACACGTTCGTCGTGCATCCGGTCGTCGCGGGTCGGGGGCCGCGGCTGCTCGACGGCCTCCACGACCAGCTCGCGCTGGAGCTGGTCGAGCGACGCGAGTTCGCCTCCGGCGCCGTGGCGCAACGGTACCGACCGGCAGCGGTACCGATCGGCACATCGGTACCGACCGGCGGTAGCGGCGCGTGAGAGGCTGACCGCATGGGTTCGGTTCTCGCGGTCGACGGGCTCGCCAACGCACGAGATCTCGGCGGCATCCCGCGCAACGACGGTTCGCTCACGCCTGCGGGCGTCTTCGTTCGCGCGGAGAAGCCCGACCGGATCACTCCGTCGGGCTGGGCCGCCCTGCGCGACCACCGCGTGCACACCGTCGTCGACCTACGTCGGCCGGAGGAGCAGCTCGGGCCGGTGCCCGACGGCATCCATCGCGTGCGCGTCGACCTCGACGGGGACGAACGCGACTTCTGGGACCCGATAGAGGCCGACGGCCGCTGGGGCACCCCGCTGTACTACGCGGCGCACCTGCACGAACTCCCGCACCGGCTCGTCCGCGTGCTGGCGGCCATCGCGTCGGCCCCCGATGGGGCGGTGCTCTTCCACTGCGCCGCCGGCTGGGACCGGACGGGACTCGTCGCCGCCGTCCTGCTGAAGGCGGCGGATGCGACAGAGGATGCCGCGGCCGCCGACTACCTCACGTCGTACGCCAACGCCGACGCCCTCGCGGCCCTCCACGGTCGCTCGTCCGATGTCGAGCTGCGGCTCGGCGTGCTCGCCCGGTTCGGCCACACCCCGGAGTCGGCGTTCCGGGAGATGTACCGCCACCTCGACGTCGACGCCTGGTTCCGGCATGCGGGCGTGGACGAGCGCACGGCACGCGCGATCATGACCTGGCGCGGGCACATCGACGCACGCTGACGGGCGACCGACAGGAACGCCGGTCACCCGCCGGGTGCGATCAGGCATCCCGCACAGCCGCACGAGGCCATGCCCAGGCGGTGCGCAGGACGTACGCGAGGAGCAGAACCTCCAGCCCGATGCTGATCGTGTAGAAGCCCGCCCATTCCCACGTCGAGCCTGCCGCGTTGAACAGGGTGTACGGGATGAACAGCGCCGCGACGACGAGGTTGGTGATGCGGTTGAGGCGGGCAGGGAGCGCCGTCGACAGCACGATCATCAGTGCGGGGATCGACATCGAGACCAGGAAGACGCTCAGCAGTCCCGCGCTGACCTCGAACCTCCAGATCTGGCCCTGCAGGATGCCGTCGATCACGCCCGGCTTATAGAAGTTCAGGATGTCGACGTAGATGTACAGGAACATCGCGCTCGCCCATGCGGCGGCGATCTTGAGTTGTGCGGGGATCGCCGATGTGATCAGCGCGCGCGGCGCCTGAGTGGTGGTGGTCATGTGTTGCCTCCTTGAGCTGTGGATGGTCTTCGTACACTGTACGCGTACACCGTACTATAAATCGTACGGTGTACGGTTGTCACGCATCGACAACCGAGGAGTCACCGTGTCCGCGAGCGATACGCCCGATGCCGCGCTGAGCAAGCGGAGAGTGGTGGCCGAGGCCGTTCGCCTCGCCGACGGCGATGGCGTGGCCGGCCTGAGCATGCGCCGGTTGGCCGCGGCCCTCGGGGCGGGGGCGATGTCGCTGTACCACTACGTCGCCCACAAGGACGAGCTCGTGGATGCCATGATCGACGCCGTCTTCGAGGAGATCGCCCCGCCCCGCGACGACCCCGACTGGCGATCGGCCATGCGGGAGCGGACGATCTCCGTGCGCGAAGCCCTCGCACGCCACCCGTGGGCCATCGGCCTCATGGAGCGCTCGACGCCGGGGCCCGCGAACCTCCGTCACCGCGAAGCCGTGACCGCATGTCTGCGAAAGGCCGGGTTCACCGTGCTGGCGGCGACGCACGCCAACTGGCTGCTCGACAGCTACGTCTACGGTTTCGCGCTCCAATCCACCGCGCTGCCCTTCACCGATGCAGAAGACTTCGCCGATCGAGCCGAGGATCTGTATCTGCCGCAGCTCCCTCCCGAGGAGTTCCCGTACCTGAGGGAGTCGGCGACGGGTCTCGTCGCGGCCGGCTACGACCCCGGGGCGGAGTTCACCGTCGGACTCGACCTCATCCTCGACGCGCTCGCGTCGCTGCTGCCCGCTTCGTAGACCCGCTTGACGGTCGTCCGTCCGGGCGCTCGTCGAGCGTCTGCTCTCACCGACCGTCAGGATCGTCCCGCGGACGCGTCTTCATAAGTGGCGGATGCCGTCGGCATCCGATCCCGCCCCCCTTTCCCGACCGGAGAAGACCCATGACGACGTTCCTCGTGCTGTACCGTTCCGCAACCTCCGCCGCCGAGCGCATGGCGACGATCGACCCTGACGCCGGCGCCGCCTCGATCGAGGCATGGATGCGGTGGGCGACGGCCGCAGGCGAGGCGCTCGTCGACCTGGGCGCGCCCACGCAGAGCCTGACCGGTGCCGACGGCCGCTCTCAGTCGCACATCAGCGGCTACTCGCTCATGCAGGCCGACGACCTGCCCACGCTCGAGCGCCTGCTGGTGGATCACCCTCACCGCGCCGACGGCGGCACGATCGAGGTGCTCGAGATCCTCGCCGTCCCCGGCATGTGAATCAGCGGGGCTGACCCGCTTGCCTGGGAACCCCCACCACATCGGCGCAGACGCGGCGGCGGCGAGGTAGCGTCACCCAGACACGATTCGAGTGACGGGAGCACACCGCGTGAAGGCAGACCACTACGACGCGTTCGCCGTGAGCTACGACCGCGAGAACGCGACGAGCTTGCTGAACGCCCACTACAACCGTCCCGCCCTGCTCGCGCTGGCGGGCGACGTCACAGGGCGGAGAATCCTGGATGCCGGCTGCGGCTCCGGCCCGTTGGCGGCGGACTTCCGGGACCGCGGTGGCTTCGTGACGGCGTTCGACGGAAGTCCGGCGATGGTCGAGATCGCGCGGGAGCGCCTGGGTGACGAGGTCACCGTGTTGGTAGCCGATCTCGCGGAGCCGCTGCCGTTCGACGACGACGCGTTCGACGACGTCGTGGCATCCCTCGTCCTTCACTACTTCGAGGATTGGTCGGCGCCTCTCGCAGAGGTCCGGCGGGTGCTGCGTCGGGGCGGACGGTTGCTCGTCTCGGTCAACCACCCCTTCGTCCGCTTCTTCACTCACCCCGAGGAGGACTACTTCGCGACCCGCGAGTACTCCGAGGAGTTCGAGTTCGACGGCCAACCGGGCACGCTGAGGTTCTGGCACCGACCGCTCCACGCGATCACCGACGCGTTCACCGCCGCAGGGTTCGACATCGTGACGATCGCTGAGCCGCCGCCCTCCCCGAACACGCCGCAAGATCTCCTGACGCCCCGCATCCGGCGAGGCGAAACGACCGCGTTCCTGGGGTTCCTGTTCTTCGTGCTGCGGGCTCGCTGATTCGCCCGTCGGCTACGATCCCAGCATGACGAATAACGCCCCGATCGATGATGTCTCGATAGGTGGCGACGGCATCCGGCTGGGTCAGTTCCTGAAGTTCGCGGGTCTCCTCGACTCCGGCGGCGACGTCAAGGAGGCGATCATCGACGGGTACGTGACCGTCAACGGTGAGGTCGATCGCCGACGCGGCGCGCAGCTGAAGCTGGGCGACGTGGTCGAGTACGACGGTCGTCGCGTGCGCGTCTGCGAGTGACGCGGCGATGACCTTCACGACCCGCGACGCGGTGCCGCATGACGTCAGCGTGCTCGCCGACCTCCACGTCGAGACCTGGCGTGAGGCGTACGCACACCTGCTCCCCGGCGGCTTCTTCTCCGCGGAGTACGTCGCGGCGCGCCATCGCACGTGGCAGCACGTGCTCACGAATCCCCGACCCGCGACGACGATCCGGGTCGCCGAGGCCGAAGGGGAGACTATCGGGTTCTCCTGGGCGGGCGAGCCCGAACCGGAGCCGGATGCCACGGCCCCGCGCGACCGGCAGCTCTTCGCGATCTATGTACTCGCCGCGCACTACGGCACCGGTGCAGGCCAGGCGCTGCTCACGGAGGCTATCGGCGACGAGCCGGCCTTCCTGTGGGTCGCGAAGGAGAATCCGCGGGCGGTCGCGTTCTACGAGCGCAACGGCTTCCGGTTCGACGGCGCGGAGCAGGCAGGCGCCCACGGCTCCGCGATGACGGCCGCACGCATGGTGCGCTGAGCTCGCGCTCGGCGCGGGCCACGAGACGCCGGCACACTGGTCAGCCATGACTGTATAGTCAGTACATGCTGACCATTTCCCCGCCGGAAGCGACCCTCGTCTCTGTGGGGAAGGCGTTATCCGACCCGACGAGGGCGAAAATCCTGCTGACGCTGCTCGACGGGCCTGGTTACCCGGCGGAGTTGGCACACGGTCTCGGGCTCACGCGCACCAACGTGTCGAACCATCTGGCGTGTCTCCGGGGGTGCGGGTTGATCGCGGCGACGCCGGAAGGCCGCCGCACCCGGTACGACATCTCCGATCCGCACCTCACTCAGGGCATTCGACAGCTGATCCAGGCGGTGGTCGCGGTCGACGAAGGGTGCACGATCGACGGATGCGCGTGCTGCGCATGACCGCGCGCGCCCAGGCGTTCACGGCTACCGATGCCGATCGCCGTCAGACGCTCCATCGCCGCATCCGCACGATCGTCGCTGTCACGATCGGCTACAACGTCATCGAGGCGGTCATCGCCCTGTCGGCGGGCACCGCGGCATCCTCGGTGGCGCTCATCGGATTCGGACTCGACTCCACCATCGAGGTGCTGTCGGCTGCGGCGGTGGCCTGGCAGTTCACGCGGAGGGATCCCGAGCGCTGGGAGCGAGGCACGCTCCGGGTGATCGCCGTCGCCTTCTTCGCGCTCGCCGCCTACGTCCTCGTGTCGTCGGCATTCGCTCTGCTCACCCGCGTGGAGGTTCAGCACTCGCCCATCGGCCTCGTCATCACCGGCCTGAGTGTCGTCATCATGCCGTTCCTGTCGTGGGCGGAGCGCCGGGCCGGCCGCGAACTCGGCTCGGCCACTGCCGTCGCCGACTCGAAGCAGACCCTGCTGTGCACGTACTTGTCGGCGGCGGTGCTCATCGGTCTGCTCGCGAACAGCCTGTTCGGATGGTGGTGGGTGGATGCCGTCGCCGGCGCCGTCATCGCGGTGTTCGCGGTGAGAGAGGGTGTCGAGGCGTGGCGCGGCGACGCGTGCGCGACGTCCGTCGGCATGCTCCTCGAAGACGGCGACGATCATCCGCACGACGACCACGCGCATTGATCGCTACTCGACGTCGGGGGTCATCCGCTGAGTGCCGATGACGGCGAGGAGTTTCAGCCGGTCGTAGCTCTCGGTGCCGGGCCGCGCCGTGATGACGAGCAGCGACTGGCCGGTGTCCGGATCGACGAGCACCTGGCACTGGGCCTCGATGACGCCGGTCTCCGGATGCTGCAGCCTCTTGTCGAGGGTGTGGTGGTCACGGAGTTCGTGCTGCTCCCACAGCCCCGCGAACTCCGGGCTGCGCGCCAGGAGTTCGGCTACCAGGGCGCCCGCGCGGGAGGTCGCGCCGTGCTGGGCGTACACGGCCCGGATGTCGGCGGTGAACGCGCGCGAGTGGCGGGGATGATCGGCTTCGGGGTACACGTCACGCGTCGGCGGGTGCAGGAACCAGCGGTATCCGATGCTGCGCCACGGACCGTCGAAGCGTGTTTCGTCGCCGAAAAGGACGCGTGCGGGCGGCGTCTGCGCGAGCGTCTCGCCGAGCGCCGACATGATCTGCGCGGGGGTGTCCGCGAGGCGATCGAGCACGCGCATCAGGCCGGGCGACACGTGGTCGGACTGTCCGCGCCGCTCCGGCGCGGTGTGTCCCGCGAGCCGGAAGAGATGATCGCGTTCGGCGAGGGTCAGCCTCAAGCCGCGGGCGAGTGCGGCGAGCATCTGCTCCGAGGGCTGCGGACCGCGCTGCTGCTCGAGCCTGCTGTAGTAGTCGACCGACATGTCGGACAGCGCCGCGACTTCCTCACGGCGGAGCCCAGCGGTGCGACGCCGTCGACCCCGCGTGAGGCCGACGTCTTCGGGCTGCAGCGCCTCCCGCCGTTTGCGTAGGAAGTCGGCGAGCTGCGGCCTGTCCATCACCTGAGTCTCCCGTCGCGCCGGGGACCGTGCAAGGGACTGCCGATCCCCCCGTTGCGGCGCTTGCCCTTCCGGTGGGGATTGTCGCTACAACCCGATCGGCATCCCGAGTAGACGTTCCGTCAACTCCCACGCTCGCCGAGCGTCGTCGACACCCGTGAGCCGGGAGTACATCTTCTGCTCGGCGGGCGCCCCGCCGAGATGACGGAAGCCCCGGGGTCCGTAGAGTCGACCGCCCTCCGCCGAGGGACTCGTCGCGGCCAGCGCAGCGGGCAGCGCTGCGGAGGCGGGGGTGCCGACCAGGATGCCGCGGCGCGACAGCGCCCGGATGACACGCACGGCCCGAGTGTCGTCCGCGCGTCCCATTCCGGGCTGGGCCGCGAGGAGGTTGGTCGGCGTGATGCCGGGGTGGGACAGCATGCTCCGCATCCCCCACCCGGCCGCGCGGCTCCGTCGGTCGAGTTCTGCGGCGACGAGGCCCAGCAGGATCTTCGACGAGCTGTACGCGCTCATGGCGTGATAGTTGCGCTCGGAGTTGGGGTCGTCCCATTGCACGGCTCGCTCATCCGCCGCGATGCTGACCTGGCTCACGACCCGAGCATCGCCCGCTCGCAGGAGCGGCAGGAGCCCGGCGACCAGGGCCACGTGGCCCAGGTGATTCGTCGCGAGCTGGAGCTCGAAGCCGTCGGGTGAGACGACGCGCTCCGGCGGCGTCATGACACCCGCGTTGTTGATGAGGATGCCGATAGGCCTGCCGTCGTCGTTCAACCGTGTGGTGAGGTCGGCCACCGACGCGAGAGAGGACAGCTCGACCGGCAGCAGCTCGACGGCGGCCGACGGAGTGCGTTCGCGGAGCCGGGCCACGGCATCCTCGCCTTTCGCCGGGTTGCGCACGGGCAGCACCAGCTCCGCGCCGGCGCGAGCGAGACGCGCGGCGATCTCGAAGCCGACACCGTCGCTGGCGCCGGTGACGACGGCGCGCGCTCCGTGGAGGTCGGGTACGGGAATGTCGATGGGGGTGGGCACGATGCTCCTCGGGGTCGCGACGGCCGATCGGACGTCACGAGCCATGCTGTCCGCGGAAACCGCCCGCGTTCAGGGCAGAATCATCCGCGGATCGCCGGTCCTCCTTTCCGGTCAGGAGGACTCGGCGACCGCCTTCAGCTTGGTCAGACCTCGGTCGAAGTCTTTTTCGATCGACTTCTGGATGCGCAGCAGCGGCGCCAGCACCGCCATGAGCCCTCGGTTCTCGCCCTCCATCGTCCAGCTGACGCGGGTGCCCTCCCCGACCGGCGTGAACTCGAAGCGCGTCGGGCAGAGTGCCTTGAACGGTTTGATGAACTCCAGACGGATGCCGATGGCCTCCGGCGTGGACGACTCGATCGTCATCTCGCCCTGACCCACCTTGCCGTCGCCGGTCCACGAGTAGTGCGCCCCGACACCCGAATCGGCGCCGCTGTAGGCGCGACGCATCGACGGGTCGAGGTCTTCCCAGGGCGACCATGCGGACCAGTGGCGGAAATCATCGACGAACGCGTGAACGCGGGAGGGCGATGCGGAGGTCTCGATCGATCGGGTGACGATGTACGTGCTCATGTGCACACGGTAGCGCCGCAGAAAATTCTGCGAAATCCCGTCATGTTTTGGGGGTTGCTCCGTCTTCTTCTGCGAGTGCCGCTTCTGGGCCTGCTCGCTTCTTCCCGTGGAGGCGAGCGCCTACTCCGGGGGGAGTGGCGGTACTCGCCGGACGATCCCCGGGTGTGGGTGGTCAGCCGGTGGGCGGTCGGGAGCTTTCCCAGGGTTGCCGACCGCCCCTTCCCCTCCCGTCCAGCCCTTCGTCGGGAAGCTCAGGTTTCCCCAAAGAAAGCCGTCGGAAACCCCGAAGCGCGCCGTCGGCGTCTCCGGCCCGGGGTACCGTGAAACCAATGAGTTGAGCGCTTCGGTTCTCTGGGGGGAGAGCGGAAGAAGCGCCCGACACATTGACTTGGGCTTCGGCCCACAGCAACGAAGAAGAGCCTCGGCTCGCGGTCCCGGGGGAGGGAATGCGAGCCGGGGTTCTTCTGATTTCGGGGTCGCGGATCTCGCTTCGCGCGCCCCACTCCGCCCTACTGCGCCGTGCGCGTCTCGATCGCCGACGTGAGAGTCGTGCCGTTGAGGTCGAGATACACGCGACGCTCCGTCACCGACAGGGTCATCTCGTTGCGACGTTCCACGAGAGCCGCCGCGGCCTCGACGAAGCCGGGCTCGAAGCTGTGCAGCAGTACCTGATCGGCGCGGTGGATGCGCTTCCCGGCCCACAGCGCGGCGACCTTCTCCGGGTCGCGATGCGTGTACACGACGGTGCGGTCCGCCGCGCTGCTGCCGCGGTGGAGGCGCGCGGCATCCGGGGCGCCGACTTCGATCCACGCGAGCAGGCGGCCCGTGAGATCGCGCAACGATACGGCCGGCTCGTCGGTCGCGGCGATCCCGTCGCTGAACGCGATGCCCTCCTCGTACTCGAGGCAATGGGCGAGCACGCGCGTCATCATGAATGCGTCGGTCTCGGACGGATGCCGCGCCACGCGCAGCGACAACTCCTCGTACACGCCGCGATCGACATCGGCGAGCTGGACGGTGAAGGTGTGCAGAGTCGCGCCGATGGCCATGACGAACGAGCCTACGCGCGCGGGCGGCGCGCGGTGGTCACGCCGCGACCCACGCCGGCACGGCCACGGTGGCGAGCGTCCCGCCGCGCAGCGGCGCCGTGTGCCACGCGACGGTGATGTCGCCGTCGACGCTGCGGCGAACGATCAGCCGGTGTGGTGACGTGGCGACCACGACGTGGACCAGGATGCCGTCGGCATCCGCTTCGCCGCGCGCTTCGACCACGACGACGGTTCCCGTCTCGGCCGGGCGGACGGTGACGACCGCCGGTGCCGTGTCGGCCGGAGCCGGCAGGTCGAGGACGGTGCGGGTCCACCCCGCGGCCCCGACGGCGAAGGTCTGTGCGGCACCGCCGGTGACGGCGGGCGGGAGGGTGAGGCTCCAGCCGCCGCCGGTGTCATCGAGGCGGGCTCCCGTGGCATCCATCGTCCCGTCCGGCGCGGGAGCGAGGGCGGAGCGGGAGTCCCACGCGTCGGACGCGCCCACGCTGCCCGGTTGCGCACCCGCTGCGGTGTCGGCGTCCGCCGCCGCATCGGCCACGTCGACCGCTTCGGCGAAGCGCCAGAACGCGCGCATCGTACGCTGCGTATCGAGCGTCGCGCCCTGGTAGGCGATCACGAGGCCGCGCTCGGGGAGCACGACAGCGAACTGCCCGTAGGCGCCGTCGACCCGGAAGCCCTCGCGACCGCGCCAGACCTGATAGCCGTACCCGTAGGTCCAGTCGTTGTCGGGGTCGTCCGGTTGCGCGGGGTCTCGAGTGTCCGACCACGCGCGCGACAGTTCGTCGATGTACGACGCCGGCACGAGCTGCGCGCCCGCGAAGCGCCCGCCGTCGCCGAGCATGATGCCGAGCCGCGCGAGATCGTCGGTGGTGAGGTGGAAGCCCGATGCGCCGAGATCGACACCGTGCACCGGCGTCATCCAGCGCCGGCCGATCCCGAGCGGATCGAGCAGCCGCGGACGGAGGTAGTCGGTCAACTGCTCACCCGTGAGAGCAGTGACGATGCACGACAGCGCGTACGTGGCATCCGAGTTGTAGGCGAACGCCGTGCCCGGGGCGGCCGCGGGCGGGGTGGCCAGGAGAGCGGCCACGTCGAAGTCGAAGGACTCGATCTGCGACATGTTGTGGCCCGTGTTCATCGTCAGCAGGTGACGCACGGTGATGCCGTGCGGGTTCGGCAGGCCGAGGAGGTCGCCCGCCGACGCGTCGAGCGTGAGCCGCCCCTCGGCCTCGAGCAGTCCGATGGCGAGCGACGTGAACGTCTTGGATGCCGAGTACGACAGTGCCGGGCGGTCGATCGCCCACGGCGTCCACGCGTGCGACGCGACGACCTCGCCGTGACGCGCGACGACGAGGGCGTGCGGGTCGAGCCCTTCGGACGACAGGCTCTCGGTGAGAGCGAGGACGGCGGCCGGGGGCACGGGGGAAGTCATACTCCCAGTCTGCCCCGGACCGAGCCGCCCGGGCTCAATGCGCGGAGTTCGGGGCCTCGCCGCCCTCGGAGAACGACGGCCGGCGGCCGAACAGCTTCGCGACGCCGAGCACGACCCCGACGATCACGAGCCCCGCCGCCAGCCCCGCGACGGCCGATACGGCCGTGTCGCCCAGCCAGACGATGAATCCCCCGAGCGGCTCGAGCGCGTGCTCGACGCCGTGCAGCACGTCGACGGGGAAGTGCCAGCCGACCTCGCCGAGGTTCACGAGGAGGAGGTGTCCGCCGACCCAGAGCATCGCGACCGTGCCGACGATGCTGATGACGCGGAAGACGACGGGCATCGACCGGACGATGCGCGTACCGGTGTGGCGCACCCGACGCGACGGGTTCTTGGCCATTCGCAGTCCGATGTCGTCGATCTTCACGAGGAGGGCGACGGCGCCGTAGACGAGACCGGTCATCAGCAGGGCGATGAGAGCGAGCACGGCGAGCCGCATCCACACGTTGAGGTCGGGGTCGATGTTGGACAGCGAGATCAGCATGATCTCGGTGGACAGGATGAGGTCGGTGCGGATCGCTCCGGCCACGAGCCGCTTCTCGTCGCGACCGCCCTCGTCTTCGTGCCCGTGGTGGAACCCGAACCACTCGAGCACCTTCTCGGCGCCCTCGAAGCAGAGGTACGCGCCGCCGACGATGAGCAGCCACGGCAGCACCCCCGGGGCGAAGGCCGTCAGCAGCATGGCCGCGGGGATGATGAGCAGGAACTTGTTCGCGAGCGACCCGAGAGCGATCTTGCCGACGACCGGGAGTTCGCGGGCGGGGGTGATGCCCTGCACGTACTGCGGGGTGACGGCGGCGTCGTCGATCACGACACCCGCCGACTTCGCCGACGCCTTGAGCGCAGCACTGAGGATGTCGTCGACGACGGCGAGCAGACCAACGGACACAGTGACCCCCGAGTGTTTTCCGGCGGAGCCAACTTACGGCACGCGCGGCCCCGCCGCGTATCCTCGTGGCGTGCCCGCTTCCGCCACCGTCCTCGCCGCGCTCGCCGACGCGGCTTCCGGCGAGGTGGTCGAGGCGGCCGAACCCGCACTCTGGCGCGAGCGGGAACGTCTGCACGCGGAGCGCGCCGACCTGCTGACCGCCGGGCGCCGCGAGCGCGCCGCCCGCGGCCTCACCCACCCGGTCGACGACTTCCTGTACACCTACTACAGCTACAAGCCGTCGGTGTTGCGCCGTTGGCATCCGGGTGGGGGAGTGCGCCTTGTGGATGCCGCGGCCACCGCCCGCGCGCACTGGCGGGGGTACCGGCTTGACGGTGACGACGTCGTCGTCGACGTCGCGGGGTTCGCGGGGGAGAAGGAGCTCATGCTGCGCGGCATCGCCGGCATCCTCCGGGCGACGGAGAGCCGGCGCGCGCAGTTCGGGTGCTTCGGGCTCCACGAGTGGGCGATGGTCTACCGCCAGGGCGCGCACCGGCATCCCGTGCCGCTGCGTCTCGGACAGGACGAGACGGATGCCGTCGTCGATGCGCACGCGCTCGGGTGCACGCATTTCGATGCGTTCCGCTTCTTCACCCCTGACGCCGTGCCACGCAACCGCGCGCCGTTGTCGCGGGAGGCGCAGGCGGCGAGCGAGCAGCCGGGGTGTCTCCACGCGAACATGGACCTCTATAAATGGGCCGTGAAGCTCGGTCCGCTCGTCCCCGGCGACGTGCTGCTCGACGCGTTCGAGCTCGCGCGCGACATCCGCACGCTCGACATGCGCGCCTCCCCCTACGACCTCGCCGACTGGGGATACGCGCCGGTGGCGATCGAGACCGCGGACGGGAAGGCCGAGTACGTCGCGCAGCAGCGAGGCTTCGCCGAACGCGCCGCGCCGCTGCGGGCGACGCTGCGCGCGATCGTCAGCGGCGCGCTGAGCGCAGCGCGGTAGAGCCCGAAGACACATCCGGGCCGTTTCCCTTCCCCGCGCCCGAATCGATTCGATACACTGTCCGGGTCGCGTTCGCGACGGCATCCCCTTCTTCCCTTCTCGTCCTGGAAGCATCCGCATGGCCCGCACTCTCACCACCGGAAGCCCCTGGCGCGTCATCCTCGCGTTCTCGGTGCCCCTGCTGATCGGCAACGTCGTCCAGCAGCTCTACCAGGTCGCCGATGCGATCGTGGTGGGCCGCTGGCTGGGCGTCGACGCTCTCGCCGCGGTCGGGGCGACGGGCAGTCTGCTGTTCCTGCTGCTGGGGTTCGCGTGGGGACTCACGTCGGGCTTCGCGATCCCCACCGCACAGGCCTTCGGCGCCCAGGATCACGCGGCCGTACGTCGGTCGGTCGCCTCCGGCGCGGTGCTCACGGGCATCACGAGCGTCGTGCTCACCCTCTTCGCCCCCATGCTGGCCCGCCCCGGCCTCGAACTGCTCCAGACGCCGACGGAACTCATGGAGGATGCCGTCGTCTTCGCGCAGATCAGCTTCCTCGGCGCGAGCACGATGATGTTCTTCAACTTCCTGTCGGCGATCATCCGCGCCATCGGCGACTCCCGCACGCCCCTCGTCTTCCTGACGCTCGCGTGCGTGCTGAACGTCGGCCTCGTCGTGCTCATGGTGGGTCCGTGGGGCTGGGGTGTCGCCGGGGCGGCGCTGGCGACCGTCCTGTCGCAGGCGGTCTCCGTGCTCCTGTGCCTCGAGTACGTGCGCCGCCGTGTGCCGGTGCTCCACGTGCGCCGCCACGACTGGCGCGTGACGCGCCGCGACCTCGCCGAGCACCTCCGCCTCGGCCTGCCGATGGGGTTCCAGGCCTCGATCATCGCGATCGGGACCCTCGCGGTGCAGGTCGCGCTCAACGAGCAGGGCGCGGCTTCGGTCGCGGCGTACACGACGGCATCCCGTGTCGACGGCCTCGCGGTCGCACTGCTCATGTCGCTCGGCCTCGCCACGTCGATGTTCGTCGCACAGAACCACGGCGGCGGACGCCCCGACCGCATCCGCCGCGGCGTCGTCCAGGCCACCTGGTTGGCGCTCGGGGCGGCGGTCGTGCTCGGGGCGCTGCTCATCCTCTTCGGTGCCGGCATCGTGCGCCTGTTCGTCGGCGACGGCTCCGACGAGGTCGTCGACCTCGCTGCGCTCATGCTCATCATCAACGGCGCCAGCTACTCCGCGCTCGCCGTGCTGTTCATCCTCCGCGGCGCGCTGCAGGGACTCGGCCACACGATGATCCCCACCGTCACCGGCGTCGTCGAGCTGTTCGCGCGCACGGGAGCCGCGGTCGTCCTGGGGGCCTGGTTCGGCTTCGTCGGCGTCGCCTGGAGCAACCCCCTGGCGTGGTTCGGCGCGGTCGTCATCCTCATCCCGGCGTACGTGCGCGCGCACCGGAGCCTGGCACGGATGCCGGTGACGCCCGCCGCGCCGACCCCCACCGACGCCATCCCCGTCATCGGTCCGAGCGACGGCTCGATGGTCGTCGACGCGATCGTGACCCAGCCGATCGCGCTCCCGCAGCAGCCGGCCGCGGCCGCCACGGCGACCCGCGCGCATCTGGTCCGCGTGTTCACCCGCCGGGGCGCTCGCCGGGAGGGCAGCCGGCGCCGCTGAGCTCGCGGGGGTGCGGGCGGGTGCAGAATCGGGGGTGTGAACCTCCCCCAGCTGACCGAGATGCCCGACCCGCAGTACATCATGGTCGGCGAGGGCCATCGCATCGCCACCTACTCGTGGGGTGACGAGGATCAGCCGACGGTCGTGATGGTGCACGGGTTCGCCTCGAGCACGAAGGACAACTGGGTCAGCACCGGCTGGGTGCGCGACCTGCAGCGCGCGGGCTACCGGGTGCTCGCGCTCGACCAGCGCGGCCACGGCGCCAGCGACAAGCCCCATGACGCCCGTGACTACCGCCTGCGGCAGCTGGCCGGCGACGTCGAAGCGGTGCTCGACACCTACCTCGTCGACGAGGCGCGCTACGTCGGCTACTCGCTCGGTGCCCGCGTCGGGTGGGAGGTGCTGCAGGACATCGCCCCCCGCATCCCCCGCGCCGTGCTGGGCGGGGTGCCCGACGGCATCCCCCTCGCCCGTCTCGATCTCGACCAGGTGCGCGCGCTCGCCGACCACGGCACCCCGGTGACGGATGCCGTGACCCAGAACTACATCCGCCTCACCGAGCGCGTGCCGGGGAACGACCTACGGGCCCTGCTCGCGATCGCCACCGGCCTGCGCGAATCGAAGCAGGCCGACCCCGACCCGGCCCACGCGCCGCACCAGCCGGTGCTGTTCGCGACGGGCACCCTCGACGCGATCATCGAGGGGTCGCGTGCCCTCGCGGCCGCGTGCCCCGAGGGGCAATTCCTCGAGATCCCCGACCGGCACCACTTCAATGCGCCGGGATCACGGGTGTTCCGCGCCGCCGCGCTGGAGTTCCTCGCCGGCTGAGCGGGTGGCGCGGCGCGCGCGGTGGGGCGCTGGATTGGGGCGCAGGATCGCGGATTGCCGGCTGATACGTCACTGATAACTTCGACTGACCATGGCAAAGCAACGGTTGACCGTAATCTTCCGACGCCGAGCCGTCGCCGCGGTGGCCGCCGTGGCGGTCTTGCAAATCGTGGCTGCGGTGGTCACCACGGTCGTCTGGGTCTCCCGCACGTTGTTCGCGGGAAACGCGTGCTCTCCGGACTGCGATCTGGCCGACGCGGATCGTGCGGGCATGGTGTACGTGGCGCTCGTCGTCGCGAGCTTTGTCCTCACCGCGGGGGCGATGTTCGTCGCATGGCGGACGCGCCGCGATCTGACGTGGGTCCCGATCCTCGGCATCGCGGTCATCATCGGGGGACTGGTGCTAGCCCTCGGGATGTTCGACCGCGCTATGAGCTGAGCGGGTGGCTCGGCCCGCGTGCAGCGCGCAGCGCGGCGCGCAGGGGCGTGCAGGATCGCGGAGATGGACCACATTTCGGATCGAAGTGCCTCGTGGCATCCGAAATCGTGCACATCTCCGCGATTCTGCACGCGCCCCGTCGGGCGCAGCCCCGTGTGCGGGCACATCTCCGCAATTCTGCACGCGCCCCGTCGGGCGCAGCCCCGCTACGCCCCCCGCGCGGCGGAGGTCAGACCGTGACGACGATCTTCCCGCGCGTGTGGCCCTCCTCCAGCTGCGCGTAGGCGGCCGCGCCCTCATCGAGCGGGAAGGTCGCGGCGATCTCGACCCGCAGCGTGCCGTCGGCGACGAGAGCCGCGAGCTCGCCGAGCTGCGCCGCGTCGGGACGCACCCAGACGTAATCGCCGCCGAACTCGGTCCGGGCGCGCGGGTCGGCGATGGAGACGACGCGACCGCCGTCCTTCGAAAGCGCCGATGTCGAGTCGAGGGACGACCCGCCGGCGAAGTCGATGATGACGTCGAATCCTTCGGGCGCGAGCTCCTTCGCGGCATCCACGAGGCCGTCGCCGTACGCGACCGGTTCGGCGCCGAGGTCGCGCAGGTAGTCGTGGTTGCGGGGCGAGGCGGTGCCGATCACGCGGGCACCGCGCAGCTTCGCGAGCTGCACGCCGAACGAGCCGACCCCGCCGGCCGCGCCGTGGATGAGCACGGTGGAACCCTCGCCGAGACCCGAGCGCTCGATCGACTGCAGCGCCGTCAATCCGGTGAGGGGGAGAGCGGCGGCCTGCTCGAAGCTGATGCCCTCGGGCTTGAGGGTGGCCGTACGCACCGGCACGGGCATGAGCTCGGCGAGCGAGCCGTGCTGCACGACGTCGGCGCGCGCGTAGGCGAGTACCGCGTCGCCCACCGCGAACTCGGGGGTGTCCAGGCCGGTCTGCTCGACGACGCCCGCGACGTCCCACCCGGGAACGGCGGGGAGGGTCGTGTCGATCAGGCCGCGGAGGTAGCCCTCGCGCACCTTGTAGTCGACGGGGTTGAGCCCTGCCGCGACGACCCGCACGACGAGCGTGTCGGGTCCGATGTGGGGAGCGGGGAGGTCGGTGATCTCGAAGCGGTCGGAGCCGCCGAAGTCGCGATAGACGAGTGCCTTCATGCCGGATGCCAACGACAGCGGCCCCGCGCGCATTCCTGCCCCCGGCGCACACACGCCTAACGTGGATGCCGTGATCAGACTCGCGACCATCGGCACCAGCACCATCACCGAGCGCTTCATCGAGGCGGTGTCGCGCGTGGACGGCGTCGCCGTCGAGGTGGCGTATTCGCGTGACCTCGACCGGGGTCGTGCGTTCGCGGAGCGCACCGGCATCCCGGATGCCGTCGACGATCTCGCCGCTCTCGCCGGGCGCGTCGACGCGGTGTACGTCGGCTCGCCGAACGGTGCGCACGCGACGCAGGCGCGCGCCGCGATCGATCTCGGCCTGCACGTGTTCCTCGAGAAGCCGGCGACCCCCACGTCCGAGGAGTTCGCCGACCTGGTTGCCCACGCCGCTGCGCGGGGCGTGGTGGTCTTCGAGGGCATGCGCAACGCGTACGACCCGGGCCTGCGGACGGTCCGCGACCTGCTGCCGAAGGTCGGCGTCGTCCGCCGCGTCTCGTTCGCACTGTGCCAGCGGTCGGCCCGCTACGACCTGGTCCTGCAGGGGGAGACGCCGAACATCTTCGACCCTGCGTTGTCGGGAGGGGCGCTGTTCGACCTCGGCGTCTACCCGTTGAGCGCCGCGATCGCGCTGTTCGGCGCACCGGATGCCGTCACCGGCGTCACCGTGACAATCGCGACGGGTGCTGACGGGGCCGGCACCGCGCTCCTCACTTATCCCGGTTTCGTCGCCGACATCGGCTTCTCGAAGATCACCGCCTCGACTCGGCCCAGCGAGATCCAGGGCGAGCTCGGCACGCTCACGATCGATCGGATCACCGACCCCCGCGTCGTCGTGTTCACGCCGCTCGGAGGCGAGCCGGAGGAGCACCGCATCGACGGCGACGACAACAACATGACCTACGAGGTGGCGCGCTTCGTGGCGCTGGTGCGCGGCGAGGACGATCCGAACGTCGATCAGCAGCGCACCCTCGCGGTGCTGCGCGCCGTGGAGGTCATCCGCGGTGCGGCGGGCTGACGGCATCCCGGGCTGACGGCATCCGCGACGCCCGTCGTTCACTCGCGGTTCTCCGTCCGGTCACCGCGCACGGGCACCCTGACGTGGTGCGCGCGGCGAACGACCCGCGCGCGGAGGGAGCCGACGTGGCCGAGTCCGTGAGCGACCGACCGGCTGAGGCCGCTCGATCCGGCACCGCGATCACGGTCGCGATCATCCCCGCCCGGGGAGGGTCGCAGGGCGTTCCCCGGAAGAACGTGCTCCCCGTGGGCGGCGTTCCGCTCGTCGCCCGTGCGGTGGCCGCCGCCCGCGCCGCACAGAGCGTCGACCGGGTGGTCGTGTCCACCGACGACGCCGAGATCGCTCGGATCGCCGCCGATGCGGGCGCCGATGTCGTCGCGCGCCCCGCCGAGATCGCCGGCTCGACGGCATCCTCGGAGAGCGCCCTCCTCCACACCCTGGACGAGCTGGCACGACAAGGCCACGAGGTCGGCACCGTCGTCTTCCTGCAGGCGACGTCGCCGTTCATCTCGTCGTCGGGCATCGACGAGGCCGTGGCGATGGTCGACGGCGGCGGGTACGAATCGGCCTTCTCCGCGTTCGAAACGTACGGCTTCCTCTGGGCGAGAGACGCGGATGCCACCGCCACCGCCCTCAACCATGACGCCGCACGCCGTCCCCGGCGGCAGGACCGCGACCCGCACTACTGGGAGACGGGCGCGTTCTACGCGTTCGGGGCGGAGGGTTTCCGCCGGTCCGGGCACCGCTTCTTCGGTCGCGTCGGCATCGTGGCCGTGCCGGAGTTGTCGGCGGTCGAGATCGACGACCACGCACAGCTTGCGCTCGCCCGCGCGATCGCCCCGCTCGTCGACGACACGTCCGAACCGATCGACGTGGATGCCGTCGTCACCGACTTCGACGGCGTCCACACCGACGACACCGCCCTCATCGACGCGCACGGTGACGAGCGGGTGCGGGTGAGTCGCTCCGACGGCATGGGGGTGGCGCGGCTGCGACGTGCCGGCATCCCCGTCCTCATCCTGTCCACCGAGACCCACCCGGTCGTCGGTGCGCGGGCGGCGAAGCTGCAGGTCGAGGTGCTCCAGTCGATCGACGACAAGGCCGCGGCGATCGAGCGCTGGGCGGCGGCCCGCGGCATCCCGCTGTCGCGCATCGCGTACCTCGGCAACGACGTGAACGACGTCCCCGCCATGGAACGGGTGGGCTGGCCCATCGCGGTGGCCGACGCGCGTCCCGAGGCGCGCGCGATCGCCCGCCGAGTACTCAGCCGCCGTGGCGGCGACGGCGCGGTGCGCGAACTGGCCGAACTCGTCCTCGGCGCCTGACGCTCCCTCTCTCTCGCCCTCTCCCTCTTTCTCCCTCCCCTCGAGAAAGTGGCGCAATCTGCGGCCATACCGCGCGGGATGCCGCAACCTGCGCCACTTTCTCGCCGCGGTGTCGCAATCTGCGCCAGCGAATCGACACCGCCGCGCGAGGCCCGCGTCACCTGCGCGTGGCCGTCCGTTCACCTCGCGAGCGGACACTGGCCGCACGGCGTCGCTGAGCGAGCGACGTCACGAGAGGACCACCACCATGACTGTCAGCATCGGAACGCGCACCGTCGGCCCGGGCCACCCGGCCTACGTCATCGCCGAGATCGGCCTGAACCACAACGGTGATGTCGAGATCGCGAAGCAGCTCATCGATGTCGCCAAGCGCGCCGGCGCCGACGCCGTGAAGTTCCAGAAGCGCACCCCCGAGATCGCGACGCCCGCCCACATGCGCGACGTGCCCCGCGAGACCCCCTGGGGGACGATGTCGTACCTCGAGTACCGCTACCGCGTGGAGTTCGGCCACGAGGAGTACGTCGAGATCGGCGACTACGCCACGATGTCCGGGCTGGACTGGTTCGCGTCGCCGTGGGACGTGCCGTCGGTGCACTTCCTCGAAGACCACAACGTGGTCGCGCACAAGGTGGCATCCGCTTCTCTCACCGACCGCGAGATGCTCGAGGCGCTCCGCGCGACGGGCAAGCCGATCATCCTGTCGACGGGCATGTCCACGCTGGAGCAGATCGATGCCGCCGTCGACGTGCTCGGGCGCGACAACCTCATCCTCATGCACGCGACCTCCACGTATCCGATGGAACCGGCCGAGGCGAACCTCCGTGTGATCCCCGCACTCCAGGCGCGCTTCCCCGGTGTGCCGGTGGGCTACTCGGGTCACGAGCGCGGGCTGCAGATCTCGCTCGCCGCCGTCGCGCTCGGCGCCGTCGCGGTGGAGCGTCACATCACGCTCGACCGCACGATGTGGGGTTCGGACCACTCGGCATCCCTCGAGCCTGCGGGCCTCGAGCACCTCGTCCGCGACATCCGCGTCATCGAGGAGGCCCTGGGCGACGGCGTGAAGCGCGTCTTCCCCGGTGAGCTCGCACCGATGGCGAAGCTGCGTCGCGTCCCGGCATGACCACGGGCCGCCTGCGGGTCGTCGCGGTCGCCGACGCCGACTCCTTCGTCAAATGGGCAGCCGCCCTGCTCGACTCCGTCCCGCAGGCGGATAGCCGCATCGTCCTCGTCCGCACGCCCCTGACGGTGAGCGCCGCGCAGGAGGAGAGCGCGCTCGACGGCACGCGCTTCGGTGCGGGCGACGTCACGCGGCTGCCGCACGGCGCGCTCGCCGGCTGGCTCACGCGGGAACGCCCCGACGTCGTGGTGATCGCCGGACGCGGCCCCTTCGCGCGGCTCGTCATGCGCGAGATCGATCGCGTGCACCCGCGACCGGTCGTGGTCACGGGTCTCCCCGGCATCTCGATTCCCGCGCAGCGCGGCGCCGTGACCTACCGCCGCGAGAGCGATCTCTTCCTCGTGCACTCGCACCGTGAGGAGCGCGCGTTCCGCGATCTGGCTCGTCGACTGGATGCCGATCTCCGCATCGGACTGGCGAGCCTCCCGTTCGCCGCCCCGCGGCCGCGTCCTGCCGGCGGCACCGATCTCGTGTTCGCGGCACAGGCTCTCGTGCCGCTGACGAGTGCGGACCGTCGGGAGGTGGCGGCCGTGCTGCGCGACGCCGCGCTCGCGCACCCCGACCGCCGCGTCGTGGTGAAGCTGCGGTCGCGCGCGGGCGAGAACGAGACGCACGTCGACCGCGAGAGCTACGAGGGGCTGCTGGCCGACCGGCCGGCGAACCTCGTCTTCTCGTACCAGCCGATGCGGGCCGCCCTCGCCTCGGCCGAGGGTCTCGTCACCGTCAGCTCCACGGCCGCCGTCGAGGCCATCGCGCTCGGCGTCCCCGTCATCGCGCTCGACACCTTCGGGGTGAGCAAGGAGAACCTGAACACCGTGTTCCGCGGTTCGGGTCTGTTCGGCGACGCAGCGGCCGTCATCGCGCGGCGGTTCCGGCATCCCGCACCGGGCTGGCTCACGCAGAACTACTTCCACGACCCGGCCGACGCGACCTGGTGGGACGACGTGGAAGACCTCGTGACGCAGCGCCGGCTCGGGCTCCTGTCCGCCCGGGAGCAGCCGGTGCGGCGGGGTGGCGCGCTGCGCGTGGCGTGGGAGCGACGCATCGTCTTGGGCGGCGAGGACCGTTCCCTCTCGGGCATCGTGGCACTCGCGGTCGGGATGCCGCTGCGTGCCGCGATCCTCGTGCGCCGCCGCCTGCGCGGCAACCGCGGTGCGCACTCGTGGGCCGACGCGGCCAGCGACATCACCGTGACGCCGGCGCTCCGCCAGGAGCCGCTCCTGCGCCGTCGCCCCGTCGGCGTCGACGGCTGAGCCTGCTCCCTCTGCCCGTCGCCGCCCGGGTCGGCCGCGGGAGGCCCCGTGCGATGATCGGACGGTGGCCACCGGGCAGGATCTCGAGACGCTCGTCGCGCTCCGACGGGTGCGCGACCGGATGGACCGCGAGTACGCGCGTCCGCTCGACGTCGAGTCGCTCGCGCGCGGCGTGCACATGTCGGCCGGCCATCTGAGTCGGCAGTTCCGCCTCGCGTACGGGGAATCGCCCTACGCGTACCTCATGACGCGCCGCATCGAGCGCGCGATGACCCTCCTCCGACGCGGCGACCTCACGGTCACCGAGGTGTGCTTCGAGGTGGGATGCCAGTCGCTCGGCACGTTCAGCACGCGCTTCACCGAGCTCGTCGGGGTGTCGCCGAGCGTGTACCGCGCGCAGGGGGCGCCGTTCCGCCCGGGCATGCTGCCGTGCATCGCGAAGCAGGTGACCAGACCGGTCAGGAATCGAGAAGCGGCCGGCGGCACCCGGTCGTAACGTGGTGCCCATGGACATCACGATTCACTCGAGCTTCCTGCCGCACACGGATGCCGAGGCATCCCTCGCCTTCTACCGCGACGTGCTCGGGTTCGAGGTGCGCCTCGATGTCGGCTACGAAGACATGCGGTGGATCACGGTGGGCCCGGAGGGACAGCCGTCGACGGCGATCGTGCTCCACCCGCCGGCCGTCGGCTACGACGTGACCGAGGAGGAGCGCACGCTGCTGCTCGAACTCATCGCGAAGGGCAGCTACTTCGGCGTCAACCTCGCCACCGACGACCTCGACGGCACGTTCGCGCGCATCGAGGCGGCCGGGGCCGACATCGTGCAGGAACCGATCGAACAGGACTACGGCGTGAGGGATGCCGCGTTCCGCGACCCGGCGGGCAACCTCATCCGCATTCAGCAGACCCCGCAGAAGGAGAACGGCCATGAGTGAGAAGCGCGATACGAAGAGCGGCTTCAGCGACAGCGAACGCGAGGCGATGCAGCAGCGCGCGGCGGAGCTGAAGGAGATGAAGGGCGTCAAGGGCGCGGCCAAGAAGGCGAAGGAGCTGGAGGCGTGCCTCGCCGCGATCGAGGGGCTGTCCGGCACCGACCGGGTGATCGCCGAACGGCTGCACGTCATGGTGTCGGAGGAAGCTCCGGGCCTCGACCCCAAGACCTGGTACGGGTTCCCGACCTATGCGAAGGACGGCAAGAACATCCTGTTCTACCAGCCGGCATCCAAGTTCGACACGCGGTACGGCACCGTTAACTTCGCCGAGGATGCGGCGATCGACGACGGCGAAATGTGGGCGGTCTCCTTCGCCCTCTTGGAGATGACGCCGGCGGCGGAGAAGAAGTTGCGCGCGCTCATCGCGACGGCGGTCGCCTGACGTGGCGCCCGCGCACGACGACGACGCGGCGCTGTCGCGTCACACCGACTACGGCGTGGAGCGTCTCGAGGAGCGGGATCTGGCGAGCGACCCGGTCGCGCAGTTCCGCCGGTGGCTCGGGGAGGCGGCCGAGCGCGGCGTGTACGAGCCCAACGCGATGGTCCTCGGCACGATCGGCGCCGACGGCGATCCGCAGAGCCGCACCGTACTGCTGCGCGGCGTGGACGAGCGCGGCTTCGTGTTCTTCACCGACCGCTCCTCGCGGAAGGGTCAGGCACTGGCGGCGCACTCGGCCGCGACGCTGCTGTTCCCCTGGTACGTGCTGCACCGGCAGGTGATCGTCACGGGAGACATCGCGTTCGCCTCGGATGCCGAGTCCGACGCGTACTGGGAGAGCCGCCCGCACGGCTCGCGCGTGGCGGCGACCGCGAGTGCGCAGTCGCAGCCGGTCGCGGGCCGGGCAGAGTTCGAGGCGCAGGTGCGCGCCGTCGAGGAGCGTTATCCCGAGGGCGCCGACGTTCCGCGACCGGCGCGCTGGGGCGGATACCGGCTCACACCGCGCCGCGTGGAGTTCTGGCAGGGCCGCACGTCGCGCTTACACGACCGACTGGTCTTCACGCGCGCGGGCGAGAGCTGGAGCGTCGAGCGCCTGCAGCCCTGACCCTGCGGCATCCGACGCGGAATGTGCCGAGAAGGTGGCGCACTCTGCGGCATCCGTCGTCGGGATGCCGCGCGTTGCGCCACTTTCCGGTGGCGGTCCGGTGCCGGTCCGGTGCCGGCGCAGGGGTCAGTCAGCGGTGACGGATGCCGGATCGACCCGCAGGATGCGGTCGTCGCCGCTGCGGGGGTCGCCGCGGCCGTCGGTGTTGTTCGTCAGGATCCACAGGGCGCCGTCGGGGCCCACGGCGACGTCGCGGAGCCGTCCGTATTCGCCGGCGTAGTACTCGGTCTGCGTGCCGGGGTCGTCGGTGGAGATGGCGCGCAGCACTTCACCGCGCAGGTTCGCGATGACGATCGTGCCGTCGACGAGCGTGATGCCGCTGGGGCTCGCCGATGACGTCCGCCACGTGGCGATCGGGTCGATGAAACCGCGCCCCTCTCCGCCGGTGCCCTCGACGATCGGCCAGCCGTAGTTGCCGCCCGGTTCGATGACGTTGAGCTCGTCCCACGCGTTCTGGCCGAACTCGCTCGCGTACAGGGTGCCGTCGTCGTCCCACACGAGTCCCTGCACGTTGCGGTGGCCCATGCTGTAGACGGGCGATCCCTTCGTGGGATTGTCGGAAGGCACCGAACCATCGGGTTCGACGCGCAGGATCTTGCCGCGCCGCACGTCGGGGTCTTGCGCCGCCGAGGGGTTGCGAGCGTCGCCGACCGGCACGTACAGCATGCCGTCGGGCCCGAAGGCAATGCGCCCGGCGTTGTGCACCGGCGAGAACGGCAGCTCCTCGAGGAGGGTGTCGCGGTCACCGAGGCGGTACCGGCCGGCCGTGCCGAGGAGGTCGTAGCGGACGACCCGGTTGCCGTCGGATGCCGTGAAGTACACGAACAGGTCGCCCTCGTGCACGGCGAGGCCGAGCAGTCCCCCTTCCGTGCCGTGACGGATGCCGGCGACCGTGCCGACCTCGCGCGCCTCTCCCTCGTCGTCGAGCTCGAGGATGCGGCCGGTGTCCCGTTCGCTCACGAGAGGGATGCCGTCGGCGGTCCAGGCGATCGACCACGGCGCGTCGAGGCCCTCGGCGAACGTCTCCGGCTCGTCGGGGAGGGGCTCGGCATCCGGAGTCGGCGTGGGCGTCGGAGTCGGCGTGGGCGTCGGCGTGGGGGCCGCCGTCTCGCTCGTCGGGGCGGGGGACGTGGGTGCCGCCTGGGGCGCACCGCACCCCGTGAGGAGCAGGGCACCCGCCAGCACCGCCGTCAGGGAGGCGCCGACGGTGCGTCGGACATCGGTCGAGGGGGAGGGGCGCATCAATCCACGGTAGTCGGGGCCATCCTGCCTGTCATCCACCGCATCCTGCCAAAGGGGCCGTCACGAGCTTCCTCAGGGCGTCGGTTCTGGCACTGTCGCCCTATGACTCGAACCTCTGCTCTGCACGACGCCGTCGACGCGTACTTCCGCGGCCTGTACCACTGCGATGTCGACCTGCTCGACACCGTCTTCCACCCCGCGAGCAGCCTCTTCGACGTCGACGAGGGGGTCGTCACCGTCGACCCCTACCCCGTGTGGCGTGAAGTGGTTCGCACGCGCACGTCGCCCGCCTCGGTCGGCCAGGAGCGCGAGGAGGAGATCGTCGTCATCGACGAGCTCTCGGACACCGCCGCCTCGGTGCGGGTGCGCCTGCGCGTGCTGGACAGCATCTTCGTCGACCACCTCTCCTTCGTCGACGGCCCCGACGGCTGGCAGATCGTCGCGAAGGTGTGGCACCTGGAGCGCACGGTCGCGTAACCGCCCCCGTCCGGAGGGGGAGGCGGACGACGATCGGATGCTCGCACCCCGGACGACCTAGACTGGACGGGTACCGCGTCCGTCCCGATCGATGAGTTCCGCCGTGTCCGCTGCCCCCGTCCGCACCTTCGAAGTGCGCAACGTGCAGGTCGCCCGCGCCCTCTTCGCGGCGCTGGCGGCGGCGATGGTCACCTTCTCGCCCGACCACTCCGCCGGTGTGGGACTCGCCGTCTTCAGCGGCTGGGCGATCGCCACGGCGCTCGTCCTCCTGTTCGGCGCGTGGCTCGCCTACGGTGCAGGCGCGCGCGCGACCCCCGTGCTGCTGGGCGTGCTGACACTGGTCGCCGGCATGATCGCCGGGCTCCCCGGCATCCGCTCGACGACGCTCTTCTTCGTGCTCGTGATCGCGTGGGCGCTCGCGACCGGACTCGTCGAGCTGATCTCCGGCATCCGTCGCCGCGGCACCGACGAGCACGCGCGGGATGCGATCCTGATCGGTGCCGTCACGCTGGCGCTCGGGGCGGGGCTGCTGCTCGTGAATCCCGCCTACAGCCTGGAGTACTTCATCCGCGAAGCGGGGCAGACGGGCGTCCTGACCGGCATCACGATCGGCGTCGGGCTCTTCGGCGGGTACGCGGCCGTCGTCGCGGTGTTCCTGGGGATCGCCGGGTTCTCGCCGCGCCGTCCGGTCGTCGACGCCACGGCCGAGGTCGGCCCCGTCGTGGGCCACAACGCGGAGGAGCGCGCATGACCGATCCGCACCCGACCCGCCGCGAGCTGATGAAGCCCGCGCAGCTGCTGGGTCTCGCGTTCATCGCCGCCGTGTTCGGCGGCGCGATCACGCTCATGTCGATGGGCATCTTCCAGGAGCCCCGTCCCGTGGCGCCCGGTGAGATGCACCCGCACCTGAAGGCGTGGGTCGTCGCGGGTGTCGTCGCGGGCATCGTGTTCATCGTCACCCTCGTGACGATCGCGCTGCTGCTCCTCGCCGTCGACCCCGCGCAGCTCCAGAAGCAGATCGACCGTCCGGTGCTCGTCCCCGAAGACGAGACGCCGGGAACGGATGCCGCGCCGTCGCACCCGGCCGCGGGCGCCTCCGACGTCGATCCGCCCCAGCGCTAGGCGCAATCTCCCTTCGCGCTTTCTGACGTGCCGATGCGTATCGGTACGTCCTCGTCGTTCCCGCTTGTCGGCCTCTCCGTGCCGTTCCCTTCCTTCTTCTGAGTGATTCCTCGGATCGCCGACAGATTCTGCCCTCTCATACGTCGTCATTAGGGGGGTATCCGTACATCCGGGCCCCGTCGTGCGCGTTCACGCGCAGAGGGAGCAGGGAGAACTGATGTCGAGCGAGAACGCTGTGTCCACCGCTAGAGGGAAGCGCCGTCGATCGGCGCGCGCGTGGGGAGCCGCGCTCCTCACGCTCGTGGTGACCTCCGGATCGTTCCTCGTGGCCGCCACCCCCGCGGTCGCCGCCGTTCCCGCACCGACGTCGACGACCTCCGTCATCACCGTGAAGGTCGGAGGCGACCGCGTCGGGCAGGGCGTCACCGATGCGGGAGCCACCATCGCCACGCCGCTGGCCGGCGTGCAGTTGGGCCTGTACTCGTCGCTCACCGCCGCGAACCCCATCAATACGACGTGGGCCCGATGCACCTCGGATGCCGACGGCGACTGCTCCTTCATCGTGCCGAACACACAGGTCGGCGGCGTCAACCGCGACCAGCGCTACTACGTGCGTGAGGTGTCGGTGCCCGCGGGGTGGTACAGCAACCCTCGGTTGCGCACGGGTGGTGCAACATTCCCGCCGTCGCCCGCCACGGTGTACGGCTTCCAGACGGGCGTCCAGCTGCGGGCGAACACGACCTACCGGTCGTCCGCCGATTTCATGTTCATCTCCCAGTCCACGTCCACCGTGACGCAGGTCGCTTCGGGGGGCGTCTGGACGCCGTCGCGGAACAACCCCGCCCTGCCGCAGGAGTGCGGCCTCGATGTCGCTCTGATCCTCGATCTCTCCAGTTCGATGACGCTGACACCCGGCGAGCCGTTCGCGACGGCCTCGGCGATCACCGACGCCTTCGCCGGCACCCCGACGCGCATGGCCGTCTTCACCTACGGTGATCTCTCGCCCGCGCAGAACGGAGGAAACCGTCCCGCTCTCCTGCCGGTCTCTACGACCGCCGGCGCGACGGCCTTCAAGAACCAGTGGGTCGGACAGTGGGGGGTCTTCGGAGGCACGAACTGGGATGCCGGCCTCTACCAGGCGGCCGCAGCCAGCCCGCACTATGACCTCGCGATCCACGTCACCGATGGGCAGCCGAGCCTCTTCGGAGCCCCGTTGCCGACACCGAACACCTCGAGCTGGAACCGAATTAAGGAGACGGAGTACGCCATCCTCTCCGCGAATCGGCTGAAGTCGGAAGGCACCCGCATCCTCGGCGTGGGAGTCGGTCCCAGCTACATCGACAACGGCTACCTGAACCTTCGCGCGACGAGCGGCCCCGTCGGCTTCAACGGCAGCAACGCCGCTACCGCCGACTACATCGAAGCGACTGACTTCGCGCCGGCGATCGCTGCTGTCCGGCAGATCGCCCAGGCCAACTGCGTCGGCTCGATCAGCGTCGTGAAGCAGATCGTGCCGTCGACCAACACGGGTGAAGACGTGACCAGCTCCACGCTCGCGCCGGCCGGATGGCAGTTCGACGCCACGACGACGGCGGCGGGGATCGGCGGACTCCCGGCGACGAAGACGACCATCAACGACGGAACCGGCGCGGTGAACTTCCCGTTGACCTTCAACGGCACCACCTCCGGGCCGGTGACCGTCGCCGAAACTCAGCAGGCGGGATACGAGATCGTCACTCAGGGAGGAAAGAACGCCGTCTGTGTCAACACCGTGACGGGCGCGCCGGTATCGGTCACCAACGCAGGAACGGTGGACGACCCGGGATTCACCCTCACCGCCTCCGCCCCCGCAGCCATCTCCTGCACGGTGTACAACCGCGAGATCCCGGAACTCCCCGCCGATCTGACGGTCGAGAAGGTCTGGGAGGTCGACGGTCAGACCTTCGACGAGGGCGACCAGCCCGCGGGACTCGACGCCCAGTTGCAGCTCACCGGGCCCGACGCCGCGGGCGCCACCGACCAGGACTGGGGCGCGACGCGCACGGGTTACGTCCGTGATGACGTGGCAACCGTGACCGAGGAGGCAACGGTGAGCGGTGACTACGAGCACTGCACCGTCGAGGGCGAGGTCACCGACATCAACGGCGCTCCCCAGTCGACCGCGCTGGATGCCGACGGCGTCGATGTCACGCTCACCGAAGAGCACAACACCGTGGAGATCACCAACACGGTCACCTGCGAGCAGACGCTGTCCCTCGTCAAGGAGGTGGGCTACGGCGACGAGCCCACGTCGTCGTGGACCCTGTCCGCGAGCGGTCCCGGCTCCGCGCTCCCCGGCCCCTCGGGCACCTACACGGCGACCACGCCGGTGTCGGCTCCCGTCTCCGGCGGGGCGACGTACGGACTCGAGGAGTCCGGCGGTCCCCTGACCTACGTCGGTGCCGGATGGGAGTGCGCACTGGATGAAGACGGCACTGCCGTCACCGTGACCGACGGGTTCATGACCATGCCGCGTGGCCAGGACGTCACGTGCACGATCGTCAACTCCACGGCATCGCTCACGATCCTCAAGCATGTGATCGACCCGCAGCCGGGGTTCGAGGCGGACGCGTGGGAGCTGACGGCTACGCCCGACACCCTCTCGGATGGTCCCCTGCCGACGGCCACGCTCGTCGGCGCCGAGACCGATGTGGCGGGTGCCAACACGGTCGAGGTGCGTCCGGGGCACGGCTACACGTTGTCGGAGGAGTCGACCTCCGAGACGCTGGCCTACCGACAGGTCGCGTTGCAACGCCTCGAGGGCTCGACGTGGGTAGACGTCGACTCCGCGGACATCGTTGCGCCCGGCCCGGGCGACACCGCGGTGTACCGCTTCGTCAACGAACGGATCCCCAGCGTCGCGCTGCCGCTCACGGGCGGGGCGAGCGCCGACGCGTTCCTCATCGGGGGCAGCGCGACCATCGCACTCGCCGTGTTCGCCGGCCTCTGGCTGATGGTTCGCCGGCGCCGGGTGGCGTAGTCGCTCAGCCCGCCGGCAAAGCGGCGAAGCGGTCCCAGGCCGCGGAGCACGCCTCGCACCCACCCAGGTGTTCGAACCCGGGTGCGGTGCGGGCGTTCTCACGGTCGAGGGGGAAGATGTCCGGAAGCGCATCGGCGAACGCTCGGCAGTCCCCTGACCGGTCCCCCTCGCTGAGCAGCTGACGGAGGATGGCCCGACGCAGCCCCAGCTTCGCCCGGTAGACCAGCGAGGAGATCGACGACGCGGGCCGCGCGAACTCGGAGACGAGGTCACGCGGCCTCTCCTCGTGGACCACGACGCGGAGCAGCGCGCGCTGCTGCTCGCGCGGAAGGGTGTGCAGTGCTCGCCGGATCAGCGCGCGCTCACGGAACAGGTCCGCCGAGCGGAACGCTCCCTCATCGGCGCAGACGTCGTCCTCCGCCAGCGCGACGACCCGCGAGCGCGGCGAACGCCGCTCGTCGTGGACGCGATTGCGCATCGTCGTGAACAGGTAGGCGCCGACCGCCGCGATCCGCTGCCCGTGAGCGATCTGGGCGACAGCGGATGCCACGGCATCCGCAACGAGATCCTGCGGGTCGATGACGCCACCGGCGATCTTGCGTGCGAACGACAGCAGCATCGCGCGGTTCTCGGCGAAGTAGACCGTGAGCTCCTCGTGCGCGTCGTGCGATGCGCGCGCTGTCGGCGCCCCGGCGAAAACAGTGACGACGGACATGGCGACACCCCCCAGCGGCTGATCGACGATGACGATCAGCGCGCCGACGAGCCGGTGCTCGTCGGGTGCCGCTCAGCGCTGGCGTCCCCGTGGGGAGACCGTAGGGAGGGTGAGCGTCGATTCTGCAGCGTTTGGGGCGAAATCCCGCGGAGATGAGGGACGCGGGCGACGGGTGCCGCCGACGTCAGCCCTCAGTAGTGAGGGGCCGCTCGTATCAACCGAGTTCGTCCACGAGACGGTCGGCGAGGCCCGTGTACGTGGCCGGCGTGAGAGTCAGCAGGCGCTCTTTCGCGGCGTCGCCCACGTCGAGGGTGCGCACGAACTCGGCCAGCTCCGTGCCGCCGACGCGGCGGCCCCGGGTGAGCTCCTTCAGGAGCGCGTAGGGGTCGGTGATCTCCGACCGCCCGGCCACGATCTCGGCGCGAACGACCGTCTGGATCGCCTCGGCGAGCACCTCCCAGTTGGCGTCGAGGTCGGCCAGAAGCACGTCGCGCGACAGCGAGATCTCGGTGAGGCCCCGCTGCAGGTTGTCGAGCGCGAGCAGGGAGTGGCCGAACGCCACGCCGATGTTGCGCTGGGTCGTCGAGTCGGTGAGGTCGCGCTGCATGCGGGAGGTCACGAGGGTCGAGGCGAGCGTGGTGAACAGCCCGCCGGCGATCTCGAGGTTCGCTTCGGCGTTCTCGAAGCGGATCGGGTTGATCTTGTGCGGCATCGTCGACGATCCCGTGGCGCCGGCGACGGGGATCTGAGCGAAGAACCCCATGGCGATGTACGTCCAGATGTCGGTGGCGAGGTTGTGCAGGATGCCGCCCGCGTGCCGCACCCGGTCGTACAGCTCCACCTGCCAGTCGTGCGACTCGATCTGCGTCGTCAGCACGTTGAAGTCGATCCCGAGGCTCTCGATGAACGCTCGCGACACCTCCGGCCAGTCCACCTCGGGAGCGGCCGCGAGGTGGGCCGACCACGTGCCGGTCGCGCCGGAGAACTTCGCGAGGTACTCGCCCCCCTCGATCTGCTTCGCGACGCGCTCGAGGCGCCACGCGAACACCGCCAGCTCCTTGCCCATCGTCGACGGGGTGGCCGGCTGACCGTGCGTGCGCGAGAGCATCGCGGCATCCCGGTGCTCGCGTGCGAGGTCGCCGATCGCGGAGATGACGGCACGCAGCTTCGGCAGCCACACGTATTCGACGGCGCGCTTGACCGTGAGGGCGTACGACGCCGAGTTGATGTCCTCGCTCGTGCACGCGAAGTGGGCGAGCTCGGCGACGGCATCCAGCCCGAGGGATGCCAGGCGGTCGCGCACGAGGTACTCGACGGCCTTCACGTCGTGTCGGGTGACGGCCTCCTTCTCGGCGAGCCAGTCGATCTCCGCCTGGCCGAAGTCGCGGTAGAGGCCGCGGAGGCTCTCGCGCTGGTCGTCCGTCAGGGGCGCCGAGCCGAACAGGGAGCGATCGGAGAGAGCGAGGATCCACTCCACCTCGACTTCGACGCGGGCGCGGTTGAGCCCTGCCTCGGACAGGTAGTCGCTCAGGCCGGCCACGGCGGTGCGGTACCGGCCGTCGAGCGGGCTCAGGGGCTGGGGCGGGAGGGCGGACGCAGAAGTCACAGGAAGGGCTCCGATCGGGGAGGATCGGGCGCTCAGGACGTCGGGCGGATAGCGGGCTCGAGCTGCCGGAAGAGCGCCCGGCTCGCACTCTCGATCATACCGAGCACCTCGTCGAACATCGCCGGGCCCGCGTAGTACGGGTCGGGGACGTCGAGATTGCCCTCCGCGGCAGCGTCGAACGCGAGCAGGAGCGCGAGCTTGTCGGTGTCGGCGGGGGTGCGCGCCCAGCCCGCGAGGATGCGTTCGTGCGATCGGTCGAGCGCGACGATCAGGTCGTGACGGTCGAAGTCGGCGACGGTGAACTGGCGCGCGCGATGGCGGGAGCCGTCGTAGCCCCGGCCGGTGAGAGCGTCGAGGGTACGGGCGTCGGCGCGTTCGCCCACGTGCCAGTCACCCGTGCCGGCGCTCGCCGACGTCACGCGATCGCCCAGTCCTGCCTGGTCGGCGAACCAGCGGAACACGACTTCGGCCATCGGCGAGCGACAGATGTTGCCGGTGCAGACGAACACCACCCGGAAGGGGTCGTCTCGCGTAGCCACGTCCCCCATTGTGCGCGATTCAGCGTTTCCTGCACAGGCTGTCGTGCCGAATGCCTCCGCGCGATCACCCGCCGTTGTAGATGAGCGTGTTGCCGTTCCCCGTGTCGGAGCCGCCCTGCGCGCCGGAATCCCAGTTCACCGTGTTGTCGTCGCCGGAGACGGTCAGCGTCTCGATGACGGTGGCGATGACGGTGCCGCGCGTCCCGTCGACGTTGACGGTTCCCATCTCCGAGCCGTTCACCTTGTTCCCCTCCCCGTTGACGGTCAGCGTCTCGACGCGCCGGTTTGCGAGGACGGTCACGTCACTCCCATCGATGACGAGAGACGTCGCGGCGTCGAGGTTGATCGTCACGTCGTCGGCATCGATGACGACGTCGCCGCACTCTCCGTCGAGTGCGAGCTGCGCGCCGTCCTCGGACACGGTGAAGGACCGGCCGGAGCAGGGGCCGTTGGTGACCTCGAGCGACCCGGTCCCCGGGGCGTAGCCGACGCAGCCGGCGAGAGAGGTGGCGACGCCGAGCATGACCACCGCGCGAGCGGTCCGCCGGGCCGATGACGGGGTGTGACGCGCAAGAGCCATGACTCGACCGTAGAGGACGGCCCGACACGGTGGTTCCTCCACCCTGCTTCCTCCACAGTGCGGCAGTCCCAGATGTTGGCCACGGATCGCGATGCGCGCGGTGGCGGACGGTTCGCGGGGCGGGATGCTCGCAGTGCGGGGGAGGGAAAGGGGAGAAGGCATGGCGGACGAAAGCGCTCTCGTCGAGGCGCGGGAGCTGCTGGCACGCGCGCACGACGAACTCGCGACGCTGCACGCGCGCGCACCCGCCGTGGCGGCCGCGGTGAGCTGGCGGTCGCCGTCGGCCGCGGAGTTCGCCGACGCGTTCGCCGAGTGGGTCGCGCTGCTCTCACGTGTCGATGAGGAGGTGAGGCGCTGGGATGCCGTGCTCGCGGCGCGAGCGGGAGCGGCACCGTGACCGACGACGACGCCCTCGACATCCGGTTGGGAGGTCTGATCGCGGTCGACACCGAGTCGCTGCGTCACGCGGCGGGCCTCCTCGATCGCCTCGCCGCCGAGTGCGACGACGTCGGTGCGATCCTCCGGCTCGCGGATCTCGCCTCACGACGCGGTGGCCTATGGGAGCCGCTGCCGGCCGGGCGGGCCGATGAGGCGCGCGACCGTGCGATCGACATCGCCTTCGCGCTCCGGCACCGGGCCGAGGTGTACGAGCTGATCGAGTCGCACGCGGTCGCTGTCTCGCGCGGGCTCGAACTCGCCACGGGCGACGTGGACACCGCGGTCGGCGCCACGGGCGAAGCGATGCGGATGTGGGAGAACTGGCGAGCATCGCGCCAGCAGGTGATCGATGCGCAGCTCAGCGGCGCGGCAGGCCCGTGGATCACCGCGGCGTTCGTGCTCGGGTCGGCGACGGCGGCGATACGCGCGGTCGGTGCCGGCACGCTCCCCGTCGACGCCCCGCCGCTGCGTCCGGTGACGCGACCCGCCGTCGTCCACGAGGTGTCGCGCACCGAGGTGGCGCCGCCGCGCACGCTCGAAGAGATCGCCGCACGGATGCCGGGCGGCGGCGAGAGCAGAGTCCGCGTCGAGTCGTACGTGACGGCCACCGGAGAGCGCGAGTACGTCGTCTACATCGCCGGCACGCAGGATCTCGGGGCGCCCTACGCGGAGCCGTGGGACATGGCATCCAACCTCGAGCTGTATCTCGGACAGGGGTCGTCGTCGTACGACGCGACACGGCGGGCGCTCGCCGCGGCGGGGGCGGAGGAAGGCGACCGCGTGCACATCGCGGGCCACTCGCAAGGGGGGATGATCGGGGTGAGGCTCGCGCGCGAGGGTGGTTACGACGTCGGCACGGTGGTCACTTTCGCCGCCCCCGTCGAAGCCGATCTCGACGACGACGTGCTGGTCGTCACCGTTCGTCACCCCGACGACCCGATCGTCGCGTTGACGGGGGGCGGGCTTCCCACGAGCGCGGGCTCGCCCGAGAGCTTCGTCGCGGAGCGGGTCGTCGATCCGTCGATCCGGTGGGGCGATGTGGGCATCGGGGTGCACCAGATGGACGAGTATCGCGAGACGGCCGCGCTCGTCGATCGGTCCGACGATCCCCGCGTGAACGCTCTGCACGTCCAGCTGGCGACACTCGGCACCGCCGTCGGGACGGCCGTCGTCTACGGCGCTCGACGAGACTTCGGTGCCCGCGATCCCGGTGCCCGAGATCCCGGCGCCCGCGGTCCGGCGACCCCGGGGCGGGTGGGGGAGGTGCCGCCGCGGCGTGGGTGAGTCAGCGTCGCTTCAGCTGCGGGCGCAGGATGATGCCGAAGATCCAGTTGATCAGCGAGATCACGAGGGCGGCCAGCACGCCGAGCCAGAAGTCCTCGACCCGCAGGCCCCACGACCACCAGTGGGTGGCCCACGCCGTGATCCACAGCAGGAGCCCATTGACGATGAGGGAGATCAGGCCCAGCGTCAGGATGTACAGAGGGAACGCCACGATCTTGATGAGCGTGCCGATGACCGTGTTGACGATGGCGAACACCGCCGCCACCGCGAGGAGCGTCAGGACGAGCTGCAGCGTCTCGCCGGGTGCGAAGGCGATGACGTCGACCTCGAGCGGCTGGATCAGGGTGACGACCCAGATGGCGAACGCATTCACGATGACGCGGATGAGGAATCTCATGGTGCCGTCATTGTGCCACGGACCGCCGACGCAGGGCCCCAGCGATCTGCGCCAGCCCGGCGTGCCCCTGGGCCACAGCGAGCACGAGATCGAACGCCTCCTCGAGAGGCATGTCGGTGCGGATGCCGTTGAGCTCCAAGAAGGTGAGCGTGGTCACCCAAGCGAATCGCTTGTTGCCGTCGAAGAAAGCATGATTCTGCGCCAGCGACGAGAACAGCGCGCCGGCCTTCAGGAAGACATCGGCATAGGCCTCGACACCGAACATCGCGCTTTCCGGACGCGCGATCGCCGATGACAGCAGGCCGATGTCGCGCAGGCGGAGGTCCATGCTCGCCGCGATGGCCACGGCCTGCGGCAGATCGAGGTAGATCGTCATGCGTCTTCGAGGCGTGTCAACAACTCGGCGTATCGGCTCCGAACTCCTGTCGCGATCTCGACGGCCACATCGGTCTTCGACTCCAAGTCGACGATCATCCGCGTCGCCTCGACCACGAGCGCGTGCTTCGACATCCCTCTCGCGTGGGCGAGCTGTTCGAGCCGGGAGTCGAGTTCTTCCGGAAGCCGCAGTGTCATCGCCATACCAAAATGGTAGCGCTTCGGGAGCTGGTCCACGCCGGTCAGCAGCGATCTGCGCCAGCCCGCTCGCCGTCCGTAGACTCGACGGGTGACCGACCTGCCCGTCCGCCTCCGCCCCGAGATCGCCGCGCTCCCCGCCTACCGGCAGGGCAAGCAGGCCGGCGACGACGCGTTCAAGCTCTCCAGCAACGAGAACCCGTTCGACCCGCTGCCGTCGGTGGTCGAGGCGATCCGATCCGCCACCGGGATCAACCGGTACCCCGACGCGTCCGCATCGCGGTTGCGCGCGCGGCTCGCGGAGCGGTTCGACGTGGCATCCGATCGGGTCCACGTCGCGGCCGGGTCGGTGTCGATCCTCTACCAGCTGACGCAGGCCACGAGTGGTCACGGCGACGAGGTGCTGTTCTCGTGGCGGTCGTTCGAGGCGTACCCGGGGCTGGCGGTCGTCGCGGGAGCGACGGCGGTGACGGTGCCGAACACGGCCGACGGTCGGCACGACCTCACGGCGATGGCGGCGGCCGTGACCGACCGCACCCGCATCGCCATCGTGTGCAGCCCGAACAACCCGACGGGGCCCGTCGTCACGCAGGCCGAGTTCGACGCCTTCCTCGAGGCCGTGCCGAGCGACCTCCTGGTGGTGCTCGACGAGGCGTACGCCGAGTTCGTCACCGATCCGGATGCCGTCGACGGCCGCCGAGTGCTGGCATCCCGCCGCGAGAACGTCGTCGTGCTGCGCACGTTCTCCAAGGCCTACGGACTGGCGGGGCTTCGGGTGGGCTACGCGATCGGTCACCCGCGCATCCTCGACGCGGCGCGCGCCACCGGCATCCCGCTGTCGGTCACGGCGGCCGCCGAGGCGGCCGCTCTGGCGAGCCTCGACGCGGAAGAGGAGCTGCTCGACCGCGTGCGGACGATCACCGCGCGCCGTGACGACCTCGTCGCCCGGTTGCGCGAGACCGGGTGGGACGTGCCGCAGGCGCAGGGCAACTTCGTGTGGCTGCCGGCCGGTGGGCGGACCGCGGAGATCGCGGCGGCGTTCGAGGCGGCGGGGCTGATCGTGCGCGCCTTCGCCGGCGACGGCATCCGCATCTCCGTCGGTGAAGCGGAGTCGATCGACCGCATCGTCGCCGTCGCCTCAGCCGTCGCCTGAGCCCACGCCCAGGCCGGGTCTGGGCTGACTCCTCAGGGCTCGAACAGGCCCCATCTCGGGCCAGGGACGCCTCCGGCAATTTGACCGGCAGTGTCCTTGTGCACTCTTGTGAACATCTCATTGATGCCATAGCTTTCCTGCATGTCCCCGTGGCCGACCGGCCGTGGCGGATGGCGACCAGCAGACGGGAGAGCGCTGTGGCGGCGAGACGCAACGACGGATTCGAGACGGCAGGACTGAGCCTGATCGTCGTGGGCGGTCTCATCTGGGCGGTGGCCCTCGTCTCCGCCATCACCGTCGGAGCCTCACCGCTGACGATCCTCGTCGCCGTGGCGCCCGTGCTCATCGGCGGATTCGTGCTCCTCGCCGCCGACAGACTTCCCCCGCGATCGGACGACCGCTAGGTCGACCGATCATCGTCCCATCAACGGAGGAGAATCCATGAAGGCAAGTCATGCCCTACTGGCCGGTGCCATCGCCGCGCTGTGCGTTCTGAACGGAGCACTCGCGGCTCACGCGACGGAGGCGCCGGTCGACGATCCCGGGAAGGTCGCGGAACACAAGTCCACTCTGGTGAGCACAGACGTGGTCGGCACGACGGTGCGGCTCCAGGATGACCTCTCGCGAGGATCGCTGACGACCGACCCGGATGCCACGGTGAAGCCCATCATCCACCGCACCGTCTCCATCAGCGACGTGGGCTCGAAGGTGATCCGCCCGTCCGGTGGAGTCCGCGGGACGATCACGACCGGGTTCTCCAGCAGCGTCACGTGCCCGGGAAACTGCAGCCGTTACGAGATCGAGGGCAAGTCCTACGGCAAGTGGCTCGGCACGACTCCGTACAACGCGACCTCCATCTCCTTGCGCGACAAGTACTGGGTGGCGGGCATCGCGACGACGGTGTCCATTCCCTGGGGTGCCGGGTTCTCCGCCGGGGGCGAGTCGGCCACGTGGTCCGGCTCCGTCAGCAAGGCGTGGAAGATCACGCACCAGTACTCGGGGGTGCACTTCTCGGGCCTTCCGCTCTTCAGCTACTCGCAGAAGTCCACCGCGACGTTCAAGTTCGGCACGGAATTCTTCACGACGGACAGTGACTACGCGGCGTGATCGGTGGCGGCGACCAGCGCGCGCGGTGGTCGCCGCCCTCTCCGCCGGTGCCGTGGCGACTGCGCTGGGCGCCTGCGCGTCGACGGTGGAGATACCGGCCGAGTGCGAGTCGCTCATCGCACAGGCGAACGCGCTGAGTACGCCGCCCTCACCGACGGGCGGCGACGGCGGATTCGTCGACGTGTACGACACGACATCGCCCTCGCTGTACCGCACGAGCTGGATGGTGCAGGCCGTGGGCCAGGTCGGCGTGCCGTCGACGGTCGATCTCGAGGCCGTCGCGGACTTCTTCCACGACACCCTGTCAGCGCCGGACGCGATCTCGGAGACGGAGCCGTTCTCGAAACTCGCCGCCGTGCGACTCGCGTGGGCAGGCCTGCGCGCGCTCGGGGACGACCGTTCCGCCGACGCCGTCGCCGTCCTCGCAGCGTACGAGGCCGGTGACGGCTACGCGGAGGAGCCCGGCGACGAGCCCACCACGTATGCCACCTTCCTGGCGGCCGAGATCCTCCGCGGAGAGAAGCTCCCCGTTCCTCCGGGTGCGCGTGAGTTCGCCCGCGCAGACATCCCGCGCCTGATTCCCGACGTTCCCCTGGCGAGCACGGTCGATCAGCTGCTGGTCGACCTTCGTGCGGCCGCCGTCGCCGATCCGGAAGCCCTGAGGTCCGCCCACCCGGAACTCGCCTCTCGTGTGTCAGGGTGGTTGAGAGAGGTGTTCGACGATGGCTACGGCATCGCGCAACTCTCGATCCTCACGGATCTGCGCGCACTCGCCGACGTTGCCGGCGTCCACGTCGATCTCCCCGATGACTACGCCGCCCGAACGGTCGCGGCGGTCAGCTCCGAGGGCGCCGGCATCGACCCCCATCTCACGGCGCTGCTGGCGCGGCTCGATCCCGACGACTCTGGCGCCGACGCGTCGCTCGATCCCACGGTCGGGGCCACGCCGCGGGGATGGCTCGGCGCGACGACGCCGCCCGACGTGGCGTCCAATCTCCGCGGCCTGCTCATCCTCGAGCTGTGCGGCGCGATCGATACGGCAGCCGCGACGCGCGCAGAGGACTTCCTCAACACCTACCTCGGCGACGCGTCCGAGTGGACGGTCGGTGACGCGTACGCTGCGGCTCGACTCGATCTCCGCGGGTCGCTCGCTGAGGGTCCGCGCAGTGTCGCGACGGAGCGTCTCGCGACGATCGCTCCGAGCACGCCCCAGGAGCAAGCCCTGCTCGCGTGGAGCACCCGCCACTTCGATGACGGTCGCGGTACGCCGGGCGCGGATGCCATGCCGAACGGAGGCGGAACCCTGGTGGATCTCGCGGCTGAGGCGATCGTCGGGGATCTCGACGTCGACGACGAGAGGTTGGCGCCGTTCGAGCGAGGAGGCGGCTACTCGTACGAGAGCGGCATCGGCATCCCCGACCTCTACTCGACGGCCCTCGGCGCATGCCTCGGCGGTGCAGACGAGAAGGCGCGCGCACGCCTCCTTGCCCATTTCGAGGACGACGACCATCCGGGGTATTACGTGCTCACCACTCAAGCGCCCCCGTCACTGGCGAGTACGACCCTCGCTGCGGCGCTCCTTCTGGCCGACGACTGTTCGATGGCGCTCGCCGTCTATCTCTGAGAAGACCGGTCCTGACGGCTCCTGCCGCCTTCAGCGGCGCCGCAGACGATCCACGCCCGACCTCCATCGGGTACGGTGACGCGGTGGAACCCATGCCCGCATCATCGCCGCTGCTCACTCTCCGCGATCGCCTCGACCGCGTCGTCCTGTACCAGGCCTACCCGCAGAGCTTCGCCGACGGCGACGGCGATGGCATGGGCGACCTCGACGGCATCGCCGCCCGGCTGGACTACCTGGCCTGGCTGGGAGTGGATGCCGTCTGGCTCAATCCGTGCTTCGTCTCTCCGATGCGGGATGCCGGCTACGACGTCGCCGACTTCGACCACGTCGACGCGCGCTACGGCGGCGATGCGGCCCTGGACCGGCTCGTCGCGGCGGCCGACGCGCGGGGGATCGCCGTCGTGCTCGATCTCGTCGCGGGACACACGTCCGACCGGCATCCCTGGTTCGCCGCCTCCGCGGACGACCCCGGCGACTCCCGCTACGTGTGGAGCCCCGCGCCGGCCGAGGGATTCGTCGCCGGACCGGGCTCGCGGGGCGAGTTCTACAAGCCGAACTTCTTCGACTTCCAGCCGGCGTTGAACTTCGGGTACGCCCGCCCCGACGATGCCGAACCGTGGCGGCAGCCGGTCGACGCCGAGGGGCCGCGGCGCAACCGCGACGCGCTCGTCGAGATCATCTCCCGCTGGTACGACCGCGGCGTGCAGGGCTTCCGCGTCGACATGGCGGCGTCGCTCGTGAAGGACGATCCGGGACACGTCGAGACGGGGCGCCTGTGGGCGGAGGTGCGCGCGCGTCTGGACGCCCGGCATCCGGGGAACATCCTCATCTCCGAGTGGGGAGACCCGGCACGGGCGGTGCCCGCCGGCTTCGATGTCGACTTCTTCCTCCAGTTCGGCGGCGACGACGACGGCGCCGCGCTGAAGTCGCTTTGGAACAACGGGGCCGGCACCGTGCATGAGGCGTGGGCGGAGCCGAACGCGTGGGCGGATGCCGCGGGCACCGGCGATGCGGCGTACTTCGTCGACGCGTGGCGGCGGGCCGTCGACGCGATCGAGGCGTCGGGGGCCACCGGCATCCCGGGGCTCCCGACCGCCAACCACGACTTCACGCGCCTGGTCTCGGGAAGCCGGGATGCGGTGCAGGCGCGCAGTGCGCTGCTGCTCGCGCTCACGTGGCCCGCCCTGCCGTCGATCTATTACGGCGACGAGATCGGTATGCGCTACGTGCCGGGCCTCGCGTCGCTGGAGGGGTCTTCCCTGGGCCCGGCCTACGAGCGTGCCGGCTCGCGCACCCCGATGCAGTGGGGCGATCTCCCGCCGACGACCGCCGTCGGGGCCGCGCCGGCGTTCGAGTCGCGCTACCTTCCGCAAGACCCCGACCCCCTGCGGCCGACGGTGGCCGACCAGCTCGACGATCCGGGATCGCTGCTGCGGTTCGTGCGGGCGGCGATCGCGCTGCGGCGCTCCGATGCGCGCCTCGGCGCGCGCGAACCGGTCGAGGTCGTGCAGACGGGCTATCCCTTCGTGTTCCGGCGCGGCAGTCTGCTCGTCGCCCTCAACCCCTCGGACAGCCCGCACGCGGTCGACGTGGGATCGTCGAGCGGAGCGGCGCCGGTGTTCGCGGTGTCGTTCCGCGCCGACCTCGCCGGCCGCAGCCTGCGTCTCGCGCCGTTCGGCTGCGCCGTCGTCGACCTCGCGGGTGCCCCGACGTCACAGGACTGACCCCGGGGCATCGACCGATTTGTTCCGGCCGGGTTGTCCGGCGCGCACCGCGGATCGCGGCATCCATTGTCGAACTCATGCAGTCCTCCGCATGTGGGGAGCGTTAGCGTGGGTACATGACCCCGCCTGACGATCCGGCGCTCGTGCGCGTTCTGGCGGCGGACGGGACGTTCGCCCCCACCCCCGAAGCCGAGCGCTATCTGCCGCTCATCGACGCTCTCCCCGACAGCGACCTCGAGACGTTCTACCGCGACATGGTCACGGTGCGCGCCTTCGACCGGCAGGCGACGAACCTGCAGCGCCAGGGCCAGTTGGCGCTCTGGCCGCCGTCGTTCGGGCAGGAGGCGGCGCAGGTCGGCTCGGCCCGCGCGGCCCGCCCCCAGGACCACCTCTTCCCGTCGTACCGCGAGCACGTGGTCTGCACGATCCGCGGGGTCGACCCGATCGACATCATCCGCCTCATGCGCGGTCTCACGCACGGCGGCTGGGATCCGACCGACCCCAAGAACGGCAACACGCGCATCTACACGCTCGTGCTCGGCTCCCAGACGCTGCACTCGGCGGGCTTCGGCATGGGGCTCGTGTTCGACGGACGCACCGGCACGGGCGACCCCGAGAAGGACGAGGCGGTCATCGTCTACTACGGCGACGGTTCGTCGAGCCAGGGCGACGTGCACGAGGCGATGGTGTTCGCCGCGAGCTACCGCACCCCGCAGGTCTTCTTCCTGCAGAACAACCACTGGGCGATCTCGGTGCCCGTGAGCACCCAGTCGCGCACGCCGCTCTTCCAGCGTGCCGCCGGATACGGGATGCCGTCGATCCAGGTCGACGGCAACGACGTGCTCGCCAGCTACGCCGTCACGAAGACCGCCCTCGACGAGGCTCGCGCCGGTGAGGGCCCGCGCGCCATCGAAGCGCTCACCTACCGGATGGGCGCCCACACGACGAGTGACGACCCCACGAAGTACCGCACGTCGGAAGAGGAGCAGTCGTGGGCGCAGCGCGACCCGATCGCCCGCATGCGCGCGTACCTCCAGAGCCGCGGCGCCTCCGACGCGTTCTTCGAGGGCGTGGATGCCGAGGCCGCCGCCTACGCCGACGACGTGCGGGTCCGCACGAACGCGCTGGGCGACCTCGACCGCGAAGTGATGTTCGGCCACGTGTACAGCGAACCCCACCCGCTCGTCGACGAGCAGCGCCGCTGGCTCGCCGACTACGAGGCGTCGTTCGCGTCGACCGAGGGAGGCCACGCATGAGCGTCGTGGAGCAGGGGACGGATGCCGTGGCATCCTCCGTCGTGACGATGCCGTTCGCGAAGGCCGTCAACGCGGGACTGCGCGCCGCGCTCGCCGCCGACGACCACGTGCTGTTGATGGGCGAGGACATCGGTCCCCTCGGCGGAGTGTTCCGCGTCACCGAAGGGCTCCAGGCCGAGTTCGGCAACACGCGCGTGCTCGACACGCCGCTGGCCGAATCGGGCATAGTCGGCACCGCGATCGGGCTCGCGATGGCCGGCTTCCGACCGGTGTGCGAGATCCAGTTCGACGGGTTCGTCTTCCCCGCCTTCGACCAGATCACCTCGCAGCTGGCCAAGCTCACCAACCGTCACGAGGGCGTACTGCCGTTCCCCGTCGTCATCCGCATCCCGTACGGCGGTCACATCGGCGCCGTCGAGCACCACCAGGAGAGCCCCGAGGCGTACTTCGCGCACACCCCCGGGCTGCGGGTCGTGTCGCCCTCGACGCCGAACGACGCGTACTGGATGATCCAGGATGCGATCGCCTCGAACGATCCGGTGATCTTTCTCGAACCCAAGGCGAAGTACTGGATGAAGGGTGAGGTCGACACCGCCGCCCGCGCGCTGCCGCTCCACGCCTCGCGCGTCGTCCGCCGCGGTACCGACGTGACCCTCGTGGGCCACGGCGCCATGGTCACGACGATGCTGCAGGCCGCCGCGCTCGCCGAGGGCGAGGGTACGTCGTGCGAGGTCATCGACCTGCGGTCGCTGTCGCCGATCGACTACGGCCCCATCCTCGACTCGGTGCGCCGCACCGGCCGCATGGTCTACGCGCAGGAGGCGTCGGGGTTCACGTCGGTGGGCTCGGAAGTCGCGGCGACGGTCATGGAGAAGGCGTTCTTCGCGCTCGAAGCTCCCGTGCTGCGCGTCTCGGGGTTCGACGTCCCCTTCCCGCCTGCCAAGCTCGAGGGACTGTTCCTCCCCGACGCCGACCGCATCCTCGAGGCCGTCGACCGCGCCCTCGCCTACTGACATGTCGTACTCTCGGTCCACGACCGGGGCCTGACGAAGGAGCCGCCATGAGCACCCAGACCTTCCACCTGCCGGACGTCGGCGAAGGCCTCACCGAAGCCGAGATCGTCCAGTGGCGTGTCGGCCCGGGCGACACGATCGCCGTCAACGACGTGATCGTCGAGATCGAGACCGCCAAGTCGCTCGTGGAGCTGCCGTCGCCCTTCGAGGGCGTGATCGGTGAGCTCCTCGCGGCCGAGGGCGACACCGTGACCGTCGGCGCCCCGATCATCACGATCTCCGGCGGCGAGGCCGACGCCTCGGCCGGGCTCAGCGAACACGGGGAGAAGCCGGCCGAAGCGGATGCCGGGGGAGCGGTGCTCGTCGGGTACGGCACCGGTGGCGCCGTGACCTCGCGTCGGAGCAAGCCGGCCCCCCGTGACGAGGCCGTCCGCGCGTCGGCGGGCGTCGTGGCCAAGCCGCCGGTGCGCAAGCTCGCCCGCGACCTCGGCGTGGACCTCGCGCAGGTCACGGCATCCGGACCTGCCGGCGAAGTGACGCGCGACGACGTCGTCCGCCACGCCGACCAGGCGTCGGTGTTCCGCAACATCGCCACCCCCGACCGTCCCGCCGAGCGGGAGCAGACCATCCCCGTGCCGGTGGCTGTGGCATCCGTCGCCGCGCCGGCGCTCGTCGAGGGTCGCGAGGAGGCGATCCCCGTCAAGGGCGTGCGCAAGGCGACGTCGTCGGCCATGGTGCGCTCGGCCTACACGGCCCCGCACGTCTCGGTGTGGACCGACGTCGACGCGACGCGGACCATGGAACTCGTCAAGCGGCTGAAGGCATCCCCCGACTTCGCCGACATCAAGGTGTCGCCGTTGCTGATCATGGCGCGCGCCGTCATCTGGGCCGTGCGTCGCACGCCTCTCGTGGGTGCCGCATGGATCGACCGCGAGGACGGCACGGCCGAGATCCGCGTGCGCAACTACGTGAACCTCGGGATCGCTGCCGCCACGCCCCGCGGCCTGCTCGTGCCCAACATCAAGGACGCGCAGGACATGAACATGCGCGAGCTCGCGAAGGCGCTCGAGAAGCTCACCCTCACCGCCCGCGAGGGGAAGACGAGCCCCGCCGACCAGCAGGGCGGCACGATCACCATCACGAACATCGGCGTGTTCGGGATGGATGCCGGAACGCCCATCATCAACCCGGGGGAGTCGGGCATCGTCGCGATGGGAACGATCCGTCAGAAGCCGTGGGTCGTCGACGGCGAGGTGCGCCCCCGCTTCGTGACGACCGTGTCGGGCTCGTTCGACCACCGCGTCATCGACGGCGACGGCATGAGCCGCTTCATCGCCGACATCGCCTCGATCCTCGAGGAGCCTGCGCTGCTGCTCGACTGAGCCGTGGCATCCGGGGTTCGCTTCTCGCTTCTCGCGCCTCCAGTTCGCCGAGCTGGTTCGCCGAGCTGGTTCGCCGAGCTGGTTCGCCGATTCAACACCTTTCCCACGAGACAACACGATTCTCGCGCGGAAGTCGTGTTGTCTCGGCGAAATGCTGTTGACTCGGCGAAATGCTGTTGACTCGGCGGAGGGAGTGGCGATCGGGGAAGCGGGGAGCCGCGCCGGGGAAGCGCGTCCGCTCAGGAGATCGAGGCGCGGATGACGGCGGGCATCTCGATCAGGGTCTCCCCGTGCGGCTCGGACGACAGCAGGATCTCCACGGCCCGGCGACCCATGGCCTCGTGCGGCAAGGCGACGGTCGTGAGGCCCGGCCGGAGGTAGGCGGCGAGCTCGTCGTTGTCGAACGAGACGAGCGAGATGTCGTCGGGGATCGACCGGCCCGACTCGAGGATCGCCTGGTAGGCGCCGAAGGCGAGACGGTCGTTCATGCAGAGGATGGCGCCGATGTCGGGATGCCGGTCGAGCAGCTCGACGGTCGCGTGATACCCCTCGTCGGGTTCCCACAGCCAGATGGACACCTCGTCGACGAACGACAGCCCGCGTGCGGCCATCCCCTCACGGATGCCGGCCACGCGCCGGGCGACGGTGGCGGAGCGGAAGAGGTCACGCTCGACGTCGTCGTTCTGGCCGAGGAGCGCGATCGAGCGGTGGCCGCGGTCGGCCAGCAGGTCGACGGCGCGCCGGCCGCCGCCGTGCTCGTCGGGGAGGACGGCGGCGGGGTGCTTGGCGTTGGTCGCGTTGAGCATCACGACCCCGGTCGACGGCGGCAGATCGGGGACGAAGAACTCCCGCGCGCGCATGCTCGCGAAGATGATGCCGTCGACCTGCCGGTCGAGCACCGCCTCGACGGCCTCGCTCTCTCGTCCGGGGTCTCCGCCGGTCTCCAGCACCAGCATCACGTGGTTGGCCTGCTCGGCCGCCGCGAGGGCACCGCGGATGAGGCCGCTCGCGAAGCGCGTGGTCGCGACGACGTCGGAGATGAACGCGATCGTCAGCGTCTTGTCGGTGCGCAGGCCCCGCGCCGCGACGTTGGGACGGTAGCCGAGCGCCTGGGCGGCGGCGAAGACGCGGTCATGCGCGTCTTGCGACAGGCGGGTGCCGGGGCGGCCGTTGAGGATCATGGATGCCGACGTCGGCGACAATCCGGCCAGACGAGCCACGTCGGCGAGCGTCGCGCGCTTGCTGGACATCGACTCTCTCCTCACGGCGCACGGCGGACCGGTGTCGCTTGACATCCGGCGCAGCGCGCGGAACCATTCTAGCTAAACCCATTTAGCGGGAACTGTCGAGACTGCCGACGATGGCAGCCGCACCCGCGACTCTACGGGGTGACGGCGTGCGACGCTCATTCCGTCGCCGGTCAGGATCGACACGATGACGTTCGCACGGGAAGACCACTGGGTGTGGGACTTCTGGATCGCCGACGACGGCGACCGCTACCACCTGTTCTATCTGCACGCCCCGACGTCGCTCGGCGACGAACGACTCCGGCACCGCAACGCCCGCATCGGGCATGCCGTCTCGCGCGACCTGCGCGAATGGGTCGATCTCGGCACGGTGCTCGTGCCCGGGGGGCCCGGCGAGTTCGACGCGACCGCGGTGTGGACCGGCTGCGTCGTCCAGGGCGGCGACGGGGTGTGGCGCATGTTCTACACCGGCTCGCACTTCCTCGGCGAGGAGTCGATCGCGAACATCGAGTCGGTCGGCGTGGCCACCTCGCGCGACCTGCACACGTGGGAGCCGTCGCGGCATCCCGTGGCCACCGCCGACCCGCGCTGGTACGAGACCCTCGCCGACGGCACGTGGCGGGAGGAGGCCTGGCGCGACCCGTGGGTCTTCCCCGACCCCGACGGCGACGGCTGGCACATGCTCGTGACGGCTCGCGCGCGCAGTAGCCACGCGGGCGCCGACGGCGTGCTCGACACCGACGGCCTGGTCGACACCGACGGCCTGGGTGACGACCGCGGCGTCATCGGCCACGCGGTCTCCGCCGATCTGGAGCACTGGGAGGTGCGACCTCCCCTGAGCGCGCCGGGGGCGGGCTTCACGCATCTCGAGGTGCCGCAGCTCGTGAAGGTGGACGGGGCCGACGTCCTGCTCTTCTCGTGCGATGCGCGGGCTCTTGCCGGGCCCCGCTCCGGCGGACGCGGCGGAGTGTGGCAGCTTCCTGTCGAGGCGGTCACCGGCCCGTTCGATCCGTCGCAGGCCCGGCTGCTCGTCGACGACGGACTGTACGCCGGTCGTATCGTCCACGATCGCGCGGGCGATCCCGTCCTGCTCGCGTTCGAGAACGGGAGCGGCGAAGAGTTCGTGGGACGCATCAGCGATCCCGTCCCGCTGCGCTGGGATGCCGAGCACGGCTGCGTCGCGGTCGCCGCGGAGTCGCGCGCATGAGCGCCCCGATCGAGGGGACGGTGGATGCCGGTTACGAGCCGGTGGCGGATGCCTTCCGCGACGTATTCGACGACCCCTCGAGCACGGGGGCCGCACTGGCGATCGTGCACGAGGGCCGGCTCGTCGTCGACGTGTGGGGCGGAGTCGCGGATGCGCGGACCGGCCGCCCCTGGAATCGCAACACCCTGAGCGTGGTGTTCTCGTGCACCAAGGGGCTCATGTCCATCCTCGCCGCGCGGCTCGTGCAGGAGGGTCTGCTCGACTACGAGGCGCCCGTGACGGCGTACTGGCCGGAGTTCGCGGCGGAGGGCAAGGGCGACACGACGGTGGGCGACCTGCTCGCGCATCGCGCGGGGCTTCCCGCGCCGCGGACGCCGATTCCTCGGGAGATGCTCTCGGACGGCAAGCTGATCGCCGATCGGCTCGCGTGGCAGGCGCCGCTGTGGACGCCGGGCAAGGCGCACGCCTACCACCCGATCACGCACGGCTGGCTCATCGGGGAGGTGGTCCGCCGGATCACGGGCGTGAGTCCCGGGGCGGCCTTCCGGCGGTACGTGGCCGACCCCGTGGATGCCGAGTGCTGGGTCGGCTTGCCGGAAGAGCACCTGTCGCGGGTTGCTCACATGGCGGTGGGATCGTCGCTGGCGGCGCTGACGGCGCAGCAGGAGGCCGACGCCCGCGCGGCGGGCGGCATCGACTGGCCCGGCGTCGCGATGACGCTGGGCGGCGCGCTGCCGCGCGAGCTCGTGGGCGACGACCCCGCGGCGCCCGGGGGCGAGGGCTTCAACGATCCCGTCGTGCAGCGCGCCGAGATCCCGGGGGCCGGAGGCATCGCCACCGCACGCGCCCTCGCGTCGGTGTGGGCGGCGACCCTCCCCGCGGCGAACGGTGACGGACTGCTCGCACCGGAGACCCTCGGCATCGCGACGGCGCTCCGGTCGGCCGGCGAACCGTTCTTCCCCGCGCCACCGCCGTGGCCGCGGTGGGGCGCGGGCTTCCAGCTCGACAGCGGCGCGCGACGGTACCTGACCCGGCGCGGCTTCGGCCATGACGGCGCGGGCGGACAGGTCGCGTTCGCCGACCCCGAGGCGTCGGTGGGTTTCGCGTTCCTCACGAACCGGATGGAGGCGGGGGAGGATCCTCGCGCCGCCCGCATCGTCGACGCGCTTCGCGAGATCGTCGTCGGAACCGTTGACAGCGGCGACGGCATCCCTCATGATGAGGGTGCTAAGTCGATTTAGCACCGCGGATTGCACTCCCCGCGGACCCGAGTCCTTTTGACGAAGGGAGACATTGGTGTCTCAATCACGTTCCCACAGGTCCATTCCGGCAGCAGGGGCTTTGCTCGCCGTGGCCGCGCTCGGCCTCACCGCCTGCGCCCCTCCCGGCTCCGGCACCCCGGCGCCGACGTCCTCGGCGCCCGCCGCGGGTGCGGAGGCGACGTGCGGCACCGACGACGTCGTGCTGAGCGCCTACATCGAGACGGGCTTCCCCCTCCCGAAGGCGCTGTTCGACGAGTTCACGGCCCAGTACCCCAACGTCACCTTCGACGTGCGGGAGGACCAGTTCGCCGTCCTCACGCAGAACGCTCCGCGCGTGCTGCAGGACAACCCGCCCGACCTCATGCGCCTGCCGCAGATGTCCGAGCTCGCGTCGGGCGGCCTCCTGCTCGACCTCGACCCGTACGCCGAGCAGTTCGGCTGGACCGAGTGGCCGGAGTCGCAGCTCGCCCAGCTGCGCGTCGACGACGAGGGCCGCCGAGGCAACGGCCCGCTGTACGCCATGGGGCTCAACTTCTCGATGACGGGCGTCTTCTACAACAAGGACCTCGCCGCCGAGATCGGCATGACCGAGGCTCCGAAGACGATCGACGAGCTCGACGCCGCGCTCGAGGCCGCCAAGCAGGCCGGGATCACGCCGATCGCGCAGTTCAACGGCGGCGCGACCGGCGGACTCATGTTCCCGCTGCAGGCGCTCATGGCCTCCTACGGACCGACCCAGCCGCTCAACGACTGGATCTTCCACACCGAGGGCGCCACGATCGACACCCCCGAGAACCTGGCCGCCGCGGAGCACCTGCAGAAGTGGGTCGAAGCGGGCTACTTCGCCGACGACGTCAACTCGATGGACTACTCGCAGATGATGAGCCGCTTCATCGGCGGCGACAGCCTGTTCATCTTCAACGGCGACTGGGAGTCGGGCAACCTCGACACCCAGATGGCCGGCAAGGCGGGCTTCTTCCTGATGCCCCCGCTCGAAGAGGGCGGCACCCAGTTCGGCGCCATGTCGGCACCGCTCACCTACGGCATCGCGGCGGGCGCGAAGAACCCCGACTGCGCGGCCTTCTTCCTCGACTGGGTCGCCACCGACGAGAAGGCGCGCACGATCACCGTCGAGGTGGGCGGTTCGCACCCGATGGGTCCGGCTGACGCGTTCATGCCCGAGGTCGACGCCGACTCGGTGACGGCTGCGACCCTCGCCGCCGGCACGCAGGTCAACGAGGTGAACGGCGCGATGGACTTCCTGGCGAACGCCACCGGATCGATCTACGCCCAGAGCTGGACGCCCAACATCCAGCAGCTGGTCGCCGGCAAGCAGGATGCCGCGGGCCTGCTGAGCGCGGTCGAGGCGGACTACCAGGCAGAGGTCGGCGGCTGACCCGATGAGCCGTCTGCCCGAGGGTGCTGCGCCGGTGAAGGCCGGCGCAGCACCCTCACCTTCCTCCCCCCGCCCGGCGGCGGCCCGGCGCTCGCCGCGCCGCCGCCGGTTGCTCCGGTCGCTGCCGGTGTACCTCCTGGTGCTGCCCGCCGCGCTCTTCTACGGCATCTTCGTGCTGCGACCGATCGTCCTGACGGCGCAGTACTCGCTGTACGACTGGAACGGCATCCAGCCCGCGACATGGGCCGGCTTCGCCAACTACGTCGAGGTGTTCACGAACCCGAAGCTCGTCGGCTCGATCCTCAACGCGTTCGAGCTGATCATCTACTTCAGCATCGTCCCCGTGATCCTGGCCCTCTTCGCGGCCAATGTGATCCGCGGGATCGCGACCAGCCGGCTCTCGGGCATCGCGCGCACGGTGCTCTTCCTCCCGCAGGTGATCCCGCTGGTCGCCGCGGGCATCATGTGGAGCTGGCAGTTCTCCAGCAACGGCATGGTCAACGAGGTCTTGCGCGCGGTGGGGCTCGGTGCGTTCGCGCGGGCGTGGCTCGGCGACTTCGACACCGCGCTCCCCGCCGTCGGCGTCATCGGCGCCTGGGTGGCGGTGGGCCTGTGCCTCATCCTGCTGCTGGCCGGAATGTCGAAGATCGACCAGAGCCTCTACGAGGCGGCGCGCATCGACGGCGCAGGTCCCATCCGCGAGTTCGTGTCGATCACGCTGCCCGGCGTGCGGCAGGAGCTCGCCGTGTGCGTCATCATCACGGTGATCGCGGCGCTCGCGAGCTTCGACATCATCTACATCTCCACGCAGGGCGGCCCGGGCAACAGCACGTTGGTGCCGGGCCTGCAGGTCTACTACCTCGCGTTCTTCGACCGCGAGATCGGCACGGCATCCGCCCTTGCCCTCACTCTGATGGCGCTCGTCCTGCTGGTCGTGCTGCCGCTGCAGCGCCTGCTGCGGGGGAAGGAATCATGATCGTCGCGGCGAGGGAGCGGTGGCTGGGCGTCGTGCTGCTCATCATCCTGATGGCGGTGACGATCGTCCCGTTCGTGAGTCTGTTCATCACGGCGCTCCACCCGCAGGGCACGTATCCGCCGGGGCTGACCTGGCCGGAGACGCCGCACTGGGAGAACTTCGCGCTGGCGTTCCAGTCGGCCGACATGCTGAAGCTGCTCTGGTCGAGTGTGCTGATCGAGCTGGCGGTGGTGCCGGTGGCGATCCTCATCGCGACGCTCGCGGGCTTCGCGCTCGGACACCTGCGGCCCGTGGGCGGACGCGCGGTGTTCATCGTGTTCCTGCTGGGCCTGACGCTGCCGCTCGAGGGCATCATCGTGCCGCTGTACTACCAGATCCGCGACATGGGACTCCTCAATACCCGCTGGGCGCTCATCCTGCCGCTGATCGGTCTGTTCATGCCGTTCGCGGTCGTGTGGATGCGGGCGCACTTCATCAACATGCCGACCGAGCTCTCGGAGGCGGCGCGGGTCGACGGCGCGACGACGTGGCAGCTCTTCTGGCGTATCCACGTGCCCCTGTCGAGGCCGGCGATCAGCTCGCTCGCGATCCTGCTCTTCCTGTGGACGTGGAACCAGTTCCTGCTCGCGGTGGTGCTGGTGAGCGACCCGACCCAGCGCACGATGGCCGGCGCGCTCGGGGCGTTCCAGGGGCAGTGGGGCACCGACATCCCGCTCCTGTGCGCCGGATCGCTGCTCATCCTCACCCCGACGCTCATCGTCTTCCTCGTGTTCCAGCGCCAGTTCGTCTCCGCGCTGCTTCAGGGGTCGCTGAAGGGCTGAGGCGGGCGGATCCGCCGCTTCTTCTCTCCGCCGCCGCCCGTCGCTTCTTCTCCCCGCCGAGACAACATGTTTCGCGCGAGACCACATCGTTGCAGCGCGAGAACGATGTTGTTTCGCACGACACGTGTTGTCTCGGCGGGGGTGGAGGGCTTGGCGGGGGGTGGAGGGCTTGGCGGAGCAAGGGCTCCCGGCATCCGCCTGCTCGCGATTTGAGAATGATTATCAGTAGTGCATAAGATCGGGGCATGGCCCGGAAGATCCTCACCCCCTGGAAGACCCTCACCCCGCGGAAGACGCTGATCCCCGGCGCGCTGCTCGGCGCGACCGCGCTCGTGCTCGCCGGCTGCGCGTCGACGCCGACAGACGCGACGGACGACGGCGCCGTGCAGGTCGTCGCCTCGACGAGCGTCTACGGCGACATCGTGCGCGCCATCGCGGGGGATGCCGTCGGGGTGACGTCGATCATCAGCTCCACGAGCCAGGACCCGCACTCGTACGAGGCGTCCGCGAGCGACCAGCTCACCGTCTCCCGCGCCGACCTCATCATCGAGAACGGCGGCGGCTACGACGTTTTCATCGACGGTCTCATCGATGCGTCGGGCTCGACCGCGCACGTCATCACCGCCGCCGAGTACTCGCACGACTGGCCCGACAACGAGGGCCACGACCACGCGGAGGGCGACGACCAGGGCGACGATCACGCCGACGACACGGCGACCGAGGATGCCGCGGCCGACGATCACGATCACGCCGGGCACGACCACATCGAGGGCTTCAACGAGCACGTCTGGTACGACCCGCACACCGTCGAGCACGTCGCGGAGGCCATCGCGGAGGAGCTCACCGAGCTCGTCCCGGGGGAGAAGGCCACGTTCGACAGCGGCCTGGCCGACTTCGTCGCCGGCATCGGCGACCTGGAGACGTCGCTCGCCGACGTCGCCGCCGCCCACGAGGGCGACAAGATCTTCGTGACCGAACCGGTGCCCCTCTACCTGACGGCCGCCGCCGGACTCGAGAACGTGACGCCGGAGGCCTTCAGCGAGGCGGTCGAAGAGGGCCAGGACGTTCCGCCCGCGACGCTCCTCGAGGCCACACGGCTGCTCGACGCCGGCGACGTGCGCGCCGTCATCGTGAACGCGCAGACCGGTGGCGCCGAGACGACGCAGGTGATCCAGACGGCGGAGGCCGCCGGCATCCCCGTCGTGGAGTTCTCGGAGATCCTCCCGGACGGCCAGTCCTACCTCACCTGGATGGCGCAGAACATCGACGATCTCGAGGCAGCACTGGCGTCCTGATCGGAGTCGGACTCCTGATCAGGAGCGCAGAGACGCTCAGTCGGCCGGCGCGGCAGGATCGCGCCGGCCGTTCAGCGCGCGCTGGAGCGCGTCCTGCGTGGCGGCGGGCGACTGCACGGCGGCCCGGTTCTCGGACTCGACGGCCGCGACGATCTCGGCGCGCTGAATGCGGGTCTCGCGCGGAGCCTGGATGCCGAGCCGCACGCTGTCGCCCTTGATCTCCACGATCGTGAGCTCGATGTCGTCGCCGATGAGCACGCGCTCACCGATCCGCCTCGTCAGAACCAGCACTCGTTCACACTACTTTCTTCAGCCCGCTTCGATCGCGTGCGGTTCGGAGACGGTGTCGCGGACGACGCCGATCGTGTCGATCGCGAGGCCGCCGGCAGTCGCCTCGGTGTACGACAGCACGGGGAGTCCGTCGGTCTGGGTCGAGACCAGCCGCCGCACCGCGGTCCGCAGCGACGGTGCGCACACGAGCACCGGTTCGGGTCCCGGTCCCGACGCGGCCACCGCCGCCTTCGTCGAGGCGATGACCGCCTCCAGCCGTCGCGGGTCGAGCGCGAGATGCACGCCGTCCTCGCTCGTGCGCAGCGACTCGAGCATCGACTGCTCGAGCAGCGGATCGATCATGACGATCCGCAGGCGTCCGTTCTCGGCGAAGCGGGATGCCACGGCCGGCCCGAGCGCCTGGCGCGCCGCCTCGATGAGGCCCTCGGGGTCGGCGGAGGTCTTCGCCCGCAGCGCCAGCGCCTCGTAGATGCGCACGAGGTCGTTGATCGCGACCCGTTCCGCGAGCAGTCCTTGCAGCACCCGCTGGATCTCGGCGAGGGAGAGGAGCGCGGGAGTGAGCTCCTCGACGGCGGACGGACTGATCTGGCGCAGTCCCTCCGTGAGCTGGCGCACGTCTTCGCGGCTCAGCAGTCGCGACGCATGCGCCTGGATGACGCTGGACAGGTGCGTGATGATGACGCTCGCCCGGTCGACGACGGTGGCGCCGGCGAGCTCCGCGCTGTGCCGCAGCTGCGACGGCACCCACTTGCCGTCGATCCCGAACACCGGGTCGGGCGCCGACGTGCCCGGAAGGGCGTCGAGTCCCGTGCCGAGGGCCAGCATCGAGCCTCGGGGGGCTACGCCGCGCCCCGCCTCGACCCCGGCGACGCGGATGACGTACGTCGAGGTCGGCAGTTCGATACTGTCGCGGGTGCGCACCGGCGGCACGATGAGCCCCATCTCGATCGCGGTCTTCCGCCGGAGCGACTTCACCCGGCCGAGCAGGTCGTCGGGTCCGCCCGTGACGAGATCGACGATGTCCGGCGCGAGCAGGATCTCGAGCGTGTGCACCCGCATCCGCTCCGCGAGTTCCTCCGGGGCGTCGACGGGACGCTCGTCGACGGCGGGGGCGTCGTCGACGGCCTTCGCCTCGGCCGCTCCCACGCGCTGGGCGATGAGGAGAAGGATGCCGCCGATCGCGAGGAACGCGAGCATCGGCATCCCGGGGATGAACGACATGGCGATCGCGGCGCCGCCGGCGATGAGGAGCGCCGTGCGCGACTGGGTCAGCTGGCCCGTCGCCGAGGTGCCCATGTCCGCGTCCGCATTGGAGCGGGTGACGATCATGCCCGTCGCGACGGCCATCAGCAGCGCGGGGATCTGGGTGACGAGGCCGTCGCCGATCGTGAGGATCGCGTAGGTGCTGAGCGCCTCGTCGATCTCCATGCCGTGCGACATCAGTCCGATCGCGATGCCGCCCACCAGGTTGATGACGATGATGACGAGGCCCGCGATCGCGTCGCCCTTCACGAACTTCGAGGCGCCGTCCATCGCCCCGTAGAAGTCGGCCTCGGCGGCGATCTCCGCCCGCCGGGAGCGCGCCTCGGCATCCGTGATGAGTCCCGCGTTGAGGTCGGCGTCGATGGCCATCTGCTTGCCGGGCATCGCGTCGAGCGTGAACCGGGCGCCGACCTCGGCGACGCGCTCGGCGCCCTTGGTGACGACGACGAACTGGATGACGATGAGGATGAGGAAGACGACGATGCCGATGACGAGCGAACCGCCCACGGCGATCGCGCCGAACGCGTCGATCACCTGCCCCGCGTGCGCCTCGCCCAGCACGAGCTTCGTCGAGGCGACGTTGAGCCCGAGGCGGAAGAGGGTCGCGACGAGCAGCAGCGACGGGAACACGGAGAAGTCCAGGGGCTTTCGCACGAACATCGTCGTCAGCAGTATCAGCAGCGCGAACAGGATGTTCGTGATGATGAGCACGTCGAGCAGCGGGGGCGGCACCGGCACGATGAGCAGCAGGATGATGCCGACGACCGCGACCGGGATCGCGGACTTCTTCAGCAGGCCGTTCAGGCCGGAGGTGCGGTTCATGGCCGGGGGGCCTTCCTCTCGGGGACGGTGTGCACGCCGCGGGCGGAGCCGCGCCGCTTGAGACCGTCGACGAACACGAGCACGCGGGCGACCGCGGTGTACAGGTCGGCCGGGATCTCCTGGCCGAGATCGCACGCGCCGTGCAGGGCGCGGGCGAGCGGGATGTCGCGCACGAGCGGGACGCCCGCCTCGGTGGCGCGCTCCCGGATGCGTTCGGCGATGACGCCCTTGCCCTTCGCGACCACGCGCGGGGCCGACTTGCCGGGCTCGTAGCGGAGCGCGACCGCGACGTGCGTCGGGTTGACGAGCACCACGTCGGCGTCGCCGACCGCAGCGATCATCCGGTTGCGGCTCATCGCCATCTGGCGTGCGCGACGCTGGCTGCGGATGAGCGGGTCGCCCTCGGAGTTCTTGTGCTCGTCGCGCGCCTGCTTCTTGGTCATGCGGGTGTGCTTGCGGTTGCGGCGGGCGACGACGAGGACATCGGCGAGCGCGAGGGCGACGCCCACCGCCACGGCCGTGGCCAGCAGACTCGCGATGCCCGACGACGCCACCTCGAGGAGCCGCTGCACCGGCGACGCCCCGCTCGCGATGAGGAGCGGCATGAGCCCCGCGACCACGACGTACAGGGCCAGGCCGATCGCCGCGGTCTTCAGCAGCGCCTTCGCGCCCTCCCACAGCGCCTGGAGGCCGAACAGGCGACGCACGCCGGAGACGAGGTTGAACTGCTCGAACCGGGCGGGGACCCCGCGCAGGTGTACCCCGCCCTGCACGACCGAGATGATCAGCACGACCACCGACACCGTCACGAGCGTCGTGCCCATGATCGCCGGGATGTCGGACAGCGCGGTCGACAGCGCGGTGAGAGCGCCGTCGACGTCGGGATGCCGGATGACGGAAACGATGCCGACGAACTGCTCCGTGCCGGCGTTCGCCCCGGCGCCGATGAGGGTCGGCAGCATGACGCAGAAGGCGCCGATCGCGACCCACGCGGACATGTCCTGACTGCGGGTGATGCGGCCCTTGCGGTAGGCCTCGCGGAGCTGACGACGCGAGGCCATCTCGGTGCGCTCGCCGGAGTCGGCATCGCTCATCGCACACCCCCGATCAGCAGCTCGACGGCATCCTGGGTCAGCGCGCCCACGACGTTCGGGAGCGCGAGCACGACCGTTCCCGCGAGGACGAGGGTCAGCATGATCTTCACGGGGAAGCCCATCGCGAACGCGTTGAGGGCCGGGGCGACGCGACTCACGAGGCCGAGACCGATGTCGGCGAGGAACAGCACGAGCAGCAGCGGCCCGGCGATCTGCACGGCGGAGAGCATGAGCTGTCCGGCCGTGTCGACGAGGAGCTCCACGGGACGATCGAGCGCGATCATCCCGTCGACGGGCACGGCGGAGAAGCTGCGCGCGAGGCCCGCGAGGATGAGCGCATACCCGTGGGAGGAGACGAGGAGGGCGAGCGCCGTCATCTGGAACAGCCGGGTGAACTGCGCGCCGTTGACGTTCATCTGCGGATCGAAGGCCTGCGCCAGTTGGAAGCCGCCGAAGAGGTCGATGAGGCTTCCGGCCGACTGCACCGCCGAGAAGCACACCGTCACGAGGAACCCGAGGAGCGCGCCCGTCACGAGCTGGGCGAGGAGTGCGAGGATGAACGGCCCCGTGGCGAGCGGCTCGTAGCCGGGGGCGACGGCACCGCTCAACGCGATGGCGATCCCCACGCCCAGCGCCGCCTTGATGCGCGACGGGAACCCGCGGTACGAGAACGGGGGCGCGAGGAAGAGGAACGCGGTCGTGCGGACGGCCGCGAGCCCGGTGGCCTCCAGCCAGGCGAAGTCGATCGGGATGTTCACGGCATCCGCCCCATCCCCGTCCTCAGCCGCCGCTCAACAGCTGAGGGATGCGGTCGAACAGCGCGTGGGTGAAGGTGACCGCCTCGGTGATCATCCAGTTGCCGCAGACGACGAGGGCCACGCCGACGGCGATCGCCTTCGGCACGAACGAGAGGGTGACCTCCTGGATCTGGGTGATCGACTGCAGGAGCGAGATGGCGAAGCCGACGACGAGCGCGGTCACCAGGAGCGGCGCGGCGAGCTTGGCGGTGATGAGCACGCCTTCGAGGGCGATGTCGAGGACCGATTCCGGGTTCATCCCGACCCCGCATAACTCTGCACGAGCGTGCGGAGGATGAGCCCCCACCCGTCGACGAGCAGGAAGAGCAGGATCTTGAACGGCAGCGAGATCATGACGGGAGGGAGCATCATCATGCCCATCGACATGAGGGCCGCCGCGACGACGAGGTCGATCACGAGGAACGGCACGAAGATGACGAAGCCGATGATGAAGGCGGCGCGCAGCTCCGAGATCATGAACGCGGGGATGAGCGTGATGAGCGGCGTGCTGGCGGGTTCGTCCGGGTTGTCGGCGCCGGAGAACCGCGTCATGAGCGCGAGATCCTCCTCCCGCGTGAACTGCAGCATCCAGGTGCGGAGGGGATCGGATGCCGCGCCCACGGCATCCGTGAAGGTCAGGCCGCCGTCGGTATAGGGCTGGACGGCGACCGTGTGGATCTCGGTGAGCACCGGCCACATGATGAACAGCGTCAGGAACAGCGACAGGCCCGCCAGCACCTGGTTCGGGGGGATCGTCGGCAGCGACAGCGCGTTGCGGGTCATGGCGAGCACGACGAAGATCTTCGTGAACGACGACATCATGAGCAGGAGCGCGGGGGCGACCGACAGCAGCGTGATCCCGATGAGGGTCAGGATGGAGGCCGAGGGCGTTCCGTCGATGCCGTTGATGTCGACCGTCACGCCGCTCGGCGGAGGTGTCGCGGGGAGCGTCGGGTCGATCGTGTCCGCGAAGGCCGGAGTCGCCGAGAGCACCTGCACCGCCAGGAGGATGCCGAGGACCGCGACCGTGCGCAGCGCCCGGCGCGGGCTGCGGCCCGGGGTGCGGCGGGTGGTGCGGCGAGGCCCGTCGGTGATGCGCGGCCCGTCGGCGTTACGCGGCGGCGCTGTGTTGCGCGGCGGCGCGGTGTTGTTGCGCGGCGGCGCGGTGCGATCCGTCACGAGGGTGCTCCGTCAGGCGCCGATGGCGCGGCGCAGGGCCTGGGACGCTTCGCGGGAGAGCGCCGCCCCGAAAGTCGGACGGGCCTCGCGCTGCGCCTCCCGGTGGGCTTCTCGGTGGGCGCGACGCAGGGGCAGCGAGCCGGGAGTGTCGGTGGAAGCGGCGGTGGCGGTGGCGACGTCGGATGCGGCGGTCGTCACGGGGGCGGCGGCGGTGTCGGTGTCGGCGCTCGGCAGGGAGCTCCGCAGGGCGCGCACGGGCGCGAGGCGCGGGGCGGATGCCGGCACGTCGGGCGCGGCTGTGCCGTCGGTCGGGCGGCTGTCGATCACCGAAACTCCGCCTTCGCCCACGCCGAGGACGTAGCGTACGTTGTCGATCTCGACGACGACGAGCTGCGTCTTGGGGGCCAGGCTGCGCTTGGCGACGATGGTGACGGCGTCGCGGGCGCGGTCCTTCTTCGACTTCTTCGTGACGCCGCCGCGGGCGAGACGCCGCTGCAGCAGCCACACGACGCCGAGGACGGCCGCGAGCGAGACGACGACGCGGGCGGCGAGGAGCAGATCGTCCAGGTCAGACCTCCGCGCTTTCGATGATGCGCGTGATGCGCACCGCGTAGTCCTGGTCGACGACGACGATCTCGCCGTGGGCGATGAGACGACCGTTGAGCTTGACGTCGGCGGGTGCGCCGGCGGACCGGTCGAGTTCGATGATGCGGCCCGGTTCCAGGTCGAGCACGTCGCGCACCGTCATCCGGGTGCGGCCGACCTCGACCGTGAGGTCCATCTCGACGCCCGCGATCCGCTGCAGTCGCCGGGGCGAGGCGGCGCGCGTCTGCGAGATGCGCACGGCGAGGCGGCCGATGGTGCGGCCGGTCTCGTCGGCGAGTTCGAACACCTGCGCGTTCGGGTGCGAGAACAGGGAAGATGCGTCGCCGATCGTCGGCTCACCGAGCACGCTCGGTCCGAACGCGGCGGCCGCGGCATCCAAGGCATCCCGCAGCCGGTCGGCGAGGGGCGTCGCCGCGTCGCCGAGGAGCGCGGACTCGTCGAAGATGACGACGGCCAGCGCGGCGCTCGTGTCTCCCACCGACGAGACCATCACGGCGTCGCCGGTCTCGCCCGACCCGCTCGCGGGGTGGGCAGTCGTGCGGGTGGCGGTGGGGAGCCGGTCGGCGAAGGCTGCGGCGGCGGCGGCTTCGTGGGTCATGGTGCTGGTCATGCGGTCTCCTCGGCGAGGGTGCGGGGAAGGTCGGACGAGGTGACGACGCACGCGAGCCGCGCGCCGTTGGCTCCCACGGCGGCGGATGCCACGACGTGCTCGCCGACCGCGAGATCGAGCGGACGGTCCTCGCCGTGGGGGAGCGAGAGGATGTCGCCGACGGCGAGGTCGAGCACCTCGTCGGGGCGCATGCTGCGCGTCGCGAGGCGCAGCACGAGTTCGACGGGCGTCTCCTCGACGTGGCGGCGGACGACATCCGGGTCGGGTGCGGCGTGCGGAGTCGACGTGGTGTCGGTGAGTCGTTCGAGGAGCACGGCGGCGGGCAGCGCGATGCTCGCGGCCTCCGTGCGGTCGCCGAGGCGCATCGAGAAGCGGGCGACGACGACGAGATCCTGCGCCGAGACGATCTGCGCGAACGCCGCGTTGTACTGCACGGCGCTGACCGCGAGCTTCTCGGACAGGAGGCCGCCGAGCGAGCCGCGCAGGTGACCGAGGGTCTCGTCCATGAGCGACCGCAGCAGCGCGAACTCGATCGGGGTGAGCGCGCGGGTGTCGAGCGTGTGGGCGGCGTCGCCGCCGAGCATCCGCACGATCCACTGGAGGGCGGTCGACACGGGGAACTCGATGATCGCGCGGTCGTCGGAGCCGTCGTCGGTGCAGAGGATGAGGGTCGTCGTGGTGGGCACCGTCGACACGTACTCGTCGTACGTCTCGAGGGTGACGCGGTCGACGGTGATGTGCGACCGCAGCCGGGCCTTCGAGGTCAGCTGCATCGCCCAGAGGCGTGCGAACGCGTCGAACGCGGCGGCGAGGGCACGCGTATGCTCGCGGGACAGCGCGGCCGGACGACCGAAGTCGTGGCGCTCGGGCGCCGCCGGGGACGCTGCGGCGTCGCCGACCCGCACGGTGTCCTCGATCTGCACGGCATCCCTCGCTCTGTGCAGGGTCTTCGACCTGCACGGGCGGGACTATCGGACGCGTGCGCAGGGTCGTTAGCCGCGCGTGGGTGGGGATGCCGCGGTGCAGGCGGTGCGGCTCGTGCGGAGCGGAGCGGTGCGGTGCGGTGCGGTTCGTGCGGTGCGGTGCGGTTCGTGCGGTGCGGTGCTGTTCGCGCGGTGCCGGTGCAGTTCGCGTGGTGTGGTGTGGCGCGGTGCGGTCAGGGGCCTCCCGCAGCGAGCGCATCGAGGCGCGGGAGCTCGGCGCGCACGTCGTCTTCGGCAGCCGACAGCACGACGATGTCGACGCGGCGGTTCTGGGCGAGGGCGGCAGCGCTCGTCCCTTCGGCGAGGGGCCGCGAGGAGCCGTAGCCGACGGAGCTGATCCGGTCGTGCGCCACCTCGCCTTCGTTCGCGAGGTAGCGCAGCACTCCGGTCGCGCGGGCGGAGGACAGCTCCCAGTTGTCGCGGAACGGCGGCGAGGGGCGACGGAAGTCGGCGTGACCCTCGACGGAGATGTCGTGGGTGTCGTCGGCGAGGACGGTGGCGGCCGCGTCGAGCACGGCGCGCGCCTTCGCGCTGAGGGCGGTGCTGTTGGTGGCGAAGAAGGTCTCGGCGCTCTTGAGGCCCATGGTGAGGCCGCGCTCGTCGATCGTGAAGGTCGCCGCCTCTTCGAGCCCCTCCTCCTCGAGTGCCTGCTCGAGCCGCTCGCGCAGCAGGGCGAACGAGTCGTATTCCTCTTCCGCGGTGTTCGGGGGCAGCTGCGGCAGTTCGAAGAACGACTCACCCTCGTCGTCGACGAGATCGGGCGGGACGACGACGCCGGTCGAGACGTCGATGGCATCCGTCTGCTCTGCACCGAAGCCTGTGGCGAGCGATGCGCGAAGCGCCTCGAACTTCTCCTGGTCGACGTTGGACATCGCGAACATCACGATGAACATGCACATGAGCACGGTGATCATGTCGAGGTACGACGCCATCCACCGTTCGTCGGGACCGTGTCCGGCGTCGGCGTGGGCGGGGATGCGGCGGCGACGGGAGACGCTCATGCGGACTCCTCCGCGGGTTCGGCGGCGGCCTTGTCGCCCGGCTTCTCGCGGCGACGCTTGCCGCCGGCGTCAGGCGCGAGAGCGCGCAGGCGCTCCTCGACGAGGTGGTGCGGACTTCCGGCCTGAACGGCGAGCATGCCCTCCGTGAGGAGCGTCATCCGGTCGACTTCGATCTCGGCGAGCCGCTGCAGGCGTGCGCCGATCGGCAGCCAGATGAAGTTCGCCGACAGGAGGCCCCAGAGGGTGGCGACGAACGCGGCGGCGATGAGCGGGCCCAGCGTCGAGGGCTCGTCGAGCTTCTCGAGCACGTGGGTGAGGGAGACGACCGTACCGACGATGCCGACGGTCGGGGCGTATCCGCCGAGGGTCGTGTAGAAGCGCGCGGCGGTGCGACGGACCGACGCCGTGGTGGCGACCTGGTCTTCCATCAGGATGCGGAGGTCTTCCGCGTCGGTGCCGTCGGCGATGTTCTGGAGGGCCTGCCGCAGGAACGGGTCCTTCTCCTCGGCGACGGCGTCCTCCAGCGCGAGCAGTCCCTCGGACCGGGCCTTCTCGGCGTAACCGACGACGGTCACGATGAGATCTTCCGAGGAGCCCTTGAGCCCGCGGAGCGCGCGGGGCAGCGCGCGGACGGCTTCCTTCGCGTCGCGCACGGTGCCGCCCGCGAGACCGATGGCGATCGTCGCGCCGAACACGAGGATCATCGGCGCCGGGAGCAGGAGCGCTTCGACGTGCGCACCTTCGAGCGTGATCATCGCGTAGAGGCCGGCGAAGGCGATCAGGATGCCGATGATGAGCATCAGTCGTCACCGCCTTCGGTGGTGGTGGGGGCGGCGGCGTTGGCGGTGGCGGTGGCGGTGGCGGTGGCGGTGGGGCCGGTGGGGGCCGGCGCGTGCGTGTCGGCGACTGTCGCGTGCGTGTCGGCGACTGTCGTGGCCGTGGCGGCGGAGGTCGTGTGGTCGCCGTGGAGGGCGGAGGTCAGCACGCGGGAGCGGAAGGCGACGACGGCGTCGATGACGGCATCCATCGTTTCGGCGACGACGAAGGTCGCGCCGTCGACCATGACGAGCGTGGTGTCCGGGGTGGCCTGGATGCGCTCGATGAGGTCGGGATTCACCGCGAAACGGGTGCGGTTCAGTCGCGTGAGGACGATCACGAGCACCCCTTCCCTGGTTGATGGTCGGCGAACGCTGGGCGACGCCGGCGGGCCTGCGACATCGTGTCTTCGGCTCGTGGGGGGACTGTCGGCCAGCACGGGCGATCCGTTAGTTCGGTCGTGATCCCGGGGTGGGGGACGGCGGGCTGGAGAACCGGTAGGCGAGGAGGCGCGGAGGCGGGGCGGCAGGCGGGGCGGCGCGGAGAAGGGGCGGCAGGCGGGGAGGCGGGGCGGCAGGCGCGGGGAGGCGGGGCGGCGCGGAGGCGGGGCGGCGGGAAAGCGGGGCGGCGCGGAGTAGCTCGGGTCAGAACGGTGGCGGTTCAGGTGACGCCGCGGGCGGCGGCTGCGTGTCGGTATCGTGCGCGACGACGAGCGCGAGGTGCCCGTGGGTGCCTTTCGCGACCGTCGTGGCCGTCGCTGTGGTGAAGGTGAGGGTGCGTGCGGGGTGGTCGGGGTGTTCGCGTCCGGTGGGGCTGGTCCAGTGGAGGATGCCGTCGGGTGTCTGCCGGACGCGCCACGCTGAGTGGTGTTTCAACGTGTGGTGGCGGCGGCAGAGGTGGGCGAGGTTGGTCAGCTCGGTGGGTCCGTCGTGTTCGCGGGCGGTGGTGTGGTCGATGTCGGACCGATAGGTGGGGATGCGGCAGCCGGGGAACCGGCAGTGCTCATCTCTCACCCGGAGGGTGCGTTTGAGGTGGTCGGACGGGCGGTACCGGTCGATGGCGAGGACGGTGCCGGTGACGGGGTGGGTGAGCACCCGGTCCCACCCTGTGGCGGTTCCGGCGAGGCGGAGGGCGGTGGCGGTGTCGATCGGTCCTTTGCCGATGAGTTCGGCGGGGGTGTCGTCCGCCCCGAGCGCGGTGAGGGCGGGGACGGTGACCTGCACGCGGGCGATGATCGCTTCCCCGGCTGGGATGGCGTCGTTGGTGGATTCGGGGGACGCGTGTCCGGTGAGGAGCAGGTCGGCGAACACGTCGGCCCGCACCTCGCTGATCTGGCGGGTGTCGGTGGTGGTGTCGGCCGGGCGGGTGTTGGTGGGGTGGGTGGCGTTGGTCGTGTCGGGGTGGGGGAGGAGTGCACCGTCGGAGGTCGCGCCGACCGCGGCGCCCGCGCTGCCGGCGGTACCACTCGTGCTCGCTCCACCGCCCGCGCGACCGGCGGTACCAATCGTGCTCGCTCCGCCGCCCGCGCTGCGAGCATCCATGACGCGTCTCGCGTATTGGTCGAGGCGGTCGCGGATGCCGTGGGCGATCGCGGCGGGGAGGATCGCGATGAGTTCCGCCATGCCATCGTCGAGGTCACGCACCCACACCTCCCGCTTGGTCGCGGCGACCGTGTGACGTTCCTTCAGGGGAACCAGGTGCAACCGCGTGGCTAACAGCCGTGCGGCGGGCTTGAGCCGTCCCGGTGTCTCCCGCCGCGCGACCTCCAACGTCGCGTCTTCGAACACCGCCCGTGCGGCATCGTCGTCGATCGCAGCCCCGGCATCGACCAGAACCCGCACGTGACCGCGTGACACGTCCCCAGCGGCCCACGCGGCGAACGTCGCGGGGAACTTCTCGACGAGTACGACGGCATCCGACATGTGCTTCTGCACCGTCCTGTCCGACACCCGCGCCGCGGCACCAATCTGCGCCGCAAGAGACCGCATCGGGATGTCCGCCACGGACGTCGGGCCACCGGCATCCTGTGCCATCGCCTGGGCGATCTCGACCGCTTCGGCCAGCAGCGCGACCTCACGGGCTTGGGCTGCGGCGGCGTCGCGGCGGGCGTCGGCGAGCGCGCACAGCAGCGTCTCGATGCGCTGTTGCCATGCGGTGCCGGTGCTGCCTGTCATGCTCCGATTCTTCTCCGGGCCACCGACATTCCAGGCGACAAAACCCAGATCAAGAGTGCTTCCTGTGGATAACTTCCGACACGCCGGGACTGTGGAGAAGGCGACGGCGTTTCGTCTCGCTGCGCTCGCTCAACGACCGAGGGGCGACGCCGACCACGGACCGTTTCGTCTCGCTGGGCTCGCTCAACGACCGGGCTGCGCTCGCTCAACGACCGGGCTGCGCTCGCTCAACGACCGGGCTGCGTTCGCTCAGCGACCGGGGGTGACGATGGTCCCGGCGTTCTCGCCGATCCACGCCATGAGCGGCATCATCCGCTCCATCAACTCGTCGCCGAGCGGGGTGAGCGCGTACTCGACGCGGGGCGGCACCTCGGGGTACGCCGTGCGTGCGACGAGACCGTCCTTTTCGAGCGTGCGGAGCGTCGACGCGAGCATCTTCTCGCTGATGCCCTCCACGGTGCGTCGCAGCTCGCCCCAGCGGATCGTGCCGTCGGTGAGGGCGAGAAGCACGAGCACGCCCCACTTGCTCATGACGTGGTCGAGCACGACGCGCGACGGACACGCCTCTTCGTACACGCCCGGCAGTTCGGCCCGGATCTCCGCAAGACTCACCATCATGTGGGTACCTTACCAAAAAGTGGGTACCCTCTCCGGGGAATGTGATCATCGCGCCCCCGTGTTCGTTCGGGTGAGCGCGGATGCCGTGCTCCTCCCGTGAAAGGACACCCCATGACCATTCTCGTCACCGCCGCCGGCGGCCAGCTCGGACACCTCGTCGTCGATGCGCTCCTGCGCCGCGGCGTCGCCCCGGAGCAGATCGTCGCCGGCGCCCGCACCGTCTCGAAGGTCGTCGACCTCGCCGACCGCGGCGTGCGCGTCGTGCCCCTCGACTACGACGTCCCCGAGACGATCGCGGCCGCCCTCGACGGCGTCGACTCCGTGCTGTTGATCTCCGGTTCGGAGCCCGGTGCCCGCTTCGAGGGTCACCGCCGCGTCATCGAGGCGGCGAAGGAGGCGGGCACCGCGAAGCTCGTCTACACGAGCCTCGCGCACGCCGACACGATCGACTTCGTGCTCGCGCCCGAGCACAAGCAGACCGAGGAGGTGCTCGCCGCCAGCGGTGTGCCTGCCGTCGTCCTGCGCAACAACTGGTACGCCGAGAACTACGTCGCCGACGTTCTCCGTGCCGCCGACACCGGCGTGATCGCCGCGTCCGTCGGTGAGGCGACCGTCGCCGCTGCGAGCCGCGCGGACTACGCGGAGGCTGCCGCCGTCGTGCTCATCGAAGACGGTCACCTCGGCCGCACCTACGAGCTCTCCGGCGACCACGCCGTGTCGTACGCCGACATCGCCGCCGCCGCGACCACCGCGCTCGGTCGCGACGTGGCTTACGTCCCGCTCACGAGTGAGCAGCTGCAGTCGGGGCTCGCGGAAGCGGGACTGGATGCCGGCACGATCGGCTTCGTCTCGGCCATGGAGGACGGCATCGCCCGCGGCGTGCTCTCGCCCGTGCACGACGACCTCGCCCGCCTGATCGGCCGTCCGACGACGCCTCTCGTCGACGCGCTCGGCGAGGCCGTCAGCGCGGCGCGCGTCGCCGGCTGACCCCAAAGAAAGAGAGTGGCGAGCCGACACGATCGCGCCGACGTGGTCGTGTCGGTTCGTGGCGTGTCGGCTCGCGGGGACCCCCCTGCAGGATCTGGGGGAGATCCGAGGGATCCGGCCGGGACCTGGGGGGATCCCGGGATCGGTCGCCATACCGCGGGCTGCGGCTTCCTGGCACGTCTTCCGGGCCGCGCAGCTCGCCCGCGAGGGGTGAGGGAAGCGAGGCTCGAGGGCGACTATCGGCAGGTCGGCCCCGCGCGTTAGGCGGGTGCGCGCACGAGTTCGCGGCCGAGGCTACGTGGTGGCGAGCAGCGCCGACACGCGTAGGAGCGAGCCCGGGACGAGGCGGTAGTACGCCCAGGTGCCGCGCTTGGAGCGGGAGAGGAAGCCGGCCTCGGTGAGCACCTTCAGGTGGTGGGAGACGGTCGGCTGGGAGAGGCCGATCGGCTCGATGAGATCGCACACGCACGCCTCCTCGCCCTCGGACGACGCAACGATCGACAGGAGCCGGAGGCGGGCGGGATCCGCGAGCGCCTTCAGGGTCGCGGCGAGGTGCTCGGCATCGGACTGGCCGAGGGGCTCCTGCACCAGCGGGGCGCAGCACGCCGGGGCAGGGGTGGCGTCCGTGAGCTCGAGCATCGTGACCATACATCGACCATAGTCGATATTGACAGTTATCGATACATGTGGCGATACTGAACATCGACAACCGTCGATCTTTCGAAGGGTCCTGATGACGCTGCTCGACCTCACCCCTCGCCCCGTGACCACCGATCGCCTCGCCGCCCTGCCGGTGCTGATTATCGGCGCCGGTCCGATCGGACTCGCCGCCGCCGCGCACCTCGTGGAGCGGGGCATCCAGTTCACCGTGCTCGAAGCCGGTGACACCGTGGCATCCTCTGTCCGCCGCTGGGGTCACACGCGGCTGTTCTCGCCGTGGCGGCACCTCATCGACCCCGCCTCCCGCCGCCTGCTCGAGAGGGCGGGCTGGACCCCGCCGACCGACGAGGGTGCGTCGCCCACCGGTGGCGAGCTCGTCAACGACTACCTCGCCCCGCTGGGAGCCCTGCCCGAGATCGCCTCGCGCATCCGGTTCGGTGTGCGGGTGGTCGCCGTGACCCGCGAGGGGATGGACCGCACCCGCTCCGCCGGTCGTGCAGCGACGCCGTTCCTCTTGCGCCTCCACACCGCCGACGGTGACGTCGAGGAGATCACAGGGCGCGCGGTGATCGACGCGTCCGGCACGTACACGACGCCCAACCCGCTCGCCTCGACCGGCCTGGACCCGCTCGGCGCGGATGCCGTGAGCGCCCGGGTCATGCACGCGCTGCCCGACGTCCGAGGTGTCGATCGCGCCCGCTTCGAGGGGGCGCACACCGTCGTCGTGGGCGCTGGTCACTCGGCGGCGAACACGCTGATCGCGCTCGCCGAACTGACGGCGGAGAACCCGGCGACGCGAGTGACGTGGCTGATCCGGCATCCGTCCGCCGTCCGGGTGTCGTCGTCGCCGGACGATGAACTCTCCGATCGCGCCGAGCTCGGCTCGCGCGTGGAACGGCTCGTCGGCTCCGGCCGGGTCGCGCTCGTGGACTCGTTCGAGATCTCCCGGCTGAGCCTCCACGAGGAGGCGGTGCGCATCATCGGGAGGCGGCGCGGGGAGGACGCGTTCCTCGACGCGGACGTCATCGTCAACGCCACCGGCTTCCGGCCCGACCTGTCGATGCTCCGCGAGGTGCGGCTCGAGCTGGACGAGGTCGTCGAGGCGCCGAAGCGTCTGGCGCCGCTGATCGACCCGAATCTGCATTCCTGCGGCACCGTCGCCCCTCACGGGTTCACGGAGCTGCGGCATCCCGAGGAGGGCTTCTTCGTCGTCGGGATGAAGTCCTACGGGCGCGCGCCGACGTTCTTGCTGGCCACCGGCTACGAGCAGGTGCGTTCCGTCACCGCGTGGCTCGACGACGACCTCCCGGCTGCCACGCAGGTGGAGCTCACGCTCCCCGCCACGGGCGTCTGCTCGACCGACGTCGGCGGCTCGGGCGCGTGCTGCGCATGACCGCCGTACGCGCGATGACCGCCGCGGACTGGCCGCAGGTCGAGGCCATCTTCGCGGCGGGCATCGCCGGGGGCGAAGCCACCTTCGAGACCGCGACGCCCGCGTGGGACGCGTTCGACGCCGGCAAGCTCGCGGAGTCGCGGCTCGTGGCCGTCGGCGACGACGGAGCGGTACGGGGGTGGGTCGCGGCGTCGCGCGTGTCGACGCGCGAGGCCTACCGGGGGGTGATCGAGCACTCCGTGTACGTGCATCCCGAGCATCGCGGTGAGGGAATCGGACGACTCCTGCTCGACGCGTTCATCGCTGCCTCCGAGGATGCCGGGGTGTGGACGATCCAGTCGAGCGTCTTCCCCGAGAACACGGCCAGCCTCCGACTGCACGAGGCGGCCGGGTTCCGTGTCGTCGGGCGCCGGGAGCGCATCGCCCGCAGCGCGCTCGGGCCGCACGCCGGATCGTGGCGGGACACGGTCCTGATCGAGCGCCGCTCGGCTCGCAACGGCGGCTGAGCGACCCTTCTCCGCGGCTGAGGCGACTCGCGCCACTCGATCCGCCCGCCGATAGACTGCCGTCTATGAATACGGTGGGGGACGCTCCGGCGCTGGCGGTGCTCGCCGACCCCACGCGCGCCCGCATCGTCCGTCTCATCCGCGAGGCCGACGGCGGCCGGGCGATGGTCAGCCGGCTCGCCGAGCAGCTCGGCCTGCGCCAGCCCACCGTGAGTCATCACATGGCCGCGCTGCACGCGGAGGGCCTCGTGGTTCGCGAACCTGAGGGGCGCCGCGTCTGGTACTCGATCCACCCCGACGAAGCCGAACGCGTCGCCGCGCTCCTCGGCACGCCCGCGGCCTCGGCGGAGGAGCCGGATTGGGAGCGGATGGTCGACGACCTCGCGGCCCGCTATCGGGGCGTGTTCAGTCGCGAGACCGTCGAGGGATGCCTCGACGACTCGCGCGCCCTGCTCGCTGCCCGCGGCCCTGCGCCGCTGTTCGCCTCGCGCGTGGCGGCGTTCACGGCATCCCGCCTGGACGACCTGCACCGCATCGAGGAGCACGGGGTCGAGGAGCGCGGGGTCGAGCCGGGCGGCGAGGGGAGCGGGGCCGAGCCACGTGGCGAGAGCGCGAGGTTGGCCGAGAGCCCGACGGTGCTGTTCGTGTGCGTGCAGAACGCCGGACGGTCGCAGCTCGCCGCCGGCATCCTGCGCCAGCTCGCCGGGGACAGGGTCGTCGTCCGCACGGCGGGGTCGGCCCCCGCCGCCGAGGTGCGCTCCGCGATCGTGACGGCGCTGGACGAGATCGGTGTGCCGCTGGGCGGCGAGTTCCCCAAGCCCCTCACCGACGAGGCCGTTCGGGCGGCCGACGTCGTCGTGACGATGGGATGCGGCGACGCCTGCCCGGTCTATCCCGGGCGTCGCTACCTCGACTGGGATCTCGCCGATCCGGTGGGTCAGCCTCTCGCGACGGTCCGCGCGATCCGCGACGACATCGCGGGCCGTGTCCGCGCACTGCTGGCCGAGATTCTTCCCGCCCCGACTTCCTGATTCATAGACAACGGTCTATGCTTCTCGGTGAGAGAGAGCGAGACCTGCCATGACCGGGAAGCCCACCGTCCTTTTCGTCTGCGTCCACAACGCCGGCCGTTCGCAGATGGCCGCCGGCTACCTGCAGCACCTGGCCGGCGATCGCGTCGAGGTGCTGTCCGCGGGCTCGGCGCCCAAGGACCAGATCAATCCGGTCGCCGTCGAGGCGATGGCCGAAGAGGGAATCGACATCGCGGGGGGCACGCCGAAGCTGCTGACCGTCGACGCCGTCAAGGAGTCCGACGTCGTCATCACGATGGGGTGCGGCGACGCGTGCCCGATCTTCCCCGGGAAGCGCTACGAGGACTGGCAGCTCGACGACCCGGCGGGCCAGGGCATCGATGCCGTCCGTCCCATCCGCGACGAGATCCGCTCCCGCATCGAAGGCCTCATCGCCGAGCTGCTCCCGGCGGGCGACGCGGCACACCGATCGTGACGCCGCTTCCGCTCTGGCGGCGCGGCATCGCCGAGTTCGTGGGCACCGGACTGCTGGTGGCCGTCGTCGTCGGCTCGGGGATCGCCGCCCAGCGGCTCTCCACCGACGTCGGCCTGCAGCTGCTCGAGAACTCCCTCGCCACCGCGCTGGGGCTCGGGGTGCTCATCGTCCTGCTCGCTCCCGTCTCGGGCGCGCACTTCAACCCCGTCGTCTCCCTCGCCGACGTCGTCCTGCGCCGCCGCAACGGACTGCCTGCGCGTGAGCTCGCGGTCTATCTCCCCGCGCAGATCGCCGGCGGCATCGGCGGTGCGGTGCTGGCGGGCGCGATGTTCGCCGCGCCGATCGCGATCTCGCGCACCGACCGCGCCGACGCGGCGACGTTCCTCGCGGAGGTCGTCGCGACCGCGGGACTCGTCCTGCTCATCATGGGACTCGTCCGCGCCGGTCGGTCCGCCGCCGTGATCGCGTGCGCCGTCGGTGCGTACATCGGGGCGGCCTACTGGTTCACGAGCTCGACGTCGTTCGCGAACCCGGCCGTGACGATCGCCCGGATCTTCACCGACACGTTCGCCGGCATCGCTCCGGCATCCGTGCTCCCCTTCCTCGCCGCACAGCTGCTGGGCGCCGGGGTCGGGGTGCTGCTGACGGTCGTACTCTTCCCGCGCACCGCACCGGCGGAACCGTCGACGCCGGCTCCCTGAGCGACCCGCGCGGGATGCCGTGGCATCCATCTCGCGGGCCGGGGTGACCGGATTGCGGAGATACGCAGGATCGCGGATGCCGCGGGGCCATCCGCTCCGAAATCGTGCACATCTCCGCAATCCTGCGCGCGAGAGTGGGAGAGGAGCACACGCACCCCCCGCACTACCTCTTCAGGTTGGTGAGCTCCTGCAGCACCTCGTCGCTCGTGGTGATGATGCGCGCGTTCGCCTGGAAACCGCGCTGGGCGACGATGAGGTTGGTGAACTCCTGCGAGAGGTCGACGTTCGACATCTCCAGCGCGCCGCTGACCAGCTCGCCGAGCCCGTCGCTGCCGGCGACGCCGACCTGGGCCGCACCGGAGTTGGCGCCCACGCGGTACTGCGACGAGCCCGCCTTCTCGAGGCCCTCCGGGTTGTCGAAGGATGCCAGGGCGATCTGCGCGAGCACCTGACTCGCTCCGTTGCTGAACGAGCCGACGAGGCTTCCGTCGGCGGTGAGCGTGTACGACACGAGGGCACCGGAGGCGCGGCCGTCCTGACCGGTGAGGGCGACGGTGCGGAGGTTCGCGAAGCCGGTGACGCCGGACAGGTCGACGGTCACCCCGCCGGAGACGAGGGATGCCGGTGCCGTGAGCGCGCCATCGGTGAACGCGAGCGGGGTGGTGGCGGTGCCGTCGCTGGCATCCCATCCCGCGGCCGTGCGCGTGAAGGTGAGCGTGAGCTGACGGGCGGTGCCCTCGCCGTCGTAGACCGTGATGTCGCGGACGATCTCGGTGCCCACCGCGGCGTCGGCGGGGAGGTTGCCGGTGACGCTGGCGTTCTCGGTGGCCACGGCGGGGGAGGTCGCTCCGACGGGGAGCTCGACGGTGCCGATGGGGGTGCCGGTGGCGATGACGCCGTTGGCGGCGGTCCACCCCTGCACGAGGGCGCCGTCGGCGGTCGTGAGGCGACCCGCGGCGTCGAACGAGAAGCCGCCGTTGCGGGTGTAGAGCGTCTCGGCGCCCTTGCGCACGACGAAGAAGCCGTCGCCGGCGATCATGAGGTCGGTCGGCACGCCGGTGGTCTGGGCGGAGCCCTGCGCGAAGTTGGTGCGGATCGCGGCGATCTGCGTGCCGAGGCCGACCTGGGCGGCGTTCGAGCCGCCGGCGCCGTCCTGCGCGGCACGGGAGTTCTGGACGATCTGCGACAGCGTGTCCTGGAACTGCACCGAGCCGGCCTTGAAGCCGATGGTGTTGACGTTGGCGATGTTGTTTCCGGTGACATCGAGCATCGTCTGGTGGGAGCGGAGACCGGAGATGCCGGCGTAGAGCGAACGGAGCATGGTGGGGGTGCCCTTCTGGTGGGGGTCAGGAAGCGGAGATGCCCGACACGGCGTCGAGCGGGACGGTGGCGTCGCCGATGGTGACGAGGGGAACGCTGTTCTCGAACGAGACCTTCGTGACGAGGCCCGTGCGGGTGACGCCGTCGGCGTCGACGTAGGAGGCCTGCGTGCCGACGAGACCGGCGGCGGTCTGGCGCATGCTGAGCGCGAAGCTCTCGGTGAACGTGTCGGCTAGGGCGGTGAGCTGCTCCATCATGGCGAGCTGCGTCGCCTGCGCCATCATCTCGTTCGTGTCGAGCGGGGAGCTGGGGTCCTGGTTCTTCATCTGCGCGACGAGAAGCTGCAGGAACACCTCCGCGTCGAGCGCCTTCTTCGGTGGCGTGGCGGGGGCGGTGGCGCCCGTACCGGCGGTGGCGGTGGGGGCGGAGACGGCGGCGACGGGCGGCATGGGGGTCCTCTCGGGTCAGGCGTACAGGTCGACGCCGGTGCCGGCGGTCGAGGTCGGGTCGGGTGTGGCGGAGACGGATGCCGCGAGGGCGACGGGCGCCTCGGCATCCCTCGAGGCGGTGCGGTCGGAGCCGCTGTGGCCGGACCCGTTCTGGCCGGACCCGTTCTGGCCGGGACCGCTCTGGCCGGGGCCGGGGCCGGTGCTCCCGCCGCCCGCGCCCGCGAGGGTGCCGGATGCGGTGCCCAGCGTGCTGCTCAGCGTGGTGCCGTCGCGGCCAGCATCCGCGGCCGTCACGGCGATCGAGGAGTGCGGCATGAGAACGGCGAGGTCGCGGCGGAGGTCGACGAGCAGCGACCGGAGGGCGTCGCGGCCGGCGGCGGTGCCCGAAGCGAGCTCGACCGAGATGCTGCCTCCGGAGATGCGGGCCTTCACGGTGACGGGCCCGAGGTCGTCGGGGGAGACGCGGAGCGTGAGGGTGTGCTGGCCGTCACCGCCGCGGACGAGGGATGCCACGGGCGCCGCGAGTTGCTGCGTGAGCGGGGGTGCGGGGGCGGCCGGAGCGGCGACCGCGGCCGGCGCCGACACCGTCGCGGCGGCGGCCGGAGCGGCCGTTCCGGCGAGAGCCGGGTTCGTGAGCCCCGGGAGGAGGTCGGCGCCGCCGGTGGCGGTGGTGCCGGTGGCGGTGGTGCCGGTGGCGGTGGTGGCGGTGGTGCCGAGCTCCCGCAGCGCGACCGCGGCCAGCGAGGCGACGCCCGCCGCGGCACCGCCCGAGCCGCTGCCGGAGGTGAGGAGCGGAGCGACAGACGCGAGCAGCTGCGACGCGGCCGCCTGCGTGACCGATCCCGACGACGAGCCGGAGGCCGCGGCGACGGCGGAGAGCGTCGCGGCGAGCGTCGGGGCACCGGAGGGCGTGACTGCTGCCGTTGCCGCCTGGACGCTCGCCGCCTGCCCGCTCGCCGACTGCCCGGGCGGAGGCACGACGCGACGGATGGTGGCGAGGTCGGCATCCTTCAGCCAGTTGTTGCGATACTCGACGACCTTGCCCGGGCTCGGCGCGTGGATGACCATGCCGTCGCCCGCGTAGATGACGATGTGCCCCTCGCCCTTCGTGACGAGGAGGTCGCCGGGCTGGGCGTCGGCCAGTGACGGCACCTCGACGCCGATGTCGGCCTGATCCTGCACGACGCGCGGCGCGTCGATCCCGAGATCGGCGAGCACGCGCTGCACGAGCCCCGAGCAGTCCATGCCCGAGCGGTCCTCGCCGCCGAAGACGTACGGCACCCCCAGGTACGACTTCGCCTGCGCGACGATGTCGCCGCCGTCGACAGGTCCCGAGGGGAGGGCCGGTACGGCGCCGACGGCTCCGGCATCCTTCACCGCCGTCGCGAACGCGGCGGCCGTCGAGCTCGTCGCGCTCGCCGTCTCGCCGGTCGTCGCCGGCACGGCCGCGTCGACGGAGAGCGTGCGGATGCGCTGCTGGATGTCGTCGATGCGGCCCAGTGCGGACACGAGGGTGGGGGCGACGGGAGTCATGCGTGCTCCTCCGGGGACGGGGTGGCGGATGCCGGTCGGCCCACCGCGATCTCATCGAGTGCGGCCTGTTCCGCGCGCAGCGTGCGCTGCTGCTCGCGTCGGTCGTGCGCCTCGGCGAGGCGTTCGAGGCCGTGCTCGTCGATGCGGGCGGCGGCGTGCGCGGCGCGGGCGGTCTCGACCTCGGCCGCCTGTGCGTCGCGCAGCGCGTGGAGGTCGGAGAGCAGACTGCGGGCGGCGACCCGACTGGCCGCCAACGCCGCGAGCGTGCGGACGTCTTCGGGCGCGTCGACGTCTGTCGTCAGCGACGCCCGCAGGTGCCGGTCGCGCGCTTCCGTGTGCGCGTGCTCCAGGGCCGCGCGCGACAGGCGCTCGGCGGCGGCGCGCTCCTGCACGCCGCGCACGCGCAGCAGTCCGGCGAGGGGGAAGCCGCGGCTCATGAGAGGTCTCCGAACGAGGCGACGAGGTCGTCGAGTCGGCGCCAGGACTGCTCCGGGGTCGACCGCTCGTCGAGGGACTGGGTGAGGAACGCCGTGATGTCGCGTTCGTGGGCGATCGCGGCGTCGACCCGCGGGTCCGCCCCCGCGCGGTAGGCGCCGATGCCGATGAGGTCGCGGGCGTCCTGGCGCGCGGCGAGGACCGTGCGCAGGCGCGCGGCCAGGGCGCGCTGGTGCGGGGCGGCGACCTTGCCCTCCAGGCGCGAGACCGAGCCCAGCACGTCGATCGCGGGGTGGTGGCCCGTCACGGCGAGGGATCGGTCGAGCACGAGATGGCCGTCGAGGATCGAGCGGACCGTGTCCGCCACGGGCTCGTTGTGGTCGTCACCCTCCACGAGCACCGTGTACACGCCCGTGATCGACCCCTGCCGGTCGGTGCCGGCCCGCTCCAGGAGCCGCGCGAGCACCGGGAACGTCGATGGCGGGTAGCCGCGCGTCGCGGGGGGCTCGCCCGCCGCCAGCCCGATCTCGCGCTGCGCCATCGCCACCCGTGTGAGCGAGTCCATCATCAGCATGACGTGGCCCCCGGCATCCCGGAACGCCTCCGCGATGCGCGTGGCGGTGGACGCGGCGCGCAGCCGTGCGAGCGCCGGCTGATCCGAGGTCGACACCACGACGACCGACCGTGCCAGGCCCTCGGTGCCGAGGTCGTCCTCGATGAACTCGCGCACCTCGCGGCCGCGCTCGCCGACGAGGGCGATCACGTTCGCGTCGGCGCCCGACCCGCGCGCGATCATCGACAGCAGCGACGACTTGCCCACGCCGGAACCGGCGAACAGTCCCATGCGCTGTCCGCGGCCGATCGGGGTGAGCGTGTCGATCGCGCGCACGCCGGTCGCGAGCGGCTCGGCGATCCGCACCCGCTCCATGACGGGCGGCGGCTCGTGGTCCAGCCCCACGCGCGGCGCCGTGAGGGGGCCGAGGTCGTCGATCGGTCGGCCCAGGCCGTCGATGATGCGGCCGAGCACGCCCGCGCCCACGGGCACACGCACCCGGCCCGCCTGCGATCGTGCGCGCTCGCCGACCCGGATGCCGTCGCTCACCGTCAGCGGCATGCACCGCAGCGCTCCCCGCTCGGCGGCGACCACCTCGGCCGTCACGTCGTCGCCGATCGTGACGAGGTCGCCGACGGCGCCCGTGAGGCCGCGCACCTCGACGCCCAGCCCGACGACGCGCGACACGGTGCCCGTCCGCTCGGGGCGGGCGGCGTCGAGGATCGCACCCCAGCCGCTCACGTCGTCTCCTCCGCGAGGGCGGCCCGTGCCCGGGCGAGCGCCTCCGCGACGCGCAGGTCGATGTCGCCGTCCGACACGCGCACGACCGCGTCGCCCGACGCGAGCGCGGGCGAGGACTCGATCGCGACACCCTCGGGCACCTCGCCGAGTCGCTCCAGAGTGGCGAGGTCGTCCGCGCTGAGCACGACGACGGCATCCGCGGATTCGCCCACCGCGCGCTCGGCGCGGGACACCGCGACGCGGGCGGCGTGCACAGGGTGCGACAGCTCCCGCGCGAGGATCGCCTCGGCCACGTCGAGCGCGAGGGTCCAGATCTTCTCCTCGGCGAGCCCGGCGATCATGTCGAGTCGGTCGCGGAGGGATGCCGCGGCCTTCTCGAGCCCGGCCCGTGCCTCGGCGGCGGCCGCCGCGTCGGTCTCCCGCGCGCTGCGGCGTTCGGCATCCGCGCGCTCCGCCGCCTCGGCGGCCTCGGCGGCGGCGATCCGCAGACCCTCCGCGTACCCGAGGGCGTGTCCCTGCGTGCGGGCGCGTTCGCGTTCCCGGTCGCTGCCGGCGGGGGTCAGTCGGGGGATCTCCCGACGCACGAAGGGGATCGGGGCGGCGGGTTCAGGCGACATACTCGTCCTCGTCGCCGCGTCGCACGCGGATGTCGCCGTCGGCGGCGAGGCTGCGGATGGTGCGGACGATCTCGGCCCGCGCCTCCTCCACCTGCGAGACCCGCACCGATCCGAGCACGCGCGACTCCTCGTCGAGCGTCTCGCGGTTGCGTTCGGTCATGTTCCGGCGGATGACGGCGGCGACCTCCTGCGGGGCACCCTTCAGCGCGAGCGCCAGCACGCGGATCTCGATGCCGCGGAGCACCCGCTGCGCGTCACGGTCGTCGAGCACGACGAGGTCGGCGAACGTGAACATGCGGGAGCGGATGTCCTCGGCCAGGGTGCTGTCGCGCGCCTCGAGGTTCGACAGCAGTGCCTTCTCCACCGTCGCGTCGGAGCGGTTGATGATGTCCACGAGCGGCTGCACCCCGCCGAGCGTCTCGCGGGAGTCGCGCGTCGCGAACACCCCCGACCGGGCGCGGAGGGCGCCCGCGACGATCGACACGGCATCCTGTGACGCCGTGCCCATCGTCGCGATCGCGTGGGCGACGTCGGTGCGCGCCGGGTCGGACAGCTCCGCGAGCACGGCGGCGGCGCGGTCGACCGGCAGGTGGGCGAGCACGAGGGCGATCGTCTGCGGCAGTTCGCTCTCGACGACCGAGGCGATCTGGGCCGGCTCGATCGCCGTGAGGAAGTCGAACGACGAGCCGGTCATCGCCGACGACACCTTCGTCAGCACGCCGGCCGCCCGCTCCGAGCCGAACGACGCCTCCAGCAGTCCCGTGGCGAGATCGCGACCGCCGCGCGCCGGCGGGAGGTGACCCTGCGCCACGCGGTGGAAGTCGGTGAGGGCCGCGTTCGTCGTCTCGGCGTCGAGATCGCGCAGGCGGATGATCTCCGCCGCGATCGCCTCGGCTTCGTCGTCGCCGAGGTGCTTCATGACCTCGACCGCGAGGCTGCGGTCGAGATTCATCATCACGACCGCGGCCGTCTGGGCCCCCGTCAGCGCACTCATGCGTCCTGCCGATCGCGGACGAGCTGTCGGAGCAGGTCGGCGGCCTTCGCCGGGTCGCGGCGCGCGAAGTCGCCGATCTCGGCGCGGCGGCGGTCGAGAGTCACCTGGCTGAGCTCGGGCTCCGGGTCGGGCTCGAGGGCCGCCGTCGCGAGCAGGTCGGGCGTGATCGGGTCGAGCTGCGGCGTCGGCAGCCCCTGCGTCAGGGCGTCGAACGCGTCGAGCGGTTCGCCGACCGGCGTGAGCGTCAGCACGCGCGACTCGGCCGCCCGGCGGCGCCGGCGGTTCACCACGACGATCGTGACGATGCCCACGACGACGGCGAACAGCACCGCCCCGGCGATGACCGCGATGCGGGTCGTCTCGGCAGCGCGTTCGGCGGCCTCCGCCTCGCGCGCCGCCTCCAGCGCCGCCTGCGCGTCGGTGGCGGCCACCGCGCTGAACGGGACGACCTCGACGGTCACGGCATCCCCGCGGTCGGGATCGATGCCGGCGGCGGTGGTGACCAGTGCGGTCAGCTGGTCGACGTCGAGGCCTTCTGCGGCGGCCGCATCGACGGCGACCGCGACGGTCTGGCGGGTGAGCGCCCCGGCGGGCGTCGTCGTGCTCTCGACCGACTTGCTGATGACGTTCGTGCGGGTCGTCTGCGTCGACTCGTAGGTTCCGCCGTCGCCGGCACCCGCCGCGACCTCCGCGCCCAGCACGCCGGGGTCGGCTCCGGTGCCCGTGTAGGTCTCGGACGAGGTCTCCTCGGTGGCGGGCGGGGCGCCTTCGACGGGCACGTAGGTCTCGTCGATGCGTTCGCTCGTCGCGTGCTCCATGACGGCCGAGACCGAGACGGTCGCGTGGCCCGCGCCGACGACCGTGTCGAGCAGGTCCTGCACGTTCGCCGCCGTGCGCACCTCGTAGGCGCCCGCCTGCTGATCCGTCCCGCGGGTGAGGTCGCCCCCGACGGCCGACAGCGTGCGGCCCGTGCTGTCGATGACGGCGACGTCTTCGGGCTTCATGCCGCTGACCGCGGCCGACGTCAGGTGCACGATCGCCTCGACCTGCTCGGCCGACAGCGTCGTACTGTTCGCGGTCTCGATGAACACGGATGCCGTCGGGTCGACCTTTTCGGAGACGAACACGCTCTCCTCGGGGATCGCGAGCTGCACCGACGCCGTCGTGACGTTGTCGAGCGCCCCGATCGTGCGCGCCAGCTCGCCCTCGATCGCCCGCTTGTAGGTGACGGACTGCTGGAACTCGGAGCTCGTCACCCCCATCGTGTCGAACAGGGAGTACCCGTCGGTGCGGGCGCGGGGCAGGCCCGACGCGGCGGCCGCGAGTCGCTGCTCGTACACGTCGGCCTCGGCCACGAGCACCGTCGAGCCGCCGTCGGCGAGCTCGTAGGGCACGGATGCCGCGCGCAGCTGCTCGACGACGGCGCTCGCGTCTTCCGCGCCGAGGCCTGAGAAGAGGGGCGACATCGCGGGGCGCGACAGCCAGCTGGACAGCGCGACAGCGCCCATCACGAGCACGGCGATCCCGATGATCGCGATGGTGCGCTGGGCGAGGGAGAAGGAGGAGACGGCGGCGCGCAGGCGGCCGAAGACGGAGGTGACGGCGGCGGGCATCAGGCTTGCATCCGCATGATCTCGTTGAACGCCTCGACGCCCTTGTTGCGCACGGCCGCGACCAGCTCAAGGGTGACCGACGCGCGGGTCGACGCGATCATCGCGGAGTGGATGTCGTCGAGGTCACCGGTGACGGCGGCGACGCTCAGCGCGTTCGAGGTGGACTGGAGGCTCCGCAGATCGTCGATCGCCCCCGTGATGCTCTCGCCGAAAGAGGCGCCCGCGTCGGTGGACGAGGTCGTGAGCGAGGGGAGGGGCAGCGACGATGCGTCGATCCCCGAGATCCCGGACAGCGGCGGCATCAGTGCCTCCCGATCTGCAGCGCTGCCTCATACGAGGTCTTGGCGCGGTCGACGACGGCGGCGTTGGCCTGGTAGCCGCGCTGGGCGAGGATGAGATAGCTCATCTGCTCGCCCAGATCGATGTCGGGGTAGCGCACGTAGCCGGCCTCGTTGGCGAGCGGGTTGGTCGGTTCGTAGACGAGACGGCCCTCGCCACTGCCCCAGACGACGCCCGCGACGTCGACACCGCCCCGCGCATCGTCGGCCTGCACCGCCACGTACCGCTGACGGAACGCCTCCTCGTCGCCGGAGACGGCCGTGTTCATGTTGGAGATGTTGTCGCTGAGGGCGTCGAGCCACACGCGATGCGCGGTCATGCCGGAGCCCGCGATGCCGATGGCGTCGAACGTCATGATGTCCTCAGCGCCGTCTGCACCGACGAGAACGCGCCACCGACCGCCTGCGAGGCGAACTGGAACCGCAGCACGGTGTCGATGTTGGCGAGGGTCTCGGTGTCGAGCTCGACGTTGTTGCCGTTGAGCCGGGTCGCGGCCGTCGACTCCGACACCGACGCGGCGACGTGGCCGTCACCCCGCGCGACGGATGCCGCGAGCTCCCGTTCGAACGACACGATCTTCGCGTGGTAGCCGGCGGTGTTGACGTTGGCGATGTTGTCGGCGATGGCGCGTTGGCGCTGCGACAGCCCGTCGAGTGCGCTCGTGAGCGCGGCGGTGGTCACTGATTCGAGCACGAAACTGCTTTCGTCTTCGGATGAGTGGCCGATCCGTGGCCGGGGACGAGCGATCCGTGCTCATCCCCCTCTATCGGCTGCGCCGCCGCATGCGTTAGCCGACGGCATCCGTTCGACTTCTTGCGGGGCGGCCGCGCGTCAGCCGTCGCGTTCGACGTACGCGGCGTCGTCGGTGCGGCGGCCGGGGATGAGGCGCGCGGCATCCAGCTGTGCACGGGTGGAGGCGAGCTCGCCGCGCAACTGCGCCGTGCGTTCCAACTGGCGCGCCGCGATGCTGCGTGCCCGCTCGAGCAGGTGGGCGGGGAGCGGACCGAGCGTGGGGTCGGGATGCCACGGCGACGCGTCCGGGCACTCCAGATCGCGTTCGAACCGGTCGAGCTGTGCGGTCCAGGCGTCGGTGTTCACACGACCGCCAGGGCATCCGCGGCCGCATGCCACGCGTCGCGCAGCGGCAGGAGGAGCTCGAGGCATTCGCGCGTGCGGACGGCATCCCGCCCGATGTTCGCGCCGATGAGGGTGCGGGTGAGGTAGCCGTAGACGGCGCGGAGGTCGCCGCTGCCCGCCCAGTCGTCCGACAGCGAGCCCGCCAGTTCGACGACGATCTGCTGCGCGTGCTGCAACTCGGTGTTGGCCGTGTCCCAGTCGCCGCGCAGCTGCGCCGCCTCACCGCGTTCGACGTCGAGCACCAGCCGGTCGTAAAGCATCGTGAGCAGTCGCTGCGGGCTCGCTGACAGGATGGCCTCCTCGCGGTAGCGCTGCTGCGCCCGCAGGGCCGGGTTCACGAGTCGCTCCCGGAGGAGAGGCCGTCGATCTGCGACGTGAGGTACGACGACTGCGACTGCAGCCGCGAGAGCATCGTCTCCATCGCGGCGTACGTGCGCTCCAGCGTCGCGCGGCGCTGTTCGAGGCGCACGTCCCACCGGTCGAGCTGCTCGGTGATCCGCTTCACCTCGTCCTGCTGCCCCGTGATGCGGGCGGTGAGCAGACCGTCGTACTTGTCGGAGTACTGCTCGGTCACCTCCTGCACGCGGGTCGCGATGCCGGAGAACACCGCCTCGACGGCGGCGGGGTCTTTCGCGAGAGCGTCGGCGAAGGTGTCGGCGTCGAAGGTGAGCGTTCCCGTCCGGTCGATCGAGATGCCGATCGTCGACGGCGACTTGCCGTCCACCGGGTACTGCACGGCGTTGGCGAGCGCCTGTCGCAGCGCCCGCACGGTGCTGTCGCCCGTGAAGACGCCCAGCGTCGTGTTCTCGCCCGCGGTCGTGGCGGGAGTCGCGCTCGACCCCTTCGCGATCGTCGTGAGCACGGCCGCGATCTGCGTCACGAACGCGGAGGCCGCTTTCGTGCGCGCCTCCGGGTCGGCGCTGACGGTGATCGTGACGGGCGACGCGGTCACGGTCGACACCGACACGTCGATGCCGGGGAAGAGGTCGGTGAAGGTGTTGCTCGCCGACGTCATGGTCTGCTCGGCCGCCGTCCCCGCCCACAGGCGCACCTGCGCGTCGGCGCCCGCCGTGACGACGGCGGCACCCGGCTGCGCGGCCAGGTCGACGGCGGTTCCGTCCGCGACGGCCGCGGCATCCCCGAGGTGAACGCGGAACGCGCCGTCCGCGCCGGTCGTGGTCGCCGTCAGCTGCAGCCGGAAGAGCGGGTTTCCGTCGCCGTCGGTGCCGGCGGCGACCGCGGATGCCGTCACCCCGGCGCCGGCGGCGGTCAGCGCGCGGGCGACATCGGCGGGCGACCCCGACGTCGGGTGCACCTCCACGAGCTCCCCGTCGGAGTTCTCGATCGTGAGGACGGGCGGATTCCCCGGGATGCCGGTGACGGCGGCGCTCACGACGCTGTGCGCCGTGGCGATCCGGTCGACGACGATCTGGGTCGAGAGCGAGGCGACGCCGGCGCTGGGCGTCACGGTGACCGAGGCGTCGGACGACGTCGCCGACACCTGCGCGAGCGCCGTCGCACCGGCGGCGGTCTTCGCGCGCGTGAACAGGTCTTGCAGCGACGTGTTGAGCGACTGCAGGTGGGAGATGACGACCTTGCGGTCGTCGGACTTCGCACTCAGCAGGGTGCGCGGGATCTTCTCGACGTCCATGAGGGCGTTGATGATCGCCGTCGTGTCCAGCTTCGACGCGAGGCCGTCCAGCGAGATGGCCACCGACACCCCCGAACGTCCGGATGCCGAGGGCTCTCCCCGGCATCCCGACCTATCGGCCGGGTCGGCGGGCGCGTTAGAGATTCACGACTCCGGAAATCCGGTGGGCTGGAGCGGTGGATCGGCTCGATCGGCCGTCTGCCGTGGCGAATCTCCGGAGTTGTGAACGCGGCGTAGCGGGCAGCGGCGCGGTGTCGCGGTCAGGCGGCGCGGCGGTCAGGCGGTGGCGGCGGTCGCCGACGGGGTGCTCAGGGAACGGCGGCGCGGATCGAGGGCGTCGATGCGGGCGAAGTAGGCGTCGCGCGCGTCGAGGGACACCCGGGAGACGGGAGTCATGTCGGCGCCCTCGGTGTCGCGCTCGAGGGCGTCGTGGAGCAGTCGCACCGCTTCGGCACGCTGCTGCGAGACGGCGGAGTGGGAGACGCCGAGCTCTTCGGCGATCTCCTTCACCGGGCGCTCGTCGACGTAGACGGCGTGGACGATGCGCCGCATCCGCTCGGGCAGCGCCTGCACGGCGCGGGCCAGGGCCTCGCGACGTTCCTTCACGACGACCGACTCGTCGGGGAGGATCATCCCGGCGGGAATCTCGTGGACGGTCGCGTCGTCGAGGCTCGTCACGGTGCGGGCCGCGTCGTCGAGCGCCTCGACGACCGCCTCCCGGGGGAGTCCCATCGTCGCGGCGATCTCGTCGGCCGTGGCGGCGCGGCCGAGGCTCGCCGTGAGGGTGTCGCGCACCGCGGTGGTCTCCTTGATGCGCTTGCGGATGCCGCGGGAGGCCCAGTCCATCGAGCGCATCTCGTCGGCAAACGCGCCGAGGATGCGCCGGCGGGCGTACGCGCCGAAGGGCACGCCGAGGCTCGGGTCGAAGGCATCGGCCGCCGTCACGAGAGCGAGCGCGCCGACGGAGGCGAGGTCCTCGAGAGGCACGTGAGTGGCGCGCGAGTGGAGTTCTCGAGCGAGATATCCCACGAGTGGGAGGTTCTCTTCGATCAGGGAATTGCGTTGGGTACTGCCAGGCATCGGGGGATGTCTGCCTTTCGTCCATCGAGCAGGGGGGGTACTCGGACTTCGGCCTGGCGGGGGGATCCGGGCCGATGCACATCAGACTATGAGAAAACTCTCATAAAACTGAAGTACTTCCGGTTTCTGGCTCGTTACGTATCGTCGAATCAAGCCGATAGACAGGCATGAGCCCCGCTCCGGGTGCTGCGCGAATTGGGGTCGCACAGTCCGGAGCACATCGGGGAACCACTGGGGAGGAAGAACTATGGGAGCCAACGAGTTGTCGATGCAGCTGTGGCGAGAGCGCGAGTTGCTGGAGATGCTCATCTTCAAACTCGAGGAACAGCGACTGCTGCTCGAGTCGGGCGGGATGAGGTGGATCCACTTCTCGACGCGCGAGATCGAGCAGGTGCTCGAGCGCCTGCGCGAGTCCGGGCTCGGCCGCGACGTCGAGGTCGCTGCGCTCGCCCGTGAATGGGGGGTCGCCGAACCGGCCACCCTCAACCAGCTGCTGGATGCCGCGCCCACCGAGTCGTGGCGGGAGATCTTCAGCGACCACCGCGTCGCACTCACCTCGCTCATGAGCGAAGTGGCGCAGCTCAAGGGATCGAACGAGGTGCACCTGCGCGCCGCCGGCCGCGTCGTCGAGGAGACGCTCGCGGGACTGGACTCGAGTGCGGGCGTGTACGACACGCACGGCGGACGAGCGCGCGAGGACCAGGCGCGCATCGTGGACAGAGAGATGTGAGGAACCGATGTCGACATTCAGCGGACTGAGCACGGCCGCGAGCGCCCTCACGGCGGCTCGCCGCGGAATGGACCTCGTCGGTCAGAACATCGCGAACCAGACGACCGCGGGATACACGCGCCAGCGGCTGGAGACGTCGTCGGTCGCGGCGGTCGCCGTGTCGGGGCGCTTCTCCACCGGAGCGCAACCGGGAGGAGGCGTCTCGATCGACGGGATCGCGCGCCTCGGGGATGCCGTGCTCGACGCCCGCGTGCGCGACACCCTCGCCGCCTCGGGCTACTGGTCGACGCGGGCCACGGCATCCTCGGCTGCCGAAGTGAGCCTGCGTGAGCCGACCGCCGACGGGATCGCCCACCAGCTCACCGAGTTCTGGGCGTCGTGGCAGGACCTCGCGAACTCGCCAGACTCGACCGCCGCCGCCGCCACCGTCCTCACGCACGCGCAGACTCTCGCGGCCCGTATCGCCGACGGATACCGCACGGTCGCCGGTCAGTGGTCCGACGCGCGCTCTTCCGCCGACATGACGGTGTCGCGGATCAACGCCGCCGCCACCGAGATCGCCGACCTGAACGCCACTATCCGCGACGCCGTCGCCGCCGGCGGCGCACCCAACGAGCTGATCGACCGGCGGAACCTGCTCGCCCAGAACGTCGCCCGCCTGTCGGGGGCCACGGCATCCGTCGAGTCCGACGGCACGCTCACGATGCGCATCGACGGGAACGCGCTCGTCTCGGGTGCGCACGCTCGGGCTCTCACGCTGTCCGGTCCGCCGTCGATCGAGTCGACCGACCCGCTCACGCTCTCGTGGGTGTCCGACGGCGACCTCGTCGTGTCCTCCGCGGGGGGCGAGCTGGGCGGCCTGCTCTCGGTGCTCGCGCCCGCCGGCGAGGGCGGCGTCCTCGCCGGTCTCGCGGACGACATCAACGCGCTCGCAACCGCCCTCGCGGATGCCGTCAACACGCAGCACCGGGCCGGCGTCACCGCCACGGGCGTGCCTGGTGGCGACTTCTTCTCGCTCGCCGCCGGCATCCCCGCGGCCCTGGGCCTCGGCGTCATCCCCACCGGGCGCGCCGACCTCGCCCTCGCCGCGCCGGGCGCGGGGCCGCTGGACGGATCGAACGCCGACGCGCTCTCCGGGGTCGGCGGACTGGCGGGCGGACCCGACGACCTGTGGGGCGACGTGGTGGCACGGCTCGCCGTAGGCACGGCCGCCGACGCCGGTCGCGCCGGACGGGCCGACGCGGCCGCCACTGCCGCCGTCATCGCGCAGCAGTCGGTCGCCGGCGTCGACAACGACGAGGAGACGGTCAGCCTCCTCACCTTCCAGACCGCGTACCAGGCCGCCGCGCGCGTGCTGACGGCCGTCGACGAAGCGCTCGACGTGCTCATCAACCGGACGGGACTCGTCGGCCGCTGACCGACCCGCCGACCACCGACCCGCCGACCACCGACCTCCAGGGAGCGCCATGATCACCCGAGTCACCACGCAGGCGATGACGCAGACCGCCCTGCGCAACCTGCAGTCCGGGCTCGACACGCTGTCGCGGCTGCAGGACCAGGCCACGTCGCAGCGCGCGTTCGCGGTGCCCTCCGACGACCCCGCCGCCGCGGCGCGCACCCTCGACCTCCACGCCGCCCAGCGCCGCACCGCGCAGTACACGCGCAACATCGACGACGGCCTGGCGTGGCTCACCACCGTCGACAATGTGCTGACGGCATCCACGGGTCTCCTCTCGCGGGCGCGCGACCTCACGGCGCAGGGCGCGAACTCCGGAGCCCTGGATGCGACGGCGCTCGAAGCGATCGCCGTCGAGCTGGAGGGCATCCGCGCGGAACTGCTCGCCCAGGCCAACACGAAGGTGCTGGGCCGTTCGGTGTTCGCCGGCACCGCCGACGGACCCGCCTTCGCGGCCGACTACTCCTTCTCGGGCGTTGCCGGGGGCGAGGTGCATCGGCGCATCTCGGACGGCGAGACGGTCCGTGTCGACGCGAACGGGGCGGAGGCGTTCGGCGAGGGCGCGAACTCGGTGTTCGCCGTCATCGACGCGGTCGTCGCCGACCTCCGCTCGGGCCAGAACGTGGGCGCCCGCCTCGCCGAGATCGACGCCCACCGGAACACTATGCTCGGGGTGCAGGGCACCGTCGGCGCCCGTCAGAACCAGGTGCTGCGAGCGAAGGAGGCCGTCATGGATGCCACCGTGTCGCTCGAAGCGCAGCGCGCCGCCGTCGAGGACGTCGACACCGTCGAGGTGCTCGTGCAGCTGCGGGCGCAGGAGCTCGTGTACCAGTCGGCGCTGTCGGTGACGGCCCGCGTGCTGCAGCCCACCCTGCTGGACTTCCTCGCATGAGCCCGCTCGCCTTCCTCGCCCCGCCGCCCGGACTCGCGCCGCACGTGGCGTTCGCGCTCGAGCCCGTCGAGGCCGCCGAGGGCCTGTTCACGCTCACGGCCGTCGCCGACCCGGAGGTGCGGCTCTTCGCGGTCGACCCGGCCACGGTGATGCCCGATTACGCACCCGTTCTGAGCGACGAGCAGGCCGAGAGCCTCGCGCTGGAGTCGCCCGACGACGCGACGCTCCTCGTGGTGGCGCAGCTCACCGACGAGGGCATCGGCGTGAACCTGCTCGCCCCCGTCGTGGTGAATCACCGCACGGGGAGCGCCGCACAGGTCATCCTCGAAGGTCAGGACCTCCCGGTCCGCGCGCTGCTGCGCTGAGCCTTCGCTCCCGCTTCCGTTTCCGGTTCCGCTTCCGCTTCGGTTTCAGTTCCGGTTCCGCTTCCGCTTCGGTTTCCGCTCCGGTTCCGGTTTCCGCTTCCGCTTCCGCTCCGGTTTCCGCTTCCGCTTCCGCTTCGGTTCCGGTTCCCTGGGGCGGTGCGCTCTGGGGCATGTCCCAATTTGTGCTGGTTCGGGGTGCCTGCAACGACCGAAAGTGGGACATGCCGGACCGAAAGTGGGACATGCCTGGCGGCGCGTGGCCCCTGGGGCGGTGCGCTCTGGGGCATGTCCCAATTTGTGCTGGTTCGGGGTGCCTGCAACGACCGAAAGTGGGACATGCCGGACCGAAAGTGGGACATGAACTACCCAAAGTGGGACATGCCCCACCGAACCCTCGAACCCGACGGATGCCACGCCGCAGGGGCGCGGTGGCGGACTCAGGCCGCGACGGGCTGCCGCGCGGCGGGGACCGACCCGACCGACCCGACCGACCCGCCCGACCCGCCCGGAAGTGGAGCGGCGGCGGTGATCGCGGCGAGATAGCGGTCGCGATGACCGGTGCGGATGCCGGTCGCGCTCGGCTTGTTCTCGTAGACTCCCGCAGCCCAGTTGCCCTCGACGAGCACAGGCCCGTCGGGCGTGACGGCGACGTCCCAGCCCACGTAGCGCACCTCGGGGACGACGCGCGCCGCGCGGTCCACCAGGGCGATCACCTCGTCGAACATCGGCAGCCGGAAGTCGGCGATCCGCACCGCGGTCTCGGGGTGGGCGATGTGCACACTGCCGCACGAGTCGTAGCCGGCGCCGGTGGCCCGTCCCTGCTCGTCGAGCATCGCGTAAAAGCCTCCGAACGCGTTCTGGTCGCTCACGGCACCGCGACCGAACTTCTGGGCGACGGCGAGGATGTGGGTGCGCTGTCCGTCGAAGAACGCGGTGACGCGCGTCGTGTTGACGGTGCCGGCGCACAGGGCGGCGAGCTCGTCGTGCTGACGGATGACCTCTTCCACGAGCGTCTCGCCGCGGGCCAGCAGGCCGCGGTGGAAGGCGGTCCAGTCGAGCACGTCGGCTGCGTGGTAGCGGTGCACGCCGAGGCCGGCTCGGCCGAGCGGCTCCTTCGTGATGATCGTCCCGTGACGCTCCGCGAACGCGCGAACCTCGTGGGCGTTGCCCTCCGCCACGACGATCCACTCTCGCCGCAGGAACGCATCGAACGTGCCGTTGAAGGCGACCTTGTCGTGGAACAGGTGCCGGTAGGCGGGATCGTCGAACTGCATCGCGAGACGGTCCGACAGCGGGCTCGTCATGTACGTGGCGCGCTCGGCGGCCGTGAGGATGGCGAAGTCGTAATCGATGTAGTCCTGGAAACCCACCGCGCGGAAGGCTGCCTGCCACAGCATGTCCACGACGACGGCCGGCGTCCACCGGCCATGACGCCGCGCCGCCTGCCGCGCGCGGGCGAGGAGGGCCGAGGCGTCGAAACGGCGAAAACGCCGCGCGAGGTAGCGAAGGCGCGGCGTGATGACGGTGGCGGATGACATCGTGCTCCTGGCGGTTCTCGGGGGAATGGGCGGAGCGTCCCCGAATCGACGGTGAGTCCCGTAGCCGGATGCCACGGGACCCACCGTCCAGTTGGTCATGCAGCTGCTGTGCGTCAGCGCAGCAGCTGCAGAACGCCCTGGTTCGACTGGTTGGCCTGCGCGAGCATGGCGGTGCCCGCCTGCGACAGGATGTTGGACGCGGTGTACTTGACCATCTCGGAGGCCATGTCGGTGTCGCGGATGCGGCTGTTGGCCGCCGACAGGTTCTCCGCCGACACGTTGAGGCTGTTGATGGTCGATTCGAAGCGGTTCTGGAGCGCACCGTAGCTGGCGCGCGCCGTGGAGACCGCCGTGATCTGCGTGTCGATCGCCGTGATGGTGGTCAGCGCGTTCGCCGACGTGTCGACCGTGAGCGCGCCCACGGTCGCGCCGAGGGTGGCGAAGTCGGTGAGGGAGATCGCGATCTGGTCCTCCGCGGCGGTGGCGCCGGCGCCGACCTGGAAGGTCAGCGTGGAACCGCCCGACAGCAGCTTGATGCCGTTGAAGTTCGTGCTCGAGGCGAGACGCGTGAGCTCGGAGCCCAGGGCGTCGATCTCGGTCTTGATCGCGGAGCGCGAGTCGGCGTTGTTCGAGTCGTTGCCGGCCTGGACCGCGAGGTCGCGCACGCGCTGCAGGATCGAGTGCACCTCGGTCAGGGCGCCCTCCGCGGTCTGGATGACCGAGATGCCGTCCTGGGCGTTGCGGGCGGCGACGTTCAGTCCACCGATCTGGGACTTGAGTCCCTCGGAGATCGCGAGACCGGCGGCGTCGTCCGCGGCGCGGTTGATCCGCAGACCGCTCGAGAGCTTCTCGAGCGACTTCGACAGGTCGTTCTGCGTGTTCGACAGGTTGCGGTAGGCGTTGAGCGCCGACACGTTGGTGTTGATCTGCATACCCATGGTGTGTTCCTCCGTGACTGGGGTCAGCGGGAGCCCTTCCTGGACTCCGGGAGTCCATCCGTGGACTCCGTGATGTGCCCTATCGGCGCACCCGGCGATCGCGTTAGGCCCGCAGTCGGATTCGGTCGCGGGAGCCGCTTCCGCCGCTTCGTGCGCCGATAGGCTGGAGCGGTGAGCGTGCTCGAGATCCGCGGCGCCGCCCTGCGTCGGGGGGAGCGCGAGCTGTGGAGCGGCCTCGACCTCGACGTCGAACCGGGCGAGCTGGTCGCCGTGCTCGGCCCGTCGGGCTCCGGCAAGACGACACTGCTGCGGGCGATCCTCGGCTTGGAGCCCCTGAGTGAGGGAACGATCACCGCCCTCGGCGAGCGCGTGCACCACCGCGGCAACCGCCGCATCGGCTACCTGCCGCAGGCCCGCCCGCTGAGTGAGACGACGCTGCGCGGGCGCGATCTCGTCGCCCTCGGCGTCGACGGTCACCGTTTCGGCCTGCCGTTCCCGCGCCGCGGCGACCGCGCGCGCATCGACGCCCTCATCGAGTCCGTCGGGGCCTCCGCGTTCGCCGACGAACCGGTCGGCGTGCTGTCGGGGGGAGAGCAGCAGCGCCTCCGCGTGGGTCAGGCGCTCGCCGACGACCCGCGCCTCCTCCTCTGCGACGAGCCGCTGACGAGCCTCGACCTCGCCAACCAGCAGGCGGTCGTGCGACTCATCGACGATCACCGCAAGACGGGCGCGGCGGTGCTGCTCGTCACCCACGACGTCAACCCGATCCTCGGCAAGGTCGACCGCATCCTCTACATCGCCCACGGCCGTTTCACGCTCGGCAAGCCGCAGGAGGTCCTCACCTCTCCCGTGCTCACCGATCTCTATGGCGCCCCCGTCTTCGTGCTGCGCGCGGGCGACCGCCTCGTCGTGGTCGGCGCGCCCGACGCCGAGGAGTCGCACCACCATCACGAGGGGGACCACGCGTGAACTGGTCCGACATCGGGGATGCCATGTTCGGCGGTCTCGCCGACTACGGCGCGATCCTCGCCCTCGTGTCGAACTCCCTGTGGGCGGGCGCGATCCTCGGTCTCGTCGGCGGCCTGATCGGGGTCTTCGTGATGCAGCGCGACATGGCGTTCGCCGTGCACGGCATCAGCGAGCTGTCCTTCGCCGGCGCCGCCGCCGCGCTCCTCATCGGCGTCGACGTCGTGTCGGGCTCGGTCGTCGGGTCGCTCATCGCCGCCGGACTCATCGGCTGGCTCGGCGCGCGCGCCCGCGACCGCAACTCCATCATCGGTGTGCTCATGCCGTTCGGTCTCGGTCTCGGCATCCTGTTCCTGTCGCTCTACGACGGCCGCAGCGCCAACCGGTTCAGCCTGCTGACGGGGCAGATCGTGTCGGTGCAGAACGCGCAGCTGGGCTGGCTCGTCGCGATCTCGGCGTTCGTGCTGATCGCGCTGCTGCTGATGTGGCGGCCGCTGCGGTTCGACTCTCTCGACCCGCAGTCCGCTGCCGCTCGCGGCGTGCCGACGACGATCGTGTCGCTCGGGTTCATGCTGCTGCTCGGCCTCGTGGTGGCCGTCGCGGTGCACATCATCGGCGCGCTCCTGGTCATGGCCCTCCTGGTCACGCCGGCGGCCGCGGCGATGCGCGTCGCCAGCGGACCGGTCGCAGTGCCCCTGCTGTCGGCCGTGTTCGGCGTGACGGCGGCGGTCGGCGGCATCCTTCTCGCGGTCATGGGCACGCTTCCCGTGAGCCCGTACATCACGACCATCTCGTTCCTCATCTACCTGGTCTGCCGCCTCGTCGGCTCCCGCCGGGGCCGCGTCGTCCGCGCCCGCCCCGCCTGATCGCCCGCGGCGCCTGATCGCCCGGGGCGGTGGCTAACTCCTCCAGATCGGGCGACGCACCCGCCGCAACCGGCCGGGAGGGCGGCTCGACGCGACGGATCGAAGGAGTTACCCACGCCGGGCCCGGGGGTCCGCCTCCCAGCCGCCTCTGAAACGGCGGCGGTAGACTCGCCGGCATGGCCCAGCGCAACACCTGGCAGCGCGACCGCGTCCGCGCGGCGCTCTCCGACACCCAGGGGTTCGTGAGCGCACAGGACCTCCACGCGGCTCTTCGCGACGACAACACGGGCATCGGCCTGGCGACCGTCTACCGGGCCCTCGCGACGCTCGCCGCCAGCGGCGAAGCCGACCAGCTGCAGAGTCCCGAGGGCGAGGCCATCTACCGCGCCTGCTCGAGCGACGGCCACCACCACCACCTGATCTGCCGCAACTGCGGCACGACGGTCGAGATCCAGGCCACCGACGTCGAGGAGTGGGCGCAGCGCACGGCCGCCGCGAACGGCTTCACCCGCGCGGAGCACGTCGTCGACATCTTCGGACTCTGCGCCGACTGCACCACCGCGGCGGGACGTGACCGCTGACACCCGCACCGCGCCGCTGCGCACAGCGGGCGCGGTCGCCGTGGGAGTGGGGGTCGTCGGGGCGATCCTGGCGCTCGCGCTCCTCGCACCCGGGCCGGAGCTGCCCACGCGGGCGCAGGACGGCCTGACCCTCGCCCTCAGCGTGCTCATCGAGTCGCTGCCGTTCGTCGTGCTGGGCGTCATGCTGTCGATCGTCGTGCAGGTGTGGGTGCCGCCGGGGGCGATAGAACGATGGATGCCACGCAACCCCTGGGGTCGCCGCGCCGTGCTGTCGCTGCTGGGCATGCTCGTCCCGGTGTGCGAATGCGGCAACGTACCGTTCGCGCGCGGCCTCCTGATGCGCGGCTTCACGGTGCCCGAGTCGCTCACCTTCCTGATCGCCGCGCCCATCGTCAATCCGATCGTCATCATCACGACGCACCAGGCGTTCGGGTTCGACGACGGCATCCTCATCGCGCGCCTCGTCGGCGGGTACGTCGTCGCCAACCTCATCGGCTGGCTCTACAGCCGCCACCCCGACCCCGACGGGCTGCTCACCGACCGCTTCCGCGCGACGTGCGAGATCGTCGAGACCGAGAGCGGCGGACGGGGGCGCCGCAGCCTCGCGCAGTTCGTCGTGGAGCTCCGCGCCGTCATGCCGGCCCTCGTCATCGGTTCGGCCCTCGCCGGTGCGGTGCAGGTGATCGTGCCGCGCGAGGCGCTCCTGGCGATCGGCTCGAACCCTGTGCTGTCGATCGTCGCGATGATCGCGCTCGCGATGATCGTCTCCATCTGCTCGAACGTCGACTCCTTCGTGGCGCTGTCGTTCGCCTCGACGTTCACTCCCGGGTCGATCGTCGCGTTCCTGCTGGTCGGTCCGCTCGTCGACGTGAAGATGCTGGCGCTGCTGCGAACGACGTTCCGTACGAAGGTGCTCGCCGCGCTCGTGGTCGTCATCGTGCTCTTCGCGATCGCCGTCGGAGGGGTGGTGAACCTCCTTGTCTGACCTCCTCGGCCGTTTCGGAACGCGCCTGCTCGGCGTGGGACTGGCGTCGGGCCTCGCCGCCGTGACGATCGCGCTCGCCGTCACCGATCAGCTCGCGCTCTACATCAACCCGTCGTCGAACTGGTTCGCGGTGTCGATGTCGGTGCTCGTGCTGCTGGGGTCGATCGTGAGCTTCGCCCTGCCGCTCGGCGCCGAGGCCGACCACGGCCACGACCACGGCGATGCGGGCGCCCACGGCCACCACACCGACGACGACCACGACCACGACCACGACCACGCTCACGACACCCGCCGACCGCTCCGCCCCGCGGCGGTGCTCGGCGGCGCGGCGATCGGCGCGGGCGGCGTGCTCGCGACGGGCATCGTCGCCGCCATCGTGCTCGTCCCGCCCGCGACGCTGTCGGCCGAACTGGCGATGTCGCGCGACACGGGAGCCCCGCCCCTCTTCCAGGGCGCCGACACCGTCGCCCTCGCCGCGACCGGAGACACGGCGTCGTTCGGGGTCGGCGAATGGGCGAGCGTGTTCGCGACGGCCACCAACCCCGAAGCCTTCGACGGCGACGAAGTCACCCTCACCGGCTTCGTCACCCCCTCCGACGCCGGGTTCGGACTCACCCGTCTCGTCATCACGCACTGCGTGATCGACGCCCAGCCGGCGAGCGTGCCGATCACGGATGCCGCGGCATCCGCTGCGCCTGCCGATCTCCCGACGGGGCAATGGGTGACCGTGACGGGAACCATCCGCGACATCGACGGCCGGCTGCAGGTGCAGGCGACGTCGGTCGACACGATCGACGAGCCCCGCGACCCCTACGAGTACTGACCGTGACGACCGACGCCCGTTCGCGCACCCCCGACGCCACCCGCCGCGCCCGCACCCGCCGTCGCCGCGGGCGGGCGTTCGCGGTCGCGTTCGCGGTGGTCGTCGGCGTCCTCGCAGCGGTGGCGCTGGGCGGGGCGGCACTGACGACGGCGCAGGGGCCGCGGGTCACGTCGGTCGAGTTCGATCCGACCGCGGCGGTCACGGCATCCGGGTCGCGCGTCATCTTCACGACGAGTCAGTCGCTCGAGGAGATCGACCCGTCGCAGGTGACCGTCACCCCGGCGGCGGACTTCACGGTCGACACGTCGGGCCGCAGCGTCGGGCTGCGTTTCGCTCTGCCGCTGTGGGACGACACCGAGTACACCGTGCGCATCGACGGCGTCACGGGCCTCGGCGGCGGCCCCGTCGTGACGATCGAGAAGACGCTCGCGACGCCGCCGCTGCAGGTGTACATCCTGCAGCGGGCCGAGAGCGGCGACACGGTCTTCCGCACCGACCTCGCCGGCGACGCCGCCGTGCCCGTCTTCACCGACCCCCACATCGAGGACTTCCGCGCCACCGCGGGGCACCTCGTCATGTCCACCGTCGACGACGCGGGTCTGTCCCACCTCGTCGTCACCGACCTCGAGGGCGAGGGGCGGCGTGAGCTCCCCCTGCCCGGCGACGGCACCGTCACCGACCTGCAGAGCGCCGACCGCGGCAACCTCATCGGCTACCTGTTCACGGATGCCGGTATCGACGCGGAGTCGGGGCGGGAGGCGGCGCTGTTCACGGCATCCCTGTCGGCGTCGCGCGGCGACGAGGCTCCCACGCTCGTGGAGCGCGAGGGGGGCGACTCGCGCGTGGACGACTGGCGGTTCGTGCCCGGCACCGACAGCCTCCTCATGCTCACGTTCGACGGCGCGCTGACCCTCGTCACCCCGGGCGGTGCGCCCGTGTCGTTCGGCAACGCGATCGCGATCGATGGCATCGCGCGCGGCTCGGCGACGGCCATCGTCGAGCGGGTCGACGGCCTCGTCGCGATCGACCTGGCGACGGCGGAGGAGCGGGACCTCCCGCCCACGGATCCCGCCCTCGGCCAGGCCTGGTCGGTGATCGGACTCCCGGACGGCTCGGGCGGTACCGTGCGCGTGCTGTCGAAGCTCGACGACGCGGGGATCACCGTCGAGTCGACCTCGGTCGCCGTCGTGAACGCCGACGGGGAGGCCCGCACGGTCTTCGACGTCGCCGCCGACGCGACGCTCATGCAGGCGTGCGTCTCGCCGAGCGGCCGGTACGCCGCCTTCCTGGTGGCGCCGGAGATCGTGGACAACCCGTACGACGGCTACCAACTGCCGCTGCCCGAGCGGTTGCAGACGCACGTCGTCTCGCTCGCCGACGGCAAGGAGGTCGTCGCCCTGCGCGGCTTCGACGTCTCGTGGTGCCAGTCGGCCCCGCGGCCATGACCACCGACCTCGTGCCCGCGACGCGGGAGGCGCTCCGGGGGCTCCCGCTCGAGGTGGCGCCTCGGCTGCTCGGCGGGCTCCTGCGGACGACCGTCGACGGTGCGACTGTCGCGGTGCGGATCACGGAGGTCGAGGCGTACCACGGTCGGGGCACCGGTCCCGTGGCCGATCCCGGCTCCCACGCCCGCATGGGGCCGACTGCCCGCAACGCCACGATGTGGGGCGAGCCGGGCCACCTGTACGTCTACCTCAGCCACGGCATCCATTCCTGCGTCAACGTCGTGACCGGTCCCGAGGGCGTCGCGGGCGGAATCCTGCTGCGCGGCGGTGAGATCGTCGAGGGACAGGATGCCGCGGTCGCGCGGCGCCCGGCGGCGCGTTCCGCGCGTGACCTCGCGCGCGGCCCGGGGAGGCTGGGCGACGCCGTCGGCCTGCGGCATCCGCGCCACGACGGCATCGACGCCGTCACGGGTGCGCCGCAAGAGGGGGCGGCGGCCCGGTTGTACCTCCCGTCGGCTCCGCTCGCCGACGTCTCCAAGGGACCTCGCGTGGGAGTGGCCGGGGTCGCCGGCACGGATGCCTTCCCGTGGCGGTTCTGGATCCCGGGGGATGCCACGGTGTCCGCGTTCCGCTGGGGTCGCGGTGCCGCCCCCGCTGCCGACGTGTGATGCTGGGGGAGAGTCTGCGAAGAGGGAGAGCCATGTCGGCGCTGCGTGTTCTGTTCATCGGCGGTACCGGGATCATCAGCACGGCGTGCGTCGCGGAGGCGCTCGCGCAGGGGCACGAGGTGCATCTGCTGCACCGCGGTCGCGAGCAGCGCCGGGCGGTGCCGGACAGTGCGATCGTGCACACGGGCGACATCCGCGACGAGGCGTCGGTGCGCGCGGCCCTCGAGGGCCTCGACTTCGACGTCGTGGCGGAGTTCCTCGCGTTCGAGCCCGAGCACATCGAGACCGACCTGCGTCTGTTCGCCGGGCGGACGCGCCAGTACATCTTCGTCAGCTCCGCGTCGGCGTACCAGACGCCGCCGACGCACCTGCCGATCACGGAGTCCACGCCGCTGCGCAACCCGCACTGGGCGTATTCCCGCAACAAGATCGCCTGCGAGGACGCGCTGGTGGCCGCCTATCGGGAGACCGGCTTCCCGATGACGATCGTGCGCCCCTCGCACACCTACGACGCGACGCTGCTCCCGATCGACGGCGGCTGGACGGCGATCGAGCGGATGCGGGCGGGTAAGCCCGTCATCGTCCACGGCGACGGCACCTCGTTGTGGACGATCACGCACAGCACCGACTTCGCGCGAGGGTTCGTCGGTCTGTTCGGGCGCGCCGACGCGATCGGGGAGCCCTTCCACATCACCGGGAGCGAGGCACCGACGTGGAATCAGATCTACACGGAGCTCGCCCACGCCGCCGGGGTGGCCGAGCCCGATCTCGTGCACGTGCCGTCCGAGGCCATCGCGGCGCTGGATGCCGAGTGGGGCGCGTCTCTGCTCGGGGACAAGACGCACTCGGCGGTCTTCGACACGTCGAAGATCTCGCGGATCGTGCCCGGCTTCGGCACCACCGTGCCGTTCGCCCGCGGGGCGCGGGAGATCGTCGACTGGTACGACGCGCACCCCGAGGCGCAGACCGTCGACGCCCATTACGAGGAATTGGTCGAGGTGCTCGTCGAGCGGCACCGACCGCGCGGCCGGTGAGCGCCGCCGCCACGGGTCGTTGAGCGAGCGGAGCGAGACGAAACGGCCGACACGCCCCCCGGTCGTTGAGCGAGCGGAGCGAGACGAAACGGCCACACGACGCCGAGCCCCCGGTCGTTGAGCGAGCGGAGCGAGACGAAACGGCCGACACGCCCCCCGGTCGTTGAGCGAGCGGAGCGAGACGAAACGGCCGACACGCCCCCCGTGCTAGACTGACTCTTCGTCTGCGCGCACTCCAGCACGCAGTTCGCGTTTCGACTCGCTTCTCGTTCAACGGCCGGTGCATCCGGGCGGGGTTTGGCCGCGTGCGAAATGCAGACAAGGGATCTTGGGTGGGGCCGTCCGGCCTCACGGTACTAAGGAGACATCACTATGGCAGCAGTGTGCCAGGTGACTGGAGCAGTTCCCGGCTTCGGTCACAACATCTCGCACTCGCACCGCCGGACGAAGCGCCGCTTCGACCCGAACGTGCAGAAGAAGACCTACTACGTTCCTTCGCTTGGTCGCAACATCAAGCTGAACGTCTCGGCTAAGGGCATCAAGGTCATCGACGCCCGCGGCATCGAGTCGGTCGTGAAGGACCTCCTCGCGAAGGGTGTGAAGCTCTAATGGCGAAGAAGGCTCAGGACGTCCGTCCGATCATCAAGCTGCGTTCGACCGCCGGCACGGGGTACACCTACGTGACGCGCAAGAATCGCCGCAACAACCCCGACCGCATCGTGCTGAAGAAGTACGACCCGGTGATCCGCAAGCACGTCGAATTCCGAGAGGAGCGCTGATCTCATGGCCAAGAAGAGCAAGATCGCGCGCAACAACCAGCGCGAGGAGGTCGTCGCCCGTTACGCCGAGAAGCGTGCCGAGCTGAAGAAGACCCTCGTCGACCCGAACGCGACCGACGAGGCCCGCGAGGCGGCCCGCGTCGGCCTGCAGAAGCTGCCGCGCAACGCGTCGCCGGTGCGTCTTCGCAACCGCGACGCCATCGACGGTCGCCCCCGTGGCCACCTCTCGAAGTTCGGCATCTCGCGTGTCCGCTTCCGCGACATGGCGCACCGTGGCGAGCTGCCCGGCGTGACCAAGTCCAGCTGGTAAGCACCCGCACAGCACACGAAGGCCGGAACCCTCTCGGGGGTTCCGGCCTTCGGCGTTCCCGGATGCGGACTCGTCGCGGGGGACGTGACGGATGCCGTCAGGCGGCGGCGTGGGCGGTGGCCCACTCGAGCGCGAAGTCGGCGACCTCTTCCCAACCGTCCTGGCTGACGATGCGGTGGCTGCGTCCGGGGTATTCGCGGTAGTCGACCACGGCGGGGCTGCCGGTCGCACGGTACTTCTTCACGATGGCCTGGGCGATGGCGGGCGGCACGACGTGGTCGATCTCGCCCGCGATGACGAGCAACGGGGCCCGGTCGGTGCGGCCGTAGTCGACGTGCGAGGCGCCGCCCTTTTCGTTGAAGGCGCCGGCGACGCCCTCGAAGAACACACGGTTGTACGAGTTGACCGCGAACTCCTCCCACAGGGCGTCGGAGGCGGCGCGGTCCAGGTCGTTGCCGAACGTGAAGTGGAAGTGACGCTTCGTGAGCGGCTTGGCGCCGTTCTTGTCGAAGGGGTTGGCGAGGATCGGTGTGCCGGTCCACAGGGTCGACAGCGGCAGTGTTGTGATGCCCGCCGGCTGACCGGGCGTGACGCCCACGTAGGCGACGCCGAGTCCGCGGTCGGCGAGCATCTGGGTGAAGAGGCCGCCGAAGGAGTGACCCATGATGATGGGCTTCTCGGGCAGCGCGCGGATGATGCGCTCGTAGTGGTCGACGATGTCGCGGATGCCGATGCCCTTCAGAGCTTCGGGGTGGCGGCGGATGTCGTCGACGGTGCGGTCGTCGATGCCGGGCCATCCGGGGACGATGACGTCGTGGCCGGCGGCACGGAAGCGGTCTGCCCAGGTGTCCCAGCTCTTCGGGGTCATCCAGAGGCCGTGGATGAGGACGATGGGGGTCTTGGTCGAGGTGGTCATGTCGTGCTCCTTGGTCGAGTGGTGCGTGTCGGTGTGGCTCGGGGAGCCGGTTGTTCCCGGCTGATGTATCCTGATGGTAGACCGAACGTTCTATCTACACAAGGATATTCCCCGAATGATCGAGAATGTGACTATGAGCTCCGCACCCGTCGCCGTCGGCGACATCGCCGCCTCCGGCCTGTCCGCCCGCGACCGGCTCCTCGCGGCCGCGACCGCGCTCTTCTACCGGGAGGGCATCCACTCCGTCGGCGTCGACCGCGTGATCGAGGTCGCCGGGGTCACGCGCGCGACCCTGTACAAGCAGTTCTCCGGCAAGGAGAACCTCGTGCTGGCCTACCTCGAGGGGGAGGATGCCGGGCTGCGCGCCCTCTTCGCCGAGGCCGCCGCTGAGGCCGCCGCCGCGGGCGCTGCGCCCGACGGAATGCTCGACCTGGTGGTGTCCGGCATCCAGGCCGACATCGCCCACCGGCACACGCGCGGGTGTCCCTTCATCAATGCGGCGGCCGAATACCCCAACGAGGGACCCGTGCGCTCGCTCATCGCGACCCATCGCGACTGGTTCCGCACGACCCTGCGCGACCTCGCCGCCGCGGCGGACCTCCGCGGCCCGGACGAGGTCGCGGGCGCGCTCGTGCTGCTGCGCGACGCCGCCCTCGTCGGGGGCTATCTCGACGGCACCGACGTGGTCGCGCCGGTCTTCGCGCAGTCGGCGCGCACGGTGATCGACGCGCACCGCCGCTGACGGCATCCCCTCCCACGGGCGTCGAAAGCTTCGCAAATCGTCACTTTCGGCCCGAATCGGGGCGACACGCCGCCCAAACTGCCGGTTCAAGGGCGGAAATCCGCGGAATCACGCGCATCGTAGGTATATTCGGGGGCGGTCCAACCGACCAGCCGACGGCGCAAGCCGCTCGGTCCGAAGTAACTGAAGGCGGCCCCTCGCCGTCTGGAGGACAACCCCATGGCCATCACCAAGACCGAGCTCGTCGCCAGCATCGCTTCCGCGACGGGCCAGAGCCAGTCCGCCGTCTCGGGCGTGCTCGACGCGCTGTTCTCGACCGTCTCCGAGGCCGTCGCCAAGGGTGACAAGGTCACCATCCCCGGCTGGATCGCGTTCGAGCAGGTCGAGACCTCGGCTCGCACGGGCCGCAACCCGCAGACCGGTGCGGAGATCAAGATCCCCGCGGGCAAGCGCGTCAAGGTGACCGCGGGCTCGAAGCTGAAGGCTGCCGTCAAGTAAGACTGCTGCCGCTGCAGGATTCCTGCACAGAAGGGGGATGCCATCCGGCATCCCCCTTCGTCGTTCCCGCGCGAGGTGAGCGGCGTGAGCGGTCGGGGGCCCGCCCGCACCGAACTACGCTGGACGAGTGAACTCCCGCGCGCTCCGGCTGGCCGGGCCGGTGATCCTGGCCGCGGCGGCGCTCGTGACCCTGCTGCTCGGGCTGGCGTACGGCGGCGGGGCCGCGCCATTGGTCGTGGGAGACCCCGGGCCCATCGTGCGGTGGGGGCTCCCCGCCGTCAAGCTGGTCGTGAACCTGACGGCAGCGGGGATGATCGGCTCACTCGTCCTCGCGCTGTTCTCCCTTCGCGCGGGGGAGCGCCCCTTCGACGCGGCGCTCGACACGGCATCCGTCTCTGCCGCGGGCTTCACGATCAGCGCGGCCATCACGGCCTTCCTCACGTTCCTGAGCGTCTACAACCAGGCCCCCAGCGCCGATGCGCAGTTCGGGCAGCAGCTGGGGCGCTTCCTCGTCGACACGGATCTCGGCCGAGCCTGGCTGCTGACGACGATCGCCGGCGCGGTGCTCACCGTGCTCACGTTCGCCGTGCGCGGCTGGACGACCACGCTGATCGTCGGCGTCCTCGCCGTGGCCGCCCTGATCCCGATGGCGTCGCAGGGCCACTCGGGCGAGGAGGCGAACCACAACACCGCCGTCATGGCGCTCGCGCTGCACGTCATCGGTGCCGCCGTGTGGCTCGGGGGACTGCTGCTGCTCATCGTCGTGCGTCCCCTCCTCGACCGCGGCGGCGTCGCGGCGGTGCTCGGTCGCTACTCCAGCATCGCCCTCGCGGCTTTCGTCGTCGTCGCGCTGTCGGGCACCGTCCGCGCGGTGGCCGGCGGCGTGGGGATCGCGCAGCTCGCCACCCCGTACGGGGCGCTGCTGCTCGTGAAGATCGTTGCCCTGCTGTCGATCGGCGTGCTCGGCGCCTGGTACCGCCGGCGTCTGATCGCGCGCATCGCGGAGGATGCCGCATCCCGCGTGTTCTGGGGCCTCATCGCGCTGGAGTTGGCGTTCATGGGCATCGCGAGCGGTGCCGCGGCCGCCCTGGCCCGCACGCCGCCCGCCGTGGACACCTCGCTGCCCGACGTGCAGACGCCCGCCGAGGTGCTGACGGGGGCCCCGCTTCCTCCGGAGCTCACGATCGACCGCTGGTTCACGTCGTGGGACGTCGATCCGCTGTGGGCGTTCGCGGTCGGGTTCGGCCTGTTCTTCTACCTGGCGGGGGTGCGGCGTCTGCAGCGCCGCGGCGACCGGTGGCCCCTGCACCGCACGGTGCTGTGGATCGTCGGACTCCTGCTGCTCGGCTGGGTCACGTGCGGACCGATCAACGCGTATCAGGACTACCTGTTCAGCATGCACATGGTGGGTCACATGCTGCTGTCCATGGCGATCCCGATGTGTCTCGTCTTCGGCGCTCCGGTCACCCTCCTTGCTCGCGCCGTGCGCAAGCGCGACGACGGCACGCGCGGAGCGCGCGAGTGGGTGCTGTGGGCCGTGCACACTCCGTTCGCCCGGGTCGTGACGCACCCGCTGTTCGCCGCCGCGATGTTCATCGGGTCGCTCTGGGTGTTCTACTACAGCGAGCTCTTCCGCTGGTCGCTGTACGACCACCTCGGTCACGAGTGGATGATCGCCCACTTCCTCATCTCCGGCTACCTGTTCGTGCAGTCGCTCGTCGGGATCGACCCCGTGCCGTACCGCCTGCCCCACGCGTTCCGGTTGGTGCTGCTGATCGGCGTCATGGCGATGCACGCGTTCTTCGGCATCGCGATCATGATGGCATCCGGCCTCTTCGTGGCCGAGTGGTTCGGTGCGATGGGTCGCACATGGGGCGCGTCGCCGTTGGCCGACCAGTACACCGGCGGCGGCATCGCGTGGTCGGTCGGGGAGATCCCGACGCTCATCCTTGCGATCGTGGTGGCCGTGCAGTGGAGCCGCTCCGACGAGAGGGCGCAGCGCAGCGCCGACCGTCAGGCCGAGCGCACGGGCGACGCCGAGCTGGAGGACTACAACCGGCGGCTCGCGGAGCTCGCCGAGCGCGACGCCCGCCGCTGAGCGTCGGCCGCCGGAGTGACCGAACCGGGGGAGTTGTCGGAGCGGGTCAGTCCGCCGCGTCGTCGCCCGTCACGCGACGCCGGTAGGTGCCGACGACGCGCGTGAGGTAGTCGGTGATGACCCGCTGCTCGTCGTCGGTGAAGTGGTCGATCTCGGCGTCGATCGCGAGGATCATCGGCATCAGGAGCGACATCGCCTCGCGGCGGGAGTCCTCGGTGGGAACGACGAGCACGCGGCGCCGATCCGTGGGATGGGGCTCGCGGGTGACATGCCCGAGCGCCTCGAGGCGGTCGATCGCCGTCGTCATGGATGCCGTGGAGATCGCGAGTCGCTCGGACAGCTCCGACGGGGGAAGCGGCCCGGAGGCGATCAGGTTCTCCATCATCTCGAGGTCGGTCGCGTTGACCTTGAGCTCTCGCCTCATCATGCGTTCGAACGCTTCGCTGACCTCCAGGAAGTCGCGCAGGAGCATCGTCGCCGGCCGGAGGGGGAATCCCCCCGGCTGGGTGATCCGCTCCGAATCGTCGTCGGAGGGACGCGGTCGAAATTCCGCCATCTTTTGATTGTAGGCATCGATACGCTAGCTTGTCATGTAGCTAGATAAGCTAGCGAGATACATCCACTGCGAGAGAGCCCTCATGTCGTCTTTCCTCCGCCTCATCACGTCCGCGCGCACGTCGTGGATCGTCCTCGTCCTGGCTGTCGCCGCCGTCGGCGCCCTCTTCGCCTGGGGCTCCACCGAGGAGGCCGAGACCGCCCCCGCGGTCGGGCTCCCCGACTCGGCGGAGTCCGTCCAGGTGGAGAAGCTGCTGGAGGACTTCCCCGGCGCCGACAGCACGTCCGCTCTCGTCGTGTTCGCCGGCGAGGACGGGGCGCTCAGCGATGAGCAGCGCGCCGCGATCGACGCGAAGGCCTTCGGCGAGCTCGTCGACCTCACTCCCGACGGGTTCATCCCGCCCGCGCAGGTCGCCGACAACGGCGAGGTCGCGCTCCTGGTCGTGCCGCTGGACCCCGAGCCCGACGTCGAGAAGCAGGCCGAGCGTGCGCAGGAGATCCGCGATCTCGCCGCCGAGGACCTCGACGGCGTGCGGGTCTACCTCACCGGTGCCGAGGGCTTCGAGGTCGACGTCGCCGCGGTGTTCGCGGGAGCCGACTTCACTCTCCTCCTCACGACCGTCATCGTCGTGGCCATCCTCCTGCTGATCACCTACCGGAGCCCCTGGCTGTGGCTCGTTCCGCTCGTCGTGATCGGCGTCGCGGACGCCTCGGCAGGCATCGTCGCCCGACGCGTCGCCGCTGCCGCCGGTGTGCAGCTCGACGCGTCGGTCACCGGCATCCTCTCGGTGCTGGTCTTCGGCGCCGGAACCAACTACGCCCTCCTCCTCATCGCGCGCTACCGCGACGAACTGCGGCTCCACGAGGATCGCCGCGAGGCCATGCGCCGCGCGGTGCGGGGAGCGGGGCCCGCGATCCTCGCCAGCGGCTCGACCGTCGCCCTGGCCCTCGCGACCCTGCTCCTCGGCGAGCTCGCCGGCAACCGCGCGCTGGGACTCGCGTGCGCCGTGGGCATCGTCGTGGCGATGGCGTTCGCGCTCATCGTGCTCCCCGCCGCCCTCGTGCTCTTCGGGCGGGGCCTGTTCTGGCCCTACGTCCCGCGGTTCGGCTCCCCGGATGCCATCTCGCGCAGCCCGTGGGGCAAGCTCGGCGTCGCGGTCTCGCGCCGCCCGGGCTGGGTCGCCGCCGCCGGGTTCGTCGTCCTCGCAGCCCTCGCCAGCGGAATGTTCTTCGTGCAGACCGGACTCTCGCAGAACGACCGCTTCCTGCAGAAGCCGGAGGCGGTGCGCGGCCAGGAGATCCTCGCGGAGGCGTTCTCCGCGGGAACGACCTCGCCGGCCGTCGTCGTGGCCCCCCGCGCGGAGGCGGCCGAGACCGTCGACGCGCTGCAGGGACTCACCGGGGTCGACACCGCCGTCGCCGGCGACGAGTCCGGCGACCTCGTGCGCATCGACGTGACGCTCAACGCCGACGCCGAGACCGCCGAGGCCTTCGACGCCGTGCGGGAGATGCGCTCCCAGCTCGACGACGTCGGATCGGGGACGGCGCTGGTCGGCGGGCTCGACGCACGCGCCCTCGACGTCGCCGACGCACAGGCCCGGGATCAGGCGCTCATCATCCCGCTGATCCTCGTGCTGGTGCTCATCGTGCTCATCGTGCTGCTGCGCGCCCTCGTCGCCCCGCTCCTGCTGCTGCTGGCCGTCGTGGCGAGCTTCTTCTCGGCGGTCGGCGCCAGCTGGTGGCTGTTCCAGACGCCCCTCTTCGGCTTCCCCGCCATCGACGTCAACGTGCTGCTGTTCAGCTTCCTGTTCCTCGTGGCGCTGGGCGTGGACTACAGCATCTTCCTCGTCACCCGAGCGCAGGAGGAATCCCGCACGCTCGGCACGACGCGCGGCATGATCCGAGCCCTGGCGGCGACCGGTGCCGTCATCACGAGCGCCGGCATCCTGCTGGCGGCGGTATTCGCCGTGCTCGGGGTGCTGCCCCTCATCACCCTGACGCAGATCGGCATCATCGTCTGTATCGGTGTGCTGATCGACACTCTGCTCGTGCGGACCGTCATCGTCCCGGCGCTCGCGTTCCTCACCGGCGACCGCTTCTGGTGGCCCCGGCGACCGCTCGTCAGCGACGCCGACGCGGCGGCATCCGCTCCCGCACCGGTGTCGGCGTCAGTCGGTTGACGAGACGGTGATGGATGCCGTGCCGTCCGGCAGCACGGTGATGTCACCCTCGAGGAAGAAGGGCACGTCCTCGTCGACGCGCCGCACGGAACCGTCGAAGATCGACTGGATGTCGACCTCGATGTGAGCGACGGCCTGCGTCCGGGTGATCTTCCAGTCGGCGCCGTCGGGCTCGATCGACACGACGGGCTGCTCCGCGATCGACCACGTCGGCACGTCGACGATGCGGTTGCGCACCGTGAACCCGAACGGGCATCCGGTCGGCTGGAGCACCTCCTGGGTCGCACACGTGTCGAGGAACGACTCCACCTCCTTCTGCACGACGTCCGTGAAGGTGTCCGTCGCCTCCGTCTGCAGGTCGACGGGGATCTCCGCCCGCGGCTTGTCCGACAGCACGGCGACGCCGGGGCTCGTCGACAGCGGGGTGTCGACGGCGATCGAGTAGAGGCCGGGCGAGAAGACGAGCAGCGGCACCGGCTCCAGCGGGTCGGCGTCGACGCCCGCCTCGAGCACCTGGCGCTTGTCGATCTCGAAGCCGTTGACCGAGAACTGCATCGCCCCGCGCACCGTGAGGTCGATCACGGCCAGAGGCGTCTTGGCGAATCGCCACGCGGGCGCCACTCCGATCATGCCGGCCTGCTCGACGGCGAACGACGTCCGAGCCCGGTGCGGTCCGGCATCGTATTCGACCGTGACCGTCGACACGCCGTCCTTCTCGGCGGTCGAGACGACCTCGATGGCGTCGAGCGGGGCCAGGGCGGCGCCCCGGAGCAGCGCGTCGGCGGCATCCGTCGGAAGACCGGCGGCCTCCAGCTGCGAGGACTCCACGCGCACCCCGGGGACGGCGAGGGCGTCGGCGGCCCGCCCCTGGGCGAGGAGATCGAGGTAGCGGCTCACGAAGGCGGCCGGGCTGTAGAGCTGCTGGTACACGACCGCCCCGGCGGCCGCGAGGGCGCCGGCCAGGAGCACGCCGACGACGGCGAGGGCGGTCAGATCGAAGGCGACGGGACGGCGACGGGCACGCCGGCGGGTCGGGACCACGGGGGTCTCCGCCGCGGCATCCGGCCCGCTCGTCGCATCCTGCATCGTGTCAGTCTAGGAAATCCCGGCTGACAACTAGCATGGACCCGGTGAGCATCCCCGCCCTGTCCGCCGAGCAGGAGGAGCTCTTCCGCCTGATCGAGGACACGCGCGAGCACGTGTTCGTCACGGGCCGGGCGGGCACCGGAAAATCCACGCTTCTGCAGCACCTCGCGTGGAACACGCACAAGCAGATCGCCGTGTGCGCGCCGACGGGCGTTGCGGCCCTCAACGTCGAGGGGCAGACGATCCACTCGCTCTTCCGACTGCCGATCGGCCTCATCGCCGACAGTGAGCTGGAGCAGTCCGAGCCCGCGCGGAAGATCATGAACGCGATCGACACGCTCGTCATCGACGAGGTCTCGATGGTCAACGCCGACCTCATGGATGCCATCGACCGCTCGCTCCGCCAGGCGCGTCGTCGCCGGTCCGAACCGTTCGGCGGGGTGCAGATCGTCATGTTCGGCGATCCGTACCAACTGTCGCCGGTGCCGCCGCGCGGCGACGAGCTCAAGTACATCAACGACCACTACCGATCGTTCTGGTTCTTCGACGCGCAGGTGTGGGCAGGACCGCGCGCCGACGCCGGCGCCATCCGCTCCGACGGTCTGCTCGATCTCGGCCGCGTCGGGGCGCCGCTCCACATCAAGGAGCTGCGGGAGATCCACCGGCAGTCCGACGACGGGTTCAAGGCGATGCTCAACGCCGTGCGGCACGGGGTGGTGACGGCGGAGATCGCGGGGATGCTGAACGCGGCGGGGGCGCGCCCCGTGCCGGAACCCGTCGACGGCGAGCCGCCGATCATCACCCTCGCGACGCGCAACGACATCGTGAACCGCATCAACCAGCGCCACCTCGACGCCCTGACGGGGCCGGTGCAGACGGCGCGCGCCGACGTGAGCGGCGACTTCGGTCGGGGCGAGGCCTACCCCGCCGATGTCGAGCTGCAGCTGAAGGTGGGGGCGCAGGTGATGTTCCTGCGCAACGACCTCGGCGGGAAAGAGGGGCCGCGCTGGGTCAACGGCTCGATCGGCACCGTCACGCGCATCGCGGGCGGCACCGTCCGCGTCGAGCTCGACGGCGAGGAGCACGACGTCGAGCCGACCGTCTGGGAGCGTTTCCGCTACGCGTACGACCCGGGCATCCGCAAGCTCACCCGCGACATCGTGGCCGAGTTCACCCAGTTCCCGTTACGGCTGGCGTGGGCCGTCACCATCCACAAGTCGCAGGGTAAGACGTACGATCGCGCCGTCATCGACCTCGGCTCGGGGGCGTTCGCCCCGGGGCAGACGTACGTGGCGCTCTCGCGTCTCACGAGCCTCGACGGCCTGTACCTCAGCCGTCCGCTGCGCCCGAGCGACATCCTCGTGGATGCCGACGTGCGGCGGTTCATGGCCGGCGTGCGCGCCGCCGAGCGCGCCGGCTGACACCGGCGCCCGCGCGCGGTGTCGCGGCGTCAGGCCGTGGCGGCTGCCGACTTCGCGGCCGCGAGGTCGGTGAACAGGTCGGTGTTGAACTGGTACGCGACGAGGACCTCGTCGATCACGCGCTCCTGCTCGGCGGCGTCCCATGGGGCGGCGTCGAGCTGCTCGCGGTACACCTCCTTGAAGGCTTTGGGGTCGGCGATGTCGGCGAAGAGGTAGAAGCCGATGCCGTTCGTCTCGAAGCCGAACTGCCGCGCCATGAGCCGGCCGATGAACTGCCCGCCCGAGAGGTCGCCGAGGTAGCGGGTGTAGTGGTGGGCCACGAAGCCCCCGGCCCACGTGGCGGCGACCTGACGGATGCGATCGACGTAGCGACGGGTGGTCGGCAGCGGCTCGACGCGGTCGCGCCAGTCGGCGCCGATCAGGAATTGGAGGTCGGCCTCGAGCGCGGGGAGGCGGGTGAGCTTGTCGCTGATGAACGTCGCGGCGACCGGGTCGGCCTTCATCCGTTCGGCGGCCGCTTCGAGCGCGTCGTAGATGAACCAGTGCTGCACGACGAGGGCGATGTAGTCATCGCGCGTGCCCTGGCCGCGCATGAGGTCGGCCATGAATCCGGCGTGCTCGCTGCCGGCGTGGGCGGAGGACGAGCGCTCGCGGAGCGCCGTGGAGAACGGGATCAGCTCGGGCATGGCACGAGCATAGCGGAAGTTAGGTACAGCTAACCTGAAGGTTTCTCGCGGAGGTCCTGTCACTAGTGCGGGGGCGGGCGAGAGCAGCTGCTCGTCGAAGCCCTCGATCTTCAGCGACATGTCCTCGTCGGTGACCGCGAACGAGACGTCCGCGATCTTGTCGAGCATGACGGGCACGGAGCCCTCGGTCGCGTCCTGCAGCTGGATGCCGTTCCGAGCCGTAGTCCACGTGGACCAGCGGGCCGAGGAACGTCGACTCGTAGAGGGTGGCGAGCACCTGCTTCGCGATAGCGCCCACCGTGAGGCGGGTGTTTGCCCCGCTCGATTACCTGGTTCCGCTCGTTCTCGGCGCGCTCGACGAGCACGGTCGGGTCTGGCGGGGTGTCGTCCTTGACCAGCCCGAGGGCCTTGTCGATCGACTGCGCGAGCTCGGTCTTGACGGCCTCAGCGGCGGCTGCCGCGTCGGTCTTCGCCTTCTCCCGCTAGCTCGCGGCCTCACGGCGCAGCTTCTCGACGTACTCCTTGGAGAACGTCTCGTCCCCGGCGGGCGGCTGCGCGAGCTCGGCCGGTTCGGCCGGGGGCGCAGCAGGTTCCGCGGGCGGGTCGGCCGGTGCCGGTTCCGCAGGCGCAGGTGCGGGTGCGGGGTCGGTCGATGCGGGGTCGCCACCTCCGGGCTCCGTCACCGGGCGAAGAACCGCAGGAACGGTCGGTCCCGGGCCGGCGGGAAACCGGGGCCCAGCGCGCTGATGCTGATCGTGGACATGGGGATGCTCCTTCTCCGCCACCGGGACGGGTTCGGGGTCACCCGCGGGCGCACCGGACGTCTTGCGGGCAGTGGTCCGTCACGGTCGCGATGGGGGTCTGTGGGGGTTCGGACGGGCGCAGGTCCGACTCGAGCTCGGAACAGTTGTCATGGGCGCCCTTCGCGGCGTCCAGTCGCGTTGACGCCTCTCCCGGGCGATGAGCGTCGCCCGGATCTGCGGGCGAGCGTGAATGTTTTCCTGGACGGTGGCGGCGTGTCTGGGTCAGACTCACGATAACGCTGACTGATCGCAACGGAGCGCCATCGGCGGCGGACAATACGGAGGCGATCATGCGCCGATTCAAAACAGTGGGGGCCTTGGTACTCGCGGCGGGACTAGTCGCTTCACCATTGACGGCATCGGCGACCGATCCGAATGTTGACGAGGTAACGGGCTTGCAGTACTCGAGCACGCTGCCGGGGACGGCACAGTTCATCGGAACCGCGAAAAATGTAGCTGGTGCGGCGTTTCCCAACGCCAGAGTGGAACTGATCGCGTGGCCGAGCAACGCCGTCCTATCGGGGTTGGCGTACGACGCAGATGTTCCCACGAAGGTTGTCGCCGTGGATCGAACGTCCTCCAGCGGCTCGTTCAAACTCACGCCTAGTGTGACAAGCCTTTACCCCTACGCGTCGGCTGAAGGTTTCGTTGACTTTGAGGTGGTTGTCTTCGCCGATGGATACCAGTCGTCGCAATTTCTCGAATCGACGCCTGTCCCCAGCAACCCGAACGCTCGTTCCGCGGAGGCAAGCGCCGCGACTCTCTCCACATCCCTCGGCACGTTCACGATGAGTGCATCCACCGATACTCACGCCAACAGCACAGGCGACGCGACCCTCGCCCCGGACCCTCTCAAATTCAGTTCCTGTGGTTGGAGGAAGCGGGACTCCGCAGGCGCAAAGTGGGTTGCAGTGGGTGCGGCCTACGTAAAGAAGACGGGCATCACAGCCAAGTTCACCTACCGAACGAATTCGGAGTCCAAGTTGGGCATCGCTGTGAGAATGGGTGGCTCCGCCGGAGCTTGGCGTGCATCCGGGACGTCGACGGTCACAGTAGATAGCACTGACGGCTTTCCGCTCCTCACGGGCAATGCCAGCCGCAGGTGGCGCACGCAATGGGAGTACTTCAACTTCAAGCGCAGGTGCGGGCAAGAGGAAATGGTGCGTGCTGTCAATTTCATCGGAGGAACAAGCTCGGTAAGCCTGTCCGGCACCCCGAGCACCGTCGGGTTGTGCGCTCAGTACGAGGCCGGGTCTGACAAGGAAAAGACGAACGGAACCGCTAGCACCTTCACAGGCGGCGTAGATCTCGGCCCGGCCATCGGGATCGACGTAAACGCGCAATCCAACTACTCGTCGAACACCAAGATATTCATCGACTTCACTAGCGCAGCGACCCTCTGCGGGACCACCGGCACTCCAGGTGGCAACAGTTCGGGAACGCTTGTGGTGAAGCCGTGAGACGGATCGGTGCGGCGAGCGCAGTCATCGCCATCGCGGTGATCACGAGTGGCTGCGCCGTCGCACCGGCGGCCGGACCGATGAATCTTGGTGGCCCCGACGAGTGGGAGACCTGCATGAGTTCCGGGGGGGAGAAGGTCACGTTCGGCGACGTCTTTTCCATACCTGGGACAGCGCCCGCGAAACTGACCGCACTTCGACTAGCGGAGCCGCAGGGCCTCAGTCTTGAAGCGTCGTACATTCTTCCCCCCGATGACGGATACATCGGGGCTGCTGGTTATCCTCCCAAGATCAAAACCTGGGATCAGCGCGAGGAGGTGGCAGGGGCGCTCATTGAGCCTGGGGGCGAACAATCGTTCGCTCTCGTAGTCGCCCCAACGGGTGATGGTACGCATACGGCCGACGGATTCATCGTCACCTACGAGATCGACGGGAAAACATACGAGAATCAAAACTTCGTCGCTTTCGAGGTGCAGAAGAACTGCAATGAGTGAGCGGGTGGGCTGACTCGGCCCGAGGTCATCGCTTACCAGCCGGCAGGGTTGAGGGATCTGGCACCCGCTCGTACGCACTTCGTCTCTCGGGCGCGCGCGACCCTCTGCATGGGGCCGGAGTACCCCTGGGCGGTCAGCGACGACGCTCGGCCGTCGGGTAGTAGTGGTGCCCCGTGTGCGTGGGGCCAACCCGGCCGGGAGGCCGGGAAGTCGATACAGTTCGCTCATGGACCCAGCGCTGCCCTTGAGCATCGGCACCTTCGTCGTCTCCGCAGGAGCCGCGGCCATCGCGTGGTGGCAGGCGATAGAAGCCGGTCGCAGGAGAGATGCCGCGGAGACAGCCAGTAAGGCTGCAGAGGAAGCGCGGAAGAAGGCTGTGACCGCGCAGGAGTCCGCGGCGACGGCGCTCACGGAAGCCAACGCGATCGCGCGAGAAGCTCGCGACATCGTCGCGGCCAGCGAAGCGCGGAAGATCGAGGTCAACGACGTCCACTGGGAGCCGACGTGGGTATCCGCGCAGGGCGAGTTCCGGCTCTACAACCACGGAGAAGACCCGGCGCTCAACGTGAAGGTGAGGGTCCGAGCCATCGGCAAGCTCCGGACCGAGAAGGCCGACCAAGTCCCCAGCGAAGGGCACGTCGTCTTCGAGTTCCCGCCCTACAAGGGTCAAGGCGGCTTTCCTCGGATCGAGTGGGAGGTGACCTGGGTCACACCGCTCGGGACGCCCCAGTCCCTCGAAGGTGTGTGGCGCTGATCAGCCGGTGAAGGTCTCGGGGTCGGTCGCTAGGATCGCAAGCTCCGCCCGAACTCGCGTGGCCGGACAGCGGGAAGCCTCTCCCATGCTCGCCTTCAGCGGACATGGGCACGGGCGCCGCGAACGGTTCGTACGCTGAGGCCATGAAGAATCAGCGAATCGAGATCAAGACCGTCACCTACCGCGGTGACCCGTACAGGTGCGCCGTGAAGCACCAGCTAATCGCGAACGGGACGATCGGGGCATCCTGGTTCGACTCAGCACGCGACCGTTTCGGGCAGCTCGTCACCGACGACGAGACGATCAACGCGCTTCGACTGTTGCTCGGGCTCAGCCTGTGAGCTCTGCCGGGTCGGGCGCCGGCATTCCGCGCTCCGTCTGAATACCCGCGACTTCACGCGCGACCCGCTCGGCGTCCCAGTCGGGATTCGCGCGCCGGACCTTCGTCTCCGTGGTGATCGCGGATGCCGCGTCCAGGAGTGACACGATCCGGATCTCCTTTTCGGGTCGACCTGCGACACCTAGGGGAACTCCGCCACCACGTCGACGGCCGGACGTCCGCCTCGGCCCCGGAAGATGAGCCCGTCGAGCTCCTGGCCGTGCAACTCACGCGCGAGCGCCTGGTCGAACACTGCGGCCATGTGCGGGTTCACCTCCGCTTCAGGGACTCGATCCCGGTGTCAGCGTGTGCGCGATGGGCGCGGCTGGGGCGGAATGGTGGGCGCGTCGTCGGCAGTGCGTGGCATTCTCGGGGGTGCATCTGACTGGAGTGAGGAGAGTGTTGGCGATGGCACAGGATGAGATCGAGAGTGCGCGTGCTGAGGTCGAACAGGCTCGGGCGGCGCTGCTCAAGGCTTGGGCGGAGTGGGCGGGGGCGCAGGGCGAGCACCTGCGTGAGTCGATGCTGGCCGAGGGTAAGTTCACTGCGATGAAGCAGCCGGAGGTGACCGTCGCGCTGGGGGATGGTGTCCCTGCTCTGCGCGCAGATCTGGCGGCGCTCGCGGAGTGGCACCGGAAGGCTCTGGAGGACTGGGGGCGCGAACTCAAGGCCGTCCCGGGGGAGTCGGCGGATGTCGTGTGGAAGTCCGTAGAACGCGCGCGTCTTGCGTTCGGTGCGCTGTTCCACGGGCGAGGGTATTGGCCGAGCAGCCACGCCAACCGCGAGTGGGAGGGGCCCTCCGACTGGCAGTTCTACGTGCCCGGTACTGGAACGGCTCGCACGAGCCACATTCCGCCCCTGGGTGCGGCGGGCGCCGCGCTCGTGGACGCCGAGCGAGCTTTCTCACAAGCCTCCAGCAATCTCCGCGCCGAGGAGTCACTCGCTGCGAAGCATGCCGCTGAAGAGCTTTGGGAGAACTGATGGATGCCGCGACGTTGTGGGTGACGCTGGTCGGTGCCTGCGCGGCAGTGGCGGCGGCCGTGTTCACGTTCGTGCAGGCGCGGGCCGCGACGGAGAGCCGGCGGGACGCGCAGGAGGCACGCAACGAGGCGCGGGAGGCGCGTGACGAGAGCGTGCGACTCGCGACTGAGGCCAACGCGGCCTTCATTCGGCAAGCGGAGGCTCAGGAGGAAGCGAACGAGATCGAGCGGGAGAAGTCGCGACCGGATGACTGGAGCGTTGGCCCCGCGGGTGGCTCGATGTACCGGGCCACCAACACGTCCAAGCGGTTGATCATTGTCGAGTCCATCACCGTGCAGCCGGAGAGGACTAAGGGGCTTGTGCATATCGAGACCAACCACCCTGATGGGCGCTACGAGTTCGGCGACTCGTTCGAGTTCGCGGTGTTGCGCGTTTCCGGGCCCGGCCCGGAGAAGATGACGATTCGGTACCGGTACGAAGACAACGGCCAGGGTGACTGGCGGTCGCTCCACATCACCCTTTAGCACCCGGCTTCGTCGTGGGCAGAGTCCGCCAAAGCCGTCCAATCGTGACGGCTTTGACGAATATCCGCACGTCGTTCTCATCGGCGTGTCGGCCCGCCGCTACTCTCGCCGCATGGGGAACCCTGCACGTGAACTCGCGGACTACCTGGACGACGTCAAACAGGTCACCGCTCGACAGTCAATGCGGGATCTGCGTGGGGTGAGCGCTCAACACGATCAGGTGGTCGGGTGGGCAAATCAGATCGATTACGCCAGCCGCTTGGCTCGGGTATCTGAGTTTCTCGATGCTTTCGAGCGTTCGGGGAAGGACGTCTTGCACTATCGACGAGCTTTCCCGAAATGGGCTGAGGGAGTTTTCGCCCCGGACGTCGACTGGGCTGGAGGCGCTCAAACCGCGAAGGTCATCATCAACTCCGCGTCGATCGATCTGCTGCGCGCGTTCGCTGATCTGATCGATACGAGCGGCATCGCGGTGTCGATGTCGCCGGCGCGCACAGACTCCAGCCTGTCGGCCCTCGACGAGATCGTCGAGATGCTCGAGTCGGATGACATCCCCCTGTCCTTCGTCGAGCGGCGGTATGTGTTCGAGCTGATCTCGTCGTGCAGGCGGGTGATACAGGAGTCTGCGATATTCGGCGAGGCAGACCTGATTGCCCGCGTCCACGAGTTGATCGGCGTGATGACGATGTTGGCCGAGACCTTGAGTAAGGCGGCGGATACGCGGACCGCGGGGCGGAAGTTGCTCGCCGCCGCGAAGCGGGTCGCGCCGTACGTGAGCTTCGGCGGCCGTGTTGCGGAGGGTGCTATAGGGACGACCGCGAACATCCTGTCCATCACCGGCGGCGGTGGCTGACGGAGCTGCGGGGACGTCCTTGCTTGACCTCCGACTCGACTCTCAGCACGGCCTCGAGAGCGCCTCGGTCATGCCGTTGGAGTTGACGCGAGTCGCAAGTCGGTGCGCGCTGATCCACCGATGGATCTGTCACTTGTCTCGTCCCACGAGCAGCGCGGCCTGCTGCACCGTGGCCCACATCTTCATATCGCTCATGCCGCGCCTCTCCTCTTGAGTTTGATGGGGGCGTCCCCCCTGTAGTTCGCGAGCGTGCGCAGTCCGAGCGGGTTCCGCATCCCGCTCGGATGGTGGTGGTTCGCGGCGGTCTGTGTTGGATCTGGAAGTCGATCGGCAGGCCCTTTCGCGTGGGAAGGTACTCGCCGATAGCGGGGCCGAGGAACGCGAGTCCCGTCGAGCCGATCGCCTTCCGGAGTCGCGCGTACTTCTTGTCGCCGAGGATCAGCCGCACGTCGACATCTGGCGAGGACTGAGCGCGCTCAAGCGGTCCTCCTTACCTCGGCCGGCGTGTGCAGGATCGTCTGGGGTTCTTTCAATCGCCCACTTGTCGCGGCGGGGGTTGGCTGGCGCGGCGGTGCGCAGGTCCGCATCCCACAGCGCGGCCACGCCGAAGGTTTGTCGCGGCGGTCCTGTCACTCGTGAGGGCGCGGAGTCACGCCGAGGCGCGCGCACGCGAGGTCGTAGAGCGCCACGATCTCGCGCCGCACCTCGTGTCGCTCCGTGATGGCCCCGCCAGGCCACGGAATGCGCACGGTGTCGTCGTCCCCGGAGGCCGTCACGACCCGCCACTGGCCGCCGTCGCCGTCGAACCCGGTCATCTCGGCCGCGACGACGTCGGGCACCGTCGAGAAGGCGCGCGCGATGAGCACATTGTCGTCGATGTGATCGTTGTTCATGTGGCCGAGCACGCCGCGCAGCGCGGCGTCGTCGAAGACGTGGGTCATGGGGACACTGTCGCATATCCTCGGCATCCGATCCGGGCGAGCCGCCCCCCGCGGGGCGCCGACCCGGGGCCGCGGGAAGCCATGACGTAGGCTGGAATCCGATACGAATCGGGGGGTCACGGATGCCGAGCAGTCATCGTCGACATCGTCTGCTCGCAGCGCTGACCGTCGCCGTTCTGGGCCTCACGGCCTGCGCTCCGGGTGCCTCGATCGAACGCGAGCCCATCGCCCAGGCGGAGGGCGACCTTCCCGGCGACATGCAGGAGCGGCTTCAGGCGGCCGTGGAGACGGCGATGGCCGCGACGGGATCGACCGGCGCCATCGTCGAGGTGCGCGCGCCGTGGTCGGGAGTGTGGACCAAGGCGCTCGGAACGACCACGCCCGAGGGCCCGGCGGTGACCACCGACATGAAGTTCCGCATCGGCCCGGTCACCCGGACGATGACGTGCGACGTGCTGTACGGGATGGCCGATCGCGGCATCGTCTCGATCGACGACGCCCTGGGCGAGTGGCTCAGCGGGTTCCCCTCGCTCGCTGAGGTCACCCTCGGCGAGCTCTGCGACAGCTCGAGTGGCCTGAGCACCTACGCCGACGAGGTCGCCAGCCGCTGGTACGCCAACCCCACCCGCAAATGGAGCGCGAAGGAGCTCGTGGCCTACGGTGTGGCGAAGGGGGTCGACGGCGAGCCCGGCGCCGCGTACAAGGACTCCGACACCGGCTACCTGCTGCTCGCGCTCGCTCTCGAGCGCGCCTCGCACCAGACCGCGGCCGAGCTCTTCGAGGAGTACGTCTTCGCGCCCCTGGAGATGGACGGCAGCAGCCTCCCGCAGACGACGAGGGGCTCTGACGGCTGGCTCAACGGCCTTCGCTCGGGCACCGCGAAGGGCGCCACGAACTGCGCCGCCCCCACCGACCTGACGTCGATGTCGCCGACGACCGGCTTCACTGCCGGCGGTGCGGTGTCCGATATCGACGAGCTCAGCGACTACATCCAGGCGGTGGCGCTCGGGGTGCGCTCGTACGACACCGACGAGCGGTTCGCCGATCCTTTGCCGATCTCGGGGAGCGCACCATCGTGGTTCACCGCGAAGGGCGGAGCGTTCCAGGCGGGTTCGCTCCTCGGCAACTCCGGCTCCGTACCCGGGTACCTGACGGCCGCGTACGCCGACACCGAGACGGGCCTCTCGGTCGCCGTCGTGCTGAACAATTCGCGCGCGAGCGGCACCGTCGCCCGGCAGCTTGCGTGGCAGCTCGCCGCCGTGGCATCCAAGGCTCCCGCCGCGTCGGGAGAGACCGCGCCGGAGGCCGGCGGCCTCCCGTGGGAGGCCGCGACGTTCGGCGAGGCGATCGTCGACAGCGCCATCTGCCCCCTGCCGTGAACGCGAGGGCGACCTCCGCGGTCGCGTTCGTCGTCGTCGGGCTCGCGTGCCAGGAGGTGGGCGCCGCCCTCGCCTTCCAGCTCTTCCCGCAGGCGGGTCCGCTCGGGATGGTGATGCTGCGGCTCGTCTTCTCGGCCGCGATCCTGCTGGCGATCGCGCGCCCGGGGTGGCGCGGCTACGCGCGCGCCGACTGGCGGGCGGTGCTGCGGTTCGGCACCGTGCTGGCCGTCATGAACGCCTGCTTCTACCTCGCGCTCCAGCGCCTCGACCTGGGCGTCGCGGTGACGATCGAGGTGCTGGGGCCGCTCATGCTCTCGGTGATCGCGAGTCGCCGCGCCTCCGCGTGGCTCTGGGCCGCGCTGGCGCTCGCGGGCGTCGTGGCGCTGGGCGGAGGGGGCTGCGACCGGCTCGACCTGCTCGGCGTCGTGTTCGCGCTCGGGGCGGCGGTCAGCTGGGCGCTGTACATCCTGGCATCCGCGCGGGTGGGCGCTGCGTTTCCGCGGCTCGACGGACTCGCGTTCGCGATGACCGTCGGCGCGGTGCTGTCGCTGCCGTTCGGGATCGCGAACGCGGGGGAGGCGCTCCTCCGCCTCGATCTGCTGGCGCTCGGCGCCGCCGTCGCGGTCCTGAGTTCGACGATCCCATACGCGCTCGAGCTGCTCGCGCTGCGGCGCCTGCCGGCGTCGGCCTTCGCGATCCTCATGAGCCTCGCGCCCGCGACGGCCGCGGTCGCCGGCTTCGTCCTGCTCGGACAACGCCTCACCCTCCTCGAGATCGTCGGGATGGGGCTCGTGATCGCGGCATCCGTCGGGGCGGTGCGCGCGGCGGGACGGCGGGTGCGGGAGGCGGCAGAGCCCGTCGGGTAGCGTTGGCATCCGACTTATTCTTTGGGCTTGACAAAGTCGAAGAATAAGCGCCACACTGACGGTGGGCACCGAGCCCGCACAGCGTGTACGTCGGCATCGCCGCGGACGTACGAACCTTCTGGGAAGGAAACCTCAATGAAGAGCACCCGCATCACGGCGCCCGCGTTGCTCGCGGTCGGCGCCCTCGTCCTCGCCGGCTGCACCCCCACTCCCACCGCCGAGGAGAGCGCCGCCCCGGGCGATCTGACGGTGTGGATCATGGGCGACAGCTCCGCGAACTTCGACGCCCTCGTCGCCCCCTTCGAGGAGGAGACGGGCATCGCCGTCGAGACCGTCGCCGTGCCGTGGGACGCGATCGACCAGAAGTTCACGACCGCCGTCGCCAGCGGCGACGGACCCGACATCATCCAGATCGGCGTCTCCAAGCTCCGCACCTTCGCAGACAGCGGTGCGCTCCTCGAACTCGACGCCGACACCCTCGCCGACCACCCCCACCTCGCGGCGGAGAACTTCATCGACGGCGTGGCCGGGGATGCCACGGCGATCGGCGGCAGCGTCGTCTCGCTCCCGTGGGTGTCCGACACCCGCGTGCTGTTCACCCGCACCGACATCCTCGGCGAGGCGGGCATCGACGCACCGCCCGCGACGTGGGACGAGCTCCGTGCCGACGCGAAGACGCTCGCCGGTCGCGGCGACGGCCAGTACGGCTACTACATCCCCCAGTGGGACAGCGCGCTGCCGGTCGTCATGACGTGGGACCAGGGCGGCGAGATCGTCGACGCCGACGGCATGATCGACTTCGACACCCCCGAGTTCCAGCGGGCGGTCGACCTGTACACCGGCCTGTACGCCGACGGCAGCGTGCCCACCAACAGCGACTTCGACCAGACGCAGGGCTTCGTCTCGGGTGTCGCCCCGATGCTCGTGAGCGGGCCGTACCTCGCCGGAGCCATCGCGGATGCCGCCCCCGAACTCGACGGCAAGTGGACCGTCACCACCCTCCCGACCGGCGCGGCCGGCACGTCGCTGCTGGCCGGATCGAACCTCGGCGTGTGGGGTTCGAGCGACAACACCGACGGTGCGCTCGACCTGCTCGACTACCTCTCCACGCCCGAGACGCAGGTGGCCTGGTTCGAGAGCGACGGTCAGCTGCCGACGGTCAAGGACGCCCTCAGCGACCCGGCGCTCGCCGCCGACCCGATGGTCGAGGTGTACACCCAGCAGCTCGCCGACGCGCGCCTGCTGCCGCTGGTTCCGAACTGGGACGGCGAGACGGGCAAGGCCCTCCTGGACGCGCTCAACAGCATCGTGCTGACGGGCGCCGACCGCGACCAGACGCTCGACGCCCTGTTCCAGACGACGTCCGGCACCTCGGTCAACTGACCCACCGTCCGACGGGGCGCGGCCACCGGGTCGCGCCCCGTCTTCCCGGGAGAACGATGAGACCACGACTGACCGGCTACGCCTTCATCACGCCGGCGATGCTGCTGCTGATCACGTTCGGCGTGCTGCCCATCGCCGTCGCGATGATCGTCAGCCTCACCGACATGAACCTCGCCGGGCTCGGCGACTGGAGCCGCATCCGCTTCATCGGCACCGACAACTACGCCGCGCTCTTCGCCGATCGCGCCTTCTGGCAGGCGATGGGCAACACCGCCCTCTTCGCGATCGTCGGGGTGCCGAGCGTCGTCGGGCTGTCGCTGCTCATCGCGCTCGGCCTCAACAGCTCCCAGAGCCGGTTCTTCCGGGCGCTCCGCTCGTTCTACTTCGTCCCGGCGATCACCGCGATCGTCGCGGTCGCCCTCGTGTGGGGGTATCTCTTCAACACGCAGTTCGGCCTCTTCAACCATCTGCTCTCGCTCGTGGGCCTGCCGCCCGTGCCGTGGCTCTCCGACCCGGTCGTCGTGAAGTTCTCCGTGGTCTGGGTCGCGGTGTGGCGCGGCATCGGACTGAACGTCATCATCCTGCTCGCGGCCCTCCAGGGCGTGCCGCGGGAGTACCTCGAGGCGGCATCCATCGACGGAGCCTCCCGGCTGCGGCAGACCGTGTCGATCGTGCTCCCGCTCCTGCGCTTCGCCCTCTTCTTCGTGACGATCACGACGATCATCGCGTGGCTGCAGTTCTTCGACGAGCCCTTCGTGCTGACCAAGGGCGGACCGCTCGGCGCCTCGACCTCCATCTCGCTGTTCCTGTATCAGAAGGGCTTCTCGGCGAGTCAGTTCGGCTACGCCTCGGCGGGATCGGTCGTGCTGTTCGTCGTCATCGCGGTCATCACGGTCGTGCAGCTGCGCGCGAGGAGGGCCGATGTCGACTACTGAGATCCGTCGCCGCCGACGCGTCCGCCCGGGCGTGATCGTCATCGGCGCCGTGCTCGCCGTGGGGGCGATCCTGACCGCCTTCCCGTTCCTGTGGATGATCTTCGGCTCGGTGAAGCCGCGGAGCGAATCGGTCGCCTACCCGCCGCAGCTGCTCCCGCAGGAGCCGACCTTCGAGTACTTCGTCGAGCTGTTCGTGAAGCTCGACTTCGGCCGCTACCTCGTGAACACCCTGCTGATCGTCGCGATCTGCATGGTCGGCCTGCTGCTGATGGCGGCAGCGGGGTACGGGTTCGCGAAGTTCTCGTTCCCGGGGCGCGACGCGCTCTTCTTCCTGGTGCTCGTGACCATGATGATCCCCGGGCAGGTCACGATGATCCCGAGCTACCTGATCCTCAACGGGCTCGACCTCACGAACACCCTCATCGGCATCGCCCTGCCGATGCTCGTGTCGGGTTTCAGCGTGTTCCTCTTCCGTCAGTTCATGACGACGATCCCGGACGAGGTCATCGAGGCGGCCCGCATGGACGGCGCGGGGGAGTGGCGCATCTTCCTGCGGATCGTTCTGCCGATGTCGGGGCCCATCCTCGCCGTGCAGGTGGTGCTCACCTTCATCGCCGGGTGGAACAGCTTCCTGTGGCCGCTCATCATCGCCAACGATCAGCGGCTGTACACCCTGTCGGTCGGTCTCTCGCTCCTCAACCAGCAGATCGCCACGAACCCGGCTCTGCAGATGGCGGCCTCGACGCTGATGGTCGTGCCGATCCTCGTCGTCTTCGTCATCTTCCAGCGCTACATCGTGCAGGGCTTCGCCCTCTCCGGACTCAAGTGAAGGACACCGAACTGATGAGCACGACCCGCTCCGGATTCGTCCGCGCCGACGGCGCGCGCCTGATCGACGACCAGGGTCCGCTCCTGCTGCGGGGCGTGGGACTCGGCAACTGGCTGCTGCCCGAGGGCTACATGTGGCGCTTCGGCGACGGCCTCGCCTCGCCCCGGCAGATCGAGGCGCGGTTCGCGTCGCTCGTCGGCGCCGAGCGCGCCGCCGAGTTCTGGCGCCGGTTCCAGGATCGCTTCGTCGCCGAGCACGACTTCGCCCTCATCGCGGGACAGGGTTTCGACCACGTGCGGCTGCCGTTGAACGCGCGGGTGCTGCAGGACGAGGAGGGTCGCTTCCTCGAAGACGGGTTCGCGCTCGTCGACCGGGCGATCGCCGCCGGCCGCCGCCACGGGCTGCGGGTGCTCCTCGACCTGCACGGCGCCCCGGGCGGACAGACCGGCACCAACATCGACGACTCCCCCCGGGGGATGCCGGAGCTGTTCATGCACGCGGGCTATCGCGATCTGACGATCGCGCTGTGGGAGGAGCTGGCCCGTCGCTACCGCGATGAGGAGACGGTGCTCGGCTACGACCTCCTGAACGAGCCGCTGCCCCACGAGTGGCAGCACCGCTACGGCGACGATCTCGTCGTGCTGTACCGCGACCTGACGGATGCCATCCGCGCGATCGACGACCGGCACCTCCTCATGTACGAGGGGAGCCACTGGGCGACGAACTGGGAGCCGCTGGCGGAACGGTTCGACGCGAATCAGGTGCTGCAGTTCCACCGGTACTGGTGCCCGCCCGACCGCACGAGCATCGCCCCGTACCTCGCGGCGCGCGACGCTCTCACGACTCCGATCTACATGGGCGAGGGTGGCGAGAACACCCCCGCCTGGGTGTATGCCGCGACGCGACTGTACGAACGGCACGGCATCGGCTGGAACTTCTGGCCCTGGAAGAAGCTCGATACGCAGACCTCGCCGCTGTCGGCATCCGCGCCCGAGGAGTGGTCGCTGATCGCCGAGCCTACCGCCGACGTGGAGCCGCATGCCGCGTGGCGCATACTCGCTGAGTATCTCGACGCCGTGGGTGCGGAGCGCTGCGCCGTCCGCACGCCCGTGCTCGATGCGCTGTTCGCCCGCCCCGCGCTCATCCTCCCCGGCTGGGCAGGTGCGCGGGCCGACGAGCGCCCTATCGCCGAGACCGCCGCCGAACCGATCCCGGATGCCGTGTGGGATCGCCCCTCGGGTGCCGACTACGCCGCGGACGAGGTCGCAGGCAGCATCCTCGACCCCGGCGAGGTCATGCGCTTCGCGTTCGCGGCGGAACCGTCGTCGTGGACGGTGGATGCCGACGACCCCGCCGCGCTGACCGTGCGGTGGGACGGGGAGGCCCTCACCCTGACGGCATCCGCGCGGATCGTCGTGCATACCGTGACCGTGCGCCCGTGACCGGATACCTTCGGAGGATGAGCGCACCCGGAGGCCGGCACCTCGCGGCGGCGGAGTCGCTGACGGTCACCGATCTGCGTCACCGCAACCGCTCGGCGGCGCTGCAGTTCATCATCCGCGAGCGCGAGACGACGCGCGCCGACGTGGCGCGCCACTGCGGGCTGTCGACGGCAGCCGTGGCCAACATCGTCACCGAACTCATGGCGGCCGGGCTCGTCGCCGAGAACGGGAGCCGGGCTTCGCGCGGCGGCCGCCCGATCGCGATCATCGGTCCGCGCCGCGACGGTGCGTACGCCGTCGGCGCCGACGTCGGCGAGCGGGGTGTCGCGGTCGAGCTCTTCGACCTGGGCCTGAACCTCGTGGACCGGGAGTTCCGCGGCGGTGCCCACCAGGAGACCCCCGAGGACATCCACCGCGACCTGCGAGAAGCGATCGCCGCGCTCCGCGAGCGCAACGCCGACCGCTGGCCCCGCGTGCTGGGCATCGGCCTCGGGCTTCCCGGCGTCGTCGAGACCTCGCCCGACGGCACGCAGACGCTCTTCGCGCAGTCGCTGGGGTGGGAGCCTCACGGCATCCCCACCGACCTCGCGGGCGATCTTCCGGTGTTCGCGGAGAACGGTGCGAAGACGCAGGCGCGGGCGGAGCTGTGGTTCGGGGCCGCGCGGGGGACGGCGCACGCGCTCGTCGCGCTCCTCGGCCGCGGCGTCGGTCTCGGTGTCGTCAACGACGGCGAGCTCGCGCACGGTGCCTTCAGCAGTGCGACCGAGTGGGGGCACACGAAGATCCGCTTCGACGGCGAACCGTGCCGCTGCGGCGACCGCGGCTGCGTCGAGGCGTACGTCGGCGCCGATGCGATCCTCGGTGCGTGGCGGGCCGCGGGCGGCGTGTTCGAGGGGAGCGGCTGGACCGCACTCGGCGCGCTCCTCGACGCTGCCGACGGGGGCGACCCCGTGGCATCCCGTGTCGTCGACGGCGCGATCGACGCGCTCGGTGCGGCCCTCGGGAGCATGGTGAATCTCGTCAACCCGCAGCGCATCGTGGTCGGCGGCTGGGTGGGGCTGCGGCTCATGGAGCGCCGGACGGATGCCGTGCTCGCCGCGACCCGCGCGCGGAGCCTGCGCCGACTGGCCGATCAGTTCGATCTGGTGCCCGCGACGTTCGGCGGAGACACCGTGGCCCTCGGTTCGGCACTCATGCCGATCGAGCAGCTCATCGCGCAGGGACGCGCGGTGGATGAGGCGATCGACGCCCGCACCGTCGGATGACGCGCGGCGTGCGCCGCGGACGACTTTACGCATTCGATTGCGCACTTGTCGGAATATGGCGTTGACCGATCTTCTGGCAACTTCTATAGTGATGCTTCAAGCGGTAGTGAAATCGATTGTGCAAAAGAGTCTGCTCGTTGTCCGATCGCACTGCGCCCCTGACGCGTCGTACCCGTGACGCGACGACGCCAGAGTTCAGCAACTCTCAATGAAGAGAAGGAAGACACAGTGTTCACACGACGCAAGACACTCACCATCGCCGGGGTGGCCGCGGCCGCTCTGGTGATCGGCCTCGCGGGGTGCTCCTCGGAGCCCGCAGCCGAAGAGGGGCCCGTCGAGATCCGCTTCACCTGGTGGGGCGGCGACGCCCGCCACGAGCTGACCAACGCAGCCCTCGACGCGTTCGAAGCGGCCAACGACGACATCACCGTCGTCCGCGACTTCGGCGGCTTCGACGGCTACCTCGACAAGATCACCACCCAGTACGCCGGCGGCAACTCGCCCGACGTCATCCAGCTGTACAACGAGGTGCTCGTCGAGTTCGCCGACCGCGGCCAGCTGTACGACCTGAACAAGGCCGTCGACGAAGACCTGCTGAGCCTGGAGGGATGGCCGCAGGACGTCGTCGACATGACGACCGTCGGCGGCGAGCTCTCCGCCCTCACGTTCGGATCCACGACCCACGCCTACTTCTTCGACGAGACGAAGTCGGCCGAGCTCGGTGTGGAGACCCCCGCCGAGGGCTACACGTGGGACGACCTCGGCGCCTACTCGGCCGCGATCGCGAAGGCCAGCGACGGCAAGGTGTGGGGCACGACCGACCTCTCGCACAGCTACCAGATCTTCGAGGTGTGGGCCAAGCAGCGCGGCGAGGAGTTCCTCACCGCCGACGGCATCGGCTTCACCCAGGAGACGCTCGAGTCGTTCTGGCAGTACTGGGCAGACCTCCGCGACGCCGGCGCGGTGCCGAGCCCCGACGTGTCGACCGAGTACCTCGGCACGCCCTACGATGCCGTCGTGCAGGGTGTCGTGACCTCGACGTTCCTGTTCACGAACCAGTTCCAGTCGGTCGCCGACAGCACCCCGTCGGAGCTGTCGATCTCGCGGATGCCGGGAGAGAGCCCCGACCCGGGCCAGTACCTGCGCTCGGCGATGAACCTCACCGTCTCGAGCCAGTCGAAGCATCCCGAGGCGGCCGCCCGTCTCGTGGACTTCCTCCTCAACAGCGAGGAGGCCAACGAGATCCTCGGCACCGACCGCGGATTCCCGTCCAACGCCGACGTCTTCGGCCCCGCGACGACCGGTCTGGAGGGTCCGTCGGCTGAGGCCGCCGACATCTTCGAAGCGGTGCGCGCCGACGGCTCGCCCGCGCCGGTGCCCGCACCGATCGGATCGGCCGCGGTCAACACGCTGTTCAGCGAGTACGCCCAGCAGGTGCAGTTCGGCCAGCTGAGCGTCAGCGAGGCCGCGACGCAGTTCCTCGCGGCCGCCGAGTCGGAGCTCGGCTGACCACGATGAAGAGCAACGCCACTACCTCGGAGCGCGCAACGTCCGCCGGCGACGGCGGAGCGCGCCCGGGGAGGGGCCGGGTGCGGGCCTCCTCGGGGCCCGCACCCGCTCGCTCGGTCTCGCTGCGTCGGGCCGTCCGACGCAACAAGATCGCCCCCTACCTCTTCCTCCTGCCGTGGTTGATCGGCTTCTTCGTCATCACGCTCGGCCCGATGCTGTATTCGTTCTACCTGTCCTTCACCGACTTCAACCTGCTCGGATCGGCGGAGTGGGTGGGGATCGACAACTACATCGAGCTGTTCACCTCCGACCCGAAGTACCTCGAGTCGGTGCGCGTCACCCTCGTGTACGTGTTCGTGTCGGTGCCGCTGCAGCTCGCCTTCGCGCTGCTGCTCGCGGTCCTTCTCAACCGCGGCCTGCGCGGTCTCGCGATCTATCGCTCGATCTACTACCTGCCGTCCCTCATCGGCGCGAGCGTCGCGATCGCCGTGCTGTGGCGCCAGATGTTCGGCCGCAACGGCCTCGTGAATCAGGTGCTGGACTGGTTCGGCATCGTCGGGGAGAGCTGGATCGGCAACCCCGACACCGCACTCGGCACGCTCATCATCCTCAACGTCTGGACGTTCGGCTCGCCGATGGTCATCTTCCTCGCAGCGTTGCGGCAGGTGCCCGAGTACCTGTACGAGGCGGCCGCGGTCGACGGCGTCTCGAAGTGGAGCGCGTTCTGGCACATCACGCTGCCCATGCTCACGCCCGTCGTGCTGTTCAACCTGGTGCTCCAGCTGATCGGGGCATTCCAGGCCTTCACCCCCGCGTACGTCGTCTCCGGCGGCACGGGCGGGCCGGTCAACTCGACGCTGTTCTACACGCTGTACCTGTACCAGAAGGGCTTCGCGAACTTCGAGATGGGGTACGCGAGCGCCATGGCCTGGGTCCTGTTCTTCTTCATCGCGATCGTGACGGCCGTGAACTTCTGGCTGTCCAAGTACTGGGTGCACTATGACGACTGAGACCGCCGCTCTGATCACCGCCACCGGACGACGACGTCGCTCCGGCACGGGACGCGCACGCCGCAACGCCGACGGCAGCATCCGTCCGCCGCGCCCGCGGCCGCTCGCCCACCTCATGCTCGTCGGGTTCGGCCTGCTCATGCTCTACCCGCTGATCTGGATGCTCGGCGCGTCGTTCAAGGAGAGCGAGTTCATCTTCTCGGAGGTGAACCCGTTCCCTAACCCGGTGACGTTCGACAACTATCGGCAGGGGTGGCAGGGGTCGGGTGTCGGCTTCGGCACCTACTTCCTGAATTCCACGATCGTGTCGGGGCTCTCGGTCGTCGGCAACATGTTCGCGTGCTCGCTGGCCGGCTACGCCTTCGCCCGCCTGGAGTTCCGCGGTCGCAAGTTCTTCTTCGCCGCGATGCTCGCGACGCTCATGCTGCCCACCCACGTGCTCCTCGTGCCGCAGTACATCCTCTTCTCGAACCTCGGCTGGGTGAACTCGTTCCTCCCGCTCGTCGTTCCGAAGTTCCTCGCCGTCGACGCCTTCTTCATCTTTCTGATGGTCCAGTTCCTGCGCGGGCTGCCGCGTGAGCTCGATCAGGCCGCGATGATCGACGGCGCCGGCCCGTGGCAGACGTACTGGCGCATCATCCTGCCGCTCACGCTGCCCGCTCTCGCCACGACCGCCATCTTCACCTTCATCTGGACCTGGAACGACTTCCTCACCCCGCTGCTGTACCTCCAGGACCCGCGGATGTACACCGTTCCGCTCGGCCTCAACGCGTTCCTGGATGCCAGTGGCGAAAGCGCGTGGGGACCGATGTTCGCCATGGCGGTGCTCTCCCTGGGCCCGCTGTTCGGCTTCTTCCTGGCCGGGCAGAAGTACCTCACCTCCGGAATCGCGACCACAGGTCTGAAAGGCTGATCCTTCGCATGTCCCCTCATTCCCTCGCCCGTATCGCCGTCGTCGGCGCCGGCGGCATCGGAGCGGCAGCCCACCTGCCGGCGGTCGTTTCGCTGTCGGAGGAGGCCGAGCTCGTCGCCATCGTCGACCTCGACGAGACTCGCCGCGCCGAGGCGGGCGAACGATTCGGATGCCGCAACCTCTACGGCGACATGGCCGTCATGCAGGCCGAGCAGCGCCCCGACATCGTGATCGTCGCGACGCCGCCGCATCTGCACGAGCCCCTGTCGATCCAGGCGATGCGCGCCGGGGCCTGGGTGTACTGCGAGAAGCCGCTGACGGGGTCGCTCGCCAGCGCCGACCGCATCATCGCCGCCGAGCGCGAGACCGGACAGTGGACGGTCAGCGTCTCGCAGTTCCGGTACGCGGGCGGGTCGCAGCAGGCGCGCGCCGCGCTCGCCGACGGCCGATGGGGCCGCCCCCTCATCGGCGTGGCGCACACCACGTGGTACCGGGGGCCGGAGTATTGGGACATCCCGTGGCGGGGCAAGTTCGCCACCGAGTTCGCCGGAGCCACCACGACGCAGGCCTACCACGCGGTCGACCTGCTCCTGTGGCTCATGGGAGGCGACTGGCGCACCGTGTCCGGCATCGCCGACACCCTCGCCCGCCCGATCGAGGTCGAGGATGCCTCGGCGGCCGTCGTGCGCTTCGACTCCGGCGCGATCGCGACGCTGCTGTCGACCGTGCTGAGCAGCAAGCAGGAGACCCGCCTGCAGGTGATCGCCGAGCGCGCCACGCTGGATCTCGACACGCTCTACCTGCCCCAGGTCGACGAGTGGTCGCTGCGACGCGTCGACGAGGAGGGTCAGACCGTGGTCTCCTCGGAGTGGCCCGAGCCCGAGCCTCTGCTGGAGGTCAACGCCCACCGCTCACAGCTGCGCGCGATGATCGCGGCGTGGCGGGAGGGGCGGGTGCCGGAGGTCACCGCCGCCGACGCGCGGGGTACGCTCGAGTTCTTGACCGCGCTCTACAAGAGTTCGGCGGTGGGGATGCCGATCGCCCGCGGCGACATCGCCGCCGGGGATCCGTTCTACGAGGCATTGGATGCCGCCGGGCCGTCGCGGGCGGGGGTGAACGCGCATGTCTGAGATCCGCATCGCGCACGACGGCGACGACCGCGTGCTGAGCTACGACGACCGTGAGATCGCGCGCTACCGCGTGGCCGATCCCGGCATCCCGGCCCTGAACACGCCCAAGCCGTACCTGCATCCCGTGCGCACGCCGGCGGGCATCGTGGTGACGGGCTTCGCCCCGGACGACCACCCCTGGCATCACGGGCTCTCGTTCGCCTTCCCGCGGGTCGGCGCGCACAACCTCTGGGGCGGGGGCACGTACTTCGGTCCGGAGCGAGGCTACGAGGTCGTCGAAGACCAGGGCTGGATCGCGCACGGCGAATGGCGGGATGCCGACGAGGCGAACGGCGAGTTCGCGCACCGGCTGGAGTGGCGCGGCCACGACGCCGAACTCCTCCTGGTCGAGGAGCGCCGCCACCGCATGACCGCGGTCACCGTGGGCGCGACGACCGGGTGGATGCTGCAGCTCGACACGGTGCTCCACAACCCGGGCGACGCCGATCTGCCCCTGGAGACGCCCGCCCAGCGCGGCCGTGTCGACGGCGGCTATGGCGGCTGGTTCCTGCGCTTCGCCGAGGGGTTCACGGCGGCAGCGCTGACCGCCGACGGATACTCCGTGACGGCCTCCGGCGCCGCCGGCTCGACGTTCGTCATCGACGGACGCACCGCTGCGGGCGAGGCGGTGACCGTCGGGATGCACTACGGACCGGGCCCGAGCGCCGGTGAGCAGCGGTGGCTGTACCGGTTCGACCCGTTCTCGCTCGCGGGCTTCGCGGTCGCCTACGACGAAGGGCTGACGGCGCCCGCCGGCGGCGAGCTCGCCTTCTCGCACCGGATCGCGGTGTTCGACGGTTCTGTCGACGCCGACCTGCTGACGGACGTGCTGGCCGGCTGACCCGCTCGAGGCAGCGGCAGCGTGGCGGGCCCCGAGCGCGTCACACCGCTGTCGCGCTCATGCTCCCGGTGCGGCCGTCGATTCCCGCGCGATCAGCTCGGGGGCGGGGTCGGACACCATCTCGTCCGACAGCGGCTCGCCGCCGAGGTGATCGAGCAGCATGGTCGCTGCGCGCGCTCCCGCCTGCAGCATCGGCATCGCCACCGCGGTGAGGGTGGGGACGGTGTACTGCGCCATCCAGGCATCCTGAATCGTCACGATGCTGAGCTCCGACGGCACCGACACCCCGGCGTCATGCGCGGCGCGCAGCGCTCCGATGGCGGCGTTGAGGCTCGCGGTGACCAGCGCCGTCGGACGGTCGGGGCGCGAGAGCACCGTGGTCGTGGCGGTCGCGCCGGCGGGAGCCTCCCAGCCGGCGGGGACGATCCACTCCTCGTGGACGGGGAGGTCGGCGGCGGTCATCGCGTGGCGGAAGCCCTCGAGGCGTCGGAGCGCCGCATCGTGCCGGGGCGCGCCGGCGATGAAGCCGATCCGCTCGTGACCGAGTTCTCTCAGATGGGAGATCGCGATGGCGACGGCACGCCGGTCGTCGAGGGCGACCGAGCCCAGGTGGCCCTCGAGTCGCGTGTTGAAGAGCACGACGGGCACGTCGAGGCGCGTCGCGGCCAGGAGGTCGCCGTCGGTGAGGTGCTCGTTGCGCTGCAGGATCACCCCGTCGACGCGTCCGTTGCCCACGACTCCCGCCAGCGCGTGGGCGTCGGCCGACTCGCCGTCGAGCTGGGCGAGGAAGACGGACGAGTTCCGGGCGTGCACGACCCCCTGCACGCCCTGGTGGAGGCTCGAGAAGATCGCGTTGTTGACTTCGGGCACGATGAGCGCGATGGCTCCGGCGCGGGAAAGGCGGAGGGCGCGCGCGCGATGATCGGGGACGTACTGCAGCTCGGCGGCGGCGGCGAGGACCCGCTCCCGCGTCTGCGGGTTGATGCGGGCCTCCGCGTCGTTGTTGAGCACGCGGGAGGCGACGCTCACCGACACCTGCGCGCGCGCAGCGACGTCTCTGAGCCGGGCCATGCCGCCGATCCTATCGATTGCGCACCCCACCGGCCGTCATATCGTGCTCCCCGACGCGCGGAGGTCGGCGGCCACGCTCTCGCCGGCGATGTCCCGGTACGCGACACGGTCGCGCAACGATCGCAGCGTCGCCCACGCGGCCGCGTGGCCGTACTCGAAGCACTGCGCCGTCACCCGCGCCGAGGCGAGCGCGCGGTGCTCCGCGCCGAGGCAGCGCCCCGCGACGATGACGTTCTCGCCGGCGCGAGGGACGAGGCTCAGGTAGGGCACGTCGTACCAGTCGTCGATCAGCCAGTGCAGCGTCGGCTTCGCGCCGTCGTGCAGCTCGATCGGCCACGGCGAGCGCACGATGCCGTCGGGACGCTTGCGGCACGCCACGACGTCGTCGTCGCGGAGCATCTCGACCGCCTCGATCGATCGGGTCTGACGGATGCCGGCTTCGACGCCGGTGTCCACGACGTACGCGTCGGTGCATCCGTCGACATGGTCGCGGAGGAAGGCGGCGTAGGAGCGCACCTGACGGCGACCGCGGATCTCGGCGATCGTGAAGTCCTCGGGGTCGACGACGTTGAGCATCCGGCCGTCCTCGGCCTCCAGCCGCGTCGCGTTCACCATGAGCTCGCCCGGCCGCGTGGTGGCGAACACCCAGATCTTCTCGCGCGGCAGGTCGGCCCCGTCCGCGCGGGCGCGGAGGATGGCCTCGCTCACGTGCGGCGGACTGATCGTGTCGTCGCCGAAGTCGCGCCAGAACGCTGCCGTGTCCACACCGCCGAGGCGGAAGAACATGGTCGGGTTCTGGATGCGGCCGCCCTCGCCGTAGCGGTACGCGCCACCGGCGCGGGCGACGACCGCGGCATCCCCTGACGCGTCGATCGTGCGGCGGGCATGGATCGCGGCGCGTCCCGCCTTCGAGGTCACCACGACGCCCCGGTGCTGGTCGCCGTCGAGGATCACGCCGGTGACGGAGGCGTGGTAGATCACACGCACGCCGGCCGAGGTGAGCAGATCGTCGGCCGCCTCGCGCCACATCAGGGGGTCGTGCGCACTGGCCCACGTGCGTCCGTATCGCTGCGGGGCGGTGAGGCCGCCGCGATCGTGGAGGGCGCGCCGGAACCGTTCCGTGAAGCCGTGCACCACCTGCTGCGGGGCGGCGTGGTCGCCCGCCAGGTACATGCCGCAGATCGTGCCGCTCATGCCCGCGACGGCGGCGCCGCCGGCGAAGCCGTACTGCTCCAGCAGCACGACGTCGAGACCCTGCTCGGCGCACACCGTCGCCGCAGCGACGCCGGCGGCGCCCCCGCCGACCACGACGACATCGACGTCGGCGAGCACGGGGATGCCGTGATCGGGCCCGAAGACGTTGCGCTCCTGCCAGGCCTCCGCGTGGCGGTGGCCGTCGGTCGACGTCGCGGCGGCGTTCATCGTCCCTCGAACCGCGCGGCGCGCTTCTCGACGAACGCGCGGACGCCCTCGCGCCCGTCGTTGCTGGCGAACAGTGCCAGCAGCGACCGCGTCTCCTCGTCGGTGCCCGCGGAGCGGCCGGCATCCTCGTACGACGCGCCGATGGCCCGCTTGGCGGCGGCGAGCGCCAGGGGGGCGCGCTGTCCGAGATCGGCGACGACCTCCTCGACGAGGGCGGGCAGGCGCTCGGGCGAGGTGAGTCCGTTGAGCAGGCCCGCCCGCTCCATCTCCTCGGCCGAGAACGCGCGCGCGCGGAGGATCGCCTCCTTGGCTCGGGTGGGGCCGAGGTGACGTACTAGCCGCTGCGTGCCCTCCCATCCGGGGATGAGTCCGAGGGTGATCTCGGGCAGTCCGAAGCGAGCGCGGTCGCTCGCGTAGACGAGGTCGGCGGCGAGCACGAGCTCGAAGCCGCCGCCCATCGCGATCCCGTCGACCGCGGCGACGACGATCGGCGGGCTCGTGCTGAGACGGTGCATGAGCGACTTGGCGCGGGCGCCGAAGTCGGCCAGGGCGTCGAGGTCGTCGATCGCCTCGACGTAGGTGGCGATGTCGGCTCCCGCGCAGAACGCCGCGCCCGCCGCCGAGATCACCATCACGGGGATGCCGTCGGCTTCGGCCAGGTCGACAGCGGCGTGGAGGTCGTCGAGCATCTCCCTCGTGAGCGCGTTGCGCTTCTCCGCGCGGTCGAGCCGCACGCGCAGCACCGCATCGTTCCGCTCGACGCGGACGTTGCTCATGACCGCACCGCCCCGGCTTCGTGCAGCGCCTCGATGTCGTCTTCCGAGTAGCCGAGGCCGTGGAGCACGGCGCGGGTGTGCTCACCCAGTTCCGGTGGGGCGGTGCGTACGCCCGGGCGCACGCCGTCGTAGCTCACGGGGTGCTTGAGCACGCGGACGTTCCCTGCCACCGGATGCTCGTACTGGTCGAAGCTGTCGTTGTGCTGCACCTGCGGGTCGGCGATGACCTCGTCGTGTCCGTTGACGGGCGCCCACCACATCCGTGCCGCGCTGAACACGTCCGCCCACTCGGCGGTGGTGCGCGTGGCGACGTGCGCCGCGATGCGTCCGTTCACGGCTTCGCGCTGATCGAAGGCCTCGCCGGCGGCGAGGTCGTCGAAGCCGGCGTCGGCGAACACCTGGCGCAGCGTGGCGGGGCTCGTCAGCGAGAGGCAGATCCAGCCGTCGGCCGTCGCGAAGACGCCGTAGGGCGCCGTGTAGAAGGGGCTCGAGATGCCGCTGGCCGAACGCGCGCCCGTGAACCCGTTGAGGGCATATGTGAGCGGCTCGATCTGCAGGTCGAGGGCGGCGTTGAGGAGATTGCTCTCGACCTTCACCCCCGTCCCCGTGCGCTCCCGGCCGTGGAGGGCGGCGAGGATGCCGAACGCACCGAGCACCCCTGCATGCTGGTCGACGATGCAGGCGCCCGCCGGCTGGGGCGGTCCGTCGGCGCGCCCGGTCGCCATGGCGATGCCCGACAGCGCCTGCACGAGCACGTCCTGTCCCGGCCGGTCGACGTAGGGACCGTCGGAGCCGTAGCCCGAGAGCGAGGCGTAGACCAGTCGCGGGTTGCGGGCGTGGACGGTCTCCCAGCCGAGCCCGAGCCGGTCGAGCGTGCCCGGGCGGAAGCTCTCGATGAGCACGTCGGCGGAGTCGATCAGGTCGAGCAGCGGCGCCATGGCCGCCGGGTTCTTCAGATCGACCACCATGCTGCGCACGTTCCGGTTGCCGAGGGCGAAGAACGGACTGTGGTCGCCCTCCAGGAACCAGCCCGGCGCGGTCCAGGTGCGCTCGAACGCGCCGGTCCGCGGCTCGATCTTGATGACGTCGGCTCCGAGGTCGGCCAGCAGCTGGCTGGCGGACGGGCCCTGGAGGAAGTGGGTGAAACTGATCACCCGGATGCCGGAGAGCATGGCGTTGTCTCGTTTCGCTAGGTGAGGGCCGGCGGTCGGCAGGTCGGGATCCATCGCTCAGAACACTCCCGTGCGCACCTGGAACTTGCTCGGCTTCCCGTACAGGGGCTGCTCCCGTTCCACCCAGTCGGCGACCCAGTCGATCATCCGCTCGACGCCGACGACGGGGTTGCCGAGGAGGCGCTGCGCGCGCTCGCAGTTGACGTAGAGCACGCTGTCGCTCTCCTCGCCCTCGAAGACGGGGTCGATGCCGAAGCGGCGCCCGAACTCCTCGGCCACGTGGCGGACGCTCACGCACTCCGGCCCGCCGATGTTGATGGGCGAGGAGGGGGTCTCGCAGTGGCGCAGCAGACGCGCGAAGTGGTTGATCGCGTCGCCCTGCCACTGGATGTTGACGTTGCCGGTGGCCAGCGGGATCGGCGTGCCGGTCTTGACCCACTGGGCGATCTCCTGGAGCACGCCGTAGCGCATGTCGATCGCGTAGACGAAGCGGACGACGCGTCCGGGGGTGCCGTGGAGGCGGGAGAAGTACTGGAAGGTGCGCTCCCGCCCGACCACCGAGTTGGCGTACTCACCGGCGCGGGCCAGCGGCGGATCGTCCTCGTCGACGCCGCCGCGGCGCGGATCGCTCCACGGGTAGACGTGGATCGTCGACAGCGCCACGATGCGGCTGTCGCGGAAGGCGTCGGCGACGTAGCCGGGGACGAGGGTGTTCATCGCCCAGAGGAAGTCCTCGCGCCCGCGGAAGTCGAACTTCAGCCCGGCCATGTAGATGACGTTGGGCAGCCGCGGGAGGTCTTCGACGGCGCTCCGGTCGAGGAGGTCGGCGGTGATCGCCTCGACGCCGTGCTGCTCGAGGTACTCGCGCGAGCCCTCGTCACTGAAGCGGGCCACGCCGACGACGCGCTTGTGCGGCGCCGCGCGCTTGATGAGGCGGGCCAGGCCCAGCCCCATCTTCCCCGCGACCCCCAGGATGATGATGTCGCCGTCGAGGGCGGCGAGGTCGGCGACGGTGGCCGAGGTGGGGCGGGACAGGAACTCGTCGAGCGCATCGACGTCGTCGAAGCGCTCGGGGAGCGGGTCGACGTCGAGCAGGTGGGCGGGTTCGGTCATCGGGTGTTCCTCCAGGGTCACGAGAGCCAGGCGTCTCGGTGCTCGGTGACGAAGTCGTCGTCGGTCAGATGCGGGTAGGCGGCGATCACGCGGGAGATGTCCTCGTGCTGACCGGGGGAGAGCGTCTCGCTCTCGTCGAGGCACCAGACACCCTCGAGCAGCCCCTGCCGGCGCAGCACCTCGTGCACGCCGGGGATGCACCCCGCGAAGTCGTTGACCGCGTCGTAGACGGCGCGATTGGCATCCGTGACCTGGCTGTCGAGGGCGAGCAGCTCGCGCGGCACCGCGTCGGCGCTCGCCGTGGCGCGCAGCCGGTCGAAGAGCTGGACCGCCTGTCGGGTCCACACGCTCCAGTGTCCGAGCAGGCCGCCGACGATCTGCACGGTGACGTCCTCACCGTCCCGCCGGAGGGTGAACGGCTGCAGCAGGTCGAGGACGATGTGGTCGTCGTTACCGGTGTACAGCGCGATCCGCTTCTCGGCGCGGGCGTCGACCACGGCGCGGACGATGTCGAGCGTGCGGTACCGGTTGAAGGGCGCCATCTTGATCGCGACGACGTTGTCGAGCTCGGCGAACGCCCGCCAGAAGTCGTAGCTCAGGTGCACCCCGCCCACTTCGGGGAGGAGCGCGAAGCCGATCACGGGGGTGACCTCGGCCACCGTCCGGCAGTGGGCGAGGATGTCGGCTTCGGGAGCGCCGCGCCACGCGGCGAGGTTCAGCAGCACGGCGTCGTAGCCGGCGTCCCGGGCCGTCGCGGCCTCGGCGAGCGCCTGGGACGTGCGTCCGGTCACGCCCGCGATGAGGGCGACGGGCCGGTCGACCCACGTCGTCGCCTCCTCGGCGGCCAGTCGCAGCACGTCGGCGTACAGGCCGGCCGCGCGGATGCCGAACTGGGTCGTGTGGACGCCCACGGCCAGCCCGCCGGCCCCCGCGTCGAGGTAGTAGCGGCTGAGGGCGCGCTGACGTCGTTCGTCGATCGTGCGGTCCGCCGTGAGCGCGAGAGGGTGGGCGGGAATGACCGCGCCCTGCGCGATGATGCGCAGCGCATCGGCGCGGGTCGCCTCGTCGGGGGAGGTCTCGGAATCCTGGAGCGGCACTGCTCGCCTTTCGTTCTGAGGGGAATCAAATCACAGCGGATACGCGTAGCGCAACCGTTTGTTCACGAGGATCGCACTCGCCTGGCCCCGTCGTGCACAATCCATTGCTCAGACGGCGGCGCGCGCGGTCTGCAGAGTCAGCAGCGGCAGCGCCGAGACGTCGAGCCCAGGGGCGAATCCGAACGGTGCCGCCAGCGCCGAGCCGAACTCCACCACGCCCGCCGACACCCGCAGCCGGGCATCGACGCGGGAGTCGGCGCGATACAGGTCGGGGTGACTCTCCCTCGCGAGTGCCCCGATGCCGGGCATGAGCGGGGCCAGCCGTCCGAAGTAGTGGTGGCCGTTGCGCTCGATGTGGGTGAGTCCGAGCGTCGCGGCCACCACGAGGTCCTGGGCGACGGTCAGGGGAGGGAGGGTGGAGAGGTCCTCCGCCGTCATGATCGTGGGGCGATCCGGTGTCGCGCGATGGCCGGCCAGCACACCGTTCGCGAGGCCCCGGAACACGCCCTTGCACCCCTTGTACGTGCCGCCCGCGTAGCCGAGGTCCAGCGCGCGTCGCACGGCATCGACGCCGTCGTCGGACTCGTCGATGATCACCGGCATCCCCTGGGCCGACAGCTCGCGCAGCACCCCGCCGAGCTCGGGTACGAACGCGGCATCCCGGTGCACGGGCTGTTCGACGGCGATGAGAGCGTCCCGCAGCCGCGGACCGACCTGCGCATGGGACAGGAGCGCCCGCGCCCAGCGATCGAGGTGGTCGCCGTCCCGCATCGACTCGTTCGCGTCGACTGTCAGCCGGGGTTCCACGCCGAGAGCGTCGCAGACCGCGAAGATGCGACCGAGTCGGATGAGGTCGGCCGTGGCATCCCCTGCCGTCTTGATCTTCAGGTGATGCACGCCGTCACGTCGGATCACCTCGTCCAGGCTGACGGGCAGATCGTCGTCCGGCCGGTCGACGACCTCGTCGGCGGTGAGCGCGTCGGCGAAGCCCACGGTGTGGCGGACGGCGATGGTCGGGGCCGGCTCCGCCCGCAGGTGCGCGCGCCAGTCGACTCCGACCAGCTCGGGGTGGAGCGATCCGGGATCGAAGCCCAGCGCGCCGCTGTGGAGAGCGGTGACGAACGGTGTGCCGGCGGCCCGGCAGACGGCATCGATGACGGCGCGTTCCACGAGGGCGGTGCCGAGCCCCGCCAGGAGTCCCGGGATGCCGTTGCTCTCCGCCCACCGCGTCTGAGCGCGGTCGAGGGCGTGCCAGAGCGCGAACGCCGACACGGCGCGCAGCCCGGCCGCCGCCTCGACGGCGTGCTCGACGACGCCCACGAGCCCGATCAGGTCGTCGGCGAACGAGCTGTCCGGATTCTTCGTGAACCACTTGGGAGGAAGGTGCTCGGACGCCCAGCCGCGGGAGGCCGTGCCGTCGCCCAGGCGCAGCGCCACCTCCACCACGACGTGCGGGGCCGCCGTCATCTCGGCGATCCCGTAACGGAAGGGGAGCCGCGTCTGCACCGGCACGACCCGCGCGGTGACGCCCGTGACCTCGATCATCGCCGTGCTCCTTCCGGGGTGCGGGGCTGTCGCATCCATCGCACAGTAGCGAGCTGGAACGGGCGCAGCTCGATGTCGACCGCGCCGTCGGGGCCGTGTCCCCGCACGATCGCGGGCTCGCTGTCCCGTTCGAGCAGGTCGGTCTCGACGACGCCCGCGACGGGGAACCGCGGGGTGAGGGTGCCGCGCGTGCGCGTGCCCCACGCCTCGTAGAGACGCACGATGACATCGTCGCTGCCGTCGTCGGCCGCCTTCACCGACTCGACCATCACGCCGGGGGCAGCGACGGTGAGGAGCGGAGCGAGCTCGGTCGTCTCGGCATCCGCGATGCGCCGCAGCGGCACCCCCAGCCGGTAGCCCTCCTCGACCGCCTCCGCGACGCCGGCGCCGGGTCGCAGGGTGAAGCGGAAGGAGTGCCGGCCGCGATCGGACGTCGGATCGGGATAGCGCGGCGCACGGGCGAGGGAGATGCCGATCACCGCCGCCGTGCGACCGCCGGCGCTCTCGCGGGTGATGTCGTAGCCGTACGTCGCTTCGTTGGCGAGCGCGACGCCGTAGCCGGGTTCGCCCACGTGCAGCCAGCGGTGGGCGACGACCTCGAAGCGCGCTTCGTCCCACGACGTGTTCGTGTGGATCGAGCGCCGGAGATGGCCGTAGGCGACCTCCGCTGTGGCGTGGTCGGTGTGCAGGTCCAGGGGCAGCTGGAGCTTCAGGAGCTTCTGGTCCTCGTGCCAGTCGAGGTCGACGTCGATCTCCAGGCGCGGTGCTCCGCGGCGCAGGGTGTAGTCGAGACGGACGCTCGACGCACCGAAGGAGCGGCTCACCCGCACCGTGACGACGTCGTCGGTGTGCCTGATCGTCGTCACCTCCACCGTCCCCGTGATCTCCACCGGCCGCGCCCGGTAGTGCTCGTCGAGGTCCCAGGCATCCCACGTCGTCGGGGTGTCGTGGTGCAGGCGCAGGCGGCCGGCGCGCATCCCCGCGGGCACGAGATCGCGTCCCGCGGGGCGGTCGATCAGCGACGAGATCTCACCGGCGGGGTCGACCGTGAGGCGAAGGATGCCGTTGTCGACGACCGTTCCCTCGGCCGTCTCCTCGACCGTCACGGCAGTCGCGGTCGCGGTGCTTTCCGCGGCCGCAGAAGCACCGCCTGCGAGAGCGGCGATCCCGCTCTGGGACACCGGCGACGCGTTCACGGCGAGCTCGTGGTCGCCGGTGCCGACGAGCGCGCGCAGAGCGGTAGCGACGATCTCCTCGAGCTCGGCGTGGATCCGCTCGTACGCCTCGTGGGCCTCGCGATGCACCCACGTGATCGAGGACCCCGGGAGGATGTCGTGGAACTGCAGCAGCAGCACTTCTCGCCAGAGGGTGCGCAACCGCTCACCGGGGTACGCGGCGCCGGCCTGCACCATCGCCGCGGTAGCCCACAGCTCGGCCTCGCGGAGCAGTCGCTCGGCGCGTCGGTTGCCGCGCTTCAGGGGGATCTGCGTCGTCGCGACCCCGCGGTGCCGCTCCAGGTACAGCTCCCCGACCCAGACGGGCGGGTCGGCGAGGTCGGCCGCAGCCTCGGTGAAGAAGCGGTCCGGCGACGACAGGATCACCCGAGGGGCACCCTCCAGGTCGGCGTAGCGGGCCGCCGAAGCGAGCATGTCCTCGGTCGGGCCGCCCCCGCCGTCGCCCCAGCCGAACGGGAGCAGCGACAGGTTGGTGGCGCCCTTGTCGGCGAACTGGCTCTCCGCGCGCCGCAGATCGGCCGCCGACACCTCGGCGTGGTACGTGTCGGCCGACGGGAAGTGCGTGAAGATCCGCGTGCCGTCGATGCCCTCCCAGAGGAAGGAGTGGTGGGGGAAGGTGTTCGTCTCGTTCCACGAGATCTTCTGCGTCAGGAAGTAGCGCGCGCCGGCAGCCGCCGCGATCTGTGGGAGGCCCCCGCTGTAGCCGAACGAGTCGGGGATCCACACGTCGTCGGTCTCGATCCCGAACTCCTCCAGGAAGAAGCGCTTGCCCTCGATGAGCTGGCGGGCGAGGGATTCGCCGCTGGGGAGATTGCAGTCCGGCTCCACCCACTGGCCGCCGGTCGGGATGAACCTGCCCTCGGCGACGCGCGCGGCCACCCGCGCGTACAGCTCGGGGTAGTCCTCCTTCACCCACGCGTACTGCTGGGCGGAGGTCGCGGCGAAGACGAAGTCGTCGTGGCGGTCCATGAGGGCGAGGACGTTCGCGAAGGAGCGCGCGACCTTCCGCCGCGTCTCCCGCAGCGGCCAGAGCCAGGCACTGTCGATGTGGGCGTGGCCCACCGCGTGCAGCCGGTGCGCCGACGCGGCGGCGGGACGGGCGAGCACCTCCGCCAGCTCGGCGCGAGCGGCCGGAGCCGAGCCGGCGACGTCGCCGGGATCGACCCGATTGAGCGCGGACTCCAGGGCCGTGAGCACCTCTTCCCGGCGGGCATCGGGCTGCACCGACTCGCGGACGAGACCGGTGAGGGCATCGAGATCGCGCAGGAGTTCGGTGGTCGGCACGTGGCGTCGTGCGAGCTCGATCCGACCCCACCGGTACAGCTCTGCCTCGCCCGCCGTCTGCGGATCGCCGAGGGTGGTCGGACGGAAACTGAAGTGCTGGGCCACGTCGGGGTTCGCCGCGGCCTCGATGTAGTAGACGAACTCGTCGCCGGCATCCTCGGGCACCACGAAGTGCCGCTGGGCCGGCTCGATCCCTTTGAGGGCACGACCGTCGACGCTCCACACGAGCGCCTCGCACTGGAAGCCCGGTCGCCAGTCGAGGAAGCCGAGGTCGATGGCGAGCTCGTTGCGCGCATCCGGACTCGGATGCCAGTGCCCCGGCACCCTTCCGCTCACGCGCACCCATACGGTCCCCCATGGCCGCCCCCAGGGGTCGCCGGTCGCGATCGGCGTGAACGGGGCTGCCACCGCATCGGCGAAGGGCACCGGCTCGCCGGGCGCCGACCAGGCTGCCAACGACACGGGCGCCGTCTCGGAGTGGAGCGCGGGACGGACGTCGTCACGGATCGCGCGCTCGGTGCGGGCCAGGACGCGCTCTCGGCGGTCACGCATGGTCGGGGTTCCTCTCGGCGGCGCTTGCCGCGGTCTCGGGGTGCAGGGATGCGTCTCGCGGATCGTCGCCGACGGGGAGCAGGGCGAAGCGCTCGAGGGCGACCGCCATGATTCCGAACTGCTCGGTGAGCTGGCCCTCGTAGCCGCACGGCGCACCGTCCCAGTAGCGCCAGTCGACGCCCGTCTGCGAGCCGCCGAAGGCGCTGCCGTCGGCGAGGGTCGTGCAGAGGGCCTCCAGCAGACCGTCCGCCTCCTCGGTCATGCCCACGCGGTAGAGCGCAGCGACGAAGTGACGCGACTGCGAGTGCGACAGGGCGCCATTGAGGTAGAAGCCGTGGGGGAAGCCCTGCATGGGCGCGGTGAGGTCGGCATCCGGGATCGGCCAGAGGTTGTTCGGCAGGCCCCAGTGCGGGTCGGGAGCGCCCACCCGCAGGTATTCGCGCCACAGGGCGGCGATGGTCGGCCGCTCCCGCTCGGCCGGCAGCACCCCGCTGTTCACGACGATCGCGTTGACGGCGAGGAAGGCGTGGTCGTGCAGACGATCGTCGGCCGACCGCCACCCGGCGATCCAGCCGGAGTCGGGGTGCAGGAACGTGGGGACGAACGACTCCGCGATGCGGTCGGCCCACGGGGACAGTCCTTCGGCGAGGTCTCCCGCGCCGAGGGCCGGGAGCACCTTCGCCAGCAGCCGCAGCGCCCGGAACAGCAGGGCGTTGACGTATGCGTCCTTCCAGCCGAACGACACCACGTCGTACCAGTTCGTGCTCCAGTCGTGCTCACCGCTCACACCCCGGCGGTGAGGGCTCTCGATCAGGCCGTCGCCGTCGAGGTCGCGGGCGGCGAGGCGAGCCAGCACGGCAGCGATGCGGGGGCGATAGCGTGCGAGCCACGCGGCATCCGGCACGGCCTCCAGGTACTCGGCGAGGCCGAGGAGCGTGCCCACGCCCGAGATGAGGTACTCGTCCTCGGCGGGACGCAGCCGCCCGCCGTCGCGCATCGTCCCGCTCGCGTAGCCCGGACCCCCGTCGAGCCAGCGCTCGAGCGAGTCGCGCAGCATGGCCCGGGTGTCGATCCCGGCCACCGTGCCCCGGCGCACCGCGAGGGCCGACCAGGTGTCCATGCTCATGGGGCAGTGGATGGACACGCTGTTGTTGCTGAACGTCCCCGTGTCGGCCCGGTACGACAGCCCCGTGATCGCGGTGCGGCGCAGGGCGCGGGCGACTCCCGCGGGGGTTCCCTCGCGCGCGTCGACCCCGCCGTCGACCGGTCGCCAGGTGAGGAGGGCCCGGTGGATGCCGGAGCGCAGCACCGTGGTGCCGCGCTCGGTGGGCTCTTCACCGAGACGCAGTTCGCCCAGCAGCCAGCCCCGGGCGCGGTCGGCGTCGGAACGCCAGGTGGCCTCGGCGCTGTCGGAGGTGATGCTGAGCGACCCGTGCCCGGGGGCGTGGAGCAGCAGCGGCAGGTCGAGCAGCCCGGTGCGGCCCTCGCGACGAAGGGTGCCGAGGGTCGCCGTGGCCGCGACGCCGGGATCGAACGCGGTCTGCCAGGCCGAGCTCTCCCACGCCTCGACGTCGTCGTCGCCCTCGCGGGTGGCGGAGAGCTCGATACGGTCGGGCCGCATCGTCCAGACCAGGTGCAGGCGTTGACCGGCATCCGGAATCGCGATGTCGTACGAGACGACGTTGCCCGACACCTCCACGGTGCCCTCGACACGGCAGCGTAGCGCCGGTGAGATGAGCGACGGTCCACCGACGGGGTGCAGCATGGGGCCCTGCAGGTCGACGCCCGGCCGGTGCAGCAGCAGGTCGCGGTCGACCCGGCACGTGCCCTCGTCGTCGAGGGCGAGGAAGCTGAAGCCGGCCCGTCCCAGGGAGAAGCCCACCGCGTAGAAGGCTGTCGCGAACCGCACGGTGCCGCGGTCGGCGACGGCGCTCACCCCCTCCGGGATGCCGGAGAGGTCGATGGTGCCGACCCGCAGCCGGGTCTCGCCCTGGAGCGGTGCGGGGGGCGGGTCGCCCCGCAGTTCGAAAGCGTCGTCGGCGAGGTTCCAGGGCGTCCACGGGCCGTCGAGGCCGCTGCGGCGGATCTCGATCACCGCCGAGGCCGTGACGATCCCGCCGAGGTCGTACTCGACGGGGGCGGCATCCGGACCCGACGGCACGGGTAGGTCGGTGACGTCGAGCACCGTGTGCCACCCGGCCCCGTCGTGCACCCGCAGGCGGAACGCGGACACCCAGTCCCACTGATCTTCGCTTCCGCACTTGTGGTAGCCGCGACCGGGTCGCACGAGGAGCGTCCGCAGCGCCGTCGGTGCGCCGAGGCGCAGGGTCCGCGCATGCACGATGCGGCGGCCGACGATGTCGTCGTGCTCGTCGCCGTCTGCCCACGTCGCGACGGTGACCCCCGCTGCATTGCGAAAGCCCATGCCCCCGAGCGGCGGTGTGCGCTCGGTGATCGCCAGCAGATCGGTCGTGGTGTCGTTCATCAGCATCCCGGGTTGCGTGCACGTCGTCGTGCGCTGCGCATCACGTGTGCGCAATCGATTTCCCAAGATGCTAGCGCATGTCGCCACGCGCGCAAGTCACCACCGGCGGCATCCACCGTGCCGCCGGTCGTCGGGTGCGGTCCTAGACCGCCGACCAGCCGCCGTCCGACGGGAGGATCACGCCGTTGACGTTGGTGCCGTCGTCGCTCAGCAGGAACGTGATCGATGCCGCGAGCTGTTCGGGCTCGGCGATCGGCGGGAGCATGGCCATCGCCGCGGCGATCCGCTGCTGGTACTCGCCCGACATGTCGGGGCCGGCGATGTTGGTCGCGACAGGCCCGGGAGCGACGGCGTTGATGCGGATGCCGCGGGGTGCGTACATGAACGCGGCGCTGCGCGTGAGGCCGACGACGGCGTGCTTCGACGCGGTGTAGGCGGCACCGGCGGCCGAGCCGCGGAGTCCCGCCTCGGAGGCCACGTTGACGATCGCGCCCGTTCCCGCCGCGAGCATCACCGGCAGTACGGCGCGGCTGAGCCGGAACATGCCGTCGACGTTGACGGCGAACACGCGCTCCCAGATCGCGTCGCTCACCTCGTGCAGCGGGCTCATGTCGTCCATGATCCCGGCGATGTTCGCGAGCCCGTCGATGCGGGGGCCGGCGGCGGCCACGATGGCGGCGACGCCGTCGGCATCCGTGATGTCGGCCGTCACCGCGACGATGTGCTCGTCGCCGTGTTCCGCGGCGAGCTCCTCGAGGCGGGACGCCGAGACGTCGACGGCGACGACGCGGCCGCCCTCGCGGACGATGCGCGTCGCCGTGGCGCGGCCGATCCCCGAGCCGGCGCCGGTGACGATGACGGTGCGACCGTCGAACCGGCCGGGGGTGATCTGCTCGCGCCACACGGCGTCGTCGTCGTCTTCGGTGTCGTCGCTCTCGACGGGGGCGGTGCCGCCGTTGGCGCGCCGAACCATGTCGTCGATGACCTCCTGGGGCAACTGACCCTTGCTCATGCTGACCAGGCGCTGCAGCGACAGCAGGCGGACGGGCGCGAGGGCCTTCTCGGTCTGACCGCCCTGGGCCAGCAGGTCGCGCAGCAGCGGGCCGCCGACGGGATGCTTCAGCCAGTCGCCGATCGAACTCTTCGCGGTCAGGGGCTTGTCGGCCATGGTCGTTCCTCTCGGGTGCCGGCACCGGTGCCGGGTGTCCTCGATTCTCGGCCGTGAAAAACGCAATGTCAACACTGTTGACTTGTGTGCGATGCGGGTCGGCCGAGTTGGCATACTCGGGGGAGGAGGTGGTCATGGGCGGTGCGAAGGGCAAGACCCGGGAAGCGATCGCGGATGCCGCGGCATCCCTGTTCGCGACGGACGGCTACGCCGCCACCTCCGTCCGCAGGATCGCTCGGGAAGCCGGCGCCGATCCCGCCATGGTGATCCGTCACTACGGCTCGAAGGAGCAGCTGTTCCTGCACACCATGCAGGTACTACCGGGCGACGCGCTGCGCTTCGACGAACCCTGGGACACCCTCGGCACTCGGATCGTCGAGTACGTGCTGGATGCCGACGACCGGCTGCGGTCGGTGTACCTCGAGCTCATCCGCGGCAGCGACGCCGGTCGCATCGGCTCGGCCCTGAGCGCTGCGCACGAGGAGAACTTCGTCGCGCCGCTGGTCGAGGTGCTCCCCGGACCACACGCGGAACTGCGCGCTCGGCTCGTCGCCGCCATGGTCGGCGGACTCATGTACGCGCTGTGGATCGTCGAGGACGAGAACCTGTCGCGCACCGATCGCGCCGACGTCATCGCCCACTACGCGCCCGCACTCCAGCGCCTCATCACCCCCGACCCGGCGGCGTAGCGCAGACTCAGCGCCCGATCCGCCGGTACTTCACGTGCGTGGCGAGCGGGGAGTGCAGCACCTCGACGGGCTCGAAGTCGAAGGTCGCGTCGTCGTCGAAGATGCGCTCGCCCGACCCCAGCAGCACCGGCGCGATGTCGAGGGTGAGCTCGTCGACCACTCCGGCGGCGAGGGCCTGTCGCACGGTCGACGCGCCGCCGGCGATGGCGACGCCGCGGTCGCCCGCCGCCTCGACGGCGCGCGAGTACGCCGCGTCGAACCCCGCCGTCACGAAGTGGAAAGTCGTGCCGCCGGCCATCTCGATCGGCTCGTGCGGATGGTGCGTGAGCACGAAGACGGGTGCGTGGTAGGGCGGCTCGTCGCCCCACCATCCCCGCCAGTCCTCGCTCCACTCGCCGCGCACGGGGCCGAACATGTTCCGGCCCATGACGTACGCGCCGCGCGGTCGGCCCAGCCAGGCGGACGCCTCGGCATCCGCCGCCGTCGCCCGCGGATCGCCGAGGTGCCAGCGGTGCAGCTCCATGCCCCGCGCGCCGAGCGGCTGCTCGAGCGACTGCTCCGGCCCGGCGATGAAGCCGTCGAGCGACATCGACACGTGACAGGTGGTATCCGGCATCCTCGCGCCTTTCGTCGGTTCGCTCGCACGGTACCGCACGCTGCCGACACGGCTCGAGGGGTGACCGCCGGTACCTCAGCCGAGGGCGGCGACGGCGGCGTCGCGGTCGAAGTCGAGCATCGACGCGCGCAGCCGGCCGAGGGATGCCGTGAGGTCCGCCGCCGCGTCGGGATCGAGCCCGATCGCGTCGGCGATGCACCGCTCCAGCCAGTCGTGATGACCGGCGATCTCCTGAGCCCGGTCGGTGGCGGTCACGACGATCCGCCGACGATCGGCGGGGTCGATCTCGCGGGTCACGAGGCCTGCCGCCTCCAGCCGTCCCAACAGGCCGGCGACGCTGCTGGCATCCAGCATCAGCACCTCGGCGATGCGTCCCGGCGTCGTGCGCGGCTCTTCGGCGAGCACCGCGAGCACGAGCATCTGCGGGTAGCTGATCCCCCAGGGGGCGAGCAGGTCGCGGTACAGCTGCACGGTCGCGTTCGCGGCGGCGTACAGCGACAGGCACAGCGACCGCTCGATCGCGAGCGCCGGCGCGGGATCGCCGGTCACGCGTCGCCGGCGTCGCCCGCCGAGGGCAGGGCCGCCTCGATCGCGGCGATGACGGCGGGGTCGTCGGGCAGCGTCCGCGGTGAGAAGCGCGCGACGTCGCCGGTGGGGCTGATGACGAACTTCTCGAAGTTCCAGCTGATGCCGCCGGCCTTGCCGTCGGCGCCGGGCACCGTGGTGAGCGCCTGGTAGAGCGGGTGGGCCTTCTTCCCGTTGAGCTTGACCTTCTCCGACATCGGGAACGTCACGCCCCAGGTGGCCGAGCAGTACTCGGCGATCTTCTCCTCGGAGCCGAGCTCCTGCAGGAACTGGTTGCTGGGGAAGCCGATCACCGTGAAGCCGCGGTCGGCGTACTTCTTGTGGAGCGCTTCGAGCGTCTCGTACTGGGGGGCGAGCCCGCAGCGGGAGGCGACGTTGACGACGAGGGCGGCGCGGCCGGCGGTGAGCTCGCCGAAGGTCGTGTGTTCGCCGCGGAGGGTGGTGACGGGGATGTCCTGGAGTTCCATACCTTTAGTCTCGCGCGCAAATAGTGGGGATGCAAGATAAATCCTCGGATGCCGCGGGCCGGCATGTCGGTAGCCGCTCCTACCCTCGGGTTCATGGCGGAGCGGGTCGAGGCGTGGTGGGCGCGTCGACAGTGGTCGAAGGGGGTAGCCGAGCCCTACGCCGTCGGCACCTATCGCGAGGCGTGGGCGGCGTATCCCGCCCTCATCCGTCAGTACCACCCCGAACTCAACGCGGGCATCACCCTCACGCAGATCCCCCCGGCGGCCGACGTGCTGCTGCTGTGGGAGTGCGACGCGGGCCACCGTTTCGCCGCCACCCCCGAAGAGCAGCGGGCCCGGCCGGGGCGGGAGCGACGCCGCAGCGCGTGGTGCCCGGAGTGCGCCGAACGGGCGAATCCGCGCCGGGTCGTCGCGCTCCCGATGAGGGATGCCGTCCCCGCCCCGGAGGCTCCCCTCGTCACCGAGGCGAGCCTTCTGCGCGCCCGGCGTCCGAAGCGTGCCGTGCGCCTCTGCGACAAGACGCCCGCGCTCCCGGTCGGGGAGCCGTTCGTCTCCGAGTGCGCTCCGGCACCGGCATCCGCTGTCGAAGACCGCCTGCGTGCCGACCTCTTCGGGCGGGTCGCGGTGACGCCGGGCCGCAACGCCGTCCGCGTCGCTCGTCCGTTCTTCACGCACCTGGAGGTATGGCCGGATCTCCTGCTTCCGGAACTGCGGATCGCGATCGAGTACGACACGATCGGCAGGCACGGCCTGGAGCACGTCGGCCGCCGCGAGGACGCCGACCGGAGGAAGGACCGTGCACTCCGGAGCGCGGGATGGGAAGTGGTGCGACTGCGCACCGGCCGTCTCGAACCGCTGGGCCCGCACGACCTGCAGCTCGGCGCCTGGAATGCGCGCGCTCTCGGGAGGCTCATCGACGTGCTGCGCGACATCCGCGGGCCGCTGATGGTCGACGCCTACCTGGTGTGACCCTTAAACGAGGTCAGTGCGGTGTGGTTCCGCGGGGCTGGCCGGGGCGCGCGGTCGACGCTCGCGGGATGAGGGTGGGGAGCGCGCGGCGGGACGAGGGGGTCTCGGCGCCGTCGAGGAGGAGCTCGATGGCGGTGGCCGCGATCTGGTCGAACGGGGTGTGGACGCTCGTCATGGGAGTGGGCAGTCGCGATGCGAGCGGGATGTCGTTGTAGCCGACGACCGACAGATCGCGGGCCACCCGGATGCCGAGCGAGAGCGCCGCGCTCACCACTCCGATCGCGAGGTTGTCGTTCGCGGCGAAGACCGCCGTCGGGCGCTTCTCCGAGTCGACCAGGAGTTGTCGGCCGGCCTCCACCCCGTGGTCGACGCCGTAGCCGGCCCAGACGATGCGCTCGTCGGGCACCGTCAGACCTGCCTCGCCGAGAGCGCGGAGCGCGCCGGCGTGGCGGTCGACGCCCGTGGACGTGAAGCGCGGCCCGTTGACGAGGGCGATCTCGCGATGCCCGAGGTCGATGAGGTGCCGTACCGCCAGGTACCCGCCGGCTTCGTCGTCGCCGAGAGACGACGGGCTCACGCGATCGGTTCGCAGCACCAGGACGTGCGGGATGCCGCGAGAGCGGAGGGAGGCGGGGAGGTCGTCGTCGAGCCGCGCGGTTGCCAGGATCAGCCCGTCGAGTCCGCGGTCTAGGAGTGTCTCGGTGGCGCGGCGCTCCTCGGCGGGGTCATCGCCGCAGGTGGCGACGACGGCGAAGTAGCCCTGGCGTCGCGCCGTGCGCTCGATCGCTTCGAACATGAGCGCCATCACGGCATCCGTGAGGCGCGGCACGAGCACACCGATCGTCGCCGTTGCGCCGCGACGCAGACTCGACGCGTACATGTTGCGGCGGTAGCCGAGGCGGTCGGCGGTGTCGCGCACCTTCTGCGCCGTCGCCGTGCGCGAAGAGGGCATGCGCTCGTCGAGCACTCGACTCACCGTCGAGATGCTGACGCCCGCAGCATCGGCGACGTCGCGCAGCGTGACGGTCTGCCGTTCGGCCATCGGTCCTCCTCGTTCCTGCCGAGTCTAGGCGTCTTGGGAACGTTTGCAGACCCACTCTTGACATCGCGCGCGAGGTCGGCGCATACTCATTTCTGCAAACGTTCCTGCAATCGTTATTGTGAACGTTTCTACACCGACGTGAAACGCAAGGAGAACATCATGGTCCTCGACCTCCGCGGCCTGAACCCCGCCCCTGTCACCCCCTTCACCGAGGACGGCGATGTCGACTTCGCCGCCATTCAGCGCCTCGGCTCCTGGCTCGGCTCCATCGACGGCGTGAAGAGCCTCGTCGTCCTGGGCCACGCCGGTGAGGGCACCTTCCTCACCGAGCCGGAGCAGCTCGACGTCATCCGCGCCTTCCGCGACTCGGTGGAGGGACGGCTGCCGATCATCGCCGGCATCACCAAGGAGGGGAACAAGACCGCCGCGCTCGAGGCGAAGGCCGCCGCGGATGCCGGGGCCGTCGGCGCGCTCGTCTACCCCTCGCACGGCTGGCTCCGCTTCGGCTTCCAGCCGGGCGCCCCGCAGACCCGTTACCGCGCGATCTGGGAGGAATCGGGCCTCGAGGAGATCCTCTTCCAGTACCCCGACAACACCAAGGCGACGTACGACCTGGATACGCAGCTGGAGATCGCCGGGCAGGAGGGCGTGAACCACACCAAGAACGGCGTGCGCAACATGAAGCGGTGGTACACCGAGATCCCCGCGCTGCGTGCGGCCTACCCGGAGCTCCAGATCCTCTCGTGCCACGACGAGTACCTGCTGCCCACGATGTTCGACGTCGACGGTCTGCTCGTCGGCTACGGCAACATCGCACCCGAAGCGCTCGTCGACCTCATCGCCGCCGGCAAGGCGAAGGACTACGCCGCCGCCCACGCGATCCACGAGAAGCTGTTCCCCGTCACAAAGGCCGTCTACCACCGTGGCTCGCACATGGAGGGGACGGTGGCGCTCAAGTGGGGTCTCGTCAACCGCGGCATCCTGAGTCACGCGACGGTGCGCACGCCTCTGCTGCCACTGCCCGACGGGGCGTCGGCGGAGATCGCCGCGGCGTTCCGCTCGGCTGAACTCGCACCGGTCACCGTCTCGGCCTGACCTCCTCCTCGTCGCATCATGCGACAACCCCTCGTCGTCAATGAAGACCGAGCGGCCAGTGGCCGCCCTCCTCGAAGGAGAGCAACACGCATGAACGAACACGTCGCCTCACGGCCGCCGGCAACACCGGGCACCGGCCACGGCCGCATCGATACTGAGACGGTGCGCAACATCGTCGAGTCACGGAAGACCCGCCGCACCCTCTGGCGCCAGCTCGCGCTGATCGGGCCCGCATTCGTCGCGGGCGCCTGGCAGTTCGGGCCCGGCAACCTGACCACGGCGATGAACGCCGGTGCCCTGTACGGATACGCGCTCATCTGGGTGATCATCGTGTCGACGATCCTCATGATCTTCCTCACCGACATGAGCGTGCGCCTCGGCATCCGCACTCCCGTCTCGCTGATCTCCTCGATCAAGGAGCGCCTGGGCGGATGGGTCGGCGTCGTCGCCGGTGTCGGCGTCTTCCTCATCACCCTGTGCTTTTCGGTCGGAAACGCCGTCGGCTCCGGCGTCGGCCTGTCGATGCTCATCCCTGGCACGTCGCCGGTCATGTGGACCGTCATCTGCACGGTCGCCGTGGCCTCGATCCTGCTGCTCAAGGGAATCTACGGAATCGTAGAGAAGGTTCTCATCGTGATCGTCGCGCTCATGGCGGTCAGCTTCATCGTGTCGGCATTCGTGTCGAACCCCGACTGGGCTGCGGCCGGCGCGGGCCTCATCCCCGTTGTCCCGGATGGGGCGTGGCTGCTGATCATCGGCCTCGTCGGCACGAACTTCTCGATCAACGCGGCTTTCTACACGTCGTACGGCACCAAGGCGCGCCGCCGCACCGAGACCGACTACCGCGACATCACGATGGTCGACACGATTCCCGGCATCATCGCGCCCGGCATCATGACGGCGCTCGTGATCGTCGTGGCTGCCGCCGTTCTCAACTCGACCGGCACCGACGCTCCAGGAGCGTTCGGTGGACTCGCGAAGATCTTCGAGCCGATCGCCGGCCCTGTCGGGGCGTGGATCTTCGCGCTCGGATTCTTCGGCTCCGCGTTCTCCTCCATGATCCCGAACTGCATCGCCGGCGGAACGATGCTCTCCGATGCTCTCGGGAAGGGCGCATCGGCCGACACCCGCACCGCGCGGCTCGGCAGCGCCTTCATTCTCGCCTTCGGCCTCACGGTGACGATCGTGTTCGCCGGATCGTCGCCGGTGGAGCTGATCATCATCGCGCAGGCGCTGACGGTACTGTTCGCTCCGATCCTCGCCGCCCTCATCCTGATCATGGCCAACGACCGCAAGCTCATGGGCCAGCTGCGGAACCGCTGGTGGCAGAACGCCTTCGGCGTCCTGGGCCTCGTCACGGTCGTCGCGCTCTCGGTGCGCCTCATCGTGAGTCTCGTCGGCGGCTGACCCCCGGCGCCCCGACGGACGCCCCCCGGCTACCACCGGGGGGCGTCCGCGCGCCGCGGCCTCCCCGCGGGCAGAAACACGCGTGAAACGCCGACCGCCTACCGTCTACTCCCAGGGAGCGGGTGAGACGGGGAGGGGGATGCCGCGATGCTGACGCCCGAACTGGTCCGAGCCGTCGAGGCGCTGCGCGGCATGGTCGATGTCGCCGTCACCCAGGGCCTAGAGAAGCTGCCCGCCGAACGCGGCCTCGCCGACCGGCTGGGGGTCTCCCGCAACATGGTGCGCCGGGCGCTGGAGATCCTCGAAAGCGAGGGAGCGGTCGTTCGCTCGCCCGGGCGTGGCGGCGGGGCGTTCATCACGGCGGTCACCGACGCCGCTCCCGTCTCGCCGACGCTGTTCGACGCGCACGAACGCAAGCTCGAACGCGATCTCAACGCCATCAAGGGCATCCCGCAGATGCTCGCCGAGCAGGGGTTCGAAGCCACCACGCGCGTACTGTCGGAGTCGATCGAGCCGGCGTCGCCGGGCATCGCGGCGGCCCTTCGGCTGCGCGAGGGGGCACCGGTCGTGTCGCTCCTGCGTCTGCGGCTGGCCGACGGGCAGCCACTGTCGCTCGAGCGCATGTTCCTCGACGCGGAGCTGTTCCCCGACCTCCTCGACCACAGTCCGATCGGGTCGCTCTACGCACTCCTGGCCGCGCAGTACGGGGTGACCGTCGCGACCGCCGAGGAGCAGGTGGAGGTGGTGGAGGCATCCCGTCAGGTCGCTACTCTCCTCGACCTGAAGCCCTGGGCACCGGTTCTGGCGTTGCGTCGGGTGAGCCGCCGCGACGACGGCACTCCCGTCGAGGCATCCATCGATCTGTTCCGCCCGGAGCTCACCCGCCTCATCGTGCGCACCGTCGTCGGCGAGCACTGAGATCGCGCCCGGCCGCGCAGCGCGGGGTGGCGTCGCCCACCAGTACGACGTCTTGTGGGGCGACTGGCCCCGAGGCGAAAGCACCTTTCAGCAGATCCTCGATCAGCTCGCCGGTATCAACGGATAGCGCGCGCGGAGTGCAGAAGACCAGGTTCCCCGGCCCAATTCTGCCGATTTCTCGTGCCGGTACAGCGAACTAGGTCGATGGACAGTTAACTCGTTGAAGCCGCGTGGAGGCATCGCACACCGAGCCGAGCACCAAAGACGCGTCGGCTCTTAGCCCCGCCCCCGTAGCGACCTTGAGTAGTCTTCTTCGGAGTACGGCTTTACGGTGTGCGGAAGGTCAGCGGCCGACAGCCCCCGAACCAGTTGCTCTACCTGGGTATTCAGCGCGGTCGCGATCTGGACCAGCAGGTGTAGCGTCGGATTGCCCTTGCCCTGTTCGATCTTCGCGAGGTGGGCGGCGTCCATATCTGCTCGGTTCGCTAAAGCGCTCCGGGAAGCGCCCTGCTGCTCACGAAGCGAACGCACTCGGTGTCCAAGCCGAGCTGACGCGGAAGAACGTGGCCTAGTCACCCCCCGAATGTATGGCTGTGATCATCGAGTGCGGTGAAGTTATCCACAGCCTCGCTCTAACCATTGAGGGCGATGGCTTTCGTCCCTAGTTCTGAATCCTTTGGTGACGATGCAGAGAAGCGGACATAGTTCTAGTCCGCCACGCAGGAGCGTCGCGGCTGAGAAAGGACAACAGCTTCATGTCTGCACGCAAGATTCACCGAAACGTGCTGTTCGTCGCAGCAATTGCGGCTCTGTGTCTGACGGTGTCACCTGCCGCAGCGACCGCCGCCAACCATGTGAATGAGAAGACCGGTAGGGGGTCGATGTCCACTGTGAACCGTTCCACTCCACCAGACGACCGCCTTGCCGGGCTCAGCCGAGCGGAGATCAACCTCTACAAGTCCGACGCAATGAAGAGGATCGTGATCGACGCTTCAGACGGATCGGTAGAGTCCGTCGAGCCGCTCACTACCTCCCAACTGCGGAAGCTGCAGTCGCGCGCTGAAGGACTCGCCGTTGGGCCGCGGAGCCAGGGAGTCTCGCCTCTTGCGGTCTCCGCTGGATGCTCGTCCACGACTCCCTGCTGGTACGGGGTGGGTCCCGTCTACAACTACTCCTTTACTGTTGGCACAACCAACGGGACCTGGGGCAATCGCGGCGACTTCTACACGGGAAACTACTTCGCGAAGCTCTGCTGGATCGACCCGATGAGCCTTCCAACGCGCCCCATCACTTACTGCATGCCGGAGCGGAACGGCAAGAAGGCATGGATTTCGCTCGGACAGAGCGTCACTGGGACACGAGTCAACCTGTCGACCAGCCGCTAGCACAGTCACCCGCTAGCACAGTCGTCCTTGGCGCAAAACGTGGAAGCCCGTACCGGGCGACTGCGTCAGCCGATAGGTGATCCTTGGTCCGGTCAGACGAGGAACACCATCCAGGCCACATACGCAAGGAAAAGTGCGACGCCGACTCCGCCGAGCGCGACGCCGACTGCCGGCATCAAATGGAGTCCGACTCTCTTGCGAAGAGCGACGAAGAGCACGGCCCAGACAAGAGCCAATGTGGCGCCGATCGGCCACAGCGCCCTCCCCCACACCCATTGCGCCTCTTCAGATGTCGTCGCACCGTAGGGCGGGAACTCACCGCTCAACGAAGACTGCAGGGCGCTGCCGACCGCGAGGGAGGCAACGGCGACGAGAAGGAACACTCCCAGTACAACTCGAGGCAGTGTCGTTCCGGATGTTGCAGCCCGCTGTATCTGAGTCATGCCCGAAATATACCCGCCGCGACGGACCAGAACCTGGGGCTTCAAGCTGCGTCATCAAAGCCTCCACGAAAGGAACCCAATGAAACATGACAACAAGCTCGCCTCCGCAGCGATGATCTGCGCCCTCGTCCTGTGCGGCTCGATCTCCGCTCCAACTTGGGCGGCCAGCGAGCCGGAGCCGGTCGAACCAGTCGAGCTTCTCATGGCTGCGGAGCCCGCGTTCGCCGACACTATTGCGCCCGCCACGTCAGACTCGACTCGTTCGCGAGGTGTGGAAGTGAGCGTCACAGATGCCACGATCACTTTGGCGTCCGCCGATGGTGCGCTGTCGGTTAGCGTCCCCGAGGCGACCGCGAGCTCGTCTGTGACTCCCGTGCTGTTGGAGGACGCGGAGGCGCTATTTGCGATTAAGCTCGACGAGCCCGATGCGCCCACGCGATACGACTTTCCCGTAGAGCTGCCCGAGGGCGGGGCGTACGAGATCCTCGACAACGGCGGAATCTTCTTCTTCAACGGGGCGGGCGGGTACATCGGAGGCGTCGCGCCTCCCTGGGCGAAAGATGTACACGGCAATGATGTGCCGACCTGGTTCACATATGACGACCAGACGATCACGCAGCACGTCGATACGGAGGGACTGTCCGCTGCCAATTTCCCCGTGATCGCTGACCCCTACATGGGGAAGTGGCTTATCAGTGCGGCATGGGTTACGTACCAGTCTGATCCGAAGAAGTACAAGATCAACGCCACGCCGACGCAGTACGGCCGAGACCTCGGTAGCCAGGGCGGTCAGAAGTATTTCTCATATCACCTCGCCGACTTGAAGTCCCGCCTCGGGACGAACGCCTCGAAGATCAACGCCACCATCACGAACCAGTTCTTCTGCCATGTCGCCTACAACAAGCACGGCGGCGGCCCAACGTACAACCTCGAATCGTGGACGCCGAGCCACGGATGGAACTCGCTCGTGATGATCGCCAACGCGTGCAACCCCACCTAGAAGCGCGATGACCGTATGCCCTTCTCGCCCTCGTCCCACTGTTGAGAGCGAGAGGGGGATACGGCCCAAGGGAGCGGGTGAGACGGGGAGGGGGATGCCGCGATGCTGACGCCCGAACTGGTCGGCGAGCACTGAGATCGCGCCGGGGGTGGTGCCCGGGTGCGCCTCACGAGACCGAGTCAGGAGACCGTGAACGGCAAGCTCAGCGGCGTCACGAGGGCTCCGGATTCATGTTCAGAATCGATCTTCGCGGCGTACGCGTCGGCATCTGCTTCCGAGGCGAATGCGCCCAGGACAGGAGTGTTCACGGGCGAGTCCTCAGCCCAGACGATCCACACGATGTCAGTCACGCGGTGACCCTATCTCGCTCGACGAGGCGGTCGAACCGGAGCCGCTGAACGCCTCCGAGAGCGCTCGAGACTACGCGCCGGCTTACGACCTAGGGCACGACTCGAGACGAAGTCGAGCGTTGCGACACTTTGAAGGGCACCTAGTGTGTGAGGCCCAGGCCCACGAGGAGGCAGCAATGCGCAAAAGCCGGTACCTTGCCGTCGGGGCCGCGCTCGCACTCACGATCGCTATGGGTGGGTGCGCCGCGCCCGAGAAGGCGAGTGACCCTTCCACCGTCGCGAGCGAAGTCGATGGGGAGACGTTGCGCGGCGACGCGGAGTACGACTACGACGTCCACAGGTCGATGCTCGGAGTTGTGAAGACTTCCGAGACGGCAGTCACGGGCCGCATCACCTCCTGGGCGGAGGGTCGCCAGATTCAATGCGGGGACATGCTCGATAAGCGCGCAGTCGGGGAGGTCGCCACCGACACGATCCTCGCTGGGACCGGGAAGCCTGTCTCCGTCTTCGTCGAGGTACGCCGAGGAGCGGTCGTCGTCGATGCCGACGGTGTGGAGGTGCCTCTCGAGAAGGGCACCTCCTATATCGACCCCTCCTTGCAGGAGTTGGAGGCGGCTGCCCCCGTAGGGACTCGTGTCATCGTGGCGGCGGTGAATGCAACGCCCGCGAGCGAGTATGAGAAGGACAGCTGCAAGGTCGTCAACCAAGGTGCGACCAGTGCCGAACAGCTTCTGGGTCCGGTGCCTCAGGGCTTCATTCTCGAAGACGGGGACGGTAACCACGTGAGTGGCGTCGCGGACCAGCACGACGTCGAATGGGGCGACTGGCCCCGAGGTGAAAACACTTTCCAGCAGATCCTCGATCAGCTCGCCGGTATCAACGGATAGCGCGCGCGGAGTGCAGAAGATCAGGTTCCTCGACACGAGACCCTGATGGTTCGCAGGGCGCGCGTGTTACGACCAGAAATGGTTGCCCCGCCTGACGGCCCCATCTTTTACACGGCGTTCACAGTCGTCCGCCGGACCAGAAATGGTCCACGACGAACCTTGACCTCGAAGAGTCGTCCCGAGCTGCCCCACCCGAGCAGCCATCACTTCCGAGGAGTTTCGCGTGAACAGCACTGTCACCAAGCGGATCCTGGCCGCCGGCGTCGCCATCGCCGCGCTGAGCCTGACCGCCTGCACCACCGCCGATGCCGGCACCGGCGAGGCCCCCGAGTCGAAGGGTGCCGTCGCGATGGGCTTCGCCGGCGCCGACATCACCATCTGGAACGACCAGCTGGAGATCATGCGTCCGATCGTGGAGGCGGCCGGTTACGAGTTCCTCACCGACGACCCGCAGTGGGACGTCAACCGCCAGGTCTCCAGCTGGCAGGCCTGGATCAACCGCGGCGACGTGAAGGCCATCGCCGGGTACCCCGTGACCCCGGATGCCATGGTGCCCGTCACCCAGCAGGCGGAGGCCGCCGGCATCCCCGTCTTCGGCTACCTCGTCGGCTGGGAAGGCACGTCGGGCACGACGGTCGTCGACTCCTACGACGGCGGCTTCGAACTGGCCGCCAACGCGGCCACCGAGCTGCAGGCCGCCGGTGCCGACGACGACCTCACCGTCGTGATCGTCGGGAGCCGCGACAGCGACTTCAGCGCCGACGCGATGGACGGCCTGACGGAGGGCTTCACGTCGGTGATGCCCGACGCGTCGATCGTCGAGCAGACCGCGATCACCCGTGAAGACGGCTACAACATCACGAAGGCCCAGATGACGGCCGACCCCGAGAGTCACGTGTGGCTCGGTGCGTCGAACGACACGATCCTCGGCGTCTACCAGGCGCTCATCGAGGAGGGTGTGGCCGAGGATGACCCGAACTTCTACCTCGCCAGCCGCGACGCGACGAACGAGACGCTCGACCTCATCAAGATCGAGAACTCGATCTACCGCACCTCGCTCGTGGTGCCCGCCCAGGCGCTCGCCGAAGCCAACGCAAAGCTGCTCATCGACGGTGCTGAAGGCAAGGAGACGAGTGACATCGTCGTGCCGGGTGTGCTCGTGACCGCCGAGGATGCCGACGACTACTACGTCGGCTGACCCCTGCCACACCCCGCCGGGGGTGCCGCCCGCCGCGGCATCCCCGGCTCCCTCCCCGCACGATCCGCCCGTTCCGCCCGTTTCACCCAGAGGAGCCGCGCATGACCACTCCCCGCCTCGCCTTCGACGACGTGACCGTCGACTTCGGCGTCACCCGGGCTCTCGACGGCGTCCACCTGGCCTTCGCCCCCGGTGAGATCGTCGGTCTCCTCGGCCACAACGGCGCGGGGAAGTCGACCCTCGTCAACGTCGCCACGGGTGCCGTGCGCGCGACGGGCGGCCGGATGCTGGTCGACGGCGAGCAGGTCTCCGCCGACACCCCGCGGCAGGCGGCTGAGCTCGGCATCACGGTGATCCACCAGACGCCCGCGCTCGTGGGCAACCTCACGGTGCTCGACAACCTCTACCTCGGCCGCGACCGCACGGGCCGCGCGAAGGCCGACCGGGATGCCGCCCGCGCCGCACTGGTCGAGGTCGGCGGCGAGGATCTCACCCTCGACACGATGGTGTCGAGCCTCGAACTGGGGCAGCGTCAGGTGGTCGACCTCGCCCGCGGCCTGCTGCACGGCGCGATGAAGGTGCTTCTGCTCGACGAGCCGACGGCAGCGCTCGGCCAGGCCGAGACCGACGCGCTCCACGGCCTCATCCGCCGGCTGGCGGCATCGGGCACCACCGTGATCTACGTCTCCCACCGCCTCCCCGACATCATCGAGGTGTGCGACCGGGTCGCGATCCTCCGCGAGGGTCGCGTCGCCGGGGAGCACGCCGTGACGGGGCTCACCGCCGGGGCCCTGGCTACAGCGCTCGTGCCCGACCTCGAGGAGGCCGAGCACGTCGCGGCCGTCGTCGGGTCGCCCGTGCTGGAGATCACCTCGCCCCACCCGATGACCTTCCGGGCCGGTGAGGTCGTGGGACTCTTCGGCGTCGCGGCGGGGGAGCAGTTCGAACTGCTCAACGCCCTCCACGGCGCCGGCGGGGTGACGGCCATGCTCGACGGATCCCCCTACCGTGCCCGCACGCCCCTCGAAGCGATCCGCCAGGGCGTGCACCTCGTCGTCGCCGACCGCGATCGCGACGGCCTCATCGCGGGGCTGTCCGCGCGCGACAACGTCTACCTGCCGTGGCGCGGGCGCCGCGTGAACGGCGCGAAGGTCGCTCCCACGCAGCGCACCCGCCACGACGGCTACGCCGACGCGCGCCGCCGCCTCGGCATCCTCGGCCCCGGCGCCGACTCGCCCATCTCGGCGTTCTCCGGCGGCAACCGGCAGAAGCACCTCCTCGCCGCGTGGCTGTACCCCGCGGCGCCGAAGGTGCTGCTGCTCGCGCAGCCCACTCAGGGCGTCGACGTCGGGGCGAAAGCCGACATCCGCCGCGCCGTGCGGCAGGCGGCAGCCGACGGAGCCACGGTGCTCGTCGCGAGCGCGGAGAGCGACGAGATCGCCGGCCTCTGCGACCGCAGCTACGTGCTCTCCGGCGGCGGCATCGCCGAACTGGACCGCACCCCCGATTTCGACGCGGCCCTGCTGCAGACCCTGCTCGACCTCATCCCCACGAAGGGCGTACTCGCATGAACGTCACACAGTTGAAGATCCTGCTCGCCAAGAACGGCGCGATCGTCGCGCTGATCCTCCTCGTGATCGTCTTCACGATGCTGAACCCCCGCTTCGTCCAGCCCGGCAACCTCATCACCATCGTCCTGTCGATGGCGGAGGTCGGGATCATCGCCATCCCGCTCGCATACCTCGTCATGAGCGGGTCGATCGACCTGTCGGTCGGCTCGGTCGCGAGCCTCGGGTCGGTCGTGTGCGGCATGGTGGCGACAGGCAGCGGCAGCATCTGGCTCGGCATCCTCGCGGGGACCGCCGCCGGCGTGGTGACGGGGCTGGTCACCGGCATCCTGGTCGAACACCTGCGCCTGAACCCCCTCGTCGTCACGCTCGGTCTCCTGAACGTCTGGGCGGGACTCGCGCTGTTCCTCACGAACGGCCGCACCATCACGGGCCTTCCCGCCGACTCCCGTGCCGTGGCCGGGTTCGCGCTCTTCGGCGTCGTCCCGCTCCCGATGCTGCTCCTGCTGATCGTCACGGTCGCCGCGTGGTGGGTGCTCAACTACCGTCCGTTCGGCCGCCAGCTGCTCGCCGCGGGCGGCAACCAGCGCGCCGCGTTCCTCATGGGCATCAACGTGCGCTCGGTGCGGCTGCGGCTGTTCGTGCTGACCGGGGTCGCCGCCGCCTTCGCCGGTGCGCTCATGACCCTCAAGCTGCAGGCCGGGTCGCCCACGACCGGTCAGGGGCTCGAGTTCAGCGCCCTCACGGTGGTGCTGCTGGGCGGCGTCGCCGTCGCCGGCGGCGCGGGACGCATCAGCGGCGTCATCGCCGGTCTGCTGTTCGTCGGCGTGCTCCGCAACGGCCTCGTGATCCTCGGCGTCAGCCAGTTCCTCCAGACGATGATCGTCGGCCTCACCCTCGTGGTCGCGATCTCGCTCGACGAGACCCTGCAGCGGGTGCTCAAGTCCGCCTGGAACAGCCTCGCGAAGCAGCGCACGGCGCAGAAGACGGCCGAGCCCGAGGATGCCGACACCGGCGCTTCCGCTGACACAGACGCCCCCGCGCCGGTGCGCAGCTGATCCCGCGTCGCCTCCGTCGTCACCCGCCCCGAGAACCACAAGGACCCACCCCGATGACCACCGACGCGCCCGTCTCGCTCTCGTCGATCATGGACGGCAACAGCTTCCGCATCGCCGACCTCGACCGCCTCACCCCCACCGCCCAGCAGCTCGTGCTCCGCCGCCAGGCCAGCCTCGGCCCGAGCTACCGCCTCTTCTACCGCACGCCCGTCCACGCCGTCTCGGGGTCGGGCGCCTACCTCTACGACGCCGACGGCACCCGCATCCTTGACGCCTACAACAACGTGCCGAGCGTCGGCCACGCCCACCCCGCCGTCGCGGATGCCGTGTCGGCACAGATGCGGAAGCTCAACACCCACACCCGGTACCTGCAGGACGGTATCGTCTCCTACTCCGAGCAGCTCCTGGCGACCCTGCCTGACCACATCGGCTCGATCATGTTCACGAACTCCGGCTCGGAGTCCAACGACCTCGCCATCCGGATCGCGCGGCTGTGGACCGGCGGCCGGGGCATCGTCGTGACGGCGGAGGCGTATCACGGCACGACCGAGCTCCTGAGCCGGGTGTCTCCCGCCATCTCGGGGGGATTCCCCGACGACGACACGGTGCGCATCATCCCGGCCCCCGACGCCTACCGCGTCGACACCGACGACATCGGCGCCTGGTTCGCCGACCGGGTGCGAGAGGCCTTCGACGACTTGCTGGCCCACGGCATCCGCCCGGCGGCGTTCCTCGCCGACTCGATCTTCTCCTCCGACGGCATCTACCCCGACCCGCGTGGCTTCCTCGCCCCCGCGATCGACGTCGTCCACGCCTACGGCGCGCTGTTCATCGCCGACGAGGTGCAACCGGGCTTCGTCCGCACCGGTTCCACGTTCTGGGGCTTCGAGCGCCACGGCGTCGAGGCCGACCTCGTGTCGATGGGAAAGCCGATGGGTAACGGCATCCCCGTCGCGGCGCTCGCCGGCCGGGACGACATCCTTGCCCGCTTCGGCAAGGAAGTGCCCTACTTCAACACCTTCGGCGGCAACTCCGTGTCGATCTCCGCGGCGCAGGCCGTGCTCGACGTGATCCAGTCGACCGACCTCATCCGATCGGTCGACCGCACCGGCCGCCTCATCCGGGAGGGGATCGCGGCGCTCGCCGTCGGCCGTCCTCTCATCGGCGACGTGCGCGGATCGGGGCTGTACATCGGTGTCGACATCGTCACCGACCCCGAGTCGAAGACGCCTGACTCCGCCGCCGCGCTCGCGATCGTCAACGCGCTGCGGGAACGGAACGTGCTCATCAGCGTCGCCGGCCCCGGCAACAACGTCCTGAAGATCCGGCCGCCGCTCGTCTTCGGCGAGCCGGAGGCGGCCCTCCTCCTGGAGACGCTCGACACCGTGCTCGAGGAGGTCGCACCCCGATGACCTGGCCGGACGCGGTGCTGTGGGACATGGACGGCACGCTCATCGATTCCGAGCGTGCCTGGCTCGATGCGGCCGGTGAGCTCGCGGCACGCGCCGGCGTGACCCTGCACCGCGGCGACCTCGACCGCCTCGTCGGCGCCAGCATGGCCACGACGGCCCGCGTGCTGCAGGAGGCGGGGATCGCGGGCGACGCGGCGGCCATCGTCGACGACCTCACCGCGCGCGTCCAGCGCGGTCTCGCCGAGCACCTCGTCTTCCGTCCGGGGGCGCTCGCGCTCGCCGCCGAGGTGGCGGCCGCCGGCATCCCCCAAGCCATCGTCAGCATGTCGAACCGCGTGATCGTCGATCACGTCGTCGCCGCCGCGCCGGTCGCCCTGGCATCCGTCGCGGGCGACGACGTGGTCCACGGCAAGCCGCATCCGGAGGCGTACCTCACGGCGGCCGCGCAGTTGGGTGTCGAGATCGAACGGTGCGTCGTGCTGGAAGACAGCGCCACGGGACTCGCCGCGGGCGTCGCCAGCGGCGCCGTCGTGATCGCCGTACCCCTCTACCTCCCGGTCGACGCGTCGGCCGCCGCCGCCGAGTGGGACGACCTCGCCGGCCGCACCCTCGCCGACCTGCAGCAGCTCGCGCCGCCCGCGGCTGTCCGCACCCCCTGACCGGGACCACCCTGACCGGCACCACCCTGACCGGCACCACCCTGATCCGCACCAACTCGCATCACCCGCCCGACCCTGGAGAAACGATGACCGCTCCCACCCCGACCGCCACGCTCGCCGCCGCCACCGCCGCCGACCTCGTCGCGGGGTACCGCGACGGCAGCATCTCGCCCGTCGACGCGACGCAGGCCGCCATCGACATCGCCGCCACCGCCGGGGTCGAGCTCAACGCGGTCGCCGTCATGAACGCCGAGCAGGCACTGGAAGATGCCGCTCTGAGCGCCGCGCGCTGGGCTGCGGGCGCTCCGCTGAGCGAACTCGACGGCGTTCCCGTGTCGGTGAAGGACAGCTTCCCGATGGTGGGGCTCCCGCGCTGGCACGGCAGCAAGCTCAACGACGCCGCCCCGGCATCCGTTCACGACGGCGCTCCCGTCCGGCGTCTGCGGGAAGCGGGCGCGACGCTGTTCGCGAAGACGTCGATGCCCGACTTCGGGCTCATCGGCGCGGGCGTCAGCTCGCAGTTCGGCATCATCCGCAACCCGTGGAATCCCGAGCTCAACCCCGGAGGCTCGTCGAGCGGGTCGGGTGCGCTCGTGGCGCTCGGCGCCGGGCCGCTGTCGATCGGCACCGACATGGGCGGCTCGGTGCGTCTGCCTGCCGCCCTGTGCGGACTCGCGGGCCTCAAGCCCACCCAGGGGCGCATCGCGTACGACCCGCCGAAGCTCATCGGCAGCGCCGGCCCCATGGCGCGGACCGTGGCGGATGCCGCGGCGCTCCTGCGCATCATCGGCAAGCCCGACGCGACCGACCACCTGAGCCTTCCGGGTGTCTTCGACGGCGACGGCCTCCCCGTCTCCTCTCTCGCCGGCGTGACCGTGGGGCTCCTCCTCGCGACCGACGTGCCCGGCGGTGTCGACGAGGAGGTGGCCGACGCGGTGCGCGCGCAGGCCGCGGTGCTCGCGGCGCACGGCGCGACCGTCGTGGCGATCGATCAGCCGCTCACCACCGCCGCCGACCGCGAGAGCTTCATGACCGTGCTCTCCACGCGCGGACTCCCGGAACTTCTCGCGGTGCCGGAGGAGCTGTGGCCGCTCCTGCCGCCTCAGCTGCTCGAGCAACTGCTGAGCCGTACCGAGATCACGGCCGTGCAGCACGTCATCAACGAGAAGAAGCTGGATGCTGTGCGGGCGAAGATCGCCGCCGTGCTCAACGCCTACGACTACGTGCTGTCGCCGGTCACCCCCGTCGTGTCGTTCCCCGCCGAGAACGTCACCCCCGTGCGCAACGACTACTCCCTCGACCACATGGTCTTCACCTCGGCGTACAACCTCACGAGCCTCCCCGCCGGGACGGTGCCTGTCGCGATGTCGGCCTCCGGCATGCCGATCGGGGTGCAGGTCGGCGGTCGCCGGTTCGACGACGCGGGCGTGCTCGGCATCCTGGCCCTCCTCGAGCAGGAGCGCGGGTTCAACCTCGCCTTCCCGATGCCCGCGTTCCCGACCAGCGGGGGCGCCGGAGCATGAGCGCACGGCTGAGCGGACTCCCGGGGGAGTGGGCGGCGCTGGACTGGCAGCCCACCGGGATCGGTGCGGGCCTGCTCAGCTGGCAGGGCGCCTCGCACGAGAGCTGGCGTGCCACGACAGATGCCGGTGAGACCGTCATCGCGAAAGCACCGCGCGCACACGCGGCGGCCAGCGCGGCGGCGATCGCCCGCGAGGCCGCGTCGCGCGCCGGTGTCGGGCCCGCCGTGCGGGCGATCGACGTGGCATCCGGGGTCACCGTGGAGGTAGCCCTGGACGAGCGGTGGCGCGTCGCGACCGGCCTCCGCGTGCAGCAGACGCCCGGTGCCGTGGCGGCGGTCGGTGCCGCACGGCGGGCGTTCCGCGAATCGGGGACCGAGCTGCCGCCGCGCGATCTCGGGGCGGAGGCGCAGGCGATGCTCGACGCGTTCGCCGCCGTCGAGGCTCCGCTCCCGCTCGCGCTCCGGCCCGTGGCGGACGCGCTCCCGAGCGTGCGTCTCGCCGTCGCGGGCGGCCTGCCCGCCGCACCCGCGTGGCTGTCGTCCGAGCTCTCCGACCTCCAGCTCGGCCCCGACGGCGCGGTGCTCCTCACCGGGGGCACCACGGCAGGGCTCGCCGATCCGCTCGCCGACGTCGGCAGCATTCTCACGGAACTGTCGCCCACCGTCCTGCCCGCCGACGAGGCGTTCGCCCTGCTCTGGGGCAGCGACCACCCCGGTGCGTACGCCCGAGCCCGCCTCTGGGGGATCATCGTCGACCTGTGGGTGCTGCTGCGGGCGATGCAGGCCCACGCCCTCGAACCGGCGTCCGAGGTGGGCTACCTCGGGTACCTCATGTTCCGCACGTGGCACGCCGAGCATCCCGTCGCCACCGGCGAGATCGATGCGCTCATCGCACAGGCGGGGAAGGGATGGAGATGATGACGACCGAGACGGCGTGGCACGCGCTGGGGGCCGGCGCGCTCGCCGCCGCACTGCCGGCGCTCCCGCACTGGCCGTTCGGGTCCGACCTGCGGATGGAGCGCATCTCGTCGGGAACGACGAACGTCAACTGGCGGATGCTGTCGCCCGACGGCATCCGTTTCCTGAAAGTCCCGGGGCTCGGCGCCGACGCCTTCGTCGACCGGCAGGCGGCGCACGAAGCCGCCGTCGTCGCCGCCACGACGGGCGTCGGACCGGCCGTGCTGTACTTCGACGCGGCGACGGGCATCGAAGTCAGCGCGTTCCTCGACGGCTACCGGTCGTCGGGTGCGGGCGATCTGCTGTCGCCCGAGGGGATGTCGGAGGTGATGCGCCTCTACCGCCAGCTGCACGGCGGCGAACTCCTGTCGGTCACCAAGACGCTGTTCGACATGATCGACGAGCATCGTGCCCAGATCGCCGACACCGGCCGCACGCTCCAGCCCTACCAGCGCGAGGTGCAGGAGCGGTGGCAGCCGATCCAGGAGCGCTACGTCGCTGCGGGGCTCGAACTGGTCCCCGGGCACAACGACCCGAACCCGCCGAACTTCATGGTGAAGGCGGGCGCGCCCATGATGCTCATCGACTTCGACTACGCCGCCAACACCGACCGGTACTACGAGCTGGGCGCCTACCTCACGATCCTCGGCATCCCGGCCGACGTCAGGTCCGCCCTGTTCGCCCGCTACGCCGGCGCAGAACCGACCGAAGGGCAGCTCGCCCGCCTGTACCTCTCGGGAGTCGGCACCCTCGTGAAGTGGGGGCACTGGGCGCTGTACAACTCGGTCGTCCGCGACATCGACTTCGACTACGAGAAGTACGGTGCCGGGATGCTGCTCGGGGCGCTCACGATGCTCCGCAGCGACGAGTGCGCCCGCGCGGTGGCGGCGCTGTAGCGACGCGGTGTCGGCGTCGTAGCGGGGATCAGGAGGACGCGCGCGGCGTCCGGTTCTCCGCACTCATCATCCACGCGAACTGCTCGAGCTTCTCGATGACCGCGTGAAGGATGTCGGCGCTCGTCGGGTCTTCCTCGTCGACCGCGTCGTGCACCTCGCGGCAGGTGCTCACGGCATCCTCCAGTCGCACCGTCACGAGGTCGATGACGTCGGTGGTCGAGATCTCGCCCTGGGGGAACTCGGGCAGCGTCGTCGTCTCCGACACCGTGTCGCTGCGTCCGTCGGGGAGGGCGTGCAGCGCGCGCATGCGCTCGGCGATCGTGTCGCTGAACTCGCGTGCCGCCTCGATGACCTCGTCGAGCTGGAGGTGCGTGTCGCGGAAGTTCGTGCCGATCACGTTCCAGTGCGCCTGCTTGCCCTGCGAGGCGAGCTCGATCAGGTCGACGAGCACGCGCTGGAGGTTGTCGCTGAGCGTCTTCGACGCGGTGAACCCGCTCTCGGCGTTCTGCTCGTCGGTGAGGCGCGCTCCGCGGGCGGGCTTGCGCTTGTTCTTGGTCGTCGTGGTGGTGGCCATGCCAGCGACGTTAGGAGGCGCGCGTCACCGTCGCACGGGGATTGCCGGATGCCGTCAGCGGTGCTATCGCGGGAGCCTTCACGTCTGGCCCGACGTCCGCGGAGGCGGCGTAGACTCGGCGGATGCTTTCCGTGTGGCGCACCTCGCAGGTGCAGGAGGAGGTCGCCGGCGCTCACCGCGCCGGCGGCACAGACTGACGCCCCCGCCGACACCGATCCGGTCGTCGGTGCCTTCGTCATCCTCTTCCACGGCCCTCCCGTCGGCTCCTCGCTTCGACGCGGCCACACCTCCTCGCCTCCCCGTGAGGCAGAAAGCAGCCCTCATGCTCCCCGTAGACGAGCGCGCCATCCGCGCATCGTTCCTCAACGCCTCCCGTAAGGAAGCGGCATCCCTCACCCTCCCCGCCGGCTTCGACGACCTCGAGGTCGACGCCCTCGACTTCCTCGGCTGGGCCGACCCGAAGATGCCGCGCCGTGCTTACCTCGTCACCCAGGACGACACGGGCGACACCGTCGCCGTGCTCCTGCAGCAGGCCGAGCAGCGTACGCTCGCCCGCGCGCAGTGCTCCTGGTGCGAGGACGTCACGCTCCGCAACGACGTTCAGTTCTTCGCCGCGCGCAAAGCCGGACCGGCCGGGCGGCGCGGCGACGTCATCGGCACGCTCATCTGCGCGAACTTCGCCTGCTCGGCCAACGTGCGGCGGCTCCCGCCGCTCGCGTACGAGGGGTACGACCGGGAGGCTGCGCGCGATCTGCGGATCCTTCGTCTGCAGGAGCACGTGCAGGGATTCCTCCGCGAACTGCGGGGGTGACGGTCGGCAGCGCCAGGAGGGTGGTGCGTGGCGGGCGGCCCGCTACGGGTCAGCGCCCCACCATCCTCATTCCGGCCTCGTTGTAGCGGTCGCCGCTGACCGGCACGTGCTGGGTCAGCGCGTCGAGCGCCGACAGGTCGTCGGCCGACAGGGCGATGGTCGTGGCGCCGGCGTTCTCCTCGATCCGCTCGACGCGTCGCGTTCCCGGGATCGGGACGATCCACGGCCGCTGGGCGAGGAGCCAGGCGAGGGCCACCTGGCCCGAGGTCGCGCCGCGACGGGCGGCGATGTCGCGCACGAGGTCGAGGAGTCGCTGGTTCGCCGCGAGGTTGTCGGGTTCGAACCGGGGCACGCGGGTGCGGATGTCGCCTTCCGTGAAGTTCGTCGTCGCGTCGACGGTGCCGGTGAGGAACCCCTTCCCCAGCGGGCTGAACGGGACGAATCCGATGCCGAGTTCGGCGAGCGTGGGCAGCACCTCGCGCTCGGGATCGCGCGTCCACAGGGAGTACTCGCTCTGGAGCGCCGTCACCGGCTGCTCGGCGTGAGCGCGTCGGACGGTGCCTGCGCCGGCCTCCGACAGTCCGAAGTGACGCACCTTTCCTTCGGCGATGAGCTCCCCGACCGTTCCGGCGACGTCCTCGATCGGCACGTCGGGGTCGACGCGATGCTGGTAGAAGAGGTCGATCACGTCGGTGCGCAGCCGGGCGAGGGAGGCGTCGGCAACCCGACGGATCTGCTCGGGTCGCGAGTCGAGGCCGACCATCGCCCCGCCCTCGATCCGCCACCCGAACTTCGTCGCGATGACCACCTCGGAGCGCACGGGCTCGAGCGCCTCGCCGACCAGTTCCTCGTTGACGTAGGGTCCGTACACTTCCGCGGTGTCGAAGAAAGTGACGCCCCGGTCGACGGCGCCTCGCAAGACCCCGATCATCTCGTCGCGGGAGCCGGGATTGGGGCCGTAGCTCATCGACATCCCCATGGCGCCGAGGCCGATCGCCGACACGGTGAGGTCTCGGCCGAGTGTTCGCGTGTGCATGTGGTGGTTCCTTCTGCGTCAGTGGCCGTCGCTCGCGGGTCGCGAGAGGATGCTCGAGTCGTGATCGCTGTGCGCGCTCGTCGCGGCCCAGCTCGCGAGCATCCGCAGGGCGTCGGCGGAGGGCGAACCGGGCTCTGCCGTGTACGTGGAGAGGGTCAGCCCCGGATCCGCCGGGAGTTCGAACGCCTCGTAGGTGAGTTCCAGATCTCCCACGACAGGATGCCGCAGTCGCTTCACGCCCGTGCGGTGATAGCGCACGTCGTGAGCCGCCCACAGCGTGCGGAAGTGCTCCGAGCGCGTGGACAGTTCCCCGACCAGGTCGGTGAGCCGCTTGTCGAAGGGGTTGCGTCCGGCCTCGCCTCGCATCGTGGCCACGAGTTCCCGCGTGGTCTTGTCCCAGTCGACGTAGAAGTCGGGAGCTGCGGCATTGAGGAAGCTGAACCGCGCGCTGTTGGGCGCCGGCTCCGCGAACACGGGGGAGTAGAGCGCGCGCGCCAGGCTGTTGGCGGCGACGTAGTCGAAGTAGTTGTTGCGGATGAGAGCGGGGGCGTCGGTGATCGCGTCGAGCAGGCGCACGATGCTCGGGCGCAGTTCCGTCGAGCGGGCGCGGGCCTTCTTCGTCACCGGGGACGCGTTGGCGGTGCGGGCCAGGTCGAACAGGTGCGCGGTCTCCGCGTCGTCGAGCTGGAGTGCGCGGGCGAGGGCCTGGAGCACACCGTCGGACGCCCCCGACAGGTCGCCGCGTTCGAGCCGTGTGTAGTAGTCGACGCTGACCCCGGCCAGGAGCGCCACCTCTTCGCGCCGCAGTCCGGGAACGCGCCGCCGCCCCCCGAAGGCGGGAAGGCCCGCGCGGTCGGGGGTGAGGCGATCCCTGCGTGTCGAGAGGAACTCGCGCACGTCGCTGCGGTGGTCCATGCCTCGACCGTACGCGCGCTTCGGCCGGGGTGGGAGGGTCTGTCAGTACCGGGGAACCGGGGTCCATCGGGTGCCGCTTCGCCGACGGCTCGGGCCGAGATGTCGCCAACCGTCAGTAGTGGTGGCGAACGCCCGCCTCACCGCGAACTAGCGTGGCCGATGGGAGCGTGACGGACGGATCTTGGCATCCGTCGCAGCCGAAAGCGAAGGTGTGCCCGCGCGAGGGCGAGAAGGGGCAACGTGAGGCACAGGTATGCGCGTGCGAGTGCGATGACGAGCGCCGCTCTTCTCGCTCTTACCGGTTGCTCTGCCGAGCCGGCGCCTGCTCACCAACAGCAACCCTTGAAGCTCGGCACATCCGCATCCGCGGACGTCGACATGGACACGTGGACGACGAGTGTGTCGTGGTGGACACATGAGCAACCTGCAACGACCTTCGGGATCGATGTGTGCCTGCGTGGGGCGTCAGCAGCGACGATCACGTCCGTCGATGCGCTCAAGAGCATCGGAAAGGTGGAGATCTTGGAGCCGTTGGTCATGACGAGCACCAGCCCGGGCAGCGCGATCATCTACACCGATTCCTACCCACCGGAGCTCGCCGACGGTTCCACGGTCGCGCTGGCCGAGGGAGCGACCTTCACGTACCAGTGCGGAAGCGCGGTGCCCTTCCAGCAGGTCCTCGTCGGCCTCCGCGCGACAAGCGCCGACGGCGGTGGGTGGGACGGTGTCGTCATCAGCTACGACGTCGATGGGCAGGAGTACGAGTTGACCGTTCCGACACGAGTGTTCATGTGCGGTGATGAGACCGAAGCGTGCAAAGAACCGGACGCGTAGTCGCCTTCATCGGTCGCTATGCGCCGATAGGGTGCGAGTGTGCAGTGGAGCCTCGAGGTCATACCTGTGTGCGTCGACGACATCGACGAAGCCAAACGCTTCTACGAGGAGCAGGTCGGATTCCATCTCGACCTTGATATCGAGACAGGCGTGACGGGCCGCGTGGTTCAGCTGACGCCGCGTGGCTCCGCGAGCAGCATCCACCTTCGGAGCGGCGCCACGCGCGTGGACGGTCTGCAGCTGGTCGTGGACGACGTGGACGCTGCCCGTGCGGAGCTGATCGCACGTGGTGTCGATGTGAGCGCCGTCCAGCATGTCGAGGACGGCGAGTTCCGGGAGGGTCGCGGCGGCGACTGGAACTCGTTCGTCTTCTTCGCCGACCCCGCCGGCAACGCGTGGGTGATCCAGGAGCGCCCATCCGTTCGCTGACACGTCGCCAGGCAAGAGGTAACGACGCCTGATTCGGTCTGCCGGTAATCCGCCGGCTCCGGATCAGTCTCGCCGCCAGGTGCCACCGAGGGAAGAGGTCCGGGGTATGAGGTGCGGCTCGAGCGTCACCGTTCGGTTCGGAGTGGTCGGATTCTCTATCCGGTCCAGCAGGAGATCCGCAGCAGCCTGCCCCATCTCCTCTCCGGGCTGAGCGACGGTGGAGATCGGCACGGCGCTCTCGGACGCGAAATGGTTATTGTCGTACCCCGTGACGGCGATGTCGCCCGGTACGGAGAAACCCGGCACCTCACCGAACACCTGAACGAGACCGATCGCGAGGAGGTCGGAGGCGGAGATCACCGCATCGAACCGGCCAGCGCTCTGGCTCGTGAGCCGCTTCGCGACCTCGCGACCGTGACGGATGTTGAGGCCGCGCGTTTCGATCACCTCGAGCGAGGCGCCAGGAACCTGTGCGACGGCCTCACGGGCACCGTCCAGTCGCGCAGAGACCGCGGACAGGAAGAGTGGACCACCCGCGAAGACCAGCCGCCGTCGACCGAGAGCAAGAAGGTGCTCCGCGGCCAAGCGGCCACCGTGACGCTCGTCGACGATGACGCCGGAATAGGCGAGCGATGGAGATTCGAAGTTGACGAGGACTGTCGGTGTCGAACGAGTCGGCAGCACGCTCGAACGAGCGAGGGCCGTGTCGAGGGGGGCAATGATGATGCCGGCAACCCTCGAGCGATCGAGCAACTCCAGGTTGTGAACTTCTCTGGTGGGCTCGATATCGGAGTTGACGATCAGGACGTCCATGCCGCGTCGCCGCATCACCGCTTCGACTCCTCGCGCGATGTCGACGAAGAACGAGTTGCCGAGGTCGGCTAGAACGAGGCCGACAGAAGTACTGACTCCGGCGGCCAGAGATCGCGCCGCGTCATTCCGCACGAATCCGAGTTCCGCGATGGCCGACAGAACTCGTCGCCGCGTCGCCTCCCGAACCTTCTCGGGGTTGTTGAGCGTGTTCGACACTGTGCCCAGCGCGACCCCCGCGTGGGCAGCCACGTCGGCCATGCTGGGCTGCGGCTTCGGCGCCGGCGACCGCTCCATGACCATGTGATCCTTCCGCCGCGCTGGGTCGGGCGACATCTGCGGCTGTTGCGATCATATCCGGCGAGCCCGATAAATGAAGCGTTTCACATTCGTTATCTTGCACATGCTTGACACCCCGGAATCCTGCTGTCATCGTGCATTGGAGCGCTTCAATAGTGAGGCGTCACGTTCAAGGAGGAATAGTGTCCAAAGCATCGCGGCGCGCCCGTCGCCTCGTTCCTGCTCTCGCCGTTCTCGGCGTCGGCGCTCTCGCGCTCGCGGCCTGCGGGCCGGCGGGAAGCCCGTCGCCTTCGGGGGAGTCGACGGGCGAGTTCACCTATCTCGGCCAGACCGAGAACACCACCATCATCGGCACTCTGGAGACGCTGGCGAAGGACCAGTGCGCCGCGGAGGAGGAAGCTGCGCCGCTGAAGGCGGACGACATCGCCGGCACGCAGTGGGACCAGCAGCTGCAGCTGCTGGCCAGCCAGGACGGCCTGTCCAACATGTCCATGGCGGCGGGGACTCCCTCATTGATGAGCCAGTTCATCGAAGCCGGGCAGGTTCTCAACCTGTCCGAGACGCTCGATGAGCTCGGCGTGGCCGATCGCATCCAGCCCGCAGCCGAGTCGACGATCAAGGCCCTCTACGGTGACGGTAGCCTCTACGCGCTCCCCACCGAGTTCAACATCGAAGGCTTCTGGTACAACAAGGAACTCCTCGCCGACAACGGGGTCGAGGTTCCGGAGACGTGGGACGATCTCGTCTCTGCAGCCGCAACCCTCGATGCCGCCGGCGTGCAGCCGTTCAGCGCAGCAGGCAAGGACGGCTGGCCTGTCACCCGACTCGTCGGCGACTACATCTTCCGCGACCTGGGTGCCGACGCGCTCCAGAAGGTCGCCGACGGAGACGCGAAGCTGACGGACCCCGAGTACGTCGCCGCGGCTGACGCTGTAGCCGAGCTCGGGAAGGCCGGCTACTTCGGCGATGCGGTCGGATCGGTCGACTACAACGCCGCAATGAACACGTTCCTCACAGGCAAGGCGGCCTTCTTCTACATGGGCAGCTGGGCCCTGGCGAACTTCGCCGACGAAGCCCAGAACCAGATCGGCGGACCCGACAACATCGGCTTCGCTCGTTTCCCCGCAGTAGACGGAGGCGTCGGCAGCATCGACGAGATCCCCGCCAACGTCGGCATCCCCGTGATGTTCGCCCAGAAGAACTACGGCGAGGACACCGGTGCGTGGATCAAGTGCATCGCGGAGAACTATGGTGACACCGTTCTGAAGGACAGCGGAGTGGTCTCCGGCTTCGTCGTCGACAACCCCCCGGCGGATCTCCCCTCGACGACGCAGGCTGTGCAGGCAGAGATCGCGGCCGCGCCGTCAAGTGTTCTCTGGTTCGAGGCGCTGTTCACCTCAGAGGGCACCAGTGTGAGCCAGACCAACGGTGGCGGCCTCGCCACGGGCTCGGTGTCCGGCCAGCAGTTCATGGAACTGGTCCAGGCAGCCAACGACAAGGGCTGAGCCACCTCACGGTCAGGGCGGGCAACGGCCCGCCCTGACCTCCGCTCGACCACCTCCGAAAGACCTCAATGAACAAAGTCCTGGGCGACAAGCGCGCCATCTTCGTCCTCGTAGGCCCAGCCCTGCTGGTCTACTCCCTGATCATGCTGATCCCGATCGTGTGGTCGCTGTTCTACACGGTGCAGGACGGCAACCCGATCACAGGGTTCGAGTTCAACGGCGTCGACAACTTCGTCACGTTCTTCCAGGACCCCGCCGCGTGGAACGCCATCGGATTCACCCTGATGTACGCCGCGATCCTGACCGTCCTGCAGGTGGGCGTTGGTTACCTGCTCGCTCTCATGTACGTCTTCTGGCTGAGGAAGGCGTCGGGCCTCATCCGGACAATCGTGTTCTTCCCCGTCGTGCTCCCCACCGTCGCCGTCGCTCTTCTGTTCCAGCGGCTCTTCGAAGCGGCACCCACCACAGGCCCCGTGAACTCGCTCCTGAATGCCTTCGGGCTCGAGTCGGTCGACTGGTTCGGAACGCCGGGCGCCGCCTTCTGGATCATCATCCTTATGGACCTCTGGCGGTCGATGGGGTTCTACGCCGTGCTCCTTTACGCAGGCCTCGTCGACATCCCGGACGAGCTCCTCGAATCCGCGCGCATCGACGGTGCCGCCGGGTGGAAGCTCGTCCGGAGCATCGTCCTTCCGCTGTCGCTGCCCGTGCTCCTGTCTGCGCTCATCTTCAGCATCAACGGCACCCTCAAAGTCTTCGACACCGTCGTCGCGCTCACCAACGGTGGTCCGGGCAGCGCGACCACCCCGCTCACCCTCTACATGTTCCGCACGTCCTTCACCTACGGCCAGTACGGGTACGGCAGCACGATCGCACTCATGCTCACGATCCTCTGCCTGCTGTTCACCGTGTTCATCTTCCGGTCAACGCGCCGCGACCTCACGAAGGAGAGCTGACCATGACGACCACCAGCCTGCTGGTCTCCGGCAAGCGCCTCGAGAGCGCGACGCGACCCCCCACTCGACACCGCAGAGGACCGAGGGACTTCTTCGGACGCCTGCCGCTGCGGATCGGGATCGCGATCCTGCTGATCATCGAGATCTACCCGATGGTCTGGATGCTGCTCGGTTCTTTCAAGACCCAGGACGAGTTTCTCAATGAGCCGTTCTGGGCGCTCCCGAGCTCCTTCGGGTTCGAGAACTACGTCGAGGTGTTCACTACCGGGGAGTTCGGCAAATACGTCCTCAACAGTGTGATCGCCGTCTTCCCATCCCTCGCGATCATTCTCGTCTTCGGCGCAGCAGCCGGCTTCGCCCTAGAAGTGATGGTCTGGAAAGGACGGGGCACGGTGCTCCTCCTCTTCCTCGCAGGGATCATGGTGCCCGCGCAGATGATCCTTCTGCCCCTCTTCACCATCTACTTCCGAACCGGCCTGAACGGCTCGCTGTGGCCGCTGATCCTGACGTACACCGCCATCGGCATGCCCCTGACCGTCTTCATGATGGCCACCTTCTTCCGAGCCGTGCCCCGCGAGATCTTCGAAGCCTCGACACTGGATGGCGCCAACATCTTCCGGTCCTTCTGGTCCGTGGGTCTTCCGCTCGTGCGGAACGCGCTGTTCACCGTGGGTCTGGTCCAGTTCTTCTTCCTCTGGAACGACCTGCTCATCGCCCTGACGTTCACCAACAGCAGCGACCTCCGCACGATCCAGGTCGGCTTGCTGAACTTCACCGGCCAGTACGGGGCCGTCCAGTACGGTCCGACGTTCGCTGCCATCGCCGTGAACGTGTTCGGCACCCTCCTGATCTACCTCTTCCTCAACCAGCAGGTCATGAAGGGCCTCACCGCAGGATCAGTGAAAGGCTGACATGACGATCATCACCGAACTCTGGCTCGAAAACAGGCGCGGCGGAAAGACGATCGGCATCGGGGAAGCAACACCCCGCATCTCCTTCACCGCGGCCGACCAAAGACCGGTCGACCTTCGCTTCACGCATGACGACGGCCGCGAAGAGACAGCCACCGTCCTGGACTCACAGCTCGTCCCCTGGCCCTTCACGCCGCTGAACGCCCGGCAGGGAGGGGAACTGCGCGCCGGTTCCGAAGACGACGCCCTCACCGTCCGGGTCGAGGCAGGTCTGGGGGACGACTGGAACGTGGACTTCGTCTCACCCTCCGTCGCGGCGGACCGCGAAGGCCCTCGCCCCGCATGGCTCCTTCGCGCAAGTTTCGACCTCGCGCGGATCCCCGACGACATCGCTCGTGCCCGCGTGTACATGACGGCCCACGGAGTCTACGAACTCGAACTCAACGGGGTACGCGTCGGGGACGACGTGCTGGCACCCGGCTGGACCAGCTACAGACACCGAATCCGCTATCAGACGCATGATGTCACCGACGGGCTCGTCCGCGGGACGAACGTCATCGGGGCCTGGCTCGCCGACGGCTGGTACCGAGGCCACATCGGCTTCGATGGCGGCCTCTGGGACATCTACGGCACCGACGTAGCCCTCCTCGCCCAGCTCGAGATCACCACCAGCGACGGCACTGTCCATCCCGTGCCTCTGACCTGGTCGTGGTCTGCGTCGCCGATCACTGCGGTGGGGCTGTACGAGGGTGAGACCTTCGACGCTCGCCGCCTTCCGGAGGGATGGTCTACGGCGTCATTCGACGCAACCGGGTGGACGCCCGCGAGGATCCTGCCGCGGGCGGACTTCCCTGCTCGAATCGAGCCGCCAACCGCATTGCCGGTCGAGCAGATCGAGACGCTCGCACCGGTGTCCGTGGAGCGTCGGCCGGGTGGCCGCATCCGACTCGACTTCGGTCAGAACATCTCCGGTGTGCTCCGCATCAGAGTGAGAGCAGCCGAGGGCCACACGATCAAGTTGCACCACGCGGAGGTGATCGAGAACGGCGAACTCGGAACTCGGCCCCTGCGGGCGGCAACATCAATAGACACCTACACCGCCCGGGGGAGTGGCGGCTACGAGGCCTACACGCCTCGCTTCACCATCCATGGTTTCCAATATGCGGAACTGGAGAACTGGCCGGGCGACCTGCTCGACGGCGATGTCGAGGCAGTAGTCATCCACACTCGTATGCGCCAGACCGCCTGGTTCGATTCCTCCCACGTCGGATTGAACCAGCTGCACTCCAACGTGCAGTGGAGCATGCGCGACAACTTCGTTGATCTCCCCACCGACTGTCCGCAGCGAGACGAGCGGGTCGGATGGACCGGAGACATCCAGGTGTTCGCACCTACCGCCCTCCGCCTGTTCGCCGCCCAGGGGACCCTCACCGGCTGGCTTCGCGACCTCGCCTTCGAGCAAGCGGACCAGGGGCATGTGCCTCAGTTCGTTCCATGGATCGAATGCGGATTCCCGAACTTCCCGACCGCTGCGTGGGGGGATGCTGCCGTGATCGTGCCGTGGGAGCTCTATCTGGCCGACGGCGACACTCGAGTCCTTGCGGAACAGTACGCGAGCATGCGCGCTTGGGTCGACCTCGTCGACGACCTCACAGAGCACACCGGTCTGTGGGCGGGTGGGTTTCAGCTCGGCGACTGGCTTGATCCCACCGCGCCCCCCGAAGACCCGGGAAAGTCCCACACCGACAAGTACCTCGTCGCCACCGCGTATCACGTCCGCACGTCACGCATCCTGGCGGACACGGCGGCACTTCTCGGCAACGCGGAAGACGCTCAGCACTATCGCGCGATCGCGGAACGCGCCACACGGGCATTCCAGAGCGAGTTCATCTCCGCGTCGGGCCGTGTCGTCAGCGACACCCCCACGTCCATCGCCGTGGCTCTGGTCTTCGGCCTCTTCGCCAGCGAAGCCCAGGCATCGCGTGCGGGAAAGCGGCTGCTGGAGTTAGTGGAGCAGGGGGGCTTCCACATCTCGACCGGGTTCGTGGGCACACCCATCATCTGCGACGCGCTGGTGCTCGCTGGCAGCGTTGACCACGCCTATCACCTGCTGAGTCAGGACGAGCTGCCGTCCTGGCTCTACCCGGTGTCGATGGGGGCGACCACGATCTGGGAGCGGTGGGACTCGATGCTGCCCGACGGGAGCATCAACCCCGGTGACATGACGTCGTTCAATCACTACGCGCTGGGGGCCGTGGCAAGCTTCCTGCATCAGTCGGTCGCTGGTCTCGCCTGCGACGCCCCCGGGTGGGAGAGAGTCCGGTATCAGCCACTACCGGGCGGTGGGCTGACGCATGCCTCCGCACGTTACGACTCGGTTCGCGGCACGGCATCCATCCGATGGTCCCGCGACGCAGACGCCCTGACGATCGACGTCGAGGTACCCGCTGCCTCGACCGGTGTTGTCGTTCTGCCTGGCACGGGCCAGGAGATCGAGGTCGGCCCCGGCACGCACACCTTCGTCGACACCTTCCGGCCCGTGACCGACGACCCGCCCGCACCGGTCGTCGGTTGGCGCAGACCTGAACCCGTCGACGCCTGAGCACTAAAGAAAGAGAACTTCATGCAGACATCCATCAAGCCCGGCCAGGTCTGGCTGGACACCAAGGGCGAACGCATCCACGCGCACGGCGGCTCCGTGATCACCGTCGACGGGGTCCACTACTGGTACGGCGAGAACAAAGAGTTCTCCACCCCAGGGAGCGGCATCTGGCACTGGGGCGTGCGGTGCTACTCCTCCACGGACCTCTACAACTGGGAGGACCGCGGGCTGATCATCCCGCCCGTCGAAGACGACGAAGAATCCCCGCTTCATCCGAAGCAGCTCGTCGACCGGCCGCACATCATCTACAACGCCGAGACCAAGAAGTTCGTCGCGTGGCTGAAGATCATGACCAAGGGCTCTCTGCAGCGCTCCACCGTCTTGGTGGCGGACAACATCCTCGGACCATATGAGATCGTGCAGACGTGGCTGAAGCCGCTGGACATGAGCGCCGGCGACTTCGACCTCGTCGTCGACCCGCACGACGGGAAGGGCTACTACTACTTCGAGCGCGTGCACTCGGAGATGATCTGCGCGGATCTCACCACCGACTACACCGACGTCACCGGCTATTACTCCACCCACTTCCCGCAGCCCCAGCCTCCCTTCGTGCGCGAAGCTCCCGCTCACTTCTCCCGCAACCGGCTGCACTACCTGCTGACCTCAGGTACGACCGGCTACTATCCGAACCCGTCAGAAGCGGCGGTATCGCGGTCCTACCACGGTCCGTTCGAGGTGTTCGGCGACCTGCACCCCACCGACGAATCCCGCACCTCGTTCCACTCGCAGATCTCCTCCGTCTTCACACATCCCGACAAGAAGGACCTGTACATCGCGATCGCCGACCGGTGGCTACCGAAGTACCTCGACCACGGCGACCGCGCGCACAAGGCCTTTGTCGAGCACTTCGCGCCCGGCAAGGACGGCGACGAGCCGATGGAAGAGTTCGCCGACGTCGACACGACCATCGCTGATTACGTGTGGCTGCCCATCCGCTTCGAAGGCGACCGGCCCGTCATCGAGTGGCGCGACGAATGGACCATAGACGAGTTCGACTGAACCACCGATGCCGGGCGAGATAGCGAAGCCGGGGTCTGGACCCGAAAATTCTGCGGAGCGGTCACCGTCAGGTCAGCAGATCGGCCAGACGCTCGCGCTCGACGAGCAGGTCGGGGACGTGCGTCTCCAGCAGCGTGCCCGTCCCGGTGAGACTGTACGCACCGGTGGATGCCGCGAGCAGCGCGCTCTGCCCGGCGACGAGCGACGACGCACCCGAGCCGGTGGTGAGTTCGAGCTGCCCGGTGAGACACGTGAGGATCTGGAATGAGGTCGGCTCGGTGCGCCCCGCGAACGATCCGTCGACATCGATGTGCGAGACGGCGAACCGCTGCGTCAGGGACAGCGAAGAGTGGTCGAAGCCCTCACCGGTCGTGCGGAGACCGCGGTGGGGCGCCGCGACGGCGTCCACGTCCACGACCTCCTGACCGTCTTCGAGGTCGAGTCCGCGGTCGCGGCCGTAGTCGTACAGGCGGTACGTCGTGTTGCTGTACTCGCAGATCTCGATGAGGGTGATGCCCGCGCAGATCGCGTGAACGGTGCCGGCCGGGATGTAGATGAAGTCGCCGGGCTTCACGGTGCGCTTCACGACGAGGTCGGAGAGGCTCCCGTCGGCGCCGGCGGCCTGGAACTGCGCGCGGGTCGTCCCGGGCTTGAGCCCGGCATACACGAAGGCGTCGGGTGCGGCATCAAGGATGTACCAGGCTTCGTCCTTGCCGGAGGGCTCACCCTTCTTGTGCGCATGAGCCTCGGTGGGGTGCAGTTGGATGGAGAGGTTCTCGCGCGAGCTCACGTAGCGGATCATCACTGGAAACGGCCGACCGACGTTCAGGGTTCCGACAAGGTCGGCACCGAGCTCGTCGACGACGACCGAGAGCGGCTTCCCATCGTGCTCGCCGCCGGTGACGACGGTGTCGCCCTGCGGATGCGAGGACACGTCCCACGTCTCGCCGATATCTCCCTCGGGGAGCTCGCCCTTGAACTTCTCGAGCGTGCGACCGCCCCAGGGCTTGTGAATGAAGACGGGCGCGAAACGGAGCGGAGCGATGCGGGTCACGTCATCCACGCTACGAACCGGCAAGGAACCGTGCGAATGAAGGCGGTTCCGCGACAGCGGAAGCCGGCCGGACTCACGTCAGTCACTGCCGAGGGCGTGCGCAGACCGAAGCGCCATCCACAGCCCGTGGTTCTCCGCAGCCGGCGCGACCCAGTCCGCGGCCGCACGGACTGTGTCGTTTGCGCCGCCCATGGCGATGCCACGACCCGCCATCGAGAGCATCTCGATGTCGTTCTCTCCGTCGCCGACGGCGATCGCTGCGGTCCGGGGGAGTCCGAGCCAGTCGAGCGCGATCTGCATTGCCGCGCCCTTATGGACGTCGTCGGGCATGAGCTCGGTCAGGTGATCGGCGAGCTGCGGGATGGAGGTAGGCAGACGACGGACGCCCGCGGGGAGCGACGGATTCCATTCCGGACCGGCGAGGCAGACGAGCTTGGTGACCTGATCCGGGATGTCGGGCGCCGCGGATGCCAGCCCGGTGACGAAGAAATGCTCCCAATGCGCTCGCCCGGCTTCATCCGCCACCACGGCGAAGAGCCTCTGGAGGGCCGAGCGCACGTCGTTGTCGACGACCAACCCGTGGTGAGTCTCGAAGTAGAAGCGGATGCCGGTAGCGCGCAGCATCCCTACGATCTCCGCTACCGTGCGGGGGTCGAACTGTGCGTCATGAAGCCGCTGACCGTCGGGCAGCTCGATGCGCCACCCGGAGCCGGTGATGACCGCGTCGAACTCCAGATCGCGCACCTCTTGGGGCACTTGCGCGGCAGAACGCCCGGTGCTGAGGATGAGCGCATGTCCGGCTTCGCGCGCCAGCGCGAGCGCACGTCGCGCAGACAACGGAATGGCGCCATTTGCAGTCATGATTGTTCCATCAAGATCCAAGAACACGGCACGGCGGGGCGAGGACGCAGACACGCTCTCAGGTTGACGGATCGGGCACGGTCCGGCCAGCGTGGACACTTCCGCGATCGCGGAACGCGATGCACCGGAAAATGGTTCCTCGGTCGCGGAACGTCGCCTACTGGAGGCCGCCCCGGGCGCATCGCAGACTCGGAACCGAAGCGCACCGTCACGCATTGGCGGCACCCGAAGCAAGAGGATTCCGTCCATGAAACGTGACAGTGTTGTCGATCGGTTCCAGTTGGTGGCGACCAAGATCCAAGAGAACGGCTACGTGAAGTCGATCTCGAACGGATTCATGGCGACGTTGCCCATCCTGATGTTCGGAGCCATCTGCTCGCTCATCGTCGGCTTCCCCATCCCGTCGTGGACCGAGTGGGTGCGCACGACGCCCTTCGGTGCCGCCCTCCAGCTCGGCAACGATGCGACCATCGGCCTCCTGGCGCTGTACGTCGTCGTAGGTGTGTCGTATCAATTCGCCCGCGAACTGAAGACGGACACGCTCGCCGCGGTGATCGTCGCCCTCGCATCGTTCGTCATCGTCCTTCCGTTCAGCACGGTGTACGCGCCTGAGGGCGCCGACCCCGTAACGATCGGCGGAGTCCTGCCCACGCAGTGGCTGGGCCCGCAGGGCGTCTTCACCGCGCTCCTCGTCTCACTGTTCTCCACCCGGATCTACGCACTGATCGTTGCCGCCGGTTGGAAGATTCGGATGCCCGGAAGCGTTCCGCCGGCGGTGTCGCGGCCGTTCGAGGCCATCATCCCGGCGGCGATCATCGGAGCGTTCTTCCTCGCGGTGCACACGGTGTTCGCGCTCACGCCGTACGAGCACATGAGCAACTTCATCTTCACGATGATCGGTCAGCCCCTCGCCAGCCTCGGCGACAGCTACTGGGCGTGGCTCGTGATCATCTTCCTCTCGCAGCTCTGCTGGTCGCTGGGCATCCACAACTGGGCAGTGTGGGGCGTGGTGTTCCCGATCATGCTCGGACCCGCGTTCGAGAACCAGGCGGCCGGCACCGCGGGCAGCCCGCTGCCGTACCTTGTGACGATCACCTTCGTTCTCGCTATCACCCAGTGGGTGGGTGGCCCGGGGAACCTCCTCGGGCTGTCGACCAACATGCTCCTGTTCGCGAAGAGCAAGCGGTACAAGACGCTCGGCCGTCTGGCGTTCCCGCCCAGCATCTTCAACATCATCGAGCCGCTCATGTTCGGGTTCCCCATCGTCTTCAACCCGCTGATGGCCATCCCGTTCATCCTCGTCCCGCTCGTCGCATTCACCGGTGGGTACCTGCTGCTGGCCGGGGGCATCATCGGCAACCCGTTCATCGCGCTGCCGGCAAGCGTGTTCACGATGCCGTTCATTCCGGGCGGGTTCATCATCGGCGCGGGGATCGGCTTCGGGATCTTCCTCATCGCGGTCTACCTGTTCTCCGTTGTGGCGTACTACCCGTTCTTCCGCATCGCTGACCGCCGCGAGTTCGCGATCGAGCAGGCCGCCGAGCGTGAGGCCGCGGAGGCCGAGGCGACCGCCCCGGTGACCGAGGTCCCGTCGGCGCCCGCCGACGACCCGTCACCGACGCGATCGAACTGACCCATCACACGGGACGGGCCCGGACGACAGTCCGGGCCCGTCCCGATTTCAGGAGAAACATGACGAACCAGCATCAGGCCCTCCCGTTCCCCCGCGACTTCCTGTGGGGTGGGGCCACCAGCAACGTCCAGGCCGAAGGTGGCATCGACGAAGGTGGCAAGGGGATCAACGTCTACGACTCGCTCGTGGTGACACCCGAGCCGGGCGTCGAGCCCATCTACTCCGACACGGCCGTCGCCTCCGACCACTACCACCGGTACGCGGAGGACATCGCGCTCATGGCGCAGATGGGGCTGAAGGCGCACCGCTTCTCGATCGTGTGGTCGCGCATCTTCCCGAACGGTGACGAAGCCGAGCCGAATGAAGCGGGACTCGCCTACTACGAGTCGATGGTCGACGAGCTGCATGGACACGGCATCGAGCCGGTCGCGTCGCTGCTCCACTTCGACATGCCCGACCACCTGCGTGTCGCGTACAACGGTTTCGCGAGCCGCGAGGTCGTAGACCTGCACACCCGGTACGTGGAAGCCGTCCTGACCCGCCTGGCCGGCAAGGTCCGCTACTGGATCACCGCGAACGAGATCAACACTGCGCCGCTCTTCCCGCGCCTGGTGGCGGGATCAGAGCAGCCCGACGGCGACGACCCGATCGCGTACCAGGCGCTCGTGCGCCACAACATCCTGCTGGCTCAGGCCCGGGCCGCGCTCGCCATTCGCGATCTCGCTCCGGACGCGAAGATCGGCTGCATGATCTACTACGGGCCGTCGTACCCGGCCTCGTCGAAGCCGCAGGACGTCACGGCTGCGCGCTGGGTCAACGACCTGCTCTTCCACCTGCCGCTCGACGTCATCGTCCGGGGGGAGTACCCGGCGTGGTACCCGCTTTACCTGAAACGTCGCGGCGTCGCCCTGCCCGCGCAGCCGGGGGATGTCGAGACGCTCGCGGCCGGTGCCGCCGTCAACGACTACATCGCCTTCAGCTACTACCAGACCGGAATGATCACCGGCCCGGATGGGTGGGGTGCCCCTGCGGCTGAAGATGCCCTCGTGCAGAACTACTTCTTCGGTGGCGAGAAGAACCCGCACCTCGACCGGACGGCGTGGGGCTGGCAGATAGATCCGGAAGGCATCCGCACGGCGGCGGCATCCCTGTATGCGCGTTATGGCAAGCCCGTATTCATCGTCGAGAACGGAATGGGTGTCGACGAGGAGCCGTCGGAGGCGTCCGGCATCGTCGAGGACGACTACCGCATCGCCTTCCACACCGGCCATGTCGAGGCGCTGCGCCAGGCGATCCACATCGACGGCGTTCCGGTGATCGGGTATCTCGTGTGGGCGCCGTTCGACATCCTCAGTAGCCACAAGGAGATGCGGAAGCGCTACGGCTTCATTCATATCAACCGCACACACGACGACCTCCGCGACCTCGCGCGCACCCCGAAGAAGTCGTTCCATTGGTACCGCCGCGTCATCGCCTCGGACGGTGTCGACCTCGGAGCCGAGTGATGGCATCGACCGAGGCTGGGTTCGCTCCTCTCTTCGACGGGGTGACCCTCGACGGCTGGCACGCAGAGCCGCGCGTCTACGGTCGCGCGTTCCCCGGAGGCCCGGAGCTGTCGGAGATGCAGGCGAAGCTCGGCTTCGCCCTGCCGGCCGAGCCCGAGAAGCATCCGGCGGTGTGGACGGTAGAAGACGGTGCGATCGTCGGACGGCAGGACGAGCCGGGCAGCGGCTACGGCGGCTACCTGGTCACCGACGAGGCGTACGGAGACTTCGAGCTCGTGCTCGAAGCGCGACCTGACTGGCCGGCCGACACCGGCATCATGATCCGCCGCACGCCGGGCGATTGGGCGGGGTTCCAGGTGCTCCTCGATCACCGCGAGCACGGCGGCATCGGCGGGTTCTTCGGGAACGGTCTCGGGAACTTCTCCGCGGCTCCCTTCACCGTGTGCGCCGAGCTCGACGCCGACGGCCGGCCGGTCGGGCTCCGCGCTGATGTCCCGGTCGCACCCGAGCGCTCCGGGCGCCTCTCGTACGGCGCGACGATCGAGGAGTTCCTCGCGGTGTGGAAGTGGGGCGAGTGGAACGAGATCCGCATCCGCTCCGTCGGGGCGCTGCCCGTGATCACCACGTGGATCAACGGTCTGAAGATCGCCGAGCTCGACGCGGCGACGCTCGATGCTCCCGACTATGACGCGGATGCCGTGCTCGCGCACATCGGCCGTCGCGGTCACATCGCGCTCGAGGTGCATGACAACGACCCGATCTCCGGCCTCGGACGATGGGGGCGGGACGCGGCGTGCCGCTGGCGCAACATCCGCATCCGCGACCTGGGCTAGGCATCGCAGAAACGAAGAAGGGGGCTTCAATGACGGAAGCCCCCTTCTTCATCGAAGTCAGGTCAAGCGAGCAGCCCGCGTGCCTGCGCCATCACGGTCGGGCCGTCCATGGTGCCGTACGCGCGCATGTCGATGACATCAACAGGTGTTCCCGAGGGCTGAAGCTTCTCGGACGCTTCGCGGAGGCGGAACCGGATCTGCGGGCCGAGGAGCACGACGTCGTAGCCGGCTACCACGTCATCCATTTCGCTGTACGGCACGGCGACGACCTCGTCGCCGGGCTCTGCGACCTTTCGCATGCTGTTCATCAGCAGACTCGTGGACATTCCTGCCGAACAGACGAGCAGTACTTTCATGGGTTTACCTCCTGGTCGTGTGACGGCGCGCCGTCCTTCGGGTCGTGCGGGGTCATGCGCTGATCTCGGCGAGCAGGGCTGTCGAGAAGGCGTCGTAGTCGGTGGCGGCTCTCACGATCCGGCTGATGCGCGCCGGGTCGGCCAGCGTCGCGATGAAATCGTCGAGGACGTCGCGGAAGACCTGTCGCCCGTGTGAGCTGAGCGCGAACAACGCGACGAGATGCACGCGGGAACCGGCCCACTCGATGGGCTCTTCGCTCACCAGGATGGAGATCGCGGTGCGCTGCGCATTCATGTTCATCGAATGGGGAACGGCGATCGATCCGCCGAACGCGGTCGGCGAAAGCCGTTCGCGGTCTTCGACATCACGCAGGAAGTCGGCGTCGACGACGCCTTCAGACTCGAGCTGAGCGGACATCCGAGAAAGCGCCTCTTCGCGGGTCGTGGACGTCACGCGAGTGAACAGTCGGGGGTCGATGAGCTCCGTCAGCGCCCAACGGATGCGCGCGCCCGACTTGGCCGCGCGCGCCGCTCGGACGGCGTCAACGATCACGTCCAGGTCGGACTCGGAAGGGATCGGCGACACGTGAACCACGGTCGCGGCGAGTCCGGGCGGCAATGGAGTGCTCGTGGCTATGAGGTCGGCGTCCAGCGTCGACCAGTCGTGATCGAGCTCGGTCACGGTGTCGATCACACTCGCCGCGTCGCCGAGGCGCGACGCGACGCGACGGGTGAACTCGTCGGCCGTGGAGTAATACTGCGGAACGACGCAGACGACGCGAACGTGACTGGCCGACTCCAGGGTGCGCTGCAGGTAGGCGCCGATGTGGAAGGCGATGAAGACGATCTCGTCTTCCTCCATCCGGATCCCCGCGCCTTCCTCGATACCCGCCGCCACGAACACGGCCAGTTCGTGGATGAGTGGGTGGTCCTGCTTGAACGAGTCCCCGAGAGGGTTGCGAGCGGTGGTTCCCGACCGCGCCCGGGCGATGAGGTTGCGCACGTGAAGGCTGAGATTGACGACGAACGTGTCATCGTCGACTTCGAAAAGGTACCGGTCGGCGAGGCGGGCGAGGATCGACTGGACGAGCGTCAGATACTCGTCGCCCACGGCCGCGGCTCCGGCTGACGACGTCCCCGTGCGGGTGAGGATGAGGCGAGCGAGTTCGGCTCGCTCGGCGTAGGGCATGCTCACCGCGTGGCGCTCCTCGATCAGTGCGGCGAGTTCATCGGCGGCCGCGAGGACAGCAGGCTCGGCCAGTGGACCCTCCACGCGGTCCCGAGTATGACCCGCAGCAACACGGGTCACCGCGATCGCAACATGGAGAGCGAGATCGTGAAGCCCGTACTCCTGCGTGACGAGAGCGTGCCGATCGAGAACCGACCGGATCCACCCGGTCAGCTCGCGCAGGTCGATGCTCTGAAGCTCGAGCAGTGCCGTGCCCAGTCCCGCCGCGGTGACGCCACGGGCTGACTCGAGGAGCAACTGCCGTACGAGGCGACGCTGCCCCAACTCGCTGCCGACTATGCGAACACTCGAACGGTTGCGCTGCAACTCCAGGTCGTATTCCGCCAGTAGGCCTCGAACCTTGCTGAGGTCGCCTTCGATCGTGGAGTCGCTGACGAAGAGCATCTCGGCCAGGTCGTAGACGTCCTCACCGTCGACCGAGGTGACGAGGCGACGTGTGATGTAGTACAGCCGCTCCATCGGAGTCTCGACTCGTCGCTCCGACGCATCCGATATCGATGCGCGCCACACCTGCTCGTCGAGCGTGTAGCCGCGGTGGGACGTGAGGATGATCGCGGCGTCGGCGCGCCCATTGACCTCTTGCACGTACTTCCGGACGCTGCGCGCCGAGACGCCGAGGAGGGCGCCCAGCTCATCGCCCGACAGAGGATGCGACGTGGACCGCAAGGCGTCGACCAGACGCTGCTGCCGGCTCTGCTGCATTGCTCCCCCCATCGGAACGGACTCCGGTGATACGGCCCACGGCGGTCGTATCGACTGCTCCAGTGTCAGCCGAATGCCTCGTCCCCTCCAGTATCGGCGGTTCCGCCATGGCGGAACATGGGGTGCTGGCGCCGAGAGTGGCACGTGGGCGAGCGTATGACTATAGACGTGGCGCGACCCTCTCTGAGGTGCTCGCACAGACGCCGTGCAGAGAGAGATGAGACCCATCACCATGGATGAGGACTACAAAGTCGCATTCGAGCTGATCGCGTTCGCCGGTAACTCCCGGTCGAACTCGATGGAGGCCTTGCAGCTTGCCCGCGCGGGCAAGTTCGGAGAGGCGCGGGAGGTGCTCGCCCAGGCGGATGCGGACCTCGGACTCGCCCACAAGGCGCAGACCACCCTGATCCAGCAGGAGGCTGGCGGCGCTCCCGTCGCAGTGAACATCATCCTCGTGCACGCTCAGGACCACCTCGCCAGCGCGACCGTCATCTTCGAGCTCGCCGGCGAGTTCCTTCACCTGTACGAGCGCATCGCCGCCGTCGCCCCCGAAACGGCCTGACCGGTGAACAGCGCCACCCCGACCGCCCGCCGCGACGCTGCGTGGGAGGACGACGCCCAGACGCCCCTCCTTATCCCCTCGATGATGTGCGCCGACTTCAACGACCTCGTCGGCGAAGTAAATGCTCTCGACGACGCCGGTGTCGACGGCTACCACCTCGACATCATGGACGGCTCGTTCGTCCCGAACTACGCTCTCGGACTGCACGACGTCGAGGCGATCCGTCGCCACACCGACAAGCCCATCGATGTCCACCTCATGGTCTCCGCACCCGCTCAGGCCATCGAGGTCTTCGCCGCCGCCGGAGTCGACATCGCCTATGTGCACGTCGAATCCGACCCCCACATCGCCAAGACGCTCGGACGCGCCCGTGAACTGGGCATCGCGCCGGGCATCGCCCTCAACCCAGGCACCTCGATCGCGGCGGTAGAGGAGCTGCTGCCGCTGGTCGACTACGTGCTCGTCATGACCGTGAACCCCGGATTCGCCGCGCAGAAGTACCTCGACTTCGTCGATGCGAAGATCGCTCGACTCGTCGCCCTCAAGGCGGAGCATGGCCTGCGCATCGTCGTCGATGGGGCGATCTCCCCCGCGCGCATCTCCGCGCTGTCCGCACTCGGAGTCGACGGGTTCGTCCTCGGCACCTCGACGCTTTTCGGCAAGACGGAGTCGTACGCCGAGATCGTCGCCGACGTGAAGAAGACCGTGCGGTCCAGCGCCGCCACGACTCAGGAAGCCCAGTCATGATCCTCACCGCCGACGTTGAAGTCACCAGCCGCTCGGGCCTGCACGCCCGGCCGGCCGCCACCCTCGCCAAGCTCGCCGGCCGCGTGTCTTCCTCGGTGACTCTGCGGTCCGGTGAGAAGACGGTCAACGCCGCGAGCGTTCTCGGCCTCATCTCCGCTGGCATCACCCAGGGGCAGACCGTGACTGTCGCCTGCGAGGGCGAAGACGCCGAGAAGGATCTTGCCGAGATCGTCGCCGCCATCGAGTCCGGACTCGGCGACTGACTCAACCCACAGACTGAGGAGGGGTGTTGCTGGTTGGACGCCGTTGCGCCCCTCCTCAACCACCCGAGGAGCAACGCGATGACATCCCCCTTCCCGTCCACATTCCTCTGGGGCGGCGCGACCGCGGCGAACCAGGTCGAGGGTGCCTACGATCAAGGCGGCAAGGGCCTGTCGGTCCAGGACGTCATGCCGCGCGGCATCGTCGGACCGCGGACGGCCGAACCGACGCCCGACAACCTTAAGCTCGAAGCGATCGACTTCTACCACCGCTACGCGGAGGACATCGCCCTGTTCGCCGAGATGGGCTTCACCACGTACCGGTTCTCGATCGCGTGGAGCCGCATCTTCCCGCAGGGCGACGAGACCGAACCCAACGAAGAGGGCCTGGCGTTCTACGACCGGGTGCTCGACGAGCTCGAGAAGCACGGCATCGAGCCGCTCGTGACGATCTCGCACTACGAGACGCCGCTCCACCTCGCCGAGACCTATGACGGCTGGACCGACCGCCGCCTCATCGGCTTCTACGAGCGTTACGCCCGCAGCCTGTTCGAGCGGTTCGGCTCGCGGGTGAGGTACTGGCTGACGTTCAACGAGATCAACTCCCTCCTCCACGCCCCGTTCATGTCGGGCGGCATCAACACCCCGAAGGACGAAATCGCCGAGGAACAGCTCTACCAGGCGATGCACCACGAGCTCGTCGCGTCTGCCCGCGCAACTCGCATCGCCCGCGAGGTGGCCCCCGCCGCGCAGATCGGCTGCATGGTTCTCTCGATGCCGGCCTACCCGCTCTCGCCGTCGCCCGCGGACGCGCTCGAGGTGATGGAGTTCGATCACTCGAATCTCGTCTTCGGCGACGTGCACGCGCGCGGTGCCTACCCCGGCTACTTTCTCCGCACCCTGCGTGAGAAGGGCATCGAGCTCGACATCACCGACGAGGACCGCGAGGACCTGACCAACACGGTCGACTTCGTGTCGTTCAGCTACTACATGTCGGTCGCCGCGACCGCCGACTCCGCGAAGAAGACTGCCGGCGAGGGCAACATCATGGGCGGGGTGCCGAACCCGACGCTCGAGGCGAGCGAGTGGGGTTGGCAGATCGACCCGGTTGGCCTTCGCCTGGTGCTCAACCAGTTCTGGGACCGCTGGCAGAAGCCGCTCTTCATCGTCGAGAACGGTCTGGGCGCGAAGGACGATCTCATCGAGGTCGACGGAGTCAAGACCGTCGTCGACGACTACCGCATCGCCTACCTGAACGATCACCTCGTGCAGGTCGGGGAAGCGCTGCAGGATGGCGTGAACGTGCTCGGCTACACCACGTGGGGCTGCATCGACATCGTCAGCGCCTCCACCGCACAGCTCAGCAAGCGCTACGGGTTCATCTACGTGGACCGGAACGACGACGGCACCGGCACTCTCGATCGCTTCAAGAAGAAGTCGTTCGACTGGTACGCGGACGTCATCCGCACCAATGGCGCCAGCCTGAGGGCTTGACGTGCTGAACGTCGCATTCATCGGCAACGGCAAGAGCACCAACCGGTACCACGCTCCTTTCCTCCTCGCCCGCCCGGAGAGTTTCCGAATCAAGACGATTTACGGGCGCAGCGCCCCCACCTGGGAGTTGATCCCCGGGACGCAGTACGTGTCCGACATCGAGCAGGTCTGGGCTGACGACAGCATCGACCTCGTCATCATCACGACCACCACGCCGGCATCACACATCGAGTTCGCACGAATCGCTCTCGAGAGGGGCAGGAACGTCCTGGTCGAGAAGCCCTTCTCGGACACCGCCGCAGAAGCCGAGGAGCTCTTCGCTCTTGCGCGTGAACGCGGCTTGTTTCTGCAGGGGTATCAGAATCGCCGGTTCGACTCTGACTTCCTCACTGTTCAGCGAGTCATCGCCAGCGGCGTGCTCGGGGACCTGCTCGAAGTCGAGATGCACTACGACTACTACCGCCCGGAGTCGTCGCACGCGTTCCCGCCCTCGGCAGAGCCGGGATTCTCCTTCCTCTTCGGGCACGGCGTCCACACCATCGATCAGGCGCTCAGCCTCTTCGGCAGCCCTGACCGCATCCACTACGACGTGCGGCAGCTGCTCGGCCCAGGGCGCGCGAACGACTACTTCGACGTCGACCTCTACTACGGCACGCTGAAGGTCACCATCGGTTCCAGCTTCTTCCGACTCGTGAGCCGACCGCGCTTCGCCGTCTACGGGACGAAGGGCGTCTTCGTCAAAGAGACCGAGGATCGCCAGGAAGAGCACCTCAAGGTGTTCTCCACCCCATCGGCGCCGGGCTTCGGGGTTGACGCGCCGAGGGACTACGGCACGCTCACCTACATCGACGACGACGGCGTCCGCCACGAGGAGAGGATGATCTCCGAGGTCGGCGACTACGCGCGCTTCTACGACGGCGTCCATGCGAGCATCGTCGACGGCGCACCCAAGGTCGTGCGAGACGAGGAGACCGTCGAACTCATCGGCATCCTCGAGGAAGGCCTGAAACTCTGGGTGCCCGCATCCGCCGAGGAGATCGCCGCCTACTCCGCCCGCGTCAGGGCTGCCGAGTGAAGCTCGGAGTCTTGGGCGCGGGGCAGCTCGTCCACGACTTTCTGCCCCACGTCGCGGACATCTCCGGTATCGACCTCGTGGCAATCTACGGTCGCCCGCCCGCGAATGAGAAGCTCGTCGAGTTGAGCGAGCGCTTCGACATCGATCGCGTGTACCTCGACCTCGACGAGTGCCTCGCCGACCCAGATGTCGACACGGTATGGATCGCCGTACCCAACTCGCTTCACGCTGACTTCGCGCGGAGGGCGCTGGAAGCAGGCAAGCACGTCATCTGCGAGAAGCCGTTCGTCCTCCGCGAAGAGGAGCTCGCGAAGCTGCGGCGGCTCGCGGTCGAGCGAGACCTCATCCTCGTCGAAGCGATCACCACGCAGTATCTGCCGAACTACCGTTGGATCGTCGACCACCTCGACCGCGTCGGTGACGTCCGGGTCATCCAGTCCGACTACTCGCAGTACTCCTCGCGCTACGACGCGTTCCGCAGCGGAACGATTCTGCCCGCGTTCGACGTGTCACTCGGCGGCGGCGCCCTGCTCGACCTCGGGATCTACGCCATCCACTTCGTCGTCGGCATCCTCGGACGACCGCTGGGCGTCACCTACACGGCGAACGTGCAGCGGGGAGTCGACACCTCCGGCGTGCTCGTCCTCGACTACGGCGACCGCACTGCTGTCTGCGTGTGCGCGAAGGACTCGGACGGCCCGATCCGATCGAAGATCCAGGGCGAGGACGGCTGGATCGTCGTTGAGGGATCGCCGAACGTGATGGCATCCGTGCGGGCACAGGGGCGAGGCGGCGACGTCGAAGAGGTCGACGATAACGTGCACGATCACCGCATGGTCGACGAGTTCGTCGCGTTCGAGCGAATGATCCGCCTTCACGACATCGAGGAGCGAGACCGACGTCTCGACCACAGTGAAGCTGTCCTCTCGGTCGCGGCGTCTGCGCTGAGGTCGGCTGGACTTACTCCTCGCTGAAGCGGCCTCCGAGCGCGCGGCCGCGAGCCCCATCTCCTCCCCGGGCTGAGCGACCGTGCGGCCGCAGCGCACGCGGTTGATTAATCTACCTGCCGTGGAAATATATTCCAAGTAATGTAGGTTGGATCGACGGTACAGGATGAGGTGGACAGATGACGTCGAGCGCAACCCGGGTAGAGCTGCTCGAGGAACTTGTGAGATACGAAACGTTGTTGTGGAACACGGTCGAGCGTGGGCTCAGCCGCGCCGGCTCGAGTTCGCTGGCGACGCTTCTCGCGCTTCGCTACCTCCACCAACGAGAGTCGCTCGGCCGCGTCCAGGATCTCGCTTGGCGCCTGGGGGTGACCGTCGGTGCTGCGAGCAAGATCGTCGATCGGCTCGAACGCGACGGCCTCGCAGTGCGAAGACCGCATCCCGATGACCGTCGTTCCTCGCTGATCGCCCTGACGCCGCACGGCGTACGGGCACTGGCCGACGCAGAAACAGTCGCTGAGGACGTGCTCGCCACGGTCTTGCCAGCGGATGCGGACGCGACGAAGCTCGGGGAGGTCCTCCGAGTCGTTTCCGTAGACCTCGACTCGTTCGGGAAGGGAGCAACATGACTGAAATGATGCGAGCCATCGTGATCGACGCCCCGGGCGGGCCCGATGTGCTCACAATGCGGAACGTCCCCGTTCCGTCGCCTCGGGCGGGGGACGTCCTGATCCGGGTGAAGGCGTTCGGGCTGAACCGCTCGGAACTTCACTTCCGCCGGGGAGTTGCCAGTTTCGGTTCATTCCCGCGGATCCCGGGTATCGAGGCGACCGGCGTCGTCGCTGCTGATCCCGGCGGCGAGTTCGAGGTCGGTCAACAGGTCATGACGATGATGGGCGGGATGGGCCGCACCATCGACGGCGGCTACGCCGAATACGTCTCGGTGCCCGCTGATCAGGTCTTCCCGTTCGCGAGCGACCTCCCCTGGGATCAGTTGGGCGGCGTCCCCGAGATGCTGCAGACCGCCGACGGGTCGCTCCGCATCGGCCTGGAAGCCACGGCGGGGCAGAGTCTGCTCATCCGCGGGGGAACGTCGTCGATCGGTCTCGCGCTGGCCGTGCTCGCGAAGCGTCGCGGGATGCGTGTCTTCTCCACGACCCGACGCGCGGAGGCGTTCGACGCGCTCCGCTCGGTCGGCGTCGATCATCCGCTCCTGGACGACGGTGATGTGGCAACGCAGATCCGGAAGGTGATCCCGGGAGGCGTGGACGGTGCTGTCGAACTGGTGGGCACGAACATCATGAAGGACACGCTCCGTTCGGTGCGTACCGGAGGGGTCGTGTGCTTCACCGGAATGCTGTCCGACGAATGGACGATCCCGGATTTCTATCCGATGGACTGGATTCCCAATGGAGTTCGGTTGACCTCGTACTCGGGCGGGGCCGCTGACCTTTCACCGGCGGCGCTGCAGGACTACCTTGACGCCGTCGCCGCCGGAGAGGCGATCATCCCCATCGGGAAGGTCTACGCATTCGACGAGGTCGCCCAGGCGCACGCCGACATGGAAGCGGGGTCGGTCGGTGGCAAGGCCGTCGTCGTCGTGGAGTGACCTGGCTTCGGGTACCCCGATCGGCGTCGTCGTCGAAGCGGGCGCAGCGGGGGCGGTTCGCGTGCGGCTGGATCCGGGGAGGGAAGCCGGCGTGCCGGGTATCGACTACGTCGACCAGCCCACCTTCCTCGTCCTGCCGGACGTCGTGGATGAAGGGACGATATCCGTCGACATCCGGAGCACGATCCGGCCGGGTGTGTCAGAGATGTCGAGGGGATTCGCGGGGATCGCATTCCACATCGCCGAAGACCACTCTCGCTTCGAGTGCGTCTATCTCCGGCCCGCGAACGGTGCCCGCGAGGAGCCGCCGGCGCCCCGAGTCCAGCGCGCCGTGCAATATTTCTCGTACCCGCATTGGCCGTTCGATAGGTTGCGCGAGGAGCGCGTCGGCGAATACGAGGCGGGTGCCGATATCGGGCTCGACCAGTGGGTGCGGCTGCGCGTGAACGTCGCGGCCCAGACGGTCGTGGCGCTCGTGGATGACGTCGAGGTGCTCTCCGTCCCCAGACTCGACCCTGCTCCGACGGGGTATGTCGGGCTGTTCGTCGACATCGGGACGGAAGCAGTCTTCCGATCGCTGGAGATTGCTCCTGATCGACGCTGAAGCGGGGTCGTGAAGTGAGTGAACGCTGTGCCCGTGACCACTGCACCGCTTCACGACATCCGATTCTCCGATTGGCCACCGACGCGGGATCGACGCGGGCATCGATCGCTCGCCTCCTCCACGGTACGGCTCGAGTGAGCGCGATCTCCGGCCGAGAAGGTCCGTGAGGCCCGGCTAGTTCACGCGCGCTTCCGCGCGGTTCTTGACCAGGAAGATCGCGACGAGCGCGAGCAGGATGTACACGATGTTGAAAAGGCCCGCGAAGGCGATGAGGCTCGACGTGCTTCCGGTGTCGGAGTGAGCGTCGATCCCTCCCGTCGCGAGGATCGTGATCGGATCGGTCGCTGCGTGAAGCAAGATCACCCAGACGAGGCGTCCCGTGATGCGGAGGGAGAGGTACATCATCGCGCCGAAGCCGAACGTGTATACGACGGTGATCGCCACCGTCGCGAAGGCCTGGCCGGAGAGAGCGTTTCCGACGTGGAGCAGGGCGAACAGCAACGCGGAGACAACAAGGACGAGTCGCTCACCGTGGCCGCCCTTGCGCAACATGCTGACCACGAGTCCGCGTGTGAGGAGCTCTTCCGCGAAGCCCACGCAGAGTCCGACGAAGAGCAGCGCGAGCACAACGCTGACCGAGTACGCCGACCAGTTCGTCCCGACCAGTCGCAGGATGATCGGAATGAGGACGAGTACGACGGCGAGCCACATCCATCCCCGTCCGCGCACCGGTTGGCGCGCGAAGAGCTCGCCGAGCCACCCGACCGACCAGGCGAACAGGACCAGGCACAGGCCAGCCAGCAGAATCGGCAGAGCGAGCGAGAAGAAGATGCTCGCGGGATTCGACAGCGGGTTCGCCGGGTCCACGAAATCGTGGAACAGCGACCCCACGCCGAGGCCGATGAGCTGATACACCCCCCAGTACACGGCGACCAGGAGGAGAGCCTTCCACCAGGTTCCCCGACTCCAGAAGCGTGCCCACGCAGACTCGAGGTCGACCATTTCCGTGTTCCCTTCGCCGTCCGTCGCCCGTTCGCCCCGACTCTATCCGCGCGAACAACGATCGCGGGAGCGGGCCTCGCACGAACCGTACTGGTTCTCGTCTCGCAGGGCACGGTCGCTCTGGGCGGAAGCGCCCGACTCTGTGACGGACAAAAGTGACAAAAGTGGTGTCTACGTGTCGGCGGCTCAGGCGGTGCTCGACTAAGTCAGGTGCATCCCGATCTCCACGATCGGCGGTATCGGCGCCCTTCCTTCGCTCGATGGCTACCACGCCTCCAAGTGGGCCCTGGAGGGACTGTCGGAGTCGCTGGCGCAGGAGGTTGTCTCGTTCGGAATCAAAGTCGCGCTCATTGAGCCGGGCGCACCGGGAAGGAGTGGGAGTGGCTGTCGATCGAGGCCAATGGTTGATCTGACGTCGGTCCGGACTGCCTCTGGAAGTGGCAGAAGGAGATCCGGGCCTGACAAGTGACAAGTGGAGGGGCTGACGGGAATCGAACCCGCGCTGTCTGCTTGGGAAGCAGAAGTTCTGCCATTGAACTACAGCCCCATGCGCCGAGGCGCCGTCCCATCATAACCATCGTTGATGGTGCGACCCCGCCTCGTCGTCCCCCCAGAACCCACGGTTCTCAGGATGGTCTGGCGCTCCGGGCGGAGCCACAATGGTCGCATTCCCCCCGGAACCAACTCCAGACAGCGACCTGCCCGCCCCCTGCCCCCACGCTTCGGCGTTGCGACGGCGGGCAGGTCGTGGGGGCGGCGGCCTCAGTCGCCGCGCACCAGGCCGTCTTCCAGCGCCCTCCGGTACAGCGCGGTCTTGCTCGCGACGTCGCGCCCGAGCAGCGTGTACTTCGCTCGGATGTTGCGGATGTGATCGACCACCGTGTTGCGCGAGATGAAGAGTGCGGATGCCACGGCATCCGCTGTCGCCCCTGCCGCGTAGAGCGCGAGCACCTCTTCTTCGCGCGGCGTGAGGTCGGGACGCAGGGGGCGACGGGTGGGCGCGATTCCGTCGCCACGGGCGGCGCGGCGGGTGAGGGAGGCGCGCGCGGCGGCGCGGATTGCCGCGACGAGCGCGTCGGGACCGTCGGACGTGCGGACGGCACCCACGATGCCCGGGGGCATGTGAACGCGGTGCGGAGCCCCCTCGTCGTCGCCGCTCACGTACGCGACGATGGCGATGCCCTGCGCGACCAGGGTGCGGATGTCGTCGACGGGGGTACGGGGAGTGGATGCCGGGTCGAGCAGCACGACATCGAGGTCGAGGGTCTGCGCGAGCAGGCTCGTCACCGTGGGTGCTGCGGCGGTGAGGTGCATGTCGGGTCGGATGTTGATGATGGCGGAGGCGCCCACGACCATCGCCGGCTGATCTTCCACCAGGCCGACACGCGTGATCGGGCCCGCCCACCCCGATTGCGTGGCCTCCGCCGCACTCGACCGATCCATGACACTCCTCGGCTTCACGCCTGCTCGTCGGTGGGCGCCGGCCCCCCAGCCGACGCCCACCGAGGTTGAGAATAGGCATCACGCGTGCGTCCGCAGCGGTCTGTGCACAGCCGCACCCCCAACACTGAGGGTGCTGGCGTCGACAACCCCTACTTATAGGGGCCGTACGGCGGATGCCACCCTCATCGACGGCTGGTCGTCACAGCCGGAGCGGAGGTGCGGCCGCCCGCTACGCTGGTGCCGTGCTGCTCAGTGATCGCGACATCCGCCAGGAGATCGACAACGGCCGCGTCGGCCTCGACCCGTGGGATCCCGCGATGGTCCAGCCGTCGAGCGTCGACGTGCGCCTCGACCGCTACTTCCGGCTCTTCGACAATCACAAGTACCCGTTCATCGACCCGGCCGAAGACCAGCCCGACCTCACGCACCTCATCGAGGTGGCGCCCGACGAGCCGTTCATCCTCCACCCGGGGGAATTCGTGCTGGGATCGACCTTCGAGCTCATCACCCTCCCCGACGACGTCGCCGCGCGCCTCGAAGGCAAGTCCTCTCTCGGCCGGCTCGGACTGCTCACCCACTCCACCGCGGGCTTCATCGACCCCGGCTTCTCAGGGCACGTCACGCTCGAGCTGTCCAACGTCGCCACGCTCCCCATCAAGCTGTGGCCGGGCATGAAGATCGGGCAGCTCTGCTTCTTCCGCCTCTCCTCGGCCACCGAGACCCCCTACGGCTCCGGCCCGTACGGCAACCGGTATCAGGGTCAGCGCGGGCCGACGGCATCCCGCTCGTTCCAGAACTTCCATCGCACCGACGTCGGAACCACCGACGCCGGGGCTCCGGGGCACTGACCCCGACTCGCTAGGGTGGGCGGCATGACGGCCCCCGACGCATCCAGAAGTCCCGCACGATCCGAACGAGGGAGCCGCGGCGGCCGCTCCGCCATCCAGCGGTGGGTGTTCTGGCCCGCTGCCGGCGTCATCGTCGCCTTCAGCGTCTTCGCGCTCGTCGCCCCTCACCTCGCCGAAGCGGTGTTCCTCGGCATCCAGTCCTCGATCGTCAACGCGTTCAACTGGTACTACGTCCTCATCGCCGCGTTCTTCGTCGTCTTCGCTCTGTTCCTCGGGTTCAGCAGGTTCGGTGACATCCGGCTCGGGAAGGACGACGACCGCCCGGAGTTCTCGCTCGGCGCCTGGTTCTCGCTGCTGTTCGCCGCCGGGATGGGGATCGGTCTTGTCTTCTACGGCGTGAGTGAGCCGCTCAGCCACTTCGTCACGCCTCGCCCCGGAGTGAGCGGCACACCGGAGCAGCTCGCGCAGGCCGCGCTCAGCCAGACGTATCTGCACTGGGGGATCCACGCGTGGTCCATCTACGTGATCATCGGACTCGGCCTCGCCTACGCCATCCACCGTCGGCGGCGCCCCATCTCGATCAGATGGACCCTCGAACCGCTACTCGGTCGCCGCGTCGCCGGCGGCTGGGGCAACGCGGTCGACGTGGTCGCGCTCGTCGGCACCGTGTTCGGGGTGGCCACGTCGCTGGGGCTCGGCGTCATCCAGATCTCAGCCGGACTGGGCGCGGCCGGCATCGCCGAGCCCAGCGAGACGATGCAGGTCGTCATCATCGCCATCATCACCGTCTTCGTGCTCGCATCGGTGCTGTCCGGGGTGAACAAGGGGATGAAATGGCTGTCCTCGTTCAACCTCGCGCTGGCGGCGATCCTCGTGCTCTACCTGCTGATCTTCGGCCAGACCGAGTTCCTGCTGCGCGAGTGGGTGCAGTCGATCGGGAACTACATCCAGAACTTCGTCGGGCTGTCCTTCACGGTGAGCGCCTTCCAGGGCGCAGCCGGAGAGCAGTGGCAGGCGTCATGGACCTCGTTCTACTGGGGCTGGTGGATCTCATGGGCGCCGTTCGTGGGGATCTTCATTGCACGGATCTCCAAGGGCCGCACCGTTCGCCAGTTCGTCGCCGGCGTCATCATCGTCCCCACCCTCATCACGATCCTCTGGTTCGCGGTGCTCGGCGGCTCCGCGCTCTACCTCGAGCTTCAGCAGCCGGGCGCCCTTCGCCAGCCCGACGGCTCCGTCGACCTCAACACCGCCCTCTTCCAGTTGCTGGAGACCATCCCGGGCTCGACCGTGCTGACCTTCGGGGTGATCCTGCTGATCGGGATCTTCTTCATCACGTCCGCTGACTCCGGCTCGCTCGTGATGGGCATGATCGCCACCGGCGGGCAGCAGGAGCCTCCGCGCTGGGTCCGTACCTTCTTCGCGATCGCGACCTCGGTGCTCGCGATCGCCCTGCTGCTGACCGGCGGCCTGCTGGCGCTGCAGACGGCGGCGATCATCATCGCGCTGCCGTTCAGCGTCGTCATGCTGCTCGTGTGCTGGTCGACGGTGGTGGCCTTCACGCGTGAGCGCCGTGCGTACGATCGCGCCGCGCGCGCCCAGTTCGTCGACCAGATCGGCGAGTACTACGGCCTCGAGGTCGAGGCGCGCGAGGCGCAGGGCGAACTGCACGAGCCCGCGTGGATGCGGCGCCTCACACGTGTCTTCGGTCGGCGGCGAACGGTGCCCGTCGGGGACCACGCCTCCCGCGCGACGTCGGCGGAGGCGCTCGCCGCCGCCAACGCGGAGCCGGCGGACGTGTTGACCGCCGACATCGACGCGGTCGTCGCCCAGGATCCGTATCGCGAGGGGGATGCCGCCGAGATCCCTGACCGCACCCGCACCGCCCGCGGCAACGACCCCCTCTCTGGCGACTGAATCCGTCGACGGCTCCGGGGGTCTGACTCGGGCCACGATCCCGACAGACGAAACGGCCGCTCCCCGAGAGGGAAGCGGCCGTCGTCGTGTGCGCGATCAGGCGCTCTGAGCCTCGCGACCGCGCTGGAATCCGGCGTCGAAGCCGCGCTCGTAGGCGCGCTCGCTGTGACCGTGATCGTGACCGTGGTGGCCGCCCTCGCGGCGGTCGTGACCGCGGCGGCGGTCGTCGCATCCGCCGGCGTGCGGACCCGGCTCGCCGAAGCGCGGACCGAAGCCGCGCTCGCCGAACCGCGGGCCGAAGCCTCGACCGGGCCGGAACCCGCGACCGGGGCCGAAGCCGCGACCGCCGAAGCCGTGGCCGTGGCCGCGGTGCGGGTGCGACGTGTTCTCGTCCCAGCCGAGCGCGCGGGCCATCGCCTCGAGCGACGCGACGGTCGTGGCGTAGTCCTCGTCGGACACGGCGCCGGCGACCTTGGAGCGGATGCCGTCCACCGTCTCGGCCAGGCGGGCTTTCGCCGCCGTGCCGTCGTCGGTGAGGGTCCAGGCGCCGTCCACTTCGGCCACCCAGCCGCGCTCGCTCAGGGAGCGGAGCTTCTTCCCGCCGCGCTGGATGCGATCGGCGAGGTGAGGAGCGTCGACGGTGCCGTCGAGGACGTTGAGGATCATCCACTCGCGGCGCGTGACGCCTTCGGTCTCGAAGGCCGTCGCGAACTCGCGGGAGATGAGGCGATCGGTGGCTCGCAGCCAGTAGCCGATCGGGCGGGGTTCGTGATGTGCAGTGTTTTCCATGAGAAGTCCTTTCGTGGGGCCGCGGGTCAGATCCGCCGGCCGAGATACATGTCAGATGGCATGTGCATGTAGCATGACATGAACTCACAAAGCATGTCAAGTCGCATGTAAGTTGGAGGCATGACGGATGCCGAAGACCTCGACGCGATCGCCGCCGCCCTCGCGCAGCTGCGCGGCCGTCCCCGCGCCCCCTTCGGCTCCGGCGAGCGCGGCGACGGCGGCCGAGACGGGCACCCGCGCCACGCGGGCCACGGCGACCACGGCGGCCGCGACAGTCACGGCGACCACGGTGGTCACGGCGGTCCGCCGTGGTCGCGTGGTCACACCCAGGGTCCGTTCGGTCCGGGCCCGTTCGGCGCCGGACCCTTCGGACCGCACGCGCGGTTCGGCGGCGGCCCCGCGCGGATGCGGCTGCTCGACGCGCTCGCAACGGCATCCCACCCGCTGTCGGTCAGCGAGGTCGGCGAGGCGATCGGCGTCGATCAGCCGCGCGCGTCACGACTCATCCAGCAGGCGGTCGATCTCGGCCTCGTGCAGCGCGAAGCCGACCCCGCCGACGCGCGGCGCACCCGCGTCGCCCTCACCGATCAGGGCTCGCGCATCGTCCGCGGGTTCCGCGGGGAGCGCCGCGAACGGCTGCAGACGGCGCTCGCATCGTTCAGCCCTGAGGAGCGCGCAGAGCTCGCGCGGCTCCTCACGAAGCTCGCCGGCGCCTGGCCGGCATCCTGAGTCCCCGCGCGAACCTCAGTTGTCTACGCTCAGCTGTCTACGCGGTGCGCCGGCAGGCGGACGAACAGCAGCATGACGAGCCCGATGAGCAGCACGAGCCCGATCCCCAGCACGCCGTAGACGATCCCGCCGAACCACGCGAGGAACAGCGACCACGCCAGCGGCGAGAGGAACGACGCCACCCGGCCGGTCGTCGCGTAGAGACCGAAGATCTCGCCCTGCATGCTGGGCGGGGTGAGACGGGTGAGCATGCTCCGGCTCGCCGCCTGGGCGGGGCCGACGAACGCGCACAGCAGGAGGCCGCAGATCCAGAACACGATCGTGCCGAACTCCTTCAGCGCGAAGACGACGAACGCCATCGCCACGAGGCCCGTCAGCGCGATGATGATGAGCTTGCGCGCGCCGATGGCATCGTCGATGCGGCCGGCGAGGATCGTCGAGATGCCCGCGACGAGGTTGGCGGCGAGTCCGAAGACGATCACCTCGAGGAACGAGAATCCGAACCCCTGCGCCGCGAGCACCGCGCCGAACGCGAACACGCCCGCGAGGCCGTCGCGGTAGACGGCCGCAGCGACGAGGAACCAGAACGTCGGACGGTTCGTCGTGAACAGCCGCTTGAGGTTCTTCCCCAGTACGACGTAGGAACGGAAGAAGCCGACCTTCTCCGATCCGCCGTACGCGGGCGACTCGGGCACGTTGCGGAAGAAGGGGATGGCGAACACGACGGTCCACACAGCGCACACCACGGCGACGAGCTTGTAGGCGAGCGGGTTGTCCTGCCCCAGGCCGAACAGCACCGGGATGCAGACGATGAGCGCGACGACGCCGCCGATGTAGCCGAGGCCCCACCCGAGGCCCGAGATGCGCCCGACGGTCTTCGGCGTCGACACCTCGGAGAGCATCGCGTAGTAGCTGACGTTGCCGATCTCGGCCACGACCGCGCCGAGCGCGACCGCGAAGGCGCCGAACCAGAAGTAGCGCGGGTCGGCCTCGACGAAGTACAGCGAGAACTGCACGAGGGCGATCGCGAGCGTCGCGCCGATGATCCACTTCTTCTTGCTTCCGCGGGCATCGGCCTGCTGGCCGAGCACCGGCGCGAGGAGCAGGATCAGGATGCCGGCGGCGAAGTTCGCCCAGCCCCACCACTCCGCGAGATCGGTGAGGCCCTGGCAGTAGGCGCTGCCCATGCTGGCTGTCTCGTTGCAGTTGAGGTAGCTGCCGTCGGCCAGCATCCCCGACTCCCGCACGGCCGGGTCGAGGAATTGGCGGGACGTCAGGTACAGCGCGACCCAGACGAAGGTGAGGATGACGGTGTTGAACGGCTGCATCGCCCAGTCCCACATCGCCCAGGAGATCACCTGCTTGCGCGGGATCTCGCGGTCGACCGCCGTGTTCTGGAACGAGGCGCCGATGGCGCCGAGCGCGCGGGCGTTGGCGGCGGTCGGCGGTGTCGCGGCGTTCGCCCCGCCGGCATCGGTGTGCGCGGCGTCGGGGGAGGGCTGGTCGGGAGGCGACATGTGGGTCACGCTAGGACTCTTCCGTGAACGGACGGTGCCGCACCCGCCGAGCGGATGCCGCGTCCCCGCGCCGGTGCGGGGGTGTGCTCAGGCTACCGGCGACGCGCTCCGCCGCTGCGACCATTCGCGATCGAGGATCGCGTAGCGGCCCGTGTCGGTCCATTCGCCCTTCAGGAACATGTCCTCCACGAAGTGCCCCTCGTGCCGCATGCCGAGTCGGAGGCACAGCGCGACGGATGCCGTGTTGCGCGGATCGAGCTCGGCGTACACGCGGTGCAACTCCAGCTGATCGAAGCAGAAGTCGAGCAGGAGGCTCGCGGCCTCGGCGGCGTAGCCGTGGCCCTGCGCGGACGGCAGCAGGATCCAGCCGATCTCGGCGGCGCGGTCGTCGACGCTCTTGAGCTCGAGGTACAGAGTGCCGGCGAAAGCACCGTGCTCGTCGCGGATCACGGGCTGCAGGTAGTCGCCCGGCTTCTCCAGCAGGATCGCGCCCGCGTCGCGGGCGAGGACCTCCTCGACCTTCTCCCTCGACCGCGGTTCGTAGAGCAGGTACCGGCAGACCTCCGGATCGGACTGCATCGCGAAGAGCGGCTCGAGGTCGTCGGGGCGCAGCGGGTCGAGAGTGACCCGGCGCCCGACGAGACGGGAGAAGGTCCAGGGCAGCGGCATGGGGTCCATCCTGCCCGCGAGGTCGCTCCCTGAAAACTTGATATGAGTCGTATCAAGTTGGTTTGACAGTGGCGGAGGGCGGGACTATCGTGGACGCCAGAACGAAGTTGAGCCCGCAGCGCTCAATGTTTGCAGACTTACCCAGATCCATTCCGCGAAGGAGAAACACACATGGCACGTGCAGTGGGAATCGACCTCGGAACGACGAACTCCGTCGTCGCCGTCCTCGAAGGCGGCGAGCCGAAGGTCATCGCCAACGCCGAAGGCTTCCGCACGACCCCCTCGGTCGTCGCATTCACGAAGGACGGCGAGGTGCTCGTCGGCGAGACCGCCAAGCGCCAGGCCGTCACCAACGTCGACCGCACCCTCACCTCCGTCAAGCGCCACATGGGCACCGACTGGAAGACCCAGGCGATCGACGGCAAGAACTACACGCCGCAGGAGATCTCGGCCCGCATCCTGCAGAAGCTCAAGCGCGACGCCGAGCAGTACCTCGGCGACACGGTGACCGACGCGGTCATCACGGTCCCCGCGTACTTCAACGACGCCGAGCGTCAGGCCACGAAGGATGCCGGTGAGATCGCGGGCCTCAACGTGCTTCGCATCATCAACGAGCCGACCGCTGCGGCCCTCGCCTACGGCCTCGACAAGGGCAAGGAAGACGAGCTCATCCTCGTCTTCGACCTCGGTGGTGGCACGTTCGACGTGTCCCTGCTCGAGGTGGGCAAGGACGACGACTTCTCGACGATCCAGGTGCGCTCGACCGCCGGTGACAACCGCCTCGGTGGCGACGACTGGGACCAGCGCGTCGTCGACTACCTGATCAAGCAGTTCAAGGACACGACCGGGGTCGACGTCTCGGGTGACAAGATCGCCCTCCAGCGCCTCAAGGAGGCCGCGGAGCAGGCGAAGAAGGAACTGTCCTCGTCGAGCTCGACGAGCATCAACCTGCCGTACCTGTCGCTCACCGACTCGGGCCCCGTCTCGCTGTCGGAGACGCTCACCCGCGCCAAGTTCGAGGACCTCACCAAGGACCTCCTCGACCGCACCAAGAAGCCGTTCGAAGACGTCATCCGCGAGGCCGGCATCAAGGTGGCCGACATCGACCACGTCGTGCTCGTGGGTGGCTCCACCCGCATGCCCGCCGTGAGCGAGCTCGTGAAGAAGGAGACCGGCAAGGAGCCCAACAAGGGTGTCAACCCGGACGAGGTCGTCGCCGTCGGCGCGGCCCTCCAGGCCGGCGTCCTCAAGGGCGAGCGCAAGGACGTCCTCCTCATCGACGTCACCCCCCTGAGCCTCGGCATCGAGACCAAGGGCGGCATCATGACGAAGCTCATCGAGCGCAACACCGCGATCCCCACCAAGCGCAGCGAGACCTTCACGACTGCCGACGACAACCAGCCGTCGGTCGCGATCCAGGTCTTCCAGGGCGAGCGCGACTTCACCCGCGACAACAAGCCGCTGGGAACGTTCGAGCTCACCGGCATCGCGCCGGCGCCCCGCGGCATCCCGCAGATCGAGGTCACCTTCGACATCGACGCCAACGGCATCGTGCACGTGTCTGCGAAGGACAAGGGCACGGGCAAGGAGCAGTCGATGACGATCACCGGCGGCTCGTCGCTGCCGAAGGACGACATCGAGCGCATGGTGCGCGAGGCAGAGGAGCACGCCGCCGAGGACAAGAAGCGTCGCGAGGCCGCGGAGATCCGCAACCAGGCCGAGACGCTCTCGTACTCGATCGAGAAGCTCATCGCCGACAACGCCGACAAGCTGCCCGACGACGTGAAGACCGAGGTCCAGGCCGACGTCGACGCGCTCAAGACGGCGCTCGCCGGAGACAACGACGACGCCGTGAAGGATGCCTTCGACAAGCTCAACGCGTCGCAGGGCAAGCTCGGCGAGGCGATCTATGCGTCGTCGCAGGCCGAGCAGTCCGCCGACGCCGGAGCGCAGGGCGCGCCGGAGGGCGAGGGTGCGGCATCCTCTGAGGAGGACGTCGTCGACGCCGAGGTCGTGGACGAGGAAGACGAGAAGAAGTAAGCATGGCGAACAAGGACTTCGAAGAGCCGGACAACGGCGACGAGGTCCTCGGCGATGAGGGGTCGGAGGCCTCGGCTGCACAGCAGTCCGAGGCGGCCGGCCCCCACTCGCAGGGGACGGGGTCGCAGGGGACGAGCTCGCAGGACGACGCGGATGCCGACGAGCTGACGATCGAGGACATCCTCGGCGCCGCCCAGAGCGACGAGGCGGCGGTGGCCGACGCCCCCGCCGAGGAGCACGACCTGCTCCTCGACCTCAAGCGCCTCCAGGCGGAGTACGCCAACTACCGTCGCCGCACGGAGGAGCAGCGAGAGGTCGAGATCGCGCGGGCCAAGGGCGCCGTCGCGAAGGGCCTGCTGCCGGTGCTCGACGATCTCGACCGCGCCGAGAAGCACGGCGATCTGACCGAGGGTTCCGCGCTCACGGCGATCGCCGAGAAGCTCCGCGGTGTCGTGGCGCGTCTGGGTGTGGAGACCTACGGCGCGGCGGGCGATGCTTTCGACCCGCAGCAGCACGAGGCGATCTTCCAGGCGCCGACGCCGGGCACCGAGTCGCCGGTCATCCTCGAGGTCGTCGAGGTGGGCTACCGCCTGGGCGCCATCGAGCTGCGGCCGGCCAAGGTCGTCGTCGCGGTTCCGGCCGAGTAAGTCGAGGGGAGGGACATGGCCAGTCAGGACTGGTTCGACCGGGACTTCTACAAGGTCCTCGGTGTCGCCAAAGACGTATCGGATGCCGATCTGAAGAAGACGTACCGGAAGCTGGCGCGCCAGTACCACCCCGACTCCACGCAGGGAGACGCGGCCGCCGAGGCGAAGTTCAAGGAGATCAGCGAGGCGTACGCCGTGCTGAGCGACAAGGACCAGCGTCAGGAGTACGACCAGATCCGCGCGATGGGATCGGGCAGTGCCCGCTTCCAGGCGCCGGGTTCGGCCGGCGGCGGGTTCGAGGACGTCTTCAGCCGCTTCGGCGGCGGCGGCGCCACGCGCGGGCAGCAGGCCGACTTCGACGACCTGTTCGCGATGTTCGGCGAGCAGGCGGGCGGTCGGTTCGGCAGTGGGCGCTTCGGGCAGCCCACCGGCGGATTCCGCGGGTTCGGCGGTCCGCAGCGCGGAGCCGACGTGACCGCGCGCACGACCCTCGACTTCCAGACCGCCGTCCGCGGCGAGACGATCACGCTGCAGGGCGAAGACGGCAAGCCGTTCAAGGTGAAGATCCCCGCCGGGGTGTCTGACGGTCAGAAGGTGCGCCTGCGCGGCCGGGGGCGTCCGTCGCCCGACGGCGGAGAGCCCGGCGACATCGTCGTGGCGGTCACCGTCCGCCCCCACCCGGTCTTCACCCGCGACGGCCTCAATCTGCGCGTCACGGTTCCCGTCACGTTCACGGAGGCGGCCCTCGGTGCGACGATCGAGGTGCCGACGCTGGGGTCCGACCCCGTGAAGCTGCGGGTCGCCCCCGGAACCCCGTCGGGGCGCGTGCTGCGCGTCAAGGGGCGCGGCGTGGAATCCGCCAAGGGCACCGGCGACCTGCTCGCCGAGGTCCAGGTGGCCGTGCCCGCTCACCTCGACGACCGCGCGCGCGAAGCCCTCGAGCGGTTCCATGAACTGGAGCCGAAGGAGAATCCTCGCGCCGACCTGATGAGCAAGGCGCGCGAATGACCGAGCCCGAGGTCGACGAGGAGACCCCGATCTTCGCGATCGCGGTCGCGGCGGAGCTCGCGGGCATGCACCCGCAGACGCTCCGGCAGTACGACCGGCTCGGCCTCGTCGTCCCCGGTCGCACACAGGGCGGGTCGCGGCGCTACTCGCTGCGTCACGTCAAGCAGCTGCGCGAGGTGGCGGCGCTCTCGGCGGAGGGCATCAGTCTGCCCGCCATCTCGAGGATCATCGAACTGGAGAACACCGTCCGCTCGCTCCGCAGACAGGTGGGCGAGTTGGAGCAGCGGGTGCGCGACGAAGTCGACCAGCGCCGCGGCGCGCGCGTCTTCGCCGCAGGTGCCACCGGGTCGGTCGTGACCCTGCGCCACGGCACGCGCGTGCGCCGCGCGACGGAGGTCGTCGTGTGGCGACCGCCCGAGGCCGAGCTCGACTGACCGGCGCCACCGAGTCGGCGAGCGCGCCGAGCGGCCCGCGCAGGATCCGCTACGGCTGCGCGGCCAGGAACGCGTCGTAATCCGCCCGGGAGACGGCCGCGTAGGCAAACGCCCACTCCAGGAGCGCGGCTCCGGCCCGCCGTCCACCGCCGATGTAACCGGCGACGAGTGTCGCGTTCGGCGACTGGCTGTGCGCGCGGGCGAGCGTGGTCGCGCACGCCTGCGCGTAGAGCGCGAACGGGTGGTCATCGAGCGTCTCGATGTCGATCCCGCCCTTCATGTCGCGGAACTGGCGAACGTAGTAGTCACCCGTCGTCCCCCGCAAGTACCCGAGGAACGGGTCGGACACGCCCTGCAGGATGCGCTGCATCCCCACGACCCGCGCTCCCTCGCCGTGGGTCCGATGCAGGGCGGTCAGGTCAGGGGGCTGGATGCAGCCGCCGTACTCGACGAGCACGCTCCTCCCCGCCTCCTTCGTCTGCAGCAGGAGCGCGTGGCCGTCGCCGTCCTGCAGGAGCGTGACGTAGCAGCGCGTGCCCACACTCCCGACGCCCACCGCCCGGCGCACGGTGTCCGACACCCGGTAGTGCTGGAGCAGCAGGCGGATGTCGTCGCGCGCGGTCTCCAGGTAGCCGGCGATCGCCCCTTCGACGAGCGCCGCCGTCGCCGCGTCGAGGTGGGTCATGGCCGGTGGCACCTCGATGAACCGCAGCCGTCCGTCGGCATCCGGTTCGGTGAGCTTGCGGGCCGCGCGCTCGCCCGTGCGCCGCTCCGCGTGACGCACCGCATCGCGCACGACACGCCGACCGGCCTTGTCGCGCAGGGCCCGCGCGCCGGAGACGTCGAAGTGCTCGTAATAGCGCGAGAGCGCGCTGCGGCGCGTATAGGCGTCGATCGCGTGCGCGTAGGCGCGGACGGTGGCGATGACGGCATCCGTCACGACCTTCTCATCGCGGCCGGTCGCCTGCCCGGCGATGACGATGCTCGTGACCAGCCGCTTGAGGTCCCACTCCCAGGGCGCCCAGGCGGACTCGTCGAAGTCGTTGAGGTCGAACACGAGCGTGCGCTGCGGCGAGGCATAGAGGCCGAAGTTCGCGACGTGAGCGTCTCCGCACGAGGCGACGGGGATGCCGCTGCCGCTGTCGCGGGAGAGATCGGCGGCCATGAGGGCGGCGGTGCCCCGGTAAAACGCGAACGGGCTCGCCGCCATGCGCTCCCGGCGCAGCGCCAGCAGCTCCGGCACGCGCGTCGCGTTCTGAGCGGTGAGGATGCCGAGGGGGTCCCGGTCCGTCGTCGTCAGGTCGGCGAGACGGTCCAGTGGAGCGGTCCGCCGCGCGGCGCGGCCGGCCGCGAGCCGAGCCGCGCGAGACGGCAGAAGGTCCCAGGAGTCCACGGTCATGCGCTCATCCTGGCATCCGCGGGTCGTTCGGATCGTGAGGAGCGTCGTCGTCTCGCTCGTGGGCGCGCAACGTGGCGGTGCGGCGGATCTGATCACCCAGGGCGGAGATGACGGTCGCGCTCGTGACGCCGAGCACGACCAGCCCGCCCATCATGAGGCCGACGGCGATCGTCCGCCCGGCGAACGTGACGGGCGCGAAGTCGCCGTATCCGACCGTGGAGATCGTGGTGAAGCCCCACCAGATCGCGTCACCCAGGTCGACGATGGTCGCGTGGGGGTCGTGACGCTCCGCGAGCCAGACCAGCGTCGACCCCGTGAAGACGAACAGGAACGTGAACATCGACACCATGAGGAGGAGGCGCGCACGCTCGCGCGCCGCGGTCGCCCGGAACCACGGGAGGCGCCAGATATACGCGATGATCACGAACGGCCGCAGATACACCGCGAGGAGCGAGACCCCCTCGAACCACCGCGTGCGCAGAAACGCACGAGGTGCGCCGCTGAGAACGAGCCGCAGCACGAAGTCGGCGATGAAAAGCGCCCATGCCACCGAGACGAAGGCCGTGAGCGCTCCCCGGTAACCCCGGTCCAGCTCTGGATCCGCCAGGAGCCACACCCACGCCGCGAAGAACGCGAGCGACAGGAGGAACATCGGCCACGCGGTGCGATCCTCCCACGTGAGCGCGCGCGGGGAGATCCGGCCATGCGAGGGCATGCGGGTCGTCATGCGCTCATCCTGGCATCCCGCCCGCCCGAGCCGCGCGAGGACGGCGGCGCGACCGTCAGCTCGGGTCGAGGCGCAGGATGCCGGGGGTCTCGCCGACCGTCAGATCGTCGATGATGCGCAGCGAACGGGCGAGGTCGTCGACGGCGCCGAGCACCGTGCCGAAGCGCTCCCGGTCGGAGCAGACCGCGGTGACCGTCACGAACTGCGCGCCGGTGTCCCACGTGTAGGTGGCGAACGGGGGAGCGGTCGACCCGTCGGGCCGCGCCGGCGGGAGCGGCAGCACGAGCTTCTCGCCCGCCCCGAGATAGGTGCCCCGGAACGTCTCCGTGTCGTCGTACTCGATGGGCATCATGGCCCGCGCCGCGCGCAGCTGGGGTGTCGCCTGCTGCACCTGAGCCATGACGACGAGGAGTTCGGGGTCGTCCTTCCAGACCCACACGAGCACCCTGCCGGCCGCCTTCCGCATGAGCGCGGGGGCGGCTTGGCTCATGGCCCAGGCGGCCATTCCGCTGCCGGGGCGCCCCGTCGCGCCCATGGTCGCGTTCGCCTGCGTGAGCAGCATGCGGATCGCGCGCTTGCGGGCGCGACGGCCGCGCAGACCGAACGAGCCCGTGACCGGAACCCAGCGAGAGCGGTCGGCGTCGGCAGACAGTCGTACCATTCCTCCAGCGTAGGTTGCTAGCATCCCGCTATGCGCCTCCTCTCCCCCCGGGGGGCCGTCGCCGTGCTGGCTACCGTCGCCCTGCTCGCCGCGACGCCCGTCGCCACCGCCACCGCTGCCGCACGCCCCGACCGGGTCGGCCTCGTCAACGTCGTGGGCGCATCGCTCACCGCCTCGGGGGCCACTCTCACGGTCGACTGGACCGACGTGCCGGGAGCCGACCGCTACGAGGTGTTCGCCTCACCCTCGTTCGACAAGCTCCCCACGAAGACGACACCGTCGGCGACCGTCACCGCATCGAAGGCGACGGTGGGGCGGCTCGATGCCGGCCGCGACTACTACATCCAGGTCCGCGCGGTGAACAGCGCCGGTCCGGGGCTGCGTTCGCTGCGCATCGGACACGGGACCATCGCCGACGAGGTGGCCCTGCGCGCAGACACGCCCGTGTACCGCCTGCTCACCTGGAACGTCTGCTCGAACGCGTGCGGGTCGTTCTCCACGCGCGCGAAAGTGATCACCTCCCGCATCCGCGAGCTCGCGCCCGACGTCGTGGCGCTCCAGGAGGCGTCGAAGTACACGACCGCGCCGACCGGATATCGCCACGTGGTCGACGGCCAGAACGACATCCTCGTCCGTCGGGGGGAGTTCGGGGCCGTGCCCGGGACAGCTTCCAAGCCCACCAGCGGCAGCGTCCGGTTCTCGAGCAAGTACACGACGTCGGGCAAGGGCGTCGCATGGGCTGCGCTCCATCACCGGTCCGGTGCCTACATCCTCGTCCTCGACGTGCACCTGGTCACCGGCACGTCGCGTTCCGCGGTCGCCCAGCGCGAGTACGAGGCGGGCCGAGTCGCCTCGCTCGTCACGTCGCTGCGGAAGAAGCTCGCGGCGTCGCATCGCTCGGTCGCCGACTGGACGCGGGTGCCGGCGATCTTCCTCGGCGACTTCAACACCCACAAGTCGCGCACGGACGACGACACGATGGCGGTGCTCGAGGGGCGCGGCTATCGGGATGCGTTCGATCAGGCGCGCACCCTCACGCGGCAGCACCACAACACCGCGAACCCGGAGTGGAGCACCCGTCCCGTCATCGGACAGCTGTGGGGTGCTCACGTCGACAAGGTCGTCGTCCGCCCGTCGCGCGCCGTCGTGCGCAGCTGGGCGAACGCGGGAGAGATGTCTTCGAGCAAGAGGTACGTCACCCCGCTCGGCTCCGATCATCATCCGCTCCTCGTGGAGGTGTCGCTGCGCTGAGGCTTCGAGTCTCGTGAGGGTGCTCCGGTAGACTCGGACCGGCGCGCACGCGACCGCGTTCCGCCGCCGCACAGATTGGCCCCGTACCCCGTGACCGAATCCGCGACGCCTGCCGAAGACCAGCACCGCGCCCGCAGCCCGCTCACCATCGTGATGGCCGCCGACACCTTCGCGCCCGATGTCAACGGTGCCGCGCGCTTCGCCGAGCGGTTGTCCGCCGGCCTCGCGGCGCGCGGCCACGACGTCCACGTCGTCACCCCGAGCGTCGGGCACCGCAACCACGGTGTCTTCACGGAGCACATCGAGGGGCAGGATCTCACCGTCCACCGCCTGCCCGGTGTGCGCTGGCCCCCGCACGACTGGCTGCGATTCGTGTGGCCGTGGCGCAGCAAGTACTACGCCCGACGGGTGCTGAGCGCCGTGAAGCCCGACGTGGTCCACAGCCAGTCGCACATCGTCATCGGGCGCGGGCTCACGCGCATCGCGCGCCAGCGCGGCATCCCCGTCGTCGCGACCAACCACGTCATGGCCGAGAACATCATCGACTTCACGACGCTGCCTCCGCTGCTCGACAAGGTCGCGATCAAGCTCGCCTGGGACGACGCGGAGCGCACGTTCAAGATGTCGCGCGCCGTGACGACGCCCACCCGTCGCGCGGCCGAGTTCCTCGAGTCGACGATCGACATCTCCGGGGTCATCCCCATCAGCTGCGGCATCGACAAGCGGAACTACACGCCCGATCTCACGCCGCGCGCGCCGCGTCGGGTGCTCTTCGTCGGACGCCTCACGACCGAGAAGCACGTCGAGCTGACCCTCGAGGCGGTCGCGCGGCTCGCCCCCGAGTTCCTTGACCTCAGCTTCGACGTCGTCGGCGGCGGCGACCAGCGGCGCAACCTGGAGCAGACGACGCAGCGCCTCGGGATCGCCGACCGCGTCGTGTTCCACGGTCGCGTCGAGGAGGACCAGCTTCGCGCCGCGTACACGAAGGCCGATGTCTTCGCCATCGCGTCGATCGCCGAGCTCCAGTCGATCGCGACGATGGAGGCCATGGCATCCGGTCTCCCGATCGTCGCCGCGAACGCGGTGGCCCTGCCGCACCTCGTGCACGACGGGGAGAACGGCTACCTCTTCGAGCCGGGCAACGTCGACGACCTCGCCGACAAGCTGCGCCGCGTGCTCACGGCGTCGCCGGAGGAGTACCGCCGGATGCAGCAGGCGTCGCTCGACGGCGTCGACATCCACGACATCGAGAAGACCCTCGACACGTTCGAGGCGCTGTACCGCGGCGAGCCCATCCCCGACCGTCGGTGAGGGTCGCGTGATCCGGCTCTTCTTCGACGCGCGCTATATCCGCACCGACTTCCACGACGGCATCAGCCGCTACTCGGCCGAGCTCGCCGCCGCCGTGGCCGCGCAGGCGCCCGAGCGCGGTGTCGAGGTGACGTTCCTCATCCACGACGAGCGTCAGCGCGCTCTCCTGCCGCGGGATGCCGTCACCCTCTCCATCGGGTCGCCCACCGCCGTCACCGAGCCGCTGCGCGCGCGGGAGCTCAACCGTCACGCCCCCGACGTCGTGTTCTCGCCGATGCAGACGATCGGCACGCGGGGGCGGCGGTATCGGCAGATCCTCACGCTCCACGACACGATCTACTACCGCCACCGCACGCCGCCGAAGGACCTTCCCTGGTTCGTGCGTCTCGGCTGGCGCCTGTTCCACCTGTCGTACGTGCCGCAGCGTCTCACGCTGAACGCGGCCGACGTGGTGGCCACCGTCAGCGACACCAGCGCCCGGCAGTTCGCGGCGGTGCGCCTCACGAAGCGGCCGGTCGTCGTCATTCCGAACGCGCCCCAGCGTCTGGCCGAGCTGCTGCCCGCCGGCGTCGGCGTGCACCCCGGCGCGCAGAATCTCGTCTACATGGGCTCGTTCATGCCGTACAAGAACGTCGAGACCCTCGTGCGCGCGATGGCGGAGCTCCCGGGGCGCACGCTGCATCTGCTGTCTCGCATCAGCCCTTCCCGTCGTGCCGACCTGGAGGCGCTCATCGCGCCGGGGTCCGACGTGGTGTTCCACGGCGGGGTGACCGACGCGCAGTACGCGGCGCTGTTGGCCGACCGCGCAGTGCTCGTGAGCGCGAGCCTCGACGAGGGCTACGGACTCCCCGTGGCGGAGGCGCTGGAGTTGGGCGTGCCGGCGGTCGTCACCGACATGCCGATCTTCCGTGAGGTCGCCGGGTCGGGTGCGCTGTACGCGCCGGGGACGGATGCCGCGGCTTTCGCGCGCGCCGTGCGCTCCCTCGACGACCCCGACGAGTGGGGACGCCTCGTGGCGGCGGGAACTGCGCACATCGCCCGCTTCGAGTGGGGTCGGTCGGCCGGCATCCTTCTCGACACGGTCGTCGATCTGGCGCGCTGACCACGGCCCTGCGCGGGCGCGCTGTGCGTATGCCCGCGTGCAGGATTTCGGAGATGTCACGATCTGCGGAGCCGTAGGCCCACTGGCATCCGCGATCCTGCACATCTCCGAAATCCTGCACACCAGCGCGGGAGGGATGCCACGGCGCCCCGCCGGCCCATCCGCCGGCGTGCGTGACGAACGCGCGTCAGGGCAGACGCTTGGGGTCGGTGGGAACGCGGCGGTAGCCGTCGGCGGGGAGGGCGCGCAGTGTCGCAATGACGCCCGCGAGGGCGAGGCCGCCAATCATCAGCAGAATCATCATGGCAGAAACGCTACGCGCGTCGTATAACGGCCACTAGTGGCAGGACTGCACATAAGTGTAGGATTTCTGCCATGAAGACCGTCGCCTGTGTCGTCCTTCCCGGCTTCGCCCCGTTCGAGTTCGGGCTCGCCTGCGAGGCGTTCGGTCTCGATCGCTCCGACGACGGCATCCCGAACTTCGACTTCCGCATTGTGACGCCCGACCCGGGCGCCGTGCCCAGCAACCTCGGCTTCACCATCAACGTCGACGCCGACCTCGCCTTCGCCGACGAAGCCGACCTCGTCGTGCTCTCGCCCATCCCCCGTGAGCGCTGGGCGCACGTCGACCAGCGCACGCTGGACGTCGTCCGGCGCGCCGTCGCCCGCGGTGCGTGGGTGCTCACGGTGTGCAGCGGGTCATTCGTGGCCGCCGCCGCCGGCATCCTGAACGGACGTCGCGCGACGACGCACTGGCGCTACGCCGACACGATGTCGGAGATGTACCCCGAGATCGAGGTAGACCCCAACGTGCTCTACGTACAGGACGGCCGCATCATCACGAGCGCGGGAACGGCCGCGGGGATCGACGCGTGCCTGCACCTGCTGCGCATCGAACTCGGCGCCGAACTCGCCAACAAGATCGCCCGCCGCATGGTGGTGCCGCCCCAGCGCGACGGCGGCCAGGCCCAGTTCATCGACAAGCCGCTGCCGCAGACGGCGTCCCTCTCCCTCGCGCCGGTGACCGATTGGATGCTGCAGAACCTCCGCTCCGAACTCTCGGTCGACCAGCTCGCGGCGCGCGCACACATGTCGCCGCGCACGTTCGCCCGACGGTTCAAGGCCGACTTCGGCACGACCCCGGCGGCGTGGCTCGGCCGTCAGCGGCTGCTGCACGCCCAGCGGCTGCTCGAGCAGACCGAGTTGGGACTGGATGCCGTGGCCTACGAGTCGGGCTTCGGCTCGGCCGCGGTGCTGCGTCAGAACTTCGCCCGCGCGCTCGGCACCACCCCGACCGCGTACCGCGCACGGTTCACCTGCCGAACGGACATGTCGGCGCTCGCCTCCTGACGCGGGCGCGGATCCTCAGCCTCTGTCGCGGCGACCCCAGGCCGCGCGACGTGCCGCGCGCAGCGCCGCTGCATCCTCCGGCACCAGCTCACGCTTCGCGCGGGCCCAGGCGTCATCGGCCGAGCGCCGGAGAAGCTCGCGGTGGTCGGGCGTCACTGCGGCGAGCGCGCTCAGGCACTTCTGGAGCCGGATCTGCACCTCCACCATGCTTCGGCCGTCGCGAGCCAGAGGGCGCACGGCGTCTTCGAGCAGATCCTCGAAAGCGATCGGGCGCACCCGCACGCGGTCGAACTCGACCTCGGGGTCCGGCTCTCGCGAGAGCACGGTGGTGAGCACCCGTTGGACGGCGCCGATCACCTGGATCGCGGTGCCAGGGTCGTTGGTCGACGGCGAGAGGGCGCGGCTGGCGATCTCGGCCAGGGCGATGATGCCGAGGCGAGGGTCCTGCTCGTAGGTGCGGTGGGGATCGACGGTGAAGGCGGCGCGGACGGCCGCCTCGATGTCCTCGCCGAGGGGGCGCGAGGAACGCAGGAGCGGCGTCGTGGCATCGGCGACCCGCCCCGGCAGTGACTCGAGATCGAGGGTGATCTCGTGCTTCTCGGCGATCCGCTGCAGCGCGGCCACATCGACGTGTGTCACGTAGCCCACCGACGCGGCGTGCACGGCGGTGCCATCAGACGGCCCCCGCAGGACCGCGCCCCCCAGGGTGGGTCGGCGGGCGAAGGCCGCCGCCGCATCGGTGGCGGCCTTCTCCACGCGGTCGATGACGTCGCTCATCCGACCGAACTCGGCCAGGTGCGCGATCCACCGCAGCAGTGTGACGACGATCAGTGCGATGACGACCAACGTGCCGAGGAACAGGACCGTGCGCCCGCGGTCGCTGTAGTACCCGGTGGACAAGGCGATGATCCCCACCAGGGAGAACACGAAGGCCCCGACGAACGTCGAGAGCACGCTCTGCGAGGTCGTGTCCTGGACGAGAAGCTGAGTGGCACGCGGCGTCGCCGTCGTCGTCGCCGACGAGTACGCGGTGACCATCGCGGTCAGCGAGAAGGTCGTCACCGCGAGCATGGAACTCGCAAGGATGTGCAGCAGGTCGTCGACGGCGCCCTGGCCGAGGTTCACCGACGGCGTCCACGGCAGAAGCGTCTCGATGAGGCCTGTCGCGAGGGCGAACACCACGGCGGCGAGAGAGACGAGCGCTGCGCGGAACCACACGCGGCGAGCGAGTCGAGAGAGGAAGACGCGCACGGACGATGCCATCCCGCCACCCTATGCGGTCGCGATCCGCCCTCCCTTCGCTCTCGGACGCGTGGTAAACTTGAGCCAAACGGACTCAAGTTTGAGTCTCACGCCATCCAGGAGCACCGATGAACGCACAACCCGCACCCGGGCAGGAGGAGCAGCAGAGCGCCCTCGAACAGTTCGGGATCAACCTGACCGATCGCGCGCGGCAGGGCAAGCTCGACCCGGTCATCGGCCGTGACAGCGAGATCCGCCGCGTGAGCCAGGTGCTGACCCGTCGCACCAAGAACAACCCCGTCCTCATCGGCGAGCCCGGCGTCGGCAAGACGGCCGTCGTCGAAGGGCTCGCGCAGCGCATCGTCGCCGGCGACGTCGCCGAGTCGCTCAAGGACAAGGAGCTCGTCACCCTCGACATCTCCGCCCTCGTCGCCGGCGCCATGTACCGCGGTCAGTTCGAGGAGCGCCTCAAGAGCGTCCTCAAGGAGATCACCGAGTCCGAGGGTCGCGTCATCACGTTCATCGACGAGCTCCACGTGCTCATGGGTGCGGGCGGCGGCGAGGGGTCGGTCGCGGCATCCAACATGCTCAAGCCCATGCTCGCCCGCGGGGAGCTGCGCCTCATCGGCGCGACCACCCTCGACGAGTACCGCGAGTTCATCGAGAAGGATGCCGCGCTGGAGCGCCGTTTCCAGCAGGTGTACGTCGGGGAGCCGTCGGTCGAAGACACCATCGCGATCCTCCGCGGGCTCAAGGGCCGGTACGAGGCGCACCACGGGGTGACGATCAGCGACGGCGCCCTCGTGGCAGCTGCGGCGCTGTCGAACCGCTACATCCCCTCGCGCCAGCTGCCCGACAAGGCCATCGACCTCATCGACGAGGCCATGAGCCGCCTGAAGATGGAGATCGACTCCAGCCCCGTCGAGATCGACCAGTTGCGGCGCCGCGTCGACCGGATGCGACTGGAAGACCTCGCGCTCAAGAAGGAGAAGGACGACGCGTCCAAGGAGCGTCGCGCCAAGCTCCGCGAGCAGATGGATGCCGCGGAGTCGGAGCTGCGCGTGCTCGAGGCGCGGTGGGAGCGCGAACGCGCCGCCCTCAACCGCGTCGGCGATCTGAAGAAGCAGCTCGACCAGGCCTACACCGACCGCGACCGCGCGCTGCGCGAAGCCGACTACGCGCGCGCGTCGAAGCTCGAGTACGAGACCATCAAGCGGCTCGAGCAGGAGGTCGCCGCCGCCGAGCGCGCCGAGGCCAACCCGACCGCCGGCGAAGAGCGGATGGTCAACGAGCAGGTCACCGACGAGGACATCGCCGCCGTGATCGCCGCCTGGACCGGCATCCCCGTCGGACGCCTCCTCCAGGGGGAGGGCGAGAAGCTCGTGCACCTCGAGTCCGAGCTCGGCAAGCGCCTCATCGGGCAGAAGGACGCGGTGAAGGCCGTGTCGGATGCCGTCCGCCGCTCGCGCGCGGGCATCAGCGACCCGAATCGACCGACGGGTTCGTTCCTCTTCCTCGGTCCGACCGGGGTGGGCAAGACCGAACTCGCCAAGGCGCTCGCCGATTTCCTCTTCGACGACGAGCGCGCCATGGTGCGCATCGACATGAGCGAGTACGGCGAGAAGCACTCGGTCGCGCGCCTCGTCGGCGCCCCTCCGGGCTACATCGGCTACGAGCAGGGCGGACAGCTCACCGAGGCGGTACGTCGCCGGCCCTACTCGGTCGTGCTGCTCGACGAGGTGGAGAAGGCGCACCCGGAGGTGTTCGACATCCTCCTGCAGGTGCTCGACGACGGTCGTCTCACCGACGGTCAGGGTCGCACGGTCGACTTCACGAACACGATCCTCGTCCTGACGAGCAACCTCGGATCGCCGATCCTCATCGACCCGACGCTCACGCCGGAGTCGCGTCGGGAGCAGGTGATGGCGCTCGTGCGTCAGGCGTTCCGTCCGGAGTTCCTCAACCGGCTCGACGACATCGTCATGTTCCAGGCGCTCAGCGAGGACGACCTCGCGCAGATCGTCGAGCTCTCCGTCGATGCCCTCCAGCGTCGCCTCGCCGATCGCCGGCTCACCCTCGCCGTCACCCCCGACGCGCGGGCGTGGCTCGCGGAGCGCGGGTACGACCCGATCTTCGGCGCGCGGCCGCTGCGCCGGCTCATCCAGTCGGAGATCCAGGACCGCCTCGCGATGGCGCTGCTGTCGGGTGGCATCCGCGACGGCGACCTCGTGCGGGTCGACGTGGCATCCGACGGGTCCTCGCTCGTGCTGACGGGCGAGTCGGCGGGCTGAACCCGCCCCCGCCGCGCCCCCGCCGAAACAACACCCCGCGCGCGAGACCACACGTCCCCAGCGCGCGGGAGGTGTTGTCTCGGCGGGAAGGTGTTGACTCGGCGAAGTGGGCGAGCCGAGCGGGCGAGCGGATGCCGTACGGTCGGAGGATGCAGTTCGCCTCCTCCGGCCGCATCGTCGTCGTCGCCCAGTGGGTGCTGGCGGTGCTGATGCCCGTTTTCCTCTTCATCGGGCGCGGATTCGTGGGGGCCGAACTCGGCTGGATGTCGGTCATCGGCATCGTGTACGGCTGGATCCTCATCGTGCTGCTGCTGATTCCGCCGATCCTGACGCTCTTCGACACGGAGGCGCGCCGCTCGGGCACGGTGCGCGAGGGGTACGCGATCTTCGCGGCGCTCGTGTGGTTCGGGCTCCTGGTCGCCGGCATCTCGATCCCCGACTCCGGCGACAGTGGCCACCTGCAGACCGCGCTCACGACATGGACCGGCGCGTCGGAGCAGTTCTCGACCGCCGTCTTCACCACCGGGTTCGGGCTCGCGGTGTTCGCGTGGCTCGTGACGATCGTGCAGGCGATCCGCGGCATCGTCTACTCCCGCCGCGCGGGATGACGGACGCATGACAGCGCCGTCGCGACTGCGCGCCCTGTGGGGAGCGTCGCACCCCGGACCGACCCTCGTCGTGACCGCGCTCGCCGTCGCGTTGGGGGTCGCGGCGGGGCTCGAGCCCTGGCGGGTGGTCGTCCTCGCGTTCGCCGTCTTCGCCGGCCAGCTCTCCGTGGGCATCTCGAACGACGCGATCGACGCGGCCCGCGATCGCGCCGTCGGGAGGACGGACAAGCCGATCGCCCGCGGCGACGTCTCGGTGCGTACCGCCTGGACGGCCGCCGGCCTGCTCGTGCTCGTCGCGCTCGTCGCCTCGGCCGCGCTGGGGCTGGTCATGGCCGCCGTCCATGCGCTCGCGCTCGCCTCGGCCTGGGCGTACAACGCGGGGCTGAAGAACACGCCGGTCTCGATCGCCCCCTTCCTCGTGAGCTTCGGGCTGTTCCCCTCGCTCGCGACCCTCTCCGCCTCCTCACCCGCCTTCGCGTCGCCCTGGGCGACGGTCACGGGCGCCGCGCTCGGCGCCGCCGTGCACCTCACCAACGTGCTTCCCGATCTCGACGACGACGCACAGACGGGCGTGCGCGGTCTCCCGCACCGGCTGGGAGTGCGGTGGGCGGTGATCCTGGCGGTGATCGGCATCCTCGTCGGCGCGCTCGCCGTGCTTCTCGGGCCTGTGCTGCTCGGTCCAGCGCTGCAGGGCGCCGCCGGGGTCGGGCCCGTGGCCGTCGCGTTCTTCGCCGCCGTGGCGATCGTCGCCGGCGCGACCCTCGTGCTGGCCCTCACGCGTCGCCCCACCCGCGCGCTCTTCCGGCTCACGATGCTGGCGGCGCTGCTCCTGGCGGTCCAACTGGTCGCGACCGCCGCGGTCTGAACCGCTCCCTGGCGAGCGCGGTCACGCGCCCCGGTCGAACCCCATCGCGTAGGCGTGCGCGAAGAGGCGCCCCCCGGCGCCCGAGAGCGCCGCACCCAGCACCCCCGACCGCACCCCGTGGATGCCGGAGGCTCCCGGGCGGCCGAGAGCCGTGTTGGCGCTCGCGATCGCGGCGGCGATGCGCGCCGACCGCACCCGCCGGCGCTCCCACCGGTCGAGTTCCGTCTCGGGTGCGTCGCCCGTCGCGATCCACCGCGCGAGCAGCGGCGCGAGCCCGGCCGCGTCGAGCAGCCCCAGGTTCATCCCCTGGCCCCCGATGGGGCTCACTTCGTGCGCCGCGTCGCCCACCACGAACACGCCGCCGCGACGCAACCGGGGAGCGACCACCCGCCGCACCCGGAACGAGGTCGCACCGGACACGAGCGCCGCGGCATCCGCTTCGCCCCTCGTGCGCATCGCGGCCCGCAGCCGTTCGTCGCGCTCGGCGTCGGTGGTGTCGGTGTCGTCGCCGCGGCCGTCCCACGCGACGAAGCGCCGCCTGCCGCCGGGGAGCGGGAACGACTCCAGCACGCCGCCGCGCGAGAGGTGGACGACCGCGACCTCGGCGTCGGGGCGCGGCGCGACGTCCGCGTCGGCCATCAGGTAGCGGTCGGCGTACGTCCGCACCGCGACCGCACCCGGGCGGTAGACGAGGTCGCGTCCGCCCGCGCCGGATGCCACGACCGCTGCCGTGGCATCCCACTCCTGCTCTCCCGAGGCGGTCTGCGCCCGCACGCGCACGTGTCCGGCGACCGTCCGCACACTCGTCACGGTCGCCCCGCGCACCACCTCGGGCGCGCCGACGGCGAGAGCGGCCTCGGTCGCGGGCTGCGGAAGGGTCGCGACGAAGGGGAACCGCGCGGACAGGGCGTCGAACCGCACGACGCCGAGCACGCGTCCGTCGGTGCGACACTCGCCGCGGTCGACGCGCGTCGCCGTGGCGAGGATGCGGTCGGTCGTGCCGCTGTGCTCGAGCGCGGCGAGCACGGGCGCGTGGAGCCCGATGGCCCGTGACCGTGAACCCGGTTCGGGCCGACGCTCGAGGGTGACGACGTCGATGCCCCTGCGGGCGAGCTCGGCAGACAGCAGGATGCCGACCGGTCCCGCCCCGATCACGACGACGTCAGGCACGACCGGCCCCCACCGCGAGGAGCCGGAACGGTGCCGGCTGGTGGACGGTCCAGCAGCTCCCCAGGGCGGCGCCGAGCTCGGCGGGGCGGTAGCTGCGGCGGATGGAGCGGAGCCCGTCGGTGCGCAGGAACGTCCCCGGCGCGAGCGGCGTGATGCCCACCGCGTAGAGCGCGTACGCGGCGGGGGAGCGCCGGATGTCGGCGTGGAGCACCGGTCCTCGGGAGAGCGCGAGCGAATCGGCGGCGAACGCCGCGAGCCCGGGCGCGTCGAGGTGGTGGAGGACGTGGTTCGACAGCACGACGTCGAACGCGGCACCCTCGCGGAGCAGCTCGGCCGAGTCGGCGCACCGGAAGTCGACGCCGGGCTGCGAGCGAGCGGATGCCACGGCGTGCGCCCGCGGGTCGGGGTCGGCGCCGAGCCACGTCGCGTCGAGACCGTCGCGGCGGGCGAGGGCGGCGAGCCGGGATACGACGTCGCCGCCGCCAGAGCCGAGGTCGAGCACCCGCGCGGGACGCCCGAGGGTGGCGAGGTGCGGCGCCAGCACGCGGCGGTACACCCGGCCCCACCCCGAGATGAGCCGGTTCACGGTGTCGAAACGGCGGAGCGTCGCCGCCAGGCGTGCGGGGTCGCAGTCGGGATCGTCCATGAGCTCGCGCACGACGGTGTCGCGCTCGCGCAGGCTCATACCTTCGCCGCCACCCCGGCGACAGGCCCCGACGCGACGGGCGCCGACTCGACCGACGCCGACGCGACCGACACCGGTGCGACGGGTGCGGACGTGACGGGCGACGCGCGGCGCGTGAGCAGCGCCGACTCGACCGTCAGGCCGGGGCCGAACGCGAGCGCGGCGAGCGTCTCGGACGGCGGGCCGTCCATGAGCGTCCTCAGGATGAAGAGGATGGTCGCGCTCGACATGTTCCCGTGCGTGCGCAGTACGGCGCGGGATGCCGCGAGCGCATCGGGCGCAAGGTCCAGCCCCGACTCGACGCGATCAAGCACGCTGCGGCCACCCGGGTGCACCGCCCAGGTCGTCGGCGTCTCGCCGGCCAGGAACGCGCCGACCGCCGCGCGGATCTCGCGGCCGATGATGCGGGGGACCTCCGCCGACAGGGTCATCTCGAAGCCCGCGTCGCCGATGGTCCACGCCATGTCCTGCTCGCCCTCGGAGGTGAGCGTCGTGCCGAAGCGGCCGAGTTCGAGCGACGGTCGGATCGTGCGCCCGGGAAGGTCGGGCCGCGCGCTCACGACGGCCGCGGCCGCGCCGTCGGCGAACACCGAGGCGGCCACGATCTGCTCCGGATCGGCGGACGGGCGGAAGTGCAGCGTGCACAGCTCACCGCACACGACCAGCACGACCGCCTCGGCATCCGCCGCGCTCAGCGCCGACGCGAGACGGAGCGCCGGGAGCGCTGCGGCGCAGCCCACGAATCCGAGATGGAACCGCTGGACCGCGGCCGGGAGGCCGAGGTCGCGGACGAGCCGGTAATCCGGTCCCGGCGCGAACAGGCCCGTGCACGAGACGGTGACGACGTGCGTGACCTCGTCGGCTGCCACCGCGGCGTCGGCGAGCGCGGCGCGCGCCGCTTCGGCGAACAGCGGCGGTGCGGCCCGCACGTACTCCGCATTGCGGGCACCCGTCGACGGCGTGAGGAGAGCGCCGTCGGCATCCAGGACCGGGAAGCGGCTGTCGGCATCCGTCGACGTCTCGCCGTCGTCGGGGAGGAACCCGGACAGGACCGTATGGCGCGTGTCGATCGCCGCGGCGTCGAACGCGGCGTGCACGAGCCGTCGGGTCAGCCGGTCGATGCCGGGCTGCGATGCGAACAGGTCGCGGACGTGCTGCTGCGGCAGGCGCGTCGGGGGAACGGCGGTGCCGATCGACAGGATGCGGGCGGGCATGGTTCACCGTAACCGGGTCGCGCGGATTCCGGCACGGGGGTTGCGCGCGTCAGCGGATCAGTTGTGCGTCAGCGGATGCCGGGCGGGAGGTCGCGCGTGCGCCAGAACGGTCCGATGACCACCGGCAGCGCCGACAGCACCGAGCCGGCGGCACCGATCCACAGGGCGGGGACCGTCCCGAGCCACGTGCCCAGCCAGCCCGCGGCCAGGGCGGACAGCGGCATGACGCCCCACACGCAGAACCGGATCGACGCGTTCATGCGGCCGAGAAGGCGCGAGGGGGTGATCCGCTGCCGGAACGTCACCTGCGTGATGTTGTAGACGAGCACCGCGAAGCTCATGACGAATCCCTGCACGACCAGCAGCGCGAAGGCCCCGGGCGTCGGCAGGAGCACCGCGAGCGGGAACGGGATCACCGAGAGGCTGAAGGCGATCGCGCTCAGTGGGATGGCGCGCCCCTCGCCCACGCGCGCCACGATGCGCGGGGTCGCGATCGCGCCGAGCAGGCCGCCGACGGCCCCCAGCGAGAAGACGAGCCCCATCACCTCCGGCGTGAAGCCGATGATGCGCAGGTAGTAGATCGGCATGAGCGTGAAGATGAACGTGCTGAAGAGGTTCGAGATGCCCGTCGTCCCCACGATGCGGCGCAGGAACGGGTTGCCGAACACCCAGCGGAGGCCCTCTGCGATCTCGCGGTGGAGCGGGGCGTGGTCCTCCGGCGCGCGCAGCTGCTCGTGATCGCGGGTGCGCAGCAGGGCGATGAGGGATGCCACGTACGTGCCGACCGTCGTGAGGATCGCGAGCGGCGCCGTGAGGATGCCGACCAGCCAGCCGGCGACGGCGGGACCGCTGAGACCGGCGATCTGCTGCGTCGACTCGAGCTTGCCGTTCGCCTCGGCGATCTGGTCGGGGCGGACGAGCGAGGGGACGATCGACTGGTACGACACGTCGAAGAAGACGGTGGCGATCCCCACGACGAGCGCGACGGCGTACAGGTGCCACATCTCGAGGTGACCGGTGAGGTAGAGCACGGGTACCGCCGACAGGGCGAGCGCGCGGACGGCATCCGCCCAGATCATGACGTGGCGTTTGCGCATGCGGTCGATCCACGCCCCGGCGGGAAGGCCGACGAGGAGGAAGGCCGCCATGGCCGCCGCGTTGAGGTAGCCGACCTGCGCCTCCGTGGCCTGGAGCAGCAGCACGGCGAGCACGGGGAGGGCGAGCTCGGTGATCTGCGACCCGAACTGGCTCAGCGCCTGGCCGCCCCACATGGTCAGGAAGTTGCCGTCGCGCCACAGCGACCCGCGGGGGCCCGGGGCCGGGGGTGCTCCCTGATCGGCCTCGACGGCATCGCCGGCGTCGGCGCGCGACATGCCGGACGGCGACTCGGCGCGGGCTGCCGCGATGGTCTCGGGCGACTCCGATTGGGACATGCCAATCAGTGTTGCCGAGTGATTGAGAGAAGTCAATCGCGCGCTACCATGGCCGCATGGACGACGACACGGTCCAGACGACCGCGCGGGCATTGAGCTCGCCCCTGCGCCTGCGCATCCTTCGCCTCTGTCGCTTCGACGCGCGCACGAACAAGCAGCTCGCGGAACTGCTGGGGGTCAACCCGGGCACGATGCTCCACCACGTGCGCACCCTCGTCGACGCCGGCTTCCTGGAAGCGCAGCCGGCCCGCGCCGGCGCGAAAGGCGCCCGCGAGGTGCCGTATCTGGCGACGGGGCGATCGTGGAACGCGCCGATGGACGAGGCGGTGCCCGTCATGATGGAGACCGTGCGGCAGCAGGTCGCGCTCGCCGACCCCGGACGAGTGCAGCTCGCCTGGCTCGGGCTGCGGCTGTCCGCCGAGCACCAGGCGGCACTCAGCGAAGAGATCGTGGCGCTCTTCGACCGCTACAAAGACCTCCCGCCCGATCCGGACGGCGAGGCCTACTCGCTGACGATGATCCTCCACCCCGACCTCAACCCCCGCCAGGACTGAAGCCGCCGGGGGCCGAGGTTCGGGCGGTCTCAGCCGCCGGCGACCACGAGGGTCGAGAGGGGCAGTCGCGTGCGCGGGGCGAGCTCGCGCTCCCGCAGTGCTTCCGGAGCACCGTCGAGGTCGCCGAGCGCACCGACGGCCATGACGGTCACGGCGGCGAGGTCGTCGCCGAATCCGAAGGCCTCCGCGATCGCGGCGCGATCGAATCCGCCCATCTGGTGGGTGTGCAGGCCGGAGGCGTGCGCCTGGATCGTGAAGTAGGCGGCGGCCTGTCCCGCGTCGTACGACGCCCAGGCGAGGGGCTTGCCCTCGATCGAGGTCGTCGTGGCGAACACCACGAGCGCGGCAGCGTCGGCGGCCCACGCCTGGTTGAAGCCCATGAGCGACGCGACGATCGCGGCATGGGCGTCGGAGCCGCGTCGCGCGACGACGAAGCGCCACGGCTGCGTGTTGTTGGCCGACGGTGCCCAGCGGGCCGCCTCGAGGGCGCTGCTCAGCGCGGCTTCGTCGATCGGCGTCTCGGGGTCGAACACGCGGGTGCTCCAGCGTTCGGCCATGACGTCGAGGATCTCGGCGTCGGTCTGGGCGGTGTGGACGGTGATGGTGCTCATGGCGTCTCCTCGGGTCTTCCAGTACGGTCGGACGCCATCGTCCACGTGTATGCAACCGCATGGGATGCCGTTCTGTTCCCACCGCCCGGTCGTTGAGCGAGCGCAGCGAGTCGAAACGCAGCACCGAAACGCACCCCGCCCGGTCGTTGAGCGAGCGCAGCGAGTCGAAACGCAGAGTCGAAACGCAGAGTCGAAACGCGGAGCCGAGTCACTGCACCGAAACGGCACACCCCTGGCGCCGCCGCGCCGGGAACGACAGGCTGACATCGTCGACGCATCTCAGCGCCGTACCTCAAGGAGGAGAAATGGTCGCGTTCGTCTCATCGTTCTCGGGGTTCTCCGTGAACGACATCCCCGCCGCGGAGACGTTCTACCGCGATGTCCTCGGCCTCACGGTCGAGAGCAACAGCATGGGCATCCTCGACATCTCGCTCCCCGGAGGCGGACACGCGATCGCCTACCCGAAGGACGATCACGAGCCGGCCACCTTCACGATCCTGAACTTCGTGGTCGACGACATCGACGTCGCCGTCGATGCGCTGCAGGCGGCGGGGGTGGAGACCAAGATCTACACCGACCCCGACTTCGGCACCGACGAGCGGGGCATCGCCCGCGGCAACGGCGGGCCGGACATCGCGTGGTTCCGCGACCCGGCGGGCAACGTACTGTCGGTACTCGTCGACTGAGGCGTTTCGTCTCGTCGCTGCGCTCCTCGCTCAACGACCGGTGGGGCACCGCCTATCGGGTGGCGTTTCGTCTCGTCGCTGCGATCCTCGCTCAACGACCGGTGGGGCACCGCCCTCGGGAGCGGCACCCCACCGGTCGCTGCTCGGTCGTTGAGCGAGCGCAGCGAGTCGAAACGCAGAGACGAAACGCAGAGACGAAACGCCGCGCCGCGCGTCAGGCCTTCAGCGCCTCCGCGAGCTTCACGCGGGCGCCCATCCGCAGGAGCGAGTTCTCGTAGATCTTCGCCCCGACCGCGATGGCGGCCGCGCACGTCGCGAGCAGGATCGCCAGCGACACGAGCGGCTCCCACCACTGCGCCTCGCCGAGGAAGATGCGCACCGGCATCCCCACCGGCGCCGAGAACGGCACGTACGACATGACCGTCATGACGACGGGGTTGTCGTTGAAGAAGATCACCAGGAAGTACGGCGCCATCACGAGGAAGGTGAGCGGGGTCGTCGTGGAGCCGATGTCCTCCTGACGCGACACCATCGCCGCCGCCGCCGCGAACAGCGACGCCAGCAGGATGAAGCCGAACAGGAAGAAGACCGCGAACCACACGAGCGGAGCCCCGAGCCCCGTCAGCAGCGCACCTTGATCGGTGACCGTGAGGCCGACGATCGCGATCGCCGCGAGCCCGATGATCTGACCCATCGCGAGCACCGTGTTGCCGAGCACCTTGCCCGCCAGCAGGGCGCGGGTGGGGATCGCGGAGATCAGCAGCTCGACCACTCGCGTCTGCTTCTCCTCCACGACGCTCTGCGCGATGGTCGATCCGAACGTCAGCGCGGCCATGAAGAAGATGAGCCCGAACCCGAGGGCCACGAAGTACCGCAGCGCCCAATCGACGCCACCGGTGTCGAGCAGCTCGACGGTCGGCGTGATGCTCAGGAGCTGAAGCAGCCCGCTCGGCGGCGCCTCGTCAGCGACCACCGTGAAGCCGAAGGTGTCGCCGGCCGCGTCGGAGGGCACGAGTGCCGCATCGACGTCGCCGGCGCGGACCAGGTCGCGCGCGGTGTCGGCATCCGTCGCCTCCGTCACCTCCAGGGCGTCGGCATACGGCGCGACGGCCGACGACGTCTGCGGTGTCACGGCGACGGGGATGCGGTTGTCGGCACCGGCCGAGATGCCACCCCAGACGACGGATGCCAGGGCGATCACGAACAGGATGCCCGTCGAGATGAGGAACGCCTTGCTGCGCAGCTTCGAGCCGATCTCGCGCTCGGTGACGAGCCAGACGCTCTGGGCGAAGGAGGGGGCGGACGCGGTCACTGGATGACCTCCTTGAAGATCTGGGCGAGGGACGGATGGCGGGGGGCGAAGCTGGCGACGTCGCCCGCGTCGACGGCGCGGCGGAGCACGCGCTGCGCGGCCTCCTCGGTGTCGGCGTCGAAGAGCGCGTACCCGCCGTCGAACTCGAGCACCTCGATGCCCGGCTCGTCGCGGAGCCAGCCGGCATCCCCTGTCGAAACGAGCTCGAACCTGCGCTGCGCGTGCTGCGCTCGCAGGCCCTCCCGCGTGCCCGAGGCGCGGATCGTGCCGCCCGCGATGATGACGAGGTCGTCGCACAGGCGCTCGACGACGTCGAGCTGGTGCGAGGAGAACAGCACCGCAGTGCCTTCGGCGGCGCGGGCCTGCAGCACCGCGGCGACGACGTCGACGGCGAGCGGATCGAGTCCCGAGAACGGCTCGTCGAGGATGAGCACCTTCGGGTCGTGGACGAGCGCGGCGGCGATCTGCGCACGCTGCTGGTTGCCCAGCGACAGCGTCTCGATGTTGTCGTTCAGCCGCTCGCCGAGGCCCAGGTCCTGGAGGAGCACGGTCGCGCGCGACGTGGCATCCGCCTTGGAGAACCCGTGGAGCCGCGCGAGGTACACGATGTGCTCCAGCACCCGCATCTTCGGGTACAGGCCGCGCTCCTCGGGCATGTAGCCGAACTGCCGGCGGTCGCTCGCGGTCACGGGCTCGCCGCCGAGCGTGACGGTGCCGCCGTCGCGGGCGAGCACGCCCAGCACGATCCGCATCGTGGTGGTCTTTCCGGCGCCGTTGCCGCCGACGAAGCCGGTGAGCCGGCCCGGAGCGACGGTGAAGCCGACGTCGTCGAGCACACGGCGCCCGCCGTAGCTCTTGGTGATCCCGCTCAGTTCGAGCATGCGCTCCTCCTCAGGTGGTGTGGTTCCACGCTACGGAGCGGCGCGTGCGGTCGCCTCCGCCCGGTGGGGGAGATCCGCGTCTCCATCGGGTGGCGGAGTGCGGCGGAGTGCGGCGGAGGGTGGCGGAGTGCGGCGGAGTGAGCGAGGGTCAGGCCAGACCGTGCCGGTGGGCGAAGACGACGGCGGCCACGCGATCGCGCGCGCCGAGCTTCTGCAGCACGTTCGACACGTGCGTCTTCACCGTCGCCTCGCCGATGTACAGCTCCTGCGCGATCTCCGCGTTGCTGCGCGCCTGCGCGAGCAGCCGCAGCACCTCCGCTTCGCGCTCGGTGAGATCGATCGGCGGAGGCGCCGGTGCGGCGGCGGGCTCCGGCGGGGTGGCACCCGCGGCGAACCTCTCGATCACGCGCCGCGTCACGGCCGGCGCGAGCAGGGCGTCGCCGGCTGCCGCGACGCGCACCGCGGCGATCAGCTCCTCCGGTCCGGCGTTCTTCAGCAGGAAGCCGCTCGCCCCCGCCGCGAGCGCCTGGAACAGGTAGTCGTCGCGGTCGAAGGTGGTGACGATGACGACGGATGCCGCGACCGCCGGATCGGCGACGATCCGCCGAGTGGCCTCCAGCCCGTCCATGTCGGGCATCTGGACGTCCATGCAGATCACGTCGGGGCTCAGTCGCGCCGCGGCGGTGACGGCTTCGATGCCCGTCGCCGCCTCTCCGACCACGACGATCCCCTCCTGGCTCTCCAGGATCATCCGGAACCCCGCCCTCATGACGGCGTGGTCGTCGACCAGCAGCACCCGCACGGCGCTCATCGCGCGGCCCTCGCGGCCCCCGCGGCGGTCACGCGGGCCGAGACCGGCACTCGCGCGCGCACGAGCCAGCCGTCGCCACGGGGCCGCGGTCCGGCGTCGAGCACGCCCCCGGATGCCGTGGCCCGCTCCCGCATGCCGACGAGCCCCAGCCCGGGCCGCCCGCCCCCGCGGACGACGCCCGTGCTGGACACGTCGAGTTCGATCACGTCGACGCCGTAGCGCAGTCGCACGTCCGCGGTAGCGCCCGGACCGCCGTGCCGACGCGCGTTCGTCAGGGCCTCCTGGGCGATCCGGTACAGGTTCACCTGCACGAGATCCGGTGCGTCCAGCGGTTCGCCGACCACCGACAGCGTCGTCGGGAGCCCGTTCGCCGTCGCGTGCGCGACCAGGTCGGGAAGGGCGACCAGGCGGACGGTGGATGCCGGACTGTCGGTGCCGTCGGCATCCGTCGCATCCGAAGTGCGCAGCGTGTCGAGGAGGTTCCGGAGGTCGGTGAGCGCGCCGCGCGCGGAGGTCTCCACCGCGGCCAGGGCGGTGCGGGCCGCCTCGGGGTCGCGGTCGAGCACGGCCCGCGCCGCCCCCGCCTGTACCCCCATGGCGGAGACGTGATGGGCGACGACGTCGTGGAGTTCCCGCGCGATGCGCACGCGGTCGAGGGCGACGGCCTGCGCCGCCGTCAACTCCCGTTCGCGCTCGAGCTCGGCCGTGCGCTCCTCGAGGGCGCGGCGCGACTGGGCGTCGGCCCACGCGCGCTCTCCGAAGAAGTACGCGCCGCCGAAGAACGCGGCGTTCACCAGGAACTGGATGAGGATCCACGCCGCGAACGGGGAGAACAGTCCGGCGCGGGAGAAGCCGTCGTCGCCGGGTTCGGTCGCCGCCTGGAACGTCGTGACGAGGAGCCACACGAACATCCCGACGATGACGGCGAGCCGCACGAGGGTCGCCCGACGCCGGTCGGCGACGTACGCGCCGACCGTGTACATCGCGAGGAACAGCGACACGTTCGCGACGTACACCTCCGGGATGCGGAGGGTGACCCCGACGAAGAAGGCGATCGCCACGACGACGAGCACGATCTCGGGGTGCCGGCGGCGGAGCGCGATCGGCAGCGTCAGCACGGCGGCGTACACGAGCGACCACGCGAAGGGCGGCGACTCCTCGCCGTAGAAGCCGGCCACCTGACCGAGCCAGGCGCTCACGATCGCGGCGACGAACAGACCGGCGGCGAGCCACACGTCCCGCCGGGAGATCGGGGCGCGCGAGGTGGCGCCGCCGGTGAGGGGCGCTGAGTCGGGGGAGCTCATGCCTCCACGGTACGGGGGAGGCGCCGGTGCGACCTCCCCCGTGAGACGGAGCCGCGGGCGCGTGGGGCGGGGCGGGTGCGGGGGTGCGGGGGTGCTGGGGCGCGGGGGTGCGGGTGGCGTGAGCGCGGCTCGGGCACGTGGGCACGGTGTGGCGAACTCCTTCGATTCGTCGCGCGGGGCGGTGGCTTGGCCCGGAAACACGCGCTGCGGCATCCGAGCCGTCGACGGATCGAAGGAGTTACCCACGCCGGCGGCGGAGCACATGCGCGCGCGACCCGGCATACGACCCCGGCCCCGCTCCGCAACCGGCCATCGCTCCGCCCTGCCACCGCTCGCTCCACCCCGACCGGCCCCGGCCCGGCCTCACGGCCTGCCCTGGTGGTGCAGCGCGCCGGCCGATACTGTCGGGGCATGGCAGAGCAGCCGGGCGCGCGGGGCGCATGGAACCTCGTGGGAGCGATCGTCTCGAGTGTCGCGGCGACGGTGCTCGTCGTGGCCGCCGTCGCGATGGTCGTGTTGTGGAGCGCCCAGGGCATGATGCCGTGGTCGGGCGACAGCGCCGGCTTCATGTTCTGGTGGGTCGCCCCGCTCATCGGACTGATCGGCGTCTCCCTCTTCGCCGTCGGCTCCAGCTACGCGAAGCAGTGGCGGCTCGGGCGGATGCCGTGAACCTCCGACGCGGGGAGCGCCGGGCATGACCGGGCGCATCGTCATCGACGTGTTCAGCACGCTCGACGGCGTAGGGCAGGGTCCCGGCGGTCCCACGGAGGACACCTCGGGCGGGTTCCGCCACGGCGGGTGGCAGGGCCCTCTCACCGACGATGTCGTGGGGCGCGAGATCATGGCCGGGATAGAGGCGCTCGACGCGCTGCTGCTCGGACGGAAGACCTACGACATCTGGGCTCCGTACTGGCCGTCGTACGGCGACGGCGCCGCGAATCCGATCGCCGCGAAGTTCAACAGCGTGCCCAAGTACGTCGCGTCACGCGGTCGGCCGGCTCTGGAGTGGGAAGGATCGGAGCAGCTGGGCCCCGACACACTTGCCGAGGTCGCGGCGCTGAAGGAGCGTCACCGCGAGATCCACGTCGTCGGCAGCCTCGACTTCGCTCGCACCCTGATCGACGCCCAGCTCTTCGACGTGCTCAACCTGTGGATCTTCCCCGTCGTGCTGGGCGAGGGCAAGCGGCTCTTCGCCGAGGGGATCGCCCCAGGGCAGCTCGTGCTCCAGGAACCACCGCTCGCGGCGGGCACCGGGGCCGTGCTCCTCCGTTACGGCCCGGCAGGCCGGCCGCGGATGGCCGACATCGACCCGCGCGACGACTGACCCGGCGAACAGGCCCCGGCGCCACGGCCCATGCCGGAGCGCGGCGTCAGAAGATCATCGGCCGATCGTCGTCGGCGCCGTCGAGGTCGAGGTCGACGACCACGGGGACGTGGTCGCTGGGGATCTCGCCTTTGCGCTCCTCGCGGTGGATCGCGGCATCGACGACGGCGTCGGCGAACGCGTGGGATCCCAGGATGAAGTCGATGCGCAGGCCCTCATTGCGGGGGAAGCGCAACTGCTTGTAGTCCCAGTAGGTGTAGCCGGTCGGTACGAGCGGGCGCACGGTGTCGGACAGCCCGGCGCCGAGGAGCGCCTGGAACGCGGCACGCTCCGGAGGCGACACGTGGGTGGTCACGCCTTCGATCACCGTGGGGTCGCCGTTGTCGGCATCCGTCGGCGCGATGTTGAAGTCGCCTGTGAGCGCGAGGGCGAGGTCGGGGGATGCCGCGAGCGTCTCGGCGGTGTAACCGCGCAGGGCTTCGAGCCAGTCGAGCTTGTAGCGGAAGTGGGGGTCGTCGAGCGACCGGCCGTTGGGAACGTAGAGGCTCCACACCGTGACGCCGCCGATCGTCGCGCCGATCGCACGGGCCTCCTGCGGGGCGTCGGGTCCGTCGTGACCCTTCGCGAACCCGGGCATGCCGGGGAACCCGATCTGCAGATCCTCGATGGGCTCGCGGCTCGCGATCGCGACGCCGTTCCACTGGTTCAGGCCGTGCGCCTCGACCGTGTACCCCGCGGCCTCGAACTCCGCGTAGGGGAACTGCTCCGGCTTGCACTTGATCTCCTGCATCGCGAGCACGTCGATGTGCTCGCGCACGGCGAAGTCGACGGTGCGGGCGACGCGGGCGCGGATCGAGTTGACGTTCCAGGTGGCGAGGCGCATGGCATCCAGCGTATTGGCCGTCGCCGACGTCGCCGTCCGTGTCCCTCGCCACCGCCGAGGCCGAAGGGCCGGCCGTGACGGCGGGCGGCGGATACTCCCGGCGCGAGCGGCGGGAGCCGGCGCCCGCGGCGGGTAGCGTCGGCGGCATGTCCGCAGCGGTTCCTCCGCCCGTGTCCGCCGTCTCCCGCGGAGTGCGGGCGGGGTTGCTCGCGGTGGCGTGGTTCCAGGCCGTCTCGGCGCTCGTCGGATGCGCGGGCCTCACGTTCGGCGGGGGTCTCGGCATCCCGCTGGAGTGGTTGGAGGCGACGCCCTTCGACTCCTACGTCTGGCCGGGCATCGTGCTGGGGGTGGTGGTCGGCGGGGCGCAGGCGGTCGCGCTCGGCGCCCATCACGCGCGCTACCGCCTCGCGTGGGGGCTCCATGCGGCGGCGGGGATCGTGATGATGGTCTGGATCTTCGTCGAGATCTCTCTGCTGCTGGTGTGGTCGCCGTTGCACGGCGTCTACTTCGTGACGGGCACGGTGCAGGTCGTGCTCGCCGTCATCGCCCTGGGCGCGTGGCCTCACCCGTTCCTCTCCCGCTGAGCGTGCCCGGGCTCAGGCGGAGAGCGCGGTCAGGATGTCGGAGACCCGCTCCTTCGCGTCGCCGAAGAGCATCTGCGTGTTCTCGCGGAAGAACAGCGGATTCTGCACACCGGCGTAGCCCGAGGCCATCGACCGCTTGAAGACGATGACGTTCGCCGCCTCCCAGACGTGCAGCACCGGCATTCCCGCGATGGGGGAGCCGGGGTCTTCCGCGGCGGCGGGGTTGACGGTGTCGTTCGCCCCGATCACGAGGACGACGTCGGTCGCCGCGAAGTCGTCGTTGATCTCGTCGAGTTCGAGCACGATGTCGTACGGCACCTTCGCCTCGGCCAGCAGCACGTTCATGTGCCCCGGGAGTCGGCCGGCGACGGGATGGATGCCGAAGCGCACCTCGATCCCGCGGGAGCGCAGCGCCGCCGTCAGCTCGGCGACCGGGTACTGCGCCTGCGCGACGGCCATGCCGTACCCGGGCGTGATGATGACCGTCGACGCGGATGCCAGGAGGTCGGCGGCGCCGGCGGCGTCGATCTCGCGGTGCTCGCCCTGCTCCTCGTCGCCGCCGCGGGGAGCCTCGATGCCGAACCCGCCCGCGATCACCGACAGGAACGACCGGTTCATCGCCTTGCACATGATGTACGAGAGGTAGGCACCGGAGGAGCCGACGAGGGCGCCGGTGACGATCAGCAGGTCGTTGTTGAGCAGGAAACCCGCGGCGGCCGCCGCCCATCCCGAGTAGCTGTTGAGCATGGAGACGACGACGGGCATGTCGCCGCCGCCGATCGACGCGACCAGGTGCCACCCGAGCGCGAGGGCGAGCACGGTGACGGCGACGAGCAGCCAGATCGACGGCACGACGACGTACCAGACGGTCAGGGCGACGAAGGCGACGAGAGCGCCCACGTTGAGGGCGTTCTTGCCGGGCAGCATGAGGGGCTTGGAGCTCATCCGCCCCGAGAGCTTGAGGAACGCGACGATCGACCCGGTGAAGGTGACCGCGCCGATGAAGACGCCGATGAACACTTCGGCGTGGTGGATGTCGACGAGTTCGGCGGGCACGTCTGCCGCCGCCAGGTGTCCGTTCCAGCCGACGAGCACCGCGGCCAGGCCCACGAAGGAGTGGAGCAGGGCGATGAGCTCCGGCATCCCGGTCATCTCGACGATGCGGGCGCGCCACAATCCGATCGCGCCGCCGATCGCGACCGCTCCGATCAGCAGCACGAGACCGATCGTGGCTCCCGGGGAACCCCACGCGCCTGCCGCGGTGACCCACACGGTGGCCACGAGCGCGATCGTCATGCCCGCGATGCCGAAGCCCACCCCGCGCCGCGAGGACGCGTGGGTCGACAGGCCGGCCAGGCTCAGGATGAACAGCAGCGCCGCGACGACGTAGGCGGCGGCCGCGACGGAAGACGCGAGATCGAGGGTCACTTGTCGGCCCCCTTCTGGAACATGGCGAGCATGCGCCGGGTGACGGCGAATCCGCCGAAGACGTTGATGGATGCCACGAGCACCGCGATCGCGGCGAGGACGCGCACGAGCGGGTCGTCGCCGGTGATCTGCACCATCGCGCCGACGACGATGATGCCGCTGATCGCGTTGGTGACGCTCATGAGGGGCGTGTGGAGGGCATGGGCGACCTTGCCGATGACGTAGAAGCCGACGACGACCGCGAGCGTCAGCACGAGGAAGTGCTGCGGCAGGGGTGGCGGCGCGACGGCGCACACGAGGAAGAGCGCGGCGATACCTACGGCGGTGAGGGCCGTCCTTCCGCGCCGCGACAGCGTGCGGCGAGGCGTCGGAGCGGCGACCTCGGCCGCGGCGGCGGGCGCGGGTGCGGCCGAGACCTGGACGGGAGGCGGCGGCCACGTGACGGTGCCGTCGTGGGTGACCGTCACGGCCCGCTGCACGACGTCGTCGTGGTCGAGGACGAGCGCGCCGTCCTTGCCCGGGGTGAGCAGCGCGAGGAGGTTGACGAGGTTGGTGCCGTACAGTTGCGACGCCTGCTGCGGCAGGCGCCCTGGCAGGTCGGTGTAGCCGAGGATGACGACGCCGCCCTCCGTCACGACGCGCTCGCCCGCGACCGATCCGACGACGTTCCCGCCCTGCGCCGCCGCCATGTCGACGATGACGGAGCCGGGCTTCATCGACGCCACGTCGGCGGCGGTCAGCAGCACCGGCGCCGCGCGGCCGGGGATGAGGGCGGTGGTGATGACGATGTCGACGTCGGCCGCCTGCTCCGAGTAGATCTCGGCCGCGCGACGGTCGTACGCCTCGCTGGTCGCCTTCGCGTAACCGTCGGACGACACCTCCTTGTGCTCGTCGGGCACGACGACCTCGAGGTACTCGCCGCCGATCGAGCGCACCTGGTCGGCGACCTCGGGGCGCGGGTCGGTGGCCCGCACGATCGCGCCGAGACTGGATGCCGCGCCGATCGCGGCCAGTCCGGCGACACCCGCCCCCGCCACCAGCACCTTCGCCGGCGGCACCTTTCCCGCGGCGGTGACCTGGCCGGTGAAGAAGCGGCCGAACTCGTGCGCCGCTTCGACGACGGCGCGGTAGCCGGCGATGTTGGCCATGGAGCTCAGCACGTCCATCGACTGCGCCCGCGAGATGCGGGGCACGGCATCCATCGCGAGCGCCGTCACGCCGTGAGCGGCGAGACGCTCGAGGAGGTCGGGGCGGAAGGCCGGACTCAGGAGCCCCACGAGGGTGGCGCCCGAGCGGAGCAGGGCGATGTCGGCATCCGTCGGCGCGCCCACGGTCAGCACGACGTCGGACCCCCACGCCTCGCGGCGGTCGACGAGGGTCGCACCGGCTTCGACGTAGGCGCTGTCGGGGAACGACGACGTCGCCCCCGCACCACGCTCGACGACGACCTCGTGGCCGAGGCCCCGGATCTTGACGACGGTCTGAGGTGTCGCGGCGACCCGCGTCTCCCCGTGCTGCTCCGCGACGACGGCGATGCGGGCCATGGTGCTCCTTCTGGTGCCGGTCGCGGTGCCTCGGGAGTCGGCGACGGCGACTTTCCCGACTCTAGGCCCCGTGTCCACCGTGCCGGCGCAAAAGTCACGTGAAAAACGGCGGTTCTTGCTCAATAGACTCGGGGGCATGACCGCCGCCTCCACCCCCGCGCTCGAAGCCGACCGTCAGTCCCTCATCGGCCTGATCCGCGAGGAGGCCGTCTTCCACGGCGACTTCACGCTGTCCAGCGGCAAGAAGGCCTCGTACTACGTCGACATGCGCAAACTGACGCTCGACCACCGTGCCGCACCCGCGATCGGGCGCATCATGCTCGACCTCATCCGCGACGTCGACGGCATCGTGGCGGTCGGCGGGCTCACGCTCGGCGCCGACCCGATCGCCAACGCGGTCATGCACGAGTCGGCGCGCACCGACACCCCGCTCGATGCCTTCGTCGTGCGCAAGGAGCCGAAGGACCACGGGCGCGGCCGTCAGGTCGAAGGCGCCGACGTCGTCGGCAAGCGCGTCGTCGTGGTCGAAGACACCTCCACCACCGGGCAGTCCGCCCTCAAGGCGGTCGAGGCGCTGCGCCGCGAAGGCGCCGAGCCGGTCGCCGTCGCCGTGATCGTCGACCGCAAGACCGGCGCGCAGGCGGCCGTCGAGGCGGCGGGACTCACGTGGCTCGCCGCCATCGACCTCGACGACCTCGGCCTGCAGCCGCAGTGAGGCGCCGCCGCTCCGGCGGCAGCCCTCGCCCCTGAGCCGCGCGCGTCAGTCGCGCGTCAGTCGTCGTTGCCGCGGTTGCGGAAGAACTGCACGGCGAGCACGATGACCGTGCCGACCATGACGACGCCGGTCGCGGCGAACAGCAGCGTCTGTTCGAACTCGTTCATGGCATCCCCTCGTTCACGGCCGCTCGGGCCTTACAGCAGCTCGGGCATCTCGGACTCGACGGGCTCGGATGCCAGCAGGTCGGCGACCGAGTCGAGGATCTCGTCCGGACGGAACGGGTAGCGCTCGATCTCCGCGTCGTCGGAGATGCCGGTGCGGACGAGGATCGTGTGGAGGCCCGCCTCGATGCCGGCGATGACGTCGGTGTCCATGCGGTCGCCGATCATGCCCGTGTTCTCCGAGTGTGCACCGATCCGGTTCATCGCGGAGCGGAACATCATCGGGTTCGGCTTGCCCACGACGTAGGGCGCCTTGCCCGTCGCGTGCGTGATGAGCGCCGCGAACGACCCCGTCGCGGGGACGACACCCGACGGCGTCGGGCCCGTGGCATCCGGGTTGGTGATGATGAAACGCGCACCCGCGTTGATGAAGCGAATGGCCTGCGTGATGCGGTCGAACGAGTAATTGCGCGTCTCGCCGACGACCACGTAGTCGGGATCGGTCTCGGTCATGACGAAACCGGCCTCGTGGAGCGCGGTCGTGAGCCCCGCCTCGCCGATGACGAACGCCGTGCCGCCGGGGTGCTGCGACTTCAGGAACTCCGCCGTCGCGAGCGCCGACGTCCAGATGCGGTCCTCCGGCACCTTCAGCCCCGAGCGGGCCAGGCGCGCGCTCAGATCGCGCGGCGTGTAGAACGGGTTGTTCGTCAGCACGAGGAACGGGGTGCCCGTTGCGCGCCACTGCGCCAGAAGCTCCGCGGCCCCGGGGATGGGGCGGTTCTCATGGACGAGGACGCCGTCCATGTCGGTGAGCCAGCACTCGATATCGGCGCGTGTCCGCATGGGGCCAGCCTATCGGGGCGAAGCCGTCCTAAGGTCGGTTGCGTGGCACGCGACGAGTGGGACCCGCACGACCTGCCCGACCTGACGGGCCGGCGCTACCTCGTCACGGGCGCGACCGCCGGACTCGGCTTCTTCTCCTCGCTGCAGGTGGCCGGCGCGGGCGGCCACGTCATCATGACGGGACGCAACCCGCATCGCCTCACCGCAGCTCGCGCCGCCGTGATCCGCCACCATCCCGACGCCTCCGTCGAGACGCTGCTGCTCGACACGAGCAACCTCGGCTCCGTCCGCGCCGCTGCCGCCACCGCGCGCGGCCGCACGGGGCTCCACGGCCTCCTGCTCAACGCGGGCATCGTCCACCCGCCCCGCGAACGCGAGGAGACCCGCGACGGCCACGAGATCGTGTTCGCGACGAACGCGCTCGGCCACTACGCGCTCGCCGGGGAGCTGCTGCTCGCCCTCGCCGCGGGGCGCGGCCGGATGGTGTGGGTCGGCTCGATGTCGACGTGGCTGACCCCCATGGAGCTCATCGACCCCGAACTGCAGAACGAGTACACGCCGTGGCGGGCGTACGTGCAGTCCAAGATCGCTACGGCGTCGCTCGGCTTCGAGGCCGATCGGCGCCTGCGGGCCTCGAACGTGCCCATCGAGAGCGTCGTCGCGCACCCCGGCTACTCGATCAGCGGACGCACCCGCGGCATCATCGGCGTCAACACCCCGAGTCGGCTCAAGCGCTTCGGGGCGAACCTGCAGGCGCCCATCACCCAGTCGAAGGAGCACGGCGCGTGGACGCTCGTGCGCGCCCTCGTCGACCCGCTCGTCGAGGGCGGTCAGTTCTGGGGCCCCTCGCGCGGCTTCTCCGGCCCGCCGCGCCTCGCCGTCCCCACCCGCTCCGCCCGCGAACCCGACCTCGCCGCGCGCCTGTGGAACTACTGCGAACACGCCACCGGCACCGTCTGGCCCTACCTCAAAGCCAGCAAGGCCCGTCGGCGCTGACGACGCTCTCTGCTGAGCTCGGCGCGGTCGAGCATGTCCCGGTTTCGGTCGTTCTGGGCCGTCTCTAGCAGCCGAAAGTGGGACATGCCCTGCCGAAAGTGGGACATGCCCTGCGGGCCGGCTCAGGCCGTGAGCCACACGGCGGCCGCCGCGCCGTCGGGCAGCGTGAGTTCGCGACCGCCGTCGACGCGCACGGCATCCGCCGCCGTCACCGTCACCGTGTGCCCCACGTCGATCCCCGCCTGCTCCAGCGCGCGTAGTAGGGCAGGATCCCGGTCGCTCACGCGCAGCACCTGGCCGGTGTGGCCAGCGGCCGCTTCGTCGAGACGCACGAACGCCGACCGGTCGACGCGGCCCTCGGCATCCGGGATCGCATCACCGTGCGGATCGAATCGCGGATGCCCGAGCCGCGTCGAGATGCCCTCGAGGAGGCGGTCGCTGATCGTGTGCTCCAGCACCTCCGCCTCGTCGTGCACCTCGTCCCACGCGTACGCGAACTCCCGCACCAGCCACGTCTCGATCAGACGGTGGCGCCGCACGATGGCGGCCGCGCGCTTCTCCCCTTCGGCGGTGAGCGCGATCGGCCCGTACGGACGGTGCGACACCAGGCCCTGCGCGGCGAGCTTCTGCACCATCTCGGTCACCGTCGACGGGGCGAGCCCCAGTTCGGTGGCGAGCTGAGACGGCGTGATGTGCGCCGTCTGCCACTCGGTGTGGTGGTAGATCGTCTTGAGGTAGTCGTCGACCGCGGCGGAAGGCACGCTCCAGGTTAACCGCCCGAGAACACCAGCCACAGAAGCACGACATTCAGCGTGATGAGGAATGCGGATGCCGCCACGCCCGTCGCCGTCGTCAGCCACCGATTGCGGTAGTCGCCCAGCACGTCGCGGCGCGCCGTCAGCGCCACGAGGGGCACGAGCGCGAACGGGATGCCGAAACTCAGCACCACCTGGCTCAGCACGAGGGCGAGGGTCGGATCGACGCCCGACGCGAGGATGACGAGCGCCGGCACGAGCGTGACGAGCCGTCGGGCCAGGAGCGGCACCCGCACCCGCAGGAGGCCCTGCATGATCTCCGCCCCCGCATACGCGCCGACCGCGGTGCTCGCCAGGCCGCTCGCGAGCAGCCCCACCGCGAACAGTGACGCGACCACCGGGCCGATCCCGTCGCGGAGCGCCGCATACGCCCCCTCGAGGCTGTCCGTGCCGGGGACGCCCGAGAGCGCCGACGCCGCGAGGAGCAGGATCGCGAGGTTCACCGTGCCCGCGATCGCGAGGGCGATGGTGACGTCCCAGCGGGTGGCCCGGAGCAGGCGCGGCGTCGCGATCGCCCGGTCGGCGGGGTCGGACGTCGCGGCGGTGAAGCGGTCGCGGGCGAGGGCGCTGTGCGCGTAGATCGCGTGCGGCATGATCGTCGCGCCGAGGATCGACGCGGCCAGCAGCACCGAATCGGTGCCCTCGAAGCGAGGGAGGAGACCGCCCGCGACGCCCGCGGCATCCGGCGGCGACGCGAACACCCCGTACGTGAAGCCGAAGGCGATTACCAGGAGCAACCCGATCACGACGAACTCGAAGCTGCGCGCCCCGCGCCGCTGCTGCACCAGCAGGAGCGCGAGCGAGATCGCCCCCGTGGCGAGACCGCCCCACAGGAGGGGCACCCCGAACAGGAGCCACAGGGCGACGGCGCCGCCGATGACCTCCGCGACATCCGTCGCCATCGCCACCAGCTCCGCCTGCAGCCAGTACGCCCGCCGCCCCCACCGGTTCCGCAGGCGTGTGCCGAGCGTCTCGGCGAGGCTCCGGCCCGTGACGACCCCGAGCTTCGCCGACAGGTACTGGATGAGCCAGGCCAGCACGTTCCCCAGCACGACGACCCACACCAGGAGGTAGCCGTACCGCGCCCCCGCGGTCATGTTGCTCGCGACATTGCCGGGGTCGAGGTAGGCGACGCCCGCGACGAGCGCTGGCCCTAGCAGCCACGCGACGCGGCCGGGGCGCGCGTTCGTCGTTCGCCGCGACGGTGCGGTGACGGGAGATTTCGGCATACCGAAAACTGTAGCAGGAGTGCTTTCGGGTCGCCGAAAAATCGGCCCGATGTGGCGAACTCCTTCGATCCATGTGCGGGCGTGCGGGCGGCCCGCGGAAGGGCGCGGTGTCTGGCGGCGGGGCGGGGTGGATCGAAGGAGTTTGCCACGAGCCGCAGTGGCCACCCCGGAGGGACGCTGGGCCGATTGCCCACGCTCCGCGGTCGCAACTCCGGTAGAACGGTGGGCCGGATGCCCACTCCCCGCGGTCACGACTCCGGATGAACGGTGGATCTACGTCCGCTTACCGTGGCTGCGCGGGCCGTCCTTCGGCGGCGCGGCCGTCCGCGCCGCGCAGGATTCCGCAGTTGTGGCGACGGCGCTGGATACCCTGAGTCGGTGACCGTCCCCCACACCCCGCCCGAGCCGGCATCGCCCGAGGCTGCAGAGCCCGAGGTCGCGCCGGAGCTGCCGGTCGAGCCGGAGCTCCCCGTCGGCGTCGGGCCGTGGGCGGACGGACCGTGGCCCGACGACGAGCGATACGACCGCGAGCTGCTCGCGGCCGGCGATCGGCGCAACGTCATCGACCGGTATCGGTACTGGACGATGTCCGCGATCGTTGGCGACCTCGATGAGCACCGGCATCCGTTCCACGTCGCGATCGAGAACTGGCAGCACGACATGAACATCGGATCGATCGTGCGCAGCGCCAACGCGTTCGGTGCGGCCGAGGTGCACATCATCGGACGGCGCCGGTGGAATCGCCGCGGCGCGATGGTGACCGATCGGTACCAGCACGTGCGTCACCACGAAGACGTCGCCGGGTTCACGGCCTGGGCCGCCGGAGCGGATCTCCCCGTCGTCGCGATCGACAACGTCGACGGCTCCGTTCCGCTCGATCGTGCGGATCTGCCGGAGCGCTGCGTGCTGCTGTTCGGTCAGGAAGGTCCCGGACTCTCCGCGGAGGCGCTGGCCTCGGCATCCGCTGTCGTCGAGATCACGCAGTACGGATCGACGCGCTCGATCAACGCGAGCGCGGCCGCTGCCGTCGTCATGTACGACTGGTGTCGGCGCTGGGCCTGACCCCGCGCCGCGCTAGCTGAGTCGCACCGTGGCGGCCGGGGCATGTCCCTTTTGGGCGGGGCATGTCCCAGTTCTGGTCGTTTAGGGATGCCGGTTTCGACCGAAAGTGGGACATGGTGGTGCCCCGGCTGGGGCGGTGGCGGGGCATGTCCCCGTTCTGGTCGTTTAGGGATGCCGGTTTCGACCGAAAGTGGGACATGCCCCCCCCCGGCCCCCCGGCCGCGGGGTCACACCTCGACGGTGAGCCACTCCGGGCGGCGGACGCGCCAGCCGAGCGTCGCGAGCCGCGCCACCATGTACACGCCGAAGAAGCACGCCGCCAGCCACGCGAGTCCGGCCGCGCCGCCCGGCTGCAGCACGCCCACCAGCACCAGGGCCGGCGCGTACGGCACCAGATTGAGCACGCCCGCCAGCGCGAGGTACTTCGCGTCGCCCGCCCCCATGAGCACCCCGTCGAGCACGAACACGACACCGCACACCGGCTGCGCGACGGCGAGCACGAGCAGCGCCGGCTGCACGAGGGCGGCGACGGCGGCATCCCCCGTGAAGGCGAGTCCGATCACGCCTGACAGTGCGGCGATGAGCGCCCCGACCAGGATGCCGAACCACGCGCCCCATGCGACGGTCCGCCCGAGCACGCGTCGCACGAAGGGCTCGTCGCGGGCGCCGAGGCCCCGGCCGATGAGGGCTTGCGCCGCGATGGCGAGCGCGTCGAGGGCGAAGGCGGCCGTCGAGAAGATCGTGAACGCGACCTGCCAGCCGGCCAGCTCGTCGGTGCCGAGCGCGGTGGCCACGGCGACAGTCGCGAGCAGGGCGACGCGCAGCGAGACCGTGCGCAGGAACAGCCATCCTCCCGAGCGGGCGGAGCCGCGCACCCCGTCGCGCTGCGGCAGGACGGATGCCGAGTGCCGCCGCGCGAGGCGACCCACCACGAGCGCGTACGCGCCGACCATGCCCCACTGGGCGGCGACGGTGCCGGCGGCGGAGCCCGCGATGCCCCAGCCGAACCCGTAGATGAAGAGCCAGTTGAGGAGCGCGTTGGCGGCGAACCCGAAGCCCGCGATCCACAGCGGGGTGACGGTGTCCTGCATGCCGCGGAGAAGGCCGGTCGCCGCGAAGACGATGAGCATGGCCGGGAGTCCCCACATTGACAGCTGCAGGTAGATCCGCGCCTGCTCGGCGACATCGGGGGATGCCCCGAACATCGCGACGAGTGTCGGAGTGAGGACGGAGCCGGCGACGGCGAGGAGCGCCCCCAATCCGAGGGCGAGCCACAGCCCGTCGATCCCGGCGCGCACCGCGCTCGTGTGGTCGCCCGCGCCGAATCGGCGGGCGACGGCCGGGGTCGTCGAGTAGGCGAGGAAGACCATGAGGCCGACGATCGTCTGGAGCACGGCCGAGGCGATGCCGAGGCCCGCGAGCGGCACGATGCCCAGGTGTCCGACGAGGGCGGCGTCGACGATGAGGAACATCGGCTCGGCCACGAGCGCGCCCAGCGCGGGGACGGCGAGGCGCAGGATCTCCCGGTTGAGGGTCAGCGCGGCCATGGGACGAGCCTAGGCTGGAGGTACGACGCGCACGTCGAGCGGAGGAGGGGTATGTCGCTGTCGCGCCTCTCCCGCCCCGTCGCCCGCCTCCGGCGCCGCCTTCCCACGTGGGCTCGCGTCGTGCTCGACGTCGCGGCGATCGTGCTGGGTGCGGTCCTGGCGATCCGCCCCACGACGGCGCTCGACGTGCTGGCGCTCCTGCTGGGCGGCGGCATGGTGCTGACCGGCATCCTGCAGTTCTTCGACGACGCGCGCGCGGAGTCGACGCGCGCCCGCTGGCGGTTCGCTCTCGTGGGGGTGTGGCTGGCGGGTGGCGTGTTCGTCCTGGTGTGGCCGGGCCTGACGGTGCGTGTCGCGGCGGTGCTCGTCGGCGGTGCGCTCCTCCTGGCAGGCACCCTGGGTGTCGTGGGCGCGTTCCGTCGCGGGCGGGGCCTCGACGAACGGATCTCGGATGCCGCGTTCGGCGCATCCGGACTGATCTTCGGTGCGGTGGCCCTCGCGTGGCCCGACATCACGCTGCTGGTGACGGCGGTGGCCTTCGGGGCGTGGCTGCTCGTGCTGGGGATCTCGGGGCTGTGGACGTTGCTGCGCGCGCGACGCGACCGCGCCTCGCGGGGCACGCGCACCCCCGCCCGCCGCTGGGGCCGCACGGTCGTGGCGCTCGGCGCGGTGGCGCTGGCGGTGACGACGGCCCTCGTGACGACACCGCTGCGCGAAGGTTCCTCGGTCGTCGACGAGTTCTATGCGGCGCCCCGTGACATCCCCGACGAACCGGGCCGCCTCATCCGCGCGGAGCCGTTCGAGAATCAGGTGCCGGCCGACGCGAACGCGTGGCGCATCCTGTACACGACGACCGGTGTCGACGGTGCGGTGCGGGTGGCGAGCGGACTCGTCGTCGCGCCCCGGAAGGGCGACGGCCCGTGGCCGGTGATCGACTGGAACCACGGCACGACGGGGTTCGCGCAGCATTGCGCGCCGTCGCTGCTGGAGAAGCCGTTCTGGGCGGGCGCGCTCTTCCAGCTCCCGCAGATCATCGACGAGGGCTGGGCGCTCGTGGCGACCGACTACATCGGGCTCGGCACGGAGGGGCCGCACCCGTACCTGATCGGGCCTCCCAGCGCCTACGCGTCGCTCGACGCGGTGCGCGCGGCGCAGGAGCTCGACGAGGCGAGACTCAGTGCGAACACCGTCGTGTGGGGCCACTCTCAGGGCGGTGGCGCGGCGCTGTGGACGGGCGCGCTGGCCCGCTCCTATGCGCCGGAGATCGTTCTGCGCGGCGTCGCGGCGCTCGCCCCCGCCGCCGATCCGGCCGCGCTCGTCTCCCAGCTCACCGATGTGACGGGCGGCAGCATCTTCGGCTCCTTCGCCTTCGCGTCGTACGAGGCGATCTACGACGACGTCTCCTCCCGCGAGTACCTTCGCCCGGGGGCGGTGGTGACGGTCCGCGCGATGTCGGAGCGGTGTCTGAGCGACCCCGGCACGATCGTGTCGGCGCTCGCCGCGCTCGGCCTGTCCGGCGATCCGGAGATCTTCGCGACGTCGCCGACGTCCGGCCCGCTCGGGCGTCATCTGCGCGAGAACACTCCGCCGCCGACCGTGTCCGCCCCGCTCCTCATCGCGCAGGGGAGCACGGACGGAATCGTGCGTCCGTCGACGCAGCTCAGCCTCGTCGACCGCTACTGCGAGGCCGGGCAGCTGCTCGACTACCGCCTGTACGACGGATTCGGTCACACGCAGATCGTCGAGCTGAAGTCGTCGCCGCTGCGCGAGGAGCTCCTCGCGTGGACGGCCGACCGCTTCGCGGGCGAGCCGGTGGAATCCGGATGCCGTCAGACCGAGATCCCGTCACCGTGACGCCCTCTAGCATGGATGCCATGACCGACACTCCCCGCCGTTCGGGCATTGTGCTCGCCGAACTCAGCTCCGAGATCCGCCCCCAGGACGACCTTTTCCGTCACGTGAACGGGGCGTGGCTGGAGCGCACCGAGATCCCCGACGACAAGGCGCGGTGGGGTTCGTTCCACCTCATCGCCGAGCAGGCCGAGAAGGACGTGCGGGCGATCATCGAGGAGTCGCAGTCAGCCGACGAGGGGTCGGAGGCGCGCAAGGTCGGCGATCTGTACGCGAGCTTCATGGACACCGCCCGCATCGAGGAGCTGGGTGCTGCGCCGCTGCAGCAGCAGCTCGCCCGCATCGACGCGGTCGACGGCATCCCGGCTCTGCTGCGCACCGTCGGCGAGCTGGAGCGCGAGGGCGTCGGCGGCTTCCTCGGCACCTACATCGAGCCCGACCCGGGCAACCCGCAGCGCTACGTGGTGTTCTTCGTGCAGGGCGGCCTGTCGCTTCCCGACGAGAGCTACTACCGCCTCGAGAACTTCGACGCGACCCGCTCGGCGTTCCGCTCGTACGCCGCGACGGTGCTGGGCCTCGCGGGCGTCGCCGATGCCGACACGCAGGCAGAGAGGGTGCTCGCGCTCGAGACGGAGCTGGCATCCCACCACTGGGACAACGTCCGCAGCCGCGACGCGGTCGCGACGTACAACCTGCTGACATGGGATGCCGTCGTGGACCTGCTGGGGGTCGACCTCGCGCCCTGGCGTGACGCCGTGGCTCCCGGCCACGAGCAGGGCTTCGCGGAGATCGACGTCAACCAGCCGAGCTTCCTCGAGGGCTTGGGCGCGCTGCTGACCGAAGAGCGACTCGACGACTGGAAGGCGTGGCTGCGCCTGCACGTCGTCCGCTCGTCGGCGCCGTTCCTCTCCGACGCGTTCGTCGATGCGAACTTCGCCTTCTACGGCACGGAGCTCACGGGCGTGCCCGTCAACCGCGAGCGCTGGAAGCGCGGCGTCGGCTTCGTCGAGGCGGCGATGGGCGAGGCCGTCGGCAAGGTGTACGTGGAGCGTCACTTCCCGCCGGCCGCGAAGGAGGCGATGGATGAGCTCGTCGCGAACCTCATCGAGGCCTACCGGCAGTCGATCTCGCAGCTCGAGTGGATGACGGCGGCGACCCGGGAGCGCGCGCTCGAGAAGCTCGCCGCGTTCACCCCGAAGGTCGGGTACCCCGTGCGCTGGAAGGACTACGGCGCGCTGGAGGTCGATCCCGCCGACCTCATCGGCAACGTTCGACGCACGAACGCGTGGGAGCACGAGCGCCAGCTCGCCAAGCTCGGCAAACCCATCGACCGCGACGAGTGGTACATGACGCCGCAGACGGTCAACGCGTACTACAACCCGCTGATGAACGAGATCGTGTTCCCCGCGGCCATCCTGCAGTACCCGTTCTTCGACCTCGAGCGGGATGCCGCGGCCAACTACGGCGGCATCGGCGCCGTGATCGGCCACGAGATCGGCCACGGCTTCGACGACCAGGGGAGCGCCTTCGACGGCACCGGCGCGCTCAACGACTGGTGGACCGACGACGACCGCGCGGCCTTCCAGGAGCGCACGGCGGCGCTCATCGAGCAGTACAACGCCCTCGTGCCGCTCGGTCTCGGCGAGGAGCACACCGTCAACGGTGCGCTCACGATCGGCGAGAACATCGGCGACCTCGGCGGACTGGGCATCGCGATCAAGGCCTACCGGCTCCACAACGCGGCCGTCGGCGCCGACCCCGACGGTCCGGTGATCGACGGCTTCACCGGCATCCAGCGTCTGCTTCTCAGCTGGGGGCAGATCTGGCAGCAGAAGGGCCGGGATGCCGAGACGATACGGCTGCTGACGATCGACCCGCACTCGCCCAACGAGTTCCGGTGCAACCAGATCGTCCGCAACGTCGACGAGTTCTACACCGCCTTCGACGTCACCGAGAGCGACGCTCTCTGGCTCGACGCCGATCGTCGCGTCACCATCTGGTGACGCGCGCCGCGTGAGCGGCACCCTCCGTCCTCCGCAGGGGGCACGGAGCGATCGCAGGGAAAGTCCAGCGGGAGGATCAGCGTGAACGCCGCCGAGCCGTTCGAGTCGCACGCCGCCGCACTCGCGGCCGGCGGACTCCGCCGCGATGCCGCCTCGGGGGCGGGCGCGCGGCGGTCGGGAGGCCGCACGCGACGGTCGGGGGCGGGGCGTCGGTCGTTCACGGCGACGTTGCGGGCCCTCGACGGACTCGCGTCGTCCGGGGCGCAGGTCTCCGTGCGCGTGACCGACCTCGATCGCGACACGGAGGTGTTCGCCGGCGACGACCACTTGACCCTGCCGGTCGGGGGCATCGGGGTCGTGCCGCTCCTTATCGAGACGGCCTCGCAGCTGGAGACCGGAGCGCTCGACGCCCTCGAGATCGTCGACCGGTCGACCGTCGATCCCGTCGACGTCGGGGGGCTGTGGCGGCACCTGAAGGCACCGGCGCTGCCCGTGTGCGACCTGGCCGTGCTCGCTGCCGCGACCGGCGACGCCCTCGCGACCAATGCGCTGCTGGCCCGCGTCGGGCTCGACGCCGTGCGGGAGCGACTGGAGCGGATCGGGCTCGTGCGCACCGCCCTCATGGACGGGTTCCGTGACCGCCGCGGCCCCGACGACGCGCCGCATGTGGCGCTCGCGTCAGCGGGGGAACTGGCATCCCTGTTCGGCGCTCTCGTCAACGCGCGGGTGGTGTCGCCCGCCGTCAGCGCGCAGGTGTCGGAATGGTTGAGCCTCGGCCACGACCTGTCGCTCGTGGCATCCGCCACCGGGCTCGACCCGTTCGCCCATGACGACGACCGGCACCAGCTGCTGTTCGTGAACAAGACCGGCCGGGCCGACGGGGTGCGCGCGGAGGCGGGGGTGCTCGCCGGGCCGCGCGCGGGCGTCGCCTACTCGCTGATCGTCTGCTTCGACGACCTGTCGGTCGCGCACCGGCTGCGCGCGCACGACGCATTCCGCACCCTCGGCGTCGAACTGATGGAGTACATCCACTGACCTGGGCGGGGTATGTCCCGGTGTGGGTGGGGGCATGTCCCAGTTTGGGTAGTTCGGCCAGTCTGGTCAGGGCATGTCCCAGTTCCGGTGGGGGCATGTCCCAGTTTGGGTGAGGCATGTCCCAGTCTGTGCCGTTTCGACCTGCCCGAAACGACCGAAGGTGGGACATGGTTTGTGGCGGATGCCAGTGACGGAGGCTCTGCGGGGAGGCCGCCGAGCCGGCTCAGAAGATGATGGTGTGGTTGCCGTGGCGGATCACGCGGTCCTGCGCGTGCCACAGCACCGCGCGCGAGAGCACCTGACGTTCGACGTCGGCGCCGCGACGCGCGAGCTCCGTGACCGTCTCGGCGTGGGTGACGCGGATGGTGTCCTGCTCGATGATCGGGCCCTCGTCGAGGTCGCTCGTGACGTAATGGCTCGTGGCCCCGATGAGCTTGACGCCGCGTTCCTTCGCCTTCTTGTAGGGCTCGGCGCCGATGAAGGCGGGCAGGAAGGAGTGGTGGATGTTGATCACCGGTACGCCGAGCTGCTCGAGGAATTCGGGCGATAGGATCTGCATGTACCGCGCGAGCACGACGAAGTCGACGTTGCCGACGAGGAGCTTCAGGATCTCCGCCTCCGACGCCGACTTGTCGGGGCCCGTGACAGACGGCACGTGGAAGAAGGGCACGCCGAAGCTGCGCACGTCCTCCGCGGTGGTCGTGTGGTTGGAGATCACCATCGGGATGGTCACGGGCAGGTCGCCGCGGCGGTGACGCCACAGCAGGTCGAGCAGGCAGTGGTCCTGCTTGGATGCCAGGACCGCCATCCGCTTGGGCACCGACTGATCGGTCAGCGACCACTCCAATTCGAAGTCGGCGAGGGTCCGGTCGATCTCCGCCTCGATCTGCGGCCGGTCGGCGGCGAAGTCGGGGCGGTGGAACACCACCCGCTGGAAGTACGCGCCGCCGCGCGGGTCGTCGGAGTACTGGTCGAACGCGACGATGTTCCCGCCGATGCGCGTGATCATCGCCGAGACGGCGGCAACGATCCCCGGAGTGTCCTTGCCGTGCACGATGAGGCAGGCGTGAGCGGGAAGCAGGTGCGGATTGTGCACGGGAGGCATGCATCGATTCTGCCGTGTCCGAACGGATGCCACGGCATCCGCCCGTCGCCGGGGCGTCGCGCGCCCGCCGTCAGCGCACCCCGCGCATGAGCGACAGGACGGGCTTCACCGCCACCAGCAGGGCGACGCCCACGCCGATCGCGAGAAGACCGAGCGTCGCGAAGTAGGGCACCTCGTTCTCGGGGTCGTAGAGGGTGGCGAGCTGGCCGGCGACAGCCGTGCCGAGCGACACCGACAGGAAGAACAGCGCCACCATCTGGGTGTGGAAGCGCTCCGGGGCGAGTTTCGTCGTGACCGACAGTCCCACGGGCGAGAGGAGCAGCTCGGCGATCGTGAAGACGAGGAGGATGCCGACGACCGCCAGCAGCGGGGTCGAGTTCGCGCCGCCGCCGGCGAACGGCAGGAACAGGAGGAACGCGGCGCCCATCACGATGGCGGACAGACCGAACTTCACCGGCGTCGACGGCTGGCGCGAGCCGAGCTTCGTCCACAGCCAGGCGAACACCCCCGACAGCACGATGATGAAGATCGGGTTGATCGACTGGATCCACGGCACCGGCATCTCCCAGCCGAAGAGGTTCCGGTCGAGTCGTTGGTCGGAGTAGAACGTCAGCACCGTGAACTGCTGCTGGTACAGAGACCAGAACGCGACCGACGTGAGGAACAGCGGCAGGAAGCCCCACACGCGCGACCGCTCGACCGACGTGATGGCGCGGCTGGTGAGGATGACGGCGAAGTAGGCGATCGCGGCACCGATGACGGCGACGATCACGACGAGCGCGAGATTGTCGGCGCGGATGACGCCCACGAGCACGAGCACGACGATCAGCGCGAGGCCTGCCACGCCGACGCCGATCATCAGCGGGTAGCGCTGCCGGGGGAGCGGGTTGGGAACGAGCGATGCCTCGGCCGGGAGCACCTTCCGGCCGAACGAGTACTGCAGGAGGCCCGCGGCCATCCCGACTGCGGCCAGTCCGAAGCCCCAGTGGAAGCCCAGTCGATCCTGCAGCAGACCGGTCAGGAGCGGACCGGCGAACGCCCCGAGGTTGATGCCCAGATAGAACAGGGAGAACCCGGCATCCCGTCGGGTGTCCTCCGGCGCGTACAGGGTGCCGACGACGCTCGTCGCGGTCGCCTTGAGGCCTCCCGAGCCGACGGCCACCAGCACGAGTCCGACGCCGACCCCGAGGAACCCGGGGAGGAGAGCGAGCGCGATGTGCCCCGCCATGATGACGATCGCGCTCAGGAACAGCACGCGCTCGGCTCCCAGCAGCCGGTCGGCGATCCACGCGCCGAGGATCGTCGACAGGTACACCGCGCCGCCGTACGCCCCCACGATGCTCGCCGCGACCGTCTGGTCGACGCCGAGACCGCCGTCGGACACCGAGAAGTACAGGTAGATGAGCAGGATGCCCTGCATGCCGTAGAAGCTGAAGCGCTCCCACATCTCCACGCCGAACACGTGGGCGAGCGCCCACGGCTGCCCGAAGAAGCGCGTGTCACCGGCATCCCGTGCACCGGTATCCCGTGCACCGGAGTCTCGGGTCGCCGCGTCGCGGGCCGGAGTGCCGGGCGTGTTCCCCGCCGACGCCGTCTCGGGGCCGACGGGCTTCTGGGTGCGGTTGTCGTCCATGGCATCCACGCTAGCCGCGCGCCCGCCGCCGCGTCAGGTCGCGGCCGTCTACCGGCTCACGCGGGCATCGCCGGGTGGGCCTCTTCGGCGGGCCGCGTCGGGATGAACGCGGCCACGACCAGGGCCACCACGGCCGCGCCCCCGCCGAGCAGGAACGACAGATGGAACGCGGATGCCGTCGGCACCTGCACGTCGCCCTGCGTCGTCGACATCGTCGCCAGCACCGCGCCGATGACGGCCGCCGCCGTGCTCGTGCCGAGCGAGCGGAACAGCGCGTTCAGGCCGTTCGAGGCGCCCGTCTCGCTCTGCGGCACCGACCGCATGATGAGCATCGGCATCGCCGCGTACCCGAAGCCGATGCCCACGCCCACGAGGATGTTCGCGACCAGCAGGTGCCACACCTCCGACGAGAACAGGAGCGTGAAGCCGTAGGCGACGATGAGAGCGACGGCGCCGAGAACCAGCAGCCGCCGCGGGCCGACCGTGCGTGCGAGTCGGCCGGAGTACGGCGACAGCACCATCATGACCAGGCCCGCCGGCATGATGACGAGGCTCGCGGCCAGGAGCGACAGCCCGAACCCCGCCGGCGGCGGCAGCTCCAGCAGCTGCGGATACGACACGTTCGACGCGAACAGCGAGAAACCCATCGCGATCGAGGCGATGTTCGTGAGCAGCACGGGACGTCGCGCGGCGACCCGCAGGTCGAGGAGCGGTTCGGCGATGCGCAGCTCGTACCAGCCCCACACGAGGAGCACGACGATGCCGCCGATCCCGAACGCGAGCACCGGCGCCGACGTCCAGCCCCATTCGTTGCCGCGCGAGATCGCCAGCAGGATGCCGGTGAGCCCGACGGCCAGTCCGGCGGCTCCCGCGTAGTCGAAGCGCCCGGCCGTCCGCAGGACGCTCACCGGCACGATCCACAGGACGAGCCCGAACACGACGGCGCCGAGGCCCGCGGACATCCAGAACAGCGCGTGCCAGTCGGCGTACTGCGTGACGAGGGCGCTCAACGGCATCCCCAACGCCCCGCCTACACCCAGCGTGGCGCTGATGAGCGCGATCGCGCCGTCGACGCGGTTCTCGTGCAGGATGTCGCGGAGGATCGAGATGCCGAGCGGCACGACGCCCGTGACGGCGCCCTGGAGGCCGCGACCCACGATCACACCGATGATGTCGGTCGACAGCGCCGCGATGATCGACCCGACCACGAGCGCGGCCAGCAGCACCAGCACGATGCGCCGTTTGCCGTACATGTCGCCGAGGCGCCCCGCGATCGGCGTGACGACGGCGGCCACCAGCAGCGTGACGGTGACGACCCACGCCGTGTCCTCACGGCTCGCGTGGAGGAGCTCGGGCAGGCGCGCCTGGATCGGCACGACCAGCGTGAACATGAACGACGAGCACAGTCCCGCGATGGCGAGGACGGCGACGACCGCGCCCTGCGGCGGGATTCGGGTGAGGCGGCGGCGGGCATCATCCTCACGGTTCACCGATTCAGGCTACCGGGGCCGCGAGGGGTGGAGGGCCGGGGCTAGGGTGCTGACATGGCCGACTTCGAAGACGCCACCGCTCCCGAGGGTATCGAGATCCGCGCCCTCGAGACGGTCGAGCAGGTGTTCGCCGCTTCCGAGGTGCTCTCACAGGTATGGGGCGGGGACCGCACCGGCATGCCCCCGAACCTGCTGCGCGCGCTCGCCCACTCGGGCAACTACGCCGTCGGGCTGTACGACGGCGAACGGATGATCGGGGCTTCCGTGGCCTTCTTCGCCGCCCCGGCGTCCCGCTCGATGCACTCGCACATCACGGGCGTCCTCGACGGCTACCGGTCGCAGGGGCTCGGACGGGTGCTCAAGCAGCACCAGCGTGCGTGGGCGTTCGCGCGCGACGTGGGCCACATCACGTGGACGTTCGATCCGCTCGTCGCCCGCAACGCGTCGTTCAACCTGCGCGTGCTCGGCGCCCGCGTGACGGAGTACCTGATCGACCACTACGGCGCGATGGACGACGGCGTGAACCGCGGCGACGAATCCGACCGGCTCATGACCTCGTGGGCGCTCGCCGCCCCGGCGCCGATCCCTGCCGAGGAGACGGTCGTCACGACGGTGGCGATCCCGCGCGACATCGAGCGGCTGCGGCGCGACGACCCCGCCGAGGCCCTCGAGTGGCGCTATCGCGTGCGCGACGCGTTCGGCGGACTGCTCGACGACGGATTCGTCGTCGTCGGGTTCGACGAGCGCGGCTATCTCTTCGCGCGCGGTCCGGCGAAGCCGTGATCGACGCCGACTGGACTCCGCATCGGCGCGACGACGGCGAACTCGTCGGCTGGATCGCGCCTGAGGGCGACCAGTGGGTTCCGTTCGATCTGCTGGGCCGCCGCGCGTCGGAGCCGACCGAGTGGCTGGATGCCGAGGCGGTGCTCGAGACGCTCGGCCTCTCCTATCTCGCCGAGCCCTGGATGCTCGAGGGCGAGGCGGACCGTCCTCTCCGCGTGCGGTTCGTCGAGGTCACGCCCGAGCGCATCGTCGTCAAGGGCGAGGACTTCGGCGCCATCGACGCGTACGCGCGCCGCTGGGAGCTCCCCTGGCCCGTGCCGTCGACGTTGCGCCCGACGCGGTCCGACGACCCCGACGCGTTCGTCATCGACTGAGCCCCTACGGCGTGCGGGTATCACCGCGATGACGCCCCGCTCTTCACAGAAGGAGCCGTCGATCCGCGTCATAGAACGCGGAGGACCGCGTCTCTCTGATGAGGAAAGGGGATGCCATGCCCGCACTGTTCGACACCATCGCGCGCCGCTGGCGTGCCCCCCGCAGCCTCCGCCGCTCTCGCGGCCGACGGAGCACGTTCGTCGCCCCGCGCGACCGGCTGCTCGCTCGCGCCCTTCGCTGAGGTCAGCGCCGCACGGCGGCTTCGGCGAGCGCGCGGATGTCGGAGTCGGTGAAGAGGGCGGTGGGCAGCACGTACGTCACGCCGCGCGCGTGCGAGAGTCGGACAATGAGCGCCTTGCCGGAGACGTCGACCGTGTGGATCGCCGCGAGACGCACGTCGCTCGCCCCCAGCGCCGACGAGACGCGAAGCAGCTCATTCGTCACGCGGGCTTCGATAGTCGTGCCCTCGGGGTACGCGACGCGCAGTGATCGCAGAGTCGCCCGATAGGCGACCACGGGGATGGCGGTGACCAGGACGACGAGCCCGAGGGCGACGAAGAAGAGGAACCCCCACCGAACTGTCGACGACCAGAGCACGGTCCATCCGAGGAGCAGCAGTGCGGCCACGACGATCGCAAGCCACGGCCCCCGCATCAGCATCCACCGCAGGTAGGCGAGCGCAACCGTGCGGGGGAGGGTGCCGTCGACCGTCAGAGTGCGGGTCTCATCAGGGGTCTCACGGCCGGCTGCGTCCACGGCTCGATCCTGCCACGCGCGGTGCCTTCCCCGGCCCCTCTCGTGCGTGTCGGAGGCCGGTGTCATGCTGTCGGTGACACAGGAGGTCGCCATGAGCAGATTCCCCGACCGTGACGCCACGGCGCTCGTCGTCATCGACATGCAGCGCGGTGTGGTCGCCGGCAACTACGAGGTCGAGGCCGTCACGCGCAACGTCGCGGCGCTCGTCGAGCGGGCGCGTGCCGACGGGGTCCCGGTCGTGTGGGTGCAAGACCACAACGAGCTCGAGAAGGATTCGCCCGAGTGGCAGCTCGTCGACGGACTCGTCCCCGCGGAGGGCGAAGCGCGCGTCGACAAGATCTACGGCGACTCCTTCGAAGACACCGACCTCGACGAGCGGCTCGCCGAGCGCGGCGTCGACCGGCTGGTCGTCGCGGGCGCGCAGACCGACGCCTGCATCCGTTCCACCCTCCACGGCGCACTCACCCGTGGGTACGACGTGACCCTTGTCTCCGACGCCCACACGACGGAAGACCTGCGGCAGTGGGGCTCGCCGATCAGTCCCGAGCAGGCCGTCGGGTACGCGAACCTGTACTGGTCGTTCTCGCGCACTCCCGACGCCGCCGGCGACGTCACCCCGACGGCCGAGGTCGCCTTCACTCGCTGACCGCGACGCGGCGGGGCTAGCCTGAGCGCATGCCGATCGACCGCCCCGCCGCGCCCGTCACGATCGACGCCGTCGAACTCGAAGCCATCGAACTCGAAGCCATCGAACTCCGGGTGGTGCATTTGCCGCTCGTCGCGCCTTTCACCACGTCGTTCGGCACCGAAACGGTCCGCGAGGTGATCGTCGTCCGCGTGCGAACGTCCGCCGGCGACGGGTGGGGTGAGATCGTCACACAGCAGGCGCCGCTGTACTCCTCCGAGTACACACAGAGCGCCTGGGACGTGAGCCGTCGGTTCCTCGCTCCCGCGTTGCTCGAGCGGGGCACCGTCACGCCGGAGGAGGTCGCCGGCATCCTCTCGCCGTTCGTCGGCCACCGGATGGCGAAGGCCGGCCTCGAACTCGCCGTACTCGATGCCGCCCTGCGCGTCGCGGATCGCTCGCTCGCGACCCACCTCGGCGCCGTGCGCGACCGCATCCCGAGCGGTGTCTCCGTCGGCATCCAACGCGACCCCGCGGCTCTCGTCGACACCGTCGCGGGTTACCTCGACGAGGGCTACGCCCGCATCAAGATCAAGATCAAGCCCGGACGCGACCTCCGTGACACCGCCGCCGTCCGCGACGCGTTCGGCTCGATCCCCCTTCAGGTCGACGCGAACTCGGCGTACACCCTGGCCGACGTCGACACCCTCGCCGAACTCGACCGGTTCGACCTCCTCCTCATCGAGCAGCCGCTGCAGGAAGACGACATCGTCGACCACGCGACCCTCGCGGCTCGGCTGCGCACGCCCGTCTGCCTCGACGAGTCGATCGTGTCGGCGAAGGCCGCCGCCGACGCGCTCGCGCTGCGCGCGGCATCCGTCATCAACGTCAAAGCCGGCCGAGTCGGGGGCTACCTGGAAGCCGTTCGAGTGCACGACCTGTGCCGGTCGGCCGGAGTGCCCGTGTGGTGCGGGGGAATGCTTGAGACGGGCATCGGGCGCGCGGCGAACGCGGCGTTGGCCGCCCTCCCCGGATTCACGCTCACCGGCGACGTCTCGGCATCCGATCGGTTCTACCGCCGCGACATCGTGACCGCGCCGATCGTGCTGGAAGACGGACACGTGAGGGTGCCGTCGGGGCCGGGCATCGGGGTCGAGGTCGACACCGCTTTCCTCGACGAGGTCACCGTCGACAGGGTCGAGATCCGGCGCTGACGTGCGCACAACTCCGGAGCGAGACGGCCGGCGGAGGCCGAAGGGCCGTCGTGGCCGCGTGACCGGACCGTTCTTCCGGAGTTGTGTCGCGCTCGGGCTGCTCACCCTGCTGGCGGCGGGCTGCGCCCCGGCCGCTGACCCTCCACATCCCCACGCGTCCGACGACGGTCTTCCCGCCGGCGTCACCGTGGAACTGCGGCAGACGCGCGCCGACGTGGCGGGGCGGCAGGCCGCCGTCGCCGTGCACAACGGCAGCGGGCGACCGATCGAGATCGGTGCCGTGTCCGTCGCCGATCCGCGGTTCGCGGAGCCCGCCACACGCGCCGTCGCACGCACCTCGACCGTGCCGCCCGGCGCGACCGTCGACATCCGAGTGCAGCTGGCGCGAGTCGCGTGCGATGCCCCGGCCGACGCGGCCGCCACCGTCACCCTCGACGTCCGCGACGCCGAGACGGATGCCGTGACGGCACGCACCGCGCCGATCGTCGACGTCGTGCCGTTCGTCGCGGCGCTCCACGAGAACGAGTGCCTGCAGGTCGCGGCCGAGCGGTCCGCGGCGGTGAGCCTCGGCACGTTCACGGCATCCGCGGCGGGGGAGACTGCCCGTCTCGTCCTCGACGTCGTGCCCGCGCCCGGCGAGGGGACGCTGCGGATCGTCGGCATCCACGAGACCAACCTGCTCACGTTCCCCGGCCTCGTCGACGCGGTCTACCCGCTCGATCTCGACCAGATCGGCACCGATCGGACGCCCCAGTCCGTCGAGCTGCCGCTTCTGCCGGCACGGTGCGACGCGCACGCCGTACAAGAGGACAAGCGCGGCACCGTCTTCCGGCTGCTCGTCGAGGTCGACGGGCGCGCGGGGTCCTACGACCTGGCCGCGACACCCGAGCAGCGTGGCGAGATCCTCGCGTGGGTCGCCGCGTGGTGCGGCCTGTGAGGCGGAAATTCGGGGTAACCGGATGTCGTCGACCCCGCGCCGCCCCTAGGCTGACACCGTGACCACTCCTCCGCAGCCTCCGCAGCAGCCCCCGTTCCCGCCTTCGCAGCCGCCCTACGGCGGTCCGACTGCGCCTCAGGCGCTGAACCCGTCGGACGAGAAGCTGTGGGCGACGCTCGTGCACATCGGCGGCATCTTCTTCAGCTTCCTGCCCGCCCTGATCGGCTACCTCGTGCTGAAGGACCGCGGGCCGTTCGTCCGCGCGCACACCGCGACAGCGCTGAACTTCCAGATCACGATCGCGCTTGCGTTCTTCGTGGGCGGCGTGCTCAGCATCATCGGCATCGGCTTCCTGATCATCCTCGCCGCGTGGGTCGTCGACCTCGTGTTCTCGATCATCGCGGCCGTCAAGTCGAACCAGGGCCAGTGGTACACCTACCCGCTGGCCATCAAGTTCATCAGCTGACCGGCGGCAGGATCAGGGCCTGAGGGCAGAGAACCGGAAGGCCGCGAAGCCTTCGATCGGCAGCACCTCGACCCGGGAGAATCCCGCTCCGCGTGCGTAGCGCTCGAGAGTGGGCTGACGCATCACCGTGCCCGTCGCGACCGAGCCCGGCGTCGACATCGAGTCCGGCAGGCAGATGAACAGGCTGTAGCCGTACATGACGCGCTCGATATCGTCGCCGGGCCCGCCGTCGCCGGGCGGGGCGAACACGTCGGCCACCGCCTCGTCCATCACGACGAGCATCCCATCGCGCCGCAGTGACCGGCGCACCGCCGTGAGCACCGCCACGGGGTCGGGCATGTCGTGCAGTGCTTCGAACACGAACGCCGCATCGAACGTCCCCTCCCTGCCCTGGTCGAGGCGTTCCCCGTCGAGCAGGGTGAACGACACGGATGCCACACCCTCGGCGTGCGCGCGTGCCGCCTCGATCGACGGGGCGTCGATGTCGAAGCCCTCCACCTTCGCCGACGGATAGGCGCGTGCGAGCGCGAGCGTCGACCATCCGTGCCCGCACCCCACGTCGGCGATGCGCGCCCCCGGTCGGGAGAGCACGGCATCCACGTCCGGCACGGAGGAGAGTGCCGCTCCGAGACGCTGCTCGAACCAGGGCCGGTTGACGTCGCCCTGCGCGTCACGCGCGTCGGGCCCGAACTGCGCCCACCCCACGCCGCCTCCCGACCGGTACGCGGTGAGCAGCTCGGGGAGGCGCATCGCGGCGGCGGCCATCATCCTCGCCAGCGGCGCCGACGACAGCAGCGAGTCGGGATCGGCGAGCACCGCCGCGTGAGCCGGAGGAAGCGCGAACACATCACCGTCCGCGGTGAGGATGCCGGCGGTCGCCTGCTGCTCGAGCCACTCCCGGGCGTACCGCGGATGAATCCCGGTGGCCTCGGCCAGTCCGCTGACCGTGCGTGGACGCTCCGCGAGCGCGCGGTACAGGCCCAGCCGATCGCCGACATAGATCGACAGGATCTCGAATCCGCCGACGAGCCGATGGAACACCTCGTCCGCGAACGCCTCCGCCTCGTCCATCGCGCCCCCTCACCCGACCCGCGACATGGTAGTCCCGCCTGTGCGCCGGTGCGAGAGGGGCAGGCTCCGAGGTTGTGTCAGGCGGAGGCGAGCCATTCCTGCGCGCGAAGCTCGGGCAGCGAGATCAGCCGGTCGAGCAGTGTGTCCGGTCCGTGCACGATCGTCGCGCCGGTATCGGGCGGTGACGCGACGAACACCGAGCGATCATCGGTCCAGAGGTAGCTGAGCTCGACGATCGGGAACGGCGCGCCGGGCAGGAAAGTCCGCCCTGACCCCCAGCGTCGGTCGACACCGGCGTAGGCGCATTCGTGCAGTTCTCCCGAGAAGAGCACGTAGTTCAGCCGACCGCGATGCCAGGTTCCGCTCGGTTCGTCGAAGCCGTCGGAGCGACCGTCATCGCTCTCCGAGAGGAAGCCCGCGTACAGCGCGATCGAGCACCGCGCACGCGGACCGAGAGTGTCGTGCAGGCACTGTTCCAGCAGGAGTCGCTGCTCCTCCGACGCCCGGGCATCGTCCGGACCGTTCTCGTACGGGGGGAGTCCGAGACGGACGCGCCCGGGCGCCCACCTCGCACCCGGGTGGAGAATGACCACGCGACGGGCCGCTTCAACCGGCGGCGTCAACCGTTCCTGCTCGATCCACTGCTCGAACCACGTGAGTTCCGTGCGAGAGATCTCGCCGATCATCGTTCCTCCAACTCGCCGATCGCAGGCCCGCGCGACTTCGATGCTGTCTCAGTTCGCACCTGTGGAATAAGTGCGCGGCCACTGCCACATTCTGTGACACTGCTGCTCTGCTCAATGAGGGGACGTTGTCATGATATGGGACGCAGATCGCGCCATTTCCAGAGTGCTGCTGGTGGCGGCAGCGGCAGCGCTGATCTGGTCATTCGTCACGGCTGCGCCGCCGGCCGCGTTGGCGGCGGAGCAGGAGCCGGAGCCGAACGGTTTCGTCATCGGCGAGGCGGTCCGAGTGGACGGGGTCTCGCCTGATGCTCGCGATCGTGTCTACGCGATCGCGGATGGCCGGAACACGCTCGGTACGCTGCCGACAGCCGTGTCAGGACTGAAGACGATCACGTGTAAGGGGCGCTATGACTACCCACACGCGGGAGATAGTTCAGGCTATAAGCGAGTGAACGCTCATCTGATCGTGACATGCACAGGCACCGTCCCGTTGGAAGCTCAGTTCACACAGATCACGGCATCTTCGAGAATGACAGACATCACGGGTGGACGCTTAGGCCCCGTGTCAACGAAGTCCGGGCGGGGAAGTTTGCGTGTCGGTGGCGATCTCGCATGTCTCGCTGCCACGCGCAGCTACCAGGCTGTAGGTAGTGTTTCGTTGCTCTTTCCGCCCGGTTACACACCGGGCGCGACCAAGAGCGGAGCCAAGAGCGTAATCCGTGACTTCGCGCGGAACCCCAACACCGGCAACTGTGTCTTGGAATAACGTTGCTTGCGGCGACGCTTGAGATTGCGGCGGGATCTTCTCCTGGATTCTGAAACTGGCGAGAGGGCGCTCTAACACCACCTTGACGAGCAAGCCTCGCGTCCTCCAACTCGCTCTCTCGCTCCCGCGCGACATGGTAGCCGGTCGCCTGGGGGCGGCCCGTGGGGCGAACTCCCCGCGGCTAGACTTGACGGATGCCGGAGCGCGCTGCGCGTGCCCCCGGCATCCGCGGGCTTCCGCACCCTCTCGAACCGACCATTTGGAGCCACCTGTGGCCGAGCAGTCCCGTCTCGACAAAGTCATCGCCCTCGCCCGCCATCGCGGGTTCGTGTTCCAGGCCGGTGAGATCTACGGCGGTTCGCGATCGGCGTGGGACTACGGCCCCCTCGGCACCGAGCTCAAGGAGAACATCCGCCGGCAGTGGTGGCAGACGTTCGTCCGTGGACGCGGCGACATGGTCGGCCTCGACTCCTCCGTGATCCTCCCGAAGCGCGTCTGGGAGGCGTCGGGTCACGTGGCCACCTTCACCGATCCGCTCGTGGAGTGCCTGCACTGCCACAAGCGCTTCCGTGCGGACAACCTCATCGAGGACTTCGAAGCACGCAAGGGTCGCGCCGCCGAGAACGGCCTGGCCGACGTGCCCTGCCCGAACTGCGGCACCAAGGGCCAGTACACCGAGCCGAAGGCCTTCTCGGGTCTCGTGAAGACGTACCTCGGCGTCGTCGACGACGAGTCCGGCCTGTACTTCCTGCGCCCCGAGACCGCGCAGGGCATCTTCGTGAACTTCTCCAACGTGCTCACGGCATCCCGCAAGAAGCCGCCCTTCGGCATCGGCCAGGTCGGCAAGGCCTTCCGCAACGAGATCACCCCGGGCAACTTCATCTTCCGCACGCGCGAGTTCGAGCAGATGGAGATCGAGTTCTTCACGCCGCCCGCCGAAGCGCAGCAGTGGTTCGAGCACTGGGTGCAGGCGTGCTGGGACTGGTTCATCGACCTCGGCCTCGACCCCGAGAACATGCGCCAGTTCGACGTGCCCGAGCACGAGCGCGCGCACTACTCCGCCGGCACGATCGACTTCGAGTACCGCTTCGGCTTCCCGGGCAAAGAGTGGGGCGAGCTCATGGGCGTCGCCAACCGCACCGATTTCGACCTGTCGAGCCACATCGAGGCATCCGGTCAGTCCCTGACGTATTTCGACCAGGCGTCCGGTGAGAAGTACGTGCCGTACGTCATCGAGCCGTCGTTCGGTCTCACCCGGTCGATGATGGCGTTCCTCGTCGACGCCTACGTCGAGGAGGAGGTGCCGAACGCGAAGGGCGGCACCGACACCCGCACCGTGCTGAAACTCGACCCGCGCTTGGCGCCCGTGAAGGTCGCGGTGCTGCCGCTGAGCCGCAACGAGAAGCTGTCGCCGCTGGCGCGCGAGACGGCCGACGGCCTGCGCGCGCAGGGCTGGAACGTCGATTTCGACGACGCCGGCGCGATCGGGCGCCGCTACCGCCGGCAGGACGAAGTGGGCACGCCCTTCTGCGTCACCGTCGACTTCGACTCGCTCGACGATCACGCCGTCACCGTCCGGGACCGCGACACGATGGCGCAGGAGCGCGTGCCCCTCGACGCGCTGCAGGGCTACCTCGCCGAGCGCCTCCGCGGCGCCTGACGCCGCGCGCACCGTCGCGGTGCTCGCCGTATCCCGTCGATAACTCCTTCGATCTGGCATCGCGCCGGCCGAGGGGCCGCGCCACCGCGCCCCGCCGGTCCGGCCCATGCACCGGATCGAAGGAGTTTGCGACGAACGGCCGCCGGGAGCGAGGCTCCACGACGGCCGTTCCTCCGCGAAAGAGCGGTCAGCGCTTGACGGTCGCCGTCTTCGCGCTCGTCTTCGCGGTGGTCGTGTATCCGCTCCTGCTCGCCGTGACGGTGACCGTGATCCGCTTCCCGGCCCGAGACGACGTGATCGTGTAGGTCTTGCCGGTCGCGCCCTTGATGACCTTGCCGTCCGCCTTCCACTGGTACGTCAGCTTCGAGGGCTTGGGAGACCAGGTGCCCGCGGATGCCGTGAGCTTCTTGCCGACCTTCGCGGTGCCGGTGATCTTCGGCGTCGGCGCCGTCGTGAACGGCCGGACGACGACCGCCGTCTTCGCGCTCGTCTTCGTCGTCTTCGTGTAGCCGGCCGCCGTCGCGGTGACCGAGACCGTCAGCCGCTTGCCGACGTCCGTCGAGCTCACGACGTACGTGCTCTTCGTCGCGCCGCTGATGTTGCGGTCGTTGGACTTCCACTGGTACGTGAGCGTGGTCGGCACCGGCGACCACGTGCCGACGGCGGCGGTGAGCTTCTTGCCGACCTTGAGTGTGCCGGTGATCTTCGGTGCGGGAGCCGCGGCGAACGGCTTGGTGATCGTTCCGGTGTACGCCGAGGCCACGGTGGCCGGGGTGAACGCGGGGCGTGCGCCGGTCGCGTCGACCCGGATCCGCTGGCCGTCGTCCTCGGAGGTCAGCGTGTACGTGGCGGCGGTCGCGCCGGCGATCGCGGTCTCGCCGCGGTACCACTGGTAGGTCACGGTGCGAGGCTTCGGCGTCCAGGCGACGGATGCCGTCAGCGTCACGCCCACGGTCCGCGATCCTGAGATCGTGGGGGCGGGGGTGGAGCTGAAGGTGGCGACCGGCAGCGGCTTCATGATGAGCTCGCCGGTGCCGTAGGTGTTGTCGACGCCGACTGCGCCGCGGTCGGTGGTCTGGGTGCGTAGATACTCGACCAGCTGTGCGGGACTCTTGGTGTCGAAGCGCTCGAGCGCGACGGCGGCGGCGCCCGCGACGACGGGTGTCGCGGCGCTGGTGCCGTTGAAGCGTCCGCCGCCTTCGCCGGTGTAGGCGCGGCTGGTGAAGTTCGACCCGGCGCTCAGCTTGGGGTTGATGCGCCCGTCGTTGGTCGGTCCGCGGGAGCTGTAGCCGGCGATCGTCGTTCCGGCGACGGGGTCGACGGCGCCGACAGCGGCCATGCCCTTGTTCTTGCTGTCGATGAACGCCTGTCCGGCGCTGCCGGCGGACACGGGGGCGTAGGCGATGTCAGCGCTGTTGCCTGCGAGTTCGAGGATGTCGCTCGCGCTGCTGCTGCCATTGCGGGCCTTGTAGATGCCGACCTCGATGAGAGAGCCTTCGGTGCAACCCCAGTGGGCGACGCTTCCGTTGCGCATCTCCAGCGGCGCCACGCCCTTCTTCTGGGCGACGTTGTAGTAGCCCGCCGTCGAGCCGCTGGGCCGGATGCGGTAGATGTCGTAGTCGGTCGGGTCGCTGACGCCCCAGTCGCTCCAACGCAGGCGGAAGCTGTCGGAGCACACGACGGTGAGGCTTTCGTAGTACTCGTACACGGTGTTGCCGTCCGCGTCTTTGACGACTGTGCCGTCGTCGGTGCGCACGGGGTGGGCGAACTCCATCCACTTGTTCTTGTTCGTGTCGCGCCACTTGCCGCGCCAGTATCCGCCGACGGCGACCTTCGTGCCGTCGCCCGCGGTGGTGAGGTAGGCGCCGGCATTGCCCGCCGCGTTGAACCAGGTCATCCCTTGGGACACGGCGTAGTCCACGAGCTTGGCCGATGTGCCGGTGCCGTCGCCGGGACCGTCGTAGAAGCCGCCGAGCGAGCGGCTGATGATCTTGACCTTCTTGGCCGCCAGGTAGTCGATCGCCTTGCGGAGGTCTTCGTTGCTGGCCACCGTGACGAGGTAGAGCTTCGCGCCGGGGGCCATGTCGTGGATCGCCTCGGCGACGGCGACGCCGTGCGTGCCGCTATCGGCCGACGCCGGCGTGTCGAGGGCGTTGCACGACGCGCCGCCCCAGCGGCAGTAGGTGCCGGCCGCGGCGGGCACCTCGCCCTGGGCGCGGGCGTCGTTCCAGGTGCTGCTGCGGAAGTAGTCGATGATGCCGACCGAGACGCCCGCGCCGGTGAGTCCGAGCCCGTGCCACTGAGCGATCTGGGTCTTGTCGTAGACGTCGCCGCCGTTCGTGCCGACGGTTGCGGGGACAGCGATCTGCGCCGGCTGCGGAACTGCGAAGGTCGGGAGAGCGACGGCGCGAACCGCGTCGGATGCCTCGAGCCGTGCGACCTCCGACGCCGGCACCGAGACCGCGAGGAGGTCGTCGGTGACGGTGACGATGTTCTCGCCGCCGACGGCGGCGATCGCCGATCGGACCGCGGCCACGTCGTCGAAGGAGACCTCGACGCGGATGAGATCGCCGTCGACGGTCACCTTCGAGGCGAGACCGGCGGGAAGCCTGCGGTCGTTCTCCAGCGAGTCGACGACGGCGTCCAGCGCTCCGTCGGCGATCGTCGAGGTGTCGGGCGCGCCCGGCGCGGCGGTCGCGGTGCGCACCTTGGGCTGGTCCGCGATCGGACCGGGAACCGGCATCCCGGTCGTGTGAAGGGTCACGCCCGGGGCGGCCGCAGCCGACACCTCGGATGCCGAAGGCTCGGCGACCACGGCGGCGGCGAGGGCGCCGCCTCCGGTCACGAGGGCGAGGGCGGTCACGACGGCCGCGGCGCGATGCTTCATGAGTGGGCTCCCAGATTCCCGAGCGCACGGAGGACCGCGCAGATGTCGACGCCGCCCGCACGGCGTCTTCACCACCCTCCCGTACCGCGCGCGGTGGGGCAAGTCCGAATCGACGAGAGGTCAGGAGGTCTTGGCGGCGGCCTTCATCGCGCGCTTGTGCTCTCGCACCTTGGTGAGCGACTCGGGCGAGACGATGTCGGCGACGGATCGGAACGAGCCCTCCTCGCCGTAGGGTGCGGAGGCCTCGCGCCAGCCCGTGCCGGTGAAGCCGTACTGTTTGCCGAGCAGCGCGAGGAAGATCTTCGCCTTCTGCTCGCCGAACCCGGGCAGCGCCTTGAGGCGCTTCAGCACCGTGGGGCCGTCGGCATCGCGCCACAGCGCCGACGCGTCGCCGCCCCAGTCGTCGACGAGCGCCTGACAGAGGGCTTGCACCCGAGTGGCCATCGAGCCGGGGAAGCGGTGCACCGCAGGCGTCTCCTTGAAGACCGCAGTGAGCGCGTCGGGATCGAAGGCGGCGAGCTGAGCGGCATCAAGGCGCTCCCCGGACCCGGTTCGCTCGACGATCTTGCGAGGACCGGTGAAGGCGGTCTCCATCGCGATCTGCTGGTCGAGGAGCATGCCGACCAGGAGGGCGAGCGGGTCGTCGGTGAGCAGGCGGTCGGCGTCGACGTCGCCGGTGATGTGCAGGGCCATGCGTCCATCGTCGCAGGTCGCGGCGCGACAGGGCAGGGCGGGCAGGGGTGGGGCGGGGCGGGGCGGTGGGAGGATGGATGCCATGCCCGACGCCGCCGATCTGATCGCCCACGCTCGGGAGTCCCGTGTCGTCGTCATCGGGGCGGCGGGCGCGATAGCGGCGCTCGAGTGCGCGCGCGTGGGGCTGTCCGTCACGCTGGTCGACGACGAGACCCGGCCGACGTGGGCCGACCTCGCCGGGGTGGTCGTCGGCGCCGATCTCGACGGCTTCCGTGCCGACGACCCGGCGCTCGCCGGCCTGCACGAGGAGCTCGGTGTCACCGGCTCCCGAGAATCGGTCCTGCCGGTCGCGACCTGGATCGGCCACCTCGACGGCGACGACCCCGCGGTCGCGCCGTTGTCCGAGGGTGCGCTCTTCGGCATCCCGGGGAATCCGTGGGACCCCGCGGCGCGGCGCATCATCGGGTGGGCGGGCACGTGGCGCGCCTATCTCGACCGGCTGCGCCCGCCGCTGACGATCGGGCGCGAGCGCAACCTGGGCGCACTCGTGCGTTCGCGGATGGGCGATCGCGTGTGCGACCGGCTCGTCGCGCCGGTCACGCGCGCCCGCTTCGATCTGAGCCCGGACGAGATCGATGTCGACCTGCTCATCCCCGGCCTGAACACCGCGCTGACCCGCACCGGCTCGCTCGCGGGTGCGGTCTCGTCGGAGGGAGAGCCCGCCCCGGCGCGCTCGGTGCTCCGCGACGCGGGCGAGCGGGATGCCGCGCTGGCGGCTCGACTGGAGGAGTTCGCCGTCGACCGGCGCACCGACGTGCGTGCGACGGGACTCGCCCGTGTGGACGGGCCCCGTGTGGAGGGGCGCTGGAGTGTCGCGTTCGACGACGGCACGAGCCTCGCCGCCGATGCGGTCATCGTCGCCACGGGGCACGCGCGGGCCGTCGCCCTGCTGGCGGACGTCGCGCCGCTGCCCGAAGTGTCCCTCACCGCGCCCACCGACATCGCGCTGCTTCGGCTCCGCGGTGCGGCAGCCGGTGGCGGGGGTGCGCCGGAGGTCGCGTGCGTCTCCGGTGACGTGCGTCGGATCGTCGATCTGACGGCCGCGCGGCCCGATCTGCGGGCGCGCCTCGCGACGGATGAGCGCATCGTCGCGGTCGTCCAGCACGCCACGGATGCCGAGGGCGTCGCGGTCGTCGCGGACGCTCTGGCGGCCTCGGTCGCGGTCTGGGGCGCCTCGGTGCGCGAGGCCGAGGTGGTCGCCGCCGCGCGTTTCACCGTCGACGGGACGATACCTCGCGTCCGCCTCGGGGCCGCGGACGACCTCGACGCGATCCGGGCGGCCGTGCGCGACGTCGAAGGGTTGGGCCTCATGGGTGCGTGGCTGACCGGAGGGGACGAGGCGGCACTCGTCGCCGATGCGATCGCGGAGGGCGATCGCATCCGTCGACGGCTCCTGTGGGGCGCCGAGGACCAGCCGCTCTAGCACTCCCGCCACCTTGTGAAAAGGGGGCATGCCGGATTCGGCATACAGGGTTACGCTGGAGGGACGTACGCACCATCGCCACCAGTGTGAGGAGACCCCATGAGGGGCAAGATCGGAATCGTCGTCGGACTCGCGGCGGGCTATGTGCTCGGCTCGCGGGCCGGTCGAGAGCGCTACGAGCAGATCAAGTCGAACTTCCTGAAGGTGTGGAACACCGACCCGGTGCAGAAGCAGGTGGGCAAGGTCACGGATCTCGGCAAGTCCGCCGCTCTCGCTCTGCCGAGCGCGCTGTGGGACGGCGCCGTCAAGATCACGAAGGCGGCCACGAAGAACGGCACGGCCGGCCAGCGTCTCGACGCGGCGATCCGCGCCGGGAAGGACTCCGCCGACGAGGTCACGCGTGCAGCCGAGACCACCGCCGCCAGTGTCGAGAAGGCCGCGGACTCCGCCGCGAAGAAGACGACGACGCGCAAGAGCACGACCTCGTCGGGCACGGCATCCACGCGTACGAAGAAGTCCTCGGGGAGCTGAGATGACGACGCCTCGCGGCTTCCGCGACCGTGCGGACGACAGCCTCCTCACCCTGCTGGGCGAGGTGCCCGAGCTGGTGCGCAACCTCATCGTCGCCGAGATCGACTCCGCCAAGAAGTGGGCGATGAGCGCGGGCAAGGAAGCCGGCATGGGGGGCGTGTGGTTCATCGTCGCCCTCTTCTTCCTGTTCTGGTCTCTCCCGGCCCTGGGAGCGTTCGCGATCATCGGACTCGCATCGTGGATGCCGGCGTGGCTCGCCAGCCTGATCGTGCTGGTGCTCGGGCTCGTCTTCGTGGCCGTGTTCGCACTGCTGGGCCTCCTCCGATTCCGCCGCCTCCGCCGTCTGCAGAGTCCTGCCAAGGCTGTCGCCACCGACACCCGCATCGTGAAGGACGTCGTCAATGAGTACTGAGATCCCCGTCCCCCGTACCGCCGTTCCGCTCGGCATCACCGATCCGGTCGAGAAGGCGCGCGCCGAACTCAAGGCCGCCCTGTCGGCGATCGAGGAGAAGACCAACGTCCCCAAGCGGGTCGCGCGGGCGACCGATCGCGGCGTCACCGCGGCACGTCGCTTCCACCGGGAGAACCCCACGGGTGCCGTGGCCGCCGCCGCCGGCATCGCCGTCGCTGCGGGTCTCGTGGTCTGGGGATTCGTCCGTCTGTACACGCGCTGAGGGTCGGCGGTCGCGGCGTCCGCGCTCCGGCCGGGGGTAGTATCCATCTACAGGCAGTGGCGATGAGGCGGATGCTGCCGGCGATGCACGCCCGAGTGCACGACCGCGTGCGGCGAGGGCATCGCATTGTCGGGCGCTCTTCGTGCGTCCGATCCGAGCACCACGAGAGTCGACGATGAACGCACACAGCACGGCGAACGCGCCGCAGAAGCCCCTGAAGGGCTGGCGTGTGCTCGTTCCCCGGGGTGGACCGTGGGGAGACTCCGTCGCGGCGACCCTTCGTGCGCAGGGTGCCACGCCCGTCATCGCCCCGCTCATCAACTTCGCGCCCTCGACCGATCAGACGACGCTCGAGTCGGCACTCGCCGACCTCGCGGCGGGCGCATTCGACTGGGTCACTCTCACCAGCGCGACTACGGTCGACGTGCTGTACGCCTATCGGGCGGCTATTCCGGCCACCACGAAGGTCGCCGCCGTCGGCGAGACCACCGCGACGGCCCTCACGGCCGTCGGCTATCGCGTCGATCTCGTTCCCGACGAGGACAACTCCGCCGCGGGCATGGCCGCGCAGCTCATCGCGCTGGAGCCGGAACCCCGCCGCATCCTCACGCTGCGCAGCGAGATCGCCAAGCCGGTGCTCACCCGCGAGCTGTCGGCCGCGGGCCACGACGTGCGCAGCGTCATCGCGTATCGCACCGTCGGTGTGCCCGTGACCGACCGGATCGCCGCAGACGTGCGCTCTGGCCGCATCAACGCGATCCTCGTGACGAGCGGGTCGGTCGCCGAGCAGGTGCGGCTGCAGTTCCCCGACATCCCCGCGGATACGGTGATCGCCGCGATCGGACCGCGGACGGCGAAGGATGCCAAGCGCGCCGGTCTCGGCGTCAGCGTCGTGGCGCGTGAGCAGACCGTCAATGGGCTGATCTCCGCCGTCTCCACCTTCCCGCTCCCGCACGCGACCGACGAGTTCGCCGTCTGATCACGCGCCGGTCGTACCGAAGCGGGGGATCGTTGCCGCTCTGTGAGGAAACGCGCAGACGAAACGCGGCAGACTGAACGCATGGTGACTCTGCTGCTCGACTCGGCGCAGCTCGAGGTCGTGCTGTCGCCGATCGAGCGAGCGCTCTCCTTCCGGTCGGCCGGAGTGCGCGTCGACCGCTCCGCCATCGTCAAGGTCCAGCTCACCGACGACGCGTGGACGTGGCTGCGCGGTGTGCCGAGTCCGGGAACGCACGTGCGCGGCATCCTCGCCATGGGCACGTGGAAGTCGTCGGGGGGTGCCGACTTCGTCGTCGTGCAGCGTCACAGGCCCGCGGTCGTCATCGATCTCGACCCGTCGGTCGGCGTCGGCGCGGAGTTCGAGCGCCTCGTCCTCACCACGCGGCACGGCGTCGCGCTCGTGCAGGCCCTCCAACTCGAGGCCGAGACCGAGGCCGCCGACGTCGTCGACATCGTCGCGCCGCACTCCGCGGCGCGACCACGTCGGGCCCGCGCCCCGAAGGTCGCTCCGGCCACGCCCTGACGGGGCGGTCAGCTGACGTCGCGCCGCCAGCTCACGAGGTATCCGAGCACGAGCAGCACGACGGCGTAGGCCAGGAGTACGAGGCCGCCGATCCACCACTCGAGCGGCTCCGCCGTCGCCCCGCCGGTGGCTCCGCCGAGGCTCGTGTAGAGGCTCGCGCCCACGAGCGCGTCGGAAGTGGCGCCCGGGAGGAAGCGCGCTGCCTCCGAGACGCCGTCGACGAAGCCCGCGACCGTGCGGAGGATCGGCTCGAGGAACTGGGTGAACACGATGACGCCCACGACGGCGGCGACCTGATTGCGCACGAGCGTGCCGATGCCGATGCCGATCAGCACCCACAGCACGAACGCGAGCACGATCCGCCCGAGCATCGCCCAGATGTCGGGGTCGCCCAGCTGGGTGTCGATGTCGAACAGCGCCAGGATGCCGGCTCCCGGCCCCACCGTGGAGACCACCGCGACGGCGGCGTAGAGGAGACCCATCAGGATGCCGGAGATCGCCTTGCCCGTGAGCGCGACCCCCCGCCGCGGCGTCGCGAGGAACGTGGGGGTGAGCGTCTTGTGCCGGAACTCGCCCGTGACCACGAGCGTCCCGATCAGCAGGGGGAAGATGTAGCCGACGGCGGTCGCCAGGCTGTAGATGATCGGCGGCAGGATCTCGGCGGGGATGCTCGGGGTGGTTGTGCCGCTGTCGGGCATCGCTCCCGAAGAGACGGCGCCGAAGACGGCGGCGAGCCCGCCCGCGGTGCTGCCGACATAGACGATCAGCACGAGCGCCAGCACCCACCACTGGGAGGTGGTGAACTGCTTCGTCAGTTCCGAGCGGGTCGCGCGCGCGAGGCTCATCGCTGCTCACCGCCTTCGTGGTGCTCGTCGGTATGGTCAGCTTCCGGGGTGGCGGCATCCGTCTCCGCGTCGACCTGCGGCTCCACGTCGAGCGCAGGAGGCGCTGCACCTTCGGCGGAGGCGTGCACACGGACGCCGTTCACGAGGTCGAGGAACACCTCCTCGAGCGCGGGGCCGCGTCGCTGCAGCGTCGACAGGGCGACACCGGCGTCCGCAGCGATCGCGCCGACCGCAGCCGTGTCCGCGCCGCGCACCGTGAAGCCGGTGCGCAGCACCTCGAAGTCCTGACCGGCATCCGTGAGGGCCGCCGCGAGCGCCGCACGATCGGGGGCGTCGACGACGGCGGCGTACTCGTCGCTGGCCGTGAGCTCGTCGATGCGCCCCTGGAAGACGAGCCGTCCGCGCGCGATGATCAGCAGCGCCTCGGCGGTCTGCTGGATCTCGGCGAGCAGGTGCGACGACACGAGCACCGTGCGTCCCTGGCGAGCGAGCTCGCGCAGGAAGCCGCGCATCCATCGGATGCCTTCGGGGTCGAGTCCGTTCGACGGCTCGTCGAGCACGAGCACCCCCGGGTCGCCCAGCAGCGTGTAGGCGAGCCCGAGGCGCTGGCGCATGCCGAGTGAGAAGCCGCCGACCTTGCGCCCCGCGACGTCAGCCAGCCCCACCGTGCCGAGCGCCTCATCGACGCGGGATGCCGGAAGCCCGGCGGCGTGGGCGTACACGCGCAGGTGGTTCGCGGCGGAGCGGCCCGGGTGGAAGCTCGACGCCTCGAGCGCCGCGCCGACGGTCTGGAGCGGCTGGGCGAGCTGCGCGTAGCGCTTGCCGCCGATCGTGGCGGTGCCGCTCGAGGGGGAGATGAGCCCCAGGAGGATGCGCAGGGACGTCGTCTTGCCGGCGCCGTTGGGGCCGAGGAAGCCCGTGACGACTCCCGGCTCGACGCGCGCGCTGAAACCGTCCACGGCGGTCACCGCGCCGAAGCGCTTCGTGACGCCGGTGAACTCGAGGACGTGGCCGTCGGGCATGGAAAACGTCTCCTCTTCGCGGGCTGTCTCTCCATCCTGGCGGAAAGGCACCGGGGGCGAGGGATCTGCGTACGTCGGGAGTGGCGCCTGTGGACAATCCGCGCTCGTGACGCGTCGGCTCGGGACAATGTGAATGATCCATGCACCCCTACGCATGAAAGCATGTCCACTCGCCGACGGGAGTCACCATGTTCCACATCACGCCGACCCTGATGATCGCGACCGTGGCCGTCGTCTGCGCGCTCGTGATCTGCCTCGCGCCGGTCGTCGCTCTGCGGCGACGCCGCGAACGCGCGTCCTCACGGTCCGTGCCGCCGTCCGCGCCCGACCGGCTCGGGTAGCGTGAGCGGCGTGAGTGAACCCGCCACGCCGCCCGCCGCGATCCCCGGCACCGATTCCATCTCCGACTCCGCCACCGCGTCCGACCTCCGCACGCCCGCGCGCGTGCGTGCGCACGCCGACAGCAGCGTCGGCCATCTGACGCTCGACCGGCCCGAGGCGATCAATGCGCTCGACCTCGGCATGATCGAGGCCCTGGCCGCCGCGCTCGACCGCTGGGAGAAAGACACCGACATCCAGGTGATCCTTCTCGACGGTGCCGGCGAGCGGGGGCTGTGCGCGGGCGGCGACGTGCGCGGGCTGCACGCGCAGATCGTCGCGGGCGATGCCGACGAGGCGGCGACCTTCTTCCACGCCGAGTACGCCCTCAACGCCCGCATCGCCGAGTACCCGAAGCCGATCGTCGCCCTCGCAGACGGCATCACGATGGGCGGCGGCGTCGGACTCGCCTGCCATGCCGCAGTACGGGTCGTCACCGAGCGGTCGAAGCTCGCGATGCCCGAGACCCGCATCGGGTTCACGCCCGACGTCGGCGGCAGCTGGCTGCTCGGGCGCGCGCCGGGACGCGTGGGCGAGTACCTCGCGCTCACCGGCGCGACGATGGATGCCGCCGATGCCATCTATGCCGGATTCGCCGACCACCTGGTGCCCTCCGAACGGCTCGGCGACCTGCATGACGCGCTCGTGACGCGCGCCGACCCGCACACCCCCACCGAACTCGTGCTGCTCTTCGACGAGACGGCCGAGCCGTCGCGGCTCGAGGCGGCGCGCCCGTGGATCGACGACGCGTTCTCGGCCGACACGGTCGTCGAGATCATCGCGCGTCTCCGGGAACGCTCGGAGCCCGAGGCCGCCGCCACGGCGGACACGCTCGAAGAGCTGTCGCCGACGGGTCTGGTCGTGACCCTCGCGGCGGTCCGGGCCGCGCGCGAGCTCCCCGACCTGCGCGCCGCACTCGCGCAGGAGTACGGACTCGTGATGTGGTTCGCGACGACGCAGCCCGACCTGCCCGAAGGCATCCGCGCGCAGCTCGTCGACCGGGACCGGACGCCCGCATGGACGCCCGCGACGCTCCACGAGGTCGATCCGGACATCGGCGCGCGCGCCCTGGCATCCGTCCCCGACCGCGGATTGTGGGACTGACCCGTGTTCGACAGCCCCCTATCCGCGTCGGCCTACGAGATCCTGGCGGTCGCGCCCGACGTCGACGACGATGCGCTGCGTCGCGCGTATCGCCTCCGCCTCCGCCAGACCCACCCCGACACCGGAGGCGACGCCGCGGTGTTCGTCCAGGTGCAGCGGGCGTGGGAGCTCATCGGCACCCCCGAGGCGCGCGCCGCCTACGACCGCGGCCACGGATTCGGCGACGCCGCGCCCTCGTTCGCGCCCGACGCTCCCGGCTGGCGGCCGCCGTCCGCGCCGGCCGACACGCGTCCTCGCGCGCGTTCGTTCGGCCACCCGGGCGGCTGGCGTCGCGAGCGCTACCTCACGCTCATGCGCGAGTGGGTCGGGCGAGGGGCGCCGCTGGAGAACCCGTACGACCCCGCCCTGGTGCGCACGGCGCCCCGAGAGGTGCGTCGCCTCCTGGCCGACGCGCTCGCCGAGGAGGCGACGGCACGGATCGTCGGCGACCTCGGGATGGGGTACACCGTGTGGCACGACGTCGCCGCCGACGTCCGCGAACCCGACGCCAAGGTCGATCACATCGTCCTCGGGCCGAGCGGTCTGTACGCGGTGCTGTCGGAGGACTTCGGCGGCCCGGTGCGCGTGCGCCGCGGCGAACTCATCGGTGAGAGCGTCGGACGCGGGGCGCCCGTGGCATCCCTCGTCGCGCGCACGCGCGCCGTCGCCCGCTCGGCGCGCGTGAAGTTCAGCGGTGCGCTCGTCGTGCTCCCCGACGACGACATCGAGGCCGCCATCGTCGAACTCGGCAAGGTGCGCGGGCTGGCGGTGGCCGTCGTGTCGCGCTCGGCTCTGTCGACCGTGCTGCGTCGTGGCGTCGCCGGCGCCCGGGAGATCGGCGGCAACGAGCTGTTCGACGTGCGCACGCGCCTGCAGCAGACCGTGCGCTTCGTCTGAGGCAGCCGCCCCGACGATCCGCCCCGACGCCCGGTTCGCCTAGCGCCCGGTTCGGCCTAACCGATGCCGAGCAGCTGCAGTGGATGGGTGAACCGCCACCACGCGTCGGGTTCGCCCAGATCGCCCGTGAGCGTCACGTCGGTCGTCGCGTCGTCGAGGGGCCCCGCGAGGGCGACCGTGCCGACGGTGTCGCCGTCGTCGCGCGCGTCGCCCAGCTCGAGCTGCGGCTCCGCGGTCGCCGAGGCGCCGTTCCACAGCAGCACGGACAGGTCGGATGCCGTCACGAGCTCGCCCGACGTGCCCCACGCCGTCGTGACCTCGCCGACGACCGTGCCGGCGGCCACGGTCTGACGCACCGCCGCCTCTTCGGCGACCTGGTCGAGGAGCTCGGCGGTCTCGTCGGCGCGGAGGGTCTCGGTGGGCTGGCCGACCACCACCGCGTAGACGCGGACGGTCGTGTCGTCGACGGCCACGTCGCGCGCCGCGAGCAGGTTGTAGTGCCCGAACAGTCCGCCCGTCTTGATGCCCACGACGGTGTCGTCGGACAGGAGCGGGTTGGTGTTGTCGATCTCGCCGACCCCGTCGATCTGCGCCGTCCGCGTCGCGACGATCTCGGCGACGACGGGGTCGGCCATCGCCAGCTTGCCGAGCGCGATGAGCGAGGCGGCGTCGGCGGAGTTGCCCTCATCGATGCCGGTGGGCTCGACGACCGTGATGCCCTCCAGTCCGTTCGCGTCGAGCCAGTCCCGCGCGGCCGACGCGAACGTCTCCTCGGTGGGCCACAGGTCCTGGATGAGCATGTCGACGTAGTTGCCGGCCGAGGCGATGAGGGCGCCCTGCATCAGCTGGTACTGCGTGAGGGTGCCGCCCACCGGCACGTCGAGCGCCGACTCCCCGCGCCCGAGGAAGCCCCAGTAGTCTGCGCGGTCGGCGTAGACGATGTCGCGCACGGGTCCCTCCTCACCGACGGCGATCGGCTTCTCGTCCTGCACCATGAGCACCGCGATGAGCTTGGTGATGCTCGCCATCGCGTCGGCATTCGGCGACGAAGCCGCGACGGTGTCGACCCCGTCGATCCCGACGGCGCCCTCGCCGTCGGCGGGCCAGGACACCGCGGATGCCGGTGCCGTCACCGTCGGCGCCTCGGCGGCTTCCACCACGGGGGTCACGTTGTCGAGGGTCCACAGCTGGGTCGCCGCGGTGTACCCGCCGGCGAGCGCCAGCAGGACGATGACGGTGACGATGAAGCCGGCGGGGGAGCGGCGCCGACGGCGGGGGACGAGGTCGGGCAGCACGGGGACGTACGCGCTCGCCGCCGCGGAGAGATCGTCGGGAGCACGGCGGACGCCGACGGCATCCACGTCGATCCACGACAGGGCCACCGGTCGGCGGGGCGTCATGGGCGGGACGTCGCCCGCCGCGGCGGCCGCGGGCGCGGCAGCGACGGGTGCGGAGGCCGCGACGGGTGCGGAGGCCGCGACGGGTGCGGAGGCCGCGACGGGTGCGGCGGCCGCGACGGGTGCGGCGCCGGCGTCGGCCGAGTCGGCGACCGTGGGGATCTCGGCGGAGTCGGCGCGAGAGCGCTCTTCGGCTTGAGCGCGCAGCTCGCGCCGCGACGTGGGGGGTGCGTCGGGCGAAGTCACGCCCTCCAACGTACCCGCCCCGACCTCTGCGCCGGCTGACTATACTCATCGCAGAACCACGGGAGTCCGGTGAGCCGGGCTGAGAGGAAGCGATCCACGCTTCGACCGTCGAACCTGATCCGGATCATGCCGGCGCAGGGAGGAGAACACATGCACGCGTCCGCGTCGCCGACCACCGTTCGCACCGCCCCGATGGGCCGCTTCCGCTGGCGCATCGTCGACATCGTCACCGCCAGCGTCATCGGCGTGGCATCCGGGCTGATCTTCCTGGCCTGGAACATCGGCTACCTGGGTCCGAAGGCCCTGCTCGAGCCGCTGCTGCCCGGGCTCCAGGGCCTCCTCGACGGCCCGTGGCTGTTCGCGGGCGTGCTGGGAGCGCTCATCATCCGCAAGCCGGGGGCCGCTCTCTACACCGAGACCCTCGCGGCCGTGGTGTCCGCACTCATCGGCAACCAGTGGGGCGGCTTCCTCACGATCGAGGCGGGCCTCGTGCAGGGCCTCGGAGCAGAGCTGATCTTCCTGCTCTTCCTGTACCGCGTCTGGTCGCTGCCGGTCGCGCTCCTCGCGGGAGCGGGTGCGGGACTGGCGGGGGCCATCAACAACCTCATCCTCTGGTACGCCGGGGCGGATGCCACGTTCACGCTCGTCTACGTCGTGAGCGCCGTGGTGTCGGGAGCCGTGATCGCCGGAGGGCTGTCCTGGTTCCTCGCTCGCGGCATCGCCGCCACGGGCGCCCTCGACGGCTTCGCATCGGGTCGCGACCGCCGCGAACGCGTCTGACCGACGTGTCGTCGCGGTCCGGAGGGGCGCCGGCGCCCTCGGCGGTCGAGGCGCGCGGCTGGGGCTGGCGTCACGCCTCCCGTCGCGCGTGGGCCCTCGACGGCGTCGACCTGCGGATCGAGCCGGGGGAGCGGGTGCTGCTCCTGGGTGCGTCGGGTGCGGGGAAGTCCACCTTCCTGCACGGCCTCGCTGGCGTCCTCGGCGGCGAGGAGGAGGGCGAGTCGCGCGGGGAGCTGCGCATCGACGGCACGCCCGCGGCCGCCACGCGCGGGCGGGCCGGCCTCGTGCTCCAAGACCCCGACGCGCAGGTGATCCTCGCCCGGGTCGGCGACGACGTCGCGTTCGGGTGCGAGAACCTCGGTGTCCCGCGCGACGAGATCTGGCCGCGAGTGCGGCACGCCCTGGATGCCGTCGGCCTCGACGTCGAGCTCGACCGCCCGACCAAAGCGCTGTCCGGCGGTCAGAAGCAGCGTCTCGCGCTCGCCGGGGCGCTCGCGATGCGGCCGGGTCTGCTCCTGCTCGACGAGCCCACGGCCAACCTCGATCCGGACGGCGTCGCCGAGGTCCGGGATGCCGTGGGCCGTGTCCTCGACGCGACGGGGGCGACGTTCGTCGTCGTCGAGCACCGCGTGGACGTGTGGCTGCCGCTCGTGCACCGGGTGGTGGTCCTCGGGGAGGGCGGCGTCGTGGCCGACGGGCCGCCCGACCGGGTGCTGCGCGACCGCGGACCCGAGCTCGCCGACGCGGGTGTCTGGGTTCCCGGCATCCCTCCCGCCGTGCCCCCCGCGCCGGTGCGCACGCCCGGTGCTCCCGTGCTCACGACGGAGCGCCTCGCGGTGGCGCGGGTACGCGGTACAGCCGTGGCGACGGGGGTCGACCTGCAGGTCTGCGCCGGAGAGGCCCTCGCCATCGTCGGCCCCAACGGCGCCGGAAAGTCCACCCTCGGGCTCACCCTCGCCGGCCTGCTGCCGCCGCATGCGGGTGAGGTCACGGCATCCCGCGACCTCGCCGAGGGTGCCGGGTCGTCGCCCATCGGCTGGCGATCCCGCGCGTTGCTGACCCGCATCGGCATGGTGTTCCAAGATCCCGAGCACCAGCTGCTGGCCCGCACGGTGAGGGACGAGCTCGAGATCGGTCCGCGCGCTCTGGGGCTCGCGCCGGATGCCATGACCGCGCGAGTCGACGAGCTTCTCGACCGCCTGCGGCTCGCCGCCCTCGCCCGCGCCAACCCGTACACGCTGTCGGGCGGAGAGAAGCGCCGACTGACCGTCGCCGCGGCGCTCGCCACCGCACCGCGCGTGCTCGTGCTCGACGAGCCCACCTTCGGCCAGGACGCCCGCACGTGGGCGGAGCTCGTGAGCATGCTCGCCGGGCTGCGCGACGAGGGGCGCGCGATCGTCACGATCACGCACGACGAGGCCGTCGTCGCCGCCCTCCACGCGCGACGGTTCGCTCTGACGAGGCGGGACCACGCATGACGCTGTTCGACTCCCGGGCCCGCACCGGCCCCGTCGCTTCGATCAACCCGGTCGCCAAGCTGGCGGCCAGTGCGCTCATCGCGGTGCCGCTCGTCCTCACGCTCGACGTCGTGTCGGCATCCGTCGCCCTCGCCCTGGAGTGCGTGCTGTTCCTGTTCGCGGGCCTCGGGTGGCGGGAGTTCTGGCTGCGCACCTGGCCGGTCTGGCTCGCCGCGCCGTTGACGGCCCTCACGATCGCGCTCTACGGCGAGGCCTCGGGCCAGGTGTACGTCGAGTGGTTCGTGGTGCGGGTGAGCGACGGGTCACTCGCACTCGCGGCGGCCACGTTCGTGCGCGTGCTGGCGGTCGCGCTGCCGTCGGTCGTCCTCTTCGTCACCGTCGACCCCACCGACCTCGCCGACGGGCTCGCGCAGATCATGCGACTGCCCGCGCGATTCGTGCTCGGCGCCCTCGCCGGGCTGCGCATGGTGGGGCTGTTCGTCGACGACTGGCGCGCCCTCGAACTCGCCCGTCGTGCGCGGGGCGTCGCCGATCGGGGTCGCATCCGCCGGTTCGTCGGCATGGCGTTCGCGCTGCTCGTGCTGTCGATCCGCCGTGGGGCGAAGCTCGCCACGGCCATGGAGGCCCGCGGTTTCGGTGCGCCCGGCACCCGCACCTGGGCGCGTCCGTCGCGGTTCGGGTGGCGCGAGTGGGTGCTCGTCGCGATCGGCGCCGCCATCTCCGCGATCGCCGTCGCGGCCGCCGTCGTCGCGGGCACGTGGAACTTCATCCTCGGCCCTTCCTGAGCCGGCCGGCCGGCGCGACTGCCCGGATGCCGCGTGACAGGCCCCGTCGCCCCCACGCGGAGACGGAACGCAGTCCCGGCTACACTGGGATGCGGTTTCACCCGTTCGAAGGAGAGCGCATGGACATCGCCGGCACATCGGCCCTCGTGACGGGCGGCGCGAGCGGGCTCGGCCTCGCAACGGCCCGGCGCCTCGCCGCCGCGGGCGCCCACGTCGTCGTCATCGACCTTCCCACCTCGGCGGGAGCCGACGTCGCGGCCGAACTCGGCGGTACGTTCGCGCCGGCCGACGTGACGGATGCCGAACAGGTCGCCGCCGCGGTCGCCACGGCATCCGCCGCCGCGCCCCTGCGCGTGGTCGTGAACTGCGCGGGCATCGCACCCCCCGCGAAGGTCCTCGACCGCGAGGGTGCACCCACGCCGCTCGCCGACTTCGAACGCATCGTCCGCGTCAACCTCATCGGCACCTACAACATCGTCGCCCAGGCGTCGGCGGCGATGGCCGCGGCCGAGCCGTCGGCCTCCGGTGATCGGGGCGTCATCGTCAACACGGCCTCGGTCGCGGCGTTCGACGGGCAGATCGGCCAGCCCGCCTACGCCGCGAGCAAGGGCGGGGTGCACGCGATGACGCTGCCGATCGCCCGGGAGCTCGCGCGCCACGGCATCCGGGTGTGCACGATCGCGCCGGGGATCATGGAGACGCCGATGCTCGCGGGGCTGCCGCAGGCGGCGCAGGATTCGCTCGGCCAGCAGGTGCCCTACCCGCAGCGGCTCGGGCGACCCGACGAGTACGCGGCGCTCGTGATGTCGATCGTCGACAACGGCTACCTCAACGGCGAGACCATCCGCCTCGACGGCGCGATCCGGATGGCCCCCAAATGACCCGCCACTCCTCGTCGCCCCGCGGGAAGGACCGCTCATGACCGACTCGATCCTCTACACGAGAGACGGCGCGCTTGCCCGCCTCACGTTCAACCGGCCCGCCTCCCTGAACGCGATGGGGTTCGAGATGGGCGCGCGCTGGCGCGACCTGGCGCACGAGATCACGGCAGACGAGACCGTGGGAGCCGTGCTGCTCGACGCGAACGGCCCCGCGTTCTGCGCGGGCGGCGACGTCGTCGAGATGGCCACGTCGGGGGCGACCGGCGCGCAGGTGACCGACGCCGCGCGAACGATCCATGACGGCATCCGCACGTTCACGGAGTCCGCCCTGCCGATCGTCGCGGCCGTGCAGGGCGCGGTCGCCGGGGGCGGACTGGGGCTCATGCTCACCGCGGACTACATCGTCGCCTCACCCGCCGCGAAGTTCGTCAGCAAGTACGCGAACATCGGACTCACGCCGGATCTCGGTGTCTCCACGCTCCTGACGGCCGCCGTCGGCCCGCGGCGCGCGCTGCAGCTGCTCCTCCAAGACCTCACGATCGACGCCCCGACCGCCTGCGACTGGGGCCTCGTCACCGAGGTCGCCGACGACCCGGGCGCGCGAGCGGCCGATGTCGCCCGGTTCTGGCTCGACAACGCGACCGGGGCCTTCGGCCAGGCCAAGCGCCTGGTCCGGGCGGGTGCCGGACGCTCCTTCGCCGACAACCTCGACGACGAGGCCCGCACGATCGGTGCCGCCTTCGAGACCGACGCGTCGAAGCGGCGCGTGGCCGCGTTCGCCGCGGCATCCCGCACCCCCAAGGAGAACCGATGACCACCCCCGGCTCCGGCGCCCTCGCCGGCAAGACCATCCTGATGTCGGGCGGCAGCCGCGGCATCGGGCTCGCGATCGCCCTCCGCGCCGCGCGCGACGGCGCGAACATCGCCCTGATGGCGAAGACCGACACGCCGCACCCCAAGCTGGAGGGCACGGTCCACACCGCCGCCGAGCAGATCCGTGCCGCGGGGGGACAGGCGCTGCCGATCGTGGGCGACGTGCGCAACGACGACGACATCACCGCCGCCGTGCTGACGACGCAGGGCGAGTTCGGCGGCATCGACGTCGTCGTCAACAACGCGTCGGTGATCGATCTGTCGGGGTCGCTCGAGCTGTCGGCGAAGAAGTACGACCTCATGCAGGACGTCAACGTCCGCGGCACGTTCCTGCTGTCGCGCGCCGCAGTGCCGATCCTGAAGGATGCCGAGAACCCGCACATCCTGTCGCTGTCGCCCCCGCTGAACACGACCCCTCGCTGGCTCGGCGCCCACACCGGGTACTCGCTTGCGAAGTTCGGCATGACGATGGCGACCCTCGGGATGGCGGCCGAGTTCGCCCCGCACGGGATCGCCGCCAATACGCTCTGGCCGGAGACGACCATCGCGACGGCGGCCGTGCAGTTCGCGCTCGGGGGCGACCGCATGATGAAGGTCAGCCGCACGCCGGAGATCTACGCCGATGCCGCGTACGAGGTGCTCACGCGTCCGGCCCGCGAGTACACGGGACAGACGCTCATCGTCGAGGACGTGCTGCGGGAGGCCGGGGTGACCGACTTCTCCGGGTATGCGGCGACGCCCGGCACTCCCGACTCGGAGCTGTTCCCCGACATCTTCCTCTGAGCGGTCCGCGCTGAGCGGTCTGCCCCGTACGGTCCCGCCCGCGGTCAGATGAGGTCGAGCGCGACGAGCGCGTTGTGCACGCCGTCGTCGAGGACGCCCGTCGTCACCCGATCCGCGAGCGCCCGGAGCTGCGGGTCGGCGCCGGCCATGGCCACCGACGTGCCGCAGACCTCGAACATCTCGACGTCGTTCCAGCTGTCGCCGATGCCGACGGCCTGCGCCGGATCGAGGCCCAGCATGTCGAGGATCTCGACGATCGCGGCGCCCTTCGTCGTGCCCCGCATCGAGATCTCGCCGTTCGAGCCGCCGGGGAGCGGGATGCTCCCGGGGATCACGTGGAATCGGTCTCCCAGATCGGCCTGCATGCGATCGACGCCGTCGGAGCGGTCGCTGACGAACGTCGCCTTCGCGATCTCGTCGAGGGGCGCTTCCGAGACGTCGCCGTACCGCTCGGCGGCCTCCTGCAGCACCGATCCGAGCAGGTCGTCGCCGCTGCGTCCGTCGCCGTGGGCGCCCTGGGCCGCGCCGAGGTGTGCGAGGTCCTCCGCGCGGCGCTCGGCGCGCTGGCGGAGGAAGTCGCCCATCAGGTCGACGATTCCGGCGCTGGCGTACACGCGCTCGTGCGACTGCAGGAAGTACTGGATGCCGCCGTCCTCGAAGTACCGGATGAGGCGCTCGACGTCGCCGCGCGGCATCGTGTGCCGGACGACCAGCTCGCCTCCGCGCGTCGCGAAGGCGCCGCCGTTGGTGATCGCGCCGTCGAATCCGATGGCGCGCACGTCGGGGTGGATGTCGCCGTCGGCACGGCCCGTGCACAGGTACACGAGATGCCCACGGGCCCGCGCCGCGCGGATCGCGGTGACCGTCGAGGGGGCGATGACCGAGCCGTGCTCGAGGATCGTCCCGTCGATGTCGATGAACACGATGCGCTGCGAGGATGCGGGGGAAGTCACGGCATCCATCCTCTCAGGGCCGGATGAACGCCTCCTGCACGTCAGTGCTTCTGGCCGGTGACCAGCAGCACTCCGCCGAGCCCGATCATCATCGTGCCGCCCGTCGCGGTGAGCGTCTCGATGCGTCGCGGTGAACGCGCGAACCACGTCCGCGCGGCGGCGGCGGCGAACACCCACACGCTGTCGGAGACGAGGGCGATGACGGCGAAGACGAGCCCGAGCTCCATCATCTGCCACGCGACGGCACCGGCGTGCACGTCGACGAACTGCGGCAGCACGGCGACGAAGAAGGCGATGGTCTTCGGGTTGGTGACGCCGACGAGGAATCCCTGCCAGAGCTGACGCGCGTGCGAGCGGGGGAGCCGGGCGACCTCGACCTCTCGGGCGGCGTCCTTGCGATGACGGATCGCCTGCACGCCGAGGTACATGAGGTACAGCGCGCCGACGATCTTCAGCGCCGTGAACAGCTCGACCGAGCGCGCGATGATGCCCCCGACGCCGAGCGCGACGAGCGCCACGATCGGCACGAGAGCGAGGGTGACGCCGGCGACGCTGAGCAGTCCGCCCGCCCGGCCGAGCGCCAGCGTGCGACCGACCGAGAAGAGCACGGCCGGTCCGGGGATGACGATCAGTACGACCGCAGCCACCGTGAAGGCGAGGAGATTGTCGAGGGGAACCACAGCGAAGAGCGTAGACCGTCGTCAGGTTCTCGTCGCTCGCGCGTCGTCTATGGATGTGACAGAAGACACGAGAATGCGACGGCAGGCGGCGATGCAGGAAGCGGCCGCCCGCGCGATCCGCCGTACGCGCCAGCATCTGGGCATCAGTCAGGAGCTCCTGTCGGAGCGCGCGGGGGTCAGCGTCCGCACGCTCCGGTCCCTCGAGCGGGCGAACACCGTGCGGCCACGACCGGAGACGCTCGCCCGCATCACGGCGGCGCTCGACCTCGACCCGGTGAGCAGCGGGCGCGTGCTGGCGGCGTGGGCGACACCCCCGCGCGAGACGGGAGGCGAGATCACCTTCGGTCCGGTGCCGTATGCCGACGAGATCCGGGAGTTCGCGGCATCCGCGACCCTGCTCCATGTCGATGAGACGGTGCAGGTCAACACGGCGCGGCTGCGGGTGCGGGAGACGACGCGCGTCGCGCTCAAGTCCCGCAGCGGCACGCTGACCCACGTGTACGTCGTGAGCGTTCCGGATCCCGCGCTCCGCGATCCGGAGATCGTCGACCTGGAGGGATGCTCGGTGGCCGACGACGTGACGGCCGGCGACGGCGTGCGCGTCGTGCAGCTCGCGCTCCACCGAGCCGTGCGGGAACACGAGATCGGCACGCTGCGCTTCTCGCGGCTGCGGCGACCCGTGTTCGACACGGCGCCGGCGTTGGACTACGCGGGCACCGGGTTCCAGACGCCGACCGATCTGTACACGCTGCGGGTCAACTTCGACTCGCGCGTGAGGCCGGTGCGTGTGCTGCGGTGTGTGCAGGATAGACCGTTCGGCTCGCGCCGTGCGCTCCGCTCGATCGAGGTCGGTCCGGATGGCAGCGCCGTGCTCGCGATCCAGAAACCGCGGCCCGCGGCCCATCTCATTCGATGGGACTGGTGAGACGGCGCGCCCGCTAGCGTGTCGTCATGAGCGATCTGTCCACTGCCGTGCGCCGCGGTCCGCTCGTGCTCGACGGCGGACTCGGCACGCTCCTGGAGGCGCGCGGCAACGACCTGAGCTCTGAGCTGTGGTCGGCGCGACTGCTGCGCGACGACCCCGACGAGGTGCGGGGTGCGCACGCGGAGTTCGCCGCGGCGGGCGCCGACGTGCTCATCACCTGCTCCTATCAGCTCGCGTACGGCGGGCGCATCGACGACGACGAGGTCACCGCGCTGCTCGCGCGCAGCGTCGCCCTCGCCCGCGATGCCGGCGAGGGGTTCGTCGCGGCATCCGTCGGACCCTTCGGCGCCGCACGCGCCGACGGCAGCGAGTACCGCGGCGACTACGGGGTGAGCGTCGACCATCTCGCCCGGTGGCATCGCCGTCGGCTCCACACCCTCGCCGAGGCGGCGCCTGACGTGCTGGCGGTCGAGACGATCCCGTGCATCGAAGAGGTCGAGGCGCTCGTCTCCGAGATCGACGGCCTCGGCATCCCCGCCTGGATCAGCCTCTCCGCCGCCAGCGACGCGTTCACCGACGCTCTGCTCGAGGAGGCGCTGCGCATCGCCGCATCGGCGCGAGGGGTCGTCGCGGTCGGGGTCAACTGCTGTCCGCCCGAGCGGGTGCCCGTGACGCTCGCCCTGGCGCCCGCGGCGACGCCGCTCGTCGCCTACCCGAACAGCGGAGAGACGTGGGATGCCGAGGCCCGGCGATGGCGCGGCGCCCCCGGCATCCCGGCTCGCGACGCCCGCGCGTGGATCGACGCCGGGGCGCGCCTCGTCGGCGGCTGCTGCCGCACGACCCCGGCGCACATCGCCGCGCTCGCTGACGCCGTCCACGGGTGAACCGACGCGAAGAAGGTGACGCAATCGGCCGCTTCGCCGGAGTGGAGGCGACCGATTGCGCCACCTTCAGGTGGCCTGCCCGAGGAGGGGGGAGGGGGATCAGGCGGAGAGGCTGGCGCCGTTGGTGCGGATGACCTCGGCGTACCAGTCGAAGGACTTCTTCTTGAAGCGGTCGAGCGTGCCCGAGCCGTCGTCGTTGCGGTCGACGTAGATGAACCCGTAGCGCTTGCTGAGCTGCGCGGTGGAGGCCGACACGAGGTCGATGCAGCCCCACGTCGTGTAGCCGAGCAGGTCGACGCCGTCTTCGATCGCTTCGCCGACGGCATCCAGGTGCGCCTGGAGGTAGGCGATGCGGTAGTCGTCCACGACCGTCTTCACACCGTCGATCTCGACGAGCTCGTCCTTCGCGCCGAGACCGTTCTCCACGATGAACAGCGGCTTCTGCCAGCGGTCCCAGAACTGGTTCAGCACGAGGCGCAGCCCGACCGGGTCGATCTGCCAGCCCCACTCCGACTCCTTCAGCGTCGGGTTCCTCACGCCGCCGAAGAGGTTGCCCTCGCCCATGACGCGCTTGTCGTCGTCGGCGGTCTCGCAGATCGACGAGTAGTAGCTGAACGACACGAAGTCGACGGTGTGCTCCTTCAGCAGCGCCCGGTCCTCGTCGCTGATGACGAGCTCGACGCCCTGCTCCCGCAGGCTCCGCAGGTAGTACCCCGGGTACTCGCCGCGCACGTGGATGTCGCCGAACGCGAGGTTCACGCGCTCGGTGGTGAGCGCGGCGAAGACGTCGTCGGGGTCGGGGGTGAGCGGGTAGACCGGCATCGACAGCACCATGCAGCCGATCTGCGCGTCGGGTGCGACCTCGCGCGCGATCTTGGTCGCCAGGGCGGATGCCACGAGCTCATGGTGGACGGCCTGGTACAGGTCGGTCTTCGACAGCTGCTCCTTGGGCGTGTTGATGCCGCCCGACATGAACGGCGCGTGGACCACCGAGTTGATCTCGTTGAAGGTCAGCCAGTACTTCACGCGCGCGCCGTAGCGGCTGAACAGCACACGGACGTAGCGCTCGTAGAAGCCGATGAGGTCGCGGTTGACCCAGCCGTCGTACTTCTCGGCGAGGTGGAGCGGCGTCTCGTAGTGCGAGATGGTCACGAGCGGCTCGATGCCGTGCTTCTCGAGCTCGTCGAGCACGCGGTCGTAGAAGGCCAGACCGGCCTCGTTGGGCTCGGTCTCGTCGCCCTTCGGGAAGATGCGGCTCCACGCGATGGAGAAGCGGAACGTCGTGAAGCCCATCTCGGCGAAGAGGGCGATGTCCTCCGCGTAGCGGTGGTAGAAGTCGATGCCGACCTGCTTCAGGTTGTCATCGGTGGGGCCGTCGGTGCGCGGCGTCATGATGCCCTTCGGCATGACGTCCTGGATCGAGAGGCCCTTGCCGTCCTCGAGGTACGCGCCCTCCACCTGGTTCGCGGCGGTCGCGCCGCCCCAGAGGAAGCCGTCGGGGAAGCGGGTGGTGCTCATGCGGGGTGTCTCCTGTTCGAGGGGCGGGTGGGATGCCGCAGCGAGCGTGCCTCGGCATCCCACCCGCTGATGCGGGGTACGCGGGTTACTTCGCGACGGCGAGGGAGTCGACCGACACGGCGGTGAACAGCGGCTCACCGTGGGCGATCGGACCGGCCGCCGACGCGGTGATCTCCGGGTACAGGTCGGGGTTGGTGACGATGACGGGCGTCGTCAGGTCGTAGCCGGCCTTCTCGATCGCGTCGCCGTCGAACTCGACGAGGAGGTCGCCGGCCTTCACCTGCTGGCCCGCGGTCACCTTGGTGGAGAAGTGCTCTCCGCCGAGCTTGACCGTGTCGATGCCGATGTGGATCAGCAGCTCGGCGCCGTCGGCGTGACGGAGGCCGAACGCGTGGCCCGTGGGGAACGCGGCGACGACGATGCCGTCGAACGGCGCGTACACGGCACCCGAGCGGGGCTGCACGGCCACGCCGCGGCCCAGCGAGCCGTCGGCGAAGGCCGCGTCGGGCACCTCGCTGAGTGGCACGACGGTGCCGTCGACGGGGCTCAGGATCGCGACGTCGTTGGCGGCGACGGGCGTGGGAGCGGCCGCCTCCTCGGGCTCCTTGAAGCCCACGATCGCGGTGAGGAGGAACGGCACGGCGATCGCGACGAGCAGGCCGATGGTGAGCATGATCATGTTCCCGTTGCCGAACAGGGCGGGAAGCGCCAGGCCGGAGGGCACGACGAACGCGGTCGAGAAGACGCCGCCGATCGAGATGATCGCGCCGCCGATCGCGCCGCCGACGATGCCGAAGGCGAACGGGCGCTTGAGCGGCAGGTTGATGCCGTAGATCGCGGGCTCGGTGATGCCGGCGAGGAAGCCGGACAGCGTCGCGGGCGCGGCGAGCGACTTGAGGCTCTTGTTGCGGGCGCGCACCCAGACGCCGGCGACGGCGGCGGCCTGCGCGAGCACGGCGGCGAACACGGGGCCGACGAGGAGGATCTGTCCGGTGGTCTGGAACTCGAGCGTGAACAGCGGCACGAGACCCCAGTGCAGACCGAAGATCACGAAGACCTGCCACAGGCCGCCCATGATCGCGCCACCCAGCCACGGCACGTACTCGAACACCCAGCCGATGCCGTTGCCGAGCCAGCCGCTGAGGACGGCGGAGATCGGACCGATGACGACGAAGACGATCGGCACGGCGAGCAGCACGACGATCATCGGGGTGACGAAGCGCCGCACCGCGCCGGGGAGCTTCGCGTAGAGGAAGCGCTCCGCGTGCGACTGCAGCCACACGATGACGATGATCGGGATGACGCTGGAGACGTAGGTGACCATCGTGAAGGGGATGCCGAAGAACGTCAGGTCGGGGGCGCCGACGAGCGGGGTGATCGTCGGGTAGAGGAGCGCGGCGGCGATCGCGAACGCCGTGAACTCGTTGGCCTTGAAGTAGCGCGCGGCCGTGAAGGCGAGCGCGAGCGGGAGGAAGTTGATGAACGCGTCGGAGAGGGCGTTCAGCACGACGTAGGTGCTCGTGGTGGCGTCGATCCAGCCGAACGTGACGGCGGCGGCGAGGAATGCCTTCAGGAGGCCGGTGCCGGCCAGGGCCCACAGCAGCGGCGTGAAGATCGCCGAGATCATCGCGATGAACCGGTTGAAGAGATTGCCCTTCGGTCCGGCCGGGGTGTCGGAGCCGCCGGCGCCGCCGATCCCGGAGATCTTGCCGATCTCGGCGAACACCTCCGGCACGTCGTTGCCGATGACGACCTGGTACTGGCCGCCGGCCTGCGCCGTCGTGATGACGCCGGGGGTCGCCCGCAGCGCGGATGCGTTCGCCTTGGACTCGTCCTTGAGGACGAATCGCAGCCGTGTCGCGCAGTGCACGAGCGACTGCACGTTCTCCTCGCCGCCGACTCCGGCGAGGACGCCGGCCGCGGTCTTCGCGTAATCCGCCATTGGGATCCGCCTTCCTTTCGCCGCAGCTCTGCGGCACTCCTGTGGTTCTCACGAGGCCGGTCCGCCCGCTTTCGGGCAAAAAAATAACCTGGACTCGTTCACCTCGACCCGATCGGAATCGGTCGTGATGTGAGTCCAGGTTTCGCCCGCTGTCGCGGTAACGATCCGGAGATCTCGGCAGGACGGGGTCCTGCGGAGGTCAAGTTACCACAGGACCCGCGCCGCCGCCAGTGGTGACCTGAGACCGCAACCGCTCGACGTGGACGATGAGGTACAGCACCTCCTCGTCGGTGAGGGCGGCCTCCGTCGCGGCGAAGACGTACTTCTTGACCTCTTCGGCGATGGCGTGCGACTGCGGGTAGCTGTGCTTGGCGAACTCGAAGAACGAGCTGTCGTTGCCCACGAGCATCGTGCGGTTGACGAGCCGCTGCAGCAGGAACTGCACGTGCAGGATGAACCGCGCGTAGTCGGCGCTCCCGGCATCCAAGGTCACACCGAGCCGCTGTTCGACGACGTCGACGACGTGTTGCAGGCGGCGCAGCAGCAGCGCGGCGGTGCCGTTGGGCTCGTCGCGCGTCGCGTTGAGGAGGTGCATCGTGAGGAACACCGCCTCCTCGGGGGGAAGGGGGCGACCCAGGGATGCCGCGAGGGAGGCGGCCATGCGATCCGCTGCCGCGAACTCGTGCGGGTAGAGCACGCGCAGCTCCGGCATCGACGTGGTCGGGATGCGGAGCCCTTGGTCGAGGCGTTCGAGCACGTAGTGGACGTGGTCGATCACCGCGATCGTCAGGTGGCGGTCGAGGTGTCGGCCGAGCATGCGCTCCGCCTCGTCGACGGCGCGCGTGACGGCCTCGATCGTGGCGTACGGCACGTCGACGAGCAGTCGCCGCTCGCGCTCGCCCTGCGCGCCGGCGTCGAGGATGAACGTCTTCTCGACTTTCGACGGGTCGATCACGTCGTGCGGCTTCAGTTGGAATCCGAGGCCCCGGCCCATGAGCACCCGCTCGCGCCCCGACTCGTCGATCGCGATGACGACGTTGTTGTTGAGCACGCGGTGCACCGGAACGGGGTGCGCGACGGGCGGTCGCGCGGGCGCGGATGCCGGTCCCGAGGGGGCGGCATCGCCGGGGGTGCTCATGCCGAGCATTCTAGGAGGCGCCGCCGAGCAGACAGCCACTCCGCGGCATCCCGCGGTGCGTTTCCGAAATGTAAAGGTTTCATTTCGTATTGAAAGTTCGAAAAGACCAGCCCCTATGGTGAGCGTACGTACACACCCCGTACGCGCCGCCGCGGCCCGCGCAGCCCGGCCCGTGCTGACAACCCGGCACCGTGTCCCGCACCATCCCTGTCTCAGTGATTCCTTTGTGAGGAAAAATGAACAAGAGGCTCTTCGCGGTGGCAGCCGCCGCCGCCGTCACCGCCCTCGCGCTGTCCGCGTGCAGCGGCGGCACCACACCCACCGACGACGACGCACCCACGGAGATCAGCGTCGCCGCCACCGACCCGCAGCTCATCATCCCCGGCCGCCAGTCGGTCGCCTACGACGTCAACATGGCGGTCTGGGCGCCGCTCGCGTTCCTCGAGTCCGACGGCACGCTCGAGTACGTCCAGGCGGAGTCCATCGAGTCCGACGACGCGATCACCTGGACCGTCACGCTCCGCGACGGCTGGACCTTCCACGACGGCACCCCGGTGACGGCGCAGACCTACGTCGACAGCTGGAACGCGGTCGCCTACGGGCCGAACGCGTTCGAGAACTCCGGTCAGCTCGCCAATATCGTGGGCTACGCCGACCTCAACCCCGCCGAGGGTGAGCCGTCGACCACCGAGATGTCGGGCCTCGCCGTCGTCGACGAGCAGACCTTCACGGTCGAGCTCACCGGCGCCGACAGCCAGTTCCCGCTGCAGGTCACGCAGGCTCAGACGGCGATGTTCCCGATGCCCGCCTCGGCGCTCGAGGACTTCGACGCGTACAACACCCACCCGATCGGCAACGGCCCGTTCGAGTTCGCGGAGGACTACGTCGAGAACGAGCCGATCGTGCTCGAGGCGTACGAGGACTATCAGGGCGAGGAGCCCACCGTCGACCGCATCACGTTCAAGCCCTACACCGACAGTGAGACCGCCTACACCGACGTGCTGGCGGGCAACCTCGACGTCGCGGGCGTGCCGGCATCCAAGCTGACGCAGGCCGGCGGCGACTTCGGCGACCGCCTCTACTCGTTCGAAGCCCCGGGCATCTCCTTCCTCGGCCTTCCGCTGTGGAACGACGCGTACAGCGACATCCGCGTGCGTCAGGCGATCTCGATGGCCATCGACCGCGAGGCGATCATCGACGTCATCTACGGCGGCACCTACGACCCGGCCACCGCCTGGACCCCGGCGATCGAGCCCGGCACCCCGACCGGCATCTGCGGCGAGTACTGCGAGTACGACCCGGATGCCGCCAAGGCCCTGCTCGACGAGGCCGGCGGCTTCGACGGCCCGCTCGAGATCTACTACCCCGGCGGCAGCGGACTCGACCCGCTGTACGAGGCCATCGCCAACCAGCTGCGCCAGAACCTCGGCATCGAGGCGACGGCGAAGCCGAGCGCCGACTGGGCCGAGTTCCTGCAGAACCGGAACGACGAGAACATCGACGGTCCGTTCTTCTCGCGCTGGGGTGCGCTCTATCCGAGCCAGCAGGCGACGCTCCGGGTCTTCTTCATCGAAGGCGGCGGGTGCACGAACTGCATCCCCTGGTACAGCGACGACGTCGCGGCGGCGATCGCCACCGCCGACGCGGACCTGTCGACCGACGGCTCGGCGTACGCCAAGGTGCAGGAGCTGATCCAGGCCGAGTTCCCGGCCGTGCCGCTCTTCTTCGAGAAGTACTCCTACGTCACTTCGGAGCGGGTCGCCGACCTGGTGACGTCGCCGGTGGGCAACCCCACCTACCGGTCGATCGTCCTCGGCGACTGACGCGGCGGTGCGGAGCGCCCACCCCCCGGGGCGCTCCGCACCCCCTTCCCCCTCGACCCCGCCCCCGTCACCCCCTTCCCCCTTCCCCGTCACGAGAGCTCTCCATGACGCACGATCCGCTCCTCGCGCTCGCCCGCCGGCTGCCGCCGATCGACGGCTTCCCGACGATCGACGAACTGCGCGCCGACCTGCTGGCTTGGCGCGACGAGAACCCCGACCGCATCCGCCACGCCGTCATCGGCCAGTCGCGTCTCGGCTCGCCGATCGATCACTTCACCCTCGGCGACGGTCCGCTGCAGGTCGTCATCGCCGGCGGCGTGCACCCGAACGAACCCATCGGGTTCCGCACGGTGCAGCACCTCGTCCGACTCCTCCTGGAGGCGCCCGAGCTGTCCGCCCTCGACGCCACGTGGCACATCGTGCCCTGCGCCGACCCCGACGGCGCGCGTCTGAACGAGTCGTGGTTCGGCTCGGCCGATCGTCTCTCGTACTTCACCGGGTTCTACCGCCCCGCCCCCGCCGAGCAGGTGGAGTGGTCGTTCCCCTTCGACTACAAGCAGGCGTGGTTCGACCACCCGATCCCCGAGACCCGCGCTCTCATGGCGCTGTTCGACCGCGTTCGTCCCGACGTCTTCGTCGGCCTGCATAACGCCGAGTTCGGCGGGGTGTACTTCTACCTGAACGAGCACGACACGACCCTCGCCCGCGAGCTCCGCGACCTTCCCGCGGCGTTCGACCTGCCGCTGGACGTCGGCGAGCCCGAGATGGACGGGCTGGCCCGGCTCGACGACGCGGTCTTCCGCGCCCCTCTCGCCCGCGAACGCTACGACCATCGCGAAGCGCTCGGACTGCCCCCGGAGACACGCTCGGGCGGGGCCGGCACCGCCGACTACCTGGAGCGCTACGGCACGACGACGATGATCGCCGAGCTCCCGTACTGGACGCATCCCGACGCCGCCGACACGACACCCACGTCGCGCGTGTACCGCGACGTCATCGCCGAGAAGGCCGACGCGCTCGAGGAGCTGAACGTCCTCCTGGGGCGGATCCTGGATGCCGTGCGCCCGGCGCTGGTGATCGATTCGCCCTTCCGCCGCGCCAGCGAGGCGTTCGCGCCGGGCATGGGCGAAGCCGCGCGCGCCGAGCGTGCCCGCCTCGCGGACCCCGCCCTGGACCGCCCCGCGACGGTCGCGGAGGTCTTCGGCAACCGCGAAGTCGCGCGCACCTTCCGGCTCCGCTTCGGCGGCATCCTTCGTCGTGCACTCGCCGTCGAGGTCGAGGCCGGCGTGGCCCGCGAGGCGGTGCGGTCGGCCTCGATCGAGCTGGAGGGCATCTTCCGGGAGTGGCTCGCCGCAGAAACCGACACCGACCTGGTACCCGCTCCCGTGTCGGCGCTCGTGGGTGTGCAGCTGGCTGCCGTGCTGGCGACGGTGAGACGGAGGCACGGATGATCCTCGCGCGCCGCATCGGCGCTCGCATCGCGGAGTTCGCCCTCGTCTTCGTCGGCGTGACGTTCATCATCTACGCCACCGTGTGGGCGCTCCCGGGCGACCCGATCGCGGCGCTGGGCGGCGATCGCCCGCTGCCCGACAACGTCGTGGCGCAGCTGCGGGAGCAGTTCCACCTCGACGATCCGCTCTGGCAGCAGTACCTGCGCTACCTCGGAGGTCTGTTCACCGGCGACCTCGGCACGACTTTCTCGGGCGTTCCCGTCGCCGACCGGATGGCCTCGCGCTGGCCCGTGACGATCACGCTCGCCCTGACGGCCTGGGTCATCGAGGTCGTCATCGGGGTGGCGCTCGGCCTGATCGCGGGACTGCGCCGCGACAGCGCGATCGACCGCACCGTGCTGTTCGGCACGATCCTCGCCACCTCGATCCCCATCTTCGTCGTGGCCGTCTCCGCCCAGCTCGTGTTCGGACTCCATCTGGGCTGGCTGCCGATCGCGGGCACGGATGCCGGGTGGCCCGTCGCCTATATCCTCCCGGCCACGGTCATCGCGCTGTTCGGCCTCGCCTCGATCGCCCGCCTGATGCGCGGCAGCGTCATCGACTCGATGGAGTCCGACTTCGTCCGCACCCTGCGGGCCAAGGGGATGCCAGGCCGGCGCATCGTCGGGCTGCACGTCATGCGAAATTCGGTGGCCCCCGTGCTCACCTTCGTCGCGATCGACCTCGGCTTCCTGCTGGGCGGAGCGGTGGTGGTGGAGGGCATCTTCAACCTCCCCGGCATCGGTCAGCTGCTCTTCAGCGCCATCCGGACGCACGAAGGTCCGACCGTCGTGGGGGTGGGGACGACGCTGATCCTCATCTTCCTCATCCTCAACGTGGTGGTCGACCTCCTCAACTCACTGCTGGACCCTCGGAGCCGTCATGACTGAGACCGCCGCGGCCGCCCTCGAACACGTCACCGTCAGCCGGGGCGTGTGGACGAGCCTGCGCCGCCGTCCCCTGTTCTGGATCAGCGCCGCCATCCTCGCCGTGCTCGCCGTGATCTCGCTGTTCCCGGATGCCGTGGGCGGGCTGTTCGGTCAGCCCGATCCGCGCGCGTGCGAACTGCGTGACAGCAAGCTGCCCCCGAACGCCGCGCACGTCTTCGGCACCGATCTGCAGGGCTGCGACATCTACGCGAACGTCATCCACGGGGCGCGCACGTCGCTGTTCATCGGTGTGACTGCCACGGTCATCGCCCTGGCGATCGCGATCGTCGTGGGCACCCTCGCCGCCTACTTCGGCGGCTTCGCCGACATCCTCATCTCGCGCCTCACCGACGTCTTCCTCGGCTTCCCGTTCATCCTCGGCGCGATCATCGTGCTCAACAGCGTGGGGGAGCGCACGCCGTTCGTCGTGGCGGTCGTGCTGGCGGCGTTCAGCTGGCCGACGCTGGCGCGGCTCGTGCGCACCTCGGTGCGCACCGTGCGGAACATGGACTACATCAGCGCCGCGCGGGCCATGGGCATCTCCCACACGCGCACCCTCGTCATGCACGTCGTGCCCAACGCGATCGGACCGGTGCTCGCGATCACCGCGACCATGGTGGGCAGCATCATCGTGGCCGAGTCGACCCTCACGTTCCTCGGCGTCGGCCTGCGATCGCCCTCGATCTCGTGGGGGCTGCAGATGGCGAACGCCCAGTCGTACTTCGGGAGCTCCCCGCACATGCTCGTCTTCCCCGCCCTCTTCCTCAGCGTGACGGTGTTCGCGCTCATCACCCTTGGCGACATCCTGCGGGATGCGCTCGACCCGAAAGGACGCCGACTGTGACCGTCACCTCTCCCGATGTGGATACCCGTCGACGGGATGCCGTGCGCAGCGCGGCCGAGTACGCCGCGCGGTGGTTCGCGTACGCCGGCGAGCACCGCGAGGTGCCCGGCATCCAGGCGGCGATCCGCTACCGGGGCGAGCTCGTCCTGGAGTTCGCCTGGGGCTCGGCCGACCTCGAGACCGGCGAGCAGCTGACCCCCGAGAGCCTCTTCCGCATCGCGTCGCATTCGAAGACGTTCACCGCGACCGCGGTCTTCCAGCTGGCCGAGCGCGGCGCGCTCCGCCTCGACGACACGGTGTCCCAGTGGGTGCCCGAACTGGCCGATTCCGACCTGGCATCCATCACGGTGCGTGAGCTGCTCGCCCACCAGGGAGGTGTCGTGCGCGACGGCCGCGACGCCGACTACTGGCAGCGCGGGGCGGCCTTCCCCGACCGGGAGCGCATCGTCGACATCTGCCGGACCGAGGGACGCATCTTCGCCCGCAACGAGCACTTCAAGTACTCCAATGTCGCCTACTCGGTCCTGGGGCTCATCATCGAAGCGGCCTCGGGGACCGACTACGACACCTTCACCCGCGAGAACATCTGCCGGCCGCTGGGCCTGGAGCGCTCGGGCTCGGAGTGGCAGTCGGCGCGGGCAGACGAGTACGCCGCCGGTCACACCGCCCGCTTCGCGCTCAAGGGCGCGCGGCGCGTGATTCCGCACGTCGACACGCGGGCGATGGCCGCGGCGACCGGGTGGTTCTCGACGGCGACCGAGACGAGCGCCTACCTGGCCGCCCACGCGCTGGGCGATGACCGCCTGCTCGGCGACGACAGCAAGCGTCAGGCGCAGTACCGCGTCTCCCGCATCGACATCGGCGGCGCGCACCGGCACTACGGCCTCGGCTTCGAGCTGTTCGAGCTCGACGGCGACCTGCTCGTCGGGCACAGCGGCGGCTACCCCGGCCACATCACCCGCACGTGGCTCGACCCGAAGAACGACCTCGTCGTGAGCGTCTTCACGAACGCGATCGACGGACCCGCCGACACGCTCGCGACCGGCGCCGTCTCGCTGCTGCGACTGGCGCTGTCGCACGCCGACGACGACGACCGCGTCGACGGGGTCGAGGGGCGCTACGCGAGCCTGTGGTCGGTGCTGGATCTGGCCCACCTGGGCGGTGCGACCTTCGCGCTCCACCCGCAGCTGGACGACCCCGCCCGCTTCGCCGAGAAGGTGGAGACGGATGCCGACGGCACACTCCGTATGCCCGCCCGCGCCAGCTTCGGCGCGGCGGGCGAGCCGGTCGAGGTGGCGCGAAGCGGCTCGGGTGCGGTGGAATCGATCACGTGGAGCGGCATGACGATGTGGCCGTTCGACGTTTTCACCGACGCGATGGCTCAGCCCGAGCCCGGGCGGCTCCTGGAGGGGATGGCACTGTGACGGATCCAGGCACGGACGACGTGGCGACCCTCGATCTGCCCGAGGAGCTGCGCACCTTCGTCGAGGACTTCGCCTTCGCGTGGGGAGCTGCCGGCAACCCCCGCATGGACGGCCGCGTTCTGGGGCTGCTCCTCATCGTCGATCGCCCGTTCCTCTCGTCGGCTCAGATCGCCGACATGCTCGGCGCGAGCGCCGGTGCCGTTTCGATGTCCACGCGGGCGCTCGTGAGCCTCGGCTTCCTCAAGCCGCACTCCCTGCCGGGCGACCGCAGTCGCTACTTCCGCGTCGAGGAGGACGTCTGGGGCAGCTTCCTCGCCGGAGAACGCGACTACGCCCGTCGCATCACGTCGACGATCGAGTACGGACTGGATGCCGTGGCGCCCGACGCCGTGGGCCCGCGCACGCGGCTCAACAACGCGCGGCGCTACATGGTCTGGCTCGTCGGATATCACCGCAAGATGCTCAGCGACTGGGAGGCCTACCGGGACTCCGGCGCCGACGAGGACGACGCCTCGTGAGCGGCGCGCTGCTGGAGGTGGCCGGTCTGTCGGTCGACTTCGTCGTGGGAGCCGAGACGGTCCACGCGGTGCGCGACGTCTCGTTCACGCTGGATCGCGGCGAGGTGGTGGCGCTCGTGGGGGAGTCGGGTTCGGGCAAGAGCGTGACCGCCCTCTCGCTCGTCGGCCTGCTTCCGCGCGGGGCGCGTGTGCGCGGCACTGCACTGCTCGACGGCGATGACCTCCTGGCCATGAGTCCCGCTCAGCGCGAGGCCGTGCGCGGCACCCGCATCGGCGTCGTCTTCCAGGACCCGGGGAGCGCCCTCGATCCCGTTTTCACGATCGGTTCGCAGATCGAGGAGATGCTGATCGTCCACCGACCCGGGATGACCCGGTCGGAGCGCCGCGCGCGAGTGATCGAGCTGCTGGAGCAGGTCGAGATCGCCGATCCTGCGTCTCGGCTCGGGAGCTACCCTCATCAGCTGTCCGGGGGCCAGGCCCAGCGCGTCATGATCGCGATCGCGCTCGCGTGCGATCCCGAGATCCTCATCGCGGACGAGCCGACGACCGCGCTCGACGTCACCGTGCAGCGGGAAGTGCTCGACGTGCTCCGGCGGCTGCGTGACCGCATCGGCACCTCGATCATCATGATCACCCACGACATGGGGGTCGTCGCCGACATCGCCGACCGGGTCGTGGTCATGCGCGACGGACGCGTGGAGGAGTCGGCGGGGGTGCGTGAGCTCTTCGCCGCGCCGCAGGCCGACTACACGCGGCGGCTGCTGGCCGCCGTCCCACGGCTCGGTGCTCCCGAGCGTGCCGTGCCGGCCGCCGAGACGGCCGTCCTCGAGGTCGACGCCCTCTCGGTCGTGTACGGGCGCGGAGCCCGCGCGGTCGCCGCCGTCGACGACGTGAGCCTCCGCGTCGGAGAGGGGGAGATCGTCGCCCTCGCCGGCGAGTCCGGCTCGGGGAAGTCGACCATCGGTCGGTGCGCGCTCGGGCTCGCGCCCATCTCGTCGGGCGCGGTCCGCATCGACGGCGTCGACCTCGCACGCGTGCGCGGTCGCCGCGCCGTGGCCGTCAAGAGTCGCGTCGGCGTGGTCTTCCAGAACTCCACCGCCGCGCTCGATCCGCGTCACACGATCGGCGACTCCATCGAGGAGCCGCTCCGCGTGCACGGCGGCCTGCGTGGCGCGGAGCTCCGGTCGCGCACGGCGGAGCTGCTCGACGCCGTCGGACTCCCGTCGGCGTGGCACCGGCGCTACCCGCACGAACTCTCCGGGGGCCAGCGGCAGCGCGTCGCCATCGCGCGTGCGATCTCGCTGCGGCCGCGCCTGCTGATCGCCGACGAGCCGACGAGCGCTCTCGACGTCTCCGTGCAGGCGACCGTCCTCGACCTCCTGCGCGACCTGCAGCGCGAGCTCCGCTTCGCCTGCCTGTTCATCAGCCACGATCTGGCCGTCGTCGACGAGCTGTGCGACCGGATCGTGGTGCTCCAGCGCGGACGGGTGGTCGAAGAGGGCTCGCGCGTCGACGTGCTGCGGAGGCCGCAGCATCCGTACACCCGAGCACTCATCGCCTCGTCGCCCGTGCCCGACCCCGTCGAGCAGGCCCGCCGACGCGAAGCGGTCCCGACGGGCTGACGCCCAGGCGCCTCGTCTACCCTGGATCCCATGGAAGACTCCACCCCCGTGCGCGCGACCGGCCCCCGTCAGGTGCGCCCGCGCACCGAGGGCTGGACGCAGCGCACCGACGCCGAGGGCAAGCCGCTGCTGCAGTTCGCGGCCCCCAAGCGCGGGATGCCCCCCACGCACCTGGCCGACCTGACGCCCGAACAGCGCGTCGAGCGCGTGAAAGAGCTCGGGATGCCGGGCTTCCGCGCGAAGCAGCTCGAGAAGCACTACTTCCAGCACTACACGTCCGACCCCGCGGCCATGACCGACCTGCCGGCGGCGGGGCGTGAGGAGTTCGTCGCCGCGATGCTGCCCCCGCTGCTCACCGAGGTGCGGCGGCTGGAGACCGACAAGGGCGACACGATCAAGTTCCTGTGGAAGCTCCACGACGGCGCCCTCGTCGAGTCGGTGCTCATGCGCTATCCGGGCCGCATCACGCTGTGCGTGTCGAGTCAGGCCGGATGCGGCATGAACTGCCCCTTCTGCGCCACGGGCCAGGCGGGTCTGACCCGCAACATGTCGGCGGCCGAGATCGTGGAGCAGATCGTCCGTGCCAATCGCCTCATCGCCGACGGCGGGTTCGGACGCGCGCACCACGAGGGCGAGCGCGTCACGAACATCGTCTTCATGGGCATGGGAGAGCCGCTCGCGAACTACAACCGCGTGCTCACGGCGGTGCGCGCCATGGTCGATCCGGCGCACGGACTCGGCATGAGCGCGCGCGGCATCACCGTCTCCACGGTCGGTCTCGTCCCCGCGATCAACAAGCTCGCCGCCGAGGACATCCCCGTGACGTTCGCGCTGTCGCTCCACGCGCCCGACGACGGCCTGCGCGACGAGATGATCCCCATCAACTCGCGCTGGAAGGTCGACGAGGCGTTGGATGCCGCGCGCAACTACTTCGAGAAGACCGGTCGCCGCGTGTCGATCGAGTACGCGCTCATCAAGGACATGAACGACCACGCGTGGCGCGCCGACCTGCTGGCCGACAAGCTCAACGCCCGCGGGCGGGGCTGGGTGCACGTCAACCCCATCCCCTTGAACCCCACACCGGGGTCGGTGTGGACGGCATCCGAGGTCCCCGTGCAGAACGAGTTCGTCCGCCGCCTGAACGACGCCGGCATCCCGACGACCCTCCGCGACACCCGCGGCAAGGAGATCGACGGCGCGTGCGGTCAGCTCGTCGCCACCGAAGAGGACAAGGCCGCCGCGACTCGCGCCTGAGCCTGTCGCCGAGCGATTCGTCGGCGTCATCGTGCGGGTCAGGGAGCGCTCGACCCGCATTACGGCGCCGACGAACGTCGCGCCCACCCCCCCTCCCGCGGGACTAGCGTGGACACATGGTCAACTATCGCTATCTCGGCAACAGCGGCTTCAAGGTCTCGGAGATCACCTACGGCAATTGGGTGACGCACGCTTCTCAGGTCGGCGACGACGCCGCCATCGCGACCGTCCACAAGGCGCTCGATCTCGGGATCACCTCCTTCGACACCGCCGACACCTACGCCAACACGGCGGCGGAGGTCGTGCTCGGCAAAGCTCTGAAGGGGCTCGAGCGTGCAGAGTACGAGCTCTTCACGAAGGTCTACTGGCCGATCGGCAAGAAGGGGCCGAACGATCAGGGCCTGTCCCGGAAGCATGTCTTCGACGGCATACACGGCTCGCTGCGCCGTCTGGGCGTCGACTACGTCGATCTCTACCAGGCGCACCGCTACGACTACGAGACCCCGCTCGAGGAGACGATGCAGGCATTCGCCGACATCGTCCGTCAGGGCAAGGCGCTCTATATCGGCGTGAGCGAGTGGACGGCCGAACAACTCCGCGACGGTCACGCCCTCGCGAAGGAGCTGGGCTTCCAGCTGGTGTCGAACCAGCCGCAGTACTCCGCGCTGTGGCGCGTCATCGAGGGCAAGGTCGTCCCCACCTCGGAGGAGTTGGGCATCTCGCAGATCGTCTGGTCGCCGATGGCGCAGGGCGTGCTGTCCGGCAAGTACCTTCCCGGACAGCCGGTGCCCGAGGGGTCCCGCGCGACCGACGAGAAGAGCGGGGCCAACTTCATCCAGCGCTTCCTGCAGGACGACGTGCTCGAGGCGGTGCAGCGATTGAAGCCCATTGCGGCGGATGCCGGACTGACGATGCCGCAGCTGGCGATCGCCTGGGTCCTGCACAACCCGAACGTGGCCGCGGCCCTCGTCGGCGCCTCGCGCCCCGAGCAGCTCGAGGACTCCGTCAAGGCCTCCGGTGTCGTCCTCGACGACGACACGAAGGCCGCGATCGATGCGGCCCTCGCTCCGGCCGCCGTCACCGACGTGGAACTGACGTACACGGTGTCGCCGAAGAGCCGTCCGGCCTGATCGGACGGATGCCGTATGCCCGCGACGAGCGCCGGCATCCTGCTCTATCGCCTCGACGAGGCGGGCGGGGTGACGGTGCTCGTCGCGCATATGGGCGGACCGTATTGGTCATCGAAGGGCAAGGGGGCGTGGTCGATCCCCAAGGGCGAGGTGGAAGACGGTGAGGGCATGCTCGATGCAGCCCGCCGCGAGTTCCGCGAGGAGCTCGGCGTCGAGCCTCCCTCGGCATCCGACGTCTCATATGCCGAACTCGGCACATTCGCGTACTCGTCGGGAAAGCGGGTGACGGTCTTCGTCGCCGACGGTGCGTCCTTCGCGCCGACGGAGTTCACGTACGGCACGTTCGAGATCGAGTGGCCTCCGCGCTCGGGGCGGCGGGCGACCTTTCCCGAGGTCGATCGAGCCGAGTGGATGCCGGTGCCCGCTGCACGCGAACGCCTCGTCGCGGGACAGCGTCCCGCGCTGGACCGCCTGGTCGACCTGCTGCGTGAGGCTCGCTGAGTCCCCGCCGTCGGTCGCGTCGGGGAACCCGGACCGCGCACCCCTATAGATGGGGGTTGCCCCGCGGCCGCGTCGGCGCAGCGGCCCCTTAGTAGTACGGGCTTTCGGGCGTTCGGCTTGATCGTGGCGTCTCCGGCCGTGTTTGCTGTGACTGCTCACGCACGTCGACGCACGGACGCTCCCCAATCCGATCGGGCGTCGACTTCGCTGCGGGCACGCGAGCGCCGATCGGGGGATCGGCGGCCCTGCCGAGCGACTGGGCATGCCGGGGCGGGCTTCCCCAGCCCCGCCCCGGCTCCCCCCCCCTGCGCGCAGCGCGGGCGAAGACTAGTGTGTGCGCTGAACGCACCCGCGACGAGGTGGCTGGAGGGCGGATGAACATTCGCATCGGCATCATCGACGACCATCCCGCGATGGTCCTCGGCACCACCGCGCTGTTCGCCGCCGAACCGGGCGTCCAGGTCGCCGCCAGCGGAGCGACGGTGACGGAACTGTTGACGTGGCGGCTGAAACTCGACGTCGTCCTGCTCGACCTCGTCCTCGCCGACGGCAGCTCTCCGGCCGAGAACATCCGTCGGCTGCACCCCGTTGGCGCGCGCGTGCTCGCCTACACCTCGGGTGACCGGGCGCACCTGGTGCGCGAGGCGGCGCGAGCGGGCGCGATCGGCATGATCCGGAAGACCGAGGACCCGGCGGCCATCGTCGCCGCCGTCCGCCACGCCGCTGCCGGCGAGCCCGTCGCGACAGTGGACTGGGCGGCGGCTCTGGACTCCGACGTGCCGTTCGTGAGCTCCAAGCTCACCTCGCGAGAGGCCGAGGTCCTCACCCTGTACGCCTCGGGGGAGACCGCCGATCAGGTGGCGGCGGCCCTGTTCGTGTCGACCGCGACCGTTCACGACCACATCCGTCGCATCCGGGCAAAGTATGCGGCATCCGATCGCGCCGCCCCCACGAAGGTCGATCTGTTCCGTCGAGCGGTCGAGGACGGGCTCGTCCCGCCGCAGTAGGCCGGCACCCGCGACCAATACCCCCATCACTGCGGGTGTGCTCGCGCGAGCACTCCGGGTGTAGACCCTGAGCGCTGAGGGATTCCCCGACTTCCGCTGGGTCGTGCTCGTCGGTGCTCCCTAGGGTCGTGCAGGCACCGCGAGCCGACCGGCGAATCACGCGCACCCCCGCATCTGATTCACCTGGGGGAAAGAGCGTGAGATTCGGAAGCCTCGCTCGTCTTCATCCATAGGCACTCCTCCACGCGCGCCGCGCGTCATGGGTGCTCGACGCGTCGACACCGCCGCGTCCTGGCCTCCGGAACCCGAACCCGAATGCGAACCGAACCCGAATTCAGAGTCGCACCGCCACACCAGACCGCCACACCCCAGACCCCCACCAACCCGTCATCACAGAGAAAGAGCAGTGCAGTCATGAATCACTCGATCCGAAACCGCCGCGCCGGCCGCTGGGCCGCCGCAGCGGGGGCAGCAGCCCTCGCGCTCGTCGGAGCGGTCGCCGCTGCGGCGCCCGCGATGGCCGCGACGCCGTACGACCTCCCGGACGGTCCGGGCTCGCTCACCATCCACAAGTTCGAGCAGCCGTCGCCCGTCGGCGCCGCCAACGACAGCGGTGAGCCGATCGACACGACCGGACTCGTGGCCCTCGGCAACGTCGAGTTCACCGTGTACCCGATCACCGACATCGACCTCACGACCGAGGCGGGTTGGGACCTGGCGAACGACTACGCGGCAGACCCGTCGCTGGCCACCGCGCTCGGCACCCCGATCGTCCTCACCACGGCGGCCGACGGCTCGACGCCGACGCAGAGCCTCCCCAACGGGGCCTACCTGGTCGTCGAGACCGACTCCTCGGGAGCGACGCTGCCCGACGGCTCGCCCGCCAACGTCATCCTCGAAGCGGCGCCGTTCGTGGTGACCGTTCCCGTTCCGCTCGGCAACGGCGAGTGGAACTCCGACGTCAACGTGTACCCGAAGAACTCGCTCACTCAGGTCGCCAAGACTGTCGACGACCCCGACGGTTCGGGTCTCGGCTCGACGGTGACCTGGTCGATCGAGGCCACCGTCCCGGCCCTCCCGGACGGCGAGTCGTTCACCGAGTTCCACTTCGTCGACACGCTCGACGGTCGCCTGGAGTACACCGCGCCCGCTCGCCTCACCCTCGACGGCACGCCGCTGACGTTCACCGAGACGCACGTCGGTGCGGATGCCGAGGGCCTCGGCGGCACGGTCACGGTCACCCTCGACGCCGCGAGCCTCGCCGCGCTGGAGGCCGCCCCGGGCGGCTCCCTCGTGCTCGAGCTCGACACGATCGTGCGCGGCACGGGCGACATCCCCAACACCGGCACCGTCTTCATTAACGAGCCGACCACGGGCAACGGCACCGACACCAACACGGTGAACACCTACTGGGGCGCGGTCGAGATCCTGAAGCACGCTGAGGGCGACGTGAACGCGGTCCTCACGGGCGCGGTCTTCAGCGTGTACCCGACGGAGGCCGACGCCAACGCCGGCACCAACGCCATCGTGGTCGACGGTGAGACCACCTTCACCACCGCCGCCGACGGCACCGTCGTGATCCCCGGGCTGTGGGCCGGAGCCGATGCCGCCGGTTCGGTCACGTACTACCTCAAGGAGCTCGAGGCACCGGACGGCTACATCACGTCGGGTACGCCGATCCCCGTCGTCGTCTCCGCGGCATCCCTCGCCACCCCGGTCGAGGTCGCCGTTCCCAACCCGCAGGAGCCGGCCATCAGCCTGCCCCTCACCGGTGGCAACGGCACCCTGGTGCTGATGTCGGCGGGTGTCGGCCTCGTGGCCCTGGCCGTCGGTCTGGCGGTCCTCGCCGCCCGTCGCCGCCGCCACGCGGACGCAACGCTGAGCTGATCGGCTCGAGCACCGTTCGATGAACACCGGCGGCGGGGACCAGTTCCCCGCCGCCGGCTTCGACAGGACACGTCATGACTTCTTCCGTCTCCACGGGACGTCGCGCTCGGCGCGAACGGCGCAGGCCGAGCCGCCTGGTGCCGTTCCTCGTCGCGGCGATCTTCGTCGTCGGCGCGGTCACGCTCCTCTACCCCACGGCAGCCGCGTGGATCACGCAGTATCAGCAGTCGCAGATCATCGCGGCCCTGTCGGACGAGGTCGACCAGCTCCCGGCGGAAGGACTCGGTGCGGCACTCGAGGCCGCTCACGCGTACAACGCGCGGCTCACGGGCGAGGCGGTCGTGGGAGCGAACGCGAACGTTCCGACCGCAGAGGCCGAGGAAGACGCGGAGAGGCCGTACGGCGAGCAGCTCGTCGCAAACAGCGGCGGACTCATGGGTCGCTTGAAGATCCCCTCCATCTCCGTCGATCTCCCGATCTACCACGGCACGAGCGACCTCACGCTGCTGCGCGGCGTGGGGCACCTGGAGGGCACGTCGCTCCCCGTCGGCGGCACGTCCACGCACTCCGTACTCACGGCGCATCGCGGTCTCGCCAGCGCCGAGCTCTTCACGAACCTCGACCGCGTCGAGGTCGGCGACACCCTCACGATCGAGATCTTCGGCGAGACGCTCACGTACCGGGTGCGCCAGACACAGGTGGTCGAGCCGACGGAGACCGAGACGCTGCGTCCGGTCCGCGGCGACGACCTCGTCACCCTCGTCACCTGTACTCCGCTCGGAATCAACACCCAGCGCATCCTCGTCACGGGGGAGCGCATCACGCCCACGCCCATCGAAGACGTGAAGGCGGCGGGCCAGGTGCCCGACATCCCCGGTTTCCCCTGGTGGGCCGTGCTCCTCGGCGCGGTCGTTCTCGCCGCCGCACTCTACGTGTGGCTCGCCGGCCGGCCGCGCCGACGAACGGCGGATGCCACAAAGCCCCCCGAGCCGACGCCCCCCGAGCCGACGCCCCACGAGCCGACGTCCACCGAGCCGACGCGCACCGACGCGGATACCGGCGACACCGGCAGCGATAGCGATGACAGCCGTTCAGACACCGGTCCCGCCACCGACACGGAGGTACACGCCCTCCTCCGTCCTTGACTCTCCGCACCGGCGCCTCCCCAGCCGACGGTGCGGAGCCGGAGCGTCCTTTTCGGGAAGGCGCTCCTGAGGGGCCGGTCGTCCCTGCGATACCGGCCCCTCACTTTCTCCACCCGACCACGACCCCGACTCCCACCCGAGCCCACCCTCTGGTTCCGCACCGATCCCCACCCGGTCCTGCACAGATCGCAACGATCCCGACCCGATCCGACGAGACGTGACACACCTGGCGGATGTCGGCGGGTGGGAGCACACTGGCCGCACGCACGCACACACCCACACACCCACACAGAGAAGGGCGACCGACATGGCGCACGGAGACATCACCCACATCGACATCCCGGTCTCAGACCTCGCGAAGGGCGCCGCGTTCTACTCGACGCTGTTCGGCTGGCAGCTCGCGGAGATGCCCGGCTTCGAGGGCTACCCCATGTGGCAGGCGCCGAACGGCATCAGCGGCGGAGGTCTTGCGCCCCGGTCGGAGGGGTTCACCCAGCCGCGCTCGTACGTCGAGGTCGACTCCATCGATGACACGATCGCCCAGGCAGAGGCCGCCGGCGGCTCCGTCGCGCTCCCCAAGGACAACATCACCGAGACCAGCTGGTGGGCCGTGATCGTCGATCCCGACGGCAACCACATCGGCCTCTTCGAGGGCACGACGGGCCTCTAGCCCGCACGCTCCGCTTCGCGGGTGGTCACGCCACGCCCTGCTCGTCGGTCGCCGCGCCCGCGCTCGGCGCGTCGACTCAGCGCTTGCGCGACGGTGCCGCCGACACGTCGAGCACCTCGTGGTGGCCGCTGAGCGACGACCACGCACTCGCCGTCCCGGATGCCGCGTGCTCCGCCGCGCGCACCGCACGCTCGTCCGCCCACTCGTTGAGCACGTGCCCGCGGTGGCCGCGTACGTGCTCGAGCACGACGTCGGGGAGTCCCGCCGCTCGACGTGCGTCGCGCGCGACGATCAGCTGCTCGAGCAGGTCGCGGTTCTTGGTGGGCGCGCCCGTAGAGGTCTTCCACCCGCGGCGACGGTGCGCATCCATCCACGACGAGTAGGTGTCGATCGCGTACTTCGAGTCGGCCTGCACGACGAGTTCGCGCACGGCGGGATGGTCCTCGATGGCCTTGAGAAGACCGAGCAGTTCGCCGATGTTGTTCGTCCCCTCGGGGAGCGACCCGGCCGCCCAGTGACCGTCCTCACCGACCCAGGCCCAGCCCGTCGGTCCGGGGTTGCCCTTGCACGCGCCGTCGGTGGCCACGACGTATCGGGAGGTCTCGCTCACTCGGACAAGGCTACCGGCGGCGCGACTGGCGTTCGGCCTGCCACTCGTCGGCGAGGAGTGGCATCCGCTCGGCGAGGTAACGCAGGAAGTCGGCGACGTCGCGCGCACGGGCCACCGACAGGGGAGCGTCGACGTTCTCGTCGGCGATGTCGTCCATCGCTGCCGCGAGCGTCGCATACATCGGCGCGTTCGCCGTGATCATCCCTGCCCACGCGTCGTCGACGAGGTCGTAGCGGTCGCGACGCTCACCCGGCTTCGACACCCGCTGGATGAGCCGCATCGACACGAGATACCGCACGGCGCCCGAGACCGCGGCGGGCGACACTCCCAGTCGTTCGCCGAGTTCGGCGGCGGTGTATCCCGCGTCGGGGGAGCCGACGAGCGCCATCATTACGCGGGCCGGCATGCGCGACATCCCCGCGGCTGCCAGCAGGGCTGCCGCCTGCTCGGCCGGTGCGGTGCCGGGATGATCCCCCATGTTCTGACCCTAACCCGCCGGGGCGAGCTCACGCCGACGCATGAGGGCGAGGGATGCCGTCGCTCCGGCTGCCGTCGCCACGAGGAGCCACCACAGTCCGCGGAGATCGACGTCCTCCCCGTCGACGAGCGGAGTCACAGCGATCGGGGAGACGTGGACGAGCCACTCGGGGAACTGGAACAGCGGCCCGAAGAGGCCGAGGACCATCGCGACGAGCACGAGCGTCCACCCTGCCGGGATCGTGAGTCTGGGCGCCACGACGAACAGGAGCGCCGTGACGACGAGGAACACGGATGCCGCGGCGACCTGCCCCACACCGGTGATCACGACCGTCCGCATCAGTGACGCGTCGCCGTCTCCGCCGGCGATACCCGCCGCCGCACCGAGGACCCCCGCTCCGATGACGGCCGTGATGCCGAGCAGCGCGACCGCCAGGTAGCCGGCGAGCCAGCGCACACGGTGTACGGGGGCCGACAGGAGTGGTTCCGCCGTGCCGTGCGCCTCCTCCTGTCGTGCTCGGCAGACGGTCTGCACCGCTACGCACGCGGCGAACACTCCAATCATCGTGAAGAACGTCGTGACCGTTCCCTGGGCGATGCTTCCCTGACCCGCGATCTGTCGGAGGACGTCCTCGACGGCGGGGTTCGTCGCGCCGACCTCGGCGACGATCGAGGCGAGCGACGTCGACAGCACACCGACGAGGAAGCCGCCGATCGCCCAGCCCAGCAGTGCGCCGCGGGTGAGTCGCCACACCAGCCCGACCGGGTGGGAGAGCAGCGCGGACCCCTCTGCGCGGCCGCGACGTTCGCCGAGGAAGCTGCTGCCCAGGTCGCGGACCGACGCGAGAGCGACGGCGATCGCCGCGAGCGCGAGACCCACGAAGAGGCACAGGTACACCGGGCCCCATTGGTCGGCGTCGAACGCGCGGGTGTTCTCGCCCCACCCGAACGGCGACAGCCACGTCACCCATGAGCTCTCCATGCGCGTCAGGTCGTCGCTCGGTGTGCCGAGGGCGTTGCCCGTCCCCGCGAGGACGAACGTGACCAGCACCGTCCAGACGGAGGCGCTGTTGGCGGCCCGCGACGAGCGGACGAGCGGTGCGGCGAGTAGCCCGACACCGAGGAACACGACGCCGACAGCACCGGCGGCGACCCCGGCGAGTGCCGCTCCGGATGCGTCGAGGCCGACGGCGATCAGCGCCCCTGCAATCAGGGCGGCGAGCAGAGCGTTGGCGAGGATGCCGTGCACGACGGTGGTGACGATGGGAAGCGTTCGACCGGCGGGCGTCGCCGCGACGAGCTCGGCGCGGCCCGCCTCTTCATCGCCGCGCGTGTGCCGTACCGCGAGGAACGTGCTCATGAAGGCGGCCAGCAGCGCAAGCCAGGGGAAGATCAGGAACACGATGAATGCGCCCGGTGCCGTGCCCGACGGCAGCCCGCGGAACAGCAGGATGACGGGGTTCGCGAGGGCGGCCGCGAGGAGCGATGTCCGATCGCCCTCGCTGCCGTACGTCCCGTCCACCCCTGCATACGCAGCGAACGCCAGCAGGCCCGCGCCCCCGGCCCACAGCGCGACCTGCGCACCGTCCCGACGTGCGCGCTGCCCGAGAAGGACGCGAACACGGTTCATCGCGCGTCGCCCTCGAGCGCTGCGAGGTCGTCGCCGTAGTGACGCAGAAAGAGCTCCTCCATCGAGGGGGGAGCGACCCGGAGCCCCACGACACGACGCTTCGCCAGCTCTGGAAGCGTGTCGGCGACGGCGTCGCTGTCGACGCTGAAACTCACCCGCCCGTCGGCTGCGGCGACGTCGTGCGCGCCGGGGATGCCGGCGGCGGCCGTGGCATCCGGGGCCTCGAACGAGATCTGGGTGCGTGTGAGGTGACGCAGTTCGGCGAGCGTGCCGGTCTCGACGACCTGACCCGACCGGATGATCGAGACCCGATCGCACAGCTGCTCGACCTCCGAGAGGATGTGGCTCGACAGCAACACCGTGGCTCCGGCCTGCCGCACGCGCTGGATCTCCTGCCGGAACATCACCTCCATGAGCGGGTCCAAACCGCTGGTCGGCTCATCGAGGATGTACAGATCGGCGGGCACGGCGAAGGCGGCGATGAGTGCGACCTTCTGCCGATTCCCCTTGGAGTAGGTGCGGCCCTTCTTGCGCGGATCGAAGTCGAACACCTCCGAGAGGCGTTCCTTCTCGGCGCGGTAGGCGGCATCGTGACGCCGGGCGCCGCGGAGGCGTGACAGGAGATCGATCGCCTCGCCGCCGGTGAGGTTCGGCCAGACGCTCACGTCTCCGGGGACGGAGGCGATGCGCCGGTGCAGGTCGACGGCGTCGCGCCAGGGATCGCGACCGAAGACGGTGACCTCGCCGGCGGTCTTTCGCGCCAGCCCGAGGAGGATGCGGATCGTCGTCGACTTCCCGGCTCCGTTGGGTCCGAGGAATCCGTGGATCTGGCCTTCGTCGACACGGAGGTCGAGGCCGTCCAGAGCGTGGGTGCGCGTGTAGATCTTGGTGAGCCCGCTCGTGCGGACGACAGTGGTCATGCTCCGGAGGCTACACCGATTTCACAAATTTGTGAATATACGGATGCCGGAGGATCGGGCCGGATCTCCATCAGTGCGAGTCTCCTCGCTGTGTATGCATCATGCGCATGATGCGCAGCTAAAGTGCCACATTCCCTGGCTTGTGTATACAGTAGAAGGGTCGAATCGGCGGAGGGAGCCAGCGATGCGAGCGAGCGACCGGGCGTACGCGACCCTCCTCGACGAGATCCAGTCGGGCACTCTGCCCGCCGGCGCCGTGCTGGCTGAGGTGGAGCAGGCCACGCGACTCGGCGTCAGCCGCACCCCGCTGCGCGAAGCCCTCAGCCGGCTCGCCGCCGACGGACTGGTCGCCCAGGCCTCACCGCGCGTCACCGTCGTCACGGCGATCGACGCCGACGACATCCGCGAACTGTTCGAACTCCGCCGGGCCCTCGAAGAGAGCTCCGCTCGACTGGCCGCGCGCCGGGGTGATCCGACCGTGTTCGCCGCCCTCGCCACGGAGTTCTCGGCGGTTGACCCGAGCGCCGCGCCCGACGACTACTACGCCCTCATCGCGCGCTTCGACGCGGCCGTAGACACCGCCGTCGCCAACGACTACCTGACCGCCGCCCTCCGCACCGTGCGTACCCACCTCGTGCGCGTGCGTCGCCTGGCGCGTGACCGGCCGGCGCGGCTGACGGCATCCGTCGCCGAGCACCGGGTCATCGCCGACGCGATCGCCGCCGGAGACGGAGACCTCGCCGCGCACGCCACGCACGTCCATCTGCACAACGCCCTGACCGGCATCCTCGACTCCCTGGAGGCAACCCCATGACCGTCGCCCACACCGTCCGCGTCCACCGCAGCGACGAGAACCTCGCCCGGGAGGACCAGCTCGCGCACAAGATCGCGGAGGTCGCCGTCGATCCCGTCGCCGTCGATCATGACGTCGTCGACATGATCATCAACCGGATCATCGACAACGCGGCCGTCGCAGCCGCCTCGCTCACGCGTGCCCCCGTGAGCGCCGCGCGCGCCCAGGCCCTCGACCACCCCGTCTCGCGCGGCGGGGAGGGCGCGAGCATCTTCGGCGTGCCGAGCGACACGGCCGAGACCCGCACGAGCCCGGAATGGGCGGCATGGGCCAACGGTGTGGCGGTGCGGGAGCTCGACTACCACGACACCTTCCTCGCCGCCGACTACTCCCACCCCGGCGACAACATCCCCCCGATCCTCGCCGTCGCCCAGCACGTCGGCGCCGACGGCGCAGCGCTCGTGCGCGGCATCGCGACGGGATACGAGATCCAGATCGACCTCGTGCGGGCGATCTGCCTCCACCGCCACAAGATCGACCACGTCGCCCACCTCGGCCCCTCGGCGGCGGCGGGCATCGGCACCCTGCTCGGGCTCGACGTCGAGACGATCGAACAGGCCGTCGCTCAGGGCCTGCACACGACCACCGCGACCCGGCAGTCCCGCAAGGGCGAGATCTCCACGTGGAAGGCCCACGCTCCGGCTTTCGCGGGCAAGATGGCCGTCGAGGCGGTCGATCGTGCGATGCGCGGCGAGACGTCGCCCAACCCGATCTACGAAGGCGAGGACGGCGTGATCGCTTGGCTCCTCGACGGGCCCGAGGCGTCGTACGAGGTTCCCCTCCCCGCGCCGGGCGAGCCCAAGCGCGGCATCCTCGACTCGTACACGAAGGAGCACTCGGCCGAGTATCAGGCGCAGGCGTGGATCGACCTCGCGCGCAAGCTCCACAGTGCGCATCCGGAGCTCGTAGACCCGGCGAACGTCGCCTCGATCGTGCTCCACACGAGCCACCACACCCACTACGTGATCGGCTCGGGCGCGGGCGACCCGCAGAAGTACGACCCGACGGCGTCGCGCGAGACGCTCGATCACTCGATCCCGTACATCTTCGCGGTGGCGCTGCAGGACGGCGGCTGGCATCACGTCGACTCGTACACGCCGGAGCGCGCCTCCCGTGCCGACACCGTGGCGCTGTGGCAGAAGATCACGACGGCCGAGGATGCCGAGTGGACGCGCCGCTACCACTCCGACGATCCCGCCGAGAAGGCGTTCGGCGGACGCGTGGAGATCACGCTCACCGACGGCTCGACTCTCGTCGACGAGATCGCCGTCGCCGACGCGCACCCGCTCGGGGCCAGGCCGTTCGCGCGCGCCGACTACGTGCGCAAGTTCCGCCTCCTCGCCGAGCCCGTGCTGGAGCCGGCCGAGATCGACCGGTTCCTCGCGCTCGCCGAGCGCCTGCCCGAGCTCACGGCCGACGAGGTGCGCGCGCTCGGATTCGTCGCCCGCGCGGGCGTGCTCGACGCGGCGCCGCGACCGTCGGGACTCTTCTGATGCTGCGTTTCGTCTCGCTGCGCTCGCTCAACGACCGGACCCCGGCCCCGGTCGTTGAGCGAGGAGCGCAGCGACGAGACGAAACGCCCGAACCCGCGAGGAGCTTCTGATGCTGTACTCCACCGTCCCGGCCACCGAGAAGCGTCGGCGGCTCCGCGAGCGGCTCGCCGCGGGCGAGCTGCTGCAGTTCCCCGGCGCGTTCAATCCCCTCTCCGCGCGCCTCATCGAGCGGAAGGGCTTCGACGGGGTCTACATCTCGGGGGCGGTGCTGTCGGCCGACCTCGGCCTCCCCGACATCGGCCTCACGACGCTCACCGAGGTCGCCACTCGCGGCCAGCAGATCGCGCGGATGACCGACCTTCCCGCGATCATCGACGCCGACACCGGCTTCGGCGAGCCGATGAACGTCGCCCGCACGATTCAGACCCTCGAGGATGCGGGTGTCGCCGGCGCGCACATCGAAGACCAGGTGAATCCCAAACGGTGCGGCCATCTCGACGGCAAGGCGGTCGTCGACGCCGACACCGCGATCAAGCGCATCCGCGCGGCCGTCGACGCCCGCCGCGACCCGGACTTCCTCATCATGGCGCGCACCGACATCCGCGCCGTCGACGGACTGGACGCCGCGATCGATCGGGCGAAAGCACTCGTGGATGCCGGAGCCGATGCGATCTTCCCCGAGGCCATGCGCGATCTGGGCGAGTTCGAGGCGATGGCCTCGGCGCTGGGGGTGCCGGTTCTCGCCAACATGACCGAGTTCGGCAAGTCCGAGCTGTTCTCCTCGGCGCAGCTGCGGGACGCCGGAGTCGCCATCGTCATCTGGCCGGTGTCCCTCCTGCGCATCGCGATGGGCGCGGCCGGCCGTGCACTGGATACGCTGACCGAAGACGGACACCTCACGTCGAAGCTGGGAGAGATGCAGCATCGCGCCGACCTGTACGACCTCATCGACTACGAGCAGTACAACCACTTCGACCAGGACATCTTCAACTTCCAGATCGACACTCCCGGTCGTTGAGCGAGCCGAGCGAGACGAAACGCGTTTGGTCTCGTCGCTTCGCTCCTCGCTCCTCGCTCAACGACCGGAACGACAGAAGGGCTACGCCATGACCGACATCAAGAAGGGGCTGGCCGGCGTCGTCGCCGACGTCACCGCCATCAGCAAGGTCAACCCCGACACGAACTCCCTGCTGTACCGCGGGTACCCCGTGCACGAACTGGCGGCGACGCAGTCGGCCGAGGCGGTCGCGTACCTGCTCTGGCACGGCGAGCTGCCTGACGACGCGCAGCTGGCCGAGCTCCGCCGCGTGGAGCGCTCGCACCGCGCGCTGGCCGACGATGTGCGTGCCGCGATCGAACTCACTCCGCTCGATGCGCATCCCATGGACGAGGTGCGCACCGCCGTCAGCGTGCTCGGCGCCCGTGACCTCGCCGGCACCGGGTCGGTGCTCGACGCGAGCGGAACGCGCGAGGACAACCTCGCCCGCAGCATCCGCCTGTTCGCCGCCCTGCCGGCCATCGTCGCCTACGGGCAGCGCCGCCGGCGCGGGCAGGAGCCGATCGCCCCGCGCGACGACCTCGACTACGCCGCCAACTTCCTCTGGATGACCTTCGGCGAGGAGAGCGACCCCGTCGTCGTCGACGCGTTCAACCGGTCGATGATCCTCTACGCGGAGCACTCCTTCAACGCGTCGACGTTCACGGCCCGCGTCATCAGCTCGACGCTCAGCGACTTGTACTCCGCCGTCGTCGGCGCGATCGGTGCACTCAAGGGGCCGCTCCACGGCGGCGCCAACGAGGCGGTGCTGCACGTGTTCGACGAGATCGGCGACGCGGATGCCGTCGTGCCCTGGCTCGAGAAGGCGCTCGCCGAGAAGCGCAAGATCATGGGCTTCGGGCACCGCGTGTACAAGCGCGGCGACTCCCGGGTGCCGACGATGAAGGCGGCCCTCGACACGCTGATCGCCCACTACGACCGCCCCGACGTCGAAGCGCTCTACGCGACGCTGGAGGCGGAGTTCGTCGCGCGCAAGGGCATCTACCCGAACCTCGACTACCCGTCGGGTCCGGCGTACAACCTCATGGGCTTCGACACCCTGACCTTCACGCCGCTGTTCGTCGCGGCGCGCGTCGTCGGCTGGACGGCCCACATCATGGAGCAGACTGCCGCCAACGCGCTCATCCGGCCGCTGTCGGAGTACGTCGGTCCCGATGAGCGTCACATCGCGGGCTTCGTCGACGACGTCGGCACCGCCGCGATCTCGCTGCGCGAGGCGGAAGCCGAGGGCTGACATGGGCCGCACCGCCGTCATCGTCGACGCCGTCCGCACCCCGTCGGGGAGGGGCAAGCCGGGAGGAGCGCTGTCCGGCATCCATCCCGTCGACCTCGCCGCGCTCGTGCTGCGGGCCGTCCTCGAACGCAACGGCCTGGAGTCGGCGCAGGTCGACGACGTGCTGCTCGGGTGCGTCAGTCAGGTCGGTGAGCAGTCGTCGAACGTGGCGCGGCAGGCGGCGCTCGCCGCGGGTTTCGACGAGACGGTTCCGGCGGCGACGATCGACCGCCAGTGCGGGTCGAGCCAGCAGGCCGCGCACTTCGCGGCGCAGGGTGTCATGAGCGGGCAGTACGACATCGTCATCGCGGGCGGGGTCGAGTCGATGAGCCGGGTGCCGCTGGGGACGTCGTCCGCGGTCGGCGGATCGCCGGTGTCGCCCCTCCTGCGCGCGCGGTATCCCGAGGGCCTCGTCAACCAGGGGGTGTCGGCCGAGCTGATCGCGCAGCGCTGGGGCTTCACGCGCGACGACCTCGACGCGTTCGCGGCGGAATCGCACGAGCGAGCGACCGAGGCGACGGATGCCGGGCTGTTCGCGAGTCAGCTGCTCGAGGTCGACGGGGTCGCCGCCGACGAGACGGTCCGGCGCGGCACGACGACCGCGGGGCTCGCGGGGCTTCCACCGGCCTTCCGCACGCCGGAGACGTCGGCACGGTTCCCCGAGGTGGACTGGCGGATCACGGCGGGCAACTCCTCCCCCTTCACCGACGGGGCATCGGCGGTGCTCATCATGGCCGAGGAAACTGCCCTCGCGCTGGGCCTCACGCCGCGCGCGCGGTTCCACGCGTTCGCGGTCACGGGTTCTGACCCCCTCCTCATGCTCACCGGTCCGATCCCCGCGACGCGGCGCATCCTGTCGCGGGCCGGGCTGTCGATCGACGACCTGGATGCCTACGAGGTCAACGAGGCGTTCGCGTCGGTACCGCTCGCCTGGGCGGCGGAGCTGGGCGCTGATCCGGCGCGGATGAACCCCTGGGGCGGCGCGATCGCGCTGGGCCACGCGCTCGGGTCGAGCGGCACGCGGCTCCTCGGCACGCTGGTGGCCCACCTCGAGCACACGCGAGGCCGGTGGGGTCTGCAGACGATGTGCGAGGGCGGCGGCATGGCGAACGCGACGCTCATCGAGCGCCTCTAGCCGCGGATGCCGGCGGCCGCGCACGCATGAGGGCTTTCTCACGCGCGACTGTGACCGGTCTGAGTATCGTCGGTCGGACAGCACCAGGCACGACGACGTGTCTGCGAACGCTCGGGAGCATCACCGTGTCGACATCCTTCACCGCCAGCCGTCTGCGTCGTTTCACCGCCGTTCTGAGCGCGACCGCCCTCCTCGCAGGGGGTCTCTCGCTCGTCGCCCCGCCGCCCGCCGTCGCTGCCGACCCGCGCACGTTCGCCCTCGTCGGCGACCTGCAGAGCGAGCTCGGCTGCTCCGGTGACTGGCAGCCCGACTGCGCCGAGACCGAACTCCAGCCCACCGACGATCCCGACGTGTACGCCGCGGAGTTCGAGGTGCCGGCGGGCTCGTGGAGCTACAAGGTCGCGGTGAACGACGCGTGGGACGAGTCGTACGGTCTGAACGGCGGCGGCGACGACATCCCGCTGACGGTGGCCGGTCCGTCGACGCTGCGCTTCCTCTTCGACGACGCCGCCCACCGCGTCGGCCTCGAAGCCGTGTCGCTGCGCGCCGGGTACTCCGCCGCCGACGACGCTCTCGTGGCCGAGCCGGTGCGGCAGGCCGGTGCGGGCGAGCAGTTCTACTTCGTCATGACCGACCGCTTCGCCAACGGCGACACCGCCAACGACGAAGGCGGACTCACGGGAGACCGCTTGAGCACCGGGTTCGATCCCACATCGTCGGGCTTCTACAACGGCGGTGACATCGCCGGCCTCCGCGCGCAGCTCGACTACATCAAAGGCCTCGGGACGACCGCCATCTGGCTCACCCCGAGCTTCCGCAACAAGCCGGTGCAGGGGGAGGGCGACAACGCCAGTGCGGGCTACCACGGGTACTGGATCACCGACTTCACCCAGATCGACCCGCACCTGGGCACGAACGCCGAGCTCGAGGCGTTCATCGACGACGCCCACGCCGAGGGCATCGACGTCTACTTCGACATCATCACGAACCACACCGCCGATGTGATCTCGTACGAGGAGGGCCAGTACTCCTATATCGATCAGGAGACCTCGCCCTATCGCGACGCATCCGGCACGTCCTTCGATCCCGCCGACTACGCGGGCACGGGAGACTTCCCCGACCTGGATGCCGCGACGAGCTTCCCCTACACGCCCGTCGTCTCCGCGGCCGAAGCCGACGTGAAGGTCCCCGCGTGGCTGAACGACGTGACGCTATACCACAACCGCGGCGACTCGACGTATTCGGGGGAGTCGACGACGTTCGGCGACTTCGCGGGCCTGGACGACCTGATGACCGAGCATCCCGATGTCGTCAGCGGCTTCGTCGACGTGTATCAGGACTGGATCGACCTCGGCATCGACGGCTTCCGCATCGATACCGCCAAGCACGTCGACTTCGCCTTCTGGAAGCAGTGGACGACCGAGGTGCTCGACTACGCCCACGCGCAGGGCAAGGACGACTTCTTCATGTTCGGCGAGGTGTACGACGCCGACCCGGCGGCGCTGTCGCCGTACGTGCGCGGCACCGACATGAACTCGGTGCTCGACTTCGGCTTCCAGTCGGCGGCGACGAGCTTCGCGAAGGGCGGCAACGTCTCAACGCTCTCCAAGCTGTTCGCGGGCGACGACCGCTACACGACGACCGACTCCTCCGCCACGGCGCTGCCGACGTTCCTCGGCAACCACGACATGGGGCGCATCGGCTACTTCCTGAAGGACTCCGGCGACGCCGTGCGTCGCGACCTCCTCGCGCACGACCTCCTGTTCCTGAGCCGCGGCCAGCCGGTCGTCTACTACGGCGACGAGCAGGGCTTCGCGGGCGCGGGTGCCGGCAACGACAAGAGCGCGCGGCAGTCGCTCTTCGCGAGCGAGGTGGCCGAGTACCGGGACCAGACCCTCCTCACGGGCGAGACGGTGGGTTCGGTCGACCGCTACGACATCGACGCGCCGCTGTACACGCACATCGCCGCCCTCGCCGACCTGCGCGAGGCCCACCCCGCGCTGGTCGACGGCGCGCAGATCGAGCGGTACGCCGCCGACGGCGTGTACGCGTTCTCCCGCGTCGATCCGACCGACCGCGTCGAGTACCTCGTCGCCCTCAACAACACGGACTCCGCCGCGACCGTCGACGTGCCGACCCTCACCGCGGATGCCGCCTTCACCGGCCTCTGCGGCGAGACGGCCGACACCGCCTCCGACGCGGCGGCCGTGGCATCCGTCACGGTCCCGGCCCTATCGGCCGTCGTACTCCGCGCCGATGGCCCCGTCACGGCACCCGCCGAGGCGGCGCCCCTGACGGTGTCGGTGCCCGAAGCAGGGGCGGCGCTCACCGGGTCGGCACCCGTCGCCGCGTCCACCGACCAGTCGTGGCGGCAGACGAGCTTCGCGTGGCGGGTCGTCGGCTCCGACGAGTGGCATCCGCTCGGCACGGCCGAGACGACCTCGCCCCGCGTCTTCCACGACGTCGGCGGGCTCGACGACGGCACGCTCATCGAGTACCGCGCGGTGTCGACGGATGCCGCGGGCCAGCGGTCGGCGGCATCCACTTACGCGTCGGCGGGCAACCGCATCACGCTCGCCGCGGAAGAGGAGCCAGAGGAGCCCACCGAGCCGACCGCGTACGACTTCGTGAGCATCCCGGGCAACCTCAACTCCGAGATGGGGTGCGCCGGCGACTGGGCGCCCGACTGCGACGAAGCGCAGATGGAGCTCGTCGACGGGATCTGGCGGCTGACCGTCGATCTTCCGGCGGGCGACTACGAGTACAAGGTCGCCACCGAGAAGAGCTGGGACGAGAACTACGGCGCCGACGGGGTGGCGGGGGGCGCGAACATCGCCATCTCCCACGACGGCGGGTCGATCACGTTCTACTTCGACCCGCTCACCAAGCGCGCGCAGTCGACGGCGGAAGGCCCCGTCGTCACCCTGCCGGGATCGTTCCAGAGCGAGATCGGGTGCGCCGCCGACTGGTCGCCCGACTGCCTGCGCAGCCTCATGCTCGACGGCGATCGTGACGGGGTCTACGAGTTCGCGACCGACCGCATCCCCACCGGGTCCTACGAGCTCAAGGTGGCGCACGGGCTGAGCTGGGATGAGAACTACGGCGCGGACGGCGTCCGCGACGGCGGGAACATCTCGTTCTCGGCCACCGAGGGCAAGCGCGTCGTGTTCCGCTACGACGTGTCGACGCACGTGCTCGAGATCGAGGTCGCCGACCCGCCCCTCGCGGGCACCGGCGAGTCGCGAGCCCACTGGATCGACGCAACGACCATCGCCTGGCCGCAGGCCCTCGGCGCAGCCGCAGCGGATGCCACGTGGGCGCTTTACGGATCGAGCGACGCGGGCCTCGCAATCGAGGAGGGCGAGGTCGTGGGCGGCGACGCACCGCTCGCGCTCGAGCCCGTCGAGGGCGGCCTCACCGACGCCCAGAAGGAGCGCTTCCCCGCGCTGGCGACGTTCACGGCTCTCCGCGTGCCCGCCGACCGTGCCGCCGGGGCCGATCTGCTCCGCGGTCAGCTGCGTGTCGCGCAGCGGGATGCCGACGGCGCTCTTACAGCGTTCACCGGCGTGCAGATCCCCGGCGTGCTCGACGACCTGTACGCCGACGCCGTCGACGACGACGCGCTCGGCGTGACGTTCCCGCGCACGGGGGCGAAGGCCAGCCCGACCTTCCGGCTGTGGGCGCCGACCGCGCAGGCGGCGACGCTCCTCACGTGGCCGGCGGGAGGCGACGGCGATCCCGTCCGGCATCCCGCGTCGTTCGACCCAACCGCCGGAACATGGACGGTCGCCACGGGCGCGCGCAAGGGCGACGAGTACCTGTGGGAGGTCGTGGTCTACGCGCCGACGACCGACGCGATCGAGACGAACACGGTGACCGATCCGTACTCGGTCGGGCTGACGCTGAACTCGACGAGGTCGGTCGCCGTCGACCTCCGCGACAAGAGCTGGATGCCGAAGGTGTGGCAGAAGGCGAAGGCGCCGCGCATCGAGCGCGCCGTCGACCGGGCGATCTACGAACTGCACATCCGCGACTTCTCCATCACCGACGAGACGGTTCCGGAGCAGGAGCGGGGCACCTACCTCGCGTTCGCCCGCGACAGCGCGGGCACGACGCAGCTGCGCCAGCTGGCGAAGGCGGGGATCAACACGGTTCACCTGCTCCCCTCCTTCGACATCGCGACGATCGAGGAGGACAGGGCGGCGCAGGAGACGCCCGACTGCGATCTGGCGTCGTTCGGCCCGGCATCCACCGAGCAGCAGGCCTGCGTGGAGGCCGTCGCCGACACCGACGGCTTCAACTGGGGCTACGACCCGTTCCACTTCTCCGCGCCGGAAGGCTCGTACGCGGTGGAAGCCGACGGCGGGGCGCGGGTGGCCGAGTTCCGCACGATGGTGGGCTCGCTCCACGGCATGGGGCTCCAGGTCGTGCTCGACGAGGTGTTCAACCACACCGCGGCGTCCGGGCAGGCGGACCGCTCGGTGCTCGACCGCGTCGTGCCGGGCTACTATCACCGGCTGAACGCCGCCGGCGGCGTCGAGACGTCGACGTGCTGCCAGAACGTCGCGACCGAGCACGAGGTGGCGCAGAAGCTCATGGTCGACTCCGTCGTCACCTGGGCCCGTGACTACAAGGTCGACGGCTTCCGCTTCGACCTCATGGGCCACCACTCGAAGGAGAACATGCTCGCGATCCGCGACGCCCTCGACGGTCTCACGCTCAAGAAGGACGGGGTCGACGGGAAGGCCATCTACCTCTACGGCGAGGGCTGGAACTTCGGGGAGGTCGCCGACAACGCCCTCTTCGAGCAGGCGACGCAGGGGCAGTTGGGCGGCACGGGCATCGGCACGTTCTCCGACCGGCTGCGGGATGCCGTGCACGGCGGCAGTCCTGTCGACAGCGGCTCCACGTTCCGGCAGGGGTACGGCACGGGCCTCGGCACCGACCCCAACGGCGACGGCATCAACGGCACGACGGAGCAGGCGCTCGCCGACCTGGCTCGGCAGACCGACCTCGTGAAGCTGGGTCTCGCGGGCAACCTCCGCGACTTCGCGCTGACGACCGCTGACGGCAGCGTCAGGACGGGCGCGGAGCTCGACTACAACGGCCAGTCGGCGGGGTACGCCGACCAGCCCGACGAGATCATCAGCTACGTCGACGCGCACGACAACGAGACGCTGTACGACCTGTCGGTGCTGAAGCTGCCGCGGGACACGTCGATGTCCGATCGCGTGCGGATGAACACGCTGTCGCTGGCGACCGCGACGCTGTCGCAGACGCCGTCGTTCTGGCACGCGGGCACGGAGCTGCTGCGGTCGAAGTCGCTCGATCGCAACAGCTACAACTCCGGCGACTGGTTCAACCGCATCGACTGGACGGGACAGGAGTCCACCTTCGGGTCGGGCCTACCGCGGGCGGCCGACAACGGCGAGAAGTGGTCGATCATGGCGCCGCTGCTGGCCGATCCCGCCCTCAAGCCGGGACCCGACGACATCGCGACGGCGGAGGCGGCGGCGCTCGACCTGCTGCGGGTGCGCTCGGAGGTGGGCCTGCTGCGGCTGGGTTCGGCCGAGCGGATCGAGCAGAAGGTATCGTTCCCCGCGAGCGGTCCGGATGCCACGCCCGGCGTCATCGTCATGCAGATCGACGACCTCGTGGGCGCCGACGCCGATCCGGCGCTCGACGGCGCGCTCGTCGTCTTCAACGCCTCGCCGGAGGAGACGACGCAGGTGCTCCCGGAGCTGGCGGGTCGCGGGTTCGCGCTCACGCCGGCGCAGGCGAAGGGCGCCGACCCCGTCGTGAAGTCGACGTCGTGGACGGCGGCATCGGGCACGGTCACGGTCCCGGCACGCACGGTGGCGGTCCTCGTCGACGCGGCGCCCACGAAGACGGTGACGAAGGCGGCTCCGACGCGGCTGATCGCGAAGAAGGGGACGCCGGTGCGCGTCGTCGGCACGGTCGTGGCCGCGGACCGCAGTGCGCCGGTGGGCACGATCACCGTGACCGACGGCACGAAGACCATCGCATCGGTGGCGCTGCCGGCATCCGCGAAGGGGAAGATCGACATCGCGCTGCCGACGCTGTCGCGCGGGGTGCACCTGCTGCGGGTGACCTTCACGGGCGGGAGCGACCACCGCGACTCCCGCTCCTCGGTGCGGCCGCTGATCGTGTACTAGCCGCACCCCCGCGCCGGCGCACCGATGGCGCCACTTCCTCGTCGCGGCGCCGCCGCTCTTTGGCGCCATCGCGGGGAAGTGGCGCCATCGCGTTCTGCGTGGCGGGTGGGGCGAGGGTGGCGAGCCAGATACTAGGACGTCCATGTAAACTGATCACAGTGCCCTCACCGGGGCCGCCCTTGCTGTCGTTTTGTCTCACAAGGATGTGAACACATGAGCATGACCGCCACCGCTTCGCTGTCTCGGGACGAACGAGACGCGATCCTGGATGCCGTCCGCGACTTCGCCCGAACCCGCCTCGCTCCGCATGCGCTGGAGTGGGACCAGCAGAAGCACTTCCCGCGCGATGTGCTCGCGGTGGCGGGGGAGCTGGGCCTCGGCGGCCTCTACGTCCGCGAAGACGTCGGCGGCACCGGACTCACGCGCAGCGACGCGGTCACCATCGTCGAAGAGCTCGCCCAGGGCGACCCGACCATCGCCGCGTACATCACGATCCACAACATGGTGGCGTGGATGATCGACCGGTACGGGAGCGAGGAGCAGCGGCAGCAGTGGCTGCCCGGGCTCACGGCCATGACCGACCTGGGCGCGTACTGCCTCACCGAGCCCGGAGCCGGATCGGATGCCGCCGCGATCACGACGTCGGCCATCGCCGAGGGCGACACCTACGTGCTCACCGGGGTGAAGCAGTTCATCTCGGGCGCCGGCGAGGCGGGGGTGTACGTCGTGATGGCGCGTACCGACCCGGGCACCGGCTCCGGCGCGGGAGGCGCGCGCGGCATCACCGCCTTCCTCGTCCCGGGGGATGCCGAGGGCCTCTCGTTCGGGCCGAACGAGAAGAAGATGGGCTGGAACGCGCAGCCGACGCGCCAGGTGATCCTCGACCGCGTGCGGGTACCGGCATCCGCGGTTCTCGGTTCGGTCGGCGGCGGGTTCGCGATCGCGATGAGCGGACTCAACGGCGGGCGCATCAACATCGCCGCCTGCTCGCTGGGCGGTGCGCAGTGGGCCCTCGACCGGGCCGTGCGCTACGTGCACGAGCGCTTCACGTTCGGCGAGCCGCTCGCCGACAAGCAGGCGATCGTCTTCCGCCTCGCCGACATGGCCACCGAGCTGCGCGCCGCGCGCGCGCTCGTGCGCGACGCCGCTCACGCGCTCGACGCGTTGACGACGGGCGACCCCGACGCGCCGTCGCGCGAGGAGGTCACCGTGCAGTGCGCGATGGCCAAGCGCTTCGCGACGGATGCCGGGTTCACCGTCGCCAACGAAGCCCTCCAACTGCACGGCGGATATGGCTATCTGCAGGACTACGGGATCGAGAAGGTCGTGCGCGATCTGCGCGTGCACCAGATCCTCGAGGGGACGAACGAGATCATGCGCGTCATCATCGGCCGCCACGTCCTGTCTGACACGTCGCGATGACGGGGCGCGCGTCGGCGGGCGGTGACACGATGGGGGACATGACCGAGTACGCGACCATCCGGACCGAGACGCGCGGACGCGTCGGCTGGATCACCCTCGACCGCCCCGAGGCGCTCAACGCGCTGAACTCCACGCTCGTCACCGAGCTCGCGCACGCGGCCGCGGCGTTCGACGCCGACGAGGGCATCGGCTGCATCGTGCTCACCGGTTCCGACCGTGCCTTCGCCGCGGGTGCCGACATCAAGGAGATGGAGGCGAAGACGCCGCGCGAGATGACGATGGACAACCCCTTCGTCGGGCTGGAGGCGTTCAGCCGCGTGCGCACGCCCGTCGTCGCCGCCGTCGCCGGGTACGCCCTCGGCGGCGGATGCGAACTCGCCATGACGTGCGACATCATCCTCGCCGCCGACACCGCGAAGTTCGGTCAGCCCGAGATCACCCTCGGGGTCATCCCCGGCCTCGGCGGCACGCAGCGCCTGCCGCGCGCCATCGGCTACTACAAGGCCGCCGAACTCGTCCTCACGGGTCGGATGATGGATGCCGGCGAAGCCGAACGAGCGGGCCTCGTCTCCCGCGTCGTGCCCGCCGCCGATCTGCTCGAGGAAGCCGGAAAGGTCGCCGACGCGATCGCCGGCAAGTCGCTCCCGGTCGTGTACGCCGCGAAGGAGGCGCTGCGGGCGTCGCTGGAGACCACGGCATCCGAAGGTCTTCGCTTCGAGAAGCAGGTGTTCTCCTCGCTGTTCGCCCTCGACGACCAGAAGGAGGGCATGGCCGCCTTCCGCGAGAAGCGCGCCGCCGACTTCCGCCACCGGTGAGTCAGGCTGTCGTGTCTCCCGAGGCCGCCCGCAGTCGCGAGATCGTGCCGATGAGCGCCTCGAGGTCGGCGTCGCCGAGGCCCGTCCGGGAGAACACCTCCTCGTTGAGCGCCGCGGTGGCCCGCTCCGCCGTCGCGCGACCGGCATCCGTGAGCGCGACGAGCGTCGCCCGTCCGTCGGTGGGATGCGCCTCGCGACGGACGAGCCCCGCGGCCTCCAGGCGGTCGACCGTGTTCGTCACGCTCGTCGGGTGCACCTGCAGCCGGCGTGCGGCCGAGGTCAACGGCATCCGTCCCTCTCGCGAGAAGCTCAGCAGGGTGAGGAGCTCGTACCGCGCGAAGCTGAGGTCGAACGGCTTCAGGGCGTCGCCGACCCGCGCGAGCAGCAACTGGTGGGCGCGCATGACCGACGTGACGGCGGTCATGCCGGCGGCGGCATCCGCCCAGCCGTGCGCGACCCACTGGCGCCGCGCCTCGTCGATGGGGTCGAGACCCGGGGGTGTCACGCGAGCCACAAATCGCCTCCTGCCGTCGGGCATCACGCTAGTCGGTTTCCCTGCACGCGCTGGTCGGCGTGCGGAGCCGGTCAATAGACTCGAAGGTCGGAGGACGTCATGAAAATCGTGGTGCTGGTCAAGGAAGTCCCGGACACATACGGCGACCGCAAACTCGATCTCGAGACCGGGCTCGCCGACCGCGGTGCGTCGGAGCGCGTGCTCGACGAGATCGGCGAGCGGGCGCTCGAAGTGGCGCTGTCCTACGCCGACGCGCACGACGGCGTCGAGGTCGCCGTCGTGTCGATGGCCGCGGAGGCCTCTGCGGCGACGATCCGCAAGGGACTCGCGATGGGAGCCGCGACCGCGCTGCAGGTGACCGACGACGCCCTCGCCGGCGCCGACCTGGGTGTCACCGCGAAGGTGCTCGCGGCGGCGGCCCGCCGCGTCGGCTTCGACCTCGTCATCACGGGCAACCTCTCGACCGACGGCACGGCGGGCGTCCTTCCCGCGATGCTCGCCGAGCACCTGGGGGTGCCGCAGGCCACGGCCCTCTCGTCCGTCGAGATCACCGACACCGCCGTCTCGGGCACGCGCGCGACGGATGCCGGCACGGCCCGCGTCACGGCGCCGCTCCCGGCCGTCATCTCGATCACCGAGGCGCTCCCCGACGCGCGCTTCCCCAACTTCAAGGGCATCATGGCCGCGAAGAAGAAGCCGTTCGAGACGGTGTCGCTGGCCGACCTCGGGGTGGACGTCGACGTCTCGGCCGCGCCGCAGACGATCCTCACCGCGGTGTCGGAGCGTCCGCCGCGCGGTGCGGGCGTGAAGGTCGTCGACGAGGGCGATGCGGGCGAGAAGCTCGCCGCCTACCTCATCGAGAACCGTCTGGTGTGAAGGGAACGACGATGACTGATTTCGCCTCCGATGCCATCCTGACGGTGCTCGACGTCACTCCCGCAGGTGAGCTCGCCGCCTCCGCGGCCGGGCTTCTCGGCGCAGCCGCCGCCGTCGGAACGCCCGTCGCCCTCGTGCCCTCCGACGATGCCGCGCTGGTGGCGCGGGCGGGCGAGCTCGGGGCGCACGTGGTGCTGACGGCCGTGGTCGACGGCACGGCCCTCACCGTGCCGGTCGTGGATGCCGTGGCATCCGCCTTCGCCCTCGTGCAGCCCGATGCGGTGCTCGTGTCGAACTCGATCGAGGGCCGCGACATCGCCGGCCGCTTCGCCGCCCGCCAGAGCCTCGCGCTCTCCGTCGACGCCGTCGGTGTGGAGCGCGACGACCAGGGCGTGCTCGCTCGACACTCCGTCTACGGCGGCGCGTACGACACCACGAGCGCGCCGACCTTCGGTGCCCCCGTCATCACGGTGCGTCAGGGTGCGGTCGACGCTCGCGCTGAGGCGCAGTCGCCGCGGGTCGTCGCCCTCGACGTCACGCCCTCGGGAGCCGCTGCTGCCACCGTCGAGTCGTTCGATCCCGCCGTCGCCACGTCGAGCCGGCCGGAACTGCGCGGCGCCGCGAAGGTCGTCGCGGGCGGCCGGGGCCTCGGATCGCCCGAGAAGTTCACGCTCGTCGAGCAGCTCGCCGACACCCTCGGTGCGGCGGTAGGCGCCTCGCGTGCCGCGGTCGACGCCGGGTACATCCCGTACGCGCACCAGGTCGGTCAGACCGGTGTGTCGGTGTCGCCGCAGCTGTATGTCGCTCTCGGCATCTCGGGCGCGATCCAGCACAAGGCGGGCATGCAGACGGCGAAGACGATCGTCGCGATCAACAAAGACGGCGACGCCCCCATCTTCGACATCGCCGACTTCGGCATCGTGGGCGACGTGTTCACCGTCGTCCCGCAGCTGATCGCGGCCCTCGAAGCCAAGAAGTCCTGATGGCGACGCCCCGCCCGGATGCCACGGCGCTCCGCCGCGGTCTGCCGCGCCGGCCCGGCGGTGACCCGTGGCCGCCCGCGGATGCTGCGCCGGTCGCGTCGGCTGAGGCGCCCGAGGTTGCGGTAGAGGCTGCCGCTGGCGTGACCGCTGCAGTGATGCCTCTGCGGCGAGGGCTTCCGCGTGTCGCCGGCGGCGACCCGTGGCCACCGGCATCCGCCTCCGCAGCCATCGGAGACGGCGGCGACCTCAGCGATGGCGCCACCTCTTCGGAAGGGCGCCAGAACGTTGCGGCGCCATCGCAGGAGAGTGGCGCGACGGAGACCGCGTCCGTGAGCGTCTCACCGACAGCCCCCACGAGGGAGGATGCCGCGGCGACGACGGCTGCTGGACCCGCACACGACGGGGCTCCCGGGGCCGGAGCCGCGGATGCCGGAGCCGCCGCGGTGCGCCGAGGACTGCCGCGCGTCGCGGGCGGCGAGGCGTGGCCCCCCGCAGGCACGATTCCGGCCGCCACCCCCAATAGCGCTGGTGCCCCCACCACCCCCGCGCCCACCGAGGCCCCCGTCGCGCCCGCGCCCACCGATGGCGCCAGTTCGTCGTCGGGGCGCCAGGAAGATCCGGCGCCATCGCCGCAAACAAGCGCCATCGCACCAACACCCGCACCCGCCACCGCACCGGCACCCGCACCCGCCACGGCGGACCGGGCGCCGCTCACGGTGCCGCGCACGGTGTGGCCGGGCCGCGCGGCGTACCACCGCCCCGCACCGCGGCCCGAGCCCGTCCGCGTCGGACCGTTCACGCGCGGTCAGTGGATCGGCGCACTCCTCGTCGGCGGTGCGGGTCTGCTCCTCGCCGCAGGAATGGCTGTCGCACTCGTGCGTGTCATCCTTTCGCTTCCCGCCATGCAGGACTTCCTCGCCGCGTACCCCGGCGAGTATCACCTGCCGGATGCCGCACCCGTCGGCATCCCGGCGTGGATCGGCTGGCAGCACTTCTTCAACGCGTTCTTCATGCTGCTGATCATCCGTACCGGGCTGCAGATCCGCACCGAGAAGCGCCCCACTGTGTTCTGGACGCCGCGCCGCGATAGGAAGGGCAAGACGAGCCTCACGATCTGGTTCCACCAGGCGCTCGACCTGCTGTGGCTCGTCAACGGCGTGATCTTCGTCGTGCTCCTGTTCGCCACGGGGCAGTGGATGCGGATCGTGCCGACGAGCTGGGAGGTGTTCCCCAACGCGCTGTCGGCGGTACTGCAGTACGTGTCGCTGGACTGGCCGACCGAGAACGGCTGGGTCAACTACAACTCGTTGCAGCAGCTCGCGTACTTCACGACGGTGTTCGTCGCCGCGCCGCTCGCCGCCGTCACCGGCTTCCGGATGGGCGGACTCTGGCCGAAGAAGAATGCCCGCCTCAACGCCGCGTACCCCATCGAGTGGGCACGCAAGGTGCACTTCCCCGTGATGCTCTACTTCGTGGCGTTCATCGTGGTGCACGTCGCGCTCGTGTTCGCGACCGGTGCGCTCCGCAACCTCAACCACATGTATGCGGCCCAGGGGTCGGTGGACGGCGTCGCCTACGCCGACAACTGGGCGGGGTTCTGGATCTTCGTCGCCTCGGTCGCGGTGATGGTCGGCGGGTGGATCGCCGCGCGACCGCTCGTCATCGCGCCGATCGCGAAGCTCTTCGGCACGGTCAGCGGCCGCTGATCATCGAACCGGCCGCGACCCGCGGCACGCGGATGCCGTCAGCCGACACCGCCGGCCAGCACCGCCGACACCGCCGGCCGCACTCAGCGGACGAAGCGGACTTCGGTGAGCGTCTCGCCGAGGAACGGCTCGGTGTGCGTCGCACCGTCGAGCGCGAAGCCGTTGCGCGTGTAGAAGCGGTGCGCGCGGGGGTTGTCCTCCGCGACCCACAGGTACAGGTCTTCGTCGGCGCCGACCGCGTCGAACAGCTTCTGTCCGATGCCGGTGCCGTGGAAGCGGTCGAGCAGGTAGATGAAGTACAGCTCGCGGTTGCGGGGAGCGTCGCGGTCGCGGGCGGGACCCGAGCCGGCGAAGCCGACGATCTCACCCTCGACGAGCGCGGCGACCATGCGGAAGTCCTCGCCCTGCTGGGCCCAGTGGGTCCACAGTTCGGCGAGCCGCTTGGGCGAGACGTTCTCGAGCGCGGCCTTGCTGATCAGGTGATCGTAGGTCTCGTGCCAGCAGGTCGCGTGCACGCGGCCGAGGGCCTCGGCATCCACGTCGCGAACGGGACGGACGACGGTGTCGGTCAGCGGTTCGGCTTCCATGGGGCGACTCTACGTCCGGCCCGGGCAATCGCGAAATCGGGCCGGGCCGTATCAATCGGCCCTGCGCGGACTGTCGGAATCCCACAACGGATTTCGCGCCCGGCTGGGGTGCATCGCTAGCATCACGCTTCGTGAATGTGTGGTGGCGGACCCTCCTGACGATCTGGCGCGCGAAGGTGCTGCTGCGCCGCCGCGGCCCCATTGCGCCGACCTCCGTCGGCCGGGTGCGACTGCGCACGCTCCCGACCGACATCGACCTGCTCGGGCACATGAACAACGGTCGCTACGCCTCGCTGTTCGACCTCGGCCGGTTCGATCTGCTCATCCGCACCGGCATCTGGGATGCCATGAACGCGCAGGGCTGGTACGCGGTCGTCGCCAGCGAAACCGTGACGTTCCGCAAGTCGCTGCAGCTGTGGCAGCGCTTCACCGTGGAGTCGCGGCTGTACGGGCACGACGATAAGGCGGTCTACCAGATCCACCGCGCTGTCGTGGGTGGCGAGGTGTACGCCGAGATGATCGTCCGCGCGCGGTTCCTGCGCAAGACGGGCGGCGTCGTGAACACCGAGGAGCTGTTCGAAGCCCTGCACCGTCCCGACGACCTGCCGCCCCTGCCGCAGTGGGTGACGGAATGGGCGGCCGGTGCGGCGCTGCCGTCGACGAAGGCTCCCGCCCCGAGCGTCTGGGAGTAGGCCGGCTCGGTTCCGGCGTAGCGGCCGCCCCGGCTACGCGCGGGCGGCGAACGCGTCGGCGAGGGCGTCGCGGACGAGTCGGATGCCGGAGCGCTCCCTGTCGGAGCGCCGCACCGCCGTGAACACCTCGCGGGCCGCCGCGCCCGGCAGGTCGGTGAGCTGCACGGGCGGGGCCTCGCCGGCCCACAGGAGGTCGGGGAGGAGCCCCACGGCGTGACCGGCGGCGATGAGGCGCACATGGGCGGTGAGGTCGGCCAATTCGAACCGCACGTCGGGTTCGAACCCGGCGGCGCGGCACTGCTGCACCGCCCAGTCGCGGGCCGCGGTGCCGCGCGGCTCCAGCACCCAGGCCCGGTCTCGGAGGGATGCCAGGTCGGGCGCGCCCGCGGCCGTGGCGATCCGGACGGGGTCGCTGCCGAGCACTTCCCGCTCGAGCCCGGAGCGGTGCTCGCGGGTGTGGCCGGGGTACTGCTCGGCGATGACCAGATCGAAGCCACGGGCGGCGAGCTCGAAGAGGCCCTCCTCGGGCGGGCGCTCGGCGACCTCGACGCGCAGCTCCGGCGCGCGGTCGGCCAGCAGGGTGAGCGCGGTGGGGACGAGGGCGCGCGCGGCGGTCTGCAGCACGGCGATGCGCACGGGCGCAACGCCGGGACGCAGGGTCTCCAGTTCGCCGCGGATCTGCTCGTCTAGCGCGAGCGCGCGCGCCGCGTGGGCGGCGAGGGCCGCTCCCTGCTCGGTGAGGCGCACGCGCCGACCGTCAGGGACGAGGAGGGTGACGCCCGCGTCGCGCTCCAACTGGCTGAGCTGCTGCGAGACGGTGGACGGACTGTAGGCGAGCGCTTCGGCGACGGCGGCGAGGGTGCCGCGCAGTGCGAGTTCGTGGAGGAGTCGCAGGCGACGGAGCTCGAAGATCGCTCGCCCCTTTCATCGGTCTCATCGATCGGTATTGATCATAGATCATCGCTTTTCGTGAACGAAAGGATGCCGCACAGTGGAGCAATACGCCCATGAGGCTCGATTCGGGGGCACGCTGGACACATGGCGGAAGGAACGGGAATGCCGCACGACTCGACGCACGATGCGATGGCCGACACGACGGATGCCGTAGCCGGCGATCTCGTCGAGCGATCCATCACCCTCGCCCAGCGGTGGGTGACCGAATCGGCCGCCGCCGATGTCGATCCCGCGGCCGAACGCCTCGCCGGTGTGCTGAAAGACCCGAACGGGCTGCCGTTCACGATCGGCTTCGTCGACGGCGTCATGCGTCCCGAGAGCCTGACGGCCGCCGCGGCGAACCTCAGCCGCGTCGCCCCGCTCGTGCCGGGATTCCTCCCGTGGTACCTGCGCGGTGCGGTGCGCACGGGCGGGGCCGTGGCCCCCGTGCTGCCGACTCCCACCGTCCCGCTCGCGCGGAAGGCCCTGCGCGAGATGGTCGGGCACCTCGTGGTCGACGCACGTCCGGAGAAGCTCGGCCCGGCGATCGCGCGGCTCCGCGCATCCGGTGCGCGCCTCAATCTGAACCTCCTGGGCGAAGCCGTGCTCGGGGAGGACGAGGCGCGTCGGCGGCTCGACGGCATCCACGATCTCATCCGCCGCGACGACGTGGACTACGTGTCGGTCAAGGTGTCCGCGATCGCGAGCCACATCTCGATGTGGGCGTTCGACGAGGTGGTCGACGCGGTCGTCGACCGTCTCCTCCCGCTCTATCACACGGCGGCCGAGCAGCCCACCTTCATCAACCTCGACATGGAGGAGTACCGCGATCTCGACCTCACGATCGCCGTCTTCACCCGCATCCTCGACGACCCCCGGCTGACCGGACTCGAGGCGGGCATCGTGCTGCAGGCGTACCTGCCCGACGCCCTCCCCGCACTCGACCGGCTCACCGAGTGGGCCCAGGGGCGGGTCGCCGCGGGTGGTGCGCGCATCAAGGTGCGCCTCGTCAAGGGCGCCAACCTGGCGATGGAGCGGGTGGATGCCGTCATGCACGGCTGGCCCCTCGCGACCCACGCGTCGAAGCTCGACTCCGACGCGAGCTACCTCCGCTGCCTCGACGCAGCGCTGCGTCCCGAACGCACGGATGCCGTCCGCCTCGGCGTCGCCGGCCACAACCTCTTCGACATCGCCTACGCGTGGCTGCTCGCGGGCGAGCGGGGTGTGCGCGACGACATCGAGATGGAGATGCTCCTCGGGATGGCGCAGGGCCAGGTGCAGGCCGTGTCGCGCGAGGTGGGTCACGTCCTCCTCTACGTGCCGGTCGTGCGGCCCGACGAGTTCGACGTCGCCATCAGCTATCTCGTGCGGCGCCTGGAGGAGAACGCGTCGAGCGACAACTTCCTGTCGGCCGCGTTCGACCTCGCCGACGACCCCGAGATGTTCGCCCGCGAGCGCGACCGCTTCGTCGCCTCGGTGGAGCGCGCATCCGATCGGGCGCTGCCCGTCGGGCCGAATCGCACGCAGGATCGCGGCGCAGCAGATCGCGCGCGCGGGTCGGGCGCGGACTCTCCGGATGCCACGGGCGTCGACGCGGCGACCGTGCCTCTCTCCCGCCCCGCCGCCGATCCGGCCCTGACGCGCGCCGTGCTGTCGATCGGCGCCGACGACGACGCGTTCGTCGAGACCGCCGTTTTCTCGTCGCACGAGTCCGACGCGCGCATCGCCGGAGCGCCCGGGTTCCGAAACGCCCCCGACAGCGACCCGGCCCTTCCCGCCAACCGCGTGTGGGCGCGGGCGATCGTGGGCCGCGTGGCGGCGTCGACCACAGGTGAGGCGACCGTCGCCGCGGCCCGGATCGACGACGAGGTCGCCCTGGAGGCGGCTGTCGCGCGCGTGCGGGAGGTCGCCGCCGCGTGGGGTTCGACTCCCGCCGCCGAGCGCGGCGCCGTGCTGCAGGCGGCAGCCCGGGCACTGGAGGCGCGACGGGGCGATCTCATCGAGGTCGCCGGCGCCGAGACCGGGAAGGTGTTCGCCGAAGCCGACGTCGAGGTGAGCGAAGCGGTCGACTTCGCCGCGTACTACGCCGCGACGGCCCGCGAGCTCGACCGCGTAGCGGGAGCCGTCTTCGTGCCCGCAAGGCTGACCGTCGTCACGCCGCCGTGGAACTTCCCCGTGGCGATCCCCGCCGGGGGTGTGCTCGCCGCGCTCGCCGCCGGATCAGGTGTCGTCTTCAAGCCGGCCCCGCAAGCGCGCCGGTGCGCGGCGGTCGTCGCGGAGGCCCTGTGGGAGGCGCTGGAGGAATCCGGGATGCCGCGTGAGCTCGTGACGCTCGTCGACATCGACGAGGGCGCGCTCGGTCAGCGTCTCGTGTCGCACCCGGACGTCGACCGCGTCATCCTCACCGGGTCGTGGGACACTGCGGCGCTCTTCCGTTCGTGGCGGCCGGACCTCCCGCTCCTGGCCGAGACGAGCGGCAAGAACGCGATGATCGTGATGCCCTCGGCCGATCTCGACCTCGCCGCCGCCGACCTCGTCAAGAGCGCGTTCGGGCACGCGGGGCAGAAGTGCTCGGCGGCCTCGCTCGCGATCCTCGCCGGACCCGTCGCGCGCTCGCGCCGGTTCGCGCGTCAGCTGGTGGACGCGACGCGGTCGCTGCGGGTCGGGATGCCGACCGATCCGCTCAGCGAGGTGGGCCCCGTCGTGGAGAAGCCGCAGGGCAAGCTCGCCTGGGCGCTCACGGAACTGGAGGAGGGCGAGCGGTGGCTCGTCGCACCCGAGCAGGTCGACGAACCGTCGGCTGACGGGCGGCTGTGGCGCCCCGGCATCCGTGTGGGCGTGCAGCCGGGATCGCGCACGCACCTCGAGGAGTTTTTCGGGCCGATGCTGGGGGTCATGCACGCGCGGTCGCTCACGGAGGCGATCGAACTGCAGAACGCCGTCGCCTACGGCCTCACGGCGGGCCTCTACACGCAGGACCCCGACGACCTCGCGCTGTGGCTCGACGAGGTCGAGGCCGGCAATCTCTACGTCAACCGCGGCATCACGGGAGCGATCGTTCAGCGGCAGCCGTTCGGCGGCTGGAAGCGGTCGTCGGTGGGAGCGGGGGCCAAGGCCGGCGGGCCCAACTATCTCGTCGGTCTCGGCTCGTGGCGCGCATCGGCGGGGGCGGCGCAGTCGTCGACCCTGCACCTGCGGGGGCTCGACAGCCGCATCACGGCCGTCATCGAGGCCGCGCAGCCGACGCTCGACTACGACGCGTTCGAGTGGCTGCGGCGCGGCGCGCTGTCCGACGCCGTCGCGTGGGATCGCGAGTTCGGCCGCGTGAAAGACGTCTCGGGCCTGAAGGTGGAACGCAACCTCTTCCGGTACCGGCCGGTGCCGGTGTCGATCCGCGCGACCGGCGATGCCGCCTGGGAGGCGGTGCTGCGGGTCGTGGTCGCCGGTGTGCGCGCGGGCGCCGCCTTCACGCTGAGCGCCCCCGTCGGCATCCCGGCGCCTGTGCGTCACGCTCTCGGCGAGGTCGACGTGCCGGTGTTCGTGGAGACGGATGCCGAATGGATCGCGCGGCTGCGTGCCGGCGATGCGCAGCGCGTGCGGATCGTCGGCGGCGAGGACGCGGTCGCCGCGGCGCGCGCAGCCCTGGCGGCGGCGACCGAGGGCGATCCCGACGTGGCCGTCTACGGCGACGAGGTGACCACCGCGGGGCGCATCGAACTGCTGCCGTTCCTGCACGAGCAGGCGATCGCGATCACGGCGCACCGCTTCGGCAACCCCGACCGGTGGAGCGAAGCGGTCATCTGACGCGAGCAATTCGCGTGCACCTCGACGGCACAACGTTGTAATGTGAGGGCCAGCGCTCCATGACAGAGCTCGGCACGCGAGGAAGAGGTGTGATGGCGGCGACCCTGCACGACGTCGCCCGCCTGGCGGGCGTGTCGATCAAGACCGTATCCAACGTCGTCAACGAGCTTCCCAACGTGCGGCCCCAGACGCGGCAGCGCGTGCAGGAGGCCATCGAGCAGCTCGACTATCAGCCCAACCTCTCGGCGCGGAACCTCCGCTCCGGTCGGAGCGGCGTCATCGGCCTCGTCGTGCCCGAGCTCAGTCTCAGCTACTTCGCCCAGCTCGCCGACGCCGTCATCGCGCGCGCGGAGCATCACGGCGTCATCGTCCAGATCGAGCAGACCGGCGGCGATCGCGACCGCGAGCTCGCCGTGCTCACGAGCCCTCGCACCCGCAACGCCGACGGGCTCATCTTCAGTCCGCTCGGCATGGGGCAGGACGATGCCGAGCGGCTGGCCGTCCCGTACCCGCTCGTGCTCCTGGGCGAGCGGATCTTCGGTGGGCCCGTCGATCACGTGACGATGCGCAACGTCGAGGCCGCGCACGCCGCCACCCGCACGCTCTTGGAGGCGGGCCGCCGGCGCATCGCGCTCGTCGGTGCGCACCCGGGTGAGGTCATGGGTTCCGCAGCGCTCCGCCTCGACGGATACCGCACGGCGCTCGAGGAGGCCGGCGTTGCCTACGACCCGTCGCTGGTCGAGACCGCGGGGCTCTGGCACCAGGCCGAAGGCGCGGAAGCCGTGCGGCGGCTCCTGGCATCGGGCGCCGACTTCGACGCGGTGTTCGCCATGAACGACGCCCTCGCCCTCGGCGTGCTGCGGGTGCTCCAGCAGGAGCGGGTCCGCATCCCCGAGGAGGTCGCCGTCGTCGGCTTCGACAACATCGACGAGGGGCAGTACGCGATGCCCAGCCTGACGACCGTCGACCCGGGGCGGAAGGAGATCGCCCGTCAGGCGGTCGACCTGCTCGTCGAGCGGATCGCGCGGCGCGGTGACGCGATCCCGCCCCGCGAGGTGCTGGTCGACTTCGAGGTGCTCCGGCGCGAGTCCGCCTAGCGCGCGTCGCCTAGCCCGCGTCCGGTGCGGCGAGCCGGCGGAAGGCGTCGGCGACGGGGGTGTGCACACGGTGCAGGATGCCGTCGGCATCCTCCTCCAGTGCCCACAGCCCCATGCGGAGCAGGTGATCGCGGCGGGGACCGTCCGAGTGGCGGTAGGTCCACTCGTACATGTCGGTGATGCACCACCACGTGTAGCCGACCACGTCGACGCCCTCGCGGCGGAGGTCCTCGACGGCGGCGACCGAGTCGTGGAGCCAGTCGATGCGCTCCTGGACGGTACCGGTGTAGCCCGTCTCGGTGAGGAAGACCGGGCGGCCGTAGCGCGCCGCGAAGGTCGACAGCACCTCCTTGAGTCCCTCGGTGCCGGCGTTGCGCCTCGGACGCAGCTCGCCCGGTCCGCCGCCGAGCACGACGCCGTCCTCGAACAGCTCCGTCGAGTGCTGCGGGTAGTAGTTGACGCCGACGACGTCGGGTTGGGCGGTGTGCGTGCGCGCCCACTCCAGGTCGTCGTCGGAGAATCCGTGCGCCCGCAGGTACGGGGTGAGCGGGTGCGCGTCGTCGACGCGTCCCATCACGAGGTCCTGCACGATGTACGCGCGGTGGCGGAGGTGCTCGACGGTCTCGGGGTGCGCGGACAGTGCGCCGTCGAACCGGAAGGATGCCTCGACGTGCACGAAGTCGGCATCCGGGTCGGCCTCGGCGATGGCGTGCTGCGTGAGCACGATGCCGCGGCTGATCGCCTTCAGCACCGTCACGAACCCGTCGTCGCCCGACAGGTACGGGGGCCAGTGGGCGAACTCGCCGCAGTACATGACGTTCAGCAGCGGTTCGTTCGCCGGCGTGTAGTGGCGGATGCGGCCGCGGTAACGCTCCGCGACGGCGCGCGCGTACTTGGCCACCCGCTCCGGGTAATCGGCGGCGGCGAACTCGCCCTCCAGCCAGAGGGGCGTGCCGTAGTGGATGAGGTCGGCGACCAGATCGATGCGGTGCGCGTCGAACCAGTCGATGACCTGGTCCAGCCACTCCCAGTCCCACTCGCCGGGGGCGGGATTGACCCGGTACCACGGGATGCCCCAGCGCAGCAGCGTGGCACCCGACTCCTCGCACAGTTCGAGGTCGCGCTCCCAGAAGGTGTAGTGCTGCATGAGCTCGTACTCGTCGAGCGCTCGGCGTCCCGGCTCCTGCTGGGGCACGAACGTGTCCTCGACGCCGAGGGCGAAGTGCAGGCGACCGTCGCGGTACCAGGGCTGTGCGGGCATGGTGGTCCTTCTTCTCATGCGACGTGGCGGCCCCCGTGCGGGCGCCGCCACGTCGTTTCGGATGATGTTATTCGGCGAGGGTGGCCGTCATCGCCGTCTGCGCGGCGGTGAGCAGCTCCGAGGGGTCGCCGCCCGCGAGCGCCTTCTGCGTCGCGGTGTCGAGCTCGGTGAGCACGTCGGTGGAGGGGATGACGCCCGGGAGGAGCGCGACGCCCAGCGACGACTGCTCGGTGAGCGCCGACACCACGGCGTTCTCGGACACGTCGGATGCCGCGACGTCGGTGGTGAGCGGAGGCCACCCCGACCCGAGCGACCACGTGACCATGTTCTCCTTCTGGTAGAACCACGTGAGGAACGTGCCGATGGCGGCCTTCTCGGCATCCGATGCCTGCGACGTGACGGTCAGGTCGACCGCGAGGGCGGAGGCCTTCGCGCCGGCCGGTCCGGCGGGGATCGGAGCGATCCCGTACTCGATGCCGGCGCCCTCCGAGACGCTCGCCATCCAGGGGCCGGCGAGGGTCATCGCCGCCTTACCCGAGCTGAACAGGCCGTCGGTGTCGACGCCCGAGAGCCCGGCGGGGGAGATCTTGTCGTTGCGGACCGCGTCGGCCCAGTACGACAGGGTCGCGACGTTCTCGGGGGAGTCGACCACGACCTCTCCGTCGGCGGTGACGACATCGCCGCCGCCACTCTTGAACAGCGACATCCAGACGCCGTTTCCGACGGTGGCGTGATCGGCGAGGGCGAGTCCGTACTGTTCGGGGGTACCGTCGCCGTCGTCGTCGACCGTCAGCTCCTTGGCCGCGGCGACCCACTCGTCCCACGTCGTCGGCACCGCGACGCCGGCGGCATCGAACAGCGCCTTGTTGTAGAACATCGCGAGGGGCGTGAAGCTCAGCGGGGCACCGTAGCGCTCGCCGTCGACGATGCCGGTGGCGACGGCCTGCTCGTTGAGGGTGGAGGCGCCGCTGTCGGCGGCGTCGTACCAGTCGTCGAGGGGGAGCAGCGCACCCTGCGAGGCATAGACGGGGATGTTCTCGGGGGGAAGGGCGAGCAGCTGCGGCCCTGTCTTCGACGTGAGCGCCGGGAGAACGGTGTCGAGGATCGTCGCCCACGGCTTGGTCGAGGGGGTGATGACCACGCCGTCCTGCGACGCGTTGAACTCGGCGACCAGGTCGTCGAGCACTTTGCCGTCGGCCTCGGTGTACCCGTGCCAGAAGTCGATCTCGACGGGCTGTCCGTCGGCGGGGGCAGGGTCGGACGTGCCGCTGCACCCGGCGAGTGCGACGACGGACGCCACGCCCAGTGCGGTGATTGCGAGGAACTTTCTCATCAGCGGGAGCTTCCTTTCGACATCGATGTCGACTGTAGGTTCGGGTCTCGATACAACGATGTAGGTAAACGTTGCAATCACATGGTGCGCGACGACCGCGCCGGTGTCAAGTACCGACTTGACAGCCGTGGGCTCGCCTTCCTACCTTGTGACTACAACGTTGTACTTTGGAGGACTGATGGCAACGAGCGCCACGCCGGCCGTCGCACGATACGTGCCCCCTTCGCCGCTCGGCGGTCGAGGCCCGCTGTCGGCCCGAATGCGCCGACGGCTCACGATCCTGGTGTTCCTGATCCCGGCGGTCACGATCCTGTCCGCCTTCGTGTTCTGGCCGATGATCAGCGCGCTGCTGATGTCGTTCACCAACGCCAACGGGTTCCGGACGCCGGAGTTCATCGGGCTGGCGAACTACCTCGCCGTCTTCACCGACGAACAGGTGCTCCGCTCCATGGGCAACACCGTGCTCTACGCCGCGCTGTTCACGCCGACCGTCGTGATCACCGCCCTGCTGCTCGCGCTCGCCCTCAACCACCCGCGGCTGCCGCTGCGGGGGATGTTCCGCACGCTGCTGTTCGTCCCCTTCATCGTCTCGCTCGCCGTCGCCGCCTTCGCGTGGCAGTACCTGCTCGACCCGCAGATCGGCCTCGCCAACTACTGGCTGCGCGGTCTCGGGCTACAGATCGGCAATGTGTTCCAGGACCCGGCGCTCGCGATGCCCGCCGTCGCCCTCATCGCGGTGTGGAAGACCTTCCCCTTCTACATGATCGTCTTCCTCGCCGGCCTCCAGGACATCCCGCCGTCGCTCTACGAAGCGGCACGCGTCGACGGGGCGACCGCCTGGGCGCGCTTCCGGCACATCACCGTGCCGCTGCTGGGCAACACGACGGGGTTCGTCGTCGTGATCGCGACGATCGCGGCCCTCCAGGCGTTCGACCAGATCTACGTGCTCACCGGGGGAGGCCCGTACCGCAGCACGCAGACGGTCGTGATGCAGATCTATCAGTCCGGCTTCAAGGACCTCGACCTCGGCTTCGCCGCCGCGCTGTCCTACGTACTGCTGGTGGCGACCCTCATCCTCGGCCTCGTGCAGTTCTGGTTGAGCAGCCGCCGGGCGGAGGCCGCCGTATGAGCGCCCTGTCGCCCGTGCTGAGTCGACGCGTCGGCCCCGCCGTCCTGTTCGTCATCGTCGTCGTCGCGACCCTCGTCACGCTCCTGCCGATCGCGATCGTGGTCTTCACCGCGTTCAAGCCCGTGGCGGAGGTGAACGCGTTCCCGCCGACGCTCCTGCCCGACGCCTGGACGTTCGACAACTTCACCCGGATCTTCCGCGACCTCCCGTTCGCTCAGCTGATCGTCAACAGCTTCGTGTTCGCCGGCGGGGTGACGCTGTTCTCCCTGACCTTCGACGCGCTCGCGGCGTACGTGCTGGCCCGCATGGACTTCCGCGGCAGTCGGGTGCTCCTGTTCGCACTGATCGGGAGCCTGATGATCCCGTTCCAGGCGACACTCATCCCCGTCTACCAGCTCGTCGCCGACCTCGGCTGGATCAACTCCTACGCGGGCCTCATCGCGCCGCGCGCGGCCGACGCCTTCGGCATCTTCTTCCTGCGCCAATTCTTCCTCTCGCTGCCGAGGGATCTCGACAGCGCGGCGCGCGTGGACGGGGCGTCGGAACTGCGGATCTTCCGCAGCATCGTCCTGCCCAACGCCGTGCCCGCGCTCGTGACCCTCGGCGTCTACAACTTCGTCAACAACTGGAACGACCTGCTGTGGCCGCTCGTGATGACCACCGACCCCGCGATGGGGACGATCACCTCCGGACTGACGGCTCTCACCGGCCCCGGCGGCATCATCCCGTTCGGGGTCATGATGGCCGGCTCCCTCATCGCGCTGCTGCCGCTGGCGATCCTCTTCCTCTTCCTCCAGCGCCGGTTCGTCGCGAGCGTCGCGACCTCCGGGCTGAAGTAGCACCGACCCCCTCGATCAGAAAGTCCGCCATGCCCTCCGCACGACTCCTCCTCGACCCGCGGTTCACCGTCGGGCCCGTCCGCCGCAAGCTGTTCGGCGGGTTCGTCGAGCACCTCGGACGCCACATCTACGACGGCATCTACGAACCGGGTCACCCGGCAGCGGATGCCGAGGGGTTCCGCACCGACGTCATCGCCCTCGTGCGCGAACTCGGGGTCGACACCATCCGCTATCCGGGCGGCAACTTCGTGTCGGGATTCCGGTGGGAGGACTCGGTAGGGCCGCGGGAGGAGCGGCCGCGCCGCGTCGACCTCGCGTGGCACTCGACGGAGACGAACGAGATCGGGCTGCACGAGTTCGCGTCGTGGCTCGACAAGGTGGGCAGCGATCTCATGCTCGCCGTCAACCTCGGCACACGTGGCACGCAGGAGGCGATCGACCTCCTCGAGTACGCGAACCTGCGCGCCGGGACGGCGCTCAGCGACCAGCGGGCCACGCACGGTCGCGCGGAGCCGTTCGACGTGCGCATGTGGTGTCTGGGTAACGAGATGGACGGTTCGTGGCAGATCGGCCACCGGTCGGCCGACGACTACGGAAAGCTGGCGTCTCGCACCGCGAAGGCCATGCGCCAGCTCGATCCCGGCATCCAGCTCGTCGTGTGCGGGTCATCGAGCGCTCACATGCCGACCTTCGGGGAGTGGGAACGGGTCGTGCTCACCCACACCTACGACGACGTCGACCTCATCTCCTGCCACGCGTACTACGAGGAGCGCGGCGGCGACCTGGCGAGCTTTCTCGCGTCGTCGGTCGACATGGATGCCTTCATCGACGCCGTCGTCGCGACCGCCGACCACGTGGGCGCCGTCCGCGGGTCGAAGAAGCGCATCGACCTCTCGTTCGACGAGTGGAACGTCTGGTACATCGACCGGTTCGAGGGCGTCGACAAGATCGAGGGCATCGACAACTGGCCGGTTGCGCCGCGGCTCCTCGAGGACGTCTACTCGGTCGCGGATGCCGTCGTCTTCGGCAGCTTGCTCATCTCGCTCCTCAAGCACGCCGACCGCGTGGCATCCGCGTCGCTCGCGCAGCTCGTCAACGTGATCGCCCCGATCATGACGGAGCCGGGCGGCCCCGCCTGGCGTCAGACGACCTTCTTCCCGTTCTCCCTCACGTCCCGCCTCGCCCGCGGCAACGCGCTGCGGGTCGGCGTGGAGGTTCCGACCTACGAGACGACGGCGTACGGCGAGGTGCCCCTCGTGGATGCCGTCGCGACCCACGACGCCGACAGCGGCCGCAGCGCCGTGTTCCTCGTGAATCGGAGCCAGACGGAGGAGGTCACCGTGACCGTCGACGTGTCGGCGCTCGGCGAGGTGGGCGTTCTCGAATCGCACACGCTCCACGACGACGACACCGGTGCGGCGAACACGCTGAGCGATCCCGAGCGGGTGCGACCGCGGGAGAACGCGTCGGCATCCGTCGCGGCCGGCACGCTCACGGTGACCCTTCCTCCCGTATCGTGGACGGCGCTCGCCCTGGGATGATCCGGGGGCCGGGCCCGAGGAGGACACGGTGAGCGATCCGGGAACGAACTGGGCGGGCAACGTCGCCTACCGCGCAGAGCGCCTCGTGCGGCCGACGACCGTCGAGGAGATCGCCGGGATCGTCACGGCCAGCGCGAGCGTGCGAGTCGTCGGGAGTCGCCACTCCTTCTCGGACATCGCCGACACGACGGGCACGATGATCTCGCTCGCCGACCTCGGCGGCGAACCGGAGCTCGACGCGGCACGCGGCGTCGTGCGCGTGCCGGGAGGCTGGCGTTACGGCGACCTCGCGCCCTGGCTGCAGGAGCGCGGGCGGGCGCTGTCGAACCTCGCGTCGCTGCCGCACATCTCCATCGCGGGCGCTGTCGCGACAGGGACGCACGGCAGCGGCGAGCGGCTCGGATCGCTGGCCACGCAGGTGCGGGCGGTCGAGTCGATCGACGGCACCGGCGCGCCCGTGCGCGTCGAGCGCGGCGACCCCGACTTCGCCGGGTCGGTCGTCTCCCTCGGCGCCCTCGGTGTCGTGACCGCCGTCGAGCTCGACACGGAACCGGCGTACGAGCTGTCGCAGACGGTCTACGAGGGGGCTCACTGGGACGACGTGCTGGCCCGATTCGACGAGGTGCAGCGCGGCGGCGACAGCGTCAGCCTGTTCACGACGTGGCGCGACCGCGACCTCGTCGATCAGATCTGGGTGAAGTGCCGCCGCGATGCTCCCGACCTCTCGGTCGTCGGCGCGCGCCCGGCCGACGGCCCGCGGCATCCGCTGCCGGGGATCGATCCCGCCCCGTGCACGCCGCAGCAGGGGAGCCGCGGCCCGTGGTTCGAGCGCGTGCCGCATTTCCGCATGGCGTTCACACCGTCGGCCGGCGAGGAGCTGCAGACGGAGTACCTCGTTCCCCGCTCGGACGCCGTCGCGGCGATCGACGCGGTGCGCGCGCTGACGCCCGTGATCGCCCCGCTCCTGCAGGTGTGCGAGGTGCGGACGATGGCCGGCGACGACCTGTGGCTGAGCCCCGCTTCCGGAACGGATGCCGTCGGCATCCACTTCACGTGGCGGCTCGACGTCGCGGGGGTGTCCGCGCTCCTCCCGACGATCGAGGCGGCGCTGCCCGCCACGATGCGACCGCACTGGGGCAAGCTCTTCGCGTTGTCGGGGGCCGACCTCGCTGCGCGCTACCCGCACTGGGACGATGCCGTCGCGCTCCGCGAGCGCCGCGACCCCGACCGCCGCTTCCACAACGCGGCGATGGCGCGGTTCGGGCTCTGACGAAGGAGAAACAACTTTTCTTTCTGGTGCCTCTTCGAGGTGCCGCGTCACGATGAAAAGGACGCTTCTGGGGAGCGTCCAGCGGAGGCCTGTTCCAGCTCGGCGGAGCCGAAGGCCGACGTGACACCCACGGGGGGAGTGTCGCTCTGGGGTCGAGCCCGTCGACCCCAGAGCTCTCACATCACGGGATCGCCCGGTCGCGGCCGTCCGGCTCGACAGGCACCATGAACTCGTTCACGAGCGCCCGCACCGACAGGGCGAACAGCGTCCAGCGCCCGTCACCGACCTCCGGCATCTCGTCGTCCGCGGTCGGCGCATAGGTCCGATGAGGGATGCCTTCCAGCGATCGCACCGCGAAGCCCTCACCGAGTGCGGCCACCGCCTCGGTGAAGTCCTCGATCGTGAGCGGCGACTTCATCCGGAGGCCATAGGCGGCCATCACCGACGCGTAGAACTCCGCGAAGGCGGCGATCGACTCCCGGTGCCGCTCGCGACTGGCATCCGTCAGTTCCGGCCAGCTCTGCGCCGTCGTGCGCAAGGCGAGCGCGATGAGGAACGACTGGGCGTCGCGGGCGTCGTCGGGGTCGTTCGCGTCGCGGGAGATGCTCCGCAGGTGCGCTTCGGCGGCCGCCCGGATGACGTCGTCGCCCGGAGCGCCGGAGGCGACGAGAGCCTCGACGGCTCCGCTGGCGTAGTCGGCGGGTGAGCTCAGCCGCAGCCGCACCATCGCCACGGCCAGATCGCGCTGATAGTCGGTCTGGTCGGCCCACAGCCGGTAGGCGGCGCCGGTCGTCAGGCCCGCGCGACGCAGCACGTCCTGGATGCGGATGTGCTGCACGCCCGCGGTGACGCCGCGCTCGAGCAGCATCTGCATCCCCACGCGCAGCAATAGCGCACGGGTCTCCTCGCCAGTACGACGCCCCATGGGGAAAGCATTCCAGATCCGGTGCGGCCCGCGGGTGAAGTAAAGAATTCTTGACATCGCTTCGCCGCCGTGTCTACACTCCGTGTAAAGAATCTTTGACAACCTCGGAGGGCATCATGGGCTACGGAGAACGCAACGTCTGGAGCGGGCTCGTGCTCAGCGTCATCGTCGTCTCGATCTATCTCGCGCTCGTCCTCCCGCAGCTGGCGGAGCGGCCCGTCGCCGACGTCGCCTGGCAGTGGCCGATGGTGTGGTGCATCGTCGGCGGGATCCTGGCGACGATCGCCGCCAGCATCCTGTGGGGAATCGTCGCAGGCATCCGCGATCCGGGCGAGGAGCACCGCTCCGACGTGCGCGACCGCGACATCGAGCGCATGGGCGACCGCGTCGGTCAGGCGTTCGGCGCGATCGGCGGCATCGCCGGAATCGCGCTCGCGATGGTCGACGCGGAGCCCTTCTGGATCGGCAACGCGATCTTCGCCGGCTTCTTCCTCTCCGCCACACTCGGCAGCATCGCCCGACTCGTCGCCTACCGTCGGGGGCTCGTCTGATGGTCCGCCCCACGCGCGTCACCAACGTCATCCGGCCGCTGCGCGAGGGCGCCGGGCTCACGCAGGCCGACCTCGCCGGGCGCATCGGCGTCACCCGGCAGACCCTCATCGCGATCGAACAGGGTCGCTACTCGCCCACCCTCGAACTCGCCTTCCAGATCGCGCACGTGCTCGGCGTGCGCCTCGACGACGTCTTCCACTACCCCGACTCCACGGAGGAATCATGAACACGGATGCCGTGCGCTCCACACCCACCCCGTCCACCCCGTCGCCGACGACGATGACCGTCTGGCGTCAGTCCCGCTACGGCGGTCCCGATGTGCTCGCGGAGACGCTCGTCGACCGGCCCGTCCCCTCGCCGGATGAGGTGGTGGTCGAGGTGGCAGCGAGCTCGCTCAACTCCGCCGACATCCGCATCCTCCGCGGCGACCCCCTGCTCGTCCGGCTCGCGTTCGGCCTGCGCCGCCCGCGCACACCGGTTCCCGGTCGCGACGTGGCCGGCACGGTCGTCGCGATCGGTGACGCCGTCACCTCCCGTCGCGTCGGTGACCGCGTCGTCGGGGAGATCTCCGGCGGCGGACTGGGGGAGTGCGTCGCGGCATCCGCCGACCGTTTCGCGTCCGTGCCCGACGGGCTCGACCTCGCGACCGCCGCGACACTGCCGCTCGCCGGCGGCACGGCCTGGCAGGCGCTCGACCTCGGCGGCGTCGGCGAGGGGTCGCGGGTGCTCGTGGTCGGCGCCGGTGGCGGTGTGGGCACCTTCGCCGTCCGGCTCGCGGTGCTCCGCGGGGCTGACGTCGACGCCCTGTGCAGCGCTGCCGCTCTCGATGTCGTCGCCGAACTCGGTGCCACGCGCGTGCGGGACCGTCGGGCCACCGATCTCGCCGACGAGACACCCGACTCCTACGACGCCGTCATCGACATCGCCGGCTCCGCGCCGCTGCGGGTGCTCCGGCGGCTCGTGCGTCCGGGTGGCGCCGTCGTGCTCGTCTCCGGGGGCACCAACCGGGTGTTCGGCCCGCTCGGCCGCATCCTCCGCGCCGCCGTGCTCTCGATCGGCGCGCGACGGCGGCTGCGGTCGCTCGTGGCGGTGGCCAAGCCCGAGATCACCGCACAGCTCGTCGCACTCGCCGCGAGCGGCGACCTGCAGCCTCCCGTCGAGCGCACCTTCCGCCGCGCCGACGCGCGGGCCGCGCTGGCGCACGTCGACACGGGCCGCACGGTGGGGAAGATCGTCGTCACCGCCTGACCCGGAGGGCCGTCTGGCAGAATGGGCCACGGCGTGCCCGCCACGACCTTTCCCCGCGCTCCGGGTGCTCGATCCGGAGGTGCGGGTCGAAGGGCCGCCGGGCCTCTGGACAGCGTCCGCCGCGATCGTCCCGAGGAGAGAGATGTCCCCGACGCCCCCGCTGCCTGAGACGGCCACGGCCGCTCCCGCCCGCATCGCCCAGCACCGCCGCTACCTCATGTGCCGGCCCGAGTACTTCACCGTCAGCTACCGGATCAATCCGTGGATGGAGCCGGCGAACCCCACCGACACGGCGAAGGCCGTCGAGCAGTGGCAGGCGCTGTACGACACGTACGTCTCGCTCGGGCACGAGGTCGAACTCATCGACCCGGTGCCGGGCCTGCCCGACATGGTCTACACCGCCAACGGCGGCTTCCTCATCGACGGTCGCGCGCTCGGCGTGAAGTTCCGCGTGGACGAGCGCCGTGGCGAGGAACGCCCCTTCATGGACTGGTTCGCCGCGCACGGCTTCGAGGTGATCGAGCCCGTCGAGGTGCAGGAGGGCGAGGGGGACTTCCTCCTCGTCGGCGACACGATCCTCGCCGGCACCGGCTTCCGCTCCGTCGGCGACAGCCACCGCGAGCTCGGAGAGGTCTTCGGGCGCGAGGTCGTCTCGCTCCGCCTCACCGACCCGCGGTTCTACCACCTCGACACGGCGATCACGGTGCTCGACCCCGTCGAGGGCCCCGGCGGCGTCGACCGCGCCAATATCGCCTACCTGCCGTCGGCGTTCGACGAGGCATCCCGTGCCGTGCTGGAGGAGCGCTACCCGGATGCCATCCGCGTCTCGGAAGCGGACGGCGCGGTCTTCGGGCTCAACGCGGCATCCGACGGCCTCCACGTCTTCGTCTCGCCGCGCGCCACGGGCTTCGCCGAACAGCTGCGCGAACGCGGCTACGTCCCGGTCGCCGTCGACCTCTCCGAGCTGCTGCTCGGCGGCGGCGGCATCAAGTGCTGCACGCTCGAACTGCGAGGAAACCGATGACCAGCCCCCTGCTCGACGCGACCACCGCTCACCTCATCGAGTCGGAGGAGCAGCACGTCGCCCACAACTACCACCCGCTCCCCGTCGTCGTCGCCCGCGGCGAAGGCGCGTGGGTCACCGACGTCGAGGGCAAGCGCTACCTCGACCTCCTCTCGGCGTACTCGGCCCTGAACTTCGGCCACCGGCATCCGGCGCTCGTCGCTGCCGCGACCGAGCAGCTCGGCCGGATCACCCTCACCAGTCGCGCGTTCCACAACGACCAGCTCGCCGGGTTCGCCGACGCCCTGGCGTCGCTGTGCGGCAAAGACCTCGTGCTCCCGATGAACACCGGTGCCGAAGCCGTCGAGACCGGAATCAAGGTGGCGCGGGCGTGGGCGTACCGCGTGAAGGGCGTGCCCGCGGATGCCGCGACCGTCGTCGTCGCCGACGGCAACTTCCACGGTCGCACGACCACGATCGTCGGCTTCAGCGACGACCCGCAGGCCAGGAACGACTTCGGCCCGTTCGCTCCCGGTTTCGTCTCGGTGGCCTACGGCGACGCCGCCGCGATCGAAGCCGCGATCACGCCGCATACCGCCGCGGTGCTCATCGAGCCCATTCAGGGCGAGGGCGGCGTCATCATCCCGCCCGACGGGTACCTCCGCGCGGTGCGCGAGATCTGCGACCGGCACAACGTGCTGTTCATCGCCGACGAGATCCAGTCCGGCCTCGCCCGCGTCGGCACGACGTTCGCGTGCGACCGGGAGGGTGTCGTCCCCGACATGTACCTGCTCGGCAAAGCGCTCGGCGGCGGCATCGTGCCGCTGTCGGCGGTCGTCGCCGACGCCGACGTGCTCGGTGTCATCCGGCCGGGCGAGCACGGCTCCACGTTCGGCGGTAACCCGCTCGCGTGCGCCGTGGGCCGCCAGGTCGTCGACATGCTGGCATCCGGCGAGTTCCAGACCCGCGCGCAGGCGCTCGGCGAGCACCTCGAGCAGAAGCTCGCGGGCCTCGTCGGACACGGCGTGACGGCCGTCCGCGTCGCGGGGCTGTGGGCCGGCGTCGACATCGACCCGGCGGTGGGCACGGGGCGCGAGGTCGCCGAACGGCTTCTCGCGCGTGGCGTGCTCGTGAAGGACACCCACGGTCAGACGGTGCGCATCGCGCCGCCGCTGGTCATCCGCGCCACCGAGATCGACTGGGCCGTCGAGCAGCTGAGGTTCGTTCTCGCCGCCTGACGGCATCCTGTGCATGTCCCACTTTTGGTGATGCATGTCCCACTCTTGGTCGGTTTGGGGGTGCCTGAACAGCCGATTTTGGGACATGCGCTGCCCGATCTGGGACATGCGCCGACCGAACTGGGGCATGGCCGACCCGGACTGGGGCAGAGTCGGCACATCCGCCACTTTCGGTGTCCGCGTCGCCCCTTTTGGTGGGTTCAGGGACCGGGGTGGCGATGCATGTCCCACTTTTGGTCGGTTCAGGGATGCCGGAACAGCCGAATCTGGGACATGCGCTGCCCGATCTGGGACATGCGCCGACCGAACTGGGACATGGCCGACCCGGACTGGGGCAGAGTCGCCACATCCGCCGCTTTCGGTGTCCGTGTCGCCCTTTCGGTGGGTTCAGGGACCAGGGTGGCGATGCATGTCCCACTTTTGGTCGGTTCAGGGATGCCGGAACAGCCGAATCTGGGACATGCGCTGCCCAATGTGGGACATGCGCTGCCCGGTTTGGGACATGGCCCGCCCGAACTGGGACATGCGCTGCCCAAATTGGGACATGGCCCGCCCGAACCGGGACATGGCCCCCGCCCGCTCCGGCCCACTCCGGCTGTGACACACCTCCGAAACACGGGCCGGGCTAGGCTCGTGACATGGGTGACCTGTTCGACGGATACGGCTCCACGCTGGCGCCTCGAAAGACCGCGTCGGGGGTGCCCGCGTTCGACGAGATGTTCGGGCAGCCGACGCATCCCGGCGCCGCCGCGGAATCGCGCACGGCCTATCGGGAGCTCTACCAGGCGCTCGCGCAGATGACCCAGGAGGAGTTGCGCGGGCGCACCGATTCGCTCGCCAGCTCCTATCTCGCACAGGGCGTCACGTTCGACTTCGCCGGTGAAGAGCGTCCGTTCCCGCTGGATGCCGTGCCTCGCGTCATCGAGTTCGACGAGTGGTCGCGCATCGAGAAGGGTGTCCAGCAGCGGGTGCGAGCGCTCGAAGCGTTCCTCGACGACGCCTACGGCCACCAGCACTGCGTGCGCGACGGGGTACTCCCCGCCGCCCTCATCGCATCGTCGCAGTACTTCTACCGCCAGGCCGCCGGCATCCATTCCGCCAACGGCGTGCGCATCCAGGTGTCGGGCATCGATCTCATCCGCGACGAGCACGGCGAGATGCGGGTGCTCGAGGACAACGTGCGGGTGCCCTCCGGCGTCAGCTACGTCATCTCCAACCGACGCGTTATGGCGCAGACGCTCCCGGAGCTGTTCGTGTCGATGCGGGTGCGTCCCGTCGGGGAGTACCCCAACAAGCTGCTCCAGGCGCTGCAGGCATCGGCGCCTCCCGGCATCGACGACCCCAACGTCGTCGTGCTGACACCGGGTGTCTACAACTCCGCCTACTTCGAGCACACGCTCCTCGCGCGGCTCATGGGCGTCGAACTGGTCGAGGGCCGTGACCTGCAGTGCATGGGCGGCAAGGTGTTCATGCGCACGACGCGCGGACCCAAGCGTGTCGACGTCATCTACCGCCGTGTCGACGACGACTTCCTCGACCCGCTGCAGTTCCGTGCCGACTCGATGCTCGGCGCCCCGGGGCTCATGCTCGCCGCGCGGCTCGGGAACGTCACGATCGCCAACGCCGTCGGCAACGGCGTCGCCGACGACAAGCTCCTGTACACCTACGTCCCCGACCTCATCCGGTACTACCTCGCCGAGGAGCCCATCCTCAAGAACGTCGACACGTGGCGGCTGGAGGACAAGGGCGCGCTCGAGGAGGTGCTCGACCGGCTCGACGAACTCGTCGTGAAGCCCGTCGACGGCTCCGGCGGCAAGGGGCTCGTCGTCGGACCCGACGCGAGCCCGGCGGAGCTCGAGAAGCTGCGCAAGAAGCTCCTGAAAGACCCGCGCGGCTGGATCGCACAGCCGGTCGTCATGCTCTCGACCATCCCGACGCTCGTCGAAGACGGGATGCGCCCCCGGCACGCCGACCTCCGCCCCTTCGCGGTCAACAACGGCGACGAGGTGTGGGTGCTGCCGGGCGGCCTCACCCGCGTCGCGCTCCCCGAGGGGCAGCTGGTCGTCAACTCGAGCCAGGGCGGCGGCTCGAAGGACACGTGGATCGTCGGCGGCGACGCCCCGCGCAGCTCGGAGTACGGCGCAGGCCAGAACCTCGCCAGTCTCGTCGCCGAGCAGGCATCCGTGACCGAGGCGATCTCGATCATCTACGACCCGCAGGTCGAGCCCGACCATTCGCCGCAGGACCGCCCCGCTACCACCGGCGAGCAGCAGGAACAGCAGCAGCAACAACAGCAAGGCCGGGATGCCGGCGTTTCGTCTCCTCGCTCCGCTCGTCGCTCAACGACCGGCGCGACCGGGGATGCCGGCGTTTCGTCTCCTCGCTCCGCTCGTCGCTCAACGACCGAGGCGACTGAACGAGCGGATTCCCCGGTCGTTGAGCGAGCGCAGCGAGACGAAACGGAGGTGGCGCCGTGCTGAGCCGCATCGCCGAGTCGCTGTTCTGGATCGGGCGCTACATCGAGCGCTCCGACGGGACTGCCCGCATTCTCGACGTGCACCTGCAGCTGCTGCTCGAGGACCCGTGGATCGACGAGGACACCGCCTGCCGTTCCCTCATGGGCGTCATGGGCTCCGTCCCGCCCGTCGACCTCGACCGGGTCACCCGCAGCGACGTGCTCACCCGCCTCGCCGTCGACCGGCAGAACCCGTCGAGCATCGCCTACGCGCTCCAGGCCGCCCGCGAGAACGCGCGGCGGGCGCGCGAGATCGTCTCGACCGAACTGTGGGAGACCCTCAACACCACCTACTCGCGGATGCCGCGACGCCTCAACGACGAGAAGGTGCACGAGTTCTTCCAGTGGGTGAGGGAACGCGCGGCGCTCGCCGTCGGCATCTCCGATTCCTCGACGAGCCGTGACGAGGCGTGGCAGTTCTTCACGCTGGGCCGCTCCATCGAGCGCACCGACATGACCGCACGGCTGCTCGCCACGCGGTCGCTCACCGAGGCATCCGGTCCGTCGTGGACGACGATCCTGCGCTCCTGCGGGGCGTACGAGGCGTACCTGCGCACGTATCGAGGGATGCCGAGTGCCCGCAACGCCGCGGAGTTCCTCCTGCTCGACCGCCTGTTCCCGCGCTCGATCATCCACTCGATCCAGCGGGCGGAGGACTGCATGCGCGCGATCGACCCGGTCGCCGATCGCGTCGGCCACTCCAACACGGTGCTGCGTGCGCTCGGTCGCATCCGCAACGACCTGGAGTACCGGCCGATCGCCGAGATCATCGACGAGCTGCCGGCGCACATGGAGCAGGTGCAGAAGGTGACGCGCGAGGCATCCGAAGCCATCCGCGGCCGGTTCTTCCCGACGCACGCCGAGCCGAGCTGGATCGGAGAGACCTCATGAAGCGCCTGCGGATCGAACACGCCACCGGGTTCACCTATCAGGGCGACGTCGGGGCGTCGTACAACGAGGCCCGGATGCTGCCCAGTTCCACCGACAGCCAGTTCGTGTTGAGTTCGCAGCTCGACATCGAGCCGTCGACGAGCATCAACCAGTACGTCGACTACTTCGGAACGCGCGTGGCGGCGTTCGACGTGCTCGCCGGTCACGCCGCGCTCGGCATCACGGCGCGCTCGCTCGTGGAAGTGCGTCCGCGGCCCCTGGAGCCCAGCGACATGACCTGGGACCAGCTGGGCCGAGAGGCCGAGCGCCAGATCGCGACGGTCGAGATGCTCGGGCAGACTGCTCGCACGACGCCACATCCCGAGGTGGCCGACATCGCCCGTTCGATCGCCGACCAGCACGAGCGCCCCGCGGAGGCGGCACTGGCGATCGCGCAGGCCATCGGCGACGCCGTGGAGTACATGCAGGGGATCACGGGTGTGCACTCGACTGCCGCCGACGCCTGGGTGGAGCGCAAGGGCGTGTGTCAGGACATCACGCACATCACCCTCGGCGCGCTGCGGCACGTCGGCATCCCCGCTCGATACGTGTCCGGCTACCTGCACCCGCAGGCGAACCCCGAGATCGGCGTGCCGGTCGCGGGCGAGTCGCACGCGTGGGTGGAGTGGTTCGCCGGTGAATGGCAGGGCTTCGACCCGACGAACGGCGTCGAGATCGGCGACCGGCACGTGCTCGTCGGACGAGGCCGCGACTACAACGACGTCCCGCCGCTGCGGGGTGTGTACGCGGGGCCGTTCAAGAGCGACCTCCACGTGAAGGTCACGATCACCCGCGAGGCCTGACGCGTCGGCGTTTCGTCTCGCTGCGCTCGCTCAACGACCGGTGGGTGCGTTTCCCGGTCGTTGAGCGAGGGAGCGGAGCGACCGAGACGAAACGGCGTTCCCTTCCGGTGGGTGCGCTTTCCCGGGCGTTGAGCGAGGGAGCGGAGCGACCGAGACGAAACGGTCTTCCTTTCCGGTCCGGGTCGGCGTTTCGTCTCGCTGCGCTCGCTCAACGACCGGGTCCGGCGTTTCGTCTCGCTGCGCTCGCTCAACGACCGGGTCGGCGTTTCGTCTCGCTGCGCTCGCTCGACGACCGCGGTCAGGCGGGCGCGTCGTTGGGGTCGAGGGCTTTGAGGGTGTCCTGCTCGACGGGGTTGTCGGCCTCCAGCTCGTCCTCGGTCGTCTCGTCGCCGCCCACCGGGGCATCCGGCTCGGGCTGCTCGTTGTCGGTGGGGGTGTCGTGCGTGTCGTTGCTCATCCCGCCACGGTAGGCGCGGAGCGGCCGGACGGCACGGCCCTTGACAGGGATGCCGGGGCGGGTCAGGCGGTGGGTGACATCCGCATGAGTGTCGACCGCGTCGCCTCGGCCACGATCTCACCGCGCTGATTGCGGGCCGTGTGGGCGAACTCCACGATCCCCTGCCCGGGACGCGACGACGACGCCCGGCGCGACAGCACCCGCGTCTCCGCGTAGAGCGTGTCGCCCACGCGGACGGGCGCGGGGAAGCGGACGTCGCGGAACCCGAGGTTCGCGACGATCGTCCCCTGCGTGAGCTGTGCGACCGACAGGCCGACGAGCGTCGAGAGCGTGAACATGCTGTTGACGAGCCGCTCGCCGAACTCCGTGCCCTCGGCCCAGGCGGCGTCGAGGTGCAGCGCCTGGGTGTTCATCGTCAGCGTGGTGAACAGCACGTTGTCGGCCTCGGTGACGGTGCGGCCGGGCCGGTGCGCATAGACGACGCCCTCCTCGAGCTCGTCGAAGTACAGCCCGCGCTGCTCGACTCGCCGTTCCTCGTGGTGCTCGTGCGCCTCGCCGGTGCCGGTCATGTGTCGCCTCCTGTGGACTCGTCCGCGTCGACCGTCGCCACGACCGCCCCGCGGGTCACCTGATCGCCGACGGCGACCGAGATCCTCACGATGCCCGCGACGGTCGACCGGAGCACGTGCTCCATCTTCATCGCCTCGATCGAGACGACGGGGTCGCCGGGTTCCACCCGGTCGCCGTCGGCGGCGCTCACGAGCACGACCGTGCCCGGCATGGGCGACACGAGCTGCGGGGAGCGACTCTCGTCGGCGCCGCCGCGCGTCACGGTCGCCTCCGCGACGCGGAAGGTCGCCCCGTCGACGTGCAGCCACCCGGGGACCGAGCGCACGCGCCGCCCGGCGTCGTCGATCACGACGGATGCCGTCCCGTCGGCGTGTGCGGACACCGACGCCGGGTGCACGTCGCCGCCGTCGACCTGCACCCGCGCGGCGGACAGCTCGCCCCACACGGCGATGTCGGCCGTGCGCGATCCGGCGGTGAGCCGGTAGCGGCGCGGAGCGGGTGCGCCCAGACGCCAGCCGTCGCGCCGCTGCCACGGGGTGCCGTCGGCGTCGCCGGCCTCTGCCGCCGCCAGCACCAACGCCGCCTCGGCGCACACCCGGTCGTCGGCCGCGGCGAACGGCATCCCGTCGAACGTCCGGGCGATGAGGTCGGTGTCGAGGTCGCCCGCGACCACCCGCGGCTCCTCCAACAGCAGACGCAGATACTCCAGGTTCGTCTCGAAGCCGAGCACGGCGGTGTCGGCGAGGGCGCGCACGAGCCGCCGCCGGGCGGTCTCGCGGTCGGGTGCCCACGCGATGACCTTCGCGATCATGGGGTCGTAGTCGACGGCGACATCCAGGCCGTCGGCGAGACCGGAGTCCACGCGGATGCCGTCGCCGGCGGGGTGGACGACCCGCTCCACCCGCCCGCCGGTGGGGAGGAAGCCCTCGCGCGGGTCTTCCGCATAGACGCGGGCCTCGATGCTGTGCCCCGTCAGGGCGATGTCGTCCTGGTGGAGCGGTAGCGGCATCCCGGCCGCGATGCGCACCTGCAGTTCGACCAGGTCGAGTCCCGTGACCTCTTCCGTGACGGGGTGCTCCACCTGGAGTCGCGTGTTCATCTCCATGAAGAAGAACTCGTCGGGGGCGTCGGCCGAGACGATGAACTCGACGGTGCCCGCCCCGACGTACTCCACGCTGCGTGCCGTCTCGCATGCCGCTTCGCCGAGCCGCCGTCGCAGCTCCTCCCCGTCGGGAAGTCCCGACAGGAGCGGGGAGGGCGCCTCCTCGATCACCTTCTGGTGGCGCCGCTGCAGCGAGCACTCGCGTTCGCCGAGGTGCACGACCGAGCCGTGGGTATCGGCGAGCACCTGCACCTCGATGTGGCGGGGCGAGGACACGTACCGCTCCAGGAAGAGCGTGTCGTCGCCGAAACCCGCCGCCGCTTCCCGCCGCGCCGCCGCCAGCGCGGGCCGGAGGCCGTCGGCATCCGTCACGACGTGCATGCCCTTCCCGCCGCCGCCGGCCGAGGGCTTCACGAGCACGGGGAATCCGATGTCGGCCGCCGCTGCGACGAGTTCGTCGTCGCTGAGGCCCGGGCGCGCGATCCCCGGAACGACGGGCACTCCGCGCGCCGCGACCGTCTGCTTCGCGGAGATCTTGTCCCCCATGACCGCGATCGCCTCGGCGCCCGGCCCGATGAAGACGATCCCCGCCGCGGCGCACGCCCGCGCGAATGCCGCGTTCTCGGCAAGGAAGCCGAAGCCCGGATGGATCGCCTGGGCGCCGGTGCGCCGGGCCGCGTCCAGCACGCGCTCGATGCTGAGGTAGCTCTCGGCCGCAGCGGCCGGTCCGAGACGCACGGCCTCGTCGGCGAGCTGCACGTGGAGGGCACCGGCATCCGCGTCGCTGTAGACCGCGACCGAGCGCAGGCCGAGCCGGCGGAGCGTGCGGATGACGCGCACGGCGATCTCGCCGCGATTGGCGACGAGGACGGTGTCGAAGGGGAAGGTCATGCGATCACATCCGGAAGACGCCGTAGCCGGGTTCGGGGAGCGGGGTGCGGGTGACGACATCGAGGGCGAGCCCCAGCACATCGCGGGTCTGCGCGGGCTCGATGACCCCGTCGTCCCACAGGCGCGAGGTGGAGTAGTAGGGGTTACCCTGGTGCTCGTACTGCTCGCGGAGCGGCGCTTCGAACTCTGCCTGTTCTTCGGCCGACCACGTGCCGCCGGATGCCTCGATCTGGTCGCGACGCACGGTCGACAGCACGGACGCGGCCTGCGGTCCGCCCATCACCGACACGCGCGCGCCGGGCCAGAGCCACAGGAACCGCGGCGAGTACGCGCGCCCGCACATCGAGTACGTGCCCGCGCCGAACGAGCCGCCCACGACGACCGTCAGCTTCGGCACCCGGGCGCACGCGACCGCGTTCACCATCTTCGCGCCGTGCTTCGCGATGCCGCCGGCCTCGTACTCCCGGCCGACCATGAACCCGGTGATGTTCTGGAGGAACAGCAACGGGATGCCGCGCTGGTCGCACAGCTGGATGAAGTGCGCACCCTTCATCGCCGACTCCGAGAAGAGCACGCCGTTGTTGGCGAGGATGCCGACGAGGTGGCCGTGGAGGCGGGCGAACCCGGTCACGAGCGTCTCGCCGTACTCGCGCTTGAACTCGTCGAAACGCCCGCCGTCGACCAGCCGGACGATGATCTCGCGCGCGTCGTAGGGCGTCGTGAGGTCGACGGGGACGACGTCGTAGAGCGAGTCGGAGGGCAGAGCGGGCGGTTCGGTGGGGAGGGGCGCGGAGACGGGCGGCGCGGGTGCGGGCAGGGTCGCGACGATGCCGCGGACGATCTCGAGCGCGTGCGCGTCGTCGTCGGCGAGATGGTCGGTGACGCCGGAGATCCGCGAGTGGGTGTCGCCGCCGCCGAGGTCCTCCGCCGAGACGATCTCGCCCGTGGCGGCCTTCACGAGGGGCGGGCCGCCGAGGAAGATCGTGCCTTGGGAGCGCACGATGACCGTCTGGTCGCTCATAGCGGGGACGTAGGCGCCGCCGGCGGTGGACGAGCCGAGCACAGCCGCGATCTGTGCGATACCGTCACGCGACATCCGCGCCTGGTTGTAGAAGATGCGCCCGAAGTGGTCGCGGTCGGGGAACACCTCGTCCTGGAGGGGCAGGAAGGCGCCGCCCGAGTCGACCAGCATGATGCAGGGCAGCCGGTTCTCCGCGGCGATCTCCTGCGCACGCAAGTGCTTCTTGACCGTCAGCGGGTGGTAGGTGCCGCCTTTGACGGTGGCGTCGTTGGCGATGACCATGACGTGCCGCCCGTGCACGAGGCCGATGCCCGCCACGACGCCGGCGGCCGGCCACCCGTCGATGTCGGAGGCAGCGAGCGGCGCGATCTCCAGGAAGGGGCTGCCGCGGTCGAGCAGGGCGTCGATGCGGTCGCGGACGAGGAGCTTGCCCCGCTCGACGTGCCGGGTGCGGGAGCTCTCGGGTCCGCCCCGCGCGGCGCGGTCCAGACGGCCACGCAGGTCGTCGACCAGCGCACGGTACCCGGAGGGGGTCGTCGTCGACACGGCATCCTCGCTTCGGTTATCGACGGATAACTCAAATCAGGTTAGCGGTCATTAACCGATGTTGTCGAGGGTGCCGGTGTGCTCCAGTCGGGCGGAGCAGCCACAGGCAAAGCGCACCGGCAGATCGATGACATGCGTAGAAGTGAGTCGTGACGTCCGCGACGCTGCGGTCGGTGGAGTCCGAGGCCAGGAAACTCGCCGCCACGGCGGCTCCTCGCGGGTGCGCCCACGTCGCGAGACCCGGTCCGCGACAACCCGTCCCGGCGAGATCGTGGCGAATCTCGCCGCGGTTCACCGGGCTCGTCCCGATAGCGTGCGACGATCTGCCTCCTCGTGAGGCGCATGGACGGAGGAGAACGTGAAACGACGGCTACGCATAGTTGCGATGGGGTCATCACTGACGATGATCCTGGTAACGGGAGGAGTGGCCCTCGCCGGACCGGCTTCAGCGCTGGGATCCGACAACAATCAGTGCATCGTGCTGGAGTCGGTGTACGGCACCAGCACCACTGACAGAGCGAAGACGACTACGCCCGGCGTGCGTTACTGCGGGAACGCTCGAGTTCGTGCTTCGTACGCCGCCTACTCGAGTGGGCCGATCTACTGGACGTCGTGGGTCTCGTCGTCTACCACTGCCATCGCCAACCCGACGCAGAGCGTGCGCAACGCGGAGCATGATGTCGTCGATCCCGCACCGTTCTTTGCGGGCTTGTTCCCCTTCCGCACATGACGTCGACGCGGAGAAGAATGTCGTGTCTTCTGTCCGTGCTGTCGCTCGCAAGCTTGGGGATCGCGGGATGTGCGGGAGATCCTGCGCCGGAGCCGTCCGAGACGCCCCGCTTCGAGCTGTCCGTCGAGCAGGCGGCCGCCCTGGAGGACGGGACGGTGACACGCGACGAATACGATGCCGCTTTTCGTCGGTATGAGAGCTGCATCACGGAAGCGGGGTTCGCCCTCGTGGAGGTTCGCGAGGAATATCAGGTGATTCGGTACTCAGTGCCGAACGAGGCGGTAGTGAGCGGCGTGGATGACGACTGCTACAACGGCGAGTTCGTCCTGGTCGACAGTCAATGGCAGGTCAGTGTCGAGGATGTCGGCGAGGTAGCGTCGCTTCTCGCGGGGTGCCTTATAGAGGCCGGCCTGGATTCGAGTGGCACCAAGGCGGAGAAAGAACAGCGCTTGGAGTCTGCGGGGATCTCCATCGACGCCTGCCTCGACTCGCAGCGATGAAGACGGATAGCACTCCATCGGACGGCGGACGAGTTCGGTCGCTGTTGCCTCTGCTGATTTGGCTCGTCCCCTTTGTGGCGCTCGCGGCCTGGGCGTATGTGCCGGGCTGGGTCGAGCAGAGGTCACTCGAATCACTCACGCCCCGTACCGTGGTCGCTGGAGAACGCTCGAGCGACTACCGCACGAGTGTCGTGGCCACAGTGAGGTCCTCCCCGGAGGTGGACGTCCGCTCGAGCGCCGCAGGGGTGGTGACACGAGTGTTCGTGGAGGTGGGCGATACGCCCTCGTCGGGTGACCGGCTGATCTCGGTAAACGGCCAGGTCGTCCTCGCCCAGGTGGGCGGTGAGCCCCTCTTCCGCGAGTTGCGACTGGGCGACACGGGGCGAGACGTGGCGCAGCTCAACGCCTTCTTGGCGCGCACGGACTTCGACACGAACGCACGTTCGGAGACCTTCTCTTCCGAGACCGAGGCGGCCGTTCGATCCCTTCAAGGGAAGATCGGTGTGCCCAGAGACGGGATCTTTCGCATCGATTACGTCGCCTACGTCCCGGCGGACATGGTGGGCGTTACTCGAGTCCTGGTGAGTGTCGGAGCCGCGGTGACTTCCGGCGAGTCGATCGTTCGAGGCTCGTCGCCGCTCGTCTCGGTGAGCATCGCACCTAGTGAGTCGTCGCAGACGCTTGCTCCGCTCGATGACCTGCCGCGGGAGCTGTTGGTCGGTGCCACTGCCGTGCCGGTGGCGGGGACGGAACTGGATGCCTCGGAAGTGCGCGCGTTCGAGTCGGCCTTGCGCGACAGCGGTCTTCCCCTGGAGCCGTCTGACGACCCGCAGGTGAGTGTGGCGCGAGGCCTCTATCTGCGCGCAGCGTCTCCCGTCACCTCGGCAACGGTCCCGGGGTCCGCGCTGCTGGTCGGCCACGATCTCGCATGCCTTGTGCTCGCCGATGGCGATGCACTCGATGTGGTGCCGCTCGAAGAGGCACCGCGCGCGTCGACGGAGATCGGTCAGGTGCTCGTGGAGTCCGAGTTCGTCGGGGCGGATGTCGTGAGCGACGCTTCGGCGCTCGCCGACGACGTGAAGGCGCAATGCGAGTAATTGCTCACGGGATCACCAAGTCCTTCTCCCGCACCCGCGTGCTGGACGACGTCTCCATCGAGTTCGAGAGCGGATGCATAAACGTGCTCGTCGCGCCCTCCGGTTCCGGCAAGACAACGCTCCTGTCAATTCTGGCGGGTCTCGAACGCCCCGACGGCGGCTCTGTCGCCCACGAAGTCGGTGGCCACCCGATGCCCGTCGATCCGGGCAATGTCGCCTGGGTGACCCAGGGGAACAACGTCCTCGCGGGACGCTCCGTGCTCGACAACGTGCTTCTCGGACCTCTCGCGAGCGGCGTTCCCTTCGACGCGGCGACCAAGCGCGCGCTCGATGTGCTCGATCACGTCGGACTGCGCCGTCGCGCCATCGAACGAGCGCGGGCGCTTTCGGGCGGTGAGCTGCAGCGCTTGTGCTTGGCCAGAGCTCTCGCGTCTCCGCGCCGAGCGATCTTTGCGGACGAACCGACCGCTCATTTGGATGAAGGGAACACGTCGGCGTTCGCTGCGGCGCTTCGCGGGGTGGACTCCTCGACGACGATCCTCATCGCGACTCATGATCCCGTGCTGGTCGACGTCGCCGATAGGGTCTTCGACCTCCGAGCGAAGAGGTGGGTCGGGCAGTGACGGGTTGGCGCCCGAGGTATCTGGTGCGAGAAGCCGTCTCGAACGTGCTTCTCCCCGGGCGGGGGGTGTGGTTCATCGCCGCGACTCTCCTTGCCGGTACCCTCGTCGCGGGCCACGGTGCCGGCACGTGGCTGGATCTGCAAGGCGACCTGGAGACGCAGATCTCGGAAGGAAGAAGCACCGTCGACATGGTGCTGCCCGACGGTGGTCAGATCCGCCGCCAATCCTGTGAGGCGCTTGCGTCGATGGAAGGGGTCGCTCGCGCCGGCGCGATCGTCGAGCTCGGTCGCCGGGCGTACCCCCAACTCGGCGAGAGCATTCGCACCGTGGCGGTGAGCCGCAGTCTCCTGCCCGAGTTGACGACAGCGCGCGCTGCAGTCGGGAGTGCGCTATGGACCGGAGTCGGCTCCCTTCGCCTGCTGGTGCCCAAGGGTGAGCCCCTTCACGCCGCATCGGGGCCAATGTACGAGAGCGCTTTCGGACTCTCGTCAGCGGTGGCCATCCCTTTGGAGCCTCTCGCTTCGACGGTCACCTCATGCGCGGTGCAACTGGAGCGCTACGCGGATGTGAAGCTGATGATTCCTCGGTTGATCGCTGCCGTCTCCGTCACTGGCGGAGACGTCGCAGCCAGCGCGCGGCTCACCGCCCCCTTTGATCTGATCGGCCAGTATCTGGGCCGACTGGACAGATACTTGTTCGTCGTGGGCGGCATGCTGGGCGGTCTCGTGGCGGCCGGTCGTTACGCCCTCAGGGGGAGTGAGCTCGCCGCGTACCGTTTCGCGGGTGCGACTCGCGCGGATCTCGCCGTGATCCTGTCGCTGGAGCAGGCCCTCATGGCGGGATTCTTCGTGATCGGAGGGCTTGGCGTCTGCGCCGTCCTTCCCATCGGGGACGCACGACTCGTCATAGGCGCCTGGGCGGTCCTGGGTGGGCTGGCGTGGTGGAGCTCCGCGAACGTGGGAGCCCTCCGGGTGGTCTTCGCCAATCCGATGACTCTGGCCAAGGACCGTTGACCGATGTTGTCGAGGGTGCCGGTCACCGCGAGGGGACGCCGGCGGCCAGCTCCCTGAAGAGCACCGCCGCCTCGTCGCTCCCCGCGAGCGCGGCGGACTGACCCGACCACAACGACTGCAGGTCTCCGAGGCCGCGACGGTTCGCCTCCGCGCGCAACGGACCGACGACCCAGCTCTGCGCGGGGAACGGTGCGATCGCCCCGCTCTCGGCCGTGTCGACCAGGCGATTGCGCACCCCGCGTGCCCACCGCCCGGTCGCCGCGCGCGTGAGCACGGTTCCGTCGGCGCCGACGTTCGCAAGTGCCGCCCGGTGCGCAGGGCTGGCCGCCGACTCGCGCGTGCGCAGGAACGCCGTCCCCACCTGCACGCCCGTCGCCCCCAGCGCCCACGCCGCCGCGACGCCACGCCGGTCGGCGATCCCGCCCGCGGCGATCACCGGGATGCCGACGGCATCCGCAACCTGGGGAACGAGCGCCATCGTCCCGACGAGAGAATCCTGTGCGGGCCGGAGGAAGCTCACGCGATGCCCACCCGCCTCGAATCCGCTCGCCACGACCGCGTCGGCGCCGGCCCGCTCGACGGCCACCGCTTCGGACACGGTCGTCGCCGCACCGATGACCCGGACGCCACGCTCGCGGAAGGCCTCGATCCAGGCGGGTGACGGCATCCCGAACACGAAGCTGACGGCTGCCGGACGCGCGGCGAGCACCGCCTCGAGCTGCTCGTCGACGTCGACGAGGAAGCGCTCGGGCTCTTCGGTCGGCAGCGGGAGGCCGAGCTCCGCGTACAGCGGGGCCACCGTGGCGACGGCCGCGGTCGTGTCGACCTCGCCGGGCCGCACCTCGGTGCCCACCGGCATCCACAGGTTCAGGGCGAACGGTCGGTCGGTCGCGGCCCGCAGCTGCGCCGCCGTGTCGGCGATCCGCTCGGCGTCGTAGCCGTACAGGCCGTACGACCCGAGCCCGCCGCCCTCGCTGACCACCGCCGTCAGGGCGACCGACGACATGCCGCCGAAGGGGCCGAGGACGATCGGAGTGTCGATGCCCAGCAACGCGGGGAGGGAAGTCATACCTCCAGCCTGGCCCACGGCAGCCGCCCGCGGGGCTTTCGGGGCGCCGGGGCAGCCGGGGCGCCAGGTTCCGCGTCGCCGGGTTCCGCGTACAGGGGAAAGAGGCCTTGTGCGGCGCCCCGGGCGGCCGCGGTACGGATTCCCCCTGTTGGCGGCACGAGATAACGGGTCGCCGCCCGGGGTGCTCCGGCCTGGGCCGGATCGGTCGCCGCCGGGCACTCCCTCCGGGGCGGGTCAGGCGCCGCGCGCGCCGCGTGCGCCTTCGCCCGGCAGGGCGATCGGCGTCGTGGCCGCCACCTCGTCGCTGAACTCCTCGGGAGTGACGATCCGGATCGGGCGCGTCTCGTCGAGCGTGAGGGCGAACCGGCGGGAGCCGTGGCGGTGGAGGCGTCCCGACAGCAGCAACCAGCCGAAGCCGATGCCGAACGCGACGAACGCGGCGACGGCACCGAGCAGGATGGCCGCCCGCGGACCGAACTGCGCCGCCACCCAGCCGACGATGGGCGCCCCGACCGGTGTGCCGCCCATCAGGATCGCCATGTAGAGCGCGAGCACGCGGCCGCGCAGCGTGGGGTCGGTCGTGGTCTGCACGTAGCCGTTCGCGGTGGTGAGCGTGGTCACCACCGCGAAGCCCGTGAACATCAGCGTGGCCGCGTAGAGCCAGTAGGTCGGCATGAAGGCCGACACGAGCGCGGCGACGGCGAACAGCCCGGTGCCGACGATCACGTAGCGGATCTGCGCGCGATCGCGACGGGCGGCCAGCAGGGCGCCGGCGAGCGAACCGATCGCGAGGATCGAGCTGAGGAGGCCGTAGCCGTCGGCCTCCTGGCCGAACTCCAGTGCCATCGTGGAGGCGAAGATGGGGAAGTTCATCCCGAACGCGCCCAGCAGGAACACCATCCCGAACGCGACCATGAGGTCGGGTCGGCGTGCGACGTAGCGGAAGCCGTCGGCCAGGCGTGCAGCCCTCGAGGCCTTCGCACGCGGGATGAGCTCGTCGACCCGGATCATCCCGAGGGCGACGATCATCGCGAGGAACGTCACCGCGTTGACGAGGAACACCCAGCCGGTGCCGACCGCGACGATGACGATCCCGGCGACCGCCGGTCCGATCATGCGCGCGCCGTTGAAGGATGCCGCGTTGAGCGCGACGGCGTTCGACGCGTTCTCGCGGGCGACGAGGTCGGAGACGAACGCCTGGCGTGCGGGGTTGTCGAAGGCCGCGACGACGCCGAGGGCCAGCGCGAACGCGTACATGAGGGGGAGCGTCATCACCCCCAGGAGGATGAGTACACCGATGGCCGCGCCGAGGAGGAGCAGGACGCTCTGCGTGACCATCAGCAGGCGGCGACGGTCGAAGCGGTCGGCGACGAGGCCGGTCACGCCGACGAGCAGCAGGGGCGGCGCGAACTGCAACGCCATCGTGACGCCCATCGCGCCGGCGTCGTTGTCGGTGAGTTCGGTGAGCACCACCCAGCTGAGCGCGGTGGCCTGCATCCACGCGCCGACGTTCGAGACGAGCGCGCCGATGAACCAGACGCGGTAGTTGAAGACCGAGAAGGAGCGGAACATCGCAGAGCTCATCGCGACGCCACCTCCCGCATGATGGCCGCCGCGTGGGCGAGGACGTCGCGCTCGGCGGGGTCGAGAGCCTCGAGCGCGTGCTCGAGCCAGGAGTCGCGGCGGCGCACCGTCTCCTCGACGACGGCGAGTCCGGCATCCGTCAGGCTGATGTTCACCTTGCGGCGGTCGTCCTCGTCGGCCGTGCGGGTGAGGTAGCCCGACTCCTCGAGGAAGTTCACGGTGCGGTTCATCGACGGCGCGGAGACGCGCTCGCGGTCGGCGAGCTCGCTGAGCGTGTGCGGCCCGTGGACCTTGAGCGCGGCGAGGACGGCGAACTGGCCGTCGCTCATCGTGTCGACGGCGCGCTCCGAGCGCAGACGTCGGGCCAACCGGAAGGTGGCCATGCGGAAATCGGAGGCGAGAGGGGTGTCGGGGGTGGGGTCTGTGGTGCTCATTCAGTTACTTAGCCTAGCTCATTAGTTTTGCTAAGTAAATCGACCGCGACCGGTCCCCGCGATCAGGCGGCGGTCCGCGCCGGCCCGGATCAGGCGTCGGCGGTGTCGCGCTCCCGGCGCCGGCCGAGGCCCGCCGTCGCGAACAGGCCGACCGCCACGAAGCCCGCCGCCGTGAAGGCCGCCCACCGGGTGCCCTCCGAGAACGCCTCTCGGGCCGCCTCCGCCGCAGGGGCCGTCGAGGGGTCGGCATCCAGTCCGGCGATCGCCCCGCCGGCACTGTCGACGACCGCCGCCACGACGCGATCCCGCTCCGCCGCGGAAACGCCCTGGTCGTCCAGTGCCGCTCCGAGCACGCCCGCCGTCGTCGTGAACAGCACGGTGCCGAGGATCGCGATGCCCAGCGCCGAGCCCACCTGTCGCGCCGTCGACTGCGTTCCCGAACCCTGGCCCGACTGTGTCACCGGCACGTCCTGCAGGATCACGCCCGTCAGCTGCGCCGTGGCGAGCCCCACCCCGATGCCGTAGACGAACAGTCCGGGAAGCAGCAGACCCCACGCCGTGTCGGGTCCGATGACGGCCGCGACGGCGGCGATGCCGACGATTTCGGCGATGAGTCCCGCCCGCACGACGAGAACGGGCGACACCCGTCCGCTGAGACCGCCCGCGATGCCGCTCGCGACGAACGATCCGCCGGCGAGTGCGAGGAGCACGAGGCCCGTCTGGAGCGCGTCGAAGCCGAGCACGAACTGGAGCCAGAGGGGCAGCGCGAGGATGAGGCCGAACTCGCCGAGGGCCACCACGAGGGCGGCGAGGTTGCCGGTGCGGAACGTGCCGATGCGGAACAGCGAGAGGTCCAGCAGCGCCGACCGGCCGTGTCGGCGTCGCGACACCGTCCACGCGAGGAAGCCCGCGAGGGCGAGCGCCGAGACGGCGAACGCGATCGGCACGGGGGAGAGCGCCCACGGCCAGGTCCAGTCGCCCACGGTGGGGGCGGTGTCGGTGAGCCACCAGCCGTACGTGCGGCCCTCGATGAGCCCGAAGACCAGGGTGCCGAACAGCACGACCGACAGTGCCGACCCGACGAGGTCGACGCGGCCGTACCCCGGCTCGCGCGACTCCGCGACCGCCCACAGCACGCCCGCGATGATCAGGATGCCGAGGGGCACGTTGATGCCGAACGCCCAGCGCCACGAGAACGCCGTCGTGAGCCACCCGCCCAGCAACGGCCCCACCGCGGCCATGCCGCCGATCGTCGAGCCCCATACGGCGAACGCGATGCCGCGCTCGCGGCCGCGGAAGGTCGCATTGAGGAGCGAGAGCGTCGTGGGCAGCATCATGGCCCCGCCGACGCCCTGCACGAGACGCGCGGCGATGAGGAGCCCGCCGGTCGGTGCGAGCGCGGCGAACACGGAGGATGCCGCGAAGATCACGACGCCGATCAGCAGCATGCGGCGTCGGCCGAATCGGTCGCCCAGACTTCCGAAGAGGAGGAGGAGTGAGGCGAAGACGAGGGTGTAGGCCTCCTGCACCCACTGGACCTCGGTGGACGAGATGCCGAGGTCGTCGACCACGGCCGGAATCGCGACGTTGACGATGGTCGAGTCGACGATGATGAGCGCCACGGCGAGGCTGATGAAGACGAGTCCGAACCAGCGCCGAGAGGAGATGTCCGCCATGGATCGCTAGCTTATCTAGCGAAAATCCGAAACGGAAGGGGTGCACGCAGGGTCGTAGACTCGGCCGCATGCCCGAACTCGCCGAAGAGCGGACCTATACCGACGCCCACGGCATCCGCATCGTCTACGACGTCCGACCCGCCGACGGCACGCCGCGCGGGGTCGTGCAGCTGCTGCACGGCGTGGGGGAGCACGCCGGACGCTACGGCGCGCTCATCGCCGCGCTCGCCGGCGCCGGCTTCACCGTCTACGCCGACGACCATCGCGGCCACGGTCGCACGGGACTCGCGCAGCACGGCGGCGACCGCACCAGACTCGGCCGTCTCGGCAAAGGCGGGATGCCGGCCACCCTCGCGGCCTGCCGACAGCTCACCGACATCATCCGCGACGAGAACCCCGGGCTGCCGCTCATCCTCCTCGGGCACTCGTGGGGATCGTTCCTCGCGCAGATGCTCGTGAACGACCGACCCGAGGCCTACGACGCGCTCGTGCTGTCGGGGTCGGCGCTGCGCTGGCCGGGCACCCTCAACTCGGGCGACCTCAACGCGCCGTGGAAGGACCGCGAAGCCTCCGGCACCGAGTGGCTCTCCAGCGACCTCACCGTCGGCGCCGCCTTCCTGGCCGACCCGCTCACCACCTCCGAACCGCTCCTGAAGCTCTTCGGCGTGCTCGACGCCGCTCGCCTGTTCGGACGGCCCCGCCGCGACCTCGGCCACGACCTGCCCGTGCTTCTCATGGTCGGGCAGGACGACACGGTCGGCGGTCCGCGCAGCGTCCACAAACTCGCCGACGCCTACCGCACCCGCTCGGGCCTCACCGACGTGACGACCCTCGTCTACCCGGGCGCCCGGCACGAGATCTTCAACGAGACGATGCAGGCCGACGTGCGCGCCGACCTCCTCGCCTGGCTCGACGCCCGCTTCGCGCGGCGCTGACTCGTAGGCTGGGACCATGCACGGTGAGTACAAGGTTCCGGGCGGCAAGCTCGTCGTCGTCGACCTCGAGGTCGAGAACGGTCGCATCACGGACTTCCACCTCGCGGGGGACTTCTTCCTCGAGCCCGACGACGCGCTCCTCGACATCGACGCGGCTGTCACCGGACTCCCCGTCGAAGCCGACGTCGCCACGATCGCCGCTGCTGTGCGCGCCGCGCTCCCCGACGGTGCGCAGCTCCTCGGCTTCACCCCCGAGTCGGTCGGCACGGCCGTACGCCGCGCCCTCGTCACGGCGGCGGGGTGGCGCGACTTCGAGTGGGAGGTCGTGCACGAGAAGGCCGTCTCGCCCCGCATGAACCTCGCCCTCGACGAGGTGCTCACGACGCGCGTCGGCGACGGCCGACGCCGGCCCACGCTCCGCATCTGGGAATGGGACGAATCCGCCGTCGTCATCGGCTCCTTCCAGTCACTGCGCAACGAGGTCGACCCCGAGGGAGCCGCCCGTCACGGCTTCGACGTCGTCCGGCGCATCTCCGGCGGAGGCGCCATGCTGATGGCCGCCGGGTCGATCGTCACCTATTCGCTGTACGTCCCGGCATCCCTCGTGTCGGGGATGACCTTCGCCGACTCGTACGCGTTCCTCGACGACTGGGTGCTGCAGGCACTTCGTTCGCTCGGCATCGACGCCGTGTACCAGCCGCTCAACGACATCGCCTCGCCGCAGGGCAAGATCGGCGGCGCCGCGCAGAAACGCCTCGCCAACGGCGGCGTGCTGCACCATGCGACGCTCTCGTACGACATGGACGGCCAGGTGCTCACCGAGGTGCTGCGCATCGGCCGCGAGAAGCTCAGCGACAAGGGCACCGTGTCGGCGGCCAAGCGCGTCGACCCGCTCCGCAGCCAGACGGGCCTGCCGCGAGAGGCGATCATCGAGCGGTTCATCGAGACCTTCACGAAGCTGTACGCCGCCGAACCGGGAACGATCTCGGCCGAGGAGTACGCCGAGGCCGAAGCGCTCGTGGCATCCAAATTCGCCACCGACGCGTGGCTGCGCCGCGTTCCGTGAGCGCCGCGGAGCCGCTGCCGGCCCCTCCGGTCGCTGCCGGGGCGGTGGAGATCCACCACGGCGACAACCTGACGGTCGCGCGGGGCCTGCCGGACGGCTCCTTCACCCTCGTGTACCTCGATCCGCCCTTCAATACGGGCCGCACGCAGGGCAAGGCGGTCGAAAGTGCCGTGCGTGGCGCGCGCGAGGCGTCGGTAACTCCTCCAGATCGGGAGGCCGAGTCGGCGGCGACCGCGGAAATCCGGGCCGCTGCGGCGGGCGACCCCGCGGATCGATGGAGTTCGCCACCGTCCGCCGCGACGCGGGCCCCGGTGAAGGCCGGATTCCGCGGGGCGAACTACGCGCGGCTGCGCGGCGACCTGCGGGCCTACGACGACCGGTTCGACGACTACTGGGAGTTCCTCGAGCCGCGACTGCGCGAAGCGTGGCGCCTTCTCGCCGACGACGGCACCCTGTACCTCCACCTCGACTACCGCGAGGCGCACTACGCGAAGGTGCTGCTCGACGCGCTCTTCGGCCGGGAGTGCTTCCTCAACGAGCTCATCTGGGCGTACGACTACGGCGCGAAGAGCCGTCGCCGCTGGCCCACCAAGCACGACACGATCCTCGTGTACGTGAAAGATCCAGCGCGGTACTGGTTCGACTCGGATGCCGTCGACCGCGAGCCCTACATGGCCCCCGGCCTCGTGACCCCCGAGAAGGCCGCGCGCGGCAAGCTCCCCACCGATGTGTGGTGGCACACGATCGTCCCCACGGGCGGACGCGAGAAGACCGGCTACCCCACGCAGAAGCCCGAAGGCATCCTGCGCCGGATCGTGCAGGCGTCGAGCCGTCCGGGCGATCGCGTACTCGACCTCTTCGCCGGGAGCGGGACCACCGGTGCCGTCGCCTCCGCGCTCGGACGCGACGCGGTGCTCGTCGACAGCAACCCCGAGGCGATCGCCGTCATGCGTCGACGCCTCCCCGCGGCCACCGTCCGCTGACGGGAGCCGGTGACCGAGCCGTCGCCGCCTCAGTCGTCGAGGAACTCCAGGAGCGCCGCGTTGACCTCGGCGCCGTGCGTCCACAGCAGCCCGTGCGGGGCGCCCTCGATCTCCACGTAGGTCGCGTCGGGGAGGAGCTCGCGGAACCTCCGCGCCGTCTTGTCGATCGGCAGGATGTTGTCGGCCGTGCCGTGGAGGATGAGGGTCGGCACCGTGACGGCGGGGATGTCGGCGCGGAAGTCGGTCGGCCACGTGAGGGGCGCGGCGGCGATCGCCGTGTTGCCGGCGCGGCGCGCGGTGGCGACCGACGCGTCGAGAGCTTCCTGCGAGATGCGGTCGCCGAGGGTGTCGTCGAGGTTGTAGAAGTCGCGGAAGAAGCCCGTGAGGAACGCGTGGCGGTCATCGCGCACCGACTGCGCGATGCCGTCGAAGAACTCCTGAGGGCCGGCGCCGTCGGGGTTGTCGTCGGTGATGAGCAGGAACGGCTCGAGCGAACCGAGGAACGCGGCCTTCGCGATGCGTCCTGCGCCGTAGCGCGAAAGGTAGCGCGCGATCTCACCGGTGCCCATCGAGAACCCGACGAGGATGGCGTCGGTCAGGTCGAGGTCTTCGATCAGCGCGTGGAGGTCGGCTGCGAACGTGTCGTAGTCATAGCCGGAACCGGCCTTCGAAGACGCACCGAATCCGCGCCGGTCGTACGCGATCACGCGGTACCCGGCATCCAGGAGTGCCGCCTGCTGCTTGCCCCATGACTCCCCGTCCAGCGGGAAGCCGTGGATCAGCACGACCGGCTGCCCCTCGCCCTGGTCGGTGTAGAAGATCTCGACGTCGGTCGAGTTCTCGGTGCCCACGGTGATGTACGCCACGATGGCTCCTTCCGGCCGCGGACGGATGCCGCCGCCTGCGGTCGACGTTACGGCGCGGTCGCCGTGGCATCCACCCCTTGACGCACGCCACATCGGATGTTCACGCGCGCGTCCCGCGAAGGTGGCGCAGGCGGTGGCCTCGCGCCCGCGAAGGTGGCGCAGACGGCGGCCTCCGTCGCGCGGAAGCAGCCGATTGCGCCACTTTCACGCGCGCGGCACCCCGCCGACGCCGGCCCGGCGCCGGGTCAGGCGTCGCGGCGGGCGCCCTCGGACGGGCGCACCGTGAAGATGTGCGGGGCGGCGAAGCCGGCGGCGGCGAAGGCCCGCTCCACGGCGACACCGACCTCGGCGACGCGCGCCTGGTCGACGAGCGCGATAGCCGCGCCCCCGAAGCCTCCGCCGGTCATACGCGCGCCGACGGCGCCGGCAGCCCGGGCGGTGTCGACGGCGAGATCGAGCTCGGGCACCGAGATCTCGAAGTCGTCGCGCATCGAGGCGTGCGACGCATCGAGCAGGTGGCCGATCGCCCGCGGGCCTTCGCGGCGGAGCGTCTCGACCGTGTCGAGCACGCGCTGGTCCTCGGTCACGACGTGGCGCACTCGTCGGAACGTCACGTCGTCCATGAGCTCTTCCGCGCGGGCCAGGTCGGCCGGCGCCAGGTCGCGCAGCGCCGCGACGCCCATGATCTCGGCCCCGCGTTCGCACGCGGCGCGGCGCTCGCCGTAGCCGCCGGTGGAGTGCGCGTGCTTCACACCGGTGTCGATCACGACGAGCTCCAGCTCGGCCGCGGCGAAGCCCAGGTCGACGACGTCGGCCTCGAGGGAGCGGCAGTCGAGGAAGATCGCCGCATCGGCGCGGCCGAGCATGGATGCCATCTGGTCCATGATCCCGGTGGGCGCCCCGACCGCGTCGTTCTCGGCGAGGCGACCGGCCTGCGCGAGTGCGACCCGGTCGCGCCCGAGCTGCCACACGTCGTTCAGCGCGGATGCCGTGGCGCCCTCGATCGCGGCGGACGACGACAGCCCTGCGCCGACCGGGACGTCGGAGGCGAAGGCGAGATCGACCCCGGAGACCGCGTCGACATCGGCATCCCGCAGCAGCGCCCAGGCGACCCCCAGGGGGTACCGCGCCCACTCGACGATCTCATCGCGGCGAGCGGGGAAGAGGGTGTCGAGATCGGCGAGGGCCACTTCGACGGGCACCGGGTCGAACGTCGACACGACACGGATGCGGGCGTCGTCGCGCAGCCCGAGCGCGACCGAGGTGCGGTGGTCGATCGCGAAGGGGAAGACGAAGCCGTCGTTGTAGTCGGTGTGCTCGCCGATGAGGTTGACGCGACCGGGCGAGGACCACACGCCGTGCGGGGCGGCGCCGGTGAGGTCGTGGAACAGGGCGGTGGCGGTGGTCACAGGACGACTCCTTCGATGGCGGCGCGGAGGCGCTCGGCGGCGGTCTCGGGCGGGACGTCGCCGATCCAGGCGCCCATGGCCGACTCCGAGCCGGCGAGGAACTTGAGCTTGTCGGCGGCGCGGCGCGGGCTCGTCAACTGCAGGTGGAGGCGCACGGTGTCGCGTCCGACGTGCACGGGGGCCTGGTGCCACGCCGCAATGTACGGCGTGGGGGAGTCGTAGAGCGCATCGACACCGCGCAGGAGGCGCAGATAGAGCGGCGCGAGCTCGTCGCGTTCGGCCTCGTCGAGAGCCGCGAAGTCGGGCACCTGACGGTGGGGGAGCAGGTGCACCTCGATCGGCCAGCGTGCGGCGAACGGGACGAACGCGGTCCAGTGCTCGCCCCGCAGCACCACCCGCGGACCCTCCTGCTCGAACTCGAGGATGCGCTGGAACAGGTCGGGAGCGGTGCGGTCGATCGAGTCGAGCAGTCGCGTCGTGCGGGGCGTGATGTACGGGTAGGAGTAGATCTGCCCGTGCGGGTGGTGGAGCGTGACACCGATCGCCTCGCCGCGGTTCTCGAACGGGAACACCTGCTGCACGCCGGGAAGGGCGGACAGGGCTGCGGTGCGGTCGGCCCACGCCTCGATGACGGTGCGCGCGCGGGTGACGGTCTGCGTGCCGAACGAGCCGGCGTGGTCGGGCGAGAAGCACACGACCTCGCACCGGCCGACGCTCGTGCGGGTGCGGCCGAGGCCGAGGTGGCTGAGGTCGTCGAGGTCGCGGGGGGCGTCGGCGGCGACGGGGAGATCGCCGACGGCATCCGCGAGGGCCGGCCCGAACGACGGCGACTTGTTCTCGAACACGGCGACGTCGTAGCGCGAGGGGATCTCGGACGGGTTCGTCGGCGTCTGCGGCGCGAGGGGGTCGAGCTCGGCGGGGGGAAGGAAGGCGCGGTCCTGGCGCGCGGCCGCGACCGAGACCCAGTCGCCGGTGAGCACGTCTTGCCGCATGGTGGCGGTCTCGGGGCGGGGGCCGAGGTCGCGGGTGTCGACACCGCGCTCGTCGCCGAGCGTCGTGTCGGGGTCGTCGAAGTAGATCAGCTCGCGACCGTCGGCGAGGCGCGTGGACCGCTTCACGACGCCCGCGCCGAGGGGTTCGGGGCGGACGGGCACGGTCGGGAACTCAGGCATGTTCACGATAACACGGTAGCGCGGGGGCGTGTTATCGTCAACACGACGCGGATCGAAGGAGTTACCCACGGTCGACGGCGGGCACCGCGTCGGCGCGACGCTCGCGAACCGCGTATGCGGCGAGCCGGCACAGCGAGTAACAGGGGCGAAGAACGGGGCGGACATGGAGCGACGAGTGTCGATGGGCGACGTCGCGGCGGCGGCCGGCGTCTCGGCCCAGACCGTGTCCCGCGTCGTCAACGCCAGCCCCCGCGTCGACCCCGCCACGCGGGCCCGGGTGGAGGATGCCATGGCGCTCCTCGGCTACCAGGTCAACCGGGCCGCGCGGGCTCTGCGCACGGGGCGCTCTCACACGATCGGCGTCGTCGTGGCGACTCTCGCCTCCGTCGGTAACTCCCGCATGCTGGAGGCGGTCGCGGCATCCGCTGCCCGCCGGGGCTTCGCGCTCACCGTCGTCACCCTCGCCGGCTCCGACGGTGTGGCCGACGCGTTCGCGCAGCTCCACGAGCAGGGTGTCGACGGGGCGATCGTGCTCAACGAGGCGACGGCGATTGCGGGCGACGCGCCCGTGCCCGCGGGGCTGCGGATCGTCGCCGTCGACGCGCCGCGCCCGCTCGAGTCCGACGACGCCGCCACGCCGTTCCCGACGGTGCAGTCCGACCACGCCGGCGGCGCGGCTGCCGCCACGGCGCACCTCCTCGGACGAGGGCACGCGACCGTCTTCCACCTCGCGGGGCCGACGACGTCGTTCGCGGCCGGCGAGCGCGAGCGCGGCTGGCGGGAGACGCTCGCCGCCTCCGGAGCTCCGGCTCCCGATCCGCTGCGGGGCGACTGGACGGCGGCCTCCGGCTTCGCCGCCGGCGTGCGGCTGGCCGCTCTCCCCGGGGTGACGGCGGTCTTCGCCGCCAACGATCAGATGGCGCTGGGGCTCGTGCGCGCGCTGTCGGAGGCGGGGCGCACGGTGGGTGACGACGTGCACGTGGTCGGGTTCGACGACGTCGCGGATGCCGCAGACTTCCGCCCGCCGCTGACCACCGTCCGACAGGACTTCGACGCGCTGGGCGAAGCGGCCGTCACGTCGCTCGTCGCGGCGATCGGCGGCGCCGCGCCCGCGCACGTGACGCTCCCGGCGACGCTCGTTCAGCGCGCGTCGGCCTGACCGGGAGCGTGCGGCGGTCCGAGCCGACCGGAATCGCGTGCGGCGTGTGCCGGGCTCAGCCGGCGGCGCGGCGGGCTTCCCAGCCCGAACGCACCATCTCGTCGACCGTGTACCGGTTCTTCCAGTCGAGGTCGCGTGCGGCGAGCTCGCCGGTCGCGACGATGCGGTCGGGGTCGCCGGCCCGGCGCGGTCCGATCTCGGGCGTGAAGTCGATGCCGGTCACGCGGGCCATGGCATCCATGATCTCGCGCACCGACAGCCCGTTCTTCGAGCCGAGGTTGTAGGCGGGCTCGACCGGCTGCCCCGCGGCGAGGCGCTGCGCGGCGACGACGTGGGCGGCGGCGATGTCGCCGATGTGCACGTAGTCCCGGACGTTCGTGCCGTCGGGGGTGTCGTAGTCGTCGCCGAAGATCTTCGGCGTGCGTCCCTCGATGAGCGCCTCGTAGACGAGCGGGAACAGGTTGTGGGGGCTGACGTCGTACACCGAGGGGTCGCTCGATCCGACGACGTTGAAGTAGCGCAGCGACGTGTGGCGCAGCGGCGCGTCGGAGGATGCCGTGGCGACCGCCTGGTCGCGGATGAGCCACTCGCCGATGAGCTTGGACTCGCCGTACGGGGATGCCGGACGCTTCGGCAGGTCTTCCGTCACGAGCGGCACATCGGGGGTGCCGTAGACGGCGGCGCTGGAGGAGAAGACGAGGCGGCTCACGCCGGCCTCCTCCATCGCGGCGAGTACGACGCGGGTGCCCTCGACGTTCTGCTCGTAGGTGTGGAGCGGGCGCTGCACCGAGACGCCGGCGTACTTGTAGGCGGCGACGTGGATGACGCCGACCACCTCGTGGGCGCGCATCGTGTCGATCAGGAGCTGCGTGTCGAGGATCGAGCCGCGCACGTACGGCACGCCCTCCGGGACGAAGGTCGCCCGCCCGCTCGACTCGTTGTCGAGGACGACGGGCGACATGTCCGCCGCCGTCAGCGCGCGGACGATGTGGGCGCCGATGTATCCGGCACCTCCGGTGACGAGCCAGCTCATGAGTTCTCCTGGTGAATCGGGGGCGGTACGGGACGCGGACCGGTGTAGGGACCGGTGGACTGGCGCACGACGAGCTCGGTGGCGACGGTGCGCACGCCGGGGGCCAGGTCGCGGCCCTGGATCTCGTCGATGATGAGCGAGACGGCCAGCGACCCGGCGTCTTCGAAGAACTGGTGGACGGTCGTCAGCGGCGGCCAGAAGTGCGCGGCTTCGTCCATGTCGTCGAAGCCGACGACGCTGACGTCGTCGGGAACGCGCACGCCGCGCTCGTGGAGCGCGCGCAGCACACCGAGCGCCATCTGGTCGTTGGAGGCGAACACGGCGGTCGCCTCGGCGAGATCGGCGAGGGCGAGCCCCGCGCGGTAGCCGGAGTCGGCCGACCAGTCGCCGAGGAACGGCTCGGGGACGGCGCGCTGCTCGTGCTCGAGGATCTCGCGCCACGTCTCGGTGCGCTCGCGCGCGGAGTTCGACTCCGACGGGCCGGCGACGTGCCACACCGTCGGGTGGCCGAGGTCGAGGAGATGGCGGACGGCGAGGCGCGCGCCGTTGATCTGGTCGGCGTTGATCGAGGGGCGGTCGGGGCGCGCGCCGGCTTCGACGATGATGCTCGGGATGCCGTCGGGGAACACGAGCGCGGACTTCGAGATGAGGTGCGATTCGATGATCACGATGATGCCGTCGACGGCATCCTGTCCGAGGCGTGACAGCGCCGACGAGACCTGACCCTCGCGCTCGCCCTCCTCGGTGCCGGGCTGCACCTGGATGAGCTCGACCGCGTAGTCGCGTCGCGCGGCCTCGGCGACGATGCCCGCGATCGTGCGGATGTTGCCGAGCGTGCCGAGGGTGAAAACGACGACGCCGATCGAGCCGAACGACCCGCGGCGGAGGGCGCGGGCGGCGACGTTCGGGCGGTAGCCGAGGTCTGCCATGGCCGCGAGCACCTTCTGCCGCGTGGGCTCGGCGACGTTGGGCGCGTTGTTGGCGACCCGCGACACGGTCTGTCCCGAAACGCCCGCCGCCTGCGCGACTTCGCGCAGGGAGACGGATCTCGGGTGATCGTTCGCGAGGGTCATCAAGGTCACTCTATGCCTTAGGTCGGACTCGGGGTTGACAGATGTTGACGTAAACATGCTACTCTCGCCCCGTCCGATGTTGACGTAAACATTTCGTCGACGCACGGATGCCACGACCACCCCGATGAAGAGGACGGAGACGCCGATGTCAACCATCGCTCCCGCCGCGCCCCCGCCGGCGCCCGCACGGAGTCGCGCCGCGCGCCCCTCGCGACGGCCCTCGACGACCCGGCAGTGGGCGGGCCTCGGCTTCGTCGCCCCGTTCCTCGTGGTCTTCGCGCTCACCTTCCTCGCGCCGGTCGTCTACTCGATCTTCCTGAGCCTGTTCCGCGACAAGCTCGTCGGCGGCAACGTGTTCGTCGGCTTCGACAACTACGTGCAGGCCTTCACGGACCCGAAGTTCCTCGAGGGTGCGCTGCGGGTCTCGCTGTTCCTGGCCGTGCAGGTGCCGATCATGCTCGTGCTGGCCCTCGTCGCCGCCCTCGCGATCGACTCCCGCCGGCTCGCCGGGTCGTCGCTGTTCCGCATCGGCCTCTTCCTCCCCTACGCGGTGCCCGGCGTCGTCGCGGTGCTCATGTGGGGGTTCATGTACTCCGAGAGGATGGGTCTGGCCGGCAACATCAACGACCTCCTCGGATTCGACCTCGTCACGCCCTTCACGCAGCAGTGGATCCTCGTGGCGATCGGCAACATCGTCACCTGGGAGTTCGTCGGCTACAACATGCTGATCTTCTACTCGGCCCTGCGCGCGGTGCCCACCGACATCTACGAGGCCGCCGCGCTCGACGGCGCCGGCCAGTTCCGCATCGTCTGGAGCATCAAGCTCCCGGCCCTGCGCGGCGCGATCGTCATCGCGACGATCTTCTCCATCATCGGCAGCTTCCAGCTCTTCAACGAGCCGAACATCCTGCGCCCGCTCGCCCAGAGCATCATCACGACCTACTTCACCCCGAACATGTACGCGTACAACCTGAGCTTCTTCGGCCAGCAGGTCAACTACGCGGCGACGGTGGCCATCGTCATGGGCGTCGTCACCGCCGTGATCGCCTACGTCGTGCAGCTGCGCGGCAACCGTCAGGAGCTGCGATGAGCGCCACAACCCCCACCGCCGACCTCGTGGCATCCCGGGATGCCGATAGCACCGGTCGTCCGCCGCGTCCTCCCCGCCGTGCGTCGCGCCGGTCGTTCGACCGCTCCGCGAACACGATCGAGCGCCCGCGTCGGTCGCTCCTGCTGACGATCCTGATGAGCGTCTTCCTGCTCTACTCGTTCCTGCCGCTCGCGTGGCTCATCATCAGCTCGACGAAGACGCAGGAATCGCTCATCGGCTCCTTCGGTCTCTGGTTCTCGGGACCGTTCGCGTTCTTCGACAACATCGTCGAGACCGTCACGTACGACGACGGCATCTTCGTGCGGTGGTTCGGCAACACGCTGCTCTACGTGATCGCCGGCGCCGGCGGCGCGACCATCCTCGCGACCCTCGCCGGCTACGGCCTGGCGAAGTTCACGTTCCCGGGCAAGAAGGCCATCTTCGCCGTCGTCCTGGGGGCCATCGCCGTCCCTGGCACCGCCCTGGCCGTTCCCACGTTCCTCATGTTCAGCCAGATGGGACTCACGAACACGATCTGGGCGATCATCATCCCCTCGCTCATCTCGCCGTTCGGGCTCTACCTCATCTGGGTGTACGCGGTCGACTCGGTGCCCACCGAGCTGCTCGAGGCCGCCCGTGTCGACGGCGCCGGCGAGATCCGCACCTTCTTCACGATCTCGATCAAGCTCCTCGCCCCCGGGATCGTCACCGTCGCGATGTTCGCCATCGTCGCGACGTGGAACAACTACTTCCTCCCGCTGATCATGCTCAACGACCCTGACCTGTTCCCGCTGACCATCGGTCTGCAGCTGTGGAACCAGCAGGCGACGGGCGTCGGATCCGATCCGATCTTCAACCTGGTGATCACCGGTGCTCTTCTCACGATCGTCCCGATCGTGATCGCGTTCCTCCTGCTGCAGCGGTTCTGGCAGTCGGGGCTGAGCGCGGGAAGCGTCAAGCAGTAGGGGACTGCCGACCTTCGAAATCCATCCTCCCCACGATCCGACTCCGAAGAAGCGGAAGGACACAGCAATGAGAAAGCGCACCCTGGTCCGCGGCATCGCCACCGGCGCCGCCGCCCTCCTGATCGGTGCGGGCCTCGCGGCCTGCGCCGGTGACACCGACACCGGCGACAACGCCGCCGATCCCGGCAGCGCCGACGCCATCGAGAAGGCCCTCGAGGAGGGCGGCGAGCTCACCTACTGGACGTGGACGCCCTCGGCCGAAGCCCAGGTCGCCGCGTTCGAGGACGCGTACCCGAACGTCAAGGTGACCGTCGTCAACACCGGCGGCGCGAACGACAACAACCTCAAGCTGCAGAACGCGATCGCCGCCGGCTCCGGCGCGCCCGACGTCGTGCAGGTCGAGTACCAGTCGCTCCCGCAGTTCATCCTCTCCGACTCGCTGCTGGACCTCTCCGCGTACGGCTTCGGCGACCTCGAAGACCTCTACACGCCGGGCCCGTGGGGCGCCGTCGCGCAGCAGGGCGGCATCTGGGGTCTCCCGCAGGACTCCGGCCCGATGGCGCTGTTCTACAACAAGCGCGTGTTCGACGAGTTCGGCCTCGAGGTTCCGACCACGTGGGACGAGTACATCGAGGCGGGCCGCAAGCTGCACGCCGCCGACTCCGACTACTACATCACCAACGACGCCGGCGCCGACGCGGGCTTCGGCACGTCGATGATCTGGCAGGCCGGCGGTCGCCCCTTCCAGGCCGACGGCGAGAAGGTCACCGTCAACCTCGCCGACGAGGGCACGCAGAAGTGGGCCACCACCTGGGACACGCTCGTGCAGGAGGGCCTCATGAGCCAGATCCCCGGCTGGACCGACGAGTGGTTCGCCGGTCTCGCCAACGGCACGATCGCGACGCTTCCCATCGGCGCCTGGATGCCGGGTGTGCTCGAGTCCGGTGCGGCCGACGGCGCCGGTGACTGGCGGGTCGCCCCCATGCCCACCTACGACGGCGGCGCCGCTGTCACGGCGGAGAACGGCGGCAGCTCGGAGGCGGTCACGAAGCAGTCGAAGAACCCGGCGCTGGCAGCCGGCTTCCTCAAGTGGCTGAACTCGTCGGAGGACTCCATCGACGTCTTCCTCGAGAGCGGCGGCTTCCCCGCGACGGTCGCCGACCTCACGTCGGACGAGTTCCTGAACTACGAGTCCGACTACTTCGGCGGTCAGAAGATCAACGAGGTGCTCGTGGACGCGGCCAACTCGGTGAGCACCGGTTGGCAGTACCTCCCGTGGCAGTCGTACGCGAACAGCATCTACGCCGACACCGTGGGCAAGGCGTACCTGAACAAGACGTCGATCGCCGACGGCCTCGCGGCCTGGCAGCAGCAGAACGTCGCCTACGGCAACGAGCAGGGCTTCACCGTCTCGGAGTGATCCACCGGTGACCTCGGGGCGGTCGGGTTCGACCCGGCCGCCCCTCCCTTGTCCGTGCCCTCCCATCCCTCCTGGAGACCACACCCATGACCGGCCGCACCTTCGAGATCGGCGAGCGCGACTTCCTGCTCGACGGCGCCCCGCACCGCGTGCTCTCGGGGGCCCTGCACTACTTCCGCGTGCACCCCGACCAGTGGCGTGACCGCATCCGCCTCGGCCGCATGATGGGCCTCAACACGATCGAGACCTACGTCGCGTGGAACGAGCACTCGCCGGAGCCCGGCGTGTTCGACACCGACGGGCGTCTCGATCTCGCCCGGTTCCTGCGCGAGGTGCACGAGGAGGGGATGCACGCGATCGTGCGTCCCGGTCCGTACATCTGCGCCGAGTTCGACGGCGGCGGACTGCCCGCGTGGCTGTTCGCCGGCGAGGGCGTCGGCATCCGGAGCCTCGAACCGCAGTACCTGGCGGCGGTCTCCGAGTACCTGCGGCGCGTCATGGAGATCGTCGCCCCGCTGCAGATCGACCGCGGCGGCCCCGTCGTCATGCTCCAGGTCGAGAACGAGTACGGCGCCTACGGCTCCGACCATGCGTATCTCCAGGCCCTCACCGATCTCTTCCGCGCGTGCGGTGCGACCGTGCCGCTGACGACGGTAGATCAGCCCGTCGCCGAGATGCTCGCCGCCGGCACCCTCCCCGAACTCCACGCCACCGGTTCGTTCGGCTCCCGTGTGCCCGAGCGGCTGGCGGCGCTGCGCGCGCAGCAGCCCACCGGACCGCTCATGTGCAGCGAGTTCTGGTGCGGCTGGTTCGACCACTGGGGCTCCCACCACCACGTCACCGACCCCTCGGCATCCGCGGGGGCTCTCGACGAACTGCTGTCGGCGGGTGCCTCGGTGAACATCTACATGCTCCACGGGGGCACCAACGCGGGCCTCACCAACGGCGCGAACGACAAGGGCGTCTACCAGCCCACCGTCACGAGCTACGACTACGACGCCCCCGTCGACGAGGCGGGACGACCGACCGAGAAGTTCTGGGCCTTCCGCGACGTGATCGCACGCCACTTCCCGGTGCCCGAGTTCCCCCGCACCGATCGTCGCCCGCTTCACGTTCCCGCTCCGGCGCCCCTGCGTCGTGTCGGAACGCTCGCCGAGGTCGCCCCGGCGACCTGGTCGTCGCACGACGACGTCCCCACGATGGATGCCGTCGGCATCTGGCGCGGCTTCGCCCGCTACCGGATCGAACTCGACGGCACCGACGCGCCCGCCGTCCTCTCGTTCGCAGAGGTGCGGGATCGTGCGTGGCTTTCGCTCGACGGGGAGCCGGTCGGCATCCTCGCGCGGGAGGCGCACGAGCGGTCGGTGACCCTGCCCTCGGGGCGCGGCCTGCTCGAAATCCTCGTCGAGGACGAGGGGCGCGTGAACTACGGCCCTCGGATCGGCGAGCCGAAGGGACTGATCGGCCGCGCGACGCTCGACGGCGCGCCGCTGCACGGCTGGGAGATCTCCGCCGTCCCGCTCGACGCGATCCCCGCCGCCCGCGGCAGCGTCGGCGACGGAACGGCCGTTGCGCCCTCGGTGGGAGCGACGGTCTGGCAGGCGACCCTCTCCCTCGACGCTCCCGCCGACCTCTCCCTCTCGACCGCAGGCCTCGGGAAGGGGCTCGTGTGGATCGGTGACACGTGCCTCGGCCGCTACTGGCGCAAGGGCCCCCAGGCATCCCTCTACATCCCGGAGCCCCTCACGCGGGCCGGGGACAATACGCTGACGGTGCTGGAACTGGAGACGCTCGACGTCGACGCCCTCCGCTTCCTCGACGACCTCGCCCTCGGACACACGGAGCACTGACGTGACCACCCCCGCCACCGGCCCGGCCACCGCCACCGGCGCCGTCGACCCCGCCCCGCTCGCCCTCGACCGCCGCGTATTCGGCGGCTTCGTGGAGCACCTCGGACGGCACGTGTACGACGGCATCCACGAACCCGGGCATCCGTCGGCCGACGAGGAGGGCTTCCGCGGCGACGTCATCGACCTCGTGCGGGAACTGGGGGTGTCCACCATCCGCTACCCCGGCGGCAACTTCGTCTCCGGCTACCGGTGGGAGGACGGCGTCGGCCCGCGCGAGGAGCGTCCGCGGCGTCTCGACCTCGCCTGGCACGTCACCGAGACCAATCAGGTGGGCCTCCACGAGTTCGCCTCCTGGCTCGACAAAGTCGGGTCGGAGCTCATGCTGGCCGTCAACCTCGGCACGCGGGGTACCGCGGAGGCCCTCGACCTGCTCGAGTACGCCAACGCCGAGGTCGACACGGCGTGGACCCGCGCTCGCGCCCGCAACGGCCGGTCCGAGCCGTTCGGCGTGCGGATGTGGTGCCTCGGCAACGAGATGGACGGCTGGTGGCAACTGGGCGCCCGCAGCGCCGACCAGTATGGTGCGCTCGCGGTGCAGACCGCCCGCGCGATGCGCCGCTTCGATCCGACGCTCGAGCTCGTCGTCTGCGGCTCCTCCGGCCGCACGATGCCGACCTTCGGTGCGTGGGAGCGGGTGGTGCTCGCCCACACGTTCGACGAGGTCGAGTTCATCTCCTGCCACGCGTACTACGAAGAGCGGGGCGGCGACGCGCAGGAGTTCCTGGCATCCGCCGTCGACATGCACCTCTTCATCGAGGAGGTCGTGCGCATCGCCGACGACATCGCCGCCGAACGGGGCAGCGACAAGCGGATCATGATCTCGTTCGACGAGTGGAACGTCTGGTACCAGTCGCGCTGGAACGCCGTCGAGGGCACGCAGCCGCGTGACGAGTGGCCGGTCGCGCCCCGCCTGCTCGAAGACGTGTACACGGTGCAGGATGCCGTTGTCGTCGGAGACCTCCTCATCACCCTGCTGCAGCACGCCGACCGGGTGAAGTCCGCGTCGCTCGCGCAGCTCGTGAACGTGATCGCGCCGATCATGACCGAGCCGGGCGGTCCCGCCTGGCGCCAGACGACGTTCTTCCCCTTCGCGCTCACGTCGCGCCTCGCGGGCGACCGCGTGCACCGTCTCGACGTGTCGGCGCCGACGTTCGCGAGCTCCCGCTTCGGCGAGGTCTCCACGGTCAACGCGGTCGCGACCGTCGGCGACGACGGCGTCACCGTGTTCGCCGTCAATCGGTCGCTGGACGGCGCTGTCGAGGTGGAGCTCGATCTCCGCGAGCTCGGTGCGGCCGGTGCGGGTTCCGCCGGTTCGGGTTCCACAGGCGCGGCCGGGTGGGCGGTGCGTGAGGCGCACCTTCTGCACGACGACGACCGCTACGCCGCCAACACGCTGGGCGATCCGGAGCGGGTCGCGCCGTGCGAGCTCGACAGCGCGCGTCTCGTCGACGGCGTGCTCACGCTCACCCTGCCCGCGGTCTCGTGGGCGGCGGTGCGGCTCGGCTGAACCGGGCTCAGCCGCCGAGGGCGGCCGCCACGACGGCGCGCGCCTCCTCCTGCACCTGCGCGAGATGCTCCGGACCCCGCAGCGACTCCGCGTAGAGCTTGTAGACGTCTTCCGTGCCTGACGGGCGCGCGGCGAACCACGCGTGCTCGGTCTGCACCTTCAGCCCACCGATCGCCGCCCCGTTGCCGGGAGCGTGCGACAGCTTCGCCACGATCTCCTCACCCGCCAGCGTCGTCGCCGTCACCGACTCTGGCGCGAGCCTGCCGAGGGCCGCCTTCTGCGCCGGCGTCGCGGGGGCGTCCACGCGCTGGTACGCCGACGAGCCGTACTCCGCCTCCAGCTCCGCATACCGCTGCGAGGGGGTCTTGCCCGTTACCGCCAGGATCTCGGATGCCAGCAGGCACAGCAGGATGCCGTCCTTGTCGGTGGTCCAGACCGAACCGTCGGTGCGCAGGAACGACGCGCCGGCCGACTCCTCGCCACCGAACGCCACCGACCCGTCGATGAGCCCCGGCACGAACCACTTGAAGCCGACGGGCACCTCCACGAGCTTCCGCCCCAGCGCGGCCACGACCTTGTCGATGATCATCGACGACACGAGCGTCTTGCCGACCGCGGCGTCGGCGCGCCACCCCGGTCGGTGCGCGTACAGGTAGTCGATCGCGACCGCGAGGTAGTGGTTCGGGTTCATGAGCCCCGCGTCGGGGGTCACGATGCCGTGGCGATCGGCATCCGCGTCGTTCCCCGTGAGGATGTCGTACTCGTGGCGGCGGGCGACGAGCGAGGCCATCGCCGACGGCGATGACGGGTCCATGCGGATCTTCTCGTCCCAGTCGAGCGTCATGAACCGCCACGTCGGGTCGACCTCGGGGTTCACGACCGTGAGGTCGAGGCCGTATCGCTCCCCGATGAGCGCCCAGTACTCGACCGACGCCCCTCCGAGCGGGTCGGCGCCGATCCGCACGCCCGCGCGCCGGATCGCCTCGACGTCGATGATGTTCGCGAGATCGGCGACGTAGCCCTCGCGGAAGTCGTACGAGCCGACGTGCTCGGCGGCGATGTCGGCGAACCGCACACGCTGCACGCCCTCGAGCCCCGCCGCGATCAGCTCGTTCGCCCGGTCGGCGATCCAGCCGGTCGCGTCGGTGTCGGCGGGGCCGCCGTGGGGCGGGTTGTACTTGAAGCCGCCGTCGCGCGGCGGGTTGTGCGACGGGGTGACGACGATGCCGTCGGCGCGGGAGGGGTCACCGGCATCCCGGCCCCGGTTGTAGGCGAGAATCGCGTGGCTGAGGGCGGGCGTCGGCACCCAGGAGTCGCGGGAGTCGACGCGGACGTCGACGCCGTTCGCCACGAGCACCTCGATCGCGGTGCGCTCGGCGGGGCGGGAGAGGCCGTGCGTGTCGCGGCCGAGGAACAGCGGACCCGCGATGCCCTGGCTCGCGCGATACTCGACGATCGCCTGCGTCGTGGCGAGGATGTGGTCCTCGTTGAAACTCGTCGACAGCGACGACCCGCGATGGCCGCTCGTGCCGAACGCGACCCGCTGCTCGGGCACCGCGGCATCCGGCTTTCGGTCGTAGTAGGCGGCGATGAGTTCGTCGATGTCGATGAGGTCGGATGCTTCGGCGGGATGTCCTGCGCGGCTCATGGTCCCAGTCTGCCCCTCCGGAGCCGTCGATGCGATGGCGAAGGGGCAGGTTGACGGCGGGCGACGGCGAGTCCGGGCCGGGGGTGACCGGCGTTCGCCGTTGCTAACTCCTTCAATCCGGGCGCCGAAGGGCCGAATTCGCCCCATTCCGGGCTCGCAGGCACCGAATCTCCGGAGTTAGCGACGGGAGAGGTCGGCGCCGCGTCGGGCGACTTCGTCGAGCACAGCACGCAGCGCGGGGGAATCGGCCTGTGTCCGGCGGTGCACGGCGAGTACGTCGCGCGTCGACGCCGGGCCGGCCGTGGGGATCGCGACGACGTCGTCGCCCAGGTCGCCGCGTCCGAGCCGCGGCACGAGCGCGACGGCGAGCCCCGCCCGGGCCAGCGCGAGGTGGTTCTCGAACTCCATCGACTCGTGCACGATGCGGGGCGCCCCGCTCACGCCGTCGAACAGGCGCCGCAGCCACTGCCGGCAGATGGTCGAATCGAACGTCGCGACCCAGGGCTCGTCCGCGAGGTCTTCCGGCCGGAGCACCTCGCGGTCGGCCAGGCGGTGTCCCCGGGGGAGGATCACGTCGGCGACGTCGGTGAACAGCGGCGTTTCGACCAGGTGGTCGGGCATCGCGAGCGCGACCCCGCCCCACCGGTGCACGATGCCGAGGTCGCGCTGGCCCGACGCGACGAGCGCGATCGTCTCCCAGGGTTCGCTCTCGCGCAGCGGCAGGCGGAGCTCCGGATGCCGTTGCCGCAGCTCCGACAGCACCGGGATCATCAGCCCGCGCACCACCGTGGAGAACGCGGCCAGCCGGATCTCGCCGACGAGGGCGTCGGGCCCGTCGGACAGCGACTGGATGTCGGCGCGGATGCGCTCGAGGTCCGCGAGCACGGGGGTCGAGGCGACGACGAGCCGCGTGGCGGCGGCGGTCAGCACGACGCCCCGGCCGGCGCGTTCGAGCAGGCCGACGCCCGTCTCGCGTTCGAGGCGCTTGACCTGTTGCGACACCGCCGAGGGGGTGTAGCCGAGCAGGGCCGCCGCGCGGGCGACGCTCCCCTCGGTCGCGATCGCGCGGAGCGAGACGACGGCATCCAGATCCATCATGAAGCGATGCTACCGAATACGGGCGAGGAACGTTCGCTTGTCCTTCACGGAACGACGGGGTCGAATGGATGCCGTGCCCCGCCGTGACATGCTCCTCGCCGCCCTCGTCGCCTCGCTGTGGGGCTTCAACTTCGTCGTCATCGCCTGGGGCATGAGCGGCATCCCGCCGCTGCTGTTCGTCGCGATCCGCTTCAGCGTCGTCGCGGCCGTCGCCCTCGTGATCCCGCGCCCGCAGACCGGCTGGAAGGTCGTCGTCGGCGTCGGCCTGTTCATGTGCCTGGGACAGTTCGGACTGCTCTACACCTCCATGGCCCTCGGGCTCCAACCCGGGCTCGCGGCGCTGCTGCTGCAGGCGCAGGTGGTCTTCACGATCGTCATCGCCGCCGTCGCGCTGCGCGAGCGCCCCACCGCGATGCAGGTGACCGGGGTCGTGCTGGGCTGCCTCGGGCTGGCGATCGTCGCGCTCGGCCGCGGGGGAGAGGCGCCGGCCGTGGCGGTGCTGCTCGCGCTGGCGGCGGCCCTGTCATGGGGGATCGGCAACGTCATTTCCCGACAGGCCGGCGACGTCCGGGGTGTCGGCCGGGGCGGCGCGCTGTCGCTGACGGTGTGGTCGGCGCTCGTGGTGCCGATCCCCGCGATCGCCCTCTCGCTCGTGATCGAGGGGCCGGCGGCGGTCGGAGCGGGGCTGGCATCCTTCGGCTGGACCGCGACCCTCTCCACCCTCTACACCGCGGTGCTCTGCACGGTCGTCGGCTACGCGATCTTCAACGGTCTGCTCGCGCGCAATCCGTCGGCGGCGGTCGTGCCGTGGGTGCTCCTCGCCCCGGTGGTCGCGATGGCGTCGGCGGCGGCGCTGCTGGGCCAGGTGCCGACGCCCGCCGAGACGCTCGGCGGGGCGATCCTCGTCGTCGGCGTGCTCGTGACCGGCATCCGGAGGCGGCGCGTGCGGGCGCCGAGGCCTGCTCGGCGGCCCCGCCGGCGCGAGGTCTCCGCCGCGGTCGGTGGCTAACTCCTCCAGGATCGAGCGCTCCCGGCGCGGAGCGCGCTATCGCGGTACGGGATGCGACGGATCGAAGGAGTTGGTCACACGACGGTGCGCATCCCTGCCCCCACTAGGCTTGCCCCCGTGACCGTCGACTCCGCCCCGCGCCGCACCTACAGCTACCTGGGCCCCGCGGGAACCTTCACGGAGGCGGCGCTGGCGCAGGTCGCCGAGGCGCGCGACCAGATCTGGCGGCCCGTCCGCAATGTCGGGGAGGCGCTCGCCGATGTCGTCGAGGGGCGCTCGGATGCCGCGATGATCGCGATCGAGAACTCCATCGACGGCGGGGTCTCCACGGCGCAGGACGCGCTGGCCACGACGCCCGGGCTCCGCATCGTCGGGGAGTACCTCGTGCGGGTCAACTTCGTGCTCGTCGCGCGTCCGGGCACGCGGCTCGAGGACGTCTCGCTCGTCGCCGCCCACCCCGTCGCGTACGCGCAGTGCCTCCGGTGGCTCACGGCGCATCTGCCCGAGCACGCGCACCTCCCCGCGGCGAGCAACGTCGCCTCGGCCGTCGGGATCATCGACGGTGTGAGCGAGGCGCAGGCCGCGATCGCTCCCCCCGGCATCCTGGAGCACTACGACCTCGAGCTGCTCGCCGAGGAGATCGGCGACAACACCAACGCGGTCACGCGTTTCGTGCTCGTGAGCCGCACCGTCGCGCCGCCCGCACCCACGGGGGCCGACAAGACGTCGCTCATCGCCGAGCTCCCCGACGACCACCCCGGCGCGCTCCTGGAGCTCCTCGAGCAGTTCTCGACCCGCGGCATCAACCTGTCGCTCATCGAGTCGCGGCCGATCGGCGACGAGCTCGGACGCTACCGATTCGTCATCGACGCCGACGGCCACATCGAGGACGAGCGGATGGCCGACGCCCTCCTCGGGCTGCGCCGCTTCAGCCCGAAGGTGACCTATCTGGGGTCGTATCCGCGGGCGGATCGCGCGATCGTCCGCTACCCCGACCGCTACTCCGACGACGTGTTCGTCGAGGCGCGCGACTGGCTGCGCGCCCTCATCTCGGGAGAGCCCGAGGCCTGACGCCGCCGAGCGAGCTCCGGCGTCCGGGTCAGCCGACGAGGAGTTCGAGCGTCTGCACGCGGCCGGGCGCGGCGTCGAGGGGCTCTGCGTCGTGCGGAGCCGCCACGGGCGAGACCATGACCTCGTCGACGCCGTACTGCCCGGCGAAGGATGCCAGTCGGCTCCGCACGTCGTCGCCGGCGCCGACGAACCACCGCGCGCGCAGGCCGTCGAGCATCGCCGTCGCGAGCCGGTCGTGGGCCTCGGACTCCGCCGCCTGCTCGACCGTCTCGAGGGCGACGAGCGGCCGCCCGCCGCGCAGCCGCGCCATCATGCGCGCCTGCGGCAGCATCCGTGCCTCGGCCTCTGCTTCGGTCGGCGCCGCCACGACGTTCGCGGTCACGAAGGTGCGGGGAGCGTCGAGGTGCTCGCTGGGCGTGAACTGGGTGCGGTAGAGGTCGAGGGCGCGTGCGAGACCCTCGCCCGAGAAGTGGTTCGCGAACACGTAGGGGAGGCCGAAGGCAGCCGCGAGGGCAGCGGAGTAGTCGCTCGATCCCAGCAGCCACACGTCGGGGGTGGAGGTCGCCGCAGGCGTCGCGTGCACCGCGTAGGGCTCGCCGGTCGCCGCTCCCGGACGGCTCACGAGACGCACCTGGGAGCCCTCGGGCGACACGAGCCCGAGGATGTCGCGGATGTGGTCGGGGAAGCGGTCGACGTCGCTCGTGGTTCCCGTCTTCCGCAGCAGCTGGGTGATGACGGGGTCGCTGCCGGGGGCACGGCCGATGCCGAGGTCGATGCGTCCGGGGGCGATGGCTTCGAGGGCGGCGAACTGTTCGGCGACGACGAGCGGCGCGTGGTTGGGAAGCATGACGCCGCCGCTGCCGACGCGGATGCGCGAGGTGCGGGCCGCGGCCGCCGCCGCGAGCACGGGCGGCGTTGTCGAGGCGACGGCGGGCATGTTGTGGTGCTCCGCGAACCAGTAACGCCGGAACCCCAGGTCGTCGGCGCGGGCGGCGAGGTCGAGGGATGCCGAGACCGCCTGCGCGCTGCTCTGACCGGCCCGCACGGGCACCAGGTCGAGGACGGACAGGGCGGGGGAGGTGGTCGTGTTCATCAGGGAACGGCAACGATCTCCGCGGCATCCGCATTCCCCGCCGCCGGGTCGGCGTGCGATGGCCCGAGTCGTGGGGACGCGGCGTGGCGAACTCCTTCGACTCGGGGTTCTGTCACGTCGCGCGTCGCGCGTTCACGCGGCGGTGGCCGCGGCGTCGTTCCGTATCGAAGGAGTTCGCCACCAGGCCGGGGCGCCCCCGCGGGTCAGCGGGCGCGCTTGACGTGCTCGTACGCGTCGAGGGCCCGGCGTCGGGTCTCCGCGAGGTCGACGAGCGGCTCGCGCTCCGCGCTGTCGGGGGCCCACTGTCCGATGTAGAGGCCCTGCGGGTCGAACTTCTCCGCCTGACGCTCCGGGTTGAAGATGCGGAAGTACGGCGACGCGTCGGCGCCGGAACCGGCCACCCACTGCCAGTTGAAGGGGTTGCTGGCACCGTCCGCGTCGACGAGGGTGTCCCAGAACCACTCCTCGCCGCGCCGCCAGTCGATTGCGAGGTTCTTCGTGAGGTAAGACGCGACGACCATCCGCACGCGGTTGTGCATGTAGCCCGTCGTCCACAGCTCGCGCATGCCCGCATCGACGAGCGGGACGCCCGTCTCGCCCATCTGCCACGCCCGCAAGTGCCCACGGTCGAGCCGCGGCCAGGGGAACGCGTCGAATGCCGACCGCCAGTTGCGGGTTGCGAGGTCGGGGAAGTGGAACAGCGTGTGCCAGGCGAACTCGCGCCAGCCCAGCTCGGAGAGGAAGCGGTGAGCGGATGCCGCGTGCGCGCCGGTGCCCGCGGCATCCACGGTCTCGTGCCACACGGTGTGGGGGCTCAGCTCGCCCCAGCGCAGCCGCGGCGAGAGCAGGGAGGTGGCGCCGGCGGCGGGTTCGTCGCGGGCGCGGTCGTAGTCGCCGAGGTCGTCGTTCAGGAACGCACGTAGTCGCGCTCGTGCGGCGCGCTCGCCGGGCTCCCACGCCTCGCGCATCCCGCCGGCCCAGTCGGGCGCCGTGGGGAGGAGCTCCCAGTCGTCGAGGTCGTCGCTGCGGGCGTCGCGGCCGTCGATCGTGCGCGGCTCGGGGAGCGGGGCGCGGGGCGACGGCTGCGCCTGGCAGGCCTTCCAGAACGGGGTGAAGACGGCGTAGGGGGTGTCCGATCCGGTGCGGACGGTCCACGGTTCGAAGAGCAGGTTCGCCGCGTACGAGGTGACCTCTCGCCCCTCGTCGCGCAGCCGGGTCTTCAGAGTGGTGTCGATGTCGCGCTCGGCTCCGCCGTAACGGCGGTTCCACGCGACGGCATCCGCGGAGATCTCGTCGGCCACCGCGGGCACGACGTCGGCGGCAGGCCCGCGACGCAGCACGAGGGAGCCGCCTCGGTCGGCGAGGCGCTGCCCGAGTTCGGCGAGGCTGTGGTGCAGCCACCACTTCGCGGCTCCGCCGAGGGGACGGATGCCGGGCGACTCCTCGTCGAGCACGTACAGCACGGTGACCGGTTCGTCGCGGTCGACCGCGGCGCGCAGGGCGGGGTTGTCGGCGAGGCGGAGGTCGTCGCGCAGCCAGACGAGGGAGGTCATGACGTGCCCGTCAGATTCCCGTGACGCTGTGCCCGCGGGGCACGGCGACGGTGAGGCCGCCCGGTTCGACGCGCGCCGTGACGTGGGTCGCCTCGCCGAACTCGTCGCCGTCGAGCTGCACCGGCTGGGCGGCGACGGTGGCGAGGTCGATGCCGGCACCGCGGCTGAAGCGCACGGCGTTGTCCTTGGTGCGCAGCGACAGGATCTGACGTCCGGCCCGGAAGCGGCGGAGGAAGCTGTTGTCCCAGGCCACGCGGCGCCAGATGAGCAGCCAGCCGAAGGCGCTCTTGGGCTGGAAGATGGCGATGTCGAGGTCGCCGTCGGTGACGGATGCCTCGGGGATCAGCTCGAGTCCGGCCGGCAGCGAACCGCAGTTGGCGAAGACGACGCTCTGCACGTTGGCGCGGTGCACTTTGTGCCCGGGCACCTGGTACATGACGGGGAAGGGCTTCGCGCCGATGAGGGAGCGCGCGGCTCCGTCGACGTAGGCGACCCAGCCGACCTTCTTCTTGAGATCGCCGCTCGTGTTCGCGATCATCGCGGCATCCAGCCCCATTCCGCCCATGACGACGAAGGCGCGCTTCTCGCTGTCGCCGCCGGGGCGGGCGAGGGTGGCGATGCCGACGTCGATGGGGACGACGTCACCGTCGAACGCGGCGGCGATCATGGCGTCGGCGTCGTCGAGGGGGAGACGCAGGTTGCGGGCGAGGAGGTTGCCGGTGCCGCTCGGGACGATGGCGAGCGGAACGGCAGATCCGGTCATGGCTTCGCTGACGGCACGGACCGTTCCGTCGCCGCCCGCGACGAGCACGACGTCCACGCCCTCGGCGAGTGCCTGCCGGGTGACGTCGTCGCCGAGGTCGTCGACGGTGGTCTCGTAGAAGAGGGGCTCCGACCAGCCGGCCTCCTTCGCGTGGGCGGCGACCTGCTCGCGCAGCGCGTCGCCGTCGACCTTGATCGGGTTGTAGACGAGCGCGGCCTTCGGGCTCGGGTGGTCGCCGTCGGAGAAGGGTTCGGTGCGTCCGCTCTCGTCGACGCGCCGCGCCTCACCCGTCTCGCCGTCGGTCGTGTCGGGGGAGACGTCGTCGGGCTCGCGGATGACGCCGTCGGGTGCGGCCGCCTCTTCCGGGTCGGTCGCGTCGGAGCCCACGTTCGTGCCGGAGTCGGTCGCCATGCGTACAGAGTATTGCGCGGGGCCCGCGACGGGCCTCGGGACGTGGGGGGCTTGCGCTCGCCGTCAATCGGCGGGTATCTCCGTGACGGCGATCGCCCACAGGTTGTCGACGTCTCCCGTACCCGTCACGCGGACCTCCTCTCCGACGATGTCGAGCGTGTTCCGCGTTCCGGGGTCGCCGGCGTCGAGGAGGCACCTCTGGGTGATCGTTGCGGAGTTCTCGATCTCGACCGTGATGATGTCGTCGCCGTAGCACCGGATGTACACGGCGGCGCGACCCGTCCTCGTCGGCGCGGGTTCCGTGGAGGCGGAGCCGCGAGTCGACGACAGTGTCGCGATGCGAGGTTCGCCCGGCGCGGGGGTGACCGTCAGTTCGCTGGGCGCGGAGGATGGCGCGGGTGTCGTGCTCGCCGTCGGGGTGACGCCATGTCCGCGATCATGCCCTGCCGTGTCTCCGGTCGCCGCGCACCCGGAAACCGACGCGATGATGCCGACCAACACCGCAGCGCGCAGTTCGAACGGCACGAATACCTCCCCGGTATCAAGACGTTCAGCCTACGACTCATGAAAACACGTGCAGGGAGGAGAGACGCGATCTGTGGAGAACTCGCGCACCACCCCCTCCGCACTCGATGCCCACCCCCCCGCGGCCCCCGAACCGGCCGCGACTAGACTCGAACGGTGATCGATCTCGCCCTCCTCCGCGACAACCCCGACCTCGTGAAGCGCTCGCAGGAGGCGCGAGGAGAGTCGGCGGAATCCGTGGATGCCGCGATCGACGCCGACCGTGCGCGTCGCGCTGCGCTCGCCGCCTTCGAGGAGCTGCGTGCCGCGCAGAACGTGCACGGCAAGAAGGTCGCGCAGGCGCCCAAGGAGGACAAGGCCGCGCTCGTCGCCGAGGCCAAGGACCTCAGTGCCCGCGTGAAGGAGGCGCAGCAGGCCGTGACGGCCGCGGAGGCCGCGGCATCCGCGGCCCTCGCGAAGATCGAGAACATCGTGATCGACGGCGTCCCGGCCGGCGGCGAGGACGACTTCGTCACCCTCCGCACGCACGGCGAACCCGTGGCGTTCGACTTCGAGCCGCGCGACCACCTCGCTCTCGGTGAACTGCTGGGCGCGATCGACATGGAGCGCGGCGCGAAGGTCTCCGGCGCCCGCTTCACCTTCCTCACCGGCATCGGCGCACGTCTCGAGCTCGCCCTCATGAACCTCGGCATGGAGCGCGCGCTCGCCGCCGGGTTCATCCCCGTCATCCCGCCGACGCTCGTGCGATCGGAGGTCATGCGCGGCACGGGCTTCCTCGGCCAGCACGCCGACGAGGTGTACCGTCTCGACGACGACGACCTCTATCTCGTCGGCACGAGCGAGGTGCCCCTCGCCGGATTCCATATGGACGAGATCCTCGACCTGACTGCGGGCGCGAAGCGCTACGCCGGCTGGTCCACGTGCTACCGCCGCGAGGCCGGCTCGCACGGCAAGGACACCCGCGGCATCATCCGCATGCACCAGTTCAACAAGCTCGAGATGTTCGTCTACACGACCCCCGAGGATGCCGAGGCCGAGCACCTGCGGCTCGTCGCGATGCAGGAGGCGATGCTGCAGGACCTCGGGCTGAGCTACCGGGTCATCGACGTCGCGGCGGGCGATCTCGGCTCCTCCGCGGCGCGCAAGTACGACGTCGAGGCGTGGGTTCCCACCCAGGGCGCCTACCGCGAGCTGACCTCCACGTCGAACTGCACCACGTATCAGGCGCGACGCCTCGACATCCGTCACCGCCCCGTCGTCGACGGCGGCCCGGCGGCCAAGACCGCGCACGTCGCGACGCTCAACGGCACCCTCGCGACGACACGGTGGATCGTGGCCCTCCTGGAGACGCACCAGCGCGCCGACGGCTCGGTCGTCATCCCCGAGGTGCTGCGGCCCTACCTCGGCGGGCTCGAGGTCGCGGAGCCCATCGCGTGACGGCGGAGGGCGGCACGCCCCACCTGCCGCCGACCGGCTCGGTGAAGGTGGTGAAGCCGACGAAGGCCGCCCGCCTCGTCGAGCGCATCGCCGACGAGACCGAGGACCCGACGGTCGCCACCGAACGCCTCCTCATCGCCCTCGACGTCGACGGCACCCTCCTGCTGGAGGACGAGTCGCTGAGCCCCGGGGTCGTCGACGCGATCGCGCACGCCCACCGCGCCGGCCACGAGGTCATGCTCGCGACGGGACGGTCGTGGGAGAGCACCCGTGGCATCCTGCGTGTTCTGGGGCTCGCCCCCGAGTACGCGGTGTGCTCCAACGGCGCGGTCATCATGAAGCGGGCGGGCGGCGATCTGGCCGACGAGCTCGTCTACGAGCGGTTCCACATCGAGACGTTCGACCCCACCGAGGTGCTGCACCTGCTGCGTGAGCACCTGCCCGACGCGCACTACATGGTCGAGCTCGCCGACGGGCGTCGCCTCTACACCGAGGAAATGGACGACTGGAACCTGGTCGCCGCGCACCGGGTGCCGTTCTCGGAGCTGTCCGCCCAGCCGGTGTGCCGCGTCGTGGTCGTCTCGCCCGACGAGACGGATGCCGACTTCGTCGACCTCGTGGGTCGCATCGGACTCAACAAGGTGTCCTACGCCGTCGGCTGGTCGGCGTGGCTCGACATCGCCCCCCAGGGCGTCGACAAGTCGACCGCCCTGGAGCGGGTTCGGGTGTGGCTCGGCGTCGATCCCGCACACGTGCTCGTCATGGGCGACGGACGCAACGATGTCGGCATGTTCCGCTGGGCGCGCGAGCACGGCGGCCGCGCGATCGCGATGGCGCAGGGCCCCGACGAGGTGCGCCGCGAGGCGTCCGAGACGACGACATCGGTGCGCGCGGGAGGCGTGGCGGAGATCCTGCGTCGCCTCTGAGGCAGTGCCTCGGAGAAGCGTCGCGGGGCGTGCCGTCCCGGTCAGAAGCGGTTAACAGCCTGCCCACAGGCGCGCTCGGCCAGAATGGAACCGGCCCGGTCCACTACAATCGACGCCTGTCGGGCGGATTTCTTCGGAGTCTGCTCGGGAGGGTTGTCCGAGCGGCCGAAGGACCCGGTCTTGAAAACCGGTGGGCAGCAATGTCCCGTGGGTTCGAATCCCACACCCTCCGCCCCTCGGGGACCCCCGCCCCGTCTCAGAAAGGGATGCTCGTGAGCGAGACGCCTGACGCCCCGCCGACCAGCCGGCGACAGCCGCTGGCGCGCCACGGCATCCAGACCTCCCCGAAGCCATTCCGCCAGATCATGACGGTGCTGGGCGCGGTGGTCGCGGTCGTGGTCCTCAGCGTCGGCGCCGTCGGCGCCTTCTACGTGTGGGATGCCGCGCGCACCCTCACCGACAACAGCGTCGACATCGGCGACGACGTCGACGAGCTGCCCGCGATTGGCGAGATCGACGGCGGCGTCAACATGCTCGTCGTGGGCACCGACTCCTGCGAGGGTCAAGACCTCAAGCTCTTCCCGCGTTGCGCGCACGACGCGGGGGGCGAGCGCAACGACGTGACGATGCTGGTGCACATCAGCGACAACCCGCGCCGCGTGACGGTGGTCTCCTTCCCGCGCGACATGATCGTGCCGATCCCGTCGTGCCCGACCGGCGACGGCGGCAACTACTCCGCGATGAGCGCGCAGATGATCAACTCGTCGTACATGTACGGCGGACTTCCCTGCACCGTGCTGACCGTCGAGGCGCTGACCGGCGTCGACATCCAGTACGCCGCGGCGATCCGCTGGACGGGTGTCATCAACATGTCGGATGCCATCGGCGGCGTCGACGTGTGCGTCTCCGACGACATCAGCGACAAGCACACGGGCCTGAACCTCACCAAGGGCACACACACCCTCGTCGGTGCGGAGGCGCTGCAGTTCCTGCGCATCCGCCACGGCATCGGCGACGGCTCCGACCTCGGCCGCATCTCGAATCAGCAGCAGTTCATGAGCTCGATGGTGCGCAAGCTGCAGTCGGGCGGCGTGCTGGCGAACCCGTCGGTGCTGTTCAACCTCGCGACGACCGCGGTGGCGCAGGTGCAGTCGAAGCAGCTCGTGCTGAGCGATTCGCTGACCAACCCCCAGCGCATGGTGTCGATCGCGATGGCGGTCAAGAGCGTGCCGTACAAGGACATCGTCTTCGTGCAGTACCCGACGGTCTACGCCCCCGGCGGCGGCCGCGTGCTCCCGGTCACCTCGGCGGCCGACGTGCTGTTCCAGGCGCTCGAGGACAACCAGCCGCTGAAGCTCACGGGCGACGCGAGCCAGGGCTACGGCGTGGAGATCGTCGGCGAGGCCGAGGCCACACCGACCCCCACTCCCACGCCCACCGGCTCGCCGAGCGGTTCGCCCGACGCCTCGGAGACCCCTGACGCGAACGAGACGCCGGAGCCCACCGAGACGGCCGTGGAGCTCCCCTCCGACATCGCCGGCTCCACCGCCGCCGACGTCACCTGCACGCAAGCCCAGCGCTGACCGTCGCCGCGGCGGGCCCGGAGAAAGTGGCGCAGTCGGCGGCTTCCCGGCATCCGAGACGGCCGTTCGCGACACCTTTTCGCGCCGATCGCGCCACATTCGCGCGTCGGAGGGCGCGCGAAGTGCGGTGCCGGCCGGCATCCGACGACAGTTCGCGCACGCTCGACGGCTGTCACCTGTACGGGGGTGACCGCCCGGTTCGTTGTGACGGGCGGGGAGCGGTTATGATTGCCGGGTGTGTTCGCGCCGTCTCGCGTTGAACACCCTGGAGACGTCGCATAGTCAGGCCTAGTGCACCACCCTGCTAAGGTGGAGTCCTCGCAAGGGGACCGAGGGTTCAAATCCCTCCGTCTCCGCCAAAAAGCCCCGGTCTCCCGGGGCTTTTTACGTTGCGGTCAGAACAGTATCCCGGGGCTGGGGCACTCAGGAATCGCGCCGGGTGTCCCCCAGACCGAGACGGAGCCACATGGAGGCCGCGAAGTGTCGCGCGCGTGACAGTCGAAGCCCAGCGGAAACTTGCGTGACCTGAATCCTGTCGTTTTTCGAGCCGCGCTTGACGACCTCGGCTGCCATCCACTCCGGGATGAGTGCCCCCTGCATCTTGCTCACGGGAGGGTGTCGCGGACCCTGAGTGTCTGCGCGTACGTGGCGTGCGGGTAAAGACTCACGGCTGGAAGTTCTTGCAGACGATCGGGGAGAGGTTCGAGGGCGACGGCGACAAAGGCCTGAAGGCCAGCAGCGATTTGGCGGGCGAAGTCTCGCAGGTGTCCTTCAGGGAGCCCGGCGTCGGTCTCGAGTTGTCGGATGCTGTCCGCATTGAAGGAGCCGAGGGTGTTCGCGCCGTTGACGCCGAAGGCAAGCTCGACGTTGTCGAACACGGCAGGGTTGTGAGAGAGGACTTGCTCTCGCTGCTTGAACGGCAGCGAGCTATTGAGGTCGTAGAAGGGAGCGAGTGTGCTGCGTCCGGACACGTGAGTCAGGGAGAAGTTCTTGGCGTGGCCGTCGTTGTGGCCAACGATCCAGGAGAAGACGTGCAGCTTCGCGAAGCGCTCTTTGGCGGTCTTGGCGTCGGTGGCGCTGAGATTGCGGTCGAAGACGGTGAAGAGGTCGCGATAGCCGGGGCCGCCATCGGCCTCATACTTCTGGACGTGTGAGGTTCCGGTGGCTTGTGCGAGGTCTTCCTGGTGGACTCGGGCGACGACGCCATTGTGGGGGAAGCGATCGAAGCGTTCCACGATGAGGACATGCTCACCGTCGAACTCTGCGATCACGGATGCGGCCGCGTCGAGCCCGAGCAAACCCGCCAACTGCAAAGTGATGTGCTCGGTGACGTCGGAGCCCGGGAGCGGCTGGATCCCCGGTTTGAAGATGTGTGTCGACGGTTGCCGCCCAGACGGCTCGAACCACTGGTTGTCGCGAAGGGCGAGCGCGAACTTCCCCTGAGCGCCGCCCAGCGAGAATCCTTCCTCGACAGTGCGGTGCTGGAGCCAGTCGGAGTCGTCTCGACGGATCTGCCGAATTCTGTCGCCGATCTCCTTCTCGGCGAGTGGCGCCAGATTCTCTTCTTGCCGAGGTGATGTGCCGGCGGGGTAAAACTCGAGCGCTCCGGCGACGTCGGCGCCGTAGACGGATAGCAGGTCAAAGGTGCTGTCGCTGCTCAGCTTCGCCTCCCGCGCCCAGCGGGAACGGACATCGGCGCGGTCGGGGAGGAGGTTGTCGAGGAAGCGCTTGGTGTCATCGTTTCCGAACGGGGTGGAGACTACGGGGAGGGTTACAGAGATGGGGACGGGGTCGTCCGACGCTGCGTACTCGGGCAGGTAGCGAAGCTGCAGGTTCTCCCCTCGTCGGGTGATCGTCGCCACGTGGGCTTCGTAGAGGTATACGTCGAGAGCGCGGATCATTCGCTGTCCACCTCCGGCGTCTCGCCAGTATCTGCTTGGACGTCCGTGCTGTCGGGGGGGTCGGCATCGACCGCTCGCGGCGGATTGAGGACGGAGCCGGGGATGCTGAGTCGCTCGGCAAGCCCGCGGGAGGCGGCTCGGATGGAGGCGAGAGCGGCGCGATCGAGGTTGGCCTCGAGGCGCCTAACGATGTCGGAGTTGTCTATCTTGGGCAGGAGTGGGGGGGCGATCGCGGGGAGTGACCCAAGGATCTGCTCGTTGAGTGACTTGAGCGTGCCGACGTCGAGCGCGGGTGTGATGCGCTTGGTAAGTGCGTCCGCCGCAGCCTGGGCTGCGCCTCCCGCTGGGGGGACGGGGTGACGGGCGGTAGAGGCATCGAGGTGGATCCCGAGATGATCGAGGATGAGTAGGACCGTGTCGAAGGAGATGCCACCGTTGCCGCGTTCGAGGCGGGCGAGGGACTGGCGGGTGATGCCGACAGCATCGGCGACATCCTGTTGAGTGAGGTCCTGCTGGGCGCGGGTGTTCTTGACGAGGCGGGCGACGTCTGATGATGTCTGTAGCTTCATGTCGACCAGCCCCCTCGCTCATGTTTCAAAAACCGCACTTCACGTTCTGGTAAGAAAAATCTACCATCTGCGTCATGTTTGGTAAATAGAACAGTTTGTCCATGTTTGAAAAATAAAACATCCACATGTGCGAACGCGAGCAATCAGAAGTGCCCCGGTCTCCCGGGCTTTCGGCCTTCTACCGATGATCGTGTACCTCTTCGCCCGCGCGCTGGCGTTGCCCGCGCGTTAGCGCTCCGGCACCAGCCGGGGAGACGAGCTGAGGGCCGGCGACGGCTGCAGCGGCAGGTCGACTCGCAGCACCGTGCCCCGCCCGAGCTCCGACGAGATCGTGACCTCGCCGCCGTGGCTGCGGACGATCTCGCGCGCGATGGCGAGCCCGAGTCCGCTGCCCTGTACCGCGTGCTGCTGCGCGTGGGAGCCACGGAAGAAGCGGTCGAACACGCGGGGGAGATCGTCCGGAGAGATCCCCATCCCGGTGTCGGTGACGGTGACCGTCGCGTGCGGCGTGCCGTCGGAACCGGCGGTCGTGCGCACGTCGACGTCGACGCTGCCGTGGGCGGGGGTGAACTTCACGGCGTTGTCCACGACGTGCGCCAGCGCGAGCTCGAGCTCGCCCTCGTCTCCCGACACCGTGTGCGCGCCGTCGGCGCTGACACGAAGCTCCACCTGTCGCGACTGCGCGAGGGGGCGCGCCGAAGCCTCGACACGGCGCAGCATCCGTTCGACCCCCACCGGGGTGGAGACGGCATGGTCCTCGCCCGCGTCGAGACGGGTGAGCATGAGCATGTTGGCGGCGAGATCCTGCAGCCGTCGCGCGTGGCGCTCCACCACGTGGAGGCGGGCCTGCGTCTCGGCGGAGAGGTCGTCGTCCAGCACGAGGTCGAGGTAGCCGAGGATCGACGTGAGCGGCGTGCGCATCTCGTGGCTCATCGTGTGGATCATGTCGCTCTTGGCCCTGTCCAACGCCTGCAGCTCGGTGACCAGCCGCTCCCGGCTGCGGAGCATGCGGGACGCCGCCGCGTGGCGCGACAGGACCGAGACGGCCGCGAGCACCACGGTGGCGGCGGCGAGAATCAGGGCGACGGGGGAGACGGGCGTCTGGGTGGCGATGAGGAGCACGGCCAGGCCCGCCAGGACGGCGAGCGCGGGCACCGGGAGCACGCGCGCCTCGGGCTCCGGCGTCCGCGCGTCGGCGGGGAGCCGCGTGACCCCGTCGACCCAGATAGCGAGGCACGCGACCCCCATCGTCCACAGCGCGTCGAGGGGAGTGCCCGCCGCGTAGGCGTCGGCGCGCGTCAGGAGCGCATAGGCGATGTCGGCGCCCGTGAAGAGGAGGAACCCGGCGACGAGGAACGGCCACCGCGTCCCGATCCGCAGCGCGGGAGAGGCGGAGATCGCGACGACGGCGGTGATGAGGATGAGGTCGAAGAGCGGATCGAGGCCGGCGATCGCGTTGCCGAGCACGCTCGTGCCGCTCGCGGCATCCGTGAACACCGGTCCGAGGATGACGGCGAGTACCGCGGCGGCGCCCAGGGATGCCACAGCGCCGTCGAACAGGGCGGGCCTCAGCGACCCCTGCGATTGGCGGACGACGAGGACGAGGAGGGCGGCGAGGATGAGGGGGTAGTAGAGGAGGTAGCCGATGTCGGCCGGCGACGGCGAGGGCAGCTCGCCCGACGAGTCCATCGCGAGCGTGTAGAACGTGTCTGCCGCGGCATTGCAGGTCACTCCCGCCGCCGCGAGGACGACCTCCGGACGCGCGAACCGCGTGCGCACGGCGACCAGCCAGAAGACGCCGACCGGTGCCCACTGCGCCAGGATGGGGATCGCGATGTCGATGATCTCCGGTGCCGGATCCCCCGGGAGCATCAGCCCGGCGAAGAAGACCACGTTCGCGACGATCGTGAGCACGAGGAGGGCGCGGATCGCGCTGCTCAGTCGATCGTGAGACCGCCGCACGATGGAACCTCCCCTCACCGCGACGTCGCGGTGCATCGTTGCGCGTTCCCGGCATCCTGAGCATACGTCCGACGTGACTCGGCCGGTGGGACGACGCGGCAGCGCCCGAGGTGCAGATGCGCCCCCGTTAATACAGATGCGCCCCCGCCCATGAGGAGGCGGGGGCGCATCCGGATGCGGACGGGTTACTTGAACGCGTCCTTGACGTTCTCGCCGGCCTGCTTCAGGTTGGCCTTGGTCTGATCGGCCTGACCTTCGGCTTCGAGGCTCTCGTTGTCGGTGTGCTTACCGACCGCTTCCTTGCCCTTGCCCACGAGGTCTTCCGCAGTGTTCTTGATCTTGTCGCCGAGTCCCATGAGGTTCTCCTTTCGATCAGGTACTTCCCGAACCTGGCTTCACTGTAGGCACGCGGAGCCGGACGAGGAGGGGCCTTGCCACCGCACGCGCGGTGAGGTAGAGGTACGCACCCGTCCTGTCAAGGCGAGTGGCGGCGAGCCGTTGTCGTCGTAGCCTCCCCTCATGGACGACCACACCGGGGCCCCTTCTCACGCGCGCGTCGCCGTCATCGGCGGAGGCAACGGCGGACTGTCGATCGCCGGGCGCCTGCGGCGGCGCGGCGTCACCGATGTCGTCGTGATCGAGCCGCAGGCGGAGCACTGCTACAAGCCGCTCCTCTCCCACGTCGCCGGCGGGACGGCGCGCGCGAGCGAGACGGTACGGCGTCAGGCCGATGTGACTCCGCGCGGCGTGCGGTGGGTGCAGGATGCCGTGGCGCACGTCGACCCGGAGCGACGCCGCCTGGAACTCGGCAGTGGTGCCTCGCTCGGGTACGACCACCTCGTGGTGGCTGCCGGCATCCGTCAGGACTGGGATGCCGTTCCCGGTCTCGCCGCGGCGATGCTCTCGCCCGCCGGAGCCTCGAACTACCTCCTCGACCTCGCCGCAAAGGCGTCGCCGCTGCTCCGCGACGTCCGCGGCGGCACCGTCGTGTTCATCCAGCCGCCGGGCCCGGCGTCCTGCGCGGGCGCCGGGCAGAAGCCGATGTACCAGGCGTGCGCGTACTGGAAGCGGTCGGGGGTGCTGGCCGGCATCCGCGTGGTGCTGCTGGTGCCCGACGCGACGATCTTCGGCATCCCCGAGATCGACGCCGAGCTGGAGCGGAAGGTCGCCGAGTACGGCATCGAAGTGCACACGGGCGCCCGCGTCGAGGAGATCGACGCCGAGCGGCGCACCGTCGTCTTCACGACGCGGACGGCGACGGCCGCTCCGCGCGCGCACAGCGTCACCTACGACGTGCTCATGGCGGAGCCACCCCAATCCGCACCGCCGTTCCTCGCCGAGAGCGGATTGTCCGGACCGGATGCCGAGGGCTTCGTCGATGTCGACCCGCGCACGCTGCGGCATCGTCGGTACGACACCGTCTGGGCGCTCGGCGACGCGGCAGCGACGACGAACTCGAAGTCCGGGGGTGCCCTGCGGAAGCAGACGGCCGTGCTCGCGGCGAACCTCCTCGCCGTGCTCGAGGGGCGGGCGCCGCATGCCGAGTACGACGGCTACGGCGTGTGTCCGTTCACCGTTTCGCGCACGAGCGCCGTGTTCGCGGAGTTCGACGACCACGGCCGCCTCGCGCCGTCGATCCCCTTCTGGCGCCGGTCGTATCGAGAGTCGCGTCTCGCCTGGATCATCGACCGGCACGTCTTCCCGCACATCTACTGGCACCTGATCCTGCAGGGCCGGGCCTGACAGGCGTCGCGCTCTGCACCACCGACTCGCACTTTCCTCGGGCGGCGGTCTTCGCCAGACTGGGCGGATGGATGCGGTGAACGAGTGGCTACAGATGCGCCCCGGCCATGAGGAGGCGGGCGCGCATTCGGTTGCGGACGCTTACTTGAACGCGTCCTTGACGTTCTCGCCGGCCTGCTTCAGGTTGGCCTTGGTCTGATCGGCCTGGGTTGCCGAAGCCCCCGTGGAGGGGTACCCGTCCATCGCGGCCTTCGGATAGTGTGAGCGCAAGCGGTCGCTGGGGTCGCCGGAGTGCTGGATGTGGCCAGCCGCGTCGTCACGACCGTGAAGGGTGTCTGGGGATGGGGTCGAGAGGACGGGTGTTGCATCCGCTCTGGGCCGCCGTCCTGGTGTGGACGCTCGCCGTCGTCGGTGTCGGGGCAGCGCCCGCCGTGGCCTCGGGTGCGACCGGTGATGGCGACGACCTCGTGTCCCAAAGCTCCGCGGATGCCGTCGCCGCGACGCTGGCCGGTTCGGTGGTGGCCGTCGACGGCGGTGGCGTCGGGGCCGCGAAGGTCACGCTGTACGAGCGGACGGCGGGGACCTGGGAGCCGACATCCCTCGTCGCCTCGGTCGATGAGTCGGGCGCGTGGGCGATGACCGACGTGCCCGCCGGGGAGTACACCCTGGCCGTGGTGGCCTACACCCCCGAGCGTGCGCTCGTCTGGTGGGGTGACCGTCCGACGCTGTCGTCCGCCGACGGCTTCGTCGTGGCAGACGGCGAGGTCCGGACAGGGTTGGACGTCGCGGTCAAGCCGTCGGCCCCCTCGCCGGGACCGGGCATGTACCCCGTCGGCGGCGGTTACGGACCGCAGGTCGGCAGACTCCTCTCCGCCACGGTCTTCGGCTGGCTGGAGGACTCGGACTTCCGCTTCCAGTGGTACGCCGACGACATCGCGATCCCCGGCGCGACCGATCGCGACTTCCGTCCCACGACCGACCAGTTCGAGCGGTATCTCAGCGTCGAGGTCACCGCCGTGCATCCGGATCATGCGACGGCACAACGGAGGTCCGAGAAGCAGTGGGTCGAGGCGGGGCCGCTGACGACCGCGCTGCCGCTCATCGATGGAGACCCGGTCGTGGGCTCGACGCTCAGCGTCTCGACCCCGGGATGGACGCCGGGCACGATATTCACGTACTCGTGGAGGGCGGGCGCACGCTTCCCCATCTACTACCCCGACACGGGGTCCTCGTTCGTCGTCCCCGAGTCGGCGTTGGGGTCGACGATCCACGTGACCGTGACGGGCACTCGGCGCGGGTACACGTCGAAGTCTGTGACGGCCGAGCTCGTAACGCCGATCAGGCTGGCGACGCAGCCGATCGGCGGTATCACCATCGCGGGTGAGCCGAAGGTCGGATCGACGTTGACGGCGCAGACAGAAGGCTGGACCCCGCAGACGACCTTCACGTACGAATGGTTTTCCGACGACGGGATTCTCAGGGGACAGTCCCGCACCCTGTCGCTGGGTTCCTGGGCCGTGGGGAGAAACGTCCGGCTCGACATCGGCGCCCATGAGCCCGGACACTACTCGGAGCAGCTGTCGCGATCCATCGATGTCGCCTTCTACACCCTCGCGACATCGCAGCCCAAGATCACCGGCGCGATTCGGGTGAACGGCGTCGTCGAGGCGGAACCGGGCACTTGGACCAAGGGTGCGACGCTCACCTACCGCTGGTTCGTGGACGGCAAGGTGTACCGCGACAAGTACGGCGATGTATACCTGGGCAGGAGCATCCGACTTCCCGCGTCGGCGTATGGGAAGACCCTCAGCGTCGAGGTGTCCGGCTACAAGGTGAACTACGCCGACGCGAGCCGCACGTCAGCCAAGACCCGCGTGGCCGCCGGCATCCTGCCTCTCACCCGCCCGAAGATCACCGGCGACGTGCGTCAAGGGGGCACGGTGTCGGCGGTCGCCAAGACAGGGGTGACGGGAACCCGGTACGCCTACCAGTGGTATGCGTCCGGGCGGTCGATCCCCGGGGCGACTGACCGCACCTACCGCATCAGGGATGCGCAACTGGGGAAGACCCTCACGGTGAAGGTGACGGCGAGCGCGACGGGATATGCCAAGAAGTCGAGCACGTCGTCCGCGACGCTGCGCGTGCCGAGGCTGCCCAGAGTGAGCATCTCCGGCACGCCGAGAGTAGGGGCCCTCCTCACCGCTCGTCTCGGGAACACCTCGCCCGGCACGACGTACACGTACCAGTGGCGTGACAGCCGTGGCGGGATCGTCTTCGGTGCCAAGTCGACGGTCCGGCGGATCGAGAGCGGAATGGACGGCCGGCGCATCCGAGTCATCGTGACGGCGCGCAAGAAGGGTTACGCGACGGTCGTGGTGAGCAGCAGCTACACGGACGTCATCCGGCGCTGAGCTCTCCGGAGTCCTCCGCTCGTCCTCCGGATTTTCGACGCTCTATCGTTACCGCTTGCCGCGCGCTGCTTCCCTAGCCTGACCGTATGCCCTCCGCGCGATCCCGGCTCCGGCGCCCTCTCAGGCTCGTCGCCCTGATGGCCGCCCTCCTGCTGGCAGCGTCGGTCACGGCGTGTTCCTACCAGCCTCGGACGGCCCTGCGCCTCAACGCGGACGGAACCCTGGACATGGTGACGTGCGAGACGATCGAAGAGGTCGCCGAGACGAGCATCGAATACTCGGACAGCGCCGGTGACCCTGTCGCTGTGCCAGAGGGATCGGCGCCGGAGTGGCCGCCCTCCCTGTCGACGGGTCAGGTCGTCCACTTGGGTGCGACGCCCACTGCGGAATGGGAAACCGTCTTCGTCGAGCTCATCAGCGAGAGCGAGTGGTCGGTGTGGAGGGGGACCAGTGCCTGGCGGCTGAAGACCGACGAGTGGGTGTGGGCAAACCAGGATGACTTCGGCCTGCTCGGCGATGTGAAGCACTGCGACATCCTGGAGTAAGCGGGCCCTCCCATGACCACGGTCACGGGTTCTCCTCGCGCTCCGCAGCACCGACTCGCACTTTCCAACGGGCGGCGGTCTTCGCCAGACTGGGCGGATGGATGCGGTGAACGAGTGGCTGTTGACGTGGGGCGACAATCTGTGGACGTGGATCGTCCTCCCGGTGGTGATCGGGCTCGGGATCTACTTCACGGCTCGATCGGGTGTCGTGCAGTTCCGGCTGATCCCCGAGATGTTCCGGACGCTGACGGACAAGACCCCGCGAGACGCCTCCGGTGAGCCGCAGTCGGTGTCGGCCTTCCAAGCCTTCACGATCTCGGCGGCCTCCCGCGTGGGCGTGGGGAACATCGCGGGCGTCGGCACCGCGATCGCCGTCGGCGGCCCGGGCGCCGTGTTCTGGATGTGGCTGATGGCCTTCATCGGTGGCGCATCGTCGTTCATCGAGTCCTCGCTCGCTCAGCTCTACAAGACCCGCGACCGCGACGGGTTCCGCGGCGGCCCGGCCTACTACATGCAGCGCGGGCTCGGGGCGCGGTGGATGGGCGTGCTGTTCGCCGTCATCCTGATCATCTGCTTCCCCTTGGCCTTCAGCTCGCTCCAGGCCAACACGATCCAGGCAACGGTCGCCGGCAGTCTCGGCGAAGAAGCGCTGGGCTGGCTGCCCTGGGTGACGGGTGCCGTGCTCGCCCTCCTGATGGCGCTCGTCGTCTTCGGCGGGGTGCGCCGGATCGCCTCGGTCACCCAGACCCTCGTGCCCCTCATGGCGCTGCTCTACCTGCTGCTGGGCCTCGTGATCGTCGCGATCCACATCGACCGGCTGCCGGAGGTGTTCGCGCTGATCTTCACGCAGGCCTTCGGTCCCAACGAGGTCGTCGGCGCGACGCTCGGGTACATCATCCTCACGGGTGTGAAGCGCGGCATGTTCTCCAACGAGGCCGGCCTGGGTTCGGCGCCCAACGCCGGTGCCAGTGCGGCCGTCACCCACCCCGTCAAGCAGGGCCTCGTGCAGACGCTGGGGGTCTACTTCGACACGTTCCTCGTGTGCTCGATCACCGCGTTCATCGTGCTGGTCTCCGTGCCCGACCTCGCCGGCGCCCAGCGCGGTATCAGTCTCACCCAGGGCGCGATCGTCGGGGCCTTGGGCGAATGGGCGAACGTGCTCCTCATCGTGATCATCTTCCTGCTGGCATTCAGCTCGATCCTCGGCAACTACTACTACGGCGAGTCGAACATCGAGTTCATCACCACCAACGAGGGCGTGCGCCTGGCGTACCGCGTCGTCGCGATCGCGGCGGTGTTCGTCGGCGCCGTCGTGTCCGCGGACGTCGTCTGGAACTTCGCCGACGGGGCGATGGGGTTCATGGCGCTCGTCAACCTCGTGGCGATCGCGCTGCTGTCCGGCATCGCCTTCAAGCTGCTGAAGGATTACACGGCTCAGCGCCGCGAAGGCAGGGATCCCGTCTTCACCCGTGACCGACTCCCCGGCGTGCGGGGGATCGAGGTGTGGGAAGACGAGCTCACCGTCACCGGTCCGATCGACCTCGCCGTCCAGAAGCGGCAGGCGCGCAAGCACCGCGACCACCTGCACGACGGCGCCGCCGGCTCCGAGCGCTGACCTCGGCGGGCTCGTCCGTCAGGCCGGCAGGAAGTTCTCGCGGGCCAGCGGTGCGATCTCGAGCGTGTCGGCGTCGGCGCGTCCGATCCACCGCAGCTCCTCGATCTCGGCGCGGGGCTCCGGCTCCTGTTCGCCGATGTCGACCGTGAACACGTCGGCGACGACGAGGAAGCCGGGTTCGTTCGCGGCCGCCGCGGTGAAGACGCCGAGACTGCGCAGGGCGGGAGGGTCGACCCGGATGCCGAGCTCCTCCTCGAGCTCTCGCCGCAGCGTCTCGGCGCCCGTCTCGCCGGACTCGGGCTTGCCGCCCGGCTGCATGAACGCGGTCGTGCCCGTCTTGCGGACGAGCAGGAGCCGCCCGGCCTCGTCGTGGATCACGGCCGCGGAGACGTGGATGCGTCGCGTGGGGGTGGTGTCGGCGGAGGAGGTCACCGCGGAACCGTAACAGGTCGCCGCCCGCGCGCGACGTAGAATCGCATGTGCCCGCTGAACTTCCCGACCCTCCTGTGCCCGCGTCGGGCATCGACCCCGCCGAGCTCGAGATCGCCCTCAAGGTGCTCCGCGAGGTCGCGTCGATCGACCAGCGGCATCCCGACTTCATCACGCTCCGCCAGGCCACTTCGCACCTGTTCAAGGCCGCGAAGAAGGAACGTCGGCGCGAGATACGCGACGCGATCGCCGACGCCGATCGGGCCGTCGTGGCGGCCACCGCCACGGGCGCGCCCGACCGCATCGACGACGAGACGCGCGGCATCCCGATCACCTCGGCGACGACCGCTCCCATCGCGGGCACCCTCCTCAAGGCGCGGGGCTGCTACATCTGCAAGCAGCCGTACACGGTGGTCGACGCGTTCTACCACCAGCTGTGCCCCTCGTGCGCGGCGATGAGCCACGCCAAGCGCGACGCGCGCACCGACCTCACCGGCCGGCGGGCGCTGCTCACGGGAGGACGCGCGAAGATCGGCATGTACATCGCGCTGCGCCTGCTGCGCGACGGTGCCCACACGACGATCACGACCCGCTTCCCTCGGGATGCCGTCCGCCGCTTCCGCAGCCTGCCCGACGCGAACGACTGGATCGATCGTCTCAAGATCGTCGGCATCGATCTCCGCGACCCGGCGCAGGTGATCGGCCTCGCCGACGAGGTGGCCGCGGCCGGTCATCTCGACATCCTCATCAACAACGCGACGCAGACCGTGCGACGTTCGCCCGGCGCGTACCAGCCGCTCGTCGACGCTGAACTGGCGCCGCTGCCGGGCGGCCGGCTGCCCGAGCTCGTCACCTTCGGGCACACGAACGACCAGCACCCGCAGGCTCTCGAGCGGTCGGTCAGCGCGCACCCGATCCTCGCGGCGGCCGCCTCCCGCGCCGACGAGCTGACCGAGCAGGCGATGGCGGCGGGCTCGAGCTCGCTCGACCGGCTCGCGGCGGGCACAGCCATCGACGCGGGCGGCCTCATCCCCGACGTCGACGCCGTGAACTCGTGGACGCAGCGGGTGGGAGACGTCGACCCGCTCGAGATGCTGGAGGTGCAGCTGGCGAACACGACGGCGCCGTTCCTGCTCGTCTCGCGGTTGCGTCCCTCGCTCGCGGCGAGCCCCGCGCGACGCACCTACGTCGTCAACGTCAGCGCGATGGAAGGTGTCTTCGGGCGCGGCTACAAGGGTCCCGGCCACCCCCACACGAACATGGCGAAGGCCGCCGTCAACATGCTCACGCGCACGAGCGCCCGCGAGATGTTCGAGACCGACGGCATCCTCATGACGAGCGTGGACACCGGCTGGATCACCGACGAACGACCTCATCCGACGAAGGTGCGGCTCGCGGAGGAGGGATTCCACGCTCCGCTCGACCTCGTCGACGGCGCCGCCCGCGTCTACGACCCGATCGTGCGCGGCGAGGCGGGGGAAGATCTCTTCGGGGTCTTCCTGAAGGACTACGCGCCCGGCGCATGGTGAGGCTCCCGCCTCCCGGACGCCGCGTGGTCGTCCGCTACCTCCTGCCGACGGGCCAGGCGACGGATGCGCTGGGGGAGCTGCTCAGCGTGGATGCCGAGACCGTCGTCGTCGACGGCAAGCGCGGCGTCGAGACGATCGCGGTGGCCGATATCGTCGCGGCCAAGGAGGTTCCTCCGCCCCCTGCGCCCCGTCCCCGCACGGTGCGCTGAGATCCGCCCTCCGGGGTGCACACTGAAGCAATGCCCATCGTCGACAACGCCGTATACGTCGAAGGCCGCCGGATCCGTAATCCGGAGAGCCTCGAGCAGACCTTCGAGCACATGCGGGACAACAAGGGCGTCGCCTGGATCGGCCTGCTCCGCCCGACGGAGGAGGAGATCCACGCGGTCGCCGCGGAGTTCTCGCTGCACCCGCTCGCGGTGGAGGATGCACTGTCGGGCCACCAGCGGGCGAAGCTCGAGCGCTACGGCGACGTGCTCTTCGCGGTACTCCGCCCGGCGCGGTACATCGAGTCGGCCGAGACGGTGGAGTTCGGCGAGCTGCACCTGTTCGTCGGACCCGACTTCGTCGTGACGATCCGCCACGCGGAGGTTCCCGACCTCGCCCATGTGCGCGCCCGCATGGAGGGGCAGCCCGACCTGCTGCGCGCCGGACCCGAGGCGATCATGTACGCCATCCTCGACGAGGTCGTCGACGAGTACCTCCCCGTGACGGAGGGGCTGCAGAACGACGTCGACGAGATCGAGGACGCGCTCTTCGACGCCGGTTCCCCGCAACTGTCCCGGCGGATCTACGACCTCTCCCGCGAGATCATCCATTTCCAGCGGGCCGCCGACCCGCTCCGCGAGATGCTCGAGTCGCTGCTGCGCGGAGCGGACAAGTACGGCGTCGACATCGAAGTGCAACGCGCCCTCCGGGACGTCTGGGACCACACGTTGCGCATCACCGAAAAGCTGACGGCGCTGCGCTCCATCCTCGACAACGCGCTCACGCTCAACGCGACTCTTGTGACGCAGCGCCAGACCGAGACCGCGCTCGTGCAGAACGAGCAGGTCAAGAAGATCTCGGGCTGGGCGGCGATCCTGTTCGGCCCGACGCTCGTCGGGACGATCTACGGCATGAACTTCACCCACATGCCCGAGCTGGACTGGACGTGGGGGTATCCGCTCGCCCTGCTCGCGATGGCCGCCACGTCGGTGGCGCTGTGGGCCACCTTCAAAGCGAAGAAGTGGCTGTAGCGCCCGCCAGGGCCGTCACTTCCCCCGGACGATGACCTCGACGGGGGAGAAATCCTCGGCGGATGCCGTCACCCGCACGGTGCCGGAGCCGTCGACGCGGACGACGGCGAGCAGCCGTCCGTCGTACGTCGTGTACGTGGAGGCGCCGAACGACTCCTCGGTGCGCGGCTGACCCGATCCGAGACCCAGGAGCACGCCCGGCCCGGAGACCTCCACCGTGACCGGCACGTCGCGGTCGACCGCGACGGTGCCGGCGTCGTCGGCGAGGGCGATGGACACGAAGGCGAGCCCGCCGGGGGCGACCTCCGTCTCCTCCGCTCGCACGTCCAGGCGCGCGGCCGTCGCCGTGCGCAGGCTGTGACGGCCGATCTCGACGCCGTCCCGACGGGCGATCGCGACGATCTCGCCCGGGCGGTACACGGTCTCGAACCGGGCGACGTACGCCTTCTCGGCGCCGACCGGCTGCGTCGCCACCGCCTCGCCGTCGACGACGAGCGACACCTCGTCGGCGTCGGCGTACACGTCGACCGTGACGGGTGCGCCGGGGGCGGCATCCCACGTCCACGACGACACCGTGTCGGTCCACGACCAGGGCGTGGTCGCCGTCGGTCGGCCGTGATGCTGCGGCCGGTGCACGGCGAGGTACGGATCGCTGCGGAGGCCGAAGACGATCTCGCGATAGAACGAGATCGTGCGGCGGTGTCCCGTGATGTCCAGGTCGCCGCAGGCGGCCAGCCGGTACGGGTACGGGCCGGCGGTTCCCGTGGGCGCGTAGCCCGGTTCGTCGGTGTAATCGACGCGTCCGATGCCGGCCTCGCCGAGGTAGTCCCAGCCGGTCCACGTGAAGTCGCCGATCACGTGGGGGAGCTCGGTGACGAGTTCCCACATGACGTCGATGCGCTCGGGGAAGGTCTCGGAGCCGACGATGATCCGGTTCGGGTGGTCGACGGCATCCTGTCGGTAGCGCGAGTCGGCGTAGTTGAAGCCGACGACGTCGAGCACGGCGGCCGACTCCTCGATCGAGGCGCTCACGAGCGGTGACGCGTTCATGAGACCCATCTGCTCGCCCATGTTCGCCATCATCGTGTTGGCGTCCTCGACCTCTTCGCGGGCCTGGGCGATGCGGTCGAGGTTCGCGATGATGCCGTTGATGCCGTTCGTCACGAACCGCCTGGGGTCGAGGTCGCGCACCCGCTCGGCGAGCCGGCGGCTCCACGTCGACCCGATCGGCGTGCCGAGCTCGAGGATCTCGTTGCCGATCGAGTACAGCACGACACTGGGGTGGTTGCGGTCCTTCGCGACGAGCGCCTCGACCTCGGCCTCCCACCGCTCCGGGAACGTGACGGTCGCATCGTGCGGCGCCTTCGCGCGCGTCCATGCGTCGGCCAGCTCGTCCATGACGAGCACGCCGTGGCGATCGCACGCGTCGAGCATCGCGGTGCTCATCGGATTGTGGGCGCTGCGCAGCGCGTTGAACCCCGCGGCCTTCAGCAGCCGCACGCGGCGGTCCTCGGCATCCGGGTGCGTCGCCGCGCCCAGCACGCCGTTGTCGTGGTGCACGCACGCGCCGCGGAGCTTCACGCTCTCGCCGTTGATGCGGAGCCCGTGAACGGGGTCGAGCTGGAGCGTGCGGATGCCGATGGCCACCTCGTGCGCGTCGAGTGCGCGACCGTCCTCATCGGTGAGGACGCTGCGCACCGTGTACAGGTCGGGGCGATCGGTGCTCCAGCGGCGCGGCGCGGGCACCACCAGCCGGGCACGCGCGACGGCGGCCGCTCCGGGCAGCACCGTGACGGGCGACGCGCCGTGCGCGACGTCGACGCCGTCGGGGTCGAGGATCGCCCACGTCAGCCGTGCCGTGCGGGTGTGGCGGTGGGCGTTGTCGACGGTCGTCGCGATCGCCACCACGGCGCGCTCGTCGTCGATGTCGGGTGTGGTGACGGCGACCCCGTCGCGGGCGATGCGGACCGGATCGGTCACGACCAGGTGCACCGGCCGGTAGATGCCGGCCCCGCTGTACCAGCGCGAGTCGCGGTGTGCGCGCGCCTCGACGGTGAGGCGGTTCACCTCGCCGAAGCGCAGGAACGGGTCGAGCTCGGCGACGAAGCCCGCGTAGCCGGCGGCCTGATGCGTGACGAACTCGCCGTTGAGGTGCACAACGGCATCCCGGTACACGCCCTCGAACTCGATCGAGACGCTGCGGCCCCGCCACTCCTCGGGCACGTCGAGCTCGTGCGTGTAGACGAACGCGCCACCGGGCGTGTAGCCCGAGTGCACGCCCTCCGGCTCCGCGGCGGAACGGGGGAGGTCGCGGAGGGCGTCGTGGGGCAGGGTCACGGGGACGGCACCGCCGTGGTCGTCGGGCGACTCGAAGGGGCCGAGCTTGGGACCGACGGTCCACCCCTTCAGGAGCGGCGTGCGGGTCACTCCGCGGCCTCCGCCTCGTCGACGTCCCAGTCGATGTCGGCGAACGTCGCGAACAGAACGCGCAGCTCGTCGGCCATGTCGAGCACCGAGCGGTCGAGCAGCCACTGCACCTGCAGTCCGTCCATCATCGAGATGATCGTGATGGCCGCGCGGCGGGGGGTCATCCCGTGGCGCAGGCGGCCCTTCCCCTGCAGGTCGGTCATGGCGCGCTCGATGTTGCCGCGCGTGTACTCGTAGCGCCGCACGAAGTAGGCGTGCGCGGGATGGTCGGATGCCGTGGCCTCGGCCGACAGGGTGGCGTACAGCTCGACGACGCCGGGGATGGACGCGTTGTAGGCGGCGAGGTCGACGAGACCGCGGAGCACGGCCGCGCCGTCGTTCGACTCGATGGGCACGAGGGCCCGGGCGCGCTCGTCGCGCTCTTCGAGCACCGCCTCCAGCAGCGCGCTCTTGTTGCGGAAGTGGTGGAGCAGGCCCGCCTCGCTCATGCCGACGAGGGCGGCGATCTCCCGCAGCGATCCGGCGCGGTAGCCGGAGCCGGAGAACACCTCCAGCGCAGCATCGAGGATCGCCTTGCGGGTCGCCTCGGTCTTCGCGTAGCTGCCCCGGCGTCGTGACCCCGCGGCAGCGATGGTGTCCGTCATCGTCATCACCGTCATTCTCCACGACCGCCCTCGTCGGCGGCCATCGGGGGACAGTCTGCACTGTCCGATAACGAAAACCTAGCGATTACTAGATTTTTGTTGTGAAAACCTAGTCCTCGTTCGTTTTTGGTGCTAGCGTCCTCGGCCAGGGCGATCCGCAGGGGTATCGCCACCTGAGAAGGGGACCAATGATGTTCCGATGGAAGGCCACAGCAGCCGTCGCGGTCATCGCGGCTCTCGCGCTGACAGGATGCGCGGGCGGCAACGGCGAGACGGACAACACCGGCGATGACGGGGGACGGGCTGACCGCCTCACCCTCATCTCGATCGCCGCACCGACCAGCTACGACATCGGTCAGGGCGCCGAGTGGGGAAACCGCAGCGAGTTCTTCCAGGCGGTGTTCGACACGCTGCTGTCGAAGGACGCCTCCGGTGAGATCCAGCCGTGGCTCGCGACCGAGTGGTCGTACAACGAAGACAACACCGTCCTCACCCTCACGCTCCGCGACGACGTCACCTTCACCGACGGATCGGCCCTCGACGCCGACGCCGTCGTCGGCTCGCTCGAGCGCTTCCGCGACGGAACCTCCCCGCAGGCGGCCACGCTCGCCGGCAAGGAGTTCGCCGCCGTCGACGCGACGACCGTCACGATCACGCAGGACGCTCCCGACCCGTCGCTGGTCAACCTGCTCTCGATCGCACCGGGCCTCGTGCAGGCGCCGTCGAGCTTCGACGACGCCGACTCGGCGACCACGCCGGTCGGCTCCGGTCCCTACATCCTCGACAGCGCGTCGAGCGTGACGGGCACGACGTACAACTACACGGCCAACCCCGACTACTGGAACCCCGACGTCGTCAAGTACGACAACCTCACGATCAACGTGATGGAGGACACCACCGCCATCGTCAACGCGATCAAGGCGGGCGAGGCCAACGGTGCCAAGATCGCCGACAACAACACGATCGCCGAGGTCGAAGGCGCGGGGTGGACGATCGAGTCGAACGAGCTCGACTTCCAGGGCCTGCTGCTCCTCGACCGCGCCGGCACGATGGCGCCCGAGCTCGCCGACGTCAAGGTGCGTCAGGCGATCAACATGGCGTTCGATCGCGAAGCCCTGCTCCAGTCGCTCCAGAGCGGCTACGGCACCGTGACCGAGCAGGTGTTCCCGGAGACCTCCGTCGCCTACGACGCCGCCCTCGACAGCGCCTACGCGTACGACCCGGATGCCGCCAAGGCCCTCCTGGCGGAAGCGGGATACCCGAACGGCTTCACGCTGAGCATGATGTCGACCCCCGCGTTCCAGACGACGTTCGACCTCGTGGCGCAGCAGCTGGCCGACATCGGCATCACCGTCGAGTACACCGACCCGGGCGCGGGCAACTTCATCACCGACATGCTCGCCCCGAAGTACCCGGCGACGTGGATGGCGCTGGAGCAGAACCCCGACTGGCAGCTCATCAACTTCATGATCAGTCCGTCGGCGACGTTCAACCCCTTCAAGTACCAGGACGACACGGTCGACGGCTACATCGAGACCGTGCAGTTCGGCACCGAGGAGGAGGCCGCGACCGCCCTCAAGGAGCTCAACGCCTACATCGTGGACCAGGCCTGGTTCGCCCCGTTCTTCCGCGTGCAGGGTTCGTTCGCGGTGGATGCCAACACGGAGCTCACCTTCTGGCCCACCAACGCCTACCCGTCGATCTTCGACTTCTCGCCGAAGAACTGACCCGATCCGTCGGGCCGGACGTCCCCCCGCGTCCGGCCCGACGGCCTCTTTGGGAAGGCATCATGCTGACATTCATCCTCCGGCGCCTGCTGTCGGGCGTCGTGCTGGTCGCGGTGATCTCGTTCCTCGCGTTCGTCCTCCTCTACATGGGCGGCGGCGACATCGCCCGCCGCATCCTCGGAGAGAACGCGACCGCCGAGACGGTCGCGAAGAAGACCGAGGAACTCGGTCTCAACCGCCCGCTCCTCGCGCAGTACGGCGACTGGGTCACGTCGGCCCTCACCGGCAACCTGGGCCGCAGCTGGTTCACCGGCGAGCTGGTCACGGTGAGCGTGACCAACCGTCTCGCGGTGACGCTCTCGCTCGTCATCGGCGCGACCCTCATCTCCGCGATCCTCTCGGTCATCCTCGGCGTCCTCGCGGCGCGTCGCGGCGGCGCGGTCGACGGGACGGTGCAGTTCCTGTCGCTCATCGGGTTCGCGATCCCCGGCTTCCTCATCGCCCTCTTCCTCGTCCTGGTCTTCGCGATCAACCTCGGGTGGTTCAAGGCGACGGGGTACGTGCCCATCGGCACGTCGGTGAGCGGCTGGCTGTCCTCCGTCACGCTACCGATCGTCGCCCTGTCCGTCGGCGCGATCGCCACCGTGGCCGCGCAGGTGCGCGGTTCGGTCATCGACGCCACCTCCCGCGACTACGTCCGCACCCTCCGCTCGCGCGGCCTGGGCGACGGATCGGTCATCTACAAGCACGTCCTCCGCAATGCCGGCGGCCCGGCGCTCGCCGTCCTGGCGGTGCAGTTCGTGGGTCTCCTCGGCGGCGCCGTCGTCGTCGAGCAGATCTTCGCGATCCCCGGCATGGGCCAGCTGAGCGTGCGTTCCACGACGCTCGGCGACATCCCCGTCGTGATGGGCCTCGTGATCGCCTTCGCGATCATCGTCGTCATCGTGAACCTCCTCATCGACCTCGCGCAGGCCGCCCTGAACCCGAAGGTGAGACTGTCATGACCGCCATCGACGTCCCTCCCGTCCCGTCGGCCCCGTCGGTCGCCGTCGCCCCCGTGCGCGTCCACCTGTGGCGCCGCCTCATGAAGCGCCCCCTCGGCGTCGTCTCGGCGATCTTCCTCGTGCTCGTCGCGGTGATCGCGATCATCGGCCCGTGGGTCGCCCCGCAGGACCCGAACTACGCCGACATCCGCGCCATCCTGGCTCCGCCGAGCGGGACGCACCTCCTCGGCACCGACGGCAGCGGCCGCGACGTGTTCTCGCGGCTCCTGTCGGCGACGCAGACGAGCATCGCCGCGGCTCTCATCGCCGTCGTCGTCGCCATCGCCCTCGGCGTGGTGAGCGGCCTCATCGCCGGCTACTACCAGGGCTGGTTCAACACGGTCGCCACATGGGTCACCGAACTCAACATGGCGCTGCCGGGCATCGTGGTGCTCCTCGCCGCCCGCGCCGTCCTCGGCCCGTCGGTGTGGATCTCGATGCTCATCTTCGGCATCCTGTTGGCGCCCGCCTTCTATCGGCTCGTCTACGCCGCCGTCACCGCGGTGCGCGGCGAGCTCTACGTCGACGCCGCGCGCGTGTCGGGACTCAGCGACACCCGGATCATCGGCCGTCACGTGCTGGCGGTCGTGCGGGCGCCCATCATCATCCAGGCGGCGATCATCTCCGGCATCGCGCTGGCGATCCAGTCGGGTCTGGAGTTCCTCGGCCTCGGCGACGTCAACGTGCCCACGTGGGGCTCCATGCTCACCGACGGCTTCAAGAACATCTACAAGCAGCCCGTCCTCATGATCTGGCCGTCGCTGGCGATCGGCCTGACGTGTATCGCGCTGACCCTGTTGGCCAACGTCATGCGCGACGAGCTCGAGCGGACGGTATCCGTGCGCCGCAAGCGCCGCCGCGCCGTCACGACGGCGACCGGATCGATCGCCGCGGTCACCACGTCGCTGTCGACGAGCGGCGGCGACGCCCTCGAAGACCCCGACGAGCTCCCCGTCATCGAAGGCACGGAGGTGCTGACGCATCCCGAGGACGAGCGTCGCAAGACGCACGACACGGTGCTCGAGATCCGTGACCTGCACGTCGGCTACGACCAGCCCGACGGGTCGCACATCGAGGTCGTCCACGGCGTCTCGCTCGACATCCGCCGCGGCGAGGTGCACGGCCTCATCGGGGAGTCCGGTTCGGGCAAGACCCAGACCGCCTTCGGCGTGCTGGGGCTCCTGCCGCGCGGCGGCCACGTCACCGCAGGATCGATCCGCTACGAGGGCACCGAGCTCGCCGACGCCTCCGACCGGGTGTACCACGGCATCCGGGGCAAGCGCATCGGCTACATCCCGCAGGAGCCGATGAGCAACCTCGACCCGTCGTTCACGATCGGCAGCCAGCTCGTCGAGCCGCTGCGCAAGAACCTCGGACTGTCGAAGAAGGATGCCACGCAGCGCTCGCTCGACCTGCTCGCGCGGGTCGGCATCCCGCAGCCGAAGCGCACCTTCGACGCCTACCCGTTCGAGGTGTCCGGCGGTATGGCCCAGCGGGTGCTGATCGCCGGCGCCGTCTCCACCGATCCCGACCTGATCATCGCGGACGAGCCGACCACGGCCCTCGACGTGACGGTGCAGGCGGAGGTGCTCGACCTCCTCCGCGACCTGCAGGCCGAGCGCGGGATGGCGATGCTCCTCGTCACCCACAACTTCGGCGTGGTCGCCGACCTGTGCGACCGGGTGACGGTCATGCAGAACGGCCGGTTCGTCGAGCAGGGCCCGGTGCGCGCCATCTTCGGCCGCGCACGTCACCCGTACACGCAGGCGCTGCTGGACGCGATCCTCGACGAGGGTCCCGCCCGCCCGCCGCTGGCAACGAAGGGAGCGGGAGCATGAGCGCTCCGCTGCTGGAGGTCACCGACCTCGTCGTCGAGTACCCGGGGAAGGGCTTCCGTGCGGAGCCGTTCCGGGCGCTGAAGGGCGTCTCGCTCGACATCCTCCCGGGTGAGACCGTGGGGCTGGTCGGCGAGTCGGGGTCGGGCAAGACCACGCTGGGCCGCGCCGCTCTCGGGCTCGCGCCGGTCACGGAGGGGTCCATCGTCTACGACGGCAAGGACATCTCCCACCTCGATCGCCGGCAGAGACGGGCGCTCAGCTCCGAGATCCAGGTCGTGTTCCAAGACCCGTACTCGTCGCTGAACCCGTCGATGACGATCGAGGAGATCCTCACCGAGCCGCTCACGGCGGCCGGGGTCGCGAAGGCCGCCGCCCGCTCCCGCGTGCGCGATCTGCTCGACCAGGTGGGCCTCCCCACCGATGCGCGCAACCGGTTGCCGCGCGAGTTCTCGGGCGGTCAGCGGCAGCGTGTCGCGATCGCCCGCGCCCTCGCTCTCGAGCCGCGGCTCATCGTGTGCGACGAGCCGGTGTCGGCGCTCGACCTGTCCACGCAGGCGCGCGTGCTCGACCTGTTCATCGAGATCCAGGAGCGCACCGGCGTCGCGTACCTCTTCGTGACGCACGACCTCGCCGTCGTGCGGCACGTCAGCCATCGCGTGGCCGTGATGTACCGGGGTGAGATCGTCGAATACGGCGACGGCGACCGCGTCACGTCCGATCCTCAGCACCCCTACACACAGCGGCTGTTCATGGCCGCGCCCGTGCCCGACCCCGACAAGCAGGAGCAGCGCCGTGAAGCCCGCCGCGCCTTCCTGGCTTCGGCGGCCGGGCAGTCGATCTCCTGACCGGATGCCGGCGCGCGGACGACCGTGCGCCGGCATCCTTCCACCTCCACCTCCCGCACCCCCTCGCCCGCATCCCCTGGAGTCTCCATGACCGCGTCCGTCGACCACCTCCGGCCCCTGCTGGCCGAGCTCAGCCTCGAACAGAAGGCGGCGCTCGTGCAGGGCGCCGACTTCTGGACGACGATTCCGCTGCCGCACATCGGCTTGCGCGCCATGACCCTGTCCGACGGGCCGGCCGGCGTGCGCGGCCCCCGGTGGGACGAGCGGGAGCCGTCGCTGAACCTGCCGTCGGGCTCGGCCCTGGCCGCCTCGTGGGACGTCGACCTCGCGCACCGGTACGGCGCCGCAGCGGCGGCCGAGGCGCGGCGCAAGGGCGTCGACGTCGTGCTGGGACCGACGATCAACCTGCACCGTTCGCCGCTCGGCGGCCGGCACTTCGAGTGCTTCTCGGAAGACCCCGAGCTCACGGCCGGTCTCGGTGCCGCGTACGTGCGAGGGCTCCAGGACAACGGCGTCGCGGCGACCCCCAAGCACTTCGTCGCGAACGACTCCGAGACCGACCGGTTCACGGTCGACGTGGAGGTCGACGAGCGCGCGCTCCGGGAGCTCTACCTCGCGCCGTTCGAGCGCGCCGTCGAGGCGGGCGCGTGGTCGGTCATGAGCGCGTACAACGCCGTGGGCGGCGTCACCATGACCGAGAACGACCTGCTGGAGACTCCGCTCAACAGCGAGTGGGGCTTCGACGGCGTCGTCGTCAGCGACTGGACCGCCGTGCGCTCGCTGGATGCCGTCGCCGCGGCGCAGGATCTGGCCATGCCAGGCCCGGCCCCCGCCTGGGCGGACCTGGTCGACGCCGTCCGCGACGGCCGCGTCTCCGAAGACGACCTCGACCGCAAGGTGCTGCGGCTCCTCCTCCTCGCCGAGCGGGTCGGAGCGCTGGAGTCCGGTCCCGCCGCGGTCGTTCCCGCCGAGGTCGACGGACCGGCCTTCGCGCGGGAGGCGGCGATCGCGGGCACGGTGCTGCTGCGCAACGACGGCATCCTGCCCCTCGACGGCGCGGCCCTGCGCCGCGTCGCGGTGATCGGACACAACGCCCGTGACTCCCGCACGCAGGGTGGGGGATCGGCCACCGTGCTGCCCGAGCACACGGTGTCGCCGCTCGACGGCATCCGCGCGGCCCTTCCGGATGCCGAGGTGACCTACAAGATCGGCGCCGTCGTGCAGGAGGGGGTCGCCGAGTTCCCCCTCGACCGCATCACGAACCCCGAGACGGGACAGCCCGGCCTGCGGGTGACCTTCCTCGGCGACGACGGCGAGGAGCTCTTCGCCGAAGACCGCCGCGCGACAGCCCTCGTCTGGTTCGGCGGCGACGCTCCGATCGCCGCGAGCCGCACGGTCGTGTTCGCCACGCGCTACACCCCCGAGGCCACGGGGCAGATCGAGCTCGGTTTCGCGGGCGCCAACCCGGGGCGGCTGTACGTCGACGGCGAGCTGCTCATCGACGACGCGCCCGTCACCGAGGGCACCGACCTCGGCGCCGCCTTCCTCAACCCGCCGTCGCTCACGACGCCGGTGGCCGTCACCGCGGGCACCCCCATCGACGTGCGCGTCGAGTTCGCGCGCGCCGACCACGGCGCCCTGTCGGGTGCGCTGTCGGCGACCGTGGGCATCGCTCCCGAGAAGACCGACCCCGAAGAGCTCATCCGCCGCGCGGTCGCCGCCGCGGAGAGTGCCGACGTGGCGGTCGTCGTCGTCGGCACCAACGCGAAGGTCGAGTCCGAGGGGTACGACCGCACCGACCTCGACCTCCCCGGCCGCCAGGACGATCTCGTCCGTGCCGTCGCGGCGACCGGAACGCCCGTGGTCGTCGTCGTGAACGCCGGCTCCCCGGTCATACTCCCGTGGGCGGGCGACGTCGATGCGATCGTCCAGGGCTACTTCGGCGGTCAGGAGTTCGGTCACGCGGTCGCCGACGTGCTCACGGGCGCGGCCGAGCCCGGCGGGCGCCTTCCCACGACGTGGCCGGCGTCGCTGGCCGACGTGCCGGTCACCGATGTGACCCCGGATGCCGGGGTGCTCCGCTACACGGAGGGCATCCACGTCGGGTACCGCGCGTGGCTCCGGGACGGCGCGACGCCCGCCTACCCGTTCGGGCACGGCCTCGGGTACACGACGTGGGGCTGGGATGCCGTCGAGCGTCGCGGCGACGCCGTCGCGGTGACCGTGCGCAACACGGGCGAGCGGGCCGGCAAGCAGGTCGTGCAGGTCTACGCCGAGCGGTCCGACTCGGCCGTCGAGCGTCCCGCTCGCTGGCTCGTGGGTCACGCCGTCGTCCGCGCGGAGGCGGGGGAGTCGGTGACGGCGGTCGTCGAGATCGCCCCGCGACGGCTCGCGCACTGGGTCGGCGACCGGTCGGGCGGGTGGGCCGTCGAGCCGGGCGTGTACACGCTCCGGGCGGGCGCATCCGTGGTCGACCTGCCCCTCACGACGGAGTGGACGGTCGGGGAATGACGCGCGCCACATCCCCCGCCCCGCTTCCGGAGGACTCGCTGCTGCAGGGTGTGATCGATCCGCGCCTCGACGAGGTGCGCGATCGTCTGCAGCGCTGGCTCGCCGCCGACCCCGATCTGTCGTTCCAGGTGGCCGCGTATCACCGCGGTCGGCTCGTGGTCGACGCGTGGGGCGGCCCGCACCTGGGACGCGACTCGGTCATCGTGCCGTACTCGGTCACGAAGAACACGATCGGGCTTTCGGTTGGTCTCCTCATCGAGCGCGGACAGCTCGACCTCGACGAGCGGGTCGCCGCGTACTGGCCGGAGTTCGCCGCGAAGGGCAAGGGCGCCGTCACCGTGCGTCAGCTCCTCTCCCACCAGGCCGGGCTCCCGCAGGCCGACACCCCGCTCACGTGGGACGAGCTGCTCGACCACCACGCCGCAGCCGCGCGCCTCGCGGACTCGACGCCGTTCTGGCATCCCGGGAGCGCCTTCGGCTACCACGCGATCACGATCGGCAATCTCGGCGACGAGCTCGTGTACCGCGTGACGGGCCGCACCCTCCACGCGTTCTACGAGGAGGAGATCCGCGCGCCGCACGACATCGACTTCCACTTGGGGCTCCCCGCCGACCAGGAGCACCGCCGCGTCGACGTGCTGCCGATGATCCAGCCGGTCTCCGACACGCTCGTGCGCACGTTCTCGGCCCTCGGGCCGCTCGTCTTCGCGCCGGCGGAGGGCGGCGTCGATCTCGGCAACTCCCCGCGCAGCTGGCGCTACGGTCATCCCGGCGGAAGCGGCACCGGCTCGGCGCGGGGACTGGCGCGCCTCTTCGCCGCCGCGGTCACGGGTGTCGACGGGGCGGAGCCGTTCCTCGGTGCGGACACCGTCTCCCGGATCGGTCAGCAGCAGATCCGCGGGTACGACGAGGTGCTCCACCAGCAGGATCGCGCCCACGCGATCGTGTTCCAGAAGCCGTCGCAGCAGCTCGCGTTCGGCGGCCCCCGGTCGTTCGGCCACGACGGTGCCGCGGGCGCGCTCGCGTGCGTCGACCCCGACACCGGCCTCGCGTTCGCGTGGACGATCGCCCGCGGCCCCTGGCCGGGCGGCGCCGACCCGCGCGCCGTCGCACTCGCCGCCGAACTCGGCCGGCTCCTCTCCTGACCCCGGCGACTCACCCGACCCCGGCGACTCCCGCCCCTTCCCCGGAGGACCACTCATGACCACCCTGTACAACCCGCTGATCAGCGGCTTCCACCCCGATCCTTCGGTCGTCCGGGTCGGAGACGAGTGGTACCTCGCGACGTCGACGTTCGAGTACCTGCCCGGCATCCCCCTCCATCGGTCCTCCGACTTCGAGACGTGGGAGCTCATCGGGCACGTCGCGACCCGGCACGGTCAGCTCGCCGTCGAGGACGTGCCGACAGCGGGCGGCGCATGGGCACCGACGATCCGCCACCGCGACGGCGTGTTCCACCTCGTGATCACCGACGCGATGGGGCGCGGCATGCTGCACTTCACCGCGACGGATGCCGCGGGCCCCTGGAGCGACGGCGACCTCATCCTGAAGCAGGACGGTTCGGGTCCGCTCGACGGCATCGACCCCGATATCGCGTGGGGAGACGACGGCACCGTGTACATCACCTACTCCGGGCTCGTGCTCGGGCGAGCCGACAAGATGGAGCACCTCGGCATCCTGCAGGCGAAGGTCGATCTCGACCGCCATGTCGCGCTCGAGGAGCCGCGGTCGCTGTGGTCGGGCACGGGCGGTCAGTTCCCCGAAGCACCGCACCTCTACGCCCACGGCGGGCGCTGGTACCTCATGATCGCCGAGGGCGGCACCGAGCGCGGACACGGCATCTCGATCGCCCGCGGCGACGGTCCGGAGGGTCCGTTCGAGACCGCGCCGCAGAACCCGCTCGTGTCGGCGCGGTCGACGATCCGGCCGGTGCAGAACACCGGTCACGGCGATCTCGTCGAAGGGCCCGGCGGTGACTGGCTGTGCGTGCTGCTGGGTGTGCGACCCCGTTCGATGACGCGTGCGTTCTCGGCGCTGGGCCGCGAGACGTTCGTGACGCCCGTGCGCTGGGCCGACGACGGCTGGCCCAAGATCGACCCCGTGCTGCTGAACCCGCGCGCCGGGACCCGCGTCGAGATCGACTTCGACGCGCCACTGGACGGCGAGTGGATCGCCGTGCGCGCCCTCCCGTCCGATGTGGCCTCCGTCGGAGGCGGCGCCCTCGTCCTGCGCGGGACCGGCGTCACCCTCGACGACCCGCGGCCCGTCTTCGTCGGTCGTCGCCAGGAGCACCTCACGTCCTCCATCACGGCGACCGTCGACGTCTCCGCCGGTGTCGGCGGACTCGCGGTGCGCTACGACGAACGCTTCCACGTCGAGGTCGAGGCGGGCGACGGCGCCCTCACGGCGCGCGCCGTCGTCGCGGGACTCGTACAGGAGTGGACCCGCCCGCTGACGGCGTCCGTGCTCGACCTCCACATCGACTCCCGCAAGCCCGACGCGAGCGGCACCGTGCTGGCCCGCACGAGCGACGTGTTCCACCTGGCGGCGACGGTTGATGGGCAGCGCATCGAGCTCGCCCAGGTCGACGGCCGTTTCCTGTCCTCCGAGACCGCGGAGTCGTTCACGGGGCGCGTGATCGGCGCGTACGCCGTGTCGGGCACCGTGTCCGTCTCGCGCTGGACGGCGGAGGGCGACGACGCATGACCTCCGCGCGCATCGCCTCCTTCCGCGCCGAACTGCGCGACGAGAGCGTGTTCGTCGCGACGGCGACGCCCCGCCTGACGTGGACGGTCGAGACCGACGAGCCCGACTGGCTCCAGGCCGGCGCGGAACTCGACGACGGTGGCACGGTCGTCGTCACCGAGGACGGCGAGAGTGCTCTCGTGGCCTGGCCGTTCGCCCCGCTGCGGCCCGGCGAGCAGCGAGAGGTGCGGGTGCGCGCCCGCGCGGCATCCGGGACGACGACCGGCTGGAGCGCGCCACTGATGGTCGCCGCGGGCTTCCTCGCCGACGGCGAATGGGTGGCGCGACCGGTCGGACTCGCCGCACCGGAGCGCGATGCGCAACCGGCGGTCGTCCGCACGCGGTTCCGTCTCGACCGTCCCGTCGCGCGCGTGCTGCTGTTCTGGACGGCCCTCGGCGCCGCGGAACCGGAGGTCAACGGCCACGCCGTCTCCGACGACGTGCTCGCCCCCGGATGGACCTCGTACCGCGACCGGCTCGTGCACGAGACCGTCGACGTCACGGCGCTCGTCCAACCGGGCGAGAACGAACTGTCGGCCACGCTCGCGGGCGCCTGGTACACCGAGAAGTACGGCTTCTTCGCGTTCGCCGACCGCGTGTACGGCACGCAGCCGTCGTTCCTCGCGCAACTGCGTGTGACGTACGACGACGGCAGCGTCGAGACGGTCGCCGCGACCGGTGACGGCTGGGATGCCGCCGGCGACGGCCCGGTGGTCGACAGCGGCATCTATGCGGGCGAGGAGCAGGACCTCCGCCGCCGGGCCACGGTCTTCGCACCGGCGCGGGTCGGCGCGGCCGCGCGCGCCGGCTACGAGAACGTCCCCGTGCCCGAGGCCCGCGTCGCGCCTCCCGTCCGTCGCATCGAGACGCTGCCCGTCGTCGACGTGATCGCGACGCCGTCGGGCGGCCGCATCCTGGACTTCGGGCAGAACCTCGTCGGACGCCTCCGCCTGCGCGTCGCCGGCCCGGCGGGCGCCCGCGTCACGGTGCGTCACGCGGAAGTGCTCGAAGACGGCGAACTCGCCCTCCGTCCCCTCCGCAACGCCGCCGCGACCGCCACGTTCGTGCTCTCCGGCGACGACGACGTGCTGGAGTCGCGGTTCAGCTTCTACGGGTTCCGGTACGCGGAGGTCACGGGCGTCGACGTCGACCCGTCGCAGATCGACGCCGTCGTGCTGCACACCGACATGACCCGCACGGGGTGGTTCACGGCATCCGACCCGCTCGTGGACCGTCTGCACGAGAACGTCGTGTGGGGAATGCGGGGGAACTTCCTGTCGATCCCCACCGACTGCCCGCAGCGCGACGAGCGTCTCGGCTGGACCGGCGACCTCCAGGTGTTCGCGCCGACCGCGTCGTTCCTCTTCGACTCCGCCGGGTTCCTCACGTCGTGGTTGCGCGATCTCGCCGCCGAGCAGGCCCGCGAGAACGGATCGGTGCCGGTGGTGGTGCCGGCGGCGCTGGGCGGCTTCGCGTCGTTCGGCGGCGTGAGTCCGGCGGCGTGGGGCGATGCCGCGACCGTCGTGCCGACGGTGCTCCACGAGCGCTACGGCGATCTCGGTCTGCTCGCCACGCAGTACCCGAGCATGCGCGCATGGGTGGATGCCGTCCACCGCGAAGCCGGCGACAGCGGGCTGTGGGCGGGGCGCATGCAGCTGGGCGACTGGCTCGATCCAGCCGCGCCGCCCGACAAGCCCGGGCAGGCCAAGGTCGACTCCGACATCGTCGCGACCGCGTACTTCGCCCGCTCCCTCCGCCAGGTCGCGGAGGCGGCGACCCTGCTCGGCCAAGACGGCGACGCTGCGCGGTACGGCGCACTCGCCGAACGCAGCCGGGCTGCCTTCGTCGCCGAGTACGTGACGCCCGCCGGCCGCATGATGAGTGACGCGCCGACGGCGTACGCCCTCGCCCTCGAGTTCGACCTCGTGACCGATCCGGAGGTGCGCCGCGCGCTCGCCGCCCGGCTCGCCGACCTCGTGCGGGAGGGGGGTTACCGCATCGGCACCGGCTTCGTCGGCACCCCGCTCGTCGCCGACGCGCTCACCGACGGCGGGCACCTCGCCGCCGCTGAGCGCCTCCTCACCCAGACCGAGTGCCCGTCGTGGCTGTACCCCGTGGCGCAGGGAGCGACGACGGTGTGGGAGCGGTGGGACTCGCTCCTTCCCGACGGCACCGTCAATCCGGGCGAGATGACCTCGTTCAACCACTACGCGCTCGGCGCCGTCGCCGACTGGCTGCACCGCACGGTCGCCGGCCTCGCGCCCGCGGCGCCCGGCTACCGCCGGCTGCGGATCGCACCGCGCCCGCTCGCGTCGCTCCAGTACGCCTCCGCGCGTCATCTCACCCCCTACGGCGAGGCGTCCGTGGCCTGGCGTCGCGACGGCGATGACGTGGAGGTGGCCGTCGTGGTTCCGCCGAACACCCGCGCCGAGATCGACCTCCCCGGGCTGACGGGCGTTCCCGGGGTGACGGACCTGCCCGGGGTTGCGGACCTGCCCAGGGCGACGACGGAGGTCGGCTCGGGCACGCACACGTGGCGCGTTCCGGCGGCAGCGGCACCACAACGGCCGGAGCTCGACGGCATCCGCGCCTCGCTCGCCGCCGTGATCGACGACCCGCGCGCCTACGCGGCTCTCGTCGACACGGTCGCCGCGGCCGACCCGGCGCGGGCGCAGAGCCTGCGCTCCGAGACGCGGTGGGGCTCCGGGCGTCCCGTCGCGACGGCGCTCATGTTCACCCCGCCCGACCTGCTGGATGCCGTCGACGACGCCATCCGGCGCGCCACCGCTGTCTCCCCGCCCGTCGGGGAGGATCATTCCGCTGACCGCGACCCGTTGGCCCCGTCACCGACCCCGACCCCGTCACCGACCCCGACCCGCTGACCCTGTCACCGACCCGCTGACCCTGCCACCGACCCGCCCCGCCGCTGAGGAGACCCCCATGTTCGACCGCGCCACCACCTTCGGCGAGGCCCTCGACGATCCCGATGCCCGCGCCATTCTGGAGCGGTACATGCCGGGGGTCGCGGCGTCGCCCATGGCCACCCAGTTCCGCGGCGGACGGCTCGGACAGCTCGTCGCGATCGTTCCCGCCCTGGCGGACCTCGCCGAGCGGGAGCGGTTCTTCGCAGCGCTCGCCGAGGTGGGCGATGGGACGGCGCGCGCACCCTACGCACCGGCCATCGCACCCGACCCCGCCTACGAGGGCGACGATGTCGCGCGCGGTTCGGCGGCGGTGACGCTGCCGTCGCCCACGCCGCGGTGGGATCCGCTGGAGCTGCGCTTCGCGGGGCCTTCGCACGGCAACCCGTTCGTCGACGTGGAGTTCGACGCGGTCTTCACGCGCGACGGGTCGGAGGTGCGGGTGGGCGGCTTCTACGACGGCGACGGCGTGTACGTCGTGCGGGCGCTCGCGGATGCCGAGGGCACCTGGTCGTTCCGCACGCGGTCGACGGCGCGTTCCCTCGACGGCATCACGGGCACCGTCGAGGTGACCGCTGCCCGCGAGGGCTCGCACGGGCCGGTGCGGGTCGACGGGTTCCACTTCCGCCACGCCGACGGCACCCGCCACCGCCCCCTCGGCACCACGGCGTACGCCTGGACCCACCAACCCGAGGAGCTGCAGCAGCGCACGCTCGACACGCTCGCGGAGGCGCCGTTCGCGAAGCTCCGCATGTGCGTCTTCCCGAAGTCGTACCTCTACAACGCGAACGAGCCCGCCGACTTCCCGTTCCCCGGGAGCCTCGCCGACGGGTTCGACCTCACCCGCTTCGACACGGCTCACTTCCGCCGGCTCGAGGAGCGGATCACGCAGCTGGCGGCCCTCGGCATCCAGGCCGACCTCATCCTGTTCCACGCGTACGACCGGTGGGGCTTCGCCGACCTCGGCCCGGCCGTCGACGAACGCTACCTGCGCTACGTCGTGCGTCGCCTGAGCGGGCACGCGAACGTGTGGTGGTCGATGGCGAACGAGTACGACCTGCTGTGGTCGAAGGACCTCGACGACTGGGAGCGGCTGGCCGCCGTCGTGGGTGAGGAAGACGCGTTCGGGCACCTGAACTCGATCCACAACTGCCGCCCCGTGTACGACTACGCGAAGCCGTGGATCACGCACGTGAGCATCCAGCGCGTGGACGTCTACCGCACCGCGGAGAACACCGACCAGTGGCGCGAGCAGTGGGGCAAGCCCGTCGTGATCGACGAGTGCGCCTACGAGGGCGACATCGATCAGGGCTGGGGCAACATCACCGGTGAGGAGATGACCCGCAGGTTCTGGGAGGGGGCGGTGCGCGGCGGCTACGTCGGCCACGGCGAGACGTACTACCCGCCCGCGCTGCCGGGCGAGGCGGGCACGGTGGGCGACGACGACGAGGTGCTGTGGTGGTCGAAGGGTGGCGCGCTGCACGGTACGTCGCCCGCGCGCATCGCGTTCCTCGAGCAGCTGCAGGCCGAGGCGCCCGGCGGGGTGTGGGATCCGCTCCCGAGCGACTGGGACGTGCCGTGGGGCGGCGTCGCGCGGCACGTGAAAGTGGGGTACTTCGGGTTCAACCGGCCGCGCTTCCGCAACGTGATCCTCGACGACGGCTCGTGGCGCGTCGAGGTGATCGACACGTGGAACACGACCGTGACGGATGCCGGTGTGCACCGCGGTCAGGTGCGGGTCGAGCTCCCCGGGCGGCAGTTCATGGCCGTGCGGCTCACGCGCGTCGCGGACTGAATGCTCAGGCCTGAGGCGGACGCGCGACCTGACGCCACAGCCAGTCGAGCGTGCCGGCGATGTCGATGGTCGGGTCGACGCCCTGTTGGGCTTGGAGGCCGTCCGAGACGGCGAGGATGACGCTCGCGAACCGGTCGATGTCGACGTCGGCGGCGATCTCGCCGGCATCCTGTCGCGCGTGGAGGTCGGCGGTGACGATGTCGTGGATCTCGCGCTGGCGCGTCTGGAAGAAGGCGTGCGCCGGGTGGCCGGGTGAGGCCGCCGCGGCCTGCAGGCTCACGTAGAGGTGGACGAGGGCGGGGGCATGCGCGTTCCGGCGCGCGACGCGCACGGCCATGGGTTCGTCGTCGGGACCGTCGGCGAGGGCGGCGCGGCTCGCGGCGTCGCGTTGGCGGAGCACCTCCACGAGGAGGTTCTCCTTCGTGCCGAAGTGGTGGAGCATGCCCGCCTGGGTCATGCCGACCTCGGCGGCGATGTCGCGCAGGGAGGTCGCGCCGTACCCGCGGCGGCCGATGACCTCGAGTGCCGTCTGGAGGATCAGCTCGCGACTCTCGCGGCCGTGCGCCGAGTTCCGGCGCTCACGCGTCATCGCGCGGGTCCGATGGCAGCGTGAGCGAGGGTCGTCCGGCGGGGAACACGGGGTCTACGGTATCGCCGGGCATGTCGGAGCGTGAGGCGAGGACGGCGTCGGCATCCCGGGGGATCTCGAACGGGAGTCGGCCCTCGGCGGCGACGCGGCCGGTGAGGACGTCGAGAAGTGCGCGCTCGGACGCGCCGAAGGTGGCGACCACGGCGTGCACGTGCGGGAGGAGCGGGGCCAGGAGTGCGGGCCGATCGAGATGGATCGCGAGCACGACCGGCGTGACCGCGGCGATGCCGGCGATCCGCTCGACCACGTCGTTCGGGAACGCGAGGGACCCCGCGTGGAAGCTCGCTTCGAGCATGAAGTGGTCGCGCGGCTCGAACGGAGCGTGGGTGCGGAGCACGGCCACATCGGCTGCGTCGGGAGACCCGACGGGGATGAGGCCGGCGGCGACGACAGCGGCGTCGGACACTTCGGGGGCGTACACCGCGGCCCCGGCGGCCAGAGGAAGCACGGGCGGCGCCGACGTCGGGGGAGTGGTGGCTTCGGCATCCGTGGGGCTGGCCGGGGCGATGCCGGGGGTGGCGGGGGCTGCGCCGGGGCTGGCGGGTACTGCGCCGGGGAGGACCACGATCGACCGGGACTGGGCGAGGTCGCCGGCCGCCCGGAACTCGGCGCTGCCGACGATGTCGGCGGCGGCGTCCTCGTCGACGAACGGGTCGTCGAAGAGGCCGAGTTCGAACTTCACGGTGAGGAGTCGTCGCACCGACGTGTCGAGTCGAGACTCGGGAACCGCGCCGGAGATGACGAGTTCGATGAGGTGCGCGGGGTCGTCTTCTCCGCCGAACTGGTCGCAGCCGGCATCCAGTGCTTTGCGCACGCGTTCGATCTCGGTGAGGTGCTCGACGCCCCACGATCGCGGCGGGAGCACCTTGCCCATCATGCGCGACTCGGTGATGAGCCCCCAGTCGGTGCACACGACGCCGTCGAAGCCGAGCTTCTCGCGGAGGAGTCCGGTGATGATCTGGTGGTTGAATCCGAACCCGACCTCCTCGACGCGCTCGCCGTCGAGCACGAGACCGCGGGGGACGCCGTACGAGGGCATGATCGCGGGGACGCCCCGCGCGATCACGCGACGGAACGGCTCCAGGTGGTAGTCGAACATGTCGCCCGGGTAGACCTGGTCGGTGCCGTAGGGGAAGTGCGGGTCTTCGCCGTCCTTCTCGGGACCGCCGCCCGGGAAGTGCTTCGCCATGCAGGCGACGCTCGCCGCCGTGAGACGGTCGCCGCCCTCGAACCCGTCGACGTAGGCCACGCCCAGGCGGGCGACGACGTCGGCATCCTGTCCGAAGGTGCTGTACTGCCGAGCCCAGCGCGGTTCGGTGGCGACGTCGAGCGTCGGGTGCAGGGCAGAGCGGATGCCGACCGCGAGGTACTCGCGGCGGGCGATGTCGGCGAAGTCGCGCACGAAGCCGGCGTCGGCGAGAGCTCCGAGGCCGAGCGGCTCCGGCCAGGCCGACAGGTGGCCGGCGGTGAACGAGGCGCCCCAGTTCTCGGTGAACGAGTGGCGCGGGTCGGTGGAGACGGTGACGGGGATGCCGTGACCCGACGCGGCGGCAACGCGCTGCAGACCGTTCACCCAGCGCGCCATCGACCGCGGATCGGGGATCTGGTGGATGTTCAGGTGGGTGACGTGGCTCTGCTCGATGAAGTCGCGTGCCGACGGGCGCCCGGGCGCGAGCGGGGGACCGTCGACGTCGCCGTCGTGCGTGGTCGACACGATCGTCTGGATCATGAGGCCGGCCTTCTCCTCGAGCGACAGGCGCGCGACGAGATCGTCGACGCGCGCCGCAACGGGGAGGCGCGGGTCTTCGTAGGGGTCCATCACCCCGTTGCGGTTGAGGTCGCGATAACGCGTGCCGTCGATGCTGGTGGAAAGGGATGCGGTCACGTGCTCACTCCTGCACATCGTCGTGGCGGTGTCGAGGTCGGATCGAGGCCGACGGCCAAATACTAAATAACGTTCAGTGGTTTCTGCAAGAGTGCCTTCGGGGTGGTGCGGTGCGGCGTAGCGGGATGGGCGGGCCGTAGGCGCGTGCCTCGGCGTGCGGGAGGGCTGGGCGTGGGTGATGGCTGGCGCACCCGGTTGGCTGGCGGTTGGTGGCGGTTGGCGCGCTGGGCGGCTCGGCGTGGGTGGGTGGCCGGGAGGCGCGCTGACGTGCGCGACACGCGCCCCGGCGTGACGAGACCCTTCGAGATCAGGCTGAGATCAGGATGGCGGTGGATCGCTCGCCGTCGCGGATTCACTGACGGCGCCAGTCTGGATGTCGGCTCCCGCCTGTTCCGTGGTGAACACGAGGGTGCGGGCGGGGTGCTCGGGGTAGTGGCGTCCGGTGGGGCTGGTCCAGTGGAGGATGCCGTCGGGTGTCTGCCTGACCCGCCACGCTGAGTGGTGTTTGAGGGTGTGGTGGCGGCGGCAGAGGTGGGCGAGGTTGGTGAGTTCGGTGGGTCCGTCGTGTTCGCGGGCGGTGGTGTGGTCGATGTCGGACCGGTAGGTGGGGATGCGGCAGCCGGGGAACCGGCAGTGCTCATCTCTCACCCGGAGGGTGCGTTTGAGGTGGTCGCTGGGCCGGTATCGGTCGATGGCGAGGACGGTTCCGGTGACGGGGTGGGTGAGTACCCGGTCCCACCCTGTGGCGGTTCCGGCGAGGCGGAGGGCGGTGGCGGTGTCGATGGGGCCTTTGCCGATGAGTTCGGCGGGGGTGTCGTCCGCCCCGACCGCGGTGAGGGCGGGGACGGTGACCTGCACGCGGGCGATGATCGCCTCGTCCGCGGGGATCGCGTCGTTTGAGACGTCGGGTGACGCGTGTCCGGTGAGGAGGAGGTCGGCGAACACATCGGCCCGCACCTCGCTGATCCGGCGCGCGTCGGTGGGACGGGTGTCTGTGGTGTCTCGCGCATCAATGACGCGCCTCGCGTATTGGTCGAGGCGGTCGCGGATGCCGTGGGCGATCGCCGCCGGGAGGATCGCGATGAGTTCCGCCATCCCGTCGTCGAGGTCACGCACCCACACCTCCCGCTTGGTAGCGGCAGCCGTGTGACGTTCCTGCAGGGGAACCAGGTGCAACCGCGTGGCTAACAGCCGTGCGGCGGGCTTCAGCCGTCCCGGCGTCTCCCGCCGCGCCACCTCCAGGGCCGCGTCCTCGAACACGGCCCGCGCGGCATTGTCGTCAATCCCAACCCCAGCATCCACCACCACCCGCACGTGCCCGCGAGAGATGTCGCCGGCCGCCCACGTCGCAAACGTCGCCGGGAACCGCTCCACGAGCACGACGGCATCCGACATGTGCTTCTGCACCGTCCTGTCCGACACGCGCGCGGCGGCCCCGATCTGTGCCGCAAGAGACCGCATCGGGATGTCCGCCACGGACGTCGGGCCACCGGCATCCTGGGCCATCGCCTGGGCGATCTCGACTGCCTCGGCCAGCAGCGCGACCTCACGGGCTTGCGCTGCGGCGGCGTCGCGGCGGGCGTCGGCGAGGGCGTGGAGCAGCGTGTCGATGCGCTGTTGCCATGCGGTCGGCGTGGTTCCTGTCATGCTCCGATTCTTCTCGGGGGCACCGACATTCAGGTCGACAAAACCCAGATCAAGCGTGCTTCCTGTGGACAACTTCCGACACGCCGAGGCTGTGGAGGAGGGGGCGTCGTTTCGTCTCGCTGCGCTCGCTCAACGACCGGGGGTGACGGGCGCGGGTTCGGTCGTTGAGCGAGGAGCGCAGCGACGAGACGAAACGTCGATCCGGGCGGGTGCGGCGTTTCGTCTCGCTGCGCTCGCTCAACGACCGGGGGTGACGGTGTGGTTCGGTCGTTGAGCGAGGAGCGCAGCGACGAGACGAAACGTCGATCCGGGCAGGTGCGGCGTTTCGTCTCGCTGCGCTCGCTCAACGACCGGGGGTGACGCAGGGTTCGGTCGTTGAGCAAGGAGCGCAGCGACGAGACGAAACGTCGATCCGGGCGGGTGCGTCGTTTCGTCTCGCTGCGGTCGCTCAACGACCGGAGGCGTCGGACAGCCGCGTCGACGCGGTGGCCATGTGAACGGCCATCGCCGACGCCGCGTCGTCCTCATCGCCGCGTTCGACGGCGCGGAAGACCGCGTCGTGTTCGGCGATGGCGAGGCGCGCCGCGTCGGTGTCGTGCACGGCGCGGTCGGCGTACACCTGGAGGAGCGAGCGCACGACGTGGAGGAGGTCGACGAGAGCGTCGTTTCCGGCGGCTTCGGTGAGCGCGTTGTGGAAGTCGGCGTCGGCGCGAGCGAACGTGGCGAGCTCGGTCTCGGCGGAGCGCATCCGGTCGAGGGAGGTCGCCATGCGCGCGACGTGCCGCGCGTCGGCCCGACGGGCGGCGAGCCGCGCGGCGTAGATCTCGAGGCCCGATCTCACGTCGAGCAGGTCGGAGGTGCTGCGACGTCCGATGAGCAGGCCCCATCGGAGCGTCTGCGGCAGCAAGTCGCTCGCGGTGCCGCGCAAGTAGGTGCCCGATCCGGCGCGGACGTCGACGATGCCGAGGATCTCGAGCGCTGCGAGCGCCTCGCGCACGGCCGATCGGCCGACTTCGAGCGTGGCGGCCAGCTGGCGTTCCGGGGGGAGCCGCGTGCCGGGCTCGATCGCGCCGCTCGTGAAGAGGTCCATCAGGCGTCGCGCGACTTCGGAGACGGGGGTGCCCGAGGGGAGCGCGCCGAGCGCCGCGACGATGTCGGCGGAGCTGTCGGCGGGGTAAGCGGGCACGGCCCCACCCTAGGCGAGCGGCGGCCTCCCCGTGTGATGCCGCGCTTGCAATTGGTCAACCGGTTGTGCGAAAGTGTGCGTGCGGCAGTCGCCGTGCACCCCGACAGACCTGTATCGAGGAGCAGTCCGCAATGACGCGTCTGTGGAACGACCCGGCAGACTTCGCCGACGAGATGATCGACGGCTTCGTCGCCGCGAACGGACGGTATGTCCGCCGCGTCACGGGCGGCGTCGTGCGCAGCACCGCCGTCCCCGAGGGGCAGGTCGCCGTCATCGTCGGCGGCGGCTCCGGGCACTATCCGGCCTTCGGGGGTCTCGTGGGTCCCGGCCTCGCGCACGGCGCGGCGATGGGCAACCTCTTCGCCTCGCCCTCGACGCAGCAGGTGCAGGCCGTCGCCACCGCCGCCCACACGGGTGGTGGCATCCTCCTCACGTACGGCAACTACGCCGGCGACGTCCTCAACTTCGATGCGGCGCAGGAGCGGCTGCGGGCCGACGGCATCCCGTGCGAGACCGTGATCGTCACCGACGACATCGCCAGCGCTCCGCCCGACGAACGCGATCGACGTCGCGGTATCGCGGGCGACCTCACCGTCTTCCGCGCCGCCGCCGCGGCCGCCGCCGAGGGGTACGACCTCGCCGGCGTCGCCCGGGTGGCGCGGCTCGCGAACGAGCGCACGCGGTCGTTCGGCGTCGCGTTCGGCGGCTGCACCCTCCCGGGCGCCGACGCTCCGCTGTTCACGGTGCCGCAGGGGCGGATGGCGGTGGGCCTCGGCATCCACGGCGAACCGGGGATCGACGAGACCGGCATCCCCACCGCCGACGGCCTCGCGGAACTCCTGGTCGGTCGGCTGCTGCAGGAGCGTCCGGACGGCGCCGACGGCCGCGTCGTGCCGCTGCTCAACGGACTCGGCTCGCTCACGGCCGAGGAGCTGTTCGTCGTCTACCGGCGGTGCGCGACGCTGCTCGCCGATGCGGGGATCGAGATCGTCGACCCTCACGTCGGCGACTACTGCACGAGCTTCGACATGGCCGGTGCGTCTCTCACGCTGTTCTGGCTCGACGACGAACTCGCGCAGCTGTGGGAGACGCCCGTCGATACGCCCGCGTACCGCCGCGGCGCCGCTCCCACGACCATCCGCATCGAGCCCGCCGACAGCGGCTCCGCCCCCGCGGTCCCGGATGCCGCAACGGCGCAGCCGGTCACCCCCGGCGACCCGGCCTCCGTCGCGGCGGCCGACATCGTGCGTGCGGCGCTGACGGTCATCGCGGGCACCATCGATGCGCACGCGGACGAGCTCGGCCGCATCGACGCGGTCGCGGGCGACGGAGACCACGGCATCGGGATGCAGCGGGGCTCGCACGCCGCGCAGGCCGCCGCCGCCTCCGCCGCGTTGGCCGGAGCCGGAGTGGCCACGGTGCTGCAGCGCGCGGCGGACGCCTGGAGCGACCGGGCCGGCGGCACCTCGGGCGCTCTGTGGGGAGTCATGTTGTCGGCGCTCGCCGGCGCTCTCGGCGACGCCGGGCGTCCCGACGCGACGCGCGTGGCCGCGGGCGTCGCCGCCGGCGCGCGGGGCGTGCGGCAGTACGGCAAGGCGGAGGTGGGCGACAAGACTCTCGTCGACGCGCTCGTGCCGTTCTCGGCCGAACTCACGCGCGCCGCGGATGCCGGAGCGGGCCTCGTCGACGCGTGGCGGGCGGCGGCGGCCACGGCCACCGCGGCTGCTGCCGCGACCGCGGACCTGATGCCCCGCATGGGCCGGGCCCGCACCCACGGACAGAACAGCGTCGGCACCGTCGACGCGGGGGCGCACTCGCTCGCCCTCATCGTGACCGCCGTCGGCGAGGTGCTCGCCGACGCCCAGGAGAGGAACGGGCATGACTGAGCCCCACACCACGGATTCCCTGCGCACCACCGAGCCCCTGCACACCACCGAGCCCCTGCGCATCGTCATCGGTAGCGACGACGCCGGATTCGAGTACAAGGAGATCCTCAAGCGCGACTTGGCCGCCCACGACGGCGTCGTCTCGCTCGTCGACGTCGGTGTCGACGCCGAGGGTCACGCCCCCTACCCGAAGGTCGCGATCGAGGCGGCGGAGCGCGTCGCGCGCGGCGAGGCCGACCGGGCGCTTCTCATCTGCGGCACTGGGCTCGGGGTGGCGATCGCGGCGAACAAGGTGGCCGGCATCCGTGCCGTCACGGCCCACGACTCCTTCTCCGTGGAGCGCGGCGTGCTCTCCAACGACGCGCAGGTGCTCACGATGGGTCAGCGTGTCGTCGGGATCGAGCTCGCCCGCCGCCTCGTGCGGGAGTGGCTCACCTACCGGTTCGACCCCGCCTCGCCGTCGGCCTCGAAAGTCGCCGTGATCGACGAGTACGAGACCACGGGTTCCTGCTGATGGCCGCGGCCGTCGTGGGGGTGAGCCTCAAGGCGTACTTCGGGCGCCGCGCGGCTCGCGTCTGGTTCGCGCAGGTCGCCGACGTGCTGCGTGCGCACGCCGCCGTGCGCAGCGGCGCCGTGGAGGTGTTCGTGATCCCCACCTACCTGCAGATCGACGACGCCCGCGGCTGCCTCCGGGGCACCCGCGCGCGGCTGGGCGTGCAGGACGTGTCGGCGTTCGACACGGGTGCCTACACGGGGGAGATCACCGCCGCCGAGGTCGCCGAGTCGGGCATCGCGTATGCCGAGATCGGTCACGCCGAACGTCGGCGCCTCTTCGGAGAGTCCGACGAGATCACCGCCGCGAAGGCGGCCGCCGCGTTGCGGCACGGCGTGACGCCCGTGCTGTGCGTGGGAGAGGCGGAGCGACAGGATGCCGAGGCCGCGGCGGCGGCGACGGTCTCCCAGCTCGCCCTCGATCTCGCCGGTGCCCCGGCCGGACGCGTCGTCGTGGCCTACGAGCCGGTGTGGGCGATCGGCGCGCCGGAGCCGGCTCCCGTCGCCCACATCGCCGCGGTGACCCGCGCGCTGCGCGCCGCCCTCGACGCCGACCCCGATCGTCACGGATCGCAGGTCATCTACGGGGGCTCCGCGGGCCCCGGCCTGCTCACCGCTCTCGGCGACGCGGTCGACGGGCTCTTCCTCGGCCGGTTCGCGCACGATCCCGCCGCTCTGGCCGCCGTGCTCGACGAGGCGGCAGTGCTCGCCGCGGCATCCCTTGCCCCGCCCGCCGGCGCAGCCGCCCGGGTGTCGTCGTGATCGGGCTCGGCAGCTACGCGTTCTTCTGGGAGCACTCCGACCGCGTCGCCGAACCGCTGTCCCTCGTCGGAGCCTTCGAGCGCACGCGCGAGCTGGGGCTCGAACTGTTCCAGATCTGCGACTTCGCACCGCTCGACCGCATGTCCGATCGGGACGTCGCCGACGCCGCGCGCGCAGCCCGCGACCTGGGCCTCTCGATCGAGCTCGGCACGAAGGGGATCTCCGGGGAGCACCTCGGCCGGTACCTGGCTCTCGCCGAGACGTTCGACGCGCGTCTCGTCCGCACCATGCTCGGGGCGGGCGGCGCGCGTGTCCCGGGTCACGCAAGCGCCGCGGGTGCGCGCGCCCATACGATCGCGGCGCTGCGTGGCATCCTGCCCTCGTTCGAGGCCGCCGGAGTGACCCTCGCCCTCGAGACCTACGAGCAGGTCGCCACCGCCGACCTCGCGGCCCTCGTGCGTGAGGTCGACAGCCCCCGCCTCGGGATCTGCCTCGACCCGGCGAACGTCGTCGCGCGGCTCGAGCACCCGCGCACCTGCGTCGAGACCGCCGCCGACGTCGTCGTCGCCGTCCACGTGAAGGACTTCGCCTTCGCGCGCCAGCCCGGCTGGGTCGGCTTCACCTACTCGGGCGCCCCCCTGGGCGCCGGGCTCCACGACTACGCCCACCTGCGAGAGACCGTGCGTCCCGCCGAGCGTGGCATCAACGAGGTCGTCGAGCACTGGCTCCCCTGGCAGGGGGATGCCGAGACCACCGTCCGTACCGAGCGGGAATGGACCCGCATCACCCTGGAACACCTGAGGAGCAGTCAATGACCCACACGATCGCCGTGATCGGTGCCGGCGGGAAGATGGGCATGCGCGTGTCCGACAATCTCGTCCGCACCGAACACACCGTCCACTACGTCGAGAACTCGCCCGCCGGGCAGCAGCGCACGATCGATGCCGGCCGCAGCCTCACCGATGCGGCGGCCGCCGTCGCCGACGCCGACATCGTCGTGCTCGCCGTGCCCGACCTCGCGCTCGGTCCCGTCTCCGCCGACCTCGTGCCGCAGCTGAAGCCCGGCGCGATCGTGCTCACCCTCGATCCCGCCGCCGCCTACGCAGGTCTGCTGACGACCCGCGACGACGTCGTGCAGGCCGTGGCGCACCCGTGTCACCCGTCGGTGTTCCTCGAGCGCACGACGAAGGAGGAGTGGGCCGACACGTTCGGCGGGATCGCCGCACCGCAGGATGCCATCGCCGCCGTCGAGTCCGACGACCCCGAGAAGCGGCGCATCGTCGAGGAGACCGTCCGCGCGATCTACGCGCCCGTGATCGACGTGCACTGGGTGACGGTCAAGCAGCTCGCGCAGCTCGAGCCGACGCTCGTGGAGACGATCGCCTGCATGATCGGGTCGCTGCTGAACGAGGCGCTCCACGAGGCGATCCACACGATGGGCGTGCCGGAGGCCGCGGCCCGCAGCATCCTCTACGGGCACACGCAGGTGGCGCTCGCCAACGGCCTGCGCGGCGACAATCCCTTCAGCGACGCGTGCCTCATCGCAATGGACTACGGTCGCGAGAGCATCATCAAGGACGACTGGAAGAAGATCTTCCGCGACGACGAGCTCGACAAGAACCTCGCGCGGATGCTCCACCTCGACCACATCACGCGCTAGGAGACCACGATGACGAGACTCCACAGCAAGACCGCACTCATCACCGGCTCGGCCACCGGCATCGGCCGCGCCGTCGCGGAGCGCTTCGCCCGGGAGGGTGCGCGCGTGGTCATCGCCGACCGCGACGGGGATGCCGCAGCCGCCGCAGCGGCCGAGATCGGCGCCGCCGCCCGCGCTGTCACGATGGACGTCTCCGACGAGGCGAGCGTCGCGGCCGCCTTCGCCGCGCTCGCCGCGGACGGATGGTCGCCCGGCGTCGTCGTCGCCAACGCGGGGGTGCAGCTGTTCGGGCAGGATGCGGCCGTCGCCGACCTCGACCTCGCCGTCTGGCAGCGGACCATCGACGTGAACCTGACGGGTGCGTTCCTCACCGTCAAGCACGCCGTCCGCGCGATGCTCGACGCCGGTGGCGGATCGATCATCCTCACGGGGAGCCCGACGGGCCTCAACGGCGAGGGCAGGGACTTCACGGCGTACAGCTCGTCGAAGGCGGGCATGCACGGCCTCGCCCGCACCGTGGCCGCCGCCTACGCCGATCGCAACATCCGCGTCAACACGGTCGTGCCCGCCTACACCGAGACGTCACTGGTCACGACCATCACGAGCGACCCGGAGGCGCGCGCCGCGATCATCGGCCGCATCCCGCTCGGGCGGGCCGGCACCCCCGACGACATCGCCGGGGCGATGGTCTTCCTCGCGTCCGACGACGGCGCCTTCGCGACGGGGGCACTGTTCCAGGTCGACGGCGGAATGACGACGATCTGACATGACCTGGTACGCGGCGTCGCGGGTGTGGCGGAGCGGCCCCTGGTCGCTCTCGCTGCGGGGCGACGAGCTCGCCGACATCGCGTTCGACGGACACCTCGTGCTGCGCGGCATCCGGGCCGTTGTCCGCGACCGCGAGTGGGACACCGCTTCGCTCGTCGTGGACGGCGTGGAGGAGTCGGATGCGACGCTCACGCTCGCCGTCCACTCCGCAGGTCTCGGCTCCTCGTTCTCGGGGAGCGTCGGGGTGCGCGCATCGGCGTCGACGCTCGTGGTCGCGCTCGACCTGCACACCGCCGCGCCGTTCGCGACGAACCGCACGGGACTCGTGCTCCTGCACCCGCCGGGCCTCGCCGGTTCACCGCTCGACGTCGACCACGCCGGGGGCGGGTCGGAGCGCACGGCGTTCCCCGCGGACATCAGTCCGCACCAGCCCGTGATGGACATCGCGTCGCTCTCGTGGACGACCGGCGGCATGCGCGCGACGGTGCGCTTCGCGGGGGACGTGTTCGAGATGGAGGACCAGCGCAACTGGACCGACGCGTCGTTCAAGACGTACAGCCGACCGCTGTCGCTCCCGTTCCCGTATCACCTGGATGCCGGGGAGCGTGTGCGTCAGAAGATCACCCTCGAGGTCGCGCCGGCGACCGAGGGTGCCGCCGAAACAGCCTCGGCGCGCCGCGACATCTCCCGCCCGGCCCGCGCGACGGACGTCATCGACCTTCGGCCCGGCGGCGCATTCCCGCAGATCCTCGTCGGTGCCGCGACCGCTCCCGATCCGGCCCCCGAGATCGACCCCCTCGGTGCGGGCGTGCTCGTCGAGCTCGACGTGGCATCCCCCGCGTGGCGCGCCGCGCTCGCCCGCGCGGGATCGACGGGTCGGCCCCTCGACGTCCGCCTCGTCCTCGACCCCGCCGACATCGCCGCCGTGCACGACGCGGTCGCGGCGCTGCGCGAGCTCCCCGTGCTGCGGATCGGCGCGTTCGCTCGCGACGGTGACGCGCCCCACGTCTCGGATGCCGAGGTCACCGGCATCCTGCGCGACGCGCTCGCCGCCGCCGGCTGCGACTCACCGGTGATCGGCGGGGCCCGGTCGCACTTCACGGAGCTCAACCGGGAGCGCCACCGGCTGGCGGCGGGCCTCGACGGCATCGCCGTGACGGTGACGCCCCTGTTCCACGCGACCGGTACCGAGCAGCTCGTCGAGTCCGTCGCGATGCAGCGGATCGTCGCCCGGCAGACCGTCGCGCAGGCGCAGGGCGCTCCCGTGCACGTCGGTCCCGTGACGCTGCGCCCGCGCTTCAACAACGTCGCCGCCGGAGCGCAGCCCGGTCCCGTGCGCGCCGACCTGTCCGGCGGCTACGGGGCCGAGTTCACCGGTCTCGCCGATGAGCGTCAGGCCGCGCCGGAACTGGCCGCCTGGACGATCGCCAGTGCCGCGGCGCTCGCCGTGCCCGGGGTGGCCTCGCTCGCGTGGTTCGAGGAATGGGGGCCGCGCGGCATCCACGCGGCCGACGGCCGTCCGCTCCCCGTCGCGGATGCCGTCCGCGCACTCGCCGCCGCGACGGGTGGCGAGCTCTGGTGGGGCGACAGCCCCGACGGCCTGCGCTGGGCCGTCGGCTCGCTGCGGGACGGCGCGCTGACAGTGCTGTGCGCGAACCTCGACCGTCGCGCGCAGACGCTCACCGTCACGGCGCGGGATGCGTCGACGACGGTGACCCTGCCTCCTGGAGAGTTCGCGGCGACGGCGATCCCGATGTCGGCTCCGACGCCGGGGCCGGCTCGGGCTCCCGGCGGAAGATGATCTTGAAGACCGGGAAGAACACGAGGCACGAGATCACCGCGTTGATGAGCATGGTGGTGACATCCGCGGCCGCCTCGCCCGTCGCGCCCCAGCCCCAGGTGGTGATGAAGAGCTCGTAGATCGGCGCCTTGTAGACGCTCTGCAGCGCGGCGGCGCCGAAGGTGATCACGACGTACGCGACGGCGTACCACGCTGCCGCTCGCCACGGATCGGAGTTCGACTTGAACGTCAGCGTGCGCTGCGCGAAGAAGTTGATCACCTGGGCGATCGCGAGGGTGAGCTGCACGGCGAGGAAGTAGGCGAGACCGCCGCCGCCGTCGGGGAGCGCGCCCGCCGCGTAGTCGAAGACGAAGAAGGGCGCTCCGTCGGGAGCGGTGCCCACGGGGAGCGCCTGGAAGTCGATGCCGACGAGTGCCGTCGCCCCGAAGATCGCTTTCAGCACGGGCATCATCACGAGCTGCAGCACCGTCATCCCGACGTTGAGGACGACGAACACGACAAACTGTGCCGTCGTCGGTCGCGCGAGCTCGAACGCGAGCCAGCGGCTCCTGGCGAGGGTGATCATCCGGTCTGCTCCTCCACGGTCCGGCGCCGCTCGGGCCGAGGCCGCCGCCGTTGCAGTCAACCCGACCGATCGCCGCCGACACGTCCCGCCCGCATGATCGGTCGATCCGGGCCGACGATCTGCGCACGGTGCGGGAGATGGTGTCAGGGACGCGGGTCGTCGAGACGATCGCGCGCCCACAGCGCGGCGCTCGTGCGATCGGAGACGCCGATCTCCTTGAAGATGTTGCCGAGGTGCGCCTTGACGGTGCGCTCGGAGATGCCGAGCGCCGTCGCGATCTGCTTGTTCGCGCGTCCTTCCGCGACGAGTCGCAGTACATCCTTCTCGCGTTCGCTCAGCACGTCCGCGCCGCGACCCGAGGGCAGCAGCACGGCGGCGACGCGCGGATCGAGGGGGGCGTGCCCCGCGTGCACCGCGCGGACGGCGGCCCGCAGTTGATCGGGCTCGGCATCCTTCAGCTGGTAGCCCGTCGCGCCCGCCTCCAGCGCCCGTTGCACGCTCTCGCGTTCGGCGAACGACGTGAGCACGAGCACGCGGGTGTCGGGGGACGCCTCGCGCACGGCGCGCGTGGCCCGGATGCCGTCCATCACCGGCATGGACAGGTCCATCACCACGACGTCCGGACGCTCGGCCGCGGCGCGATCCCGAGCTTCCTCGCCGTTGGCGGCGGTCCCGATGACGGCGATGTCGCCGTCGGCGGCGAGGACGACGGCGAGGCCCTCGCGGACCATGGCGTGGTCATCGACGACGAGCGCACGGATCACGAGGCATCCTCTCTTCCGGCATCCTGCTTCGGCAGTTCCAGTCGCCAGGTCGTGCCCGCGCCGGGAGCGGTGGCCAGGCGGAGGGCGGCGCCCTCGTGGGCGGCCAGGTCGATCAGCACGCGGGTGCCCAAGTGTCCCTCGCGCGGCGGCTCGTCGAGGATCGACGGTTCGAACCCGCGTCCGTCGTCGCCGACCTCGAGCACGGTGATCCCGTCGTCGTCGAAGACGCGCACCGTCGCGGTGCAGGGGGCCGCGTGGGCGACGGTGTTGCGGAGGGCCTCCTGAGCGATGCGGTAGACGAGCCTCTCCTGCGCGTCGTCGAGCCTGCCCGCCGCCACCTCGACCTCCACGCGCACCTCGACCCCGCGCGCGTGAGCGGTCGCCGCGAGATCGTGGAGCGCACCGGCGAGCCCGCCCGTCTGCAGGCTCTCGGGGTAGATGTCGACGAGCAGGGAACGCAGGACGCGGATGTTGCCGCGCACCGCACCGGCGATCCGCCTCAGGTCGGCGGCCTCCTCGGCGCTGCCGCGAGCGGCGGCGGCGCCGGCCGCGGCCTCCGCGGCGAACGTGGTGGCCACCAGTTCCTGCACGGGGCCGTCGTGGAGCGTCCCGGCGATGCGGCGGCGCTCGGCATCCGACGCGTCGACCGCGTGCTCGAGCAGTGCGATCCGGCGCTGCTCCTGGGTGCGGAGGCGGCGCAGCAGCCCCCACACGATCGGTGCGGTGAGGGCGGCGAGCAGGAGGAGGCTGCTCGTCGTGACGCCCGCGAAACCTCGCCACAGATCGGCGGAGCGGGCGGCGACCGGCTCGTACGGCAGGTACACCTCGAACAGGAGCGTGCGGCCGTCGGGCGTCCACACCGGGCGATACACCTCGAGCAGCCGCGGCCCCGCCTCGAACTCGTTCTCCTCCTCGGAGAGGTCGGACACCTCCGCACGCGTTGCGGGGCTCGACAGCGCGAGGCGCTGGGCGTCGTCGAGTTCGAACGTGCGGCCCACGAGCTGCGGCTCGTCCGCGTAGATCACGACGCCGTCGGGGCTCCAGATCTTCACCCGCACGACGTCGGCGCTCAACACCTGCTGACGCACGATCCGGTCGAAGGCCGCGAGCGCCGCGGGGTCGCCATCGGCGAGCTCATCGGTCAGCGAGGGCTGGATGACGGCATCCGCGAGCACGTCGGTCACGTTCGCGGCATCGTTCACCGCCTCACGCTCCGCGAGCCACTGCGCGGCGAACCCCGCCAGCACCCCCACGATCAGGAGCACGGCGAGCAGCCCGAGCCCCAGACGCACGAACGTGCGACGGGCCTGAGGAGACTCGGCGCGGGATGCCGTCGGCGACGACGCCGTCACGAGCGTGCGCCACACGGGCGCGCCATCGACGCCGGGCGCGGGGGTGGCGCTCGGCGTCGAGGAGGCGGGGGTGCGAGAGGTCACTCAGTCATCGTCTCCGCCGTGGCGGCTGTCGTCGTCTCCGCCGTCGTCGTCGCCGCCGTGGTGGCTGTCGTCGTCGCCGTCGTCGTCGCCGCCGTGACGTCCGCTGCGGTCGTCGTCTGCGTCGTCATCGCCGCCGTGACGTCCGCTGTTGTCGTCGGCCGCGTCGTCGTCTCCGCTGTGGCGTCCGCTGTTGTCGTCGTCCGCATTGTCCGAGCTGGAGCCCGAGCCACCGCGGGTGTCGCGGTCGTCGCCGTCCTCTGTGCGCTGATCGCGGTCGCGGTCGCCGCCGTGGTCGTCCCCGGCCTCCGACGCGCGCGGCGAGGGGGTCGGCGACGGTGTGCCGTTCACGTCGCGGTCGTCGCCTTCCTCGTGCCGATCGTCACGGTCGCGGTCGCCCCCGTGGTCGTCGGGCGTCGCCGACGGGGTGGGGAACACGACGGATGTCGGAACGCGCACCGGCACCGACTGCGCGAACGACGCGTTGCCCCACAGGCCGACAGCGGCGGGGGCGGCGACCAGGATCAGGGCCCCGGTACCCAGCAGGATCTTGTTCTTCATGGTGTGGCCTTTCGCTCATTCTGTCCTGCGCGGCGGCTTCGATGAAGTGATCGGGTCCGGCAGGTACTTCCAGCGTCGGGGAGAGGGGCACGCCGCCGCCATCGGACGATGGTCGTACGACCATGGGGCACGGGGGCCTGCTGCTAGCCTTCGGTCACCCCCGTGATTCGACCCGAAGGATGCCATGAGCGACGCTCTGCCACCCGTCCCTCCCGCCGCGCCCGTCCCTCCCGCGGGTGCCCCCGTTCCCCCCGCGGGCGCACCGTCCCCGGGCGCATCGCCGTACCCCGGTGCTACCCCGCAGCCGGGCTACGCGCCGCCTGCGGGCTACGCACCGCATCCGGGGTATCCGCCGGCGACGCCCCCGATCGCCGCGAGCGGGGTACCTCTGCCGCCGATGCACCCGGGGGTGCTCGTTCGTCCGGTCCGCGGGATCGCGGCGGCCGTCCGCTGGCTCGTGGCCGCGGCCGGCGCGCTCGCGCTCGCGGCCGCGGGGATCGAGATCTTCGGGCTCGTGAGCATCGACGCGTTCGCCAACGGGACGGGCGATGTCGAGGCCCTCTACCTCTACGACGGCGTGTCCGTCGTGGTGGCGGTCCTGGGAGCTGCCGCCCTCCTTGCGGCGGCTGTCTGCTGGTTCGTGTGGCAGTACCGCGCCGCCGACCTCGCGACGGCGGCCGGGGTCCCGCCCCGGCGCGCACCCGTGTGGCACGTCGTCTCGTGGTTCATCCCGGTCGTGCTCCTGTGGTTCCCGTTCCAGAACGTGAAGGACCTCGCTCGCAGCTCTCGCGCGGCACTGAGCGGCGCGCTCCTGGGCGCGTGGTGGGCGCTGTGGCTCGTGGGGACGACGGTCTCACGCGTGTCGGCGCAGCTCGTGAGCCTCGTCGACACGCTCCCGCAGCTGTCGGCCGTGATCGGGGTGTCGCTCTTCTCCCACGTACTCCTCGCGGCTGCCGCCCCGCTCGCGTGGCTCATCGTCGCGCGCATCACCGACGGGCTGCAGCCGGCTCGAAGCTAGAGCGGGGCCTCCAGCGAGGCCTAAAGCGAGGCCTAGAGCGAGGCTTCCGTGCGCTTCTGAAGCCACGTGCACAGCGTCGCGAGGTCGGTCAGGTCGTGCGCGAGTGACGTGATGCCCGCTGAGTCGAGAGCGATCGGGAGGTCGCGCGGCTCGAACACCGTCTGCCACACCGGCCGTCCGTCGATGATGGCGGGTTGGAGCGACGTGACCGTCGAGGCGCCCTCGAGCGAGACGACCACCACGCTGGACTCGCTGCCCTCCGCGAAGTTCTCCGGCAGCACCGAGATCCGGCCGGCGAGGCCGGGCAGCGCGTGGAGGAACTCGCCCACCCACGCTTCGACGTGTCGGGGGTCTCGGTACGGCACGATCACTCCTTCTCGCTGCGCGCGGCGGCACGCGCCCCTCACGATACGCGCCGCCCTCGACAGCCGGACCGGAAGGTGTGCGCGTGCGGGACGTCCGATGCGCCGAGCGGATGGTCGCCGCCATCCGCCGCGACCCCGCCCGATGGCGCGGATGTCGCGGCATGACGGGGCGGGGGATGCCGTTGCCCACCGGTGACAGGATGGAGCGGTGCCCGACCTCTCCGTCCTCGCCTGGGCGCTGCTGGCGACGGGCGCCGTGATCGTCGGACTGTCGAAGACGGCGATCCCGGGTGCCGGGTCTCTCGCCGTCGCGGTGTTCGCTGCCGTCCTCCCCGCCCGCACCTCGACGGCCACGCTGCTCGTGCTGCTGATCGTGGGAGACGTGCTCGCCCTCGCGCTCTACCGGCGCCACGCTGACTGGGCCACCCTGCTGCGCCTCGCGCCCGCGGTCGTGCTCGGGATCGTCGTCGGCGCCGTGTTCCTCGCCGTCGCCGACGACACGGGGGTGCGTCGCGTGATCGGTGTCATCCTGCTCGCGCTCGTCGTGACGACGCTGTGGCTCCGCCGCCGCGCCGCACCGACCTCAGCGGGTCGCGGCGCGGTCGCCCTCGTCGGCTACGGCACGCTCGGCGGCTTCACGACGATGGTCGCCAATGCGGGCGGGCCCGTGATGGCGATGTACTTCCTCGCCGCACGCTTCGACGTGAAGGCGTTCCTCGGCACCGCGGCCTGGTTCTTCGCGATCGTGAACGTGTCGAAGGTGCCGATCGCGGTGAGCCTCGGGCTGCTCACGCCGCAGAGCCTCCTTGTCGACCTCGTGCTCGTCCCGGCGGTGCTGGTGGGCGGGGCGATCGGCTGGCGGATCGCTGGGCGGCTCAGTCAGCGTGCGTTCGACCGCATCGTGCTCGTCCTGACGACGCTGACAGCGATGTACCTCATCGTCGCGCCGTGACGCCGCGCCCGCTCACGCGGAAGCGGGTGGTGCGGGAGGTCGCTGTGCGGCCAGGGGGCGAGGCGGGGTTTCAGTCCGCGTCGCGGTCGAACCGCTCCCAGGCGCCCTCCGAGACGACGGTGACGGCGTCGCCGTCGACCGAGATCGCTGTCTGGTCGTCGATCGCGTAGGCCGGACCATCGATGCCCGCGGCCCAGCGGTGCGCGGCATCCGTCGTGTTGCCGTCCCACCCGGGATAGTCCAGGTGGGGGAAGATCGAGAAGTCGACGAGGCCCAGCGTGCGGTCGTCGCCGGAGCGCCAATCCACGAACTGGTCGCCGATGCGCGGAGTCATGACCATGCTGCCGGCGCTCACGCCCACCCACACGAGGTCGAGCGCGGGGAGCATCGTGTCGAGGCCGGACTCCCTCATCCAGTGCGCGAGAAACACCGCCTCCCCGCCGTCGACGAGGAGCACATCGGCATCCTGCACCCAGGGAGTCCAGCGCTCCGTGCCGATCGAGGGCAGCGCCGTGAGCTCCAGGATGCCGACGGAGGCCCAGCCGTGCTCCGTGAGGGTCGTCAGACCCGGCCAACGACCGGATGCCGAGCGCCACACCGACTGCGGACCGCACATCGGATGACCCCACTGCGCCGTCGGAACGAACAGCGCGTGCGCCTCTTCGATGGGCTTGCCGAGCAGGCGTTCCAGTTCGGCGCGGATGCTCGCGTTGGTGATCCCCCCGGACGTCAGCAGCAGCTTCACGGCACAACTCCCCTTCGCGCGATGCCGGGGCGCTATGCGATCCCGGTGCCGAACAGCGTACCCACGAGGAACGTCGCACCGAGCGCGATCGCGCCGCCGGTGACCGTGCGGACGACCGCGCGGGCGCGACGGGCGCCGCCGATCCACGCGGCCACGTAGCCGGTGACGGCGAGGGCGAACAGCACGGCGATGAAGGTGGCGACGATCCGCGCCGGCGACGGCAGCAGGAGGATCGTCGCCATCGGCAGCAGGGCGCCGACCGTGAAGGCGACGGCGGATGCCAGGGCCGCATGCCACGGGCTGACCACATCGTCCTGGTCGATGTTCAGCTCCACCGACAGGTGCGCCCGCAGCGCGTCCTTCTCGGTGAGCTCGGTCGCCACCGCGGTGGCGGTCTGCTCGCTGAGCCCCTGCTGGCGGTACAGGCCCACGAGTTCGATGAACTCGGCATCCGGGTCGTCGCGCAGTTCGCGACGCTCCTTCTCGATGAGCGCCTGTTCGGTGTCGCGCTGGCTCGACACCGACACGTACTCGCCGAGTGCCATCGAGATCGCGCCACCGACGAGGGCCGCCGATCCCGCGAGGAGCACCGGAAGCGTCTCTCCCGTCGCGCCGGCCACACCGACGACGACCGCCGCGGTCGACACGATGCCGTCGTTGGCGCCCAGCACCCCCGCGCGCAGCCAGTTGAGGCGCTGCGCCATGCCCGCGCTGTGCGGCTCAGCTGGGTGGCTTGAGTCGGGGTGCGGCTCGGCCGGGTGGCTTGAGTCGGGGTGCGGCTCGGCCGGGTGCGGCTCGCCGGGGTGTGGCTCGCCGGGGTGCGTCGAATCCGTCGTGCTCATGGCCTCACCGTACGCCCGGCGTCGACGGTCCGCCACGAAGGTGAGGCGTCCCTGACCGTCGCCGTTTTCGAGGCCGAGAAGGTGGCGCAACGCGCGGCTTCGCGGCCTCGAAAGTGGCGCGACACGCGGGTTCGCGGCGGGTGTGGCCGCCGATTGCGTCACCTTCGCCGGCATCCGCGCCTTCGCCGCGCGCCTTCGCCCCGCGCCCGCCCTCGGCGAGGTGGCGCAAGGCGTGGGTTCGCGCCCGCGAAGGTGGCGCAAGGCGCGGCTTCGCGCCCGAGAAAGTGGCGCGACACGCGGGTTCGCGGCGGGTGTGGCCGCCGATTGCGTCACCTTCGCCGGCATCTGCGCCTTCGCCGCGCGCCTTCGCCGCGCGCCCGCCCTCGGCGAGAGTGGCGCAATGCGCGGGTTCGCGCCCGAGAAGGTGGCGCGATGCGCGGGTTCGAGGCCGAGAAGGTGGCGCAACGCGCGGCTTCGCGCCCGAGAAAGTGGCGCGACACGCGGGTTCGCGGCGGGTGTGGCCGCCGATTGCGTCACCTTCGCCGGCCGCCCGCGAAGGTGGCGCGATGCGCGGGTTCGCGCCCGAGAAGGTGGCGCAACGCGCGGCTCCGCGACGGGGTTAGCCGCCGATTGCGCCACCTTCATCCGCATCCGCACCCGCACCCGCATCCGCATCCGCATCCGCGCCCGCGTCCGCATCCGCACCCTCGACGGGGGCGGGGATCTCGAGCAGGTGCAGGAAGTCCTCGAAGAGGCCCACCATGTCGACCTGGTCGGGATCGAGGAGCCACTGCAGCTGCAGACCGTCCATCATCGCGGTCACGAGCTGTCCGATGCGGCGCGGATCGAGGTCGGCGCGCAGCTCGCCCTCCTCCTGAAGCCGGGCGAACGCGACATCGTCCTGATGCCGGAGGTTGCGGTAGCGGTCGCGGAACGACGCGTGCGCGGGATGCTGGGGGTCGGTCGCCTCGGCCGACAGCACGACGTGGAGGGCCACGAGCCCGGGGGAGTGCGCGTTGCGCGCGACCTGGTCGCGCATGGTGTCGACGAAAGCGACGCCGTGAGACTCCGCCTCTTCGCGACGCACCCGGTCGATCTCGTCGCGCTCGGCGATCGTCGCCGCCAGCAGGCCCGTCTTCGATCCGAAGTGGTGAAGGAGACCGGCATCCGAAATGCCGACTCGCCTGGCGATTTCCCGCAACGACGTGCCGCGGTAGCCCTGCTCGCCGAAGAGGTCGACGGCGGCGCCGAGGATGCGTTTGCGTCGCACGTCTCCCCGCACGCGGCGCTGGTCGGCGCGGGCGATGGGGGGCGTCTCCGCGTCGGGCTGTGCCGCGCGGACGTCGTCGTCGGTCATTCGCTACTCCCTTGCGAGCGATTGCGTCACAGTCTATGGTGAACAAACTAAGCAAGCAGTTGCTAGGTTTGTTTCGAGGGCAACGATACGCCCTCGACGACTCGATGAGGAGACACCATGAAGATGGGACGGAAGATGATCGCGCTCGGCGCGATCGGCGTCGTCGGGATGCTGGCGCTTTCCGGCTGCGGCCGCACCGACGACACCCCGACCGGCGAAGGTCCGTCGGCCGAGGCGATCGACGACTCGCCCGCCACCGGCGAGATCACGATCTGGGCGATGGGTGAAGAGGGCGAGAACCTCGGCGACTTCGCCGACGCGTTCGTCGCAGACAACCCCGACGCGACCGTCACCGTGACCTCGATCCCGTGGGCCGACGTCATGACCAAGTACCAGACCGCCGTGGCGGCAGGCACGGTCCCGGATGCCATCATGATCGGCTCTTCGCTGTTGCCGTCCATGGTTGCCGCCGGCGGCCTCGCACCGGTTCCCGACGGTGTCGTCGACGCCGCCACGCTCAACGAGACCGCCGAGGAGTCCACCCAGGTCGAGGGTGTCTCGTACGCCGTGCCGTGGTACGTCGAGACGCGTGTGCTCTACTACCGCAGCGACCTCGCCGAGGCGGCGGGCATGTCCGCTCCGACCACGTGGGACGAGTTCACCTCGTTCGCCGAGGGCTTCCGCAGCGAGGGTGCGCAGTACGGCATCCAGCTGCCGATGGGTGACGCCGAGGACTCGACGCAGGTCATCCTGCCCTTCTACGCGCAGGCCGGCGGCGAGGTGCTCAACGATGCGGGCGACGGCTACGCCTGGAACCACGACGCGCTCGTGGCCGCCCTCGACTACTACGGCTCGTTCTTCACCGACGGCCTCGCCCCCACGTCGGGCTACGGCGACTCGCAGACGTCGTCGTTCGTCGACGGTTCCAACCCCGCGTTCATCTCCGGACCGTGGATGGTCTCGGTGCTGGCCGACATGGAGGATGCCGACTGGGTCGCCGACAACGTCGCCACCGTTCCCGTGCCCGCCGGTTCCGCCAACAACGACTCGTACCTGGGCGGCGGTCACCTCGGCGTCTTCGCGGATGCCAAGAACGCCGACGGCGCGTGGAAGCTGATCCGCTGGCTCGCGCAGGCTGACACGCAGGAAGCGTGGTTCGAGCGGACGAGCGGCCTGCCGGCCGTCACGTCGGCGCTCGAGGGCTTCACGTCGGACCCGCGCGTGTCCGTGCTGAACGACCAGCTCCAGAACACCGTCGCCCCGCCGTCGGTGCCGAGCTGGGACGAGATGTCGGCGTTCATCGAGACCGAGGCCGAGAAGGTCGCCAACGGGTCGAGCGCCGAGGACGCGGCCACCGCCATCGAGGCGAAGGCCGAGTCGCTCGGGACGGGCTGGTAAACCACCATGTCGCTCACCGCGACGGGAGGGGCGCCCCGCACGGCGGCGCCCCTCCGCGGAGGGATGGCGGGCCAGCGTCGCCGCACGGCGCTCGTCGCGTGGCTGTTCGCCCTGCCGTTCCTCGTGATCTTCGCGGTCTTCATGCTGGGGCCGGTGATCGGATCGTTCGCGATGTCGTTCACCGACCTCGGCGTGAAAGACCTCCGTTCGCCGTTCGCCGTCAACTTCATCGCGTTCGACAACTTCGTCGCGCTGTTCCAGGACGAGCTGTTCGTCAAATCGATCGTCAACACGTTCTACTTCGTGCTCGTCGGCATCCCCCTGACGATGGCGCTCGGACTGCTGCTGGCCGTCGCCCTGAACTCCGGCATCGAGCGGTTCCGCGGCGTCTTCCGCGTGGGCTTCTACACCCCCGTCGTGACCTCGATCGTCGCGGTGGCGGTCGTGTGGCGGTTCATCCTGCAGGACACCGGGCTCATGAACACCGTGCTGTCGTGGGTCGGCATCAACGGCCCCGACTGGCTCAACGACCCCTTCTGGGCCATGCCGTCGATCATCGTGATGGGCGCCTGGCGCAACATGGGCACGCTCATGATCATCTTCCTCGCCGGCCTCCAGGCGATCCCGCGCGACGTCTACGAAGCCGCCGAGGTCGACGGCGCCGGAGCCTGGCGCCGGTTCACGGGCATGACGCTGCCGCTCATGCGGCCGACGCTCCTCCTGGGCGCCGTGCTCCTGTCGGTCGGCTTCCTGCAGGTGTTCGAAGAGCCCTTCGTCATGACGCAGGGCGGCCCGCTGAATTCGACGCTCACCATCAGCTACTACGTCTACAGCCAGTTCGGCTACGGCGACTACTCGCTGGCATCCGCTGCCGCCTACGTGCTGTTCGCGTTCATCGCGGCGCTGTCGGCGGTGCAGTTCCGACTGCTGCGTTCGAAGGACAACTGACATGGCCACACTCGCCACCGACACCGTCCGCCCGGCCGTCGACACGCCCCCGCGTCGCCGCCGTCGTCCGGCCGGCGCGCAGTGGTCGCGCGCCGCGACCTACATCGCGCTCACCGTGGGGCTCATCCTCACCCTCATGCCGTTCCTGTGGATGCTGCTGGGCAGCTTCAAGACGCAGGGAGAGCTGCTTCAGCGTCCCATCACCTGGTGGCCGGAGCAGGCCACCCTCGACAACTACTCGCGCTGGCTCACCCAGCTGGACTACGGACAGTTCTTCTTCAACTCCGTCGTCGTCGCGCTCGTCGTCGTCGTGGGCAACATCGTGTTCTGCTCGATGGTCGCCTATGCGCTCGCGAAGCTCGACTTCCCCGGGAAGAAGGTGCTCTTCGCGCTCGTCCTCCTGATGCTCATGGTGCCCGGCGTCGTCACCCTCGTGCCGATGTTCGTGCTCGTGGCCAACATGGGGCTCGTCAACACCTACCCGGCGCTGATCCTCCCGTTCCTCGCCGGCCCGCTGGGCGTCTTCCTCATGCGGCAGTTCATCATGGGCGTCCCCGACGCCCTGCTGGAGGCGGCGCGGATCGACGGTGCGGGGGAGTTCCGCATCTTCCTGCGCGTCGTCATGCCGCAGTGCGGCCCGGCCGTCGCGACCCTCGCGATCCTCACGTTCCTCGGGTCGTGGAACAACTTCCTGTGGCCGCTCGTGGTCGCCCAGACCGAGAAGATGTACACCCTCCCGGTGGCGCTCTCGCTCTACTCGGTCGGGTCCAACGGCACCTACTACGGCCTGCTCATGGCCGGATCGGTGCTCGTGGTCACTCCCATCCTCGTCCTGTTCCTCTTCCTCCAGCGGTACTTCGTTCAGGGCATCACCATGACCGGGCTCAAGTAGGCCCAGACAAGGACGTCATCCATGACTTCGCTCTCGTTCCCCGACGGCTTCATCTGGGGCGCCGCGACCGCCGGCCACCAGATCGAGGGGGGCAACGTCAACAGCGACTGGTGGCCTCGCGAGGTGGCCCCGGACACCGACATCCCCGAGCCCTCGGGAGATGCCGCCGACAGCTACCACCGGTTCCGCGAGGACATCGAGCTGCTCGCCCGCGCAGGGCTAGACACCTACCGGTTCTCCCTGGAGTGGTCGCGCATCGAGCCCGCCGAGGGCATGGTGTCGCGGGCGGCGCTGGACCACTACCGTCGCGTCATCGACTGCTGCCACGAGTTCGGCGTCGCGCCCGCCGTGACGATCTACCACTTCACGACGCCCCAGTGGTTCGCCGCCGACGGCGGCTGGCGCAACCCGGCATCCGTCGACCGGTTCGCCCGGTTCGTGGAGATCGTCCTGCCGCTGCTGACGACGGCATCCCACGTCTTCACGATCAACGAGCCGAACATCCTCGCGATGATCTTCGCCGGCAAGGAGGGGAACCAGCAGATCCAGGCCGGGTCGCTTCCCGAGCCGGATGCCGTCGTCACCGAGCACATCATCGCCGCGCATCGTCGCGCCGTCGAGCTCGTCCGCACGACCGGGCGTCCCGTCGGGTGGCCCGTCGCGCCGCAGCAGTTCTACGCCGACCCCGGTGCGGAGGAGGTGCTGCGGGAGTACGCGTACCCGCGCGAGACGATCTTCCTGGAGGCGTCGCGCGGCGACGACTTCATCGGCGTGCAGGCCTACACCCGCACCCGCATCACGAAGGACGGACCGCTGCCGGCCCCCGACGACGTCGAGCAGACCCTCACCGGCTGGGAGTACTACCCGCCGGCGATCGCCGAAGCGGCGCGCCTGGCCCACGACGTCACCGGCCTTCCGGTGTTCGTGTCGGAGAACGGCATCGCGACCGCCGACGACAGCCGGCGCATCGACTACACGCGGGGCGCGCTGCGGGCGCTGCACGCCGAGGTCGAGGCCGGACTTCCGCTGATCGGATACCTGCACTGGTCGCTGCTGGACAACTACGAGTGGGGGTCGTACCGGCCGACGTTCGGGCTCATCGCCTGGGACCGGGAGACGTTCGAACGGCATCCCAAGCCGAGCCTCGCCTGGCTGGGCTCCGTCGCCCGCGCCAACGCCGTCGACTGAGGTTGCGGGGGCCGCGCGGCGGTGATGCGCTGGGGCGGGGGCGCGCTGGGGCGGGGGCGCGCTGGGGCGGGGCATGTCCCAGTTCCGGCAGGGTATGTCCCAGTTCCGGTGGGGTGTGTCCCAGTTCAGGTTGGGCATGTCCCAGTTCCGGTTGCTTTGAGGGGTTTGCATCGACCGAAAGTGGGACATGCAGTCCGGTGCAGGCGCTGATGCCCGTGCGGGATGCCGGTGACCCCTGCCGGCGAGTCGGCTTCCGGTTGGGCATGTCCCAGTTTCGGCAGGGCATGTCCCAGTTCCGGTTGGGCATGTCCCAGTTCAGGTTGGGCATGTCCCAGTTCCCGTTGCTTTGAGGGGTCTTAATCGACCGAAAATGGGACATGCAGTCCGGTGCAGGCGCTGATGCCGGTGGCCGGATGCCGGTGACCCCTGCCGGCGAGTCGGCTTCCGGTTGGGCATGTCCCAGTTTCGGCAGGGCATGTCCCAGTTTCGGCAGGGCATGTCCCAGTTCCGGTTGCTTTGAGGGGTCTTAATCGACCGAAAATGGGACATGCAGTCCGGTGCAGGCGCTGATGCCGGATGCCGGATGCCGGATGCCGGATGCCGGATGCCGGTGCCGATGCCGATGCCGGATGCCGGTGCCGATACCGGGTGCCGGAAGTCGACACCGGATGCCGGAGTCGGCACCGGTTCAGGTGCCGCCCGCCCCAGCCGCCCGCCCCAGCCGGCCCAGCCCGCCCCAGCCGCCGGCCCCAGCCCGCCCCAGCCCGCCCCAGCCTGGGTCAAGCCCCGGCGACCGGGTGCAGGAGCGTCTCCAGGAGGGTGCGCATGGCGGCGACGGGGTCGGTGTCGTCGGCGAGCCACCGGATCTGAATGCCCTCCCACCCGGTCACGACGAGGCCGGCGAGGACGAGCGCATCGCCGTCGCCCGCGAGGCGGCCCGCGCGCCGGTCGTGCTCGATGAGGTCGGCATACTCCGTGACGACGGCGGCGTAGCGGGCCCGCAGCCAGTCGTGCGCCTCGTGGCCCGGGTGGGTGGCTTCGGCGGAGACGATCGAGAACATGCGCACGAGCTCGCGGCGCTGCAGATTGCGTTCCACGATCGCGAGCACGCTCGGGACGAAACCGTCGCGGCGGGAGCGGACCGGGAAGTCGGTGTCGGCGGCATCCTCCTGCTCCAAGACGGCCGACAGCAGCGCCGCTTTCGTCGGGAAGTGGTGCATGAGTGTCGTGAGGCTGAGGTCGAGCTGCTTCGCGATCTGGCGGAGCGAGCCGCCGCGGTAGCCGTGCTCGCTGAAGACGGCGGTGGCCGTCTCGATGATGCCGTTGCGGCGCTCCGCGGTCTTCGCGTAGGGGCCGCGACGGGCGGGCGGGGCATCGCTCATGCGACGAGCGTAACCGGTTCGCGCAGAAACCGTGCAACTGCACGGGTTTTGCTCTACGCTGGACGCGTGACTTCCCCCGCATTGACCGACGTCCGCCCCCGCTGGGTGAAAGACGGCGCCCTCGGCGCCGGCCGCTTCCGCTACGGCGCCGATTACAACCCCGAGCAGTGGCCGCGCGACGTGTGGCAGGAGGACATGCGCCTCATGCGCGAAGCGGGGGTCAACATCGTCTCCCTCGGCATCTTCTCCTGGGCGCTGCTGGAGCCCCGGCCGGGTGAATGGGACTTCTCGTGGCTCGACGAGGTCATGGACCTCCTCCACGAGAACGGCATCGACGTCGACCTCGCCACGGCCACCGCCAGCCCACCGCCGTGGCTCACGCGCCTCCACCCCGAGGTGCTGCCGCAGACCGCCGACGGCACAGTGCTCTCGCCGGGCGCGCGCCAGCACTGGCGGCCCACCTCGCCCGTGTTCCGCGAATACGCGCTGCGTCTGACGCGCGCGATCGCCGAGCGCTACGCCGGCCATCCCGCCCTCGTCGCGTGGCACATCTCCAACGAACTCGGATGCCACAACATCTACGACTACTCCGACGACGCGGCACGGGCGTTCCGGGTGTGGCTGCAGGAGCACTACGGCACCCTCGACGCCCTCAACGACGCGTGGGGCACCGCCTTCTGGTCGCAGCACTACGGCGCGTGGGACGAGATCCTGCCGCCGCGCGTCGCTCCCACGCAGCGCAACCCCGGCCAGCAGCTCGACTTCGAGCGGTTCTCCTCCGACGCCGTGCGCGACCACCTCCGCGCCGAGGCGGCGGTGCTGCGCGAAGTGACCCCCGACGTCGCCTACACGACGAACTTCATGGTCGCCCAGAACGTCCGCGACATCGACTACGCCACCTGGGTCGACGATGTCGACTTCGTCTCCAACGACCACTACCTGCGCCCCGGAGAACTCGGCCGCGACGACCTCTCCTTCTGGGCCAACCTCACCGGGAACCTCGCCGGCGGTCGCCCCTGGTTCCTCATGGAGCACGCGACGAGCGCCATCAACTGGCGCGAGGTCAACCCGCCCAAGCGGGCCGGTGAGCTCGTGCGCGACGCCCTCACCCACGTCGGTCACGGTGCCGACGCGGTCTGCTACTTCCAGTGGCGCCAGTCGCGCGCCGGTGGCGAGCGCTACCACTCCGGCATGGTGCCGCACGCGGGACGCGACAGCCGGGTCTTCCGCGACGTCGTCGCCCTCGGCGCGGAACTCGACGCGCTCGCCGCCGTCACCGGTTCGCACCGCGAGAAGGCCCGCGTCGCCGTGCTGTTCGACTACGAGTCGTGGTGGGTGAGCGGCCGAGACTCCCACCCGACCGAGGCGCTCCAGTACGACGCGGAGCAGCTCGCCTGGTACCGGGCGCTGCTCGACCTCGGCATCCGTGCCGACGTGCTGCCGCTCGCGGCATCCCTCGACGACTACGACGTCGTCATCGCGCCCATGCTCCACGTCGTGACCGACGAGGTGCGCAGGCGCCTCGAGCACGTCGTCCGCGACGGCCGCCACGTCGTCGTCAGCTACTTCTCGGGCATCGTCGACGGCCACGACCGGGTGTGGCTCGGCGGCTACCCCGGCGCGCTGCGCGACCTGCTCGGCGTCACGGTCGAGGAGTTCGTGCCGCTGCTGCCGGGCCAGCCCGTGACCCTCGGGTCCGGTTCCGTCGCCACCACCTGGACCGAGCGGATCGTCCGCCTCGCCGACGGCGTCGACGTGCTCGACACCTACGCCGACGGCGACCTCGCCGGCGCCCCCGCCGTCACCCGCCGCCGCGCGGGCGCGGGCTCGGCCACCTACGTCTCGGCCGACATCGGCCGTGACGGCGTCGCCGGCGTACTCCGCGGTCTCTCCGTCGACATCGACGCGCTCGCCGCAGACCCCCTCGCCGCCGACGGCCGCGTCGAGGTGCTGTCCCGCACGAACGGCGCCGAGCGGTTCGTGTTCCTCGCCAACCGCACCGACGAGTCCGTGCTCCTGCAGCTCGACGGCGACGCGATGGGTTCGACGGAGACGGATGCCGACGGCACACTCGCCCTCGCTCCGCGTGCCGTGGCCGTCGTCCGCCAGGATGCCGCCGTCCTCGCCGCCGCGGCGGCCGACGGCATCCGCTCGTCGTCCACCGCCCGCGCCTGAAAGGCTGACCGCATGAGCCACCACCCCGACGCGATCGAGACCGTCGTCTGGTCCGACGGCACGTGGACGACCCCGCCGGCCGCCGTCCGTGCCGACGGCGACGCCCTGCGCGTGACCGCCGCCGAGGGCAGCGACGCGTGGCGCCACACCGCCTACGGCTTCGTGCACGACACCGAGCACGCGCTCCTGGCGCCGCTGCCGGTCGGGCAGGCGATGGAGGTCGTGTTCGTCGCCGACTTCACCGAGCAGTTCGACCAGGCCGGCCTGTTCGTGCGCGCCGACGAGGAGCACTGGATGAAAGCCGGCGTCGAGTTCGCCGACGGCATCCTCCAGGCGGGCGCCGTGGTCACCGACGTGCGCTCCGACTGGTCGGTCGGCCCCGTGCCGGAGTGGTCCGGGCGCCGCGTGCGCGTGCGCGTGAGCCGCGGCGACGACGCCCTCACCGTCCGCGCGGGCGTCGACGACGAGCCGCTCCGCCTCGTGCGGGTCGCGCCGTTCCGAGGCGACGTCGACGCCTCCGCCGGTCCGCTCGTGTGCGGACCGATGCGGCCGGGCCTCGAGGTCGTCTTCCTCTCGTGGCACCGGACACCCGCCGACGGCTCGCTGCACTGACGCCCGCGCGTTCCGCCTGAGGCGCACGGGTTCGCTTGGACGCACGGTGGCCCCGGCCGGAATCGACCGGGGCCACCGCGCGACGGGGTCGGGCGGGCGGGTATCAGGCGGCCGGGACGAGCACCCGGTCGATCGTGTGGATCACGCCGTTGGATGCCTGGATGTTCAGACCCCAGAGCACGAGACGCGGGTCCTTCAGCGACGGCGTCTCGTCACGCAGGGTGAGGCCGCGCGGCTTCACGATGCCGCCGTTGGCCATCGTCAGCGACTTCGACGTGAGCACCTTGATCGGGCCGAGTTTCTTCCCCGCGACCACGTGGTACAGCAGGATGTCGGTGATCTGCTCGGGCGTGAACGCGCCCACGATGGTCTCGAGCGCTGCCGCCTCCGACTCCGGACGCGTGCCGGTCAGGTCGGTCACCAGCCGCAGGAACGCCCGGTCGTTCGGGGCGAAGACGGTGTACTTCGTGCTGGTGTCGGCCAGGGCGGAGTCGAGCCCGGTCGCGACGACGGCCTGCACGAGGATGTCGTAGTCCCACGGGTTGTGGTCGGGCGTTCCGCCGCCCGACGCGGCCACTGCGACGTCGACGATCGTGCCCTTGGGGGCGGTCGATCCGCCGCTCCCACCCCACGCCTGAGCGGGTGCGGCGGTCAGGGCCAGCGCAGCCGCGGCGATCACGGCGACGGTGAGGCGCACTCGGTTCTTCATCGGTCACTCCTTCGTTCAGATGAGGCGTCCGGGCTCCACGGCCGGGGCGTCAACCGTATGTACGCCGCGAAGCGCCTCGGCGGATGCAGGTCGCGCGATCGAATCTGACTCATTCGTGTGCATCCACCGCAGGCCCCGGCGACGAACAACGGAAGAGAGCGGTCGCCGACACGTCCACTCGGGCCGGCCCGGAGGAAGGGGTACCCCATGAAACGGCACGACGAGAACAGGGTCGTGGAATACGACCGCCCCGGTGATGCGGACGTGCTCGAGCTTCGCGCGCGGCCCCTCCCGGCGCCCGGGCCGGGTGAGGTGACGGTCGAGGTCATCACGTCGGGCATCAGCCACATCGACGGCTTCATCCGCTCCGGCCGGGAGGATGCCTGGGGCGACGACCCGTGGCCGCGCCGATCCGGGAGTGACTTCGCGGGCATCGTCGTCGCGGTCGGCGACGGGGTCACCCGGTGGCGACGCGGCGACGACGTCGTCGGACACGTGCGCGCGGGCGCTCACGCCGCGTACGTCACGGTGCCGCAGGCCACCCTGGTCGCCAAGCCGCGCGGCGTCACGTGGGAGACGGCTGGCGGTCTCTACCTCGCCGGGGCCACGGCGCTGGACACACTCGACGACGTCCGCGTCGGCGCCGACGACGTCGTCGTCATCTCGGCCGCCGCCGGCGGCGTGGGCAGTATCGAGGCGCAGATCGCCCGCCACCGCGGCGCCACCGTCATCGGCACCTGCGGCGACCGCAACTTCGACTACCTGCGCCAGGTCGGCATCACACCGGTGCGGTACGGCGAGGGGATCGCCGACCGCATCCGCGCCGCTGCGGGGAAGCCGGTCACGGTCATGATCGACAACTTCGGACAGGACGGCCGTGCGCTGGCCGACGAGCTGGGCGTGCCCGAGACGCGCTACCGGTCCAGCGAAGACCGACGTCGCACGGAGCTCGGCCTCCTCGCCGACGATGCCGAGGCGCTCTCGCGCGGCACCCGCCTGCTGGAGGAGGTCGTGCGCCTCGCCGAGCGGCGGGCCTTCACCGTGCTCGTGTCGGGCTTCTACCCCCTCGCCGAGATCGCCGAGGCCTATCGCGACCTCTCGCGCCTGCACGCGCGGGGCAAGGTGATCCTCGGCACACGCCCCGTGACGACCGTGCGATCGCTGAAGGCGCGCGACGTGTTCGAGGCCGCCCGCTGAGGGTCTGTCGGGCTCGCGCGCGCCGGTGGCGGCGGGCGGTCGGGGTGTTTCGAATACAGGGAAAACCGGCCTCCGCGGGTGGTGGCGACGGTGGTGGCGTCGGTTTCCCCTGTGCGCGTAACGCCGCGAGCCAGGCACCACCGCGGCGCACGGTAACGTCCGCGGGCGGACCCGGCGGCCCCACGCGAGCGGTTCAGGCGCGCGGCAGGTACCGGCGGGGCGCGTGGGTGCGGGCGACGAGGTCGCGGAGAGACTCCAGCGAGCCCGACACGAGCCCCACGGCACGGGCCTGCACGAGCACGTTGCCGAGCGCCGTCGCCTCGACAGGACCGGCGAGCACGGGGATGCCGGAGCGATCGGCGGTCCGCTGGCACAGCAGCTCGTTGAGGGCGCCGCCGCCGACGATGTGGATCGTCCGCACGTCGACGCGGCCGAGGCGCCCGGCCGCCGCCACGGTGTCGGCGAACGCCTGCGCGAGCGACTCCACGATCGACCGCGTGTACTCGGCGCGGCTGCCCGGGGCGGCGACCCCGTGCTCGGCGCACCACGCGTCGATCCGCGCCGGCATGTCGCCCGGGGGCAGGAAGCGCGGGTCGTCGACATCGAAGACGGGAACCGCGGATGCCGGAACCGCGGCGGCCGCCGCCAGCAGCTCCCCGAGGTCGACCGCGCCGCCGCCGTCGGCGCGCTCCCACCCGCGGACGGTCTCGCTCAGCACCCACAGCCCCATGACGTTGTGCAGCAGTCGCACGCGCCCGTCGACGCCGCCCTCGTTGGTGAAGTTCGCGGCGAGGGCCTCGGGGGTGAGCACGAGGCGGTCGACCTCGACGCCGACGAGCCCCCACGTGCCGCAGGAGATGTACGCGGCGGCGTCGGCCCGCATCGGCACCGCGACCACGGCCGAGGCGGTGTCGTGCGATCCGACGGCCGTGACGTCTACGCCGGTCGGGGCGCCGAGGGCGGCGGCGACCTCTCCCCGCAGCGCGCCGATGCGTTCGCCCGGCGCGATGAGCGGCGGCAGCAGCCGGGCCGGGATGCCGAGGGCGTCGGCCAGCGCGATGTCCCAGCGGCCGTCCGACCAGCGGAGGAGTCCCGTCGTGGAGGCGTTGGTGAGTTCGGCGCGGGCGCTGCCGGTGAGCCAGTAGGCGACGAGGTCGGGGATGAGCAGCGCCGTGTCGGCGAGGCTGCGCACGGCCGGGTCTTCGGCGGCGAACTGGTAAAGCGTGTTGAACGGCAGGAACTGCAGTCCGTTCCGCTCGTACAGTTCGGCGTGCGGCATCGCCGCGTGCACGGCCTCGACACCGCGGGCGGTGCGCTCGTCGCGGTAGTGGAACGGCTCGCCGAGGAGGCGGCCCTCCGCCCCGTCGCGCGCTCCGCGCAGCAGTCCGTAATCGACGGCCCAGGAGTCGACGCCGATCGAGCGGATGCCGTCGGCCCCCGCCTGGGCGAACGCCTCGCGGAGGCCGGCGAGGACCGCGCCGTACATGCCCAGGAGGTTCCAGTGGAGGCCGTCGCCGGCGATGACGGGCTCGTTGGGGAACCGCGCCACGGTGACTGTCTCGAGGGTGTCGGGGCCGACGCGCCCGGCGATGACGCGTCCGCTCGTGGCCCCGAGGTCGACCGCGGCGACGGTCCCGCCCGTCATCGTGCCCCCTCGCGGGGTCGCGTCGTTTCGTCTCGCTCCGCTCGCTCAACGTCCGGCTTGTCCCGGTTGCCGAATCGCAGCGTCTCTTCCCGGTCGTTGAGCGAGGAGCGCAGCGACGAGACGGTACGCGTCGTGCTCCGCTGTGCCCCCTCGCGGGGTTGCGTCGTTTCGTCTCGCTCCGCTCGCTCAACGTCCGGCTTGTCCCGGTCGCCGAATCGCAGCGTCTCTTCCCGGTCGTTGAGCGAGGAGCGCAGCGACGAGACGGTACGCGTCGTGCTCCGCTGTGCCGCCTCGCGGGGTTGCGTCGTTTCGTCTCGCTCCGCTCGCTCAACGTCCGGCTTGTCCCGGTTGCCGAATCGGAGCGTGTCTTCCCGGTCGTTGAGCGAGGAGCGCAGCGACGAGACGGTACGCGTCGTGCTCCGCTGTGCCGCCTCGCGGGGTCGCGTTGTTTCGTCTCGCTCCGCTCGCTCAACGTCCGGCTTGTCCCGGTCGCCGAATCGAAGCGTCTCTTCCCGGTCGTTGAGCGAGGAGCGCAGCGACGAGACGAAACGCGTCGACGCGGTCATCGGAGGAAGGCGGCGGCGACGCCGGAGTCGACGGGGATGTGGAGGCCCGTGGTCCGGGACAGCTCCGGGCCGGTGAGGACGTAGACGGCATCCGCGACGTTCTCGGGAACGACCTCGCGCTTGAGGATCGTGCGGTTGGCGTAGTACTGGCCGAGCTCCTCTTCCTTGACACCGTAGGTGGCGGCGCGGTTGGCGCCCCAGCCGGCGGCGAAGATGCCGGAGCCGCGCACGACGCCGTCGGGGTTGATGCCGTTCACGCGCACCCCGTGCTCGCCGAGCTCGACGGCCAGGAGGCGCACCTGGTGGGCCTGGTCGGCCTTGGTGGCCGAGTAGGCGATGTTGTTGGGGCCGGCGAACACCGAGTTCTTCGACGAGATGTAGATGACGTCGCCGCCCATGCCCTGCGCGATGAGCGCCTTCGCGGCGGCCTTCGCGACGAGGAACGAGCCCTTGGCCATGACGTCGTGCTGCAGGTCCCAGTCCTTCTCGGTCGTCTCCAGCAGCGGCTTGGACAGCGAGAGTCCCGCGTTGTTGACGACGAGGTCGATGCCGCCGAAGGCGAGGACCGTCGCGTCGATCGCGGCCTGCACGCCCTCGGCATCGGCGACGTTCGCCGCGACGCCGATCGCGACGTCGGTGCCGCCCAGCTCGGCGGCGGCGGCCTGTGCCTTCTCGAGGTCGAGGTCGGCCACCACGACGCACGCGCCCTCCGCGGCGAGGCGGGTGGCGATGGCCTTGCCGATGCCGGATGCCGCGCCGGTGACGAAGGCGATGCGGCCCTGATGGGTCTTCGGCTTCGGCATCCGCTGCAGCTTGGCCTCTTCGAGCGCCCAGTACTCGATGCGGAACTTCTCGGCATCCGAGATCGGCGCGTACGTCGACACCGCTTCGGCGCCGCGCATCACGTTGATCGCGTTGACGTAGAACTCGCCGGCGACGCGGGCCGTCTGCTTGTTGGCGCCGTAGGAGAACATGCCCACACCCGGCACGAGCACGATGAGCGGGTCGGCGCCGCGGATGGCGGGGCTCTCGGCCGTCGCGTGCGCGTCGTAGTAGGCCTGGTAGTCGGCGCGGTACGCGGTGTGGAGCTCACGCAGGCGGGCGATCGTGTCGTCGACCGACGCGGATGCCGGCAGGTCGACGATGAGCGGCTTGACCTTCGTGCGCAGGAAGTGGTCGGGGCAGCTCGTGCCGAGGGCGGCGAGGGCCGGCGCCTTCTCGGAGGCGAGGAAGTCGAGGACGACGTCGGCGTCGGTGTAGTGGCCGACGACGGGCTTGTCGGTGGACGCGAGTCCTCGGATCGTGGGGGCGAGGGCGGCGGCCTTCGCACGACGCTCGGGCTCGGGGAGGGCGGTGTAGCCGTCGCGAACTCCTCCGAACGGGTCGGCTTTGCCGTGCTTTTCGAGGTATTCGGCGGCCTTCGCGATGATTTCAGAGGAGTTCGCCTCGGCCTCCGCCGACGTGTCGCCCCAGGCCGTGATGCCGTGGCCACCGAGGATCGTGCCGATCGCCTGCGGGTTGGCGGCCTTGATGGCGGCGATGTCGAGGCCCAGCTGGAAGCCGGGGCGGCGCCACGGCACCCACACGACCCGGTCGCCGAAGATCCGCCGGGTGAGTTCTTCGCCGTCGGCGGCGGTCGCGATCGCGATGCCCGAGTCGGGGTGCAGGTGGTCGACGTGCGCGGCATCCACGAGGCCGTGCATCGCGGTGTCGATCGAGGGGGCCGCCCCGCCCTTGCCGTGCAGGCAGTAGTCGAATGCGGCGACCATCTCGTCCTCGCGGTCGAGCCCGGGGTACACGTCGACGAGGGCGCGCATGCGGTCGAGGCGGAGCACGGCGAGCCCCTCCGGCTTGAGCGTGCCCAGGTCGCCGCCGGAGCCCTTCACCCACAGCAGCTCGACGGGCTCGCCGGTCACCGGGTCGGTCTCGGTGCCCTTCGCGGAGGTGTTGCCGCCCGCGTAGTTCGTGTTCTTCGGGTCGGAGCCCAGCCGGTTGCTGCGGGCGATGAGGTCGGCGACGGCGGAGTTCGTCATGGGGTGCTTTCAGGATCGAGGTGAGGCGGGGATGAGGGTGAGGAGGCGGTCGGCGAACCGGCCGATCGAGACGGATGCCGCGGCCTCCTCGGGACGGTTCAGGTGGCCGTGCTGCGTGCCCGGCTCGGTCACGACGGTGACGTCGACGCCCGCGTCGTGGAGGGCGGCGGCGAAGGCCTCGCCGGAGACGCGCAGTTCGTCGGTGTCGCTGTTGACCATGAGCACGGGCGGGAAGCCGGCGAGCTCGTCGCTCGTGGCGCGTCCCGGGACGGCGTAGACGTCGGCGTCGTCGACCGGGCCGCCGAGGAGGTTCTCGTACATCGCGCGGACGATGTCGGGGCCGAACCGGTCGGCGACGGCGTCGGCATCCAGCGCGGCCCGCAGGGCGGCGTCGGGGGCGGGCTGCACGGCGAGCAGGGTCGGGTAGGCGAGGGCGACGAGCGCGGGAAGGTCAGCGGCGTCGCCGGTGTGGAGCATGCGGAGGGTGGCGCCCGTCGCGAGGTTCGCTCCCGCGCTGGCGCCGCCGATCGCCCACGGCCCGGGGGCGAGGTCGGCGCCGCGGGCCCAGGCGAACGCGAAGCCCACCTCTTCGGAGGCGACGGGATGCCGCACCCCGTCGGCGCCGGGGGTGAGCGGCGCGAGCCGGTAGTCGACCGACACGACCGTGATTCCGCGTTCGGCGAGGCCGCGCGCGACCCCGTCGGCCTCGGGCATGTCGAGGTCGCCCGCCGCGAAGCCGCCGCCGTGCGCCCACACGAGCCCGACTCCGGACGCGGATGCCGGACGGTAGAGCCGCACGCGGAGCGGTCCGTGCGGACCGTCGAGGGTGTCGTCGGTGACCGTCGTCATCGGCTCACGCGCCCCAGCCCGCCTGCGTGCCGCCCACGCGGTCGGCGGCGATCCGCTGCTGGTAGCCGCTCGCGGCGTACGCGGCCATCGGGTCGGCCGGCAGCCCGCGGGAGGCGCGCCACTCGGCGAGGGCGGGGCGGACATCGGTGTAGAAGGCATCCATCAGCACGGCGTTGGCCCCCAGCACGTCGTTGGCCTCCTGCGCGGCGGTGAGCGCGGCGCGGTCGACGAGCAGCGCGCGCGCCGTCATCTCCTGCACGTTGAGCACGGAGCGCATCTGCCCGGGGATCTTGTCCTCGATGTTGTGGCACTGGTCGAGCATGAACGCGACGTCGGGGTTGTTGAGGCCGCCGCCGCGGACGACCTCGACGAGGATCCGGAACAGCTGGAACGGATCCGCGGAGCCGACGATGAGGTCGTCGTCGGCGTAGAAGCGCGAGTTGAAGTCGAACGAGCCGAGCTTCCCGAGGCGCAGGAGCTGCATGACGATGAACTCGATGTTCGTGCCGGGGGCGTGGTGACCGGTGTCGAGGCACACCATCGCGCGCTCGCCGAGCGAGGCCACCTGCGCGTAGGAGGTGCCCCAGTCCGGAACGTCGGTGTGATAGAACGCGGGCTCGAAGAACTTGTACTCCAGCACGAGGCGCTGCTCGCCCGACAGACGCGCGTAGATCTGCTGCAGCGAGTCCTGCAGCCGGTCCTGACGGCCCCGCATGTCGTTCTGGCCCGGGTAGTTCGAGCCTTCGGCCAGCCAGATCTTCAGGTCGCGGGAGCCCGTGGCATCCATCACGTCGATGCACGCGAAGTGGTGGTCGATCGCCTTCCGGCGGATCGTCTCGTCGTGGTGGGTGAGGGCGCCGAACTTGTAGTCCTCGTCCTGGAACGTGTTGGAGTTGATCGTCCCGAGGGTCACGCCCAGGTCTTCCGCGTGACGGCGGAGGGCGCCGAAGTCGTCGACCCGGTCCCACGGGATGTGGAGGGCGACGCTCGGGGCGAGGCCCGTGTACCGGTGCACCTGGGCGGCGTCGGCGATCTTCTCGAACGGGTCGCGCGGGGTGCCCGCCGTGGGGAACACTCGGAAGCGCGTGCCGGAGTTGCCGAACGCCCAGCTGGGCAGCTCGATGCCCTGCTGGGCGAGGGCGGACTGGACGTCGGGGGAGAGCGTGCTCACGATGCGTCGCTTTCGTGGTCGGTGACGGATGCCGTCAGCTGGTCGTGCAGGTTGAAGACTTCGGCGAGGGGGGTCGCGGCCTGATCGGGGCGACCATCGAGGCCCACGAAGAAGGGCGCCATCGATGCCTCCCACTCCGCGGCGACCGGTGAGGCGGCGAGGTAGGCCTGCGCGGCGTCGTCGTCGTCGGTCTCGTAGTAGCCGAAGAGGCGAGCGTTGTCGCGATCGAGGAAGAGCGAGTAGTTGCGGCGACCGGCGGCGGCGATCTCGGCGAGCATCTCGGGCCAGACGGGGCTGTGGCGGGCGACGTACTCGTCGACGCGGTCGGGCGCGATCTGCAGCTGGAAGGCGACGCGGACGGTCATGGCACTCCTTCGTGGCGGTTCGCGGGTGGATCGCGGGTGGTCGGGCGTATGGGCGGTCGAAGGTCGGGTCGGACCGCGATGTGAAACGATTCAAACTGTAGTGTGGGGACCACGATCCGTCAAGACAGGCAGGCCATGGCAGTCAGCGTGAAGGACGTCGCGGCAGCGGCATCCGTGTCGGTGGGCACCGTGTCCAACGTGCTCAACCGTCCGGAGAAGGTCGCGCCCGAGACCGTCGCCCGCGTGCAGGCGGCGATCGGACGCCTCGGGTTCGTGCGCAACGACGCCGCGCGGCAGCTGCGCGCCGGACGGAGCCGCAGCATCGGGCTCATCGTGCTCGACAGCGCCAACCCGTTCTTCGCCGAGGTCGCCCGCGGCGCGCAGGAGCGCGCGGCGGACCAGGGCATCTCCGTGCTCCTGGGCAGCAGCGACCAGAGCCCCGACCGCGAGAACGCCTACCTCGACCTCTTCCGCGAGCAGCGCGTCAACGGGGTGCTGCTGACGCCCCAGCTCCTCGACGAGGCGCGGGCCGAGACGCTCATCGACGCGGGCCTTCCCGTCGTGCTCCTGGATGCCGAGTTCGATGGCGGCGGGCTGCCCTCGGTCGCCGTCGACGATGTCGAGGGCGGGCACCTGGCCGTCGCCCACCTCCTCGCGCAGGGGCGCCGACGGGTCGCGTTCGTCGGCCCGACCTCCATCCGCCAGGTCGCCGATCGTCTCGAGGGTGCCCGCCGCGCCCTCGCCGAGGTCGCCGGCGCGACGCTCGAGGTGATCGAGACCGACGCCCTCACCGTCCTCGACGGCCGGACGGCGGGTGAAGCGATCGCCGGCCGCGCGCGGAACGACAGGCCGGACGCCGTGTTCTGCGCCAACGACCTCCTCGCCGTCGGCGTGCTGCAGGGGGCGGCGATCCTGGGGTCGATCCGCGTTCCCGAAGAGATCGCGCTCGTCGGCTACGACGACATCGAGTTCGCGCAGTCGACCGTCGTCCCCTTGAGCTCGGTGCGTCAACCCGCGCGGGCGATCGGCGCCGCCGCGGTCGACGTGCTCTTCGAACGGCTGGACGACCCGGCATCCGCCCCTCGCCACGTGCGGTTCCGTCCCGAACTGGTCGTTCGCGCCTCGAGCCGCTGAGTCGCGGGCTGTCGCCGCCGCTTGTGCTGGGCGCCGGTGCCGGGCGCATCTGCCGCCGTTCGCTCGAAACCACAACATTTCGCCGAAACCACATCCTGCATGCGCGGGAGGCGTGTTGTTTCGCGGAAGGCGTGTTGTTTCGGTGAAGAGGTGTTGTTTCGGCAGGCGGCAGGCGGCAGACGGCGTGCGGCGTGCGGCGGGCGGCGGTGCTCAGCGGGCGGCGGTGGAGCGGCGCACCACCAGCTCCGGCTGGAACACCGTCTGGCGAGGGATGAGCTCGGGATCGTCGCACTCTTCGAGGAGGATGCGCAGCGCCGTCCGCCCGATCATGCCGCTCGGCTGGCGGATCGAGGTGATCGGCACGGCGGCGGCCGAGGCGAAGGAGATGTCGTCGAAGCCGATGAGGGCGATCTCGTCGGGCACGAGCATGCGGCCGCCGACCACGAGCGACTGCAGCAGACCCAGGGCGATGAGGTCGTTGGCCGCGAACATCGCGTCGGGCCACTCGCGGCGCGGCCGGCTCAGCACCTTCGCGCCGACGGCGACGCCCTGTTCGACGGTCATGGCATCCGTCACGAGCACTTCGAGCTCGACCGGGTCGAGGGCGTTGTCGGCGGCGACGCGTGCGCCGGCCAGGCGGTCGGTGACCTGCCGCATCTCCAGCGGCCCGCCCACGAAGGCGATGCGTCGGCGGCCGGTCTCGATGAGGTGCTCCACGGCCATGCGGCCGCCGGCGACGGAGTCGACCGACACCGAGCTGAACCGGCTCGTCCCGCCGAAGCGGTCGACGAGCACGGCGCGGATGCCACGAGACCGCAGCCGTTCGAGCCGCGGGAGGATGTCGCCGTAGGGGGAGATGAGCACGCCGCGCACCTGCTGCTCCTCGAACAGGTCGAGGTACATGCGCTCGCGGTTGGTGTCTTCGTCGGTGTTGCCGTAGAGCACGGCGATGCTGTGGCGGGAGGCCTCGTCCTCCGCGCCGCGCACGACGTCGGCGAAGAACGGGTTCTGTCCGTTGAGCACGACGAACCCGACGGTCGTGCTCACTCCGGCGCGCAGCTTGCGGGCCGCGTCGTTCCGGACGTAGCCGAGATCCTCGATCGCACGGAGCACGCGCTCCGCCGATTCGGACGACACGGTCTCGGGGCGGTTGAGCACGTTGGAGACCGTGCCGACAGAGACGCCCGCGGACAGCGCGACGTCTCTGATGCTCACCACCATGGGGCGCTCCTTCGCAGCCGGGGAAGATCCGAGGTCGTATCCGGACCGTGACTTGACCGGTGCGGATGTGATGCCTACAGTATCCATGAATCCGACCTGAATCGATTCAGATAGTTTCAGAATCCTTCAGATCGCTTCCGTCCCATCCACCCTCAATGAGGAGGCGCACGTGCCCGTCGCTGACGCACCCGTCGTGCTCGAGCTGTCGAAGGTCGTGAAATCCTTCGGCGCCGTCGTGGCCCTGCGCTCGGGCAGCCTGCGCCTGCAGGCGGGCTCGATCCACGCCCTCATCGGCGAGAACGGCGCCGGAAAGTCGACGCTCGTCAAGATCGTCGCGGGCCTCTATCGCCGCGACGGGGGCGCGTTCCAGCTCGACGGCGAAGACGTCGACTTCACCTCGACCGCGCAGTCCAAGGCCGCCGGCATCGCCGTCATCTACCAGGAGCCGACGCTCTTCCCCGACCTCTCGGTCACCGAGAACATCTTCATGGGCCGCCAGCCCGTCGGACGCCTGGGGCGCATCGACCGCAAGGCCATGCGCCACGAGGTCGAGCGCCTCTTCACGCGCCTCGGGGTGACGATCGACCCCGACCGCCCGGCCGAGGGCCTGTCGATCGCCGACCAGCAGGTCATCGAGATCGCGAAGGCCGTCTCGCTGGATGCCAGGGTGCTCATCATGGACGAGCCCACCGCGGCGCTGTCCGGCGTCGAGGTCGAGCGCCTGTTCGCGATCGCGCGGAGCCTGCGCGACGAGGGGCGCGGGCTCATCTTCATCTCCCACCGCTTCGACGAGGTCTTCGCGCTGTGCGACACCGTCACCGTCATGCGCGACGGCGCCTACATCGCCACGACCCCCATCGCCGAGACGACCCCCGCCGAACTGGTCCGCCAGATGGTCGGCCGCGACGTCACGGAACTGTTCCCCAAGCAGGAGACGGCGATCGGCGAGCCGCTCCTGCAGGTCGAGAACCTCACGAGCCCCGGGGTCTTCCACGACATCTCCTTCACGGTGCGCGCGGGCGAGATCGTCGGGCTTGCCGGGCTCGTCGGCGCCGGCCGCAGCGAGGTCGCCCGCGCGGTGTTCGGCGTCGACGGCTACCGCGAGGGCACGGTCACGATGAAGGGAAAGCGCATCGCGCGTTCGCGTCCGACCGACGCGATGCGGGCGGGTCTCGCGCTCGTTCCCGAAGACCGCCGCAAGCAGGGGCTCGTCATCGAGTCGGGCGTCGGGCGCAACATCACGACCGCGATCCGCCGTCAGCTGTCGAAGTTCGGGCTGCTCACGACCGGCATGGAGAACCGCGCGGCGCGCGAGTGGGCGAGCCGCCTCGAAGTGAAGGCGCACGCGCTCGACACCGTCGCCTCCACCCTCTCCGGCGGCAACCAGCAGAAGGTCGTGCTCGCCAAATGGCTCGCGACCCAGCCCGACGTCCTCATCATCGATGAGCCCACGCGCGGCATCGACGTGGGCACCAAGTCGGAGGTGCACCGCCTCCTCTCCCAGCTCGCGGGAGAGGGCATGGGCATCCTCATGATCTCCTCCGAGCTCCCCGAGGTGCTCGGCATGGCCGACCGCGTGCTCGTCATGCGCGAGGGGCGCATCACGGCCGAGATCGACCGAGCGGATGCCACGTCCGAGAACGTCATGTTCGCCGCCACCCACGCCACCTCCAACGCTGCCGCCGCCAACGCTGCCACGACCGACGCGGGAGAGAACTCGTGACCTTCACGTCCACCACCCGCATCCCCGTCTCGGGCCTCACCCGGCGCATCGGCGCCCTCGGCAAAGCGCGCGAGTTCGGCATCCTCATCGCCCTCGCGATCGTCGTGATCGCCGCGACGGCGAAGAACCCGGCGTTCCTCTTCAGCCCCGACGGCTGGCGCGACCTGCTGCTGACCCCGTCGATCCTCGTACTCGTGGCCGTGGGCCAGGCCTTCGTCATCATCACCCGCAACGTCGACCTCTCGGTCGGGTCGGTGATGGGGCTCTCGGCCTACCTCACGGGGAGGCTCTTCATCGACGTCCCCGGCATCCCGATTCCCGTCGTCGTGCTGCTCGCGGTGCTGTTCGGCGGCGTGCTGGGCCTCATCAACGGTGCGCTGGTCGCGATCGCGCGGGTGCCGGCGATGGTCATCACTCTCGGCACGCTGTATGCCTACCGCGGCATCAACGTCATGTGGGCCGGCTCCAGCCGCGTGAACGCGTCCGACATGCCGCGGGAGTTCCTCGCGCTCGGCACGGGACAGCTGCTGTGGATCCCCGTGCTGTCGATCGTCGCCTTCGTCGTGCTCGCCATCGCCGCCTGGTACATGCGCAACACGCGCGGCGGCCGCGAGTACTACGCGATCGGTTCCGATCCGGCCGCCGCCGAGCTCTACGGCCTGAAGGTGACGCGCCGCGTGCTGACCGCCTTCGTGCTCTCCGGTGCGCTCGCCGGCCTCGCGGGCGTCTTCTACGCCGCGCGGTACGGCTCGGTGAGCTCGCAGGCCGGTGCCGGATGGGAGTTGGATGCCGTGGGCGCTGCCGTCATCGGCGGCGTCGCGATCACCGGCGGGGTCGGCACCGTGTGGGGCGCGGCGATCGGTGCCGTCCTGCTCATGACGATCAACCGGGCGCTGCCGATCCTCGGCATCCCGGACTTCTGGCAGCGCGCCGTCGTCGGCGTGCTCATCATCGGGGCGATCGTGCTGGACCGCTGGCTGGCCGTGCGGCAGAGACAGCGCCTCATCGAAGCGAGGGACGAGTCATGACCACCCAGACCTCTCCCGCGACCGCCTCGGTGCGGGTCGCGCGCGACTTCGAGAAGCCGTTGTGGCGTCGCGTGCTGCTGTCGCGCGAAACGGCGATCGTCGCCCTGCTGGTGCTGGTCGTCGTCGTGTCGGCGGCCACCGTCCGCGGCTTCGCGCAGCCGATCACCGCGAACTACCTCCTGCTCGACATCGCGCCCATCCTGCTGATCGCCCTCCCGATGACGCTCGTCATGATCACGGGCGAGATCGATCTGTCGGTGGGCAGCATGGTCGGCCTCGCGAGCGTCGTCACGGGCGTGGCCGTCGAAGCGGGGGTCCCGTTCGAGGCGGCCGCGCTGCTCGCCCTGCTCGTCGGTGTGATCGGCGGCGCTGTCAACGGCTTCCTCGTGACCGTCGTGGGCCTGCCGTCGCTCGCGGTCACGATCGGCACGCTCGCCCTCTTCCGCGGGCTTGCGGTGGGCCTCCTTGGCACGACCGCGGTCACCGACTTCCCGGAGGCGTGGACGGCGCTCGCGAAGGCGAAAATCGCCGGCACGACGATCCCGTACATCATGGTGCCGTTCCTGATCCTGCTCGTGATCTTCGTGATCGTGCTGCACTTCACCCCGTTCGGCCGCGGCATCTTCGCGATCGGACTGTCGAAGGATGCCGCCCGGTTCTCCGGCGTGCACGTGGAGCGCACGAAGTTCATCCTGTTCGTCGTCGCCGGGCTCGTCTCGGCCTTCGCCGGGATCTACTACACGCTGCGCTTCGGCAGCGCCCGCGGCGACAACGCGACGGGACTCGAGCTCCAGGTGATCGCCGCCGTCGTGCTCGGCGGGGTATCCGTCTTCGGCGGCCGGGGACAGCTGTACGGGGTGGTCGCCGCGGCCCTCCTCATCGGCACGCTCTCCAGCGCGCTGCGCCTGGCCAACGTCACCTCCGACGTCATCAACATCATCACCGGCGTGCTGCTGGTGCTCTCCGTCGTGGCCGCGAGCGTGCTCGCCTGGCTGCAGCGCGTGCGCACCCGCCCCGCTCGCCCCTCGCACTCCGCAGCGCGAACCGCACCATGACCTGCTGCGCGACCCCGGCCGACGACATCCGTCGCGGCGCACCCACGAAAGGAAAACAATGATGTTTGCACGCACACGCGTCGCGGCCGTCGCGGCCGTCGCCGTCGTCGCCGCGCTCGCGCTCGCCGGCTGCGCCGACACCGGCACGACGCCCGCGCCGGGTTCGACGGGCGACGGCGGCGACACCGCCAACCTCGCGATCACGTTCCTGCCGAAGAACCTGGGTAACCCCTACTTCGACACCTCCAGCAAGGGCGGCAAGACCGCCGTCGACGAGCTCGGCGGCACCTTCGCCGAGGTGGGACCGGCCGAGGCCACCCCCGACGCTCAGGTCAGCTACATCAACACCGCGACCCAGCAGGGTGTCGGCGCGCTGGTCGTGTCGGCCAACGACCCGCAGGCGATCTGCGACGCCCTCAACGAGGCGCGCGACGCCGGCGTCAAGGTCGTCACGTTCGACTCCGACACCAACCCCGACTGCCGCGACCTGTTCATCAACCAGGCGACCGCCGACGGAATTGCCAAGATCCAGGTCGACCTCATCGCGGAGCAGATCGGCGACGAGGGCGAGATCGCGATCCTCTCGGCATCCGCCAACGCGACCAACCAGAACGCGTGGATCGAGACGATGAAGGAGATCCTCGCGGCCGACCACCCGAACATCACCCTCGTCGAGACGGTCTACGGCGACGACGACGACCAGACGTCGTTCGACAAGACCGCGGCGCTGCTGCAGTCGCACCCGAACCTGAAGGGCATCATCTCGCCCACCACGGTCGGTGTCGCCGCGGCGGCCCGCTACCTGTCGACGTCGGACTACAAGGGCAAGGTCGCACTGACCGGCCTCGGCACCCCGAACCAGATGCGCGAGTACGTCGAGGACGGCACCGTCACCGCGTTCGCGCTGTGGAACCCGGAGGAGCTCGGCTACCTCGCCGCCTACGCCGCCGCCGCCCTCATCAAGGGCGACATCACCGGCGCGGAGGGCGACAGCTTCGAGGCGGGCGACCTCGGCTCCTACGAGGTCGGCGCGGACTCCACCGTGCTGCTCGGCGACCCGTACGTCTTCGACAAGGAGAACATCGGGAACTTCGACTTCTGAGTCACCCCGCAGCGCCCCCGGATGCCGATCTCGCGTCGGCTCCGGGGGCGCTTCCGCGCGCATGCGCTTCCGCTCCTGCCGACACCGCACGCTTCCGCTCCTGCCGAAACCGCACGCTTCCGCCGAATCCACACCCTTCGCGCGCGGCGAACATGTTGTCTGGGCGGAGACGTGTTGTCTCGGCGGGAGCGGCGGAGAACCCCGCTCACCCGACCGGATGCCACGGCCTGCGGATGCGGAGGGCGACGGCGTCGACGGCCACCAGCGACTCCGCGGCGGCGGCGCGGCGGGCGGCCGCTTCCGGGGGGAGCCACACGGTCGACCTCCTCGACAGGGGGAGTACGCGGAGCGTCAGCACGCTGTCCGGGGTCGCCCCCACGTCGGGGAGCGAGACCGACCAGCGCTCACCGTCCCAGAACCTGTCGTCGACGACCTCGCCGTCCACGCAGAGCTGCGCGACGTCGCCGGCCCAGTCGATGTCGAGCACGGCGTCCCCGTCCCACGCACCGACCTCGAGCGCGAACACCGCGGCGCGCTCCGCGAGCATCTCGGCGGAGGGGGCGCTGTGTCGCCGACCCCCGAAGCCGTAGTCGTCGGGAACGTCGCCCGCGGCGCGCACCGCGGTCACCACGACGGCGCGTGGCGGGGCGGGCGCCAGCGACGGCGCGACGGCGACATCGACCCACGCTCCCGCGACGCGGTCGTACCGGCGGAGCCACGTGGCATCCCTCACCGCGACCCCCGCGTCGCCGGTCGCGAGTTCGCCGTCCGTCTCGAACACCTCGTGGCCGTGCACCCACACCCGGTCCGCGTCGGCGACCACGAGCAGCCGCCCGTCGCCCACCCGGTGCGTCCCGACAGGCACGTCCCGCGGCTCCTCGCCCTCGACGCACACCTCCACGGGGATGCCGGGGGTCGCGGCCACGACGAGCGTCGCCTCTGTGGCGGCTGTGGCATCCGTCGCCGTGGCATCCGTCGCCGCGTGCGGCGCAGGCGGAAGCAGCGTGAGGGCGGATGCCGTCACCCACCGCAGCCGCGTCGCTCCCGGGGCCGCGCCGAGCCGCAGCCCCACGGGCCAGCGCGCGAGGGTGCCGGCGGGGATGTCGATCGGGCGCGAGGGGATCGTGACGACCTCGGTGTCGGTGTCGGTGTCGGCATCCCCGTCGGCCTCGGCGTCGGCCTTGAGTGCGAGCGTGAGCTGCACGCCGCGCACGGCCTCGACCTGTTCGTACGGCTGATGGTGGCTTACGACCACGAACGCCTCGTCGCCGTCGGAGCGCAGCGCCCACCGGAGTGTCGTGCGATCCGCGAACCCGCCGGGGCCCGCGTCCGGAAGCGACGACGTCATGCCGCCGAGGCGGTCGCCGAAGGCCGCGAGGAACGCGTGCTGCCCGCGCAGCTCGTGCGCCGACGTGTGCAGGTCGCCGGACTGACCGATCGGGGCGTGGAAGTCGTAGCTCCACTCCGGCAGGTCGTTCGGGTAGCCGGTCGCCTGACTCTCCTGCAGTCCGGCACGGGGATTCCGGCCGCCCACGTACATGTAGTAGCCCTGCCAGGCCGAGCCGTTGCCGATCTTCACGTGCGCGAGCGCCGCGATGTCGCGTGCCGAGAGCACCGGGCGACGGTGGTAGGCGGTCGCCATCCCGGAGCCCAGCTCACACGTCGCGGGCGGGAAGCCGTGCAGGTCGGCGCGGCGGCTCGCGGCGTGAGCGTCGGCGTCGGCATCGACAGCGGCTTCGTCCCCGTCGACGGCGGCGAAGCCCTGTGTCGCACGCACGTCCTCGCCGACGCCGGGGTCGTCCCAGTCGTGCGACGGGAAGAAGTGCGCGCGGAAGTTCCGCTGCCACCCGCCCTCCGGATCGACCCAGAAGCCGTCGGCGTACCCGCCGAACAACGGCACGACCTCGCCGGCGGGGAGCTGCGCGCCGCCCCACGCCGTCGCCGTCCACAGCGGTGCCGACATGCCGGCCTCGCGGGCCAGGCCGATGAGGGTCGAGATGTGCTCCGGCCGGTCGTAGAGCTCGTTCTCGATCTGGATCGCCACGATCGGACCGCCCGCACGCGCACGTCCGTCCAGGGCGGCCGCGAGCTGGGCGAACCACTCCCGAACGAGGTCCAGATAGGCGGGGTCGTCCGTCCGATGTGCCACGTCGGCATCCTGAACCCAGTCCGGGAATCCGCCGTTGCGTGCCTCGCCGTGCGCCCACGGCCCGATCCGCAGCACGAGCTCGAGCCCGGTCGCGGCCACCTCGTCGATGAAGGCGGCGACGTCGAGGTCGCCGTCGAACCGCGGGCGCCCGCGCTCGGCGACGTGGTGGTTCCAGAAGACGTAGGTCGACGCGAGCGTCACGCCGCCGGCGCGGAGCTGCCGCAGACGTTCGCCCCAGCGGGCCCGGGGGAGTCGGCTGTAGTGCAGTTCGCCCGAGACCGGGACGAACGCCGTGCCGCCCCGCAGCACGGCGCGGTCGGTGAGGGTCAGGCCGCGTGCGACCTCGGACGCGATCGGCAGGGCCGCCGGCGATGCGGGCGCCGGCCACGGGCGGTGCCGCACGGTGTGCGCGGGGAGGTTCATCGCGCCGACACCACCGCGTTGTCGAGCAGGTCGATGTCGACGCCGGGGCGCTCCGCCTGATTGGTGAGGAACACCCACGCGACGCCCGCGGACGGGTGCACCCAGAGCTCCGTGCCCGACCAGCCGCCGTGGCCGTACACGTCGCGGTCGATGAGCCCCGGCGCCCGCGTGCGGAGGTTCCACGTGAAGCCCCAGTCCTGACCGCGCTCGGCGGTGTACGGCTCGAGGCGCGGGATGTCGCCGGTGAGGGGGCGCCGCATCATCTCGAGGGTCGCGGGGCGCAGGATGCCGTCGCCGGCTCCCGCGTGGATGCGCAGCAGCTCCGACCCGACGCGGAGCAGATCGTCCGCGCGCCCCGAGAGGCCGGCGCCCGGTGCGCGGGTCGCGACGAAGCGGGCCATGTCCACCCCTGCCGCCGCAGCGTCGGGCACGGCCACCGCGTCGTCGGGGTCGAGCGTCAGCCCCGTGGCACCGATCTCGGCCGCCCACTGCGCGACACCGGCATCCCACGTCGTTCCCGTCGCGTGCTCGTGCAGCGCCGCGATGCCCTCGAAGGCGATCGTCGAGTAGCGGGATGCCGTGCCCGCCGCGAAGTCCCTCCCGCGGTGCAGGAGCTCGTGGCGCAGCGGAAGGGCCGTGTCGAGGGCGGGTTCGGAGATCCCGGACGTGTGGCTCACGAGGTGCGACAGGCGCACCGTGTCGTCGCGCTCGGCACCGAACGCGGGGAGCGCCTCGGCGAGCGGCGTCTGCAGCGAGAGGAGGCCCCGTTCGACGGCGCGCGCGGCGGCGATGCCCAGGAGGGGCTTGGTCACCGAGAAGAGGCGGAAGGTGTCGTCGACGGTGACGGCGCGAGTGGTGCCGGAGTCGAGTGCCGCCGTGCCGAACGCGTCGAGGGCGACCGTGCCCTCGGCGGTGGCGATGCCGAGCACCGCGGTGGGCAGGCGACCGGATGCAACGTGGCCGCGCGCGATGTCGAAGGCCGCGGCGTAGGAAGTGCTCATTCGCCCAGCCTAGGTCGTTCGCGAGTGCGGCGGATAGCGCTTTCCCGAAGAAGGCTCTATCGTGGACGCGACGACGACGCGGCGCGGTGACGGCGGCGGCGACGGCTTGACGAGGGCTCGGCGACGAAACTTCGGAGAAAACGCAAAAGAGCGGATGCCTCGGCGATATTGCTCCGCTTTTCGCGCGAATCTCCGAAATCCTGCGCGGTCACCGCCACCGCCACCACCACCGCCACCGCCACCGCCACCCCACCCGCCGCCACCACCGCGAGGAGTTCCGCGCATGACCACCACACTCCGCTGCGCGATCGTCGGCACCGGCGCCGTCGCGCACCTCCACGCGCGCGCCGTTCTCGCCCACCCGCATGCGGTCCTGGTGGCCGTGACCGATCAGACGCGGCCCACCGCCGAGGCCTTCGCGGCCGAATGGGCACGCGGCGCCGCGCCGACGGTCTACGACTCGCTCGACGTGCTGCTCGCGACCGAGCGGCCGGATGTCGTGCTCGTCTGCACGCCGCCCGGCGCGCACCGCGAGCAGACGCTCGCCGCGTTCGCCGCCGGATCTCACGTCATCGTGGAGAAGCCTCCGGCGCCGTCGCTCGACGAGCTGGACGAGATGCGCGCCGCCGCCGACGCGGCTGATCGGCGTCTCGCCGTGGTGTTCCAGCAGCGCACGGGCACGGCCGCAGCGCACGTCCGCAGCCTGCTGCAGTCGGGGGCGTTGGGGCGTCCGCTCCTCGCGGTCTGCCAGACGCTCTGGTACCGCGACGAGGAGTACTTCGCCGTCCCGTGGCGCGGGACGTGGGAGACCGAGGGTGGCGGCACGACGCTCGGCCACGGCATCCATCAGCTCGACCTTCTGGGCTTCCTCCTGGGCGACTGGGCGAGCGTGCAGGGACGGCTGTGGCGCCTCGATCGCGACACGCAGACCGAGGACACCTCCACCGCGACGATCACCTTCGCCAACGGGGTCGTCGCGCAGGTGGTGACGAGTGCCGTGTCGCCGCGACAGACGAGCTCGGTGCGCATCGACACGCAACGCGCGACGGTGACGGTCGACCACCTCTACGGCCACGGTCACGAGAACTGGGTGATCACGCCCGCGCCGGGCTTCGAGGACGACGCCGACGACTGGGACCTCCCCGCGATCGAGGAGCGCAGCGACCACGCACCGCTCCTGCGGGACGTCTTCGACGCCCTGTTGTCGGGGTCTCCCCTTCCCCCGACGGCGGAGGAGCCCGCCCGCGCGCTCGAACTCGTCGCCGCGATCTACGCCTCCGCCGCCGCCGACGGCGCGGTCGTGACGCCCGCCGACCTGGCCGCGCACCCGACGCACCGGTCCGGTTTCGCGAGCCCCGTCACCGACATGCGCTGATCGCCGCCGCTGCGCCGCGGGGCGTCTTCGCCGGTGGGGGCGTAGTGGTTCGAGGGCGTCGTTGTGCGGGTGGGTGGCGGTGGCATTCGCGATTCGCCGCGGGTGAAGCGGCTGGCTGGGCGTGGTGGCGGGGGTGTGGTGGTGGTTCGAGGGCGTCGTTGTGCGGGTGGGTGGTGGTGGCATCCGCGATTTGCCGCGGGTGAAGCGGCTGGCTGGGCGTGGTGGCGGGGGTGTGTGGGTTCGGGGGCGTCGTTGTGCGGGTGGGTGGTGGTGGCATCCGCAACGTGGCGCGGGTGAAGCGCGGGCGAGGGCGCGACGGGGCGACGCGACAGGGCGGGCCGCGAAGCGACGCGGGGGAAGGAGTGCGACGAAGGGGTGCGGATGCCACGGCGCGGCGGCCCTGCGGGTCGATACGATGGCGGGGGCTGTGACCGGTACCAGCGGCGCGGAGATCACGGGCGGAAAGCGATTTCCGGAATCTGTTGCAAAACGTTTCAACGCGTAGTACGGTAACCGGCAAGCGCTTTCCCGATCTGGAAACACCTGCACGAGGACTCCTGGAGAACTCGACCCGCACGGGCGGCGCGCACCGCACACAAGGACAACGGACGTCCGCGGCACACGGAACACGGGCGTTCGAAGAGAGGACAAGGATGTTCAGCACCAAGCGGGCCCTGGCCGCCGTCGCCGTCGTGACCGGCGCCGCCCTCGCTCTCGCCGGCTGCGCCGGCACCAGCGAGCCGGCGTCGTCGTTCGACCCCAACGAGAAGGTCACCCTGAACTTCACGTGGTGGGGCAACGACGACCGCGCCGCACGGTACGACGCGCTCATCGCGGCGTTCAACGAGGAATACCCCAACATCACGATCAACGGTCAGTTCACCGACTTCCCGAGCTACTGGGAGAAGCGTCAGACCGAGGCGGCCGGCGGCGGGCTCCCCGACGTGTGGCAGTTCTCCGACAGCTACCTGCGCCAATACGGCGAGCCCGGCTACGTGCTCGACCTCGCCACGGTGGCCGACTACATCGACTTCGACACCTTCGACGAGGCGCTGCTGGGCACCGGTCAGCTGAACGGCACGCAGTACTCGCTGCCGACCGGCTACAGCGCCTGGGCCAACTTCGTCAACGACGACCTCATCGCCGCCAACGACCTGACCGCGCCCGAGGGCGGGACGTCCTTCGAGGACTTCACGGCGTGGATGAAGAGCGTGACGGATGCCACGGGCGGCAAGGTCTACGGCGGCACCGACGTGACGCAGCGCATCCAGACCTTCGAGCTCGTGCTGCGCGCCGACGGCAAGAACCTCTACACCGAGGACGGCAAGCTCGGCTTCACCGAGGACGAGCTGAAGGCGTTCTGGGAATCGGGAGCCGCCGCGCGCGACGGCATCACGGTCCCCCAGAACAAGCTCGAGGAGATCACCCCGAAGTCGGGCTTCGGCGGCAACCTCACCGCGAGCGAGACGAGCTGGAGCAACTTCCTCGGCGGCTACCTCGCCGACTCGGGCGCCTCGTCCATCTCGCTCATCGCACCGCCGACGGCCAAGCAGGGCTCCAAGGACCTCTACCGCCAGGCCGGTCTGCAGATGGCGATCTCCGCCGACACGGAGCACCCGGAGGCGGCGGCCATCTTCCTCGATTACGTCGTCAACAGCGAGAAGGCCGGAGAGATCTTCGGCACGACGCTGGGCTTCCCGGCATCCTCCTCGAAGCTCGCCGGCGCCGTGCTGGAAGGTGCCGACAAGCAGGTCGCGGACTACCTCGACTCGGTCGCCGACCGCATCGGTGACGCCCCGCCCGTGCCGGTCGTCGGCTACGGTGCGCTCGAGCAGAAGTTCTGGGACCTCGGCAAGGCGCTGGGCCTCGGTGCGATCACCGTGGACGACGCCGTCAAGCAGTTCTTCGACGAGGCGAACGTCGTCCTGCAGGGCTGAGCCCCGCCGTCGAGCACGCAGTCGAGTAAGGAGAGATCATGGCAACGGATTCGGTCGCGACCGCGACGCGACAGCCGCAGGCCGAACCGGCCTCCCGTCCGGCGGGTAACCGTCGGACGGGAGGTGCCCCCCGCCGCGGCAGCAGCCTGCGACGGCGCGAGAACGCGGCGGGGTATCTCTTCCTCTCGCCGTGGCTCATCGGGTTCTTCCTGCTCACGGCGGGACCCATGCTCTTCTCGCTCTACCTCGCGTTCACGAACTACAACATCTTCGCCCCGCCGAAGTGGATCGGCCTCGGCAACTTCGAGCGGATGCTGCAGGACGACGTGTGGTGGGACTCGGTGCGCATCACCCTGCTCTACGTCGTGGTGGGCACCCCGATCAAGCTCGCCGCGGCCCTCGGGGTCGCGATGCTGCTGAACTTCCGCAGCAGGGGCACCGGGTTCTTCCGCTCCGCCTTCTATGCGCCCTCGCTCATCGGCGCGAGCGTCAGCATCGCGATCGTGTGGCGGGCGATGTTCTCCACCGGCGGCCCCGTCGACAGCTCGCTGAGCCTGTTCGGCATCGACATCGGCGGCTGGGTGGGCGTGCCCGCGCTGATCCTGCCGATGATGATCCTGCTGGCGGTCTGGCAGTTCGGCGCCCCGATGGTCATCTTCCTCGCGGGCCTCAAGCAGGTGCCGCAGGAGCTCTACGAGGCCGCGTCGGTCGACGGCGCGGGCCCGTTCCGCAAGTTCCGCAGCGTCACGCTGCCCATGCTCTCGCCGGTGATCTTCTTCAACCTGCTGCTGGAGATGATCCACGCGTTCCAGATCTTCGCGTCGGCCTACATCATCGGCTCGGGCACGGGCGGACCGGCCGGGGCGACCAACTTCTACACCGTGTACCTCTACACGCGCGCCTTCACGAACAGCCAGATGGGCTACGCGTCGGCCATGGCGTGGGCGCTGCTCCTCGTGGTCGCCGCCATCGCCTTCATCATGTTCCGCACCTCCAACTCGTGGGTGCACTACGCGGGAGACAACCGATGAGCGCCTCCGTCCAGCCCGCGACGGGCCTCGAGACCATCACGGCCGTGCTGCCCAAGGGCGTCACGCCCCCGCGTCGGCGGTTCGGGAAGCGCAAGACGTGGCAGACGGTCGTCTGGGTGATCGCGATGATCGCGCTGACGGCGATCATCCTCTACCCGCTCGCATGGATGTTCTCGGCGTCGTTCAAGCCGACCGCCGAGTTCGGCGCGAACCAGGGCTTCTTCCCGAACAAGCCGACGATCGACAACTACTTCAAGGTGCTCGCCGGCGTCGGCGGGGTGCCGCTGTGGCAGTTCTTCGTGAACTCGTTCATCCTCGCGATCGGGTCGGTGATCGGCACGGTCATCTCGGCATCCCTCGCGGCCTACGCCTTCGCCCGCGTGAAGTTCGCCGGCAGCGGCGTGTGGTTCGCCGTGATGATCGGGACGCTCCTGCTCCCGTTCCACGTGCTGATCATCCCGCAGTACATGCTGTACCGGAACCTCGACCTCGTCGACACCTTCGTGCCGCTGCTGCTGGGCAAGTTCCTCGCCACCGAGGCGTTCTTCGTCTTCCTCATCGTGCAGTTCATCCGCGCGCTCCCGCGCGACATGGACGAGGCAGCGCGCATCGACGGCTGCGGGCACTGGCGGATCTACTGGTCGATCATCCTGCCGCTGGTCAAGCCCGCGCTGGTGACGGCATCCATCTTCGCGTTCATCTGGAGCTGGAACGACTTCCTCGGGCCGCTGCTGTACCTGAACTCGACGGACATGTACCCGCTGCCGCTCGCGCTCCGGGTGTTCAACGACCAGACCTCCACCTCCGACTACGGGGCGACGGTGGCTGTCTCGGTGCTCGCGCTCCTGCCGATCCTGCTCTTCTTCATCGTCTTCCAGCGCTTCCTCGTCGAGGGTGTGTCGACGCAGGGGCTGAAGGGATGAGCCCGCGTCGCGGCCGCGCGTCCCGACCGGCGCGCGCCGAGGCAGACGGCAGCGTCCTGCGCTGGCCCGGTGCGGCGCAGCGGTTCGCGCTGTTCGGCGAGGTGCTGTGGATCGGCGCGCTCATGGCGGTCGTGTGCCTCCCGGTGGTGACGTGGCCCGCCGCGGTCGCGGCCGGTTCCGCGCACCTGCGCCGCTTCCTCGCGGCCGAGGCCACACCGGCATCCGGGTTCTTCCGCGACGCCGTGCGCGCTCTCCCGGGCGGCATCGGGGTGGGGGTCGTGACGACGGCGCTCGGCACGATCGTCGCCGTCGACGTCGCACTGACGGCCGAGGGCACGGTGCCGGGTGGGATGCTGGTGGCCGTCGTGGTCGCGACGATCGGCCTCGCGGCGCTCGTGGGGGCGACGATCGCGTCGTCGCTGTGGACGCCGGGCGCGTCGTGGCGCGACCTCGTGAGGATCACCCCTCGCGTCGCGCGGGCGGACCTTTCGGGAACGGCGTACACCGTCGTCGCGCTCGGCCTCGCCGCGACGATCGTGTGGCAGTTCCTGCCCCTCGTCATCCCCGTGCTGGGGCTCCTCTCCTTCGCGCTGGTGTCGATCGGGGAGCGCCGCATGGTGCGTCTGACGGCCGCTGCCGCGCGTCGCGACGCCGGCGGCCCCCGAGGCGCAGTGGAGGGCCTGACCTAGTCCCGATTGCACGCCACGGGTTGCGGAAAGCGCATTCCGGATGTCATCATGAGTGAAGCGGAAAGCGCTTACCGATCTTAAGGAACGACCGTGTCAGAGACGACGACCCGACCCACCACCACTTCGACCCCCGCCGCCGTCGACGCCCCCGCCGTGCGCGAGGTCGGCATCATCATGAACGGCGTCTCGGGACGCATGGGCTACCGCCAGCACCTCGTGCGCTCGATCCTCGCCATCCGCGACCAGGGCGGCATCGAGCTTCCCGATGGCACGCGCCTGACGGTCAAGCCGCTCCTCGTCGGACGCAGCGCCGCGAAGCTCGCCGAGCTCGCCGCGCGTCACGGCATCGAGGACTACACCACCGACCTCGACGCCGCCCTCGCCGACCCGCGCTGGGAGATCTACGCCGACTTCCTCGTCACGAAGGCCCGCTCCTCGGCGCTGCGCAAGGCCATCGCCGCCGGCAAGACGATCTACACCGAGAAGCCCACGGCCGAGACGGTCGCCGAAGCGCTCGAACTCGCCAGGCTCGCGGATGCCGCGGGGGTGAAGACCGGTGTCGTGCACGACAAGCTCTACCTCCCGGGACTGCAGAAGCTCAAGCGGCTCATCGACTCCGGCTTCTTCGGCCGCATCCTGTCGGTGCGCGGCGAATTCGGCTACTGGGTGTTCGAGGGTGACTGGCAGCCGGCGCAGCGTCCGTCGTGGAATTACCGTGCCGAAGACGGCGGCGGGATCATCGTCGACATGTTTCCGCACTGGAACTACGTGCTGGAGAACCTGTTCGGCGAAGTGAAGAGCGTCTACGCCCAGGCGGCGGTCCACATCGCCGACCGGTGGGACGAGAACGGCGCCCACTACACCGCCACCGCCGAAGACGCCGCCTACGGCGTGTTCGAGCTCGACGGGGGAGTGATCGCGCAGATCAACTCCTCGTGGACCGTGCGGGTGAACCGCGACGAACTCGTCGAGTTCCACGTCGACGGCACGCACGGGTCGGCCGTCGTCGGGCTGTTCGGTGCGAAGATCCAGCACCGCAACCAGACTCCCAAGCCCGTGTGGAACCCCGACGTCGCCGACGATCACGACTACGACGCCGACTGGGCAGAGGTTCCCACCAACGAGGTGTTCCAGAACGGGTTCCGGCAGCAGTGGGAGGAGTTCCTCCTCTCCTACGCGGAGGGCACCGACTACCCATTCGACCTGCTGTCCGGTGCGCGCGGCGTGCTGCTGGCCGAAGCCGGTCTGCGCTCGTCGGCCGAGGGTCGCAAGGTCGAGCTGCCCACGCTCAGCCTGGACTGAGCCCGGCCCGAGGACACCACCATGACCGACCTCCCCCTCCTCTCGCCCCACGGCGCCGTGTCGGTGATCCCGCTCGCCGATGCGCCCGCGTTCGCCCGGCCGACCGCGCCGCTGCGCACCCGCATCGCGTACGCTGCGGCGCACGTCGTCCCGAAGCCCCACGCGGACAACACCCCCGGTCGCCCGGCCGAGATCGACTGGGATGCCACGCTCGCCTTCCGCCGGCACGTGTACGGGTGGGGGCTCGGCGTGGCCGATGCGATGGACACCGCCCAGCGCAACATGGGACTGGATGCCGCGGCCACGCGCGAGCTGATCGCGCGCTCGGCCGAGGTCGCCCGCGAGGAGGGCGGTTCGGTGGTCGTCGGCGTCAACACCGACCACGTCGACGCGGAACGTCTCACCCTCGCCGAGGTGATCGACGCGTACGTCGCACAGTTGCACTTCACCGAGGAGCAGGGCGCCGGACCGGTGCTCATGGCATCCCGGCATCTCGCGCGGGTCGCCGAGACCGCCGACGACTACCGCCGCGTGTATCGCGCGGTGCTGCGGGAGGCGACGACCCCCGTCGTGCTGCACTGGCTGGGCACCGCGTTCGACCCGCAGCTGGAGGGCTACTTCGGGTCGACCGACTGGCGCACCGCCGCCGACGTGCTCCTGGAGATCATCGGCGAGAATCCCGATCGGATCGCGGGCGTGAAGATGAGCCTCCTGAACGCCGAATCGGAGGTGTCCGTGCGTGAGCGCCTTCCCGAGAGCGTGCGGATGTTCACGGGTGACGACTTCAACTACGTGGGCCTCATCGGGGGCGACGCGTTGTCGTCGGGCGAAGCGGGCGCCGCGGGAACGACGGCGGATGCAGCGGGGTCGCCGGTGGGGGCTGCGGGGTCGAGGTCGGGTGCTGCCCGGGGGTACTCGGATGCGCTGCTGGGCGCGTTCGCGGCGATCACACCGGTCGCCTCCGCAGCGATCCAGGCGCTCGATGCGGGAGACACTGCGGGCTACCTTCGCATCCTCGGTCCGACCGAAGACCTCAGCCGTCAGGTGTTCGCCGCGCCGACCTTCTACTACAAGACGGGTGTCGCGTTCCTGTCGTGGCTGAACGGTCACCAGTCCGCCTTCCAGATGGTCGGCGGGTTGCACTCGGCGCGCAGCCTGCCGCACCTGTCGCGCATCGTCGAACTCGCGAACGCGTCGCAGGCGCTGGAGCGCCCCGAACTCGCCGCGGCGCGCTGGTCGGATCTCCTCCGCCTGAACGGACTCCTGCCGTGACCATGTCCCACTTCCGGCGGCCCATGTCCCACTTTCGGCAGAGCATGTCCCGAGTGGGGTTGACCATGTCCCACATTCGGTTGTTTGACCACCCCCGAAGCGACCGAAAGTGGGACATGCGGCCGGGGCGGCTGCCCCAGACCGACCGAAAGTGGGACATGCCACCCGGGCACCGGCCCCGGAGCGACCGAAAGTGGGACATGCCGCCCAACCGGCGGCCCATGTCCCGAATGCGGTTGACCATGTCCCACTTTCGGCGGCCCATGTCCCGAGTGGGGTTGACCATGTCCCACATTCGGTTGTTTGACCACCCCCGAAGCGACCGAAAGTGGGACATGCCACCCGGGCACCGGACCCGAACCGACCGAAAAGGGGACATGCGATGACGGCCCCGGATCCGCGCCTGTCGATCAACCAGGCCACCATCAAGCACGCCGACCTCGCGACCGCCCTCGCCGTGACGGCCGAGGCCGGGATCGAGGCCATCGGCCTCTGGCGCGAGCCCGTGCAGGAGGTCGGCCTCGCCACCGCCGCGCGCCTGTTGGCCGCGTCGGGACTGCGCTTCACGACGCACTGCCGCGCCGGCTTCTTCACGATGCCCGAAGGTCCGGCGCGCCGCGCGGCCATCGACGACAACCGCCGCGCGATCGAGGAGGCGGCCACTCTCGCCGCGGCGGGGGCGCCCGGATCGACGGCGGTGCTCGTGCTCGTCGCGGGCGGACTGCCCGACGGTTCGCGCGACCTCGTCGCGGCGCGCGGGCGGGTGCGGGATGCGTTGGAAGAGCTTGTCCCGGATGCCGAGGCCGCCGGTGTCACGCTGGCGATCGAGCCGCTGCATCCGATGTTCGCCTCCGACCGCTGTGTCGTCTCGACCCTCGGTCAGGCGCTGGATCTCGCGGCGGGGCTGCCCGCGCACGCGGTCGGGGCGGCGGTAGACACGTTCCACATCTGGTGGGACCCCGACGTGCTGTCGGCGATCGACCGCGCGGGCCGCGAGGGGCGCATCGCGACCTATCAGGTGTGCGACTGGAAGACGCCGCTCCCAGCCGACGTGCTGCTCAGCCGCCACTACCCGGGCGACGGGATCATCGATTTCGCCTCGCTCACCCGCGCGGTCGTCGCCACCGGCTATGACCGCGACATCGAGGTGGAGATCTTCAACGAGGACATCTGGGCGACCGATCCGGCCGAGGCGGTCCGCCGCACCGCAGAGGGCTTCGCGGCGGCCGTGTCGCCGCACCTAGAATCACGAGCATGACCGACGACGCTCCCGTGACCGTGCGCAGCGGCGCCGTCACCCTCGATGACGTCGCGCGCGAGGCGGGGGTGTCGCTGGCGACCGCGTCGCGGGCGCTGAACGGCTCGACGCGCAAGGTCGCCGACTCCTACCGCGCCCGCGTGGAGGCGGCCGCCACCCGTCTCGGCTACACGGCCAACCTCTCGGCGCAGGCGACCGCGCGCGGCACGTCGGCGATCATCGCCCTCCTCGTCGCCGACATCGCCGACCCCTACTTCGGACAGATCGCGTCGGGGGTCGCACGCGGCGCCGACGAGGCAGGTCTCGTCGTGACCGTCGCCATCACGGAGCGCGATCCCGAACGCGAGGTGCGGCTCGTGAGGGCCCTTCGCGGCCAGCGCCCGCGTGGGCTGATCCTCGCGGCATCCCGTACGTCGTCGGAGCTCTCGACGGAGCTGGCCGCCGAAGTCGAGCACCTCGCGGCCAGCGGCGGGCGCGTCGTCGCCCTCGGCGCCGGGGTGCCGGGCGTGCGCTCGGTGACGGTGGACAACCGCGGCGGCGCCCGCGAACTGGGTGCCGCGCTCGCGGACCGCGGCTACCGGCAAGCGGTAGTCCTGGCCGCCGCGGAGGGCACCGTGACGAGCGACGAGCGCGTCGGCGGTTTCGTCACGGGCTTCACGACGGGCGGCGGCGCGGAGCCTCGCGTGCTGCGCGGCACGTTCAGCCGCGAGTCGGGGCACGACCTCATGCGCGACGCGCTCGCCGACGGCGTCGCGCCGGGCACGGTGGTCTTCGGCATCAGCGATGTCGTCGCGATCGGGGCGCTCGCCGCTCTCCGCGAGGCCGGGCGAACGGTCGGTGACGACGTGGCGCTCGCCGGCTTCGACGACATCCCGACCGGACGTGACGTGACTCCGGCGCTCACGACGGTGCGCATCCCGCTCGACGAGGTCGGCTATCAGGCTTTCCACGCCGCGACGGATGCCGAGTGGCAGCCGGCCGATGAGACGCTGCGTCTCGAGGTGCTGCTGCGCGAGAGCACGCCGCCTCGGTCATGACCCGCGTCGTCGTCGCCCTCGACAGCTTCAAGGGTTCGATCGGCGCCGCCGCGGCGGTCGATGCCGTCGCGCACGGCTGGCGAGAGGTGGACCCGGACGCGGTGGTGCGGAGCCGCCCGATGGCCGACGGCGGCGAGGGCACGCTCGACGCGTTCGCCGCCGCCGTTCCCGGCGCGACGCGGATGCCGGTGACGGTGCGCGGTCCGCACGGCCGCGATGTCGCGGCATCCTGGCTGCTTCTTCCCGATCGCAAGGGTGCCGGCGCGAGCGAAGGCACCGGCGCGACCGGGGTCGTCGAGCTCGCGTCGACGAGCGGGATCGAGCTGCTCGGTGCCGAGCGCTGCCCGTGGGATGCCGACACGTTCGGCTTCGGGCAGGCGATCGCGGCGGCGCTGGATCACGGTGTCGACCGGCTCGTGCTCGGGATCGGCTCGTCGGCCTCCACCGACGGCGGTGTGGGACTGCTCGTCGCGCTCGGCGCCGCGTTCGTCGACGCGGACGGGCGTGCGGTCGCACCCGGCGCGCGCGGGATGGCCGAGGTCGCCGCCGTCGATCTGACCGGGCTGCGCCCGCTGCCGCCGGGCGGCGCGATGGTGCTCACCGACGTCACGAATCCTCTTGTCGGGCCGCGGGGCGCGGCGGCGGTGTTCGGTCCGCAGAAGGGGGTGACCGGCGACGAAGTGCCGGTCGTCGATGCCGCTCTCGCCCGACTGGCGGGTGCAATGGGCGGTGACCCTGCGGCACCGGGCGCGGGCGCCGCGGGCGGCACGGGGTTCGCGCTCGCCCGGTGGGGGGCGCGGCTGCGGCCCGGTGCCGACGATGTCGCCGCGCTCATCGGGTTGGACGAGGCGCTCGCGGATGCCGACCTCGTCATCACCGGTGAGGGGTCGTTCGACGGACAGTCGGCCGCGGGCAAAGTGCCCTCTCTCGTGGCGTCGCGCGCCCGCGCCGCAGGGGTTTCCGTCGCGCTCGTCGCCGGACGCGTCGCACCTGATGCCGACACGTCCGCCTTCGTCGCCGTCGTGGCGCTGGCCGAGCTCGCGGGGAGCGCCGAGGCGTCCTTCGCCGATCCCGCGCCCTGGCTGCGCGCCGCCGGCAGGTACCTCGCCTCCCGGTGACGCGCCGCGCACCGCGATTCCCGGACACTCACTCACCGGCCCCGCTGGACCCTGCACGGCCCGCGGGGGAGGATGGGCGCATGCCGGAGTCTCCCGAGGTCGAGGTGCTCGCGCGGTTCGTGCGCGACCGGGCCGCGGGTCGTCGCATCGATGCGGTAGAGCTCGACGAGTTCCGCGCCCTGAAGACCCGCGCGCGGCCGCTCGGAGAGCTCTCGGGGCGCGCCGTGACCGACGTCACCCGTCACGGCAAGCACATCGCGGTCGCCACCGACGGTCCTGTGCTCCTCGTGAGCTTCGGCCGTGCCGGGTGGCTGCGGTGGGAGCCGGCCGGGGAGGCTGCGGCATCCGCGGGTCTGCCGGCCGACGCTGCCGCCGACACTGCCACCGACGCCCCGCCCGCCGCGCCGATCGGCCGACTGACGCTCGACGACGGCGACGCGTTCGTCTTGACGGATGCCGGAACGTGGCTGTCATTCGGGCTCTCGGTCGTCGATGAGGCGGCCGACGTGGCGGCCATCGCGAAGCTCGGACCCGATCCCCTCGGCGATGCCTTCGCCCTCGCCGACCTGGAGCGGGTCGTGGCGGGTCGCCGCAAGCAGCTGAAGGCGGTGCTGCAGGAGCAGGAGTCGCTCGCCGGCATCGGGAACGCGTACTCCGACGAGATCCTCCACGTGGCGCGGCTGTACCCGCTGCGGCATGCGGGCGATCTGGGCGAGGGGGAGCGCGCGCGGCTGTTCGCCGCGATCCGAGAGGTGCTCACGGGGGCGCTGGCCGACCGGTCGGGTGCACCGATCGCCGAACTGAAGGCGCGGAAGGTCGCGTCGATGAGGGTGCACGGTCGCACGGGCGAGCCCTGCCCCGTGTGCGGAGGCGTCGTGGCCGACGTTCCGGGATCGAAGGGCGCGGCGCAGTACTGCCCCGTCTGTCAGCCCGACGGGGAGCACCCGCCCGCGTCCTGACGACGCCTGCTGCCGCTCCTGCCTTCCGGTCAGGCGATGTGCGACGTCACGCGAGCAATGCCCCGCAACTGACGGCGCACGTCTCGCGCCAGGCGTCGTCCTCGGCATCCGAAGAGGGTACGACCGCTCCCGCGACGTCAGCTCACCGGCGGTAGGCGTCGGCGACCCAGCGGGCGTAGGCGTCCCACGGGGGGATGCCGCCGGCCACCGCGGCGATGTGCGCCAGCAGCCGCGGGTCGGCGGTGAACCACTCGCCGCCCTCACGGAGGTCGGCGAACTCCCGGTGCCGTCGCTGTTCGAGTGCGCGGTCGCCCGGTTCGAACGCGAGGAGCTCCTCGTGGAGGATCGCCGCGAGGCGCTGACGCGGCCGGTGCGACGTGCCGATCTTGATCCGCTCCCGCCAGCGCAGGTAGTAGACGACGTCGACGCGCGGCGGCGGCAGGTCGGGATCGGGCGCGTCGCCCACTCGCCAGTCGCAGACGGCGCAGTGCCACTGACCGTCGCGACGGATGCCCGCGGTCGCGCCGCACAGGAGGCAACGCTGCGGCAGGGGGTCATCCACTCGGCGAGGCTAGCGCCGGGCACCGACACGGCATCCGGGGCTCCCGTCCGCGCGCGTTCGTCGCCGAGCATGTAGCAGCTCGGAGCCCGCGGAGTCAACGGGTGCGCTGACACTCTTCCAGGCGCCTAGCCTGGACATGCAACATCGGGTGGGATGCGGTAGAGGCGATGTCGTTCGGGTCGCTGTCGACTCCCGCATCTTCCGGAGAGGGTTCCGCCGTACGGGCTTCGGCGGGGCCCTCTCCTGCATTCGTCCCTCCAGCCTCACGCCGTCGTGTCGAGGATCCTCGTCAGGTGCGCGAAGGTCGTGCGGGGGTTCACGAGCGCGAAGCGGGCGTTGGTGCGCCCGCGGTGACCGCTCGGCGTGACGAACGCGTGCTGGTCGTCGAGGAGCCGCGCCGACCAGGCCTCGTAGTCGGCCTTGTCCCACCCGTCGCGCTCGAACACCACGACCGACAGCTGCGGACGCCGCACGAGGCGGAGACCCGGGCGCCGTTCGATCTCGTCGGCGATCTGCTGTGCGAGGTCGAGGGATGCCGTCACCGCCTCGCGGTACACGCCGGCGCCGTAGGTGGCCAGCGAGAACCACAGCGGGAGGCCCCGGGGACGCCGGGTGAGATGGGCGGCGTAGTCGGACGGGCTCCAGTCGCTCTTCTCGGTGAGGGTGTCGAGGTACTCGGCGTGCTGTGTGTGGGCGCGTCGCCCGAGCTCGGGATCGCGGTAGAGCAGGGCGCACGCGTCGAAGGGCGCGAAGAGCCACTTGTGCGGGTCGACGACGAGCGAGTCCGCGTGCTCGACGCCGGCGAACAGCGGTCGCGCCCGCGGCGACAGCATGGCCGCCAAGCCGTAGGCGCCGTCGACGTGCAGCCAGAAGTCGTACCGCTCCTTGAGCGCCGCGATGCCGGCGAGGTCGTCGACGATCCCGAAGTTGGTCGAACCGGCGGTCGCGACCACCGCGAACACGCTCGCGCCGTACTCCTCCAGGGCCGCGGCCACGGCATCCGCCCGCAGCACCCCGTCGTCGGTGGGAGCCACGGCGACGACCTCGATGTCCATGACGCGTGCCGCCGACGCGATGGAGGAGTGCGCCTCCGCGCTGCACACGACGCGCCAGCGGTCGGGGCGCGGGCGCGTGTCGATCGCGTGGGCGCGCGCGGCGACGAGCGCCGAGAGGTTGCCGAGGGTGCCGCCCTGCACGAACACGCCGCCGGCGCCGGCGGGGAGCCCGAACTCGGAGCCGAGCCACCGCAGCACTTCGTTCTCGGCGTGCACGGCCCCCGCGCCCTCCAGCCACGAGCCGCCGTAGAGGGCGCTCGCCGAGACGACGAGGTCGAACGCCGCGGCGGCCTTCGACGGCGCCGACGGGATGAACGACAGGTACTGCGGGTCGTCGGTCGTGATGCACGCCGGAGCCAGCACGTGCTCGAAGACCGACAGCGCCTTGCGCGCGCCGATCCCGTCCTCGTCGATCGTGCGGCCGGCCAGCCGAGAGAGCTCCGGCGCCGACAGCGGCTTGTCCAGCGGCGTCTCGCGCGAGAGGAGGCGGCGCCGGGAGTAGTCCAGGACGAGGTCGACGATGGTCGCGGCCTCTTCGCTGACCTCGTGCATGCGAACGGCGTCGGCGGTCATGATGTCTCCGTCTTCAGGGTCGAGAGGGGCAGAGCGGGGGTGCGCGGGGGCGCCACACGGCGGCTCCCGGTCGCCTCGAAGGCGATCGCAAGGCGCAGCAGCGCGGTGTCATCGTAGGCGCGCCCGGCGAACGTGAGGCCCACCGGCATCCCGATGTCGGGCAGGAGACCCATCGGGACGGTGACCGTGGGGATGCCGAGGTGGCGGATGGCGAGGTTGCCGTTCGCGATCCACGTGCCGTTGCGCCAGCCCACGTCGGCCGAGGCGGGGTTCACGTCCATGTCGGCCGGCGCGATGTCGGCGACGGCGGGAAAGACGACGGCGTCGAGCCCGTGCGCGTCGAGCCACTCCTCGAGGTCGATGCGGCGGGTCTCTTCGAGTCCGCGGAGTCCGTCGGCCAGTTCCGGCATGTCGTCGAGCGTGGCACCGGGGTGCGTCCGCACCCACTCGGGGTACTCGGCGATGTCGTCGTCGAATCCCGTGTAGCGGTCGGGGAGGGCGCCCTCGGGGTGCGGGAAGATCGCCTCGCCGTCGACGGCGGCGAGCGACGAGAGGGCCGGGTCGCGGTTCGCGGCGAGGAAGTCCTCCCACGCCCACGCCGACAGGTCGACGATCTCCCGACGCAGGTAGGCGGGGGAGACGAGTCCGCGCGTGAGGATCGTGGGGGCACCCGCACGGTCGCCCTCGTAGTTGCTCACGACGGGGAAGTCGACCTCGACGACCTCGGCGCCAGCCGCCTCCAACGCGGCGCGCGCCGCCTGCCACAGGGTGAGCACCGTCGGGCGGGTGACGATGGGCTCGCCCGTCGGACCGCCGACGCCGCGCGAGCCGGTCCCGGCATCCGGGTCTGCGCCGATGTACATGCGAGGGATGCCGAGGCGCACTCCCCGCAGGTCGGCGTCCGCCGCGAGGGTCGGGTACGACGCGGGCCGCACGGTCGAGGCGGCCGGCACCGGCACCCACGGCTGCACGCGCCAGAAGTCCCCGCGGGTGCGGGGGTCGTCGGCGACGATGACGTCGAGCACCTCCAGGAGGTCGGCCATCGTGCGCGTGTGGGGCACGACGACGTCCATCGTGGGGACGAGCGGCCAGTTGCCCCGCACCGAGATCACGCCGCGGGACGGGGTGTAGGCGCACAGCGCGTTGTGGGATGCCGGTCCCCGCCCGCTCGACCAGGTCTCCTCGCCGAGCCCGAAGGCCGCGAAGCTCGCGGCCGTCGCCGTGCCGGAGCCGTTGGAGGAGCCCGACGCGAACGGAGCCGTGAGGTACGCCGCGTTGTACGGGCTCTCGGCCCGGCCGTAGAGGCCGCGCTGCATGCCGCCGTTGGCCATCGGGGGCATGTTGGTGAGTCCCAGGCAGATCGCGCCCGCCGCCCGGAGGCGTTCGATCGTGAAGGCGTCGCGCTGGGCCACCAGGTCGGCGAACGCGGGCGACCCGGCCGCCGCCGTCAGCCCGGCGACGAGGTAGCTGTCCTTCGCGGTGTACGGGATGCCGTCGAGCGGGCCGCGGGTCGCGCCGTGCGCCCGGCGGGTGTCGCTGGCGGCCGCTTCTGCCCGCGCTGCGGGGTTGCGCACGACGACGGCGCGCAGCGCGGTGGGCGTGTCGGGGCCGTCGTAGGCGTCGATGCGGGCGAGGTAGGCGTCGACGAGCTCGACGGCGGTGGTCCGTCCGGCTTCCAGTTCCGCCCGCAGGTCGGCGATCGACGCCTCGACGACGTCGATCACGGGGTGACCGCCGGCTGCTGCTGGGTGATGCAGTGGATGCCGCCGCCGCGGGCGAACAGGGGGCGTGCGTCGACCGTGACGACCTCGCGACCGGGGTACGCGGCGGCGAGGATCTCGACGGCCTGCGCGTCGGCGCGCGGCTCGCCGAACCCGCACGCGATCACCCCGCCGTTGACGACGAGGTGGTTCACGTAGCTCCAGTCGACGAAGCCCTCGCCGTCGCGCAGGGTCTCCGGCGCGGGGAGGTCGATGATCTCGAGACGTCGGCCCGCGGCATCCGTCTGCTCGGCGAGCAGGGCGCGCAGCTCGGAGGTCACGACGTGGTCGGGGTGGCCGGGGTCGCGCTGGTCGTGGAGGAGGAGCCTGCCGGGCGAGGCGAGCGTCGCGACGATGTCGACGTGACCGTTGGTGCCGAAGTCGTCGTAGTCGCGGGTGAGGCCGCGGGGCAGCCAGATCGCTGTCGTGGCGCCGACGGTGCGGGCCATCTCGGCCTCGACCCGCGCCCTGTCGGCGAAGGGGTTCCGGCGGGGGTCGAGCTGCACGGTCTCGGTGAGGAGCACAGTGCCCTCGCCGTCGACGTGGATGCCGCCGCCCTCGTTCACGAGGGTCGAGCTCACGAGCTCGGCTCCGGTCGCGGCCGCGACGAGGCGCGCGTGCTCGGCGGACTTCCGCCACGACGCCCACACCGGGGCGCCCCAGCCGTTGAAGATCCAGTCGACGGCACCGAGCGCGCCCGTCTCGTCCACGACGAACGTGGGTCCGGAGTCGCGCATCCAGAACTCGTCGACCGGCGCGTCCAGGAGTTCGACCTCGCTCGGGAGCATGCGGCGCGCCCGCGCATGCTCGGCGGGATCGACCACCATCGTCACGGGCTCGAACCGGGCCACGGCGGCGGCGACCTCCGCCCACGCCGCGTAGCCCTCGTTGCGCAGCGCGTCGGTGTCGCCGAGGGTCTCGCCCTCGGCGGGGAAGGTCATCCACGTGCGCTCGTGGGGCGCCGTCTCGGCGGGCATGCGCCAGGCCATGGCATCTCCTCGCGGTTCGGACTACAGTATTGATCAAGCGATCAACAAGGGGAGCGTACCGACCTCATGACCGGCCCGTCAACTGCACGCCCCCGTCCTGCACGACCCCGTGCCGCGCGCACGTCTCCCGACCAGCGCCGCGCTCAGGTCGCCGAGGCGGCGCGAGCGATCGCGCTCGAGGCGGGCCTGGATGCCGTCACGCTCCGCGCCGTCGCCGCCCGCATGGCGGTCGCCCCCGCCCTCGTCGCCCACTACGCGCCGCGCATGGACGACCTCGTCGCCGACACCTTCGGCGCGCTCGTGGCGGCCGAGCGGCACGACGTCGCGACACTCCTCGACACCGCCGCAGAGCCTGCGCGACGCCTCGGCATCCTGCTGGAGACCCTCCTCGACGGCACGCGCGACGACATCACGCTCGTCTGGGTGCAGGCGTGGGCGATGGGGGCGCGCTCGGAAGCGCTGGCCTCACGTGTGCGCGACGAGATGGATGCCTGGCAGACCGCGATCGCGCGCGAGGTGCGTCACGGCATGGATGCCGGTGTGTTCGATGCGGGCGACGAGGCGGCGATCGCGTGGCACCTGCTCGCGATGATCGACGGGTTGAACGCCCACTCGCTCGTGCGGTGGAACGCGCATCCCGACCGTCGCGCTCTCACGGCGCGCGCGGTCGCCGGGCTCCTCGGGGTGAGCCCGGACGACCTCGCGCCGCAGGGTTAGGGCGAGACCTGCAACTGGAACGAGATGCGGGTACCGCCGTCGATCATGACGGGGGCCGGCAGCGGGATCGTCCGCGTCGACCGGATGCCGTTGGTCTTGACGTAGGAAGCGGTCCGCTCCACGACGTCGGCGCGTGCGTTGGCGTTGAGCGCGGCGATCAGCTCGTCGAAGGATTCCGCCTCCATCACTGGGTCGTCCCACTGCTCGGTCGGCGGCGACACCGTCAGGGTCATCGTCCGCTTCACCGTCGAGGGGACCGTGACCGAGAACGGCACGTACTGCGTGCCGCTGACGGCGCCCGGAGCGGCCTTGAGCACGGTGCGGAAGTCGTACGTCTTGCCGCGGGTCGCCTTCATGACGCTGCCCGGCGCGACGTTCTTCCACGTCCCGGACTGACGGATCTGCAGCGCCGACACCCGGCCGACGCGATATCCCTCGGCGAAGCGCGATGTCGCCTTGACGCTCACGATCGTGACGTCGTCGAAGGGGTTGGCCTGCAGTTGCGCGATGTCCTCGGAGACGTCCCACCCGACGAGCTCGGTCAGCATCTCGCGGCTGGAGTAGGTGTTGACGTTGTGGAGCGTGGACACGCGACCGTCGCGCTCGTACTCGATCCGCCACGACACCTTCGCGGTGCCTTCCCAGGCGTTGTCGAGCGTGCGCAGCACGTCGGTTCCGAGCTGGGCAGCGACGGCCGGCGCGAGCAGGAGCTCCTCCGAGATGTGGCTGACGGCCGTGCTCGTGTTGCTCCCCGCGATGCTCACCGTGGTGACGGGCACGGTCGGCGCGCCGGCGCCGAGGACACCGCGGATGCCGGCGAGGCGGTCCTGCACGAGGTGGCCCTTCACCTTGCCGATGGCGCTGACCATCTTGTACGACTGGCCCAGGTCGGGAACGATCCGTGCGGCGGAGGCGCCGTGGATGTTCACCGAGAGCGAGGAGTTCTGCTCGTTGGGGTGGCCGAAGGCGTACACGTCGTCGCCGCACACGGCGGTGACCGTGCCGACGCTGGCGGACCCGACCGCACCGTAGCCGTAGGAGACGGCGATGTTGCCTCCCGTGACGATCGGGTAGTCGGCGCCGTCGTCGGCGCCGCCGCCGATCGCGAGACCGCGGGAGGCGACCGGGCGGTACCCGTCGACCTCCTTCGAGAGGCGGCTTGCCACGGCGTCGAGCGTCGCGGCCGTCGTGCCGACGGTCACCCGCACGGGCCGGAGCTGCCGGATCGACGCCGTCGAGGATGTCGTGGGAGCGGGCTCGCCCGCGAGCGTCGCGATCTGCTTCTGCGCCGACAGGGTGAGGCTGCGTGACAGCGGCAGGTCGCCGATCGCCTTCATGTAGGCGGCGGGCGTGACACCGGCGACATTGTCGGCGAGCGAGCTGAAGCCGTACGACACGGCGCCGATGAGGGCACCGTCGGCGTCGTACACGGGCGATCCCGACGCGCCGGCCCACACGCCCGCCGCGGGGGTGCCCGACGCGCCGTCTACCTCCGGTCCGGAGAGCCGCACGAGCAGGAGGTCGCGCGGGTTGCCGTACGCGTCGTACCCGAGACCGTTGTCGAGCTTGCCGATGTACTCCCCGGTAAACGTCGTGGGCGTGGTGCCCTTCACGGTCGACAGCCACGTGACCGCCTGCCCGTCGCTGAGCCCCGAGATGGGTGCGATCGCAAGCTCCTGTCCGGGCACCTCGCAGAACATGTCTGCCGGATCGTCCGCCTGAGCGGGCGCCGCCGTGAGCGCTCCGAGCAGCGCAGCGATGGCCGCGACGGTGGTGGCGGCGCGCAGCCTCGCGCGCGTGGTGCCGGTGGTGGTCATGGTGTCCCCTCGATCGTCACTGACAGGAGTATCAGTGGCCTCGCCCCGATACGACGTCGGCGACGCGAGCCAACGGCGATGTCAGCGTACCGCCCCGGCGCTCCTGTCGATCGGCGACACCGTAGGCGGCATAGAGGCCGCGGACGGCGAGCCACCGCAGGGGCTCCACCTCCCACCGGCGCGCACGTCGACCCACCCACGGGAGGGCGGCGAGGTCGGTCTCGCGGCCGAGCACGAGGTCGGCCAGCGTCCGGCCGGCGAGGTTCGTCGTCGCCACACCGGTGCCGACGTAGCCGCCGGCCCAGCCGAGACCCGTCGCGGGGTCGAGGCCCACGGTCGCCGACCAGTCGCGCGGAACACCGAGCACTCCCGACCAGGCGTGGTCGATCGGGGCTTCCGCCGCGCGGGGGAAGAACTCGCGCAGGAGCGACGTCAAGGCGCGCACCGTCCGCTCCTGCGTGCCGCCGTCGGTGTCGACGCGCGAGCCGTAGCGATAGGGGATGCCGCGGCCGCCGAACGCGATCCGGTCGTCGGCGGTGCGCTGCGCGTACATGTACACGTGGGCGAAGTCGCCGAGGGTCGCGGCATCCGCCCACCCGATCTCGTCCCACACCGCCGCGGGCAGCGGAGCGGTGACGATCATCGACGAGTTCATCGGGAGCCACGTGCGGTGCTGGCCGGCGAGCCCCGCCGTGAAGCCCTCGGTCGCGCGGAGTACGTGCGTCGCGCGCACGGTGCCGCGGTCGGTGACGGCTCGTCCCGGTTCGATGCGCGAGACGGTCGTCTCCTCGTGGATCGTCACGCCCAGCCGCTCGACCGCCGCCGCGAGCCCGGCCACGAGCTTCGCCGGGTGCACCCGGGCACAGTGCGGATGCCAGAGCCCGCCGAGTGCGCCGTCGACCCGCACGTGCGCCGCCGTCCGACGCGGGCCCCAGAGCTCGACATCGGTGTGGGGCCAGGACGCGTCTTCCGCGTGGGCGGCGGTGAGCCGGGCGAGCTGCGCGGGGGTGCGGGCGACGTTCAGCTCGCCGCCCTTGCGGATGTCGGCGTCGATGCCCTCCGCGGCGGCGACGCGGATGACCTCGTCGACGGTGTCGTTCATCGCCGCCTGCTGGCGCGCGCCACCCTCACGGCCGTACTGCGCGCGGCCGCCGGTCACGCTGTTGGTGAGCCAGCCGCCGTTGCGTCCCGATGCACCGAACCCGGCGAAGCGCTGCTCGAGCACGACGACCCGCAGATCGGGTTGGAGCTTCTTCAGGTAGTAGGCCGCCCAGAGGCCGGTGTACCCCGCGCCGACGATGGCGACGTCGGCGTCGCGGTCGCCGGGCAGGGGCGTCCGCGGCGACGGAAGACCGAGCTGCTGCCACCAGAACGAGACGCCGCCGTTGCCCATCATGCCGCGGGCGTCCTCGCCTTCATCGCCTCGTCGGCGACGTCGAGCGCGCGGTCGATGATGTCGAGCCCGCGGACGAGGTCGTCTTCGGAGATCACGAGCGGCGGAGCGACGTGCACCCGGTTGAAGTGGGTGAAGGGCCACAGGCCCGCCTTCTTGCACGCGGCGGCGAACGCCGCCATCGGCGCGGCATCCGCTCCGCTCGCGTTGAACGGCACGAGGGGCTCCCGCGTCTCGGGGTCGGCGACGAGCTCGATCGCCCAGAACAGTCCGCGACCGCGCACGTCGCCGACGGACGGATGCCGGGCGGCGATCTCGGCCAGACGCGGCGCGACGACGCGCTCGCCGAGGTCGCGGACCCGCTCCAGGATGCCGTCGCGCGCGAAGACCTCGAACGTGGCGACGCCGGGGGCGCACGCGAGCGGGTGCCCCGAATAGGTGAGGCCGCCGGGGAAGGCGACGGTGTCGAAGTGCGCCGCGATGGCATCGGAGATGACGACGCCGCCGAGCGGCACGTACCCCGAGTTGACGCCCTTCGCGAAGACGACGAGGTCGGGGGTCACGTCGAACGCCTGGAAGGCGAACCACTCGCCGATGCGTCCGAAGCCGACCATGACCTCGTCGGCGATGTAGACGATGCCGTACTTGTCGCACAGCGCGCGCACACCGGGCAGGTATCCCGGCGGGGGCACGAGCACCCCGTTCGTGCCGACCACCGATTCGATGATGATCGCGCCGATGGTGGAGGCGCCCTCCAGGACGATGGTCTGCTCCAGGTGGGCGAGCGCGCGTTCGGCCTCTTCCTCGGGCGAGGTCGAGTGGAACGGCGAACGGTACGCGTACGGCCCGAAGAACTTCGCGACCGAACCGTCGCCCGGCTCGTTCGGCCACCGGCGCGGGTCGCCCGTGAGCGAGATCGCGGTGCTCGTGTTGCCGTGGTAGCTGCGGTACATCGACAGCACCTTGCGCTTGCCCGTGTACAGGCGGGCCATCCGCACGGCGTTCTCGACGGCATCCGCCCCGCCGTTGGTGAAGAACACCTTGTTCATGCCCTCGGGGGCGACCTCGGCGATGCGCCGGGCGAGGTCGCCGCGCACGTCGTTGGCCATCGAGGGCTGGATCGTCGCGAGCCTGCCCGCCTGCCGCTGGATCGCCTCGACCAGGTCGGGGTGCTGGTGCCCGAGGTTGAGGTTCACGAGCTGCGACGAGAAGTCGAGGTACGTGTTGCCCTGGTAGTCCCAGAAGCTCGCACCCTCGCCGCCCGCGACGGGAAGCGGGTCGATGAGCGCCTGCGCGCTCCACGAGTGGAAGACGTGGCCGCGGTCGTCGGCGCGCACCAGCGCGTCGGCTTCGGGGTCGATGACGGTCATGATGAGGTCCTCTCCGGAATGAGCGAGCGAGCGCCGCCGCCGGTCGTCGAGCGAGCGCGGCGAGTCGACGCGGCGCGGGTCAGTGATTGCTCGGGAACCCGAGGCTGATCTGGCTCTCGCTGGGGTCGGGCCAGCGGGTCGTGACCACCTTGCTGCGGGTGTAGAAGTGGATCGACTCGGGGCCGTAGATGTGCGAGTCGCCGAACAGCGAGTTGCGCCAGCCGCCGAACGAGAACGCGCCCACGGGCACGGGGATCGGCACGTTGACGCCGACCATGCCCACCTCGATGTCGAACTCGAACTGGCGCGCCGTTCCGCCGTCGCGGGTGAAGACGGCGGTGCCGTTGGCGAAGGGGCTGTCGTTGACGAGCGTCACGGCCTCGTCGTAGCTCGCGACCCGCACGACCGACAGCACCGGGCCGAAGATCTCCTCGTCGTACACCTTCATCCCGGGGCGCACGTGGTCGACGAGCGAGACGCCGAGGAAGAATCCGTCGCCGTCGAAGCTCTGCGCCGTGCCGTCGACGACGACCGTGGCGCCCTCGCCCGGCGCGCCCTCGATGTACGAGGCCACCTTGTCGCGGTGCTCCCGCGTGATGAGCGGCCCCATCTCGCTCTCGGGATCGGTGCCGGGCCCGATCTTCAGCGCCGCGACGCGGTCGGCGACCTTGGCCACGAGCGCGTCGGCGACGTCGTCGCCGACCGCGACCAGCACCGAGACGGCCATGCAGCGCTCGCCGGCCGAACCGTAGGCGGCCGACACGGCGGCGTCCGCCGCGGCATCCAGGTCGGCGTCGGGCATGACCACCATGTGGTTCTTCGCGCCGCCGAGGGCCTGCACGCGCTTGCCGTTCTCGGCTGCGCGGGCATAGATGGAGCGGGCGATGGGCGTCGAGCCGACGAAGCTCACCGCGCGCACGGCGGGGGCGTCGAGCAGCGTGTCGACGGCGACCTTGTCGCCCTGGACGACGTTCAGCACGCCCGCGGGCAGGCCCGCCTCTTCGTAGAGGCGCGCGAGGAAGAGGGCGGCCGACGGGTCTTTCTCGCTCGGCTTCAGCACGACCGTGTTGCCGCACGCGATGGCGGATGCCGTCATCCACAGCGGCACCATCACGGGGAAGTTGAAGGGGGTGATGCAGGCGACGACGCCGACGGGCTGCTTCACGGAGTGCACGTCGACACCGCGGGAGACCTGCTCGGCGTGCTCGCCCTTGAGCAGGTGCACCAGGCCCGCGGCGAACTCCACGTTCTCGATCCCGCGGCTGATCTCGCCCTTGGCGTCGGAGAGCACCTTGCCGTGCTCGCTCGTGATGATCGCGGCGAGCTCGTCGGTGCGTTCGACGAGGAGGTGGCGCAGCCGGAAGAACACATCGGCGCGCTTGATGAGGCTCGTCGCCCGCCACGCGGGGAGCGCGGCGGCGGCCGCGGCGATGGCCGCCTCGGTCTCGGCGACCGAGGCGAAGGCGACCTCGTGCTGCGGGCGTCCCGTCGCGGGGTCGAACACCGTCCCGGTGCGGGCGCCGTCACCGGATTCGGTGCCGGCGATGTGGTGGCGGATGAGGGACATGGGGGCCTCCCGGACAGAACGACCGACGTCGTCTAGGCTGTGACGAGTCCCAGTGTTGCAGAGGCAGAGGGGTCGCTACGGTGGCTGAACGTCGCGAAGAACGAGCGATCCAGACGGATCGTCCGACCGCCCACGAGAGTCTCCCGACGGTGCGCGAGGTGCTCACTCTCGACGCGGTCGAGGCGGGGATGCCGGACATCCTCGTCGGCGGCGACCGCCTCGACGCCCGCGTGCGGTGGGTGCACGTCTCCGACAGCGCCGGTGTGGCCCGCCTCCTCGACGGCGGGGAGCTGCTGCTGTCGACCGGCTCGTCGTGGCCCGACGATCCCGCCGAGCTCGCCGCGTTCGTCCGCGGGCTCGTCGAAGTGGGGCTGTCGGCGCTCCTGCTGGAGCTCGGCACCCACTACCGCTATGCCCCGGCCGTCGTCGTCGAGACGGCCCGCGCGCACGGTCTGCCGCTCGTGGTGCTGCGCCGCGAAGTGAAGTTCGTGACCGTCACCGAAGCGGTGCACCGGCGCATCATCGCCGAGCAGACCGCCGCCCTCCGCGCCCGCGACGACGTGCGGGCGCGGTTCACGGCGCTCGCACTGCGCGGGTCGCCCGCCGACTTCATCGTCCACCAACTGGCGCAGACGCTGGGTGCGCCCGTGATCCTCGAGTCGCTCGCGCACGACGTCGTGGTCGCCGACGTGCCGCCCTCCCGCGAGGAGGAAGTCCTGGCGCGCTGGGAGGTGCGCTCGCGCATGGCGCACCGCGACGCGCGCACCGAGTGGCTCATCGTGCCCGTCGAGGCCCGCGGCATCCGTTGGGGGTATCTGATCGCCCTCCCGGGTCCGGTCCATCCCGCCGGGCGGGCGGCGGTGCTGGAGCAGGGCGCCATCGCGCTCGCGCTCGGGCGGCTCACCGACGGTCAGGCCGACGAGTGGGCGCGCATCGGGCAGCGCCGCCTCGTGGACGGTCTGCTCGCGGGCCGGTTCGCGAGCCACGGCGGCGCGCTGGCCCGGCTGGAGGCGGCGGGGCTCCCGGTGGAGGGTGCTCGCCTGCTGGGCGTGGTCGCCGCAGGGGTCGACGTCGACCCGGATGCCGCGGCGGCGGCCCTGTCGGGCGTCGGCGGTCGCGTGCTCCTCGGCGGTATCGTCGACGGCGCGGGGGTCACGATGCTCGTCTCGCTGCCGGCGCGTGCCGTGTTCGACGAGGCCGCCGCTCTGCGGTTCGCGGAGGCGCTGTCTCCGCTGTCGTCTCGCCTCGTGGTGTCGATCGGGTCTCCCGAGCAGGGGGTGGAGGGGGCGCTGGCCTCGTTGCAGGAGGCGATCGATCTCGCGCGGACGCCGCTGCAGCGCGCGGGTCGCGGCCCGCACGTGCGCCGCGCCGAGGATCGGCCGTTGGCGCGGCTCGTGACGGCGCTGCGCGACGACCACCGCGTGCTCGACCACGGAGAGCGGATGCTCGCGCCGCTCATCGAGTACGACCTGTCGCGCGGCGGCGATCTGCTCGACGTGCTCGCGGCGATGCTCGCCCACCCGGGCAACCGCACGGCGGCGGCCACGGCATCCCACCTGTCGCGCTCGGTGTTCTACCAGCGGATCGCGCTCATCCAGGACCTTCTGGGCGTCGACCTCGACGACGGCGAGATCCAGACGGCGCTGCACCTGGCCCTGCTCGTGCGGCGCTCCGCGAGCCGCTGACCTCCGTCAGGCCCCGTCAGGCGAGATAGACCTTGCGGAGTGTCTCGCGCACCGTCCACACGGTCTGCATCCCGGCCTCGAGGCGCACGATCGCCCCCGGCCGGAGTTCGATCGAGGGCTGGGCGGGCTTCACGAACTCGACGGTCGCCGACCCTGCCACCACGACGAACACCTCGTCGATCTCGACGTCGCGCATCGCGCCCGGGGTCATCTCCCAGATGCCGAGCCCCATGTCCTCGTCGAGATCGATCGACCCCGTCGCGGGATCGCCGGCGACGACCTGCGCCGCGGCGACGGGCGTCAGGGGAACGGGAACCGCGGATGCCGTGTACACGACGCCCGGGTCGAGCTCCCCGCCCAGGTCTCCGACACCGCCGGCACCGCCGACACCGCCGACACCGCCGACACCGCCGACACCGCCGTCACCGATGCCTCCCGCATCGCCGCGGCCACCCAGCGAGATCACGTCATTCATGCGACCAGCCTGTCACGAGTCGAAGCCGAGGCCGAGCGCGTCGAGGGTCTTCAGCAGCAGGTTGCGTCGGCCCCCGTTGTGGTCGGCGCGGTCCATCGACCACCGCGTCGCCTGGATGCCGAGGGCGGCGGCCGGTTCGGGCGGGAACGGCAACGGCCGCGTGCGCACCATCTTGAGCGACGTGCGCTCCGAGTCGACGCCGTCGAGGAGGTCGAGCATGACGTCGCCGGCGAACCGGGTCGAGCCGACGCCGAGCCCCGTGAACCCGGCCGCGTAGGCGACGCGGCCGCCGCGGGCCGTGCCGAAGAATGCCGTGAACTGCGTCGAGCTGTCGATCGCTCCCGCCCACTGGTGGCTGAAGCGCAGTCCCTCCAACTGGGGGAACGTCGTGAAGAAATGGCTCGCGAGCTTCTCCCACACGTCGGGGCGGTCCTCGTAGCGGGGGTCGACGCGCCGCCCGTAGTGGTAGAGCGCGTCGTAGCCGCCGAAGAGGATGCGACCGTCCTGCGACGGCCGGTAGTAGTGGAACTGGTTGGCCATGTCGCCGATGCCCTGACGGTCGCGCCAGCCAATGGCATCCCACTGCTCGGGCGACAGCGGCTCCGTCATGAGCGCGTAGTCGTACACGGGCACCGTCATGAGGCGGTTGCGGCGCAGCAGCGACGGGAACACGTTGGTCGCGAGCACGGCGTGGAGGGCGTCGACGCGTCCGCCGTCGGTGACGACCGACACGCCGGTGCTCGTGGTCTCGAGCGCCTTCACACGGGAGCGCTCGAAGATGACGACGCCGCGCTCCTCCGCGGCCCGTGCGAGTTCGGCGGCGAGGCGCGCGGGGTGCACGAGCGCGCACGTGTTCTTCTCCCACATCGCCGCGAGATACGTGGGGGAGGCGACGGAGGCGCGCACGGATGCCTCGTCGAGGTAGACGACGTCGGGGTCGCCCGCGGCCTCCTCGCGCCACTCGTCGAGCCACGCGAGCTGGTGCGGCTCGACCGCCGGGGCCAGCTGCCCCGTGCGCTCGAACTGCACGTCGAGGCCCAGCTCCTCGACGGTCGACTCGATCGCGTCGAGGTTCTCGAGGCCCAGACGTTCGAGCGTGTCGATCTCGTCGGGCCAGCGGCGCGCGCCGTTCTCGTGTCCGTGGGTGAGGCTCGCCTCGCAGAAGCCGCCGTTGCGACCCGACGCGGCCCAGCCGGTGCGGTTGGCCTCGACGACCACGACGCGACGGTCGGGGTCGCGGAGCTTCGCGAGCAGGGCGGTCCACAGGCCCGTGTAGCCCGCGCCGACGATGACGAGGTCGGCGCCGTGCTCGCCGCGCAGCGGCGGCCGGTCGGGTCGGAGGGCGGCGGGCAGGTCGTCGATCCAGAACGACCCGGTGCGCGTGCCGGTGAGGCTGTGCGAGACGACGGATGCCGGTGCCGGCATCCGTTCGAAGACGGTGGTTCCCACGAGAGGTCCCTTCTCAGGCGTCGGAGGCGCCGTACACGCGCGCCCCGTCGACGAACGTCTGGAGCACGCGGGTCGCGCCGATCTGATCGGCGGGCCCCGCGAACGGGTCGCGATCGAGCACGGCGAGGTCGGCGTACTTGCCCACCTCGATGGTCCCGGTCGCCTCGTCGAGGTGATTCACCCACGCCGACCCGGCGGTGTACGCGGTGAGCGACGTGGCGAGGTCGATCGCCTGCTCCGGGAGGAACGGCTCGTAGTCCCCCTCCTCGTAGCCCGGGGCCGCCTGTCGGTTCACGGCGGTGTGGATGGCCGCGAGCGGATTGGGTGAGGAGACCGACCAGTCGCTGCCTGCGGCGAGCACGGCGCCCGCGCGCAGCAGGTCGCCGAACGGGTACTGCCACGCGTCGCGGGGCGCCCCGAGGAACGGCAGCGTGAGATCGACCATCTGGGGCTCCAGCGTCGCCCACAGCGACTGCATGTTCGCCGCGACACCGAGCGTGCGGAAGCGCGGCACGTCGTCGGGGTGCACCACCTGAATGTGCGCGATGTGGTGGCGACCGTCGCCGCGGCCGTTGCGGGCGATCGCGTGCTCGACGGCATCCAGGCACTCGCGCACGGCCCGGTCGCCGATCGCGTGGAAGTGCACCTGGAAGCCGAGGGCGTCGAGCTGCGGCACCGCCTCGTTCAGGATCTCCGGCGTGACGAACGAGATGCCCGAGTTGTCGGTGAAGTGCCCGTGGCCGTCGTGGTACGGCTCGAGCATGGCGGCGGTGAAGTTCTCGGCCACGCCGTCCTGCATGACCTTGACGCTGGTCGCCTGGAAGCGGCCGTGGCTGAAGCGCTCGCGGCGCTCCACGAGCGAGGGGATCTGCTCGAGCCCCTTCGTTCGGTCCCACCACAGGGCGCCCACGACGCGGCCGGTCAGCGTGCCGTCGATCGCGGCCTGCCGGTACGTCTCGCCCTGATCGACGAGGTCGCTGTAGTCGCCGATGATGGCGTCCTGCCAGGCGGTGATGCCGTAGGAGTGCAGGTAGCGCTGGCCCTCGACGAGCGCATCGCGGAGGAACTCGGGCGTCGGGTCGGCGATGAGCCGGTTGACGAGCGACATCGCGCCCTCGTGGAGCGTGCCGGTCGGGTTGCCGTCGGCATCCCGTTCGATGCGCCCGTCCGCGGGGTCGGGCGTGTGCCGGTCGATGCCCGCGCGCCGGAGCGCCTCGGAGTTCACCCACGCGCCGTGGCCGTCGCGGTTGGGGAGGAAGGCGGGCCGGTCGGGCAGCACGCGATCCATCGCGGATGCCGTCGGCGTGCCGCCCGGGAAGGCCGACATCGCCCAGCCCCCGCCGAGGATCCACTCGGAGCCGTCGTCCTGCCCCGTCGGCGGGTGCGCGGCGGCGTAGGCCGCGATCGTCGCCAGGTACTCGTCGGCCGTGGAGCCCTCGCCCAGGTCGCAGCGCAGCAGCTCGAGCCCGCCCGAGACGGGGTGCACGTGCGCGTCCTGGAAGCCGGGGACGAGCAGGCGTCCGGCGAGATCGACGACCTCGGTGCGCGGTCCGATGAGGTCGCGGATGCCGTCGCCGCCGACGGCGACGATCCTTCCGCCGGAGACCGCGACCGCCGACGCACGGGAGCGCACCGTGTCGGCGGTGAAGACCGGGCCACCCGTGAAGACGAGATCGGCGTGCATCAGGCGCCGCCCATCGTCCGGGCGATGTCGGTCGCGGAGTCGCCGGCGCGTCGCAGGACGAGCGCCACGAACGCGAGGGCGATGAGGGTCAGTAGCAGCATGATCGTGGAGACGGCCGCGACCTCGGGACGCAGCCCCGATCGCACGGCGGACAGCACGTACACGGGCCATGGGGTCGTGCCGGAGACCTGCACGAACGCAGCCACGATCGTGTTGTCGAGGCTCAGGGTGAACGCGAGGAGGAAGCCGGCGAGCACCGCGGGCATCGCGAGGGCCAGTGTCACGCGCCGGAACGTCGTGAACGGGACGGCGTAGAGGTCGCTCGAGGCCTCCTCGAGGTTCGCCTCCTGCCCGACGAGCCGGGCGCGGACGAGGTACGACACGACGGCCGTCGCGAACAGCGAGCTGCCGATCGAGAGGCGCACGATGCCGTCGTTGAAGATCGGCATCCCCCAGTCCTGGCCGAGCGTGACGAACCAGGGGAGGAGGGCGACGGCATCCACGATCTCCGGGGTCACCGAGACGAGCAGGAGCAGTCCGAGGAACCACCAGACCCACCGCCCGGGATGCCGCGCCATCGCGATGCCGGCCAGGGTGCCGAGGGTCGTCGCGATGATCGCGGAGATGAGCGCGGTGATGAGCGAGACGCGCACGGCGTTCTGCACGGCGGGTTTGTCGAGGATCGTGCGGAACGCGTCGAGTCCGAACCCGTCGAACGACACGAGGAGGCGCCCCGTGTTGAACGAGTAGATGACGATCACGATGATCGGTGCGAAGAGGAACAGGATGACGAGGACGCCCCAGACGTTGAGGGCGACGTCGGTCCACGAGCGGTGGGAGCGCTTTCCGCTGCCCAGCATCGACCCGTCGCGCTGGCGCAGGATCGTCTCGGTCTTGGTGGTGCTCATCGCGCAGCCTCCTCTCCCAGCACGAGGCGATTTCGGGTGCGGAAAGGGAGCGCGACGAGCCACAGGAGTGCGGCGGCTGCGGCGATCGTCAGGGCGATCACCAGCATGAGCACGACGGCCATCGCCGATCCCAGCGCCCAGTTCTGCGCGGTCTGGAACTGGCTGGCCACGAGCTGGCCGACCATGTTGCCCTTCGCCCCGCCGAGCACCGTCGCGGTGATGTAGTCGCCCATGAGGGGGATGAACACGAGGAGCACGCCCGCCACGACACCCGGCCGCGACAGCGGGAGGGTGACGCGGAAGAACGTCGTCACCTTTCCGGCTCCGAGGTCTTTCGAGGCCTCCCGGACGGCGGGGCCCACCCGGTCGAATGCGACGAACAGCGGGAGGATCATGAGAGGCAGGTAGTTGTACACGACGCCGATCAGCACGGCCGTGCGCGTGTACAGCAGGTCGAGCGGGCCGTTCAGGAGGCCCAGAGTCTGCAGCCCCTGCGACAGCCAGCCCTCCGGTGCGAGGATCACCTGCCAGCCGATCGTGCGGATGAGGAAGTTCGTCCAGAACGGGATCAGGACGAGGGCGATCAGCAGCCCGCGACGCTCGGGGCGCACCTTGAAGGCCATCCAGTACGCGACGGGCGCGCCGATGAGGAAGCAGAGGGCCGTGCCGAGCAGGCCCACCCACAGCGTGTTCACGAACGTCGTGAAGAACGTCGGCGAGAGGGCTTCGACGTAGCGGTCGAGGGAGAGGATGTCGTTGGCGTGCGTGCCGAAGATCCCCGGCTTGTAGCCGAAGCTGAACCAGATCACCATCCCCACGGGGGCGACGAAGAAGATCGCCAGCCACACCCAGGCGGGCACCGCGAGCAGACCGCCCAGCGACCGGCGGGCCGCGGGCGGGGCGGAGCGATCAGGCACCCGCGGCGGCCTTCATCTCGTTCCAGATCTCGACGCGCACCGTCTGGGAGTCGTTCAGCTCCTGCTCGTGCATTGCGGCCAGCTGCTCCTCCGAGAAGAAGATGAGGTCCGTCAGCTCCATGCCGGACTCCTCCGCGGCCGCCTGCATGTCCTTGCCGCCGACGTTGTAGCCGATGTAGTCGAGGTTCAGCGAGAGGTTCTCGGGGGTCATCGAGAAGTTGATGAAAGCGTGGGCGGCTTCGGGGTTCGGGGCCCCGGTCGCGATGGCCCAGTTGTCCATCCACAGCTCCGTCACCGGCCCCGGGAGTACCCACTGCCAGCGGTCGGGGTCGGGCGACTCGAGCAGGCCGAGGCGGGCGTCGCCGTTCCACGCCTGCATGAGCACCTGAGTGCCCTGCGGGATCGCGTTGGTGCCGGGGTAGGAGTCGAACGCGGCGATGTGGGGGGCGATCTCCTCCACGAGGAACTTCCGGCACGCCTCCAGCTGCTCGGCGTCCTGCGTGTTCCAGTCGAGGTCGTTGGCCCAGAAGTAGGCGCCGATGATGCCGGCGGGGTCGTCGGACATGCTCGTCTTGCCGCTGGCCTCGTTCTTGGCCGCGTCGAAGAAGTCGGCCCACGTCGACAGTTCGCGCGTGATCACGGTCTTGTCGTAGACGAAGCCGGTCGTGCCCCACGCCTTGCACACCGAGTACTCGTTGTTCGGGTCCCATGCGCGACCCAGCGCGCTCGGGTCCATGTTCGACAGGTTGGGGAGGAGGTCCTTGTTGAACTTCGTCAGCAGGCCGTTCTCGATCATCTGCGGGATGAACACGCCCGTCGGCACGACGATGTCGAAGCCCGAGGTGCCCTTGGCGGCGATGAGCTTCGCAATGAGCTCCTCGTTGGAGCTGTAGGAGTCGAGCGTCACCTTCGGGCCGAGCTCCGACGTGAAGTTGGCGACGACGTCGGGGGAGTCGTAGTCACCCCACGTGTACACCGACAGCGAGCTCTCCAGCGCGCCGCCGGAGGCCTGCGAAGTGGGGCTGGTGCTCGTGCCGCCGGGGGCGCACGCGGCCAGCAGGGCGCTGCCGCCGGCGAGCGCGGCGAGGGAGAGGAACCGTCGGCGGGACAGTTCGGCGGCGATCCTCGGGACGGCGCTCTCGTGGGCCAGGATGCGCAGCGGGGTGCGGGACTCGGTCATCGGGGGCCTCCAGCTCGGGTTCGGGTGGTGATGCGGGAACGTCTCTTCGGTGGGCTGCTACTCGGTCGGCGGCGCGATGTAGCCGCCGTCGGCGGCGGCGTCGTCGGCGGGGAAGAGCAGCACGTGCTCGGGCGACCACGTGCAGACCACGGCGTCGCCCACGCGCAGGTTCGGCGCCTCCGGTGTGGGACGGCGTGCGATGAGGCTCTGGTCCTCACCGAGCCGCACGAGGTACTGCATGGTCTCGCCGAGGTGCGAGACGCCGATCAGTTCGCCGCGGACGCTGTTCGTGTCGGTCGCGGTACTGGCATCTGCGGGTGCCGCCGCGACGCGCACGTTCTCGGGGCGGACGGCCGCTTCCGCGTTGCCGCTCCCTGCGAGCGGCGTCGCGGAACGGACGACGACGTGCGGGGATGCCACGGCGTCGCCGCCGGTGAGCGTTCCGCGGAAGAAGTTCTGCTGGCCGACGAAGGCGGCCACGTATGCGGAGGACGGGCGCGCGTAGACGGTGTCGGCATCCGCGAGCTGTTCGATGCGCCCTTCGCGCATGATCGCGATCCGGTCGCTCATGGAGAGCGCCTCACCCTGGTCGTGCGTGACGAAGACGAAGGTGATGCCGAGACGCGACTGCAGGAGCTTGAGCTCGAGCTGCATCTCCTCGCGGAGCTGGCGGTCGAGCGCTCCCAGCGGCTCGTCGAGCAGGAGCACCGACGGACGGTTGACGAGGGCGCGGGCGAGCGCGATGCGCTGCTGCTGACCGCCGGAGAGCTGGGTGGGCTTGCGGTCGGCGAACCGTCGCATCTGCACGAGGTCGAGGGCGGCGGTGACGCGCTCGCGGACCTCCGACTTCGGCGTACGGCGCTGCTGCATGCCGTAGGCGATGTTCTCCGCGACGGACATATGCGGGAACAGCGCATACGCCTGGAAGACCGTGTTGACGTCGCGCTTGAAGGGCGGGGTGCCCAGGACGCTGCGGCCCGAGATGAAGATGTCTCCCGCGTCGGGATGCTCGAAGCCAGCGATCATCCGCAGGGTCGTCGTCTTGCCGCAGCCCGACGGTCCGAGGAGCGAGATGAACTCGCCCGGCTCGATCGTGAGCGACAGGTCGTCGACGGCGAGCTGCTCGCCGTAGTGCTTGGTGATGCCGTCCAGCACCACGGCTCCGGCCTTCGCCGGCTCCGCAGAGCCGGGCCGGTCGATCGTCGTTTCGGGTGCCGACGTCACGCGTGCTCCGCTCCCCGCGCCTCGGTGGCGCGTGTGTGCGGCCATTCAATACGTCCGATGGGGAGCGCGCAATGATCGCGTGGCCCCACCGGACGAACCCTCCCGGCATCCGCGCCGCTCCGACAGATCGTCCGGACGGGCGTAACGGCGCGGTAACACCGCCGTCGATCCGGCGACCCGAGCGTGTGCGCGGGCCCGCGGATCACGCGTGGAGTCGCGGGTCAGGCGAATTAGCGGGTCACGCGAACGAGCGGGTCAGGCGTTTCGTCGGACGATGCGCATGAGCCAGGCGATCACCGCGACGATGACGATGACGAGGCCGATCCACAGGAGGATCTTGGCGGCCTCGACGAAGACGCCGACGAGCAGAAGCGCGATGCCGATGACGAGCAGGATGACAGCGAGAGTGGTCATGCATCGAGGATCCGCGTGCAGGGGGTCTCGGCTCAACCCCTTGACAGTGACGCGCCGGGTGTCCTATCCCGGGGATCGCCGGTACCCCCGTGCTGGTGGCCTGTCAAGGGGTGGCGCCCGATGTTCCGCGGGAGTTGACTCGAACCATCCCGCCGACGACCGCGCACAAACGACCGCACGCTTGAGGTTCCTGACATGAAAGACATCCTGATCGACGGCCACCGGCTCCTGACGACGAACGAGATCGCGGATGCGGTGATCGACTACGCGCGGCTCCTGCACGGCACGTTGAGGACGGATGTCGTCGAGTTCCCGACGCTGCACGACGGGGAGTTGTCGCAATGCTCGCTGCTGTTGAGCGCCCACGTGGGCGTCGCGGTGCTCGACGCGGATGCCGTGCTGGCTCCCCTCATGCCGGGGGCGGAGATGGCGTGCGCGGAGATCGAGCGCCGGGCGGCGACTCTGCGTTGAGCCCGAGGTAGGTTACCGTCGCTGTAGCGCGATCATCGCGCGCGCACGGCGGAGGTCACTGTTGGGGAAGTTCATCTACGAGGGCTCGGTGACCGTCGACTTCGACGATCGCGTCCTCGCTCACGTCCAGATCGTCATCGGACAGAAGCTCCGGCGCGGCGAGGCGTTCCACTTCACCTGGCGTGAAGACCCGAGCCTCGGCGACGGCCGCACGTCGGTGTGGCTGCACCCCTCGGCATCCCTCGTCTACAAGTACTTCGGCAGCCGTCAGCCGAGCCTCAACCGTGCGTGGCTCGAGGCGCTCACCTACACGGCGAACTCCACGGGCGGCCTCCACATCGTGCCGGAGCCGCCGGAGTCCAGCGCCTCCGAGCCGACCGTCGACTAGCGAGGTCCGACACCGGGCGGGTCTGGCCGATCCGCGTCAATCGCGCGAGACCGTCAGTCACGCGAGACCGTCAGTCGCGCGAGACCTCGACGGCCTGCGGTGAGGTGTCTTCGGGCTCGTCGTCTCCGTTTTCGATGTGCTCGGCGACGAGCATCATTCCGCCGGACGAGTTGGCGGTCTGCGCGAGCTCTTCGAGCCATTCCCGGCTGAGCTCGGGGCTCTCGGGCTCATCGAACACGAATCTCAGCGGGATCGACGGATGCAGCCAGATGGTGCTGCGTCCTCGCTCCTCGTCCTCCGGGTGCTTCCACGAGAGGGTGAAGCTCTCGCCGCGCCGCAGCTTGGTCGCGACCACGACCTTCAGGTGCGCGAGCGCGCGGTCGTCGATGTGGATCGGTGTCGCCGATCCGCCGTAGTAGATGGTGCCCACGGTCGCACACTCTACGCCGAACGCCGTGTCACGGCCCTCGTGACGCGCTCTCGGATTTCGTTGCGCGACGATACGTCATCCGTCGACCGGCGGCAACCCCGTGCGGAGCACTGCGGGTCGCGGCTTAGCGTGGCACCCCGACGATTGCGGCATCCCGACGGACGCGGCATCCCGACGGACGCGGCATCCCGACGATTGCGGCATCCCGACGATTGCGGCATCCCGACGAGAGGAACCCCGACCATGAGCGATCCCCGCCACGCCTACCACGAGGGCGGCTTCCCCGACCAGGAGCAGGACCAGCCCGGACTGACATCCGAGACCACGCCGACCCCCGACCACGGCGAGGACACCTACCGCGGCAGCGGACGCCTCGACGGTCGACGTGCACTCATCACGGGCGGCGACTCGGGCATCGGGCGCGCGGTGGCGATCGCCTTCGCCCGCGAGGGTGCCGACGTCGCGATCGCGCACCTGCCGGAGGAGCAGGAGGATGCCGATGCGACCGTCGCCCTGATCGAGCATTCGGGTCGGCGCGGGCTCGCCTTCGCCGGCGACGTGCGCGACGAGAAGTTCTCGACCTCGATCGTCAACGATACGGCGGAGGCGTTCGGCGGACTCGACATCGTCGTGCTCAACGCGGCGTATCAGAAGGACCGCGACGGCATCGGCACGCTCGAGACGGCGGAGTTCGATCGCGTGTTCCAGACGAACCTGTACGCGATGCTGTACTCGGCGCGCGCGGCGGTGCCGCTCCTGAAGCCCGGCGCATCGATCATCGTCACGTCGTCGATCCAGGCGTCGAACCCGTCGGCGGGCCTCATCGACTACGCCATGACGAAGGCGGCGCAGGTCGCGTTCGTGAAGGCCGCCGCCGAGGAGCTGGGGGAGTCCGGCATCCGGGTCAACGCCGTCGCTCCCGGCCCGATCTGGACGCCGCTGATCCCCGCGACGGGGTGGGATGCCGAACGCCTCGCCACGTTCGGTGAGGACACTCCGCTGGGCCGTGCGGGGCAGCCTGCCGAACTCGCCGGTGCCTACGTGTACCTCGCCTCGGACGACGCGAGTTTCGTCTCCGGTGCGGTGCTCCCGGTCACGGGCGGCAAGGGGCTGTAGCCGGGAGTCGGCCCGGCGCTGGCGTCGGGCGCGATGTCGTCAGGCGGCGACGATGCGGCCCGGCCGGGGGCCGTGGAGTTCGCCGTGGAGCCGCTCCATCCGCGCGTCGAGTTCGGCGGCGGTCTGCGCGGCATCCTTCAGTTCGGCGAGCAGCCCGTCGGGAACCGCGCCGGCGTACTTGTAGTAGATCTTGTGCTCGAGGCTCGCCCAGAAGTCCATCGCGATGGTGCGGAACTGCACCTCCACGACCACGTCGATGCGTCCACTCGAGAGGAACACGGGCACCTCGACGATCGCGTGGAGGCTCTGGTAGCCGTTGTCCTTCGGCTGTGCGATGTAGTCCTTCACTTCGCGCAGCGTGATGTCGTCCTGCGCGGTGAGCAGGTCGAAGAGGCGGTAGGCGTCTTTCGCGAAGCTCGTCGTGACTCGAACTCCGGCGATGTCGGTGATGCCGGCGCTGATCGCCGGGAAGGTCGGTTCGATCCCCTTGCGCACGACCTTCTCGATCAGGCTGTCGGCCGACTTGACGCGACTCGACACGTGCTCGATCGGGTTGTAGTCGTGCGTGAGGTGGAACTCGTCGCGAAGGATGCCGATCTTGGTCTCGACTTCACGCAGACCGAACTGGTAGCCCAGGAGAAACCGCTGGAACTCGTCGCGCATCGCGCGGAGCTCGTCGGGTGAGAAGGTCGCGACGCCCTCCTCGGTGAGGACGGACAGGGGCCGCGGCGTCGCTTCCATGGTCTGACCGTATCGGGGCAGTTTCAGGAGTCGCTGTGAGTGCGTTGGGGACTCGCCAGGCCGCGATCCGCCGGGTCGGGACTGGCGGTCGGGACTCGCCGGGCCGCGATCCTCCGGGTCCGGACTCCACAGGTCGGGACTCGAATCGGGGAGTGTTCGCCGGTCAAGACTCGATGCGGGAGTGCTCGCCGAGGCGGTGCCACGTGCGGTTGTGGTACACCAGCGCGTCGCCGGGCTCGCCGGGCGTGACGTCGCGCGCGACCTGCGACTGGAGCGCGTGGGCGGCGATGACGGTGGACGACCCGGCATCCATGCGGCCGATGACGGCGCAGCGCACCCACGCGCGGACGTCGTGGTAGACGGGTTCGCCGGTGACGAGACGTGACCACTGGTCGCTGTCGGCGAAGCGGTCCACTCCGCTCGTGGCTCCCAGGCGGGCGACGTCGAGGTCGTGCGCATCGAGGAGGTGGACGACGATCGTCTCTGCCCGGGAGAGCACGTCGGATGCCGACGACAGCGTCGAGATGGAGAAGATCAGCAGCGGCGGATCGGCGCTGACCGACGAGACGGAGGTCGCCGTGAGGGCGACCGGGCCGTCGCCCGCGTCGGCGGTGATGACGGCGACGCCGCCGGGGTGTCCCCGGAAGAGCGCTTTGAACTCGTCGGCGGACAGCGACGACGCGAAGCGGTGGTCGGGGGCGTCGAAGCGTGCGGCGGGCGAGGAGGTCACCCTTCGACGGTAACCCCGCGCGGAGGGGGCGAGGGTCGAGTGTGTTGCCGTGTGACCCCGTGTGAACGAATGTGACGGCGAAGCCCCGCAGCGTGACCTCGTGTTGCGACGCGCCGGGCAGGGGGAGTGGCGCCTCGGGGACCATGAGGTCATGTCGTCCCCCCTCGTCGCCGCCGCACGGCTGCACGCCGAACTGGAGAGCTCCGCGCCGCCGCGTCTCCTCGACGTGCGCTGGCGCCTGAACGAGCCCGAAGGCCGGCCGGCATACCTGGAGGGGCACCTTCCCGGGGCGGTGTACGTCGACCTGGAACGGGAACTGGCTCGCCCGGGCCGGCCGGAGGAGGGCAGGTACCCGCTCCCGGAGCGCGCCGAGCTGGAGTCGTCGGCGCGACGCTGGGGGCTGCAGCCGGGCGAGCGGGTGGTCGCGTACGACGACAACGACGGTGTCGCCGCGGCTCGCGCGTGGTGGCTCCTGCGCGGGTATGGGGTCGACATTCGCGTATTGGATGGCGGTTTCCGGGCGTGGCTGGCTGCGGGGTACGACCTCGCGCGAGGCGATCATGCGCCGCCCCCGGGGAGCGTGCGACTTCCCGCCTCGACGGTCGTGGTCGCGTCGATCCAGGATGCCGCGGTGGCTCCGCGCGAGGGTGTGCTCGTGGACGTTCGTGCGCCGCAGCACTACCGCGGTCAGGTCGCCGGTCTCGACCCCGGTGCAGGACACATCCCGGGCGCCGTGAACATTCCGACGGTGTCGCACATCGCGTCCGACGGGCGGCTGCACCCCCCGGAGCGGCTGCGCGCCGCGCTCGCCGGACACGGCATCCGTCCGGGCGTGAGCGTCGTGCTGTACTGCAACAACGGGATCGCTTCGGCGCATTCTGCGCTCGCCCTCGCGGTCGCTGGTATCGACGCGCGCGTCTATCCCGGCGCGTGGAGCCAGTGGACCCGGTCGCCCGGCCGACCGATCGCCCGCGGCGCGACTCCTGCCGAGGTCATCTCCGCGGTGTGAGTGGGTGGCCCGGTGTGGTGGGCATGCGGTGGGCATGCGGGCGGGGGTGCGTGTGGTGCGGTGGGGGATGTCGTGAGCTCGATCGGCGGGTGGTGCGGTGAGCTCGATCGGCGGGCGAGGGAGTCCCGTCCGCAGAGCAGGGAGTGGGGACTGCGCCGGCCGGGTCAGAACGGCGGCTCGGCGGGTGGATCGGGATCTCCATGAGTGTCGACCCTCTCCGTGGTGAACACGAGGGTGCGGGCGGGGTGGTCGGGGTAGGTGCGTCCGGTGGGGCTGGTCCAGTGGAGGATGCCGTCGGGTGTCTGCCGGACGCGCCACGCTGAGTGGTGTTTCAACGTGTGGTGGCGGCGGCAGAGGTGGGCGAGGTTGGTGAGTTCGGTGGGGCCGTCGTGTTCGCGGGCGGTGGTGTGGTCGATGTCGGACCGGCCGGTGGGCATGCGGCAGCCGGGGAATCGGCAGTGTTCGTCCCTGACGCGGAGGGTGCGTTTGAGGTGGTCGCTGGGCCGGTATCGGTCGATGGCGAGGACGGTGCCGGTGACGGGGTGGGTGAGCACCCGGTCCCACCCTGTGGCGGTGCCGGCGAGGCGGAGGGCGGTCGCGGTGTCGATGGGGCCTTTCCCGATGAGTTCGGCGGGGGCGTCATCGTGTCCAGCCGCGGTGAGGGCGGGGACGGTGACCTGCACCCGCGCGATGATCGCTTCCCCGGCGGGGATCGCGTCGTTCGAGACGTCGGGTGAGGCGTGCCCGGTGAGGAGGAGGTCGGCGAACACGTCGGCCCGCACCTCGCTGACGCGGCGGGTGTCGGTGGGGCGCGTGTTGGTGGAGTTCGTGTCGGGATGGAGGGACCCGTCGGTGGTGCCACCCGGGCTCGCTCCGCCGCCCGCGCCTCGGGCGTCCATGACGCGCCTCGCGTATTGGTCGAGGCGGTCGCGGATGCCGTGGGCGATCGCGGCGGGCAGGATCGCGATGAGTTCGGCCATGCCGTCGTCGAGGTCACGCACCCACACCTCCCGCGCAGTCGCGGCAGCCGTGTGGCGTTCCTGCAGCGGGATCGGGTGCAACCGTGCGGCGAGGATCCGTGCGGCGGGCTTGAGCCGTCCTGGTGTCTCCCGCTGCGCGACCTCCAGCGCCGCGTCTTCGAACACGGCGCGTGCCGCATCGTCCTTTATCGCCGCGCCCGTCTCGACGAGAACCCGCGCATGCCCGCGTGACACGTCCCCAGCGGCCCACGCGGCGAACGTCGCCGGGAACCGTTCGACGAGTACGACGGCATCGGACATGTGCTTCTGCACCGTCCGGTCCGACACGCGCGCGGCGGCCCCGATCTGTGCCGCAAGCGACCGGATCGGGATGTCCGCCACGGACGTCGGGCCACCGGCATCCTGTGCCATCGCGTGGGCGATCTCGACTGCCTCGGCCAGCAGCGCGACCTCACGGGCCTGGGCTGCGGCGGCGTCGCGGCGGGCGTCGGCGAGCGCGTGGAGCAGCGTGTCGATGCGCTGTTGCCATGCGGTCGGCGTGGTTCCTGTCATGCTCCGATTCTTCTCGGGGCCACCGACATTCAGGTCGACAAAACCCAGATCACGGGTGCTTCCTGTGGACAACTGCCGACACGCCGAGGCTGTGGAGGAGGGTGCAGCGTTTCGTCTCGCTGCGCTCGCTCAACGACCGGATGGGCGGGTGCGGCGTTTCGTCTCGCTGCGCTCGCTCAACGACCGGATGGGCGGGTGCGGCGATTCGTCTCGCTCCACTCGCTCAACGACCGGGGGTGACGGTGTGGTCCGGTCGTTGAGCGAGGAGCGCAGCGACGAGACGAAACGTCGATCCCGATTCGGTGCGCCGTTTCGTCTCGCTGCGCTCGCTCAACGACCGGGGGAACGACCGGGCGGGGGCGGCGTTTCGTCTCGCTTCGCTCGCTCAACGACCGGGGGTGACGGTGTGGTTCGGTCGTTGAGCGAGGAGCGCAGCGACGAGACGAAACGTCGATCCCGATTCGGTGCGCCGTTTCGTCTCGCTGCGCTCGCTCAACGACCGGGGGAACGACCGGGCGGGTGCGGCGTTTCGTCTCGCTGCGCTCGCTCAACGACCGGGGGGTGACGGTGTGGTTCGGTCGTTGAGCGAGGAGCGCAGCGACGAGACGAAACGTCGATCCGGGCAGGTGCGGCGTTTCGTCTCGCTCCACTCGCTCAACGACCGGGGGAACGACCGGGAGGGTGCGGCGTTTCGTCTCGCTACGCTCGCTCAACGACCGGATGGGCACCGGCGGCGCTGCGCTCGCTCGACGACCGGGGGTGCATCACGCGAGGGCGTGACGCAGGCGCGGCCACTCGGCATCCGCCCACTCCGCGATGATCTCCGCGCGCCGGTCCACCTGCCCCGCGGGGAACGCGATGCCGCGGGTGGGCACGGACGCCCCCAACTCGACCAGCAGGGGACGCAGCGCCACCTCCACGGCGAGCGCGTGCGCGGGTCCGCCGATCGTCAGCAGCGGCACGGCGGTCATGTGCTGCAGCGATCCCGTGTCGAACCGGTCGAGGAAGGCCTTGAGCAGCCCCGTAAAGGTCGCCTTGTAGGTCGGGCTCGCGACGATCGCGACGTCGGCGGCGAGCACGCGCGCGCGGGCGTCGTCGACAGCGGGGCTCGGATGCCGGAACAGCTCGTCGGCGATCTCCGCCAGTTCGATCGTGGGTTCGACAGTGGCTCCGGAGCGCCGGGCGAGCTCGGCGGCGACCGTCTCGGCGACGGCACGCGTACGCGAGTCGGGCTGCGGGTTGCCGACGACGACGATGACGGATGCCACGACTACGCCCCCGCTCCCGAAGTCGAGCCCGGCGTCGCAGCGGCGTCGAAGGTGTCGGTCACGAGCGGATCAGGCTCCCACGAGTCCGCCCGAAGGGCGAAGGAGGCCGATGCGTGCGAGCCCCAGGTAGATCTGGCAGCCGAGGCAGAACGCGAAGACCGCGTTGAGGAAGGCGGCGACGAACGCGGCTGCGCCGGCGACCGGCAGCGCCCACGGCACGCCGGCCAGGTGCAGCACGAGGCCGATCGTGACGACGACGAAGCCGACGCCCTGGGCGAACCGGGGCGGGCGGGGGTCTTCGAGCTCGGCCGGCGCGGTCAGCCGCGGACGCACCACCGTGCGGAACAGCACGCCCCACGGAGCGGTCGACGGCGACAGGACGCCCCACACGAAGAGGGCGTCGACGAGCGCGAGCACGAGGAAGCCGGGATCGGCGACGCGTTCGGTGAGTGTCGTCCCCGTCCGGGTTGCGGCGCCCAAGAGCGAGAGGAACGTGCCCACGAGCAGCAGCACGCTCGTGATGGCGGCGGTCACGCGCGGTCCGCGCGGGTCGATGCCGGCGGGGCGGGCGGTCGGGTCGGTGGCCATGCCGGAACACTAGGCGACGCCGAGCCGGAACCGGATGCCGGGGCCCCGGCATCCGTCATACAGCGACATGCAGCGCCGGCCGCGGACGCCGGCAGACGACTTGCCCGGTCGCGCGGGGCGGGTTACGGTGGTCGCGTGCACCTGACCTGTCGTTGTTGTCGCTGAGCGCTCGCGCGCACCTTCGACGACCCCGACAACCGCCGTGCCTCTGCGCGCACGGCTCGAACACCAGGACACCCCATGCGTTACGCATCCCACATCGCCGATCTCGTCGGCAACACGCCCCTCGTCCGGCTGAACAGCGTCACCGACGGCATCGGTGCCACGGTGCTCGCGAAGATCGAGTACTTCAACCCCGGCAGTTCCGCGAAGGACCGCATCGCGTCGCGGATCATCGACGCCGCCGAGCGCGACGGGCTGCTGCAGCCCGGCGGCACGATCGTCGAGCCGACGAGCGGCAACACCGGCGTGGGCCTCGCGCTCGTCGCCCTGCAGCGCGGCTACCGGATGGTCTTCGTCGTCCCCGACAAGTTCGCGGGGGAGAAGGTCGCCGTGCTGAAGGCGTACGGCGCCGAGGTCGTCATGACCCCGACGAGCGTGCCGCCCGAGCACCCCGACTCCTATTACTCGGTGTCCGACCGACTGGCGCGCGAGATCCCGGGGGCGTTCAAGCCGAACCAGTTCGGCAACCTCAACGGCCCGCGCGGACACTACGAGACGACGGGCCCCGAGATCTGGCGCGACACCGACGGGCGCATCACCCACTTCGTCGCCGGGATCGGCACGGGCGGCACGATCAGCGGCACGGGACGCTTCCTGAAGGAGGCCAGCGCGGGCGAGGTCGTCGTGGTCGGGGCCGACCCCGAGGGATCGATCTACTCCGGCGGGCCGATCCACGGTTACGCCGTCGAAGGGGTCGGCGAGGACTTCTGGCCCGCGACGTTCGACCCCGCCGTCGTCGATCGCTACGAGCGCGTCGGCGACGCGGAGTCCTTCGCGATGACGCGCCGTCTGGCGCGCGAGGAGGGGCTGCTGGTCGGCGGCTCGTCCGGCATGGCGGTGACGGCCGCGCTGCGCGTCGCACGCGACCTGCCCTCCGACGCCGTGCTCGTCGTGCTCCTCCCCGACCACGGCCGCGGCTACCTCAGCAAGATCTTCGACGACCAGTGGATGACCGACCACGGTCACGACGCCCTCCTCACCGACACGACGGGAACCCTCGCATGACCGCCTCCGACGCCGCCCGCGGATTCGCCAGCCTCGCCGTCCACGCCGGCCAGGAGTTCGACCCCACGACGGGGGCTGTCATCCCTCCCGTGCACTTCTCCACGACATATGCCCAGGACGGCATCGGCGGGCTGCGGCAGGGATACGAGTACGGCCGCAGCGGCAACCCCACACGCACGGCGCTGCAGACGCAGCTTGCGGCGATCGAGGGCGGCGCGCACGCGTTCTCGTTCGCGTCGGGCCTCGCCGCGGAGGACGCGCTCCTGCGCGCCGTGCTGCAGCCCGGCGACGAAGTGCTCCTCGGCAGCGACGTGTACGGCGGCACGCACCGCCTCATCTCCCGCATCCTCGGCCCCTGGGGTGTGCGCCTGCGGGTGGTCGACATGAGCGACGCGGATGCCGTGCGGGCGGCGCTCAGCGAGCGCGTTCCGCGCATCCTCTGGGTCGAGACCCCCTCCAATCCACTGCTCCGCATCACCGACATCGCCGAACTCGCGGCGATCGGCCACGACGCGGGGGCGCTCGTCGTCGTCGACAACACGTTCGCGACCCCGGCGCTGCAGCAGCCGCTCGCCCTCGGTGCCGACGTCGTCGTGCACTCCACGACGAAGTACCTCGGCGGGCACTCGGACGTCGTCGGCGGCGCGCTCGTGCTCAACGACGACGCCCTGGCCGAGAAGATCGGCTTCCTCCAGTTCGCTGTCGGCGCCGTCTCGGGACCGCTGGACGCATGGCTCACCACGCGCGGGATCAAGACGCTCGCCGTGCGCATGCAGCGCCACAGCGAGAACGCGGCCGCGATCGCCACATTCCTCCACGGGCATGAACGTGTCGCCCGCGTGTACTACCCGGGGCTGGAGGCCCACCCGGGCCACGCGATCGCGGCCCGTCAGATGCGCGGATTCGGCGGCATCGTGTCGCTCGCACTCGAGTCGGGGGAGGCGGCGCGCCGCTTCGCCGAGTCGACGCGGCTCTTCCAGCTCGCGGAGTCGCTCGGCGGCGTCGAGTCGCTCGTCAACTACCCGGATGCCATGACGCACGCCTCCGTGCGCGGCACCGAGGCGGCCGTGCCCGTCGAGGTCGTGCGCCTCTCGGTCGGCATCGAGGACGTCGACGATCTCCTCGCCGACGTCGAGCAGGCCCTGCACCCGTAGGCCGCGCTAGCGTGTGGGCATGACCGACCTCGCACGCTGGGCGATTCTGGGCGCGGGAGGCATCGCGCTCGACTTCCTCACGGGACTTCCGGAGTCCCGCACCGGACGGTTGCACGCCGTGGCCGCACGCGATGCGTCGCGGGCCCGCGCGTTCGCCGACGCTCACGGCGCACCGGTCGCGGGCACCTACGCCGACGTGCTGGCGCGCGACGATGTCGACGCCGTGTACGTCGCCACCGTCCACCCCGCCCACGCCGATCTCGTGCACGCGGCACTGGATGCCGGGAAGGCCGTGCTGTGCGAGAAGCCCCTCACGGTGACTCCCGCCGACACCGACGCGCTGCTCGCGCACGCGGCCGCAGCGGGCCTTCCGCTCGTGGAGGCGTTCAAGTACCGGTTCGGTCCGTTCGCCGACCGCGTGCGCGAGGTCGTCGCCGAGGATCTCGGGGAGCTGCGGAGCATCGAGGCGTCGTTCGGCTTCGCGGCGGGCGCCCGCACGGGACGCCTGTTCGACCCGGCCACCGCCGGCGGCGCGATCTTCGACGTCGGGTGCTACCCCGTCTCGTATGCCGTCGGCCTCGCCGCCGTCGCCGGGCGCGACCTCACGGCATCCGCCGTCGTCGAGGCGACGGGCGTGCGCGGCGACACCGGCGTGGACGAGACGGCATCCGTGACGCTCGACCTCGACGGGACGCGCGCCGTGCTGCACACCTCGATCGTCGAGGATCAGACCGCCGCCGCCCGTGTGACGGGTGCGCACGGGGTGCTGGAGATACCCGACGTGTGGGGGAGTCGCTCCGAGAGCCCGACGGCGGCGACGCTGCGCCGCGCCGACGGGACGACGACGCAGATCGTCACGCCCGCCGTGCAGCCCATGGCCGCCGAAGCCGACGCCGTGATCGACGCCCTGCGCGCCGGGCGCACGGAGGCCCCCGAAATGCCCTGGGCGGAGTCGGCGGTCATCGCCCGTCTGCTCGACGACTGGCTCGCCGGCTTCTGACCGCGGTGTTCTCGCTGTCCGTGCCGCCGTGCCGCCGCGCCGCCGTGCGCGGTCAACGGCGTCGAAGCCGGCCCAGGATGCCACGTCGTCGCGGTGCGGGTTCGTCGGCCGGCGGTGGCGTGCGCGCGCTGCGGCGCTCCCGCCACGCGGCGACCTCCTCCTCGACATCGCGCGTCGGGGTGACGACGGGCGGGCCGCCCTGCAGTTGGCGCCGCGCCTCGATCACGCGCCGCGTGAAGTCGGCGACGTAGTCCCGGACGTCCTGCTCCCGGTGCATCGCGTCGACGTGCGCCTCGAACTCGGCGTGCTCGACGCGCAGCCGCAGCGCCGGCGGACCGAGACCGGTGAGCTGCTCCGTCTGGATCTTCCGGCGTATCCACCAGTCGGGGTCGTGGTGGTCGCCCAGGCCCTCGAGCGGCTTGCCGGAGCCGGGGAGATCGTCGAAGTCGCCGCGGCGGATCGCCTGCTGGATCGCCGTCTCGACGTACAGCGCGCGCTCGTGGGCCGTGCTCGCGGCGGCGCCGGCGGAGGCTCGAGAGGAGTCCGCGACAGAGTGCTCGTCGGCATCCGTGTCCTCGCCCGCGGCACGCGCCGCCTGACGTGCGCGGTAGCGGGCGGCCTCCAGCCGCGGATCGTCGGCCATGCCTCCACCCTACGGCGACCCTGAGGCGGCGCGCCGGGGAAAGGCTCGGTTGACGAGGCCATACCCGACATGCATATACTCGGTAATCACATACCGGGTATGCCCATCGAAGGAGACGCCGTGTCGGTACGACAGAGCCTGCTGGCGATCCTCGACCAGGGACCCTGCTACGGCTATCAGCTCCGCGCCGAGTTCGACCGGCGCACGGGATCGACCTGGCCCCTCAACGTTGGCCAGATCTACAACACGCTCGACCGTCTGGAGCGCGACGGACTCGTCGCCAAGGGCGATGTCGACGATCAGGGGCACGTCTACTGGCAGATCACGGATGCCGGTTCCGCCGAGGTGCGGGCGTGGCTGACCTCGCCCGTCGAACGCAATCAGGGCACGCGCGACGAACTCGCGATCAAGCTCGCCGTCGCCGCGACCCTCCCGGGCGTCGACGTGGGCGATGTCATCCAGACCCAGCGGCTGGCGTCGCTGTCGCAGCTCCAAGAGCTCAACCGCGCGAAGTACGCCGGCGCGAACCCGGACGGACCCGAGGAACTCGCCTGGTCGCTCGTCGTGGACTCCATGATCTTCGCCGCCGAGGCCGAAGTGCGCTGGCTCGACCACACCGAGCAGCGCCTCGCGATGCACCCGGGGCACGCGATGGCCCTCGAACTGTCGACGGAGCGCCCCAAGCGTGGACGCCCGGCCGCGGTCCGGGAGGCGCGGGCGTGAGCGGCATCCTGCAGCTCGTCGGCGTCACCCAGCAGTACGGCGAGGGCGCGACCAGCGTGTCGGCGCTGTCGGGCGTCGACCTCGAGGTGGACAAGGGCGAACTCGTCGCCATCATGGGGGCGTCCGGCTCGGGTAAATCCACGCTGCTGTCGATCGCCGGGGGCCTGCAGAAGCCGACGACGGGCGAGGTCATCGTCGAGGGCACCTACCTGTCGACCGCGTCGACGCGCGAACTCGCGCAGCTGCGCCGACGCTCCCTGGGATTCGTGTTTCAGGACTTCAATCTCATCCCGACCCTCACGGCTCTCGAGAACGTGACGCTGCCGCTGGAGCTCGACGGCTTCCGAGCCCGCGCAGCACGCCGTGCGGGTCGGGATGCGCTCGCCTCCGTCGGACTCGACGCGAAGTACGACTCCTACCCCGACGACCTCTCCGGAGGTCAGCAGCAGCGCGTCGCGATCGCGCGCGCCGTGGTCGGGGGCCGCCGCCTCATCCTGGCCGATGAGCCGACCGGCGCGCTGGACTCGGTGACGGGGGAGGCGGTCATGAAGATGATCCGCTCACGCGTGGACCAAGGTGCTGCCGGCATCCTCGTCACGCACGAGGCGCGCCATGCGGCCTGGGCGGATCGCATCGTGTTCCTGCGCGACGGTCGCATCGTCGACCAGTCGCAACGGGCGGGAGCGGACTCGCTCCTGGCGGGCACGCGGTGACACGCCGACGGGAGCGTGCGGAGTCCGTGGGGACGGTTCCGCACGCCCCGGCGTCGGCCGCCCGCACCCGGCGGGAGGGCTCCCGGTGGTCGCGCTGGCGCGTCGCCGTGCGACTCGCGCGTCGTCAGGTGCGCCGTACGTGGGTGTCGAGCCTGCTGATCGCGACGCTCGTGGCGCTTCCCATCGCCGGGCTCGCCGGCGCCGCGGTCTTCGTCGACAGCATGATGGGCAGTCCGGAGGAGAAGGCGTCGGTCGAACTCGGCCGGATGCAGGCGTGGGTGCAGCCGGTGGGCGTTCCCGGGGCGGGTATGTGGCAGATGCCGACCGAGCCGCAGTGGACCGGCTACGCAGCGCAAGGCGAGGCCGGGTGGGTCGAACCGGAGGGCGAGATCCCGACCGACCCGTTCGACGCGCTCCCCGCCGGCACCGAGTCGGTTTACGTCGGTGAAGGCCGGGTGCGCATCGAGACGGCGGCGGGCCTGGCCCCCGTGCAGGCGTGGTCCGGGGCGGTCTGGGACTCGCGATTCGCGGGACGCTACGACATCGTCGACGGGCGCGCGCCCACCGGCGAGCGCGAAGTGATGGTCACCCCGGCGACCCTCGCCCGCGCGGGAACGGCCGTCGGCGGCACGATCACCGACGCCGACTCGGGCGACGAGTACCTCGTCACCGGCACGATCGACGCGGCCACCCTGTCGGATGCCGAGAGCGCGATCGCCTTCTACGACGCCGATCGCTTCCCCGGCCGGTGGTACCTGCCCGAGCTCCGTCTCGACTGGGCCGGCGTGCAGCAGCTCAACGAGGGCGGTGTCATCGCCTACTCCCGCGAGGTGGTGCTCGACCCGCCGGTGTTCTCGCCCGACGGCATGAACGTGAGCGACCCCGAGTACCAGGCGCAGATGAACCGGCTCGCCCTCGTGGCGACGCTCGCCGCCGCGGGCGTCGCCGCCGGCTACATGGTCGTCATGCTCGCCGGGGCCGCGTTCGCGGTGAGCGCGCGACGGCAGCAGCGGGCGCTCGCGATCGCCGCGAGCGTCGGCGCCGACGCGCGCGACCTCCGGCGCACCGTGCGGCTGCAGGGAACCGTGCTCGGTCTTGTCGGGGGCATCGTCGGCACCGCGCTCGGCGTCGGCGTCGCGGCCCTCGCGATCCGCTTCCTCGACGACGGTTCCGCCGTGCGCTTCTGGGGCTTCCACGTGCCGTGGCCGCTGCTGGCCGGCATCCTCGTGTTCGCCGTGCTCGTCGGCACCGCCGCCGCCCTCATGCCGGCGCGCGGCGTGGCCCGATCGGATGCCATGAGCGCGCTGCGCGGCGCGCGTCGCCCGCAGCGGGTGACGGCCGCCCGGCCGCTGTGGGGTTCGCTCATGCTCGTGGTCGGCGTCGGGATCACCGTCGTGTGCGGACTGCTCGCGGCGGCGCTCGCGACGAACTCCACCGTGCCGTGGGACTCGCCCCTGCGGTGGCTCCCTATCGTCGGGATCATCGGCGGGCCCATCCTCGCCCAGCTCGGCATCGTGCTGTCGGGACGCTGGCTCCTGTGGCTCACCTCGCTCGCCCTCGCGAAGCTCGGGATCGCGGCGCGCATCGCCTCGCGCGACGCCGTGGCCAACGGCGCGCGCACGGTTCCGGCTTTCGCGGCGATCGGCGCGACCGTGTTCGCGGGCGTCTTCGCGATGGGCATGGTGAGCATGAGCACCGGCCTGTCGGAGCGCACCTGGACCTACTCGGCGCCCGTCGGCACCGCGATCGGCACGCTCTACTCGCGCGGCCCCGACGCGCTCACGACCGAACAGGCCGACGAGGCGGCCGCCGCGACGATCGACATCTTCCGCGACGTCGGGGTGTCGCAGACGGCGGTGGCGCTGCGTCAGTCGACCGTCTGGGCCGACTCCGAGGACGGCGTCCCCGCCGATCTCGTACGGGCGACCGCCCTCGTACCGCAGAGCGCGCTCCTCGACGCCGACGACGCTCGCGCCTTCGGCGGCTACGGCGAGCTCTCCGACCCGCAGAACAACATCACGGTCCTCGACGTCGACGACATCGAGGTGGCCACCGGCATCCGCCTCGACCGCGCCCAGCGCGCCGCGTACGAGGGCGGAGCCGCGCTGGTCACCCAGCCCGCGCTCGTCACCGACGACACGATCGAGGTGGCCGCCTGGTCCGAACGGCAGTGGCAGTTCGGCAGGGCCCCGAACAACGTGTTCGTCCCGCCCGAAGGGCTCGAGGCCGAGCCGCCGCTGTGGACGAAGACGGTCGACGCCTTCGTCGTGACGGCGCGCGAGCAGGCCATCGTCGTGGCGATGTCGCCCGCCACCGCCGACGCCGTCGGACTCGTGATGCAGCCGCACGTCGTGTTCGGCGCGTTCGACACGCCCCCGACGACCGACCAGCGCGACCGCCTGTTCGCCCTGGGCGAGGGCGTACAGAACGACGCGTACGCGGCATCCGTCTGGATCGAGAGCGGACCGACGGGCGCCGAGGTGTGGATCGTGCCTCTGCTCGCCGCGATGGCGGTGCTCGTCGTCGGGGCCAGCGCCGTCGCGCTCGGGCTCGCCCGGTTCGAGCGGCGCCCCGATGATGCCACCCTCACCGCCGTCGGAGGCACGAATACGCTCCGCCGACGGATCGGGTTCTGGCAGGGGCTCGTCATCGTCGGGTTCGGCACGGCCGCCGGTGCCGTTGCCGGCATCCTGCCGCCGATCGGCTTCATGCTGCAGTCACAGGGCGACATCGGCCGGGAGCTCTCGCTGGCGGACGTGCCGTGGTGGCTGCTCGTCGCCCTCGCCGTCGTGCTGCCGCTCGTCGTCGCCGTCGCCAACGCGATCGTGCCGCCGCGCCGACCGGAACTCACCCGCCGCACGGCCATTGCCTGACGCGGGACGCCGAATCCACACGCTTTCGCCGAAACCACACGCTTCTCGCGTGCGTGGCGTGTGGTTTCGCCGTAAAGGTGTTGTTTCGGATGCCGGCGACCGCCATCGGCAATCGGAGCGCGAACCAGGCGGGGGATGCGGAGTAGCGTCGAGAACGTGACCCACCCCCTCGTCTCCGCCACCGACCTCGCCGACCTGCTACGCGCTGACCGGCCGCCGATCGTGCTCGATGTGCGGTGGCGGCTGGATGCGCCCGACGGCCGGGCCGCGTTCGAGAGCGGGCACGTGCCGTCGGCGCAGTACGTGAGCCTGGACGACGAGCTCGCCGCGCACGGCGAACCCACCGATGGCCGGCATCCGCTTCCGGAAGCGGAGACCTTCGCCACCACGGTGCGCTCGTGGGGCATCGATGAGGGGGACACGGTCGTCGTGTACGACGACTGGCTGTCGTACGGCGCGGCGCGCGCCTGGTGGATGCTGACGGATGCCGGGGTGCCCGCCCGCGTGCTCGACGGCGGCCTGAGCGCCTGGCGGTCCGCGGGACTGCCGCTCGAGGAGGGGCCGTCCCCGGCCCGCCCGGCCGGCACGGTGCAGCCGACGTCGGGCCTCCTGCCGCGGCTGACGATCGACGAGGCAGCCGCCCTTCCCCACGGCGGTCTGCTGCTCGACGTGCGCGCGCCGGAGCGCTACCGCGGCGACACGGAGCCGCTCGACCCCCGGGCGGGCCACATCCCCGGCGCCCTCAACGCGCCGACCGTCGACAGCAACGATGCCGACGGGCGGTTCCTGCCGCCCGAGGAGCTCCGGGCCCGCTTCGAAGCCGTCGGCGCCCAGCGCGACGTGCCGGTCGGGGTGTACTGCGGATCGGGGGTGTCGGCATCCCACGCGGCGCTCGCCCTCACGCTCGCGGGATTCGCCCCGGCCCTCTACGCCGGGTCGTGGAGTCAGTGGTCGAACCACCCCGACCGGCCCGTGGCCGTCGGCGCCCGCCCCTGACCGCCGGCGACCGCCTCCCAGCCCCGTCGCCTCCCTCCCATCTCCGCCGTCTCCCTCCCGTCGCCGCCGAAACAACACTCCTTCTGCGAAACAACATGACTCGCACGCGTTTTGGGTGTGGGTTCGGGCAAAGCGTGTTGTCTCGGCGGAACCAGCGGCGGCGCGGAAGCGGAAGCGGCACGGAAGCGGGAGACTGGAAGCATGCGCGCTGCCTACATGTACGGACCCGGTGACGTCCGGGTGATCGATGCCCCCGAGCCCGTGATCGAAGAGCCGACGGATGCCGTGCTCCGCACCCTCGTCGCCTGCGTCTGCGGCAGCGACCTGCACCCGTATCACTCCATGCCGCCGAGCGAGGACGGCCGCTCGATGGGGCACGAGATGATCGGCGTCGTCGAGGAGGTCGGCGCCGAGGTTCGCCACGTCCGACCGGGCGACGTCGTCATCGTGCCGTTCGTGTGGTCGTGCGGGGTGTGCGACTTCTGCCGCGCGGGCCTGCAGACGTCGTGCCGCGTCGGTGGCATCATGAACGGCCCGCGCACCGGCGGAGCCCAGGCAGAGTATCGCCGCGCGCCGCTGGCCGACGGCACGCTCTTCCGGGTCGACGTGGCCGAAGACGACGAGCGGATGCCGGGACTGCTCACCCTGAGCGACGTCTACGGCACGGGTTACCACGCCGCGGTCACCGGCGGTGTCGTCCCCGGGGCGACGGTGACGGTCATCGGCGACGGCGCCGTGGGGCTGCTCGCGGTGCTGTCGGCGCGGCAGCTGGGCGCCGAGCGCATCGTCCTGATGGGGCGGCACACGGCCCGCACCGACCTCGGGCGCCGCTATGGGGCGACGGACGTCGTGTCCGCCCGCGGCGAGGAGGGCGTCGCCCAGGTGCGCGACCTCACCGACGGCGACGGGACGCAGGTCGTCATCGACGCCGTCGGGCACCTGCCCGCGTTCGAGCAGGCGCTCGGTGTCGTCCGCGACGGCGGCGTCGTCACTCGGGTGGGCGTGCCCCAGTACGAGACCGGACCGATCGGCCGCGAGCAGTTCGCGCGCAATGTGACGATCACGGGCGGGGTCGCGCCGGTACGCGCCTACATCGACCGGCTGCTCCCCGGCATCCTCGACGGCTCCGTCGACCCCGGCGCCGTGTTCGACCGGACGCTTCCCCTGGCCGACACCGCCGAGGGCTACCGTCTGATGGACGACCGTGAGGCGCTCAAGGTGCTCCTCCGCCCCTGAGCCGCTGCCACCGGTTCGGGGTTCTCAGACATTTCCCAGACAGCGGCGTTCTGCCCGTCCTGGCGGGCTTTTCGACACGCGATCGGAGGTGCGCGGACGCCCCTTCGGCGCGCAGGACCCATCCGATCTCTCGGTCCTTCCGGATGACACCACGTGCGGACAACGCACCGAACGGAAGGAAACAACCGATGCACACGAACACGAAGCGAGTAGGAGTCTTCACTGCGGCGGGACTGGGCGCGATCGCGCTCGCCGCAGGTGTTGCACTGCCGGCCCAGGCCGATGACGTGGTGACCAACGACGAATCCTCCACCTCCACCGACGTCGCCGGTTCGCTCGACGCCCTGCAGACGTCGATCCGTGACGCTATCGATGCGGGCCTCACCACCGGAGACCTGTTCGACGGCGGTCTCGTCAACGTCGGCGACATCGGGAGTGGAGCGATCCTCTCCGGCAACGACACCCCCATCGGCTCGGGCAACTCGGTCGACGCGCCGATCGGATCCGGCAACGACGTGAGCGTCGATGCTCCGGTCGGCAGTGGTAACGAGGTCGGCAGCGGGAACGAGGTCGGCAACGGCAACGAGGTGAGCCCCGAGGTCGGCAACGGCAGCGCCAACGGCACCGCCGGTGGGAACAACACGAGTGTGGGCGACGTGGGCGCCGACGTGGGCGACATCGCCGGCGACGTCTCGTCGGAGGTCGGCGACGCGACAGCCGACATCGGTGCGACGGTCGAGGACGCGGTGGGCGATGTCTCCGCCGACGTGGACGACCTGCTCGACGGCGTTCTGGGCGACTGACGCCCGATCCTCAGCGGACAGTGAGCGGCGTCGGGGACATCCCCGGCGCCGCGTCGTCTGTCCCCACCCTCGTCACCGCCCGATCTGTACCGACCGGAGCGAAGCGGGGACGTGGATGCCCGGCTCAGACCTCGTCGCGCCAGGAGTGCTGCGGGCGGTAGTCCAGGAGGCGCTGCGCCTTGGCCGTGGAGAACAGCGACTCGTTGACGCCCAGGTCGCCGCGTACCTCGACGTCCGGGAACACGTCGGCGACCAGGTCGGCGTTCGGCCGCGACATGACGGTGTCCGCGGCGGCGATGAGAAACCGGTCGAAGCCCGCCGGTGCGTTCTCGAGCGCGCGCAGGACCGCCTGGGCGCCGTCGCGGGCGTCGATGTAGCTCCACAGATTCCACTTGCGCAGGCGCGCGTCGGCGTCGAACGAGGGGAACTCCGCGTAGTCGGCGGGCACCATGACGTTCGAGAAGCGCAGCGCCGTGATCGACACCTCCGGATGCCAGCGCACCAGCTCGATCGCGAGCTGCTCCTCGAGGTGCTTCACGAGCGAGTACACCGACTCGGGCCGCGCCGGATAATCCTCGTCGACGGGGATGTAGGGCGGTGGGACGTCGAACGGCAGCCCCTGCACCGTCTCGCTCGACGCGTACACGATGCGCGTGAGACCGAGGCGCAGCGCCGCCCAGAACACGTGGAAGGTGGAGAGGATGTTGTTCTGGAAGGTGGCCACGTCGGGGCGGATGCCGGGGGCGGGCACCGCCGCGAGGTGCACGAGCGCGTCGACGCCGTCGTGCTGGTCGTTCACCGCCGTGAGGGCGTCGACCACCTGGCCGTAGTCGGCGAGGTCCACCTCGACGAAACCGGGGCCGCGTCGCCCCGTCCGGTCGAGGCCGATGACGTCGTGCCCGGCGGCGCGCAGCTCCCGGACGACGACGGTGCCGAGCTTGCCTGAGGATCCTGTGACGGCGATGCGCATGGCATCCACCCTGTCACGATCCACTCCCCGCCGCGCCGTTCGCCCACCCACGCGACGAATCCACGCGACGAAAGTGGCGCAACACGCCGCTACGCGCGAGCGGATGCCGCGGGGTGCGCCACTTTCTCGGGCAGAACTGGCGCCAGAACCGGCGCCCGTCAGTCGACGGGGCGGGTGGATTCGCGCACGATGAGGTGGGTGGCGATGGGCGTGTCCTCGGTGAGCTCGCCCGGCTCCTCGACGGCCAGGAGCGCCTTCTGCATGATGAGCTCGCCGAGCGCCTGGAAGTCCTGACGGACGGTCGTGAGCGGAGGCAGGAGGTACGCCGCTTCGGGCACGTCGTCGAAGCCCACGACGCTCACGTCGTCGGGCACGCGCAGTCCGCGGCTCCGCAGCGCCGAGACGAGACCGATCGCCATGTGGTCGTTCGCGGCGAACACGGCGGTGCCGCGCTCGACGTCGAGCGAGGTGCCGATCTGGAACCCGCTTGCGGCGGACCAGTCGCCGTGCGGCGGCTCGACCGCCACGAGTCCCCGGGCGGCGAGCTCGTCGCGCCACCCCCGCAGCCGCTCGAGACTGTCGGGGTTCGACGGGGGCCCTGCGAGGTGGAGGATGCGAGTGTGCCCGAGCTCGGCGAGGTGCCGCACGGCGGCCCGGGCGCCGCGGTACTGGTCGATGGAGACGAGATTCGGATGCCGGCGCTGCGTCGCGGCGGCGGCCACCACCGGCACGCTGAGCTCCAGTCCCCGCACGACCTCCAGCACGCCGATGTGGTTGACGATGAGCACGATCGCGTCGACCCGCTGACGAAGGAGGCCCTCGATCACCGTCCGCACCGAGGCGGGATCGGGGTCGGGGGAGGTGACGGCATCCACGGAGTAGCGTTCCGCGCGCGCGGCGACGTTGAAGTGCATCGCGATCGACGTCGGCCCGAAGTCCGCCGTGCCCGGGGTGACGAGTCCGATCGTGCGGGTGCGGCGGGTCACGAGCGCGCGCGCCGCCGGCGACGGGCTGTATCGCAGCTGCGCGATGGCCTGCTCGACACGCGCGCGGGTGGCGGGGCGCACATTCGGCAGGTCGTTGAGCACGCGCGACACCGTCTGGTGGGAGACGCCCGCGAGGCGCGCGACGTCGAAGATGTTCGCGGACTTCGCGCCGCGCTCCTCGCTCACGGAGTGTCCTCCGGGCGGGTGACGAGCGCGAGGAGCGAATCGACCGTGAGCTCGTCGGCCGGGAGCGTGTCCACGATCCGCCCGCCGCGGAGCACCGCGATGCGGTGCGAGACCCGCAGCACCTCCTCGAGCTCCGCCGAGATGAACACCACCGACAGGCCGTTGTCGGCGAGCTCGCCGACGAGGCGCTGGATCTCCACCTTCGCCCCCACGTCGATCCCGCGGGTCGGCTCGTCGAGCACGAGCACCCGGGGCGACAGCGCCAGTAGCCGCGCCAGCAGCACCTTCTGCTGGTTGCCGCCCGACAGGGTGCCCGCGGGCCGGTCGGGGTCGGCGGGACGGATGTCGAGCGCCTCGATCCAGCTCTGCGCGAGCTCGCGCCGGCGAGCGGTCCCCAGGCGGTGCAGCATGCCGCGCTCGGCCTGCAGTGCGAGGGTGATGTTGTCCTGGACGCTGAGGCCCTCGATGATCCCCTCGGTGCGCCGGTTCTCCGACGAGTAGACGACCCCGAGCGCGATGGCCTCCCGCGGCGCGCGCGGCTCGACGGTGCTCCCGGCCAGGCGGATCTCGCCGGCATCCGTCGGGTCGACCCCCGTGAGAGCGCGCGCGAGCTCAGTCCGGCCCGAGCCGAGGAGCCCCGCGAAGCCGAGCACCTCGCCCTCCGCGAGGCGCACGTCGGCATCCAGGATGCCGGCCCCGGCCGTCACCCCCGTCGCCTCCAGCAGGGGGGTGCGTCCTGCGAGCGCCGCTTCGCCGCGGTCGTGGACGGCCATCTCCTCCGCCGACCGGCCGAGCATCTTCTCGACCAGGCCCACCCGCAGGAGCTCCGTGGGCACGTACTCGCCGATGAGGCGGCCGCCGCGGAGCACCGTGATCCGGTCGCAGATCTCGTACACCTGGTCGAGGAAGTGCGAGACGAAGAGGATCGCGACCCCCCGTTGGGTGAGCTCGCGCATGACGCGGAACAGCTCCGCCACCTCGTCGAGGTCGAGGCTCGACGTCGGCTCGTCGAGCACGAGCACCTTCGCGTCGATCGACACGGCGCGCGCGATCGCGACGAGCTGCTGCACCGCGAGGGAGTGGGTGGCGAGCACCGACTGCGGGTCGATGTCGACGCCGAGGTCGGCGAGCGCCTCGCGGGCACGGGCGACCATCGCGCGCCAGTCGACGGCGCCGAACCGGCGGGGCTCGCGGCCGAGGCAGATGTTCTCGGCCACCGTGAGGTTCGGGAGGAGGTCGATCTCCTGGTAGACGGTGCTGATGCCCGCCGCGATGGCGCCCGCCGGGGTCGTGTACCCGGCGCGCTCGCCGCCGACGCGGATGACGCCCGCGTCGAGGTGGAGCACGCCGGTGAGCGCGCGGATGAGGGTCGACTTGCCGGCGCCGTTCTCGCCCATGAGCGAGTGGACCTCGCCGGGGAACAGGCGGAAGTCGACGCCTTCGAGCACGGTCTCGGCCCCGAAGCGCACGGTCGCTCCGGTGACCTCGACGACGGGGGCGATGCCGCCCGCGTGCTCGCGTGGATCCATGGTGACCATCATGCCCGGCGTGCGAGGCCGCGCGCGTTCACGGGACGCCGCCGCGCCGTCAGCGCCGCTGGGCGCCGGTGCGCGCGACGATCACCCGCTGCATCACGACGAAGACGAGCAGGATGACGCCGATGATGATGCGCGTCCACGACTGCTCGGCGCCGAGGAAGGAGATGACCGTCTTGATCGTGCCGTAGACGAACACGCCGATCATCGACCCGAGCACGAAGCCGCTGCCGCCCGACAGGAGGGTGCCGCCGATCACGACCGCCGCGATCGTGTCGAGCTCGGTGCCGACGCCCGTCAGCGGGTAGGAGGCGCCCGTGTAGGCGGTGAAGACGACGCCGGCCAGGCCCGCGCACACGCCGCTGATGACGTAGACGAGGAGCTTGGTGCGCACGACGGGGAGCCCCATGAGGCGGGCGGACTGCTCGTTGCCGCCGATCGCGTAGACCGTGCGTCCGAAGCGCGTGTACTGGAGCACGAGGATGCCGATGAGCACCACGGTGAGGGCGAGGATGCCGGTCGGGGTGAGGTAGAAGGTGCCCGGGGCGCCCTGCAGGCGCGTGGACTGCAGCCAAAGGATGGCCGGGTCCTCGACCTTGATCGACGACAGGCTCACCATGAACGCGAGACCGCGGGCGGCGAACATCGCCGCGAGCGACGCGATGAAGGGCTGCACGTCGAAGAACTGCACGAGCACGCCGACGGCGAGGCCCAGGAGGGCGCCGAGCACGATCATGACGGGCACCACGACCACGGTCGGGAAGCCCTGGCTCAGCAGGCTCGCGCCCATCATGCCGGTGAAGGCCATGACGGCCCCGACGGAGAGGTCGATGCCGCCCGTCAGGATGACGAACGTCATGCCGACCGCGAGGATCAGCAGGTAGGCGTTGTCGAGCAGCAGCGCCGACAGCACGCGCGGGGTGAGGAAGTTGCCGAAGTAGGCCTGCGCACCCACGAGCATCGCGACGAAGATCACGAGCGCCGCGAAGACGGGGATCCACGAGGCGTGGCGGCTGCGGAAGCGCCGTACGAGGTCGACGACGGGGGATGCCGTGGCGGCGGGCTCAGCGGTCAGGGTGCTCACGAGGCCACCGCCTTCGAGTCGGTGCGGACGGTTCGGACGAGGCGCAGCAGGTGGCCGCGCGTGCGGGGCGACTGGACGAGCACCACGACGACGACCACGACGGCCAGGAAGAGCGGGCTCACCGCGGGCGGGACGCCGAGGAAGGTGATGGTCGACTTCAGCGTCTGGATCGTGAAGACGCCGACGACGGTGCCGGCGAGGGAGAACTTGCCTCCCATGAGCGAGGTGCCGCCGAGCACGACGGCGAGGATCGCGTCGAGCTCGATGTACAGGCCGGCGGCGTTCGCGTCGGCGGCCATGATGTTCGAGCTGTAGAGGATGCCGGCCATGCCCGCGAGCAGTCCGCTGGCGGCGTAGGCGCCCCAGATGATCCCGCGGGAGCGCACGCCGGCCAGCCGGCTCGCCTCCGGGTTGATGCCGACCGCCTCCGTCAGCACGCCCAGGGCCGTGCGGCGCTCCAGGAGGGCGACCACGGCGATCGCGATGACCGACACGAAGAAGGCGAACGGCAGTCCCAGCATGTAGCCCTGCGCCATGAACTTGTAGGGCTCGCTGTTGATCGTGGTGATGAAGCCGCCCGTGATGAGGAGCGCCACGCCGCGGCCGGCGAGCATGAGCACGAGGGTCGCGATGATCGGCTGGATGCCGACCACGGCGACGAGGAACCCGTTCCACACCCCCAGCACGAGGGCGACGCCCACGCCCAGGAGCACGGCGATGATGACGGTCGGGATGCCGTTGGGGTCGTCGGAGCCGGCGATGAAGGTGAGGGCGACGGCGCCCGACACCGCCATGATCGCGCCGACCGACAGGTCGATGCCGCGGGTCGCGATGACGAGCGTCATGCCGAGCGCGACCAGCATGAGCGGCGCGCTGTTGCGGAGGATGTCGATGAGGGGCCCGTAGAGCTGCCCGTTCTGCACCGTGATCGAGATGAAGGACGGCCGCGCGATCGTGTTGATCACGACGAGGGCGAGCAGGGCCGCGACCGGCCAGAACAACCGGTGCTTGAGGATGGCGTTCATGCCGCGTTCTCCGGCTTCAGCTGAGACGGCGACGTCTCAGCGGTGATCGAGGGGGCTTCTTGGGCGATGACCTCGACGAGGTCGTCGACCTGGATTCCGGACGAGTCGAGTTCGCTGATCTTACGACGATCGCGCAGCACGACGATGCGCTGCGAGATGCGCACGACCTCCTCCAGTTCGGAGGAGATGAAGATGACCGACAGTCCCTGCGCCGACAGTTCGGCGACCTTGCGCTGGATGTCGGCCTTCGCGCCGACGTCGATGCCGCGGGTGGGCTCGTCGAGGATGAGCAGCTGCGGTGCGGTGGCGAGCCACCGCGCGAGGAGCACCTTCTGCTGGTTCCCTCCCGACAGGTTCTTCAGGAGCGCGTTCGGGTTGGCGGGACGGATGCCGAGGGCGGCGATGTACTCGTCGACGATGGCATCCTGTTCGGCCTTGCCGATCTTGCGGAGCGCGCCGCGCTGGGCCTGCACGCCGAGCACCATGTTCTCGGCGACGGTGAGGTCGGCGATGATCCCCTCCGCGCGGCGGTCCTCCGACGAGAACGCGATCTTGCGGTCGATGGCGTGCCGGGGGTTCGTGATGCGGGCGTTCGTCCCGCGGACGGCGACGTCGCCGGCATCCGCTCGATCGGCGCCGTACAGTAGCCGGACGAGCTCGGTGCGGCCCGAGCCGAGGAGGCCGGCGATGCCGACGACCTCGCCGTCGTACACGTCGACGTCGACCGGCTCCAGCACGCCCTTGCGGCCGACACCGGCGGCGCGCAGCACCGGGATGGCGCTGCGGTCGATGTCGCGGTCGGCGGCGCGGGAGATCGCGTCGAGCTCGTCGAGCTCCCGGCCGATCATCTTGGCGATGAGCTCGCCGCGCGGGAGTTCGGATGCCAGGTGCTCGCTCACGAGGCGGCCGTTGCGGAGCACGGTCAGCCGGTCGGAGATCTCATAGACCTGGTCGAGGAAGTGGGTGACGAAGAGGATGGCGACGCCGCGGCCCCGGAGGTCGCGGACGACGGCGAAGAGCTGCTCGACTTCGCCGCGGTCGAGGCTCGAGGTGGGCTCGTCGAGGACGAGCACGCGCGCGTCGGTGACCATGGCGCGGCTGATGGCGACCAGCTGCTGCACGGCGATGGAGTGCGAGCCGAGCGCGGAGTGGGTGTCGATCGTGACGCCGAGCGCGCTGAGGTGCCGTGCCGCTTCGCGGTGGGTCGCGCGCCAGTCGATGCCGCCGAGTCGCCGCACCTCGTGGCCGAGCATGACGTTCTCGCCGACCGACAGGTTCGTGCAGAGGTTGACCTCCTGGTACACGGTGGAGATCCCGGCGGCCTGCGCGTCGGCGGTGGACCGGAAGACGCGCTCTTCGCCGGCGACGACGATGGTCCCGGCCGAGACGGAGTAGACACCGGTCAGCGCCTTGATGAGCGTCGACTTGCCGGCGCCGTTCTCGCCCATCAGCGTGTGGACCTCGCCGGCGCGGAGGGTGACGTCGACGTTGTCGAGCGCTTTCACTCCGGGGAATTCGACGGAGATCCCGCGCATCTCGACGACGGCGGGGGGAACCTCGGTCATGGCAGCAACTTCCTGTCCGCGTGGGCGGTTCGACGTAAGGGGAGGGAGGAGGGGGCCGGCCGGAGCCGGCCCCCTCGTGGTGGGGATCCTGCGGTGAGGACCCTCAGGTGAGGATCAGTACGGACGCGAGTCCAGGACTTCCTTCGCCTGCTCCTGCGTGAACGACTGGTCGGGCACGATCGTCTTCTTCTCGACGGTGTCGCCGGCGATGACCGCCTTGACGAGGTCGGCCGCCTTCTCGCCGAGCAGCGGGTTGCACTCGACGATGAAGTTGAACTCGCCGTTGGCGAGCGCCGTCATGCCGTCCTTGACGGCGTCGATCGTGACGATCTGGATGTCCTTGCCGGGGGTGAGACCGGCGGCCTTGATGGCATCCAGGGCGCCGAGACCCATGTCGTCGTTGTGGGCGAAGAGGACGTTGATGTCCTTGCCGTACTTCTGGAGGTAGCCCTCCATGACCTTCTTGCCGCCGTCGCGGGTGAAGTCACCCGTCTGCGAGTCGAGCACGTTGATGTCGGTGCCCTCGATCGCCTCGCCGAAGCCGGTGGCGCGGTCGAGTGCCGCGGACGAACCCGTCGTGCCCTCGAGGATCACGAGGTTCGCGCCCTTGCCGTCGAAGTTCTCCTTGACCCACTCGCCGGCCGTACGGCCCTCCTGCTCGAAGTCGAGGCCGACCCACGACGCGTACAGGTCCTCGCTGGCGGAGACCGTGCGGTCTTCCAGGATCACGGGGATCTGCGCGTCCTGCGCCTCCTTGAGGACATCGTCCCAGCCGTCGACCGTGATGGGCGCGATGACGATGGCATCCACGCCCTGGTTGATGAAGCTGCGGACGGCGGCGATCTGCGCCTCCTGCTTGTTGTCGGCGGCGTTGAAGACGAGTTCGAAGCCGTTCGCCTCGGAGAACGCCTCCTTCATCGACTCGGTGTTCGCCGAGCGCCAGCCCGACTCCGAGCCGGTCTGTGCGAAGCCGACCTTGATCAGGTCGCCGTCGCCGGTGGTGCCGCCGGGCTCCTCGGTCGTGGTGGAGCACCCGCTGACAGCCAATGCCAGCGCGCCCAGCAGGGCGACGCCGGCGAGCATCTTCTTGTTCATCCCAGAAACCTCCTCGTTCGGGACCGACGGTGCGACGTCGGTGTCGTAGTACAGGTCTGCCGTGACCCTGTGCTCGGAATGTTAGCCTTCACAATCCACATCGACGCAACATGTGAGCGATAACATTCTGGTAACAGAGGCGCACCTCGGGGTGGTTGCGGTCGGGCTTAGTCCTGGCGGATAGTGCGTGTGAGTGAGCGATCACATTTGACGTTGTGGTGACCGTGGCATCCGTCGTGTGCGCGCTAGCCTGGCCCGCATGAGCGATCGAGGCGCGCGGGGTGCGCGGGTGGGAGTCCGCGAGGTCGCCGCCGCGGCGGGGGTGTCGACGCAGACCGTCTCCCGCGTCCTGAACGGTCACCCCCACATCCGCCCCGAGACGCGCCGCCGCGTCGAGGAGGCGATCGCACGCCTCGACTACCGCATGAACAACGCGGCCCGGGCGCTGGGCACCGCCACGACCCGCACGCTCGGCATCGTCGCCAGCGACGCCGCCCTCTTCGGACCCGCCGCCGGCATCGCCGCGCTCGAAGCGGCCGCGCGCGCGACGGGTCGCTGGATCACGACCGCGTACGCAGACGGCGCGGAGCCGGATGCCGTGGCCGAAGCCGTCGACCACCTCCTCGCGCAGGGCGTCGACGGGATCGTCATCGTCGCCCCCCACACGGGCTCCTTCGAGCGGCTCGCGCGCGCCGGCCTCGGCGTGCCGCTCGTGGCCCTCCACGGTGGCACCGGAGCCGAACGGCAGGCGGCCGGCGCCGCTCTCGCCGTCGATCACCTCGTCGAGCGGGGGCATCGCCGCATCGCCGTGCTCGCAGGGCCGGCGGCGTGGAGCGAGGCGACCGTGCGCGCCGACGGCGTGGCATCCGCTCTGGCCCGACACGGCCTGACCGCGGTCGCCACGTGGGAGGGCGACTGGTCGGCCGAGAACGCGGCCGGCCGCGCGGCCGAGGTGGCGGCGGCCGTGCGGTCGCCGGAGGGGCCGACGGCGATCGCGGTCGCGAACGACCAGATGGCGCTCGGCCTCATCGCGGGGCTCCGGGAGCACGGGGTGAGGGTGCCCGACGACGTCAGTGTGACCGGCTTCGACGACAATCCGGATGCCGGCTTCTACCTGCCCGCGCTCACCACCGTGCGCCTCGACCTCCCCGGCGAGGCCCGCCGCTGCGTCGACGAGCTGCTCGGCGTCGCCGAACCCGCCGACGGACGCCCCGCCGAGCTCGTCGTCCGCGCCTCCGTCGCCGCGCCCGCCGCGTGAGCGGGGCGCCGCGGTTCGCGCGCCGAAACCACACGTTCCCGCCGAAACCACATCACCGCCGCGCGCAAGGGGTGTGGTTTCGGTGGAGGGGTGTGGTTTCGGTGGCGGGGTGTGGTGTCGATGCGGAGCCGCCGCGCCGTCCGCACTAGCGCCTGCCGTGTGTTACCGGTAACATCACCCCAGGGCCGCGCGCGACACACCGCGCGCCGAGCCCGCGAGACCCACCGCACGACCCCGCACGAGACCAATGGAGGAACCGTGACCCCGCACGAGCAGGATGCCGACGGCACGCGCCCGCTGGCCGACACCGTCCGCACGGGACGCACGGCCCTCGGCATCGAGCTCGGGTCGACCCGCATCAAGGCGTGCCTCGTCGACGCCGACGATCCGTCCCGCGTGCTCGCCGTCGGCGCGCACGAGTGGGAGAACGCGTACGTCGACCGCGTGTGGACCTACGCCGTCGACGATGTGTGGGCCGGCGTGCAGGCGGCCTACGCCGCGCTCGCCGCCGAGGTGCGCGAGCGCTCCGGCGAGGAGCTGCAGACGATCGGCGCGATCGGCGTGTCCGCGATGATGCACGGCTATCTGGCCTTCGACGAGGCGGGCGAGCTCCTCGTCCCGTTCCGCACGTGGCGCAACACCTCCACCGGTCCGGCCGCGGCGGAGCTCAGCGACCTGCTCGGTACGAACATCCCGCTCCGCTGGTCGATCGCCCACCTGCGTCAGGCCGAACTCGACGCGGAACCGCACGTCCCCCGCATCCGTGCCCTCAACACGCTCGCCGGCTACGTCCACGAGCGGCTCACGGGACGTCGCGTGCTGGGCGTCGGCGACGCGTCGGGCATGTTCCCGATCGACTCGGCGACAGCCGACTACGACGCCGAGCTCGTCGCGCGCTACGACGCCGTCGCGGCCACGCCGCCGCTGACCGAACTGCTCCCGCAGGTGCTCGTGGCGGGGCAGGATGCCGGTGCGCTCACCGCCGCCGGAGCCGCGCTCCTCGATCCCACCGGCGCGCTCCAGCCCGGCATCCCGTTCTGCGCGCCCGAGGGCGACGCGGGCACCGGGATGGTCGCCACCGGCGCCGTCGCCCCCCGCACCGGCAACGTGTCGGCGGGCACGAGCATCTTCGCAATGGTGGTGCTGGAGCGTCCGCTGGCCGCGCAGCACCACGAGCTCGACCTGGTCACGACCCCCGCGGGCGACCCGGTCGCGATGGTCCACTGCAACAACGGTGCGAGCGAGCTCGCCGCGTGGGCGGGACTGTTCACGCGGTTCGCCGAGGCATCCGGTGCGCCCCGCGACCCCGACGAGGTGTACGGCACGCTGTTCGCGGAGGCTCTCGACGGAGAGCCGGATGCCGGTGGTCTCCTCGCCTACAACCACCTGGCGGGGGAGCCGATCGTCGGCACCTCGGAAGGTCGTCCGCTCGTGGTGCGCACGCCCGACAGCCGCCTCACGCTCGCGAACTTCATGCGCGCGCAGCTGTACGGCGTGTTCGCGACCCTGAGCCTCGGCATGCGCGTGCTCGACGGCGAGGGCGTCGCCCTCGACCGTATGTTCGCCCACGGCGGCATGTTCCGCACCGCGGGCGTCGCCCAGCGGTTCCTCGCCGGGGCGCTCGGCGCGCCGGTGGCCGTCGACGCGACCGCCTCCGAGGGCGGCGCGTGGGGGATCGCGGTGCTCGCGGCCTACCGCATCGCCGGCGGCGACGCCGCGCTCGGCGACTACCTCACCGACACGGTCTTCGCGTCCGCCGACGTGCGGGTCGTCGACCCCGACCCCGCCGATGTCGCGGGCTATGCCGCATTCCTCGACCGCTACGCCGCCGGCCTCGACGCCGAACGCGCTGCCGTCGCCGCGCTCTGACCGGCATCCCCCCCGTCACCTCCCCTCCACCGACGCTCGATCCACTCCGACCCACCCCGGCATCCCGAAAGGACCCGCCATGCCCCTCTCCACCTCTCTCGATGCCTACACCGTGTGGTTCGTCACCGGCAGCCAGAACCTCTACGGCGAGGAGACGCTCCGCCAGGTCGCCGAGCAGTCGCAGGCGGTCGTCGCGGGCCTCGACGGCCTCCCCGTGAAGGTCGAGTGGAAGCCGGTCCTGAAGGATGCCGACTCGATCCGCCGACTGGCGCTGGACGCCAACGCCGACGACTCCGTCATCGGCGTCATCGCGTGGATGCACACGTTCAGCCCCGCGAAGATGTGGATCTCCGGCCTCGACGCGCTCGACAAGCCGCTCCTCCACCTGCACACGCAGGCCAACGTGGAGCTGCCCTGGGCCGACATCGACTTCGACTTCATGAACCTCAACCAGGCCGCCCACGGCGACCGCGAGTTCGGGTACATCCAGACGCGCCTCGGTGTGGCCCGCAAGACCGTCGTCGGCCACGTCTCCAACCCGGCCGTGCGCGGACAGATCGAGGACTGGGAGCGCGCCGCCGCCGGCTGGCAGGCCGTCCGCACGCTCAAGCTCGCCCGCTTCGGCGACAACATGCGCTACGTCGCGGTGACCGAGGGCGACAAGACCGAGGCGGAGCTGCGGTTCGGCGTGCAGGTGAACACGTGGGGCGTGAACGAGCTCGCCGAGGCGGTGGCCGCGGCATCCGACGCCGACATCGACGCGCTCGTGCAGGTGTACCTCGACGAGTACGACGTCGCCGACGAGCTGCTGCCGGGAGCGGAGCGCCATCAGTCCCTCCGCGACGGCGCGGCGATCGAGATCGGCCTCCGCACGTTCCTCGAGGCGGGCGGCTTCGGCGCCTTCACCACGTCGTTCGAAGACCTCGGCGCCCTCACCCAGCTGCCCGGTCTCGCCGTGCAGCGCCTCATGGCCGAGGGCTACGGCTTCGGCGCCGAGGGCGACTGGAAGACCGCGATCCTCGTGCGCGTCGCGAACGTCATGGGGGCAGGGCTCCCGGGCGGCGCGAGCCTCATGGAGGACTACACGTACGACCTCGTCGCCGGCGACGAGAAGATCCTCGGCGCGCACATGCTCGAGGTGGCGCCGTCGCTCACGACCGCCAAGCCGCGCCTGGAGATCCACCCGCTGGGCATCGGCGGCAAGGACGACCCGGTGCGCCTCGTCTTCACCGCCGACCCCGGCCCCGCCGTCGTGGTGGCGATGAGCGACATGCGCGACCGGTTCCGCCTCGTCGCGAACGTCGTCGAGAACGTCGAGGCCCCCGACCTGCCGCAGCTGCCGGTGGGCCGGGCCGTCTGGAAGCCGGCGCCCGATTTCGCGACGAGCGCGGCGTGCTGGCTGACGGCCGGCGCCGCGCACCATACAGTCATGTCGACGGCCGTCGGCATCGAGGTGTTCCGCGACTTCGCCGAGATCGCCCGTACCGAGCTCCTCGTCATCGACGAGGCGACGACGGTCCGCGACTTCCAGCGGGAGCTCCGCTGGAACCAGGCCTACTACCGACTCGCACAGGGACTCTGACGCATGGCACGCACCCCCCTCTCCGGCACGCAGCACACGCTCCGGGCGGGTGACGACGCGGCGGTCATCGCCGCCGTCGGCGCCTCGCTGCGGTCGTACCGCCACGACGGCCGCGACCTGGTGGTGCCCTTCGACGCCGACGAGGTGCGGCCCGGCTATCGGGGCGCCACGCTCGCGCCGTGGCCGAACCGCATCGTCGACGGGGCGTACGCGTTCGGCGGCACGTCGTACCGGACGGCGCTCACCGAGCCCGAGCGCGGGCAGGCGCTCCACGGGCTCGCCGCCTGGCTCGACTTCGTGGCCGTCGACCTCGGACCCGATCATGTGACCCTCGCCGCGACGATCGAGCCCCAGCTCGGCTACCCGTGGCGCGTGCGGATCGAGACGACCTACGCGCTGTCGGCGACGGGCCTCACCCAGACCGTGACCGCCACGAACGAGGGAGTGGATCCCGCGCCGTTCGGCACGGGTCCGCACCCGTACCTGGTGGCCGGGCCGAACCCGCTCGACTCGTGGACGCTGACGCTTCCCGCCGACGAGGTGCTGGAGACGACGCCCGACCGCCTCTCACCGACGGGCCTCGCCCCCGTGACCGCCGACGCCGAGCGCTTCGACTTCCGCGAGCCGCGCCGCATCGGCGCCGTCGAGATCGATCACGCCTTCACCGGCCTGACGAGGGATGCCGAGGGCACCGCGGCCGTGCGGGTCGTCGACGAGGCCGCCGGCACCGGGGTCGAGATCGTCTTCGACGGCGCGTGCCCGTGGGTGCAGATCCACACGGCCGACCAGCCCGACGGTGCCGCCTCGCCCGCCCACCGAGCAGGGCTCGCGGTCGAGCCGATGACGTGCGCGCCCGACGCGTTCAACGACGACGCCTACCCGTTCGACACGGGACTGCTCGTCCTCGAGCCGGGGCGGTCGCTGTCGGCATCCTGGCGTATCGCGGCCCTGTAGCGACCGCCCTCTGCGCACCGGTCAGGCGCCGACCGGGAGCCGGGCGCTCGCGGGGCGCTCGCCGAGGGGTCAGTGGTCGTGCGGCTCCACGACGAAGAGATCGTGGCTGCTGTGGTCCGGGGCGAGGCGTCCGGCCTCGGTCGATGCCAGCGCGGGGGTGACGAGACCCGCGACCGCGACGGCACCGAGGACGAATCCGATCACGGGAGGAACGCCCGCGACGACCGCGTGCGGCGACGGAGCACGCCTCGTACGCGGCCGCCGCGAGCGTCCGATCGTGACGCCGATCACCGCGTCGAGCGCGATCGCGACGGCGACCGCCGCGACACTCGTACGGGCGGGATCGGCGAGGAGCGCCGTGCCGGTCGCGATCACGCCGATCAGCGCGACGCCCAGCCCGGTGCGGTCGAAGGTACGGCCGGCCATGCGCAGAGCGCCCCAGCCGAGGGATGCCGCACCGACGACGACGAGGAGGATGCCGGCCGCGCGCGGCGCGGCATCCGTCCCCGTCAGGATGCCGGCGCCGAGCGCGAGCTGGATCAGCCCTGCACCCCAGGCCGCCAGCGGCGGCCAGGAGCGCGTGAGCCCGGCGGTGGACATGATGGTCAGGCCGTCGCGATGCGGCCGGTGGTGCGCTCGGCGCCGATGCCGACACCCAGGAGCACGAGAGCGCTCGCGAGGTGCAGGAAGTGGTCGAACGTGTTGAGCGCGAGGATGTTTGCGGCGGTGCCGACGAGGAAGAACCCGACGACGCCGAGCAGCAGGTAGGCGGCACCGACGATGGTGTTCACCGTCTTGGCCGCGCGCGCCGAGGCGAGGCCCGCGATCAGCAGCGCCGCGCCGATGAGGAGGTGGGCGACGTTGTGCAGCGGGTTGACCTCGAAGATGCCGAGGAGGAGACCGCCCGAGGTCGACAGGAAGCCGACGCCGCCGGTGACGGCGAATCCGAGCAGACCGACGAGCAGGTAGACCGCTCCGAAGATGGTCGCCACGAGACGGTTGGGTGACGTGCGCATGAGTTACTCCGTTCTGAACGCGGCGGTCACCGCGTCTCCAGATGGTTCGGAGACGTCGCCGGAACGGATGGGTGCGGATCGGTTCCGCGCCCGAGGCGATCGTCTGCGTGGTGGGACACCCCCCGGCTTGGGGGGAACACCACCGTAGAAGCGCGCGTCCGTCGGAAGACAGGGGTTGCTCCCGCGGCGTGCGGATGGTAACCACAGGGCATGCGCTTCGAGACGGTCATGCGGCAGCAGGGGAACAACACGGGCATCGAGGTGCCGGCGGAGGTGATCGACGCGCTCGGCGGCGGCAAGCGTCCGGCCGTGGCCGTGACGGTCAACGGCTACTCCTACCGTTCGACGGTCGGCGTGATGGGCGGGAGGTTCCTCATCCCCTTCAGCTCCGACAAGCGCGCGGCATCCGGGCTCGCGGGCGGCGATGCGCTCACGGTCGACCTCGAGCTCGACACGGTCCCGCGCACGGTCGAGCTTCCCGACGACCTCGCCGCCGCGCTCGACGGCTCCGGCGTACGCAGCGCATTCGACGCGCTCTCGCCGAGCGCGCGCAAGGCGCACGTCACCAACGTGGAGAACGCGAAAGCCGCCGAGACGCGGACACGACGGATCGGGGCCATCGTGTCCGCGCTCGGCGGCTGAACCGCGAGAGCGTCAGGGGCGCTGGCCGCCGGGGCCGCCCATCCCGCCGCCCATCTCCGACGAGGTCTGCTCGCCCGCCACTCCGGTCGCGACCGTCGTCGAGCCGCTGCTCCCCACCTCGGCCAGTCCGCCGAGGATCGTGTCGCCGACTGACCCGCCCGACACGAGGGTGTACGTCTCGCCGTTGACGATCGTGTCCGCGGAGTAGACGACGCTCTGGGCCTGCTTCGACGTCGTGAACGACGCGACGGCGTCACCCGACGAGTCGACGACCGTGAGCACCGTCCCGGCGGCGATCGTGCCCGAGACCGTGAACTGCACGGTCGCCTGGTCGGAGTCGGCCGACGGCGCGACCGCCATGCCCGACGAACCCGCCGCCAGCAGCACGCCGCCGGAGATCGTCATCCCCCCGTCGGCGTCGAGCGCGCCGTTGTTGTTGGCGGTCGGTCCCGACACGACGACCGTGCCACCGGTTTGCGTGATGGCGCCCTGGTTGACGTCGAGGCCGTCGCCCCCGGCATCCACGAGCAGCGTGCCGCCGCTGATGAGCATCGTCATCTCGGCCGAGCCTTCGTCGGGTGCCGTCACGTTCGTGCCGTCGTCACTCGCGGTGACCGACGTGTCACCGCCGGAGATCGTGATCTGGCCGCCTTCGAGGCCCTCGACGGACTCCGTGATCGTCGCGGTTCCCGCGGAGACGACGAGCTGCAGATCGGCGTGCACGCCGTCGTCGCCCGAGGCGAGAGTGAGCGCCGCGCCCGCGAGGTGCGCGTACGCGCTCGCGTTGATCGCGTCGTCGGCGGCGTCGACGCTCAACTCTCCCGCCTCGAACACGGCGATCACGCCGGCGGTGACGCCCTTCGCGCCGCCGTCGGAGGCCCCGGTGGAGGCCCCGCCGCCTGCGACGATCGACACGCTCCCGCCGGTCGTGACGACGTCGGTCGCCGCGTCGATCCCGTCGTCGCCGCTGGTGAGGGAGACGGTGCCGCCGGCGACGAGCACGTAGCCGCGTTCGGCCGCCTCCTCGTTGTCGGACTTGAGGCCGTCGCCGCCGGCGTCGACGGTCACCTCGCCGTCGCGGATGACGAGGTAGTCCTTGCCGCGGATGCCGTCGTCCACCGCCGTCACGTCGATCGTGCCCGATTGGATGACGAGGCCGTCGGCGGAGGCGATACCGTCGTTGCCGTTCCCGGTCACCGTGAGCGCGCCGGTCCCGGTGATCGTCAGATCGGCCGCGCTGTACAGGGCGGCGTTGGCGGTGGCGTCCTCGGCGTACGACGAGGCATCGCTCAACGTGTTGGTGGAGCCGTCGGCGAGGATGACGACCGCTTCGTCGGCGGCCTGCACGTCGATCGCGGCCCCGGCATCCGTCGCGATGTCGACCCCGTCGAGCACGAGTCGCACCTGCCCGTCGGCGTCGCTGGTGACGACGATCTGGCCGGTGTAGTCGCCGGAGAACACGTAGGTGCCCGGCTGGGAGATCACGACGGTCGCGCCGTCCACGGCCGCGCCGTCGCCGGTCACGGTCGCCGACGACCCCGACAGTTCGACGGTCGTCGCCTCGGCGGCATCCCACTCGTCGTCGTCGGTCTTGTCGTGCGTCTCCTGGTTCGCGGCGAGCACGTCGGCGGCGGTCTGGGTCGCGTCGGTCGCACCCGTGAGGCTGGAGGTGGTCTCGGTCGTCGCCGCCTCCGCGGTCGCGACGGATGTCGCGCCGGTGGTGGCGGTGGTGGCCGCCGAGCAGCCCGCCAGAGTGAGGGCGAGCGCGAGGGCGGGCGCCGCGACGAGCCAGAGGCGGCGGGGGTTCTTCGGAGAAGTCATGAGAGAGGTCCTTTCGGGAGGGCCGGGAGGGCCGGTCGGTCTGAGAGACGGAGGGTTCGGTGGATGCCGGGCCGTGCGGGTCAGGCGGCGTCAGCGGGAACGAGCGGGGATGCCGCGGCGAAGTGCCGCGTGAGGGCGCGACGCCACTTGTGCGACGGCAGAAGCGGGTAGAGCGCCGCCATGCCCGTGCCGTACTTCGACAGCGAGGCGGGGCGGTGGCCGTGCCGCCACAGGGTGCGGTCGAGGGCGCCGGCGCGCTGGCCGGACTTCGTCTCGACGATCACGGAGCGGGGGAGGGTGAGTCCCCGCCCGTCGGCGGCGATCCACGACAGGTCGAGATCGATCGTCGCCCGCGACGCGTCGCCGCGGTCGTCGGCCGGCAGCAGCAGGGTGGCGCGGCGGTACCGGGTGACGAGCACGGGCGTGAGAGCAGCGGCGAGGTGACCGGCATCCGGGATGCCGGCACCGGTCAGCATGTCGGCGGCGTACGCCACGGCGTCGTCGTCGAGTTCGTCGCCGGCCACCGGCACGCGTTCCTTCACCGTGGCCGAGCGGGACCCGCGGGTCTTGACCTCGAGGAAGGAGCCGCCGGAGTCGACGTAGGTGCGGGCGCGCACCTTGAAGCGGCGCCGGCGTCCGCGTGCGGCGCCGAAGTAGCTGTCGAGGTCGGGGGTGTCGAAGTACTGCGACGCGTACCGCAGGGCGTGCTCGCCGTCGATCTCGAGCACCTCGCTGCCCGCCGGGAGGTCGGCGAGCACGGCGGGCAGTGCCGACGCCGGCAGCAGGTATTTGCGGTCGACGCGCGTCTGGAGCTCTGCTTCGGCGTTCAGCCGGTCGAGTCCGACGGTGTCGAGTGCTCCGAGGCGGTCGAGCACGCGGGTGCGGGCGCTCATCGGGTCACCTGCGCGATCGACTCGTGCGCGGGGGATGCCGTGGCCGCGCCCCGCCGCGACGCGCTGTCGGGGCGGGCGCTGTAGCGGATGTCGACCGTCGTCGTGTCGGAGACGAAGTCGAGGTTGCGGATGGTGAGGCGGTGCACGGGCGCGTGGAGGAGTGCTTCGACGGCGATGCGGGCGTCGGCCTCGTCGGGGTAGGCGCGGTCGAGCACGAGCGTCTGCTCCCGGGAGCGCCGCAGCAGGGCGGGGCTGTCGACCACCGCGAGCACGCCGACGACGAGCAGCATGATGCCGGCCGTGGTCCACGTGATCGTCGTCGACAGTCCCGCGACGAGCCCGAGGGCGAGGGCGGCGAGGTAGTACGCCATCTCGCTCTGCTCGATCTCGCGGGAGCGGAGGCGGATGATCGAGAGGACGCCGAAGAGGCCGAGCCCGAGGCCGGCGCCCACGGTCGTGTCGGCGAGCACCATCGAGACGGCGAGCACCCCCACGTTGACGCCGACGAAGGCGACGGCGAGGTCGCGACGGCGGTGGCGGGGGTAGTACACGCCGAAGGCGAGCACGACGATGGCGACGAGGTCGACGGCGATGACGGCGAACAGATTCATGGGCTTCTCCTGACGTGGGGTCCGGAGAACCATTGAGCCGCGGGGCCCTATGCGGTTCCTATGCTCCGCATCGGCTGCGTTTACGAATCCTGGAGCGGTGTCGTCGTGTCCGTCGCCTCCCGGAGGGGGCCGCGCATGACGCGCCAGTACCCGGCCGGGGCGAGCCGGGCGAGCACGTCGACGAGCCGCGCCTCCCGCCCGACCATCGTGCGCGGACGGCGGCCGACGGTGGCCGCGACGATGCGGCGCGCGGCATCCTCGGGTTCGGTGTGGTACATCCGCGCCTGCGCTTCGGCGGCCCGCCGCGCGATCGCGGGGTCGAGGGCTGCGGCGACGCGACCGTGGAGGATGATGCCGGTCTTCACGCCCGCCGGATAGATCGCGCCGACCGTGACCGTGCTGCCCTCCAGCTCGTGTCGGAGCGCCTCGGTGAACCCGCGCACGGCGAACTTGCTCATCGCGTAGGGGATGCGCCCCGCCGGTGCCGCCAGGCCGTAGATCGAGACGAGGTGGGTGACGTGGGCGGCCGGTTCGCGGCGGAGGGCGGGCAGCAGGGCGCGGGTGATGTTGACCGTTCCCCAGAGGTTCACGTCCATGAGCCAGCGCATCTCGGCCATCGTCAGCTGGTCGATGCTGCCGAGCATCGACGACCCGGCGCACGTGATGAGGGTCTGCACCCGCGGATGCCGTGCCGCGATGTCGTCGGCGAGGCGCTCGACGGCGGCGTCGTCGGCGAGGTCGACGACGTGCCGCGTGTGTCCCTCGCCGGCGAGCGTCGCGGCGACCGCGTCGAGGCCCTCCGGGTTGCGATCCACGAGCGCGATGCGCGCGCCGCGCGCGGCGAGCTGCCGGGCGACCTCCGCCCCCATGCCGCTCGCGGCGCCGGTGATGACGCTCGTCGCGCCTCTGACATCCAGTTCCGGCATCCTCGCCGCTCCTCGTCGTCCTCGTCGTCCGGTGCTCGTCCGGTTCGTCGGTGTTCTTCCGCGGGCCGCCGTCCTGCCGCCGTCGCGCCGCTGGTTCGGCACGATTTGTTCCGCCCCTGCGGTCGATTCTGTCCGATGAGGTTCCGTAGGATCGAGAGCGGGAGTGTCGTGGCGGAGAAGCGGAAGCGGGTGCGCACCCGCGATGTCGTCGCCGAGGGTCTGTACATCGCCTCGGCGGCCACTCGACTGAGCCTGAAGAACCGCATGCTCGTGCACATCCTGGCCGAGGGCGAGGACTTCGACGTCGAACGCTACGAGGCCGAGGCTCGCGAGGCGCTGCTCACGCTCGCCGACGAGGCGCAGGCCGATGCCGAGCGCACCGAACGGCAGCGCAAGCGCGCCCGCCGCCGCCACAGCGAGTCCGACGGCACGCACGACTACCGCAGCCGCGACGTGGGCAACCTGCGTCGCAGGCAGAAGCAGTCGCTCCACGTGGCCCGTGAGCTCCGCGCTCGCGCCGACGACGTCGAGGAGCTGCGCAAGCTCATCAACGACGCGCGCGACGTCGCGTGGGTCGAGGTGGCGAAGAACATCGACCGCACCCTCCGCATCGAGGCGGCGCGCCCCGACCTCGAACCCGATTACGAGCGCATGCGGATCGCGCGCATGCAGGCGCTGCGGCTCGTCGACCTCCCCAAGCTCACGTCGCGGCGTCGCAGCATCGCGAAGCAGAAGGAGCTGCGCGACAAGGGCGAGCTCCCGGAGGCGACGACGGATGCCGGCCGACCGGCATCCGTCGACTTCGACCCGGCCGAGCTGGAGTAGCGGCCGCCTCGATTCGGTCGAACCGGCCGCGTCATGTAAGCTGGTCGCTGGCCTTCGCGAGAGCGGAAGTCATGCGCCCGTAGCTCAATGGATAGAGCATCTGACTACGGATCAGAAGGTTAGGGGTTCGAGTCCCTTCGGGCGCACACTGTGTTGAGACAGTACGCCGAAAGCCTGCGGATTCCGCAGGCTTTCGTGGTTTCCGGGCGCGGGGCGTGCGCCGCTCGCGGCGATGACGGCGCGATTCTCAGCACGTGAGATCGATGACGACTTTGCCCCGCACGTGGCCGGACTCCAGCATCGCGAGCGCCTCGGCGTAGTCGGCGAGTGCGAACGTACGCGCGATCTCCGGGCGCACCGTGCCGTCGCCGAGCCAGCCGGCGATCGCCGCCAGGTCGTGGGCGCGCACAGTGGCGAACACTCCGCGAGCGGTGACGCGATGCAGCGCCCCCGCGACCGTGCGGCTCAGCAGGCTCGTGGCGGGGCCCAGCAGCCGTCCGCGCGACACCGAGCCGACGGTGACGAGGCGTCCGTGCGGCGCGAGGTGGCGCGACAGGCGTCGCACCGGCACGGTGGCAGCCGTGTCGACGACGACGTCGTAGGGGCCCGCGGATGCCGGAAGCTCCGCCGTCCGGTCGAAGATCGCGTCGGCGCCGAGATGCCGAAGGAAGTCGACGTGGCGGGCGGAGGCGACGGCATCCACTCGGCGTGCGCCGAGCGTGCGGGCGATCTGGACGGCGAGGTGGCCCACTCCTCCCGAGGCTCCCCACACCAGCACGCGCTCGCCGTCGGTGAGCGAGCCCGTGTCGCGCAACGCCTGCAGTGCGGTGAGCGCGGCCATCGGGACGGCGGAGGCCGCGGGGAACGACGTCTCGTCGTCGATGCGCGCCAGCCGATGCGGCTTCGTTCGTGCGACCTCGGCGAGCCCTCCCGACCCGATCGATCCGAGCACTCGGTCGCCCGGCGCCCATCCCGAGTCGGCGGGCGCGCTGCGCACCGTGCCCGCGATGTCGGCGCCGACGATGCGCGCCTCGCGCACGCGCCAGCCCTCGCTCGCGCGGAGCACCCACGGCTCGCCGCGGTACATGTGCCAGTCGAAAGGGTTGAGGCTCGCGGCGGCCACGTCGACGAGCACCGTGTCGGGGCCGGGCTCGGGCTCGGCGACCTCTTCCAAGCGAAGACCTGATGCGGGCGTGTAGCGGTCATAGACGACGGCCTTCATGGCATCCTCCGTATTTACACTGTAAGTCTGGCGATCACTTTATACTTACGACGTAAGCCGAATCAAGGAGACCTTCATCGCTCGTACCCGCCTGACGCGTGACGCGATCGTCGACGTCGCGTTCGCTCTCGCCGACCGCGACGGCATCGATGCGCTCTCGATGCGGCGGGTGGCCGGGGAGCTCGGGGTCGAGGCGATGTCGCTCTACAACCACGTCTCCGACAAGGGAGACCTCGAGACCGCCCTGGTCGGCCGGGTATGGGCGGCCGTCGACCTCGCGCTCGACGAGCCCGACGGGCGGAAGGCTCTGCACCGGCTCAGCGGGTCGGCGCACCGGGCGCTGCGTGCGCACCCGTGGTTCTTCCGTCTCTCGCTGCCGCGCAACGGCGGAGTCGAGCGGCTCACGGTCATAGAGGCGACGCTCGGTCACCTCGCGCGGCTCGGCCTCGACGACGGGCTCGTCTTCCACGCGCTGCATGTGATCGACGGCTTCGTCTACGGCTACTCGTGGCAGGCGAGCGAGTTCGACGGGGTCGACGAGCCCGCGGACGCCGACATCGAGCGGATGCTGGAGCCGTACCCGCGAATCCGCGCGCACGCCGCCCAGCACGGCAGTGGTGACATCGCCGGCGACGGGTTCGACATCGGCCTCGACCTGCTGCTCGACGGGCTGCTGCTGCGCGCGCAACCCGGCGTCGGCTAGGCCGCGTGGATCTCGTCTGATGCGTTGCAGGTCAGCGGCGACGCTGACGTCGCCTGGGTAGCCGCGGCCGGGCTATTGGCCGAGCACGGCCGCGCGGATCGCGGCGATCGGCACCTTCGGCGACCGGTCGTCGTACAGCAGGCCGTTGGTCTCCTGCCCGGTGTCGGTGAGCTGGGTGTAGCAGAAGCCGCTGAGCGGTACCGCGGACTCCGCGGCGGCGATGAGGGCGCACACCCGATCACCGAACTCCTCGGGGGTGTCGGCCGTGGAGTAGCCCCAGTCGGTGCCGTTCGCGGGCCGCAGGCTGACGCCGCCGAACTCGGTCAGCATGATGGGCTTGACGCCGGTGTCGCCGTCGACGGAGATGCGGCGCCCTGCCGGCCCGAACCCGGCGATCATGGCGTCGAGGGAGGCGGTGTCGCCGTAGCGCGAGGCGAGCACCTCGGGGTGGGCCTCGTAGTCGTGGATCGTCCAGATGTCGGAACGGGTGTGCTCCCAGCCGTCGTTGGAGATGACCGGTCGCGAGCCGTCGAGCGCCCGCGTGATGTCGGCCACCGAGCGGCTGAGCGCCCGCTGGCGCGGATCGTGCGCGATGTGCTGCACGCCCCAGCTCTCGTTGAGGGGAACCCACACGATGACGCTCGGGTGCGACGTGTCGCGCGCGACGAGACTCGTCCATTCGGAGACGAGGTTGGTCACGGCCCGACGGTCGAACGCGTAGGCGCTGGCGGTCTCGGCCCACACCATGAGGCCCAGGCGGTCGGCCCAGTAGAGGAAGCGGGGGTCCTCCGCCTTCTGGTGCACCCGCGCGGTGTTGAAGCCGAGCTCGCGGATGAGCTCGACCTCCCGGCGGAGCGCGTCCGCGCCGGGCGCGGCCAGGTGCGACTCGGGCCAGTAGTTCTGGGCGAGCACGGCCCGGAGCTTGGTCGGCCGGTCGTTGAGGAGGAACGCGGTCCCGTCGGTGCCGACGCTGCGCATGCCGAGGTAGCTCGCGACGGCATCGCCGCCGCGCGGCGACTCGAGCCGTATGACGGCGTCGATCAGCCGCGGGTGCTCGGGGCTCCAGAGGAGCTCCTCGTGCTGCTGCCCGTTCGTCTGGCGCGGCAGCGTGAGTCGCACTGTCTCGAACCGCGACAGGACCTTCGTGCGGGCCTGGGCGAGGACCTCGCCATCGTGGTGCAACTCGACGTACAGCCAGGCGTCCTCGTCGACGGGGCCGGACAGCTCGACGTCGACGCTCACGCCGGCGGCGGGGATGTCCGAGGCCCAGGCGAGCGCGGTGACCGCCGTGCGCGGCACGGCCTCCAGCCACACGGGCTGCCAGATGCCGGTCGTGCGGTGGTACCAGATGGCGTGGGGCTGGTCGCGCCAGTCCTGCTTGCCGCGCAGGATCGACACGTCCTCGGGGTCGTCGATCGCGTGGACGACGATCTCGTCGGTGCCGTCGGCGCGGAGCACGCCAGTGATGTCGGCGGTGAACGGCGACTGTCCACCGCGGTGGGTGGCGACGACGACGCCGTTGACCCAGACGGTCGCCTCCCAGTCGACGGCTCCGAAGTGCAACAGCATCCGGCCGCCCGGCTCGCCGGCGGCGTCCAGCTCGGCGGCGGTGATCCCGCGGCGGTACCAGACCGAGTGCAGCATGCCGGGCTCCTCGAGCCCGGAGGCGGCCGACTCCGGCGGGAAGGGCACCAGGATCGTGCGGTCGAAGGCGACGTCGGTCGGCTGCGCGCCGGGGGCGCCGAGCGCGAAGTCCCACGTCCCGGTGAGATCCGCCCAGTCCCCCCTCATCAGCTGGGGCCGTGGATACGTCCCGTCCTGCGTCGATGCGACGGGAAGCGGCGTGGCGCTCACGTGTGTCCTCCTGTGCTCGCCCGGTCGGCGATCGTGAACGGGATCGGCGGCGACCCTGCCGTCGACGGGGTGATCAGCAGATCGATCGCGGCGCGCGCGAGGGCGCGCGTGTCGGGGGCGACCGAGCTGAGGGCGGGGGTGCTGTAGCTGGCCTCGTCGATGTCGTCGAAGCCGATCACGGCGACCTGCTCCGGCACGCTCACGCCGCGCGCGCCCAGCACGTGCAGGGTGCCGAGGGCGAGCAGATCGTTGAAGGCGAAGATCGCATCGAACTCGACGCCGGTGTCGAGGAGGTGCGCCGCGGCGGCGGCGCCGTCGGCGCGGTGGTATCCGTCCACCACACCCACGAGGGCGGGGTCGAACGGGATGCCGGCCGCCTCGAGCGCGGCTCGATAGCCCGACAGGCGGAGCACGGACGTCTCGTTGGGTCCGTCCTGCTGCATACCGATCGCGGCGATCCGCCGGCGTCCCCGCGAGAGCAGGTGCTCGACCGCGGCGCGGGCGGCCGCGGTGTTGTCGACCGCCACGTGCGGCAGTGAGGTCTCGCCGATGTGCTCGCCGAGGAGGATCAGGGGCGTCGTGTCTTCGCGGTGCTCGAGGTCGGCGGCCGTCAGCGCGAGCGGGCTCAGGATGAGTCCGTCCATGAGAGGCAGATCGATGCCGTGGGCGATGCGCTCCTCGGCATCCTTCCGTCCGTCGGTCTGGTTGATGAGAACGGTGATCGACCGCTCCTGCGCGGCGCGCACGAGGTCCGAGGCGAGTTCGGCGAAGTACGGCTGGCTGAGGTCGGGGAGGGCGACGGCGACCATGCCGGTGCGTCCGCTGCGCAGGTTGCGTGCGGCGACGTTGGGCCGATAGCCGAGGTCGACGATGGCGGCCTGGACGCGAGCCTTGAGCTCGTCGGTGACCCACCCGGTGCCGTTGACCACGTTGGAGACCGTCTTGGCCGAGACGCCTACGCGCTCGGCCACGTCCTTCAGGGTCGTCCTGCCCACTCGGTCCACCTCCCTCGATGCGTTCGTGCGACTCACAGTGTCACACCCGGGATCATCATTCAACGATTACCGAAAGGGTCTTGTTCAACGATTACCGATTCAGGTATAACAGATTGCACCCCGCACGTTCAACGTTGAACTAGAAAGGAAGATCGATGGAGACACAGCACTCACCGCGACGCCGCCTCACCCGCGGCATCCGCCTCGCCACCGCCGGCGCCGGCATCCTGGCACTCGCCCTCACCGGCTGCGCAGGACAGGGCACCTCGGGCGACGGCGACAACGGCGACGGGGGCGACGGCAAGATCACGCTCACGTTCTGGAACGGCTTCACCGGGCCCGACGGTCCCGCGCTCGAGAAGGTGATCGAGGACTTCAACGCGTCGCAGGACGGCGTCGAGGTGAAGGCCGAGATCATGCCCTGGGACACGCTCTACCAGAAGGTGCTGACCGCGGTCGCCGGCAACGACGGCCCCGACATCATCGCCATGTCGGCCGCGCGGATGCCGCAGTTCGCCAAGCAGGGCATGTTCCTCCCCGTCGACGACTACTACGAGGATGCGGCGAACGACTCCGGCGCGCTCGCCGAGGCCGCCATCAACGCGTCCGTGTTCGACGGCGTGAACTATGGGGTCCCCGTCAACTACACGCCGATGATGATGTATTACAACAAGGACCTCTTCGAGGCGGCCGGTCTCGACCCCGAGGCCCCGCCCACGACGTGGGACGAGTTCGCGGCGATGGTGCCCAAGCTCACCGTCGACGAGAACGGCGACGGCAAGCCCGAGCAGTACGCCACGGCTCTCGGCGACCACGAGACGGTCCCGGTGTTCCCGGCGCTGCTGTGGGGCACCGGCGGGGGAGTCGTCTCCGACGACGGCACGACCTCGATGCTCGGCGACGACGCGAGCCTCGACGCCCTGAACTTCTGGGTCGACCTCGTGAAGAACCAGAAGGCCTCGCCGATCGGCCTGTCGGGCGCGGATGCCGACAAGCTCTTCCTCACCGGCAAGGCGGCGACCGAGATCGTCGGCCCGTGGATGACGACCGGCTTCGAGGACGCGGGGCTGAACTTCGGCATCGCTCCTCCGCCCGCCGGCCCCACGAGCGACGCGGTGCTCGCCGACGTCGTCTCGATGGGACTGCCCGCCGGAACGGACGACGCGACGAAGGCGGCCGCCTACGAGTTCTTCGCCTATTGGAACTCCGCCGAGGGCCAGACCACCTGGGCCGACGGCTCGGGCTTCCCGCCGAACCGGGCCGATGTCGCCGACAAGGTGACCGCCAGCCCCTACCCGGCGATCTTCGGGGATGCCGCTGTCGCCAGCCGTGCGAAGATCCTGCTGGCGGGGGTCGCTGCCGGCGGCACCATCACCGAGACGATCTTCTGGCCGTCGCTGCAGAAGGCGCTCAACGGCGACGGGACGGTCGACACGATCTTCCCCGCCGCCTCCGAGCAGGTCCAGGCAGAACTCGACAAGTGAGCCCGCGTGCGGGCCGGGCGGCGACGCTCCGGCCCGCACGTCCGGCCCGCCCCTCCGGCCGCACGCCCGGCCGCAGCCCTAGGAGATCCCCGATGACGGTCACCGATCTGGCCCCGTCCGCCACATCCGCCGCCATGTCGGCACCCCGCCGCCGCGGTCGCGGCCCGGCATCCCGCCGGCAGCTCACCGCGTGGCTGTTCCTCACCCCCGCGCTCGTCGTGCTCGTGGCGTTCACGCTCTACCCGATGGCGCAGGCGGTGTACCTGTCGCTCACGAACTACAACCTCATCTCGGCCGCCGAGTGGATCGGGCTCGACAACTACGTCGAGCTGGCCGGCGACCCCGCGTTCTGGAACGCCTTCTGGAACACCGTGCTGTACGCCGTCGTCGTGGCCCCGGTCACGGTCGTCCTGGCACTCGTGTTCGCGGTCATGCTCAACCAGGCGTTCTTCGGGCGCACCTTCGTGCGGACCGCCATCTTCCTGCCCTTCATCGTCTCGCTCGGCATCATCGCCATCGCCTGGTCGTTCCTCCTCGACCCGAACATCGGCCTCCTCTCCTACTGGTTCGGACAGCTCGGCATCGTCACCGAGCAGGGCTGGCTGAGCGACCCGCGGTTCGCCATGCCGGCGGTCATGATGGTCGGGGTCTGGAAGTTCGTCGGCTTCTACATGGTGATCTACCTGGCTGGGCTCCAGTCGATCCCTGCCGAGCTCTACGAGGCGGCGAAGATCGACGGCACCACCGCCTGGCAGCGCTTCCGCAACGTCACCCTTCCGCTGCTGTCCAACCAGACCCTGCTCGTCTCGGTGCTCGCCCTCATCGCCACCCTCCAGGCCTTCGATCAGATCTACGTGATGACCCGCGGCGGCCCCTACTTCAAGACGGAGACGCTCGTCATGCTCATCTACCGCGAGGGGTTCCAGGAGCTCCGGTTCGGGTACGCCTCGGCGATCTCGTTCGTCCTGCTGCTGTTCGTCTTCGCCCTCTCGATGATCCAGTACGGCTGGCTCCGGCGCCGGGCGGTGACGTACTGATGACCGCCACCCTCGACCGTCCCGTCGCCCGCGACCTCGGCGCCCTCGACCGCCGCCGCCTCACGCTCTACCGGGCGTCGACGTGGGCGCTCGCGATCATCGCGATCCTCATCGCGCTCCTCATGCTGCTGCCGATCGTCTGGCTCGTCTTCACGGCCTTCAAGCCCGAATCGGACATCGTCACATACCCGCCGACCCTGTGGCCGCGCGAGTTCACGCTCCAGCACTTCGTCGACGTGTGGGAGCGCATCCCGTTCGCGCAGCTGTACGTCAACACGATCGTCTTCGCCGGGGGCGTGACGCTCATCTCGCTCCTGCTCGACTCGATGGCCGCCTATGCGCTCGCTCGGCTGCCGTTCCGCGGGCGCGGTGTCGTGATGGTGCTGATCCTCATTCTGCTGATGCTGCCGTTCCAGGTGACGCTCATCCCGCTCTACGACATGCTCAACGGGATGGGGCTCACCAACACCCTCCCGGGCCTCATCATCCCGAGGATGACGAACGCCTTCGGCATCTTCTTCCTGACGCAGTTCTTCCTGTCGCTGCCGCGCGACCTCGAGGAGGCGGCGCGGGTCGACGGCGCATCCGAATGGCGCATCTACCGACAGATCGTGATGCCGCTCGCCAAGCCCGCCCTCCTGACGCTCGGTCTCTTCCATTTCCAGTACAACTGGAACGACCTGCTGTGGCCCCTCGTCATGTCCTCGAGCCTCGAGTCATCGACGCTGCCCGCGGGCCTCGCCCTCTTCATGGGCCAGCACGTCGTGGAGTACGGACTCCTGATGGCCGGATCGCTCCTGGCGCTTCTGCCGGTCGTCGTCTTCTTCCTCCTCATCCAGCGCAGCTTCGTCGCCGGCATCGCCACGACCGGGCTCAAGTAACGCGCTCGTCCGCGCACGAAAGGAATCCATGGACCGCTGGTACGACGACGGCCGCCTCCGCTACGGCACCGGCATCGAAGACACCTTCATCCCCCAGACCAGGCCCGGCCACCGCCGGCTCGACGAGTACGAGCTCACGCAGCACTACACGCACTGGCGGGAGGACCTCGACCTTGTGGCCGAGTCCGGTGCCGAGTTCGTCCGCTGGGGGGTGCCCTGGTATCTCGTCGAACCCGAGCCGGGCGTCTTCGACTGGTCGTGGACCGATCAGGTCGCCGAGCACATGGCGGCCCGCGGCATCCGATGCATCGTCGACCTCATGCACTACGGCACGCCCACCTGGCTCGACAACGCGTTCCTCAACACGCAGTACCCCGAGCGCGTCGCCTCGTACGGCCGCGCGGTCGCCGAGCGGTACCGCGGAGTGTGGACCGACTTCACGCCGCTGAACGAGCCCATCGTCAACGCGGAATGGTGCGGTGAGATGGGCAACTGGCCGCCGTACCTGACGGGCATCGACGGGTTCCTCACGGTCACCAAGGCCCTGGCGCGCGGGATGGTGCGCACCCAGCAGGAGATCGCCGAGGCCAACCCGGATGCCGTCTTCGTCCACGTCGACGCCGGCTTCCGCTACGAGGGCGAGACGACGCCCCTGCCGCGGGAGATCCTGGACGAACGCCGGTTCCTCGCGCTCGACCTCATCACCGGGCGGGTCGACGCCGATCACCCGCTGCGGTCGTGGCTCGGGGCGCACGGCTATACCGACGACGATCTCGCCTGGTTCGCGGCGAACGCCGTCACCCCCGACGTGCTCGGCGTCAACTACTACCCGGCCTTCACGACGATCCGGATGGATGCCGACGGCGTGAAGTCGCCGGTCGTCGCCGGCACGGCCGGACTCCGCGACCTCGTCGAGCTCTACAGCTCCCGCTACGCGCTCCCCATCGTCATCACCGAGACCTCGCTCGTCGGCACCCCCGACGAGAAGATCGCGTGGCTGCGCGAGTCCGAGGCCGAGGTCGAGACGCTGCGCGCCGAGGGCATCCCCGTCGTCGGATACACCTGGTTCCCGTTCCTCGACCTCGTCGACTGGCTGTACCGCTTCGACGACAAGCCCGTCGACCACTGGATGCTCGACTTCGGACTGGTCACCCTCGTCCGCGGGGGCGACCAGCAGCTCGCCCGACGGAAGAACGCAGCGTTCGACGTCTTCCAGGAGATCGCGCGCCGCCACCGCTGAGCGGTGACGGCGACCCTCGCACGCAGCCGGTCAGTCCTCCGGCACGCCCGGCTGCGTGTGCCCGACGAACTCGCCGGGGCGTGCGCCGCGACGGTTCACGGTCTCCACCGGAGCCGCGTCGAGGTAGGCGCGCGCCCGGACGGCACCAGCGGCGTCCACGAACCACAGGCCGTAGCGCCCCGCTGTGGGGTGCGCCGGCACGGCGATCCGGGCGGACTCCGACAGTCGGAAGGGCGAGGCCGTCAGCGGAGCCGACGCGACGACCGTGCCCGTCTCGGGCGCGGGCGGCACCGCGGGAACCGGGGCGTTCGCGGCAAGCCACGCACCGACGACCGTTCCGCTCACGGCATCCGCGTCATGGTGCGACACGTGCACCGCGACGGTCATCTCGTGCTCGGGCGGGGCGATGTCGGCACCCGCCGCGCGCGGGATGAGATCGATGACGATCACCGTCGGCGCGTTGACGTCACGCGGATCGAGACCCGCGCCGTCCTTGCGTCGACGGTCGGTCGTGAGGAGCCCGGCGGCCTCGTGCTCGACGTCGGCGAACTCGGTGTAGACGTAGCCGGCGTAGCGGTCGTGACGGCGCAGCTCCTGCGTCTCCCACCGAAGGTGCCAGGCGCGCTCGAGGCTCGTGAAGCCCTCGCCGTACTCGCTGTTGATGAGCGGGATGCCGGTGCGCGGCACGTCGTCGGAGCCGTACAGCGACTTGTCGACGATGAAGTCCGGCCCGAGACGCACGGGGAAGGACTCCTGCGCACCGTCCGCCAGCGCACCCACCGCCCGCGCCCACTCGCCGAGGTCGGGCTCGTAGTAGTGCCAGTCGAGGAGATCGGTCTTCACGTGCGACCACCCGGAGTTCTCCACGATCGGCCGGGAGTCGTCGAGTGCGCGGAGCCGGTCGTAGGCGGCGCGGGCCGCCTCCGCGCGAGCGGGGCTCCCCGGGATGTCCCAGTCGAGACCCCACTCCTCGTTGTAGAGGCCCCAGATCACGATGCTCGGGTGGTTCCCGTCGCGCTCGACCATGCCCTCCAGCTGCGCCTCGAACGCGGCCGCGGATGCAGGGGAGTAGCGGCTCGGGCACGCGGGCTCGGCCCAGACGAGCATCCCTCGGCGGTCCGCTTCGGCCAGCCACAGCGGCTCCTCGAACTTGAGGTGCTTGCGCACGAGGTTGTAGCCGAGGTCGGCCGCCCAGGCCACGTCGCGGAGGAGGTCGTCGGCGGTGGGGGCGGTGAGGCCCGTCTCCGGCCAGTAGCCCTGGTCGAGCACGCCGCGGACGTAGATCCGCTCGCCGTTCAGGTAAAGCTCCTCGCCCCGCGTCTCGATGCGGCGGAGCCCGCCGGTGACGGTGACGAGGTCGTCGCCCGTGCGCACGCGGAGGTGATACAGGTGGGGATCGGCGGGAGACCACAGCCGCGGTGCGCTCACCGGCATCCGTCCCTCGGCGACGCCATCGGCGCCGGCGACGAGCCGGAGCCGCTCGGCTGGGCCCGTCTCGTCGCCGGGGCTGTCGAGCTCGATCTCGATCTCCGCGCCCGACGGTCGGTCACCGGCGAGGACGACCCGCACGTCGAAGCCGTCGAGGCTGTCGCCGCGCACCGTCACCGACTGCGCGAACGTGCGTCCGCGCGCCTCGAGCCACACGCTCTGCCAGATGCCCGACGTGGGGGTGAACGAGACGCCGTCGTAGTCGTCGCGCGGGATCGAGCGCTGCTTGCCGTGGGGGATGTCACGCTTGTCGGCGGGGGCGTGGACGGCGACCGAGACCTCGCCCGGTTCCTCCGTGCTGCCGACCGCATCGGTGATGTCGAACTCGAAGTACTCGTATCCGCCGCGGTGCTCGCCGACGCGGATGCCGTTCACCTCGACGACGGCGTGGTGGTGGACGGCGCCGAAGCAGAGCACGATCCGCGCCCCGCGCCACTCGGCCGGGACGTCGAGGTCCCGGCGGTACGTCGCGCGCTCCAGCCAGGTGCGTTCGACGCCCGAGGCCGCCGTCTCCCAGGCGAAGGGGACGGTGATGCGCGCGGGGGCGCCCTCGGCCTCGAACCGCCACTCGCCGTTGAGGGTCAGCCAGCGCTCGGAGCGGTCGCGGTCGGGCCGCGGGTACTCCGCCCGGGGAACCGTCGGCGTGGCGGTGCGCGTCGCGTCGGGGATGGTCGTCGTCATGTGTGGTCAGCCCTTCACGCTGCCGGCGAGGATGCCGTTGATGAAATGCCGCTGCAGAGCCATGAAGAGGATGAGCAGCGGGATGAGTGCGACGGAGCTCGCCGCGAGGAGTTCTGCGGTCACGGTCGCGTAATCGGCGCCGACCCGGTTGCCGCTGATCGTCGAGGCGAGCCCCGACAGCACGACCTGGATGGTGGCCATCTGCTCGGTGTTCGCAACGATCACCGGCCAGACGAAGTCGTTGTAGATGTTCATGATCGTCAGCACGGCGAGCCCGGCGAGACCCGGACGGATCACCGGCAGGACGATGCGCAGGAAGATGCCGAACTCGGAGCAGCCGTCGACGCGCGCGGCATCCACGAGTTCGTCGGGAACCGCCGAGATCACCTGCCGCATCCAGAAGATCGCGAACGCGTCGATCGCGCCGGGGAGGATGAGCGCCTGATACGTGTTGATCCACCCGAACGCCTTCATCTGCAACAGCAGCGGGATGATCAGCACGATCGTCGGGAGCATCAGGGTGATCAGCACCGCGCCGAAGATGACGTTCTTCCCCCGGAAGTCGTACTTCGCGAACGCGAACCCGGCCAGCGGCGCGAAGAACATCGTGATGCCGCCCTTGAACAGCAGCACGATGGCCGTGTTCATGAACCCCGTGCCGAGCGGGACGTCGTGGAAAACCCGCACGAAGTTCTCGACGGTGAACGTCGACGGGTCGAACAGGAGCGGGTAACGGATGATGTCGGCCGGCTGCTTGAACGACGAGAGGACCGCCCACACGACGGGTCCCAGGAAGCCGAGGAGGAGCAGCACGAGGAAGAGGTGCGAGACGCCGTTGCGGAGACGGTCGGGACGCGTGATCGAGGTGGCCATGACTCAGTCCTTCGCTCGCAGCAGGCGGACGAAGCCGAGCGAGAGGGCGAGGACCAGGATGACGAGGAGGAACGAGTTCGCCGCGCCGGTGCCGAGGTCCGCCCGGGTGATGTGGTTGTAGAGGTAGTAGCCGGCCGTCGTCGTCGAGGAGTACGGACCGCCCTGCGTCATCACGTACGGCTCGGCGAACATCTGGAAGACCGCGAGGGTCTGCAGGACGACGCAGAACATGATCGTGCGCCGCAGGAGCGGCACCGTGATGCTCCAGAGCTGCCGCGGGCGGCTCGCGCCGTCGATCGCGGCGGCCTCGTAGATCGAACCGTCGATCGACTGCAGACCGGACAGCAGGATGATCACGATGAACCCGGTCGTCTTCCAGAGGAAGAGGAGCGCGAGGGTGGGCTTGGCCCACACGGTCGTCGTCAGCCAGCCCACCTCCGGGAGCCCGAAGAGGCCGAGCACCGCGTTCACGGCGCCGTAGCCCTGGTCGAACAGCACGATCCAGATCTGCGCGATCGCGACGAGCGGGGTGACGAAGGGCACGATGTACGCGATCCGGTACATCCCGCGGAACTTCAGGGTGGCGGAGTTCAGGAGCACCGAGATGACCACGCCCACGACGAGCTGGATCGGCACGATGAGCAGCCACAGCACCGCCGAGTTGCCGATCGACGACCAGAACTGCGGGCTCGTGAGCAGGTACGTGTAGTTGCCGAGACCGACCCACTCCGCCGCCCCCGATCCGCGCCAGTTCGTGAAGCTGAGGCGGAGCGTGTAGATCAGGGGGTACACGCTGAACGCGAGGAAGATCGCGATGAACGGCAGCACGAAGACGTACGGGGCTGTGAGCCTCCGGACGCGTGCGCCGGACAGGCGTCGCCTGCGCAGCGGGGTGGCGGAGCGGGTGGTCACAGCGGTCACTGCCGGTCGATGAGGTTCGTCTGGATCTGCTCGGTGGACTGCGAGATCACCTCGGCGGGGTCGAGGTCGCCGTCCAGCATCCGCTGCAGGTCGTTGCCGAGGTAGTCCACGGCGCCGCCCCACCAGGTGGGGATGGGTCCGGCGGCGGGGATCTCCGCACCGGCCGACGTCGCGACCTCCCACAGGTCCTGGCCGCCGAGCGCCTCGACCTCGCCGAAGAGCGGGCTCGAGGGGTCGGCCGCGGGCAGGTAGCTCGGGATCGAGGTGTTCAGACCGTTCGGGTAGACGTCGTTCGGACCCCACACGGCGGAGTAGCCGGCCTCGTCGAACATCAGGAACTCGTAGAACAGCCACGCCAGGTCGGAGTTCTCGCCGTCCTTCGGCAGGACGAACGACGAGCCGCCCATCGCGCCGCTGCGCGCGCCGCCGGCATCCCACGCGGGCAGCTCCATCGCGCGCCAGTCGCCGCTCGTCTCGGGGAGGAGCTGCTGCGGCGCGAAGCTGAACCAGATCGCCCACGGGTAGAACACCTGGTTGCCGTTCTCCAGCTCGCCGATGTCGGTCGGGCTGAGGTACTCGGCGCGGGTGCCGAGCCCCTCGTCGTTCACGGTGTCGAGGAACTTTAGAATCCGCTCGTACTCCGGGCTGTCGAGGCGGAGCTCGCCCGCCTCGTCGCCGAGCGAGGTGCCCAGCTGGTTCGCGTACATCTCCAGCTGGAGCTGGGCGAGGAACGGCGCCTGCTCGAGGTGGATCGGCCGTGCGCTCGGCACGGCCTCCTGGTAGGCGCGCGCGGCATCCAGCAGGTCGTCGTAGGTCTCGATCTGCGTCGCGTCCACTCCCGCCTTCGTCAGCGCCGCCTCGTTGTAGTAGAGCAGGCCCGGGTCGAGGTCGAACGGGATGCCGTAGATGCCGTCCGCCGCGGTGTTCACCGCGAGCTTCTGCGGCGCGATGTCCGCTGAGTACGGCTCGAGCACGTCAGAGAGGTCCCACAGGAAATCGGTGAAGCTCGACACCCGCGCGTCGTCGAGGAACACACCGTCGGGCACGTCGGTGCCGGTGATGAGGGTGTTCTGGAGCTTCGCGTCGATGTCGACCGCGACGTGGTTCACCGTGATGTCGGGATACTTCTCGTTGAACTTCGCGATCGTGTTCTCGAAGACGGTGAACAGGTCACCCTCTCGGTCCCAGATCGTGATCTCGCCCGACGGGCTCTCCTCGGTGGGAGCCTGCAGGACGTTCGGGTCCGATGATTCGGCGGGCGCCGAGATGTCGGGACCGCAGGCGGTCAGGGCCACGGTGGCCAGGACCGCTGCTGCGCCGGCCGCTGCCGTGCGCACCGTTGCTGTGCGGGTGAGGTGCATCTCACACTCCTTCGTGTTTGCCAACGATGCAAACACTAGCCTGACGTTTGCACACGTTGCAAGCATAGAATGTGGGCATGCCTGCCACGCTCCGCGACGTCGCCGACCGCGCCGGGGTGTCCGTGCGCACGGTCTCGAATGTCGTGAGCGGCTACACCCACGTCAGCGAGCAGATGCGCGAGCGCGTCATGCGCGTGATCGAGGAGCTCGACTACCGCGCGAACCCGGTGGCCCGGACCCTCCGCACCGGCCGGACCGGTGCCCTCGCCCTGGTCGTTCCCGAGATCGACGTTCCCTACTTCAGCGAACTCGCGCGCGATGTGATCGACGCCGCCGCCGTCCAGGGGTACCGCGTCATGATCGATCAGACCGGCAACGACCACCAGCGCGAGCGCGAGCTGCTCCTCGGCGAGGACCGCACGATGCTCTTCGACGGCATGCTCTTCAGCCCGCTCGTCACCTCGTCCGAGCTGCTCGAGATGAAGCACTCCCGCAGCGGCGTGCCCCTCGTCCTCCTCGGCGAGCACGAGTTCGACGGCCGATTCGACCACGTCGCGATCGACAACGTCGCCGCCGCCCGCGAGGCCGTCGCGCACCTCATCGCGACGGGCCGCCGCCGCATCGCCGCGATCGGCGCCCAGCCTGAGGAGGAGTACGCCACGCCCCGCCAGAGGACCGCCGGTTACGAGGCGGCGCTCACCGAGGCCGGCCTCCCTGTCGATTCCGCGTGGATGCTCCCCGCCCCCCATTACAGCCGCGCCGACGGCTACCGCGCCGCGATGGAGCTGTGCGAGCGGCCGACGAAGCCCGACGCCATCTTCTGCTTCTCCGACCTGCTCGCCGTCGGCGCGGTTCGAGCGATCTTCGACGCCGGCCTCAGCGTGCCCGAGGACATCGCCGTCATCGGCATCGACGACATCGAGGAAGGACGTTACGCCCGCCCCTCGCTCAGCACGGTCTCCCTCGACACGCCGTTCATCGCCCGTGAGGCGATCGGCCGCCTCCTCGCCCGGATCGACGACCCGGAGGAAGCCGCGCAGAGGATCGTCGCCCCCCACCGACTGGTCGTGCGCGAGAGCACCTCAGCCTGAGCGGAGCTTCGCAAGGAGCCTCGCGCTCCTTTCGTCCACGCCGGCGGTGTGGAAGGATCGCGCCATGACCTCCGAATCAGCGAACAAGCGCCCCACCTTCTGGACCCGCGTGCGCCACGCCATCTTCGGAAAGCCGCTCACCCACGAGCAGATGCGGGGGATGACATCCTCCGAGGTGTCCGCGCAGCGCGTCGACCCCGCCGCGCGTGCCAGCCAGACGTCGCACACGAACTCCGGCTACATGGGCGGGTTCTGAGCGGTACTCCAAGGAGGAGTCGCCGAGAAGGCCGGCCAGGAGTCATCCCGCCGTGGGAGGCGAGGCCGGTGCTCTTGCGCGCCCTCCTGTGTTCGCCGATGAGCCCGAGCGCTGCCAGCATCTCGCGCCCGACGACAGATCAGCCGCGCAAATCGACAGGTTGCGCATCCGCGCCGAAGAGGTGAGGACAGAAGGATTCAAATGGATGCGAAGGGCGGCGTCGTGCCCGCCTTCCGCCTCCAGAGTGGGAGGCGTTGCACACAGAGGAGACAGCAGTGAGTTCTCACGCGGCTAAGGCGCCGATGTCGAATAAGAAGTTCCTGGCGATCTGGATCCCGATCGTGGCGGTCGTGGCCATTCTGGCCGTCGGCGTCAACGTCGGGATCGGGATGTTCCGAGGGGCGATCGAGTCCTACATGGGCACCGGCACCTACACGGTGAACAAGGCGGAGGGGACGGCCGACCTCGACACCGACTACTACACGGCCGATTACTCGACGGTCGACGACGCGAAGGCTGCGTCGTCGAAGCTCGTGGAGCAGATCGCCGACGAGGGCATGACCCTCGTGAAGAACAACGGCACCCTGCCGATCGCCGTCGGAGCCGTCACGCTCCTCGGGCGCGGCGCCGCCGACCCCGTCTACGGAGGCTCCGGCTCGGGCACGGCCGACACCCGCACCGCGGTCAACATCCGTCAGGGGATCGAGGCTGCCGGCTTCACCGTCAACGACACCGTGTACCAGCAGCTGGCCGACTTCGCCGCGGCGAACCCCGCTGCCGAAGGCGGACGCACCAACATCGTCATGGACGACCCGGCGAAGTCGAACTACAACATCGGCGAGATGCCGGTGGCCGACTACTCGCAGGCTTCGCTCGACAGCTTCGCCGACTTCTCCGACGCGGCCGTGATCGTCGTCGGCCGCGGCGGCGGTGAGGGCGGCGACCTCGCCACCAACATGGAGAAGTGGGACGAGAACGCCGAGCCGGGTCAGCACCAGCTCGAGCTCAACAAGGACGAGAAGGACCTCCTCGCCCTCGCGAAGGCGAACTTCGACACCGTGATCGTCGTCGTGAACGCCTCGACGTCGATGGAGCTCGGCATCCTCGAGGACGACGCCGACGTCGACGGCATCCTGCTCGCCGGCTCGCCCGGCGCCGCCGGCTTCAGCGCACTCGGACGCATCCTCTCGGGCGACGTGAACCCGTCGGGTAAGACGGTCGACATCTTCTCGGCCGACTTCACCGCCGACCCGACGTTCGTCAATGTCGGCGACTTCGCCTACTCCAACATCGAGGGCGGCTACTTCGTCGACTACGAAGAGGGCATCTACTCGGGTTACCGGTACTACGAGACGGCTGCCGAGGAGGGCTTCATCGACTACGACGAGGCCGTCGTGTACCCCTTCGGCTACGGCCTGAGCTACACCGACTTCTCGTGGTCGCTGGCCGGCCAGGAGCTCGGCGGCGTCGACGGCGACATCTCGGTCGACGTCGAGGTCACCAACACGGGCGACGTCGCCGGCAAGGACGTCGTGCAGGTCTACTACACGGCTCCCTACACCGACGGCGGCATCGAGAAGGCGCACGTCGTGCTCGCCGACTTCGCCAAGACCGGTCTGCTGGAGCCGGGCGCGTCCGAGACGGTGACCCTCACCTTCGCGGTCGAGGACATGGCCTCCTACGACAGCACGGGCGACGGCGCCTACGTCCTCGAAGAGGGCGACTACGCCATCAAGGTGCAGACCGACTCGCACACCCTCGCCGACGGCATCGACCCGATCGCCTACTCGGTGGGCTCGACGGTCACCTACACCGACGGCCGCGCCAGCGACGCCGTGCCCGCCACCAACCGGTTCGCCGACGTGACTGCGGAGTTCACCGACGGGGCGCGCACCGCGTTCTCCCGCGCCGACTTCGCCGGCACTTTCCCGACCGCCCCGACCGGTGACGACCTCGCCGCCAGCGACGCGACCGTCGCCTCGTACGAGACGTACGACGCCGCGGCGGCGGCGGAGGCCTCGGATGCCGAGGAGCCGACGTGGGGTGCCGACAACGGCCTCTCGCTCATCGACCTCCGCGGTCTCGCGTGGGACCACCCGGCGTGGGAGCAGCTGCTCGACGAGCTCGACAAGGACGAGGTGCTCGCGCTCCTCACCTCCGGCGCGTACAACACGGCCGCCCTGGAGGACATCGGCAAGATCCGCACGGACGACCTGGACGGCCCGGCCGGCTTCAGCTCGTTCATCAACCCCGACCTGTGGACCGGCACCGCCTTCCCGTCGGAGTACCTCATCGCCCAGACCTGGAGCACCGAGCTCGCCCACGACATGGGCGTCGCGATCGGCAACGAGGCGCTGACGATGGGCTCCAACGGCTGGTACGCGCCGGCGGTGAACCTCCACCGGTCGCCGTTCGCGGGCCGCAACTTCGAGTACTACTCGGAAGACCCGCTGCTGTCCGGCACGCTCGGCACGTCGGTCGTCGACGGCGCGCTCACCAAGGGCGTCTACAGCTTCACGAAGCACTTCGCGATGAACGACCAGGAGACCAACCGTGTCAACGGCAAGGGCCTGTCGACGTGGGCGACCGAGCAGACGATCCGCGAGCTCTACCTCAAGCCGTTCGAGCTGATCGTGAAGGATGCCAGTGGCGAGCTGACGTACTTCGACTCCGAGGGCGAGGCGCAGACGGCCGAGATCGGCAGCACCGCCGTCATGAGCTCGTTCAACCGGATCGGGGCGACCTGGGCCGGCGGATCGGCCGCGCTCATGCACGACGTCCTGCGTGAGGAGTGGGGCTTCCGCGGCATGGTGATCACGGACTTCAACCTCTACGACTACATGTATCCCGACCAGGCGTGGGCAGCGCAGGGCACGGACCACATGCTCACGTTCGAGAACTTCAAGACCGTCGAGGATGCCGACAGCGCTTTCGCGCAGCAGAACCTGCGTTTCGCGATCCACAACATCCTGTACACGGTCGCGAACTCGAACGCGGTCAACGGCATCGCACCGGGGGCGTCGTTGACGTACAACCCGGCCGGGTGGGAGATCGGCGTGCAGATCCTCACGATCGCGCTGTGGGTACTGGTCGCCGCCGGCGCCGCGTGGATCGTGGTGCGCGTGCTGCGTCACCGCCGCCGTGCGGAGAGCGCGCCCGTGGTCGTCGACGGCGAGTCGGCGGTCTGAGGACAGCCTGCGAGCGGGTGGCCGGGGCGACCCGGCCACCCGCGAAGGAAGTGACATGACTGACATCGAGACGCTCGTCTCCGAGCTCACCCTCCTCGAGAAGGCCGCCCTGCTGAGCGGCGACAACACCTGGCAGACCCGGCCGATCCCGCGCGTGGACCTGCCCGCGGTGTGGATGTCGGACGGGCCTCACGGCATCCGCAAGCAGCTCGGCTCGGCCGACCACCTGGGCATCGCCGGCTCCGAGAAGGCGACGTGCTTCCCCACGGCGGCGACCGTCGCCTCGAGCTGGGACGAGTCGCTCGCCGGCGAGATCGGCGCGGCGCTCGGCCGCGAGGCGTCGGCCCAGGGCGTGCACGTGCTGCTCGGTCCCGGCCTCAACATCAAGCGCAGCCCCCTCGGCGGCCGCAACTTCGAGTACTTCTCCGAAGACCCGGAGCTCGCGGGTCGCCTCGCGGCGGCGTACGTGCGAGGCATCCAGTCGGAGGGCGTCGCGGCGACGCCGAAGCACTTCGCCGTCAACAGCCAGGAACTGCGCCGCATGGTCAGCGACTCTGTCGTCGACGAGCGGACCCTCCGCGAGATCTACCTGACCGCCTTCGAGATCGTGGTCCGCGAGGCGCAGCCGTGGGCGATCATGTCGGCCTACAACCTCATCAACGGCGCCTACGCGCACGAGAACCCGCACCTGCTGCGCGACATCCTGCGCGATGAGTGGGGCTTCGACGGCGCCGTGATCAGTGACTGGGGCGGCGGGAACGACGCGGTCGCCGCGGTCGCTGCGGGCGGCACCGTCGAGATGCCCTCGCCCGGGTTCGATTCGGCGCGCGCGATCGTCGCGGCCGTCGAGGCGGGCGAGCTGTCCGAAGCCGACGTCGACGCCCGGGTGGCCGAGGTCGTCGCGCTCGTCCGCCGCGTGACGGCCCGCGCCGAGGCGGCGGTCGTCGACCTCGACGCCCACCACGCCCTGGCTCGCCGGGCCGCCGCGGAGTCCGCCGTGCTGCTCAAGAACGACGACGCACTGCTGCCGCTCGCGGCGGGCACGAGCGTCGCGCTCGTCGGCGACTTCGTCCGCCGCCCGCGCTACCAGGGCGCGGGATCTTCACTCGTGAACCCGACGCGCCTGTCGACGCTCGCCGAGAGCGCGATCGCCTCGCCACTGGACGTCGTCGGGGTCGCCGACGGGTTCCGCCGCGACGGCGCCCCCGACACCCGGCTCCTCACGGAGGCCGTCGGCCTGGCATCCCGTGCCGACGTCGTCGTGCTCGCGCTCGGGCTCCCCGAGATCGCCGAATCGGAGGGGCTCGACCGCTCGTCGCTCGCCCTTCCCGCCGCGCAGCTCGAGGTGCTGCGGGCCGTCCGCGCCGTCAACCGCCGCACCGTGGTGGTGCTCGCCGCGGGCGGCGTCGTGGAGACCCCGTGGCTCGAGGATGCCGCGGCCCTCGTGCACGCCCACCTCGGCGGGCAGGCGGGTGCCGAGGCGCTCGTCGACGTGCTGACGGGTGCGGTCGATCCCGGCGGACGTCTGGCCGAGACGATGCCGGTCGCCCTGTCGGACACGGCGACCGCCGCCCGCTTCCCGAGCACGCGCCGCACCGCCGAGTATCGCGAGGGCCCCTTCGTCGGCTACCGCTACACCGAGACGGCCGGCGTGCCGGTGGCGTTCCCCTTCGGCTTCGGCCTGAGCTACACCTCGTTCGCGCTGTCCGATGCCGAGATCACCGCGGAGGGCGTCACCGTGACGCTCACCAATACGGGCGCCCGCGCGGGCAGCGATGTCGTGCAGGTCTACGTCGGGCGCGTCGGCGACAGCCGCGTACCCCGCCCCGGCGCCGAGCTCGCGACGTTCGCGAAGGTGCACCTGGATGCCGGAGCCTCCGCGCGCGTGCACCTGCCGTTCGGAGAGCGCGCCTTCCGCTACTTCGACGTGCCGACCGACACCTGGCAGGTCGAGAGCGGTCGCTACCGCGTCACCGTCGGCCGTCACGTGCAGGACCGGGCCCTCGCCGCCGAGCTCGACATCGCGGGCACCGTCGCGGCGGGAACACTCGATCCGGTGCTCGCGCCCTACCGCGACGCGCGGCTGTCGGAGGTCACGGATGCCGTGTTCGCCCGGCTCCTCGGACGCCCCGAGCCGCCGTCGGACTGGCCGGCCGGCCCCCTCGGCATCAACGACCCCATGGACCGTCTCGCCGGTGCGCGCAGCGCCCTCGCGCGCGGCGCGTTCGGCATCCTGGATCGACGCCGACGGGCCGCTGAAGCCAAGGGCACGCCCGACCTCAACATCCTCTTCCTCTTCAACGGGCCGTTCCGCGTCATCTCGAAGATGAGCGGCGGCCTGGCCACCCGGCGCCTCACCGACGCCCTCCTCACCCTCGTGAACGGTCAGACGTTCCGGGGGATCGGGCGGGTCGTCGCGGCGTTCTTCGGCGGGCGGCGGGCGGAGAAGCAGACTCGCGAGGCGTTCCGCGTCGCCTCGGAACGGAGCAACTGATGTTCACCGCGATCACGACCTGGTGGGCCCGATTCCAGGAGAAGCACCCCGAGCTGTCGAAGTTCGGGATGTTCCTCCTCCTCTCCAACGGCGTCACGGTGCTGCAGCTGGCGCTCATGCCGCTCGCCCGCTGGTACTTCGACAGCGCGACGGGGCTCACCGACGTCGGCTTCCAGGTGCTTCCCGTCGGCACGAACATCGACGGCAGCACGTACTACATGTTCGACTACGCGGCCGGTGCGCTGCCCGAAGGCGGCGGGGGACTGTCGTACTTCCTCGCCGTGCAGCTCACCCTGCTCATCGCGCAGGTGATCAACTTCTTCCTGCAGCGCAACATCACCTTCAAGTCGAACACGTCGCCCTGGGTCGCCGCCGGCTGGTACGCGGCCGCCTACGTCGTCATCACGTTCCTCGCCGCCGCGGCGCAGGGCTTCTACAAGGCGCCGATCTACGATCTCCTCATGAACATCTGGGGCTGGGGGGCGACCGGCCAGGTCGTCGCCGACGTCGTCACGATGATCATCAACTCGGCGATCTCGTTCTGGGTGTTCTACCCGATCTTCAAGCTCATCTTCCGCCAGCAGCCGGTGAAGACGGAGGCGGAGAGCGGGGCGGTCGCCCCGTGACACTGCTCACCGTCGTCGTCCCCGCCTTCAACGCGCAGGACTACCTCCACCGCGCCCTCGACCCGCTCCGCGACGCGGACGGCGTCGAGGTCGTGGTGGTCGACGACGGGTCGACGGATGCCACGGCGGCGATCGCCGATGCCTACGCGGCGGGCATGCCCGAGCGGTATCGCGTCATCCACCAGCGCAATGCCGGTCACGGCGGCGCGATCAACGCGGGCGTCGCCGCGGCGCGGGGTACCTACCTAAAGGTGCTCGACGCTGACGACTGGCTCGACGCCGAGGCCCTGGGGCGCGTACTCGACCACCTCGCCGAGCTCGAACGCGAAGGTGGCGTGGACGCGCTCTTCACCGACTACGTCCACGAGCGGCTCGGGAAGTCGACGAAAGCGATGCGCTTCGGCTCGGTGTTCCCCGCCGGCCGGATCTTCGCGTGGGGAGAGGTGGAGCGGTTCGCGCGTCGGCAGGTGCTGATGATGCACGCGATCGTGTACCGCACCGAGGTGCTCCGCGCGTGCGGTCTGCGCCTGCCCGAGCACACGTTCTACGTCGACAACCTGTTCGTCGTGACGCCGCTCGTCCACGTCCGGCGCATGGCGTACCTGCCCGTCGAGCTGTACCGCTACTTCATCGGCCGCGTCGACCAGTCCGTCAACGCCTCGGTCATGGTGCGACGGGCCGATCAGCACCTGCGCGTGAACCGGCTCGCGCTGGCCGCCCTGCCGGGGCCGGATGCCGTGGCATCCGGTCACGTGCCGCCGGAGCTCTACGCGACCCTCGTGCACTACCTCGAGGCGGTGTGCGCCGTGACGTCGGCCACGCTCGCCCGCGGCGGCACCCCCGAGCACCTCGCCGCTCGCGACGAGTTCTGGCGCGACGTTCGTGCCGAGAGCCCGTGGCTGTACACGCGCATGCGGCGCTCGCTCATGGGCGCCAGCGCCAATCTCCCGGGTCAGGCGGGCCGCCGGGTCACCTCGCTCGCCTACCATGTTGCTCGGCGCGTCGTCGGTTTCAGCTGACCCGCCGCCGCTCGCGGCTTCCGATCCGAGCGGCATCCCCCCCGATCCTCGAAGGTGGTTCCGTGATCCGTGTCGGTGTGATCGAGGACGATCCGCACAGCATCGACCGGCTCCTCTCGCACCTCGACCGGTTCCAGCGCGACCAGGGCGAGCGGTTCCACGTCGGCGCGTTCTCCGACGGCGCCGACATCATCGCCGACTACCGGCCCGATTGGGACGTGCTGTTCCTCGACATCCAGATGGCTCACGTCGACGGGATGACCGCCGCCCGCCGCATCCGCGAGGTCGACTCCGAGGTCATCATCGTCTTCGTGACGAGCTCTCCCCACTACGCGGTGAGCGGCTACGAGGTCGACGCGCTGAGCTACCTCCTCAAGCCCGTGACGTACGCCGCGTTCGAGCAGGAGATGCGTCGCGTGCGGGTACGCCTGCAGCAGCGCACGCGTCGGGAGCTCCTGTTCACGGCGGTCGACGGGGCGCACCATCGGGTCGCCGTCGCCGACATCCTCTACATCGAGAGCGTCAAGCACCGCATCGAAGTGCACACCCTCGACGCCGACTACGCGGTCGTCTCGACGCTCAAGGCCATGGAGGCCGAGCTCGCCGCCGACGGGTTCATGCGCTGCCACAGCGGACTCCTCGTCAACCTGCGACACGTCACCGGCACCGAGGGCAACGACTGCCGGGTGCGCGGCGGCACGAAGCTGCCGATCAGCCGTCCCCGTAAGAAGGAGTTCCTCTCGGCCCTCGCCGCCCACATCGGATCGCGCGGGATCACGGCGTGAACGGCGCCGAGGAGATCGTCGCCGACATCCCCCGCCACCTCACGGCGCTCGCCGAATGGGGCGCGTGTCTCGTGTACGTGCTCATCCTCGGTCGCCGCTGGCGGGCGGGGGGCACGATCCTCGTCGCCGCTGCCGGACTCGCCGCTCTCCTGCTGACGCAGTGGTGGGCCGGCACCCTGCCGCTCGCGCTCTGGATCCCGGGCATGCTCGCGGCGGCGGCGGTGATGTACGGCTTCCTCTCGGCGGCGCTCGCGGTGACGCCCCTGGGCGCCGGGTACATCGCGGCGCGCGCGTTCGTGCTCGGGGAGCTCGCGGCGTCCGTGTACTGGCAGCTCGATCGCTTCTACGCGGAGGAGATTCCGCCGCTCGCGCAGGCGCTCCTGTGCGTCGCCGTCTACACCGTCGTCTTCGCGCTCGCGTGGGCGGCGGAGCGGGGCACCTTCGGACGCGTCGACGTGCTGCGGGTGTCCGGGCGCGACCTCGTGGGCGCGGCGGCCATCACCGTCGCGACCTTCGCGATCTCCAACCTCAGTTTCATCAGCGCGAACACCCCGTTCAGCGGACGCTTCGGCACCGAGATCTTCTACATCCGCACGCTCGTCGACTTCGCGGGCTTCATCGCCCTCTACGTGCAGCACCGGGTGCACAACGAAGCGGTCGTGCGGCGAGACGCCGACGCCATGGCGCACTTGCTGCGCAGTCAGCACGAGCAGTACGAGCTCACCCGCCGCTCGATCGACGACGTCAACCGCAAGTACCACGACATGAAGCATCACCTCGATGCGCTGCGTGCGGAGCAGGATGCCGCCGCCCGCAGCCGCATGGTCGACGAGCTCGAAGACTCGATCCGCGGGTACGGCGCGGTGGTCCACACGGGCCACCACGTGCTCGACGCGGTGCTCACGGCCAAGCGGGCGTACGCCGCGGAGAACGACGTCGAGGTGTCTTACGTCGCCGACGGGGTGCTGCTGGAGTTCCTGCGGCCGCTCGACCTGACCGCCATCGTCGGCAACGCGATGGACAACGCCGTGCAGGCGGCGGCCCGGCTTCCCTCGCCCGATCAGCGCCTCGTGCGCCTCGCGCTCTTCGCGCAGGACGACTTCGTCATGCTCCGCGTGGAGAACACCTACGACGGCATCGTGCGCCGGGAGGGCGAGCGCATCGTGTCGCGGCAGACCGCCGAGGGGCACGGGTACGGCCTCCGCAATATCGAGACCGCCGCGACCGCCTACGGGGGTGCCGTGTCGATCGTGCACGACGAGCGGTGGTTCTCGCTCCGCATCCTGTTCCCGAGGGGCGCCCGCCGCGAGAGCTGACCCGCGCGGTCAGCCGCCGCAGGTCTGCGAGAACCGCACGGCCGCGTCCTGGAGGTCGCCTCCCGACGCGGCGAACGCCTCCGTCGCCGCCTCCGGGTCGTCGCTGGCCGATGCCTCGGCGACCGCGTCGCGCACCGACTCGATCGACGTGCGGAGCGCGGTCATGATGGGTCCGACCTCCGCGTTGGTGACCTCTCCGGCGCGCTCGCCGAGAGAGTCGGCGGCGGCGGTGGGGCTCTCGCCGAGGGCGTCGAGGTCGCCGGCGGCCAGCGCGGTGTTCGCGTCGGCGATGTCCTGCTGCACGGCCTCGAGGCTCTGCGCGACGACGATGCAGGCGTCGGTGCGGCTCTGACCCGATGCGCTGCACGCGGTGACGGATGCCGTGGCGACGACGAGCGCGAGCGCGACGAGGGGGAGGCGGGAGGGGCGCGGGAGGCGGGAGAGTGCCGGCATGATGCTCCGCTCAGGCGAGAGGGGTGACGCGCAACCACACGAAGCCGTGCGCGGAGAGGGAGAGGCCCTCGTCGAGGTCGAGGTCGACATCGTGGAGCAGGTCGCGCGCGATGCGCGCGAAGCCCGACAGCGTGAGCGGATCGATCGCGATGGGCGCGTCGCCGACGTTGCCGAGCACGAGCACGCGCGTGCCGTGCGGCGCGGCATCCGAGTCGTCTTCGAGGGGACGCTGGTAGCCGACCACGCTCGCGTGCGGGGTGTGGAAGGGGAGCAGCGCGTTGCCGGCGAACTCGGGCGTCGTCTGCCGCACCGAGATGAGCTTCGTCAGGCGACGGAAGATGCGCCCCGGCGTGGTCGTGGGGTCGTCGCGATCCGCGTACCGGTCGCGGGGCCGCTGGCCCCGGTGCACCCACCGGCTGTCGCCGCGGCGGACGGGATCGTCGGCGAACGTCGGGTCGTTCAGCTGCGCCACCTCGTCGCCGAGGTACAGCAGCGGCACCCCGCCGGTGGACAGCGCGAGGGCGTGCGCGAGCACGACGCGGTCTTCACCGCCGGGGTCGCCTGCCTCGATGCCGGCGAGCGACGCCGTCGTGCCAGCGACGCGGGCATCGCCCGTGCGGGGGTTCTCCTGGAACGGCACGCCCCGCGCGAAGGTGCCCTCGTGGCGGCCCACGTAGAAGTCGTTGAGGAAACGGCGGTGGCCGTAGCCGTCGATACCGAGCTCGGCGGCATCCTCGTCGGCGAACGTCCACCCGATGTCGTCGTGCGAACGCACGTAGTTCACCCATGCCGTGCCCGGCGGGAGGGCGTGGCGACGATCGAGCGCCTGCTGCAGGAGCCGCGCATCGCGGGTCGCCAGCGCTTCCCACGTGAGCGCCATCTGCAGCGGGTTGTACGAGAGGCGGCACTCCTCGGGGGACAGATAGCTCACGACCTCGTCGGGGTGGACGATCGCCTCCGACTTGAACACGAGCCCGGGGGCGGCCATCGCGAGCACCGCGTTGAACGCCTGCAGCAGCAGGTGGGCCTCGGGCAGCGACTCGCACGCCGTGCCGAGCTGCTTCCAGATGAACGCGACGGCATCCATCCGCAGCACGTCGACGCCGAGGTTCGCGAGGAACAGCATCTCGCCCGCCATCGCGCGGAACACCCACGGGTTGGCGTAGTTGAGGTCCCACTGGAAGTGGTAGAACGTCGACCAGATCCAGCGGCCGTCCTCGAGCTGCACGAACGAGCCGGGGTGGTCATCGGGGAAGATCTCGCGGGTGGTCTGCTCGTACGCGTCGGGCATCGTCCGGTCGGGGAAGATGAGGTAGAAGTCCTCGAAGTCGGGGTCGCCCGCGACGGCCTTCTGTGCCCATTCGTGCTCGTTGCTGGTGTGGTTGAAGATGAAGTCCAGCACGAGCGAGATCCCCGCGAGGCGCAGATCGGCGGCCAGCTCGGTGAGCTGGGCGATCGTGCCGAGGCTCGGGTCGACGCGGCGGTAGCTCGAGACCGCGTAGCCGCCGTCGTTGTCGCCCTCGGGTCCGGCGAACAGCGGCATGAGGTGCAGGTAGGTCAGCCCCAGTTCCCGGAAGTAGGGGATCTGGTCGCGGATGCCGGCGAGGTTGCCGCCGTAGCGGTCGACATAGCAGACGCCTCCCAGCATCCGCTCCGACTGGAACCAGTCAGGATCGCCCGTGCGCACACCGTCGCGCACCTTGAGGTCGAGGGGGCGGGCGTTCCACGACCCGGATGCCAGCGCGATCGTCTGCGCGAGCGCGTCGCGTCCGTCGGGACGGTCGGCGTACAGCCGCTGGAACAGGGCGTGAAGCCGCGGGAACTGCTCGTCGAACCGCGCCCGGAACCCCTCGTCGACGCGTCCCGCCGCCTCGGCGGCCGCCCAGGCGGCCTCGCGGTCGTCGTCGACCGCCCCGAGCGGTGCGCTCTCCGGAACGATCATGATGCCTCTCCGTTCCCGGCGGCGCGCCGCGTGAACCACGAGCATCCGGCGCCGCCCTCCACTCAGCCTAGGCGCTGCGAGCCTCGCCCCCGAGGGTTACAGTGGCCTCACTCGCAACGAAGGGTTCTGCCGATGCGCCTGGTCCAGATCGCCCAGCACGTCGACGACCTCGATCGGGCCGCCGACTTCTACACGGTGCTCCTCGGCGAACCGCCGACGGCGCGTTTCGACCCGCCCGGACTGCTCTTCTTCGACCTCGACGGGGTGCGCCTGCTGCTCGACCGCGCCGCGCCGTCGGCGCTCGTGTACCTGCGGGTGGACAACGTGCACGAGGCGCTCGAGCGGCTCGCGGGGCTCACCGACGTCGTCACCGCGCCGCACCTCATCTTCACGCACGACGACGACACCCTCGGCCCGACGGGCTACGAGGAGTGGCAGGCGTTCGTGCGCGACAGCGAGGGCAACACGATCGGGCTCATCTCCTTCGTGCGCCCGTAGTCGAGAGGTCAGCTCGTCGACGCGTCAGCTCCCGGACGGCGACCCACCCGACACGCGCCGGACCAGCCGCTCCAGCTCCGCGAGCCGGGAGGCCCGGTCGCCACCGAGGTCGGCGACCACCACGGTCTCGCCCACGACGTCGGGGTCGTCGATGAGGTCGAGGAGCACATCGTCCATCGCGGCACGCAGCTCGGGATCCTCGTCGTCGCCGACCGGCGGGAGATCGGGGGTCAGCGGCAGGACGACGAGGATGTCCACGTCCTCGAGCGCGCTCGCCGTCCACGAGCCCGCCCGCACGAGCAGTTCGGCGGGCAGCCGACCGCCGGAGAGCTCGGCCGCGGCGGTGAGGTACGCGAGGAAGTCGATCGGGCCGCGTTCGGCGATGACGTGGTCGCCCCCCTCGTGCGCGATGAGGCGCTGCGCCGAGAGTCGCAGCTGCGCGGTGAACATCTCGACCCCGTCGAGGTCCCAGGACTCGTCGAGCAGGTCGAAGGGGTCGCCGAGCACCGTGTATTCGGGATGCCGCAGCGCGAAATCGGAGATCAGGGTGCTCTTGCCGGAGCCATGGGTGCCGGACACGACGATGCGCATGGCGGCGAGTGTAGACGGTGCCGCGCGTAGGCTCGGGGGTGTGAGCGCATACGTCTCGGCGTTCGAGCTGTTCTCCATCGGAGTAGGACCCTCGAGCTCCCACACGGTCGGCCCGCTGCGTGCGGCCCGGTCCTTCGCCGCCCTCCTGCGGCCGCAGCACAGCGCGGTCGCCCGTCTGGAGTGCGTGCTGTACGGCTCGCTGGGCGCCACCGGTATCGGCCACGGCACGCCCGACGCGATCGTCGCGGGGTTGCAGGGGCACGAGCCGGAGACCGTCGACCCCGCCGTCGTCCGCGGCGCGTGGACCGACTGGCGCGACGGCGACGCGCTGCTGCTCGACGGTGCGCACCCCGTGCCGTTCTCCCGCGGCGACATCGCCTTCGCCCCGCGGACGAGACTGCCGGGTCACCCGAACGCGCTCACGCTGCGGGCGCTCGACGCCCGAGGCGAGCTCCTGGCCGAGGAGACCTACTACTCGATCGGCGGGGGCTTCATCCGGCGCGACGGCGAGGACACCGCGCTCGCCACGGCATCCTTTCCCCACGCCTTCGACACGGCCGAGGCGCTGCTGGCCCTGTGCGACGAGCACGGCTGGACCATCGCCGAGGTCGCGCGGCGCAACGAGGAGTCGCGCCGATCGGAGGCCGAGGTCGCCGCGGGACTCGACGCCATCTGGGATGCCATGGCCGGCTGCGTCGAAGCGGGACTGCACGCCGACGGGGTGTTGCCGGGCATGCTCAAGGTGAAGCGGCGCGCCGGCGCGATCCGGGCGCAGCTCGACGAGGTCGAGAGCGATGGGAAGCGGGAGCTGCCCGGCGAGTGGCTGGGCGCGTTCGCGCTCGCCGTCAACGAGGAGAACGCGTCGGGGGGTCGGGTCGTCACCGCGCCGACCAACGGCGCGGCCGGGATCGTCCCGGCCGTCGCGATGTACTGGTGGCGCTTCCTCGCCGATTCGGGTCTCGGCTCCGGCAACGCGGTGACGCCCTACGGCGAGCTCGTCGGGTCGGCGCTCCTGGGCATGCATCCCGCCGACCCCGTCGCCGACGACGACCTCACCGTGGAGGCCAACCGCCGTCGCGGCATCCGGCGTTTCCTGCTCACGGCTACGGCGCTCGGTTCGCTGTTCAAGGCGAACGCGTCGATCTCCGGCGCGGAAGGCGGCTGCCAGGCCGAGGTGGGGTCGGCGTGCGCGATGGCGGCCGGGGGGCTCACGGCGGTGATGGGCGGCACGAACCGTCAGATCGAGAACGCCGCGGAGATCGCGATGGAGCACCACCTGGGCCTCACGTGCGACCCCGTGGGCGGACTCGTGCAGATCCCGTGCATCGAGCGGAACGCGATCGCCGCCTCCACGGCGGTGACGGCTGCGCGGCTCGCCCTCCGTGGCGACGGCAGTCACTACGTGTCCCTGGATGCCGTCGTCGAGACGATGCGGCAGACGGGCATCGACATGTCGCACAAGTACAAGGAGACGAGCGAGGGCGGCCTGGCCGTCAACGTCATCGAGTGCTGACGTTCGCGCCGTGAAGGTGTCGCACTCGGTGGTGTTCGCCTGTGAAGGTGGCGCACTCGGTGGTGTTCGCCTGTGAAGGTGTCGCACTCGGTGGTGTTCGCCTGTGAAGGTGGCGTAACCGGTGGTCTCTACCCGCGAAAGTGGAGCAATCGGCTGCCTCGACGACGCGGAAACCTCCTATTGCGCCACCTTCTTCGGACGGAGACCGCCGAGTGCGCCACAATCTTGCGCGGCGAACACCGGACACACGCCCGTGCGTGGGTGTGTGCAGGTCACTCGTGTCGGGCGAGCGCCGCGCGCACCAGGTCGACGGCGCGGCCCTGGCGCAGGTGCGTCGCGGTGATCCGCACGACCTCCCAGCCCGCGGCGGCGTAGGCGGCGTACTTCTCGAGGTCGCGATCCCACTGTGCGCGGCTCGTCCGGTGGTGATCGCCCTCGACCTCGACCACGACGCGATGTTTTCGGTAGACGATCTCGGAGATCCCCAGCAGCTTCCCCCGCGGGTCGCGAATCTCCACATCGAGGTCGGGGCGGGGAAGACCCGCCGCGTCGGCGTCCAACCGGAACGATGACTCCAGCGGAGAGCTGCTGCCCTCTCGGATGAGCGGCAGTGCTGCGCGCAGACGCGCGACGCCGCGCCGCGGACCGGCATCCGTGGCGGCGGCCAGCTGCGCGAGCGTGCCGATCCGCGCGTCGGGCAGCGGGATGCCGGAGCGCCCTCGCGGGATGCGCGCGATGGCGTCACCCACGATCACGAGCTCGCGCACCGAGAGGTCCCGCCCGAGTATCGCCCAGGTCGAGGCGGGGCTGCTCACGGGGAGTCCGTCGACGGTCCGCAGACGGACGAGATGGCCCTCGATCTTCACCCCGCGGATGCCGGCGCCTCGCGGCGCGCGGGAGGGCGCGACGACACCGACCTCGAGCCCGTCGCCCGGATCGAGGGGCAGACCGTAGAGGATCGCCGCGGTACGCCCCGTGAAGAACGCGGATGCCGGCATGACCGTGGCGTACGCGATCGCGCTCCGCAGCGTGCGCTCCCGGACCGCTCGGTCACGTGCGGACGGGTCGTCGACCGGCACGGCATCCGCTTCGTGCGCGCTCGGCTGCGGCACCCTGGTGCGGACGCCGTGGAACGGCGCGATCAGGTCGCGCGATCGGAGACGCGAGGCCGAGACTCCCGCCTGGATGCCATCGCGAACGCGGAACGCGTCGCCGAGTGAACGGGGGAGCGGGGCGGGTGGTCGCGGCATCCCTCACTCTTGATCGCACGCGAGCCTCGCGACCCGCCGCGCCGTCGATCCGGGGACACTTGCCGAGCTGGCCCCCCTTGTGGAGGAGCCCTCGCCCGCCTATCTCGCCTCCTATTGCCCTGACCGCCCGAGAAGGTGGCGCGGTGTGCGGTGCCCGCCCGAGAAGGTGGCGCAATCGGTCGCCTCGACGGCGTGGATATCACCGTTCGCGCCACCTTCTCGCCCCGCATGCGCAGATTGCGTCACCTTCTCGGGTCGCTCGCGCCGCCCGCGTCGCACGCGTCGCACGCCCGCATGAAGAACCCCGGATGCCGCGGGCGTTCGCTGGTCGAGAACGCTTAGCACTCTCGCCCTTCGAGTGCTAATCTGGAGTCACTTGAGTCGATAGGGCTCAAGTTTGAGACCACGCAACATCACACGCACTAGAAGGAGAGAACCATGGCCACGTATGACCCGTTCCGTGACCTCGATCGCCTGGCATCGAGCCTCTTCGACGCGCGTCGGGGACCGCGCCGCATGCCGATGGACCTGTACCGCGACGGCGACCACTACGTCCTGTCCGCCGACCTGCCGGGGATCGACCCGGGCTCGGTCGACATCGACGTCGACGGCCAGCTCCTCACCATCCGCGCCGAGCGCACGCTCGCTGCCGGTGAGGGCGTCAAGTGGATCACCCGCGAGCGCGAGGCGGCGAGCTTCCTGCGCCAGCTGAACCTCGGTCAGGGCATCGACAACGACGGCATCGCCGCCACGTACAGCAACGGCGTGCTGACCGTCACCATCCCGGTGAGCGAGAAGGCCAAGCCGCGCAAGGTCGAGGTCGTCGCCGACGGCGCCGCGCCCACGATCCGCACCCACGAGAGCGCCGACGAGCCGCAGCCCATCGAGCAGTAACCCACCGAGCAGTAACCCACCGGGCCGCAGCCCACCGAGCAGTAACCCTTGGCGCGCTCGCGATCCGAACCGCCCCGGTCGCCACGACCGGGGCGGTTCGTCGTGCGCGGGCGTATGATCGGGGCACCCCGAACGGACCGTCTGCAAGGATGCCGATGACCGAGACCGCCGCGATGCGCACGCCGCCGCGCCCCGCCCTCGCATGATCGAGCGCGAGCTCACGCGGGTCGTCTCCCTCACGTCGGAGGACGGCTCGCTCAATCCGGCTGCGGTCGGCTTCGCGCGCAGGCCGCTCGTGACGACGGCGGGAATCGACGGTCGTCATCACTGGGGGCGCAACAAGCGCTGGGAGTACTGGAACATCATCACGCCCACGCATGTGCTGGCACTGACCGTCTCGTCGTTGGACTACGCCGCGGTGCACGAGGTGTGGGTGCTCGACCGCCGCTCGGGTCAGGAGCGCGGTCGGACGGCGACCGTCGTCCCGGCGCACGACGTGGACCTGCCTCCCACCCTCGGCGACGGCGCCGCGATCGCGCGGGCGAAAGACCTGGCCGTGTCGGTGACGCCGGGGGCCGACGCGTGGCGGCTGTTCGCCGAGATCCCCGACGTCTCCTTCGACGTGACGGTGGCCCGGCCGCCGGAGCACGACTGTCTCGCGGTCGTCGTCCCCTGGACGCGCCACCGGTTCCAGTACACCGTCAAGGATGTGGCGCTCCCGGCGACGGGCGTCGTCATCGTCGATGGCGTCGAGCATGCCGTCCCGGCCGGATCGTGGGCCGTGCTCGATCACGGACGCGGCCGGTGGCCGTACGACGTCCGCTGGAACTGGGGCGCTGGATCGGGCGTGGTCGACGGCCGGACGATCGGCCTGCAGGTCGGCGGTCGCTGGACCGACGGCACGGGGTCGACGGAGAACGGCATCCTCGTCGACGGCGAGCTCCACAAGATCTCGGAGGACCTCGCCTGGGACTTCGACGCGGCGGACATGTCTCGTCCCTGGCACGTGTCGGGGGGAGGGTTGGATGCCGCGCTCGTGCCCTTCCACGCGAAGCGGTCGGCGCGTCGCCTCGGTCCGCTCTCGTCGCGGACGGACCAGTGCTTCGGGGTCTGGTCGGGCACCTTCGAGGGGATGCTGTTCGAGGGACTCGTGGGATTCGCCGAAGACGTCCACAACCGCTGGTGACTTAGGCTGACGCCATGTCCGTGTCGCCGACGTCCGAGTCTGCGCCGTCGCCGCGCCGTCGGGGCCGGCCGCGGGGCGGGTCGGACGCGCGGGCGCGCATCGTGACGGCGGCGACGGAGGAGTTCGCCCAGGGCGGCTACGACGGGGCGACGATGCGGGCGATCGCGACGCGCGCGGGCGTCGACTCCGCGCTCGTGCATCACTACTTCGGGACGAAGGCCGATCTGTTCGCGGAGATCATCGGCGCCCCGCTGCGGCCCGACCTCGACATCCCCGCCCTGCTCGAGGGTGATCGTGACCGGTTGGGCGAGGGGATCGCGGCGTACGTGCTCGGCAGGTTCGAGACCCCGGACGTCCGCCGGCGCGGCGTGCTGCTGCTGCGCAACGCGATCGGCAATCGGCTCGCGACCCCTCTGCTGGCGGGGTTCCTGTCGCGGGAGCTGCTCAGTCGCATCACGGATGCCATCGGCGGCGACGACGCCGAGCTGCGTGCGAGTCTCGCGGCATCCCAGATCGCCGGGGTGCTTGTGGCCCGCTACATCCTCGCGCTGCCGGGGATCGCGACGGCTCCCGTCGACGACCTCGTCCGCTGGATCGGTCCGACGATCCAGCGCTACCTCACCGACGACGCGTCCTGACGCCCGTCATCCCGAAGGAGTTCGCATGTCGTTCCAGGCGTACCTCGACAACATCGAGGACAAGACCGGTGTGACGCCGCGGCGGTTCGTCGAGCTCGCCGCCGAGAAGGGCTTCGGTCCCGGGACGAAGGCGGGGGAGATCATCGCCTGGCTGGCCGAAGACTACGGACTGGGGCGCGGGCACGCGATGGCGCTCGTGCACGTCATCACGAAGGGCCCCAAGATCGACGCGAAGCACGTGGGCTCCGGCGGCGTCCACGCCGATGCGTCCGACACGCTCTGGCTCGACGGCAAGGCGTCCCGCCCGACCTCGTGACGGCCGTCTCGGTCGCACGCTCTTGACGGTGATGCCCCCGGAGCGCATAATTCACCGCATGATGAATAAATCGGATGCCGTCCGCATCCGCGGCCTTCGCGTTCGGCGGGGGCGCACCGACGTCTTCTCGGGACTCGACGTCGACATCGCGCGCGGCGCGATCACCGGCCTGCTGGGGCCGTCCGGCTGCGGCAAGACGACGCTGCTGCGGTCGATCGTCGGGGTGCAGAAGGTCTCCGGCGGCACCGTCACGGTGCTCGGCCGGCCGGCGGGCTCCGCGGACCTCCGTCGCCGGGTCGCGTACGACACGCAGGCGGCGTCGGTGTACGGCGATCTCACCGTGCGCCAGAACCTCCGTTCGTTCGGACGGTTGATCGGCGCTCCGGCATCCGACGTCGACCGCGTACTGGATGCCGTCGGCCTGCGCGCGCAGGCCGATCAGCTGGTGTCGTCGCTCAGCGGCGGGCAGGGGAGCCGCGTGTCTCTGGCGGTCGCGATGCTGGGCTCGCCCGAACTGATCGTGCTGGACGAACCGACCGTGGGGCTCGACCCGGTGCTGCGCGCGGAACTGTGGGAGGTGTTCCGGCGGCTCGCGGACGAGGGGGTGACCCTGCTGGTGTCGAGCCACGTCATGGACGAGGCGGCGCGGTGCGACCGGCTGCTGCTGTTGCGTGCCGGTCGGGTACTCGCGGATACGACGCCCGCGGGACTGCGGGAGGACACCGGCGAGGCGGACTTCGACGCGGCGTTCCTCGCGCTGATCAGACGGGAGCAGGCGGCATGAACGGGGGTCGGCTGCTCGCGGTCGCCGGTCGGGTGCTGCGTCAGCTCAGCCACGATCCGCGGTCCATCGCGCTCATGCTGGTGGCGCCGAGCCTGCTCGTCGGACTGTTCGCCTGGCTGTTCACCGATCGGGAGGGGGTGTTCGACCGGGTGGGCGGGCCGATCCTGGCGCTGTTTCCGTTCGTCGTGATGTTCCTCATCACGTCGATCACGACCCTGCGGGAGCGTCGGAGCGGCACCCTGGAGCGGCTCATGACGACGCCGCTCGGGAAGGCGGAGTTCATCCTCGGGTACGCACTGGCGTTCGGTGCGATGGCGACGCTGCAGGCTATCGTGACGGTGACGTTCGCGGTCGGCGTGTGCGGTCTGGATGTCGAGGGCGAGCTGTGGCTGCTGGGCCTCGTGGCGGTGGTCGACGCCCTGCTCGGCACGGCGCTGGGCCTGCTGGCGAGCGCGTTCGCCCAGACCGAGTTCCAGGCGGTGCAGTTCATGCCCGTCCTCGTGTTCCCGCAGATCATCCTCGGCGGACTGTTCATGCCGCGTGACGAGATGCCCGACGTGCTGTCGGCGATCAGCGACTGGCTGCCCCTCAGTCACGCGATCGACGCCGTGGATGCCGTGGCATCGGGCGCGGACGGCGCGGATGTCGTCCGGCCGCTCGTGATCGTCGCCGCGTTCACCGTCGCTGCGCTCGCCCTGGCATCCCTCACGCTGCGTCGACGCACGCCCTGAGCGCCCGCCTCACTCCGGCTCCTCGCGCTCACTCGTGCGTCGAACTGCGAGCGTCGCCTCAGCCGCGTTCGCGCAGCTTCGTCGTGATAGTGCGCAGCTGTTCGAGTTCGCTGTCGTCGAGCACGGACATGCGCTCGGCGATCGACTGGCCGTGGCGCGTCGCGATGCGGCGGAACGCGCTCAGGCCGTCGTCGGTGGCGCGCAGGAGGGCACCGCGGCCGTCGTCGGGGTCGGGGCACTTCGTGATGAGGCCGCGGGCGACCATGCGGTCGACGAGGCGCGAGACGCTGGGCTGGCTGATGAGCATGTTGGCCGTGACGTCCCGCAGTCGCGCGGCGTTCTGTTCGCCTCGTGCGACGGTCAGCATGACGTCGTATTCGGCCTGCGTGAGGTCGTCGCCGTGGAAGTCCTCGCTGATCTGGTCGAGCACCTCGTGCTGGGCGCGGAACAGACTCTCCCATGCTGCGATGGCGAGGCGTCGGTCCGTCATGGCGTCCACTTTAGCCCGCGGCCTAGGCTGGGCGACATGAGGCGCGTATGGAGGTCGTTGGCCGTTCTGGCGCTGGTGTGGGCGGCATCCGTGGGCCTTGCGGCACCCGCCGCGGCCGACGTCGACGACTTCTCGTTCGACAGCATGACGGTCGATTACACGCTCACGCGCGACGACGACGGAACGAGCCGTCTGCACGTCGTCGAAGTGCTGGTCGCGCGCTTCCCCGCGTTCGATCAGAACCGCGGCATCCGACGGTCGATACCCGACTCGTACAACGGTCAGCCGCTGCATCCGCGGGCGCTGTCGGTAACCGACGAGGACGGTCGCGCACGGCCGATGGAGACCGACCAGGAGGACGGGGTCTTCCAGATCGTGTCGCGGTCGGACGAGTATCTGCAGGGCGTGCAGACGTTCGTCGTGACCTACGAGCTGGAGAACGTGACGTGGGACTTCCCCGACACGGGACTGGAGTTCTACTGGGACGTGAACGGCGTCGATTGGGCACAGCCCTTCGGTGAAGTGACCGCCCGGCTGCACCTGGACGACGAGCTCGCGCGCGCTGTGACCGGACGAGTCGCCTGCTACGAGGGTCGGCAGGATGCCGCGACGCCGTGCGCAGGGATCGATACGGATGCCGGTACCGGGGGTGCGGTGGTGACGGCGCGGGCCGAGGGGTTGGGGCCGGGCGAGACGCTGACGATTGCCGTGGGGTTCTCCGACGGGACGTTCGTACCCTTCGACACGTCGTACCTGGCGTCGCCGTGGGGGTGGCTGCAGGGGGCGGCGGCGGTCGCGCTCGTCGCGCCGGTGCTGCTGGCGGTGCGCGCGCGCCGGCGGGGTCTCGCGGATGAGCCGGGCAGGCCGACGATCATCGCCGAGTACACGCCGCCGCCGAACGTCGATGCGCTCGAGAGCGCCGTGCTGCTCGGCAAGCAGTCGAAGGCGATTCCTGCCGAGGTGCTGGAGCAGGCGGTCGTGGGGTCGATCCGGATCGTGGAGGGCGAGCGGAGGTGGTTCGGCGGTCCGCGGCTGATCGCCGAGCTCGTCGATCCGGCGCGTGCGGACCGTGACGGACGCATGCTGCTGGAAGGCCTGTTTCCCGAGGGTGTGCCGGGGGAGCAGTACGAGTTCGGACGTCAGGACACGCGGGTGTCGAAGGTCGCGCAGAAGATCCTCGCGGCTGCCGATCGTGAGCTCACGTCGCGGCGACTGCGTCGCCGGGTGCCGTTCGGCACGCGGGCGTGGCCCGTCGTGGCATCCGTGCTCGTGTCGCTGGCGGTGTTCCTGTTCGGGGTCGGCGCGTTGACGGCGAGCGTCGCCCCGGCGGTGCCGGTGGTCGTCATGGTGGCGGCGGGGCTCGTGCTCGCGCTCGTCATCGTGCTGATCGCGAAGGTGCCGCTGACGGCGGCGGGAGCCGAGACGCGGGACCATCTCGCGGGGCTCAAGCTCTTCATCGAGTGGGCGGAAGCGGATCGCATCCGCATGCTGCAGTCGCCCGCCGGTGCGGAGCGGGTCGCCGTCGACGTGAGGGATCCGCGGCAGATGCTGCGCCTGTACGAGACGCTGCTCCCATACGCCGTCGTGTTCGGGCAGGAGCGGGAGTGGTCGGCGCAACTCGCCGTGCTGTACTCCGCCACAGGCGTCGCGGGACCGTACTGGTACGCGGGCACCGGAAGTTTCAACGCCTCCGCCTTCGCCTCTGGGATCGGTTCGTTGTCCGCCGCCGCCAGTTCGTCGTCGTCGACGTCGGGTGGGTCTGGCGGCGGTGGTGGCGCCGGCGGCGGTGGAGGGGGCGGCGGGGGCGGCGGGGTGTGACCGTCGCGGGGGTGTGACCGTCGCGGGGCTGTGGGCGTCGTGGGGCTGTGGGCGTCGTGGGACTGTGAGTTCTCATCAGAACGGCGGCGGGTCGCTCGCCTTCGAGGTGTTGCTGCCGGTGCCGGTCTGGATGTCGGCATCGGTCTGGATGTCGACTGCCGCATGTTCTGTGGTGAACACGAGGGTGCGTGCGGGGTGGTCGGGGTAGTGGCGTCCGGTGGGGCTGGTCCAGTGGAGGATGCCGTCGGGTGTCTGTCGTACTTTCCAGGCGGAGTGGTGTTTGAGGGTGTGGTGGCGGCGGCAGAGGTGGGCGAGGTTGGTGAGCTCGGTTGCACCGTCGTGTTCTCTGGCGGTGGTGTGGTCGATGTCGGACCGATAGGTGGGGGTGCGGCAGCCGGGGAACCGGCAGTGCTCGTCCCTCACCCGGAGGGTGCGTTTGAGGTGGTCGGAGGGCCGGTACCTGTCGATGGCGAGGACGTTTCCGGTGATGGGGTGGGTGAGTACCCGGTCCCACCCCGTCGCGGTTCCGGCCAGCCGGAGGGCGGTGGCGGTGTCGATCGGGCCTTTGCCGACCAGTTCGGCGGGGGTGTCGTCCGCCCCGAGCGCGGTGAGGGCGGGGACGGTGACCTGCACGCGGGCGATGATCGCCTCGTCCGCGGAGATCGCGTCGTTTGAGACATCGGGTGAGGCGTGTCCGGTGAGGAGCAGGTCGGCGAACACGTCGGCCCGGACCTCGCTGATCCGGCGCGTGTCGGTCGGGCGGGTGTCGGTGGGGTGGGTGTCAGCGCGGTTGGTGTCGGGAAGGAGGGCACCGTCGGTGGCGCCGCCCGGGCTCGCTCCGCCTCCACTGCCCGCGGCGCCGCGCTTGCCGACACCCCGCGCGTCGATCACGCGCCGTGCGTATTGGTCGATGCGGTCGCGGATGCCGTGAGCGATCGCCGCCGGGAGAATCGCGATCAACTCGGCCATCCCGTCGTCGAGGTCACGCACCCACACCTCCCGCGTGGCCGCGGCCGCCGTGTGACGTTCCTGCAACGGGATCGGGTGCAACCGCGCGGCGAGGATCCGTGCGGCGGGCTTCAGCCGTCCCGGCGTCTCCCGCCGCGCCACCTCCAGGGCCGCGTCCTCGAACACGGCCCGCGCGGCATCGTCGTCAATCCCAACCCCAGCATCCACCACCACCCGCACGTGCCCGCGAGAGATGTCGCCGGCCGCCCACGTCGCAAACGTCGCCGGGAACCGCTCCACGAGCACGACGGCATCCGACATGTGCTTCTGCACCGTCCGGTCCGACACGCGCGCGGCGGCCCCGATCTGCGCCGCGAGCGACCGGATCGGGATGTCAGCGACGGCCGACGGGGCCCCGGCATCCTGTGCCATCGCCTGGGCGATCTCGACCGCTTCGGCCAGCAACGCGACCTCGCGGGCTTGCGCCGCGGCGGCGTCGCGGCGGGCGTCGGCGAGCGCGCACAGCAGCGTTTCGATGCGCTGTTGCCATGCGGTGCCGGTGCTCCCTGTCATGCTCCGATTCTTCTCCGGGCCACCGACATTCCAGGCGACAAAACCCAGATCAACGATGCTTCCTGTGGATAACTTCCGACACGCCGCGCCTGTGGAGGAGGGTGCGCCGTTTCGTCTCGCTTCGCTCGCTCAACGACCGGGGGCGACGGCCGAGAAGGCCGCGCCGTTCCGACTCGCTGCGCTCGCTCAACGACCGGGGCGGCGCCTCGTCTCGCTGCGCTCGCTCAACGACCGGGGGTGACGGTGTGGTCCGGTCGTTGAGCGAGGAGCACAGCGACGAGACGAAACGTCGATCCGCGCGGGCCGCGCTTGCTCAACGACCGCTCGCTGCGCTCGCTCGGCGACCGGACAGAGTAAGGGCCGGTCGGAGAGGCTTCCGACCGGCCCTTGTCCCTTGCACCAAGAGTGTCCTGCAATCACATGTCGGTAGCTGCCACAGCAAAACAACTACCGTGCGAGCACTCTATAACGACGAGATAACGACGCACAAGCACTTCTCGTTATCTTTCTGTGATTCTTTTCTCATCCATAGCGATCGCCCAGAATCGCACCCAGAGGTTGGGGAATCCCGAGCGACCAGGGTGAGTTGACGTCGCTATGACAACCTTCGGAATCATCGGCGCAGGACACATCGGATCACAGCTCGCTCGGGCCCTCACCCGTCTCGGCGACGACGTCGTGATCGCCAACTCTCGCGGTCCGGAGACGCTCACCGCCCTCATCGACGAGCTCGGCCCGCACGCACGCGCCGTCACCGCCGAGGAGGCCGCCACGCTGGGCGACGTCGTGATCGTCACCGTTCCGCTCGCCGCCTACCGCACCCTTCCTGTCGCGCCGCTCGACGGGAAGATCGTGCTCGACACCAACAACTACTACTGGGAGCGCGACGGTCACATCGCCGAGCTCGACCGCGGCGAAGCCACCACGTCCGGCCTCCTGCAGCAGCACCTCGTCGGGGCGAAGGTCGCGAAGGCGTTCAACCACATCGCGGCGGCGGACATCACGACCACCGGAAGCCCGGCCGGCACTCCCGGTCGCCGCGCGCTGGGCACGGCATCCGACTTCCCCGACGCCGCCGCGTTCGTCACCGACCTGTACGACCGGCTCGGGTTCGACACGGTCTCGGCCGGTCCGCTCTCCGAGTCGTGGCGCCTCGAGCGCGACCGTCCCGCCTACGGCGTGCGACAGGATGCCGTGCAGCTGCGCGACAACCTCGCCGCCGGCTTCCGGGTGCGCCCCGAAGACGCCGCCTGAGCGAACCGCACCGCCGCCCGCCCGCGTTACGGCAGGGCGGCGGTGAGGTCGAGCGGCGTGCCCGCGGCGACGGTCGACTCCGGCGGTGCGTCGGCGTCGAGGCAGGTCGCTCCGCCGAGCGCCGGCGCGCCCCACGGATCGGCATCCTCCGTCGGGTAAGGCATCACCGCCACGGCGGTGACCTCTCCCGACTCGGTGCCGACGAGCAGATCCAGCCCGGCGACGGCGCCGTCGATCGCCGCCGTCGCCGAGATCCGCACCTGCGCCGAAGCATCCTTCGACCCGAGAACCTCGCACACCACGGCGACCGGCGCCCACCCGTTGTCACGCATCTCCACGACCAGCGCCTGGGCGAGCGGGAAGACGACGTCCCAGCCATCCTCGAGCGACGGGTCGGCGACGGAGTCGTCGAGCGGGAACGACGTGCGGATGCCGCCCCGCGTCGCGGTGCCGGGCGTCGCCTGCGACGCCTCCTGCGACGGGAAGCTGGACCAGGCCGCGCCGTACTCCGCCGCGTCGAACGGGGGAGCGGCCTCGAGGGCGGAGACGCGCCCGGCATCCACCTGCTCGGGCTCGTCGGCCGACGCCGTGCAGCCGCTGGTCAGCAGTGCGACGGCGACGGCTAGCGGGAGGAGGATGCCGGGGCGCGAGACCACGGTCCCGACCCTATCCCGGCCCCTCCCGCCGCTTGTGCTCAGTACCAGCCGACGGACTGCGAGTGGTCCCAGGCGCCGCACGGCGTGCCGTAGCGGCCGTCGATGTAGCCGAGGCCCCAGCGGATCTGCGTCGCCGCACTGGTCTCCCAGTCGCTGCCGGCGCTGCCCATCTTGCTGCCGGGCAGGGCCTGCGGGATGCCGTAGGCGCCGCTGGAGGAGTTGTACGCGCGGTAGTTCCAGCCCGACTCCTTCTGCCACAGCTTGTCGAGGCAGGAGAACTGGTCGGAGCCCCAGCCGCGGTCGGCCAGGAGGGCGCGCGCGGTCGCCTTCGCGCCGGCGACGGAGTTGTCACCCGACGAGGCGGCGGAGCCACCGCTGACCGACCCCGACGACGAGGACGACGCGGATGCCGCAGCCTCCTCGGCCGCCTTCTTCGCGGCGGCTTCGGCGGCGGCCTTCTTGGCGGCGGCCTTCTTCGCGGCGATCTCGGCGGCGCGCTTCTTCTCCGCCTTGTCCAGGCGGTCCAGCAGCGAGACGGTCGCCTTCTTCACCTTGGCGGTGTCGGCGGCGGCGTCGGCCGTGTTGTCGGGAAGCAGGAGCACCGGCGTGACGGCGATGGTCTCGAGCTGCTCGACGTGCTCCTCGAGAACGGTCGTGTCGACGGTGGTCGCACCGGCGATGTCGAGCTTCGACGACTTCACCTTCTTCGCCACCTTCGTCTCGGCGGCTTCGGCGGCGGCGATCGCGGCCTCCGCCTCGTCGAGCGCGGCCTCCGCGTCGTCGACGATGTCGTCGAGGGGCTCGGTCGACAAGGCGGCCGCCTCAGCGGAAACGAACGGCGCGATGGCCTCGTCCGCGGGGGCGACGTGCGCCACGGCGACGCGGGCGGTGGCCTGCGGAACCTCCGCGGCGTGGGCTGCGGTGGTCATGCCTCCCGCGATGGTCACGCCGAGCGCGAGGGCGACGGCGGTGGACAGGGTCGTACGGCGGGAGTGGTTCAAACGCATGCGTAACGATGTCTTTCAGGTGGCTTCTCGCGGCTCCGACCGGCTCCGAATCACGGGCTCCACGGTGCTGCGACGCGCCCTCGGGTGGGCACAAGTCCCCGAGTCTGCCTCTCGTTTCTGGACGAAACCTCCGTCCTTCCTGGACGAACCGTGCAAGCGGGGCCCCGAGGTTTCCTCCGGTCAAGGGCCTGTCGGGGCGTCTGGCGACCGGTATAGAGTCCGAGTGCAATCCCCCCAGAGCGGGCTCGCGAGAGGAGTCTCACCATGGCATCCAGTGTGGATTCGAAGGCAGCGGCGGACATCGTCGATGCGATCGGCGGACCCGAGAACGTCGCCAGTCTCACCCACTGCGCAACCCGTCTCAGGTTCCAACTCCACGACGGCGACAAGGTCGACAAGGAGCGCATGGAGGCGATCCCGGCGGTGATGGGAGCCGTGCCCCAGGCCGGCGACCGGTTCCAGGTCGTCATCGGCGGCGCCGTGCAGAACGTCTACAACGACATCATGGCGCTGCCGCAGATGGCGAACATCGACGCGCCCTCGGATGCCGATGTGAAGGCGGCGCAGCGGGCTCGCGGCCCCCGCGGCAAGGTCGCCTGGCTCGACTCGCTCTTCGAGTTCCTCTCCGACTCGTTCCGCCCGACGCTCGGGGCGCTCCTGGGGGCCTCGCTCATCATCACCTTCATGGCGCTGATGTCGACGCTGGAGGTGATCGGCAACTGGGCCGATCCGCGCACCGAGCTCCCGCCCTCCTGGCAGTTCGTCAACCTGATGTGGCAGTGCGTGTTCGTCTTCCTGCCGCTCATGGTCGCCTACAACGCGTCCAACAAGCTCGGCGCCGACCCCTGGGTGGGTTTCTCGATCATGGCGACGGTGATGCTGCCCGGCTTCGCGTCGCTCGCGACGCAGGAGGGCGCGCAGCAGATCGTGTTCCTCGGGTCGGAGATAACGACGATCCCGATCTTCGGCATCCCGCTGACGATCTTCAACTACAGCTCGCAGGTGTTCCCACCCCTGCTCATGGCGGCCGTGCTCGGACCGCTGTACAAGGGGCTCAAGCGCATCATCCCCGACAACCTGCAGCTGATCTTCGTGCCGTTCCTGTCGATGCTGGTCATGATCCCGCTGACGGCGTTCCTCCTCGGCCCGCTCGGCGTCTACGCCGGTGCCGCGCTCGCGCAGCTGCTCAGCTCGATCAACTCCTTCTCGCCGTTCATCTTCGCGATCATCATTCCGCTCGCGTACCCGTTCATGGTGCCCCTGGGGCTGCACTGGCCGATCAACGCGATCATGCTGCTGAACATCCAGACGCTCGGCTACGACTTCATCCAGGGCCCCATGGGCGCGTGGAACTTCGCGTGCTTCGGCGCGACCGCCGGCGTCCTGCTGCTGGCCTGGCGCGAGAACGACAAGCAGATGCGCCAGACGGCGACGGGTGCGCTCGCCGCTGGACTCCTCGGCGGCATCTCCGAGCCGTCGCTGTACGGCATCCATCTCCGCTTCAAGCGCATCTACCCGCGCATGCTGGTCGGTTGCCTCACGGGCGGCATCATCATCGGCGTCGGCAGCCTCGTGCTGGGCCTCGAGAACGGCATCACGACGAAGGCTTTCGTCTTCACGTCGCTGCTGACGATCCCCGCGTTCGAGCCGATCGGCCTGTACGCGATCGCGGTGCTGTCGGCCTTCGCCGTGTCGATGTTTCTCATCGTCATCGGCGGCTACAAGGACAAGGAGCCGGCGGTCGAAGAAGGCGCCGGCTATGTCGCCGCGACCGCGGGGTCGTCGGTCGTGGGTGCGGGCGCTGCCACGGAGGCGTCGGTCGCTGATGTCGCCGGTTCCGATGCGATCGCGGGCGCGCCGGCATCCGCAGCGGCCACGGCGCCGGTCGCGACCGCAACGGCGGAGCGCGCCGACACGGCCGACCTCGCCCTCGTGCAGGTCATGTCGCCGCTGGCCGGCACGGCCGTCGCGATCTCGGAGGTGCCCGACCCCGTGTTCGCGGGCGGTGTGATGGGGCCGGGAGTGGCGATCGAACCGTCCGGCGACACGGTCGTCTCACCCGGTGCGGGCCTCGTCGTCGCCGCGCAGCCGACGGGACACGCGTTCGGACTCCAGCTCGACAACGGCGCGGAGATCCTCATCCACGTCGGCATCGACACCGTGAACCTGAAGGGTGAAGGGTTCGACGTCAGGGTGAAGAACGGCGACCGGGTGGAGACCGGCACACCGCTCGTCGTCTTCGACCGCGCCGTCATCGAGAAGGCGGGCTACCCGCTCATCACGCCCGTGATCGTCCTCAACGGCGACTCGTTCGAGACGGTCGACCCGGTGGAGCTGGGCGAGGTGGCCGCCGGCGCGCCGCTGCTGGACCTCCAGAAGAAGGAGAGCTAGCCCCGGCGCCGCGCGCGCAGCGAGGCCACGGCATCCCACAGGGCGTCGGCGACGGCGCGCTTGGTCCCGGATGCCGTGGCCTCGGTGCCGTCCGCCGCGAGGAGGATGACGGCGTTGTCGTCGGCTTCGAAGCCGAGCCCGGCGCCGACACGATTCGCGGCCAGGAGGTCGGCGCCCTTGCGAGCGAGTTTGCGGCGGCCGCGGTTGCGCAGCTCGTCGTCGTCGGCGGCAGTCTCCGCGGCGAATCCCACGATGACCTGACCCGGCCGCCGCGCGGCGACGAGTCCCGCGAGGACGTCGGGGTTCTGCACGAGAGGAAGGGTGAGGGAGCCGTCGCCGTCTTCCTTGCGGATCTTCTCCGTCGACACCTCCGCCACCCGGAAGTCGGCGACCGCGGCGACCATCACCACGACGTCGCTGCCTGCGGCGGCATCGCGCATCGCGGCATCCAACTCGGCGGCGGTGGAGACGCGTTCCACCTCGACGCGCGGATGCCGCAGCGCCTCCGCCAGCACGCCCTCGTCGACGTGGGCCGCGACGAGCCGCACGTGCGCACCGCGCTCCGCCGCGGCGAGCGCGACGGCCGCGCCCTGCCGCCCGGAGGAGCGGTTGCCGAGGAAGCGCACCGGGTCGATGGGCTCGCGCGTGCCGCCCGTCGAGACGGCGACCGTCATCCCCTCGAGATCGGTGCGGTGCGCGGTCGCGTCGCCGGCGGGCAGGAGGGCCAGCGCCGCGGCGAGGATCTCGTCGGGCTCGGACATACGGCCGGGGCCGCTGTCGCCGCCGGTGAGCGGTCCGTCGGCGGGACCGATCACGTGGACGCCGCGGGCGCGCAGGGTCGTGAGGTTGTCGCGCGTGGCCGCGTGCTCCCACATCGCCGTGTGCATGGCGGGGGCGACGAGCACGGGCGCCGTCGTGGCCAGGAGGGTGACGCCCAGCAGGTTGTCCGCAATACCGGCCGCCATGCGGGCGAGCGTGTTGGCGGTGGCGGGAGCGACGATCACGAGGTCGGCCTGCGTGCCGAGTGCGACATGTCGGACCTCGGCGACATCATCGTGTACGGAGGTCGTGACAGGATGGCGGCTGACCGCCTCCCAGGTGGCGGTCCCCACGAACCGCAGCGCGTCGTCGGTGGGAATGACGTGCACCTCGTGACCGTTGGTGACGAGGGCGCGAACGAGCTGGACCGTCTTGTATGCGGCGATGCCGCCGCTGACACCCACGACAACGAACATGCCCCGATCCTCCCACGACGCTCGGAGGTCGGGCACGGAAGGGCTGAGCCGATGTGCACCGTGATCGTCCACGTTCCGGATGCCGTGGCGCCGACGAGCCCGGTGCGCGTCCTCGCGGTGCGCGACGAAGACCCGGCGCGCGCGTGGGACCCCCTCGGCGCCTGGTGGCCCGACGCCCACCCGGGTGTGATCGGGGTGCGTGACACGCGCGCCGGCGGAGCGTGGCTCGCGGCCGACCCCGACGGTGGTCGCCTCGCGGTCGTCCTGAACCGAGCGGAGCTGTCCGGCGTCGACCCCGCCACCCTCGGTTCGCGCGGCCACGTCGTGCTCGACGCCGTCGACGGCATCGCGCCGGGGGAGGCGCCCCGCGTCAACGGCTTCAACCTCGTCGAGGTCGACTCGGGCGGTGCCCACGTCACGATGTGGGACGGCACTTCGGTGCGCACGGAGCAGCTCGCCCCCGGCATCCACATGGTCGCGCACGACGACGTCGACGATCCGGCGACGGCGCGCATCGTCGCGTGGCGCGACGCGTTCCCGGAGCCCGGCGACGGTGCTGAGTGGTGGACGCCGTGGCTCGACGCGCTCGAGCACACCGCCGCCCTCGACCCGACCGATGAGCGCGCGATCGTGCGCGACAACCGGCCCTACGGCTACCCGACGCTGTCGTTGCTCGTCGTGGCCGCGTCGGTGTCGGCATCCGGTGTCGAGGCCGTGTACGGCGAGTTCGATCAGCCCGGCCAGTGGAACCGGCCCGAGCTGCACTGACGACGCGTGTCGGGGGTGCGCAGTATCGTCGCCTCATGAGCGACGCCCTCGACGATCTCCGCGACGAACGGCATTCGGCCGCCGAGCCGACGGTCGTGTTCTTCGCGGATGCCGAGGAGTTCCGCGACTGGCTCGAAGAGCACCACGAGACGGCGACGGAGCTGTGGATGGGGCTGTACCGGAAGGGTGATCCCGACCGGGGCATCACGTGGGACGACGCCGTGCCGGTGGCCCTGTGCTACGGCTGGATCGACTCGGTCAGCCAGCGGATCGACGAGCGCCGTCGGCGCCAGCGGTGGACGCCGCGCAAGCCGAGGTCGGTGTGGAGCGCCGTCAACATCGCGCACGTCGAGCGGCTCATCGCCGAAGGGCTCATGCGCCCCGCAGGCCTCGCCGCCTACGAGCGGCGTCCCGCCGGTACCGGCTACTCCTACGAGACCGCGCTCGCCGCCACTCCAGAGCAGCTCGCGGCCATCGCGGCGAATCCGGCCGCGCAGGCCTTCTGGGATGCCGCGACGCCGTCGTATCGCCGCGTCGCGTCGAACTGGGTGCAGACCGCCAAACGCGAGGAGACGCGCGCCGCCCGCCTCGCGACGCTCGTCGCCGACTGCGCTGCGGGACGCCTCATTCCGTCGCAGCGGTACGGCGACACCCCCGCCTGGGTCGCCCGGGCCGCCGAGGCCGCCGCAGCCGCCGGCGGCTGACCGTCTTCGTCGGGAAGCAGGGATCGGCAGCTCGAGGCGGCAGACGAGTCACATGTTCGGAGTGCCTCGCTTGTGGTGACCGCCACCTTTGTCGGCCGTTTACACACCCGCACCGTTGACGTCGACCGTGCCACGTGTCTCCCCTTTGCGAGGGGGCAACGTCGCGCGCCTTGCCTGGATCTCGCTGGATTCCGTGGAGAAAAGCGATCCGGCCGACGGTCTCTCGATACGTGACTTGGCGCGCGCAGATCGCCCTGCTTCAACCCGGGGAATGAACGAGCCGCCACGGCTTCTGGGGTAACGACTGACTCGCGCTATGCCGTATCCCTAGTCGAACGGATTGTCAGCGGTCCGCGACTGGAGGTTCCGAGATGAAGCGACAAGACAGAGTCATGTCGGCGGTGGCCGGGCTATTGATCACATTGACGCTCATCGTGGGGTGTGCTTCGGCAGAGATTTCTCCCCCGATTGAGAGTTGTCACTCCTACAGCGTGAACTCGGGTTACGGCCGATTCAGCATCCAGCAGAGCGCGAAGGGACGCTCGATTCAGTGGGGCGCTTACCCCAACGCAACCTACTCCGGCACGCTCTATAGGGTTGGCGTGTACGCGAACGGTGTGAAAATCGACTCGAAGAACCAGACTTACGCGCCCCACGGAAGCGTGAGCGCGTCGCGTGCCACCAAGTACTCGGGGAAGATCCTGCAGATCTCGGGGAATGTGACGCGTGGGAAGGATGTCGTCTTGGTCTTCAACATGCAGTGCAAGATCATGTGATCGTGAGTGATCGCATCCACCTGCTGCTTGAGGCGCTGTCGGCCGACCTCTTGACTTCTGGAATCCCCTTGACTGTGGCCCTGTTCGATCCTCGTCGCGGCTGGCTATCTTTTGGACCTGCACCCGCGACGCCCGAGGGATTTGCCGACGAGGATGTCGTCGTTGTCCTCCCTGGTCGCGAGATCGCCGTGGGACGTGATGGGGACGATCCTGACGCGGTGGCACTCGCGGAGGCAGTGTGCGATTGGGTGATGGACGAATCAGGGCAGGGGTGGCCGGAGCTTACCAGTCACGACGGGGCCTTCATTGCTCTGCTGCGCCCGAAGGAGATAGAAGGATGGCTCTTCTGGGAAGGCGGGGGAACTACAGTGCCGATCGGCCAGCTGTCTACGGTCCGATTGGCTCCTTCGTCTTTTCCGTGAGACGTCCTCGTGAGCTGATGTGCCTGCGCCCTATCGCATTGGCTATCTCGCTCAGCCTCCTGGTGGTCGCGCGATATCAATCTGCGTTCTTGATCGCTATGTTCACCGTCCTTGGCGTTGCCACTGCGACCCGGACCTCGACCCGAGGTGCTGTAGCGACGCTTGGACTCTTGACGCTCGTTGGCGTGCCGTGGATTGCCTCTGCCTCTATCTCCGGTCTGATCTGGTTTGTACTTGAGAACCAGAAGCGGGCGCTCGACGTGGTCAAACGCGGCATTCGGCGGTCTACAGCTGCGGGCTTCGCGCTCGCCTCGCTACTTGGGCTTTTGGCGGGGAGCATGGTTGTCCCTTTAGTGCAAGCGCAGGTGCGCGACGCTCCCGTGCAGATTCCAATCATCGCCCCGCCCGCGTGGGTTGTGGCCCTTGCGGTCGTCGCGTTCGCGCTAGCCAACGCTATTGGGGAGGAACTGCTCTGGCGGGGCGCCATCCTGTCCGAGTCTAGTCAGCTCGGATTGCCGATGATCTTCGTTGTTCAGGCAGCCTCGTTCGGGCTGGCTCATCTCGGTGGCCTTCCGGGAGGGTGGGCTGGGTGTCTCCTCACAGGACTAGCGTCGGTTCTCTTTGTATTGATCCATCGACGATTGGGGATGGTGGCATCGGTCGCTGCTCACCTTCTGGCAGATCTCGCAATCTTCACGAGCGTGGCCCCACTCGTTCTCTTCACCGGTTGGTCAGCCGGATAGTGTGCGGGAACCGTCCGTACGCTCCTGCAGGTATGTCGGGACGACGCCCAGCCCCACGAACTGAACACCCCCCTGCCTCACCCCCGTCGGAGCAGCAGCACGCCGTCGTCGAGGTGAGCCGGCGAGCCGTCGGGGGCAGCGGTCTCGCGCGGCACGATCTCCACCCGCTCCGCGCTCCACCCCTCGTCGAGCTGCAGCTGCGCGAGTTCCTCGGCGGGGCTGAGGAGTATCGGCCGCTCGTGCTCCGCGTGCGTCGACCACGGCGGCGGTGCTGCGTGCGAGACCGCGAGCATCCGCCCGCCCGGCGCGACGCGGCTGGCCGCATCCCGCAAAATGCCGATCCGCGGGAAATCACCTTCCCACGAGTGCAGGAAGCTCGACACCACCAGGTCGAACGGCCCGTCGGGCAGGGCGTCCACAGCATCCGCCACGACGAAGTGCACCCGATCGGCGACGCCACGCTCCACGGCGGCGGCACGGGCCCGCTCGATCGCCGAGGCGGAGACGTCGACCGCCGTCACCTCCCACCCCTGCTCGGCGAGCCACACGGCATCCGCTCCCTCACCGCAGCCGACCTCCAGAGCCGTGCCCCGCGCGGGGAGCCCGCCGACGACGGCCGCCGTCGTCGCGTTCACGCGGCCCGACCAGAACCGGGTGTTCTCGGCGTACCGCTGCTCCCAGTGGGCGTTGCGGGCAGCGCGTCGCTCCCGCACGGCGCGGGCGGCGTCGTCGGCCACCAACGCCGCGTTCACCGCGGCGCCCGCCATCGACCCCGCGCCCATCGACAGCGGCACGTTGCCGAACGGCGCGGTCACGTTGCCGGCGGCCCACACCCGGGGGTGGCTCGTCGCGCCGAGCGGGTCGACCGCCAGCGGCGACCCCGGCTGGTCTGCGCGCGCCAGCGCCAGGCCGGCGACGAACTCCAACGGAACCTCCGGCACGGGGCCGACGAACACGGTATCCGCGGGGTGGGTCACGCCGTCTTCTGTGACGAGACCCGCCAGTGCGCCGCCCCGCACCGCCACCGCTGCCGCCCGCTGAGTCACGACGCGGATGCCACGGGCCGCCAGCCGCGCGGACACGTCCGGCGCCACGGGGCCGAGGTCGGCGGTGAAGGCCGTCACGTCGTCGCTCCACTGCCGCACGAGCTCGATCTGGTGGAGGCTCGCGGGCGACGTCGCGACGACCGCCAGCCGCCGATCGGCGACCTCCCAGCCGTGGCAGTAAGGACAGTGGAGCACCGAGGTTCCCCAGAAGTCCCGCAGCCCGTCGATGTCGGGGAGCACGTCGCGGATGCCGGTGGCGATCACGACCGCGCGGGTGCGTTCGACGGCGCCGTCGGCGCGGAGCACACGCAGTCCGTCGCCTTCGTCGGCGCCCTCCTCCGCGACCTCCGCGACCTCGCCGGTCTCGACAGTGACGCCGTAGGTTGCGAGTTCGGCGCGGCCGCGGGCGAGCAGGTCGGCGGGGTCGAGCCCGTCGTGGCCCAGCACGCCGTGCATGTGGGCGGCGAAGCGGTTGCGCGGCGCGCCGCCGTCGATCACGAGCACGCGTCGGCGTGCACGCCCCAGCATGAGCGCGGCGCTCAGTCCCGCTGCCCCGCCGCCGATGACGACGGCATCCCATTCGTGGTCGTTGTTCGTTCGCATGCGTCCACCCTCGACGGTGCGGCGCAAGGTTGGCAAGCTCGCTTGCGGAAATGGCAAGATGGGAGCATGCGCACCGAACTCGACCACGTCGGACCCCGCCTGCGCGCCGCGCGGCAGTCCCGCGGCTGGACGCTCGACGACCTCGCCACCCGCGCCGACATCTCGCCGAGCACGATCTCGCGGCTCGAGTCGGGCAAGCGGCAGGCGACGCTCGAACTGCTGCTGCCATTGACCAGGCGCCTCGGCATCCGCATCGACGACCTCCTGCCCGCCGAGACCGCCGATCCCCGCGTGCGGCGGGCGGTCGAACGTCGCGATGGCATGGTGATCGCGCCGCTCACCCTCGAGAACGCGCCGGTGAAGACCTACAAAGTGACGTACGCGCCGGCCACCGCGGCTCCGGCCGCCCGCGTGCACGACGGGTACGAGTGGCTCTATGTGCTGAGCGGTCGCATCCGGCTCGCCCTCGACGGCACTGAGCACCTCATCGAGCGCGGCGAGGCGGCCGAGTTCGACACGACCGTGCCGCACAGTATCAGCGCCACCGCCGACGGCCCGGCCGAGATCCTCAGCATCTTCAGCGCCGCCGGCGAACGCATCCACACCCGCGTCGGCGACTGACTGCCGCCTCCGCCGGAGGGGCTTCGCGCCGCGGCGTGGGCAACTCCTTCGATCCGGTGCGGCTGCGGGTTCCGGTCCCCGGAAACACGCGGGTCGAGGGGATCGGTGGCGCCGGATCGAAGGAGTTACCGACGACCGGCCGCGCGCACTCCGGACATTCGCCCGCCGCGGCGGCGGCTACGGCGTGCGGTGCTCGCGGTAATAGGCCAGGAGAGCGCGGGTCGAGGCGTCCTGCGCGTCGATCGCGGCCGCATCGCCCTCGATCGCGGGCGCGATCTGCAGGGCGAGCTGCTTGCCGAGCTCCACACCCCACTGGTCGAAGGAGTTGATGCCCCAGATGACGCCCTGCGTGAAGGTGATGTGCTCGTACAGCGCGACGAGTTCGCCCAGCACGCGCGGGGTGAGCGCGGGCGCGAAGATCGACGTCGTCGGACGGTTGCCGGCGAACGTGCGCGCCGCCACGAGCGGCCCCGTCGTCCCCTCGGCCTCGACCTCGGCCACCGTCTTGCCGAAGGCGAGCGCCTTCGTCTGGGCGAGGAAGTTCGCCAGGAACAGGCCGTGCACGTCGCGGCCGTCGTCCTGGAGCGGGTAGGCCGGGTTCACGAACGCGATGAAGTCGGCCGGGATGAGCCGGGTGCCCTGGTGGATGAGCTGGTAGAAGGCGTGCTGGCCGTTGGTGCCCGGCTCGCCCCAGAAGATCTCACCCGTGTCGCTCGTGACGGGGGAGCCGTCCCAGCGCACGGACTTGCCGTTGGACTCCATCGTCAGCTGCTGCAGGTAGGCGGCGAAGCGGCTGAGCTGCTGCGCGTAGGGCAGCACGGCGTGCGACTGGGCGCCCAGGAAGTTCGTGTACCAGACGTTGAGCAGTCCCATGAGCACGGGCACGTTCCGATCGAGGGGCGTGGATGCCACGTGCTCGTCGACCGCGTGGAACCCGGCGAGGAGTTCGCGGAAGGCGTCCGGTCCGAGGGTGATCACGAGCGACAGGCCGATCGCCGAGTCGACGGAGTAGCGGCCGCCGACCCAATCCCAGAACCCGAACGCGTTCGCGGTGTCGATGCCGAAGGCGGCGACCTTGTCGAGCGCTGTCGACACGGCGACGAAGTGGTGGGCCACGGCATCCGTCTTCGCCTCGTCCGATCCGTCGATCGCGCCGGCTTCGGCCAGTCCCGCCCACAGCCAGTCGCGCGCGAGGCGGGCGTTGGTGAGGGTCTCGAGGGTCGTGAACGTCTTCGACGCGACGATGAAGAGGGTCGTCTCGGGGTCGAGGTCGGCCGTCTTGTGCGCCAGGTCGAACGGGTCGATGTTCGAGACGAAGCGCGCGTGGATGCCGGCATCGGCGTACGGTTCGAGGGCTTCGGAGATCATGACCGGTCCGAGGTCGGACCCGCCGATGCCGATGTTGACGACGTGCGTCACCTTCTTGCCCGTGACACCCACCCATTCGCCGGAGCGCACACGATCCGCGAACGCGCTCATCGCCTCGAGCACCGCCTGGACGTCGGTGTCGATGTCTTGACCGTCGACGACGAGGGCCGGGCTGGCGCCGGCGGGACGCCGGAGCGCGGTGTGGAGGACGGCGCGGTCCTCCGTCGTGTTGATGTGCTCGCCGGCGAGCATGGCCGCGTAGCGCTCGGCGACGCCGGTCTGTTCGGCGAGGCGGACGAGGGAGGCGAGGATGCCGTCGTCGACGAGGTTCTTCGACAGGTCGACGCGCAGGTCGGCCAGGTCGAAGGTGAGGCGCTCGACGCGTCCGGCGTCGGCGGCGAACCACCCGCGGAGGTCGGGGGTGAACGAGTCGCGGGCGGTGGAGAGCTCTGCCCAGGCGGCGGTGGCGGTGGCATCGATCGGAGTGGTCACGGAGTCCACGCTAGCGCTGAACGCGCCGGGCCATGGGGGTGTGTGACGGACAAAACGGCAGCGCCCGCGTCGCGCCTCAGTCGGCGGGGCGCAGCACGACCGACCCGGCCGACACCGTGACGTCGACGCGATGCGGGGACGTGGGGTCGACGGTGAGGTCGTGCCGGAATCCGCCGGCGGACACGTCGCTCGTGAGCGCGTAGGCACCCTCGGGCACGGCGAGGTCGAGACGCCCGGCGCTCACGTCGACGACGATCGACGACGGCGTCGGTCCTGTCAGCGCACCGTCCACCGACCCGGCGCTGATGGCGAACCGTGCGTCGACGACACCGTCGAGGTCGAAGCGGGCCGAGCCGGCGTTGATCTCCGACGTGAGGTCGGATGCCGTGCCCGTCACCCGCAGCGAGCCCGCGTCGAGGGTCACCGCGAGGTCGCCGAAGTCGCCCTCGGCGCGCAGCGAGCCGCTGTCCAGATCGAGATCCGCGTCGAGCCCGGCGGCGGAGGCGGGAAGCACGAGCTCGATGGTCTCGGGCTGGCGCAGCCACCCCCAGCGGGCCCAGATGTCGCGATCGGATGCCACGACGAGGCGGTCACCGGTGCGCTCGAGCGTCCAGTCATCGGCGCCCGACCCGCCGCTCACCCGCAGGGTCGCCTCGGAGACTGCCCCGAAGCTGACGGTGACCTGTGCCGCACTGGCATCCAGGTCGAGGGTGCGCACGCCTGCGGCGGAGGCGGTGACCTCGCCCGTGTGCACGCTCGCCGCGCGCAGGATCGACACGCCGCCGGTGACGACGGTGCCGAGGATCAGCACGGCGCCGGCGCAGATCGCGAGGGTCGAGACGACCTTCGACGAGGTGCGGCGGGGCGCGGACGCTGCGGCGGACGGGGAAGCGGGGGCGGTCGCCACGGCATCCGGCGGGGTGGTCGTGGGGATCTCGGGGTAGGTCATCGGACTGCTCCGTTTCGGGGAGTGTGGTCGGGGTCGCCGCCGTGCTCCAGGTGCACGAGGGCGGCGAGCACGCGACGGTTGCCGTGCTCGTCCTGTTCGAGGTCGAGCTTCTGGAAGAGCGACGTGATGTGCTTCTCGACGCTGGCCTCGCTGACGAAGAGCGTCTGCGCGATGGCCTGGTTGCTCTTGCCTTCCGCGATGAGGGCCAGCACGGTCCGCTCGCGGTCGGTGAGTCGTGCCATCCGCTCGTCGCGGGCGCGACGGGTGAGGAGCTGGGCGACCACTTCGGGGTCGAGCACGGTCGCACCGGCGCCGATCTGCTCGATCGACTGGAGGAAGTCCCGCACGTCGGCGACCCGATCCTTGAGGAGGTAGCCGAGCGCGGCGCCGTGCGAGGTGATGAGGTCGCTCGCGTAACGCTCCTCGACGTACTGGCTGAGCACCAGCACGGGCAGGTCGGGGTGGGCGGCGCGCAGCGCGAGCGCGGCGCGGATGCCCTCGTCGGTGAACGTCGGCGGCAGCCGAACGTCGAGGATGCAGAGCTCGGGCTCGGAGTCGGCGACGACGGCGGTGAGGCCGACGGCATCCGTCAGGGCGGCGACCACGACGTGGCCCGCGTCTTCCAGCACGCGGACGAGTCCCTCGCGCAGCAGGGCGGAGTCTTCGCAGATCAGGATGCGCACGGGACGCTCACCTCCAGGGCGGTCGGTCCGCCGGTCGGGCTGTCGAGGCGGGAGGTGCCTCCCGCGGCGACGATGCGATTGACGATGCCGTCGAGACCGCCGCCGGCGATGACGCGCGCCCCGCCCACGCCGTTGTCCTCGACGCGCGCCCACAGGGTGACGGCGCCGGACTCGGTGTCGGTGCGGCGGCGCACGGTGACCCGGCATTCGCTCGCGCGGGAGTGCTTTGCGGCATTGGTGATCGACTCGGCGATCGCGAAGTAGAGGGCGGCTTCCGCGGTGCGGCTGCACCGTCCGTCGAGGCGTACGTCGAGCACGACGGGAACGGGGGAGCGCCCCGCGAGGGCCGACAGGGCCGCGTCGAGTCCGCGGTCGTCGAGGACGGACGCGTGGATGCCGCGGGCCAGCTGGCGCAGTTCGGTGATCGCCGCTTTCGTCGACGTGTGGGCTTCGTCGATGAGCGCCTTGGCGGCAGCGGGGTCGCTGTCGATCTTCTGCTGGGCGAGGCCCAGCGTCATCCCGACGGACACGAGTCGCGGCTGGACCCCGTCGTGCAGGTCGCGTTCGAGCCTCGTGCGTTCCACTTCGCTCGCCCGCACCGCACCGGCGCGCTGTTCGCCCGCGGCGCGGGCGCGTTCGCCTGCGTCTCGGGCCTCGGCGGCGAGGGCGGCTTCCTGCGAGGGGACGAGGATCGCCCGCGTGAGGGTCGCGTGGAGCACGGCGATCCCGAAGAGGAGCGCGAGGCTCGCGAGGATGCTCAGGATGCCGACGAGCACCGACCACGTCGTGTCGATCTGCAGGTCGGTCCACGGGAGCCGGGCGACGCCGGTGAGCGGAGCGAACAGCAGTCCCACACCGGAGACGAGGCCCGCGAGCAGCGGGAGGACGAACCAGCCGAGGATCGTACTGATGGCGGCGCTGGAGACCCCGCGCCACATCGTGCCGTCGACGAACTGGCGCCAGAGGGTGCGCAGCCAGCCGCCGAATCCGGGCCCGGCGCTCGGCCGAAGCCGCAGGAGCGGGAGACCGTAGCCGTAGAGGCCGTCGACCCGCTCGTATTCGACCCAGGCCGTCGCCCACAGGACGTACACGAAGGCGACGAGGAAGAGGAGGCCGATGCCGAGCACCGGGATGAGTCCCACCCCGACGCTCAGGAGGGTCAGCAGGATCGTGAAGGCGACGACGCCGGCGATACCGAGGGCGGCGAGCTGGGCGATCGCCCCCAGGTGGGGGAGGATTCCGGGCCGTCGGCGCGGGGGTGCTGCGGTGGTCATGACTCCACGGTAGGACCGCGTCCCGCCCGCCGGTGCCGAGGTGGCCGGACAACGCTCTTCGGGATAACCCGAACGGGTCATGTCCCACTTTCGGTCGGTCTTCGCCGTGCGAAGCGACCGAAAGTGGGACATGGGTGCCAGCGGCCCGGCGCGCGGCGGAGGGGCCCGGCCCGCGGTGAGGGCGGGCCGGAGCCTCAGTCGCCCTTCACGTTCACGAGCTGCCGCAGCGTGTGCCGCACCTCCACGAGGTCGGCCGCGTCGGCCATCACCCGGTCGATCGGCTTGTAGGCCGCCGGGATCTCGTCGATGAAGGCGTCGGTGTCTCGGAACTCGATCCCCACCATCGCCTCCCGCAGCTGCTCGTGCGTGAACGTCCGCCGAGCGGCCGTCCGCGAGAACTCCCGCCCCGCACCGTGCGGCGAGGAGTGGAGCGACAGCGGGTTGCCGAGGCCGGACACGACATAGGATGCCGTGCCCATCGACCCCGGAATGAGGCCGGGCCTGCCGGCATCCGCCTGGATCGCGCCCTTCCGCGACACCCACACCTGCTTCCCGAAGTGCTTCTCGCTCTCCGTGAAGTTGTGGTGGCAGTTGATCCGCTCGAGCTCCTGCACGTCCTCGCCCATCGTCTCCGACAGCTGCCGCGCGACCCGGTCCATCATCTCCTCACGGTTGAGGAGAGCGAAGTGCTGGGCCCATCGCAGTTCCGCGATGTAGCGCCGGAACTCCTCCGTGCCCTCGACGAGGTAGGCCAGGTCGGGGTCGGGCAGGTCGATCCACCACTGCTTCGCGAGCCGCTGAGCGACGGCGATGTGGTGCGTGGCGATCTTGTTGCCGACCCCTCGCGAACCCGAGTGGAGGAACATCCACACGGCATCCGTCTCGTCGACGGACACCTCGATGAAGTGGTTGCCCGACCCGAGCGAACCGAGCTGGTTGCGCCAGTGCCCGGCGTAGCGGGCGGGGTCGAACCCCTTCTTCTCGGCGAGCTCCTCCAGCTCGGCGATGCGCGGCTCGGCGGTCGCGACGATTTTGCGGTTGTCACGACCCGCCGACAGCGGGATGGCGCGCTCGATCTGCTCCCGCAGTGCCGAGAGGTCGCGAGCGAGCAGCTGCGACTTCGTGAACTGCGTGCGGACGGCGATCATCCCGCAGCCGATGTCGACACCGACGGCGGCCGGCATGATGGCACCGAGGGTCGGGATGACCGACCCCACGGTTGCCCCCTTGCCGAGGTGCGCGTCGGGCATGAGCGCCAGGTGCGGGTAGATGAACGGCATGCGCGACGAGGTGCGGGCCTGCTCGACGGTCTTCTCGTCGATGAGGCTCGCCCACGACAGCAGCCTGTTCGTGAGCTTCTCCATGGTTCCTTTCCTTCGTGGAGAGTCCGGGGGAGACCACGTGCGGAGAGGACACACGGAAAACGCCCCGGACCTGTGCGGTGCGGGGCGTGTGACGGTAACGGTGTCAGACGGCGCGCGCCGGAGGGTACGACTCGTAGCGGAAGCTGGGCTGTGCCAGATTCCGGTGCAAGAGATCACGCGAATGCGCGGTCATGTCGTCCTCCGATGGGATGCTGTGCCGGTCGGCGCAGCCTTGACACGTTAGCGGTGGCACGATGCCGCGTCAAGCGAGCGTGGTGGCGACGCGACGGGCGTAGCGTGGCAGGCATGGTCACGATCCCCACTCTCGCGCTCAACGACGGCACCGACTTCCCCGAGCTCGGCCTCGGCACCTACAACCTCCGCGGCGAGGACGGTGTGGATGCCATGGTCGCCGCGATCGAGAACGGCTACCGGCTCCTCGACTCGGCGGTCAACTACGAGAACGAGGCGGAGGTGGGCGACGCGGTGCGACGCTCCGGCATCCGCGATCAGCTGATCGTCACGACGAAGGTGCCCGGCCGCGACCACGGCTTCGACGAGACGGTGCGCAGTGCGCGCGGCTCGCTGGAGCGGCTCGGGCTCGAACGGATCGATCTGTACCTGATCCACTGGCCGAACCCGCGCGTCGACAAGTACGTCGACACCTACCGCGCCATGGTCGCGCTGCGCGACGAGGGTCTCGTGGGGTCGGTCGGGGTGTCCAACTTCACGGAGAAGATGCTGACGCGGCTCATCGACGAAACGGGCGTCGTGCCCGCCGTGAACCAGGTGGAGCTGCACCCGTACTTCCCCCAGACCGCGCTGCGCGCCTTCCACGACGCTCACGGCATCCGCACCGAGAGCTGGAGCCCGCTCGCGCGTCGCAGCGAGTTGCTCACGGAGCAGACCGTCACCGACGTCGCCGCCGCCCACGGCGTCACCCCGACCCAGGCCGTGCTCCGCTGGCACACGCAGCTGGGTTCGACGCCCATCCCGAAGTCGGCCGACCCCGAGCGCCAGATCGAGAACGCCGACGTCTTCGGCTTCACCCTCAGCGACGCCGAGATCGCCGCGCTGAGCGGGCTCGAGCGCGGTCGCCTCTGGGACGGCGACCCCGACACGCACGAAGAGATGTAGCCCGCGGCGCTACCGGGCCGGCGGTCGCGGGTCAAGGGGCGTGGCATCCGGGGCTCGCACGCGTAGCGTGACGCACCACGTCGTCGGACGGCGACGGGAAAGGCCCTCTCATGACCAGCAACCCCACCGGCGACGTGCCGGCCGACTCCGATCTCGACAGCGACGACACCGACGTCAGCGAGAAGGCGGGTGGTCTCGGCGAAGACGGCACCATCCCGCCCGACCCCGACGGTGTCGCCGCGGGGCACACGGGCGAAGCATCGACTTTCGAACCCGAAGAGGACGAGGGCGCTCCCGCCTGACCCGCATCGCCGCACCGCCGCGGTCAGCGGTCGCGGTGGTCTTCGGGGGCGAGGCGCGGTCCACGGCGCGGCTCCCGCACGCCGCTGAGTCCGATCAGGCGGATGACGCGCTGGCGCTGCCCTCGCCACGGCTCCAGGAGCTCCAGCATGCCGTCGTCGTCGACGCGGTGCCCCGTGAGCGCGTAGCCCACCTCGTGAGCGACGTGATAGTCGCCGACGCTGACGGCATCCGGGTCTCCGTAGGCGCGAATGCGCGTCTCGGCGCTCGTCCACAGGCCGACGCCGCGCAGGCTCGTCAGCACGCGATCGCGCGCGTCACCGGATGCCGCGGCGTCGGCCGCGCGTTCCACCGACTCCCGTCTGGTCGCGGCGGCGACGAGCGTGCGCGACTGCGGAGGCTCCAGGCCCGCGCGATGCCACGCCCAGCTGGGGATGCTGTGCCAGTCCGCGGGCGGGGCGAACATCGGTCGCGGCGTGGGTCCGGGGGCGCGCTCGCCGTAGCGGGTGAGGATGGCGCGCCATGCGCCGAATGCCTGCAGGCCCGTCACCTTCTGCTCGAACACGGCGCTCGCGAGCGCGTCGAAGACGAGGTCGGTGCGACCGAGGCGTAAGCCGGGATGACGATGGTGAGTCGCGGCGATGAGCGGATGCCGTGAGGCGTCGAAGTCGCCGGGGTCGTCGTCGGCGCCGCACAACCGGGGGAGCTGGGCGATGGCCCACTCGGCGCCGGGTCCCCACGCCGCCGCACGGATGCCGTGACGTTCCGCCCGCACGGCGATCGTCGTGATGCCCGCCGGGGTGCGACTGGCGCGCCAGATGACCCCACCCGCCGTCAGCTGCGCGGGGTCGTGCGCGCCCCGCTGCTGGAACGCGATCGCCCGCTGCGCCTCGATCGGCGTCGACGGTCGGTAGACGGTCTCGACGGGCCGCCCCGCGTCGGGGACGACATCGCGCGGTGGCCGCGGCATCCGTCCTCGTGCGAGCGTCGTCATGCCGTCACCCTACGTGACCACCACCGACATCGGACCCGCGGCAGCGAGCGCGACGGTGCGGGTCAGAAGCGGTCGGGCGAGGGGGTGCCGTGGCCGTAGCGGATCACGACGTCGGCGTGTCGGTCGAACCGGTAGCCGATGCCGCGCACCGTGCGCACGATGTCCTCGTACCGACCGAGCTTCGACCGCAGGCGGCGCACGTGGACGTCGATCGTCCGCTCGCCCGGGGCGTCCTCGCCGTCGGCGTGACTCCACAGCGAACCGACCAGCTCCGTCCGCTCGATCGTGCGACCCTCGCGCAGCACGAGATACTGCAGCAGCTCGAACTCCTTGAACGTCAGCGCGGCGGCCTCGCCGTCGATGTGCACGCGGCGGCGGGAGATGTCGATCGTGACACCGCCGGGAACGTGATCGTCTTCCGGCTGGTCCTGCTTGGTGCGGGCGACCGCGCTCGGCTCGTGGAGGGCGAGACGCACGACGTCGACGTCGCGACCGCCGGCGCCGACGGGAGCGAGGGCGACGGTCGCGTAGGTCTCGGCGTGCGGTGCGAGCTCGCTCAGGGTACGGCGCAGCGCCTCGACGAGCGTCGAGAGCGACACGCCGTCGGCGGCGGCACGCGCCTCGTCGATGCCGACGTAGAGCGCGAATCCGCGGGGAGCGGTGCCGGCGGGAAGAGGCCGGGATGCCGGAGCCGGCGCCGGCGCGATGTCTTCGACGGCGTGGAGGTGGCGGGCGGTGGACGGACGGGTGAGAAGAGCGGTGTTCGACATGGTTGATGTCCTTCAGGTGGAACCCGGGGCGAAGGGCCCGGAGCGGGTTCGGCGTGCGGCGATTCGGCCGGAGCGGCCGGTGTGCGAGCGGACGGGACCGCGTCGTGGGCGGTCATCCGATGCTCGTGGGGTGAGGCCGCGCCCTGGAGAGAGGGCTGAGGCGGTCGCACCCGGCGGGGTCACCGTGTCGGTGACGGCATCGCAGGAATCAACACATTCGGCAACACATGGCAACGCGCGGCATCATGATGCCGGCAGATCCGTTCGCCTCCCGGGCGGACAGAATGCGTGCGTTGTCAGTCATGGGGTTGATTATGACGAAACGTGTCCGGATGTGTCAAACCGCCCGCCGCATGCGTCTTCTCTATGACGCAATGTGACAGATTGCTCAATCATGACCCGGTCACACCCCCGACGGCTTCGCATCGTGGGCACCTCCGGCTCCGGTAAGTCCCGTCTCGCACGCCAGGTGGCCGCCGCTCGGGGACTGCCCCATCTCGAACTCGACGCCGTGTTCTGGGCGGAAGGGTGGGAGTACCGCGATCTCGACGAGGCGCACGCTCTCGTCCGTGCGTTCGTCGAGGCCCATCCCGACGGGTGGGTCATCGAAGGGAACTGGACGTCGCGGCTGGGAGGACTGCTCGACCCCGGCACCCCTGACGCGGCCGACGCGTACATCTGGCTCGACCACCCGCGCCGCGTCGTCATGCGGCGGGTGATCGGGCGCACGGTGCGGCGCGGGGTGATGCGCGAAGAGCTGTGGCACGGCAATCGCGAGCGGCCGTCGAGCTGGTTCCGGTGGCGCCCCGAGGAGAACATCGTGCGCTGGGCGTGGACGGATCATCCGGTGATGCGCGCGCGCATGATCGCGCGCATCGACGCGGGGTGGCCGGTGATCCGGCTGCGCGGACAGCGGGAGGTCGACGCGTGGCTCGCCTCGCAGTCGGCGGACGGGCGTAGCGTGGAGGGATGACCGATTTCCGCTTCGCGAACGAGCCGGACGCGTCGCGCTACACGCTCCACCGCGGCGACGACCTCGTGAGCGTGATCGACTACCGCGACGACGGCCGCACGCTCGCCATGACCCGGGTGTACACGGTGCCGACCTTCCGAGGGAAGGGCTTCGCCGCCGAGGTCGTCGACAGGGCCGTCGCCGAGTTGGAGCGCCGCGGCGACCGCGTCGTGCAGCCCGTCTGCTGGTACGCGGCCGACTGGTTCGAGGCGCACCCCGAGCGCACCGGCATCCTGGCCCGCCGCGACTGAATACCGTTCGCGCCGCACGCCGTCAATCCCCTCGACCTCCGGGGCCGTAGCCGGGAGGGTGGACTCGCCCCAGAGTCTCCGAGGAGGAGCCATGACGCGAGACATCCCCGACGACATCGTCGATGCCGAACCCGCCGGCGGCTGGACCAGCGGCGAGACGGCCGACAGCGTGACCGCGGAGTCGTCCGCGGCCGCCGCGCGCGAGATCCAGGAGGAGGGGCCCGACGTGGAGACCCCGAGCGACAGCCCTGCGCCCGACGGTGCCGCCGTCGACGCCACCGAGCGCGCGTCCGATCCTTACGTCGAGAGCGCCGAGATCCAGCAGGGGCTCGATCCCGATCTCGTCACCGACGAGCAGGCCGACCGATGAGCCACGGTGCGAACGAGTTCGAGGAGCCCGGCGCCAACTATCCGGATTCGGCACAGGCGGCCCCCGCTCCGACGGGAACCCAGGATGCGCCGGCGCTCGACCAGAACCTCCCCACCGACATGGAACGTCTCGACGGAGTGGTCCAGCAGGTGCGTGCCGATGTCGGTGGCGAGGACGTCGCGATCGTCGAGAAGTCACTGCGTCGGCGGCTCACCGACACCGGGATCGTCGTCGCCGACGACGAGGTGTCCGCACTCGCACGCGACATCGCGGGCTGAGGCGGATCGCCTACTCCGGGCGACCGGACGTCGTAGCGAGGAAGCGCCGGATCGCCTCGGCAGCGGGCGCGGCATCCCTGATGAGGGTCTCGTGCCCATGGCCGGGGATCTCGACCGCGCGCGCGTCTGGTAGCGCGGTGACGACTTCGGCGCACCACTCCCGGGGTGAGACCCGGTCGCCCTCGCCGCGGATCACGAGCGTCGGCGCCGACACCCTCGGGTAGGCGCGCTCGGGGCGGTGAGTGAGCATCGCTGTCATCTTCCGTCGCAGGTACGGTCCGGCCCGCAGATACTCGCGCGCGCCGAGGAGGAGTACCTTCGGGCTCTCGTCGAGGAGGTCGATACCGAGGCGGATCAACTGGGTGAGCGCCCGGCGGTGGTGCCGGTCGACGGTCGGGGCGACCAGGACGAGGCGGGCAACGGTCTCGGGGTGACGCACGGCCACCTCGGTCGCGACCTGCGTGCCCATCGAGTGGCCCAGGAGCACCACGGGACCGCGGTCGATCTTGCGCAGGTACGCGGCGACGAGGTCGGCGTTGCGCTCCATCGTCGGGGTGCGCGGCGGCTCGGGGGCGTCGCCGTACCCCGGGAGGTCGACGGCGATGACCCGTGCCGCGCCCACGAGCCGGAGCGCGAGGTCGGCGAACACCTTCCGGCCCATCCCGATCCCGTGGACGAGTACGAACGTCGTCTCGGACCGCTCGGGACCGCCGGCCTCGGCGACGAGCGTCATGCCGGATGCCGTGAAGCGCTCGATGTCGCCGTCGTCGGTGGGGACGCCCGTCAGCTCGTCGATCGCGTCGTCGACGGCGTCCGCGGCGCGCTCGAGCGGATCGGGGTCGGCCATCCTTCGAGCGTATCCGGCCACGGTCGGCGTCTTCCACCGACCGTGTACCGGCGACTAGGGCGGCAATCGCGCGGTCCCTTTCCTCGCCAGAATGCGGGGGAGTGGGCGAGTCGGGGGACGTTGGTCTGATGCGACCGTTCGGACCTGCCTACGATGCTGGCTTTCGTGATGCCATCTCATGAAGGAGCGGAACATGAAGCAGTCACGACGTCGCCCCGTCGCGGATATCGCGGCATTCACGGCGCTGGCCGTGGTGGCTCTCGCCACGAACCTCTGTCTCTCGCTATGGACGGATGCCGTTCCGCTGATGCGATGGCTCGTCACTGTCGCGGCCGGCATCGTCGCCGCAGCTACGACCTACGCGATCGTGTCGCGTCGGCGCCGCTCGGCGGACTCGTGACGACATCTCTCCTGCGGGCCGGTTCTGCTCGCGCGGGGCTCGGCGTACCGTAGCGGCCATGTGCCGCAACATCGTTCCGCTCCACAACTTCGAACCGGCCGCGACCGATGACGAGTGCCACGACGCCGCCCTCCAGTTCGTGAGGAAGATCACCGGCACCACGAAGCCGTCGAAGGCGAACCAGGAGGTGTTCGACCGCGCCGTCGCGGAGATCGCGCACGCGACGCGTCACCTGCTCGACGATCTCGTCACCGCCGCGCCGCCGAAGAACCGCGCCGAGGAGGCGAGCAAGCGCCAGGCCCGTTCCGCCGACCGGTACGAGGCGCTGCGGGCTTTCCAAGAGCAGAAGAAGGCGGCCCGCGCCGCGTCGTGAGCGGTCCGCGGCGGGCCTCGCGGCCGATGTCGGGGGCCGCTCGTACCGTGGGGGCATGCGCATCCTGCACACCTCCGACTGGCACATCGGGCGGACCTTCCACGGTCACTCCACGCTCGATGCGCTGCGCGGTGTGCTCGACGCGCTGATCGCCCAGGTGCGCGAGCACGACGTCGATGTCGTCCTCGTCGCGGGTGACGTCTTCGACTCCGCGGCGCCGGCTGCCGACTGCTACACGCTGCTGTCCGACACCCTGCGCGGCCTCCGCGACGCGGGTGCGCACGTCATCGTCACGAGCGGCAACCACGACTCGGCGGCGCGGCTCGGATTTCAGGCGGCGCTGCTGCGCGACGGCATCCACGTCCTCACCGACCCGCTCGCCGTCGGCACGCCCATCACGGTCGCCGACGAGCACGGCCCCGTGCACATCTACGGCATCCCCTTCTTGGAGCCCGCGCTGTTGCGCCACGTGTGGCCGGGCATCCGCACCCAGGAGGCGGCGCTCACCCACGCGATGGATCTGGTGCGGGCCGATCTCTCCGCTCGCTGTGCCGGGGCGCGATCGGTCGCCGTGGCGCACTGCTTCGCGGCGGGAGTCGAGCCGACGCCGCTGCTCGAACGCGACATCCAGCAGGGCGGACTCGACGTCGTTCCGATCGCCGCGTTCGACGGTGTCGACTACGCCGCGCTCGGGCACATCCACGGGCGGCAGCAGCTCGCCCCGCACATCCGCTACGCGGGCGCACCGCTGCACTACAGCTTCGGTGAGGGCGACAAGCCGCGCGGGTCGTGGCTCGTCGACCTGGATGCCGATGGCCTCGCCGACGTCACGTGGCTGCCCCTTCCGGTGCCGCGCCGCGTCGTCACCCTCACGGCGCCGCTGGAAGAACTGCTGGCCGACCCCCGCTTCGCCGACGCCGAGGATGCGTGGGTCTGCGCCGAGTACACCGACGACCTGCCGCAGCGCGACCCGCTGCGCCGGCTGCAGGCGCGCTTCGCGCACTGCGCCAAGGTCGTTCACGCACCGGCACGCGTCGGCGTGTCCGACTCGCGCACGTACGCCGAACGGGTGCGCGCGGCTCGCTCCGACCGCGAACTGGTCGACGCGTTCCTCGTCCACGTCCGCGACGGCGCGGGCGCCACCGATCGCGAACGGGAGCTCATCGACGACGTGCTGGCCGACCGCGTTCGCGTGGAGGCCACCGCGTGAAGCTCCACCGTCTCGACCTGACCGGATTCGGTCCGTTCCGCGAGCATCAGCGGGTCGATTTCGACGCCTTCGACGGCGACGGCGTCTTCCTCATCTCGGGGCGCACGGGAGCGGGCAAGTCCAGCATCCTCGACGGGGTGAGCTTCGCGCTCTACGGCACCGTCCCCCGGTACGAGGGCGGTGAGCGTCGCCTCCGTTCGGATCACAGCTTCCTCGGCGACCCCACGGAAGTCCGACTGGAGTTCACGGCCGGCGAGCGGCGCCTGCGCGTCACCCGCGCGCCCGAGTACGACCGTCCCGCCAAGCGGGGCGGCGGCCTCACGACGGAACCGCAGCGGGCCGAGCTCGAAGAGCTCGTCGGCGACACGTGGATCGGTCGCGCGGCCAAGCCGCGCGAGGTGGCGCTGCTGCTCGACGAGATCCTGGGCCTCAACGCGCAGCAGTTCCAGCAGGTGATCCTCCTCGCCCAGAACCGGTTCTCGCGTTTTCTCCTCGCGACGGCCGCCGAGCGGCAGACGCTGCTGCGCACGCTGTTCGGCTCCCGCCGGTTCGAGAAGTACCGCGACGACCTCGAGCAGCGCCGGAAAGACGCGCAGCGTTCGCTCGACACCGCCGGTGAACACGCGCGCACCCTCCTCGACCTGGCCGAGAGGCTCATCGAGCAGCAGGGCCTGCGAGGCGAGGGAGAGGCGGCGGACGACCTCGCCGCCCGCCGCGCCGCCGTCACCCTCGCCGGCCAACGCGCCTCCTACCGCCTCGACACGCGCGCGCGGGAACGTGCGGCAGCAGAGGAGACGGCGGTCGCCGCCGAGCGCGCGCTCGCCGATGCGACCGCTCAGGCCGAGCGACTGACACAGCTGGCCGCAGCGCGTGCCGAGCTCGCGGAGCGCGAAGCCGACGCACCGCGCATCGCGGAGGACAAGGAACGTCTCACCCACGCACGCTCCGCCGAGGCGTTGCGCGCCCCCATCGACACCGCCGCGCGAGCACAGCGGGCGCGCGACGAGGCGGTCGAGGCCGAACGCGCCGCCCGTGAGGAGTGGGAGACGGGCGGCGGTCTCGCCGACGACGACCTCCACGCCATCATCGACGCGATCACGGGAGACCTGGCACTGTGGGCTGCGGCGGCCGAGCAGGAGGCCGCGCTGCCCGCCGCCGAGGTGAAGCTGTCAGCGACCGAGCGCGCCGTCGTGGCCGGCACGGCACAGGTCGCCGAACTCGACGCCCAACAGGCGCTCCTGCCCGCCGAGCGCGAGCGGATCGATCGGGAGCTCGGCGACGCGCGCGTGCGTGCGGCCCGCGCCGACGACCTCCGCGCGGAGTGCCAGGCGGTCGAGCTCCGGCGCGCTGCGGCCGAACAGGCAGCCGCGCTCGCCCCGGTCGCCTCCCGCGCCGAAGCCGACCACGCGATCGCGAGCGCCGCGTCCGCCGAGGCCGCCACGACGGTCACGGCGCTCCTTCAGCAGCGGCTGCGCGGGCACGCCGCCGAGCTGGCGACCCGCCTGGTCGACGGGGAACCGTGCGCCGTCTGCGGCGCCACCGCGCACCCGCACCCCGCCGAAGCGACCGACGAGCCGGTCACCGATGACGACCTGACGGCCGCGGAAGAGGCCCGCGACCGCGCCGCCGAGCACGCGCGCCGCGTCGGCGAAGCGGCTCGCGAGGCCCGCGACGCGCTCACCGAGGCCCTCGCGCGGGCCGGCGGCGACGATCTCGACAGCCTCGACGCCGCCCTCACCGACCTTCGCGGCCGTCTCGCCGCCGCGGAGGCTGCGCAGGATGCCGTGGCCACGCTCGAACGTCAACGCGCCGAGCTCGACGACCTCGCGACCACTGCCGCCGCCGAGCGCGACGCCCTCCGGGAGCGCGTCGAGGAAGAAGCGCGCCTCCTCGCCGCGGAACGGGCCACGCTGCACGCCCAGTGCGCCCAGGTCGAGGCGGCCCGGGGAGGCCACGCGTCGGTGGCGGAGCGCGTCGCCGAGGCGACCGCCCGTCGCGACCGCGCGCGCGCCCGCCTCGCCGCGCAGGAGCAGCTCGCCGAACGCACCCGCGCCGCCGATGCGGCCGTGCGCGACCGCGATGAGCGCGTGGCGGCATCCGCCTTCGCCGATGTCGACGCCGTCACCGCCGCCCTCCTGGGCGCCGCCGAGCAAGATGCCCTCGACGAGCGGATCGTCGCGCACGCGCAGGCGCTGGGCGCGGTGCGCGCCCGGCTCCTCGATCTCGAACTCGCCACCGTCGACGCGACGGAGGTCGACCTTCCGGCTGCGCAGGCCGCGCGCGATCAGGCGGCGGCAGCCTTCACCGCCGCGATCGAGGCGGAGCGCGACGCCCGGGCCGCCGCTCAGCAGCTCGACGACCTCCTGCGCCGGATCGACGACGCCTACGCCGACGTGGCGGCCGTCGCCGACGACGCCGACGTCGTCACACGCCTCGCCGACACCGTGGCCGGTCGCGCCCCCAACACGATGAAGATGGACCTCGAGACGTTCGTCCTCGCCGCGGAGCTCGAGGAGATCGTCGCGGCCGCCAATCTGCGCCTCACCGAGATGTCCGCCGGCCGCTACACCCTGCACCACTCCGACGCGAAGGCGTCGCACGGCCGGGCGTCAGGGCTCGGCATCGACGTCCTCGACGCGCACACCGGCCGGTTGCGCTCGCCGCAGTCGCTGTCGGGAGGGGAGACCTTCCTCGCCTCGCTCGCCCTGGCCCTGGGACTCGCCGAAGTGGTGACGAACCGGGCCGGCGGCCTGCGCCTCGACACGCTCTTCGTCGACGAAGGGTTCGGCTCGCTCGATCCCGAAACCCTCGACCTCGCCATGCGCACCCTCGACGAACTGCGTGCCGGCGGTCGCACCGTCGGGGTGATCAGCCACGTCGAGGCGATGAAGGAGCAACTGCCCGCGCAGGTCATCGTCGAGACGATGCCCGAAGGCCCGAGCATCATTCGCCAGGACATCCCCGCGCCCGTCGCCTGACGCGGACCACGCGGCCTCGCCTGGCCAGGCGACCGCTGCCCGCGCGACCGGCGCCCGAGACGCGTCAGACGAGGCGGTAGCCCGCGCCGCGCACCGTCTCGATCCGGTCGGCGCCGAGCTTCTGCCGCAGGTAGCCCACGTAGACGTCGGCGACGTTCGAACCGGGGTCGAAGTCGTACCCCCACACCCGGCTCAGCAGCTGCTCGCGGCTGAGCACCTGCCCGGCGTTGCGCACGAACTCCTCCGCCAGCGCGAACTCCCGCGACGACAACTCGACGCGGCGACCGTCGAGTCGGGCTTCGCGGGTGCGCACGTCGAGGCTGAGGTCGCGATGTGCGAGCGCGGCGACGCTCCCCGTGTCCTCGTCCTTGCGCATCCGCAGCCGGATGCGAGCGAGCAGCTCGTCGAAGCGGAACGGCTTCCCGAGATAGTCATCGGCGCCGCCCTCGAGGCCGGCGACCGTGTCGTGCAGCTCCACGCGCGCCGTGAGGATGATCACCGGCATTCGTGACCCGCCGCCGCGCAGGTGCTCCAGCACGGCGAAGCCGTCCATGCCGGGCAGGTTCACGTCGAGCACCATCAGGTCGAATTCGTCGGACTGGGCAAGTTCCAGCGCGGACGGTCCCGTCGAGGCGACCCGCGTCGCGAAACCCGCCGACCGAAGCCCCTTCTCGATGAACCCCGAGATCCGCGCCTCGTCCTCCGCGATGAGAATGGATGCCATCACGCACCTCCCGCTGTCGTGACCGGCTCCCGCGCCGGCTGCGGAGGCAGCGGCGGCTTGGGCGGCACGGCGGGCTCCTCCCGCGGCGACGCGCCCGCCAAGGGCACCGCGATCACGAAGAGAGCGCCGCCCCCGGGGGCGTCCTCGACCCGAGCGGCCCCGCCGTGCGCACGCGCGATGACCTGGACGATGTTGAGCCCCAGACCGCTGCCGCCATGACGGGCGTCGCCGCGGTGGAAGCGTTCGAAGACGCTGAGCTTGTCGGCATCCCGCACACCCGGGCCGTGGTCGCGCACCCAGAGTTCCAGCGTGTCGCCGACGACACGGCTGCCGGCGTCGATGCGACCGCCGCCGTGGGTGACGGCGTTCTGCGCGAGCTGGAGCATCGCCTGCGTGATACGACCGGGGTCGAGCTGAGCGACGACGTCGGCGACGGCTCCGGTCGACACCGTCGCGCCCTCGATGCCCTGCATCTTGCGGACGATCTGGTGCATGAGCTCGCCCGCGTCCAGCCGCGCGGTGGTCACGGGCGACGGGCCGTGGAGGGCGGCTGCGGCGCTGAGGTCCTGGACGAGGCGGTCCATCCGCTCGAGTTCATCGATGGCCAATGCCTGAGTCTCGCGCACGTCGGCGGGGTCGTCGACATCCATGACCTCCAGGTTGCCGCGCACGATCGTGATGGGGGTCTTCAGCTCGTGGCCGACGTCGCTCAGCAGCTGCCGCTGCGAATCGAGGGCGCTGTCGAGCCGGTCGAGCATGTCGTTCATCGTGCTCGCCAGCTCCGACACGTCGTCACGGCCCTGCACCGGCAGGCGCTCGTTGAGAGACTGCGCCGACACCCGCTCGGCGGTCTCGCGCATACGTCGGAGGGGCCGGAGCAGCCGCGTCGACACGATGGTCGCGACGGCGGCGATGACCAGCAGGGCGAGTGCCGCGGCGATGAGATAGGCCTGGGCGGTGCCGTTGATCTCGGCGAGCTCGGCCGTCACGTCGTACGCCATCGCGAAGATCACTTCTTCGGCCTGTGCGCCGCCGGCGACCGCGATCGGCGCGGCGAGGTAGCGCCACACGACGCCGTCCTGGGCGTAGGTGCCGATCAGTGGATCGCTGCCCGTCACGGCGTCGGCGATGTACGGCACGAACCCGGGCGCGCTCGTCAGGTCGACGTCGAGCTCGACCGCCGACCGCCACACCGCCTTGCCGTCGATGATGCCTACGGCGCCCGTGTTGTCGTCGGGGCTCATCCGCTGCACGACGGCCTTCAGCGCCGCGTCGGCTCCCGCCCATTCGCCGCTATCCGGCCCCTGCGCGACGATGACGCGCGCCGATTCGAGGTTGTCCTGCAGGCGGCCCTCGATGGCCTCCAGTGAAAGAGCCCGCTCGACGAGGTAGACCGTCGCGCCCACGGAGATCAGGCCGACCGCCGCAACGAGCGTGATGACGGCGACGATGCGGGTGCGCACCGACATCCGGCGGCGTCGGTCGGCGGGCGGGGGCGGGCTGGTCACCCTCCCAGTATCGCGATGCGCTGCACCCGCCCGCGCGACCCTAAGAGATGTCTCATCCCCTTCTTCGCGACCCCGTGCTGGAATCGAAGGATGGATGCCACGGCCGACACACTCGCCGGCGACGCCCCCGCGGCACGGACGGACGATCCGGAAGCGGACCTCCTCATCGAGGCCCTCGACCTGCCCGACGCGTCGGTGCTGGTCTTCTCGCGGGAGCCGCTGGGTCGGGGGACGGTGGCGGGGTTCACCCTGGAGCCCGAGGCGGCCTCGGCATCCGGGCTTCCCTCCGACGCCGTCGCCTACGTCGACACGTCGCTGCTGCCGGTCGCACAGGAGACGGGGCTCGCCCTCCCCGGTGTCGGGCGCGTGTGGGTGCACCCCGCCGATCCGCATCTGCCCGCGCTCGCGCCCGCCGCGTTCAGCGATGCGATCGCGGTGCTCCTCGCCCGCCTGGGCGTGACGGATGCCGCGCGTCCCGAGATCGTCGGCTACCGCCCCGGACGCCGGGCCGTCCTGCGCGTTGTGACGGCGGAGGGGGTGCTGTGGGTCAAGGTCGTGCGCCCGAGCCGCATCGAGCGCGTGGTCGAGGCGCACACGGTCCTGCGATCCCACGGCCTTCCCATCCCCGTCGTGCGAGGGTGGTCGCCGAGTGGACTCCTCGTGTTGGAGAGCGCCGTGGGCACCGCCGCCACCGACACCGCGGCGATCGCATGGCACCCGGAGCGTCTGCTGGATGCCGCGGGTGCGCTGCGGGAGGTGATGGCGGCGACCGTCACGACCTGGCCCGCGCGCACCTCGCTCGCGGAGCGCCTGCCCTGGTACGTCGACAGGCTGCGCGGGGTGCTGCCGGCGGCAGACGCGCGCGTCAGCGCGATCGCCTCGCGGATCGACGACGCGCTGCAGAGCGCCCCTCCGGCATCCGTCACGATCCACGGCGACCTTCACCTCGGTCAGCTCTTCCTCGATGCGGAAAGCACGATCACGGGACTCATCGATGTGGACACGGCAGGGCTTGGCGACCCCGCTGACGACGCGGCGGCCTTCATCGGGCACGCCGTCGCCAGTGCGCTGCTCACCCGGCACCACGGGGGAGACGCTGCGCGCGTGGCCGCGCTCGCCGATGCCGCCCACGAGCGATGGGGGCACGAGCCGCGTGCCGGCGCCCTCACGGGCGTGCACCTGCTCGGGCACGCCCTGGCCGCCGCGTCCGGCGGTGACGACGCTCGCGGCGGGCACCTTCTGGCGGCCGCCGAGCGCGCGCTCTCCGACCATAAGAGCCCTCTCATGGCCGATTTCGAGGGGTCTTAGCGGCGATCGGCAGAGTGAATGCCATGCGGTCGTCCGATCGCATCCCCCGCGGACACCACGCACACCCCACCTGGAGGAACCAAATGAAGAAGAAGTGGATCGCCTACGGTGTGACCGGCGCGGTCGGGCTCGGCCTGGTCGCCGGCGGCGCGACCGCCATGGCCTCGGCGATGGACCTGCGCACCACCGACGGCACCGTCGTCCCCGGCGGCGCCATCACCGGCAAGAACGGCTCGGTCCTCGACCGTCCGGTCACCCTGAGCGTCAGCGACACGTCCGTCACGGTCGTGTCCGCCGTCACCCCGACGGTCGTCACCCCGGCCACCCCGGCCACCGCGCCGACGCCCGCCACGGCGCCGACCCCGGCCACCTCCCCGTCGCCCGTGACCCCGGCTTCGCCGGCGACCCCGGCCTCACCCGTGACCCCCGCGTCGCCCGTGAGCGTGGCCTCGCCGACGACCCCCGCGTCGCCCGTCACGCCCGCGTCGCCCGTGAGCGTGGCGTCGGCCGCGTCGAACTGATCGCCGCGCCGCGCGACAGCGGCACCTCGAATCAGGCACACGAGAGAGGCCCCCGGATCGCTCCGGGGGCCTCTCTCGTGTGTGCGGGAGGGTTACTCCTGCAGGTGCGCCTGGGCGGCGTCGTAGATCGCGTCGACGAACCGTGCGGCCGTCTCGTCGTCGAAGCCGCTGTCGCCTCCGGCGATGAGCGACTCGATCATCGCGTCACGGCCCGAGTCGCCGAGGAGCAGCATGCTCTTCCCGGCGGCGATGAGCGCATCGTCGGGGAACACCTGGTCGACGACCTCCTGGGATGCCGCGGGGTCGATCTCCTGGAAGACGTCGAGGATCGCGGGTCGCGCCTCGGCGAGGAACGCCGCTTCGTCGTACTCGCCCGCGGGCGTCTCGCCCTCGGTCTCCTCGCCGTCGGTGTCGCCGGGAGCCACCGAGCTGGTCTCGCTGGGCGCCGGGACCTCGCCAGCGCTCGAGGACGACGTGATCGCGGTGAGGGCGATGCTCACGAACAGTGCGACCGCCCACAGGCCGCCGCCGAGCACGGCGACGACGAGCGCGATGATGCTGAAGGGCTTGCCGCCCTGCTTGCGGCTGGCCAGCGCCACGATCGACAGCACGAACGCGACGAGCAGCAGCAGGCCGCCGATGACCACCGAGACCAGACCGATCCAGGGCACGGGGACGAACCCGACGCACGACAGGATGACACCGAGCACCGCGAGACCGAGCGACACCCAGGCGAGCGTCTTGGGACGCGTGTCGGGGGCGGAGGGGCCGGGGGCTGCGGCATAGGCGGGCTGCGCGTACTCGGGCTGACCGTACGGCGCCTGCGGTGCGGGTGCGTAGGCGGGTGCGGGCGGCTGACCGTCTACGGGGGCCGGCGGCACGGGCGGCGCGGCGGGCTCTGCGGGCGGATATGCCTGCGTCGGCGCGTCGGCGGCAACGTCGGGGTAGGCCTGCGTAGGCGCATCGGAAGGAGGCGGCGTGGGCTGCGAGGCGTCGCCGGCGGGATCGTTGGGGGTGGACATGGCACTCCTCGTCGTCGGTGGCCGCGCGGTCGACACGGCAGAACTCCCACCCTAGGGGAACGGGTGGACCGGATCGGGGGCGGTGCCCGGCCGGGGGAGGTCGGCGTTGCGCTCACACCGCATTAGTCACGACGAAGAGGGATGCCGTGGCACCCCCTCCTGAGACATGATGAGTGCATCGGCCCTGCGAAGGAGTGACATGTCTCTGAACACGGTTCCGTTGGACGCCCCCTCGGGCATCTCGGCGCGTCTCGGCTGGGATCCGGGAACGACGGTGCACGACCGCCGCCGGATCATCGCGAAGGAGCTCATCGCCGCCCGGCTCGGTTGCGAGACCACCGACGTGCGGATCGAGCGCGAGGCGCCGCGCGGTTTCGGCTACCACACCCGCCTCATCGCGTCGCGCGACGGGCAGGAACTGCCCATCGCCATCATCACCGCCAGCTACCGCGCCGCGACCGTCGTGGCGATCTGCGACCCCGCACTGCCCGTGGGCATCGACATCCGCGACCTCTCGCCGGAGCCGGCCGACATCAAGCGGATGCAGAAGCACTCCCGTCTCTTCGACGAGAACGACATCCCCGACCTGCTGCAGCACTGGGTGCGCGTGCAGGCCGTCCTCGAAGCGGACGGGCGCGGGGTGCGCGTCGCGCCCGAGCATGTGCGACTCGACGCCGGACGTCACAAGGGCTGGATCCCCGACCGCAACATGAAGTACACACTCGTGGACGCTTCCCGCGACGGCTGGGTGATCACGATCGCCACCGGCATCCTGCCCACGGCCTGACGGCCTGACGGCCTGACGGCCTGACGGCCTGACGGCCTGACGGCCTGACGCCCGCGACGTCAGCGACCGGTCGACTCCGGCAGCGCGGCGTCGAGTTCGGCGAGCCACGCCGCGGCGTTGCCGTCCGACGGGGCGCGCCAGTCCCCGCGCGGTGACAGCGACCCGGCGGCGGTGACCTTCGGACCGTTGGGGATCGCCGAGCGCTTGAACTGGGCGAAGCCGAAGAACCGCTTCAGGAACACGCGAAGCCAGCGCGTGACGGTGTCGAGGTCGTAGGCATAGCGCTCGTCGTCGGGGAATCCGGGCGGCCACGCGCCGGTCTCGGCATCCGCCCACGCCCGCTCGGCCAGGAACGCGATCTTCGACGGGCGGTAGCCGTAGCGCAGCACGTGGAACAGGGCGAAGTCGTGCAGCGCGTAGGGCCCGATGGTGTCCTCGGTCGACTGCACCTTCCCGTCCTGACCGGCCGGCACGAGCTCCGGACTGATCTCGGTGTCGAGCACGGACTGCAGCACGCGCTTGGCCTCGTCGTTGAGGGAGGTTCCGGTCTCGTCGTCGGCGGAGTGGGCGATGACCCACCGGATGAGGTGCTGGATGAGCGTCTTGGGCACGCCGGCGTTGACGGCGTAGTGACTCATGTGATCGCCGACGCCGTACGTCGCCCAGCCCAGCGCCAGCTCGGACAGGTCGGAGGTGCCGACGACGAACCCGCCGTGCTGGTTCGCGAGGCGGAAGAGGAAATCGGTGCGCGCGCCGGCCTGGACGTTCTCGAACGTCACGTCGTAGACGGGCTCGCCGCCAGCGAACGGATGCCCGATCCCCTTGAGGATCTCCGTCGCCATCGGGCGGATGTCGATCGTCTCGATCGACGCGCCGATCGCCTCCGCGAGGGCGATCGCGTTCGACTTGGTGTGGTCGCTCGTGGCGAACCCGGGCATCGTGTAGGCGAGGATGTCGCTGCGGGGACGCCCCATCCGGTCCATCGCCCGGGCAACGACCAGCAGCGCGTGCGTCGAGTCGAGGCCGCCGGAGACGCCGATGACGGGCTTCGGCGCCCCGATCGCGCGCATCCGCTGCTCGAGCCCGGACACCTGGATGTTGAAGGCCTCGTAGCAGTCCAGGTCGAGCCGTGCCGGGTCGTCGGGCACGAACGGGAACCGGTCGAGCGTGCGGCGGATGCCGATGTCGGATGCCGGCGGGTCGACGGTGAAGGGGATGCGCTGCCCCGTGCTCCACGTCGCGCGGCGGTTGTCGTCGAAGGTGCCCTGGCGGAGGCGGTCCTGACGGAGGCGATCCAGGTCGACGTCGGCGATCGCGAACCGCGGTCCGTCGGGGAACCGCTCGGTCTCCGCGAGGAGGGCGCCGCCCTCGTAGATCATCGTCTGACCGTCCCACGACACGTCGTTCGTGGATTCGCCGAGGCCCGCCGCGGCGTACACGTACGCCGCGAGGCACCGCAACGACTGCGACTGGGTGAGGATGCGCCGGTCCTCGGCGCGCGCGATCGTGATGGGGCTGCCGGAGAGGTTCAGGAGCACCGTCGCGCCCGCGAGCGCCGCGGTCGACGAGGGCGGCACCGGCATCCAGACGTCTTCGCAGACCTCTGCGTGCACGACGAGCCCCGGCACGTCGGTCGCCTCGAACAGCAGATCGGTTCCCACCGGCACCCGATCGCCCGCGAGCTCGACCGCGTCCGGGGCGTCCACGCCGGACGCGTACCACCGCTGCTCGTAGAACTCGCGATAGGTCGGCAGGTACGACTTCGGGGCCACCCCCAGGACGGCGCCGCGGTGGATCACGACGGCGCAGTTGTACAGCCGGGAGTCGATCCGCAGGGGAGCGCCGACCACGAGGAGCGGACGCAGCTCCGCGGATGCCGAGGCGATCCGCGCGACGGCATCCCGCACCGCGTCGAGCACGGCATCCTGTTGCACGAGGTCGTCGATCGCGTACCCGGTCAGGCACAGCTCCGGGAAGACGGCCACCGCGACGCCCTCGTCGTGGAGCTCCCGCGCCGCCGCGAGCACGGCGTCCGCGTTGCGCGCGGGGTCGGCGATGGCGACGGGGATCGTGCAGGCGGCCACACGCGCGAAGCCGTGGCGGTAGACGCTCTCGAACGGCAGGTTCTGGCTCACGGCACCAGTCTGGCATCCGTCGTGCCCCGCGGCACGGCCGGCGTGCGAGGCGCCCGCGCCGCGAGGACCGACCGGGGTGTCGGTGACCGCGGTTAGGGTCGGAGACGGAAGGGTGACATGCGATACATCGAAGACGAGGGCCGGATCGTCTGGAGCGCGAGCGACCTCAAAGCCGCCGCCGAGTGCGAGTACGCGTGGCTGCGCGCGATCGACGCGAAACTCGGGCGCGTGCCGGCGGTCGACGATCCGGAAGACGCGACCCTGGAGCGGGCGGGTCGGCTCGGCACGCAGCACGAGCTGCGGGTGCTCGCCGACTACCACGAGGCTCGGCCCGGTGCCGTCGTCGAGATCCCGGCGGCGCGTTCGTCCGACGCCGTGGCGCTCGCCGACGCCGTCGCACGCACCACCGCCGCGCTGGCCGATCCCGCCGTCACGGTCGTCTACCAGGCGGCCTTCTCGACCGACGAGTTCGTGGGCTTCGCCGACTTCCTCGTGCGCGACACGAACCTGCCGGGCGCCCCGTGGCTCGTGCAGGACACGAAGCTCGCCCGTCACGCGCGCGTCACCGCGCTCATGCAACTCGCCGCCTACGTCGACCAGCTCGACCGGCAGGGCGTGGCGCGATCCGATCGGGTCGAGCTGCTGCTCGGCGACGGGTCGACCTCGGAGCATCGCGTGCGCGACCTGCTGCCCGTGTTCGCCCTGCGCCGCGAGCGGCTGCGCGCCCTCATCGCAGACCGCGACATCGCGGCCGGTGCTGCCGGGGCGCCGATCGCCTGGGGCGACGAGCGCGGCGATCTCCGCGTCGTCGCGTGCGGGCGGTGCGCCACGTGCGATCTCGACGTCGTCGGCCATCGCGACCTCCTCCTCGTCGCCGGTATGCGCCCCCTCCAGCGCGAGCGTCTGCGGGCCGCGGGCCTGCGCACGATCGACGATCTCGCCCACGCGTCCGAGGCCCCGGCCCGCATGTCGGCCGACACGTTCTCGCACCTGCGCACGCAGGCGCGGCTGCAACTGACGAGCCCGGCGGGCGGCGTCGAGACCGCGCCGCTCGCCGCGGACGACGCGCCCGCGCTCCCCGCGCTGCCGGCGGTGCCGACGTACGAGGTCGTCTTCCCGCAAGCGCTGGGCGCCCTCCCGCGTCCCGACCACGGCGACCTGTTCTTCGACTTCGAGGGCGACCCGCTCTACACCGAGACCCCGAGCGCGGGGTCGCCGGCGCAGTGGGGGATCGACTACCTGTTCGGCTGGGTCGACACGGCGAGCCGCTACACCCCGCTGTGGGCCCACTCGTTCGCCGAGGAGAAGGCGGCCCTCGAGCGGTTCCTCGAGATCGTCGCCCTCCGGCGCCGCACCCACCCGGGCATGCACATCTATCACTACGCGCCGTACGAGCCCACGCATCTGCTCGCGATGGCCGCGAGGCACGGCGTCGGCGAGGCGGCCGTCGACCGACTGCTGCGAGAGGGCGTGTTCGTCGACCTCTACCCGATCGTCCGGCGCGCCCTCCGCGTGGGATCGCGCTCGTACTCGATCAAGAAGCTCGAGCCGCTGTACATGGGCGCCGACGTGCGCACGAGCGACGTGCAGCGCGGCGACGACTCCATCGTCCGCTACGTCGAGGCGCGCGCTCTCGCCGACGCGGGAGACGCCGAGGCGGCGGGCGTCGTGCTCGACGACCTGGCCGACTACAACCGCTACGACTGCGTCTCCACCCTCAAGCTCCGCGACTGGCTCGTCGACCGTGCCCGCGAGGCGGGTCTGCGTCCGTCGATCGACGCGGAGGCCCTCGAGTTCTCGTACGAACCGTCGGTGCGGGCCGAATCGCTCGGCCGGCTCGCGGCATCCGTGCCCCCCGAGGGGCGCTCCGGCGCGGGGGATGCCTCAGAAGCCGTGGCCGAAGCGCTGCGCCTCGGAGCCGCGGCGATCGACTACTACCCGCGCGAGGTCAAGACGTTCTGGGCGACCCACTTCCTGCGCCTGCGCGAGCCGGTGTCGGTATGGGAAGACACCCGTGACGTCGTCGTGGTCGACGGCGAGCGGTGCCGGGTGATCACCGACTGGCACCTCCCCGAGGGCGCCCGCGTGCAGCGCCGCGTCGTCGAGGTGCGGGGCGACCTCGCGCCGGGCACTCGCCTCACGGTCGACAGCGCGCCCTTCGCGCTGTACGAGATCCCCGCGCCGTTCCCCGTGGAGACCAACCCGCGCTGGATCCATGCGGCGCGCACCGTCAAGGTCGTCGAGGTTCTCGACGACGGCGCGGTGATCGAGGAGACGTCCCTGCAGGGCTTCACGTGGCAGGAGCTCCCGGTCGCGCTCACCCCCGTCGCGCCGCCTCAGGCGGGCAGCCAGCAGGCCGCGATCGACGAGTGGGCCGACGCCGTGCTCTCCTCCGCCGATGCGGGGCCGCATGGCGTGCCGACGTTGCCGGCGGATGCCGCGAGCGATCTGCTCCTGCGCCGCCCGCCCCGCACCCGCAGCGGTGCGCTCACCCGCGGCCGGGGCACCGACGTCGCCGACATCACCGCCACGCTGCTCGACCTCGACCGCAGCTATATCGCCGTGCAGGGCCCTCCCGGCACGGGGAAGACGTACGTCGGCTCCCACGTCGTCGCCGCGCTCGTCCGCGATCACGGCTTCCGGGTCGGGGTCGTCGCGCAATCGCACGCGGTCGTGGAGCACATGCTCGACCGCGTCGTGGAGGCGGGGGTTCCGAAAGCCCAGGTGGCGAAGGCGCCGAAGGCGTCCGGCAGCGGCGACGGCGCGGAGCTCTCCTTCACGCCGATCGCCAAGAACGGGATGGCCGCCTACATCGGCGAACAGCAGGGCGGCTTCGTCGTCGGCGGCACCGCGTGGGACTTCACCCACACGGGGCGGATCGCCCGTCGCGGTCTGGATCTGCTCGTGATCGACGAGGCGGGGCAGTTCTCGCTGGCCTCGACGATCGCCGTCAGCGCCGCGGCGAGCAGGCTCCTGCTGCTGGGCGACCCGCAGCAGCTCCCGCAGGTGAGTCAGGGTACGCACCCTGAGCCGGTCGACACGTCGGCCCTCGGCTGGATCATGGACGGCGCGGCCGTCATCCCCGCCGACCGCGGCTTCTTCCTCGCGCAGTCGCGGCGCATGCGTCCCGAGGTCGCCGCTCCCGTCTCCGATCTCTCCTACGAGGGGCGCCTGGAGGCGTACGCCGGCGCGGCGGCCCGTCACCTCGACGGCATCCCCGCCGGGGTCGTCCCCGTGCCGCTGGGGCACACCGGCAATGCGACGCAGTCGCCCGAGGAAGCGGCCCGCGTGGTCGAGATCGTCACAGACCTCGTCGGCCGGCGCTGGACGGCCGACGACGGCATCCCCGCCCGCCCGCTCCGCGCCGACGACCTCATCGTGGTCACCCCGTACAACGCGCAGCAGCTGCTCGTGGAGGAGGCACTCGCGGCGGCAGGATTCGCCGACGTTCCCGTCGGAACAGTCGACCGCTTCCAGGGGCAGGAGGCCGCTGTCGCGATCGTGTCGCTCGCCGCCTCGTCGGGAAGAGACGCCCCCCGCGGGCTCGAGTTCCTGCTCCTCCAGAACCGGCTCAATGTGGCGGTCTCCCGCGCCATGCACACGGCCTTCATTGTCTTCGGCACGGGCCTGCTCGACGACCTGCCGCGCACCCCCGACGGCGTCGCGCGCCTCAGCGCGTTCGCGCGCCTCGTGGGCGCCGACCACGGGGCGCTACGGAGCGGCGCCGACAGCGTTCAGCCCGAGGGCGTCGCGCTCGTGCGCAGTCCGTAGACTCGCGGGACCACGACAGCGAGGAGGAGCGGACATGGCCGAAGAGGCACCGCGTCAGTTCGAGATCGAGATGCCGCCGGAGACCGTGGCGGGCAGCTTCGCCGACTTCGCGAACGTGTGGCACACGCCCGATGTGTTCGTCATGGACTTCGTCTCGCTCGTCCGTCCCCCGCACGAGGCGACGGATGCCGACGGCAACACCGTGACGGTCGTCCCCGGCCGCGTCGTGCAGCGCGTGCGCATCCCTCCGGAGCAGGTGTTCGAGCTCTCGAAAGCCCTCACTCAGCAGCTGGAGTTCTGGGAACGCGAGAACGGTCGCCGCACGGGCGACGATCTCGCCGGCTGACGCATCCGCGCGCAGCGAGGGTCAACGCGCGACGCGGACGTCGCCGTCGGCGGTGTCAGACCGTTCCGTACAGCCGGTCACCCGCGTCGCCGAGCCCGGGCACGATGTAGCCCTTCTCGTTGAGGCGCTCGTCGAGCGCACCGAGGACGAGCGTCACGTCGCGGTCGCCCACCTGCTTCTCGATCGCGGCGACACCCTCGGGTGCGCCGAGGATGCAGATGGCGGTGACGTCCTGAGCGCCGCGGGCGAACAGGAAGTCGATCGCCGCGCCGAGCGAACCGCCCGTCGCGAGCATGGGGTCGAGCACGAAGCACTGCCGGTCGCTGAGGTCGGCGGGCAGACGCTCGGCGTAGGTGACCGGCTCGAACGTCTCCTCGTCGCGCGCCATGCCCAGGAAGCCGACCTCCGCCGTGGGAAGCAGCTTGACCATGCCGTCGAGCATGCCGAGCCCGGCGCGGAGGATGGGCACGACGAGCGGGCGGGGCTCGCTGATGCGCACGCCCACGGTCGTGGTGACGGGGGTGCGGATCTCGAGGTCCTCCACGCGCACGCTGCGGGTGGCCTCGTACGCCAGCAGCGTCACCAGCTCTTCGGTCAGCTGTCGGAACACCGGCGAGGGTGTGCGCTCGTCGCGCAGCACCGTCAGCTTGTGGGTGATGAGAGGGTGGTCGGCCACGTGCACGCGCATACCCCCAGGTTAGCGGGGCGTACGCTGGCCCCGTGAGCCTGCCCGCCAGACAGACCGACCTCGACGCCATGGTGCGGGCGAGGGAGCTCGCTGCCGAGGCGGCCGCTCACGGTGACATCCCCGTCGGAGCGGTCGTCACCGATGTGTCGGGGGCGGTGCTGGGGGAGGGGCGCAACCTCCGCGAGCTCACGCACGACCCGCTCGCGCACGCCGAAGTGGTGGCGCTGCGGTCCGCGGCCGAGACGCTCGGCTCGTGGAACCTCGAGCACTGCACTCTCGTCGTCACGCTGGAGCCGTGCCTCATGTGCGCCGGCGCGATCTCACAGGCCCGTGTGGGCCGCGTCGTGTTCGGCGCGTGGGACGACAAGGCCGGCGCCGCGGGGTCGCTGTACGACGTGTTGCGCGACCGCCGCCTGCCCCACCGCTCGGAGGTGATCGGCGGCGTGGATGCCGAGGAGGCGGCGGCGCTGCTGCGCGCGTTCTTCCTCGCGCGCCGCGATCCCTGACCCGGCAGCTCGGGTCGCCGTCAGTCGCTCGAGGCGAGGACGATCGTCTCGGTCGCCGGTCGCGAGTCGCGCGCGGGCAGGCCGATTCGCGGTTCCACGCACACCCGTTCGGCGGCGGGTACGAGCTCGCGGACGCGCTCGTCGATCTCCCGCAGCACCAGGGCGACTTCGCCGAAGAGAAGGTCGGGCGGGAACGACACCGTGACCATCACGACGAGGCGGTCGTCGTGCAGCCGGCGGATCGTGACGTCGAGGATGCGGTGCGTCTCGGACTCTTCGCAGAGCACCTCGGCAACGGCCTCGCGGATCGTGGGAGCATCCAGAAGAACGGCGGTCATACCGCCGAGCGTACGGCGCCGCGCCGGACGGAGTCCGACGTTCTCGCCGTGCAAATGTCCGGGCTTCTCAGTCCGACGAGCTGAGGATGATCGCCTCGGTCGGCGGGGCGGGGAAGGCGGGCTGACCGAGGTAGCCCATGACGGCCAGCAGTGCCTGCCGAACAGCCCCCGGACGCTCCAGGTGGGGGGCGTGTCCGACGCCCTCGATCTCCAGCTCCACGACCTCGCCTCCTGCCTCGCGGTACGCCGCGAGCACATCGCGCGTCTGCGACACCATCGGCTGCGCGGGCGCGACCTCCTCGCCGGGCCAGCCGGGGATGATCCCGAGTGCGCCGAGATGATTGAGGTCGAAGAACGACGCGTCGGAGACGATGGCATCCGCTGTCCCGTGCACCCACAGGATGGGCGGCTTCACGTCCAGGTCGACGATCCCCGACGTGTCGAACCAGCGGGGCGCCATCGTATTGAGCACGCCCGTGCGTCCGGCGGCGAAGCCGGGCCAGTTGTCGCTCGCGACGCCGTCGCCGGGGTAGTTGCCGTCGGCGGTCGAGGTGGTGAGCATCGACTCGACCCACAGATCTTCGTTGCGCCCGTCGTACTCGGGGGAGACGTATCCGGTGCGGAAGACGGTACGCGGCGACGTCGGCGCCTCGTCGCTCGTGTCGTGCTCGGCGAGGCGGCGCACGAAGTCGGGGTTCGCGCCGCCGCCACCACAGCCGGCGTCGTCGTCGGTGAGCCGGGAGCCGTCGCGCCGCGTCCCGCCGAAGCCGTACGGCGAGACGGGGGCCTGCAGCGTCAGCGACAGCGCGGGGTGATCGAGTGCGTACTGCAGCACCACTCCGCCGCCCATCGACCAGCCCATGAGGTGCGCCGTGGGGATGCCGAGATTCGTCAACGTGGCGTGCACGTCGTCGCTGAAGTCGCGGACACCGCGGGTCGCGTCGACCGGGGCGTGCTCGGACGTGCCGAATCCGCGGAGGTCCACGGCGATCACGCGGAGGTCGCCGGGGAGATCCTGCATGAACTCCTGCCAGAACAGGCTCGACGACACGTTGCCGTGGATGAGCACGAGCGTGCGCTCCGGCGGCGCGGCGGAGTCGTCGCCCTCGCGTTCCAGGATGCCGACCGCGATCCGGTCGGTGTCGATCACTCGGGAGATGATGCCGTCGAGGAGGGTCATGACGAGTCCTTCGCAGTCGCGACGGGGCGGCCACGCCTCCGTCGCTGTCGACTATAGCCCGGCGGCATCGGCCGTCGAGAGGCCTCTCAGCAGGCTCTTACCGAGGAGGTCGTCGTCGCTCGGTGTTCGCCCGGTCGCCACCTCCCGAGCACCCGTCCGTGGGCCGCGGATGAGAGGATGGAGGGATGGCTGACGACATGCTCCCCGCTATCGCGATCCTCGGTGCCGGCTCCATGGGAGGCGCGATCCTGCAGGGACTCGTCCGCTCCGGTGTTGCGCCGTACGTGACCGTCACCAACCGCACCGTCGCCCGGGCCGCCACCGTCGAGGGCCTTCCCGGGGTCACGAGCCTCGCGCTGGAGACCACGCCCGACGCCAACACGACCGCCGTCGCTGCCGCCGACATCGTCCTGATCGGAGTGAAGCCGATCATGGTCCCCGACCTCCTCCGAGAGATCGCGCCGGTGCTCCGCCCCGGCACGGTGCTGGTGAGCCTGGCCGCGGGCGTGACGATCGCGACGTTCGAAGGGATCGTCGGCGACGGCATCCCCGTCATCCGCTCGATGCCGAACACCCCGGCCGTGGTCGGCAAGGCCGTCACCGGACTCGCCGTGGGCCCGTCGGCATCCGACGCCGATCTCGCCGTCGTGCGACGACTGTTCGAGACGTGCGGCGCGGTCATCGACGTGACCGAAGACCGGATCGACGCGCTGTCGACGATCTCCGGCTCGGGTCCGGCCTACGTCTTCCTGCTCATCGAGGAGCTCACCGAGGCGGCGCGCGGGAAGGGCTTCTCGGAGGCCGACGCTCGGCTCATGGCGGAGCAGACCTTCATCGGCGCCGCGGCCCTGCTGGATGCCACGGGCGACGACCCCGCCGAGCTGCGCCGTCGGGTGACCAGCCCGAAGGGCACGACCGAACGTGCCATCTCGGTGCTCCAGGGTGCGAACCTCTCGGGCCTGTTCGCCGAGGCGACCGACGCCGCGCTCGCGCGCGCGCAGGAGCTGGCCGCCGGCGCGTAGGCCGTCGGCGTCAGCGGTCCAGGGCCGCGAAGCGCTCGATGTCGGAGTTCGTGCCGGACACGATGATGAGGTCGTGGTTCGTGACGACCGTGTTCGCCTCGGCGTAGCGGAACGGCTTGCCGGGACTCTTCACACCGACCACGGTCACGTTGTACTTCGTGCGCACGCCCGACTCGTTCAGTCCGACTCCCCGGATGAACTTCGGCGGGTACATCTTCGCGAGCACGAAGTCGTCGTCGAAGCGGATGAAGTCGAGCATGCGTCCGCTGACGAGGTGCGCGACGCGCTCGCCCGCCTCTCGCTCGGGGTAGATGACGTGGTTCGCGCCGACGCGGGCGAGGATCTTGCCGTGCGACTGCGAGACGGCTTTCGCCCAGATCTGCGGCACCTTCAAGTCGACGAGGTTCGCGGTGATCAGCACCGACGCCTCGATCGACGAACCGGTCGCGACGATCGCCACCTGGAAATCCTGCGCGCCGATCTGCTTCAGCGCTTCGAGATTGCGTCCGTCGGCCTGCACCGCATGGGTCACGCGCTCCGACCACTTCTGCACGAGCTCGAGGTTCGCGTCGATCGCGAGCACCTCGCGGTCGAGGCGGTCCAGCTCGCCGGCGCACGCCGCTCCGAAGCGGCCGAGGCCGATCACGAGCACGGGGGCGTCATTGCGGATCTGCTCAACCAACGATCGGCCTTTCCACGGGCAGCGAGTAGTGCTGCGATCTGCTGGTCGCCGCCACGGCGGCGGCGAGGGTCACTGTACCAATGCGGCCCATGAACACGGTGGCCGCGAGCACATAGACCGCCGGATCGGGCAGCTCTGCGGTCAATCCGGTGGACAGGCCGACCGTGCCGAATCCGGAGATCACGTCGAAGAGCACTTCTTCGATGGACCGCTGGGTGATCTGGGCGATCGTGATCGTGGCCACCGCGACGATCGTCGATCCCCAGGCGACGACCGAGAGCGCGACGCGCTGCACGTCGCTGGGGATGCGGCGCCCGAAGGCCTCGACGCTCTGGCGCCCCTTCGCCTCCGAGAAGACGGCGAGGGCGAGCACGGCGAGCGTCGTCACCTTGATGCCGCCGGCGGTGGAGGCCGAGCCGCCGCCGACGAACATCAGCATCGAGCCGACCACGAGGGACGACCCGTGCAGCTCGCCGATGTCGACGACCGAGAAGCCACCCGATCGGGTCATGGCCGAGAGGAAGAACGCCTGGAACGTCGTGTCCCATGCGTCCATCGAACCGAAGGTCTCCGGGTTCTCGTACTCGAGGAGGAGGAACACGCCCGCACCGGCGAAGAAGAGCACCGTCGTGGTGATGAGGGTGAGCTTCGCGTGGAGCGACCAGCGCCTCACGTGGAAGTGGTGACGCCAGAGCGTGTAGATCACGGGGAAACCGATGGACCCGAGGAAGACCCCGACCATCAGCAGCGTGAGCATCAGGTAGTTCGTCGCGAACGGCTCGAGCCCGCCGACGTTGGGGGTGAAGCCCGTGTTCGTGAAGGCCATCGCCGCGTAGTACGGCGCCTCCCACAGCGCGGTCAGAGGGTCGACATCGCTCAGCAGCAGCGTCGGATAGAGCAGAACAGCGAGGATGCCTTCGATGACGAGTGTGGACAGTGCCACGGTGGACAAAAGCTGGCCCACCTCGCCGAGACGCACGGTCTGACCTTCGTTCACGGGCCCGCCGTGCGCACGCAGCGGATTGGAATCGCCCGCGGCGATGAGTTTGGCGCGCAAGCCGAGTCGCTTGGAGATGACGAGCCCCAGGATGGATGCCAGCGTGAGCACGCCCATGGCCCCGATGTTGACGCCGGCGTAGATGATCACCTTCCCGAGCGGCGACCAGTGCGTGGCCATGTCGACCGTCGCCAGACCTGTCACGCAGATCGTCGAGACAGCGGTGAACAGAGCGTCCGCGAGAGGCGTCGGTCGTCCGTCGGCGGCCGCCGCGGGGAGCGACAGCAGTGCGGTGAAGACGAGGACCAGGGAGCTGAAGACCAGCACGGCGAATCGAGAAGGAGAGGACGTCGTGAGGTCCCGGAAGCCCTGCGACCAGCCCCTGAGGCGCCGGAGCGCGCGTACGACGACGGTCTCGCCCGTCATGTCGCGCCCCTCTCGCCGAAAGAATCGTTGTCATGGTACTCCGACGCGCGCGCGGGCTAACCTAAGGTCATGGCGGACATCTTCGACGTGATCGCCGACGGCACCCGTCGGGACATCCTGCAGCTGCTGCGCGAACGCGGAGCGGGCGGTCGCGGGACGAGCGTGTCGCAGATCGTCTCGGAGCTCGGCGTGAGCCAGCCGACCGTGTCGAAGCATTTGAAGGTGCTGCGCGAGGCAGAGCTCGTCTCGGTGCGGGAAGAGGGCCAGCACCGCTATTACAGCCTCTCCCCGGCGCCCCTCGACGCCGTCGACGAGTGGCTCATGCCGTTCATCGTCGACGACGAGCCACTGTCGATCGGAGCGGGTGCTCTGCCGGACTCCGCTGCCGCCGCCGCCGACCTCGTGGGCCGTGCCGCCGCGTCGACGAAGCACGCGTTCGAGAACGTGCTCAAGCGCATCCCGGGCCGCTGAGCTCCGGCATCCGTTCATCACACAGACCACACAGGTTTACACGCGTCCCATACACCCTCTAGGGTTGAGGCAATCGCACGTCTGGGAACACGTGCGACCACTTGTGCAGCATTGCTGGGATGAAAACTGGGGAGATGGGATGCCGGAGTTGTCTGACGTGCGCTTTCTGACGGTCGCCGAGGTGGCCGACTTGATGCGCGTCTCGAAGATGACCGTGTACCGACTGGTGCACGCCGGCGAGCTGCCCGCGGTCCGATTCGGTCGCAGCTACCGTGTCCCCGAGACGGCCGTGACGGCTGCCCTGCAACGGCCTATCGCCGACGTCGGCTAGACTGACCTGAGGCATTTTTCGACGTGCCTGATCCCGGACGCGAAACGATCGCGTCCAGACCCCTGACGTAGTGAGGTTTTCCGTGGGTTCTGTCATCAAGAAGCGCCGCAAGCGCATGGCGAAGAAGAAGCACCGCAAGCTGCTTCGCAAGACTCGCCACCAGCGCCGCAACAAGAAGTAAGCGGCCGAAACACCGAGCGCCCCGATCCGAACGGATCCGGGCGCTTCGTGTTTTGCGCCAGCGGATCGTGTCCGGCTCTCTGCTGTAGCCGGGGCCATGTCCCACTCTCGGTTGGCCATGTCCCACTTTCGGCTGGGCATGTCCCACTTTCGGCTGGGCATGTCCCACTTTCGGCTGGGCGTGTCCCACTTTCGGCTGTTTGAGAGACTTCGCAGCGACCGAATGTGGGACATGCCTCTTGCCGCACGACCGAATGTGGGACAGGCCACCGCCGCAGCGACCGAAAGTGGGACATGCCGCCACCGCCGCAGCGACCGAAAGTGGGACATGCCTCCACCGCCACAACGACCGAATGTGGGACATGCCGAAGCGCGGCCCGAGGGTCGGGCGATGCGCGAAGATGGGATCGTGACGACCCTCACGATCATCTCCAAGCCCGACTGCCACCTCTGCGATGTGGCGCGCGAGGTCGTGGAGACGGTGGTCGCCGACCTGCCCGACGAGAACGACGTCGAGATCGAGGAGCGATCGATCCTCGATGACCCGGCGCTCTACGCCCAGTGGTGGGAGAAGATCCCCGTGATCCTGCTCGACGGGCGACTCCACGCGCACTGGCGCGTCGCTCCCGACCGCCTGCGCCACGCGCTCACATCCCCCGAGGAGATCCGATGACCCTTCGCCACGTCGTCGCCTGGAAGCTCGCCGCCGAAGACGAGGAGGTGCGCGCCGAGCAGGCGGCCGAGGTCGCCGCTCGACTGCGAAGCCTCGTCGGCGTCGTCCCCTCGATCCGCGAGCTGTCGGCCGGCCCGAACGCCGCCTACGCGCACGCCAATGTCGACGTGGCGGTCGTCATCGACTTCGACGACGTGCAGGGGCTCGACGACTACCAGACCCACCCCGCGCACCAGGAGGTCGCGGCGTACATCCGCAGCGTCGTGGCGGGCCGGATGGCCGTCGACTTCGAGGTGTGAGCCGCGGCTCTCACTCGCGTTCGACGACCTCCGCACCTGGAGCATTCGTGCGGACCGACTCGATGCCGTTGAGAGCGCTCGACTTCGAGGAGTACCCCTCGCTCGAGGCGATGATCTGCCCGTTGGATGCCTTGAGATTGAAGCGCCATTGACCGCCCTTGTCGGTGAACAGCTCGAACTTTCCCGTCATGGTGGGTTCCTTCGATGCGGAGCGGCCCCGTCGCCGCTGCTGGCCACACGTTAGCGAGCCGAACCCGGCGGCACCAGTGGCCCGGCGGTGCGCGGTCAGCCCTCCGGTCGCGGCCGCACGACGACGGGCACCTCGGCGAAGGCCACCCGCACGAGGTCGTCGTACGCGATGCGATCGCCGGCGGCGTGCTGAACGGTGAGGAGGGTGCCGTCGGCGGCGCGCACCAGCGTGCGGCGGAACCCGCCCAAGAACGTGGTTTCCTGAACGGTGGCGGGCACACCGCCCTCGGAGACCAGCCGCACGTTCTCGGGCCGGATGAAGGCGTCGACCGAACCGTCCGCGACGGTCGAAGGCGACGACAGCCGCTGGCCCCACACGTGCACGGCGCCGCCGGCGACGACACCGGGCACGACGCTGGAGACTCCGACGAACGCTGCGACGTACGGGCTGGCCGGGCGCAGGTAGAGGTCTTCCGGACTCCCCACCTGCTCGATCCGCCCCGCGTTCATGACCGCGATGCGATCCGACACGGCGAGCGCCTCCTCCTGGTCGTGGGTCACGAATACGGTCGTGATCCCCAGTCTCAGCTGGATGCGACGGATCTCGTCGCGCAGTTGGACGCGCACCTTGGCATCCAGGGCCGAGAGCGGCTCGTCCAGCAGGAGCACGCGGGGCTCGGTCACGAGGGCGCGTGCGAGCGCCACCCGCTGCTGCTGCCCGCCGGACAGCTGGTGGGGGAAGCGATCGGCGAGGTGGCCGAGGCCGACGAGTTCGAGCGCGTCGGCCGCACGGCGTGCCGCGACGCGCTTCGCCACCCGCCGTCGGCGCAGTCCGAAGGCCACGTTGTCGATCACGCGCAGGTGCGGGAACAGCGAGTACGACTGGAACACCATGCCGATGTCGCGTCGATTCGTCGGGATGCCGGAGACATCGCGCCCGCCGAGGAGCACCGCGCCCCCCGTCGCCGATTCCAGGCCCGACAGCACGCGCAGCGCCGTCGTCTTGCCGCAGCCGGAGGGTCCGAGGAGGGAGACGAACTCGCCGGGGGCGATGTCGAGGGCGAAGTCGTGCAGCACGCGAGTGGTGCCGTAGTCCTTGACGACACCGCGGAACTCGACCCTCGTCCCCTCGCCCGCATCGGCCAGGAGGGCGTTGTCGGACGTGCGCGGCAGCGCACGGGGGGTGACGGCGGCGAGGGGATCGGTGGTCACGGACGGGCCTTTCGGGAACGCACGCGGGCGGCGCGCGAGATGACGAGCAGGAGGAGGAAGACGAAGGCGAGCGAGAGAAGGGTGAACATCGCCGACGCGTAGGGGTCGATCTTGTTCGACACGACGAGGGCCGTCTGGAGCACCTGACGATTGAGCAGCGAGGCGATCGTGAACTCGCCCAGCACGACGGCGACCGAGATGAGCGACGCGGCCAGGAGACCTTGGCGCAGATTCGGCACCAGGACGTGAACGATGACGTCGAAGCCGTTGGCGCCGAGCGATCGTGCCGCTTCGGACAGGGTCTTCACGTCGATGGCGTCGATCGACGCCTTGATCGATCGGTAGGCGAAGGGCAGCACGGTCACGCCGTAGGCGAAGGCGAGGGTCCACGCTCCCGTGCCGAGCGTGCGACCGATCTGCAGGTAGATCGGGGCGAGGCCGACGACGAGGACGATCGCGGGAATCGAGATCGGCAGGAGCGCGAGGAACTCGAAGGGCCGCGCGAGGCGGGGGAATCGCAGTTCGATGAGGATGAGCGTCGGCAGCAGGAGGAGCAGGACGATCGCCACGGTCACGACGGCCAGCACGACCGAGTTGCCGAGCCCGGCCCAGATCGGACCGAGCACCTGCGTATTGGCCGGATCGAAGACCCGCGTCCAGTTGGCGAGCGTCACACCCCCCGACGTGCTGTCGCGGAACGTGTACAGCACCGTGGATGCCAGGGGGATCGCGAAGAGGATGCCGACGACGATCCCGATCACGGCGCGCGTCGTGCGGGACGGAGCGAGGCCGGAGACGCTCATGCCTGCCACCGCGCCGCCCGGCGCTGGATCGCTGCATAGAGGGCCATCACGACGCCGACGACCACGATCATCCCGAGCGCCAGCGCACCCGCCAGGTTCTCCCGCCCGAGCACCGTCTCGCTCGTGAGGGCGGCGCGGATCTGGAGCGGAACGATCTGCGAGCCCTGGCTGGCGAGGGCCGCCGCGGTCGCATACGAGGAGAACGCGTTGGCGAACAGCAGCAGGAAGCTGGCGAGGAACGACGGCGCGAGCACGGGAAGGCCCACGCGCGTCCAGAACGACGCGCGGGTGCCGCCCAGCACGAGGTTCGCCTCCGTCCATTGCGGCTTGAGCGCAGAAAGAGCCGGCAGGAACGTGATCACCATGAGCGGCACCTGGAAGTAGATGTAGGGGAGGATGAGGCCCGGCAGCGAGTACAGCCAGGACCCGGGCTGGAGGTCGACGCCGAAGGAGTCGCGCAGGAACACGGTGACGACGCCCTGCACGCCGATGGTGGCGATGAAGACGAACGCGAGCATCACCCCGCCGAACTGGGCGAGCACGCCGGCGGCGGCGTCGAGCATGCTGCGGACGAGCCCCGTGGGAGGCAGCCCCAGCGCGGCGTAGCAGACGAGCGCTCCGAGCACCGCTCCGACGGCCGCCGTCAGCGCGGAGAGCCACGTCGTGTTGGCGAACGTGGTCAGGATGACGGGGTCGACCAGCGCCGCGACGTTGGCCCATGTGAAGGCGCCGTCGCGGTCGAAGAAGCCGGTCCCGATCGCGAGGGCGGTGGGGAGGGCGAGGAAGAGACCCAGGTAGACGGCGAACGGCACCAGCCCAAGCCACGCCCACGACCGCGTGCGCACCGCGCCCCGAGGAGGAGCGGCCTGCTCCTCCTCGGGGCGGGTGTCCCGCGGCGTCGCCACGAGCGCTGCGGAGGTCACTGGACCGCCGCAGCCCACTTCTCACCGAGCAGCGTGCCGGCGGCGGTGCTCTGTGCTTCGGTGGGGACGACGGTCGTCCCGGGAGCGGCCGGGAGGGCCGCCGCGAGGTCGGCGTCGATCGTGCCGGCGGCGGTCATGGCATCCATGCGGGCCGGGCGGGCGCCGCCCTTCAGCCACAGGTTCTGCACCTCGTCGCTGTAGAGGAACTCCTGCCACAGGCGCGCGGCGGCCGGGTGGGGAGCATCCTTGTTGATGGCCTGGTTGTAGTACGCGGCGTAGCCGGTGCCGTCGAAGACGCGGACCTTCCAGTTCGGGTTGGTCGACGTGTGCGTGGCGTTGAGGTAGTCCCAGTCGAAGACGACGGGGGTCTCGCCGCTGCTGATCGTGCCGGTGGTGACGTCGACCTTCAGCAGGTTGCCCGCCTTCTGGAGCTCACTGAAGAAGTCGATGCCGGGCTGGAAGTCGTCGAGCGTCCCGCCGTTCTGCACGGTCGCCAGCCCGACGGCCGCGAAGGCGGCACCGGCCTGGGTCGGGTCGCCGTTGATGGCGACGGCACCCGCGTAGTCGGCCCCCAGGAGGTCGGAGAGTTCCGCGGGCTCGTCGTAGCGGCTCGAGTCGTAGCCGACCGACATGTACCCGCCGTAGTCGCCGACGAACAGTCCCGACGACTCCTTGAGCGCGTCGGGGATGTCGTCCCACGTGGCGACCTTGTACGGCGCGAACACGTCGGTGTTCTGCAGGGCGACCGTGAGGCCGAGGTCGAAGACGTCGGGCGCCGTATCGAGGCCCTCGTTGGTTTTCGCTGCCTGGATCTCCTCGGCACTCGAGACGTCGGGCGACTGCTCGTTGATCGTGATCTCGGGGTAGCGGTCGGCGAACAGGTCGAGGATCTCGCCGTAGTTCGCCCAGTCGCGCGGCAACGCGATGACGTTGAGCGCGCCCTCCGCCGTGGCGGCGGCCTCGAGGTCTGCCAGGGTGCCGAAGTCGGCGAGGCTCGTGGCGGTCGCCGCGTCCGCGGATGCCGCACCGTCGGTGCCTCCGGCGCCCGGGGTTCCCGCCTCGGCGGCACAGGCGGTGAAGGCGAGGGCCGCGGCCGTCATCAGGGCGAGAGCGACGCCCAGGCGTCGCGTACGGGTATTGCGCATGTGATTCCTCTCGGGTGTCGCACGCGCGCGCCGATCGACGCGCTCGTGCGGGGACGAGAGGAAACTACGGATGCCGGATGACGACTCGGCGGGATGCCGGTGAACCCGCGGTGACGCTCACGGGTCGTGGGCGTGACGCGGCCCCCGGCATCCGGGGTCGGCTACGGCGCGAGACGCGTGGGACCGCGGAAGAGGTAGGTGACTTCGCGGATGGAGTCCTGGCCCAGCAGCAGCATGAGCACGCGCGCGAGGCCCATGCCGAAGCCGCCGTGCGGCGGGGCGCCGTAGCGGAAGAAGTCGAAGTAGAACGCGAGGTGCTCCGGGTCGAGACCCTTCTCGCGCGCCTGCACCTCGAGCACGTCGACGCGGTGCTCGCGCTGCGCGCCGGTCGTGATCTCGACGCCCTTGAACAGGAGGTCGTACGACTTCGTGAGCCCGGTCTCGGGGTCGCGCATGTGGTAGAACGCGCGGATCTCGGGGTGGTAGTCGGTGATGAAGACGAACTGGTGGCCGTAGGTCTCCTCGACGTGCGCGGAGATCTGACGCTCGCCCTCGGGGTCGAGGTCGCCGTCGGTGCGGGGGATCTCATACCCGCGCGCCTTCACGATCTCGCGCGCCTCTGCCAGCGGAATGCGCGGGAAGGGCACCGCGGGCACGACGACGTCGATGTCGAAGAGCTCCTTGATCTCGTCGCCGTGCTTGTCCTTGACCGCCTGGATCGCGGTCTGGAGCAGCTCCTCCTGCATCGCGGCGACGTCTTCGTGGGAGTCGATCCAGCTGATCTCGGCGTCGACCGACGTGAACTCGGTCGCGTGACGGCTCGTGAACGACGGGTCGGCGCGGTACACGTCGCCGATCTCGAAGATCTTGCCGAACCCGGCGGACTGCGCCATCTGCTTGAAGAACTGCGGCGACTGCGCGAGATACGCGGTCTTGTCCTCGAAGTAGGGCACTTCGAACAGTTCGGCGTTGGACTCGGATGCCGAAGCCATGAGCTTGGGCGAGTGGATCTCGATGTAGTCGCGGTCGATCCAGTAGCCGCGCATCGCGTGCTCGAGGGTGGTCTGCACGCGGAAGATCAGGTTGTTGCGACGCTGACGCAGGTCGAGGAAGCGCCAGTCCATGCGCTTGTCGAGTCCGCTGTCGGCGGCGATCGGGGTCTCGGGGAGAGCCGCCGCGGCGATTTCCAGCGCACCGATCTTGATCTCGACCCCGCCGAGCTTGACGCGCTCGTCGTGCTTGAGGTCTCCCGTGACGGTGAGGAACGTGCCGGTGGTGAGTTCGGAGATGAGCGCCGTGAGCGCGAGGGCGCCGGCATCCTGGCTCTCGGCCTCCGGGTCGGGCCGCGTCGCGGGGTTCACGAGCTGCACCGCGCCGGTCTCATCGCGCAGGATGACGAACTGCACCTTCTTCTGATCGCGGACGGTCTCCACCCATCCGGACACCGAGACGGCGCCGTCTTCACGGGAATGCAGCTGGCTGACGAGAACGCGTTCACTCACGATCGACCAGTCTACGGGCCGCGAGCCGCGCCGCTTGCGGGGCGTCTGCTCGGCGTCCGCACAGGTTCCGGAAACGTCCTCCCCGTACCGTCGAAGGATGGCGGTGGCAGCGGACGGTTCCTGGCTCACGACGCTCGTCGACGCCGTCGTGTCGCTGATGGAGGTCATCGGCGCTCCGGGGGCCGGCATCGCGATCGCCGCCGAGAACCTCTTCCCGCCGCTGCCGAGCGAGGTCATCCTCCCGATGGCGGGGCTCGCGGCATCCCGTGGTTCCTTCGGACTCGTCGAGGCGCTGCTGTGGACGACGGCAGGGTCGGTCGTCGGCGCCCTGCTCCTGTACGGCCTCGGCGCATGGCTGGGGCTGCGCCGGCTGCGCGCCGTCGTCGCGCGAGTCCCGCTGCTGCACGTCGAAGACGTCGATCGCACGGTGGCGTGGTTCGCGCGCCACGGCGGCAAGGCGGTGTTCTTCGGGCGCATGATCCCGATCTTCCGAAGCCTCATCTCGATCCCCGCCGGAGTCGTGCGGATGCCGTTGTGGCGCTTCGTGCTGCTGACCCTCGCGGGCTCGGCGGTGTGGAACTCCGTCTTCGTGCTCGCCGGGTTCTTCCTGGGTGAGTCGTGGCACGTCGTGGAGACCTACGCCGACATCCTCCAATACGTCGTGATCGTCGGCGCCGTGGCGGGGGTGACGTGGTTCGTCGTGACCCGCGTGCGCCAGTTGCGCGACCGACGTCCCGACCTCGACGCCGCCTGACTCCTCGACCCGTCGTGGCCGCGGGCGCGTCACCTCCCAGCCCGCCCACAGATCGTGCCGCCGTAGACTGGGGGCGTGCCCGCCGAACGCCTCCACCTCGTGCGCCACGGCGAGGTCCACAACCCGCAGCGCGTGCTGTACGGGCGGCTCCCGAACTTCCGGTTGAGCGACGACGGCCGGCGCATGGCGCAGAGCGCCGCAGAGCATGTCCGCGACCTCGGCCGGCCGATCGCATCGATCACCGCCTCGCCCTTGCAGCGCGCGCAGGAGTCCGCCGAGCCCTTCGCCGACCTGTTCGGACTGCCCGTGGCTACGGACGAGCGCATCATCGAGCCGACGAACGTCTTCGAGGGCCGCCGGATGCGGCAGGCGCTCATGAACCCGATGAACTGGCGCCACCTGCGCGCGCCCGCGATCCCCAGCTGGGGCGAGCCGTACCTCGACGTCGTCGCCCGCATGCTCGCCGCGATGCGCGACGCGTCGGAGGCCGCACCGCTGGTCGACGGCGTCGCGGGCGACGTCGTGCTCGTCTCGCACCAGCTGCCGATCTGGATCACGCACCTCTCGCTGACCGGCGCGCCGCTGCGTCACGACCCGCGTCAGCGCCGGTGCGCGCTGTCGTCGGTCACGACCTTCGAGCGCGACGGCGACGGGTGGCGCGAGATCGCCTATGCCGCGCCGGCCGCCGCCGCCGGCGCCGTCGATGTGGGAGCCGTCTGATGAACTCCACCCCCCGCCGCCTCCTGGCATCCGTCGCCGCCCTCGTGCTGGCCGTCTCGCTCGCCGCCTGCACGAACACCGCCACGGGCATCGCCGGCCAGTACCAGCAGGGCACGAACAAGGGCTACGTGAGCGGCGACGGCAGCGTCCAGGAGATCCCCGCCGACGAGCGTGGCGAGGCGGTCACCTTCACGGGCACGGCCGTCGACGGCTCCACGGTGTCGAGCGCCGACTTCGCGGGAGACGTGCTCGTGCTCAACTTCTGGTACGCCGGGTGCGGGCCGTGCCGGGTGGAGGCGCCGATCCTCGAGTCGGTCGCGGGTGAGACGAAAGATGCCGGTGCGCACTTCCTCGGGGTCAACATCTACGACGGGCCCGAGCAGGCGACGGCTTTCGAGAAGACGTACGGCGTGACCTACCCGTCGCTGCTGGCGCGCGAGGATGCCGATCTGAAGCTCGCGTTCGCCTCGTGGACCCCGCTCAGTGCCGTGCCCATCACCCTCGTCCTCGACGCGGAGGGTCGCGTCGCCGCGCGGTTCATCGGCGCGGTGCAGAGCGAGTCGATCCTCCGGACCGTCGTCGACGACGTGCTGGCGGAGAAGGCGTGAATCCCGGCGAGGTCGTCTTCGACGGCGCCCTGTGGATCGCGATCCCCATCGCGGCGCTCGCGGGGCTCGTCTCCTTCCTCTCCCCGTGCGTGCTCCCGCTCGTGCCCGGGTACCTGGGCTTCCTCGGCGGCGCCACCAGCGCCCGCCCGGCCCGTGAGGGTCGTCGACGCCTCCTCCTCGGCGTCGCGCTGTTCATCCTCGGCTTCACCCTCGTCTTCGTCGCGATGGGGGTGCTCGCCGGCACGCTCGGCCGCTTCTTCCTGCAGTACGGCGACATCCTCACGCGCGTGCTCGGCGTGGTCGTCATCGTCATGGGGCTCGTGTTCGTCGGTGTCTTCGGCGTCGCCCAGCGCACCCTCAAACCGCAGGTGCGTACGGGGCTCGGCCTCGTGGGGGCGCCGCTCCTGGGCATCGCGATGGGCATCGGTTGGGCGCCCTGCATCGGGCCGACCTACACCGCGATCCTCTCCATCTCGCTGACCCAGGCCGATCCGTGGCGCGCCGTCGTGCTCGCCGTGGCGTACTCGCTGGGCCTCGGCATCCCGTTCCTGCTCATCGCGCTCGGAGTCGGCTGGGCGGCGCGCTCGACCGCCTTCTTCCGCCGGCACATCCGTGTCGTCAACATCGTCGGAGGCGTGCTGCTGATCGTGCTGGGACTTCTCATGGTCACGGGTGTGTGGACCGCCGTCATGTCGTCGCTGACGGGGGTGATCGGCAGTGTCCAGCTCCCGCTCTGACGTCAGCGACCCCCTGCGGCCCGATGATCACGCGGACCACGCTGACTCCGCCGACCCCCGCGAAACGATCTCGCAGCCGCGGCTCGGACCCGTCGGGTGGCTGCGCTGGGGCTGGCGGCAGCTGACGAGCATGCGTACGGCGCTCGTGCTGCTCCTGCTCCTCGCGATCGCCGCGGTGCCCGGGTCGATCGTGCCGCAGCGCACCGCCGACCCGAACGGCGTCACCCAGTGGCGCACCGACAATCCCGACCTGTACCCGGTGCTGGACAAGCTGCAGCTCTTCGACGTGTACACGTCGGCGTGGTTCTCGGCGATCTACATCCTGCTGTTCATCTCGCTCATCGGCTGCGTCATCCCGCGTACGCGCCACCACTGGAACGCCATGAAGGCGCGGCCGCCGCGCACGCCCGTGCGCCTATCGCGGCTCGACGACCACGCCGAGGCGACGGTCGCGCTCCCGTCCGGCGCGGACGCCGCGGATGCCGAGGCGGCCGCGGCCGATGCCGTGCAGCTCGCCGAGGCGCAGTTGAAGGCCTCCGGCTACCGCGTGGAACGCTACGACGGGCGCGGCACGGCATCCGTCTCCGCGGAACGCGGGTACCTCCGCGAGACCGGCAACCTCGTCTTCCACGGAGCGCTCGTCGGGGTGCTGCTGTCCGTCGGGATCGGCGGCGGGCTCACCTACACGGGACAGACCGTCATCACCGAGGGCGACAGCTTCGTCAACTCCATCGGGCTCGGGTACACATCGTTCAACCCCGGCCGCTTCGTCGACGTCGAGAACCTGCCGCCCTACGCGCTGACCCTCGACCGCTTCGACGTCACCTACACGGCGCTGGGGGAGGCCGGTCAGGGGCAGGCGGGCGACTTCGCGGCGAACCTCACCGTCACCGAGCCGGGCCAGGCGCCCCGACCGGGCGTCGTGCGCGTCAACCACCCGCTCGAGCTCGCGGGCGATCGCATCTACCTCATGGGCAACGGCTACGCGCCCACCATCACGGTGCGCGATGCGGACGGCGAGATCGTCTTCCGTGAAGACGTCGAGTTCCTGCCGCAGGATGCCAACATGACCTCCCTCGGGGTTGTGAAGGTGCCCGACGGGCTGGCCCAGCAGATGGGGCTCGTCGGCTTCTTCTATCCGAGCGCCGCCGACCTCCACAGCGGGGCGATGACGTCCGCGTTCGGCGACCTGCTCAACCCCGTGCTCACCCTCGACGTCTACGTCGGCGACCTCGGCATCGACGACGGCACGCCGCGCTCCGTCTACGCGCTCGACACGGGCGACATGGAGCAGCTCACGGGACGCACGATCGATGTGGACTCCCTCGAACTCGCCCCCGGCGACACGGTCGACCTGCCGAACGGACTGGGCACGGTCACCTTCGAGGACGCCACCGCCGACGGGGCGCCGGAAGCGGTCAAGCGCTACGTGTCGCTCTCGGTGCACCGTGACGTCGGAGCACCGTTCGTGCTGGTGTTCGCGATCCTCGCGCTCGCCGGCCTCCTCGCGGCCCTGTTCATCCCTCGACGCCGGATGTGGGTGAAGGCGACGCCGGTCGAGGTCGACGGCATCCGTTCCCTGCACCTGGAGTACGCGGGGCTCGCCCGCGGGGAGGACCCGGCGATCGCGGCCGCCGTCGCCGAGTTGGTCCGCCGTCACGGCAGCGCCGTCGACGACCTCCTCGCCTCGTCGCCCGACAAGGCCGGTCCCTCCGCCCCTTCCCCCGCGGACTCGTCCGCCGACCCGAAAGTAGACTGACCGCATGCCCGACACCGGCCTGCAGCTCGAAGACGTCTCGTTCCTCCTGGTCTGGACGGCCGTCGCCATCTACGCGCTCGCGTTCATCGCCTACGCGATCGATCTGGCGCGCCGCAGCGACCTCGCCGTCAAGGCGAAGGATGCCGTGTCCGAGCGGGTGCTCGTCGGCGCGGGCGGCGGCAGCTCGATCGACCGCGTGCGCGCCGAGGAGGCCGCGGCGCTGGCCGACCTGGAGGCGCCGTTCGCGTCGCGGAAGCGGTACCTGTGGGCTCGGATCGGCACGTCGCTGACGGTGCTCGGATTCCTCTTCCACCTCGGCGGCGACGTGCTCCGCGGGATCGCCGCCGGCCGCGTGCCGTGGGCGAACAACTACGAGTTCGCCCTCACCGGCACCCTCCTCATCGTCGCCGTGTACCTCGTCGTGCTGCTGCGCTACGACCTGCGCTTCCTCGGGTCGTTCATCACGGGCCTCATCGTCGTCTTCCTGGGCGGTGCGGCGCTCGCGTTCCACGTCGACGTGACGCCGCTGGCTGACCCCCTCAAGAGCGTGTGGCTCGTGATCCACGTGTTCGTGGCATCCCTCGCCACCGCCTTCCTCGCCCTCGCGTTCGCGCTGTCGGTGCTGCAGCTGCTGCAGGACCGCCGGGAGCGGCGCGCGGTCGTCGCGGCGCGCGAGAGCGACGCCGACGACGCCCCGGCCGGTCGGATGCGCTTCCTGCGCACGATCCCGAGTGCCGACGCGCTCGAGTCGCTCGCCTACCGCTTCGCGATCGTGGGCTTCATCTTCTGGACCTTCACCCTCATCGCGGGCGCCATCTGGGCCAACGACGCGTGGGGTCGCTACTGGGGCTTCGACACGAAGGAAGTCTGGACCTTCGTCATCTGGGTGCTGTACGCCGGCTACATCCACGCACGCGCGACGCGTGGCTGGCGCGGCACCCGCTCAGCGTGGCTGTCGATCGTCGGATTCTCCGCTGTGCTGTTCAACTTCGTGGTGGTCAACATGTTCTTCAAGGGCCTGCACGCCTACAGCGGCCTGAGCTGAGCCGCCCCGCGGCATCCCGCGCTGCTGCCCGGCATCCCGTGCTCGCGTGCCTGACCGTGCGCAAGACTTCGGAGATGTGCCGAATCGCGGAAGCGTGAGTCGGGTTCGCTCCGTCATCGTGCACATTTCCGAAGTTCTGCAACCCCCTGCACCGCCCCTGCACCGAAATCCGGCGCAGGGGGCGGTTGCGGGTCAGGCGGGGGATGCCAGCAGCGCGCGGGCGCTCGTGGTGCGACGCCGGGCCACCGCGACCACGGTCGCGATGAAGCCGAGCGCGGCCCAGACGAGCAATCCGACGACGCCGGCCGCGACGCCGCCAGCGGGGGTGAGTGCGGCGAGCAGGGCGTTGTAGGCGGGCGCGGTCGGCATGAGCCCGGCGACGGATGCCAGCACGCCCGGCACGGTGGAGACGACGCCCGTCGCGACCGCGAGCACTCCGATGAGCGCGGCGATCCAGCGACCGGCTCCGCCGAACACGGCCACGAGCGCCTGATTCACGGCGGCGAAGGCGACTCCCGCGACGACGGCGAGGACGGCGAACACCGACCAGTCGCCCCAGTCGTATCCGGCGGCCAGCTGCACGACGCCCGCGACGAGCAGTCCCTGGAGGGCGCCGATGCCCGCGGCGGGAGCGAGGTTGCGTGCCGCCAGCAGCGCCGACGGCCGGCGCGAGCTGAGCGCATGGCGCGGCACGGCCTGGAGCGCGATGAACGAACCGAGCGAGCCGAACCAGAGAGCCAGCACCGCCAGGAGCGGCACCGCCGACGCGCCGAACAGCGACGTGCCGATGCCCTCGGCGGACACCGGGTTCGCCACGACCGTCGCCAGGTCGGTGGCCTGCTGGTCGGTGTAGGACGGGATGCCGTCGGTCGCCTGCCCCAGCCCGTCGGCGAGCTCGTCGGTGCCGTCGGCCAGCTTCCCGACGCCATCGGCGAGGTCGTCGGCGCCGCTCGCCGCCGCGTCGGCGCCCGACGCGAGGTCGTCGGCTCCGGAGGCGGCCGTGGCGGCGCCGTCGGCGAATGCACCCGCCCCGGCGGAGAGCTGCGCTGCGCCGGAGGACAGCTGCTGCGCCCCGTCGGCGAGGTCGCCGGCGCCGGAGGCGAGCTCGCCCGCGCCCGACGCGAGGTCACCCGCGCCGGCGGCGGTCGCGTCGATGCCGTCACCGATCTGTCCGAGGCCCGTGCCGAGCGTGCGCACCGACTCGGCGATCGTCGTGAGCTGCGCGGCGAGCTCCTCCGGCGCCTCCGCGGCGAACTGGTCGAGACCGCCGGACGTGTACCCGGCGAGGGTCTCGGTGCCTGCGGCGGCCTGCGCCGAGCCGTCGGCGGCGGTCTGGAGCTCGGCGAGCTGGTCGCAGAAGGCGGGGTCGGCGCCCGCGTCGAGGCACTGGTCCGACAGAGCGTCGAGCCCCGATGCCACACCGTCGGCCGCCGTGGCCGCGGTCGCGGCGGTGGTGGAGGTCTGCTGGGCGAGGTCGGTCAGGTCCGTGGGGACGATGCCGTTCTCCCGCAGGTCGTCGGCGCCGCCGTCGACGCCGGCCGCGATCTGCTGCGCCCCGCTCTGCGCGTCGTAGGTGGCGGCCGCCAGCGCGCCCAGGCCGTCACCCAACGCGTCCGCCCCTTCGCCGAGCGCGTCGATGCCTCCCGCCTCCTGGCTCGTGCCGTCGGCGATGCCCGACGCGCCCGAGGCGATGCCTCCCGCGCCGTCGCCGAGTTCGGCCGCACCGGACGACAGGTCCCGGATGCCGGACGCGAACTGTCCGGTGCCGTCGGCGAGCTGCGTGACGCCGTCGGCGAGCGACACGGCACCGTCGGCGGCGCTGCCCGCACCGTCGGCGAGGTCGCCCGCGCCGTCGGCTGCCTCTCCCAGCTTGTCGCCGAGGGTGGTGAAGCCGAGGAAGACGTTCTCGAGGTACGTCTCCGACAGCTGCTGGCCGAGCACGGTGGCGGCGGTCTGTGTGACCTGCGCCGTGATGGCGTCGTCGACGATGAGGCTGTCGGGCGCCGTCGCGACCTGGATCGTCGCCTGCTCGGGGGTGCCGCCGGGGGCCGTGGAGGTCGCCGCCGCCGAGAAGTTCTCGGGAATCGTGATGACGGCGTCGTACGTGCCGTCGGCGAGGCCCTCGCGGGCATCATCGGTGTTGGAGATCGTCCAGTCCAGGTTGCTCTCGAGCTCGTCGGAGCCCTCGACGAGGCCGGCGCTCAGCTGGCGCCCGAGCGGCACGTACTGATCGTCGATCGTGACGGGCTCGTCGTTGTTGACGATCGCGGCCCGCATGCTGTCGAGGCGGTCGACCGGGTTGTAGAGCGCTGCGACGAGGATGCCGCCGATGAGCACGGGCAGCAGCAGCACGCCCACGATCGTCACCCACGTCACGGGGCGGGTGGAGCGGGCGCGCTCCAGGGGGGTGGTCGAGCTGGTCATCACTGCATCACCTGCGTGTCGGAAGAGAGATCGGAGGGAAGGTCGGAGGAGGGGGTGTGCCGGGAGTCGGTGGCGGCATCCCTCCCGGAGAGCGCGAGCGGCGTCACCGAGGGGCGGTGCGCATCGTTGAGGAGGTCGAGGGCGGGTCCGTCGCGTCGCACGGTCGCGACGACCGTGAGCGGCGAGCCCGCGTCGCCGCGGCGCTCGCGCAGGGCGGCGGCGGCATCGCGCAGCAGGGCGGCGGCCTGGTCGCGCTCGCCGCCGGTGAGGAGGTCGAGCCCGTCGATCACGACGAGGCGCGTGCCGCCGGCCAGAGCGCGCCGGAGCTCCCGCAGCGGCTCGGTCGAGCCGTCGAGCAGCGCGACCCCCACGTGAGCGCGGACCCAGGCCGCACGCCCCGGCAGGAGGTGTCCCGCGACCCGCAGCCGGCCCTCGTTCGGAGCCACCCGTCCGGCGACCATGAGCGCGAACGTGCGACCGACCCGGGGATCGGGGTGCGACGCGACGAGCGTGCCGCCGTGGGGCAGGCGGAAGTCGGCATCCGCGAAGACCGTGACGTCCTCGTCGACGGTGGCGCCGTCGGCGCGCACGCCCACGCCCTCGCCCACGAGCGGTGTCGTCGCGGCATCCTCGGGCCACTCGGCCAGCGCGAGCTCGCGTTCGACCGCTTCGCCCTCGATGTCGAAGTGGGGGAGCAGGCGGTCGAGCCAGCGCGGCATCCACCACGCCTTCTCGCCGAGGAGCGCCATGACGGCGGGGACGAGCGTCATGCGCACGATGAAGGCATCGACCGCGATGCCCACGGCCAGGCCCAGCGCAATGGGTTTGATCGACGAATCCCCCTCGGGGACGAACGCCGCGAAGACCGCGAACATGATGACGGCCGCGGCCGTGACGACGCGTGCGGATGCCGTGAAGCCGCTGCGGACGGCGCCGATCGCCGTCGCGCGCTCGCCGCGTCCGTCGCGGGAGCGGTTGGCGTGCACGAAGTCCTCGCGCATGCGCGAGACGAGGAAGACTTCGTAGTCCATCGCGAGGCCGAACAGCACGCCCATGAGGATGATCGGCATGAAGCTGATGACGGGGCCGGTGCGCGTCACGTGCAGCAGGTCGGCGAACCAGCCCCACTCGAAGACGGCGGCGACGACGCCGAACGCGGCGGCGACCGACAGGAGATAGCCGGCGGCGGCCTTGATCGGCACCCAGATGGAACGGAAGACGATCATGAGGAGGACGAGGGAGAGCCCGACGACGAAGAGGCCGAACGGCAGGAGGGCGGCGCCCAGGCGGTCGGAGATGTCGATGCCGACGGCCGTGAAGCCCGTCACCTTCAGGTCCACGCCGTACTCGTCGAGCAGACGGTCGTGCTGGGCCCGGAGGTCGCGCACGAGCTGTGCCGTGGCGGGGTCGTCCGGTGCGGTCTCCGGGACGATCTGGATGAGTCCCGTGTCGGCGGTCTCGTTCGGCGTCGCGAGGGCGACCTCCCGCACGCCGGGAACCTTCTCCACCTCGGCGGCGAGGTCTTCCATGAGCCCGAGCGGATCGGTCGACGTGACGATCGTCCCGGTCATGATGAGCGGCCCGTTCGAGCCGGGGCCGAAGTGCTCCGCCGTCAGGTCGTAGGCCTGGCGGGCTTCGCTGGACTTGGGCTGGACGCCCGCGTTGGGCAGGGCGAGGTGGAGGCTCGCGGCGGGGATCGCGACGATGCCGAGACCGACCACGACGGCGAGGGTGGTGACGATCGGGCGGCGGGTGACGGCGGTGACCCAGCGCTCGGCGAAGCCGCGCCGCGGTCGCGCCGTGCGGCCCCGGCCGCGACGGGCCGCACGGGGGGCGCGGCGGGACCACCCGCGGACGCGTTCCTTCGCGAATCCGAGCAGGGCCGGTGTGAGCGTGAGGGCGACGACGACGGCGATCGCGACGGCCGCCGCCGCGGCGATGCCCATCGTGGTGAGGAAGGGGATGTTGGCGAAGCCGAGTCCGATGAGGGCGATGAGCACCGTGACGCCCGCGAAGACCACCGCCGATCCCGCGGTGCCCGTCGCGCGGGCGGCGGACTCCTCCGGCTCGATCCCGGCGCGCACCTGGTCCTGGTGGCGGGCGACGATGAACAGCGCGTAGTCGATGCCGACGGCGAGCCCCAGCATGAGGGCCAGCATCGGCGTGGTGGAGGAGATCGACGCGAAGGCGCTCGACATGTAGATGAGGGCGATCGCCAGGCCGACCCCGATGAGGGCGCTCGCGAGCGGGAACCAGGCGACGGCGATCGAGCGGAAGGTAACGATGAGGACGAACAGGGCGATGAGCACGCCCACCGCCTCGATGAGCGAGAGCGCGGGGACGGAGGTGGAGAAGAGGTCGCCGCCGATCGCGACCTGCGACCCGGCGGGCATTGCCTCCCGGGTCTGCGCGGCCACGTCGGTGAGTGCCGCCTTCGTCTCGGCGGAGACGTCGGTGGCCTGGCCGTCGAACTGCAGGCGGACGATCGCGGCCTGCCCGTCGTCGGAGACGAGGCCCGTGACCATCTCGTCGAAGGGGTCGGTGACGGCCAGCACGCCGTCGAGGCCCTCGAGGTCGTCGATCGCGTCGCCGATGATGCCCGACACCGGCGCGTCGTCGACCCGGTCGCCCTCGGGGGCGACGATGACGAGCTGCGCGCTCGTGCCGCTGGCCTGCGGGAACGTGCGGTCGAGGAGAGCGATGCCCTCCTGGGCTTCGGTGCCGGGGATCGAGAAGGAGTTGTCGGTGCCCTTGACGAAGCCGGTCGCGATCCCGGCTCCCACGGCGCCGCCGACGACGCCCAGCACGAGGAGCCACGACACGAGCACGCGCCACGGGTGGCGGTACGACCAGCGGCCGAGGGAGTACAGCAGAGTGGACACGAGCGCTCCGGTTCAGATCAGGGACGGATCCGTGAGGACAGTTCGATACAACGCTGTATCCGATACATAGATGTATCGTATGAGGGAGCTCACCCGCAAGGCTGAGGAGTTGGTGTGAACCGGACACGGAGAGGAAGCCCGCGATGACGGATCTCGAGTCGCGCCCGGCATCCCGCCGCCGCGAGCAGACGCGGGCCCGCCTGCTCGACGCGGCGCACGAGGTGTTCGGCGAGGTCGGGATGGATGCCGCGTCGGTCGAGGCCATCTGCGAGCGGGCGGGATTCACCCGCGGAGCGTTCTACTCCAACTTCGAGTCGAAGGACGAGCTGTTCCTCGCACTCATCCGGCAGCTCGCGGAGGCGAAGCTGGAGGAAGTGGCGCTGCGCGTGCGCGAGCTCGACCCCACGGAGCTGCGCGATCCGGGGACCGTGGTCCGGAAGGTCGTCGGCGCGAGTCTCGGCGAGCGCATGGAGCCGCAGCTCGTGAGCGAGATCCGCACGCAGGCGCTGCGCGATCCGCGGCTCGCGGGCGCCTATCTCGCGTGGCGCGATGCGCTCCGGTCACGCGTGGAGGACATCATCGGCCACGTGGTGGATTCCTTCGGGCTGCGCCTGCGGCTCCCGCTGGAGGAGACGGCACAGTTGCTCGTGGACGTCTCCGACGACACGTGCGCACGCGCGACGCTGGAGGGCCGTTCCCAGGCGGAGGTGAACGAGGTGCTCAACCAGCGCCTGGAGCGCCTCGTCGGAGCGCTCGTGGAGCCCCCGGCATCCTGAGTGATGCTCGCGGCGGTCAGGATGCCGCGTCGGCGTCGAGCAGCCGACGGCAGCGGCCCAGGCGCGCGAGCCACCAGTCGTGCCGCTCGGCGGGGGCCGCGTGCCGGTCGAGGAGGGCCGGCGACGCGACGACGCGGCGCACGGGGATCGCACCACCTTCGGGCAGGAGCGGCTCCTCGGTGATGTCGGCGGCGAGGAGTGCGGCGGTGCCGAGCCCGCAGTCGTAGTCGAGCTCGGTCGCGGCGGCCGCCAGCAGCGCCCCCATCGACAGGCCGATGCTCGTGTCGAGGGCGCTCGAGACGACCGCCGGCAGGCCCGTGGCGGCGACGATCTCGAGGGCGCGCCGGATGCCGCCGAGCGGCTGCGCCTTGATCACGAGGAGGTCGGCCGCGCCCGCGCGCGCGACGGCGAGCGGGTCGGATGCCTTCCGCACGCTCTCGTCGGCGGCGATCGGGATGTCCCAGTCGCCGATCCGGCGTCGCAGTTCGGCCAGTTCGGCGACGCTCGCGCAGGGCTGCTCGGCGTACTCGAGGTCGAAGGGGGAGAGGTCGTGGAGTGCGTGCTCGGCCTCGTCGACGTTCCAGGCACCGTTGGCATCGATCCGGATGCGTCCCTCCGGGCCGAGCGCGTCGCGAACGGCCCGCACGCGCGCGACGTCGTCGGCGAGCACCTGGCCGCGCTCGGCCACCTTCACCTTGGCGGTGCGGCATCCGGGGAATCGGGCCAGGACGGCGCCGACGTCGCCGGCGGGCACGGCCGGAACGGTCGCGTTCACGGGGATCGCGGTGCGCCGTGCGGGCGGCTGCCGGTTCCAGCCGAAGTCGATCGCTGCGGCGAGCCACACCGCGGCCTCCGCGTCGTCGTACTCGACAAAGGGGGAGAACTCGCTCCAGCCCTCGGGGCCCTCCAGGAGCAGTGCCTCCCTCGTGTCGAGGCCGCGGAAGCGGGTCGCGAGGGGAAGGCTGACGACGCGCGCCGTCGCGAGGAGGTCGTCGAGGGCGGGGAGGCTCATGGCATCCATCCTGGCCCGGGATGCCGTCCGGTCATGCCGTGTGATTGACGATACTGTGTGACACACACTATAGTGTGACGCATGAATCCAGGAAGCGACGACGGCGCAGACGGACAGGCGATCCACCTGCAGGAGCTGCGTCGCGGCACGGTGGTGCTGGCGTGTCTGCGGTTGCTGGCCGAGCCGGGGTACGGCTACGGCCTCCTCGAAGACCTGCAGGCGCGCGGCTTCGACACCGACGCCAACACGCTCTACCCGCTCCTGCGACGACTCGAGAAGCAGGGCCACCTCACGAGCGAGTGGAACACCGACGAGGCGAGGCCGCGCAAGTTCTACCGCACCTCCGCCGAGGGAACGCTCCTCGCGCGGGCTCTCACCGACGAACTCCGCGCGATCGCCGACGCGATCGACGCCCTCCCGGAAGGGGACTGACATGACCGATTCCCGCACCGAGGCGACGAGCCTCAGCGACCGCTACATCCAGGCGGTCGTCCGCACGATCCCCGAGGCCCAGCGCGACGACGTCGCCGCCGAACTGGGCGCGTCCATCGCCGATCAGCTCGACGCCCGCCTCGCCGCCGGGGAGGCGCTCGAGACCGCCGAGCGCGAGGTGCTGACGGCCCTCGGCGACCCCGACGCGCTCGCGGCGGGCCTCGCCGACCGCCCCCTGCAGCTCATCGGCCCGCGGTACTACCTCGACTGGCTGCGGCTCCTGAAGCTGCTGCTGTGGATCGTCCTGCCGCTCGCGGCCTTCGGCGTCGCGCTCGGCCAGACCCTCGCCGGTGCCACGATCGGGGGCATCGTCGGCACGACGATCGGGACGGCCGTGTCGGTCGTCGTCCACGTGGCCTTCTGGACGACCCTCGTGTTCGCGCTTCTCGAGCGCTCCGACGACGCGCGTCGGACGACGGCGTCCTCCCGGCGTTCCTGGTCGCCCGACGACCTGCCTCACCCCCACGCGGCAGGCACCACGTTCGCCGACATGATCGTCAGCATCGCGTTCCTCATCGTCGGTGCCGCGGCCGTCGTCTGGGATCAGATGGTCGGTCTCGTCTACCTCGACGGGCGGTGGATGCCGTTCCTGTCGCCCGCGCTCGCGCCCTGGTGGCTCGGGGGTCTGCTGCTGCTGATGGCGATCGAGGTCGGCTTCCAGGTCGTCCTCCACGCGCGACGCCGCTGGACGCCGTCGCTGGCGGCGGTCAACGTGGTGCTGAACCTCGCCTTCCTGCTCCCGGCGCTGTGGCTGCTGTCGCAGGACATGCTGCTCAACCCCGAGTTCTGGGAGGCCGTGATCCCGGAACCGGATGCCGACAAGGTCTTCGGCATCCTGTCGATCCTCACCGGGTTCGGCATCGCGGGCATCGCGATCTGGGACAGTATCGACGGCTACCTCAAGGCCCGCCGCTCCCGCTGACTCGCGGCGTCTTCCCGCGCCGGGTGCCCGCGCCCGCGTGGGAGAATCGGCCAGTGACCTCGACCACCCCGCTTCGCCACCCGCTCGACATCGGAGCAGTGGACAGGCCCGCTCGGTCGCAGGCTCTCCTCGACGCGCTCGCCGCGCGCGTCGTCATCGCCGACGGGGCGATGGGAACGATGCTCCAGCGCTACGAGCCGACCCTCGACGACTACCGGCAGCTCGAGGGATGCAACGAGATCCTCAACGTGTCGCGCCCCGACCTCATCGCGCGCATCCACGACGACTACCTCGCCGTCGGAATCGACGCGATCGAGACGAACACCTTCGGGGCGAACTGGTCGAACCTCTCCGACTACGCGATCGACGACCGCATCCACGAGCTCGCCGAAGCGGGCGCCCGCATCGCACGGGAGCGGGTCGAGGCCGCGGAGGCCCGCGACGGGCGGATGCGCTGGGTGCTCGGGTCGATGGGGCCGGGGACGAAGCTCCCCTCGCTCGGGCACACGACCTACGCGCACCTGAAGGAGACGTTCGCCCTCCAGGCCGAGGGTCTCATCGACGGGGGAGCCGACGCGTTCCTCATCGAGACCTCGCAGGACCTCCTGCAGACCAAGGCGGCCGTCAACGGCTGCAAGCAGGCCATCGTCGCCCGCGGCATCCGGCTGCCCATCTTCGTCGAGGTCACGGTGGAGACCACCGGGACGATGCTCATGGGCTCCGAGATCGGCGCGGCGCTCACCGCGCTGGAGCCGCTGGACGTCGACGCGATCGGGCTGAACTGCGCCACGGGCCCCGCCGAGATGAGCGAGCACCTGCGGCACCTGTCGAAGCACTCGCGCGTCACGATCGCGTGCATGCCCAACGCGGGCCTCCCGGTGCTCACGGCCGACGGTGCGCACTACCCGCTGACGCCCGCCGAGCTCGCCACGGCGCACGAGCAGTTCGTGCGGGAGTTCGGCATCGGACTCGTCGGAGGATGCTGCGGCACGACCCCCGAGCACCTCGCCGCCGTCGTCGAGCGCCTCGCGCCGCCGCGTGAGACCGGCGGCTCCGTCGATCGCGCCCCGCGGGACGACACGCGTCGCACGGTCACGATCGAACCCGGCGTGGCATCCCTGTACCAGCACGTGCCGTTCCAGCAGGACGCGTCATACCTCGCGATCGGCGAGCGCACCAACGCGAACGGGTCGAAGGCCTTCCGCGAGGCGATGCTCGAGGGGCGCTGGGACGACTGCGTCGAGATCGCCCGCAACCAGATCCGCGTCGGCGCGCACCTCCTCGACGTGTGCGTCGACTACGTGGGCCGTGACGGCGTCGCCGACGTCCGCGAGGTCGTGTCGCGCTTCGCGTCGGCATCCACCCTGCCGCTGGTCATCGACTCGACCGAGCCGGCCGTGATCGCGGCGGGCCTGGAACTCATCGGCGGCCGTCCCGTCGTCAACTCCGTCAACTACGAGGACGGCGACGGTTCCTCGTCGCGTTTCGGCCGGATCATGCCGCTCGTGAAGGAGCACGGCACCGCGGTCATCGCCCTCACGATCGACGAGCAGGGTCAGGCGCGGACGGCGGACGACAAGCTCCGGATCGCCTCACGCCTCGTCGACGCGCTCGTCGGCGAGTGGGGCATGCGGGTCGAGGACATCATCGTGGACTGCCTCACCTTCCCCATCGCGACGGGGCAGGAGGAGACGCGCCGCGACGCGATCGAGACGATCGAGGCCATCCGGCGCCTCGTCGCGAAATACCCCGGCATCCACACGACGCTCGGCGTCTCCAACGTGTCGTTCGGCCTGAACCCGGCGGCTCGCTCCGTGCTCAACTCGGTGTTCCTCCACGAGGCGACGCAGGCGGGCCTGAACTCGGGGATCATCGACGCCGCCAAGATCGTCCCGCTCGCCTCGATTCCCGACGACCGCCGCCAGGTGGCGCTCGACCTCGTGTGGGACCGCCGTCGGTACGACGACGAGGGCAACCTCGTCTACGACCCCCTCGCGGTCATGCTCGACATGTTCGCCGGCGTGGACACCGCCGCGCTGCGCGACCAGCGTGCCGCCGAGCTCGCCGCCCTTCCCGTGGGCGAGCGGCTGCAGCGACGCATCATCGACGGCGAGCTGAAGGGGCTGGAGGCCGACCTCGACCTTGCCCGCGCCGGCAGCCCCGACACCCCCGCGCTCGCGCCGCTCCAGATCATCAACGACCACCTCCTGGAGGGGATGAAGGTCGTCGGCGAGCGTTTCGGCTCGGGGCAGATGCAGCTACCGTTCGTGCTGCAGTCCGCCGAGGTCATGAAGACGGCCGTCGCGCTGCTCGAACCCCACATGGAGAAGACGTCCGCGTCGGGGAAGGGGCGGATCGTGCTGGCGACGGTGCGCGGCGATGTGCACGACATCGGGAAGAACCTCGTCGACATCATCCTCACCAACAACGGGTACGACGTCGTCAATCTGGGCATCAAGCAGCCGATCGCCGACATCATCGCGGCGGCCGAAGAGCATGACGCCGACGTCATCGGCATGTCGGGCCTGCTCGTGAAGTCGACGGTCGTCATGAAGGAGAACCTCGAGGAACTCCAGTCCCGGGGCCTCGCGGGGCGCTGGCCGGTGCTGCTGGGCGGTGCGGCCCTCACCCGCGCGTACGTCGAGGACGACCTCGCGGGCCTCTTCGACGGCGAGGTGCGCTACGCGAAGGACGCGTTCGAGGGCCTCGCCCTCATGGAGCCTCTCGTGCGCGTCGCGCGGGGGGAGTCCCCGGATGCCGTCGGCCTCCCGCCGCTCAAGAAGCGCATCCATCGCGAGGGCTCGCTCCTCACCCTCACCGAGCCGGAGGCGATGCCGGCGCGGTCGGACGTGGCATCCGACAACGCCGTGCCCGCGCCGCCGTTCTGGGGGACGCGGATCGTGCGGGGTGTCGCCCTCGCCGACTACGCCGCGTTCCTCGACGAGCGCGCGACCTTCATGGGGCAGTGGGGGCTCAAGCCCGGCCGCGGCGACGACGGACTGTCCTATGAGCAGCTCGTGGAGACCGAGGGGCGCCCGCGGCTGCGGTACTGGCTCGACCGCATCCTCGGCGAGGGGATGCTCGATGCCTCGGTCGCCTACGGCTACTTCCCCGTGGTCTCGGAGGGCGACGACCTCGTCGTGCTGCACCACGGCGACGATCCGCGCGGGCTCGTGGGGCCGGCCGGGCTCCTCGCGCCCGACGGAGGTTCGGGTGGTCCCGTCGGCACCGATCGGCTGCGGTTCTCGTTCCCGCGCCAGCGCCGCGATCGGCACCTGTGCCTGGCCGACTTCGTGCGCGCGCGCGAGTCCGGCGTCGTCGACGTGCTGCCGGTGCAGCTGGTCACGGCGGGTGCCCGCATCGACCAGGTCACCGCGAAGCTGTTCGCCGAGGACCGGTACCGCGACTACTACGAGCTCAACGGCCTCGTGATGCAGCTGACCGAGGCGCTCGCCGAGTTCTGGCACGCCCGCATCCGCGCCGAGCTGGGATTCGCCGCGGAAGACCCGGCCGACACGGCGGGACTGTTCAAGCTCGACTACCGCGGCGCGCGGTTCTCCCTCGGCTACCCGGCGTGCCCCGACATGGAGGACCGCCGGAAGGTGGTCGAGCTGCTGCGGCCCGAGCGGATGGGCGTCGAGCTGAGCGAAGAGCTGCAGCTGCACCCCGAGCAGTCGACCGACGCGTTCGTCTTCCACCACCCCGAGGCGAAGTACTTCTCCGTCTGAGGATCGAGGGTGCGGTCAGCTCACGCGCTGGCCGCACATGCCGCAGACGCCCGTCGCGGGCACCTCGACGAAGCAATCCGGGCAGAACACCGCCGGCCGCTCGGGGATCGTCGGGGCGGCGACGCGTGTCGACGACGACGTGCTCGGCGCACGGCGCGCGCGGGGCGCTTTGGCCGGGGCGGGCTCTGGCCGGGGCGCGACGACCGGCCGGTGCTCGAGGCAGTAGAACCGGACGAACCCCGCCGGGTTGTTGGGATGCCGGTGCTTCACGACCCACAGGTCTTCGCGCTCGCGCAGTTCCGAGCCGGGCCCGCAGGTGGCGCAGCGGGTGGGCTCGCCGGGAACGGCATCCTCGGCGCGCAGCGGTGTGTCGAACGGGAGCGCGTCGCGCCAGTCGGAGGAGGTCCTGATCTTCATGACGACTCCAGCTTCCCACGGTGCGCGGCCCAGCCGGTCCAGTCGGCCGCGTCGATGACGCAGAACCTCACGCCCTCGGGGTCTTCCATGATGAGGTAGTCCGCGTCGTCGGGCCGCTTGTCCCAGGGGACGACCCGCGCACCGAGGGCGGTGAGCCGCTTGACTTCTGCGGCCTGGTCGTCGGCGTAGAGGTCGAGGTGGATGCGCGGCGGAAGGGTGCGCGGTGCGGGCACGGCGTCGAGCGAGACCGAGGGGCCGGTGCCGGTGCGCGGGCGCAGCAGCGCGAAGTCGGGCGCGGCGGGTTCCCGCACGACGTAGTCCAGGGCCCGCGTCCAGAAGGCGATCTGGGCGTCGAGGTCGTCCACCCGGATGACGATCGATCCGACGATCAGCATGAGGCCTCCGCCGGCAACGGTACCCGGCTCGCGCGCGTCGGTGAAGCGGGGGCGGCGACGGGCTTCGCTCGCCGCAAGGACGCGAGCACGGCGCGCCCCACGAGCGCGATGCCGACGACCGTCGTCACGGCGCGCAGAGTGTCCCACGTGGCCGTCGACGTCACGAGCGTGTAGACGAGGAAGTTTCCGAGGTTCTCGCCCAGCGGTCCGCCGGGCACGTACGAGATGCTCGTGTCGCCGGCGACGGCGAACGGCCAGAACCACAGGTTCATGACGAGGCCGAACAGATACGACGCCAGGATGCCGTAGACGCACAGCATGACGATCTCCGCCGCCCCGCGCAGGCGTCGGGGCAGCAGTCCCGCCCCGGCGGCCACCCAGCCGCACGCGAACATCTGGAACGGGAGCCACGGGCCGACTCCGCCCCACAGCAGCGCCGACAACGCGATCGAGGCCGCTCCGAGAAGCAGCCCGAAGCGTGGGCCCAGCGCGCGCCCGGCGAGGATCAGCAGGACGAAGAGCGCCTCGACGCCGCCGACGCCGGTGCTCGCGATCCGCACCGCGGCCCCGATCGCGGCGAGCACGGCCAGGAGGGCCAGCGTGTGGGCCGAGCGCACCGAGGCGTCGAGCGCGGCGAGCACCACGACGACGGCCAACGGCGCCAGCGACAGGGCGATGACGGGAACGGCATCCTGGGCCTGCGCTGGCACGGCCGCCGCCGCGAGCGGCCACGCGAAGGCGGCGATCGCGGCCACCTGACCGACCGCGAGGGCCACCGTGCGCCACGACGCACCCCGGCGGGACGCAGCTCCCGGGTTCTTCGGGGCGGAAGGGGTCGTCGGGATGGAACGGGTCGAGCGCGTGGCGGCGAGCGGTGCGGGGGCGTGCGTGGTCGTGGGCGCGGCAGGGGAGGGGGCCGGGGTGTGTGTGGTGGTCTGCGTGTCGGCGGTCAGTAGCCCGTCGCGCAGGTGGAGGACGCGATCGGCCAGCGCTGCGACGAAAGCGGCATCGTGGGTCGCGACGAGCACCGCGGTGCCCGCGTCGGCCTGCGCCTCCAGCGCGCGCCGCACGAGCTCGCGGGCGCGCGGGTCGAGACCTCGCGTGGGCTCGTCGACCAGCAGCACCGCCGGGCGGTGGGCCGTCTGCAGCGCGATCGCGAGGCAGCGTCGCTCACCCGCCGACAGATCGCGCGGATGCCGTCTGCCCCACGCGTCGAGAGCCGCCTGCTCGGGCACCCGACCGGTCGTGTGCTCGGTGGTGGCCCGGCCGGGTGACTGATCCGTGCGTCCGAGGAGGCGGGCGAAGCGTGCGAGGGTGGTTCCGGGCGTGGCGGAGGCCCGCCGGTCCGCCCGCCGGCACTCGGCCGCGACCGTGTCTCGCACGAAGAGGTCGTCCGAGGCGTCGGGGACGAGCGCCACGCGGCGCCCGGGCGCGGGGGCGCCGCCGGTGCCGGTGGCGAGGGCCACGAGCAGACTGGACTTGCCCGCACCGTTGGGCCCCGTGAGGGCCACGCACTCGCCGGCGTGCAGGGCGATCGAGGCGGCGTCGACCGCGACCCGCTCGCCGTGGCGCACGGTGACGGCATCCGCCCGGAGCGCGACGGCAGGGTTCGGTGTCGCGCCTGCTCTGTCGGCATTCCGGCCAGCGATGGGTTGCCGCTCGCCCGCGGGCGCCGTCTCGACAACGCCCGCACCCTCGACGACACCTGCAGCTTCGACGACCCCCGCACCCTCCACGACCAGGAGACGGTCGGCGATACCCGCCAGTGCGTCGATCCGGTGCTCGGCGACGACGACGCACATGCCCGCGTCGTGCGCGAGAGCTCCCAGGAGCGCGACGATGCGCGCCCGGGTCGCGTGATCGAGGTCGGCGAGCGGCTCGTCCACGAGGAGCAGGATCGGGTGCTCCACGATCGCCGCGGCGATGGCCACGAGGGTCGCCTCCCCGGCGGAGAGGTCGCGCACGCGACGGTCGAGGAGCCCGATGATGCCGACCCGCTCGGCGACCTCGCGCACGCGCGCCGCGCGCAGGACGGATGCCACGCCCCGCAGCTCCAGGCTGAGGCCGATCTCCTCGTCGACGCGGCCCGCGGCGAACGACTCCCTCGGCTGCTGGAGCACGACGCCGACCGTGCGGGAGGTGTCACGCGGCGGCGTCGTCCGCCGATCGAGCCCGACGACGTGGATCGTCCCGCTCGCCCAGCCGCCGTCGACGTGCGTGTGCAGTCCGCTGAGGGTGCGCAGCAGCGTGGACTTCCCGGCGCCCGTCGCGCCCGCGACGGCGACGAGCTCGCCGGGGGACAGGGTGAGCTCGGGCACCGTGACGACGGTGCGGTCGGCGAAGCCGGCGGCGGCATCCCGCACGACCACGGGGTGCGCGCAGTCGCCGTCGAGGCCGCGCCCCGCGTAGCCGCGCAGTTCGAGGGCGGCGGCGAGGGCCGTCGCCCGCTCGATGGTCCGCTCCAGCACGGGCGACAGTACGCGCAGCCCTCCTCGGTCGCCGCGCAGCCGCTGCGCGAAGCGCACCGCGCGCACGCCGTCGACCAGCGCCGGCAGTGTCGCCCACGCGACGGCGAGGGCGCGCGCGAGCCCGTGGAACGGGCCGGATCGCGCCCCGCGGGCGAGCAGTCGCGGCAGGTCGACGAGGGCGTTGAGCAGCCCGAACGCGAGGATCACCGCCGCGATCGGCACGGCCGACAGGGCGGCCGCCGCGAGTCCGCCGGTGGTCACGGGCCCGAGCAGCTCGACGTGGTCGAGCGGGGGCGGCATCCGGTATGCGGGAAGGTCCAGCAGCAGGATGCCGTCGCCGTCAACCCCGTGGAAGAGAACCCGGTAGACGACCCGGACGACGATGAAGCCGACGGCGAGCGCCGCGGCCGCACGCAGCGGTCCGGGTCGGAGAGTCACGACGTGGGTGCGGCCGGGGCGCCGTCGAGGGTGAAGAGGAGGCCGATGCTCTCGCCGGGCTGGGCGGTGAGCGTTTCGGCGCCTTCCTGCGCGTAGCCCCAGTCGCCGCCGGCGGGCTTGACCCAGAGGGCCCAGTAGCCGAACGCGGGCGACGACGTCTCGCACGTCTCGACGTAATCGGGGTCTTCGGTCGACCCGAGGGGTGCGTCGTCGGACGGGAGGCCGTTCACGCGGCAGATGAAGTCGGGGAACTCGGTACTGCCCTGCAGGGTGACCCCGGCATCCTCGAGGAGGTCGGTGACCGCGAGCGGCCCGTCGGTGGTGCGGCACCATTCCTGCGTCGATCCGCCTTCGAGGGCCGACGAGTCCACCGAGAGCGTGACCCCGGTGTCGTCGGTGCAGGCGCCTTCGGCGACGACGGATGCCGTAGTAGGCGAGGGTGTCGTGTCGGGCGTGTTCGAGGTGGCGGTGCACGCGGCGAGGGATGCCACGAGGGCGGCGGCCGAGGCGAGGGCGAAGAGGCGGGTCTTGACGGTCACCGATCCAGGCTAGGGGGTGGTGCGGGGGCGGTGTCGCCGCATGACGCTCCGCGTAGGCTGGGCGCATGGTCGAGTCCGAGCCTTCGCGGGTGTCCGAGCTGTTCGATCCGGCGCAGTGGTCGGCCGCGCCGGGGAGCGAGGCGTACACCGACATCACGGCGCACGTGTCGACCGACGGACGGATCGCCCGCATTGCGTTCGACCGGCCGGAGGTGCGCAACGCGTTCCGTCCGCACACCGTCGACGAGCTGTACCGTGCGCTCGACATCGCCCGGCAGGACCCGCGGATCGGTGTGGTGCTGCTCACGGGCAACGGCCCCAGCCCGAAGGACGGCGGGTGGGCGTTCTGCTCGGGAGGCGACCAGCGCATCCGCGGTCGCGACGGCTACAAGTACAGCGAGACGGATGCCGTGACCGACCCTGCTCGGGCGGGGCGGCTGCACATCCTCGAGGTGCAGCGGCTCATCCGCTTCATGCCGAAGGTGGTCATCGCGGTGATCCCGGGATGGGCGGCCGGCGGCGGTCACTCGCTGCACGTCGTGTGCGACCTGTCGGTGGCGTCGGCCGAGCACGGCCGCTTCAAGCAGACCGACGCCGACGTCGGGTCGTTCGACGCGGGCTACGGGTCGGCGTACATGGCGCGGCAGGTGGGGCAGAAGGTGGCGCGCGAGGTGTTCTTCCTCGCCGAGGAGTACTCGGCGCAGCGCGCGTACGAGATGGGCGCCGTGAACCGGGTCGTGCCGCATGCCGACCTCGAGCGGGAGGCGATCGCGATGGCGCGGACGATCCTGACCAAGTCGCCCACCGCCATTCGCATGCTCAAGTTCGCGTTCAACGCCGTCGACGACGGGCTCGTCGGACAGCAGGTGTTCGCCGGTGAGGCCACGCGCCTCGCGTACGGGACCGACGAGGCCGTCGAGGGACGCGACGCGTTCCTCGAGAAGCGCGACCCCGACTGGTCGGCTTTCCCGTACCACTTCTAGTGAGCGCGGCACTTCTGATGGACGCGGTACTTCTGATGAGCGCGGCACTTCTGACGGGGATGCCGTGAGGCTCGAGACCGTCGACGGCACCGATGCGCGCGCCGTGCTGCGCGGGCTGCGGGGAGCCGTGCTCGGCGCGGGTCCGGCGATCGTCCTCGGCGGCCGGCCCGGCGGCGCGGGGGTCTCCGCGCCGTCGCCGGGGGACCCCGACCGCGAGGTCCCCCCCGGGACGGCGGTCGTCGTGACGACGTCGGGCTCGACGGGCCTCCCCAAGTCGGTCGTGCTGAGCCGGTCGGCTCTCACGTCGTCGGCCCTCGCGACGGCCGAGCGGATCGGTTCCGGCGCGTGGCTGCTCGCGCTCCCGCCCGGTTACATCGCGGGGGTGCAGGTGCTCGTGCGCGCGCTCGTGAGCGGGCGTGAGCCGGCGATCCTCGCCGGGGCGTTCACGCCGCAGGCGTTCGCGGCGGCCGCGGGGGCCATGGCGTCGAGCGAGGGCGGGGTCGCGGTGCCTGCCTACACCTCGCTCGTGCCGGCGCAGCTGCAGACGCTGCTGGACGCGGAGGATGCCGGCATCCGCACGGGCCTCGGACGCTTCGCCGCCGTGCTCGTCGGGGGGCAGGCGCTCGCTCCCGCGCTCGCCGAGCGCGCCGCCACGGCGGGGGTGAGGATCGTGCGCACGTACGGGTCGAGCGAGACGAGCGGCGGCTGCGTGTACGACGGGGTGCCGCTGCGCGATGTCGCGGTGCGGATCGTCGACGGCGAGATCCACCTGTCCGGTCCGATGCTGGCCGACGGCTACGAGGGCGATCCGGAGCTCACGGCCCGGGCGTTCCCGCGCGACGGCGATGGTCGGCGCTGGTACGCGACGGGCGACGCCGGCTCCTTCGACGGCGGCGTGCTCCGCGTCACGGGCCGGCGCGACAACGTCATCGTCTCGGGCGGCATCAACGTGTCGCTCGATCGCGTGGAGCGTGTCGTGCGCGGGATGCCGGGGCTCGATGCGGCAATAGTCGTCGCGGTGCCCGATGAGCGGTGGGGCGAGGCATCCGTCGTCGTCCTTCCCGACCGCGCGCTCGCCGGCCGCGACTCGACCACCGTTCTTGCGGAGGTGCGCGCGACCGTCGGCGACGCGGTGGGAGCGCCCGCGCGTCCCCGCGGCATCCTGTCGGTGCGGGAGCTCCCGCTCCTGCCGAGCGGCAAGCCCGATCGGCGCGCGCTCGCCGAGGCCGCACGTCGGGCCGCTCCCTCCGAGGCAGCTCCCTAAGAGCCGCACTCTAAGATGAGGGTTCGTGGCAGCCAGCACCCGTAAGAACACCCGCAAGAAGAAGTCCGGCAGCAAGAGCGCGGCGCGTACCGGCGGCAACCCGCAGAAGGTCCGCGTCTCGGGAGATCCCCGCCAGGTCGCTCGGGCCACCGCCGGCGACTGGATCGCGGCGGCGCGGCTACGCACCCTCCCGTTGGCGATCGCGCCCGTCGTGATCGGAACGGGCGCCGCGCGCGTCGTCGACAATCGCTTCCACTGGCTTCTCGCTCTCGCGTGTCTGCTGGTCGCGCTGGCGTTGCAGATCGGCGTGAACTTCGCCAACGACTACAGCGACGGCATCCGCGGCACCGACGATCACCGGGTGGGTCCCGCGCGACTCACAGCCTCTCGCAAGGCGTCGCCGCGGGCGGTGCTCACGGTCGCGCTCGTGTTCTTCGGGATCGCCGCGGTGGCGGGGATCGCGATCGTCGTGCGCACGGGGCACTGGTGGATGCTGGCGGTCGGCGCCGTCTGCATCGTCGCCGCCTGGTTCTACACGGGCGGCAAGCGGCCGTACGGCTACTACGGCCTCGGCGAGGTCGCCGTCTTCGTCTTCTTCGGACTGGTCGCGACGCTCGGCACGACGTTCGTGCAGGCCGGTGTGCTCCCCGACGAAGCGTGGTTCGGCGCCGTCGCCGCCGGCCTCCTGGCGTGTGCGGTGCTGCTGGCCAACAACCTCCGCGACCTCGACCAGGACCGTCTCGCCGGCAAGCGCACGCTCACGGTGCTCATCGGCAAGCGCGCGACGCAGGTGCTGTTCACCCTGCTGATCCTCGCGCCGTTCGTCATCGCCGCCGTGCTCGCGCTGGTCTATCCGATCGCGTGGCTGTCGCTGCTGGGGCTGCTCCCCGCGCTGGCCGCCGTGCTCATCGTGTGGACCTACCGCGACCCGCGGGAGCTCGTGGTGGCGCTGAGCGTGACCTCGCTCACGGCGCTGGCGTACGCCGGCTTCCTGTTCTGGGCGTTCGTCGGCTGAGGGCGCGGATTACTCCGGCGGCTGATCACTCCGGCCGGCTGATCACTCCGGGCGGCTGATCACTCCGGGCGGCTGATCACTCCGGGCGGTCGGTGACGGCATCCTCGACGTCCTCGTCGGTCGCTTCACGAGCGGCACGCCGAGAGGACTGGCGCGCGGCGAGGTCGGCGGTGAGGTCGTCGAGCGGTCGGCGCAGGAAGAGCATCGACAGGCTGAGGCCGATGAGTGCCGCGAACAGGGCGGAGAGCCAGTACTGCTCGCGCATGATCGGGATGAGCATCATGAGCCCGAACGGAACGAAGAAGGCCGCCAGCCGCAGAGCCGAGTAGACGAGGGCCGAGCGTGCACGCATGCTCCCAGTTTACGCGTGACCGCCGCACCTCTCCCGGCGTCGGCGCCGGCCGGTGCGCCCCGCGACAGGCCCGAGTGACGCCCAGGGTCTTCGGAGGCCGGTGGTCGCGCCGGAGCCTAGGATGGAAGGGTGGCGCGCGTGTACCTCATCCTGGCGCTGTTGGCCATCACTTTCTGGGTCTACAGCATCGTCGATTGCGCGTTGCAGCCGCCCACCCGCCACCGCGGGGTCAGCAAGCCCATGTGGCTGCTGATCGTCGTGCTGCTGCCGGTGGTCGGCGGCATCCTGTGGTTCGCGATCGGGCGCTCGCGCCGCCGGAGCGCCGTGATGTTCCGTGCGCCCGACGACGATCCCGACTTCCTCGGTCGCATCGGTACCGTGAGCGATCAGGACGAGCGCATCCGCCGCCTGGAAGAGGAGCTCGCCGCGCTCGACTCGGAGGCGGACGACCCCCGCGAGGGGCTCAGCGGTGACCCGCGCGATGACCCGCGCGACGACCTGCGAGGCGGTGACGGTGACGGCTCGGAGACTCCGGGTGCCACGCCGCCTGCCGACGGCGATGTCGACGGCACGCCCGGGCCCCGCGGCAGCCGCAGCTGACATGACCGCAGCGAGTGACGACGGGCGTTCCCCGGCGACGGATGCCGCCGCCGCTCTGCTCGGACGCCTCGTGGAGCGCGGCGTCGCGCACGTGGTCGTGAGCCCCGGTTCGCGGTCGCAGGCGCTCGCGCTCGTCGCGGCAGAGTTGGAGGCTCGCGGGCTGGTGCGTCTGCACGTGCGCATCGACGAGCGCGCGGCGGGTTTCACGGCGCTCGGAATCGGCCGCGAGACGGGGATGCCGGCCGCCGTCGTCTGCACGTCCGGCACGGCCACGGCCAACTTGCTGCCCGCCGCGCTCGAGGCGCACCATGCGGGGGTGCCGCTGCTGCTGCTGACCGCGGATCGTCCCCCGGAGCTCCGCGGCGTGGGTGCGAATCAGACGACGCGCCAGCCCGGCATGTACAGTGCCGCGACCCGGTGGGAGGCCGATCTCCCCGTGCCGGAGGACGTCGATCCCGACGGCGCCGGTGAGCAGTCGGCCATGCTGCGCCGCGTGGCCGACGAGGCCGTCGACGCGGCGCTCGGCGCGGGCACCCGTCAGGCCGGGCCGGTGCATGTGAATCTCCCGTTCCGGGAGCCGCTCGCGGGCGCGCTTCCGGCGTGGCTGGGAACACCTCCGCACGCGCCTCGCGTCGAGCCGCAAGACCTCGGCGAGCCGGTGGCCGTAGAGGCCGACCCGTCGGGCGCGCTCTACCAGGGCGGCGGGGGTATCGGTGAGTCGGACGTTCCCGCCGATCCCGACGACGATCCGTTCGTGCTCGTCCGCGGGCCGCGCACGCTCGTCATCGCCGGCGCGGATGCCGGGCCTGCCGCGGAGGACCTCGCCCACCGCGGCGGGTGGCCGCTCGTGGCGGAGATCGTCAGCGGCGCGCGCTTCGGCCGACAGCTCGTGCACGGCTACCGGGAGCTGTTGCGCGACCCCGACCTCGGGGGCCGCGTGGAGCGCGCGGTCGTCTTCGGGCATCCGACGCTCAGCCGCGAGGTGGTCGCGATGCTGTCGCGCGAAGACGTCGAGGTGATCGCCGTTCGCGGCCCGGGCGAGCCGCTCAACCTCAACGGCGAGACGGCGGCGGTCGACGGCGTCGTCGTCGCGGCCGGCGACGCGGACCGGGAGTGGCTGGGGGAGTGGATGCGCGCGTCGCGCGCGGCAGCGGTCGATCTGAGCCCGCCCGCGCCCGACGCGGAGGGCCTGGCATCCGCCGAGCCGAAGCAGCGGTTGGGGGCGATCGCCGCGGAGCTGGATGCGATCCGGGCGCCTCTCGATCGCGCCGCCCTCGTCGATGCGGTGTGGCGCGCGTCGTGGCCACACGACCGCCTGCTGTGGGCGGCGTCGCGCCTGGTGCGTGTGGCCGATCAGGTGCTGCCGGGCAAGAAGGTGCCGGTGCACGCCAACCGCGGCTTGGCGGGGATCGACGGCACCGTGGCGACCGGCATCGGGATCGCTCTCGCGAGCCAGCAGGACGGACGTCCCGGGGTCACCCGCATCGTCATCGGCGACCTGGCGTTCCTCTACGACGCGGGTGCGCTGCTGCTGCCGGCGGGCGAGACGGCGCCGCGCGTGCAGGTGATCGTCGGCAACGACGGGGGTGGCACCATCTTCGACGGGCTCGAGGTCGCGGGGGTCGCGGGGGAAGCGGCGATGGACCGCGTGCTCTACACGCCGCAGACCGTGCGGCTGGACGCGCTCGCGGATGCGTACGGCGCGCAGTATGTGAAGGTCGACACCCGCACGGCTCTCGATCAGGCGCTCACCGGTGCCGTCACCGGCATCCAGGTCATCGAGGTCGCCCTGACTCGCTGACGCGGCCCTGACGGGGTGGCTCTGTGCGGGGTAACTCTGCTGCACGGGGTGGCTCTGCTGCACGGGGTGGCTCTGCTGCACGGGGTGGCTCTGCACCGGCTGGCGCGTGACGCGGTGGCACTCCTCCGCCATGATGAGGTCATGACCGCCACCAGCCAGCACCACTGGAGCGCCGACCCATCCACGCTGCTGCGGGTGGGTGAGGGCTTCCGTCTCTCCGACGTCGCCCCGGACGCGACGCCCGGCTACGACGGCGACAAGAAGCACGCGCACGCCGACCTCGAGACGGGGGCGGAGCAGTTCGACGAGCTGCAGGAGCGGCTGTTCGCGCAGAGTCGCGAGGACGACGATGCTCCCGCGGTGCTTCTCGTCCTGCAGGCGATGGACTCGGCGGGCAAGGGCGGCATCGTTCGTCACGTGATCGGGGCGACCGACCCTCAGGGCGTGCATCTGAAGGCGTTCAAGAAGCCGACGGAGGAAGAGCTCGCCCACGACTTCCTGTGGCGGATCGAGCGGGAGGTGCCCAAGGCCGGGTACATCGGCGTCTTCGACCGCTCGCACTACGAGGACGTGCTGATCGGACGGGTGCGAGAGCTTGCGCCGCCGGAGGAGATCGAGCGGCGGTACGACGCGATCGTCGATTTCGAGAAGCGGCTGACGGATGCCGGGGTGCGCATCGTCAAGGTGATGCTGCACATCTCGCCCGACGAGCAGAAGGCGAGGCTGATGGAGCGTCTCGACCGGGCCGACAAGCACTGGAAGTACAACCCGGGCGACGTCGATGAACGCCAATTGTGGCCCGCGTACATGGAGGCGTATCAGACCGTGTTCGAACGGACCTCGACCGAAAATGCGCCGTGGCACGTCGTGCCGGCCAACGCCAAGTGGTACGCCCGCGTGGCGGTGCAGGCGCTGCTGCTCGACGCACTGGAGGAGATCGATCCGCAGTGGCCCGCGGCGAGTTTCGACGTCGCCGCGGAGAAGGCGCGTCTCGCCGCGACATGAGGCACTGCGGTGCATAGCGCGTCTCGCCGCGACGTGAGCAACGCGGGGCACGCGAGCGGCAGCCTGGGCGAGGTGGCCTACCGCGTCAGGCGAGGGCGTCGATGATCGGCCGGAACTTGACCCGTGTTTCGAGCATCTCGGCTTCGGGGTCGCTTCCGGCGACGATGCCCGCGCCCGCGTAGGCGGTGAAGGGCAGTGTGCCGGCGGTCACGGCGGGCCCGGTGGACGGCTCGGGCAGGTGGAACTGCGCGCAGCGCAGCGCGATGGCCCACTCTCCGTCGCCGTGCGCGTCGATCCAGCCGACGGGCCCGGCGTAGCGTCCGCGGTCGAACGGTTCGAGCCGGTCGATGACGTCGATCGCGGCGGCGGTGGGAGTGCCGGCGACCGCGGCGGTGGGGTGGAGGACGGCGACGAGGTCGAGGGCCGAGGCGTGACCGGCGAGGGTGCCTTCGACGTCGGTCGCCAGGTGCCACACGTTCGGGAGCTTCAGCATGAACGGTTGCTCTTCGGAGACGAGCGCCGTCGTGTGCGGACGCAGCGCCGTGAGCACGCTCTGCACCGCGAACTGATGCTCGTCGAGGTCTTTCGTGCTAGTGGCGAGAGCGACCGATGCGGTCGTGTCGGCATCGGCATCCGCCCCTCGCGCGGCCGTGCCGGCGAGTACGCGCGCAGTGACCGTTCCGCCGGAGACGGTGACGAGGGTCTCCGGGCTCGCGCCGATGAGGCCGTCCATGGCGTAGGTCCACGTGTCGGGGTAGGCGGATGCCAGTGCGCGCACGAGGCGGCGCAGGTCGGCGTCGGCGGGCACCGAGCCGGCGAGGTCGCGCGCGAGGACCACCTTGGCGACGTCACCGGCGGCGATCGCGGCGAGACCCTCGCGGACGGCGCCCTGATAGCCTTCGGGCGTCAGCGCGCCGGGGCCGAGTGTGGCGGACCAGTGCGGTCCGTAGCCGACGCGACGCGGTGAGGTCGCGGGAGTGTCGTCGCCCGGACCGATGTGGGTGATCCAGGAGCGACCGCCGCGGCGTCCGAGCACGATCGACGGGACCGTGAGGATCGCGTCGGCCTCTGACCGTCGGTCGAACGGGAATGCGCCGAAGGCGACGAGGCCGGTTCCCGGGATTCCGATCGGATCATCGATGGCGGCGGATGCCACGATGCCCTGCCACCAGGCGCTGGGGTCGGAGTCTTCGGCCCGCACGCGGTACTGCGCGGCAGCGCCGCCTGTGCCGACGAGGATGTCGCCGCGCCGGCTCCACACGATGGGGTCGGCGGCGTCGGCGTACTCGAGCATGTCGTCGATCGCATCGATCTCGCGGGTCACCGCCCGCAGCCGGGGGCTCCTGTCGGGCACGGAACTCACACCGCCAGCCTAATCCGGAGGAGCGCCCCCTGGATCGCGTCGGGGCGTGTGGTCTGCGCCAGCGTGGATCGCGTCGGGGCGTGTGGTCTGCGCCCGCGTGGATGACTCGGCTCGGGGCGGGGCGGGGCGGGGCGGGGCGGGGCGGGGCGGGGCGTCGGACGTCAACGACTTCGCGTCGGGGAGGCGGTCAGCGTCGAGGAAGCGCGCCGGGTTAGCACGGTGGTGGTTCGGCGGGCGGACCCGTGTCGGCCGTGACTGTCGCCGTCTCCTGTTCCGTGGTGACGGTGAACACGAGGGTGCGGGCGGGGTGGTCGGGGTAGTCGCGTCCGGTGGGGCTGGTCCAGTGGAGGATGCCGTCGGGTGTCTGCCTGACCCGCCAGGCGGAGTTGTGTTTCAACGTGTGGTGGCGTCGGCAGAGGTGGGCGAGGTTGGTGAGCTCGGTGGGGCCGTCGTGTTCGCGGGCGATGGTGTGGTCGATGTCGGACCGGCCGGTGGGCATGCGGCAGCCGGGGAACCGGCAGTGTTCGTCTCTGACGCGGAGGGTGCGTTTGAGGTGGTCGGAGGGCCGGTACCTGTCGATGGCGAGGACGTTTCCGGTGATGGGGTGGGTGAGTACCCGGTCCCACCCTGTCGCGGTGCCGGCCAGCCGGAGAGCGGTGGCCGTGTCGATCGGGCCTTTGCCGACCAGTTCGGCGGGGGCGTCGTCCGCCCCGACCGCGGTGAGCACCGGGACGGTGACCTGCACGCGGGCGATGATCGCCTCCCCGGCGGGGATCGCGTCGTTTGAGACGTCGGGTGAGGCGTGTCCGGTGAGGAGGAGGTCGGCGAACACGTCAGCCCGCACCTCGCTGACGCGGCGGGCGTCGATGGGGCGGGTGTCGGGGCGAGTGCCGGGCGTGTCGGCGTGGGGGAGGAGCGCACCGTCGGAGGTCGCGCCGACCGCGCCCGCGCCAGTGTTCACGCTGCCGGGGGTACCGCTCGTGTTCGCCCCGCCGCCCGTGAGCGCGCCTCGGGCGTCCATGACGCGTCTCGCGTATTGGTCGATGCGGTCGCGGATGCCGTGCGCGATCGCCGCGGGCAGGATCGCGATCAACTCCGCCATCCCGTCGTCGAGATCACGCACCCACACCTCCCGCTTGGTCGCGGCAGCCGTGTGACGTTCCTGCAGCGGGATCGGGTGCAACCGTGCGGCTAACAGCCGTGCGGCGGGCTTCAGGCGTCCTGGCGTCTCCCGCCGCGCGACTTCCAACGCCGCGTCTTCGAACACGGCCCGCGCGGCATCGTCCTCGATCGCCGCGCCCGTCTCGACGAGAACCCGCGCATGCCCGCGGGACACGTCTCCGGCGGCCCACGCGGCGAACGTCGCCGGGAACCGTTCGACGAGCACGACGGCATCCGACATGTGCTTCTGCACCGTCCGGTCCGACACCCGCGCGGCGGCACCGATCTGTGCCGCAAGGGAGCGGATCGGGATGTCGGTGACGGACGTCGGGCCGCCGGCATCCTGTGCCATCGCCTGGGCGATCTCGACCGCTTCGGCCAGCAGTGCGACCTCACGGGCTTGCGCTGCGGCGGCGTCGCGGCGGGCGTCGGCGAGCGCGCACAGCAGCGTGTCGATGCGCTGTTGCCATGCGGTCGGCGTGGTTCCTGTCATGCTCCGATTCTTCTCGGGGGCACCGACATTCAGGTCGACAAAACCCAGATCAAGAGTGCTTCCTGTGGACAACTTCCGACACGCCGAGGCTGTGGAGGAGGAGGCGGCGTTTCGTCTCGCTGCGCTCGCTCAACGACCGGATGGGCGGGTGCGCCGTTTCCGCTCGCTGCACTCGCTCAACGACCGCTCGCTCCACTCGCTCAACGACCGCTCGCTGCGCGCGCTCAACGACCGCTGGCCCACCCGCCGGCTCAGCCTCCCCGATCCTCCTCGCCGCGCACTCTCCTCACGCGTCCCCGCGCGTAGGATCGAACGGTGAGCGAACAGCCGAACCGCGCCGATCTTGGCAAAGATCCCGCCCGCGTGAGCGGCATGTTCGACGACGTGGCACCCGCGTACGACCGCACCAACACGGTGCTCAGTCTCGGCAACGATCGGTTGTGGCGGGTGGCGACGACGCGGGCGATCGCGCCGAAACCCGGCCAGCGCATCCTCGACCTCGCCGCCGGCACCGGTGCGAGCTCGGTGCCGCTCGCGCGCAGCGGCGCCGACGTCGTGGCCGCCGACTTCTCGCCCGGCATGCTCGCCGAGGGTCGTCGTCGGCACGGCGGCAACCCCCGGCTGTCGTTCGTGCAGGCGGATGCCATGGCGTTGCCCTTCGCGGATGGCGAGTTCGACACCGTGACGATCTCGTTCGGGCTGCGCAACGTCAACGAACCGAAGGTCGCTCTCGCCGAAATGCTGCGGGTCACGGCGCCCGGCGGGCGACTCGTCATCTGCGAGTTCTCCCACCCGCAGTCCAAGGCCTTCGCCGCGCTGTACGAGTTCTACAACGACCGCGTGCTGCCGACGGTGGCTCGCGCCGTCAGCTCGAACGCGGAAGCGTACGACTACCTCAACGAGTCGATCCAGGACTGGCCCGACCAACGCACGCTCGCCGGGTGGATTCGCGACGCGGGCTGGACCGACGTCGCCTATCGCGACCTCTCCTTCGGGATCGCCGCCCTCCACCGCGCCACCAAGCCCCGCACGACGTAGCTCCGCCCTCAGTCCCGCACGACCCAGTTCCACGCCACCAAACCCCGCAGGTACTTCACGGGCTCGGGCTGAACCGGCTCGTCGCGCTCCCGGTAGGCTGGAAGGGTGACTCCGAGCCCCACTGCGCCCGGCTCGCAGCTGGCGAGCCACCTCGGCATGACCGAGCGGATCTTCGGCGGACCCAAGATGCGACGTCTCGCCACGGTGGTCGAAGACGGGCTCGCGCGGGTCGAGGACAACCTCGCGGCGGAGCTCCACGTCGGCGATGCGCTGGCCGACGTCACGAGTCGCTATCTCTACGAGGCGGGCGGCAAGCGACTCCGCCCGATGCTGTCGCTCCTCACCTCTCAGCTCGGCGGGGGTGTCACCGACGACGTGATCGCCGGCGCTACCGCGCTCGAGATGACGCACCTCGGATCGCTGTACCACGACGACGTGATGGACGGTGCCGACGTGCGTCGCGGCGTGCCGAGTGCCCACGCGGTGTGGGGCAACAACGTCGCGATCCTCACGGGCGACCTGCTGTTCTCGCGGGCCAGCCAGCTCATGGCCCAGATCGGGGAGCGCGCCATCCGCCTCCAGGCCGATACGTTCGAGCGCCTCGTGCTCGGCCAGATGCACGAGACCGTCGGCGCGCAGGCCGGGGACGACCCCGTGGACTTCTACTTGCAGGTCCTCGCCGACAAGACGGGCTCGCTCATCGCCGCCGCCGGCCAGGTCGGCATCCTCTTCTCCGATGCGCCGGCCGAGTACGAGAAGCCCGTGCTGGAGTTCGGCGAGCGGGTCGGGATCGCCTTCCAGCTCCTCGACGACGTCATCGACCTCTCCGCGGATGCCGACGAGACCGGAAAGGTGCCCGGCACCGATCTGCGCGCCGGCGTCCCCACCATGCCGTATCTGCTGCTCGGGCGTGCGGCCGACCCGGCCTCGAAGGCGCTCAAGTCGGCGATCGACGACGGTGTCGCGCGCATCGCGGACGGTGCCGATCCTGCCCTGCTCGACGACGAGCTCGCGCGGCTCCGCGAGCACCCCGCGACCGAGGCGACGCGCCGGCTGGCGAACGAGTGGTCGCGCAACGCGGTCGCCGCGATCGAGCCGCTGCCCGTCGGGCCGGTGCGCGAGGCGCTCACCCGGTTTGCGCACGTCGTCGTCGACCGCTCCAGCTGACGCCGCGGCGGGCCGAACGGGCGCCGCCGCGACCTGCTCTACGACCGGATCCTCCGGAAAGGAAACTCATGACCAAGCTCAGGCTGGCCATCGTCGGCGCAGGACCCGCCGGCATCTACGCGGCGGACATCCTCTTGAAGGCCGAGCGCAAATTCGACGTCTCGATCGACCTCTTCGACCAGCTCCCCGCACCGTACGGTCTCGTCCGGTACGGCGTGGCTCCTGACCACCCGCGGATCAAGGGCATCATCACGGCCCTGCGCGACGTGCTCGACCGGGGTGACATCCGCATCTTCGGCAACGTCCGCTTCGGTGAGGACCTTCACCTCGAAGACCTCAAGAAGCACTACAACGCGGTGATCTTCGCAACGGGGGCGATCCGCGACGCGGCGCTCGACATCCCCGGCATCGACGCCGTCGGTTCGTACGGCGCCGCCGACTTCGTGAGCTGGTACGACGGGCACCCCGATTTCCCGAGGGAGTGGCCGCTGGATGCCTCGTCGGTCGCCGTGCTCGGAAACGGCAACGTGGCGCTCGATGTGGCGCGCATCCTCGCCAAGCATGTGGAAGACCTGCTGGTCACCGAGATCCCGGCGAACGTGCAGCACGGGCTGGAGGCGTCGCAGGTCACCGACGTGCACGTGTTCGGCCGCCGTGGTCCCGCGCAGGTGAAGTTCACGCCTCTCGAACTCCGCGAGCTCGGCGAGCTGCGTGACGTCGACTTGGTCGTGTACGACGAGGACTTCGACTACGACGACGCGAGTCGCGCGGCGATCGCGAGCAACAAGCAGGTCATGGTGATCGACCGGGTGCTGCAGTCGTGGCGTCAGCGTCCGAGCGTCAACAACGCGGGCGGAGAGGCGAGCCGACGGCTGCACCTGCACTTCTACGCGAAGCCCGTCGAGGTCAAGACCGACGACTCCGGCCGTGCGGCGGCGATCGTGTACGAGCGCACCCGGCCCGACGGCCAGGGCGGCGTGGTCGGCACCGGCGAGCTCCGTGAGATCGCCGTCCAGCAGGTGTACCGCGCGGTGGGCTACTTCGGCTCCCCGCTCAGCGGCATCCCGTTCGACAAGCGCCACGGCGTCATCCCCAATCACGAGGGACAGGTGCTCCACAAGGACTCCAACGAGCGTGTGCCGGGCGTGTACGCGACCGGATGGATCAAGCGCGGTCCCGTCGGACTCATCGGACACACCAAGTCGGATGCCATGGAGACGATCCGTCACCTCATCAACGACCAGGGCTCGTGGTGGAATCCCGAAGACCCGTCCGACGAGGCGATCCCGGCGCTGCTGGCCGAGCGCGGTGTCGCGTGGACGGATCTGGACGGCTGGCACCGCCTCGACGAGCACGAAGTCGGCCTCGGCGCCGCGCAGGAGCGCGCGCGTATCAAGGTCGTCGATCGCGACGAGATGGTCCGGGTCTCCCGCGGGGAGTGATCCTCCCGGGCGAGGTGGTCGGCATGGCGGGCTCCTGGCATCCGGACGTCTTGGGGGAGCCGTACGAGCAGCAGACCCTGCCCCTCGGGCAGGACCGAGAGGGCGAGCTCGTCGCCACGCTCGTGAGACGGATGCCGAGCGCGTTCCAGCGACTGTTCGGACCGTTGCGGGACGTCGACGTGCTCTACGTCCACGGCTGGTCGGACTACTTCTTCCAGACGAGGCTCGCCGAGTTCTGGACCTCACGGGGGGCGCGGTTCCACGCGCTCGACCTCCGCAAGTACGGCCGAAGTCTCCGCGACGGACAGACCCCCGGATACACGACCTCTCTCGCCGACTACGACGCCGACATCGACGCGGCCCTCCGCGCCATGAGCGATGGTCGGCCTCGTCGCCTGGTGCTCGTCGGGCATTCGACGGGCGGGCTCATCCTCTCGCTGTGGGCTGCGCGTCATCCGGGAAGGGCGGCGGCGCTCGTGCTCAACAGTCCGTGGCTGGAGCTGCAGGTCGGTGCCTTCGGACGACAGGCGATCGCCCCGCTCGTGCGCGCGGCCGCGTGGGTCGATCCGCTGGGGCGGCATCCGGAGGTCGATCTCGGCTTCTACACGCGTGCGCAGCGGGAGCTCGGAACTCTTCCCGAGGGGCACGAGCGCTGGCGCCCGGCGCGAGGGTTCCCGACGCATCCCGGCTGGCTGTCCGCGATCCTCGCCGGTCACGCCACGATCGCCGCGGGCATCGATGTGGGGTGCCCGACCCTCGTTCTCCTTTCCACGGGCTGGACGTCGCCGGTGCAGTGGTCGCCCGCGATGACGTCGACCGACTCCGTGCTCGACGTCGACGAGATCGCCCGCGCCGCCACCCGGATCGGCAAGACGGTCACGCTCGTCCGCATCCCGCACGCCATCCACGACGTCTTCCTGTCGGCGCCCGACGCGCGCGACAGGGCGTACGACTCCCTCGACAACTGGCTCACCGGAGGTGCCCTCGGCTGAGGGCCACGATCCCCCCGAGGCGCTCAGCCGGCGCTGAGTCCGCGCGGCTTGGTGCGAACCTTCCAGTTGCCCGTCGACTTCCCCCACCCGTAGTCGGGGTTCCAGTGGGCCGCGGCGTCGAAGCGGCTCCCGGAGCTCAGCGCGACGTGCACGCCGTGCCGGGCGAAGCCGACGATGTCTGCACGGCCGTCACCATCCACGTCGGCGACGGCGCGGGGCATGACACCGAGGGTCCACTCCGTCGAGCCGAAGTCCGTCGTCCACCGCGCCGCGGAGGTGAACGCCGATCCCGTGTTGCGCGCCACCCACACCCCGCCGGTGCGGAAGCCGACGATGTCGGGTCGGCCATCGCCGTTCACGTCAGCGATCACGCGTGAGTCTCGCGTGGTGCGCCATCCGCGCGACCCGGAGTCCTGACCGAAGCTGGAACTCCACCGACGCGCCGTGGCGAACGATGACCCCGTGTTCAGTGCGACGTAGACGCCGTCGCGGCCGAAGCCGACCACGTCGAGCCGTCCGTCGGCGTTCATGTCGACGAGTTGCCTCGGGGTCACGTCGGCGCGCCACCCGCGATCGAGGCCGAAGGCCGCGGTCCAGCGCGAGGGTGCGGCGAAACCGCTTCCTGTGCTGAGCGCCACCTGCACTCCCGACGCACCGAAGCCGATGACGTCAGCGCGGCCGTCGCCGTTCACGTCGGTGACGAACCGCTGATGGCGTGTGGTATCCCACGAACCCGCTTCCGATCCGCCCATCGCGCTCAGCCAGCGCCGGGATGCCGCGAACGAGCTGCCCTGGTTGAGCGCGACCGACACGCCGTACTTGCCGAAGGCGACGATGTCGAGGCGGTCGTCGCCGTTGACATCGGCCAGGGTGCGCACGTGGCCGGACAGCGTCCATCCGTCGTTCGCGCCGAACTCGGTCGTCCACCGACTGGCGGATCCGAAGCCGCCGCTGCCGTTGCCGCGCGCGACGAACACCCCCGACCCGGTGAAGCCGACGATGTCGGGTGCCCCGTCTCCGTCCACGTCCATCACCATGCGGAGTGTCTTGGAGGTGGTCCAACCGGTCTCGGACCCGAAGCTCGACAAGGCCCGGGTCGACGTCGTGAACACCGAGCCGGTGCTCCGACTGACCATGACGCCCTTCGAGCCGAATCCGACGATGTCGGCACGGCCGTCGCTGTTGAGGTCGGTGTCCCAGGCGTTGATCTCGGCGCGGTCGTCGATGCCGTTGCCGTTGGTGTCGGGGAGCACCGCCTTCGGGCTGGACGGCCCGATGCGTGTGGACGCGGTGAGGCAGCAGGTCACGCGGCGAGAGGTGAGCACCGTCGCGCCGGACATGTCGCGCCACACGCCGTTGTACGAACCGCTCGTGTCGTACAGCTCGAACCGGTCGAACTGCACGCCGCTGACCGGGATGTACTGACGCTTGCCGCTTGGAACATCGACCACCTCGTTCAGGATCGACAGGTGCACGTGCTTGCTGTCACCCGGCGTCCCGCCGCACGGCAGCGTCTGACCGGCCAACCCGAGCGCCGTGCCCGCCTCCACCCAGGAGCCGACGAGGCCCGACTTCGCCTCGCGCAAGTGGTAGTACTCCGACATCCACCCGCCGCCGTGGTCGATTCCGAGGAACCAGCCTCCCGCGCAGCTCACGCGGTACACGCGTCCGGCAGCGATCGCCCGGACCACGGTGGTACTCGAGCCCAGCGGTGCGAAGTCGATCGCGCCCTGGTAGATGCCGTCGCTGTCGGCGTGCGGTCCGCTCGCACCCCAGCGCTTGCCCGGCGACCAGGGGAAGTGGAACACCGGCTGCGGGCCATACTTCGCCGCGAGGCGCGCCGTCGGGGCGATGGAGAGCGAAGAGGACCACGGGATCTCACGCGTCAGCGGCATCGTGGGACCGTCCGTGTGGTGCTCGGCCTCTTCCTCTGGTTCGGCGGGCGTCGCCGTCGACGTCGGAAGCGGCTTCGGCAGGGCCGTCGGCGACGGAGAAGCGGATGCCGACGGCGTCGGAGTCGGGCTCGCGTCGGACGTGGGGCTCGGCGAGGCTTCGGCGGTGGACTCCGGAGACGGTCCGGCCGCGGGCGAGGCGGTGGGGGACGCGGTGACCTCCGGCGCGGGGCTCGCGGCATCCGCGACTGCCGCCTCCAGGGGCACGAGAGACAGTACGAGGCCGACGACGGCCGACACCCTCACGACGTTGAAACCTGCTCTGACCATCCACCCTCTCCGGGATCTCCCCAGATCGAGTCTTCAGCCTACGTGGTCAAAACTCCCCCGAGTTCAGGGTTGACGCCGGATCGCGCGGCGCGCTAGCGGTAGTTGACGAATTGGAGGTCGACGTCGAGGTCGGCCGCCTTCAACAGTCGCTGCACCTCTTGCAGGTCGTCGCGCGACTTCGACTGCACGCGCAGTTCGTCGCCCTGGATCTGCGACTTCACCGACTTCGGGCCCTCGTCGCGGATGAGCTTGCCGATCTTCTTCGCGTTCTCCTGCGAGATGCCCTCTTTCAGCGTCGACGTCAGGCGGTACTCTTTGCCGCTGACGACCGCCTCGCCCGACTCGAGCGACTTGAGCGAGATGCCGCGCTTGATGAGCTTGGACTGGAACACGTCGAGCACGGCCTTGGCGCGGTCCTCGCTGTTGGCCTTGATGAGGATGGCCTCGCCGCTCCACTCGATGGACGCGCCGGTGCCCTTGAAGTCGTAGCGCTGCTCGACCTCCTTGCGGGCCTGGTTGAGCGCGTTGTCCGCCTCCTGGCGGTCGATCTTGGAGACGATGTCGAACGAAGAGTCAGCCATGAGGGAAGTCTATCCGGGGGGCTCCCGCCCGTCAGGGGTGGGCTCGGCGGCCGCGGGGACAGGAGCGCCTCGGCCGATGGGAGGCACGCGCCTCGGCGGATGGGAGGAGATCGGCGGATCGGAGGGCCCGACACGCGCGATGCGCCCTCCGCAGCGCCGATCTCCTCCGCTGTGCCGCCCCGGTGAGCCGCTGTGCGCCCGGGTGACCGCCCCAGGCGAGAGCCGCCTGTGCCGCCCCTGTGCCGCCCCGGCGAACCGTCCATGCCGCGGCGATCTCGTGGAGAGGTGTTGACGACTACGACGTTCGTGTCCTACTATCCGATAAAACGTTTTATCAAAGCAGTGAAACGACCGATCAGCACAAGGATGTGAGGTGGGGCATGGGCAGGGCACGCATCTTCGACGTCGCCGCCGCCGCCGGCGTATCGGTCACCACCGTCTCACTCGTGCTCAACAACGCGCAGTCGCGCATCTCCGAAGACACCCGGCAGCGCGTGCGTGAGGCCGCCGACGCGGTGGGCTACTCCGCGAGCGCCGTCGCGCGCGGCCTGCGCACCCAGCGCACCCGGATCGTCGGGCTCATCTCCGACCAGATCGCCACGACGCCGTTCGCGGGGCGCATGCTCGCCGGAGCCCAGGATGCCGCCCGAGAGAACGGCCACATGGTCATGCTCGTCGACACCGGCGGCGACGCCGACGTCGAGACCGAGGCGGTGCGTGCGATGACGGCGCAGCAGGTGGATGCCGTGCTGTACGCAGCCATGTGGCACCGGGCCGCGACCGCACCGGTGGGCCTGCCGCACGGCACCGTCATGCTCGACTGCTATCCGGCCGCGGGCGGCTTCCGCAGCGTCGTGCCCGACGACCGCGCCGGGGGAGAAGCCGCCGTGCGCGAGCTCCTCGCCGCCGGCCACACCCGGATCGCCTACCTCGACACGATCGACCCGGAACCGATCGCCTCCCGCTTGCGTCACGACGGCTACCTCGCCGCGCTCGCCGAGGCCGGCATCGAGGCCGATCCCGCCCTCCACGTGCAGGGCGAGACGTCGGCGCAGGGCGGGAGGGAAGCGGCCGATCGGCTGCTCGACCTCCCCGAGGACCAGCGCCCGACCGCGATCTTCTGCTTCAACGACCGCATGGCGATCGGCGTGTACACCGCCGCCCATCGCCGCGGCCTCGGCATCCCGCGAGACCTCTCCGTCGTCGGCTACGACGACCAGCAGCTGGTCGCCGCGGAACTCGATCCCCCTCTCACCACCATCGCTCTGCCCCATTACGAGATGGGTCGCTGGGCGATGGAGGTCGCGCTCGGCGTCCGCGCGGAAGGGGATGAGGATGCCGCACACCGAATGGAGTGTCCCGTCGTCCGACGAGACTCTGTGGGCCCGCCGCCGGCGCAAGTCGCCAAACGAGACCGACGACGGGCTTCACACGCAACCGAAGGGCCGCGCTCGGCGGCCCCCGATCAGGTACCCGACGTGGGCGTCGGGCACCAGGAATAGGAAACCACAATGACGCGCAGAACGTCGCCCCTCTTCGTCGCGGCGGGACTGGTCACCGTCCTCGCCCTGACGGGATGCGGCCAGGCCGGTCAGGGAACCACGACCGGCGAGGACGGCCGCACCCAGCTCACGATGTGGACGCACTCGGCGGGCAACGCCGCCGAACTCGAGGTGTACGAGCGGATTATCTCCGACTACAACGCCTCGCAGGACGAGTACGAGGTCGTGCACGAGTCCTTCCCGCAGGGCGCCTACAACGACGCGATCGTGGCGGCCGCCGCCTCCGGCGACCTCCCGTGCCTCCTCGACCTCGACGGCCCGATCATGCCCAACTGGGCATGGGCGCAGTACCTGCAGCCCCTCGGCATCTCCAGCGAGATCACCGACTCGCTGCTGCCGACCGCCGTCGGAAAGTGGGACGGCGAGATCTACTCGGCGGGCTACTGGGATGCCGCGCTGTCGATCTTCGCGCGCAAGTCCGTGCTGGAAGGCAACGGCATCCGCATTCCGAGCACCGACCAGCCGTGGACCAAGGACGAATTCGACGCGGCGCTCGCCACGCTGAAGGATGCCGGTTACGACACGCCCATCGACATCGGCGCCGAGGACACCGGTGAGTGGTGGCCCTACGCCTACTCGCCCCTCCTGCAGAGCTTCGGCGGTGACCTGATCGATCGCGACACGATGCTCAGCGCCGACGGGTCGCTCAACGGCGACGCCGCCGTGGCCTGGGGAACCTGGTTCCAGGAGCTGTTCGACAAGGGATACGCGAGCAACTCCGGCACCGTCGGCAATCAGGAGTTCGTCGACGACGAGGTCGCCCTCAGCTACACGGGCGTGTGGAACGCCCTGGCATCCGTCGAAGCGATCGGCGACGACCTGCTGATCCTCCCGCCGCCGGACTTCGGCAACGGCCCGAAGATCGGTGGCGGCTCGTGGCAGTGGGCGATCTCGTCGAGCTGCAACGACGCCGAGGGTGCACGCGACTACCTCGAGTTCAGCTTCAACGACGAGTACATCACCGAGTTCGCGGACAAGCAGATCGTGATCCCCGCGACGGAGGCGGCCGCTCAGGCGTCGAAGTACTTCGGTGACGACGGTGTGCTCCGTCCGTTCGTGGAGCTCTCGCAGAAGTACGCGGTGCTGCGTCCGGAGACCCCGGCCTACGCGGTGATCTCGACCACGTTCGAGACGGCGGCGAAGAACATCATGAGCGGTGCCGATGTGAAGAGCACGCTCGATCAGGCCGTCACCGACATCGACGCGAACATCGCGTCGAACGACGGGTACGGCTTCCAGTGATCGGTGCGGAGGGGGCCCGCGACCGGGCCCCCTCCCCTCCGTGGACCTGCTGCTGAAAGGCACGACTCCTCATGACTGTCACACCTCCCACGGTGGCAGCCGAGACTCCTCGGCGCGCACTCCACCGTCTTCGCACGAGCCGCGGCCGCCAGGCGTGGGCCGGGTGGGGGATGATCGCCCCCGCCGCGATCCTCCTGCTCCTGTTCCTCGTGATCCCCGTGATCCTCGCCTTCACGCTCTCGTTCACGAACGCGCGACTGATCTCGCCCAACCCGCCGCGCTTCGTCGGCATGGACAACTTCATCCGCGCCTTCACCGCCGACCCCGTCTTCGTGCAGTCGATCGGCAATACGGCGCTCTTCGCGCTCGTCGTCGTTCCAGTGCAGGCGGGACTGGGACTCGCCCTCGCCGTGCTCGTCAACCGCAGGCTGCGGGGAACCACGTTCTTCCGGGTCGTGTTCTTCATCCCGGTCGTGACCTCCATCGTCGTCGTCTCGATCCTCTGGAAGTTCCTCTACCGCGAGGACGGGCTCGTCAACTCGATGATCGACGCGGTGACCTTCGGGCTGTGGAGCGGCACGGACTGGCTCAACGATCCGTCCACCGCACTCGGGGCGATCATCGTCATGTCGATCTGGCAGGCCGTCGGATTCCACATGATCATCTGGCTGTCGGGCCTTCAGACCATCCCGGAGGAGCTGTACGAAGCTGCGCGAATGGACGGTGCGAGCCCGTGGCGCCAGTTCACCAACGTCACCTGGCCGGGACTGCGACCCACGATGGTGTTCGTGCTCGTCACGATCACGATCGCCGCGCTCGGCCTCTTCGTGCAGATCGACGTCATGACCCAGGGGGGCCCGCAGGGCGCCACCTCCACCATCGTCTTCCACGCCGTGCGCAAGGGATACGAGCAGCAGGAGATCGGCTATGCGGCGGCCATCTCACTCATCTTCTTCGTCGCCGTGCTCATCATCGCGCTCATCCAGCGCCGCCTCACCCGGGAGAAGGACTGATGACCGACACCCTCGCCCCGCCCGCCCGCTCGCGTCAGAACGCGCGGCGCGCGCCCCGGTCCGCCGCGACCTCCCGCCGATGGGGCGTCGTCGCGACCTACGTCGCGATGTCGCTGCTGGCCGTGGTCTTCCTGTTCCCGCTCGTGTTCATGTTCGTCTCCAGCCTCAAGCCCGACGCGCAGATCCTGCAGGACATCGACTCTCCGATGGCGTTCCTGCCGGTCGGCGACATCAGCCTCGACAACTACTTCGGTGTCTTCGACCGCGTGCCGGTCGCGCAGTTCATGTTCAACTCGGTGCTGGTCACCGTGCTGACCGTGGGGCTCGGGCTCGTGGTCAACTCGATGGCGGGCTTCGCGCTGTCGCGACTCGCGTGGCGCGGCCGCATCGTCGTGCTCGCCATCATCATCGCGACGCTGATCGTGCCCTTCGAGACGATCGCGGTGCCGATGGTCTACTGGGTGGCGCAGTTGCCGACGCTCGTGTTCGAGGGCGGTGTGCTGAAGTACGACTTCGGATGGCTCAACACCTACGAAGTGCAGATCGTGCCGTTCATCGCCAACGCGTTCTCGATCTTCCTGTTCACGCAGTACTTCTCCACCATTCCGAAGTCGCTCGACGAGGCCGCCCGTATCGATGGGGCGAGCTGGTTCGGGATCTACCGCCGCATCATCGTGCCCCTGTCCGGGCCGGCGTTCGCCACGGTCGCAATCCTCACCTTCCTGCCCGCCTGGAACCAGTACCTCTGGCCGCTGATGGTCGTGCAGAAGGAGAACCTGCGGCCCGTCATGGTCGGCATGCAGTACTTCTTCCAGCTCAACACCGCCTGGGGCGAGGTGATGGCCTACACCTCGATGATCACGATCCCGGTGCTCGTCGTCTTCCTCGTCTTCCAGCGGGCGTTCGTCAGTTCCATCGCGGCCAGCGGCGTCAAGGGATGACCGTCCTCGTCGTCCCTTCCGCCCGCCCCCACGACCTCCAGTAAGGAACCTCTCTCTTGTTCGACCTCCCCGACTCCTGGGTGTGGGACTTCTGGTTCGCCGACGACGGCGACCGGTACCACCTCTTCTTCCTCTACGCCTCCCGCGCCCTGCACGATCCGGACGCGCGTCACTACCGCGCGTCCGTCGGTCACGCCGTGTCCGACGACCTCATCGAGTGGACGCGCATCGAGGATGCCCTCGTCCGCGGCGATGCGCCCGCGTTCGACGACCTCGCCACCTGGACGGGGTCGACGGTGCGGCATCCGGACGGCACCTGGTACCTCTTCTACACCGGCTCCTCACTGGCATCCGGCGGGAAGAACATCCAGCGCATCGGCTACGCCACCTCCCGAGACCTCCTCACCTGGCACAAGGCGCCGGGGCCCGTGCTGGAGGCGGCCGGCCCCTGGTACGAGACCATCGACAGCGGAGCGTGGCACGACGAGGCGTTCCGCGATCCGTGGGTGTTCCCCGATCCGGATGGCGACGGCTGGCACATGTACGTGACGGCGCGCGCGCCGCACGGGCCCGTCGATGGTCGAGGCGTGATCGGTCACGCCTGGTCGGCCGACCTGAGGGAGTGGGAGCTGCGCGAGCCGGTGAGCGTGCCGAGCGAGGCGGGGTTCGGGCAGCTCGAGGTCACCCAGGTGGAAGTCGTCGACGGCCGCGCGGTGCTGCTGTTCTCGTGCCTGGCCGAGCACTCGATGCCGTCGCGTCGAGGGGAGCGGGGCGGTACGTGGGCGATCCCCGCCGACAGCGTGCTCGGGCCGTTCGACGTCGACCGCGCTCAGCGGCTCACCGGCGAGGACCTCTACGTCGGGCGGCTCCTGCGCCGCCGGGACGACGGACGCTGGCTGCTGTTCGCGTTCCGCAACGTCGGCGAGGACGGGCGCTTCGTGGGAGGCGTCACCGATCCGATGCCCGTCGCGTGGAAGGGCGATGCGCTCGCCGTCGTCGAGCCGGCGACGGTGACGGGTTCGTAGACTGGGGGGATGCAGCCGCTCACCGAGGATGAGGTGCGCGCGGTCCTCGTGAACGCCGCACCCGACGAACTCGACCGGGTCGCCCTGCCCCCGGATTTCCTGCTCGTCGACTGGGACCACCTCGACTTCCTGGCTTGGCGCGATCCTCGCACCCGCAGCCGTGCCTACGTCGTGGCCGAGATCGACGGTTCGCCCACGGGTGTCGTGCTCCGCGCCACCGACGGTTCGGGTCGTGGCCGCCCCGCCATGTGCAATCTGTGTCACACGATGCAGCCCGGCGACCAGGTGGCCCTGTTCACCGCACGGCGGGCGGGGGATGCCGGTGCCCGCGGCGACAGCGTCGGCACCTACGTCTGCGCCGACCTGGGGTGCCACGAGAACGTGCGGCTGGCCGCGCCGCTCGCTCCCAGCGAGGTGCGCGCGAGCGTCGACAGGCGCATCGACGGCACCCGGCATCGCGTGGAGTCGTTCGTGGAGCGGGTCGTCGTCGCGGCGTGAGCGTGGTTTTTCGCACGCGCGTCGTGCAGGTAAGATAGGTGATCGCGCCTCCGGTCGACTGCACAAGCCGGGCGGGTGCGCACCTGGCGAGTTACCCAAGCGGCCAAAGGGATCTGACTGTAAATCAGCCGTCTTAGACTTCGGGGGTTCGAATCCCTCACTCGCCACCACCGCATCACCGCGGACGGCCCCGATCGGACAGAAGTCCGGACGGGGCCTCTTCTTTTTCCCCACGGCACAGGAGCGCGCGATTCGGCCAGCAGGTGGCAGGATGAGCGCATGCCCCCGCGTCGCACCTCTCGCAGCCTCGTCGCCATCGCCGCCGCTGCCGTTTTCGCCCTCACCGTCGGACTCGTGGGGGTGAGCCCTGCGCTGAGCGCCACGGCCGCCCCGATCGAGGAGCCGATCACCCCCGCCGTCGCGCGCATCGTGACGGTCGACACGACCGTGCGGGCCGAGCCGTCGCACAGTGCGGCCGCGGTCGAGATGTTGGCGGCCGGCGACGAGGTGTCGGTGTCGGCGCAGGTGCCCGCGTGGCGGAAGATCAGCGTGGACGGCGTTGAGGGGTGGGTTCCCTACTCGGTCACGCAGGTGGTGCCGACGGAGTTCGAAGGGGGGCGGGGTTTCCCCCGCGAACTGACCGCCGATGTGACGCTTCGCGCTCAGCCCGGCGAGAAGGCAGTCGCGGTGGCCACCGTGCTGAAGCACTCCTACGTCAAGGCGTACGCCACGGCCGGCACGTGGCGCAAGATCGAAACGGCGAACGGCACCGGATGGGTGATGTCGTCGAAAATCATCAAACCCACCTACACGTCGTACGCCGCGACGAAAGACCTGAATGTCCGCGCCAGCGCCTCGGGTTCGACGGAGATCGTGCTCACCCTAAAGAAGGGCCAGAAGGTCGTCGTGCTCGGCACGCGTGACGGCTGGAGCAGCGTGCGGGCCGGCTCCTACGGGGCAGCGGCCGCGACCTACAGCGGGTGGACGACCTCCAAGTACTTGGTGCCCACCAATATCCGCGTCACCGAGACCGCGCTGAACCTGCGGACGAAAGCCTGGACGGGCTCGGTCGTCACGGTGATCCCCAAGGGGGCGAAGGTCACGCTGACAGGCTCGTCCGTGAGCAACTGGTCGCGCTCCCCGAAGACGTGGCGCGAGGTCAGGTACGGGTCGTACCGCGGCTGGGTGGCAGCGGCCTACTTGGCGCTGCCCTACTGAGCCGACTCGCCGTCCTCACGGCTCGCGCGGGTAGCATCGGCCGCGAGGACCTATGCATTCGCCCCTGACGAGATTCCGCCGCGCGACTGCGGCGATCCTCGCGGCGGCGAGCGTGATTCTCGGATCGATGATCGCCGCACCCCCCGCGGTCGCGGCGACCGCTCCGCTTCCGAGCACGATCGTCGACGGCGGCACCCTCATCAGCGACGCCGAGTTCTACCGTTCCGGGTCGATGACCGCATCGGCGGTGCAGTCGTTCCTGGCATCCAAAGTCCCGACCTGCAAGGCGAAGACCGGCTCGCCGACGTGTTTGAAGAGCTTCACGGTCGACGTGCCCGCCAAGGCCGCGGATGCCTATTGCGCGGCGCTGCCGAAGGCGACGAAAGCGCGGGCGTCGGCGGTGATCGTCGCCGTCGCGAAGGCGTGCGGGATCAACCCGAAGGTGATCCTCGTCATGCTCCAGAAGGAGCAGGGCCTCGTCACCTCGACCGCGCCGACGGAGTGGTCGTATCGCGCCGCGATGGGCCAGTCGTGTCCCGACACCGCTCCGTGCTCGGCGGCGGCGGCGGGCTTCGTCAATCAGGTGTATCTCGGGGCGCGGCAGATGCAGATCTACACGAAGAAGCCTGAGGCGTTCCGCTACCGCGCAGGACAGACCAACACGATCCTCTGGCACCCGGATGCCGGTTGCGGCACCTCCCGGGTGTTCATCACCAATCAGGCGACGGCGAACCTCTACAACTACACGCCGTATCGCCCGAACCTGTCGGCGCTCAACGCCGGCTACGGCTCGGGAGACCCCTGCTCCACATACGGCAACCGCAACTTCTACAACTACTACGTGGACTGGTTCGCCCCGGACGTGAAGACGAGCACGGGGGCGCCGTCGACGGTCTCCTCGTGCCGGAAGCCGGTCGCCGACGACCTGCTGATCCCGCGCGCGAGTGTCGCCCGCATCAAGACGGATGCCACGACGGTGCGCACGGCCCCGTCCACCGCGTGCGCGGCAGGGCGCATCTCGGCGAAGAAGGGCACTCTCTACGTCATCACGGGGACGTACGCGGGATGGCTGCGGCTGAAGACGGGCGACGGCGCGACGCTCTGGACGTTCCGCACGAACGCGACGGTGATCGCTCTCACGCCGTCGCCGCTTCCGGGGCCGGTGCCCGAGCCGGCGCCCGTCCCCGCGCCGAAGCCCACGGCGAAGCCGGTGCCGACGGGCGCGCCCACGGCATCCGACGGCTGAGCGTCGTCACGCGGGAATACTCCGCACGTCAAGATGTTGTACCTACAACTGAATGATGCCCGAGCGGAGACGACCATGACCGACACCACCCCCGCACCTGCGGTGGCGCCTGACCGCGTGCTGAACCCCGACACGGGAATGGATGCCGTCACCCTCCGCGTCGGCGACCTCGATCTGATGTCGTCGTACTACTCCGCGGCGCTCGCGATGGAACCGCTGGAGGAGCGGTCGCGTGGCAGCGAAGTGCACCGCGTGCTCGGACGGGGAGCGACTCCGCTCGTGCGGCTCATCGCCACGCCGGGACTGCCGGCGGTCGACCCCCGTCAGGCGGGCCTCTTCCACACGGCCTTCCTCTTCGACGACGCGCCGTCGCTTGCGGCGACCGTGCTCCGTGCCGCGCAGGACCCTCGGAGCAGGTTCGCCGGGTCGAGCGACCACCTCGTCAGTGAGGCCTTCTACTTCACCGATCCGGAGGGGAACGGGATCGAGCTGTACACCGACCGCGCGCGCGACCAGTGGCGCTACGCGGCCGGTGAGCTGCAGATGTCGACGCTCTACCTCGACCCGAACGCGTACCTCCAGAAGCATCTGACCGACGCGGCGGTGGCGGGGGCGGCCGCTGCACACGGGAAGGTCGGCCACGTGCACCTGCAAGTCGGTGACATTCCCACCGCGCGCGCCTTCTATATCGACGCGCTCGGCTTCGAGACGACGGTCGGGTCGTTCCCAGGAGCCCTGTTCGCGTCGGCCGGCGGCTACCACCACCACGTGGCGATGAACACCTGGAACAGCGCGGGCGCCGGGCCGCGCGCGGCGAGTCTCGGCCTCGGCGACGTGGCGCTCACCGTGCCCGCGCGCGACGACCTCGATGCGCTGGCGGCGCGCTTGCGGCACCACCGCCTGCCCTTCGCCGACCGGGGCAACGAGATCGTCGTGAGCGATCCGTGGGACACGCAGGTCACCGTCGCGCTTCCGGCGGCGGGCATCGACGACGTGCTGTCGCGCTGACCGAGCGCGAGCGGACCGACGTCAGGTACGGCCGAGGCGCCCTCGTGGGCCGAGGCGATCGACGAGCGGCTCCAGGGCGTCCGTCAGCGCGTCGAGCTCGGCGGGGGAGAGCCGATCGATGACGAGGTCGCGCACCAGCGCGAGGTGAGACGGCACCGCGCGGACGAGGTCGCGCCGGCCCGCCGTCGTCAGCCGGACGTTCACGATGCGGGCATCGTCCGTGCCGCCCACGCGTTCGACGAGGTCGCGTTCTGCGAGCTTTCCCACCACGCGTGAGAGCCGCGGCATCGTGGCGCTGACCGCCGCGGCCAGGTCCTTCGTCTGCAGGGTGGCGCCCGGGGCCTGCTGCAGCGTGGACAGCACCATGAACTCGAAGTGCGTCATCCCGGCATCCGCCTGCAGCTGCGCGTCGAGGGCGGCGGGGAGGAGTTCGGTCGTCCACACGAGGGCGAGCCATGCGCGCGACTGCCGCTCGTCCATCCGGGGAACCTGGTAGGCCATCTCGAGGGCGAGTCTACCGACCGCTGTGGACGCGCCATCACGTCGCCGGGGTCATCGTGCAAGGATGAGGGGAGGTACGGCCACGACCGGAGGAGCAACGGTGAGCGAACCCATCACGCATCCCAGTTCGAGCAGGATTCTGCGCGCATCCATCTGGGTGGCGATCGGCGCCCTCATCGCCGCCGCCGTCGTGTGCGTCGTGTGGGTGCTGGTCGGCGACGCGAACGGCATGATCGCGAAGGCCTTCCTCACGATCCTGCTGCTCGCCGCTTTCGCCGGCGTCGCGATCCTCGAGGCGAACCTCGCGGCGCGCCGACCCGCGTGGTTCGCGCTGGCGAGCATGGTCACGTGGGTGCTGATCCTGCTGGTGGGCGCCTTCCTCATCTGGATGCCGGAGGCCACCGGCGCCTTCGGCAGCGGCATCGAACGCTTCACGAAGTTCCTGCTGATCGTCCTGATCCTGCAGGGCGCGCTGCTGCACATCCGTCTCTTCTCGAAGGCGCACGACCGCCACCGCACGACGTTCACCGCGATCGTCACCTACGTCACGATCGGGCTCGTCGTCATCCTCGCCGTCATGCTGATCCTGCCGCTGATGATCGAGGAGTACGTCGACTTCCGCCCGTTCTACTGGCGCGTGGTCGTCGCCCTCGCGATCCTCGCGGCCGTCGGCACCGCGCTCGTGCCCCTCGTCAACGCGCTGTTCGCGCCGAAACGCCCCCGCCCGCAGGCGCCCGCGCCGTCGGCGTACTACGCGCCCGCCCCTCCCGCGGTGCCGCAGTGGCCGACCTACGCCGACGCCCGCACGCCCCTGCCCGCCCTACCCGACGGCTCGCCGGACTGGAACGCGTACTACACGGGTCAGCCCACCTACCCGGCCGCCGCTGCCGCTCCGGCCGTTGCCGCTCCGCCTGCGCCGGCGGCTCCGGCTGAGCCCGCCCCGCCGTCGGCCCCCGCGGCCGGTCAGGGTTACCAGGGCTACCCGCCGCCCCCTCCGCCGCCCCAGCAGTGAGGCGATCCGCGGTCAGCCGCGGAGGATCTCGAGGGCGGCCATCGCGGCGTTGTGCCCGCCGATGCCGCTGACGGCGCCGCCGCGGCGGGCGCCCGATCCGCACACGAGCACGCGCTCGTGGCCGGTGGCGACGCCCCACCGCTGAGCCGGGGTGTCGAGAGGTTCATCGTCGTCCGCCCACGGCCAGGACAGGTCGCCGTGGAAGATGTCGCCGCCGATCATGCCCAGATCGGCTTCCAGATCGGCGGTGGTGCGCGCCTCGATGCATGGTCGCCCGTCGGGTGCGTCGGCGACGCAGTCCGCGATCGGCTCCGCCAGCACGGAGTCGAGCGACGCCTGAGCGGCGGCGAGGAGCTCTCCCCGCACCGTGTCGCCGTCGGCATCCGCGACGAGGCGGTGCGGCACCTGCAATCCGAAGAGCGTCAGGGTCTGCGCCCCACTGCGCTGCAGATCGTCGCCCAGGATCGACGGGTCGGTGAGGGAATGGCAGTAGATCTCCGCCGGGAGAGGCGAGGGGATGCCGCCTGCCGCAGCCATCGCGTGAGCGGCATCCAGTTGGGTCATCGTCTCGTTGATGTGGAAGGTGCCGGCGAACGCGGCCTCGGGGGCGACGTCCTCGTCGCGAAGGCGGGGGAGACGACGCAACAGCATGTTGACCTTCACCTGCGCGCCCTCTGGCCGGGGATCGTCGGGGCGCGCGTCGTCGGTGGGCGCCGCAGCAGGTGCCGTCGCCGGGGCGGTTGCCTCGGGAACGGCGCCCCCCGCACGCAGCAGGCCGCGGAGCACCGACGGGCCCACCCCGCTCAGCACGAGGCGGCCGTGGAACGTCTCGCCGTCGGCCAGCACAACCTCGCCGTCGGGGGAGACCGAGGCGACCTCGGCGTCGGTGCGCAGGTCGGCGCCCGCCGCACGGGCCGCGTGCTCGAGCGCCGCGCTGACGGTGCCCATGCCGCCGGCGGGCACGTCCCAGTCGCCCGTCCCGCCGCCGATGACGTGGTAAAGGAAGCACCGGTTCTGCCGCAGCGACGGATCGTCCGACGACGAGAACGTGCCGATGAGGCCGTCTGTCAGGGCGATGCCACGGGCGAGGTCGGTCGACAGGCTCTCGCGGAGCAGTTCGCCCAGCGGGCGCGCGGTGAGCGCATCCCATAGCCGTGCGTCGGCGACCGTGTCACGCACCGCGCTCGCTCGCCGCAGCGGCTCGGTGACCGTGGGGAACAGCGTCGCCGCCATCGGCAGGAGTCGGTCGGAGAACTCGGCGAACCGCTCCGCCTCGCGCGCGTCGCCGGTGGTCCGCGCGAAGCTCATCGCCGTCGCGAGGGCGTCGCCGTTGTCGACGAGGATGCCGCGACGCGGGTCGGCGGGATCGGGCGTATAAGAGGAGTAGCGGCGACGCCGGAGGTCGATGCGGAGGTCCAGATCGTCGATGACGCTGCCGGGAAGCAGGCTCACGAGGTAGGAGTAGCGCGACAGACGCGCATCCACGCCCTCCCACGGTCGCTCCGACACCGCGGCGCCACCCAGATGGTCCTGCCGTTCGAGGACGACGACGCGGTACCCGGCACGCGCCAGGTAGGCGGCGGCGACGAGCGCGTTGTGACCACCGCCCACGACGACGACATCGTGACGATCGGAGTGACTCGACGAGGAGCGGCTCATGGCATCCACGGTATCGGCGTAGCGTGGAATGCATGGAGGAATCTTCGTCCCGAGTCGACAGGACCGGACTGCTCGCGCTCGCCGTCGACATCGCGCGGGAGGCCGGTGCCCTCGCACGGCGCCGTCGGGCCGAGGGGGTCGCGGTCGCCGCGACGAAGTCGACCCTGGCCGACGTGGTCACCGAGGCCGACCGCGAGGTGGAAGACCTCGTCCGCGCGCGGCTGGCTGCCGCACGCCCGGGCGATGCGATCCTCGGCGAGGAGGGCGGCGCCACCGGAGCGCCCGCCGGAGACCCCACCGGCATCACGTGGGTGGTCGATCCGATCGACGGCACCGTGAACTATCTCTACGGCATCCCGCACTATGCCGTCAGCATCGCCGCCGTGACGGGGGAGCCGACAGCCGCGCGCTGGCAGCAGCAGGTCGGGGTCGTCTACCAGCCCGTCACCGACGAGCTCTTCCACGCCACGCGCGGCGGCGGGGCGTGGCTCGGCGACCAGCGGCTGCACGTCGGCGCGCCCACCGCGGCGGGTGCGCTCGTCGCGACCGGCTTCGGATACGACCCCGCTACCCACGAGGGCGACTTCGCGCGGCTGCGACGCGTCATGCCTCTCGCGCGCGACATCCGGCGGGCCGGCGCGGCGTCGCTCGACCTCGCGTACGTCGCCGCGGGGCGGCTCGACGGCTACTTCGAGCGCGGGCTGCACCCGTGGGACCACGCGGCCGGCGGACTCCTCGTGGTCGAAGCGGGCGGCCGGGTCGGCGGGATGCCGGACGGCGCTCCTGGGCGTGAGATGACGATCGCCGCGGGCCCCGAGTTGTTCGAGCGGATCAGCTCCGCGGTATATCAGTGAGCATCCATGGCATTCTCAGGCCGAGCGAGGTAGTGTTTACCCGATCGTTACCTTTCCCACCCGATTCGTGACGCTCGACGGAAGCCCCCCGAAGCCCGCGCAACCCGATGCGCCCGACCGAGAGCCTGCACTTTTGACCCTCGACGCCCCCTTGGCCGACGCTGCGCCCACGCGCCGGTCCAGCCGTGCCGCCGCGCCCGCCGTCCAGGCGGAGCTGACGCGCGCGCAGTGGCGTCGTCTGCAGGCGCAGGCCGTCGAGGTACCGCAGGTCGAGGTACCGCAGGTCGAGGCCGTGCAGGTCGAGGTGCCGCAGGTCGAGGCCCCGCAGGTCGAGGCCCCGCAGGTGTCCTCCCAGCACACCGAGCCCACGAACGGTCCGATCGCTCCGATCGCCGAGACCCGGGATGCCGCACCGGCATCCGTCTCCGCCCCCACCCTCCGACGCCGGGACCGCGCACACGCGAAGCCCGGCGTCTCTGCGTTCGCGCTCGCTGACACGCTGCCCGCCGAAGAGGTCGTCGCGACCGCGGAGGATGCCGCTGCGGAGTCCGTCCTCATCGACACGCACGCCGCCGACGCGATCCCGCTCGCGTTCGTCGCCGCTGCCGCCGAGCCGTGCCTCGCCGACGAGTTCGAGCAAGCCGCGCGCCTCCTCTCCTTCACGGGGCAGACGCCGATCCAGACCGTTCCCGTCGTGGCCGCGCCCGGTCCCGCCGCGCACGTCGTGCGTCGGCACCGTCGCGTGTCGTTCAAGCGCGTCGCCGCCACGTCGTTCTCGCTGGGTGTGATGTCGCTCGTCGGGCTGCTCGCCATCGGCACGACGCTCCCGGCATCCGCCATCTCGGCGACGCCGCCGAGCGCCGACATCGCCGTGGCCGCGCCCGAGCCGAAGGCCACCGAGAACATCCAGGCGTACGTGTCGTCGACCGACGGCGACAGCACGCTGGAGCGCTCGTCGAGCTTCGACGTCGAGTCGATGGAAGACATCGCCGCCGACTCCGGCGTCACCCAGTTCGCCGGCACCTGGGTGAGCGACCCGAGCGCCGCGATCCAGTGGCCGTTCCCGGTCGGCGTGCCGATCTCGGCCGCCTACGGCTCGCAAACCTACCTCTCGAAGTTCTCGTCGCCCCACCGCGGCGTCGACCTCACCCCCGGCACGGGCGCCGAGGTGCACGTGATCGCCGACGGCACCGTGCGCATCGCCACCGAGGCCGGCGGCGACTACGGCGTCACCGTCGTCGTCGACCACGTGATCGACGGTCGCCTCGTCTCCACCCGCTACGCGCACATGCAATACGGGTCGCTCACGGTGTCGCAGGGCGACACCGTCTCGGTGGGCGAAGTGATCGGCCGCGTCGGCCAGACCGGCAAGGCGACCGGACCCCACCTGCACTTCGAAGTGCTCCTCGACGGCACCACCCACACCGACCCGATCGCGTGGATGGAGCAGCACACCGACGGTTGACGCCGGTTCGGACGGATGCCGGTGCTCTGGTATTCTGTTCTGGTTGCCCGCACGCGGGTAGCACGCCCCGATAGCTCAGTGGCAGAGCACTTCCATGGTAAGGAAGGGGTCGTCAGTTCAATCCTGACTCGGGGCTCGCACGCCACCTTCGGGTGCATCGCGGCAGGGTAGCTCAGCTGGTCAGAGCGCACGACTCATAATCGTGAGGTCGCGGGTTCAAGCCCCGCTCCTGCTACCAAAACACCAGATCAGCCCCGGATTCGTCCGGGGCTTTCTGCGTTATGAGTCGGGCGATCCCGCACAAACCCCGCACATTCGGGCTAAGTTCCCGGGAACTTACCCCGTCCACCTCCTCGCCACTTGACGGTTGTGTTCCCGGGAACACAACCGGCGTCCAGTCCGGGAAGTGCGGAATTTCCGCACTTTCCCTAGCGGCCCATAACGGCATCGATCGCGTCTGCCGCACGCGAGCCACCTACGGTCTTGCTCATGTACGTGCCCATTGTCAGCGCCGGGTTCGCGTGCCCGAGATACTCGGCGATGTCCCTGGGGGAGAGGCCCGCTTGATCGAGCGCCGTCGCGACCGTCTTCCGGAAGCTGTGGAACGAGTACTCCCCGATCCCTAGCCGGGCCCGCGCCTCGGCCCAGTCCCGCGCAGTGTTCCTCGGGTCGCGGAGGTGCCCCAGGACGGTTGGAAACACGAGGCCGTGCAGGTGTGGGCCACCGCGGACGCGCCGGTCGCCAGGACGCCCAGGACGGCTTGGGATACCCGTAGCCGGCGGGCCCCGGCGTCGGTCTTGGTGTGCTCTTGCCGGATCACGCCTTTGCCAGTCGCTCGGACAGCATTCGCCCGGATTGTGACAGTCCCCGCGGACAGGTCGACATCGTCCCACGCCAGCGCGCACGCCTCGCTATCCGCACACCCGTCCCGGCGATGAAGTCGATCAGGTCGACGACGTCGAGCTCCCGCAGGCGGCTGTCCGTGCGGACGGTGGCGAGCAGATGGGGAGCGAGGTTGGGGTGGGGGGGTGGGTGCCCTGGTCGCGTTCCCGGCTACTCTCACGACATGACGCTGATCACCTTCGCGGTCACACCAGAGTACGTCGTCATGGCTAGCGATCGACGGCTAACGACCTCCGCCGGTCGGCGTATCATCGACCAGAGCGACCGGGCGACGAAGACGACTTTGCTCTGGGGTCAGATGCTGATGGGCTATACCGGCGTGGCGATTCTCGACGGGAAGCCGATGGAGATGTGGGCTGCGGAAGTCATCTCCGGTGTCGATCCTGCGGCTGCGCCCCAGGCGTTAGCCGACGCGATGAACGAGCATTACGCGAGCAATCGACACCTCCGGGGCGCACCTCATCAGTTTCAGTTGGCAGGGTTCGCGCACAGCCCTAACCGGACACCGTCGTCCTGGCCGGTTGGGGTCCGTGTGGGCAACTGTGAGTGGGGTGTCCAAGGGGAGATGATCCAGTTCATTCAACCTGTCGGGGACTTTCAAGTGCGCTACAGCTCGATGGGCAACCACAAGCTGATCGTCGGTGCCATCGGGGCGCCCTACCCGAAGGTCGCGATGGCGCATCTTCGGAGGACCGTGAAGTTCGCCGTGCGTGCGAACCCCTCGGACCCGGGCAGGATCTTCGAGGCGCTAGTCAACTTCACACGACTCGTCGCGTCGAGTAGCCGCGGCACAGTCGGGGAGGTCGTGACCGTCAGCTCTCTCCCTAGGTCCATCGTGCCCAGTCAAGAATTGGGTTGGACGGTACCTCTCGGCGACCAGCCACCCAGCAAGACGGCACAGTTCTCCCACACGTTCTATCCGAATGATCAGTCGAGCGCGTGGAATGGCTGCCGGCGGTCGTGACTCGCGATCTCGCGCTATCGGGGATGACTGTCGCCCCCGGCTCGAGCTCGATCGTTCCGCCGGACTTCCCAGCCTGACACTGTCGGCATCAACGGCACCGACTCCTCACCGCCACTCTGCGCCGCAGTTGCCGCGCAGACGACGGGATACCAGGAGATACCAGGAGATACCAGGACGTACTAGCAAAGTTGACACGTGGGAAAATACCCACCTAGGCTAGAAGGCAATCCACCCCGCCGTCCGGACTTAGCTTCCGCACGGCGGGGATTGTCTTAGGGGGGCCTCCGTGGCAGAGAGGGTCATCGTCTTTCTTGACTGGCAGAACGTCTACATGCGTGCCCGAGAGAGCTTCCACTCCCCCCATGACCCACACTTCAAGGGGCAGGTGAACCCTCTAGATCTGGGTTTGGATCTCGCTGCGCGCGGGCGTGATGGTGAACGCGACCTCCTCGAGGTGAGGGTCTACCGCGGTGTACCCGATCAGGCCCGCGACGCGAACGGGTACTCCGCCGCTCGGCGGCAGATGTCGATTTGGACGAGGAACAACCGCATCAACATCATCAAACGGACTCTCAGGTACCCCGCGGATTGGCCGGACTGCGAAGACTCCCCTCGCGAGAAGGGCATCGACGTGGCCCTCGCAGTCGACCTCGTGACGATGGCTTCGGAGGGGAAGTTCGATACGGCTATCGTCATGTCCTCTGACCAGGACCTGGCTCCAGCAGTTGAGTACGTCCGTGACAAGGCGCACCTCACCCACAGCAGAGTCGAAGTGGCGGCATGGCGAGGGCCGAACGGACGAAGGCCGAACAGGATCACGGCCGACCGGGTGTATTGTCACTGGCTGGACCAACAGACGTACTGGGGACTCCAAGACGAAACCGACTACCGGCACACTCCCGACACACCGACAGGAGCGTTCCCACGCCCTCCGCTCCGCTTCTAGCCGTTGGTGGTGCGGTAGGTGTCAGCGCTGGCGACGTCGGGCCTGCAGTGCGGTGATGAGTGCGATGACCGACACGACGAGTGCGGCCCCGATGATCAATCAGGTCAAGGTATCCACTCGAGAGGGTCGGGCGCGTTAGATCCCGGTGGCGAGTACCCATACCCATAGAAGTAGCGCGCCGGCCGTGAACAGGAACAAGGCGGTTAGCCACAGGTGGTAGACGCGAACCTTGCTCACATACCGCCACCACGTGGGCATACCCCATCGGGGCTCGGTCTGAGTGGTGAGCCACGTCTCGCCGTGGATTATGGGCATTCCGTGGTTGTGCTCCATCATTGCGAGCCATGCAGCGTCGGCGAGTTCGGCGATGCGGTGCCTACGCATGAGTGCGATCGCGGCGAGTCCGAGGAAGACGCCCAGAGCGCCGGCTGCCACGCGGATGAGGACAGGGATGTCGGGATTGGCGGTAATAGTGAGCGTGAAAGTGAGGGCAGTGATGCTCAGTGCTGGGGTACTCCAGACGGCGGCATCAAACTGAGCGCGCCGCGCGGCGACGGTCTGATAAGCGAGCTTCTCTTCCTCCGTAAGCGGGGTCATGCAGTCACCGTAGCGGAGTACACAAGACATACCGCTAGAGCTAGATTCCGAACATGACCATTGATTGGACGTTCCCATTCTGGGAAGCGATGGCGACGGTCGCGACCACCGCCATTGCCGTTCTGTTGGCCTTCATCGCGGTGTCGGCTGCGCGGAAGGATGCGCAGCGGGCTCGCCGCCGCACGATCGTTGATGCGATCACTTCGCTCATGCCCGAACTGATCGCGGGTGACATCGGCCAGTATCAGAGCGACCCTCGATGGCAAGCGGCCAAGCTGTTGGCCATCACGGAGCCCAAGGGTGCCGAGTTCTTCGAGTTTGCGTTCTGCGGGGTTGAGGCGGCTCGAGGGCTCGCCCACGAGAGCGAGCGTGAGAAATTCGGAGTACCGCCACGCCGGATAGCGAGGGAAGGTGTAACTCAGTACATCGCTCGAGCTGGAGCGGTTTGGGTGGAGGAGCCGGGCAAGTTTGTGAAGGAGTTCGCTAAGGACATCGTTCGGTTGAGACAGCACTCGATGGACCGACAAGAGATCGAGATCAAGTACACCGAACTCAATCTCGACGAGATCTACGGTGGGCCTGGTGAAGCGCCCAAGTACCCTGAGGACGATGACTAGGGCGGCGGCTATTGCTTGGCGTCACGGATCAGCTTGAAAGCGGCAAGTACGGCGTCCGGATGCCGAAGCGGGCTACCGTTGGCAGTCCGCGAAATCGAAGTGACGTCGAACTCGTCACCCTCGATCGAGACAGTGAATGAGACTCCCCGGTGCCGCGGTGAGCGTTCGGTGCCGTCGAAGTACATGTGCTCAGTCCGGATGCTCACCACTCGTACGTCGCTGAGGCGGTGCACCGTGACGGTCGTCGTCCCGCCGGTGGCGGACAACTCCTCGACTCGCGCCAGAACTACCCATTCCGGGTAGAAGAGCGCAATGAATCCAGTTCCCGTCCGGTCATCATCGAAGTCTCCCGCGACAGTCACCGGCTCGCCGCCACCGTCCGATGCCACGAGGATCGTAGACAGCAGTACTCCGAGCCGCCACCGGAAGTTGTCGGCGATCTGCGCAGCATCGTTGAGGGCTGAGTCCCAGCCCTTGAGGGACGCGATGCCGAAGTACACGCGGTCCGATATCTCGAGTTCTTCCGTCATACCGCGGACTCTACGCCGACCTGTCGAGGTCGGCGTTCTGTTTGGTGGTGAGGAAAGCCCGATGTCGGAGGCATCGCCGTACGATTGGCCATCGGCCGGAGGAGGGGAAACTCGGGCAGGTGGGGACGAACAGGCGGTACGCAGACGCGGTCGACGCTCGCATGAACGACCGGGTATTGCAGTCGATCGCCCGGGGCGCGAAGCTGCAGACGCTCACGCCTCTTGAGCTCCGGCTCGACGAGAAGCCGCTGACGATCGACCCGCGTCCGCGCCGGCGCGTGAAGGCGTGGGTGAGATTCGGGGACACACCCGTCCATGTCGACGCGGTCGCTGCTCGTTGGACCGCTGATGCCGTCGGGATCGTGTTCACCATCGACGGGCACGAGCATCGCTGTTGGGTCTGGTCTAGCGCTGTCGACGAAATCCCCTAGTCGAGGTAGGCGGTCTCGACCTCACCCGAGTCGAGATAGACCACCGCCATACTGAGCCGATCCACCGTTCCGCCGCATGCCCACTCGCCGCCGGGGTAGGTGCCGCGCCAGTCGACAGCGCCACCGGGCGTCTTGATCGTCTCGGTCAGTTCGAGCGATGTGGTCGAGATTGAGAGGTGTTCCGCGACCGCAGTCATGCACTGTTCGAGAGCGCGGTCTGCCTGAGGCGTGCAGGCGCTCAAGACCACCAAGAGTGGGATGACGAACGCGGCCGCCGTGGATCGATGCATGGTCGCACTATAGAGCCAGAGGACGCCCGATTGGGTTGCCCAGACCACCGAGCAATCTGCGCCGGTGAAGGCCGTAAGTGGACGAAGCACCTCCCAACCCTGGGGACAAGGTGTACGTAGAAATCGTCGCGACCGTCGCTCGTCCTGTCACTCTCGGCCGCCGGTCGGGCAGCCATCAACCGCCTCATCTGGTAGCGGTCTATTGGCGAGCCGTAGCAGTTCGTCGGCGACTCGATCCGCCGTCTGGCTGCGTGCCACTCGGACCCGCGGCGCTGCCTCCCGCGCGGCTTCCGCGAGCTCGGCGTACATGCGGTGCAGCGCGGCGTAACGCGCCGAAAGTGTCGGAGTTCCTGCGTCTAGCCAGCGTTGTAGCGCGTGGCTCGCTGAGATATCCCCGTCGTGCCATTGCTTGAGCCGCCGCGCCGTTGCCACGTCCTCATCTGACGCCGGGCGCATCCACCAGGGTTCACCTTTCGCGTCCGACTGCCTTTGGAACTCGCCTTGTCGGCGCAGCGCCGATCTCAGCAGCTCGAGGGCGGGGGCTGGCTGACGTGCACACAGCCGATGAAGAAGCATGTCGACCGTGGGCCACGGAAGCAAGTCGCCGTTCTCGTGGAAGGCATCCGCGTGGTGGCCCAGGATCTCGAATGTTGTCAGTCCGGATGCGGCGGCCAGCCGTGGAAGATCGCGGACGTGGAGGACACCCCCACAGCCGTCGCCCTCGAACTCGGCGACCTCGGGCGCAACGAGAGAACCGAGGAGTAGTTGAGCGGCATCACCGATGGGGGTCGGGGTAGCGTGCGACTCCGCCCGCGCCCACTTGTCGAGGGACACGAGGTACTCCGCACTCTCACCCCATGGGACTCGAAGACGCCGCGCGTGCACCCATTCCTGACCGCCAGTAGTGCCGGCTTCGATGTGCTGGATCTTGACTTTCGCCGACGTTTCAGACGGCACGATGACAATCTCGACACGACGCCAAACCCCTGCCGGAACGTCCCGATAGAGCCAAGTCGAACCCTCATCAGATGGGTCCGGGTGTCTCGCGCTTTCCCGAGTGATGCGCATCGATCGCGTCAGGGCTTAGATCTCGCTCTGTCGCTGCGACTCCTGGCGGTGCTTAGCGAGCTCAGCGGCGTTCCGTTCGTCACGCTCTGCGCGTGCGGCGACCACCCTGTCGATGCCGCCCTGGACGACCCATACCGAGTGTGAGCGCATGGCGTGGAAGACGGCCAGGCGGATCACCACGTACGAGATGAGCAGCCCGACGAGCAGCAGGAGGATGTTGATGAGCAGCACCGCTTCAATGTCCATGCCGCGATCATAGGAGCGACGGCTGACAGAGGTGGGGAAATTCCCACCTCTCTGGACGCCAACACGGGACGGCAACTGGGGAGATTCCCCAGTTGCGACCCTCACCAACCCCGCATTTACCCGCACATTCCGCGCTATCGCCTGACGTCTGCTGATAGCCCGTGCACAGTCGGGAACTGGGCAGAGCGATGCAGCGATACCCCGCAGTAACCCGTGATCACGCGGGTGACCTAAACGTGAGGTCGCGGGTTAAAGCCCCGCTCCTGCTACAGAAACAGCCCTCGAAACCCCGGAAATCCGCGGGTCTCGAGGGCTTCGCTGTTGCCGCTACCCGCGTCCGACTCTCGTCGACCGCCACGTGCGAGTAGAAGTGGGCTGCGATAGCGCAAAGCGCTGCCGATAACAGCGCACTCGTCGCCGACGTCTCCTCCCTGGCGGGAGGCGATGGGCGACCGACCGGGTGAAGATCACCATCGACGCCGACTCGAGGCCAGCGGGTAGGGCGGAACAGGTGCTTCCGCGCGTACGCCCGCGGTGGATGCAACTCGATGGGATGGTCGGGCGCCGCGCTCAGTGGGCGTCGGCGGAGCTCACGATTGAGTGCTTGACATCGATTTCACGACGTGTCATTCTGATGACGGTTAACCGTCAATCGATGACAGTTAGCAGCGAACGAGGGAGTTCAGTCGTGACGGATCTGGAGGCGCTGACCGGTGGTGTTCTCGCACCACGGCAGCAGATTCTGGGAGAACAGGTACTCGAGCAGCTGCGCGTGCTCATCATCACGGGCAAACTCCCGGCGGGGACACACCTCGTCGAGGCGCAGCTCTCGGCAACGTTCCAGGTGAGCCGAGGGCCCATACGCGACGCGCTTTCGCAGCTGGAGGCGGAGGGTCTCGTCGAGAGCCGTCGCCGCGGCTCGTACGTGCGCGGGCTCACCACTCGCGATATCGACGAGCTCTACTCGGTCCGAGAGGCGATCGAGCTGCAGGCGTTGCGCGTCGCCTCGCACATGCCCGCCGAGGCGTGGGAGCTCGCGCAGCCGTCGCTCGACGAGATGCGCGATGCGTCAGCGAGCGGCGATCACCTGCGCTTCGCGCACGCAGACATGGCGTTCCACGCGAGCTTCTACGACGTCGCCGGCCACACACGCCTTCGCCAGATCTGGAGCCAGTACGCCCCCACGTTCGCGGTGCTGCTCGAGCTGACCACCGCCGAGGACATCGACCTCGGTCCCTCCTACGAGTCGCACGTGGAGATCCACGAGCAGATGCGCGCAGGGGAGCTCGACCGCGCGACCGTCAGCCTCCAGGAACACCTTCTCGGATCGCGTGCCCGCCTCGTCAGCGCTTACGCCCGCATGACTCTCGACGGTCTCGGAGAGGAGACACGATGACACGCCCCCTCGTTTACAGCGCGGTGACGACAGCCTTCGGTCAGGACGGTTCGCTGGACCTGGCCTCGACGCGGCGACTGTTCGCCCACGCCCTGGCCGGTGGAGTCGACGCACTGTTCGTCAACGGCACCACCGCCGAGTTCCCGGCACTCACCCTCACCGAGCGGCAGGCGCTTCTCGCCGCCGCCGTGGAGGTTGCGGGAGCGGACCGCGTGGTCGCCCACGTCGGAGCCGCCTCGCCGTACCAGACCGCGATCCTGACCGCCGATGCCCGCGCACTCGGCATCCGGAAGCTCTCGGTGCTCACCCCCTTCTACATGCCGAGCGCGATCGACGGGGTCCGCGAGCAGGTGTCGGCGGCCGTCCACGCGGCGCCGGATGCCGAGATCTTCCTCTACCTCTTCCCCGACCGCACCGGAGTGCAGCTGACGCCGGCTGAAGGCGCAGCGATCATCGAGGAGTTCGACCTCGCCGGAGCCAAGATCTCCATCGCAGGAACCGACTACCTCGCGCAGCTCGTCGCCGCGCTGAGCTCGCCGCGCACCGTGCTCTCGGGCAACGACGGACTGCTTCGCGAAGTCGTGGCCGCAGGCGGGGCCGGCGTGGTCTCCGGCGTCTCGTCGGCGATCCCCGCGCCCTTCGCCGAGTTGGCGGACGCCATCGGCGAGGGCGACCAGGACCGGCAGCAGAGCATCGCCGCCCGGGTGTCCGAGATCGTGCCGGTGCTCGGGCCGAGCATCGCCGCCCTCAAGATCGCCCAGCGCGAGCAAGGACTCATCGAGACCGCCGTGTGCCGCATGGCGATCGACATCCCCGACGAGCGCTGGGTGGCGAAGATCACCCACGTGCTCGCGACCGCCTCGCCCGAAACCAGCTCACGCGTCGCCTGACGCCACGGAGGAGATGAAGATGGCCACCGCAGTCCATCCGATCCCGGAAGTCCGGGAGACGCCGCCGACAGAACCGCAGAGTCCGCCCGTGCGCGCCCGTCGGGGCCGCCGCGGCCAGGGAGTCGGCGACCGGTCGCCGGTCGGCCTGTCGTGGGGGCTCGTGCTCCCGTCGATCGTGATCGTCGCCGTCGTCTCGATCTTTCCGATCGTGTACGCGATCAACCTCAGCCTTCACGATACGACGTACATGGAGGTGGGGGAGCTCAACGACTTCGCCCACTTCCTCCGCATCTTCACGACGCCCGAGGGTCTCGGTCAGATCGGGCGATCTTTCATCTACGTCATCGGATCGCTCCTGATCGCGGTGCCGCTGAGCCTCGGGTTGGCGAATCTGCTGAACCAGCAGGTGCGCGGGCGCCGCATCTTCCGCGTCCTGATCCTGCTGCCGTGGGTGGTCTCACAGACCGTCGCCGCTCTGCTGTGGAAGTGGCTCGTCAACCCCGACTACGGCCCCCTGGGACTCGGCGACCTGCCCTTCGGGCGCGTCGACTTCCTCGCCGATCCGGCGCTGGCAATGATCCTTCTCATCGTCGTCAACGTCTGGATCAGCTACCCGCTGGCCACGATCCTCTGCCTTGCCGCACTGCAGACCATCCCCGAGGAACTGCGCGAGGCAGCGGAGGTCGACGGTGCCGGCCCGTTCCGCCGGTTCATGCAGGTGACGCTCCCGCTCATGAAGCCGACGCTGTTCGTCGTCGCGATCCAGCTCACGCTCCTGTACTTCAACATGGTCACCCTGGTGTACACGCTGACCGGAGGCGGGCCCCTCGACGGCACGAACCTGCTGTCGCTGGCGGCGTTCAAGCAGAGCTTCGAATTCTTCAACCTCGGACTCGGAGCCGCGTACAGCGTCGTGCTGTTCGCCTTCAACATCCTGTTCGGCGCGGCCTACATCCGCCTCCTGAGGAGTGATCGCTCATGACGGAACTCGTCGCAGGTCCCCTGCCCACTCCCACGTCGCGCGCACCGCGCCGCCGTCGCCGCCGCGGCAGGACCAATCCGCTGATCTACGTCGCACTCGTCGCTGCATCGATCTTCGCGGTGCTGCCGATCCTCTGGGGCCTCAGCACCTCTTTCAAGTCTGAGAGCGCCACGCTGTCGGACCAGGGCTGGATCCCGCAGAACTTCACTCTGGAGAACTACCGGCTCGTGCTGTTCGAGTCGAAGATCCCGGTGTACCTCGGCAACACGCTGCTCGTCGCGGGTCTCACCGTCGTCGCCACGATCCTCATCGGCATCTTCGGCGCCTACGCCGCCGCGCGGTTCCGCTTCCGCGGCAAGACCACGAGCCTGTTCCTGATCCTGATGACGAGCATGATCCCGGGTATCGCGATCCTCGTGCCGCTGTACTTCCTCGCGGTCAACCTCGGCCTCTACGACACGTATGGCGTCATGATCATCATCTACACCGCGTGGCAGATCCCGACGGTGATCTGGATGCTGAAGGGCTTCTTCGAGTCGATCCCCGACTCGATCGAGGAAGCGGGCCGGGTCGACGGCGCGTCGCACTTCCGCGTGATGCTGCAGTTGGTCTTCCCGCTCGCGGTGCCGGGCATCGCCGCGGCGGCGGTGATCTCGTTCGTGTACGTCTGGAACGACTTCCTCATCGCCTCGACGATGATCTCCACCGACGACAAGCGCCTGGTCGCCGTCGGCCTTTACAACTACCTCTCCCAGTACGGGATCGTCTGGGGCCAGCTCACCGCCGCGGTGGTGGTCTCCATCGTTCCCATCGTCATCGTCTTCGTCCTGATGGAACGACGAATCGTCGCCGGTCTGTCCGCCGGCGCCACCAAGGGCTGACGCCCGTCAGGCCCACCCTCACCAAGAAAGGTTCCACCCATGAGAAGAGGCATCATCCGCAACGCCGCGGCTGTCACCCTCGTCACGGCACTCGCTCTCTCGGCGGTCGCCTGCTCGTCCAGCACTCCTCCCGCTGCCGGCGGCGACGCCGAGCTCGAGCTCTGGACGTTCCTCGACCCCAACAGCGCCGACGACCCGCGCGGCGCCGCGCTGAAGGAGATCGTCGAGGAATACAACGCTCAGAGCGACGGTACGACCGTCACGGTCCGATCGATCAACTACGCGAAGATCGACGCCGAGGTCATCAAGGCCACCGCGAGCGGTCAGGGTCCCGATCTTCTGAACGTCTACTCCAACCAGCTGCCGATGCACGTCGCGGCCAAGACGGTGCAGCCGATCACCGAGTACGCGCAGCCTGCGCTGGATGCTCTCGGCGACGACTTCCTGTTCCCGATCGACGGCGTCACGTTCGACGGCGAGATCATGGCCATGCCGTGGGAGATCCGCGCCTGGTTGCTCTGGTACCGCGCCGACCTGCTCGAGGCGGCGGGCGTCGAGGTCCCGACCACGCTCGACGAGGTCGGCGAGGCGGCCGCAGCGCTGCAGAAGACCGGTGTCACCGGCCTCGGCGTCGGGTTCTCCAACGCCGGACTGGGCGCGAGCTTCATGGAGAAGTTCGTTCCCTTCACATGGGGCAACGGCGGTGAGATCCTCGACGGCGGCGACGCGGTCTTTGACGACGCCGCAGGCGTCGCCACGATGCAGCAGTTCATCGACTGGAAGAGCCAGGGCGCATTCGGAGATGAGGTGCTGAGCATGGGCGCCGACGAGATCCTCAACGGCGTGAAGGCCGGGACCATCGCCATGGCCATTGAAGGCTCGTTCCGCGTCGCGGCCGCGCGCAGCGGCGAGGGCGTCGGTGACAACCTCCAGACCGCGCCGATCCCGTCGGACGACGCTGCCACTCCGCTGCAGACCCCCGTCGCAGGCCAGACGCTCACCGTGGGAACCAACGCGACCGATACCGACGCCGCATGGGACTTCATCGAGTTCTACACCTCAGCGACGTCGCAGGAGAAGTTCGCGGCCGCCGGCGTTCTGCCGGTGCTCTCGAGCGTGTACGAATCTCCGGCGGTAACGGCGCTGCCCAACGCCGACGAGCTCAACTCGTGGCTCGACTACATCCGCGATTACGGCCGCCCGAACCCCGTCTCCGAGAACTTCTCGGAACTCTCGGACAGCCTCGTGACCGGCGCCCAACAGGTCGTCTTCCAGGGGGCTGATCCCGCCGAGACGCTGACCCGCGTCGCCGACGCGTACAACGCCCAATAGGAGCGCTGCGCCAGACCCGGGGGAGGTGGGGCTCACCGCGCCGCCTCCCCCGTACCACCCACCACCAGAAAGAAGGACACCAGTGAGCGACACCACCGACTACGACGTCATCGTCTGCGGCGGTGGCCCCTCCGGGAACATGGCCGCCATCGCGGCCGGACGCGCCGGGGCCAAGACCCTGATCATCGAGAAGTACGGTTTCATCGGAGGGATGGCCACGTCGGGCTGGCTCGGCCCGATCTCACCGATGCACTTCGGCGACGAGCGCGTCATCGCCGGCATCCCCGAGGAATTCGTCGACCGCATGCGTCAGGCGGGCGGATCCACCGGTCACCTTCGCTGCACCAACCCCCATGGGTCGGGTGCCTACCTCGGCTTCTACGACCGCGAGCACTACAAGTGGACCGCGATCCAGATGCTGCAGGAGGCGGGCGTCGACATCCTGTTCCACTCGTTCGTCTCCGACGTCGTCGTCGAGGGCGACACCGTGAAGGGCGTCGAGGTCGCCAACAAGTCGGGCAAACGCGTCTACACCGCGAAGACGATCGTGGATGCCACGGGCGACGGCGACGTCGCTGCTCTCGCCGGCGCCGAGCACACGGTCGGCAACGAGCACGGCGTCTCGCAGCCGGGAACGCTGATGTTCGACATGGCGAACGTCGACACCGATCGTCTCAAGGAGTACATGGACTCGCACCTCGACGCCTTCGAATGGGCGTCGGAGATGGTCGCGCTCCAGCCGTTCAGCGACGACCTCCAGCAGCAGCACTTCGTGGGCCAGGGGTTCCTCGACGAGATCGGCCGCGGACTGAACAGCGGCGAGCTCTACCTCGGACGCAACTCCATCCTCTTCCTCACGACGACCCATCCCGGTCTCGTGCACTTCAACTCCACGCGCATCGCCGGCGTCGACGGCCGCTCGGCCGAGTCGCTCACCGAGGGAGAGATCGATGGGCGCAAGCAGGTGATGAGCCTCTCGAGCTACCTCGTGAAGCACATCCCGGGATTTGAGAACGCCTATCTCGCCGGCACCGGAACGCAGATCGGCATCCGTGAGTCTCGTCACATCACGGGCGAGTACGTCATCACCGGCGAGGATGTGTACGAGGGCCGGAAGTTCGACGACGTCATTGCGCGCGGCTATTTCCCGATCGACATCCACAACCTCAAGGGCAAGGAAGGCTACAGCGAGCACGGTGCCGGGGGAGTGTGGACCGACCCGCAGGACTCCTACGACATCCCGATGCGCACGCTCATCCCGGTGCGACTGAACGGGCTGGTGATGGCGGGGCGCGCGATCTCCGCCACCCACGAGGCCCACGGTTCGTTGCGCACGCAGGGCGGTGCCATGGGCATCGGTCACGCAGCCGGCGTGCTGGCCAGCCAGGCGGCGCTGCGCGGCGAGCAGCCGCGAGAAGTCCCGTACGCGGCGGTCGAGAAGGTCCTGCTCGAGCAGAAGGCGTCGCTGCGCCGTGACCCCGCGAAGGTGGAACGGGAACGCGCGGCAGCTGCCGAAGCGAACGAGCGCGCCCTCGCCGAAGGAAAGATCACCGGCCTGTACTTCCCCGGGGCGCTGGCCGGCACCGCGCCGCGTCTGTGACGCGGTCGGGGGCATCCTCCGTCGACCCAACGCCGAGACGAGGTGGATGCCCCCGGGGGCGGGCGAACCCGCCGACACCCTGTCCGGTGTCGGGTCGATGGTAGCGCCCGCCTGCGGACCCGACGACGGAGATTCGCCCGAACGGCGCTTGCGATTAGGCAAGCGCCGTTTTCGGCTTTCTTCGGGGCGGGCGCTCGCCGCGCGGTTGCGAAAACGCAAGCTCGGGGTGAGGAAAACACAGGAAACAGAAGAGTTTCGACCGATTTGCCTGATTTTCTGGTCTTGAAACCGCAAGAAATCTAAACTTCAGACGTCCCGGTGACTACCGAGCACTTACAGAGACGTGAGGAGTTCACAGCAATGAAGCTCAAGAGAAGCGCGGCTGCGGCCGGCACGGCCGTCGTGGCCCTGAGCCTGGCGGCGTGCGCCGGTGGGGCTGCCCCCACCAACACTTCCGGAGGCGAGTCCGACACGGTCACCTTCCGGTCTTGGAGCCCGATCGAGCAGACGACCAGGCAGATGATCGACGCGTTCGAGGCATCCGGCGAGGGCAAGATCGACGCGACGATCTTCAACTACCCGGAATACATCGTCGACCTGCAGAGCCGCGCCAGCTCGAACACCATGCCCGACATCGTGGGCCTGCAGCCGGGCGCGCTCACCCAGCAATACCGCGACTACCTCATGCCGCTGCAGGACTGCGCCGCCGACACCTGGGGTGACGACTGGCAGAGCAAGTTCTACCCCATCGGCATCGAGCAGTCGCGGATGGGCAACCCCGACGGAGACGAGAACTTCTACTCGCTGCCGATTCTCACCCAGACGGTCAACCTCTGGGCCAACACGGAGATCTTCGACGAGCAGGGCAAGGAGCTGCCGACGACCTGGGACGAGCTCGAGAGCACCGTCAAGGACATGTCCGGTGGCGACTTCGCTCCGTTCTTGCTCCCCGCCAAGGACTCGTGGCTGCGGAACGTCGTTTTCCTGCAGATCGTCAACAACGTCGCTCCCGGTCTGGTCTACGAGGCCGAAGATGGGACTGCGTCGTGGACCGACCCGAAGATCGTCACCGGCTTCGAGTACTGGCAGAAGCTCTTCACCGACGGTATCGCGCAGAGCGGTGCCATCGGCCTCGACGCCTATCCGTCGGCGGTGAACCAGTTCGAAGCAGGCAACGCCGCGATGATCCCGCTGGGCGCGTGGTGGATCCAGCAGTCCGACCCGACGAAGACCGACATCCCGCCGCTGTCCGAGGGGATGTCCGGCTATCGTCCGTTCCTGTTCCCGACCATCCCGGGCGGCGCCGCGGAGTCCCAGTTCGTGGGCGGGATCGACGTGAGCCTGGGTATCTCGAAGAACTCCGCCAACCCCGAGCTCGCCTGCAAGGTGCTCACCGATTTCATCGCCGGTGCCGGCGCACAGAAGCTCGTCAACACGATGAACGACGTTCCGGCGGTGACCGGTATGTCGCCCGAGGTGTTCACGAGCGACCGCCAGGAGGAGATCTGGAACCTCTTCGTCGACGAGTGGCTGCCCAAGGTCACCTACTCGCGCTACTTCGAGTCGCCTGAGCTCGACCAGGCCGTCGCTGACGCTCTCTCGGCACTGGCCACCGGCAGCAGCACTCCCCAGGAGGCCGCGGAGTCGGTGCAGGCCGTGCAGGACTCGTTGAACTGATCGAACATGTGGGGTGGCCGGGGATGAACCCCGGCCACCCCGGAGGTGGACTTCCATGAAAGCGCGGACTCGTGAGAGGCTGACCGGCCTCGGCTTCCTGGCCCCGACGATCTTGCTGTTCTGCACGTTCGTGATCTATCCGATCGCCTACAACCTGCAGGCCAGCACGCTCGACTGGGACGGCGTGAACACCGGTACGGCCGTGGGCCTGGACAACTATGCCCAGCTGTTCCAAGACCCGACGTTCCTCATCACCCTGCGCAACTCGGCCTTCTGGATCGTGCTGACCATCGTGCCGCAGGCGGTCATCGGGTTCCTGCTGGCCGTCGCCCTCAACCAACAGTTGCGGGGCAGCACGGTGTACCGGGCGATCTTCTTCATTCCCGCGATCCTGTCGCCGGTCGTGGTCGGGATTGTCTGGCAGCGGATCATGGACCCCTTCAACGGAGTGCTCGTCGAAGTCGGCAAAGCGACGGGCCTGAGCTTCCTCGCGGGCGACTACCTCAGCAACCCCGATACGGCCATCTTCGCGGTGATCTTCGTGAACGTCTGGATGTGGACCGGTTTCTCGATGCTGTTCTACCTCGCCGGTCTCCAGCTGATCGATCCGAGCCTCACCGAAGCCGCTCGCATCGACGGCGCGAACGGGATCCAGACCATGGCCCGCATCACCTTCCCTCTCCTCAAGAGCACCACTCTCTCACTCGTTTTGCTGGGGATCATCGGGTCGCTCAAGACTTTCGAGCTGGTCTACGTGCTCACCGAGGGCGGGCCCAACCACGCATCCGAGATGCTCCCGACCTTCGCCTTCATGGAAGCCTTCCGACTGCAGAACGTCGGCTACGCCTCCGCGATCAGCGTCGTTCTGCTGGTGATCGCGGTCGTCAGCTCGCTGTCCATGGTCCGGGTCTTCGGGGCCGGTTTCATCACGGGAGACGAGAAGTGACCGCCACCGAGACCCGCCGCATCACCGTGCCCTCCTCCCGTCGCCGCGGGCGTCGCGGCGGCGGGAGCGCCCCGGGCCACCGCGTCGGATGGCTGCACTTCGTCCTGGTGCCCCTGGCAGTGCTGTGGATGGTGCCCATCATCATGGTCGTGGGGCTGTCGCTGATGCCGCCCGAGAACCCGTCGACCGGCTTCTTCGGCATCCTCCCCGAAGTGTTCAGCTTCAAGAACTACGTCAACATCTGGCAACAGAACCCGATCCTCCTGCATCTGCTCAACAGCGTGCTGATCACCGTGCCCTCCGTCCTGCTCGTGTGCCTGCTCGGGTCGATGGCCGCTTTCGCCTTGGCCCGCCTTCGCGTCCCGCTGAAGGCGCTCATCTTCGGTGCACTGATCCTCGCCCTGATACTCCCGATGTCGAGCATCGTCGTGGCGACCTTCCGCATCCTGCAGTCGATGCAGCTCTACAACAACCTCGCCGGGCTCGTGCTGGTCTATACGGCGCTTGGTCTGCCGTTCGCGGTGATCATCATCCGCACGTCGTACCTGGCGATCCCCATGGAGACCTACGAGGCGGCCCGGCTCGACGGTGCAGATTCGTGGCAGATCTTCTGGCGTGTCTACCTTCCGCTCGGCAAGCCCGCGCTCGCCGTCGTCGCCATCTGGCAGACGATGATGAGCTGGAACGACTTCCTGCTGCCGTTGGTCGCCCTCGGTGACAATGAGCTGAAGCCCCTCACCCTGGTGCCGCTGGCGTACCGCGGCATGTATCTCAGCCAGCCGGGCGCGCTGTTCGCCATTTTGGTGCTCATCTCCATCCCGGTGATCGCGCTGTTCGTCTTCATTCAGAAGTACCTGGTGAACGGACTGTCGGGAGCGATCAAGTGAGCGTCGTCGGACTCGACCTCGGCACGAGCGGAGTGCGCGCGGTTGCCTACACCGCGGATGGGTGTGCGCTCGCGTCGCGAGGCGTCTCCTTGCGGCTCTCGCGCCCGGCGCCGGGCACCGTCGAACTGGACGCCGGGCAGATCGTGGCGGCCGCCGAATCTGTCCTCTCGGGGGTGGCCGCCGAGGCGCGGGATGCCGGTGACCCGGTTCGCGCAGTCGCGTGCAGCGTGCTCGGCGAAGCGGTCGTTCCGCTGGACGCCGACGGGATGCCGTCAGCTCCGGTGGCGGTGAGCATGGACTCGCGGGGCGACGGTCCGGCCGCGAGGATGGCGTTGCCGCGGGGTCGGTTCACCGAGATCAGCGGCCAACCCCTGCACGGCATGTTCTCCGCGTTCAAGATCGCGGCGGGCGTCGGGTCGTGGCGCGACGCTCACGCCTATCGCTGCATGGGCGACCTTCTCGCCGAGCGATGGACGGGTACGGCCGTCATCGACTACAGCCAGGCCGCACGCACCGGTCTCTTCGACATCACGACGCGTTCCTGGAGCGACGAGATCATCGGCGCACTCGCGGACGACGCCCCGTGGCTCCAGAAGGAGAAGCTGCCGTCGGTGGCGCCCGGTGGGAGGGCCGTCGGCGAGATCGATGCCGCGACGGCTACTCGCCTGGGACTCGAACCGGGTACCCTCCTCGTCGCCGGAGCGCACGACCAGGCGGCTGCCTACCTGGGCGGCGGCGGCGTGCCAGGCATCCGCTCGATCATCTCGTTCGGATCGAGCGATTGCGTCACCGTCGGCACCATCTCCCGCCCGGCGCTCGCCGACGGGACCGGGTTCGCGGCGTATCCCGTGGACGACGAGCTGTGGGTCACCCTCGCCGGCACCGCCGCCGGCGGATGGGCGTTGGAGTGGTTCGCCGGCATCCTCGGCGAGTCGGTGCACGACGTCTTCGGTGCGCTCGCCGACGAGCCGCCGGCCCTGTTGATGCTGCCGTACCTCGCGGGGTCCGGGACCATCGACAATGACGTCCGCGGACGCGGGGTCGTGCATGGACTGACGCTCGAGACCTCGCGTGCCCAGCTCGCTCGCGCCGTCGTGGAGGCGGCCGGGTTCGAGTTCGCCAAGATCCTCTCGGCCTTCGACAGCCAGGGCGTCACGGTCGGCGACCTCCTCGTCTCGGGTTCGGGGGCGGCGAATCCCCTCGCCCTTCAGTGTCGGGCCGAAGCGGCGGGTGCAGCGCTCACCCCTACCGTGCCCGATGCCTCGGCCCGCGGCGCCGCGCTGCTGGCTGCTCGCGGTGCGGGTATCCATGCGCCCGGTCTCGCACGCCTGGAGGTCTCCGCCGAGTGTCGGTGCTCGCCGACCGCGGCCTACCACCCGTGGTACGCCTCGCAACGCCGCGCCTACGGAGACCTCTACGCCTCGACCCGCTCCCTCGCTCACCATCTGGCGGCTGGACCCGCCGCCGCTTCCGCCGACTCACCCCTCGCCTAGACCCTTCACGAACAGGAGAACACCCATGAGCACACTTACCGAGACCGAATTTGATCTGGCCGCCGCCAAGCGAGAGATCCACGAGTACTGCCTGCGGTCGATGGAGTACGGCCTGAACTTCAACACGCAGGGCAATATCTCGCTGCGCGTGCCCGGAGTCGAGGATCGCTTCCTCATCACTCCCACCGATCTCGAATACGACAAGATGTCGCCCGACGACATCGTGCTCGTCAACGGCGACAGTGAGGTGATCGACGGTCCCCTGCTCCCCTCGAGCGAGGTCACGGTGCACATGGCCGTGTACAAGCGCCGCCCCGACGTGAACGCGATCGTTCACTCCGAGCCCGTGTTCTCCAACGTATGGGGAGTGGTCGGGAAGCCGATCCTCGGCACCCTCGTCAATATGGTCATCTACACCAAGGGCGACGTGCCGATCATGCCGTTCGAACTGAGCAACAACACCGAGTTCGGTGAGCACATGTGCGATGTCATGGGCGACCTCAATGCGGTGGTCTGGGCCAACCACGGGTTGCTCACCGTAGGGCCCAACCTGCGCGACGCTTTCAAGACGTCGGTGGCGGTGGAGTCGGCCGCGCGCGTGCAGGCCTACGCCGGCGCGCTCACGGACTCTCCGATCGTGCTGGAGTACGACAAGCTCGGCATCACCCACTCGTTGTGAGGTGCGCTGTGAGTCTGGTCACGCTCCGGGTCGCCCTCGCCCGCGCAGAAGAGGGAGGGTATGCCGTCGGCGCCTTCAACGTGTCGAGCCTCGATCAGGCGATCGCCGTTCTCGACGCCGCCGAGGTGGAGCGCTCGCCGGTGATCGTCCAGTCGATCGCCGGAATGAGCGCCTACGCCGATGAGGAGCGCTGGTGGAAGCGTCTGCGCCGGATCATCGACGATTACCCCTCCGTACCCGCCGTTCTCCACCTCGACCACGGCCGCACGTACGAAGACTGCGCCCGGGCCGTCGACTGCGGGTTCTCCAGCGTCATGATCGACGCGAGTCGCGAGGCCGACGGGGATCTCCCGGCATCCTTCGACGACAACGTCGCGCTCACCCGCCGGGTCGTCGAGATGGCGCGCCCGCACGGGGTCAGCGTCGAGGGGGAACTCGGGACCATCGGTGGGGCGGAGGCCGGCATCGCGGGAATCGCCGAGAACATCGTCTTCGCTGATCCGGAGCAGGCTGCTCTCTTCGTTTCACGGACCGGGGTGGATGCTCTGGCCGTGGCCGTGGGTACGAGTCACGGATCGGTGAAGTTCACCGATGAGTCGGGCGGGCAGCGCCTGCGGATCGGGCTCATCGCCGAGATCAAGGAGCGTCTGCCGGACACCGCGCTCGTGCTGCACGGATCCTCGTCGATCCCGGCGGAGGCCGTTGCGGTGATCAACGCTCACGGTGGCGACGTTCGGCCCTCGTACGGCGTGTCGCCAGAGCAGAAGAGCGAGGCGATCGCGCACGGCATCCGCAAGATCAACCAGGGCACCGACTCGCATCTGGCGTGGACGGCGGCGATGCGACGGTTCCTGGGGGAGAACCCCGCCGTCGTGGAGCCCAGTGCGCTGCTCGCGCCTGCCGTCGACGCCTTCCGTGAGATGGTGGCGACGCGGATGCGGGAGTTCGGCTCTGCAGGACGCGCGTGAGCGTCCGTCCGCGCCGCCTCGGCCCGGTGCCCGAGGCTCGCGTCAGACGACCTCGACCTGCAGTCCGGACTCGCGCAGAGCGTCGACGTGCGGCTCGGGAGCTTCGGTACCCGTGATGAGCAGGTCGGCGCGATCGAGCGGAGCGATACGGATCACCTGGCTCTTACCGATCTTCGAGCTGTCGGCGACGATGATGCGGCGTTCGGCGGCGTCGAGGAAGCGTCGCTTCATAGTGACGTCGGGCAGGCTGGAATTGGTGAAGCCCGCTGTGGACACCCCGTTGCACCCGATGAAGCACAGATCGCCGTGCACCGAGCCGACGAACATATCGCCGAGCGGATCGACCAGCGAGCGCTGCTTGTGTCGCACCGTGCCGCCGGTCACGACGGTCGTCAGGTGCTCGGCGACGCCGAGCTCGAGCGCGATCGTGAGCGAGTTGGTGAAGACGACGACGCCGCGCAGGTCATCGCGAGTCAGCAGGGCGCGGGCGATCGCGAGCGTCGTGGTGCCGGCATCCAGCAGCACTGCCATTTCACTTTCGATCAGTGCCGCCGCCGCGTAGCCGATGCGCCGCTTCTCGGTGATCGCTCGGGTAAGCGCGAGCTCGTAGTCGGGAACCTGCGCGGTCGATCGGATGCCAGCTATCGCTCCGCCGTGCACCCGCTGAATCACGTTGGCCTCGGCGAGGTAGTCGAGATCGGCCCTCACGGTGACCTCGGAAATGCTGAGCAGCCGGCTGAGTTCGGCCACTCGGGCGAACCCCTGGCGTTCGATGATCGACACCACCTGCTCGCGGCGAACCGCGGCGGGGACGGGCTGCGACCATTCCGGCATGACGTCAGCGTAGCGGGGAGGTCGCCCGAGCCGTGGAATCGATGTCACGGTTGCCGCATCCGTGCCCTGTGGCCGGATAGCCTGGTCGCAACATGGCCACGATCTACGACGTCGCTCGGCGCGCAGGGGTATCCCCGGCGACGGTGTCGCGCGTCTTCAATGGTGTCAACGTCTCGCCCGAGAAGGTGGCAGCGGTGCGCGAGGCCGTCGCCCACCTGGGCTTCGTTCCCAGTCGCGCCGCGCGCGCGCTGCGCACACGGAGCACCGAAGTGATCGCGCTGATCATCCCCGACATCGAGAATCCCTACTTCACGGAGGTTGCCCGCGGGGTCGAGGATGTCGCCCAGGAGGCGGGCTACTCGCTCGTGCTGTGCAACTCCGACGCGCGGCGCGAGAAGGAGGCCGACTATCTCGACATCGCGGTCTCGGAGCGGATGGCGGGGGTGCTCGTGGCGGGTGCGGACGCGGGTACGGATGTGTCGGGGGTGCTCGCCGCGGGCCACGCCGTCGTCGCGGTCGATCGCCCGGTTGCTGCCGACGTCGACACCGTCACGATTGCCAACCGCGAAGCGGGACGTGCCGCCACGGCCGAGCTCCTCGGCGCGGGCTACACACGCATCGCGTGCGTCACCGGTCCCGAGCAGATCGAGACGGCACGCGAGCGGGCGCTCGGCTGGCGCCAAGCACTCACGGATGCGGGCATGCCGGCACCGGATGAGCTTCTCGTCCATTCGTCGTTCCATGTCGACGGTGGGCGCGCGGCCGCTGCGGCGCTACTGTCGTCGCCCGAGCCGCCGGATGCGATCCTGGCGGGCAACAACCTGTTGGGCGTCGGCGTGATCCAGCACCTCTCGGAGATCGGGTCGGCTCCACCGGCGTTCGGCGTCGCCGTCGTCGGCTCGCTGCCGTTCACGACGCTGGCGCCGTCGGCGGTGACGGTCGTTCGGCTGCCGGCACGCGAGATGGGGGCACAGGCGGCGCGCATGCTGCTGGAGCGCATCAGCGGCGAGCGTGGTCCCGCGCGCACGATCGTGCTGGGTGGCGAGCTGCAGGCCGCGCGGCGGTAGCCGGCACGGCGGCCGGAGCCGTCCCGTCGTGCCGTCGGTTGTCCATGAAATCGATTTCGCGTAGACTGATCCCCAGCGCCGCGTCACCGGATTCGAGGAGGAACGATGGTCACCCGCTGCACGATCGGGGTCGACATCGGCACCTCCAGCAGCAAGGGCGTGCTGGTTGACGAAGACGGCCGCGTGCTGGCCTCGTCGACGGTCGCACACACCGTCGACCGCCCGCGCACCGGGTGGGTGGAGATGGACGGCGAGCTGTGGTGGACCGAGTTCGTCCGCCTGACCGCCCAGCTCCTGACCGCCGCCGCAGCCGAGGCTCCGGAAGTCGTCGGCGTCGGCGTCAGCGGTATGGGGCCGTGCGTGCTGCTCGCCGACGAAGACGGCCGGCCAGTCCGCCCCGCAATCCTCTACGGTGTCGACACCCGTGCAGCAACGCAGGTCGACCGGATGACCGCCGAGATCGGCGAGGCGGAGATCGTGCGCGTCGGCGGATCGCGCCTGAGCTCCCAAGCGGCCGCGCCGAAGATCCGCTGGGTCGCCGACGAAGAACCCGACACCTACAGTCGAGCCCGCCGGCTGTTCATGCCGGCATCCTGGCTGGCGCACCGACTCACCGGGGCCTACGTACTCGACCACCAGTCGGCGAGCCAGACCAGCCCGCTCTACGACGTGGATGCCGGGTGCTGGCACGACGGGCTGTGGCAACGGTATGCCGCGGGCATCGAACAGCCCGAGTTGCGCTGGGCGGGAGAGGTCGCCGGCGAGGTCACTGCGGCGGCAGCGGCTGAGACCGGCATCCCGGTCGGTACGCCGGTGATCGCCGGGACCATCGACGCCTGGACCGAGGCGGTCAGTGTGGGCGCCCACGGCGACGGCGACCTCATGCTGATGTACGGCACCACGATGTTCCTCATCGCCACCGGATCACGCACCCTGCGCACCCCGTCGATGTGGACGACGGTGGGAGCCTTCGCGGGAACACGCAACCTCGCGGGAGGGCTCGCGACCTCCGGTGCGCTCACCGACTGGATCAAAGACCTCACGGCATCCGACTACACCAGCCTCGTCGCCGAAGCGGAACGCTCGGGTATCGGCGCGCGCGGTCTGGTGATGCTGCCCTACTTCTCGGGGGAGCGCACGCCCATCCTCGACCCCGACGCGCGCGGCGTGGTCGCCGGGCTGACGCTCGGCCACGCCCGAGGGGATCTGTACCGCGCCGCGCTGGAGGCAACCGCGTTCGGGGTGCGGCACAACGTCGAGACGATGCGCGCCGCCGGGGCCGACATTCGGCGGATCGTAGCCGTGGGCGGCGGTACTCAGGCTCGTCTGTGGCTGCAGATCGTCTCCGACGTGACCGACCTCGTTCAGGAGGTGCCGAGCGTGACGATCGGAGCCAGCTATGGCGCCGCCTTCCTGGCGGCCGGTGCGACCTCGGCGATTCCGCGCATCGACCGTTGGAACCCCGTCGACGTCGTCATCCGACCCGACCCTGCCGCCCGCGCCGCATACGACGCTCTGTACGCGCTGTACCTCGAGCTCTACCCGGCCACTCGTGACATCGCCCATGCGCTCGCCGCTCGCGAGCGCGACCGAGCCCTCACCCCACAGGAGACATCATGACCTACACCCTTCCCACCGCGACCGCTCGCCCCCAGCTCGACCCGAAGACGGCATACCTCATCGCATCGGGCGACCTCCGAGAGTCGGCCAATGTCGCCGGGTGGCCGACCCAGGTCGAACTCGAGGCGGCCGTGACTCGCGTGCTGAACGAGCTCGGCTGGAAGGTCGTGCGCGCCAACGGTGTCGACCCCGAAACCGGGCACGGCTTCATCTCCAGCCAGCGCATGGGTCTGAACGTGTTCACGAGCATCCCCGACGAGGCTCCGCTCATCGTCGCTGAGGCGGTGTGGCAGTACTCGCATCACGTGCTGGCGGGCCTGCGCACGCATCGGGGTCCGATCCTCACCGTCGCGAACTTCGCCGGCGAATGGCCGGGTCTCGTGGGTCTGTTGGGTCTCAATGCGGGTATGACCAAGATGGGCAAGGACTACGCCACCATCTGGTCGGTCGACTTCACCGACGAGTGGTTCCGGAACGGCATCCGGGAGTGGACCGAGACGGGACGCATCACGCACGACGCGTCGCACGTGCGCGCACTTCCCTCCCTCCCGGACGTCGCCGAGGTGGAGCTGGGTCGGGCGCTGGGCGACCAGCTGCTCGCTGACAAGGCCATCATCGGCGTCTTCGACGAGGGTTGTATGGGCATGTACAACGCGATCTTCGACGACGAACTGCTCAACACGACCGGCATCTACAAGGAGCGGCTGTCGCAGTCGGCTCTCTATGCGGAGATGCTCACCGTCACCGAGGCCGAGGCCGATGCCGCTTACGACTGGCTCACCGACCGCGGCATGACCTTCGTCTACGGCGAGGATGCCGCCACCGAGCTCACGCGCGAGCAGGTGCAGTGGCAGCTGAAGATGTACATCGCCGCCCTGCGCATCGCCGACGACTTCGGACTGGATGCCGTCGGCATCCAGTACCAGCAGGGCCTGAAAGACCTCGTGCCCGCCTCCGACCTCGCCGAAGGCATCCTCAACTCGACCGAGCGGCCCCCCGTGCTCTCGCGTGACGGTAGCCGGGAGCTGTTCGCGGGACGCGCCTTCCCGCACTTCAACGAGGCCGATGAGGGGGTGGCGGTCGACGCGCTGATCACCGACCGCGTGTGGACGGCGATGGGGCTCGTGCCCGACAACACCCTCCACGACGTTCGGTGGGGCGAACAGTACGGCGACCACTTCGTGTGGGTCTACGAGATCTCGGGGTCGGTACCCGCGTCGCACCTGGGCGGCTGGGACAAGGCCGAGGGATGGCGGCAGGGCCACGTCTTCTTCCCCGCCGGCGGCTCGACCATCAACGGGGTGAGCAAGCCCGGAGAAGTGGTGCTGTCGCGCGTGTTCGTCGCCGACGGCATCCTGCAGGCCGATGTCTTCCGCGCTTCCGTCGTCGAGTTGCCGGCGGAGGAGACCCAGCGCCGCAAGGATGCCACTAACCCCGAGTGGCCGATCGCGCATGTGGTGCTGCACGGCGTGACCCGCGACCAGTTCATGGCACGCCACAAGGCCAACCACGCCCAGCTGGTCTACGCCCCGGACGCCGAGACGGCCGACAAGGCGCTGCTGGCGAAGGCCGCGATGTTCGATCGCATCGGCATCCGCGTCAATCTGGTGGGCGACACCGCGGTCTGAACGCCGCGAGACTGCCGCGACCCGCTACGCTCGCGCACATGGCGGATGACGAGGACGAGTTCGGTCCCGTCGGATCCTTCATCGCGGGCGTCATCGTCTTCATCGTCAGTGTCCTGGTGTTCGCGGCAGCGGACGTCGGCGTGCGGTGGGCATTCAGCCCCCTCACGGGCGAGGGCGGCGAGCCGGACTGGGGCCACGCGTTCGGCGTGGCGATTGCGACGGTGACGGCAGCGGCGGTGGCCAAGATCTGGACCAACAGACGCCGCAAGAGTTGAGTCTTCGCTTGCTTCCGGCCGCCCGTCGATAGAGTCCGGGCATGGACCTTCTCAACATCGTTCTCGCCATCGCCGGCTACGCGATCGGCATGGTGATCCTCTTCTTCGTCATCAAGGAGGCGGTGCTCGCCGCGCTGCGGGAGCACACGCTCAACAGCACGACCGCCGTCATGATCCGGCAGTCTGTACCGCTCGAAGTCACACGCTCGAACGCGGAGTGACCCGCGGGCGTGAGTGAGGCCGCGCCGGCCCGCGGACTCAACTCGAACCCTTGAGCCCACGAACGACGCGCGCGACGTCTTCGGGCAGCACCGTCATCTCCATCCGGATGCCTTCGACGTTCAGCATGATGATCGACTGCTCTGGGAGCGGGTTGGCGATGAGTTGACCCGTCGTCGGCTCACCCGTTTGTGGGACTGCGTCCCGTACCCGCCACGCATGCTCGTCATCCGACATCTCACCGGGCAAGACGGTCACTTCTCGCAGAGACCAGTGCGCCGTGAGCCCTTCGACCGAGCCGGCGGGCACACGCAGGGCGGCCAGCAGTCGCCCCTTGCGTCGAGCTCGACGCGCGGCACGGCGCAGACCCCACCCCGCTCCCCACTCGCCGCCCCAGGCGCTCAACACCTCGCCGATGAGCTCGCCGATCATCGGCCCGCCTGCCACTGACCGAGGATGCCGTCGGCATCCGCTTCGGGAAGAGCCCACTCCACGACCGCGTCACCGGAACGGATCTCTATGAGCGCCGGATCGGGGACCACAAGGCCGAACGCATCGCGAGCGCGGGGTCGCCCCGACCGACGCAGGTCGTCGAGGGGGAGTCGCTGCCGTTCGAACGCGAGACGGCGACCGTCGAGTCGGGCTTCGACCTCGCGCCAGCGACGTCCGAGCCCGGACACCACGCCCTGCCGCACACGGAATGCGCCGAGCACCCGGCCGGACTCCGCCGCAACCGCCGCCCGCTGCCGCCACGCGATCGGGTCGACGGCGGACTGGGCGACGCCGCCCGTGATCCAGGCGATGAGGTCGGCGAGCACTCGTCCTCCAGGCGTTCCGGTGGGTGCGGGCCGGGCGACGCCGCAGAGTCAGCCTAGAGCCGGGATCGTCAAGCCCCTGGTGCGGCCGCTCCGTCAACGTGAGCATGGGAACGAACGAAGAGGGAGACCCATGGCCACGGAACTGTCGGTCGGCGACCGCGTCAGCTGGAACACGTCGCAAGGGCGGACGAAGGGAACGGTGATCGAGGAACGCCGGTCCGACTTCACGTTCGCCGACCAGCACTTCACGGCATCCGACGACGACCCTGCCTACATCGTCGAGTCCGAGAAGACCGGCGCGCGGGCCGCCCACCAGCGGTCCGCACTGCGACGACTGCCATGAGCGCGATCACGGAGGCCCGCACCGCCCTCGATGTCGTCGACTGGCGGCGGCGCGTGTACGCGCTGTACGCCGAGGTGCGCGCGACGACGGATGCCGAGGCCGCGCACGACGTGTGGCGACGCGGACGCGATCACCTCATGGCGGAGCATCCCGCGTCGCCGCTGTTGCCCGCCGATCGCGAGGCGTTCGCCGGCCTCCCCGTCGCGCCGTACGATCCGGCGTGGCGGTTCGAGGTGCCGCTCCTCCCCGCGGAACTCGAACGGTTCACGTTCACGACCGGCACCGACGGCGACGTGGAGTTCGCCCGCGTCGCGCGCGTCGAGATCCCGCACGTCGGGAGCCTCGACGTCTGGCGTCTGACGTCGTACGGCGGGGGACTGTTCATCCCGCTGCGCGATGCGCTCGCCGGGACGCCGGGCGGTAGCTACGGCGGTGGGCGCTACCTCATCGACACGATCAAGGGTGCCGACCTCGGTGCGAGCATCACGGCGGATGCCGCCTCGATCGTGCTCGACCTCAACTTCGCCTACAACCCCTCGTGCGCCTACGACCCCGCGTGGGCGTGCCCGCTCGCGCCGCCGGGCAACGTGCTGACGGCCCCGGTCCCCGTCGGCGAGCTCTACGGCTGAGCTAGCTCGCGTCGTTCCGAAGTCGTAGGCATCCTCCCCCTCAGGGAGGATGTGGCCGCGCCTCGTGCTGCGTAGCGTGGATGCCACGGGGTACGGCTTCACCTCGCCGGGCCGGGTGCGGGATCACCCGGCCCTTTCTCGTTTCCGGCGCGAGCGCACCTCACCACCGACGAGCATGCCGGGGACCCGGCGGACCGATGGCCCCGACGAAGTCCCCCAACCCGTCGGGGCCACCGCATGAGCGAGGCGGACGCGGTGGCCTATCGCATCCTTTCGCGCCCGGGCCGTGGCTCACGAAGAGCCGGCCCCAGGCTCGCCCACGCTACGCGCGAGAAATTACGTCGCTGGGCGGAGCGTCGCCCAGGGCGTTGACGGCGGTGGCGGCTCTTGATATGCGCCGAAGGGAACATAACGCGGAGGCGGGGGAGATTCCGGTCCACGACGCCCACCGCCGACACGCCCGGTATCGGCGCAGACGAGGGCGCCAGGGGCCGGGGGCATAGCCTGGCGACGCGGGTTTCATCACATCGCATATGACACTCCCCCCGTGTCCCAGGAGTCCCCAGCTCCGCGCGACGTACCCGCCGGAGCCCTCTCGGCCTCACGGCCTCGAGAGGGCTCTGTCGCACCATGCTCGCCGATAGTTCAGTGAGAGAGTCCTCATCTCCCGTAATGAAATCGGTGTTCGCGCGTCTGCTTCTTCGAGTGCCTTCTTGTTCGGCTGGCACTCCCGGCCTGGGGCCGACCGCGATCCGGGGGGAGGCGGAGCGGCCCCGGGCCACCACAGCACGCGACCCACGAGCGCGTCGGGGATGACAGGCTGGGAACATGACGATTCCCGACATCACCCTCAACGACGGCCACACGATCCCTCAGCTCGGGTTCGGCGTCTTCAAGGTCGACCCCGCGGAGACCGAGCGCATCGTCTCCGACGCGTTCGAAGCCGGCTACCGCCACATCGACACCGCCGCCGTCTACCGCAACGAGGAGGGCGTGGGGCGGGCCATCGCCGCGAGCGGCATCCCTCGCGAGGACCTCTTCGTGACGACGAAGCTCTGGAACTCGGAACAGGGCACCGACACCGCGCGTGCCGCGCTCGCGACGAGCCTCGAAGCCCTCGGCCTCGACTACGTCGACCTCTACCTCATCCACTGGCCGCGCCCCGACCTCGACCGCTACGTCGCGTCGTGGCAGACGCTGGAGGGTCTGCGCGACCAGGGACTGACCCGATCGATCGGCGTCTCGAACTTCCACCGTCCGCACCTCGAGCGACTGCTGGCAGAGACCGACACCGTGCCGGCGGTGAACCAGATCGAACTGCACCCCGCGTTCGCCCAGCGTGAGCTGCGCGCCTTCGGCGACGCGCACGGCATCCGCACCGAGGCCTGGGGCCCGCTCGGCCAAGGCAAGTACGACCTGTTCGGCGAGAAGGCCGTGCAGGATGCCGCCGCCGCGCACGGCGCGACGCCCGCTCAGGTCGTCATCCGCTGGCACCTGCAGAACGGCATCATCGTCTTCCCCAAGTCGTCCACGCGCGAGCGCATCGTCGAGAACGTCGACGTGTTCGGCTTCGAGCTGACGGCGGACGAGGTCGCCGCGATCGACGCACTGGACCGCGGGCAGCGGGTGGGCGCCGACCCCGACACGGCGACGTTCTGACCCGACGCTCTCCCTCATACCCGTTCCCGGGGTGACCGACACTTGATCCGGCACCCCGGGAACTGGTATTTCTGGAGTGACGGGATGGGGGTCCCGTGCATCGATCACTGGGGGGATTCGATGAGCGACGTCATTTTGGTGCCGGCAGTCTTCCGCTGCCCCGACCACGACAACCACGAACTCCTGACCGCGCGCGTGCGCGAGCAGGTCGACCGCGAGGCCGAGTGGTTCAGCGAGCGCAGCTCGGAGGTGTTCCGCGTCTCCGTGGTCTGCCCGGGTGGCGCATCCGACGCGATGCCGCACCGCCGCATCTACGACGGCACGTGGAGTCGCGCCGTCGCGGCATCCCGCGTCGCCTGACCTCGAGGATCGTGGGCGCGCTCTCGCGCTGACAGCGAACAGCGAGCCGGACGCTTACAACGGTGTCGCCGGGCGGCGTTAGCATGGACCGTTCGCCGTCAGACCCGGAGGTTTCGCATGCTCGGCAAGCTCCTCATCCGTTACCTCTCGACGTATCGGTGGTGGCTCGCCGGGGTGCTCGTGTTCCAGTTCGCGTCGGCGATGGCGTCGCTGTACCTGCCACGCCTCAACGCCGACATCATCGACAACGGGGTGTCCACGGGTGACACCGGCTACATCTGGTCGCACGGCGTGCTCATGCTCGGTGTCGCGCTCGGTCAGATCGTCGCGTCGGTCATCGCCACCTACTTCGCCGCGCGCGCGGCGATGAGCGCCGGTCGCGACATCCGCCGCGACGTCTTCCAGAAGGTGAGCGGCTTCTCCGAGCGCGAGGTCTCGCGCTTCGGGGCGGGAACCCTCATCACCCGCAACACGAACGACGTGCAGCAGGTGCAGATGCTCGCGATGATGGGCGCGACGATGCTCGTCACCGCGCCGCTCCTGGCCATCGGCGGCATCATCATGGCGCTGCAGCAGGACGTCGGCCTCAGCTGGCTGATCGGCGTCGCGGTGCCGGTGCTGCTGGTGGTGGCCGGCCTCATCATCAGCCGCATGGTGCCGCTGTTCCGCGCCTACCAGCAGAAGCTCGACGGCGTGAACCGCATCATGCGCGAGCAGCTCACCGGCGTGCGGGTCGTGCGGGCGTTCGTCCGCGAGAGCATCGAGGAAGCGCGGTTCCGCGTCGCGAACACCGACATCATGATCGTCGGCCGCAGGGTCGGCTCGCTGTTCGTGCTGATGTTCCCGCTGGCGATGCTCGTCCTCAACATCACCGTCGTCGGCGTCATCTGGTTCGGCGGCATCCAGGTCGATCAGGGCAACGTGCAGATCGGCACGCTCTTCGCCTTCATGCAGTACGTCGGCCAGATCCTCATGGGCGTGCTCATGGCCACGTTCATGACGATCATGATTCCGCGCGCCGCCGTCTCGGCCGACCGCATCGGCGAGGTGCTGGCCTCCGACGACCAGCTGACGCGCCCCGCCGAGCCCGTCGGGTCGTTCCCGGCCCCCGGCACCGTCGAGTTCGACGACGTGTCGTTCACGTACCCGGGTGCGGAGTCGCCCGTGCTCGAAGGGCTCTCGTTCCGGGCCGAGCGCGGCGAGACCCTCGCGATCGTGGGTTCGACCGGTTCCGGCAAGACGACGCTGGTCTCGCTGATCCCGCGCCTGTTCGACGTCACCGGAGGCGTCGTGCGCGTGGCCGGGGTCGACGTCCGCGACGCCGACCTCGACCTGCTCTGGCAGGGGATCGGCTACGTCCCGCAACGTGCGTTCCTCTTCACCGGCACGGTCGCCTCCAACCTCCGATTCGGGCGTGAAGACGCGACCGACGAAGAGCTGTGGCAGGCGCTCGAGATCGCCCAGGGCCGCGACTTCGTCGAGGAGATGGAGGGCGGTCTCGACGCCCGCATCTCCCAGGGTGGAACGAACGTGTCGGGTGGCCAGCGTCAACGCCTGGCGATCGCGCGGGCGATCGTGCACCGGCCGGAGATCCTCGTGTTCGACGACTCGTTCTCGGCGCTCGACGTCGCTACCGACGCCCGGCTGCGCCAGGCGCTGTGGCGTGCGCTCCCCTCGGTGACGAAGATCGTCGTCGCTCAGCGCATCTCCACCATCACCGACGCCGACCGCATCGTCGTCCTCGACGACGGAAAGGTGGTGGGGCTCGGCACGCACGACGAACTGCTGGCGGGCAACGAGACCTACCGCGAGATCGTCGAGTCGCAGCTGGGGGTGGACGCATGAGCACGGATGCCGGAGAGAAGATGCTGACCGAGGAGGAGCGTCTCGACCTCGAGCGCGCGGAGCAGGCGCGCCTGACCTCGGGCGACTGGGACTCGGTCGCGCCGGGCAAGGCCGCGAACTTCGGGAAGAGCTTCGCCCGGATGATCGGTCTCCTCGGACCGCACAAGTGGGCGTTCGTGTTCGTGTCGCTCATGGGCGCGATCGGCGTCGTGCTCGCCGTCTGGGCGCCCAAGGTGCTCGGTCAGGCGACCGACATCATCTTCCAGGGCTTCCTCTCGCGCACGCTGCTCGAGTTCTTCCCCGAAGGCACCGGCCAGCAGCAGGTCGTCGATGCGCTGCGGGCCGGCGGTCAGGACGACCAGGCCAAACTCATCGCGGGCATGTCCGGCTTCGAGGTCGGCGCGGGGATCGACTTCGATCGCTTGCGCTGGGTCGTCGTCTCCGTGCTCGTCATCTACGTCGTCTCGGCGGTGCTGACGTGGCTGCAGGGCTACGTCATCAACGTCATCATGGTGCGTTCCATGTGGCGCCTGCGCGAGGAGGTGGAGGCGAAGATCAACCGCCTTCCGCTGGCGTACTTCGACCGCGTGCAGCGCGGCGAGCTCATCTCGCGGGTGACGAACGACATCGACAACATCACGCAGACGATGCAGCAGGCGCTGTCGACCGCGATCACGAACATCCTGACCGTCGTCGGCGTGCTCGTCATGATGTTCTCGATCTCCTGGCAACTGGCCATCGTCGCCCTCATCGCGTTGCCGCTCATGGCCGTGATCTTCGGCGTCATCGGGCCCAAGTCGCAGAAGGCGTTCGCGACGCAATGGCAGAAGGTCGGCCGGCTGAACGCCCGCGTCGAGGAGTCCTTCTCCGGTCACGCCCTGGTCCGCGTCTACGGCCGCGAGGAAGACTCTCGCGACAAGTTCCAGGAGGAGAACGAGGAGCTCTACCAGGCGGCGTTCACGGCGCAGTTCCTCTCCGGCCTCATGATGCCGTCGATGATGTTCATCGGCAGCCTCACATACGTCGGAATCGCGGTGCTCGGCGGTCTCATGGTCGCCTCGGGACAGCTCACGCTCGGCAGCGTGCAGGCGTTCATCCAGTACTCCCAGCAGTTCACGCAGCCGCTGTCGGAGCTCGGCGGCATGGCCGCCGTCGTGCAGTCGGGCACGGCATCCGCCGAGCGCGTCTTCGCGCTTCTCGACAAGCCCGAGCAGGAGGCGGATGCCGACGACGCTCCGGAGCTCGTCGACGGGCGCGGTGTCATCGAGTTCGAGCATGTCGCGTTCTCCTACTCGCCCGACAAGCCGCTCATCACCGATCTGTCGTTCCGGGTCGAGCCGGGGCAGACGGTCGCGATCGTGGGTCCGACGGGCGCGGGCAAGACGACGCTCGTCAACCTCCTGATGAGGTTCTACGAGCTCGACGGCGGGCGCATCCTGCTCGACGGTCAGGACGTCGCGACCCTCACCCGAGACGACGTCCGCTCGCGCACCGGCATGGTGCTGCAGGACCCGTGGCTGTTCGCCGGGACCATCCGCGAGAACATCCGCTACGGCAACGAGGACGCCACCGACGAGGAGATCGTCGACGCGGCCGTCGCGACGCGCGTCGACCGCTTCGTGCATTCGCTGCCCGACGGCTACGACACGGTGCTCGACGAGGATGCCGCGAACGTCTCGGCCGGCGAGAAGCAGCTCATCACGATCGCCCGTGCGTTCGTCGCGCAGCCCGCCGTGCTCATCCTCGACGAGGCGACCAGCTCCGTCGACACCCGCACGGAACTGCTGCTCCAGCACGCCATGTCTGCGCTGCGTGAGGGGAGGACGTCGTTCGTCATCGCCCACCGCCTCTCGACGATTCGCGACGCGGACCTCATCCTCGTGATGGAGCACGGCGACATCGTCGAGAAGGGCAGCCACGAGGAGCTCATCGCCGCGCAGGGTGCGTACTGGCGGCTCTATCGTTCGCAGTTCGAGAAGGCCGCGACCGAGCCGGAGCCGTCGGAGAACGGGGCGTGACGGCGCGCGCAGACGCGCGCACCCCGCGCTACGTTCTCTCCTGCCTCGGCATCGGTCTCGCCGCCGGGCTCCTGTCGGGCCTGTTCGGCGTCGGCGGCGGCACGGTCATCGTGCCGATGCTGCTCCTCCTGCTGCACATGGACCAGCGCCTCGCGGCGGGCACGTCGCTCGCCGCGATCGTGCCCACCGCGACCGTGGGCGTCGTCTCGTACGCGATCCACGGTTCGGTCGCGTGGGTGCCCGCCGTGATCCTGGCCGCGGGTGCTGTGATCGGCGCGCAGGTGGGCACGTGGCTGCTCGCCCGACTTCCGCAGAACGCGCTGCGCTGGGGCTTCGTCGGGTTCCTCGTCGTCGTCATCGTCATGCTCTTCGTCGTCGTCCCCTCCCGGGATGCCGAGCTCGCACTCACGTGGGGGGTCGGCCTCGGCCTTGCCGCGCTCGGCGTGTTCACGGGCATCATGGCGGGCCTGCTCGGCGTCGGCGGCGGCGTGATCGTCGTCCCCGCGCTGATGTTCCTCTTCGGCACGAGCGACCTCATCGCGAAGGGAACGTCGCTCCTCATGATGATCCCGACCGCCCTGTCCGGCACGATCGGCAACCTGCGGCGCGGAAACGTCGACCTGGTCGCGGCGGCGCTCGTCGGCGTCGCGGCGTGCACCACGACGGCACTGGGCGCCTGGGTGGCGACGCTCCTCGACCCGTTCGTCTCGAACGTGCTCTTCGCGGTGTTCCTCACCTTCATCGCCATCCAGCTCGGCATCCGCGCCTGGCGCGCGCGCCGCACGCGATAGTCCCCGCGCCCCTGGGCTTTCCCGGTCGGCGCCGAGGCGGGTGCGCGCCCCGCTCGGTAGGATTGCCGGGTGTCCGTGAACCCTGAGCTCGTCGGCCGAGACTTCCCGCCGACCGCGCCGTACCTCGTCGGGCGGGAGAAGGTGCGCGAGTTCGCGCGCGCCGTCTTCGCGACCGACCCCCAGCACGTCGATCCGTCCGCCGCGCAGGCCCTCGGGTACCCCGATGTCGTCGCGCCGCCGACCTTCGCGATGGTCATCCAGGACCTCACCCTGCAGCAGCTGCTGAGCGAGCCCGACTCCGGCATCGCGCTGGAGCGCACGGTGCACGCCGAGCAGCGCTTCCGCTACACGCGGCCCATCGTCGCCGGCGACGAACTGTCGGCCCGGCTGCAAGTGACGGGTGTCCGCCCGTTCGGCAAGGGAGCCATGGTCACGAGCGAAGCGGAGATCACGGATGCCGGCGGCGCCCACGTCGTGACGGCCATCTCGGTCCTGCTGATCGGAGGCGAGGAATGAGCGAGGCACTCGAAGTCGGCACCGTCGTCGCCGAACGCACCGTCGCCCTCACGCGCGAGTCCCTCGTGCGTTACGCGGGAGCGTCGGGCGACTTCAACCCGATCCACTACCGCGACGACATCGCGGAGCGTGTGGGCCTTCCCGGAGTGCTCGCCCACGGCATGCTGACCATGGGGCTCGCCGTCGAGACGATCGTCGAGTGGCTCGGCGACAGCGGCCGCATCGCCGAATACGGCGTGCGCTTCACCCGCCCGGTCGTCGTCGACGCGGAGGCCGGCGCCGAGCTGACGGTCGTCGCGAAGATCGGTGCGATCGACGAGGAGACCCTGCGGGTCGATCTCACGGTGTCTCACGGTGAGACGGTCGTCCTCGGAAAGGCGCAGGTGCGGGTGCGGCGCGACGCGACCGTCGAGGCCTGATGACCGAGATCGCCCCCCTGCCGCTGGCCCGGCTGACGACGCTGCGCACCGGAGCGACCCCGCGCCGCATGGTCGAAGCGGCCACCTGCGACGACCTCGTCGCGGAGCTGCGCGACGTGTGGTCGCGCGATGAGCCGTGGCTCGTCGTTGGTGGAGGGTCGAACTTGCTCGTCGGCGACGAGCCGTTCGACGGCACCGTCGTGCTCGTGCGCACGGAGGGTCTCGAGACGCTCCCGTCGCCTCGCCCGGGGTATGTGCGCGTGCGTGCGCAGGCGGGGCACAACTGGGACGAGCTGGTCGCCTACACGGTGGCCGAAGGGCTCCAAGGGATCGAGGCGATGTCCGGCATCCCCGGAACGTCGGGTGCCGCGCCCGTGCAGAACATCGGCGCGTACGGGCAGGAGCTCGTGCAGACGCTCGTGGAGGTGGAGCTCCTCGATTACGAGACCGGCGAGACTGCCGTCGTGCCGGCGGCGGAGCTCGAACTGGGCTTCCGCACGTCGGTGCTCAAGGCGCATTACGGGTCGGTCGCCCGCCGGGATGCCGTCGTCCTCTCGATCACGCTGGAGCTCGCCGATGTCGGTCACGGAGAGATCCCCGTGCGCGGCGCACAGTTGCGGCAGTCGCTGGGGCTGGAGGCCACGGCATCCGTCTCCCTCGCGTGGGTGCGCGAGACGGTGCTGGCCACGCGCGCCCGCAAGGGCATGGTGCTCGACGACGCCGACCCCGACACGTACAGCGCGGGGTCGTTCTTCCAGAACGCGATCGTGTCGGCGGCCTTCGCGCGGACGCTGCCGCCCGAGTGCCCGCGCTGGCCGGTCTCGGTCGATCTCGACCCCGTCACCGTCATCCCGCTCGACCGATTCGACGGCGTGGTGCCCCCGCCCGTCGAGCACACCCCCGATGTGAAGGTGAGCGCCGCCTGGCTCATCGAGCATGCCGGCCTGCGGAAGGGCTTCTCGCTGGCGCGGTCGCGCGCCGGACTGTCGACCAAGCACGCTCTCGCACTGACCAACCGCGGCAACGCGACGGCGGGCGAGATCGCCGAGCTCGCGCGCTTCATCCGCGGACGCGTGCAGTCGGAGTTCGGTCTGCTGCTGCAGCCCGAGCCCGTGCTCGTGGGCGTGCAGATCTGAACCGCGTCCAGATCTGAACCGCGTCCAGATCTGAATCGGGCTCCCGGCCTCGGCGTCAGCCGAAGAGTCGCTGCAGGCGCTGCACGCCTTCGAGGAGGGCGTCGTCGCCGAGCGCGTACGACAGGCGCAGGTAGCCGCTCGGGCCGAACGCCTCACCCGGCACGACGGCGACCTCGGCCTCGTCGAGGATGAGGTCGGCGAGCTCGAGCGTCGTCGAGACCGTCTTGCCGTGCCACTCGCGGCCGAGGAGGCCGCGCACGTCGGGGTAGGCGTAGAAGGCGCCCAGGGGGTTGGGCACCTCGACGCCGGGAATCTTCGACAGCTCCGAGACGATCAGGCGGCGGCGGCGGTCGAACGCCTGCCGCATGTCCTCGGCTTCGGTCTGCGGTCCCGTCAGCGCGGCCAGCGCGGCACGTTGCGCGATGTTGTTGACGTTCGAGCTCAGGTGCGACTGCAGGTTCCCGGCGACCTTGATGGCATCCGCCGGTCCGACCATCCAGCCCACGCGCCACCCGGTCATCGCGTACGTCTTGGCGACGCCGTTGACGAGGATGGTCTGCCCGGCGAGGGCGGGCACCGCCTCGACGATCGACACGGCGCGCGCGCCTTCGTAGACGAGGTTCTGGTAGATCTCGTCGCTCACGACCCAGATGCCGTGCTCGAGCGCCCATTCGCCGATCGCGCGCGTCTCCTCGGGCGTGTAGACCGAGCCGGTGGGGTTCGACGGCGACACGAAGACGAGCACCGTCGTCTTCTCGGTGCGAGCGGCTTCGAGCTGTTCGACGGTGACCTTGTAGTCCTGGTCGGCGCCGGCAAAGACCTCGACGGGGATGCCGTCGGCCAGCGCGATCGCCTCCGGGTAGGTGGTCCAGTACGGCGCGGGCAGGAGCACCTCGTCGCCGGGGTTCACGACCGCCTGGAAGGCCTGGTACACGGCCTGCTTGCCGCCGTTGGTGACGATGATCTGGGCGGGGGAGACCTCCAGGCCGGAGTCGCGGAGGGTCTTCGCCGCGATCGCCTCCCGCAGCACGGGGAGACCCGCGGCCGGTGTGTAGCGGAAGTTCGCGGGGTCGTGGAGCGCTTCGGCGGCGGCGTCGACGATGAACTGCGGCGTCGCGAAGTCGGGCTCGCCGGCGGCGTAGGAGATCACGGGGCGTCCTGCGGCCTGCAGCGCCTTCGCCTTAGCGTCGACCTTGAGGGTCGCCGACTCGGCGATGGCGGAGAGCTTGCGGGACAGGGGAGCGCGTTCGGTCACGCCTACGAGCGTAGTCGGCACGCGCTCCCCGTGGTCACTTCCGACCGCGGGTCGCGGCGGCCTCGACCTCAGAGATCGAGCGGCCAGGCCGGGTGCAGCTGGATGACCCCGCCGGAGGCCATCGGATGCCGAGAGGCGATCTCGATCGCCTCGTCGAGGCTCCCGCATTCGAGCACGTCGAACCCGCCGATGAGCTCGTACGCCTCCGCGAACGGGCCGTCGCTGACGATGACCTCGCCGCGTCGGCGCCGCACCACTTTCGCCTCCGCGGCGGGGCGGAGACGATCGCCTTCGACGGCGCGACCGGTGTCGTAGGTTTCGGCCGCCCACTCCTCGATCGTGATCGGCGGGGCGTCGGGATCGGTGAGGGCGGGGTCGGTGAGGACCAGCATGAGGTAGCGCATCGTCGTGTTCCTTTCGTTGCGAGCGACGTTACGTGAACACGTCGAACGGCCCGTGGCGGAATCGACATTCCGTCACGGGCCGTTTCTGACGCAGCCCTCAGTCCAGGTAGCGCGCGTAGGCGACGCTCGTGAGGAAGGCGGGGAACTCCTCCTGCAGCGCCACCTCTCGGAAGACCTCCGCCGCATCGTCGAACCGGTCGCCGTCGCCGCGCTCGATGCTCCCCAGCACGTCGGCGATGAGCGACTCGACGTACTCCCGGGTGATCGGGATGCCGTCGTCGGTGACGCGGTCCTGGTGAATCCACTGCCAGACCTGGCTGCGACTGATCTCGGCGGTCGCGGCATCCTCCATGAGGTTGTCCAGGGCCACGGCGCCGAGCCCGCGCAGCCATGCCTCCAGGTACCGGATCGCGACCGACACGTTGCCGGCGACGCCCGCCGCCGTCACGGGGAGACCGATGTGTACGTCGAGCAGCTGCTGCGCCGTGACGTTCACCTCGGGACGCTGCCGGTCGATCTGGTTCGGGCGTTCGCCGAGCACCGCGTCGAACTCCGCCATCGCCACCGGGATGAGGTCGGGGTGGGCGACCCATGTGCCGTCGAACCCGTCGCCGGCCTCCCGCTTCTTGTCGGCCGACACCTTCTCGAACGCCTGCGCCGTGACCTCGGGGTCGCGTCGGTTCGGGATGAACGCGCTCATGCCGCCGATCGCGAACGCCCCCCGCTTGTGGCAGGTCTGGACGAGCAGCTCGGTGTAGGCCCGCATGAACGGCACCGTCATGGTCACCTGGCTGCGGTCGGGCAGGACGAAGCGCGCGCCGCGTCCGCGGTAGTTCTTGATCATCGAGAAGATGTAGTCCCAGCGGCCGGCGTTGAGGCCCGCGGCGTGATCGCGCAGCGCGAAGAGGATCTCCTCCATCTCGAAGGCGGCCGGCAGCGTCTCGATGAGCACGGTCGCGCGGATCGTGCCGTGCGGGATGCCGATGTAGTCCTCGCTGAACGTGAACACGTCGTCCCACAGCTTCGCCTCTTCGGCCGACTCGAGCTTCGGGAGGTAGAAGTAGGGCCCGACGCCCCGCGCGATCAGCTCCGCAGCGTTGTGGAAGAAGTACAGGCCGTAGTCCACGAGCGACGCGGAGGCGGCCATCGTCCGCCCCGTTCGGTCGGTGAAGCTCAGGTGCTTCTCCACGAGGTGCCAGCCGCGGGGGCGCATCACGATCGTCGGCGTGCGCTCGGCAGTGACGGCGTACTCCTTCCCCTCCGGCGACGTGTAGGAGAGCTGCCCGCGGATCGCGTCGAACAGCGACAGCTGCCCTTCGATGACGTTCCGCCAGGTGGGGCTCGTGGCATCCTCCTGGTCGGCGAGCCACACCCGCGCACCCGAGTTCAGCGCGTTGATGGTCATCTTGGGATCGGTGGGTCCGGTGATCTCCACCCGCCGGTCTTCGAGACCCGGACCGGGGCCCGCGACCCGCCACGACGGATCGTGGCGGATGTGCACCGTGTCGTCGCGGAACTGCGGGTCGTGGCCGTTGCCGATTTCGAAGCGGCGACGCATCCGATCGGCGAGCCGGTCGTGGCGACGGCCGGAGAAGCGGTGATGCAGTTCGGTGAGGAAGGCGAGGGCCTCGGTGGTGAGGATCTCGTCGTAGCGCTCGCCGAGCGGTCCCGTCACATCGATCGACGGTCCGGTGCGAGTGGTGGGCGCGGTGCCCGTGGCGGTGGGAGTCATGGCCCTGACTTTCTGTGTGGGATGGAGGTACGACGTTTCGTCTCGCTGCGCTCGCTCAACGACCGGGGGTGCCGCCCGGATCGGCGTTTCGTCTCGCTGTGCTCGCTCAACGACCGGGGGTGCCGCCCGGATCGGCGTTTCGTCTCGCTGCGCTCGCTCAACGACCGGGGGTGTGGCCCGGATCGGCGTTTCGTCTCGCTGCGCTCGCTCAACGACCGGGGTGTGGCCCGGATCGGCGTTTCGTCTCGCTGCGCTCGCTCAATGACCGGGGGTGTGGCCCCTCGGTCGTTGAGCGACGAGCGAAGCGAGGAGACGAAACGCGAAGAGAACATGTCAGTGGAACTGGGCGGTCTCGGTGGACCCGACGAGGGCGAGCGTCGCGCTGTCGGGGTTGAGGGCGGTGGACACGGCATCGAAGTAGCCCGTGCCCGCCTCCCGCTGGTGCTTGGTGGCGGTGTAGCCGCGCGCTTCGGCGGCGAACTCCGCCTCCTGGAGCTCGACGTAGGCGCTCATGGCGCGCTCGGCGTAGCCGGAGGCCAGGTCGAACATCGAGTGGTTGAGGGCGTGGAAGCCCGCCAGCGTGATGAACTGGAACTTGTAGCCCAACTCCGCGAGCTCGCGCTGGAACGACGCGATCTGCGCATCGTCGAGGTGCCGCTTCCAGTTGAAGCTCGGGGAGCAGTTGTAGGCGAGCATCTTGCCCGGGAATCGCTCGTGCACGGCCGCGGCGAACGCCCGCGCCAGCTCGATGTCCGGTTCTCCGGTCTCGACCCACAGCAGGTCGGCGTAGGGCGCGAACGCGAGCCCGCGGCTGATGACGGATGCCAGTCCCGGCCGCACCCGGTAGAAGCCCTCGCTCGTGCGCTCGCCGGTCGTGAACTCCTGATCGCGCGGGTCGACGTCGCTCGTGAGCAGGTCGGCGGCGAGGGCGTCGGTGCGGGCGATGACGACGGTCGGCACCCCGGCGACGTCGGCGGCCAGGCGCGCGGCGTTCAGGGTGCGGATGTGCTGCTGGGTGGGCACCAGCACCTTCCCGCCGAGGTGGCCGCACTTCTTCTCCGACGCCAGCTGGTCTTCCCAGTGGATGCCGGCGGCACCGGCCTGGATGAGCGACTGCGCGAGCTCGTACGCGTTGAGCGGACCCCCGAAGCCCGCCTCGGCGTCGGCGACGATGGGTGCGAGCCAGTCGCGGGAGATCTCGCCGTCGCCGCCGAACGTCTCCGCGTGCTCGATCTGGTCCTGCCGGAGGAGGGCGTTGTTGATCCGACGGACGACGGCGGGAACGGAGTTGGCAGGGTAGAGGCTCTGGTCGGGGTAGGTCTGACCGGCGAGGTTGCCGTCGGCGGCCACCTGCCACCCCGAGAGGTAGATCGCCTTCAGGCCCGCGCGTACCTGCTGCACGGCCTGACCGCCGGTGTACGCGCCCAGCGCCCGGATGTACCCCTCGGTGTGGAGGAGGTTCCAGAGGTTCTCGGCGCCCCGACGCGCGAGTGTGTTCTCCTCGCGGACCGAGCCGCGGATGCGGATGACGTCTTCGGCCGTGTAGGTGCGCTCGATGCCGTCCCACCGGGGGTCGGTGTCCCAGATCTCCTGGAGCTCGGCGGCCGTCTCGACCTGGTCGCCGGCGCGCAGTGCGGGTCGTCCGGGGGTGGAGTGGATCGTCATGGTGTCTCCTTCGTCGGATGCCGGGCGACGATGCCCGGGTGGTCGTGGCATCCACTCTGAGTGAAGAAGATCACCCTGCCTCGCCAGATCGGCTGTGAAGTTCGTTGAATCTTCTGCTTCTGTGATGACTATGGGGCTCGGGTGTGGCACACTCGCGGGATGACGAGCATCGAAGACGTCGACGGAGCGGGGAGCGACGAGGCCGACGCGCTCACGATCGGACGCCGCGTGCGCCAGCTGCGCACCGCGCGGGGGATGACCCTCGACGACCTCGCGGCCGCCGTCGACCGGGCGCCGAGCCAGTTGTCGATGATCGAGACGGGCAAGCGCGAACCGCGGCTCACGCTCCTGCAGGCCATCGCCCGCGCCCTGGGGACGACGATCGACGCGCTGCTGGAGGCGGAGACCCTCGACGAGCGATCCACGATGGAGATCGCGCTCGAACGGGCGATGAAGGGTCAGACGTTCCAGGCGCTCGGCATCCGGCCGTTCCGCATCGGCAAGTCCGTCCCCGACGACGCGCTGCGCGCCCTGCTCGCACTGCAGGGCGAGATCGAGCGTCTCCACGACGAGCGCTCGGCGACGCCCGAGGAGGCGCGGCGCGCGAACGTGGAGCTGCGTCACCTCATGCGGCGACAGGACAACTACTTCGCCGATCTGGAGGAGCAGGCCCGCGGCATCCTGCGCGCCGTCGACCATCCCGGTGGCCCGCTCACGCAGCGCACCGCGTCGGACATCGCCGCCCACCTCGGCTTCTCGCTGCATTACGTGCCCGACCTGCCGCCGTCGGTGCGCAGCGTCGCCGACCTGAAGCACGGGCGGCTGTACCTGTCGAGCACGGTGCCCGCGAAGGGCGACTCGCGCACGGCTGTGCTGCAGGCGCTCTCGAGCCGCATCCTCGGCCATAGCGAGCCACGCTCGTACGCGGAGTTCCTGCGGCAGCGGGTGGAGACCAACTACCTCACGGGGGCGCTCCTCATCCCCGAAGACCACGCAGTGCCGTTCCTGCAGGATGCCAAGGCGCGCCGCGCGATCTCGATCGAAGACCTTCGCGACGCCTACTCGGTGTCGTACGAGACGGCGGCGCACCGCTTCACCAACCTCGCGACGCCGCACCTCGGCATCCCCGTGCACTTCCTGAAGGTGCACGAATCGGGGACGATCACGAAGGCGTACGAGAACGACGACGTCAACTTCCCCGCCGACCGGCTCGGCGCGATCGAGGGGCAGCTGTGCTGTCGCCGCTGGACGAGCCGCGTCGTCTTCGACATCCCCGACAAGTTCAACCCGTACTACCAGTACACCGACACCGGCAACGGCACCTACTGGTGCACGGCGCGCGTGGAGGCCTCCAGCGAGGGCGCGCACTCGGTGAGCGTCGGTGTGCGCTTCGACGACACGAAGTGGTTCATCGGCCGCGAGACGACCAACCGGGGCGTATCCCGTCACGCGGTGGAGGTGTGCTGCCGCCGCGCGCCCGCTGACCTCGAGAGCACCTGGCGCGACCAGGCCTGGCCCAACGTCCGCACGCCGCGCACCCTGCTGGCGACGCTTCCCACGGGGGCGTTCCCCGGCGTCGACACCACCGACCTCTACGAGTTCCTGGCCGGGCACGCCCCGGCATCCTGAACCGGCAAGCTCCGCCCCGCGCCGCGGTGGTGGGTGCGGGGTGGCTGCGGGGGTGCGATGGCGCCAGTTTCCCGTTGCGGTGCCGGATCTTCGCGGCGCCACGACCGCAACCTGGCGCCATCGCGCGGAACGGCGACACCCACGGGAGCGCTGAGATGCATAAGCTCCTGCGCGGATGCCAGTGACGGCGCCGAGCATAGGGGAGCGGATGCCGTGAGGGGGGATTTCACAGACGTCGAGTTGAGCGGCTCGCGCGGCGGCCGTCGGGCGCGCGCACGGGCGGCGGCGTGTGCGGTGGCATCCCTCGTCGCGATCGGGGTAGTCGCGGGGTGCGCGGCGACCGTCTCGACGCATCTCGACGCCTCCCCGAGCACGCCCGCGGCCCCGGTCTCGTCGCCCCGCGCGACGTTGGAGGTTCCCGCACCCCTCGACGGTGAGGTCGCCCGCGCGCTCGCCGAGGGGGATCCGCTGCAGGTGTCATCCACGTCGTCGGGATCGACCGAGATCGGCCTCGACTACGTCGTCGATGCGGTGTGTGTGGCGCGCGATGCGACGACCCGGGCGACGTATGAGCTCTTCGTGGGCGCGGATGCCGTGAGCGGCGGCGCCATCGCGTGCGACGGAAGCATCCATCGGAACACCGGCATGACCGGCACGGGTCAAGGGGTGCGCCTCGAGTTCGATCCCCCGGCCGAGGCGACGCAGGCGTACGCGCGCGTGGTGCCGAGCGCTCCCTGAGCCGACCGCCGGCATCCCCTGATTGGCGGGCTCCGGCCGTCGCGGGATCGCGGGTGGGCACTGCGCGAGTCTGTGTGAAAGCTATGCGTCGCCACAGAAGTCGCCACGCATCGCGGGTGCGCGGCCGATTCTTGGCGTCGCCTGAGAGCGGGGGCGTCAGCGTGGGCGCATGACCACCTTCGCCGAGCCCGGCCTCGCTCCCTCCGTCTCGACCGCGCCGACCGCGTCGCCCGCGTCGCCGACCGCGACGACCGACCGGCGTCGGGCGCAGCGTGCGCGGTGGCGGCTGCTCGCCGTGTCGGTGATCTGGGGCACGTCCCTGTTCGTCGCCGCGCTGTGGGTGAGCGGCGGTGGCATCCAATCGCTGCTGTCGTGGGATGCCGAGGCCCTCAACAGCCTGGGACGCATCACGGGTCTCGTCTCGGCCAATCTGCTGCTCTACCAGGTGCTCCTGATGGCGCGCGTGCCCCTGTTCGAGCGGGGCCTGGGCCGGGACACCATCACCCGGATGCACCGGTGGACGGGTTTCTGGTCGTTCTGGCTGCTGATGGCGCACATCGCGCTGCTCGCCATCGGGTACGCGGCGCAGGCGGGACTGTCCCCGCTCGTCCAGCTGTGGACGTTCGTCTGGGACTATCCCGGGATGCTCCTGGCCACCGCGGGGACTCTCCTGCTGGTGCTGGTGGTCGTCACGAGCATCCGGCGCGCCCGGCGGCGGCTGCGCTACGAGTCGTGGCACCTGCTCCACCTCTACGGGTATCTCGGAGTGGGCCTGGCCGTCCCGCACATGCTCTGGACCGGTGCGGACTTCCTCGCGAACCCCGCCGCCACCGTCTACTGGTGGGGCGTGTGGGCGCTGACGGCAGCCGCCGTGATCGTCTTCCGCGTCATCGCGCCGCTGTACCGGTCGATGCGGCACGGCATCCGGGTGGTGTCGGTCGAGCGCGACGGGCGCCGCGGCGTGGTCGTGCGCATGCGCGGCCGCAATCTCGAGCGTCTCGGTGCGGAGGGGGGTCAGTTCTTCGTCTGGCGTTTCCTCGACGGACCGGGCTGGACGCGGGGGAACCCGCTGTCGCTTGCCGCCACCCCGCACGGCGGCGAACTGGTGATCGCCGCCCGCATGGTCGGCGAAGGAACCCGGCGCCTCGCGCGACTCGCCCCCGGCACCCGCGTGCTCGTCGAAGGGCCTTACGGACACCTCACCGGTGCCGCGCGCCACGGCCGCAAGCTCCTCATGATCGGCGCCGGTGCCGGCGTCGCGCCCCTGCTGTCGGTGCTCGAGTCCGAGCAGTTCGCCCCGGGCGAGGCGGTGCTGCTCACCCGTGACCACGACGCCGACGACCGCACCCGCGCGGATGCCGTGCGCACGCTCGTCGCCTCGCGCGGCGTGCGTCACCTCTCTCTCGACGGCCCCCGACGCACGGACTCCTCGACCTGGATGCCGGCCAGCCACCGCGCGTGGCGCGGCTCCGACCTGCTGCGGCGCGCGGTGCCCGGGATCGAGGACTTCGACGTGTTCCTCTGCGGACCCGACGCCTGGATGGCGTCGCTGCGGGCCGACCTCCGCGGCGCGGGCGTGCCCCGCGAGCGCATCCACACCGAGTCTTTCGCGATCTGACCGCGACACCCCGAAGAACGGACCGACCATGAAGAAGATCGTCTACGGCATCCTGGCCACCCTGAGCGGGCTCGTGCTGCTGTTCAGCTATCGCACGTCTCTCGGCGACGAGATCGTGCCCGATGCCGCGGCCGTCGACGCCCCCACCTCGACGGCCGCGGGCTCCACCCCCTCGCCGTCGGCGTCGACGGGTTCGGCGGACAGCGCGGACACGAACTCGGGCTCGACGGCCGGCTCGGACACGAGCTCCGCGGCGGAGTCGACGTCGGCGTCGGAGTCGGCGTCGACGAGCGGTCTGGCCGACGGCTCGTACACGGGGGATGCCGTGAACACGCGCTACGGCCCGGTGCAGGTGGCCATCACGGTGTCCGGGGGCGCGGTGTCCGACGTGCAGGTCGTGGACTACCCCTCCAGCAACCCGCGCGACCGCCAGATCAACGAGCGTGCGATCCCCGAGCTCGTGTCCGAGACGATCTCGGCTCAGAGCGCCGAGATCGACATGGTCTCGGGTGCCACGTACACGAGTGACGGCTACATCCGCTCGCTGCAGTCCGCGCTCGACGAGGCCGCGGCGTGAGCGCCCCGACCCGGCGGGTGCGGACGGCGCACCTGATGGGCACGGTCGTGAGCGTGCACGTCGTCGGTGACCTGCCCGCCGCCCGCGTCGACGCGGCCGTCGACGCGTTCGTCGCCGAGCTGGGGGCGATGGAGCGCGTGTTCTCGACCTTCATGGACGACTCGGACATCTCCCGCCTCCGTCGAGGCGAGGCCGGTCTCGACGACCTCGACCCGCGGGTGCGCGAGGTGCTCGCCGCCTGCCGGGAGGTGGAGCTGGCCACCGGGGGACGCTTCAGCGCGCAGTGGCGCGGCGGCCCCGACCCCACCGGCTATGTCAAGGGATGGGCCGTCGATACGGCGGGGCAGGAGTTCCTCGCCCCGCTCCTGCACGAGCGCGGAGGCGTCGCCGTCGGAGTGAACGCCGGCGGCGACCTGCGACTGTGGACGGCCGCCGACCAGACATGGGCGTGGCGCGTCGGGATCGCCGACCCGACGGCATCCGGAACGGTCCTCGCGACGCTCGACGTGCGCAACGGCGCGGTCGCCACGTCGGGCACGGCCGAGCGCGGCGCCCACATCATCGACCCCCGTACAGGTCTGCCGGCGACGTCGGTCCGCAGCGCGACGGTGGTCGCCGACACGTTGACCACCGCGGACGTCTGGGCGACCACGGGCGTCGTCGCCGGCTTCGACGACCTCGCGTGGATCGCCGACGCGCCCGCGCGCTCCGGGATTGTCGTCGCCGCAGACGGGCGCATCCGCCGGTGGGTCGGCGGGGTGGAGGTGCAGCGCGAGGCGGCGGGTGTCGACGCGCTCACGGCTGTCGCTGGACCTGTGGGGTTCCCCTCGGCCGCGTGAGGGATGCCGTCAGGCCCGCGGGACGGTGAGTGCGAACGTCGTCCCGCGCGGCGAGGTCTCCTCGATGCGCACGCTTCCGCCGGCCGCGGTCGCGGCTTCGCGGACGAGTGCGAGTCCGAGTCCGAAGCCGCGTCGGCGACCGACCTCTCCCGAGCGTGCGAAGCGCTCGAAGATCCGCTCGCGGTCTTCGTCGGCAACGCCCGACCCGGCATCCCGCACCCGGAAGGTCACGTCGCGCGTGCCCTCCTCGACGTCGAGCGTGACGGACGAGCCGCGCGGGGCGTGCTGGACGGCGTTGTCCAGGAGCGCCACCAGCAACCGGGTGAGGGTCACGGGCCCGAGCGTCACCCGGGCCGGCGCCGTGGTGGCGACAGCGAGGTGCACCTCGGCGTCGTCGGCCAACGGCCGCACGGTCGAGGCGGCGGCCTCGACGGCGGCACCGACATCGGCCGGCTCTCCCGTGTGCTGCCCCTCCGCAGCCAACAGCATGTCGGTGAGCACCTCGTCGAGCACGGCCGCGTCGCGGCGCAGCTCGGTCACGGCGGGCCGGGCGTCCTCACCGCGGTCCAGGCGACGCTGCACGATCTGGATGCGGCTCGTGAGGGCGGTCAGCGGCGTGCGGATCTCGTGACTGGCATCCGCCACGAACGTCCGCTGCGTCTGCAGCGCGTCGGCGAGGGGACGCACGGCTCGGCGCGCCGCGAACCAGGCGACGAAGCCCAGGAGCAGCACCCCGACGACGCCGAGGACGACCACCCACGGCAGGACGTGGTCGACGTCCACGACGAACCGGTCGCCGTCGGGGTCGGCATCGGGCCGGGGGTCGCCGTGGCGCCCCTCGGGGCGGCCGGAGGTGAGGAGCAGCAGCACGAGCGTCACGACCCCGCCCGCGATGATGAGGGCCGAGGCGAGACCGACGAGCACCCCGATGCGCATCGCCGCGCGCTGCACCCGCACGCGATCGGCCGACGCGTTCACGCGCTCGCCCCCGCCCGGTAGCCGCGGCCGCGGACGGTCTCGATGAGCTCCGGGGCGCTCTTGCGGCGGATGTAGTGCACGTAGGTGTCGACCGAACTCAGGGCGTCGTCTGAGGCGAACACGGAGCCGAGGATCTCCTCCCGGGTGAAGACGTGCTCGGGGCTCTCCGACAGGAGGGCGAGCAGCCGCGCCTCCGTCGCCGTGAGCGAGACGCGCTCGCCGCCCGGCCCGTAGAGCGCGAGGGAATCGGGGACGAAGGTCCAGTCCGCGACGGTGCGACGGCGGCCTTCCGCGCGGTGGCCGCGAACCAGGGCGCGCAGCCGCGCCAGCAGTTCGTCGAAGTCGAAGGGCTTCACGAGGTAGTCGTTGGCTCCGGCATCCAGCCCTTCGACGCGATCGGCGATCGCGCCGAGCGCCGTCAGCAGGAGCACCGGTGTGGTGATGCGCGCCGTGCGCAGCGCCTCGATGAGGGCGATCCCGTCGAGGCCGGGGAGGCGCCGGTCGACGACCATCACGTCGTACCGGCGTGACAGCGCGGTGCGCAGGGCGAGAGCGCCGTCGGCCACGTGATCGACCTCGTAGACCTCGCCGAGCACGTCGACGGTCATCGCCGCGATCGTCGCGTCGTCTTCGACGTAGAGCAGCCGCGGACGTGCCGGTGTCGCCGGTGCGCTCATCCTGGCTCCCTCCTCGCCGAGTCCATTCACCCACACCGCAGCCAAGAAGGCACCAAGACGTCGCCGGGGGCCCGGTTCTTTCCGGCGCCGCGACCGCAATCCGGCGCCATCGGTCGGAAACGGCAGCAAGGGGCGCCCGCGGCGGTCAGTCGGCGGCGACGAGCGCGGCCCACAGCTCGGCCCGCGCGGGGAACGAGGACAGGTCCACCCCCAGCAGCGACTGCGCCTGCGCCACGCGCGCGCGAACCGTGTGCCGATGGATGCCGAGGGCCGACGCGGCGGCGTCGATGCGCGCGTCGTTCTCGAGCCACGTCCGCACCGTCGTCAGCAGCTGACCGCCCGCCGCGTCGTGTTCGCGCAGCGGAGCGAGGCGGGCGGCGGCCAGCGCACGCGCCTCGTCGGTGTCGAGCTGGCTCAGGATGCCGCGCGCGGCGACGTCGCCGAACGTGCGCGGCATCCCGCGCTCGCCGTACCGCCGGGCGGTGACGGCCTGCGCGTGCGCGGCGGCGAAGGCGGTGTACGGGGCGGGGAGCGAGATGCCGACGGCGGCGTCGAACAGGTCGGCGAACGTGCGCAGCGTGGCGGTGTCGTCGGCGCCGACGACGAGCACGAGCCCGTCGGGGCCGCGCCCGTGGAACAGCGTGCCGCGGTGCTCGGTGACGGCGAGCTCGAGCCAGTCGACGGCGGCGTCGAGGCGGGCCGACGCGACGTCGGCGACCGCCACGACGACAGGCGGGGTCGGCAGAGCCCCCCACAGCTCCCGGGAGACGCGACGGGCGAGCGACGGGTCGTCGGAGAGGAGGCTGTGCACGAGGCCGGCGCGCAGCGCTCCGCGGGCTCTGCCGAGTCCGACGTTCTGCTCGAGGGCGAGCCCGGCCATCGCGATGACGGACGTGACGACGCCGCGGCCCTCGAGGTCGAGGTCGCCCCCCGCGATGACGATCGCCCCGCGGAGGTGCCCGCCCCGGCCGAGCGTCTGCAGCGTGAACCGCGTGCCGGCGACATCGAGGGTCGACCCGGCGCGCACCCCTCGGCGCAGCACGCTCCCCACCTCGTCGGTGAGCGACGCCAGCACGTCGGGGGAGATCGCCTCGACGGGATGCCGTTGGGTCAAGACCCCGGCCGCGTCGAACATGCCGACCCACGTATCGAGCTGACGGGCCAGTTCGGCGACGGTCGCGCCGAGCCCGTCGGGGCGCAGGGCGGCCAGGGAGATGGCGCGCTGCGCGTCGAGGGCCCACGTGCGCCGGGCGTAGGACTGCGCCGCGATCGCCTCCGCGTTCGCGCGTGCGACGGCGATGAACGGGGTGCGGTAGGGCACTTCGAACAGGGGGATGCCGTGCGCGGCGCACGCCTCGATCAGGTGCGTCGGGATGCCGTCGCGCACGACTTCGGTGCCGAATCCGAGGCCGCGCACGCCGCGGGTGCGCAGCCGGGAGACGTAGGCGGTGACGGTGTCGCGGGGCGCGTCGGGGGCGAACTGGGTGCCGGTGGTGAGGAGGAGGAGGTCGTCTGCCAGGAACGGAGTGGGGTCGAGGAGATCGGAGCTGTGCACCCATCGCAGCGGCGCGTCGAGTGCGTCGGAGGGGAGGTCGTCGAGGTCGGATTCGAGCCGCAGGTGGAGTTCGCGGCGGGAGAGGAGGGCGCGCAGGGTGGGGTCGGTCATGGCATCCTCGCCGTCGTGGCATCCGGTCCCGCCGGTGCGGGAGTGTACGTCGCGTACGTGCGACTCGTCAGAATGTACACCGCGGCGGCTGTGGTGGGCGCGGTGCCCCCCGTACGCTCGCCCGCATGACCCTCGCCGAACTCGACGCCCTTCCCCTCGGCGGCCCCTCGCTCCCGCAGGAGCGCCGCCTGGTCACCACGATCCCCGGACCGCGCTCGCAGGAACTGCTGGCCCGAAAGGCCGCAGCGGTCGCTGCCGGCGTCGGGCACACCGTTCCCATCGAGGCGGTCGCCGCCGGTGGCGGTGTCGTCGTCGACGCCGACGGCAACTCCCTCATCGACCTCGGGTCGGGCATCGCGGTGACGACCGTGGGCAACGCGCACCCGAAGGTGGCCGAGGCGATCGCCGCGCAGGCCGCGCAGTTCACGCACACGTGCTTCATGGTGTCGCCGTACGAGTCGTACGTGGCCGTCGCCGAGGCGCTCAACCGCTTGACGCCCGGCGACCACGAGAAGAAGTCGGCCCTGTTCAACTCGGGCGCGGAAGCCGTCGAGAACGCCGTCAAGATCGCCCGCAAGTTCACGGGACGGCAGGCCGTCGTCGCGTTCGATCACGGCTACCACGGCCGCACCAACCTGACGATGGGGCTCACCGCGAAGTCGATGCCCTACAAGAGCGGCTTCGGACCGTTCGCGTCGGAGATCTACCGCGCCCCCATGTCGTACCCGTACCGCGACGGCCTCACGGGCCCCGAGGCGGCGGCCAAGGCGATCTCGATCATGGAGAAGCAGATCGGCGCCGACAACCTCGCCGCCGTCATCATCGAGCCGATCCAGGGCGAGGGCGGCTTCATCGTCCCCGCCGACGGGTTCCTGCCGGCGCTCGTGGACTGGTGCCGCGCGAACGGCGTCGTCTTCATCGCCGACGAGGTGCAGTCGGGCTTCGCCCGCACCGGCGCCATGTTCGCCAGCGAGATCTTCGGCATCGTGCCCGACCTGGTCACGACGGCCAAGGGCATCGCGGGCGGGATGCCGCTCGCGGCCGTCACGGGTCGCGCGGAGATCATGGATGCCGCGCACGCCGGCGGCCTCGGCGGCACGTACGGCGGAAACCCCGTCGCGTGCGCCGCCGCTCTCGCGGCGATCGATGCCTTCGAGAACGACGGACTGCTCGAGCGGGCGCGTGAGATCGGGGGGATCCTCCGCGCCCGCCTCGAGTCGCTGCAGCAGGACGACCCGCGCATCGGAGAGGTGCGGGGTCACGGGGCGATGATCGCCGCCGAGTTCGTCGACCCGGCGACCCAGGCTCCGGATGCCGCGCTGACGGCGGCCGTGGCGAAGGCGGCGATCGCCGAGGGCGTGATCGTCCTGACGTGCGGCACATACGGCAACGTCATCCGCTTCCTCCCGCCGCTGAGCATGCCCGACGCGCTGCTGGAGGAGGGCCTCGACGTGGTCGCCGCCGCTCTCGCCGCGAACTGACGGCTCACGACCGTTTCGAGCGAGACCAGCACGACGCGCAACACGACCAGGGGGAGAGGCGGAGGATTCGTCCCGGCAGGGCAATCGGGGGTCGGGGGGTCCCCGCTCTTGTCCTCCCGGGACGAATCCGAAGCCGGGCGCACACCCGGAGCCGGTCCCGATGAAGCACCAAGGAAGATACGAAGGAGTACCCGATGAGTGAGATCACTCGAGACGTCGTGATCGTCGGCGCCGGCGCCGCCGGGCTGACCGCGGCGAACCAGCTGAAGAAGGCGGGGTTCTCGGTCGCCGTGCTGGAGGCCCGTGAGCGCGTCGGCGGACGCCTGTGGACCGACGTGATCGATGGCGCGATGCTCGAGATCGGCGGTCAGTGGGTGTCGCCCGATCAGGACGCGCTCATCGAGACGGTCGCCGAGCTCGGGCTGGAGACGTACTCCCGGTACCGCGAGGGCGACAGCGTCTACGTCGGTCCCGACGGGCAGGCCCGCCGTTTCACGGGGGAGATGTTCCCGGTCTCCGCCGAAACGGAGAAGACGATCGCGGAGATCACCGAGCGGCTCGACGCGATGGTCGCCGAGATCGACCCCGACCGGCCGTGGGCGCACGAGAAGGCCGCCGAGTGGGACCGCGTCTCCTGGGACGCGTGGCTGCGCGCGCAGACCGACGACGACGAGGCGGTCCGCAACCTCGCCTTCGCGACGGGCTCGGCGATGCTGACGAAGCCGACGCACACGTTCTCGCTGCTGCAGTCTCTGCTCATGGCGGCATCCGCCGGTTCGTACTCGCACCTCGTCGACGCGGACTTCATCCTCGACAAGCGGGTCGTGGGTGGCCTCCAGCAGGTGCCGCTGCTGCTCGCGGAGCGTCTCGGCTCCGACGTGTTCCTGAACGAGCCCGTGCGCACGCTCGCGTGGTCGGAGGACGGCGTGACGGTGACGTCCGACGGGATGACCGTCCACGCCCGCCAGGCGATCCTCGCGCTGGCTCCCGTGCTCTACAACCGGATCTCGTTCGTGCCGGCACTGCCGCGGCGCCAGCACCAGATGCACCAGCACATCTCGATGGGGTTCGTGATCAAGGTGCACGCCGTCTACGAGACCCCGTTCTGGCGCGAGAAGGGACTGTCGGGAACCGCCTTCAGCCCCTACGAGCTGTCGCACGAGGCGTACGACAACACGAACCACGGCGATGAGCGCGGCACCCTCGTCGGCTTCGTCTCCGACCAGAACGCCGACGACCTGTTCACGCTGACCGCCGAGGAGCGCAAGGAGCGCATCCTCGAGTCGCTCTCGCACTACTACGGTCCCGAGGCCAAGAACCCCGTCGTCTACTACGAGAGCGACTGGGGTTCGGAGGAGTGGACCCGCGGCGCGTACGCGGCGAGCTTCGACATGGGCGGCCTCCATCGCTACGGCGCCGACCTGCGCAGCGCCGTCGGCCCCATCCGGTTCGCGTGCAGCGACCTCGCGGGCGCCGGCTACCAGCACGTCGACGGCGCGATCCGCATGGGTCGCCTCGCCGCCGACCAGATCATCGAGGAGCTGCGCGCATGAGCCGTTTCGTCTCGCTGCGCTCGCTCAACGACCGCAGGGGAGCTGCGCGCATGAGCCGTTTCGTCTCGCTGCGCTCGCTCAACGACCGCAGAGGAGCTGCGCGCATGAGCCGTTTCGTCTCGCTGCGCTCGCTCAACGACCGCAGGGGAGCTGCGCGCATGAGCCGTTTCGTCTCGCTGCGCTCGCTCAACGACCGGAAGGGAGACCGCGCATGAGCGGCCACATCGTGGTGGGCTACACCGCCACCAAGACGGGGCGGGATGCCGTCGCCTTCGCCGCCCGGCTGGCATCCGCCGTCGACGCCGTCCTCGACGTCGTCGTCGTGCTGCCGGGTGAGGGTCGCAGCGTCATCACGCCGCCCGACGCCTCGTACGACCGGCTGTTGCGCGAACAGGCGGCGCGGTGGATCGCGGAGGCGATCGACCGCATCCCCGCCGAGGTCGTCGCCCACGCTCACGTGCGCACGGCGGAGTCGTTCGCGGAGGGGCTCATCGCGGTGGCCGACGAGCTCGAGGCGGCCTACATCGTCGTCGGCGCCGCCGACGGCGCCACCCGCGGCCGCCACCGCCTGGGTACGACGACCACCGAGCTGCTCCATTCGTCGGACGTTCCGGTCGTGCTCGTGCCGCGCGGGGCCCGCAAGATCGCTCCGGAGACGGGCATCACCCGCCTCACCGTCGCCGTCGGCACGCGCCCCGGCGCCGACGCGCTCATGGACGATGCCGCCGCCCTCGTCGCCGCGACCGGTGTGCCGGTGCGGCTCCTGTCGCTGCTGACCGTCGATCTGCCCCCTACCGCCGACACGGGTGCGATCCGGATCGCCGGATCGACCCAGGTCGACGAGGTGCTCGCCGCCGCTCAGACGCGCCTCCCCGACGGCCTCGACGCCGAGGTCGTCGTCGCCGAGGGCGAGAGCATCGAGGATGCCGTCGCCCACCTCGACTGGCAGCCGGGGGAGTTGCTCCTCGCCGGCTCCAGCCGTCTCGCCCAGCCGCGTCGCCTGTTCCTCGGGTCGACGGCGGCGAAGATGCTCCACGAAGTCCCCGTGCCGGTCGTCGTCGTCCCGCGCACGCGCCACAAGGAAGAGGCCGGATCATGACTCAGGATGCCCCCGCCGTGACGGGCGAGCCCGTGGACGGCGGCCTCTCGAAGAAGGGGCTGAGCGCAGGGACGATCGGCCTCCTCGGTGCCGTCGTCATCGGCATCTCCTGCATCGCACCCGCGTACACGTTCACGGCGGCCGTCGGCCCGACGGCATCCGTCGTCGGCGCGCAGATCCCCGCCATCATCCTCGTGGGCTTCATCCCCATGCTGCTCGTCGCGTTCGGCTACCGGGAACTCAACAACCGGATGCCGGATGCCGGCACGTCGTTCACGTGGGCCGCGCGCGCCTTCGGTCCGTGGGTGGGGTGGATGGCCGGATGGGGACTCGTCGTCGCGACGATCCTCGTGCTGTCGAACCTCGCGGGCGTCGCGGTGGAGTTCCTCTTCCTGCTGATCTCGCAGATCACGGGCAATCCGGGCATCGCCGACCTCGCGTTCGAGCTGTGGATCAACATCGGCGTGTGTCTGCTGTTCATGCTGGGGGCGACCTACATCTCCTACCGCGACATGCAGACGACGCAGAAGCTGCAGTATGTCCTCGTGACCTTCCAGGTCGCCGTGCTCGTGATCTTCGCCGTCACGGCCATCGTCACCGCGGTCGGCGGCGGCGGCTTCGACTACACCCCGTTCTCGCTCGAGTGGTTCAACCCGTTCGCCGTCTCGTCGTTCGGGGCGTTCGCGGCAGGACTGTCGCTCTCGATCTTCATCTTCTGGGGGTGGGACGTCACCCTCACCATGAACGAGGAGACGAAGGACCCGGAGAAGACCCCGGGCCGGGCGGCCACCGTCACGGTGATCACCATCGTCTCGCTGTACCTCTTGCTCGCCGTCGCGATGATCATGTTCGCGGGCGTCGGCACGGGCGAACTGGGCCTCGGCAACGAGGACATCCAGGCGAACGTCTTCTTCTTCCTCTCCGACCCGGTGCTCGGCCCGCTCGCCTTCCTCGTGTCGCTCGCGGTGCTGACCAGCTCCGCGTCGTCGCTGCAGTCGACGTTCGTCGGCCCCGCCCGCACCTTGCTGGCGATGGGGCACTACGGCGCGCTGCCGCCGGCGTTCGCGAAGGTGAGCCCGCGGTTCTTCACGCCCGGGTACGCGACGATCGTGTCGGCCGTCGTGGCATCCGTCTTCTACGCCGTCATGCGGGTCGTGAGCGAGGACACCCTCTGGGACACGATCCTCACGCTCGGCATGATGATCTGCTTCTACTACGGCATCACGGCGTTCGCGTGCGTGTGGTACTTCCGCAAGCAGTGGTTTGACTCGGTACGGAACGTCTTCTTCACGTTCCTGTTCCCGCTCATCGGCGGTGTGATCCTCGGTGTGCTCTTCTTCACGACGCTCATCGATTCGATGGACCCCGCCTACGGCTCGGGCTCGAACATCGCCGGCATCGGGATCGTGTTCATCCTCGGAATGCTCATCATCCTCGTCGGCATCGGCGTGATGATCTGGCAGGCGTTCACGCGTCCCGCGTTCTTCCGCGGCGAGACCCTGTCGATCGATGCCCCGCCGAGTGCGCGGGCGATGAGGAAGGCGGCCCGATGAGCCGGGAAACGGAGCGGGCGCTGCTCGCACAGGTGCCGACGGGACTGTTCATCGGCGGGGAGTGGACCCCCACCGGGGCCACCTTCCCCGTGAAGGACCCGGCGACGGGAGACACCCTCCTCGAGATCGCCGACGCGTCGCCCGAGGATGCCGTGCGCGCCCTCGACGCCGCCGTCGCCGCACAGGACGCGTGGGCGGCGACCCCGCCCCGCACCCGCAGCGACATCCTCCGCCGGGCGTTCGACCTCGTGCAGGAGCACAAGGAGGACCTCGCGCTCCTCATGACCCTCGAGATGGGGAAGCCGCTCGCCGAAGCGCGCGGCGAGGTCGTGTACGGCGGCGAGTTCCTGCGGTGGTTCAGCGAGGAGGCCGTGCGCATCGCCGGCCGCTACGGTCTGAACCCCGAGGGCACGGGCCGCATGGTCGTCTCGCAGCGTCCGGTCGGACCGTCGTTCTTCATCACGCCGTGGAACTTCCCGTTCGCGATGGCGACGCGGAAGATCGCGCCGGCGCTCGCCGCCGGGTGCACGGTCGTCATCAAGCCACCGGAGCTGACGCCGCTGACGACGCTCTACTTCGTGAAGCTCCTCGTGGAGGCGGGACTGCCCGAAGGGGTCGTCAACGTCTTCACGACGACGCGCTCGAGCTCGACGTCGGCGCCCGTGATCTCCGACCCGCGGCTGCGCAAGCTGTCGTTCACCGGCTCGACCGAAGTGGGACGCAAGCTCATCGCGCAGGCCGCCGAGGGCGTGCTGCGCGTGTCGATGGAGCTCGGCGGCAACGCGCCGTTCGTCGTGTTCGACGACGCCGACCTCGACAAGGCGGTCGACGGCGCGCTGGCGGCGAAGTTCCGCAACATCGGCCAGGCCTGCACCGCCGCGAACCGCTTCATCGTGCACGAAGCGGTCGCCGACGAGTTCGCCCGCCGTGTCACCGAGCGCGTCTCGGCGATGCGCATCGGGCGCGGCACGGAAGACGGGGTGCAGATCGGTCCGCTCATCGACGACAAGGCGGTCGCGAAGGCCGAAGAGCTCGTCGCCGACGCCGTCTCGCGCGGCGCCACCGTCCTCGCCGGCGGTCGGGCGCCCGACGAGGGAGCCTTCGCCGCGGGCACGTTCTACGAGCCGACCGTGGTCGCCGGCGTCGTGCCGGGAAGCGCCATCCTGCGCGAGGAGATCTTCGGGCCGGTGCTCGCGATCTCGACCTTCGCCGACGAGGACGACGCCGTGCGCCTCGCGAACGACACCGAGTACGGGCTCGTGTCCTACGTCTTCACGCAGGACCTCGCGCGCGGCCACCGGATGATCGATCGCCTCGAGACCGGCATGATGGGGCTGAACGTCGGTGTCGTCTCCAACGCGGCGGCGCCCTTCGGCGGCGTCAAGCAGTCCGGTGTCGGCCGCGAGGGCGGCCTGGAAGGCATCCACGAGTACCTGTCCACGAAGTACACGCTGATCCCCGTCGACTGACGGGAGTGAGGGAGCACCATGAGTGACTATGCGGTCGTGAACCCGGCCACGGGAGAGACCCTGGCCACGTACCCGACGGCCACCGATGCCGAGGTGGAGGCCGCCGTCGCGGCCGCCGACGCGGCGTTCCGCGGGTGGGGGCGCACCTCCACGCCGGCCGAGCGCGCCGAGCTGCTGCGCGCCGCCGCGCGGCTTCACCGCGAGCGTCGCGACGAACTCTCGGCGATCATCGTCCGCGAGATGGGCAAGCCGCTCGCCGCCGCCGAGGGTGAGGTCGACTTCGCCGCCGACATCACGGAGTACTACGCCGACCACATCGACAAGATCACCGCCGACGCTCCGCTGGAGATCGACGGCGACGGCACGGCGGTCATCCGCAAGGCTCCGTTGGGGGTGCTGCTCGGCATCATGCCGTGGAACTTCCCCTACTACCAGGTGGCCCGTTTCGCGGCGCCGAACCTGGCGCTGGGCAACACGATCCTCCTCAAGCATGCGCCGCAGTGCCCGGAGTCCGCCGCGGCGATCGCGAAGATCTACGCGGATGCCGGGTTCCCCGCCGGCGCCTACGCCGACGTCCGACTGACGAACGACCAGGCGGCATCCGTCATCGCCGACCGTCGCGTGCAGGGTGTCTCGGTGACGGGTTCGGAGCGCGCGGGCGCCGCGGTCGCCGAGATCGCCGGCCGCAACCTGAAGAAGGTGGCCCTGGAACTGGGCGGGTCCGACCCGTTCATCCTCCTGTCGACCGACGACCTGGACGGTGCCGTGCAGGCCGCGGTGGACGCCCGCCTCGACAACACCGGGCAGTCCTGCAATGCGGCCAAGCGGTTCATCGTCGCCGACGACCTCTACGACGCGTTCCTGGAGAAGTTCACCGCCGCGATGTCGGCGGCGACCGTGGGCGACCCGTTCGCCGAGGACACCGTCCTCGGCCCGCTGTCGTCGCTGGCCGCGGCCGAGCGCCTCGCCGCACAGGTCGACGCGGCCGTGGCGGCGGGCGCGACGCTCGTGACCGGCGGTTCCCGCGACGGGGCGTTCTACCCCGGCACGGTGCTCACCGACGTCACGCCCGACATGGACGCCTACCGCGAGGAGTTCTTCGGCCCCGTGGGTGTCGTCTACCGCGTGTCCGGTGAGGACGAGGCCGTCGAGGTCGCCAACGCCACGCCCTTCGGCCTGGGGTCGTACGTCTTCACGACCGACCCGGAGCAGGCCGAGCGGATCGCCGACAAGATCGACGCCGGCATGGTCTACGTGAACCTCGTGCTCGCCGACGAACCGGCGCTGCCGTTCGGCGGCGTGAAGCGCAGCGGCACGGGCCGCGAGATGGGTCTGCTGGCCGCTGACGAGTTCGTGAACAAGAAGCTCATCCGCATCGGCTGAGGCCCCTCGCGCCTTCGCGACCGCGCACGCCGGACGGGCCGGGATTATTCCGGCCCGTCCGGGTGCGGAGCGGGCCTCGGAGGAGGACCATGGTGTCATGGACGACAAGAGTGCGGTCATCACCTACCTGACCGACGAGGAGTGCTTCGCACGCCTCGGCGAGCACCAGCTCGGGCGCCTGGTCACCCACGCGGGCGACATCCTCGACATCTTTCCGGTGAACTACACGGTCGATGCCGGGACCATCGTGTTCCGTACCGCGGAGGGCAGCAAGCTCACGGAACTGTCGATCAACGACGAGGTCCTGTTCGAAGTCGACGACTACACGGCGACGGATGCCTGGAGCGTCATCGTGCGCGGCCATGCGCAGCGCCTCGAGACGTCGGACGAGGTCCGCGCGGCCGACGAGCTGCCGCTGACTCCGTGGATCCCGACGCTGAAGTACAACTACGTCCGGATCGTTCCCGCCTCGCTGTCGGGCCGGCAGTTCCGGCGGGGCGAAGAGCCCGATCGCTACGGCATCCAGCAGTACTGAGGGCGGCGTCCGGTTCGCGCGCCGTCGCGGATGCCGTACACTTGTGGACGCAGTTGTCTGCATTCTTTCGTCATGCCCGCGGGTCGCCATACGGCCCGTTCCGGTTACGGTGGAGGGGTGCAGGAGACTGTGCAGCATCCGGAGCGGATCTCGCACGAGGTCCCTTAGGGCGGTAGCTCAATTGGCAGAGCAGCGGTCTCCAAAACCGCAGGTTGCAGGTTCGATTCCTGTCCGCCCTGCGCGTCAGCGTTCGCGTTGACACACGTCCCAGCACCGAGCTGGAACGACGCATTCATACAGGTGGGTACATGGTCCAGGACGAGGCGAACAGCGAGATCGTCGCGGTCGGCGGCGCTTCCCGTGAGAAGAAGCTCAACTTCTTCCAGCGCATCGCCCTGTTCATCCGTCAGGTCTTCGCCGAGCTCCGCAAGGTCGTCACTCCGACCCGGCAGGAGCTGGGGAAGTTCACGGCGGTCGTGCTGGGCTTCGTCGTCGTCATGATGGCGCTCGTCTACGGCCTCGACCTGCTGTTCACCTGGGTCGTGAACGTCGTCTTCGGCGTGCCGAGCTGAGCGGAACACTCGCTCGCCCCACGCGCCGCGCTTGACGGCATCCGACCAACCGACGGAAGAGAACCAATTGTCTGAGAAGTACACGGACGACGCCGACTGGGCGACCGCTGCCGAGCAGTCCAGCGAGGACGACGAGGCCCAGGAGGGCAACTACCTCGCAGACCAGGAGCGCTCCGTGGAACCCGCCGAGCACGTCGCCCTCCACGTCGTCGACGAGGACTCCGACGACGAGGCCGACGCGGACGCCGACCTGGACGACATCGACATCGACGACCCGGAGGCCGACGCCATCGTGAACGACGCACTCGAGATCGACCACGCCGAGGAGGCGGAGGCCGCCGCCGAGGTCCTCACCGACTCGCTCGCCGAGGAGCAGGCCGAGGCTGCCGCCCAGGCCGCCGAAGAGGTCGCCCCGTACGACGGACCCGAGCTCGGTGACGACGACGAGGCTGCCGAGGTGTCCGACGCCGACGAAGAGGCCGCCGACGAAGACCTCGACCCGTACGAGGCCTACCGTGCCGAGCTGCGCAGCCTCCCGGGCAAGTGGTACGTCATCCACTCCTACGCCGGCTTCGAGCGCAAGGTGAAGGCCAACATCGAGCAGCGCAAGTCGACGCTCGAGGTCGAGGAAGACATCTACCAGATCGAGGTCCCCATGGAGGACGTCGTCGAGATCAAGAACGGTCAGCGCAAGATGGTCACGCGCGTCCGGATCCCCGGCTACGTGCTCGTTCGCATGGAGCTCAACGAGGACACCTGGTCGGTCGTGCGCCACACGCCCGGCGTCACGGGCTTCGTGGGCAACGCCCACAACCCCACGCCGCTGCGCTTCGAAGAGGCCTTCAACATGCTGAAGTCCCTCGTGCAGGTCACCGAGGCTGCTCCCGCCAAGGGCGGCGCCGCCAAGGGCCAGGCCACGCAGTCGCGTGCGATCCCGGCCGAGGTCGACTTCGAGGTGGGCGAGACCATCACGATCAAGGAGGGCTCGTTCGCGGGTCTGCCCGGCACGATCAGCGAGATCAAGCCCGAGAGCGGCAAGCTCACGGTGCTCGTGTCGCTCTTCGAGCGCGAGACCCCCGTCGAGCTGTCGTTCGACCAGGTCACCAAGCTCTGACGCACCGCTCTTCGCACGCGCCCCGCCCGGTTTCGGACGGGGCGCGTGTGGTTTGTGTGGTGCGCGTGGGGGCGTGGGGTGCTGTGAGGTGTGCGCGGGGGCGTGCCTCGGGTGCGCGTGGGGGCGCGCGGAGCTGTGAGGTGTGCACGATCGCGGAGATGTGCGCGATCGCGGATGCCGCGGCCGCATCCGGTCCGCGATTCGGCACATCTCCGCGATTCTGCGCAGCCGGGCGCATGCCGAGGTGGCGCACGCGTCTCCTCCCCAGCGGTGCAGATCGACGTGTCCTTCACGGATAGCAATCGCGCCGCGATGGGGCAGGCGACGGTCGCTCAGCATGAGGGTATGACTGATCTGTTGGCCGCCGTACGGGATGCCGGGGGAGTAGCCCGCGTGTCCGCCCTCCGAGCCCGGGGTCAGCCGCGTCGCGGGATCGACCATGCCGTCGCGAGCGGCGCGCTCGAGCGTCCTCGCAACGGCTGGGTCGCTGCGCCGGAAGCGGACCCCCTGCTCGTGGCCGCGGCGCGAGCAGGGGTCGTGCTCACGTGCCTCACGCAGGCGCGGCGGCTCGGCCTCTGGGTGCTGCACGAGCCTCAGGTGCACGTGGCCGCGCCGCCGCACGCGCACGTGGGTGATGTGCGGGAAGGCACGCGTGTGCACTGGTCGCGGCCGGTGGTGCCCCGGCATCCGGACTCGCTGGTCGACCCCATCGAGAACGTGCTGTCGCTGTTGGCGGGCTGCGTTCCGCACGAGGAAGCGCTCGCCGTCTGGGAGTCGGCGCTGCGCCAGGGTGCGGTCACGCGCGAAGCGCTCCGGCGCCTGCCGATGCCGACGACGGCTCGCATGCTGCTCGAGGAGTGCTCGTTGATCTCGGACTCGGGCCTCGAGACGTTCATACCGCTGAGGCTGCGCTTCCTTCGCCTGCCGATCCGCCAGCAAGTGCGGCTGGCGGGCCATGCGGTGGACTTCCTCCTCGGCGACCGGTTGGTACTGCAGGTCGATGGAGGTCACCACGTCGGTCCGCAGCGGCGCAGCGACATCGATCACGATGCGAGGCTGACGCTCCAGGGCTATCACGTCATCCGCGTCGACTTCGCGCAGGTCGTGGCGGGGTGGCCGGAGGTGCACGACCTGATCGTCCGCGCCGTGGCCCAGGGCCTCCACCTCGCGCGGTGAGGGGGTGCGATGGTGTGGGTGCGGCGTTCGACATGGAGTGGGGCGGCGCGGGTGAATCTGCGGAGATGTGCAGAATGACGGATGCCTCGCGCGGCAGCACTCCGCGATCCTGCACATCTCCGCGATTCTGCTTGGCAGCAGGCAGCAGGCAGCAGGCAGCAGGCAGCAGGCAGCAGGCGGCAGCAGGCAAGAGCGGATGCCGTGGCATCCGTGATCGGGTAGACTTGAGCGGTTGCGCGCGTGTCGTGCGACGACCCCACCACCGTCAGGAACCGCCTGATCCGTGGAAGCGCGCCCGCTGAGCATCCGCTCGCAGGCGCTCGACAGAAGGAAAGAGAATGGCACCGAAGAAGAAGGTGACCGGCCTGATCAAGCTCCAGATCAACGCCGGTGCCGCCAACCCGGCGCCGCCGATCGGCCCCGCGCTCGGTCAGCATGGCGTCAACATCATGGAGTTCTGCAAGGCGTACAACGCGGCGACCGAGTCGCAGCGCGGCAACGTCATCCCCGTCGAGATCACCGTCTACGAGGACCGCAGCTTCACCTTCATCCTGAAGACCCCGCCCGCGGCGGAGCTCATCAAGAAGGCCGCCGGTCTGCAGAAGGGTTCGGCCACGCCGCACACGACCAAGGTGGGCAAGCTCACCAAGGACCAGGTGCGCCAGATCGCCGAGACCAAGCAGCCCGACCTGAACGCGAACGACCTCGAGGCTGCCTCGAAGATCATCGCCGGCACCGCCCGTTCCATGGGCATCACGGTTGAGGACTGAGGGGAAGACGCACATGGCTAAGTCCAAGGTTTACGAAGCAGCCGCGGCCAAGATCGACCGCGACACGTTCTACACGTCCACCGAGGCCGTCGTCCTCGCCAAGGAGACGGGCTCGAAGAAGTTCGACTCCACCGTCGAGGTCGCCCTGAAGCTCGCGGTCGACCCGCGCAAGGCCGACCAGATGGTCCGCGGCACGGTCATCCTGCCGCACGGCACGGGCAAGACCGCCCGCGTCATCGTCTTCGCCACGGGCGCTGCGGCCGAGGCCGCGATCGCCGCAGGCGCCGATGAGGTCGGCGGCGCCGAGCTCATCGAGAAGGTCGCCGCCGGCTGGACCGCGTTCGACTCGGCCGTTTCGACGCCCGAGCTCATGGGCCAGGTCGGCCGTCTCGGTAAGGTGCTCGGTCCCCGTGGCCTCATGCCCAACCCGAAGACCGGCACCGTGACCCCCAACCCGGCCAAGGCCGTGGAGGAGATCAAGGGCGGCAAGATCGAGTTCCGCGTCGACAAGCACGCCAACGTGCACTTCGTCGTCGGCAAGGCCTCGTTCTCGGCCGAGCAGCTCGACGAGAACTTCAAGGCTGCGCTCGAGGAGATCATCCGCCTCAAGCCCTCCAGCTCGAAGGGTCGCTACATCCAGAAGGGCGCCGTGTCGACCACGTTCGGCCCCGGCATCCCGCTGGACGTCAACTCGCTCGCCTGATCCCACGGGTTCAGGAACAGCGCGAAGGGCCTCACCTCCGGGTGGGGCCCTTCGTCGTGCGTGCCGTCAGCCGTCGGCGCGCACCTCGAACGACGTCGCAGCGGATGCCGAGGCCTCGAGCTCGGTGACGTGCGCGCGCGTCACCGACGACCCTCGCGGGCCCTCCGCCATCCACGCGAGCACCTCGTCCACTTGCGAACCGGTGCCCTGCACCTCGGCCTCGACCGTGCCGTCGCGGAGGTTGCGCACCCAGCCCGAGACGCCGGCCTCTCGCGCGACCATCCGCATCGTGTAGCGGTAGCCGACGCCCTGCACGGAGCCTTCGACGATGACGTGGACGCGTCTCATCGCTCCATCCTGGCATCCGCTTGCGTGCCGGTGGGAGGATGCCGTCATGGGCACGATCGATGACTACCTCGCCGCACTCGACCCCGCTGACGCCGCCGTGATCGGTCACGCGTATGACCTGGCGCGCGAGGTCGTACCGGATGCCGCGCAGGGACTCGGTTACGGGATGCCGGCGCTCATCCACCGCGGGAAGCCGCTCGTGTCGCTCATGCGCGCGAAGTCGCACATCGGCGTCTATCCGTTCAGCCCCGCGGCCATCGTGGAGATCGATGATCTGCTGGACGGTGTCGATCGAGCGAAGGGGACGATCCGATTCGATCCGGCCGCCCCGCTTCCGGACGCGACCGTGCGGGCGCTCGTCGAGGCGCGGCGACGCGAGATCGACGGCGCCTGAGCCCGGGCGACGCCCACCGTCGGCAGAGGCCCGCCGCCGCCGAAACCTCAGCGCCAGCCGGACGGACTCAGGGCCAGACGAGGCTGACGGCGATCGCGATCATCACGACCGCGATGACACCGTCGAGGATGCGCCAGGCGCGCGGCGTGGCGAGCCAGCGGCCCAGGTAGCGTGCGCCGACGGCGAGACCGAAGAACCAGACGACGCTGGCGATCACCGCCCCGGCGGCGAACCACCATCGCTGCTCGCCGTGCGTGCTCGCGACGGAGCCGAGAAGGAACACCGTGTCGAGGTACACGTGCGGATTGAGCCACGTCAATGCCAGGCACGTCAGCAGCACCGGCGTGAGCCGCGTGGCGGTCGCGGTGCCGGCCCGACCGTCCTGCTCGCGCGCTGCGGACGACCCCGCCGGCTCGACGCGCAGCGCCGCGCCGCTCGGGCGGAGGGCCCGCCGGGCGGCGAGCAGTCCGTAGACGAGGAGGAACGCGAACCCGGCCCATCGCACGACATCGACGAGCCAAGGCACCGTGTGGAGCACGAGACCGAGCCCCGAGACGCCCAGCACGATCAGCACGGCATCCGACACGGCGCACACCGCGGCGACGGCCAGGGCGTGCTGTCGCCTGATGCCCTGGCGCAGCACGAACAGGTTCTGGGCGCCGATCGCGACGATGAGGGAGAGGCCGAGACCGAGACCCGCGATGAGGGAGGGGAGCACGTCGTCGACGCTACGGCGTCGCCTCGAATGAAGTCCAGTTCAGGATTCTTCAGTCGCGTAAGCTGAGCTCATGCACCTGTCGGCGGAGTTCGCCCGCACGCTAGCCGTCGTGCTCGACGAGGGCAGCCTGGATGCCGCGGCGCGCCGCCTCCACATCACCCCTTCCGCCGTGAGCCAGCGCATTCGCGCGCTCGAGGAGCAGGTGGGGCGTGTCCTGCTCGTGCGGGCGCGACCCGTGCGGCCGACCGACGCCGCGCACGCCGTGGTGCGCTACGCGCGGCAGCTGGCCCTCCTCGAGCACGACGCCGTCGCGGAGCTGGGCTCGGAAGAGGATCAGGTGACGATCCCGCTCGCCGTCAACGCGGACTCGCTGGCGACCTGGTTCCTCGCCCCGCTCGCGCGGCTGACGGCATCCCGCTCCGTCGTGTTCGACCTGCACCGCGACGACCAGGACTTCACGGCGGCGCTCCTGGAGGCGGGCACGGTGATGGGGGCGGTCACGTCGCGGGCGGATGCCGTCGCCGGCTGCCGTGTCGTACCGCTCGGCGTCATGCGCTACGAAGCGGTCGCCACCGCGTCGTTCGTCGCGCGGTGGTTTCCGGACGGTGCGGGTACGGCATCCCTCGCTCGAGCTCCACGCGTCGACTTCGACCGTCGCGACGACCTGCAACGCCAGTGGCTCGCCGACCGTGGCGGGGGAGGCGACGGCGGACCCCGTCACTTCGTGCCCGCATCGCACGACTTCGCGGTCGCGATCGGGCTCGGGCTCGGGTGGGGTCTGCTCCCCGGCTTCCAGTCGGCGGAGGCGCTGGCCGACGGCAGGCTGGTGCGCCTGGGCGGGGCGCCGGTCGACGTTCCCCTGTACTGGCAGCAATGGAATCTCCGCTCCCCGCTGCTCGACGCCGTCGCCGACGAGGTCGTCGCCGAGGGGCGCCGCGTGCTCGCCTCCTGACGGGGCCGACGAAAGTCGGGTCAGGCGTCGCCGACGCGCAGGACGATCTTGCCGCGCGAATGCCCGCGCTCGAGTTCGACGTGGGCCTCCGATGCTTCGGCCAGGTCGAAGACCCGGTCGATGTAGACCTGGATGGCGCCGGAGTCGAGCAGTCGGGCGAGAGTCGAGAGCACGCCTCCGTCGGGGACGACCTTGTACGACGTCGCCCGCACCCCGGCCTCGGCGGCCGCCTCGGCGTAGCCGGGCCAGGAACCGCTGGGCACCATGATGTAGAGGCCGCCGCGCCGCAGCACCGAGAGCGAACGGCTGCCGGTGTCGTCGTGGACGTTGCCGACCAGGTCGATCACGACGTCGACCTCTCCGACGACGTCCTCGAAGCGGGTCGTGGCGTAGTCGATCGTCACGGCGGCGCCGAGTTCGCGCAGCCACGGGAGGTTCCGTTCCGAGCCGGTGGCCGTCACGTGCGCGCCGAAGTAGGCGGCCAGTTGCACGGCGAAGTGCCCGACCCCACCGGAACCCGCGTGGATGAGCACGCGCTGACCCTCGTGCGCGTGCGCCGTCTCCACGACGAGGCCCCACGCCGTCAGTGCGGCCAGGGGCACGCCGGCGGCTTCGACGTGGGAGAGCGAGGAGGGCTTGCGGGCGACGGACAGCGACGGCACGACGACGTACTCGGCGTAGCTGCCGCCCGAGCGCGGGAACGGCACCATGCCGAACACCTCGGTGCCGGGCGGCAGCGGGTGAGCCTCGTGCGGCGCGGAGATCACGACGCCGCTGAAGTCGAACCCGAGGGTGCTCGGATGCCGATCGATCCCGCCGTGGACGCCCGCACCGGCGCGGGTCTTCGCGTCGATCGGGTTGGTGCCGGCCGCGACGACGCGCACCAGCAGCTCGCTCATCACGGGCGACGGCACGGGCACCGTGCGTGCCTGCAGGACGTCGGCCGCACCGGGGGCGTCGAACACGATCGCGCGCATCTCCTCAGGCGGGACCACCGCGTCGGCGGTACCCGTGACCGCGTGGGGTGAGGTGCGCAGGGGACGGAACTTCATGGGACGCTCCTTCCGCGCGCATGTCTACGTCGGCAGCACTCGTTGCTGGTGCAGACAGTCAATCGCGGGATTGTCTCAGTCGTGTTACGTCGGTGCTACCAAGCTGATCGCCTACGGACGTGACCCCTGATCGCCTAGGGACGTGACCCCGTGGTGAGCGCGTGCAGCAGCCGGGTGAGGCTGCGGATGTCGTCGACGGGCCAGTCCTCGAGGTTGCGCAGCAGCAGGTCCTCTTGCGGCAGGCGGGCGGCGGAGAGTCGCTCGAGACCCAGCACGGTGGGGGAGAGCAGGCTCGACCGTCGGTCGCGCGGATCGGGTGCGCGCTCGATGAGGCCGAGTTCCTCGAGCTCCCGCACGGTGCGTGAGAGCTGACCCTTGTCGACGAGCAGGTCGTCGGCCAGCGCCGACTGCGTGATCGACTCGCGGCGGACGATCGTCGTGAACACCTTGTACGCGCCGGGCAGCATCCCGGGACTCACCCGATTCGCATTCTCGGTGAGGATGCGGCGGAAGTGATTGATGAGCTCCCCGAACTGGGCCTCGAGGGCGCGCACCGCGTCGGTGCGCGCCTCTCGGGTATCGGTGGTCGACATCGGATCGACCCTAGCGCGTCGCCTTGCCGCGCCCGGGGGATGCGGCATCCACGGTCGGGACGGCGCCGGTCGCGGTCAGCGTGCCCATGGCCTGCGGCGCGGACACGGTGGCGAGGTCGGCTTCGCCGGCCTGCAGCCGCTCGGTCGTGGTCATGGTCGTGAGCGGCTTGTTCGGCAGGAAGACGATCGCCAGCAGGCTCAGGACCGCGAACGGCACGGCGATGAGGAACGAGTGCGAGATCCCGTTGGCGTAGATGTCCTCGAATACGACGCGCAGGGCCTCCGGCATCGCCGACACCTGCGGAAGCGTTCCCGACTGCAACTGCTCTGCCCACGTCTGCGCATCGGCGCCGAGGGATGCCAGGGCGGTGCGGATGTCGTCGGCCCGCTCGGTCACGAGCTCCGTGACGCGCGTGGCGAGCGCCGCTCCCATGACCGAGACGCCGACGGTGCCGCCGAGGCTCCGGAAGAACGTGACGCCGGAGCTGGCGACGCCGATCTGGCTGGGTTCGGTGGTGTTCTGCACGACGAGGACGAGGTTCTGCATCGTCATGCCGACGCCGGCACCGAGGAGGAACATGTAGATCGACACGAGGGTGAAGTCGGTGTCGTAGTGGATGGTCGACAGCAGCGACGATCCGGCGATGAGGAACACGGCACCCACGACGAGGAACGCCTTCCACTTGCCGAACCGGGTGATGAGCGCGCCGACGCCGATCGAGGCGACGAGCAGTCCGCCGATCATGGGGATCGTCATGATGCCCGCTTCGGTGGGCGTCGCGCCGCGCGCGAGCTGCATGTACTGGCTGAGGAACACGGATGCACCGAACATCGCGATGCCCGTGGCGATAGAGGCGATGACCGACAGGGTGAAGGTGCGGTTGCGGAAGAGCGTGAGCGGCACCAGCGGCTCGCGGGAGCGCAGCTCGACGATCACGAACAGCACGGAACCGACGATCGCGCCGCCGACCATGAGCACGGTCTCCGTGCTCCACCAGTCGAACGAGTCGCCGGCGAGGGTCACCCAGATGAGCAGCAGCGACACCGACGCCGACAGCAGTACGATGCCGATGTAGTCGATCGACGCCTTCTTCTTGGCGCGGGCCGGAACGTGGAGGGTCTGCTGCACCAGGATCAGCGCGACGATGGCGACCGGCAGTGCGACGAAGAAGTTCCATCGCCATCCCCACGCATCGGTGATGACGCCGCCGAGGAGCGGACCGCCGATGGTCGCGACGGCCATCACGGCACCGAACAGGCCCATGTAGCGGCCGCGCTCGCGCGGGCTGATGATGTCGGCCATGAGCACCTGGCTGAGGGCGGCGAGACCGCCGGCGCCGATGCCCTGCACGGCGCGGAAGGCGATGAGCATCTCGGGGTTCTGCGAGAAGCCCGCCGCGGCGGTGGCGAGCACGAAGATGACGATCGCGAGCTGGTACAGCACCTTGCGGTTCGTGAGGTCGGCGAGCTTGCCCCAGATCGGGGTGGAGATCGCGGTCGTCAGCAGGGTCGCGGTGACGACCCACGTGAAGGCGGCCTGGGTGCCGTCGAGGTCGTGGATGATGACGGGGAGCGAGGTGGACACGACGGTCGATGCGAGCATCGACACGAACATGCCGAGGAGGAGGCCGGAGAGTGCTTCGAGCACCTGCCGGTGGCTCATCCGAGGCTTCTCGACGGCGTCGGGAGTGGAAGAGGACATGCGGTTCCTTGCGGCTTTTAGTTGATATAGGTCAACGGTTGAGATCGGTCAACTATAAGCTCAATCGTTGACACGCGTCAACTATTCCCGCAGGCACGAACGAATCCTGCCGTGAGCGCGCCGAATGTCGTCGGGGAGCGCGTCGGATGCCGACGGGCGTCGGCGACGGGAGGGTCAGTCCGCGAGGGCGAGCGCGCGGAAGGGCTCACGCGGGCGTGGCGGAACGGCATCCGTCGGGGCCATCGGCGCGCGGCGCAGCGTCGTGCGGCGGTAGAGCTCGTCGATCAGTTCGGTGGCGAGGCCCACCAGGTGGCGGATCTCGCGCTCGTCGCGATCGACCCAGGCGCACCGCGGCTCATCGCCCACCGGCACGAAGTCGGAATGCTCCTCCCAGACCACGAGCGTGCGCTCGGCGCCCAGGACGTGCTGCTGCCACCACACTTGCCGCAGATACGTGCGGGGGATCGAGCGCCACGTCTTGTTCGTCGTCTTGATCTCGCACAGCGTGACGCGGCCCGCCGGGTCGACGGAGATGCCGTCGGGGGTCGCGAGGTGGCGCTTCTCGACCTCGGCGTGGAAGAGCGCGGAGGACGGCTGGATGGCGTGGGTGGCGGCCACCCACGCGGCGATCTCGGGCTCGCGGCGACGGCCGTGGGCCGTGTACGCGTTGCCGGAGAAGCTCGAACCGCCCGACAGCTTGGCGTCGGCGGCGCGCTGGATCGCCTTGCCGCTCGTGAGCTGAGCGACGTCGGTGGCGGTGATGCCGCGAGAGCGCGCTCGCATCCAGCTGACGCGGTCGCGCGAGTCGGCGATGATCCGGGATGCCAGGTGAGGCGCGACGCGTGCGATGGCCTCCGGACTCATGTTTCGAGGGTAGCCCGCGCATCCGACGTGCTCCCGCACGACACCCGGGTGCGCGCACCGCGAGGTCTCGTCGGGGGAACAGCGATCGTTATGGGACCGACACGCGCCGTCAGTCGGCCGCCCAATACGGTCAGAGAATGGGCCTCGATGCGACCTCCACCCGATCCCCCCGACGTCGACCGCTGGCCGCGATGCTCGTCGCGTCCGCGCTGATCGTGCTGGCGCTGGCGGGATGCTCGGCGATGAGCGGTGCGTCGGATGGCGGCGGAGTGCCCGAAGGTGTCGTCGACGACGGCGGGGTGGAAGGCGGCGGCGAGATCGCGGAGGAGGGGCGCTCGGTCATCGTCGAGGGGTGGATGGCGATCTCGGTCGACGACGTCGTGTCCGCCTCCGCCGACGCGCAGGGCATCGTCGCGCGAGCCGGTGGCCGCATCGATGCCCGCGAGGAGTCGACCGAGGAGGGCGGGGAATGGTCGACGCTGACTCTCCGCGTGCCGGCAGCGGCGCTCGACGCCGTCGTGGAGGATCTCCGCGGCCTCGGCGAGGTGGATCGCGTGTCGACGTCGTCGACCGATGTGACGGGCGCCGTCCGCGACGTGGACGCCCGCATCGCGGCGCTCGAGACGACTCTCCAGCGGCTCACGGCCTTCCAAGACAAAGCGACGCGCGTCGACGACCTCCTCGAGATCGAACGTGAGGTCAGTGCCCGCCAGGCCGAGCTGGAGAAGCTCCGGGCCGAGCAGCAGTCCTACGCCGAGCGGGTGGACTACTCCTCCCTCGAACTGGAGCTGCACCCGGTCGGAACGGCCCAGCCGCTGCCCGGCACGTTCGGTGACGGCTTCGTGACGGGGTGGAACGCGCTCGTCGCCTTCGTCGGCGTCCTGCTCGTCGTGTTCGGCGCGATGCTGCCGTGGCTCGTCGTCGCGGGGCTCCTGACGGTTCTCATCATCTGGCTCGTCCGCCTCCTCGGCCGCGCCGCCGCGCGCCGTCGCGCCGCCCGCGCACCCGAGGTCGCTCCGCAGGGCGGGCCTCCGGCCGGTCAGCCGGTCATGTCGCAGGGCGAGCGAGAGCCGTCCGAGGCTCCGCCGGCATCCTGACCCGGGCGCTCCGGCATCCGGGCCGCGTCGGCGCTGGCGCCGATTTTGGCTCGACCGTCTTGTGCCGTAGACTTCGGGTAAGCCAAAGACCGCTGGTCTCGGTGGTGCCCGCGAGGGTGCCGTCGATGAAGCTCTGCATTGCAGGGGCCCGCGCAGGTACACGAACTCCTCGGGAAACCGAATCGAAGCTCCGTGCGCTTGCGCCGGAGCTTTTGTCATGTTCGGGGTCGACCAGCGCGCGGAGGCTGACGCACCGCCACCGCGGCGCGTCACGCACACACAAGGAGTGGCCATGGCGCAGAAGGAAGCATCGGTCGCCGAGCTCACGAAGCACTTCGAGGACTCGACTGCCGTTCTGCTCACCGAGTACCGCGGTCTGACGGTTGCCCAGCTCAAGGAGCTGCGCAACACGATCCGTCAGGACGCGGAATACGCCGTGGTGAAGAACACGCTGACCAAGATCGCCGCGCGCAACGCGGGGGTCGAAGGTCTGGATGACGAGCTCAAGGGCCCGTCCGCCATCGCCTTCGTGCACGGTGACCCGGTCGCCGTCGCGAAGGGCCTGCGTGCCTTCGCCAAGGCACACCCTCTGCTGGTGATCAAGGGCGGGTACTTCGACGGTGCCGCCCTGACCGCCGACGAGGTGAACAAGCTCGCCGATCTCGAGAGCCGTGAAGTCCTGCTGGCGAAGCTCGCCGGTGCGATGAAGGCCTCGCTGACCAAGGCGGCCTACGTCTTCAACGCGCTCCCGTCGAAGGCCGTTCGCACGGTCGACGCGCTGCGCGAGAAGCAGGAGTCCGCGGCCTGAATCCGGGCTTCGGCATAGTACAACCCCAATCAAGGAGAATCATCATGGCAAAGCTCAGCACTGAGGAGCTGCTCGAGGCGTTCAAGGAGCTCACGCTCATCGAGCTCAGCGAGTTCGTCAAGGCGTTCGAGGAGACCTTCGACGTCACCGCCGCCGCTCCCGTCGCGGTCGCCGCTGCCGGCGCCCCCGCCGGTGGCGCCCCCGCCGAAGAGGCCGAGGAGAAGGACTCGTTCGACGTCGTTCTCGAGGCCGCCGGCGACAAGAAGATCCAGGTCATCAAGGTCGTCCGCGAGCTCACCTCGCTCGGCCTGGGTGAGGCGAAGGCCGTCGTCGACGGTGCTCCCAAGGCTGTCCTCGAGGGCGCCAACAAGGAGACCGCCGAGAAGGCCAAGGCCGCTCTCGAAGAGGCCGGCGCTTCGGTGACCCTGAAGTAATCTCGCTCACGCGAATCGAAGGCCCCCGGGTTCATCCCGGGGGCCTTCTGCGTGCGGTCACTGTCCGTGCGGTCACTCCGTGGCCGTGCCGCGGATGAGGTCGGCGTCGAGCACGGCGGAGCTCTGTGCGTCGACGGCCGAGGTGGTGCTGCGCACGATGAGGCGCGCGTGCATCTGCACGTGGGTGATCGGACGGTCCGGATCGGCGATCTGCGCGAGCAGCATCTCGACGGCGGCGCGCCCCTGTTCCCGCGGCACCTGCTGGAGGGTCGTCAGCGAGAACATCTCCGCGTACTCGTGGTCGTCGATGCCGACCACGCTGAGCTCGCTCGGAACGTGGATGCCGAGGCGTCGTGCCGCGATGATGGCACCGACGGCGACCTCGTCGCACACCGCGACGATGCCGGTCGGCCGCTGCCGCGCATCGCCCAGCAGGTCGACGGCGGACTGGTAGCCGCCGGGGAGCGAGACCTCGGAGCGCACGTGGCGGATGCGGTCGCTCATGCCCGCTTCGGACATGGCGCTCTCGTACCCGGAGAGCCGCTGACGGTCGACGTGGGCCCAGTGCACCCCCGTGCCGCCACCCAGGAAGGCGATCTGCGTGTGACCGAGCCCCAGCAGGTGCTCGGTCGCGCGCCGCGCCGCGTAGTCGTCGTCGATCGCGATGAGACTGGCATCCTCGCCCGAACCGACCACGCTGACGATGGGGCGTCCGATCTGCACGAGCTGCTCGAGCTCGTGATCCTGCGGCTCCAGTCCGACGGCGATGAGACCGTCGAACCGCTTGCGCGCCAGGAAATCGCCGAAGATGCGGTCGCGCCCCGGCGTTCCCGGTTTCGCGTCGTAGAGCGTCAGGTCGAGGCCCCGTTCCAACAGCGCCTGCTGGATGCCTTCGAGCACTTCGGCGAAGAACCAGCGGTTGACGTAGGGCATGACCACGCCGATGTTCTGCGTTCGGCCCGTCGCGAGGCTCACGGCGCTCGTGGAGGGCACGTAGCCGAGCTCGTCCGCCACCTCCCGCACGCGCTGCCGCGTAGCATCCGAGACGTATCCGCTGCCGGTCAGAGCACGACTGGCCGTCGCCTTCGAGACGCCCGCGCGAGCGGCGACCTCTGCGATGCCGGCCATGAACTCCCCTTCGAGTCGGAACGGGGGAACTCTATCCGATTTCCCCCCGCTTATGGAACCGGTTGCGTTGCCGGTCATCGTCGAGTATCCGCGGAATCCCGGCCCGTTATCGGGTTGTGATGTGGGTGATGTTGTGAGTTCCCTGGCCGTTCCCCTAGCCTGTGCTGGAAGCGGTTCCCTATCGGGGAATCGGCGTGCGCCCGGAGCCTTCCGGGCACTCAACGAGGAGGAATCACATGGGGATGGCACAGCGACGTCTACTCGCCCCGCTCGCCGTCATCGGCGTTGCCGGCATCGCGCTCGCAGGCTGCAGCGGCGGCCCGGGATCGGGTAACAACGGCAACAACGGCTCGGAAGGTACCGACGACAACGTCGTCACCGTCTACGGCACGATCGCCGACACCGAGGCCGAGCTGCTCGAGCAGTCGTGGGCCGACTTCGAGGCGGAGTCCGGCATCGACATCAAGTACGAGTCGTCGAAGGAGTTCGAGGCGCAGATCGCCGTCCGGGCGCAGGGAGGCAGCGCACCCGACATCGCGATCTTCCCGCAGCCGGGACTCATGGCCGACATCGCCAACCTCGGCTACCTGAAGGAAGCCCCCGACGCCGTGAAGGCCAACGTCGAATCCGGCTGGTCCGAGGACTGGGCCAACTACGGCACGGTCGACGGCACGCTCTACGGCGCGCCGCTCATGGCATCCGTCAAGGGCTGGATCTGGTACTCGCCGTCGTTCTTCGCGGACAACGGCTACGAGGTTCCGACCGACTGGCAGGGCCTGCTCGACCTGACGGCGCAGATCCAGGCCGACACCGACCAGCCGCCGTGGTGCATCGGCTTCGGCTCGGACGCCGCGACCGGCTGGCCGGGCACCGACTGGATCGAGGACCTCGTGCTGCGTCAGTCGGGTACGGAGGTCTACGACAAGTGGATCGCGAACGAGACGCCCTTCACCGACCCGGCCATCAAGTCGGCGTTCGACGAGTTCGGCAAGATCGCGCTGAACCCCGACTACGTCAACGCCGGATTCGGCGGCACCGACACGATCGTGACGACGCCGTTCGGCGACCCGGCACAGGCTCTCGTCGACGGTGACTGCGCGCTGCACCACCAGGCATCCTTCTACGACGGCTTCGTGACCGACGCCGGCGGCGAGGTCGCCGAAGACGGCGACATCTGGGCCTTCCTGATGCCTCCGTACGAGGCCGGCGGCGCCAGCGACGGCGCAGTCGTCACCGGTGGTGGCGAGATCGTCGCCGCGTTCGACGACGCCGAGTCGACCCAGAAGGTGCAGGAGTACCTCTCCAGCCCCGAGTGGGCCAACTCGCGTGTGTCGCTCGGCGGTGTCATCAGCGCCAACAAGGGCCTCGACCCGGCCAACGCCTCCAGCAACATCCTGAAGGCGGCCATCGAGATCCTCCAGGCCGAGACCACCACGTTCCGCTTCGACGCCTCCGACCTCATGCCGGGCGCCGTCGGTTCGGGCACGTTCTTCAAGGGCATGGTCGACTGGGTGAACGGCACCGACACCGACAGCGTGCTCCAGCAGATCGAGTCCGGCTGGCCGTCCGAGTGATCTGACAGCGAGTGGGACCGTCCCGGAAGGGGCGGTCCCACTCCCCACTCTCCCGGCGGTAGCCCGCCGCCGCCGAGTCCGATGTCGCACTCGAAAGGCTTCCATGACCATTCAAGACTTCTTCCGGTGGCTGTCCACCCTCAACCCGTGGCTGGAGATCGTCGTCATCATCGGCGTGTTCCTGGCCGTGGTGGCACTCATCCTGTTCCTCATCGAGATCGCGCCGCGACCCGGGCGCGTCTACACGATCATCCGATTGATCGCCTGCGTGGTGGGCCCTGCGCTCGTCCTCGTGATCATGCAGTCCTGGGTCGAGGCGGCGGCAGCCGCCGCGGTGCTCGGTCTGCTGTTCTTCTTCCTCGATAAGCGCGCCAAGGGCGGCGCGGGATCGATGTTCCAGCTCGTCGGATTCCTGACGCCGGCGCTCGCGCTGCTGATCGTCGGTCTCGTCATCCCGACGGTCCAGACGATCTTCCAGGCGTTCATGAACCGCACCGGCGACACGTTCGTCGGCTTCGAGAACTTCGCGTGGATCTTCACGCAGCCGCAGAACGTGCGCGTCATCATCAACACGATCCTGTGGGTGCTGATCGCGCCGGTCATCTCGACGATCGCGGGACTCGCCTACGCGTACTTCATCGACAAGACGCGCGGTGAGAAGTACTACAAGATCCTCGTGTTCATGCCGATGGCGATCTCGTTCGTCGGGGCATCGATCATCTGGCGCTTCATGTACACGGCGCGTCCCGAGGGACAGAACCAGATCGGCTTCCTGAATCAGGTGATCGTGTGGTTCGGGGGAGAGCCCTACAACTTCCTCGCCGACGACCCGTGGAACACGTTCTGGCTCATCGTCGTCTTCATCTGGATCCAGACCGGTTTCGCGATGGTGGTGCTGTCGGCCGCGATCAAGGGTGTGCCCGGTGAGCAGCTGGAAGCGGCGGAGCTCGACGGCACGAACGCGTGGCAGCGCTTCATCAACGTCGTCGTGCCCGGCATCCGTCCCGCGCTGATCGTCGTGCTGACGACCATCTCGATCGGATCGCTGAAGGTGTTCGACATCGTCCGGACGATGACCGCCGGTGCCAACAGCACCTCGGTGCTCGCGAACGAGATGTACACGCAGTTCCGCAGCTTCGAGCAGGGCCGGTCTGCGGCCTTCGCGCTGATCCTGTTCGTGCTGGTGCTCCCGATCGTGATCTACAACGCCGTCCAGCTCAAGAAGCAGAGGGAGATCCGCTGATGACCGTCGCACCCGCAGCCCTGTCGGTCGACGACCAGACGGCACGTCGCGTGAAGCGCGGCGAGAAGAAGATGTTCACCGGTACGAAGAAGCGCCTCAGTTCGCCGTGGGCGACGGCGGCGGCGCTCATCATCGCCGCCGTGTGGACGGTCCCGACGTTCGGACTCTTCCTCACCTCGTTCCGCCCTCGCGAGTTCATCAACACCACCGGTTGGTGGACGATCTTCGAGAACTGGGGCTTCACGCTCGACAACTACGCGACCGCGCTCCAGACCGGCAACAGCCAGCTGAACATGGCGGGGGCGTTCGTGAACTCGTTCGCGATCACCCTGCCGGCCACGGTGCTGCCGATCGCGATCGCCCTCCTGGCGGCCTACGCGTTCGCGTGGATGGACTTCCGCGGCAAGAACATCCTCTTCATCGGGGTGTTCGCGCTGCAGATCGTGCCGATCCAGATGGCGCTCATCCCCGTGCTGCAGTTCTTCGCGCGGGGCGAGATCCTCGGGTTCCCCGTCATCGAGGCGTTCGGCTCCGTCGGGTACGCCCAGGTGTGGATCGCGCACACCATCTTCGGCCTGCCGCTGGTGATCTACCTGCTCCACAACTTCGTCTCGGAGATCCCGGGCGAGGTCATCGAGGCGGCACGCGTGGACGGTGCCGGTCACGGACAGATCTTCTTCCGGATCATCCTGCCCCTGACCGCTCCCGCCATCGCGTCGGTCGCGATCTTCCAGTTCCTCTGGGTCTGGAACGACCTGCTCGTCGCGCTCATCTTCGCCGACGGCAACGTGGCACCGATCACGAAGCTGCTCGCCGAGATGACCGGCAGCCGCGGTCAGGACTGGTATCTGCTCACGGCCGGTGCGTTCATCGCGCTGATCGTGCCGCTGATCGTGTTCCTGTCACTCCAGCGCTTCTTCGTCCGCGGCCTGCTGGCCGGGTCGACGAAGGGCTGACGCAGAGGCAACAGCCCGGCAGCATCCTCATCGGGGTCGCACACATCACGTGTGCGGCCCCGATGTCCGTGTCGGCACCGATGTCGGCGTCAGCCGGTGCAGCCGAGTCGCTGCTGCATCGAGGTCATGGCGTCGATCTCGAACTGCTGCGCGTTCTTCATCCGTTCGGCCACCGCGAGCACCTGCGGGTCGCTGCCGAGTTCGAGCACCGCGTCGGCCATCGGGATGGCGCCCTCGTGGTGGCGGATCATCAACGTGAGGAACGTGCAGTCTGCGGCCCCGCCCGTGGCGTCGGCGAGTTCCGTCAGTTCGGCGTCGCTGGCCATGCCCATCGCAACGCGCGCCTCCTCCTCGGTGAGCGGGGCGTCGCTCGTCCCGCCATGCTCGTGGCCGGCCTCGGATGCCGACATCCACTGCATCGTCGGTCCGCCGATCTGGGGGAGACCCCACTGCACGAGCCACCCGTACAGGAGACCCTTCTGCTCGGACTGTCCGGTGGCGATGTCGTACGCGAGCGTCCGCAGGTCACCGTCGGACGTCTTCCGATAGATCGTCATCGCCATGTCGATCGCCTGGGCGTGGTGCACCTGCATGTCGCGAGCGAACCCTGCTTCCGCGGAGGTGTCGGCGGGTGTCGTGGGGGCGATGTCGAAGGCGGAGAATCGACCGATCGCGAACGCCGTCCCGGCCACCGCGAGGGCGACCAACAGCACGGCCCACCACGGCGGGAGGGTGCGCGCGTCGGACGCCGCGGGCTCCGTCGTCGCGGGCTCCGTCGTCGCGGGCTCCGTCGTCTCGGGCTCCGTCGTCTCGGGCTCCGTCGTCTCGGGGTCCGTCGTCTCCGCTTCCGTCGTCTCGGGGTCCGTCACGATCGTCGCCGGGTCAGGACTGCTTGCCCGGGGCGTCGAGCGCTCCCGTGCAGGCGGCGTTGGGCTCGGGCGCGCTCGTGCTGCGCCAGTACGCGCTGAGGAACTCGCCGATGCGGGCGTCGTCGGCCGAGTCGACCTGGATCTGGGCATTCCAGGCGCTCACGACGATGGGCGAGGGGAGGCCGTCGTACGGCGAGAGGATGACGTAGCTCGACGGCAGCTGCGACCGCAGGGCGGACACCTCGGACTCACCGACGCGAGCCGGGTCGTACGTGATCCACACGGCACCGTGCTCGAGCGAGTGGACGGCGTTGACATTGGGAACGGCCTCGGAGTACACGCCGCAGTTGAGCCAGACGGGGTTGTGGTCTCCGCCGGCCGGCGGGGTCTGCGGGTAGGTCACATCGCCCTCGACGTGGGTGGCGGTGTTGGTGAAGGTCTCGAGGCCCGTGATGCCCGCGCCGTCGCCGTCGCCGCGCTCGAGGGTCACCGGTCGCGGCGTGAAGAGGATCGACGCGACGACGAGGGCGACGACGGCCAGACCGGCGGTCGACCCGACGACCCACCAGAGGAGCTTGCTGCGGCGGCGCTTCTCGAGCTGACGCTGGTACTCCGCGAGCTTGGCCTGCTTCTGCGCCTCGCGCTGCTGCTTGGCGGTCTGGGCGATCTTGGCCTGCGTCGCGGGGTTTCCGCTCGCACGCTGGTTCGACGAAGAAGGCTGGCCGGACGAAGAAGTCGGGGTCATGTGCGTGATCTCGGCTCGGGGGGCGATGGGAGCGTCCGCGCGATGCGCAGGGGCGGGTCAATTCTATGCACCGGCATGAGCCCGGATGCTGGGAAAGCGCTAAGATCGATATGCCTTCGAATCGATTCGGCACCGCCCACCGCAGGAACTTCTCCGCTTATCCGGGCGCTCATGCTCTTCGATCCTCCGTCTCCTCCCCTCGTCAGGACCTCGTGCGCGACAACGCTTCCCCCTCCGATCCAGCCGCCCGTCCCACCGCCACCGGCGCCATCCGCACCCTCGGCGCGCACCCCGCGACGGCGCCGATCGTGCTGCATCCGGGTGACCGCATCCCCACCTCGCGCCGGGTGCTCTACGTCATCCTCCTCGGCGCCCTCACGGCGCTCGGCCCCTTCACGATCGACCTCTACCTGCCGGCCTTCCCCGTGCTGCGCGAGGACTTCGGGACGACGGATGCTGCGATCCAGCTCACCCTGACCGGCACCATGATCGGCTTCGCGCTCGGGCAGCTGATCGTCGGCCCGCTGAGCGACAAGGTGGGGAGGCGGCTGCCGCTCCTGGCGGTGACGGCTCTGCACGTGCTGGCCAGCACGGCGGCCGCGCTCGCGCCGTCGCTCGAGCTACTGTCGGCGGCGCGTGTGCTCATGGGCGCGGGCGCTGCGGCGGGCGGGGTCGTGGCGGCGGCGATCGTCCGCGACCTGTTCGGCGGACGCCGGCTGGTGGTCATGCTGTCGCGGCTCGCACTGGTCTCCGGGGTGGCACCGGTGCTCGCCCCGCTCGTGGGATCGGGCCTGCTCCTGGTCACCTCCTGGCGCGGGATCTTCGGCGTGCTCGCCGTCTACGGCGCGGTCATGCTGATCTCGGCCATCGTGTTCATCCCGGAGACGCTGCCCAAGGCGCGGCGACAGGATCGCGGGGCGACCACCGTGTGGCAGCGCTACCGGAGCGTCTTCAGCGACCGCGTCTTCATCGGCGTGCTCATCATCGGCGGCATGACCTTCTCGGGCCTGTTCTCCTACCTCTCGGCGTCGTCGTTCCTGTTCCAGGAGTCGTACGGCTTCGACGCGCAGCAGTACGGCCTGCTCTTCGCGGCCAACTCCCTGGGCGTCGTGCTCGGCGTGCAGGTGGCCGCGCGTCTGGCAGCTCGGTTCGGTCCGCAGTGGGTGCTCGCCTGGTCGACGTCGGTGCTCGCCGTGGCCGCGGTGGCCATCATCGTCACCGATCAGCTCGGCCTCGGGCTCTGGGGCACCGTGGTGCCGCTGTTCTTCTTCATGACCGCGTGCGGGTTCACCTTCCCCTGCGTGCAGGTGCTCGCCCTCGACCGGCACGGCAACGCCGCCGGCACCGCGCAGTCGATCGTCGGCGCCACGAACTTCGGCGTAGCCGGGATCATCTCGCCCCTCGTCGGCTGGATCGCGAAGGATGCCGGTATCACCGCCACCACGATGGCATCCGTCATGGTCGGCTGCGCCGTCATCGGATTGGCGTCGCTGTGGCTGATCGTGCGGCCCCGGTCGGTGGAGCGCCTCGCGCCCTGACGCCGCGCGCCGAGTCATCCTCTACGCTGAGGCGATGCGCGTGACGGATGTCGAGATCACCTGGGGGCTGCAGCGCCTCGTCATCGGACTCGTGCTGGCGACGGCCGCCGTCGTCCTCGGCATCGCGGTGGCGCTCGAGACCGACATCGACATCGACCTCTGGTGGAACACGACGGTCGGATCGATCCTGCCGGCCTTCACCGAGCTCTCCTACCTGCTCGACTTCCTCGGCGGCGGCTGGTTCGCCACCTACGTCGTGCCGCTCGGCGGATGCCTCGCCCTCGTCGCGGCGCGGCGGTGGCGATCGGGCCTGTACTTCTTGACGGCATCGGCGGTGAGTGCCGCGATCGTCCAACTCCTGAAGGCGATCTTCGGCCGCCTGCGTCCCGAGGACATCCTCGTCATCTCCGACCACGGCTCCTTCCCTTCGGGACATACCGCCAACGCGGCGACGATCGCCGTCGCGGCCGCGATCATCTTCCCCCGGTGGTGGGTGGCGCTGATCGGAGCGGCGTGGGCCCTCGTCATGGCGTTCAGCCGCACGCAGGTGCACGCGCACTGGCTCAGCGACACCCTCGGCGGAGTGCTCATCGGCACGGGCGCCGCCCTCATCGTCGCTGCCGCGTTCACCCTGCCGCTGGCGAGGGAGCGCTCGCTAGGCTGAGCGCATGACCGCGCCCGACGAAGCCGCCGCCGCCGAGATCGCCCGACTCCAGGCAGAGGCGGAGGCCGCTGAAGCGGCGCTGAAACTCGCGCAGGCCAAGGCCGCGCTCGCCGCCGCACAGGCCGCCGCAGCGCAGGGAAGCTCGACACCGGCAGTCGAGGCGGCACCGGAGACGGAGGCGGCACCCGAGGTCGCACCGGCGCCCGAGGAGGCACCGGCACCCGAGGTCGCACCGGCGCCCGAGGAGGCACCGGCGCCCGAGGCGGCGCCGGCACCAGAGGCGGCGACCGGACCGCTGGATGCCGACGAGATCGCCGCCGTCGTGAAGGGCTACACGTTCGACGGTGAGACGCTCGACCTCGGCGCGCTCATGAACACCGAACCCGTCCCGAGTGCGCAGATCCGCATTCCGCTCGGGATGATGAACCGCCACGGCCTCGTCGCGGGTGCCACCGGAACGGGCAAGACCCGCACGCTGCAGGGCCTCGCGGAGCAACTCGCCGCCAAGGGCGTGCCGGTCTTCGCCGCCGACATCAAGGGCGACCTGTCCGGCGTCGCGACGCCGGGGGAGCCGAGCGACAAGCTGCTGGCGCGCACCCGCGGGATCGGACAGGACTGGATGCCGACGGCATCCGTCACGGAGTACTTCGCCCTCGGCGGCATCGGCAAGGGCGTGCCGGTGCGGGCGACCGTCTCGGGGTTCGGCCCGCTGCTGCTCAGCAAGGTGCTGGGTCTCAACGCCACGCAGGAGTCGAGCCTCGGACTCGTCTTCCACTACGCCGACGAGAACGGCCTCGCCCTCGTCGACCTGTCCGATCTGCGCGCCGTGCTGACCTATCTGACGAGCGACGACGGCAAGGCGGAACTGAAGGGCCTCGGCGGGCTGTCGGCGGCGACCGCCGGCGTGATCCTGCGTGAACTCATCACCTTCGCCGACGACGGCGCCGACGTCTTCTTCGGCGAGCCCGAGTTCGACGTCACGGACTTCCTGCGGACGGCGCCGGACGGGCGCGGAGTGCTCTCCCTGCTCGAAGTGCCCGGCGTGGCCGACAAGCCCGCGCTGTTCTCGACGTTCCTCATGTACCTCCTCGCCGAGCTCTTCGAGATCCTCCCCGAGGTCGGCGACCTCGACAAACCCAAGCTCGTCTTCTTCTTCGACGAGGCGCACCTGCTCTTCCGCGACGCGTCGAAGGACTTCCTCGCGGCAATCACGCAGACCGTCCGCCTCATCCGGTCCAAAGGCGTCGGCGTCTTCTTCGTCACCCAGACGCCGAAGGACGTTCCCGGCGACGTGCTGGCCCAGCTGGGCTCCCGGGTGCAGCACGCGCTACGCGCCTTCACGCCCGACGACGCCAAGGCCCTCCGCGCCACCGTCGGCACCTACCCGAAGAGCGGCTACGACCTCGAACGCACCCTCCAGGAGCTCGGCACGGGCGAGGCGATCGTCACGGTCATGAGCGAGAAGGGCGCGCCGACGCCCGTCGCCTGGACGCGGTTGCGCGCACCGCAGGGACTGATGTCACCTACGCCCGACCCCGACATCGAGCGAGCCGTGCACGCCTCGCCGCTCCTCGCGAAGTACGGCACGGCGATCGACCGTGAGTCGGCGCGCGAGATCCTCACGGCCAAGATGAACGCCGCCGCGGAGAAGGACGCCGCCGAGACCGCGGCGGCGGAGAAGGCGAAGGCGGATGCCGAGTACGCCCGGCAGCAGGCCGCCATCGCGAAGGCAGACGCGGCGGCCGAGAAGGAGCGTCAGCGCGAATACGACCGCATCATGAAAGCCACCGGCGGCAGCACGCGCACCCGTACGACGCGGAAGAAGGAGGCGTCGCCGCTCGAGCAGGTGCTGAACTCCAAGGCGACCCAGTCGATCCTCACGTCGGTCATCCGGGGCGTGTTCGGCAACGGCCGCCGCTGAGGGCCGACGCCGTCGCCGCGACGGCGCCATGCCTCGGGCCGCATGCCTTGTCAGCGCGCCGTGCGCAAGGGGTTGGGCGGTCCGCTCTCCACGACGTAGGGTCTCGACATGGCTGAGACCGACCCGAGCACGCACGACGACGACACGACGCTGTCATCGCCGACCGGACGCGAACCCGCACTGCGCGCGATCCCGCGTCCCGACGGGTCGGCCCCGCGTGCTCTCGTCCTCGGGGCGACCGGCTATCTCGGCGGCCGGCTCGTGCCGCGCCTCCTCGCCGCCGGCTACCGGGTGCGCGTGCTCGTGCGGCATCCGGGACGACTGCCCGCGTTCGCGTGGGGCGACGACGTCGAGGTCGTCGAAGGGTCGGCATCCGACGCCGCGGCGGTCGCCGAGGCCGTGCCCGACGTCGACGTGCTCTTCTACCTCATCCACTCGATGGGACAGGGCGCAGGCTTCGAGGAGAGCGACCTGGCGGCGGCCCGAACCGTCGCAGCCGCGGCGGCCACGGCATCCGTCGGTCGCATCGTGTACCTCGGCGGGCTCCACCCCGACGCCACCGAGCTGAGCCCGCACCTGCGCTCGCGCGTGGCCGTCGGCGAGGAGTTCCTGCGCAGCGGGGTGCCGACGCTCGTGCTGCAGGCCGGCGTCGTGATCGGATCGGGCTCGGCGTCGTTCGAGATGATCCGCCACCTCACCGAGGTGCTTCCTTACATGCCCGCGCCCCGGTGGGTGCGCAACCGCATCCAGCCGATCGCCGTGCGCGACGTGCTGCACTACCTGCTCGGGGCCGCCCGGGTCGATGCCGACGTCAACCGCACGGTCGACATCGGCGGGCCCGACGTGCTCCGCTACGGGCAGATGATGAACGGCTACGCCGTGGAAGCGGGGCTGCGGCAGCGTCCGATCGCCGCGCTGCCCGTGCTGACGCCCGGTCTCGCGTCGCACTGGGTCAACGTCGTCACGCCCGTGCCGCGATCGATCGCCCGCCCGCTCATCGCCTCCCTCGTGCACGACTGCGTCATGCACGACCACGACGTCGACGAACTGATCCCGCGCCCCGACGGCGGCCTCACCGGCTACCGCGAAGCCGTCGCGCTCGCTCTCGGCCGCGTCGAAGGCGACGCCGTGGAGACCAGCTGGCAGGATGCCGCGGTGTCGGGCGTGCCGTCCGACCCGCTCCCGAGCGACCCCGACTGGGCGGGACGCACGGTCTACACCGACGTGCGCACCGCGCGCACGACCGCGTCGCCCGCGCGGCTGTGGGAGGTCATCGAGGGGATCGGCGGGGAGAGCGGGTGGTACTCCGCCCCGGTGCTGTGGGCGCTGCGCGGCTGGATGGACCGGCTCGTCGGCGGCGTCGGGCTCTCACGCGGACGCCGCAGCCGTTCGCGCGTGGCCGTCGGTGACGCCGTGGACTTCTGGCGGGTCGAGCGCGTCGAACCGGGCCGCCTGCTGCGCCTGCGGGCGGAGATGCGGGTGCCGGGACTCGCGTGGCTCGACCTCGCGTGTGACCCCGGGGATGCCGGTGGCGCCCTCTACCGGCAGCGGGCGGTGTTCTTCCCCCGCGGCCTCGCCGGGCGGCTGTACTGGCTCGCGGTGCTCCCGTTCCACGGCTTCATCTTCCGCGGGATGGCCAACCGGATCACGGCGGCCGCGGAAGCCCTCCCCGAGGCTCCGGCGGCCGCCGCGGCTCCGTAGACTCGGGCCGTGCCCCGCATCCGTCCGTTCCGTCCCGGCGACGAGCCCGCCCTGGCGGAGATCTGCCTGCGCACCGCCGATGCCGGCGGCGACGCGACCGGCGTGTTCGAAGACGACGACCTCTGGGCGGAGGTGTTCGTCCTGCCGTATTTGTCACGGCATCCCGACCTCGCGTTCGTCGTCGAGGACGACGCGGGCACGCCGAGAGGCTACGTCGTCGGCACCCCCGACACGCGCGCCTTCGAGGACTGGTTCGCCACGCAGTGGTGGACGCGGTTCGGGGCGCGCTGGCCCCGGCCGGAGTCCGAGCGCACGCGCCAGGACGGCACGCTGATCTACGCCTACGGGCGCCGCGCCGGTGCCGAGCCGTACGGCGACGACTACCCCGCCCACCTGCACATCGACCTGCTCCCGGAGCTCCAGGGGCAGGGATGGGGGAGGCGCCTCATCGACACCCTCGCCGACGCGCTGCGGGAGCGCGGTGTGCGCGGGCTCCACCTCGTCGCCTCGTCGGACAACACCGGAGCGCTGGCGTTCTACACCCGGCTCGGGTTCGCGCCGCTCCCGTCGCACGCGGGCGTGCAGGCGTTCGCCAAGACGCTCTGAGACGAGCGGCGTCAGCCGACGATCCGGCCGCGTTCCAGGCGCACCGTGCGGTCGACGAGACCCTCCGGCACCGTGACGTGCGAGATCAGCACGACCGCGCGCTCGTCGCCGACGGCGAGGAGCAGATCGCGCAGGAGAGCATCGGATGCGGCGGGGTCGACGCCGGCCGTCGGCTCGTCGAGGACGAGCACGTCGAACCCGCGCAGGAGGGCTCGTGCCAAGGCGATGCGCTGCGCCTGACCGCCGGAGACGAGGGCGCCGCGCTCGCCGACCCGCGCGTCGAGGCCGCCGCGCTCGCGCACCCACGCGCCCAGCCCGACCCGCTCCAGCACGCCCAGGAGGTCGTCGTCGCGGGCGGTGTCTCTCGCGAAGAGGAGGTTCTGCCGGATGTCCTCGTCGAAGAGCATGGGGCTCTGCTCGCACAGGCCCACCGTCAGCCGGACGTCGTCGGGGGCGAGCGCTCGGGCGTCCGCACCGCCGATCGTGTACGACCCGTCGATCTCCAGGAAGCGGACGAGCACGTGCGCGAGCGTCGTCTTCCCCGCGCCGCTCGAGCCGACCACGAGCACCCGCTCGCCCGGGGCGACGTCGAGATCGACCTCGTGCAGAGCGGACCCCTCGGCATCCGGCCAGGAGGCGGACACGCCACGCAGCCGCAGCCCCGACCCGGCGGGGGATGCGAGGGGAGGCGCGATCCCGGTGCCGACGGTCTCGCGCGGCAGCTCCGGAGGCGCCTCCGCCGGCAGCGCATCGGCGATGCGGCTCGCGGAGGCACGCACCTGACGCCAGGCGGCGGCGGCCAGCGGCACCGCCGTGAAGACCTCGAACACCGCCATCGGAACGAGGACGGCGACCGCGAACTCCGGCCCGAGCAGCGATCCGGATGCCACGGCCGGCGCGGCGATCCAGACCGCGAGCACCGAGGCGGCACCGGCCAGGAGCGACACCAGCGCCGTCGTGCCCGCCTGCGCCCCCGCACGACGGACGACCGCCCGCCGCAACCGCGCGTCGGCGGCGGCGATGCGCGCCCGGCTCTCCTCCTCCGCGCCGTACGCGACCAGCACGTCGAGGCTGCCGAGATGATCGAGGACGGCGCCGGCGAGGTCGGCACGGAGCGGAGCGATCGTCCGCTCGGCACGCGACCCCGTCGCCCAGCCCCAGAAGACCGCGACGATGCCCGCGGCCACGAGGCAGGCCAGGAGCGTGAGGGCGGCGGGCCACCAGATGACCGCCACGAGGATCACGGAACCCACCGCGACCGCTGTCGACGACACGAGCGGGAGCACGACGCGCAGCGGCAGATTCTGCAGCTCATCGACGTCGTCGACGAGCGCCCCCAGTACCGAGCCGCGACCCGTGCGGCCCAGGCCGTCGGGAGCGAGCGGCACGATGCGACGAACGAGGTCGGTGCGCGTGGATGCCAGTTGCCGCAGCGCCGCATCGTGGCTCGCGAGGCGCTCCGTGTAGCGGAAGGCGGCGCGAGTGAGGGCGAACAGGCGCACCCCGACGACCGCCGCCGACAGGTACATGAGCAGCGGCTGCTCGCTGGCGCGCACGATGAGCCAGGAACTCACGGCCAGCAGCGCCACCGCTGACGCCTCCGAGGCGAACCCGGCGGCGGCACCGGGCCAGAACCGGCGGGCGGGCGGCATGGCCGAGCGCAGGATCTCGCGCGAGGTGGTCATGCGACGGCCTCCGCGGGCGAGAGGGAGACGACGGCGTCGGCGATCTCGCGCGCCGACGGGCGGTGCGAGACGAGCAGGACGGTCGCGCCCCCGTCGGCGATGTCGCGCACCGACGCCCACAGGCGGGCTTCGGTCTCGGCGTCGAGGGCGGCGCTGGGCTCGTCGAGCGCGACGACCGACGCCCGCCCGCGGAGGTGACGGTGGATCGCCCGCGCGACGGCCACGCGCTGCGCCTGGCCGCCCGACAGCCCCGACCCCAGCACGCCGAGGAGGCGGTCCGGATCGAGGTCGTCGGCGCCCGCGAGCCGCAGCGCGCGGCCCACGAGCTCGTCGGAGCCATCGGCGTCGCCGGCGTCACCGAGCCTCACGTTGTCGGCGATCGTGCCGGCCACGAGTCCCGGCTGCTGACCCGCCCACGCGAGCCACGTGGAGGGGGCGAGCGTCGCGGCATCCGTCCCGTCCACCGTGATGTCGCCGCTGTAGGGCGCGGCCGTGCGGAGCGCCGCGAGGAGGCTCGACTTGCCGGAGCCGCTGGGCCCGTCCACGAGGGTGACCGTGCCGGGGCGCGCCTCGAACGAGACCGGCGGGAGGTCGCGCACCGCCACGTCACGCACCACCAGAACGCCGCGCGAGGAAGCGGCCGCGGCATCCCCGCCGTCATCGGCGGATGCCGGGCGCCCACCCACCGCGCGGCGGTGATCGTCGAGCACGGCGAAGACGTCGTCGGTGGCCGCGACGCCCTCCGCCGCAGCGTGGAACTGCACGCCGACCTGCCGCAGCGGCAGGTACGCCTCGGGCGCGAGCAGGAGCACGAACAGGCCGACCGTGAGGGTGAGCAGGCCGTCCATGAGGCGGAAGCCGATCGAGACCGCGACGATCGCGACGGCGATCGAGGCGAGAAGCTCCAGCGCGAAACCGGAGAGGAACGAGACCCGCAGCACCCGCATCGTCTCTTTGCGGTAGGTGTCGGTGACCGTGCCGATCGACGCCACGGCGCGGTGATGCCGTCCGAACACCTTCAGGGTCGACAGGCCCCGCACCGTGTCGGAGAAGCGCGCCGCGAGTCGCCCCAGCGTCTGCCACTGCTTCTGCTGCACCGACCGGGTCGCCAGGCCGATGAGCACCATGAACAGCGGGATGAGCGGGAGGGTCAAGAGCACGGTGAGGCCCGAGATCCAGTCCTGCCACCAAATGACCGCCAGCAGCACGGGCGTCGCGATCGCCGTCTGCACGAGCTGAGGCAGGTAGCGCGAGAAGTACGCGTCGAGGGCCTCCAGCCCGCGCCCCGCCGTCACGGCGAGCCGCGCGCTGTTCTGAGAGGCGATCCAGCCGGGCCCCAGGAGTCCGACGGCGGAGAGGAGATGGCTGCGCAGCTGGCTCTGCACGCGGGCGGCGGCGCGGGCGGCGACGGTCTCCCGGGTCCACAGCAGCACCGCCCGCAGGGCGATCACGCCGGCCAGCAGGAGCAGCGTCTCGCCGAGCGCGCCGTCGAGCGGCTCGCCGGCGATCGCGCCCGTGACGGCCCGCGTGAGGAGCCACGCGAAGGCGACGATGACGGCCGTCTGCGCGAGCCCGATCACGGCGATGGCGACGAAGAAGCCGCGCGACGCCGACGCATACCGCAGCAGGCGCGGATCGACCGGGCGCGTCCGGGTGCGCGCGCGACCTTCGCCTGCAGTGGTGGTCATGGTTCTTCGACCCTACTTCGGTTCCGCGCAGCGCCCCGGCGGCAGGTCACCGGCGCCGTCCAGGGCGCCGGGCGCGGCGGCCTGTCAATGGGCGACGGCGTCGGCCTTCTCGATCACGGCGCGCGTCACGCGCTTGCGGAACACCCAGTACGTCCAGCCCTGGTACAGCAGCACCATCGGCAGGAAGATGAGGGCGGCCCAGCTCATGATCTCCAGCGTCAGCTGCGTGCTGGACGCGTTCGAGATCGTCAGGCTGTTCGCGATGTCGGTCGAGGAGGGCATGACGAACGGGAACAGGGCCAGCCACAGCGTGAGGACGGCGAAGACGATCGTCACGGCCCCCGCGGCGAAGGCGCGGCCGTCGCGGTCGATCCAGTTGAAGGCGACGGATGCCAGCAGCGACACGGCCGCGATGACACCGCACGCGATGACCGCCCACAGGAGCGGAGCCTCACGGCCCGCGGCGATCAGCACGGTCCAGACAACCGTTCCGGCGGCGAACAGCACCGTGGGGATCGAGAGCTTCTTGGCGAGCGCCTGCGCGTCGTGGTGCACCTGGCCGTCGGTCTTGAGCCCCACGAAGTAGACGCCGTGGAGGAAGAAGAGGAGGAGCGTCGTCACGCCGACCCACAGGCCGTAGGGGTTCAGCAGCGTGAGGAACGAACCGGTGAACTCGTGGTCGGCATCGATCGGCACCCCCTGGACGATGTTGCCCACCGCGACGCCCCACAGGAGCGCGGGCACGGCCGATCCGATCGTGATCATCCAGTCGAAGCGCCGCTTCCAGCGCGGGTCGTCGCGCTGGTGCCGGTACTCGAACGACACGCCGCGCGCGATGAGGGCGAGCAGGATCAGCAGGAGTGCGAGGTAGAACCCGCTGAAGAGCGTCGCGTACCACTCGGGGAACGCGGCGAACAGGCAGGCGCCGGCGACGATGACCCAGGTCTCGTTGAGGTCCCACACGGGGCCGATCGTGTTGATGACCTGGCGGCGCGATACCTCGTCCTTGCCGAGGAAGGGGAGGGACATGCCCACGCCGAAGTCGAATCCGTCGAGCACGAAGTAGCCGACGAAGAGCACTCCGACGATGAAGAACCAGAGGTAGGCGAGATCCATGGCGTGCTCCTAGTAGACCGTCGTGGGCGTCTCGTCGATCGACAGCTCCGAGGGCTGTGGATCGTCGGGTCCGGGAAGGGGATCGGGTCCGGTCTTCACGGTCTTGAAGATGAGGCCGAACTCGACCACCGCGAGGATCAGGTAGATGAGTGTGAACGCCACGAGCGAGATCAGCACGCTCCAGCCGGGCACGCTCGGGGAGACACCGTCCTCCGTGAGCATCAGGCCGAAGACGATCCACGGCTGGCGTCCCATCTCCGTGAAGATCCAGCCGACGAGGATGCCGAGCAGCGCGAGGGGCGCCTGCCAGATCGCGATCTTCCACATCCAGCCCGCCACGGGGCGCTTCGCGTTCTTGCGCGTGACCCAGAGGCCGACGACGGCGATGAGGGCGGCGAGGCCGCCGAAGCCCATCATCCAGCGGAACGACCAGTAGGTGACCCACAGGATGGGCGCGAAGTTGCCGTCGACCTGGTCGGCGAACTGCGGGAAGAGCTCGGTCGTGTACTGCAGGTTGAGGTCGTTGATGCCCTCGACGCAGCCGTTGAAATCGTGCGTGGAGAGGAAGGCGAGCAGGTAGGGCACGCGCAGCGACCAGATCTCGCTCGTCCCGTCGGGGGTGCCGATCGAGAACAGGGAGAAGGAGGCGTCGGCGCCGCACGCAGAGTTGAACATCGCCTCGGCGGCGGCCATCTTCATCGGCTGGGTCTCGACCATGACCAGGCCGAGCTGATCGCCCGAGAGCGCGACCCCGGCGAAGGCGATGATCATCGACCACAGGCCGAGCTTGAGGGCGGGGCGCATCATCTCGTCGTGCTGCCGGCGGGAGAGGTGCCACGCGGCGACGGCGATCATGACCCCAGCGGCGAACATGATCGCCGAGAAGATCGTGTGTGGGAACTGCGTCAGGGCGACGGGGTTGGTCAGGACGGCGCCGAAGTCGGCCATCTCCGCGCGGTGCCCCTCGGTCGACATCCGGTAGCCGACGGGGTTCTGCATGAAGGCGTTGGCGGCGAGGATGAAGTACGCCGACAGCCACGTGCCGAACACCGTGATCCAGATCGTGGCGAGGTGGATGCCGCGGGGCAGGCGATTCCAGCCGAAGATCCACAGCCCGATGAAGGTCGCCTCGAAGAAGAACGCCATGAGGCCCTCGAAGGCGAGGGGGGCGCCGAACACGTCGCCGACGAAGCGGCTGTAGGACGACCAGTTCATGCCGAACTGGAACTCCTGCACGATGCCCGTGACGATGCCCATCGCGAAGTTGATGAGGAAGATCTTCCCGAAGAACCGCGTGAGGTGGAGCCACTTCACGTCGGCCGTGCGGAACCACATGGTCTGGAAGATCGCGACGAACAGCGACATGCCCAGCGTCAGGGGGACGAAGATGAAGTGGTACAGCGTCGTGAGCCCGAATTGCCACCGAGCCAGCAGCAGCGGATCCAGAAAGTCCATGCGAGTTCCCTCCCGAGCGTGGGTCTTCCTGTTGACTGAAGGTACAGACGGCGCGCGCGAGCCGATCGCGCGTGCGCCGTGAATAACGGCAGGCGGGCGATCAGTCGCCCGCGGCCGCGTGGATGAGCTGCACGACGCACTGACGCGGGTCGCACGAGGAGCGCATCCCGTCGACCGACAGCGGACCGCCGGCCTCGCTCAGCACGCTCTGCATGAGGCCGAGGTGCACGCTGCACAGCACCTCGCGGTGCGCGGCCTGGGCTTCCGCCTGCGCGCACGGCGTGAGGTCGACGGTGAGCTCCGTCTCGTCGACGAGCGGATCGAATCCGGCGTCGATCAGATCGTCGATCAGCGCGTCGACCTGGTGGAGCGCTTCGGTGTCGAGCTCGGGCGGGGCGCCGGGGAGCACGCGGCGCATGAGATCGCCGCGCTCGGCGGCAGCCTTCACCTTCCGACGCTGCACGGGGCTCGACGCACGGAGGCCGTCGGCCACGCTGTAGAGCACGCGCGGGCGGCCGCGGGTGGTGCGCAGCTCGGGGAGAGCGACGACGTAGCCGTCGTCGATCAGGCGCTGCAGATGCTCGCGCACCGTGTTGGGGTGGAGGCTCGTGGCATCCACGAGCTCAGTGATCGTACGTTGCGGCCGCTCCTGGATGAGGTGCAGCAGCTCGACGCGGGAGTAGCTGGAGATCGCGCTGTAGCCGACGGGACGCCCTGTGGTCATACCACTATTATTCCCGGTCATTCTCAGGAAGGGAAGAGGCTGCGCCGGGGGATTTCTCCGGCCCCCCGGAAGGCAGTCTCCGCCCCTCTCGGAAGGTCGCCGCCGGGACGACCGCCCATCGTCGCCCGCCGTTCGTCGGCCGTTCTCCTGCCGTTCGCCGAGGGCCGGGACGATCGCGTCGGCGACCCGCATCGCCGCCCTCCACCGCCTCCCGACCCTGGAGAGAGATGTCTTCCACCGTCCCGCACGCTCGTTCCCGAACCCGACACGGTTCCTCGCTCGCCGGCGCCCTCGTCGCCGCCCTCGGCCTCGGCCTGCTCGTCGCCCCGCTGGCGGCGCTCCCCGCCGTCGCGGCGGACGAGCCCGGTGTCGTGCTCAACGAGATCGAGTCGGACGGCGACACCACCGACTGGATCGAGCTCGTCAACGCCTCGTCCGCGTCGGTCGACATCTCCGGCTGGGTCGTCAAGGACAACGACGACACGCGCACCGACGCGATCCCGGCCGGGACGGTCCTGGCGGCGGGGGAGTTCTACCGGTTCGATCAGCCCGCGATGACCTTCGGTCTCGGACGAGAGGATGCCGCGCGCCTCTACCTCGCCGACGGCGTCACCCTCGTCGACGAGTACGCCTGGACGCAGCACGCTGCCACCACCTACGGGCGCTGTCCCGACGGCACCGGGGCGTTCGGTCTCACGGCTGTCGGCACTCCGGGCGCCGCGAACGACTGCACGCCCGCGCCGACGCCCACCGCGACGCCGTCCGACGACCCCACCGCCGACGTGATCGTCGTCAACGAGGTCGAGTCCAACGGCGACGACACCGACTGGCTCGAGCTGTACAACCTCGGCGACGTCGATGTCGACCTCAGCGACTACGTGCTGCGCGACAACGACGACACGAAGGCGTACGTGCTGCCGAGCGGGTCGGTCGCGCCGGCGCACGGCATCCTGCTGATCGACCAGCTGACGGCGCACTCGCCCGGGTTCGACTTCGGTCTCGGCGGTGCCGACATGGTGCGCCTGTTCGCTCCCGACGGGGTGAGCCTTGTCGCCTCGTACGCGTGGTCCGCCCACGCCGCGACCAGCTACGGGCGGTGCCCCGACGGCACCGGGGAAATGCGTGAGACCACCGTCACGACCAAGGGTGCGCCCAACAACTGTGCGCTGCCGGTGAAGATCAACGAGGTCGAATCCAGCGGCGGGACGCCCGGCGATTGGATCGAGCTCGTCAACCTCACCGACGCGTCGATCGATGTGAGCGGCGTCGTCGTGACCGACTCGGACACGGCCGCTCACCGCTACACGGTTCCGGCGGGCACCGAGATCGCCGCGAAGGGATATCTCGTGCTGGAGGAGGCCGCGTTCGGCTTCGGACTCGGCAGCGCGGATGCCGTGACCCTCTTCGACGCCGACGGGACGACGGTGCTCGACACCACCTCGTGGACGGCCCACGCCGCGACGTCGTGGGGCCGCTGCACCGACGCGACCGGATCGTTCGGTGAGACGGCGCTCGCCACGAAGGGGACGGCGAACCGCTGTGCCGGCGAGGTCGTCGTGGAGACCTGGCCCGGCGGTGCGCAGGTGCGCGTGCTCGACGACGAGAGCACCTTCGCCGGCGACCTCAGCGGACTCGACTACGCGACCGGCGCGAACGGCGCCGAACTCTGGGCCGTCGAGAACGGCAACGGGCTGCTCTATCGTCTCGTGCCCTCCGGCGAGGAGTGGGTGCCGGCGGCGGGATGGTCCGCCGGGCGTACGCTCCGGTACCCGGACGGCACCGGCACGGTGGATGCCGAAGGCGTCACGGTGCAGGGCGGCAGCGTCTTCGTCTCCAGCGAGCGCAACAACGACCAGAGCTCCGCGAGCAGGCCCGCCGTGCTCCGCTTCAACGGCGCGGAGAGCGGGGGCTCGTCAGAACTCGTGGCATCCGCGGAGTGGAACCTGGCATCCGACTTCCCCGGGCTCGGCGCGAACGCCGGTCTCGAGGGCATCACGTGGGTGCCCGACGCCGACCTGGTCGCCGACGGCTTCCGCGACGAGCGCACCGGCGCGGCGTACGACCCGGCGGACTATCCCGGCCACGGCGACGGCCTCTTCTTCGTCGGTGTCGAGGGGACGGCCTCGGTGTACGCGTACGCCCTCGGTTCCGACGGGTCGTTCGCGCGCGTCGCGACGATCGCGACGCCGTTCGCCCTCGTCGCCGACGTGCAGTACGACCGAGGGCTCCTCTGGGTCGTGTGCGACGAGGCGTGCGACGGCCGCACCGCGACGTACGAGGTCGACGGCACCGGCGTCTTCGCGCCGACGCATGTGTACGCGCGTCCGGCCGGGATGGCCAACGTCGCGAACGAGGGGTTCGCGATCGCCTCGACGTGTGTCGACGGTCACGCCCAGACCTTCTATGCGGACGATGCCGACACCGACGGGTTCTCGCTGCGCGCCGGCACCCTCGACTGCACGACGGGGACGCCCGAACCGACCCCGACACCGGAGCCGACCCCGACCGTCTCGCCGACGCCGGAGCCCACGCCGACGCCGGAGCCGACATCGGAGCCGACCGCCACGCCGACGCCCGAGCCGACGAGCACGCTCCCCGGGACGCCTGACGCGCCCGACGAGGGCGACCTGACGGACGAGAACCGCGGCGTGATCGACGCGCCCTCGGAGGTGCGCGCGGGCGGCAGCATCCGGGTGCAGCTGGACGCCGCGCTCGCCGGCACGACCGTGAATGTGTGGCTGTTCTCGGAGCCGACCTCCCTCGGTGCGGCGGTCGTGGCATCCGACGGCGGCATCACGGTGCGCATCCCGGCGACTGTTCCGGCCGGCGAGCACCGTCTCGTCGTGACAGATGCCGACGGCGCGATCCTCGCGTGGACGGAGCTCACCGTGACGGGCGCCGAACTGGCCGTGACCGGCGGCGATGCCACGGCATCCGCGCTGTCGGCGATCGGCGGTCTGTTCGCCCTGGCGGTGGGCATCGCGCTGCTGCGCCGAGGGCGTCGCACCGCCGCCTGACGACGAGCAACGGAGGCCGGGCGCCCGATCGGGCGTCCGGCCTCCGTGCGCTCCCGGGCACGGCCGACGCGGTCGGTTAGGGTGCACATGTGAGGCAGAGGAGCGCGGGGTGATCGGGGGCGCTCGCTTCGCGGTCGCCCGCGCGCGTGCCGCGCTGCCCGCTCTCATGACGCTCTTGGTGGTCTGCGCCGTGGCGGCGGGGCTCGTCGTCGGGATGGCGGTCGCGTTGCGTGCCGTCGAGGCGCAGGACGTCCGCGCAGCCCTCGCCGCCGCGACCGGCAGCCGCGGGCAGGCAGTCGTGACGGTCGCCGAGGGCTCGACCGACGCCCTCCGCGACGCGGTCGAGACGACCCTCGCCGCTCACGGCGCCCCGCCGGTGTCGATCGCCGTGACGACGGATGCCGTGACGATCACGCCGGATGCCGCCCGGTTCACGGGCGACGACGTCGGTGCGCTGGACGAGGCGCTGCGCGACCTCCCCGCCGACGCGCGCGAGATCGTCGGCGCTCGCGTGCAGGTCGCCGGGAACCTGGAGGCGACGCTCGGGGCGATCAGCGATGGCATCCAGGCGCGTCGCGGTCCGACGGCGGTCGCGGTCGGCTTCCTCGGACTGATCACCGTCGTGGTCGTGGGTGCCGTGGCGTGGGAGCCGGTGCGCGCGCGGGCGGGGGAGTCGCTGTTGATGCGTGCCCGGGGCGCGCGGGCGCGGAGCCTCGCCGCCCTGTCGGGCACCGAGACGGCGGCGGTGTCGCTCCTCGGGGCGGTCGCGGGCGCCGTCCTCGCCCTCGCCGTCGCCGTCGTCGACGGGTGGCCCTCGCCCGGCATCCTCTTCGCCGCGGTCGCCGTTCTCGGGGTGACAGCGGCGGCGACGCTGACGGCGGTCGTCATCACCGCGCGCACCGCCGACCGCCGCCCCGGCCGCGCACAGCTCGTCGCGGTGGGCGCCGCCGCCGTCGTGCTCGCGGTCGTCACCGGTCTCGCCGCGTGGCAGTTCGCCCAGTCGGGCACGCCCGTCGTGACGCGCGGCGACGGCACGGCCGTGCTCGACCCGCTCGTGGCGATCGCCCCCGCGCTCATCCTCGCGCTCGCCGCCGTCGTCGCGGTGCTCGTGGCGACCCCCGCTGCCCGAGCGGTCGCCGCGACGCTCGGCGCGACCCGCGGCGTGCAGCCGATCACCCCGCTGCGGCTCGCGTCGCGACGCCCCGGCCGCCACGCGCTCCCGCTCACGGTCGTCGCGTTCGCTATCGGCATCGCGACGGTGGCAGGCGCTTATCAGGGCACGACCTCGGCGCTCGGTGATGCACCGGAGGCTCTGCGGGTGGGCGCCGACGTGCGCGTGACCACCATCCCCGACACCGTGGACGCCGCCGACGTCGCGCGAGCGGCCGCCGACGCCGGAGCCGCTTCGACGGCGGCGGCGCGGGGGTTCACCGCGCTCGGCCCCGGGTCGCGCCTTCCCGTCATCGCCATCGACGGCGGCCGGCTCGGCACGGTGATGCTCGACGGCGGGGGGACGATCGCCCCCACCGAGCTCGGCGAGGCCATTCGGCTGCCCGCTGCCGGCATCCCGCTGGCGGGGGACACGCTGGAGCTGCGGGTGCGGGCGCCGCTGCCGCCGCCGATCGATTTCGACGGAGAGCTGTTCCAGCCCGAGCCGCTGCTGGCGAACGTGCAGTTCTCCTTCGTATCGGCGCGCGGTGAGCTGTGGACCACGTCGTTCGTGAACGGCGACCCGGGTTCGGGCGGCGATGACGGCAGCGAGTTCGTGCCGCCGGTCGTCGACCCCGACGTGCGGGAGCGGATCGCCCTTCCCGGCGGCGACGAGTGGTCGCTCTTGGCGGTGAGCGTGTGGTCGGCGGCGTGGGCCGGCGAGGGCGACGTGATCCTGTCCGACGTGACGAGCGGGGGTGAGCCCGTCGACGTGTCGACGCTCGCCCTCGCGCCCGGTACCGCAGGCACCGCCGAGGGCGGCGGCTCGGATGCCGGCGGCTCGCTGCGGTTCTTCCCCGCGTTCGACGACACGGGCGACAGTCTCGTCACCCGCGTCGTCGCGCCCGGTGCCCCCGCGACCGCACCGGTCGTGCTCACGGCGGCGCTCGCCGCCGACCTCAGCCTCGACGTCGGCGACACGATCGCCCTCGAGTTCGACGGTCCCGACTTCGAGGCGCAGGTGGAGGTCGTCGACATCGTCCCGGTGCTTCCCGGCACGCCGTCGGGGCAGGGGCTCCTCGCCGACATCGGCACGCTGACGCTCCTTTCCCCCGTCCCCGTCGTGCCCAACCAGGTGTGGGTCGAGGCGGACGATCCGGATGCCGTGGCCGCCGCGCTCGCCGAGCAGTTCGCCGGCACGACGGTGCTCGCCGCCGATCCCCGGCAGGGGCGTGCCGCGGCGGCGACCGCCGCCGGCTTCGTCGTGGCGGCAGCCGGTGCGCTCGCCCTCGCGCTCGTCGTGCTGATGCTGCGCCGTTCCCGCACGCGCGCCGACGCGCGGGAGCTCGCCCTCCTCGCCGTTCTCGGCCTCGGCCGGCGCCGCGCGGCTCGCGTGCGCACGGTGGAAGACCTCGTCGCGCTCGCGTTCGGTGCGCTGGGCGGCGTCGCAGCCGGCATCCTCACCGCGATGCTCGTCGTCCCGGCCCTCGTCCGTGCCGCCTACGGCACGGTGCCCGACGCGTATCCCGTGCCGCTGGTCTGGCCGATGCTGCCGCTGGGGGTCGCGCTCGCGGCGATGCTCGCGGCGTGCGTGCTCGTGGTTGCGACGGTGCGCGCGCCGCGAGGTCTGGCCGGCGCACTCCGGGAGGACGAATGACGACCCGCTCGCCGGGGCTGTTCGCCCTCACCCGACGCCGCTTCGCCACGCCGCGCAGCGCGGCGATCGTCATCGTCGCGCTCACGGCGCTCGCCGCATTCGTCATCGCCGCCGCGCCGCGCGCCCTCGTCGGCGTGGTGCGCGCGGAGGTGGCGCATCAGATCGCCGGTGTCGCGGCGACCTCGCGCGACCTCACGGGGTCGTCGATCAACGTCCCCGTCTTCGGGCCCGCGCCGGACGCGGCGCTGACGGACGGCTGGGATGCCGGGGCCCCCGACGTGTTCGGCGCGCTCGCCGGGCAACTGGCGGCGGCTCGCGAAGACTTCGACCCCGTCCTGCGCGACCTGACCGGGCCCGCGGAGTTCGCCGAGCACCTCTCCGCGGGTGTCGCCGCCGATCCGACCGGCATCCCGGCCGACCTTCCCCTGCCGTTCGTGCAGGTGATGTCCGAACCGGCCGCCGCCACCCACGTGCGCGTCGTCGACGGCGCATGGCCGGGCGCGTGGAGCGGTGACGGGCCGATCCCCATCCTCCTCACCGTTTCGGCGGCCGAGACGATGGGGTGGACGGTCGGTCAGGAGCGCACCCCGTTCGTGCTCGCGGGCATCGGTGAGGCGGTCGATCCCGACGCCGACCGGTGGCTGCACCTCATCACGGCACTGACGGCATCCGTCTACGACGACGGGAACCGGCGACCCACCGCGACGAGCGCCGGGTGGGTGGCGCCGGAGACCTGGGCCGCCCTCGTCCAGTCGGGCGAGCTCGGGCGCACGCAGCTCAGCCTGTGGTACCCGGTCGACGGTGCGGGCGCGCGGGATGCCGACCCGACCGCGCTGCTGTCGGCCGTGCGCGGTGCCACGACGGCGTCGGTCGCACTCGACCCGTCCGGCCAGCTGCGCACGCGCCTGTCGAGCGACCTCGTCTCGGTGCTGTCCACGGGACTCTCGCGCGCCAACTCCGCGAGCGCGATCCTGGCGGTCGCGGCCGTGGGGCCACTCGCCGTCAGTGTCGCGCTCATCGTGCTCGCGTCGGCGCTCATCGTGCGCCGGCGGCGCAGCGATCTCGCCCTCCTCTCGGCGCGCGGTGCGCCGCTCGCGCGGCTGCGACGCCTCCTGTTCGGCGAGGGTCTGCTGCTCGGCGCGCCGGCGGCGGTCGCCGGTGCCCTCGCCGGCGTGCTGCTGACGGCGAACGACGCCGGATGGGTGCCGACCGTGTGCGCCGTGCTGGTGGGATTCGCGCCGGCGGCCGCGCTGGCCGCGACGCTCCGGCCCGCGCTCCTCACACGGGCGCGCGCTGATCTCGACGCCCCCTCGCGCGGTCGCTGGACGCGGGTGGGCGAGCTGATCGTCGTGCTCGTGGCGGTGGCGGCGGTCGTGCAACTCGTGCTCCGCGGCATCGGCACCGACACGACGACGATCGACCCGCTCGTGATCATCGCGCCCCTCCTGGCGACGGTCGCACTCGCGCTGCTCGTCGTGCGGCTGCACCCGGTGCCGCTGGCGGCGGCACTGGCGGCCTCGCGCCGCCGCCGCGGCGTGGTCGGCCTCGTCGGGGCGGCCCGCAACCTCCGCGACCCGTCCGCCGGCACCACCGCCGTGCTCGCGATGGTCGTCGCCGTCGCGATCGCCGTGTTCTCGTCCGTCGTGCTGGCGACCGTCGACCGGGGCGCCGTCGTCGCGGCGCAGCGCGACGTGGGCGCGGACGTGCGCCTGGCGGGGCCGTACTTCGACGAGGGCACGGTGGAGCGTCTGCGCGCGGTGGACGGCGTCGCGGATGCCGTCGGCATCCTGCGCGGTGACTTCCTCACGATCGCGGGTGAGTCGGGTTCCGGCGCGGGCCAGGCCACGGACAGCGTGCTCGCGTTCGTCACCGAGACGGGCCGCGCCGCCGAGGCGCAGCGCGGCTACGTCGGCGCGTTTCCCGGCGGAGTGCTCTCCGGCGCGGACCCGCTCGAGATCGTCGCATCCACCAGCGTCGCGGCCGAGGTGGGGTCGGGCGATGTGACGCTGCTCGACCGTCCGGCGCGCGTCGTGGGGACGATCCCCGCGCTCCTCGGCGCCACCGACACGACCGAGTTCGTCGTGCTCGACGCCGCCGACTACACGGCGCTCACGGGACTCGGCTTCTACCCGCGCACCGTACTCGTCGACCTGGACGACGGCATCGACCCCCGCGACGTGCTGCCCGCGATCCAGGATGCCGTCGGGCAGACCCACACGACACGAGTGCTGGCCGACTCGACGGCGGAGATCCAGGCGTCGCCGGCGGTGACGGCCCTGCGCTTCGTGCTGTTCGGGGCGCTCGGGATCGCCGCGCTCCTGTCGGTGATCGCGCTGCTGCTGGTGGCCGGGGTGTCCCGCGACGCCCGCTCCCGCGTCATCGCGCTCCTGCGGACGATGGGGCTCGATCGGGCGCGAGCCCGCGGCATCGTCGCGTGGGAGTTCGCCCCGCTCGGCGTCACGGCCCTCGTCGGCGGCGTGCTGCTCGGGGCCGCCCTCCCGCTGCTGGTCGTGGCATCCATCGACCTGCGTCCCTTCACCGGCGGCGGTGCCCAACCGTCGCTCACCGTCGACCCCGCCCTCAGCGGGGCCCTCATCGCCGTCGTGGTCGTCGCGCTGGCGCTCGCCGTGGTGGCGGGCGTGCTCAGCGCGCGGACCGTCTCGATGGCGACCGTGCTCCGAACGGAGGAGGATTGATGAACGATCCCGACATCGTCTGCGAAGGCCTCGTGCGCATCTTCGCGGTCGCCGACATCGAGGTGCAGGCGCTCCAGGGCCTCGACCTCGTCGTCGAACGCGGCGGCCTCGTGGCACTCGTCGGCGCCTCCGGCTCGGGGAAGTCGACCCTCCTGTCGATCCTCTCCGCGCTGGATGCCCCCACCGCGGGCAAAGCGACCGTCGCGGGCCGCGACCTCACGGCGCTCACCGCGCGACAGCGCGTGGACTACCGACGCGAAGTGGTCGGGTTCGTCTGGCAGCAGACCGCCCGCAACCTCCTGCCGTACCTGTCGGCGGAGGAGAACGTGCACCTGGCCCGGGCGATCGGCGGCGACCGCTCCCGCTCCGCCCGCGCGCGCGAGCTCCTGGAGCTCACGGGTGTCGCCGACGTCGCGGCGCGGCGTCCTGCGGAGCTCTCGGGCGGGCAGCAGCAGCGCGTGGCCATCGCCGTCGCGCTCGCGAACGACCCGCGCGTGCTGCTGGCCGACGAGCCCACGGGCGATCTCGACGAGCACGCGACGGCGGACGTGCTCGCCACCTTCGAGACGGTCAACCGCGAGCTCGGCACGACGGCGCTCATCGTGACCCACGACCCCGCCGTCTCGGAGCACGTGCGACGCACGGTGCAGATCCGCGACGGACGCACCGCGACCGAGGTGCTGCGCTCCACCCACACCGACGACGAGGGCCGCGAGCACGTCGTCGCCCAGGAGTTCGTGGTGCTCGACAAGGTCGGCCGGATGCAGCTGCCCACCGACTACATGACCCAGCTCGACCTTCGCGACCGCGTGCGCCTCGAACTCAACCCCGACCACGTCGGTGTCTGGTCCGGCACGGCGGCGGTGCCGCGACCGGAGGCGCGACGAGAGGCTGCCGAGGCGGGTGCACCGGGATCGGAGGCCGCGGGCCCGGCATCCGGGGATGCCGCCCCGCCCACGAGGCGGAGTCTGCGCGAACGGAAGGACGATTCCGATGACTGAGACCCTGCTCGACGCGCACGGCCTCTCGGTCGTGCATCGCACGCCGGCCGGTGAGGTCGCGGCGCTCGCCGACGCGTCGCTCACCCTCTCGCCCGGCGAGTTCGTCGTGCTGGTGGGACCGTCGGGCGCGGGCAAGACCACGCTGCTGCACGTGCTCGGCGGCATCCAGCCCGTCACGACCGGCACGGTCCGCATCGGCGAGGTCGAGATGACGACGGCATCCGAGGCGCAGGTCGACCGCGTGCGCCGCGACGACCTCGGCTACGTCTTCCAGTCGTTCGGCCTCATCAGCGCGCTGACGGCGGAGGAGAACGTGGAACTCCCGCTGCGCATCCGAGGGACGGATGCCGGTGAGCGCGCCGCGCGCGTGTCGCACCTGCTGGAACGGGTGGGGCTCGCGGCGCACGCGAAGCAGCGCCCCGGAGAGCTGTCGGGCGGTCAGCAGCAGCGCGTGGGCATCGCCCGGGCCCTCGCCGGTTCGCCGCGCATCCTGCTCGCCGACGAACCGACCGGGCAGCTCGACTCCCACACGGCCGTGCAGATGATCGACCTCATCTCCTCGATCGCCCACGACGACGGCCTCGCCGTGCTCCTGTCCACCCACGACCCGTCGGTGCTCGCCCGTGCCGACCGTGTGCTGGAACTCCACGACGGGGTGCTCCGCGCGGGCTGACCTCTGCGTTTCGTCTCGCTGCGCTCTGCGTTTCGTCTCGCTGCGCTCTGCGTTTCGTCTCGCTGCGCTCGCTCAACGACCGAGTGGGCGCTCTGTGTTTCGTCTCGCTGCGCTCTGCGTTTCGTCTCGCTGCGCTCGCTCAACGACGGGGTGCTCCGCGCGGGCTGACCTCTGCGTTTCGGCTCTGCGTTTCGTCTCGCTGCGCTCGCTCAACGACCGGGTGCGCGCTCTGTGTTCGTCTCTGCGTTTCGTCTCGCTGCGCTCTGCGTTTCGTCTCGCTGCGCTCGCTCCGCGACGGGGTGCTCCGCGCGGGCTGACCTCTGCGTTTCGACTCGCTGCGCTCTGCGTTTCGTCTCGCTGCGCTCGCTCAACGACCGGGTGCGCGCTCTGTGTTCGTCTCTGCGTTTCGTCTCGCTGCGCTCTGCGTTTCGTCTCGCTGCGCTCGCTCAACGACCGGTGGATCTCGGTCGTTGAGCGAGGGAGCGCAGCGACCGAGACGAAACGCCGGTGGCGAGGGGGGGTCAGCCGCGGGTGCTGACCCAGCCGAGGGCGGGGGCGACGTGCGTCGCGAACGACTCGACGATGCGGAGGTTGAACTCCACCCCCAACTGCGAGGGGATCGTCAGCATGAGCGAATCGGCCGACATCACGGCGGCATCCTGCTTCAGCTGCTCGACGAGCACGTCGGGTGCCGCTGCGTAGGTCTTGCCGAACGTCGAGCGGAAGCCGTCGATGTAGCCGATGCCGTCGCCCTCGGCGGACTGGCCGAAGTACAGCTCGTCCTCGGCGGTCGTGATCGGGAAGATCGACCGGCTCACCGAGGTGCGCGGCGTGCCGGGGTGACCGGCATCCCGCCACGCGGCGCGGAACAGGTCGAGCTGTTCGGCCTGGAGGAGATCGAACGGGCGGCCGTCGGCCTCGGTCACGAGCGTCGAGGACATGAGGTGCACACCCTGACGCCCGGCCCACTCGGCCGTCTCCCGCGTGCCGGCACCCCACCAGATGCGGGAGCGCAGCCCCTCCGAGTACGGTTCGACGCGCTGTCCGCCGCTGCCGCCGCCGAACGGGCTGCTCGCGTCGCGCTCGGCGAGCGGCTGCCCCTCGATGGCGCGCAGGAACAGCTCGAACTTGTCACGAGCCATGTCGGCGCCGCGAGGGTCCTGCGAGCCCGTGTAGCCGAACGCCTCGTACCCGCGGACGACGGTCTCGGGTGAGCCGCGGCTCACGCCCAGGGCGAGGCGACCGTCGGAGAGGAGATCGACGGCCGCCGCCTCCTCGGCGAGGTACAGAGGGTTCTCGTAGCGCATGTCGATGACGCCCGTCCCCATCTCGATGCGCTCGGTGGTGGCGGCGATCGCTGCGAGCAGCGGCATCGGCGACGCCTGCTGCCGAGCGAAGTGGTGCACGCGGAAGGCGATGCCGTTGACGCCGAGGTCGTCCAGGCCCTGGGCGAGATCGATCGCCTGCTTCATGGAGTCCTGGGCGGTGAGCTGGCGGCCGTTGCCGAGCGGGCCGTAGTGGCCGAAGGAGAGCGTTCCGAAACTGCGCATGATGCCGCCAACGATACGCCCGTCCGATGTATTCCGACGCATGCATCGGTGTCGTGACGGCGCTCGCGGTTTCGCGCCGTGACACGCTCTGCGGAATAGCTCGGGCGCGGTGGGTATTGTCCCCACCATGACCCGCATCGGAAACAGTGACCTCGACGTCTTCCCCCTGGCCCTCGGCGGCAACGTGTTCGGCTGGACCGCCGACCGCGACACGTCCTTCGCCGTCCTCGACTCCTTCCGTGCCGGCGGCGGCGACTTCATCGACACCGCCGACTCCTACAGCGCGTGGGTCGACGGTCACACCGGCGGCGAGAGCGAGACGATCATCGGCGAGTGGCTCGCCGCGCGCGGGCTTCGTGCGGGCGAGGACGTCACCGTCGCCACCAAGGTGAGCCAGCACCCCCAGTTCAAGGGGCTCTCGGCATCCACCGTGCGGGCCGCCGCGGAGGCGTCGCTCGGTCGCCTGGGCGTCGAGACGATCGACCTCTACTGGGCGCACTTCGACGACGCCGACACCCCGCTGGAGGAGACGGTCGCCGCGTTCGGTGCGCTCGTGGAGGACGGGCTCGTCCGCTACACCGCCGTGTCGAACTACTCGGCCGACCGCATCCGCGAGTGGGTGCGCATCGCGCGGGAGCTGGGCGTCGCCGAACCGGTCGCGGTGCAGCCGCACTACAACCTCGTCCACCGCGAGATCGAGGCCGACATCGTCCCGGCCGCGCAGGAGCTCGGCCTCGGACTGGTGCCCTACTTCGCGCTGGCAAAGGGCTTCCTCACCGGGAAGTACCGGACGACGGATGCCACGGGCGCCTCCTCGCCGCGCGCCGCCGCCGCCGTGACCTACGCGACCCCGCAGGGCCTCCAGATCATCGACACCCTCGAGCGGATCGGCCGCGCGCACGACGTGTCGATCGCCGCGACGGCGCTCGCCTGGCTCCGCGCCAAGCCCACCGTCGTCGCCCCCATCGCGTCGGCGTCGAAGGAGGCGCAGGTCGCCGATCTCCTCGACGGCGGAAAGACCGACCTCACCGCCGACGAGGTCGCCGCGCTCGACGCCGTGTCGGAGTGGACGCCCGCCGACCAGTGAGCGCGTGTTGCGGCCGCCGGCGTCACATGGCGTCGGCGGCCCCTCACCGTCGGCGATGATGGGGAAATGGCCGACGACTACACCCACGGGCACCACGAGAGCGTGCTGCGCGTGCACCGGAAGCGCACGGTGGGCAACTCCGCCGCGTACCTCCTGCCCGAACTCCGACCCGGCAGCCGCGTGCTCGACGTAGGCGCCGGGCCCGGCACGATCAGCACCGATCTCGCGGCCATCGTCGCGCCGGGCCCCGTGCACGCGGTAGACGCCTCGGCCGACGTCGTCGCGCACGCCGAAGCGGATCGGGTCGAGCTGGGCATCGAGAACCTCTCGTACGCCGTCGACGACGCGTACGCGCTCTCGTCGGAAGATGGCGCATGGGACGTCGTCCACGCCCACCAGGTGCTGCAGCACCTCGCGCGGCCCGTCGACGCGCTCCGCGAGTTCCGCCGCGTCGTCGCACCCGGCGGTGTCGTCGCGGTGCGCGACGTCGACTACGAGGGCACCATCTGGTGGCCCCGGGTCCCCGGCCTCGACGAATGGCGAGAGGTGTATCTCTCCGCCCACCGGGGCACGAGCGGCGACCCGTCGGCGGGGCGGCAGCTGAAGTCGTGGGCGCGGGCGGCGGGCTTCACGGACGTGCGGTCGTCGGCATCCGTCTGGCTCTTCGAGTCGCCCGAGGCGCGGGAGTGGTGGGGCGGCGCGTGGGCGGAACGGGCGCTCCACTCCTCGTTCGCCGACAACGTGCTGCGGCTCGGCATCGCCGATCGCGATGCGCTGGAGCGGATCAGCGCCGGGTGGCTCGAATGGGCGGCGGCAGAGGACGGCTGGCTGCTCATGCCGCACGGCGAGGTGCTCGCGCGCGACTGAGGCGTCGACCCGGTACGCTCGCGGCGTGACTCCACCCGCCGCGCCCGCTCCTTCGTCCGCTCTGCCCGACGGCGCCGTGCTCCGTGAGGCCCGGCCGGGCGACGAGCCCGGCATCCTGGCGCTCATCCACGCGCTCGCCGTCTACGAGCGGGAACCGGATGCCGTCGAGAACACGGCCGACGATCTGCGTCGCAGCCTGTTCGGCTCCCACCCGCAGGTCTACGCCCACGTCGTGGAGCGAGACGGCGCGATCCTCGGCATCGCCGTGTGGTTCGTCACGTACTCGACCTGGACCGGCCGCCACGGGATCTGGCTCGAAGACCTGTACGTCGACGAGGCCCATCGCGGCGCGGGCTACGGCAAGGCGCTCATGCGCGCGCTCGCCGGGGTGTGCGTCGCCCGGGGCTACAGCCGCTTCGAGTGGACGGTGCTGGACTGGAACGCGCCGTCGATCGCGTTCTACCGTGCGATCGGCGCCGAAGCGCAGGACGAGTGGACCACGCAGCGTCTCTCGGGTGCGGCCCTCGAGGCGCTCGTAGGGGAGGCTTCGGCGGAGGGCTGACGTCGGCGGCTTCGACTGCCTACGATGGCGGCAGACGATCGGAGGTGACCGTGGTCGAAGTGCGCGTGGCCGGTGTCGCCCTCGACGGTGCGGGGCAGCATGTCATCCTCCTCACGCCGATGGACGACGCCCAGGGCGATGGCCGCGTCCTGCCCATCTGGATCGGGGCGCAGGAGGCGACGTCGATCCTCATCGCGGTCGAGGGCGCCCAGGCGCCGCGGCCCCTCGCGCACGACCTCATGCGCGCGATGCTCGCCGAGACCGACACGGTCGTCGACCGCGTCGAGGTGACGCGCATCGAGGACGGCACGTTCTACGCCGAGATCACCCTCCTCACCCCCGGCGGGCCGCGGATCGTCGATGCCCGCCCGTCGGATGCCGTGGCCCTCGCGTCGCGGACGGGCGCGTCGGTGTTCGTCGCCGATGACGTGCTGGCCGAGGCCGGGGTGCCGGGCACGATCGTCGAGGGCGGCGAGGAGCAGCAGGTCGAGGAGTTCCAGCGATTCCTCGACGATGTCGACCCCGACGACTTCCGCGGCTGAGCGTACCGACGTAACACGGCGACACCGCGAGTAGGCGGCGCGGCCCCTCCCGGCGCAAGATGGCTGTCGGCAAGGAGGGACACGTCATGGGCCGCAGGGGATTCACTACGAGGCAGGTCCACGAGCGCGGGCGCGCCGGGGCATCCTCTCCGCGGGCGACCCCGATCTACCTCACGGCGGGCTTCAGCTTCGACGAGTACGGCGATGCGGCCTCGCACTTCGGTGCGGGCGAGGGCTACGCGTACACCCGCATCGGTAACCCGACGATCGACGCCGTCGAGGGCGCGTTGGCTGCCCTGGAGGGCGGCTCGCAGGCCCTGCTCCTGGCGAGCGGCCAGGCCGCCACGTCGGTCGCGCTGCTGAGCCTCGCCGCCGCCGGCGACCACATCGTCGTCTCGAACCACATCTACGAGGGCAGTCGCGGACTGATCCTCGACAACCTCTCCCGGTTCGGGATCGAGGCCGACTTCGTCGACGACATCGGCGACCCCGCAGCGTGGGAGGCGGCGATCCGGCCCGAGACGAAGGCGCTGTTCGCCGAGTCGATCTCCAACGCCACCAACCGCATCCTCGACATCGCCGCCGTCTCCGCGGTCGGGCGACGTCACGGCATCCCGCTCGTCGTCGACAACACCTTCGCCACCCCCTACCTGCTGCGACCGATCGAGCACGGCGCGGACGTCGTCGTGCACTCGGCCAGCAAGTTCCTCTCGGGCCAGGGAACCGTCATCGGCGGGGCGATCGTGGACAGCGGCCGGTTCGACGCGGCGCGATCGGGAGCGAAGTTCCCGCACCTCGTGGCGCCCGGTCGAGGCGGCACGGCCAGCCTGGTGGAGCGCACCGGGGGCGACGCGCGCATCGCCTACGCCCGCGAGAGCGTCGCACCGCGCCTGGGTCCCACCCCCTCGCCGCTCAACGCCTTCTTCATCGGGCAGGGCATCGAGACGCTGAGCCTGCGGGTGGACCGCCAGTCGGCGAACGCCCTCGCGGTGGCGACGTGGCTCGCCACGCACCCCGCGGTCGCCTCGGTGGACTACGCGGGCCTCCCTTCGCACCCCGATCACGCCCTGGCATCCGAGCTCCTGCCGGACGGATACGGGTCGGTCTTCACGTTCACGGTGGCGGGGGATGCCGGTGATGCGCGCCGTGTCGTCGAAGCGCTCGACGTGTTCACCCACATGACGCACCTCGGCGATGTCCGCTCGCTCGTGCTCCATCCCGCCTCGACGAGCCACACGCACCTCACCGAGGCGGAGCGTCTCGCGCTCGGTGTCTTCCCTGGCACGCTGCGCCTGTCCATCGGCATCGAGGATGTCGATGATCTCATCGACGACCTCGGGCGGGCGCTGGCGGCCGGGGCAGCGTCCGTCGCTCCCGCCGTCGCCCGCGCGGAGGTCTCGGCATGAGCCGGCCGCAGCACTTCGGCTGGTTCCTCGCGCGCGGTTTCGGGCCGCACGGGTGGGGGCATCCCTACCTCGACTGGGACTGGCGGTGGACATCGCCCGACCTGTATCAGCAGTCGGCGCGGGAGCTGGAGCAGGCGGGCTTCGACTTCGTGCTCATCGAAGACGCCCCCTCGCTCGGATCCCCCGCCACGCTCGACACACGCGTCCGTCACGCGTTCGGCGGGCCCAAGCACGACCCCCTCCTGCTGGCGCCGTACCTGTTCCAGGCGACGCGGCACCTCGGCGTCATCCCGACCGTGAACCCCGCGGCGTACCTGCCGTACACCGCGGCGAGGCAGTTCGCGAGTCTCCAGCACCTGAGCGGCCACCGCCTCGGGCTCAACGTCGTCACCGACACCGGCAGCGCCCGGCACTTCGGCGACGCACCGCAGCTCGGGCACGACGCCGCCTACGACCGCGCCGAGGAGTGGCTCGCCGGCATCCGCTCGCTCTGGCGCAGCTGGGGCGAGGGCGCCCTCGTGGCCGATCCGATCTCGGGCGTATACGCCGACGGCACGCGGTTGGATGCCGTCCGCCACCGCGGCGAGTACTACGCGTTCGACGGTCCGCTCAACGCCGTGCCGTTCGAGCACGGCGAGCCCGTCATCGCGTCACCCGGGGGATCGGGTCGCGGCCTCGCGTTCGCCGGTGCGAACTCCGACGTGCAGCTGGCGCTCGCCCCGCTCACCGAGACGAGCATCCGCGAGTACCGCGCGCGCATCCATGCGGCCGCCGTCGAGCGCGGACGCCGTCCCGAGGACATCACGATCCTCTTCGCGATCCAGCCCACGCTCGTCGCCAGCGCGGAGGAGGCAGACCGGTTGGTGGCGGCCGCAGCGCACCCCGACGACGCCGCGCTGAAGCGCATCGCCCAGCGTCAGTCGAGCGATCTGGAGACCGACCTCACCGCGCTCGACCTCGACGCACCGCTCGACCCCGCCATCTTCGGCGACCACGTCTCGCAGGGCAGCATCCGACGACTCACCGGCGACCGCGATGTCGCGACGACGCCCCTGCGGGAGCATCTGACGGCGCTCGCGCGCCTCGGGCGCATCTCCGACCGTTCGGGCTTCGTCGGCACGGCCGAGGAATTCGCCGACCTCATCGAGGAACTCGGTGAGTGGGGCAACGACGGGGTGCTGCTGTGGGGCGACCTGCACCCCGTGACCGTCCACCGCACCCTCGACGAGCTGGTGCCCGTGTTGCGACGCCGTGGCATCCTGCGGCGCGAGCAGATCGACGGCGGCCTGCACGCGACGCTGCGCGCCTTCTGATTCGGGGGGCGTTTCGTCTCGTCGCTGCGCTCCTCGCTCAACGACCGGGGCGGGGCCGGTTGTGGGTGGGGCCGGGCGTTTCGTCTCGTCGCTGCGCTCCTCGCTCAACGACCGGGGCGGGGCGGTTGTGGGTGGGGCCGGGCGTTTCGTCTCGTCGCTGCGCTCCTCGCTCAACGACCGGGGGGTGGTTGTGGGTGGGGCTGGGCGTTTCGTCTCGTCGCTGCGCTCCTCGCTCAACGACCGGGGGGGTGGTTGTGGGTGGGGCTGGGCGTTTCGTCTCGTCGCTGCGCTCCTCGCTCAACGACCGGGGGGGCGGGGGACGGCGAACGCCCCCGGAGAGTGTCCGGGGGCGTTCGCGGTGACGGGGTGTCAGTCGAGGCCGTTGGCGGCGAGCCAGTCGGTCGCGATGTCGGCCGAAGAACGCTTGTCCTCGGTGGACTCGACGTTCAGGGCGACGAGGCCCTCGGGCGTGAGGGCGGCGCTGATCGGGTTGATGACGTCGGCGATCTCGTCGGCGATCGACTCGCTCACGAGCGGGACGACGTTGGATGCCAGGAACAGGCCCTTCGGGTCGGCGAGGGTGACGAGGTCGTTCGTCTGGATGCGCGGGTCGGCGCTGTAGACGTTGGCGACCTGGATGTTGCCCGCGACGAGCTCGTCGACGGTCGTGTCGGCGGTCGCGGAGAACGCGACGTCGACGCCGTAGACCGACTTCAGGCCCTTCGGACCGTACGGGCGCTCCTCGAGCTCGGGTGCGCCGCCGAGGGTGAGGTCGGCGATGCCGGCGAGGTCGCCGATCTCGGTGAGGTTGTTCTCGGCGGCGAACTCGGCCGTGACGTTGTAGGAGTCCTGGTCGGTGGCCGACGACTGGTCGAGCACGGTCAAGCCCTCGGGCAGTGCGTCGGCGAGGGCCGCGTAGACATCCTCGGATGCCGTGGCGGTGGTCGCCTCGTCGAAGAACTGCAGGAGGTTGCCCGTGTACTCGGGGATCAGCTGGACGCTGCCGTCTTCGAGCGACGGGATGTAGATGTCGCGCTGGCCGAGCTGGAACTTGCGCTCCACCGTGAAGCCGGCGTTCTCGAGGGCCTGGGCGTAGATCTCGGCGATGATCTCGTTCGAGTAGTACGCCTGCGAGCCGACGACGATGGTCGACGGCTCACCGGATGCCGGCGGGGTGTTGCTGCTGTCGCCGCCGAGCGGGTCGGAGGTGGCGCAGCCGGCGAGGGCGAGGGCGGCCACCGTTGCCAGGCCGAGGGTGGCGGCGAGGCGGGTGCGGATGCGGGTCATGGTGCGGACCTTTCTGGATGGTGTGCAGATCTCGGAGTGAGCGGTGCTGTGGTGCGGGAGAGGCGTCTCAGCCGGGGGCGTCGGCGACCTTGTGTGGACGGAGGTAGGGCGTGCGGCCCTCGACGCCGCGGGGCAGCGCGACCCCGCGGGGGACGACGAGCCGCTGCAGGAGGGCGAAGAGGCCGTCGAGGGCGAGGGCGAGCGCGACGACGATGAGCGAGGCGCCGAGCACCTGGTCGAAGCGGTTGAGCTGGATGCCCTGCAGGAAGTAGAAGCCGAGCCCGCCGAGTCCGGCGTACGCGGCGATGGTGACGGTGGCCACCACCTGCAGCGTGGCCGAACGGAGCCCGCCCATGAGGAGGGGGAGGCCGAGGGGCACCTCGATCTTCCACAGCACCTGCCACGGCGTCATGCCGACGGCCCGCCCCGCATCGATCACGGACCGGTCGATCGCCTCGAAGCCGGCGTAGGCCCCGGCGAGGATCGACGGGATGGCGAGCAGCACGAACGACACGACGGCCGCCTCGGTCTTGTGTACGACGCCGATGAGGAGCACCAGCAGCAGGAGGAGGCCGAGCGACGGGAGCGCGCGGGCGGCGCCGGAGAGGGCGACGGCGATCTCGCGCCCACGACCGGTGTGGCCGATGAGCCAGCCGAGCGGGATGGCGATGAGGGCGGCGATGAGCACGGAGCCGAACGTGAAGGCGAGGTGCTGCCAGATCGCGAGGGGCAGGGGCACCGAGGAGCCGGTGAGGCGGTCGGGCGAGAAGATCCACGCGAACGCGTCGAGGAAGAGGTTCATGCGGTGGCCTCCGCGAGCACTCGGCGGGAGACCGCGCGCGACTCGCGCCGTCGCGGCTGCCACGGCATCAGCACGCGTCCGAGCACGACGAGCAGCAGGTCGATGATGAGGGCCACCGCCACGACGGCCACGACGCCGGAGAGCACCTCTTCGACGATGCGCCGCTGGTATCCGTTGGTGAACAGGTAGCCGAGGTTCTGCACGCCGATGAGGATGCCGACGGTCGCCAGCGAGATCGTCGAGGTGGCCGTCACTCGGAGGCCCGCGAGGAGCACGGGTCCGGACAGCGGGAAGTCGACCGCCCAGAAACGACGCCACGGGCCGTAGCCCACCGCGACGGCCGACGCGCGGACGGCGGGATCGATCGAGTCGAGCCCGTCGGTGACCGACCGCGTCATGATCGCGACGCCGTAGACCGTGAGGGCGATGATGAGGTTCACCTCGGAGAGGAACGGGATGCCGAAGGCCCCGAGCAGGCCGAAGAGCCCGAGCGACGGGATCGTGTAGAGGAGGCCGATCGTCGTCAGCGCGGCTCCGCGGAAGGGCGTGTAGCGCCAGGCGGCCCAGCCGAGGGGCACGGCGATGAGGAAGGACAGCACGATCGGGATCACGCTGTGACGGAGGTGGTCGAGCGTGAGGCCGCCGATGAGGTCGAGGTTGTCGAGGATCCAGGTCACGCGGGACCTCCCTCGCTTCCCTCGCTGCCGGCGTCGTCGTTCACGAGCACGCCCTGCGTGCGCCCCACGGCGTCGACGAGCACCGTGCCGCGCGGGGTGGCCTTGGTGCGCAGCGCGCGACTGCCGCGATCGACCCCGACGAATTCGGCGACGAAGTCGCTCGCAGGATTCTCGATGATCTCGTCGGGGCTGCCGACCTGCGCGATCCGCGCGCCCTTCTCGAGGATCACGACCTGGTCGCCCAGCAGGAACGCCTCGTCGATGTCGTGCGTGACGAACACCACTGTCTTGTCGAGGTCGCGTTGGAGGCGCCGCGTCTCGGCCTGCAGCTCCTTGCGCACGATCGGATCGACGGCCCCGAAAGGCTCGTCCATGAGGAGGATGTTCGGGTCGGCGGCGAGGCCGCGCGCCACCCCGACCCGCTGCTGCTGGCCGCCGGAGAGCTGCCGGGGGTACCGATCGGCCAGGCGCCGATCGAGACCGACGATGTCGAGGAGCTCGAGCGCACGCTCTCGTGCCTGCCGCTTGGGAGTGCCGGTGAGGACCGGGACCGTGGCGACATTGTCAGCGACGGTGAAGTGCGGGAGGAGCCCGGAGTTCTGCAGCACGTAGCCGATGCCTCGGCGCAGCTGCACGGGATCGCGGTCGCGGATGCTCTCGCCGTCGATCGTGATGTCGCCGTCGGTGGGCTCGACGAGACGGTTGATCATGCGCAGCAGTGTCGTCTTGCCACAGCCGGACGACCCGACGAACACCGTCGTCTTGTGCGCCGGGATGACGAGGCTGAAGTCGTCAACGGCGGTCGTGCCGTCAGGAAATCGCTTCGTGACGGCGCGGAACTCAATCGACATTTCGCCTCCGGGTCGGTCTGTTCACCCAATCACACCCCAACGACATCGGCGAAGGGGGTGGCACACAGCGTCACACTTCCGGTAAGCGTGGTCGAGTGGATGCCGAAGAGTACGACCTGATCGTTATCGGAGCCGGCCCCGTCGGCGAGAACGTCGCCGACCGCGCCGTGCAGGGAGGCCTGAGCGCCGTCATCGTCGAGAGCGAGCTCGTCGGCGGCGAATGCTCCTACTGGGCGTGCATGCCGTCGAAAGCCCTGCTGCGGGCGGGAGCGGCGCTGCGCGCGGCGCGGAGCGCGCCGGGCGCGGCGGAGGCGGTGACCGGCGGCGTCGACGTCGCGGCGGTGCTGCGACGTCGCGACGAGATCGTGCACGAGTGGGACGACAGCGGCCAGGTGTCGTGGCTGGAGGGTGCCGGGATCGCCCTCGTCCGCGGACACGCACGCCTCTCGGGCGTGAAAGAGGTCGAGGTGGACGACCGGCGGTTGCGGGCGCGGCACGCCGTCGCCGTCTGCACCGGTTCCGCCTCGCTCCTGCCCGACGTTCCCGGACTGGCGGATGCCGGGCTGTGGACGAGCCGCGAGGCCACCGGGGTGCGGGACGTTCCGGCATCCCTCGTCGTGATCGGCGGCGGCGTCGTCGCCGTCGAGATGGCCACCGCGTTCGCGTCGTTCGGGACAAAGGTCACGGTGCTCTCTCGGTCTGCCCTACTGCGCGGCATGGAGACGTTCGTGGGCGACCGTGTCGCGGCGGGGCTGCGCGCCTCGGGCGTCGATCTGCACCTCGGCGTGGACATCTCCCGGGTCGACCGCGCCGACGGCGGCGAGGTCGTCGTGACGCTGACGGACGGGTCGGAGGTGCGGGCCGCGGAAGGGCTCGTCGCCACCGGGCGCGTGCCGCGCACGACCGATCTGGGACTCGAGTCGGTCGGGCTCGAGCCCGGCGCGTGGCTGGACGTCGACGACACCCTCCGCGTGCGCGGTCACGACTGGCTGTACGCCGTCGGTGACGTGAACCATCGCGTGCTGCTCACCCACCAGGGGAAGTACCAGGCGCGGGCGGCGGGCGACGTGATCGCGGCCCGGGCGCGTGGCGGCGATGTCGACGACGCGCCGTGGGGCGCGCACGCGGCGACCGCCGATCACCGTGCGGTGCCGCAGGTCGTCTTCAGTGAACCGGAGGCTGCGGCCGTCGGTCTCACGGAGGCCCAGGCGCGCGAGGCCGGCATCCCGGTGCGGGTGCTCGACTACGACCTCTCCTGGGTGGCCGGGGCGAGCACGTATGCACAGGACTACGCGGGCACGGCGCGCGCCGTCGTCGACGAGGAGCGCGGCGTGCTCGTGGGCGCGACGTTCGTCGGGCCCGACGTCGCCGAGATGCTCCACGCCGCCACGGTCGCGATCGTGGGGGAGGTGCCGATCTCCCGACTGTGGCACGCGGTGCCGGCCTACCCGACGGTCAGCGAGGTCTGGCTGCGCTGGCTGGAGGCGTACGGCCGCCCGGAGTGAGTCTCCGTCAAGCCGGAGGCCCGGACGCGGCTCGCAGGCTCGCGGCGATGCCGTACCAGGCCACGAGGAAGGCGGGCTCGTCGAGGCGCCGCCGCCGCATCCACACGGTGACCTCCTCGTTGCTCTTGCTGGCGTTGCACGAGCGGCACGCGGGGACCACGTTGTCGAGCGTGTAGCGCCCGCCGCGCGAGATCGGCAGCACGCAGTCCTTCTGGAGCGCCACCCCGTCGGCGCCGCAGTAGGCGCACCGTGCCCACGCCTCGAGGATGCCGAACCACTCGGCATCCGTCAGGTCGCTGCCCGACGCCGCCACCCGGCGTGCGCGGCGGCGCGATGCGCGAGCGCGCCGACTCTGCGACGGCCTGGGCGTACTCATGCCCCGACCGTAGCGCCGGCCGATCGGCGGCTCACGTCGACGCGCGCGGGACGCCGGAACGCCACCCCGCCGCGTGCAGACGCTCGACGGCGTCCAGGAGCAGGTCGAGCGTGAAGTCGAACTCGGCGTCGGCGACGCACGCCCCGGACGGATGCCGGGAGGCCGCATCCGCAGCGACCGCCGCCACGTGGGGGTAGCGCTCCGCCATCGCCCGCCGCGTCTCGGCATCCGGGGTTGCGGTCTCGGGGTCGGGTCCGCCCGTCGGGGCGGTGAACGCCTCCGGCGAGAACCCCCAGATGCGGCTCCCGAGGGCGTGCATCGCGTGGTGGACGAGGTCGGCCGACAGGCCGGAGCGGAAGAGGTCGCCGGCAACGGCATCCATGTGGGCGAGCACCGTCGGGGTGGGGGAGGTCGCGGCCTCGATGGCACCGCGGAGCCACGGATGCCGCCCCACGGCCGCTCGCGCCGCGGCGATGCGCGCCGTGATGCTGTCGCGGGCTCCGAGATCGGCGGCGGGGGCGGCGAAACCGGCCACGACGGCGTCGATCATGCCCGCGACGAGGTCGTCCTTGTCGGCGACGTGCTTGTAGAGGGCCATGGGCACCACCCCGAGCCGGGTCGCGAGGCCGCGCATGCTGAGTGCCGCGAGCCCGTCGGCATCGGCGGCGTCGATCGCCGCCGCGATGACGCGCGCGCGATCCAGCGGGATGCGGGCGGTCGCGGGTGCGGGCATGGGTCCATTGTCGGGCACTTGCTGAAGTGTACGCCGTACACCTACGATGTCGACAGAGGTGTACGCCGTACACCACCGACTCGGAGGACTTCCATGACCGATCGCCGCCTCGCGCGCACTGCCGGCATCCTGTACCTGCTCACGTTCGCTACCTCCATCCCGGCGCTCGCCCTCAAGAGTCCTGTCCTCGCCGGATCGACCGCCGCCGACGCCGCGATACTGGCGCGCGCGGGGGCGCTGCTGGAGGTCGTCCTCGCGCTGGCCTGCGTCGGGACGGCGGTCGCTTTCTTCCCCCTGCTGCGCCGCGCGGTTCCCGCGCTCGCGGTCGGCTTCGTCGCCTCGCGCGTGCTGGAGGCGGGACTCGTGTTCCTCGGGATCGCCGCCGTCCTGGTGGTCGTCACGACGGGCGACCCCTCTGCCGTCGCCCTCCACGACGCGGCCTTCCTCCTCGGGCCGGGGCTCCTCCCGGCCGTCAACGCGCTGCTCCTGGGCGCCGCCCTGCTCCGCACGCGGCTCGTCCCGCGCCTCATCCCCATCGTCGGACTGATCGGGGCGCCGCTGCTCCTCGTGTCGGCCGGCGCGACGCTGCTCGGCGTGCTCGACCAGGTCTCCCCTCTCGCCGCGCTGCTCGCGCTGCCGATCGCGGTGTGGGAGTTCGCGCTGGGGGTGTGGCTCACGGTGCGTGCCGTGCCCGGAACGCCGCGTCGCTCCCCGTCGCGGCGTCGGGGGGCGCCGGTACTGTCGTGACATGCACCGCCTCTCGAAAGACGATGCGCGCAGACTCGCCGTGCGCGCGCAGCTGCTCGACGCGCAGCGCCCGGGAGACGTCGTCGAGGTGGCCGAGCAGCTCGGGTCGCTCAAGATCGACCCGACCGCGACCATCGCGCCCGCCGAGCAGACGATCCCCTGGACCCGGATCGGCTGGTCGTACGAGCCGGGTCAGCTGAGCAAGTCCGTCGAGCAGGACCGGTTGCTCTTCGAGCACGACGGGCACTTCCACGCGGCAAGCCTCATGCCGGCGATGGTGGCGCGGATGCGGGGGCGGGTCTTCCGCGCGCAGGCCACGGAGTGGCTCGCCGCCAATGCGCGCTTCCGCGCCGATGTGCTGGCGAAGCTGCGCGCCGACGGGCCCCTGCTGGCCTCGGAGATCGCCGATTCCAGTCAGGTCGCGCACAAGGACGAGGCGGGCTGGTACGGCTCCAATCAGGTGCCGCGCATGCTGGAGCTCCTGTCCTACGTGGGCGAGGTCGGCATCGTGCGGCGGGAGGGGCGCCAGCGGGTGTGGGACATCGGCGAGCGCGTCTACCCCGCCGACCTCCCGGTGCCGTCGTACGAGGAGGCCGGCCACCTGCTCGAGGCGCGGCGGCTGCAGGCGGCGGGCATCGCGAAGCGGAAGTCGCCGTGGACGCCCGTCGGGGATGCCGGGGAGCCGGCGACCGTCGAGGGCAGCACCTGGGCGTGGCGGGTCGATCCTGCGGCCGTCGCGTCGCTCGACGACGACCCCGGCGGACGCGTCGCGATCCTGAACCCGTACGACGGGATGCTGTTCGACCGGCCGCGCCTCCGAGAGCTCTTCGAGTTCGACTATGTGCTGGAGCAGTTCAAGCCCGCCTCGCAGCGGAAGTTCGGCTACTTCGCGCACCCGATCCTGCTCGGCGACCGCTTCGTGGGTCAGCTCGACGCGCAGCTGGACAAGAAGAAGGAGACGCTCGTGGTCTCCGCCGTCCACGAGATGACGCCACTGGATGACGAGGAGGTCGAGATGATCCGGTCCGAGATCCTCGACCTGGGGGAGTGGTTGGGCGTTCCCGTCGTCGGTCTGCGCTGAGCCGACTCGCTGAGCCCTCTCCCCGGCCCGTCTCACGGAGCGCCTCCGCGCCGTGTCGAAACTGATGCTTGACGCGGCTGCCACTTACTTCTACGGTTTATTCAGTCATAAACAAAGGGGTTACTGTGGCGGCAATTCGCAGTCAGGCGGACGTCAATCGCACCGCGATCCTGGCGCACCTGGGAGCGCAGGGCTCGACGTCGCGTGCCGATCTCGCCCGCGCGCTCGCCGTCTCGCCCGCGCTCGTGACCCAGCTCACGCGCGACCTCCTCGCCGACGGTCTGATCGAAGAGCTCGAGGTCGCCAGCAGCGGCGGTCGTCCCGCACGACTCCTGGGTCTCGTGGCCACCGATCTCGCCGCCGTCGGCGTGAAGGTCGCCCCCGATCACGTCGCCTTCGTCGAGGTCGGCGTCGACGGCATCGTCCGCCGGGCCGACGTGCAGCCGTTCGACGCGGTCTCGCCGCTCGCGGCATCCCATCTCATCGACGCCGTCCGCCGCTTCATCGACGGACGCGGCGCCGGTCGCCTCCTCGGCATCGGCGTGGGGCTCCCCGGCACGGTCGCGCAGCAGGGCATCGGAGTCGTGGACTCCACGCAGCTCGGCTGGGTGCAGGTTCCCCTCGGCGAACAGCTGCGCCGCGCGCTCCACCTGCCTGTCGTCGTCGAGAACAACGTCAACGCGCTGAGCGCCGCCGAGCAGCTCTTCGGCCACGGTCGGAGCCTGCGCAACGTCCTGGTCGTGACGGTGGGCAACGGCGTCGGGGCGGGACTCATCGCCGACGGCGCGATCGTCCGCGGCCGATCCGGCGGGGCGGGCGACTTCGGTCACACGCCCGTGCGCGAGGACGGTCCCCTCTGCCAGTGCGGCAATCGCGGATGCCTCGAGGCCATCATCGGCCAGGGCGCCCTCGTCACCGACGCCCGTTCCATCCGGCTCATCGGGGCGGACGAGGGGATCGACGAGCTGCGCGCCCTCGCGGACGCGGGCAACAGCGAAGCCCGCGAGATCTTCGCGCACGCGGGGCACCAGCTCGGCCGGGCCATGGCGGGCGCGGTGAACCTGCTCGACCCCGAGGCCGTCGTGCTCTCGGGCGAGGGCGTGCAGGCGTGGTCGCACTGGCAGGATGCCTTCGACGCGGCGCTGCGCAACGCTCTCGTCCCCGGAAAGCGCGGGGTGTCCGTCGAGGTCGAGCGCTGGGACGACGATCGCTGGGCGCAGGGTGCCGCCGCCCTCGTGCTCGCGACACCGTTCGACGCGCAGGGCGTGGCGGGCGACCAGGGTCGCCTCGTGCGGGAGCGCCTCGTCGCCGCCGTGGAGAAGCGATCGTGAGCGTCGCACTCACGGCGCGCGCCGCGGCGGAGGGCGCGACCACGCAGCGAGCCGGCGCACCCGGTGCGCCCGCGCAGCGCCGAGGGATGCCGGGGCGCCGACGCCTCCGTTACGCGCTGACGGTCGCCGTCTTCCTCCTGCCGAGCCTCGTGCCGCTCCTGGCGTTCGTGATCGGCCCGATGCTCAGTGCCGCGTGGACGAGCCTCCACTCGTGGAATCTGATCGGCCCCATGCAGTGGGTCGGGCTGGACAATTACGCGCACCTGCTCACCGACCCGGCCACCCGCGACGCGTTCCTGCACACGCTGTACTACATCGCCGGCTACCTCCCGATCGTCTATGTCGGCGGACTCGCGCTGGCGCTCGCGCTCAACGCACGACTGCGGGGCCGAGCGGTCCTGCGCGGCGTGTACTTCCTGCCCGTCATCACCAGCTGGGTCGTCGTCGCTCTCGTGTGGCGGTGGCTGCTGAGCCCGAGCAACGGTGTCGTCAACAGCGTGCTCGCCTGGTTCGGCATCGAAGGACCCGGCTGGTGGGCCGATCCGGCTTGGTCGATGCCGTCGATCATCCTCGCCTCGGCGTGGAAGGACCTCGGATTCGTCATGGTGATCCTGCTCGCCGGACTGCAGTCGATCAATCCCGACCTCTATGAGGCGGCGCAGCTCGACGGCGCGGGACCGTGGCGGCGACTGGTCAGCGTCACCCTTCCGATGCTGTCGCCGTCGACGTTCTTCGTGATCGTGCTGTCGCTCATCAACGGGTTCCAGGTCTTCGACCAGGTCTACGTGATGACCGGGGGCGGGCCGAACAACTCGAGCCAGGTGATCGTGCAGCAGGTCTACGACCTGACGTTCCGCTACGGGCAGGCGGGCATGGCATCCGCCCTGTCCTGGCTGCTGTTCTTCGTCATCATGATCGTCACCCTGGTGCAGTTCGCCGGTCAGAAGCGATGGGTGAACTATGACTAAGCCGCTGCCGCGCCTCGCGCTGTACGTCGTGCTCGTCGCCGGAGCGCTCATCATGGTGTTCCCCTTCGTGTGGACCGTGGTCACCTCGATCACCCCCGGCGCCACCCTGACCACGACGCCGACGCTCGTACCCGAGAACCCCTCGCTCTCGCCGTACGCCGAGCTGTTCGATCGCGTGCCGTTCGCGCGCGTCATCGCCAACTCGCTGCTCATCGCGATCGCCAGCACGGTGCTCCAGCTGATCACGAGCGCCATGGCGGCGTACGTCTTCGCGCGGATGCCGTTCCCCGGGCGCGGTGCGCTGTTCGTCGTCTACCTCGCGACCATGATGATCCCGTTCCAGGTGCTGATCGTGCCGCTGTTCGCGGAGATGAAGGCCCTCGGCCTCATCAACACGTACGTCGGCGCGATCCTCCCCACGATCGCGACCGCCTTCGGGGTGTTCCTGCTCCGGCAGGCGATCACGAGCGTTCCCTACGACCTGGACCAGGCGGCGACGCTCGACGGGGCGGGGCACTTCCGGATCTTCGTGCAGATCATCCTGCCGCTCATCCGCCCGGCCCTCGCCACGCTCGCCGTGTTCGCGTTCCTCAACACGTGGAACAGCTTCCTGTGGCCGCTGATCATCCTCCGCGACCCCCTCATGCAGACACTCCCCGTCGCTCTCACGAGCCTGCAGGGCCAGTACTCCACCCAGTGGGACGTGCTGATGGCGGGGTCCGTGATCAGCATCATCCCGATGTTCGCCCTCTACGTCTTCGCCCAGAAGTACATCGTCCAGGGCGTCGCCGGTGCCGGCCTGAAGTAGGCGCGGCACCACCCGCACCACCACCCGAATCAAAGGAGATCGCACCACATGTACCGCAAGACCGCTCTGGCCGCCGGCGCCCTCGCCGCGGCCTCGCTGCTGGCCGTCACCGGCTGCACGTCCTCGGCCACGCCGAGCCCCGACGCGACCGACGAGGAGGTGACGATCAGCTACGCCAACTTCATCTCGAACGGCGGCAACGAGGAGAACCTCCAGACGATCGTCGACGCCTTCGAAAAGGCCAACCCGGGCATCAAGGTCGATGTCACGACCACCGACTACGCCAACTACTTCACGCAGCTGCAGACCGACCTCGCCGCCGGGACGCAGGCCGACGTCTTCGACGTGGATGCCGGTGCGTTCGCCAACATCCAGGCGTCGGGGGTGCTCGCGCCTCTCGACGGCGTCGACACCTCGCTGTACCGCGCGGGCGTGCTCGACACGTACGCCGTCGACGGGACGCAGTACGGTCTGCCGTCGTCGTTCTCGAACGTCGTCCTGTTCTACAACAAGGAGCTCTTCGACGCGGCGGGCGTGGACTACCCGACGTCGGACTGGACCTGGGCCGACGAGAAGGCCGCCGCCGAGAAGCTCACCGACAAGGACGCGGGCGTGTGGGGCGACTACCAGCCCATCTCGTACTACGAGTACTACAAGACCGTCCAGCAGGCCGGTGGCAGCTTCCTGGCGGACGGTGCCGCAGGGTTCGGCTCGGACGCCGGGCAGGCCGCCGCGGAGTGGCTGACGGGCAAGTCGGGCACCGTCATGCCCACCGCCGCCGACGGCGCGGGAACCCCCGACTTCGACACCAACCTCTTCAAGGAGGGGAAGCTGGCGATGTGGCACACGGGCATCTGGATGATCAGCCTCGTGGGCGACCTGCCGTTCGAGTGGGACATCGCCGTCGAGCCGGGTGACACCCAGAAGGCCAGCGCCACCTTCTCCAATGCGGTCGTCGTGTCGCAGTCCAGCGAGCACCAGGAGGCGGCGCAGAAGTGGGCCCAGTTCCTCACGAGCTCGAAGGAGATGGTCGACGTGCGCCTGAACGCAGGATGGGAGCTGCCGGCCATCAGCGACGAGTCGCTGCTCGCGCCGTACCTCGAGAAGACGCCCCCGGCCAACCGGATCGCCGTGTTCGACTCCCTCGAGAACGTCGCCGAGGCGCCGCAGCTCGGCGCGAACGCGACCCAGATCCAGGATGCCGTGGGCAACGCCCTCGGTGAGATCGCCGCGGGGCGTGCGACGGTGGCCGACGCCATCCCGGCGCTCGCGACCGAGGTCGACGGCCTGCTGCCGTGACCTGCGCCGCGGCGGACGGGGAGGCTCCCGTCCGCCGCGGCCGTCCGCCCACCCCGCGCCGCTCCCGCCGCTCCCGCCGCTTTCGAACCGAGGACCCCGTGCCCGTGACACCCCCCGACGCCGCCGCGCTCGCCGCCCACAGCCTCCGGCTCATCACCGGCCTGCAGACGCCCGAAGGCGCCTACCCCGCGAGCCCGTCCTTCTCCGCCTACCGCGGCTACTGCTGGTTCCGCGACGGCGCGTTCATCGCCGACGCGGCGTCGGCGGCCGGCGAGATCGCCTCCGCGGAGCGGTTCTTCGACTGGTGCGCGGCCGTGCTGGTCGCTCGGGCCGATCACATCCGCTGGATCGTCGCGGAGACCGCGGCGGGTCGCCCGCCCGCCGCCGAGCGCATGCTTCCCGCGCGCTACACGTTCTCCGGCGACGACGGTGCCGACGAGTGGTGGGACTTCCAACTCGACGGCTACGGAACGTGGCTGTGGGCCCTCCGGGCGCACGCGGACAGGCACGGCACCGACCTGTCCCGCTGGGCGGATGCCGTGGAGCTGACGGTGGACTACCTCGTCGCCTCGTGGCAGCGCCCCTGCTTCGACTGGTGGGAGGAGCATGCGATGCACGTGCACGTCTCGACTCTCGCGTGTGTCGCCGCCGGCCTTGACGCCGCCCGCCCCGATCTCTCCGGAGCACGCGCCGAGCGTGCCGCGACCTCGTCCGCCGCGATCGTCGAGCTCATCCGGACGGAGGGCACGCTGGACGGGCGGCTGCGCAAGTGGCTCGGGAGCACCGCCGTCGACGGCAGCCTTGCCGCGGCCATCGCGCCCCTCGAGGTGATCCCTGCGACCTCGCCGCTCGGCGCCGAGACGATCCGTGTGCTCGAAGCCCACCTGACGGTCGACGGGGGCGTGCACCGCTTCCTGGGCGACACGTTCTTCGGCGGCGGGCAGTGGCCGCTTCTGACCTGCTTCCTGGGGCTCGCTCAGCTCGCGGCGGGCGACCGCGCCAGAGCGCTGGAGCTCTTCGCGTGGGCATCATCCACCGCCACCGACGACCTCGATCTCCCCGAGCAGGTCCCCGGCCACCTCATCGCGCCCGGCATGAGGCAGGAGTGGATCGACCGTTGGGGCACGGTGGCCACTCCGCTCCTGTGGAGCCACGCCATGCTGCTCCGCCTCGGCCTCGCCCTCGACCTCTTCACCCCCGACTCCCTGAAGGACCCCCGATGATCCGCCACCGTCCGGCCGGCTCCGGCCACCCCTATTCCGTCGACACCGAGCAGCGGCATCCCGTCATCCCCGAGGCCGGGAACACGGCCACCCTCGGCGTCCGCGCCGACGGCGAGGTGACCGCGGTGACGTGCCTGCTGGAGTGGGTGCCCGACGACGGGAGCGACGGCGACGAGACCGTGCTCGACCTCGTGCCGGTCGCGACGACGTCGCGAGGACGCCTCACCGACGGCGGTCACCTCGCGTCGGCGCAGAGCCGTCGCGCGCGAGCCGTGGGCGGCTGGCAGGTCACGACGCCCGCGCTGCGCTCGGGGGGACGCTACCGCTACCGCTTCACGGCGACGTCCCGCACCGGGCGGCGGGAGCAGTCGCGGACGTTCTCCTTCCGGGCCGCGACCTGGCAGGACGCCCCCGACGCCGTGGTCGAGACGGGTCGATCCCGCATCGTCGCGGGATCGGTGCAGCGACTCCACGACGGCGAGCGCGCGTGGCGGGTGCGGTTCGCGCTCCCGCTCGCGGCGGGCGAGCGGGTGACGGGCTTCGGCGAGCGGTTCGACACGCTCGACCACACGGGTGCCGAACTCGACTCGGTCGTCTTCGAGCAGTACAAGAGCCAGGGTGCGGAGCGGAAGACCTACCTCCCCATGCCGTTCGCGCACGTCGTGGGCGGCGAGGGGTGGGGCTTCCACGTCGACACGTCGCGGCGCGTCTGGTTCGATCTGGGCCGGACGGATGCCACCCGGATCGCGGTGGAGACGGAGACCGGCGCCGACGGCGTCGTCGAGCTGCGACTGTTCGACGGTGCCCCGACCGACGTGCTCGGCGCGTTCCTCGATCGCGTCGGTCGCGCGGAGGAGCTCCCGGACTGGGTGTTCCGGCTCTGGGCGTCGGGCAACGAGTGGAACACGCAGGCCGAGGTGATGCGGCAGATGGACCTGCACGTCGCGCACGACATCCCGGTCGGTTCCGTCGTCATCGAGGCCTGGAGCGACGAGTCGACGTTCACGGCCTTCCGCGATGCGCAGTACGAGGTCTCCGCCGACGGGGGACCGCACCGGCTCGACGACTTCACGTTCCCGCCCGAAGGGGCGTGGCCCGACCCTCGCGGGATGATCGACGAGCTGCACGGCCGTGACGTGCGCCTGCACCTCTGGCAGATCCCCCTGCTGAAGATGCGGCCCCACCCGGCCGGTCAGCTGGCCGCCGACGCGCGGGCGGCGATCTCCGAGGGTGTGCTCATCCGCGAACCCGACGCGCGGGGGCGCCTGCGGCCGTACCGCAACCGCGGCTGGTGGTTCCCGTTGTCGCTCATGCCCGACCTCACCGATGAGCGTGCGGCGCGCTGGTGGACCGAGAAGCGCCGGTACCTCGTGGAGGAGCTGGGCGTCGACGGGTTCAAGACCGACGGCGGGGAGCACGCGTGGGGTGCTGAGCTCGTCTACCTCGACGGTCGGCACGGCGACGAGAAGAACAACACCTTCCCCGTGGCGTACGCGGCCGCGTACGGCGAGCTGCTGCGTTCGGCGGGGAAGGCGCCGGTGACGTTCAGCCGGGCGGGATTCACGGGATCGCAGGCCCACGGCGCGTTCTGGGCCGGCGACGAGAACTCCACGTGGGAGGCGTTCGCCTGGTCGATGAACGCGGGACTGTCGGCGGCGTCGGCGGGCATCGTCTACTGGGGCTGGGACATCGCCGGATTCTCGGGCGAGATCCCCGATGCGGAGCTGTACATCCGCGCCTTCCAGGCCTCGACGTTCGTGCCGATCATGCAGTACCACTCCGAGTTCAACCACCACCGCACGCCCTCGCGCGACCGCACGCCGTGGAACATCGCCGAGCGCACGGGAGACGACCGCGTGCTCGCGCTGACGCGGGCCTTCACCCACCTGCGCGAGCGGCTCGTGCCCTACCTGGCCGCGTCCGCGCGCGAGACGATCGCGACCGATCGGCCCCTCATGCGCCCGCTGTTCTTCGACGACCCGCAGGCGTGGGATGCCGTCGGCGACACCACCCAGTGGATGCTGGGCGCCGACCTGCTGGTGGCCCCGGTGCTCGCGCCCGGCGCACGAACGCTCGACGTGTGGATTCCGGAGGGGGAGTGGGTCGACGCATGGTCGGGTGAGCCCGTCGCCTCCGGTGCCCGCGTGAGCGTGCCGGTGTCGATCGAGCGGATCCCCGTGTTCGTCCGCGCCGGCTCCCAGGTCCAGCACGCGTTCGCCGACGTACAGTGAGAGCATGTCGCGTCGTCTTCCCGTCACCCCCGATCCGCTCCGCGAGGGTCAGGAGTCGGTGTGGGACTATCCCCGTCCGCCCCGCGCCGAGCGGGTGTCGTCCCGCGTGACGATCGAGCTCGGCGGTGCGGTGATCGTCGACACGACCGATGTCGTGCGCGTGCTCGAGACGAGCCACCCGCCCGTGTACTACGTGCGCGAGAGCGACTTCGCACCGGGGTCGCTGCGTCCGGCATCCGGTTCGTCGTTCTGCGAGTTCAAGGGTCGCGCCGCCTACTTCGACGTCGTGAGCGGCGGCGAGGTGCGGGAGCGCGCAGCGTGGGGGTATCCCGACGCCTCGGGCGGTTTCGCGGAGCTCCAGGGCCGCGTGGCCGTATACGCGCGGGGCATGGATCGTTGCACGGTCGACGGCGAGACGGTCGAGCCGCAGCCCGGCGGCTTCTACGGCGGCTGGGTGACCTCGTGGATCGCGGGGCCCTTCAAGGGGATACCCGGCTCGATGGGCTGGTGACGGCGGGCCGTCGCACGCGATTCTCGCGACGACGGTTGCCAAACCGCTGACACCCTCGCTACTGTCGGCACCAGCGCAGTAAGCGCTTACGTTCGCAACGACGCGAGGGTGACATGGTGACCGTGTACGACGTGGCACAGGCCTGCGGCCTGTCGATCGCCAGCGTGTCCCGCGCCCTCAACGGCCAGCCCGGCGTTTCGCAGGCCACTGCCGAACGCATCGCCCGCATCGCCGGCGAGCTCGGCTATCAGCCCAACGAGGTCGCGCGTTCCCTCGTCGCGGGGTCCACGCAGACGATCGCGCTGCTGGTCCCCGACATCACGAACCCCTTCTTCCCCGAACTCGTCAAGGGCGTGCAGTCGGTCGCGGACGAGAACGACCTCCTCCTGCTCCTGGTCGACGCGCCGAAGGATGCCGACGAGCTCCGCCCGCGGCTGGCGGCACTGCAGCGCAAGCAGGTCGACGGCATCCTGCTCGTCGCGAGCGCTCTCGACGGGCGTACGGAGGAACTGTTCGGCGACGTGCCCGCGGTGCTCCTGGACCGGGGTCGCAGCGGACGGCACGCCACCGTCCGCGTCGATCAGGAGGCAGCCGGCTACGCGGCGACTCGGCACCTCCTCGACGCCGGGCACACGCGCATCGGACACCTCGCCGGACCGGAGGTGCTGGAAGTGTCGCAGGACCGGCGGGCGGGGTGGGCGCGGGCGCTCACCGAGGCGGGGCTTCCCGTGGAGGATCGACTCGTCCTCGCGGGCGACTTCGAGGAGGAGGGCGGTCACCGCGCCGGCGCGCAGCTCCTGGACCGCAACCCCGACCTCACGGCGGTGTTCGCCGCCAACGATCTGAGCGCGATCGGACTGCTCGCCCTCTGCGCCGAACGCGGCATCGACGTGCCGCGAGAACTCTCCGTCGTGGGCCTGGACGGCATCGAACTCGCCCGCTACACGACCCCCGCCCTCACCACGGTCGCCCAGCCCATCCGTGAACTGGGCGAGGCCGCCTGCCGGAGTCTCCTCGCGCTCATCTCGGGAGGCGGCCCCGTCGCCGACGTCACCCTTCCCACCCGACTCGTCGCCGGAGCGAGCGTGCACGTCGTGAACCGTGACGCCGCGGTCGCCGTGGGGGTGCCCCGATGACCGCCGCCGGCCGCGTGATCGTGTTCGGTTCCCTCAACGCCGACATCACTTTCGAGGTGCACCGACTCCCGCAGGCGGGGGAGACCGTCGTCGCGGGCGGCGTGCGCCGTGCGTCGGGCGGCAAGGGCGGCAACCAGGCGTACGCCGCAGCGCGCACCTCCACGCGTCCCGTGCTCATGGCGGGGGCCGTCGGTGACGACGAGGCCGGCGTGAGCCTGCGCGACGACCTCTCGACCGCCGGCGTGGACATCGGACTGGTTCGCGTCGTCGAGGGAGTCTCGGGCATGGCGATGATCGCCGTCGACGAGGAGGGCCACAACGTCATCGTCGTTGCGCCGGGCGCCAACCACGTCTGGCCGGAGGTGCCCGCGCTGCCGCTCGAGGCGGACGACGTCGTCGTGCTGCAGCTCGAGGTCCCGCTCGACGTCGCCGCGCAGGTCGCCCGCCAGGCGGTCGCGCGCGGGGCCCGTGTGGTCCTCAACGCCGCCCCCGTCACGCCCGGAGCGGACGGCCTGCTCGCCGACGTCGACGTGCTCGTGGTCAACGAGGTCGAAGCGACCGATCTGCTGGGCCTGAGCACGATCGACGTCGAGGCGGTTGCCGCCGCCGCGCGCGAGCGTGCACTGGCGGTCGTCGTCACGCTGGGCTCCGACGGCGCGCTCGTGGCCGACGCCGAGGGCCGGATGACGCGCGTGCCCTCGTTCCCCGCCGACGCGGTCGACACGGTCGGGGCGGGGGATGCCTTCGTCGGCGCCTTCGCGGCGGCCCTCGCCGGTGGCGCCGACCTCGTCGCCGCCGCCCGACGGGGAGCGGCGGCGGGTTCGCTCACCGTGACGGTGCGCGGAGCCCGGCATCCAAGACTGCATCCCCTCCTCGTCGACGACCTGCTCGACTCACAGCCCGATCCCCCCGGAAGGACGATGTCGTGACCGACCCGCACACCTCCACCCCCGACGCCCCGCGCGTGCCGCTGATCGTCGACGTCGACACCGGCATCGACGACTCGCTCGCCCTGCTCTACCTCATGGCCAGCCCCGAGGCCGAGATCGTCGCGATCACCTGCACGGCGGGCAACGTCCCCGCGCAGCAAGTCGCGATCAACAATCTGGCGTGGCTCGACCTCTGCGGGTACGGCGAGGTCGAGGTGGCGCTCGGGGCCGAAGTGCCGCTCGTGCAGCCGCTCATGACGACCGAGGAGACCCACGGCCCCCAGGGCATCGGGCACGCGGTCCTCCCGGCGCCGCAGCGCACCGTGTCCGACCGGCATGCCACCGAGGTCTGGATCGATGCCGTGCGCCGTCGCCCGGGAGAGATCGTCGGGCTCGTCACCGGTCCGCTCACGAACCTCGCGCTGGCCGTCACACTGTGCCCCGAGCTGCCGACGCTGCTCAAGCGGCTCGTCATCATGGGCGGCGCGTTCAACCACGCGGGGAACACCCTCCCCACGACCGAGTGGAACATCGCGGTCGACCCGGAGTCGGCGAAGATCGTCTTCGACGCCTTCTCGGGGCTGCCCGCCGACCGGCATCCCGTCATCTGCGCGCTCGACGTCACGGAGCGCATCGAGATGAAGCCGGAGCACGTCGCCGCCCTCGCCCGGGCCGCCGGCAGCACGCCGGAGGAGATCATCTCGCCCGACGACCCCGAGGGCACGCGGTCCACCGCCTCCCACGCGGTGATCCGTCACCTGTCGGATGCCGTCCGGTTCTACATGGAGTTCCACCGCGCCTACGACCAGGGGTTCCTCGCGCACATGCACGACCCGTTCGCCGCAGCCGTCGCGCTCGACCCTTCGCTGGCGACCACCCGTCCGGCCACCGTCGACATGGAGCTCGCCGGCACCCTCACCCGCGGGCAGACGGTCGCCGACTGGCGCGGCATGTGGGGGCGCCCCCACAACGCGGCGATCGTCGTCGACACAGATCCCGAAGAGTTCTTCCGCCGCGTCGTCGACCGGGTCGGTCGCCTCGCGCGCAACGTCGGCTGAGAGGCCGCCACACCCGCAACACACCCGAAGAATGCAAGGAGGCATTCATGTCCACCACCGCTCCCGCGAAGACCGGCGACTCCCGTCGGCTCCGCAACACCGTCCTCATCGCGGTCGGGTCGGTCGTCATCGTCGCGACCTACCTGTACCTCGTGATCGGCCAGCCCGCCGAGGTCGCCGAGAGCAGCACCAGTCAGGCCTCGCTCATCGCGATCGCCGGCTACGTGATCGGCGCGATCCTGCTGGCGGCGGGGTCGATCCACCGCCTTCCCACCGCGACGATCGCGATGATCCCGGTCGCGATCGCGCTCAACATCGTCGTCGGCCAGATCGTCGCCCTCCTCGGGCTCCCGGTCTACATCGACTCGATCGGCACCGTGCTCGTGGCCGCGCTCGCCGGCCCCGCGGCCGGTGTCGTCACCGGCATCCTGACGAACGTCATCTGGGGTCTCACGCTCAGCCCCATCGCGCTGCCGTTCGCCGTCGTCCAGGTCGTGATCGGCGTCATGGCCGGGTACGCCGCCCGCTACGGCCTGTTCCGCCGGTTCTACCTCGCACCGATCGCGGGCCTCGTGACGGGCATCGTCGCCGCCGTGGTGTCGGCGCCGATCTCCGCGTTCATCTTCGGCGGGGCCACCGGCGGCGGCACCGGAGCCATCGTCGGCGCGTTCCAGGCGATGGGGCAGTCGATCCTCGGTGCGACGACCCTGCAGGGGCTCCTGTCCGATCCCCTCGACAAGGCGATCACCTTCACGATCGTGGTGCTGATCCTCGCCGCCCTCCCGAGCAGGTTCCGCCAGCGGTTCCCGTTCGTGCGGCAGTACCGGGTGTTCGGGAAGGCCCCGACGACGGCCACGAGTCGTCGCGCGGCGGGAACCTCCGAGGACTGAGAAGACATGGCGTCGACGCTCTACGTGGACCGGCCCTCGCCGATCCACCGCCTCAATCCGGTGACGAAACTCGTGATCCTCGTCACCGTGATCGTCGTCGTGTTCGCGATCCCGTTCTGGTGGGTCGCGGCGGGCGTCGTCGTCGTCGTCATCGTGCCGGCCGCCGTCGTCTCGGGCTGCGGCGGCCGGCTCGCCCGGTTGGGTCTCACGATCCTCCTTCCCCTCGTGGTCGTGCTCTTCGTCGTGCAGGGGCTCACGTTCCCCGGCGGCCGGACGGCGCTGTGGGAGTGGGGACCGCTGGCCCTCACGACCGAGGGGCTGATGTTCGCGCTCGGCATCGGCTCGCGGATCGTCTGCCTCGTGCTCGCCTCGATCCTGTTCGTGCTCACGACGCATCCCGGCGATCTGCTCACGGCGCTGACCGAACGCGGCATGTCTCCCAAATTCAGCTACATCATCAGCTCGACCCTGCAACTGATCCCCGCGTTCCGCGACCGCGCCGACGGCATCCTGCTCGCTCAGCAGGCGCGTGGGCTCGCCGTCGGCAAGGGCGTGCGCGGAAGGGTGGGTGCGATGATGCCGCTCTTGGCCCCCCTCGTGCTGGGGATGTTCACCGATGTGGAGGAGCGTGCCACCGCGATGGAGGCGCGCGGATTCGGGTCGACCGCGCGCCGCACGGCGCTCACTCCCGTACCCGACTCGACGGCTCAGCGCATCGTGCGCTGGTCGATGCCCCTGGTCGCCCTGGCGGCGATCGTCCTACCCCTTGTGACGGGAGTGCTGTGATCACGCTGACCGACATCGGCTACGCCTACCCGGATGCCGAGCACTTCGCCCTCGAGAAGGTGTCCCTCCGCGTGGAGCGGGGGGAGATCGTCGGGATAGTGGGGGCATCGGGGGCGGGCAAGACGACGCTCGCGAAGATCATCTCCGGCTTCATCCCGCACGTCGACGGCGGGGAGCTGACCGGCTCGGTGGAGGTCGACGGCGCCGACGTCTCGCAGCTGAGCCTGTCCGAGGCCGTGGCGAAGGTCGGGCTCGTCATCCAGAACCCCTTCAATCAGATCTCCGGCGCGAAGTACACCGTGCGTGACGAGATCGCCTTCGGGCTGGAGAACCTGGGCGTGCCTCGCGAGGAGATGGCCGAGCGGGTCGTCGCCGCCGCCGAGCTGCTGCGCATCGGTCATCTCATGGACTCCTCGCCGTACGCCCTCTCGGGCGGGCAGCAGCAGCTCGTCGCGATCGCGTCGATGGTCGTACTGCGCACCCCCGTGCTCGTCATGGACGAGCCGACGTCGCAGCTCGATCCGGCCGGCACGCGGATGGTGTTCGACGTGCTGTCGGCGCTGCGCGACGCGGGCACGACGATCGTGGTGTTCGAGCACAAGGTGGAGCTCCTGCGCGAACACTGCGACCGCATCGCCGTGATCGCCGGGGAGACGGTCGCCCCCGTCGGTGAGCCGCGCGAGATCCTGGGCGACCCGAGAATGACGCAGTGGGGCATCGATGCCACGCGCTTCACGCTCGCCGCCCGCGCCGCCACCGCCCGGGGTCTCGGTGATCGGGGTCTCGGTGATCGGGGTCTCGGTGATCGGGGTCTCGGTGATCGGGGCAGCGCACTGCCGGTGTCGATCGACGAGGCGGCTGCGTTCTTCGCCGAGGCGGTGCGCGCATGAGCGGCGTCGCCCTCCGATTCGACGACGTGCGGTTCCGGTACCCCTCGGGCACCGAGGCGCTGCGCGGAGTGTCGCTGTCGATCGCCGCGGGGGAGCGCGTGGCCATCGTCGGGCAGAACGGCGCGGGGAAGACCACGCTCGTCCGCCACCTCAACCGCATCTTCGTTCCCACGAGCGGTACCGTGACGGTGGGCGACCGGCCGACGTCGGGGAGCACGATCGCCCAGATGGCAGCGCTCGTCGGATACGTGTTCCAGAATCCCGACGAGCAGATCTTCGCGCGCACCGTGGTCGCCGACGTCATGTTCGGGCCCCGCAACCTCGGCGCAGGCGAAGAGGAGGCCCGGGAGCGGGCGCTCGCCGCGCTCACGACCGTCGGTCTCGCCGACCAGGCCGATGCACACCCGCATCAGCTCTCGCTGTCCGAACGCAAGCGCGTCGCCCTCGCGGGCGTGCTCGCCATGCGCACCCCCGTGCTCGTGCTCGACGAGCCCACGACCGGCCAGGACGCGCGCGGCGTCGAGATGATCGCGCGGGTCGTGGCGGAGGTGAGCGCCGAGGGGCGCACCGTCGTGGCAATCACCCACGACATGGACTTCTGCGTCGAGCACTTCGACCGCGTCATCGTGATGACGCAGGGCGAGGTGCGCGCCGACGGCGCACCGGAGCAGGTGTTCGGTCGGGGCGACGTGATCGAGGCCGCGCGGGTGGAGCCCCCGCAGCTCATGCGGCTCGCGGCGCGGCTCGGGTGGACGGAGCGGCCGCGCACGGTCGACGCCTTCGTCGACGCCGTCCCCGGTCGCGGCGACGTCGGCGGCGCTGGCGATGCACGCGGCCTCGGCGGCCCCGGGGCCTCGGCGGGCGCGTAGGGTCGAGGCGACGGAAGAAGCGACGGCCGAACGGATCCGCCGCGACGGAAGGAGCCACCCATGGCACGCATCCTGCTCATCGGCGGACACGGGAAGGTCGCGCTCCGCGCCGAACCGCTCCTCGCGGAGGCCGGTCACGACGTCACTGCCGTGATCCGCAACCCGGCGCACGCGGAAGAGGTCGCGGCGACCGGTGTCCGCCCGCTCGTGGCCGACGTCGAGAACACCGACCTGGACGGACTCACCGCCCTCGTGAGCGGGTACGACGTCGTCGTCTGGACCGCTGGTGCCGGCGGAGGAGACCCCGCGCGCACGTACGCGGTGGACAGGGATGCCGCGATCCGCTCGATGGATGCCGCGGTCGCCGCCGGGGTGCCCCGGTACGTCATGGTCTCGTACTTCGGCGCCTCCGAGGACCACGGCATCCCCGAGGACGACGGCTTCTACGCATACGCGGAGGCAAAGGCCGCCGCCGACGCGCACCTGCGTTCGACCGCCCTCGACTGGACGATCCTCGCGCCGTCGGCGCTGACGCTCGACGACCCGACGGGGCGCATCGACGCGTCGGCATCCGAGTCCGGTTCGGTCTCGCGCGGCGATGTCGCGGCCGTCATCGCCGCCACCGTGGACGAGCCCGCGACGGTGGACCGCACCATCCGCTTCAACAGCGGCGAGGTGCCCATCGCCGAGGCCCTCCGCGCTGCCGCGGGGGAGTGACCCTCCGGCGCGCTCGTCGCCGTCGCCGTACGAAGCGCGCCGCCCGAACTACGCTGGGTGAGGCCCCGACCCCCGAGGAGGACCGTGTCCGACCCCGTCGCCCCTGCAGCCACAACCGACCTCGCCCGTGAATCCACCCGCGGTGCCGCGCCGGATGCCGACGCGCGCCGCCGCCACGCGGAAGACCTCGCCGACTTCGTCGCGGCATCGCCGTCGAGTTTCCACGCGGCCGCCGAGGTCGCCCGTCGCCTGACCGCCGCGGGATTCGCCCCGCGGGAAGAGGCCTCGGCCTGGGCGATCGCGCCGGGCGACCGCGGGCTCGTCGTCCGCGACGGTGCCGTGATCGCCTGGGCGATCCCGACGACGGCGACCCCCGAGACGGCCCTGCGCATCTTCGGCGCGCACACGGATTCACCCGCCTTCAAGCTGAAGCCGCGGCCCACGACGGGGCGCGCGGGGTGGCTGCAGGCCGGCGTGGAGATCTACGGCGGCCCGCTGCTGAACTCGTGGCTCGACCGCGAGCTGCGGCTCGCGGGCCGGCTCGTACTCGACGACGGAACGGCCGTCGACGCGGCGACCGGTCCGCTGCTGCGGCTGCCCCAGCTCGCGATCCACCTCGACCGCGAGGCCAACGACCACCTCTCCCTCCACAAGCAGGCGCACACCCAGCCGGTGTGGGGGTTGGGCGCTCCCGAGTCGGCCGACCTCCTGTCCGAACTGGCGACCGCGGCGGGAGTGGATGCCGCCCGCATCCGCGGCTACGACGTCGTGACGGCGGATGCCGCGCGAGGGGCGGTGTTCGGGAAGGGCGACGTCTTCTTCGCGAGCGGGCGACTCGACGATCTCGCGTCGGTGCACGCGGGGCTCGTCGCGCTGGAGAGCGGGGCCTGGGACGGCGAGCACATCGCCGTCTTCGCCGCCTTCGATCACGAGGAGGTGGGATCGGCCACTCGCTCGGGGGCGTCGGGTCCGTTCCTCGCCGATGTGCTCGAGCGACTCCAGTCGGCCCTCGGCGGCGACCGCGAACAGCAGCTGCGCGCCCTGGCGGCGTCGTGGTGCGTGTCCAGCGACGTCGGCCACTCGGTGCACCCGAACTATCCGGAGAAGCACGACCCCGTGGTGCAACCGGTCCTCGGCTCCGGTCCGATCCTCAAGATCAACGCGAATCAGCGCTACGCGACGGATGCGGCGGGCGCCGCGGCATGGCACGGCTGGTGCGCCGAGGCCGGGGTCGTGAGTCAGGAGTTCGTCTCGAACAACGCGGTGCCGTGCGGATCGACGATCGGACCGCTCACGGCGACGCGGCTGGGAGTGCGGACGGTGGACGTCGGCATCCCGATCCTCTCGATGCACTCCGCCCGCGAGCTCGCCGGCACGGCCGACCTGCTCGCCCTGTCACGCGTGGCGGGCGCCTTCTTCGCGTGAACGCCGGCGGCGAAGGGCCGCACGGATGCCGAGGCCGAGCGCGGCCGTGACGAGGCACGCGACGATCGGCCGCCACGCGAGCTCGGGCGTCAGCAGGGCGAGCGTGAACACCTGGACGGCGCCCTCGATCATGCCGGCCGGATCGCTCCACAGCACGCGGCTGCCGAGCGCGTAGCCGACGCCGGTGAGCGCGGCCGGACCGATCCACACGATGGCCACCGCCGCGACGCCCGCGAGGATGCGTCCGGCGCTGCCGATGCCCGCCCAGCCGATGGCGGCGCCGGCCAGCACCGGCGGCACCCACTGGACGAGGGTGAGCAGCGGCGGGATCTCCGTCGGTGCGGAGCCGAAGGGAACGATGAGGGCCGACAGCCAGGGGCCGGCCGCGACCGCGCCGACGGCGAGCGCGACGACAGCCCCCGCCCGCGGCGCCTTCGCGAGGAGGGCGACCACTCCCGCTCCGACGCCGATCGTCAGGACGGCCCCCGTCGTGAGGGCCGTGACGTAGAGGTCGGCCTCGCCGCCGTCGGGCAGGGTCGATCGGGTCGTCGCGGCGCTCTGCGCGACCGCGATCGCCTGCGTCGCGATCGAGCCGGCCAGGAGGACCAGTGTCGCCCAGCGTGTGCGCCGCGATCCGAGCGCCCGTCCCGCGACACCGACGAGCGCCGCACCGAACAGCAGGATGGCCGCGACGAGCGTGGCCGTGTACGGGTGGAACGGCAGCAGCACGAAGGGGACGTCGGGCGGGAGCTCCGACCACAGGTTCTGCAACGGCATCCGTCCGCCCGTGATCAGCCACGGCAGGAGCGCCGCCACGGCCCCGACGACCCCCACGGGGAGGAAGATCCACGCGCGCCTCGGAGTGTCGGGGGCTGCCGGGGTGCCGGGGGCTGCCGGGGTGCCGGGGGTCGCCGGGGTGCCGGGGGTCGCCTCGCTCATGCGCGACAGCCTAGGTCACGCGGTCGGCGCGGCCTCCTGCGCGTCGCGGCTCGGCAGCACCCAGCCCGCGCGCGGGAAGTGGCACGTGTAGCCGCCGGGGTGCTTGATGAGGTAGTCCTGGTGCTCGGGCTCCGCCTGCCAGAACGGACCCGCGGGCTCGATCGTGGTCACGGCGGGCGCGGGCCACAGCCCGGAGGCGTCGACGTCGGCGATCGTGTCGCGGGCGACCTGCTCCTGCTCGGGAGTCAGCGGGAAGATGGCCGAGCGGTAGCTCGATCCGATGTCGTTGCCCTGACGGTTGAGGGTCGAGGGGTCGTGGATCTGGAAGAAGAACGCCAGGACGTCGCGGTAGGTGGTCTTGGTCGGGTCGAAGACGATCTCGACGGCCTCCGCGTGACCGGGGTGGTTGCGGTAGGTCGCGTGATCGTTCTGCCCGCCGGTGTAGCCGACACGCGTGTCGAGCACGCCCGGCTGGCGGCGGATCAGGTCTTCCATGCCCCAGAAGCAGCCGCCGGCGAGAACCGCCGTCTCGGTGCCGGGGGTGCGGGTGATGCTGCCGTCGTCGCTCATGAGGACTCCTTCTGTCGGACTCAGTTTCTCAGGTCATTGGAGACAACGCGCGGGTGTGACGGTTTGGTCCCGCAGATCCTTCGGGTTGGCTGTGAGGACGACACGCGGACTCCCGCGCGCCTGTCGCGCGATGTATCGTCGACTATCGCTCGATATATCGTTGGAGGACGACATGAACGACTCATTCAGCGGCAGGTTCCCCTCGCAGGGCTTCGGCGGCTCCGGTGGTCTCGGCGGCGCGATGCCCCAGGAACTCTGGGACACGCTCGGCGAACTGAAGAAGGGCTTCGAGCAGACGTTCGGCCAGGGTTTCGGGCAGGCCTTCGGTCAGAAGGTCGGCACGCGCGTCGGTCGCGGTGACGTCCGCGCGGCGATCCTCTCCCTCCTCGCCGAGCAGCCGATGCACGGCTACCAGATCATCCAGCAGATCGAAGAGCGCAGCGGCGGCTCGTGGAAGCCCAGCCCGGGCTCCGTGTACCCCACGCTCCAGTTGCTGACCGACGAGGGCCTCATCGAAGTCGAGGAGTCGGCCGGACGCAAGACGTACTCCCTCACGGATGCCGGACGTGCCGAATCCGAGCACACCGACCGTCCGTGGGCGACCACGGAAGAGGGGGAGCAGTCGGGCGGGCACGAGCGCCGCCACGGTGGCCACGGTGCGCTGCCGAAGGCCGGAGCGAACCTCGCCCAGGCGGCCATGCAGGTGGGCCGCACGGGAACGCCGGAGCAGATCCAGGAGGCCGTCGACGTCATCGACGACGCCCGGCGCAAGCTCTACGCGATCCTTGCCCAGGGCTGAGAGGATGCCGGGCGGCCGCGCCCGGTATCGTCGCATCCTCCGCTTCTCCGCACGCGCGATCGCGCAGGCGTGGTGGTACGAGCTGGCGTTGCCGCGGCTCGGCCTGCGCCGCGTCGCCGACCGCACGCGCGCCCACCGGCTCCAGGTCACCGCACGCCGATTCCGCGCGCTCGCCGTCGACCTCGGCGGGCTGATGATCAAGGTGGGTCAGTTCCTCTCGTCGCGGCTGGACGTGCTGCCGCCGGAAGTCACCGCAGAGCTTGAGCAACTGCAGGACGAGGTGCCGCCCGTTCCGTTCCCGGAGATCCGCGCGCTCGCCGAGGCGGAGCTCGGCGTGCCGTTGTCGCGCGCCTTCGCCGCCGTCGACGAGCGCCCCCTGGCCGCCGCCTCGCTCGGCCAGGCCCACCGCGCCCGGCTGGCTCCGGAAGACGCGGCGCTGGCCGGCTTCGAGGCGGTCGTGTTGAAGGTGCAGCGCCCCGGGATCGACGCGATCGTCGAGATCGACCTCGCCGCCCTCCGCCGTGTCGCAGGGTGGCTGAGTCGCGTGCGCATCGTGTCCGACCGGGTCGACATGCCCGCTCTGGTGGAAGAGTTCGCGCACACGAGCAGCGACGAGATCGACTACGTGCACGAGGCGGCCAACGCCGAGCGCTTCACGGCGAACATCGCCGACGGCGCCCGCGTCGGCGCACCCGAGATCGTGTGGGAGCGCACCACGCGACGGGTCCTGACTCTCGCCGATGTCACGGCGATCAAGGTCAACGACGTGGCGGCACTGCGCGCGGCGGGCATCGACCCGGCAGAAGTCGCCACCGAGTTCGCGGCCGTCATGTTCGACCAGCTCTTCGGAGACGGCTTCTTCCACGCCGACCCGCACCCGGGCAACATCTTCGTCACCCCGCACCCTCCCGACGAGGCGGGCCGCACGTGGCGTTTCACCTTCATCGACTTCGGCATGATGGGGCAGGTTCCCGAAGGACTCCGCCGGGGGCTCCGACGCGTCGTCATCGCGGTCGCCGCGCGCGACGGACGGGGGCTGGTCGCCGGCATCCAAGAGGTCGGTGTGCTGCTGCCCTCCGCCGATACGGCCGACCTGGAGCGCGCGCTGACGCAGCTGTTCGCCCGCTTCGGGGGCATGGGGTTCGCGGAACTGCAGGAGGTCGACCCGCGCGAGTTCCGCGACTTCGCCGACGAGTTCGGCGAGGTCGTGCGCTCGCTCCCGTTCCAGTTCCCCGAGGACTTCCTCCTCATCATCCGCGCGATGTCCCTGACGTCGGGACTGTGCAGTGCGCTCGATCCGTCGTTCAACATCTGGAATGCGGTCGAGCCGTACGCCCAGCGCCTCCTCAGCGAGGAGAGCGGCGGCGTCGTCCGCGACGTCGGCGCACGCGCATGGGGCGCCGTGCGGGGTCTCGCCGCCGTGCCGGGGCGCCTCGACGAGCTGCTGACGCGGGTGGAGGAGGGGCGGCTGGAGGTGCAGAGCCCGTCGGTGGAACGCCGCCTCGGACGCCTCGAACAGGGCCTCCGCCGCCTCGTATCGGCCGTCCTGTTCGCGGCGCTCTTCGTGGGCGGGATCGCGCTGCGCGCACAGGATGCCGTCTTCGGCACGATCGTCATGGCGCTGTCGGTGCCGCCGCTGCTGCACGCCGTCCTCGCGGGCATCGGCTCGCGTCGCTCGCGCTCTCGACGGTAGACGCTCCCGCTCTGTCAGGTGGACGATTCCGCTCTCGACGGTAGAATGGGGGTCTGTCCGCGCCGTCCGGCGCTGGACTCGGTGCATCTACCTGCTTCTGGAGCAAGGCGGCACGTACACACGAGCTGACCGTTCCGGAGGCACCTGCATGACGTCGATCGTCGACGACCGTTCCCTCATCCAGCACACCGGCTGGGGCTATTTCCCCGTCGCGTTCGTTGCGCGACTCCCGTTCGCGATGATGGTCGTGGGGGTGCTCACCCTCGTCGCGTCCGCGACCGGGTCGGTCGCGCTCGCCGGCCTCACCTCGGGTGTCGTGGGCGTCGGTGTCGTCGTCGCGGGGCCTATCATCGGCGACCTCGTCGACCGGCACGGGCAGCGCGCGGTGCTCGTCCCCGTGGGGCTCGCCAACGGCATCCTTCTCGCGCTGTTCCCCGTCGTCGTGCTCGCGGGGATGCCGGAGCCGCTCATGCTGGTCGCCGCCGCGCTGATCGGGCTCTCCGCGCCGCAGGCCGCCGCCCTGTCCCGCACGCGTCTCGTGGCGATCGCGCGGGATCGCGTGCACGGAGCGCGTCGCGAGCGCACCCTCTCCCGCGTCATGTCGTACGAGTCCGCGGCGGACGAGACCGCCTTCGTGATCGGACCAGTGCTCGTCGGCGTGCTCGCCGCCTTCCTCGCGCCCTGGGCGCCCATCGCGGTCGCCGCCGCCCTGAGCTTCGCGTTCGTGACGGCGTTCGCGCTGCACCCCACCGCGGCGCTCGCCGACGGTGACCCCGCGGTGCCGACCGAGCGCGCGCCGTGGTCGGCGGTGCTGTCGCGGCCCGTGCGGATCCTCGCGGCGGCGACGTTCGGCGTCGGACTGTTCTTCGGGTCCACGCTGACCTCGCTCACCGCATTCGCCCAGAGCGCGGGCGACGGAGAGATGGCCGGGCTCCTGTACGGACTCATGGGAGTGGGATCGGCGGCCCTCGCGCTCACCGTGATGCTCCTCCCGGCGCGCTTCTCGCTGCGCGCGCGGTGGCTGGTCTTCGGCGGCGTGCTCGTGGCATCCGCGGCGGGTTACGCGCTGTCGCGCGATCTTCCGGCTGTCATCGTCATGCTGTGTCTCATGGGGCTGGGAGTCGGACCGACGCTCGTCACGCTCTTCAGCCTCGCCGGTCAGCGCAGCCCCGTGGGGCGATCCGCGTCGGTCATGACGCTGCTCGGCTCGTCACTCACCCTCGCGCAGGCGCTGTCCTCGGCGGTCACCGGTGCGCTCGCCGAGGCGACGTCCGCTCAGGTGGCGATGGCCCTCCCGCTCGTCGCGTCGGTGCTCGTGCTCGCCCTGGGGGTCGCCAACGCCGCCCAGACCCGTCGTCGCCGCCGCTGAGACTCAGGTCGGCGCTGAGGTCGAGCCTGAGGCATCGCGGTGATTCGTCCTGCGAGGTGTCGCGCTGATTCGTCCTTGGGCGCGCGGGCCCGGTGCGCGGCGCGGGCCCTGCTACGGTACGGGGGCAGTGGTCCTCAGAGCGGTGGGAGTTTCCGTGGCCGAACGCAACACCTGGGTCCTCGTCGACGGCGAGAACATCGACGCGACCCTCGGTGGATCGATCCTCGGGCGCAGACCCCAGCCCGATGAGCGCCCGCGCTGGGATCGTCTGCTCTCGTTCGTCGCCGGCCGGTGGAACCAGCAGGCGAAAGGCCTCTTCTTCCTCAACGCCACGGAACATCTGCCGATGTCGTTCGTGCAGGCGCTCCTCGCCCTCGGCTACCGGCCGGTGCCGCTCTCGGGCCCGTCGGATGCCAAGGTGGTCGACCTCGCCATTCAGCGGACGCTCGCGGCACTGGAGGCGCGGGATGCCGATGTCGTGCTCGTCAGCCACGATCGCGACTTCGTCGAGGGTGTCGCCGCCCTCGCCGGGCCCGAGCGCCGCGTCGGGGTCATCGGCTTCCAGGAGTTCCGCAGCGCCGAGCTGACCGCCATCCCCGACGTCGAGTTCTTCGATCTGGAGTACGACGCGCAGGCGTTCGACGCCCGTCTCCCGCGCGTGCGGATCATCCCCATCGAGGAGTTCGACCCCGCCGCCTTCCTCGACTGACTCCGCGGCCCCGCGCGTCGGTGCGGTGCGGGCGGTGGGAGGTGGTGCGTGCGGTGCGGTGCGTGCGAGGTGGTGCGGTGCGGTGCGCGGTGGCGTGCGTCGCGGGCACAACGGAGGAGAGTCGCGTTGGGGAGGGAGCGCTTTCGGCATCCCGTCCTCCGAAACGTCGATCTCCTCCGCTGTGCCGCACGGTCTGTGCCGCACGGGCGTGGTCAGGATGCCGCGTCGTCGTCGCCGGTGTGCTCGCCCGAACCTTCGCCGATCCCGTCGGACGGCGGGAGAGCACGGCGACTGCTCGCGCGGGCGATGCCGTCGAGGTCGCGCTTCCCGCCGCTGCGCCGCGTCGCCGACCGGTAGGAGGAGCGGATCTCGCGGGTGACGAGGTCGACGACGAAAGTCCACGGGTCGGTCGTCACGAGGAGCCAGCTGCGGCGTCTGCTCCACGCCTCGTCCTCCACGACGTCGAGGGCGACGCGCGCGATCCCGCCGGGGTCGGTCGTGGCGCCGATGTCGGCGAGGAGCCGCTGCTGCACGGAGGGAGCAATGCGCACCCGCGCCTGCGCGAGGAAGCGGTCGCGGGCGTCGTCGTCGCGGTCGGAGCCGCACACGTCGGAGCGCAGCGCTGCGAAGAAGGAGCGGAACTGGTCGTCGCTCCACAAAGGAGTGTTCATGATGGGTGTCTGTTCTGGAGAGTGGGTCGATCAGAGGGCACGTGCCGGCGGGATGCCGACGCGTGCGCGCTATGCCTCTGGGAAGGCACAGCCTCCGAAGCCCGAGGAACACGTCACGGTCGCACGCCGAACGGCGCCGAGAGCGGCGCGGTAGGGGCGATCGGTGACAGACACGGTCACTGAAACTAGCGGTGCGAGTCGCTCCGGGTCAAGCGCGGCGGCTGCGGGTCAAGCGAGGCTCAGGGCGACGGGCGACGGGCGACGGGCGGCTCACGGTCGACGAGAGCTCCGGGTCAAGCGAAACTCAGGATGACGGGCGGCTCACCGTCGACGAAAGCTCAGGATGTGGTCGCCGCGGCGATGATCGCGTCGGCGACGATCGCGGTGGCATCCGGAGCGACGTGGAGGTTGAGCGCGGGTTCGATGAGCTCCGCCTCGAGGACGACCAGTCCGTGTTCCTCGGATGCCACGGTGTCGACGCGGGCGTAGAGGGGGAGCCCCGCGCCCGTGATGCGAGCGACGGCGGCGAGCACGTCGCCCGCGAAGGCGCGTTCGACGTCGCTCGTTTCGACGGGTTCGGGATGCTCGACGTAGACGCCGCCGATCAGCCCGCCGCCGTGCGCGAGCAGCGCGCCCTTCGCGATCGCGTGGCTGAAGTGTCCGTCGAACAGGTACAGGGCCCTCTCCGCCCCGGCGGTGAGTTCCGCGATCTCGGGCTGGATCATCGCCACGCCCCCGGCGGCGATGATGCGTTCCGCCAGCGCGAGGGCGGCCGGGTCGGACGCGTCGTAAAGGCCGGTGTCTCGCGCGCCGGCGGACACGGTGGGCTTCACGACGACGCGATCGTGACCTCGCGCGGCGAGATCTTCCCGCGCTTGCGTGACCGTCGTGGCGTAGACCGTTGGCACCGTGCGGATGCCCTCGGCTTCGAGGTCGCGCAGGTAGGACTTGTCCAGGTTCCAGCGGACGACGCTCGGCGGATTGAGAACACGAGTCGCCCTTTCCGCGCGGTCCAGCCACGCGGCGAACTCGGGAGCGCGCTCAGGGTAGTCCCAAGGTGAGCGGATGACCAGCAGGTCGTATGCCGCGGGGTCGTCGCCGCGATGCCATACGACCGATTCGGCATCCACGCCTCGCTCGCGCAGCGCGCGGAGCAGCAGGGGCGTGTCGTGGTCGGGGTCTTCCGCCGAATAGCTGTCGGTGACGACGATCCCGATGCGCGCGTCGACGCGGGGCGAGGTGGATGACACGACGCCCCAGCGTACCGGTGCTGTAGGTCTGCGTCGTTTCGGCCTGCACCGCTTCGGCCTGCGTCGCTTCGGCCTGCGTCGCTTCGGCCTGCATCGATGAGGGCTGCATCGATCGCGCTCAGGATGATGCTGGCTCGGTGGGCGGACCGGTGCCGGTCGGCTCTGTCGCCGTCGCCTGTTCTGTGGTGAACACGATGGTGCGGGCGGGGTGGTCGGGGTAGTGGCGTCCGGTGGGGCTGGTCCAGTGGAGGATGCCGTCGGGTGTCTGCCTGACCCGCCAGGCGGAGTGGTGTTTGAGGGTGTGGTGGCGGCGGCAGAGGTGGGCGAGGTTGGTGAGTTCGGTGGGTCCGTCGTGTTCTCTGGCGGTGGTGTGGTCGATGTCGGACCGGTGGGTGGGGATGCGGCAGCCGGGGAATCGGCAGTGTTCGTCTCTGACGCGGAGGGTGCGTTTGAGGTGGTCGGAGGGTCGGTATCGGTCTACGGCGAGGACGGTGCCGGTGATGGGGTGGGTGAGCACCCGGTCCCACCCGGTCGCGGTTCCTGCGAGGCGGAGGGCGGTGGCGGTGTCGATGGGGCCTTTCCCGATGAGTTCGGCGGGGGTGTCATCGTGTCCGACCGCGGTGAGGGCGGGGACGGTGACCTGCACGCGGGCGATGATCGCGTCCCCGGCGGGGATGGCGTCGTTGGTGGTTTCGGGGGTGGCGTGTCCGGTGAGGAGGAGGTCGGCGAACACGTCAGCCCGCACCTCGCTGACGCGGCGGGCGTCGATGGGGCGGGTGTCGGGGCGAGTGCCGGGCGTGTCGGGGTGGGGGAGGAGCGCACCGTCGGAGGTCGCGCCAGTTGCGGCGCCCGCGCCCGCGTTCACTCCGCCAGCGGTGCTGCCCGTCTCCGTTCCGCCGCCCGTGAGCGCGCCTCGGGCGTCCATGACGCGTCTCGCGTATTGGTCGATGCGGTCGCGGATGCCGTGCGCGATCGCCGCGGGAAGGATCGCGATCAACTCCGCCATCCCGTCGTCGAGATCACGCACCCACACCTCCCGCTTGGTAGCGGCAGCCGTGTGGCGTTCCTGCAGCGGGATCGGGTGCAACCGTGCGGCAAGGACCCGTGCGGCGGGCTTCAGGCGCCCCGGAGTCTCCCGCCGCGCGACCCCTAGCGCCGCGTCTTCGAACACGGCCCGCGCCGCGTCGTCTTCGATCGCGACCCCCGCGTCGACCACCACGCGCACGTGCCCGCGGGATACGTCTCCGGCGGCCCACGCCGCGAACGTCGCGGGGAACCGTTCGACGAGTACGACGGCATCGGACATGTGCTTCTGTACCGTCCGGTCCGACACCCGCGCGGCGGCACCGATCTGTGCCGCAAGGGAGCGGATCGGGATGTCGGTGACGGACGTCGGGCCGCCGGCATCCTGTGCCATCGCCTGCGCGATCTCGACTGCCTCGGCCAGCAACGCGACCTCACGGGCTTGGGCTGCGGCGGCATCGCGGCGGGCGTCGGCGAGCGCGCACAGCAGCGTGTCGATGCGCTGTTGCCATGCGGTCGGCGTGGTCCCTGTCATGCTCCGATTCTTCTCGGGGGCACCGACATTCAGGTCGACAAAACCCAGATCAAGAGTGCTTCCTGTGGACAACTGCCGACACGCCGAGGCTGTGGAGGAGGGTGCGCCGTTTCGTCTCGCTGCGCTCGCTCAACGACCGAGTGCCGTTTCGTCTCGCTGCGCTCGCTCAACGACTGGTGCGGCGTTTCGGCTCGCTGCGCTCGCTCAACGACCGGTGCGGCGTTTCGTCTCGCTGCGCTCGCTCAACGACCGAGAAGGCGACGGCGTTTCGGCTCGCTGCGCTCGCTCAGCGACCGGTGCGGTGTTTCGTCTCGCTGCGCTCGCTCAACGACCGAGTGCCGTTTCGTCTCGCTGCGCCTGCTCAACGACCGGGCGGCGTTTCGTCTCGCTGCGCTCGCTCAACGACCGGACCGCCGCCCCGCTCCGACCGGCCCGGCTGGCTCGCCTACGCTGGAGGTATGAACAAGAGCACGCTGTGGACCGTCGTCGGAGTCATCGTTGCGGTGATCATCGCCTGGGTGCTCGTCAACGTGCTGTTCAGCCTCATCGCCTTCGCCTTCAAGCTGCTCGCCGTTGCGGTCGTCGCGCTCATCGTCTTCTTCGTGCTGCGCCTCGTCTTCCGTCGCGCCGACTGAACGCTCGCCGGGATCGGCCCCGCCGCGCCGCTTCGTGGGTAGCGTGGAAGCATGACCACGAGCCAGCGCGCCCAGACCCTGTCCGCCCTCCACGCCGCGCCGGAGATCCTCCGCGTCGTGAACGTGTGGGACGTCGTGTCCGCCCGTGCGGTGCTCGACCTCCCCGAGACGAAGGCGATCGCCACCGCCGGGCACTCCATCGCGGCCACCTTCGGGTATGCCGACGGTGAGAACATCCCCCTCGACCTGGTGCTCGACATGGTGGGTCGCATTGTCGCGGTCGCCGGAGACGTGCCCGTCAGCGCCGACCTGGATGCCGGTTTCGGCGACCCCGGCGAGACCGTCCGCCGGGCGATCGGTGTCGGCGCGGTCGGCGCGAACGTCGAGGACCGGCTGAAGCCCCTCGCGGAGTCGGTCGCCGCGGTCGAAGCGATCGTTCGCGCGGGAGAAGCGGAGGGTGTGCCCTTCGCGCTCAACGCCCGCACCGATGCGTTCGTGCGGGCCGGCGACCGGCCGCTGTCGGAGTCGATCGCCGATGCCGTCGAGCGCGGGCGGGCCTACCTCGCGGCGGGAGCAGATGTCGTGTTCGTGCCCGGCATCCTCGACGCCGACACGACGCGCCAGCTGGTCGAGGGGATCGGCGAGCGCAAGGTCTCCGTCATCGGTCTGCCCGGTGCGCTGACGGCGGCCGAGTACGAGGCGCTCGGCGTCGCGCGCATCTCCTACGGTCCGATGACGCAGCGCGTCGCGCTCACCGCCCTGCAGGATCTCGCCAAGGATCTCTACGCCGACGGAGCGATCCCCGCCTCCACGCGCGCGCTCAACTGACCGACGGCCGCGGCGCGGCGCAGTGAGGTCGCACAGGATGCCATGTCGGCGGCCGGTGTCAGACTGACGGTCATGACGCGATTCGCCATCGACGCCGCCACCGCGCTGCGGCTGGTCGCCGACGGTCGCGTGCCCATCGCGCCGCACACGCTCGTCGGGCCCGCCGTGCTGCGCACCGACGCGCTGGAGAGCCTCTATCGAGACCTGCGCGAGGGTCGGATCGACGATGCGGAGGGGCGCCGGCTCCTCGACGGCATCGCCACGCTGAGGATGCGGCTCCTGGGCGATCGCGTGTCGCGGGCGACGGCATGGCGTCTCGCCGTGCGTCTCGACGCGCACGACACCCGGCAGGCGGAGTACCTCGCCGTCGCGGTGCTGCAGGCCGACGCGCTCGTCACCGAAGATCCCGAGCTCTGGGAGGCCGCCGCGCGCATCGACCTGCCCCTGGCCGGCTACGCCGACCTGCTGCGCTGACGACTCCCGGCTGCCGACTCACCGCTTCCGACTCACGCCAGCGCGACGATGAGCGTCGTCCCCGCGAGCACGAGGCACGTCGGTGCCATGACGGCACGCTCCGGAACGCTCCGGGATGCCAGATTGACGAGGATGCCGAGGCCGAAGTAGGCGACCATCACCCACGCAGCACCCTCGATCACGGGTGAGCCGGCGCCGCCGGCAAGACCGCCGCTGACCGCTCCCGACCGCAGCAGCAGCACCGCCGCGAAGGCCGCGTAGATCACCACCGACACCGCGCTGCCGACCCGCAGCCGACGGGGCAGTACGCGGTGCGCACCGCCCCACACCAGCCGACCCCAGGGCGCACCCGCCGCCACCGCGATCTGCAGCGTGGCGAGGGCGGCGAGGACTGCCGTTGCGATCCACGCCGCCATCACGGCCACAGGAACACCGCCGACAGGAACAGGAGATAGAGCCCACCGGCCGCGAGGGCGAGCACCTGCGAAAGACGTCCCCACCGACCGCGCACGGCCGCGCTGAGGAAGGCGAGCGCCAGGAGCATCCAGACGAGGGTGTGACCGGCATCGATGACCACGGCACGCACCCCGGATGCCGTCGGCACCTCCACGCCGTCGCCGACCGTGGCGAAGACGGTCGCGATCAGCGCGGACGCGGCGGCGGCGGCGGCGAGCCACGCGCGACGAGGACGTGCCGGCCGCTCGCCGCTCACGGGGCCACCGCCCGCAGACCGTCGACCCAGTCCACGGCGAGGCGGCTGGACCGGATGCCGTAGTCGAGCACGGCGCGCTGATACGCGAAGGCGTCGGCCTGTTCGGCCGGCACGTCGGCGGCGACCGTGTCGAGTTCGGCGGAGAGCGCCTCCAGTTCCCGCAGGCTCGCGTCGGCCCGCGCCGCCGCCTCCTCGAGCACGCGGGAGCGATCGGAGGGCTCCAACCTCCCGAGCAGGAACACCTTGGCGAGCGTCAGTGTCTCGGCATCCACCCCGGCGGGGATCGGCGCGAGCATCCAGGCGTGCCAGCGAGCGCGGCCGGACGGGGTGATCGAGTGGAATTTCCGACCCCGGGTGCTCTCGGCATCCTCTTCGACCGTGACGTCTCCCTGCGCGACGAGCTGCGCCAAGTTGCGCTGGATACTGCCGTAGCTGGCGCTGTAGAAGAGCGAGACACCGGCGCGGAACCGCTTATGCAGGTCGTAGAGCGACAGGGGGCCGGACAGCAGCAGTCCGAGGATGACGAAGGGCATGCGCGCTCACTCTCACGATATATCCGTGAGATATATCAATATCTCCTCAGGAGATATTGCGCAAGCGTCAGACGAACCGTACCCAATTGGCCCCGCGGCCGGTCTCGGTCCGCTGCAACAGGTGAAGGTGCGCGCCGTCGACGGCGTAGAGCGACACCTCCGTCGACCTCTCGCCGGCCGCGACGAGGAATGCGCCGTCCGCACTCGTCGCGAATCCGCGCGGCTGCGGCTCCGTCACCGTGAAACTCTGCGCCGCCGACAGGCCGCCGTCGGCGTGCACGTCCAGTGATCCCAGCGTGCTCTCGGTGCGCTCCGAGGCCCAGAGGCGCCCGCCCGCACCCCAGTGCAGGTCGGCTCCCCAGATGAAGTGGTTCGCCATCGGATCGGCACCGAACACGCTGTGACCGAGGCCCTTCGAGGGGTCGACGAACGAGGCGGCTCCCCGAGGGGACAGTGCGCCCGTCTCGGTGTCCCGCGCGAAGTGCAGCACCTCGCCGGAGAACTCGGTGATGACGTACACGGCATCCTGCGCCTCGTTCAGCTGAAGGTGGCGAGGCCCGCTCCCGGCCGGGGCGGGAGCCGTCGCCGGAGCGAGGGGGGCGAGCGCGAGGTCGTCGCCGAGGGCGTACTGGGCGACGAGATCGGCCCCGAGCGACACGAAGTACACGAACCGGCCGTCGGTGCTCGGCATCACCGAGTGGAGGTTCGGGTAGTGGATGGTGGAGACCGGCTCTCCGACGACGCCGTCGACGACGGGGGCGCTGATGCCGTAGCCGCCTCCGTAGGACGCTGCCAGAAGGGCCGTTCCGCCTCGCGTGAGGGCGAGGTAGTTGGCGTTTCCGGCAGGGAGGTCGCGGCGCGTCAGCAGAATGAGCCGGCCCGTCGTGCGGTCGAGCGAGAGGGTCTGGATGCCGGGCGGCTGCTCGGCCGTCGAGCCCTTCACGGCGGCGAACACGAGGTCGCGCTCAGGGTCGACGGCGAACGTCGAGCAGCCCGGGAGGCCGTCGGTGACGGAGAGGCGATCGAGCCGCTCCCCATCGAAGCGGAAGGTGCTGATTCTGCCGTCGGCGGCGTTCGCGACGAGGACGAGGGAGGGAGAGGTCACGCTTCGATCGTAGGCCGCGCCGGTGGGACAACGGGCGCGGCCGTCGCCCGCCTCGCCTCGGCGTCGCCGGCGCGTCGTAGCCTGGACGGGTGTCGACCGAACCGCTTCCGCCCGCCGCTCGCGACGGGCTCACGGATGCCGGTGCCCGCGCAGAGCTGACGGCCCTCGCCGCCGCGGGCGGTCCTGCCTTCGCACGCGACGCGCCGCCCGCGGCGGAGGGAGCGCGGGCCGCGGCGGTGCTCATCCTCTTCGGCGTCCTCGACACCGTTCCCGCCGGCCGCGACGCCGCGGATGCCGTGGTGTCGCGCGATCTCGATGTGCTCCTCCTCGCGCGCGCCGCGACGCTCCGCTCCCACCCCGGACAGGTCGCCTTTCCCGGCGGCCGCGTCGACCCGGGCGACGACGGCCCCGTCGCTGCCGCGCTGCGTGAAGCGCAGGAGGAGACGGGGCTCGATCCGGCCGGCGTCGACGTGCTCGGCATCCTCGACGAGATAGCGCTCGACTACTCCCGCCACCTCGTGACACCCGTGCTCGGGTGGTGGCGGCAGCCGTCGCCGGTGCGCGTCGTCGACGTCGCGGAGTCGTCGGCGGTCTTCCGCGCGCCCGTCGCCGATCTCCTCGACCCGCGTCGTCGTGGCGTGACCGTCATCCGCCGCGACGGTCAGGAGTGGCGGGGACCGGCCTTCCTCGTGCCGCGGGAAGGCGGCTCGCATCTCGTCTGGGGGTTCACAGGGATCGTGCTGGACACCCTGTTCACCCGTCTCGGGTGGACCGAGCCGTGGGACGAGTCCCGCGAGATCCCGCTCGAGGGCTGACCGCCGCGATCGACGGTGGCCCGGGAACGGACCACGGATGCCGTACTGATAGAATCGACCCTTGGAAGTGTGTCCGAGCGGCCTAAGGAGCATGGCTGGAATCCATGTATACGGTTTTCCCGTATCGCAGGTTCAAATCCTGTCACTTCCGCCACAGATGAAGAGCGCCACCCCGTCGGGGGTGGCGCTCTTCGCTTTCCGGGGTCGGCCTCCGGGACGCCTCAGACGGTGCGCACGGCGCCGGTGACCATCCCGACGAGCTGCTCGCCCGTCACCTCCTCGGTGCGCGTGCCGCCCACGACGCGGCCGCCGCGCATCACCCACACCTGCTGCGACAGGCGCTTGACCTGCTCGAAGTTGTGCGACACGACGAGCACCGTCTTGCCGCCCTCCACGACGCGGCGGATGAGCGCTTCGACCTGCGCCGTCTCGTTCAGACCGAGCGCGGCGGTCGGCTCGTCGAGGATGATCATGTTCTTCGCCCACATGACGCCCCGGGCGATCGCGACGGCCTGCCGCTGACCCCCGGACAGTCGCTTGACCGAGCGGCCCACACCGGGCACGTTGACGGCCAGGTCGGCCACGAGCTCCGCCGCACGCCGCTTCATCTCGCCGCGGCGGAGGAAACGGAAGCCCGGGATGCCGGAGACGAGCTCACGGTCCATGTACATGTTCTGCCAGACGCTCAGCTGGTCGCTGAGGGCGAGGTCCTGGTAGACCGTCTCGATGCCCTTGTCCCGGGCGTCGCGAGGGCTGGAGAAGCGCACCGGTTCGCCATCGATGCGGATCTCGCCCTCGTCGGGCGTGTACAGGCCGGTCAGGCACTTGACGAGCGTCGACTTGCCGGCGCCGTTGTCGCCGACGATCGCGGTGATCTCGCCCGCCTTGATCGTGAGCGACGCGCCCTTGAGGGCGTCGACGTTCCCGAAGGACTTGTGGATGTTCTCGACGACGATCTTGTCCGTCACTTCCGCCCCCTCATGAGCGTCGCGGCCGCGATGACGACGATGCCGATCATCAGCGGCGAGTAGAAGGCGCTCACGCCGAGCAGCGTGAGGCCGGACTGCAGGAACGTGAGCAGGATGGCCCCGATCACCGGACCGTAGATGGTGGCGCGTCCGCCGAAGAGGCTCACTCCGCCGAGCACGACGGCGGCGATCGCCTTCAGCAGGTAGTCGGTGTTGGTCGCCGGCTGGCTCGATCCGATGTAGCTGGTGAGCATGATCGCGCCGATCCCCGCCATGCCGCCGCAGATCATGTACCCCGCGAGCTTGATGCGCGGCACCTTCAGGCCCATGGCCTTCGCGGCATCCGGATTGTCGCCGACGGCGAGCAGGTGGGTGCCGAAGCGGGTGTGGAAGAGCACGACGTGCAGCACGATGGCCAGGGCGATCGCGATGAGGAAGTTCACGCGGATGCCGCCGAGGTTCGCGGTGCTGATCGCGGTGAGCGCGCGCTCGGGGATCTGCACGGGCTTGCCCTGGGAGATGATGAGGCTCAACCCCATCACGACGCTCAGGGTGCCGAGGGTCACGATGAAGTCGGGGATCCTCACCCAGCCGATGAACGTGCCGTTGAGCGTTCCGATCGCGAGCCCCGTGAGGAGTGCGATCCCGCAGCACGCGAGCAACGGCAGCCCCGCCTGGTACGCCGTCGCCAGCGTGACGCTCCCCAGGGCGACCGTGGCCGCCAGAGAGAGGTCGATGCCGGCGAGAGTGACGGCGAACGTCGCACCGAGGGCGAGGATGATCGGGATCGTCGCGTCCGCCAGCATGCTCGTGATGCTCGGCCACGAGAGGAATCTCGGGTTGATCGAGCCGAGCACGATGGCGAGCACGACGAGCGCCACGGGCGCAGCGAGCTTCATCCACGTCTCTTCCGAGCCGAGGGTGCGGCGCACGGCGTGAGCCGCGTCGTCGACGCTCGGTCGTGTGCGTGAGGGCGTCTGGGTGGTCATGGGTGAGGATCCCCGTCTCTTCCTGTGTTCTCTGGCTGTCCGGGTCAGTCGAACGGGTTCGGCACCTCGAAGCCCTCCGGCGGAGCCGGGAAGGCGTCGAGCGCGGCCTGCGCGTTGTCCTTGGTGACGATCAGGACGGGCGTCTCGACGTTGTCGGGGATGTCCGCCCCGCCCATCGCCGCGACGCAGGCCTGCACGGACTGCACACCCATGAGGTACGGGAACTGCTCGATCGCGGCCGGCTGACCACCCGCGACGATGTCCTTGAGCTGGTCCTGCGTGCCGTCGATGCCGACGACGGCGACCTCACCGGTCTTGCCGGCTTCCTCGACGGCCTGCTGGATGCCCATCGCCATGTCGCCCGACGGGGTGAAGAAGCCCTTGATGTCGGGGTTCGCGATCAGGATCGTCGCCGCCGCGCTCTTGGCCTTCGCCTTGTCGAAGTCGGCCGCGACCGTCTGGGTGATCTCGAGCTTGCCCTCGACGGCCTTCTCGAAGCCCGCGAGGCGCGCGATGTTGCCCGGGTCGGCGACCAGTCCGCCGATGAGCGCCACCTGCGAGCCCTCGTCGACCAGGCCGAGCATGGCCTCGCCTCCGGCGGCGCCGGCCGTCTCGTTGTTCGTGCCCACGTAGGTCGTGACGTCGACGCCCGCGTCGGCGGCGGCATCCAGGTCGATCGGCAGGTCGAGGTTGACGATCGGCGTGCCCGCCTCGCTGACGGGGACGAGACCCGTGAGCAGGTTGGTCTGGCTCGTCGGGTTGACGACGTAGCAGTCGTAGCCCGCGGTGACGAGCGCGTTGAGCTTGGAGGCCTGGCCCGAGTCGTCGGTGACGTTCTCGGCCGCCACCACGGTGAGCTCGACTCCCGCCTCGTCGGCGGCCGCCTGGGCACCCTCGGCCATCGCGCCGAAGTACGTGTTGTCCAGCGGCTTGATGACGAAGGCGATCTTGCCGCCCTCCGTCGTGGTGCCGCCGGGCTCGGTCGCGTCGGGCGTCTCGGTGCCCGCGCAGCCGGCGAGGGCCAGCGCTAGGATGGTCGCCGTCGCAGCGGCCGCTCCCGCGGTCCGCATCCGGGTGATCGTGGTCATTTCTCTCCTTCGAGTGTGATTCGTTCTCTGGTGCGACGCGGCTGGCCGCAGTGGTTGCTTTGCTGGCACACTGCGGTCAGCTGACCCGTCCGTCGCCGACGGGAGTCTCAGGATGCCGGGAGCGGCCCCATCATCAGCGGCGCCTGCGTCAGCGGTATGCATCCGCACGTGGTGCCGAACTCGATGTCGATGTCGACACTGACGCTCCGCGGCGGCAGCGTCGGGTCTTCCGTTCGCTCTGCGAGCAGCTTCATGGCCTTCGCCGCCACCGTGTGCACGGGCACCACGCCCTGCGTGGGCTTCAGCCCCGTCACCGTCGCCTCGCCGATCGAGTCGATCGTCGTGACGAGGACGTCGCGGGGGATGTGCAGCCCGAGGCGCGCGATCGCCGCCATCGCGCCCCAGAACATGCGGTTGTTGGTCGTGAAGACGCCGAACGGCGGCGTGAGCGTGCGGAACAGCTCCAGGGCGCCGGCCGCCGCGTCGTCGGGGGTGGTGTGGCCCGCGCTGACGTGGTGCTCCAGCCCCGCCGCGTTCATCACCCGCGCGTATCCACTCTGGCGGTCGCGGACGTTCGAGATGGCCGTATTCCCGGCCAGCAGGGCGACCTGGCGCAGCCCGTGGTGCGTCACGAGGTGGCCCACGAGCCGTTCGGCGGCGCGCCGATTGCCGGCGAGCACGTGATCGGCGGTCTTGCGCACCGAGGGCACGGTGCGGTCGACGATCACGGTCGGGATCTCCGAGACCGCGTCGGGCAGGCTCGGCGCACCGCTGGGGAGCACGATCAGGCCGTCGACGCGCTGCTGCCGGAAGGTGCGCAGGTAGCGCTCCTCCTGGTCGGCCTCCTCGTCGGAGTCGCCGAGGAGGAGGGTGGGGGAGGTCGGCGCCAGCCGCTCCTCGATCGCGCGGGTCAGCAGGGCGAAGAAGCCGTTGCGCACGTCGGGGATGATGAGGCCGATGAATCCCGACCGCTTCGTGCGCAGGCCGGTCGCCGCGGCATCCCCGACGTAGGCGAGCTCCTCGACGGCGGCCATCACCTTCTCGCGCATGGCGGGCGCGACGTAGGCCTCGCCGTTGAGCACGCGCGAGACGGTCTTCGTCGATACGCCGGCGTGCTGGGCGAGGTCGACCAGCCGTGTCGGGCGGCGGAAGCCGCGCGGTGCACCCGCGTCGAGCTCGCTCACGACACCCGCCGGTACACGCAGGCGGTGCAGGACGACGATGCCCAGGATGATGACGCACGCATGGATGGGTGCTCCTCTCTCACCCATGGCGCAGCGCGCTCGGGGACTCGGGGACGACGGCGGACAGCGGAACGGTGTCGGCGGGCGGGTACTGCTCCGGTGTCCACCATCCTGCCGCGACACCGGCCAGCAACCCGGCGCCGCGCGAGACGGCCTCGCGTTCGGCGGCCATGGCGAGGGGATGCCGTGCCCGGCGCAGCTTCGCCTCCACCCACCGGCGGCTGCGCAGGCCGCCCCCGATGAGCAGCGTGGGTCCGGTGACGCCGCTCAGCGCGCGCAACTGGGCCTCGGCCTCCGCCGAGGCGGACGCGTAGCCCTCGAGCGTCGCCGCCCAGGCCTCCTCGGCGGGACGGGCGAGGAGATCGGTCGGGATGCGTCCCTCCTGCATGTCCACCAGGGTGGCGAGGTCGAGCGGCTCGGCCTCGACGCGGATCGCGCGGAACTCGATGTCGTCGCGCTTGACGCGCAGCGCCCGCTGCAGGTGCCGGGTCGCGAGGCCGGGACGAAGCGTCTCCCACAGCAGCATGTGCCGCGGGGTGCCGGGCCACGCGGTGACGGTGAGGTCGCCGAGCTGGTCGGGCCAGGCCGGATGGGGCTGCGCGGGGTCGGCCTCCCAGGCGACGACGAGCGGCTCGCCGGTGCCCATGGAGTCGATCACCTCGGTGCGGTCGCCTCCCGCGCCGATGACGCCGACGGGGTGATCGTGCCCGGCGATGGTGACCGGGATGCCGGCGGGCAGCCCGCTCCAGGCGGCCCCGTCGGCCGAGATGTGTCCGAGGGAGGTTCCGGCGATGCGGGCGGGAGCCCACACGAGGGAGTCGAGACCGACGCGTGCCAGGATCTCGCGGTCGTACTCGCCGCGGGTGGGGTCGAACGCGCCGCTCGTGGCGGCGAGGGAGTGCTCTTGCGCGAGGGCGCCGGTGAGGCGCCACACCGTGAGGCCGGCCACGCCGGTCCACGTGCCGCGTGCGTCGTAACCGTGCCGGGCGAGCCAGCCGAGCTTGGCGATGCTCGTCACGCTGCGGGCCTGGCGGCCGGTGCGCCGGTGGATCTCGGCCTCGCCGAACGCCTCGAGAAGTTCGTCGACGATCTCGGTTCCGCGTTCGTCGTGCCAGGCCACGAGGGGGAGGTCGCTCGGTCCGTCGGCGTAGATGGCCGTGCCGGTCTCGCCCATGCTGGCCACGCCCACGGCGGCGATGCGCGTGGCGAGGACGCCAAGATCCTGGATCGCGGCGCGGATCGCGGCGAACAGAGCCTCCGTCGACATCTCGACTCCGAAGGCGCTCGCGGCGAACGGCGTCGGCGCGACCCCGATGCCGAGGGAACGGCCGTGGCGGTCGATCGCGTTCGCCTTGATCGACGACGTGCCCAGGTCGATGCCCAGCAGCAGCTCGTCGCGCATTCTCACTCCTCGTCTTCCTCGACTCCGGCGGACAATCTCTGTCCATCGATGGACAAACTAACACCCGACACCTAGTCTGTCTACCGTTGTCAGAAATCACCGCCCGTCGTCGCAGACGGGCACGAGAAACGGAGGACGAGCTCTTGGCTCTCATCACTCTCAGGGCGGCGCTGGATGCCGCACGCGCAGGAAGCTACGGTGTCGGAGCCTTCAACGTGACCGATCTCGCCCAGGCCGAAGCGGTGCTCGACGCCGCCGCGGCCACCGACTCCCCGGTGATCGTGCAGACGATCGCCGGAGCCTCGGTGCACGGTCGCGACGAGCTCTTCTGGCAGGCGCTCGTGAACCTCATCGGCAATTACCCCGATGTGCCGGTCGTGCTCCACCTCGACCACGGCGCCTCCTACGACGACTGCGTGCGGGCGATCGGCGCCGGCTTCACGAGCGTCATGATCGACGGCAGTATGCGGGACGACCACGTCACCCCGGCGACCTTCGAGGAGAACGTCGAGGTCACGCGCCGCGTCGTCGAGTACGCCCACGCGCGCGGTGTCTCCGTCGAAGGCGAGCTCGGCACGATCGGCGGATCGGAGGACGGCGGGGCGAGCAGCAAGGAGATCATCCTCGCCGACCCCGACGAGGCGGCACGGTTCGTCGCCGAGACGGGCGTCGACGCCCTCGCGGTCGCCATCGGCACCTCGCACGGCGCGTACAAGTTCACGAGCCCGCCCGACGGCACCGTGCTGCGCATGGACCTCATCGAGGAGATCGCCGCGCGCATCCCCGACACCCACCTCGTCATGCACGGGTCGTCCTCGCTCCCGCCCGATCTGCGCGAGACGATCAACGCGCACGGCGGCAAGCTCCCCGAGTCGTGGGGCGTTCCCGAGAGCGAGAAGGCGCGCTCGACGAAGCTCGGCATTCGCAAGATCAACCAGGGCATGGACTCCCACATGGCCCACAGCGCCGCGGTGCGGGCTTACCTCGACGCGGACGGCATCGGCGTCGACCCCGCGCTGTATGGCAAGCCCGGCCGTGAGGCGATGCAGCGCATCGTCGCCGATCGCATGCAGGTGTTCGGCCAGGCGGGCCAGTCCTACCGCCACCGCTGAGCGGGCCAACCGAGCAACCCGATCGCCGGATCGGCCCGACCCGCGAGCGTCCGCTCGCCGGTCGGGCCGTCAGCTCGCCGGTGTCGCCGAGGAGCCGGCGAAGGCGGAGCCGGGCCGCACCACGAGCGATCGCGGCAGGAACACCGCGGCAGCACGGGTGCCCGCAGACAGCTCGGACAGTAGCGCGGTGCGCACCGTCTCGGCATCCTCCCCGAGCGTCGCCGATCCGGTGACGCCCTTGCTGTCGCGGGCATAGCTCGCCCGTTCGATCGCGGCGACGAGACGCGCGACGACGGCATCCGGCGCTCCGTGCTCCGCGACCAGACGCGCGCCGAACCCACGGGGCGACTCCGCCGCGGGAACGGAGATGCCCACGTCGATCGCCGCCTCCTGGAGCATGCGCCATGCGGCACCGGCATCGCCGTCCGCCGCCCGCCGGGAAAGGCTCCGCCGGCGCACCGTGCGCACAAGTACGGGCAGACCGCCGACGACGAGGATGCCGCCCACGGTCAGCAGGTACGGCCGCAGATCGACGAGGCGCAGGGTGGAGGCCGTGGCATCCGTCGGGATGTCGTCGGGACGCTCGACGGGCGCTGCCGAGGCCGTCGAGGTGGGCGTGGTCGTCGGCGTCGGGCCCGCGATATCCTCCCCGCCGTCGTCGACGCCCGCCTCACTCGCGGGCAGGAAGCGCGTCTCGTTGCCGAGGCTCTTCGTGGGCTCGAAAGCCACCCACCCGATGCCCTCGAAGTGCACCTCGGGCCAGGCGTGCAGCTGGCTGGTCTTGACCTCCGCGAGCCGCTGACCCTCTTCGGTGTCACCCGTGTAGGTGCCCGGGAGGAATCCGACGACGATCCGTGACGGCATGTCGAGGGCGCGAGCCATGAGCGCGAACGCCCCGGCGAAGTGGATGCAGTACCCCTCCTTCGCCTGCAGGAACGCGGCGACGGCATCCGAGCCCGTCCCGTCGAAGCCCTCCAGCACGGGGGCTTCCAGCGAGTAGGTGAACTCGGGTCCGCGGAACCACTCCTGCAGTGCATCGAGTCGGTCGTAGTCCGTCCGGGCGCCGGCCGTCACCTGCTCCGCCAGCTCTCCCACCAGCGCGGGCGTGGACTCGGGGAGAGCCCGCACATCGAGCGTGAGCCCGCGCACCGTGGCCCGTGAGGCGCGCACCTGCTCCAGCGTCGGGCGCGGCACCTGCGAGACCACTTCGTACCGTTGGCCCTGGGTGCTCGCCTGACCGCTGAGCACCGTCCGGCTGTACGGCACGGCGCGCCACAGCCCCTCCAACCCGTCCACGCCCACCGCCGGGTACGACACCGGCAGGTAGGAGGAGGAGAGATTGGAGATCGCGATGTTGGTGCGGTACTGCGTGACCCGGATGCCGTCGTCCACGACGACGGGCTCCATCCCCTCGTCCCACAGGGGCACCGAACGCGGTCGATCCGGTCGCCACACGTCACCGTCGAACTCCGACAGCGTCGCGACCCTCAGATAGGGGAGCGTCGGTCCGTCGGTGCGCACCGTCATCACCGTCACGTCGTCGCGGCGGCGCAGATCGTTGCCGAGATCGAGGGTCGGGTCGATCGTCGCCAGTGTTCCCGTGCCCGATCCTGCGGCGACGGGCGCCGGGAGCGCGGGCGCGCTGATGAGCGTCGCCACGACGGTCACGACGCCGATGGTCGCTGCCATCGCGGTCACACCGGACGAGGTTCCCGGCTCGGGCGCTTCCCGGGTGCGCGTCTCGGCGCGGATCAGCGCGAGCACCGCGCACGCGAGGAAGACGAACGCCAGCACGTTGACGCCGCTCGGGACGGCGATCGCGGGGATCAGCCAGACCGCGACGAGAGCGATGGATGCCAGAAGCGGCATACGCGCGGTCAGCACGACGTGGTCGAGGGCGATCGTGAGGATGCCGATCGCGCCGATGATCAGAAACGTCAGCGACTCCGATGGTGCCATCGGCGCCACGCCCAGCAGGATCTCGGCCGACGCCTGCTGCACCGCGGCGACCGCGGCGTCGACGACATCCGGCGTGGGCACGATTCCCAAGAGGGCCTCGCGCCCGAAGAACACCGCCGTGATGCCGGCGGCCCACACCGCCACCTCGGCCAGCGTCACCCCGACGGCGGGGGTGCGCAGACGCCGCAGCGCCCCCCCCACCAGGAGGAGCGTTCCCGTCACCGCGGGAACCCCCCACAGCCAGGCGCCCGGGGCGACGACCGTCAACAGGGGAGCCGCCGCCGCGATCATCCCGAGCCAGAGGGCGATCGACAGGCGTCGTTCGCCGCGCCGATGCGCCGACTCCGCCTCGGGCGCCGCGAGGGCCGTCGCCGTGTCAGACGCCGACACGGCGGCCTCCTCGGTCGACAGCTCCCGCCCAGGCAGCGGCGAGGTCGCTACCCGGCGGGATGGATGCGGTCCGCCACCCCGTCGCCGCGGCCCGTGCGAGCGCATCGGCGCGGGGTGCCACGACCAGCAGGAGGGGGAGGGCGCTGTGGTGAGGCAAGGCCGCCAGTGCGTCGGCATCCGTGCCGTCGAACACACCCGTGACGACGACGAGCGGACCTGTCTGCACCCCCGCGAACAACCGCACGAGCGGCGTCGGATCGGCCGACCGGCGCACGGCGGTCACGCGCGCGAAGCTCGTCAGGAGCCGGTCGACTCCCGCGGCGTCGCCGCCGTCGATCGGCTCGGCGAGTTCGGACCCGTCGAGGTCGATCACGGTGACGCGATAGCCCTCGCGCACGAGACGGGCGGCGGCGGAGACGCACGCCGTCACGGCGGCTTCGAATCCCGCGTCCTCGCCGGGTGCCCGCATCGCCTCCTCGCTCCAGCGCGCGGCGCTGCAGTCGAGCACGACCACCGCTTCCGGCGTCGTCTCCTGTTCTTCCTGCCGCACCATCAGTTCGTCGCGGTGCGCACTGGCACGCCAATGGATGCGGCGCATCGAGTCGCCGGGCACGTAGTGGCGGGGGATGAGGTTGTCCGCGCCCTGGCCGAGCTGGTTCGTCGTCGAGTGCATGCTGCCGCCGGCTTCCCCGGGTAGTTCGGAGAGGGCGCCGAGTTCGACCGCCTGCGGCGCCACCGTCAGCAGCGACGGCTCGCCGACGGTCGTGCGGCGCCGGGCGAATCCGAACGGGTCGGTCGAAGTGACCGTGAGCGGGCCGACCGGGTGGATGCCGCGTCGCCCCGGGGTCAGGTCGTACTCGAGGTCGACGCCCCGACTCGCGATCCCCATGCCGGATGCCGTGGCGGGGAATCGGCCGTGCGCTTCGGCATCCATGCCCGGGGCGAGCGCATCGCGCCACGCCCCCTGCGCGACGGGGAGCGGCGAGCGGATCTGCACCCGCGCGTGCACACGAACGTCTTGGCCGGTCGTCGCGACGTCGGGGTGGAACGACCGCGTCACCGTCTCGGACCGCCGCACGACGTACAGGGTCACGATGCTCGCCGCGACGGCGGTGAGCAGCAGCACACTGACGTAGATCAGCTCCGTGACGACGAACTCGTGCGCCAGCACGAAGCAGAGCACGCCGAGAACCACCGCACCGGTGCCTCGGAGCGTCAGCGGCCAGCGATTCACGGTGGGCCTCAGCGGGTGGCGAGCGGCACGCGCACGGAGTCGGCGATCGAGCGCAGGACGGAGCTGACGGCATCCGAGGCGGTGCGTCCGCGGGTCGCGCTCGTCCCCCGGGCGGCGATCATGCGGTGCGCGAAGACCGGGTCGAGGAGGGTGACGACGTCGTCGGGGATGACGAACTCGCGACCGTCCAGCGCCGCCCAGACCTTCGCGGCGCGCACGAGCTGCAGCGTGGCGCGCGGGCTCGCGCCCAGACGAACATCGGGATGCGACCGCGTCGCCCGCGCCAGCCCCACGGCGTACTCCTCGACGGCGGGGGAGACATGGACGTTGCGCGCCCACGCGATGAGCTGCCGAACGCGCGACGAGGCGACGACGGGCCGAACATCGTCGAGCGGATTCAGGGTGTCGCGCTGGCGCAGCATGAGCGCTTCGGATGCCGCGTCGGGGTACCCCATCGAGACGCGCATCATGAAGCGGTCGCGCTGCGCCTCCGGGAGTGCGTACGTGCCCTCCATCTCCAGCGGATTCTGCGTGGCGACGACGAGGAACGGGTCGGGAAGGGCTCTACTCGTTCCGTCGACGGTCACCTGGTGCTCCTCCATCGCCTCCAGGAGGGCGGACTGCGTTTTCGGTGAGGAGCGGTTGATCTCGTCGGCGATGACGATGTGGGCGAACACCGCGCCCTGCTTGAACTCGAACACCCGGTCCACCGGGTTGTACACGCTCACGCCGGTCACGTCGCCGGGAAGGAGGTCGGGGGTGAACTGGATGCGGCGGACCGTGGCATCCACCGTCGCCGCCAGCGCCCGCGCGAGCATCGTCTTGCCGACGCCCGGGACGTCCTCGATGAGAAGGTGCCCCTCGGCGAGGAGACATACGAGCGCCGCGCGGACGGCGTGGGGCTTGCCGTCGATCACTCGCGTGACGGACTCGGTGATCGCCGTGGTCTCCCGCGCGAACTGCTCAGCCGTGACGTCCTCGCGAATCGGTGGAGCGTCGTCACGGAGCGTGTGGGTGTGATCGTCGGGCATGCGTTCCCCTTCGCCGCGGCGGTGCGTTTCTCGATGCTAACCCGGGGCGGCATGCGCGCGGCCGGACGTCGGGTAAACTTGCAGAAGCTCTCCGCGAGACGGCATCCAGGCCAACTCCCCCAGGACGGAAACGTAGCAAGGGTAACCAGGCTCTGCCGGGTTCGCGGAGAGTCTTTCTTTTGCCCGGGGACTGCCGGCCGCACGGCCGCTCGATCCCGCGCCTGGGGTTCATGGGCTCGGGGTAGCGGGGGCGTCGAGGGGGAACAGGAAGAGAGGTTCGGCGTCCGGGCGTTCGGTTTTGGGGAAGTAGGGGGTCGCGTCGAACACCGGAGTGGGTTCGTCGAAAAGGAGGGTGACCAGTTCCTCGCTGTCGCCCGGGTGGCAGTCGGTGGTGATGCTCAAGTGGAATCCGCCGCCGCGGGGGGTGGAGTCGAACACGAGCCGGCTGATTCCGTTGCCGCGGGCGATGATCACCCAGATCGCGTCGGGATCGTCGGACGGACTGACCGACGCGTCCAACCCCGCGGCGGTGATCGCCGCGGCCGCCGCTTCATACCGTTCCAACCGCAACGCCGGATCGGCCGAGCGCAGATACCGCGTGAAGTAGAACTCGTATCCGCGACCGTCGCGACACGAGTCCGGCAGAGCGCCGTATCCTGCGCCCGCCCCGCCGACGTCCCATTCGCCGTCGTAGACGGCCGTGAGGATATCGGCTGCGATCGCCCGGTAGGCGAGGTAGTGACTCTTCGCCTGTGCATACAGCTCCGATCCCGTCGGCACCGGCTGCGCCGCGCAGCCCGTCACCACAGCCACCACCAGCACCACCACACCAAACCACCGCCCACGCCTTGGTCTCATGGTGTGGGGGTCGGGTCGGGGTATCGGGGGGCGTCGAGGGGGAACAGGAAGAGCGGTTCGGCGTCCGGGCGTTCGGTTTTGGGGAAGTAGGGGGTCGCGTCGAACACCGGAGTGGGTTCGTCGAAAAGGAGGGTGACCAGTTCCTCGCTGTCGCCCGAGTGGCAGTCGGTGGTGATGTTGAGGTGGAATCCGCCGCCGTGGGGGGTGGAGTCGAACACCAGACGGCTGATTCCGTTGCCACGGGCGATGATCACCCAGATCGCGTCGGGGTCATCGGTCGGACTGACCGACGCGTCCAACCCTGCGGCGGTGATCGCCGCGGCCGCCGCTTCATACCGTTCCAACCGCAACGCCGGATCCGGCGAGCGCAGATACCGCGTGAGACGAAAGTCATACCCGCGGTTTCCGTCACATGACCCGGGGAGCGCACCGTAGTCGCCGACTTCCCACTCGCCGTCGTACACGGCCGTGAGGATATCGGCTGCGATCGCCCGAAAGGCGAGGTAGTGACTCTTCGCCTGCGTATACAGCTCCGCTCCCGTCGGCACCGGCTGCGCCGCACACCCCGTCACCACCGCGACCACCAGCACCACCACACCAAACCAACCGCCATGCCGCAGCCGTCCTCTCATTCCGACCCGACCTGTCATGGTGTGGGGGTCGGGTCGGGGTAGCGGGGGGCGTCGAGGGGGAACAGGAAGAGGGGGTCGGCGTCGGGGCGTTCGGTTTTGGGGAAGTAGGGGGTGCGGTCTCCGATACCGGTCTCTTCGAACATTTCGGCTTTGAGCGCCCGGTTGTTGCCGGGGTGGCAGTCGGTGGTGATGCTCAAGTGGAATCCGCCGCCGCGGGGGGTGGAGTCGAACACGAGCCGGCTGATTCCGTTGCCGCGCGCGATGATCACCCAGATCGCGTCGGGATCGTCGGACGGACTGACCGACGCGTCCAACCCGGCGGCGGTGATCGCCGCGGCCGCCGCCTCGTACCTTTCCAACCGCAACGCCGGATCGGCCGACCGCAGATACCGCGTGAAGTAGAAGTCATACCCGCGGGTTCCATTACATGACCCGGCGAGCGCGCCGTAGTCGCCGACTTCCCATTCGCCGTCGTAAACCGCCCTGAGGATATCGGCTGCGATCGCCCGGTAGGCGAGGTAGTGACTCTTCGCCTGCGCATACAACTCCGCCCCCGTCGGCACCGGCTGCGCCGCGCAGCCCGTCACCACCGCCACCACCAGCACCACCACACCAAACCAACGCCCATGACGCATCCGCCCTCTCATTCCGACCCGATTCCTCCCTGCGCGGTACCCGGGGAACCCGTCGCGATGATCGAGACGAAGTTGTAGAACGACTCCGTTCCATCGACGAGGTAGCCCTGATCGGTGAAGTCCCACGGCGCTTCTGCGCCCAGGCCCGAGGCGTGCGTCGAATGGCCCGGTGTCGGAGTGAGCCGCGTTCCCGTGTGCTGCGACGACGTCGCGAGCGAGCCGTCGTCGTTGCGCGGGTATCCCCCGTCCGAGTCGAACGTCGTCACGCCGGGCACATCCTCGGGCGCGACGGCGTGCACGCCGGACGCCCGGCCGACGATCGCCAGCGAGTCGCCCGGTGCCCGTGTGGCGAACATCTCGACCCCGGAGAAATCTCCGCGGGCCGTCAGCGGCTCGTGCCGCGTCGTTGCCGTGAGGTCGGGGATGAGCCCGGCGCTGCCGAACGTCACGAAGCGATCGACCGAGAGGTTGTGGGCGTCGGCGCCGATGGCTGCCGCCGCCGTCGTCGAACCGTACGAATGCGCACCGACCGTGAGCGTGGCCGCCGCGTTCGCGCTCCGCACGCCGCCGAGGAACGTCGTTAGCCGGCCCGCCCCATCGTCCGCATGGGCGTTGCCGGGCTCCTCCACGAAGTTGGGGGTGTCATAGCCGAACCACACGATCGATGCTGCCGATGGCACCTCGTCGAGTACCCGATTGATGTCTCGTGCCGTTTCGGCCCACGGTTCGAGGTCGGCCGTCGTCGTCATCATGCCGGGCACCAGCACCGTGACGTGGGACGCGCGTGCGACGTCGCCGAAGCTCACCGACGCGAGCACCTGCGACTCGGCATCCGGCTGGAAAGATAGGAGCTTTCCGCCGCTTCGGATGGACTTCGCGATGGCCGTGAACTCCGCGTTCTCGGGGTCAGCCGCGATCACGCGTTCCAGACGCACCATGTTCGCGGTGTGACGCGCGGCATACGGGATGCCTTCCAGATTTCCGATGATCTCCGGAGACGTCGCGATCAGCTCCTCGCGCACGGAGGGGGACAGGGCGGCCCATTCCTCCGCGACTCGATCGGGGTCGCCCGAGATCACGGCGTGTAGACGCGATCGCAGCGCGAGCCCGGAGTCGCCCGTGACCGCGATCACATCGGCGAACTCGTCGAGCGCGCGTTCGTAGGCGGCATCCCACCGTCCGAACCAGTACTCGTAGTCCTCCCACGCGGCATCCCGTCGCGCTGTCGCGGCCGTCGTGGCCTCGTGCGCCGTCTGCCGCGCCGACGTCGTTGCCGGGTCATCGTCGTCGAGCAGGCGCGTCGCCGCCTCTTCCTGCTGGGCTGCCTGCGCCGCCGCGTGCGCCGCCGTGATCTCCGCGACGAGGTCGCGGATGCGCGGGTCGGCCGCGTCGAACTCGTCGAGGTAATGACCGAGCGCGCGTTCCACGCGACCGGCCAACGTCGTCACGGCCGAGAGGACATCGCCGGCCGTGGTCGCGTCGGCACGCAGCGCATCGATCGCCTTCCCCTCGCCGTCGATCCGCGCGACGCCGTGAACGAACGGTGCGAGCCCATCCAGGTCGTCGCGGAGCATGCCCATGACCCGCACCACTTCGGTCATCCGACCCGACCGGCCATCGAGCTCCAGAAGGGGGTACCCGCGCGTGGGTGAGATAAGGGAGACGACCTCGACCATCAGCTGACCGCCCGCGCGATCTCGACGTCGAGCGCGGGGAAGTCGGCGACGATCGACTCGGCCCTCATCCGCAGGTCGCTGAGCCGGGAGTCCAAGAGGGTGCGCGAACGCTCGAACTCCTGGAGCGATTCGCCCGCGATGACGATCAGCTGCCCGCGGTTGGCGGGGAATCCGATTCCCGGATCTTCGGAGAACTCGCCGCCGCCGGCCAGCATGCTCTGCAGCGCCGCCAGGGTCGAGGCCACCATCTCGAGGCTCTGGGTATCGACGTCCACATCTGCCACGCGCCACCGCCGCCTTTCCTCATCGCCTGCATCGACGCTTCGCCGATTTCTCTCCTTTCGTGGACGCGCGAGGGCCCGACATCTGACGGCGCGCTCGCAGACACCTCCGATTTCCGGGGGACCGGGAGGTTTTGTCCGGGGCCCCTCCTGGCCGCCTCTCGGGCGCGCCGCCTAGGCTGAAGCAGTGGCCAAGAGCATCTACATCACGTCGACCGAAGGTCTCTCGGGAAAGTCCACGATCGTCCTCGGGGTGATCGACGCCCTCACCCGCGTGTCACCCAAAGTCGGTGTCTTCCGAGCGATCGCGCGGTCGACGACCGAGCGCGACTACGTGCTGGAGATGCTCCTCGACCACGTCGGCGTCGAGCTCAAGTACGACGAGTGCATCGGCGTCACCTACGACGACGTGCGTCGGGATGCCGATGCCGCGCTCTCCAAGATCGTCGAGCGGTTCAAGGCCGTCGAGGCCAAGTGCGACGCGGTCGTGATCGTCGGCAGCGACTTCACCGATGTCGGGTCGACCTCGGAACTCGGGTACAACGCGCGGATCGCCGCGAACCTCGGCGCGCCGGTGCTCCTGGTGCTCAACGGCCGCGCGGGGGAGGGTGACCGGCTGGGCGTCAGCGTCGCGCGCACCCCCGAGCAGCTCGCCCAGGTCACCGAACTCGCCGTGGCGGAGGTGCGCATCCACCGCGCCGAGTTGTTCGCCGTCATCACGAACCGGGCCGACCCGGTCAAGCTGCACGCGATCAACGACGGCATCCGCAAGGTCGTCGCCGATGTCCCCGCCGCCGACGGGCACCGCGAGGCGGCTGTCGGAGTGTGGTCGATCCCCGAAGACCTCTACCTGGTGGCTCCGGCCGTGCGCGACGTGATGCTCACGCTCGAGGGGCGTCTCCTCCGCGGCGACGAGGACCTCCTCACGCGAGAGGTGCTCGACGTCGTGGTGGCGGGCATGTCGCTCAACAACATCCTCCCGAGGCTGCGCGAGGGCGCGATCGTCATCGTCCCGGCCGACCGCACCGAAGTGCTGCTCGGGCTTCTGCTCGCCAACTCCTCCGGCACCTTCCCGTCGATCTCCGGGATCATCCTCAATGGCCCCTTCCCGCTCCCGGATGCCGTGGAGCGCCTCATGGTGGGCCTCGACTCCTCCCTGCCGATCATCCAGACCGACCTCGACACCTATGACACGGCGGTGCGCGTGATGGGCACGCGCGGGCGTCTCGCGGCCGGTTCGCAGCGGCGCTACGACACGGCTCTCGCCCTCTTCGAGCAGAACGTCGACACCGAGGAGCTGACGACGTCGCTCGGCCTCACGACCTCGCACGTCGTCACGCCCCTCATGTTCGAGTACCAGCTGCTGGAGACGGCGCGCGCGTCGCGGAAGCGCATCGTGCTGCCGGAGGGCGGCGACGATCGCGTGCTGCGCGCCGCCGCGACGGTGCTGGCCCGCGGCATCGCCGACCTCACGATCCTCGGAGACGAGGCCGAGGTCCGCGGACGCGCGGTCGAACTGGGCCTCGACATCAGCGCGGCGCAGGTGCTGAGCCCCTTCGACCCCGCGACGGTCGACCGCTTCGCAACCGCGTATGCCGAGCTGCGCAAGCACAAGGGCGTCACCTACGAGAAGGCCGCCGACACCATCACCGACGTCTCGTACTTCGGCACGATGATGGTCCATCTCGGGATGGCGGACGGCATGGTCTCCGGCGCCGCGCACACGACCGCGCACACGATCCGGCCGGCGTTCGAGATCATCAAGACGCGCCCGGGTGTCTCGGTCGTCTCCAGCGTCTTCCTGATGGCCCTCGCCGACCGGGTGCTCGTCTACGGCGACTGCGCGGTGATCCCCGATCCCAGCAGCGAGCAGCTCGCCGACATCGCGGTGTCGTCGGCGGCGACGGCCGCGCAGTTCGGCATCGAGCCGCGCATCGCGATGCTGTCGTACTCGACGGGGGAGTCGGGCACGGGCGCCGATGTCGACAAGGTGCGCGCGGCCACCGTGCTCGTGCGCGAGCGTGCTCCGGAGCTGCTGGTGGAGGGCCCGATCCAGTACGACGCTGCCGCGGATGCGGCCGTCGCGAAGGCGAAGATGCCCGAGTCCGAGGTCGCCGGGCGGGCCACGGTGTTCGTGTTCCCCGACCTGAACACCGGCAACAACACCTACAAGGCGGTGCAGCGTTCGGCGGGCGCCGTCGCGATGGGCCCCGTCCTGCAGGGACTGAACCGCCCGATCAACGACCTGTCGCGCGGCGCTCTCGTCGAAGACATCGTCAACACCATCGCGATCACCGCGATCCAGGCACAGAACCAGGGAGAGCACGCGTGACCGTCGTCCTCGTCATCAACAGCGGCTCGTCGTCGTTCAAGTACCAGCTCCTCGACGTCGAGAGCGAGCGGTCGCTGGCATCCGGTCTCGTCGAGCGCATCGGCGAGGAGCTGGGTTCGGCGCGTCACAAGGTGATCGGGGCGGAGGGGGATGCCGAATCGGCGCGGGAGCTGCCGATCCCCGACCACGCCGCGGGCTTCGCCGTCATGCTCGCCGCGTTCGCGGAGAACGGCCCGTCGCTCACCGACAGCCCTCCGGCGGCGATCGGTCATCGGGTCGTGCAGGGCGGCGCCCGGTTCTTCCAGCCGACCTTGATCGACGACCTCGTGGAGATCAACATCGACGAGCTCTCGGTGCTGGCGCCGCTCCACAATCCGGGCGCCGTCCAGGGCATCCGCGCTGCTCGGGAGGCGTTCCCCGACCTCGCTCACGTCGCCGTGTTCGACACGGCGTTCCACCAGACACTGCCGCCGGCGGCATACACCTACGCGATCGACCGCGACATGGCGCGCAAGCACCGCATCCGGCGCTACGGGTTCCACGGCACGAGCCACAAGTTCGTCAGCCGCGCGGCCGCCGAGCACCTCGGCAGGCCCCTGCGCGAGCTGAAGCAGATCGTGCTGCACCTGGGCAACGGCGCGTCGGTGACCGCGGTCGACGGCGGGCACTCCGTGGAGACCTCGATGGGGCTCACGCCGCTGGAAGGGCTCGTGATGGGCACCCGATCCGGTGACATCGATCCTTCCGTGCTCCTCGTGCTCGCCCGTCGTGAGGAGATGAGCCCCGGCGAACTCGATGCGTTCCTCAACAAGCGCAGCGGCATGCTGGGCCTGGCCGGTGTCTCCGACATGCGCGACATCGAAGAGCGCAGGGATGCCGGCAACGGCGCCGCGATGCTCGCCTTCGACGTCTACGTCCACCGGCTGCGGGCCTACCTCGGCGCCTACATCGCGCAGATGGGCGGCGTCGACGTGATCTCGTTCACGGCGGGCGTCGGCGAGAATTCGCCGCTCGTGCGGGCCGCCGCGCTCGAGACACTCGGCTTCCTCGGCATCCGGGTCGACCCCGTGCGCAACGAGGCACGCGTCCGCGGCATCCGCGCGATCTCGACCGACGACTCCGACGTCACGGTGCTCGTCGTGCCCACGAACGAGGAGCTCGAGATCGCCCGTCAGACGATGTCGATCGTCGGGCGCGCCTGATCCCGCACACGCCTCTCCCACGCGTCGGGCCTCGCGACTACGCTGGTCGAGTGACAGCCGCTCAGCTCCCCGATCTGACCTCGTACGACGGCGTGCTCTTCGACCTCGACGGAGTGCTCACTCCCACGGCGGAGGTGCACATGCACGCCTGGCAGACCATGTTCACCGAGCTCTTCACGGCGTGGGACATCACCCCGCCGTACTCGGAGCGCGACTACTTCGAGTACCTCGACGGCAAGAAGCGCTACGACGGCGTCGCGAGCCTCCTGCGCTCGCGCGACGTCGAGGTGCCGTGGGGTGACCCGTCCGATCCGCCGTCGGCCGACACCGTCTGCGGCATCGGCAACCGGAAGAACGACGTGTTCTCGAGCGTGCTGCGCGCCGAGGGGATCGCGCCGTACCCCGGCTCGCTGGCCCTCGTCGATCGGCTGCGGGCCGCGGGCGTGCCGATCGCGGTCGTCTCCAGTTCCAAGAACGCGGAGGAGGTGCTGCAGGTCGCCGGCATCCGAGACCTCTTCCCCGTCGTGATGGACGGTGTCATCGCCGAGCGCGAGGGCCTGCCGTCCAAGCCCGCTCCGGACGTCTTCGCGGAGGGGGCGCGCATGCTGGGCGTCGATCCCGCTCGCAGCGCCGCCGTCGAAGACGCGCACTCCGGCGTACAGTCCGCCGCCGCGGCCGGGTTCGCGCTCGTTGTCGGTGTCGACCGCGGCGTCGGTGCCGACGTGCTCCTGTCCTCGGGGGCGCACGTCGTCGTCGACGACCTGTCCGCCTTCGTCTCCTGAACGACCCCTTCGTTCCGTTCTCCGTCGACCTCCAGACCAGAGGAGCTCCATGATCGATCGCGATCGCTTCCCCGTCGACCCGTGGCGTCTCGTCGAGCGCACGTTCTCCCTCGACGATGTGGGGGTCACCGAGACCCTCTTCGCCCAGGGGAACGGCTATCTCGGCCTCCGGGGTAATCACCCGGAGGGTCGCCACGCCCACGAGCACGGCACTTTCGTGAACGGCTTCCACGAGATCTTCCCGATCCGCCATGCCGAGCAGGCCTACGGCTTCGCCGAGGTCGGGCAGACCATCATCAACGCGCCCGACGCCAAGGTCATGCGCGTGTACGTCGACGACGAACCGCTCTCGTTCGACGTGGCCGACGTGCGCGAGTACGAGCGGGCGTTCGACTTCCGCACGGGAGTGCTGACGCGGCACGTGCGGTGGACCACCCCGAGCGGCAAGGACGTCGTCATCGACTTCGAGCGCATCGTGTCGTTCGAGGAGAAGCATCTGGCGGTCATGCGCGTCACCGTCACGGTGCTCAATGCCGACGCCCCGGTCACCGTGAGCTGCCAGCTCATCAATCGGCAGGACGGCCAGGACGTCTACGGCGGCGGCGGACCCGCCGGGAAGGCCAAGGCCGGCTTCGATCCCCGCAAGGCGGAGAAGATCGACGAGCGGGTGCTCCAGCCGCAGGAGTTCTGGCAGGACGGCCTGCGCTCGGCGCTGGCGTACCGCGTCACCGCCTCCGGCATGACGATCGCCGTCGTCGCCGACCATGTCGTCGACACCGAGAACGAGTACTCGGCGCGCACGCTCGCCGAGCCCGACATCACCAAGAACGTCTTCCGCATCCAGGCGAAGGCGGGCGTTCCCACGACGGTCACGAAGCTCGTGAGCTACCACACCTCCCGCGGCGTGCCCGCGCGCGAGCTCGTCGACCGCGGTCGCCGCACCCTCGACCGCGTCGGTGCGGAGGGCGTGCAGGAGCAGTTCGACCGCCAGGCCGCGTGGGCCGAGGCGTTCTGGCAGCGGTCCGATGTGGTCATCGAGGGTCGCGACGACCTCCAGCAGGCCACCCGGTGGTGCCTCTGGCAGTTGGCGCAGGCGGCCGCGCGGGCCGACGGGCAGGGGGTGCCGGCCAAGGGCGTCTCGGGCTCGGGCTACAGCGGCCACTACTTCTGGGACACGGAGATCTACGTGCTCCCGTTCCTCATCTACACGACGCCGCTGTGGGCGCGCAACGCGCTGCGGATGCGGTACCTCATGCTGCCGTCGGCGCGGAAGCGTGCCGGTCAGCTCAACGAGGCGGGTGCGCTCTTCCCGTGGCGCACGATCAACGGCGAGGAGGCGTCGGCCTATTACGCGGCCGGCACCGCGCAGTACCACATCAACGCCGACGTCAGCTTCGCCCTCGGCAAGTACGTGCGAGCGACGGGCGATGACGAGTTCCTCCACCGCGAGGGCGTGGACATCGCCGTCGAGACCGCTCGCCTGTGGACCACGCTCGGTTTCTGGCGCTACAACGAGACCGGCGACCCCGAGGTGTTCCACATCCACGGCGTCACCGGTCCCGATGAGTACACGACGGTCGTCAACGACAACCTGTTCACCAACGTCATGGCCCGCTACAACCTGCGCTTCGCGGCGCGTGCGGTGCGTGAGATGGAGGAGAACGAGCCGGAGCGCTACGCCCACATGGTCGACCGGCTCCGCCTCGAGCCGGGAGAGCCGGATGCCTGGGACCGTGCCGCCGAGGCGATGCACATCCCGTACAGCGAGGCGCTCGGCATCCACCCGCAGGATGCCGTGTTCCTGGAGCGGGAGGTCTGGGATCTCGAGAACACCCCGCCGGAGCAGCGCCCCCTCCTCCTGCACTTCCACCCGCTGGTGATCTACCGCTACCAGGTGCTCAAGCAGGCCGACGTCGTGCTCGCGCTGTACCTGCAGGGCAACCACTTCACGGCGGCGGAGAAGCTCGCCGACTTCCAGTACTACGACCCGCTCACGACGGGCGACTCGACGCTGTCCGCCGTCGTGCAGTCGATCCTCGCCGCCGAGGTGGGGTACCAGGATCTCGCGCTGGAGTACTTCCGGGAGTCGATCTTCGTCGACCTGGGTGACCTGCACCACAACGCCGCCGACGGTGTGCACGTCGCGTCTGCGGGCGGTGTGTGGACGGCGTTGGTGGCCGGTTTCGGCGGCATGCGCGACCACTTCGGCGACCTGTCGTTCGACCCTCGCCTCCCGGCCGACTGGCCGTCGCTGTCGTACACGCTGCACTGGCACGGCACCGAACTGAAGATCACGGTGACCGCGGACGCTCTCACGGTCGTGGCCGGCCCGGGTGAATCGGTGGGCTTCGAGGTGCGCGGGGCCTGGTACACGGTCGAGGGCGGAGAGACCGTCGTTGTGCCGCTCGAGGGTCAGGGGCCCGTGCTGCCGGGCCGCCCGACTCTCGGCGACATCAGCGAGCAGTTGCGCGAGGACGGGTCGATGATCTCGGCATCCGTCCCCATCTCCACGGCCACGTCGTCGATCCCGGTGATCACCGGATCGTCGCCCACGTTGACCGAGAACGGCAACCTCGGCGTCGACTCCTAGGTCGCGGCGAACCCGGCGGGTGCGGAGGCGACGGCTTCCGCATCCGCCGTTCGCGATCCTGCCGCCTCGACGGAGGCGCCGCGACGGTCGGCGACGATGGCGCGCACGGCGTCGCGGCCGGCGCGATTGGCCCCGACGGTGGACTGTGAGGGCCCGTAGCCGATGAGGAAGAGCCGCGGGTCGTCGAGCGAACGTCCGTCGGCCACGCGGATGCCGCCGGCGGGTGTGCGCAGCCCGAGCGGCGCGAGGTGGGCGATGTCGGCGCGGAATCCGGTGGCCCACAGGATGACGTCGGCCGGTTCGAGGGAGCCGTCCGGCATCCGCACGCCGTTCTCCTCGATCGAGACGAACATCGGATGCCGTGCGAGCACACCCCGTGTGCGAGCGGCGCGCGCCCACGGCGTCCAGTGCTGGCCGGTCACGGAGATGACGCTGCCGGGCGGGAGGCCTCGGCGCACGCGCTCTTCCACGCCGGCGATCGCGGCGATCCGCGCGGCCGTGTCGAAGTCGCCGGCATCCCACTCGACCTCGCGGCGCGTCACCCAGAACGTGTCGGCGACGCGGGAGATCTCGTCGAGGAGCTGGATCGCGGAGACGCCTGCCCCGACGATCACGACGCGGCGGCCCGCGAACTCCTCGGCGGCGACGTAGTCGTGGACGTGGAGCTGCCGGCCCGCGAACCGGTCCTGCCCCGGATAGTGCGGCCAGAACGGCCGCCGCCACGTGCCGGTCGCGTTGATCACGTACGCGGCACTCCACGTTCCCGCGTCGGTCTCGACGAGGAGACGCCCGTGCGGGTCGTCGTCGGCGCGACGGACGGCCGCGACCCGCACGGGACGGCGTACCCGCAGGTCGAAGCGCGCCTCGTAGTCGGCGAAGTACGCGGGCAAGACGTCGCGGCTCGCCGCTGCCGGGTCTGCCGGAGGCACCGCGAATCCCGGGAGTTCGTGGATGCCGTTGACCGTCGCCATGCGGAGAGACGCCCAGCGGTGCTGCCACGCACCGCCCGGTGCGGTCTCGGCGTCGAGCACGACGAACGACCCGGCTCCCGCGTCGCCCGGCGGTCCGTCGACGGGACCGAACCCTCGGCGGCGGAGGTGATAGGCGGCCGAGAGGCCCGCCTGCCCGGCGCCGATCACGACGACGTCGACGGGTGAGGGCTCCATGCCGGGGGCAACGTCCGCGGGGGCGGGGTTCTTCCCGTCGCGATGTCTGCGGGACGCCGTAGTCTGTTCTGGTGACCACCGCCCTGTATCGCCGCTACCGGCCCGAGTCGTTCGGCGAGATGATCGGGCAGTCCCAGGTCACGGAGCCGCTCATGACCGCGCTGCGCGGCGACCGCGTGGGTCACGCCTACCTCTTCTCCGGCCCTCGCGGCTGCGGAAAGACCACGTCGGCGCGCATTCTCGCCCGGTGCCTCAACTGCGCTCAAGGCCCCACCGACACGCCCTGCGGAATGTGCGACAGCTGTGTCGAACTCAGCCGCGGCGGCGGTGGTTCGCTCGACGTCGTCGAGATCGACGCGGCATCCCACAACGGCGTCGACGATGCGCGCGACCTGAGGGAGCGCGCGGTGTTCGCGCCGGCGCGCGACCGCTTCAAGATCTTCATCCTCGATGAGGCCCACATGGTCACGGCGCAGGGCTTCAACGCGCTGCTCAAGCTCGTCGAGGAGCCGCCGGCGCACGTCAAGTTCATCTTCGCGACGACCGAGCCCGAGAAGGTCATCGGCACGATCCGCTCGCGCACCCACCACTATCCGTTCCGGCTGGTCGCCCCGGCGGCCATGCTCGAGTACGTCGAGCAGTTGTGCACGGCTGAGAACGTCTCGGTGGAGCCGGGCGTGCTGCCGCTCGTCGTCCGTGCCGGTGGCGGATCGCCGCGCGACACGCTCTCGTTGCTCGATCAGCTCATCGCCGGTTCCGACGACGGCGTCGTGGGATACGAGCGGGCCGTGGCACTGCTCGGCTACACGCACGGCGAGCTGCTCGACGAGGTCGTGGAGGCGTTCGCGCGCCACGATGCCGGAGCGGCCTTCGCCGCCGTCGACCGCGTCGTGCAGACCGGTCAAGACCCTCGACGCTTCGTCGACGACCTCCTCGAGCGCCTGCGCGATCTCATCATCGTCTCCGCCACCGGGGCCGGGGCCTCTGCCGTGCTGCGGGGAGTTCCGGTCGACGAACTGGAGCGCATGGGCGTGCAGGCGTCTGCCTTCGGCGCCGACCGTCTCTCGCGCGTCGCCGACATCGTGGTGACGGCCCTCGACGACATGTCCGGCGCCACGTCGCCGCGGCTCCAGCTCGAGCTGCTGGTCGCGCGGGTTCTGGCGAGCGCCGCGCCCGCGCCCCTCGTCTCCGCGGCGCCGTCCGCTGCTCCTGCTGCGCCGGTATCGGCTCCGGCGGCCCCGTCGCCCGCTGTTCCCGCTCCTGCTGCACCGGTCTCGGTTCCGGCGGCTGCGTCGCCCGCCGCTCCTGCTGCGCCGGTCGCGGCTCCGGCCGCCGCTGCCGCCGCGGCACCCGAAGCGGCTCCCGTCGCCGACGCGGTCCCGGCCGCACCCGCCGTGCCGTCCGGCCCGCTTGCGCTGTCCGACGTCGTCACGGCGTGGCCCCGGGTGCTGGCGGCCCTCGAGCCGGTCAGCCGATCGTCGTGGATGCTCGCGTCCGCCGCGCATCCCGTCGCCTTCGCCGGTGACGTGCTGACCCTTGCCTTCCACAGTGCGTCCGACGTCACGTCCTTCAAGAAGCTCGCCGGCGGCAAGGGCCCGCGCGAAGACCTCCGCGGCGCGATCGTGCAGGTGCTCGGCGTGCGGGTCAAGTACGTCGCACGCCACGACCCCGCGATCGGCACTCCCGGCGATGTCGGCGGCCCCGCCGGTTCCGGTGGCACCGCTGCGTCCGGCGACGCCGATGCGGAGGGTGCGTCAGGTCCGGTACCCGATACCGGGCCGGACGGCGATCGCCGCGACGCGCCGTCGGCACGACGCCCCGGTGTGCCGGCCGCCTCGGCGGTGTTACGACCTGCCCCCGCCCGCGCGCCCGAGCCCACGCGATCCGCGCCCGTCGCCTCGGCAGCCGCCGCTCCCGTGACGGAGTGGGCCGTCGCCCCGATTCCCGGAGGTGACGCCGCTCCCGCACCGCTCGCCGTCGATGAGGAGCCCGAGGATGCCGCGGCCCCGGCATCCGTTCGCACGCTCACGCGTGAGCACGACGGCGACGTGCTCACCGACGCGGACGCACCGATGACAGCCGAGGAGGAGGAAGAGCTTCCGCCTCCCGTGATCGCCGACGCTCCGCTGCCGCCTCGCGCTCCCGTCGCCGTCGAGCGCGCCGCGCCCGCCCGGACGTCGAGGCCCGGCGGGATCGAGCGTGTCGGCGAGGCCGTCGTCCGCCAGATGCTCGGCGCGACCTTCGTGCGCGAAGAGCCGTACACCCCGCCCGCGAGGTTCCAGTAATCATGTACGACGGCATCGTCCAAGACCTCATCGACGAGTTCGGTCGCCTTCCCGGCATCGGACCCAAGTCGGCGCAGCGCATCGCGTTCCACATCCTCCAGACGCCCACGTTCGACGTGTCCCGGCTCTCGCACCTGCTGGGGGAGCTGCGTGAAAGGGTGCGGTTCTGCGAGATCTGCGGCAACGTGTCCGAGCAGGAGCGCTGCGGCATCTGCCGGGATCCGCGTCGCGATGCCACCTTCATCTGTGTCGTCGAAGACGCCAAAGACGTCTCGGCCATCGAGCGCACGCGGGAGTTCCGAGGGCTGTACCACGTGCTCGGCGGCGCGATCAGCCCCATCGCGGGGATCGGTCCCGACGACCTGCGCATCACGCAGCTGATGCAGCGACTCGCCGACGGCACGGTGCAGGAGGTCATCCTCGCGACCAATCCCAATCTGGAGGGCGAGGCGACCGCGACCTACCTCAGCCGGCTGCTGCATACGCTCGAGATCCGCGTCACCCGCCTGGCATCCGGGCTGCCCGTGGGTGGCGACCTCGAGTACGCCGACGAAGTCACCCTCGGCCGCGCCTTCGAGGGGCGTCGCACCGTCTGATGGTCGCGACCACGGTCTCGGCGCGCGGTTGGCTGCTCTACGGCGCCATGGCCGTGCTGTGGGGCATCCCGTACCTGTTCATCAAGGAGGCGGTCGACTCCTATTCGCCCGCCGCCATCGTCGCCGGGCGCACCCTGTTGGGGGCGCTCATCCTCCTCCCGCTCGCTCTGCACCGACGCGCGCTCGGTCCGGCGCTTCGCCTCTGGCCGTGGGTGCTCGCTTTCGGCGCCATCGAGATGGCCGGTCCGTTCCTGCTCCTCGGTCACGCCGAGCAGACGCTCTCGTCGGGACTCACGGGTCTTCTCGTCGCCACCGTGCCCCTCTTCGCCGCGATCATCTCGCTGCTGCGCGGGGATCGCGGCGTGCTGTCCCCGGCACGCGCGATCGGTCTGGGTGTCGGCTTCGCGGGGGTCGCGGTCATCGTCCTCGGACCGGGACTCGCCGTCGCCGATCCTCGCGACGCGCTCTGGGCGGTGGGACAGGTGCTGCTGGTCGCCGTCCTCTACGCCATCGCGCCGTTCCTCATCGCGACGAAGCTGAAGGACGTGCCATCGCTCGGCACGATCACGCTCTCCCTCCTGATGATCGGCATCGCCTACCTGCCCTTCGGCCTACTGACGCAGCACGAGGTGCCGACCGTCCGCTCCACCGTGTCACTGGTGGCCCTCGGCATCCTCTGCACGGCCGTCGCCTTCCTCGGGTTCTTCGCGCTCATCCGCGAGGTGGGCCCGGTGCGGGCGCCGCTGTTCACCTACGTCAACCCCGTCGTCGCGATCCTCCTGGGGGTCGTGATCCTGGGCGAGCCCCTCTCGCCCGGACTCCTGCTGGGCTTCCCGCTCGTCATCGTCGGATGCTGGCTCGCGGCGACGGGTGGACGGTTGCGCAGGCGACCGATCGCGAACGAGCTCCCCATCGTCTGAGCCTGCATGCCTCGCGCCCGGAGGCGTCTGCGGGAACGGGTGCGTCTGCGGATGCCGTCAGTCGAGCGGCGCGAAGGTGTCGGGATCGTTCGCGAACGCGACCTGCAGTGCGGCATCGATGTCTTCGTCGGTGAGGGTGTAGGTCGCATCGATGCGTTCCGCCGCGTCGGAGAAGTCGTCGTCGTCATTGTCGTCGTCGTCGCCGGTGACGAGGTCGCGCTCCTCCAGCACCGCGTTGTCGATCGCGGCGGCGGCGTCTTCGAGGCCGAGGAAGCGGTATGCGTCGACGACCGCGTCGCTCGTGTAGACGTCGTCGTGCGCGTGCAACTCGACGGCGTTCAGCAGCCCGCCGTTGCGGACGAGGCCGTGGAACGTCAGCACCGTCAGGAGGGCGGCGTCACCGGGGTGAGTGGCATCGGCGGGAGAGGCGAGGTCGAGGGCGCGGTCCCAGATCGCGTCGGTATGAGCGCTCATGCGTTACACGCTACGCGCTCGGGCCCGTACGTCACATGGCCGTCGTGGCATCCGCCCCCTCCTAAGATGGGACGTCGGGGCCGGTTCCGGCCCGCCCGGCCCCTGCGGCCGGAGGTTTCCCGGGAGTTGTGCAGTGGCGCTGATCGTCCAGAAGTACGGCGGATCGTCGGTCGCCGACGCCGAGAGCATCAAGCGCGTCGCGAAGCGGATCGTCGACGCCCGCCGCGCGGGTCACGATGTCGTCGTCGCCGTCAGCGCCATGGGCGACACGACCGACGAACTCCTCGATCTCGCGCACGCCGTCGCGCCCATCCCCGCGCCGCGGGAGCTCGACATGCTGCTCTCCTCGGGTGAGCGCATCTCGATGGCGCTCCTCGCGATGGCGATCCACTCCATGGGTTTCGAGGCCCGCTCGCTCACCGGCAGCCAGGCGGGCATGATCACGACGGCGCACCACGGTGCTGCCCGCATCGTCGACGTCACACCGGTGCGCGTGCGGGAGGCGCTCGACGAGGGCGCGATCGTCATCGTCGCGGGCTTCCAGGGCTTCAACCGCGACACCCGCGACATCACGACGCTCGGGCGGGGCGGGTCCGACACGACCGCCGTCGCTCTCGCCGCCGCGCTCGACGCCGACGTGTGCGAGATCTACAGCGACGTCGACGGCATCTTCACGGCCGATCCGCGCGTCGTTCCCAAAGCTCGCAAGCTCGGCACGATCGGTGCCGAAGAGATGCTCGAGCTGGCCGCCAACGGCGCCAAAGTCCTGTACATCCGTGCGGTGGAGTACGCTCGCCGCCACGGCGTCATGATCCATGCCCGCTCGACGTTCAGCTCGGGGGTGGGCACGTTCGTGCTCGGACCCGGGATGACCATTCCCGAGGGCGTAGAAGGGGTTGAAGTGGAAGAGCCGATCGTCGCAGGAGTCGCGACCGACCTCAGCCAGGCGAAGATCACGGTCATCGGGGTTCCCGACGTGCCCGGCAAGGCCGCGGAGATCTTCAAGATCGTCGCGCGCAGCGGGGCGAACGTCGACATGATCGTGCAGAACGTCTCGGCAGCCGCCACGGGGCGCACCGATATCTCGTTTACGCTTCCCAAGGCGGATGCCTCGGCGGCGCTGCGGGCGCTCGCGGCCGAGCAGCAGGGCGTCGGCTTCGAGAGCCTCGTCCACGACGATCAGATCGGCAAGCTGTCGGTCGTCGGTGCGGGAATGCGCGCCCACAGCGGCGTCTCGGCGACCCTCTTCGAGGCGCTGTCGACGGCGGGCGTGAACATCGAGATGATCTCCACGTCCGAGATCCGCATCTCGGTCGTCGTCCGCGGCGACGAACTGGCCGATGCTGCGCGCATCGTCCACACCGCCTACGGTCTCGACGGCGACGCGGAAGCGGTCGTCTACGCCGGCAGCGGCCGCTGATCCGGCCTTTCCCCGGTCGTTGAGCGAGCCGAAACGCGTTCTCCGTTTCGTCTCGTCGCTGCGCTCCTCGCTCAACGACCGGGGGTGTTCTCCGTTTCGTCTCGTCGCTGCGCTCCTCGCGCAACGACCGGGGGTGTTCTCCGTTTCGTCTCGTCGCTGCGCTCCTCGCTCAACGACCGGGGGTGTGGCGGGCCGTTTCCCCGGTCGTTGAGCGAGCGCAGCGAGTCGAAACGCAGCTTCAGCCCTGCGCGGCGAGCCAGGCGGTGAAGGTCGGGCCGAGCAGCTGCGCCTCCGGTCCCGGTAGCGCGAGCCCGTGCCGCATCCCGCGCATCTGCGGTCCGGGAATGCTCACCGGCAGCACCGGTCCCCGACGGCCCTCGTGTCGCACCCACGCGCGGACCATGTCCGACAGCGCCTCCTCGTGGGGGCCGGCGATGTCGTCGGCGTGCCCCGCGGGAGCACCTTCCGCGAGGGCCACGAGTCTCTCGGCCACGGCCGACGCCGCGATCGGCTGCACGCGGGCGCGCGGGGCGATCTGCAGGGGTCCGAGTTTCGCCTGAGCGGCGACCTGCTGCGCGAACTCGTGGAACTGGGTGGCGCGCAGGATCGTGGTCGGCACCGTGCCCGCCGCGTACTCCGCCTCCTGGGCGACCTTCCCGGCGTAATAGCCGTGCGGGTTGCGATCGATCCCCACGATGGACAGGACGACGACGTGGCGGATGCCGGTGTCGACGGCGGCCGCGACCAGGTTCCGCGACGCCTGCCGGAAGAACGCGACCGACTCTTCCGCGCTCATCGTCCCGACGCTGGCCACGTCGATCGCGACGTCGGCACCGGCGAGGGCGGCGGCGAGACCCGCACGAGGCGGCTGCAGCACGTCGACGCCCGTCGAGCGCGCCACGACGACCGTGTCGTGCCCGCGGGCGTGTGCGGCAGCGACGACCTCCCTTCCGACGGTGCCTGTTCCTCCGATGACGGCGATCCTCATGGTGTTCCCTTCCTTGGTCGGTCACTGTAACGACGACGCAGCCCCGCAGAATGTGAGGTGACGCGTGGGCGCACGAGAGGGCGGGGTGTGGACGAGACGACGAGCGAAGCGGAATTGGCCGGCGGCGGACTGCTGGCGGCGGAGCGACCGCGTCTCCTTGCCGCCGCCTATCGGATGCTCGGTACCCGTGCCGATGCCGAGGATGCCGTTCAGGAGGCGTTCGCCCGATGGCTTCGCCTGAGCGACGAGGAACGCGGCGGCATCCGTGCTCCCGGCGCCTGGCTCCTCCGCGTCACGGGGCGCGTGTGCCTGGACGTCTGGGGCTCGGCGCGGCGCAGGCGCGAGCTGTACGTGGGGGAGTGGCTCCCGGAACCCCTCCCGGTGCATGCGGATGCCGCGGACGACGACCCCGCCGCGCGAGTCGAACGGGCAGACAGCGTCTCGACCGCGCTGCTCCTCGTGCTGGAGACGCTGACGCCCGCCGAGCGGGTCGCGTTCGTGCTCCACGACGTGTTCGCGGTGTCGTTCGCCGAGATCGCCGAGGTCGTCGGCCGGTCGCCGGCGGCGTGCCGTCAGTTGGCGGCGTCGGCCCGTCGCCATGTGGGATCGCGGCCGGGCGCCGGGGTGTCGCGCGAACGCCACTCCGCCCTCGTCCGCGCCTTCGCGGATGCCGCGGGGTCCGGCCGCCTCGATGCGCTGGTCGCCGTCCTCGACCCCGACGTCGTGCTGCGCTCCGACGGGGGAGGCCGCGTCTCCGCCGCGCGGCGTCCGGTCCGCGGCTCCGACGACGTCGCCCGCTTCCTTCTCGGCCTCGCGCGGAAGCAGCCGGAGGCCACGTACGAGCCCGTCGTTCACGGCGACGGCGACGGCATCCTGATCCGGCTGGACGGTGCCGTCGCCGCAGTCATCTCCTTCGCCACCGATGGGGCACGCGTGACCGACATCTGGATGATGCGCAATCCCGAAAAGCTCGGTGCCTGGCGCTGACGGATGCCGGTGCGTGCCGGTGCACGGGCGTCATACGGTCGGGGTGGTGGTGAGCGGCCGGTAGAATCGCGGCAAACGCCCCCTCGGGCAACGCCCCCGCTTCACCGGCAAGGATCCACCATGACTCGCATCTCCGAATCCGGACTCTCCGTCGCCGTCGTCGGCGCCACCGGCCAGGTCGGCACGGTCATGCGCGAGATTCTCGCCGAGCGCGATTTCCCGATCCGCGAACTGCGTCTGTTCGCCACCGCCCGCAGCGCGGGCACGTCGGTCGAGTTCGCGGGCGAGTCGATCGTCGTCGAAGACGTCGCCACGGCCGACCCGTCGGGCATCGACATCGCGCTGTTCAGCGCCGGCGCCACCGGCTCTCGCGCGCACGCCCCACGCTTCGCCGAGGCCGGTGCCGTCGTCATCGACAACTCCAGCGCCTGGCGCATGGACCCCGAGGTACCGCTCGTCGTCAGCGAGGTCAACCCGCACGCGATCGAAGACCTGCCCAAGGGCATCATCGCCAATCCCAACTGCACCACGATGGCCGCCATGCCCGTGCTCAAGCCGCTTCACGCCGAAGCGGGGCTCGAGCGCCTCATCGTCAGCACCTACCAGGCGGTCTCCGGCTCGGGACTCGCGGGAGCGCAGGAACTCCTCGGCCAGGTGGAGGGGGTCCTCGCGCAGGGCAACACTCTCGATCTCGTCCACGACGGCTCCGCTGTCGACTTCCCCCAGCCGGAGAAGTATGTGGCGCCGATCGCCTTCGACGTGATCCCGCTCGCCGGCTCGCTCGTCGACGACGGACAGGGTGAGACCGACGAAGAGAAGAAGCTCCGCAACGAGAGCCGGAAGATCCTGGAGCTGCCCGACCTCCGCGTCGCGGGAACCTGCGTCCGTGTGCCGGTCTTCACCGGTCACTCGCTGTCGATCCACGCCGAGTTCGCTCGGGAGCTCACGCCCGAGCGGGCGCGCGAGGTCCTGGCATCCGCTCCGGGCGTCGCGCTCGAAGAGGTCCCGACCCCCCTGCAGGCCGCCGGGAACGACCCGAGCTACGTCGGTCGCATCCGCGCCGACCAGTCCGCCCCGGAGGGCAAGGGTCTCGTGCTGTTCATCAGCAACGACAACCTCCGCAAGGGCGCCGCGCTCAACGCCGTGCAGATCGCCGAGCTCGTCGCGGCACGCCTCACCGCCGCCGTCTGACCGGGGCGCCGCGCATATCCGGGGTGAAAGAACCCCGATCCTTGACGGATGAGGATGCCGCAAGCCGTCGGAGCCGGGGAAAACCGGGCCTAGACTGGAACATCGTGAGTGAACCAGTCGACGTCGTCCTGATCGGCGGTGGCATCATGAGCGCCACCCTCGGAACCCTCCTGAAGCAGTTGCAGCCGGAGTGGAAGATCGTCGTCTGCGAACGCCTGTCCGAGGTGGCCCAGGAGTCCTCCAACGCGTGGAACAACGCGGGCACCGGGCATGCGGCGCTGTGCGAGCTCAACTACATGCCCGAGGCTCCCGACGGCACGGTCGATCCGGCCAAGGCGGTCGGCATCAACGAGCAGTTCCAGCAGAGCCGCCAGCTGTGGACGTCGCTCGTGGAGCGGGGCATTCTCGACGAGCCGTCGACGTTCATCAACGCCGCGCCGCACATGACGTTCGTCCGCGGCGAGAAAGACGTCGCCTACCTGAAGAAGCGCTACGAGGCGCTGAAGACGCAGCCGCTGTTCGCCGGCATCGAGTACTCCGAAGACTCGCGCGTGATCAACCAGTGGGCACCGCTGCTCATGCAGAAGCGGCGCAAGGGCGAGCCGTTCGCGGCGACCCGCGTGCCGGCCGGTACCGACGTCGACTTCGGCTCGCTCACCCGCCAGCTCTTCGACGACCTCACCGACAAGGGTGTCGAGGTCGTCACCAACCGTGAAGTGCGCAACCTCACGCGCCAGAAGGACGGCACGTGGAAGGTCTCGTACCGCCACTCGCTCGGAAAGACCCCGGGCAGCCTCACCGCGCGTTTCGTCTTCGTCGGCGCGGGCGGCTGGGCCATCAAGCTGCTGCAGCGCTCCGGCATCCCGGAGATCAAGGGATACGGTGTCTTCCCGATCGGCGGGCAGTGGCTGAAGACCAGCAACCCCGCCATCGTCGCCCAGCACAAGGCGAAGGTGTACTCGCAGGCGTCGGTCGGCGCGCCGCCCATGTCGGTGCCCCACCTCGACACGCGCATCGTCGACGGCGAGGCGTCGCTGCTGTTCGGACCGTTCGCGACGTTCAGCCCCAAGTTCCTCAAGAACGGGCGGATCACCGACATCATCGCCCAGGTTCGCCCTTCCAACCTGTGGCCCATGATCAAGGTCGCGATCGACAACCCGGGCCTCATCGGCTACCTCGTCAGCGAGCTTCTCAAGAACCACAAGAAGAAGGTCGACTCCCTGCGCACCTTCATGCCGACCGCGAAAGACGAGGACTGGGAGCTCCTGCAGGCCGGTCAGCGGGCGCAGGTCATGAAGAAGGATCCCGAGAAGGGCGGCGTGCTGCAGTTCGGCACCGAGGTCGTGACGTCGGCCGACGGCTCGATCGCGGGGCTCCTGGGTGCATCGCCGGGCGCGTCGACGGCGGCGTCGATCATGCTCGGTCTCCTCAAGCGCTGCTTCCCCGACCGGCTCGCCGAGTGGGAGCCCACGCTGCGCGAGCTGATCCCCAGCTACGGCGACACGCTCAACCCCCGTCCCGAGGTCGCCGAGGAGTCGCTGCGACGCACGGCGGCGGCCCTGCAGATCAACCCGTGACAGCGGTTCGATAGCCTGGAGCGCGTGCCCAGACGACGGATGCCGCGCGCCCTGCTGACCCTCAGCCTCCTCGTCGGAGTGCTCCTTCCGCTCGGGGCTCCGACCGCCGCGCACGCGGGTGTCGACGACTTCACGTTCGACTCGTTCACGGGCGACTACTACGTGAGTCGCTCGAGCTCCGACGCGGGCGAGCTGTACGTCATCGAGACGCTCGTGGCATCCTTCCCGGACTTCGATCAGAACCGGGGGATCGTGCGGGCGCTCCCGCGCGTGCAGTCGGGGATCGATCTCGCGACGCGTGTCGTCAACGTCGTCGGGGCCGACGGTGAGGCCGTGCCGTGGTGGACGGAGTCCGACGACGAGTGGGTCTACGTGCTCACCGGCGACGATTCCTTCGTGCACGGCGATCAGACCTACGTCATCAGCTACACGATGAGCGACGTCGTCGTGCGCTATCCCGACACCGAGGCGGACGAGTTCACGTGGGACACCGTCGGCGTCGATCATGCGCAGCCCTTCGACGACGTGACACTGACGGTGCACCTGACGGGCGACGTGGCCGCCGACCTGCTCGACGATCGGACCGCGTGCTACCAGGGGCCCGAGGGATCGACGACTGCCTGCACCCTCTCCGGCCCCGAGACCGACGCCCCGTGGCCGGCCGAAGTGACGTCATGGGCCGGATGGCACGGATCGTCCGCCGCCGGCGCGCAGGCGTTCTCGGTCGCGGCGGGTGCCCTCGGACCCGGTGAAAACGTCACCGTCTCGCTGGGGTTCCGCCTGGGCAGCTTCGCGGCCGCCAGCCCGCCTCCGCCGCCGCCCTACCCGTGGTGGCAGTGGATCGTGCCCGCGCTCGCCCTGCTCGCCGGTGGCCTCGGCATCCCGATCATGCTCGTCGTCCGCGCGCGGATGCGGCGCAATCCCGACACGACGCCGGTCATCGTCCGGTACGAGCCCCCTGCCGACGAGTCGCTCACCCTCTCGGCGGGCACCCTCGACGTTCCCGCCCGAGCACTCGCCGCGCACACCGTCGACCTCGCCGTGCGCGACAAGATCGCCCTCCACGCAGACGGAGGCCGCGACGATCCGGCCGACTTCACCGTCGAGCTGATCGACCGCGACGGCCTCGACCACGACGACCGTCGCGTCATCGAGCTGCTCTTCGGACGCGCCGCCGAGGTCGGTGCGACCGCGTCGCTGGCCACGTTCGCCGAGCGGCCACCCAAGCGTGCGGTGACCTACGTCCGGCGCATCGACGAGTTCACGATCCAGCGCGGCTATCGCGCCGCCGCTCCGGGATGGGTCGCCTCGCTGCGAACGTGGCTGCAGTTCGGGAGCCTCCTGCTCGGCCTCGTCCTGCTCATCGCGCCGGAGTGGTTCACGGCCGTCGACGACGGCGGATTCGGGTGGGTGCGCGTGCTCGCTGTCGTCCTGTGCGGTGTGACGATGTTCGGGATGCCGTTCGTGCCGCTGCCGCGATCGGTGCTCACCGTCGCCGGCGGCGAGCACGTCCACGAACTCGACGGCATCCGCACCTACCTGGCGCTCGCCGAAGAAGAGCGGCTCCGTGCCTCCCAGTCGCCGGCCACCGCCGATCTGGTGTCGTCGGGTCGCCGCGCCTTCGGTGACGACACCCCGGGCTCCGTCGTCAACCTCTACGAGAGGCTGCTGCCGTACGCCGTCCTGTTCGGACAGGAGCAGGAGTGGGCGAGGGTGATCCGAGCGCGGCTGCCCGAGACGGCGGTGTCGCAGGTGGCGCTGCTCGACGCATTGGGATCGCACGCACTCGCGGATGCCTCGGCGTCGGTGGGCCGGTTGGCCGCCACGCCGATCTCCTCACCCGGAACGAGCCGTGGGTCGTCGTGGAGTTCATCGAGCAGTGGATGGTCCAGTTCGGGGTCGTCGTCGGGCGGCGGCTTCTCCGGCAGCGGCGGCGGGGGCGGCAGCTTCGGCGGACGCTGACGGGCCGCATAGACTCGTCCGGTGGCCAAACTGTACTTCCGCTACGGCGCGATGAACTCCGGGAAGTCGACGGCTCTGCTGCAGGCGGCGTTCAACTACGAGGAGCGCGGTCAGCACGTGCTCCTGGCCAAGCCCGAGATCGACACGAAGGGCGCCGATCGGATCTCGAGTCGCCTCGGCGTCGATCGCCTCGTGGACTTCCTGATCACCCCCGGCGACGATCTCCGCGCGCTGTTCGGCGTGCATCGAGAGCGGGTGCGGGCCGCCGCCGAGCAGGAGGCGCTCATCCCGGAGTCCGCCGCGACGGGAGCGCGTCCGGATGTCGCGTGCCTCATGATCGACGAGGCGCAGTTCCTCACCCCGGCGCAGGTGGACGATCTGCTGCGGATCGTGGTGGAGGACGGCATCCCGGCGTTGGCGTACGGCATCCGCACCGACTTCCAGACGCGGGCGTTCCCCGGGTCGGCCCGCCTCATGGAGCTCGCGCACAGTCTCGAGGAGCTCAAGACGATCTGCCGGTGCGGGCGCAAGGCGCTGTTCAACGCGCGGCTCGTGGGAGGCCGGTTCGTGTTCGACGGCGATCAGGTCGCGATCGACGAGCTCACAGCCGACCGGATCACGTACGAGTCGATGTGCGCGGAGTGCTATCTGCGCGAATCCGGTGGTCGTCTCAGCTGACGCGCGTCGGCAACTCCTTCGAAACGTGAGTCTACGCGGCCGGAAGTCGCGGGATTCCAGGGGAGCGGTCGCACGAGAGGCGCACGGTGGAGGAGTTGCCGACATCCGCCTCGTGAACGCGCCGACCGCGGGAACTGTTGTAACGTTTCATTCGGTGGTGGCGCGGCCAGACCACACGAGGTAATGTGGCCAGACCACGGAAGGGATCCGATGACCGACTCCACACCGGCACGCGCCTGGCGCGTCGTGCTCGAGAAGATCGAAGCCGACCTCCTCGAAGGGCGACTCGGGCCCGGCGATCGCCTGCAGCCCGAGCGCGAGCTCGCCTCCACGCTCGGCGTCGGGCGGTCGAGTGTGCGTGAAGCGCTGCGAGTGCTCGAGGTCATGGGGCTCATCCGCACCGCGACCGGCTCCGGGCCGACCGCCGGCGCGATCGTCACCGCCACGCCCCACGGCGGACTCGCCCAGCTGCTGCGCCTCCAGGTCGCCGCGCAGGGCTTCCCCATCCCCGACGTGTACGAGACCCGCCTCCTGCTCGAGGAGTGGGCGGTCGCCCACCTCGCTGCGCAGTCCGACGCCGACCTCGGCCCGGCCCGGGCGACGCTCGAGGCGATGGATGCCGAAGGCCTCACGGCCGAGGAGTTCCTCGCCCTCGACACCCAGTTCCACCTGCGCCTCACCGACGCGGCGGGCAACATCGTGGTGGCGGCGACGATGGCGGGCCTTCGCACGACGATCGAGAGCTACATCCGCGCCGGCGCCGAGCGGATCCCCGACTGGGACTCGACCTCGACCCGCCTCCGCCACGAACACGCCGACGTGCTCCAGGCGATCGAGGGCGGCGACGCCGGCCGGGCCCGAGAACTGCTGCGCGCGCACATCACCGGCTACTACGCCGACGCCGGCCTCCCGGCTCCCGCACATTCCCTCTGACGACCCCCACCCCGGCGATCCCGCCACGAGAAGGACGACACATGGTTCAGCGCCAGCTGCCGAAGATCCCCGAGCTCCTGGAGCTCATGCAGTTCAAGAAGCCCGAGCTCGACGGCACCAAGCGTCGCCTCGAGTCGGCGCTGACGATCTCCGACCTGCGTACGATCGCGAAGCGTCGCACCCCGAAGGCCGCGTTCGACTACACCGACGGCGCCGCGGAGGGGGAGCTCTCCCTCTCGCGAGCGCGCCAGGCGTTCGAGGACATCGAGTTCCATCCCGACATCCTCCGCCCCGCAGAGCACGTGGACACGTCGGTCGAGATCCTCGGCGGACCGTCCGCTCTGCCGTTCGGCATCGCGCCGACCGGCTTCACCCGGCTGATGCAGACCGAGGGGGAGATCGCCGGCGCAGGCGCTGCGGCGGCCGCCGGCATCCCGTTCACCCTGTCGACGCTCGGCACGACGTCGATCGAGAACGTGCGGGCCGCCAACCCCCACGGACGCAACTGGTTCCAGCTGTACGTCATGCGCGACCGCGAGATCTCCTACGGACTCGTGCGACGGGCGGCGGATGCCGGATTCGACACGCTCATGTTCACCGTCGACACGCCGATCGCCGGCGCGCGGCTTCGTGACAAGCGCAACGGCTTCTCGATCCCTCCCCAGCTGACCGTGGGCACGATCGTCAACGCGATCCCGCGGCCCTGGTGGTGGATCGACTTCCTCACGACGCCCAAGCTCGAATTCGCCTCGCTCACGACCACGGGCGGCACGGTGGGCGAGTTGCTCAACGCCGCCATGGACCCGACGATCAGCTACGACGATCTCGCCGTCATCCGGGAGATGTGGCCCGGGAAGATCGTGGTGAAGGGCGTGCAGAACGTCGACGATTCGAAGCGCCTCGTCGACCTCGGGGTCGACGGGATCGTGCTGTCCAACCACGGCGGGCGCCAGCTCGACCGCGCGCCCATCCCGTTCCATCTGCTCCCGCAGGTGGTGCGTGAGGTCGGCAAGGACGCCACCGTCATGATCGACACGGGCATCATGAACGGCGCCGACATCGTGGCATCCGTCGCTCTCGGCGCGAAGTTCACGCTCATCGGCCGCGCCTACCTGTACGGCCTCATGGCCGGAGGGCGTCGCGGAGTCGACCGGACGATCGCGATCCTGAGGTCGGAGATCGAGCGCACGATGACGCTCCTGGGGGTGTCGTCGCTGGCCGAGCTCGAGCCGCGTCACGTCACTCAGCTGCAGCGGCTCGTTCCCGTCGCGGCACCCGCCGCGCGCCGTTCGCCGACGCGCGTCAAGGCCTAGCGGGGCTCAGCGCACCGGGGTTTCAGAGCGCCGGGGCTCAGCGCACCGGGAGGGTCGGCAGGAGCGCCTCGAGATAGGTGACGGTGTCTTCCCACCCGGTGACCGCGTGGCAGGTCACACCCATCGCGAGCACGGGGTAGTCGTTGCCGTGCTCGTCGAGCCGGTCGCCGACGAAGAGCATGTCGTCGAGAGGGATGCCGGTCTGCTCCGCGAGCTGACGCATCCCGTAGGCCTTGTCGATGCCGCGTCGTGTGATGTCGACCGACGTCGATCCGCCCGAGCGCACTTCCAGGTCGGGAACGCGCGCGGCGACCGCGTCGCGCAGGGCGTTCTTCTTCGCACCGTCGGGGTCCCAGGCCGTCTTCGCGTCGACGGGGGCCTTCTGGCCGAGCGCCGAGAAGGTGATCTGCGACCCGCGGTCTTCCAGGATGTCGCCCCAGGTGTCGGACTCCCACACGCCCAGCCGGCGCGCTTCCTCTTCCACGGCGGTCAGGGCGCGCTGCTTCTCGTCATCGGTGAGTGCATGGGCGTAGACGGTGCGGATGCCGTCGCCCTCGATGCGGTAGTACTGCGTGCCGCAGGTGGGCAGCAGGTGGAAACGGCCGAGGGATGCGGCATCCGCTTCGGGCAGGCGGTCGACGACCTGCGCCGTGAACTGCTGCAGCTGCCCGCCGGAGATGATCGCGACATCGACGCGCTCGGCCAGCGCGAGCAGGAGCTCTCCCATGCGGGGGGAGATCGCGCTCTTGGACGGTGCGAGCGTGTCGTCGAGGTCGAAGGCGACGAGGCGGGGCGTGGTCATGGCGCAGACTCCGTATCGGCGGTGGTGCGAGAAAGGCTCCGCCCGTGATCGAAATCAAAGGCGGAGCCCTCGTGCAGTCGGGGTGACAGGATTTGAACCTGCGGCCTCGTCGTCCCGAACGACGCGCGCTACCAAGCTGCGCCACACCCCGTGGCAACCCTCCGAGTCTACCCCGTTCCGGCGCTCACACCGAATCGGCGCGCGACTCGTGCTCCGGGCGACGAGCGACCAGCTGCAGCACGGAGGCCTCGGGACGGCATCCGAAGCGCACGGGCGCGTAGATGGAGTGTCCGAGCCCGGCGCTGACGTTGAGCGGCACGGTGCGACCCGCGTGATGCCACTCGCTGAGACCGCGCGCCTGATCGAGCGGGATGTCGCAGTTGGCGACGAGAGCACGCCGTGAGAACGGGATACGGACCTGCCCGCCGTGCGTGTGCCCGGCGATCAGCATGTCGGCGCCGAGCTCCGTGAAACGGTCGAGTACGCGGCGATACGGCGCGTGCGTCACGCCCACGGTGAGGTCGGCGGGCGCGGGCACCTGCCACCAGCGACCGCGTCGCACACGATCGAGCGCCGCAGCACTCGCGTCGATATCGTCCCAATCCCGGTGCGCGTCGTCGACGCCGAACGCGTCGATCACGAAACCTCCGACGGTGCGTCGCGCCGCGGTGTCGTTCACGTCGGTCCAGCCGAGCTCGTCGGTGAAGAACGCGTCCATCGCGGGGGTGTCCAGGCTCGACGCGCGTGCCTGATGGCCGGACGGACCGGTGAAGTACAGCAGGGGATTGCGAGCCGAAGGCCCGACCACGTCGTTGGAGCCGTGGACGAAGAAGCCCGGGACGCCTCGCAGGGGAGCGAAGGCCGAGCGGATGCCGCGAAGTCCCTCTTCGTGGCCGAGGTTGTCGCCCGTGTTGATGACGAGATCGGGCTGCACCGCCTCGGCAGTCGCCGCGATCCACTGCTGCTTGCGTCGCTGCCACGGAGCCATATGCGCGTCGGACAGGTGGAGCACCGTCAGTGAGGGCGCCCCGGGCGGGAGCACGGCGAGCTCGTGCCGGCGGACGGTGAACAGGAAGCGCTCGATGCCGATACCCCAGACGGCCGACCCGACGCCGACCGCCCCCACGGCTGCAAGAGCCGTGAGGGCGGTGCGGGTCGCGGCGGAGGCGCTCAGTCGTTGCCCCCGTCGTTGCCGTTCCCATTGCCATTGCCGCCACAGTTGGGGGCCTGGTACTGGATCGTGATCCGGTCGTTGCGACCGACGATCGTGCCGGCGGCCGGATCGGTGCCGGTCACGACACCCGGACCGGGCGCGCCTTCGGTCTGCGTGCACTCCCGCTCGAGCCGACTGAATCCGGCGGCACGCAACGCGTTTTCCGCGTCGTCGGGGGTGCCACCCACCGACGGCACGGCGACACCGCGACCGTTGGAGGGGGTGATCGTCACGGTGGTCCCGCCGGCCACACGGCCGGCACCGGGGTTCTGCTCCACGATCGTGCCGGCAGCCTCGGTCGCATCGATCTCATCGGCGACGGTAACCGAGAAGCCTTCGGCGCGCAGCGTCGAGGTGGCCTCGTCCACCGTCATACCGACGACGTTGGGGAGCTCGACCAGCACGCGCTTGGTGAGCTCCTTGTCGGGGCTCGGGAAGGCGTCGCCACCGTACTTCGCGTTGGCCGCGCGCTGCATGTTCGGCCAGATGCTGTTACGGATCCGCGACAGTCGGTAGCCGGCCATGTAGTGGTTGTCGAGGCGCTCTTCACCCTTGACGTTCCCGACCCACACGACGGTGGTGACCTCGGTGCTCGATCCATCCATCCACGTGTGGAGGAACTGGTGGATACCGGTCTTGCCGAAGATCGGCGTGCCGTCGTAGGTGCGGGCACCCGAACCGGTGCCGTCGCCCTGCATGACGCCCTGCAGCGTGTACGCCGTGGTCGAGGCGACAGCCTCGCTCAGCACGCGCTTGCAGGTCGTCTCGGGGATGGCGTGGTCGGTGCCGTCCGCGTTGACGACGCGATCGATGGCCTTCGACTCGCAGAGGGTGCCGTTCGCGGCGATGGCCGCGTACGCCTGTGCCATGTCGATCGGCGCGACGTCGACCGAGCCCAGCACGTCGTACGGAGCGTTGTCGCCCTCGGCGATCGACTTGCCGTTGCCGAACGTGACGCCGAGCTTGCCGGCCACCTTGTTCGTGCTGCACACCGAGATGCGCTCGGCCATCGCGATGAAGCCAGAGTTGAGCGAGTCCTTCGTGAAGTTGTAGATCGAGCCGTTGTAGCCCTGGCTGTTCTCGAAGTTTCCGACCTTGTTGTTGCCGTTGGCATCCTTGCCGGAACCCGTCTGGACCACCTGGGTTTGGCCGTCGCAGCGGTCGACCGTCTTGGGTCCGACGCGCCCGTTGAGGTACTCGTTGACAGAGTGTCCCTGCTGCAGCCAGTTGATGAGGCTGAAGACCTTGTACGTCGATCCCGCGGCGTGACCGCCACCGCCGTCCTTGCTGCGGACGTTGTAGTTGACCGCGGTCGTCTTGCCGTTCTCCTTGGTGGCCGCGGCTTCGTAGTCGCGGTTCTGGACCATCGAGAGGATGCGGCCGGTACCGACCTCGACCTGGATGCCGGACGCACCGAGGTTCATGTAGTCGACGCGCGGCTCGACGATGGAGATGGCGGAGTTCGCGGCCTTCTGGAGGTCGTAGTCGAGAGTCGTGTAGACCTTGAGTCCACCGCGACGGAGGGCGGCGGCGCGCTCTTCCTTCGTCTCGCCGAAGGCCTTGTCGTTACGGATGATGTGGGTGACATAGTCGCAGAAGAATTCCGCGCCCTTGGCCTGCCCGCAGCCGCTCGTGCGCTTCTTGATCTTGGGCTCGATCTTCGAGGCTTTCGCCTCGTCGTACTCGTCCTTGGTGATCTTGCCGTCGGCGAACATGCGACCGAGCACGTAGTTGCGTCGGTCGAGCGTGTCGGCATAGCCGTCCTCCGCGCTGTTGCGCGCGTTTCCGTCCTTGTCGGTCCAGGTGCCGTCGGGGCGGTCGATCCGGAAGGTGTTCGGCTCCTGCACCATGCCCGCGATGGTGGCGGCCTGCGCGATCGTGAGCTTGTCGGCCGAGGTGCTGAAGTAGTACTGGGCGGCGGCGCCGATGCCGTAGACGGTGCCACCGAACGACGCGATGTTCAGGTAGCCGAGCAGGATGTCGTTCTTCTCGTACTCCTTTTCGAGCTGGATCGCGTAGCGCATCTCCTGGAGCTTGCGCTGGTAGCCTTCCGCGCCCTTATTGACCGTCGTCTGGAGGTAGCACGCCTGCACTTCCTCGTCGGTCGTCGCGTCGAACTCGCAGTTCTGCTGCAGCACGTTCTTGACGTACTGCTGCGTGATCGTCGAGCCACCGCGGGTGTCGCTGCCCGATGCGTTGCCCGCGAGCGCCTTCAGCGTGCCGAGGAGGTCGACGCCGCCGTGCGAGTAGAAGTTCTTGTCCTCACTGGAGAGGATCGCGTCGTACATGACCGTCGCGACCTGGTCGTACTTCACAGGGATGCGGTTCTGGTCGTAGAACTGCGCCATCAGCACGTTCTTGCCGTCGGCGTTCTTCTTGTAGATGCGCGTCGGGAGCATGAGCGAGGCGGGCTCGAGATAGCTCGGCATCTTGTCGAACATCGTGATCGCGCTGGAGGCCGCGTATCCGGACACCGCGATGGCGGGGGTCACGGTCGCGGTGATCAGCACACCGGCCACGGTGCTGAGACCGATGAGGCCGAGAAGGCCTCCGAGCACGCCGGTGGCTGTCCGTTTCGATTGGGGCATAGGCTTGATCGTAAGGGAGATACCTGGGGGAAGCCTCGGTAGGGCCCCGCATGCCGCGCCTATCCGTGACGTCGAACGGGAGCACCGAATGACCACGTGGGAGTACCTCACCACGCCGCTGCTGATCCACAACACCGCTGCGATCCTCAACAACTGGGGTAAGCAGGGGTGGGAGCTCGTCCAGGTGGTGCCGGGGCCGGAGGGCGGACTCGTCGCCTACTTCAAGCGTCCCACCGGCGGTGGAGCGGCCAACGCCGGACTCGGTGCCGCCGCCCAGGCGGCTCAGCAGTTCGAGGAGGCGTGATGAGCATCTCCCAGCGGCTCGCCGAACTCGGCATCGACCTTCCTCCCGTCGTCCCGCCCGTCGCCGCGTACGTGCCGGCGACCGTCCACGGTGACCTCGTGTACACCGCGGGGCAGTTGCCCATGGTCTCCGGTGCGCTTCCCGCGACCGGCAAGGTCGGCGACGGCCACGGGCTTGTCCCGCCCGCCGACGCGCAGGCCTACGCCCGCCAGTGCGCGCTGAATGGAATCGCCGCTGCGGCCGCTGTCGCCGGCGGCGTCGACAATCTGGCGAGGGTCGTCAAGGTCACGGGCTTCGTGGCATCCGTGCCCGAGTTCACGGGTCAGCCGCTCGTCGTCAACGGCGCGAGCGAGCTACTCGGTGAGGTGTTCGGCGAGGCAGGCGTCCACGCGCGTTCCGCGGTTGGTGTGCCCGTCCTGCCGCTGGACAGCCCCGTCGAGGTCGAGTTCATCTTCGCCCTCGCCTGACGGTCTCTGTCGGCCCGCCTATGGCTGCGGCCGGCGATGCGGCTAATGCGGCCGGGGATGCGGCGGACCATGTCCCACTTTGTGCGGCCGCAATGGCTGCGGCCGCGGCGGCGGCGGACCATGTCCCACTTTGTGCGGCCCATGTCCCACGTTGTGTAGACCATGTCCCAGTTGCGGTCGTTCGGCGGGTGCAAAAGCGACCGAAACTGGGACATGCCGAAGCGAAAGAGACGACCGACCGAAACGGGGACATGCCCAAGCGAAAGACACGGCTGCCCGAAAGTGGGACATGACCCGACCGAAACCGGGACATGCCCCACCAGGGATGCCGCGGGCTACTTGACCTGCGCCGAGATCACCGACATCACCGCGGTGTCGGCGAGGGTCGTCGTGTCGCCGACCTCGCGTCCCTCGGCGACGTCGCGCAGCAGACGGCGCATGATCTTGCCCGACCTCGTCTTGGGCAGTTCGCCCACGATGTAGACGTCGCGCGGCCGAGCGATCGGCCCGATCTGTTCGCCGACCCACGCGCGGAGCGTTCCCGCCAGGCCCTCGGGGGAGTGCGCGTCGAGGTAGGACTGCTTGATGATCACGAAGGCGACGACCGCCTGACCGGTCGTCTCGTCGGACGCTCCCACGACGGCCGCCTCGGCGACGGCCTCGTTGCCGACGAGGGCCGACTCGATCTCCGTCGTCGACAGGCGGTGGCCCGAGACGTTCATGACGTCGTCGACGCGACCGAGGAACCAGACGTCGCCGTCGTCGTCCAGCCGCGCGCCGTCGCCCGCGAAGTAGAAGCCCTGCTTCTCGAACTTCTCCCAGTAAGTCTCCCGGAACCGCTCCGGGTCTCCCCAAATGCCCCGCAGCATGCTCGGCCACGGCTCGGTGAGCACGAGCAGCCCGCCGTTGCCGTTGCCGACGTGCTCACCGCTCTCGTCGACCACGTCGACGGAGATGCCCGGCAGCGGCACCTGCGCGGAGCCGGGCTTCGTCTCGGTCACGCCGGGGAGGGCCGACACCATGATCGCGCCGGTCTCGGTCTGCCACCACGTGTCGACGATGGGGGCCGTCTTCCCGCCGATGATCGAGCGGTACCACATCCAGGCCTCGGGGTTGATCGGTTCGCCGACCGATCCGAGCAGCCGCAGTGACGACAGGTCGAACTTCTGGGGGATCGCGCGGCCGAGCTTCATGAACGAGCGGATCGCCGTCGGGGCGGTGTAGAGGATCGTGACGCCGTACTTCTCCACGATCTCCCACCAGCGTCCGGGATGCGGGGTGTCCGGCGTGCCCTCGTAGAGCACCTGCGTCGCTCCGTTGGCGAGCGGGCCGTAGGCCACGTAGGAGTGGCCCGTGATCCAGCCGATGTCGGCCGTGCACCAGAAGACGTCGGTCTCGGGGTGCAGGTCGTGGACCACCTTGTTCGTGAAGGCCGCCTGCGTCAGGTAGCCGCCGGAGGTGTGGAGGATGCCCTTCGGCTTACCCGTCGTGCCCGACGTGTAGAGGATGAAGAGAGGGTTCTCGGCGGGGAACGGCTGCGCCTCGTGCTCGGCGGATGCCGCGGGCACCACGTCGTGCCACCACACGTCGCGGTCGGCCTTCCACGTGACCTCGTTCTCGGTGCGGCGGACCACGAGGACGTGTTCGACGCTCTCCTGCGGACCGGCGCCCCGGTCGGAGAGCGCCTGATCGACGGCAGGCTTCAGGGGTGAGACGCGGCCCTTGCGGTAGCCGCCGTCGGCCGTGATCACGAGCTTCGCGCCGGCATCGTCGATGCGCGTGCGGAGGCTGTCGGCCGAGAAGCCGCCGAAGATGACGGAGTGGATGGCGCCGACTCGCGCGACGGCGAGCATCGCGGCGATGGCCTCGGGGATCATCGGCATGTAGATCGCCACGCGGTCGCCGTGGCCGACGCCGAGGTCGCCCAGCACGTTCGCGAGACGCTTCACCTCATCGGTGAGTTCGGCGTACGTGACGCGACGCTCATCGCCCGGTTCTCCCTCCCACAGGAGCGCGACACGGTCGCCGTGGCCGGCCTCGACGTGGCGGTCGAGGCAGTTGTACGCGACGTTCAGCTCGCCGTCGGCGAACCATTCGGCGAACGGCGGGCGGGACCAGTCGAGAACCGTCGAGAACGGGGTGTGCCAGTGCAGCGCGCGCGCCTGCTCCGCCCAAAAGGCCTCCCGGTCGGCCGTCGCCTGCGCGTACAGGTCGGCGGTCGCAACGGCATTGCGGGCGAACTCCTCGCTCGGCGCGAACCGGCGATCCTCGTTCAGCAGGTGGTCGATCTGGCTGCTCATGCGCGCTCCCTTGCGGCTCGGGCTCACGGGACGACGTCGTGACTCCGTGACGATTGCGCACAATCTATCCGCGGCGCGCACCGTCGACTACCGCCGATAGTGGGTGGCACGCTGAGGGTGATATATCGGTGCGCCACGCGCTCCGGGTGTTTGGCCGGTTTACGGCCTCCGCGTATGCTCGGAGCCGGCCGAACTCAGATTCTGGCGTGACGGCGTGCCCGCAATCCCCCGTAGCGGACGCCGTCCCGGGCGGCATCCTTCCCCCCAAAGGATGCCGCCCCTCTCCATCTCCGGAGAGCCGTCGCGCTCGGCGGTTCCTCCCCAATACCCTGCGGCGACAGGTCTTCCACGGTGGGTGCCGGCGGCCCGGGCTCGCGTCGTTCGCCGCCCTAGCGTCGGGGGATGACCGCACCGTTCCTCGTCCGCCCTCACGCTGCCCAGGCCGCCGGACCGTCCCGCGCTGCGGCGGATCCCGTCGCGGGCGTGCCGTCGGCGCGACGGGTCGGCTCGGGGGATCGTGCGCGTGTCGTGCCGGAGCATCCCGCACTCGGCGCCCTGTCACCGCACCTTGCCGACCCCGAGGTCACCGACGTGTTCGTGAACGGCGTGGATGGGCTCTTCGTCGACCGGGGTCGCGGGGCGGAGCGCATCGCCGGCTGGCATGCCGACGAAGAGTCGGTGCGGGAGCTCGCGGTCGCGGTCATCGCTCTCGGAGGCCGCCACCTCGACGATCTCTCCCCGCTGGTCGATGTGCGCTGGGACAACGGCGCACGGGTCCACGCCGTGCTCCCTCCGGTCGCGTGTGCGGGGGCGACCGTCTCCATCCGGTTGCCTTCCGCCGTGCCTCCGTCGCTCGACGAACTGACGCGGCGAGGTGCGATGGACGCCGTGGTCGAACGGCGGTTGAGGGAGCTCGTCGTGCGCCGTGCGAATCTGCTCGTCACGGGATCGACCGGAGCGGGCAAGACCACCCTGTTGGCGAGCCTGCTCGGTCTCGTGCCCGCTACGGAGCGGATCGTGACGATCGAAGACGTCGCCGAGCTGCGCATCGACCATCCGCACCACGTGCGGCTCGAGGCACGCCAGCCCAATCTCGAGGGAGCCGGCGGCGTGGGGCTCGCGCGGCTCGTCCGCGAAGCGCTGCGGATGCGCCCGGATCGCCTGGTGATCGGAGAGTGCCGCGGCGAGGAGGTGCGCGAGCTGCTCACGGCGCTCAACACCGGCCACGACGGCGGTGCCGGCACCGTCCACGCCAGCGGGCTCGCCGACGTTCCGGCCCGGCTCGAAGCACTCGGCGCGCTCGCGGGCATGAGCGACCGCGCGATCGCTCGCCAGGTCGTCAGCGCCATCGATGCGATCATCCACATCGAGCGCGGACGAGACGGCATCCGCCGGGTCACCGGGATCGCGCGTCCCGTCGTCGTCGACGACCGCCTGTCGATAGCGGAGACGTCGTGACGAGGGCGGAACGTCGATCCATCCCGGATGTCGAGACGGTCGCGACCGACGTCCACCGGCTCGCGGTGTTGCTACAGGCGGGTCTTGCTCCGGCGCGGTCCTGGGAGGAGATCGCGACGAGCCGCGCACCGGTCGAGCGTGCGGCAGGCCCGATCGATGATGCGGCGATCGCGAGCGAGGTGATCGACGGTGCCGGGGTCGCCGAGGCGTGCCGGCAGCGCGGCGGTGCGTGGGCGGAGGTGGGCATCGCGTGGCGCGTGGCCACGACGGTGGGCGCGCCCCTCGCGCCGAGCCTGCGGACGGTGGCCGAGGCCCTGCGCGACGCGGAGCAGGCCCGCCAGGACGTCGCCGTCGCGCTGGCGGAGCCCGCGGTGACCGCGCGGCTCATCGCGTGGCTTCCCCTCCTCGCGATCGTTCTGGTCGCCGCCTTCGGCTTCGACGTCGCCGGCGCGCTGTCCAGTCCGCCGGGGCTCGCCAGCGCCGGGGGCGGCATCGCGCTCATGGTCGTCGCTCGACGGTGGACGGCGTCGCTCGTCCGGCGAGCCCAGCCGCCCGACGGCATCGCGGGATGGCCGCACGAACTCGTGGCGATCGCGCTCAGCGGGGGCGTGTCGATCGATCGCGCACTCACCGTGGTCGAGGGTGCGGGGTGCGCCGATGCGCGGGATGCCACGGCCTCCGTCCTCGCGCTGTCACGCCGATGCGGCGCACCGGCCGTCGAGCTTCTGAGAGCGGAGGCGGCAGACCGCCGCCGCGCCGCGCGGACCGAGGGGCGGCTGCGGGCCGCGAAACTGAGCGGCCGGCTCCTCCTGCCGCTCGGGGTGTGCACCCTGCCCGCCTTCCTGCTCCTGGGGGTGGCGCCGATGCTCCTGTCCGTCCTCTCGTCCGCCCCCGTCGTCTTCTGACCGTCGAGCTCGCTTCCAGACCGCCCAGCCACCCGAACCAGAAAGGAGTCCTCATGACTCATCACCGCCGGCTCTCCCGGAAGCCTCATCTGCGTCCGGCCGGCTTCCCCGATCTCACTCGTCGACGGTCGGCGCGGCTGTTCGCCGACGAGACGGGCGCCGCCACCGCGGAGTACGCGATCGCGACGATGGCCGCGGTCGCCTTTGCGGGTCTCCTCGTCGTGATCATGCGCAGCGACGAGGTGCGAGGCATCCTGACCGACCTCGTGCGTCGCGCCCTCACCGTCGGGTGAGCGGCCAGCGGGTGACCGGCGGTCGGGTGAAGCGCCGTCGGGCGAGAAGCCGTCGATGTATCGGCGGTCGGGTGATCGGTGACGACCGCGGCTCGGCGGCGGCGGAGTTCGCGGTCGTCGTCCCCGCCGTCGTGCTGGTCATCGCGCTCGCCGCGGCCACCCTCGCGGGCACGTCCCGGCAGGTTCGACTCGAGCAGGCGGCAGCGCAGGGCGCGCGACTCGCAGCACGTGGCGAAGGTGACGGCCGCGTGCGCGAGGCGGCTGCCGGCCTCGTCTCCGGTGCTCGCGTCGCGATCGGCTCCGACGGAGACTTCGATTGCGTCGAGGTCTCCGCTCCCAGCGGAGTGCCGCTGCCGCTGCCCGCCCTGACGGCGAGATCGTGCGCCCTCTCGGGAGGACTCTGATGGCGGGGTCGCACCCGTGAGCGGCCTGGCGCTCGCCGTCGGCGCCGCAGCCGTCGTGGCGACGCTCGCGGTGGGCTGCGGCACCGCCGGCGCGGTATCAGTGCGCATGGTTCGGGCGGCGGGTGCGGCCGACGCCGCCGCGCTCGCCGCGGCCGATGCGGCATCCGGAGCCATCGCGGGGGAGCCCTGCGCGCGGGCGACCGAGACGGCTCGGCGCGTGGGCGGCGTCCTGCTCGGGTGCGACATCGAGGGGATGGTGGCGACGGTCGCCGTGACCGTGCCGCTCGGCCCGTTCCAGCCGACGGCGAGGGCACGGGCGGGGCCGCCGGGGTGAGCTCGCCCCGTACCGTCGTCTCGCTGGGCGCCGCACCTGCGCCCTGAGAGACAGGGGTGCTGAGAGAACCTGCGCCCTGAGAGAACACGGGTGCTGCGACCTCGATCCCCGGGCGCTCTCGGAGATTGCACCCCTGTGCGGTGTGTATGGTGTGCATCGAAGAAAGGACGCCAGTGGCTGAAGGCACCAAGGGCACGAAAGGCGCGGGCACGAAGAGCGCGACCGGCACGAAAGGCGCGAGCGGCAAGAAGCTCGTGATCGTCGAGTCGCCGACCAAGATGAAGTCGATCCAGGGGTACCTGGGCGACGGCTACGAAGTGCTCAGCTCCGTCGGTCACATCCGCGACCTCGCAGAGAAGAAGGACATCCCCGCCGAGCTCAAGAAGACCTCCGTGGGCAAGTACTCGATCGACATCGAGAACGACTTCACCCCTCTATATGTGGAGAGCGATCGCGGCAAGAAGACCGTCGCCGAGCTCAAGCGCGCACTGAAGACCGCGGACGAACTGCTCCTCGCCACCGATGAGGATCGCGAAGGCGAGGCCATCGCGTGGCACCTGCTCGAGGCGCTGAAGCCGAAGGTGCCCGTCAAGCGCATGGTGTTCCACGAGATCACGAAGGATGCCATCCGCGCCGCCGTCGACAACACCCGCGAGCTCGACCTCGCGCTCGTCGACGCGCAGGAGACCCGCCGCATCCTCGACCGTCTGTACGGCTGGGACGTCTCCGACGTCACGCGCCGCAAGGTGGGTCAGGGAACATCTGCGGGCCGCGTCCAGTCCGCCGCCACCCGTCTCGTCGTCGACCGGGAGCGCGAGCGCATGGCGTTCGTGTCCGCGTCGTACTGGGACGTCGAGGCGCACGCGGCGAAGGAGTCCTCCGACGCCTTCGCGACGCGACTCTCCCGGCTCGACGGGGCGCCGCTCGCCCGGGGCACCGACTTCGACGACCGCGGTGAGCTCAAGAAGGCCGTCGTCGTGCTCACGGAAGGCCAGGTGCGCGACCTTGCCGCCGCCATCGAAGCCGTCGGCACCGGCACCGTCACCTCCGTCGAGGCCAAGCCCGGCACCCGCAGCCCCAAGCCGCCGTTCACGACCTCCACGCTCCAGCAGGAGGCCGGTCGCAAGCTCTCGATGAGCGCCAAGCACGCCATGGGCGTCGCGCAGCGGCTCTACGAAAAGGGCTTCATCACCTATATGCGCACCGACTCGACGGCGCTCTCGACGCAGGCCGTGTCGGCGGCACGCGCACAGGCCGTCGCGCTCTACGGCGACACGGCGGTTCCGGCGAACCCGCGCAGCTACCGCAACAACAGCAAGAACGCGCAGGAGGCGCACGAAGCGATCCGCCCGTCCGGCGAGGACTTCCGCACCCCCGCCTCCGTCGCCTCGTCGCTCGACCGCGACGAGATGCGTCTCTACGACCTCATCTGGAAGCGCACCGTCGCCAGCCAGATGGCCGACGCGAAGTACGAGACCACGACCGTCACGATCGATGTCGCCGCCGGCGGCAAGGTCGCCGCGTTCACGGCATCCGGGACCGTCTACACCTTCAAGGGGTTCCTCGACGCCTACGAGGAAGGACGCGACGAGAAGCGCGGCGACGCCGACAAGTCCGACGACCAGTCGCTCCCGGCGCTCGCCGTCGGCGACGCGGTCACCCTTCGCGACATCGAGGCGAAGGGGCACGCGACGAGCCCGAAGCCCCGCTACACGGAGGCGTCGCTCGTCAAAGCGCTCGAAGAGAAGGGCATCGGTCGGCCCTCGACGTTCGCGAGCATCATCGACGTCATCCTCAACCGCGGGTACGTCAGCAAGCGCGGCCAAGCGCTCGTGCCCAGCTGGCTCGCGTTCAGCATCGTCCGCCTCCTCGAGCAGCACTTCTCCGACCTCGTCGACTACGACTTCACGGCGGCACTGGAGGACGACCTCGACGCGATCGCCCGCGGTGAGCAGGACCGCGCCGAGTGGCTCCGGAAGTTCTACTTCGGCGCCGACGACCACGTCGGGCTCCGCAACGTCGTCGACAACCTCGGTGACATCGATGCGCGCGAGATCAACTCGACGCCGATCGGCGACGTGGCCGTGCTCCGGTTCGGCCGCTACGGGCCGTACCTGGAGGTGCCCGGCGACGACGAGAACCCGCGCCGGATCAACGTGCCCGACGACCTCGCACCCGACGAGCTCACGCCCGCGAAGGCTCAGGAGCTCATCGACGCTCCCGTCGGCGGCGACCGTGTTCTCGGGCAGAACCCCGAGAACGGTCGCGACATCGTCGTGAAGGACGGCCGCTTCGGTCCGTATCTGGAGGAGCTCCTGCCGGAGACCGAGGCGCCGGTCGAGGAGGCGCCCAAGAAGCGCGGAGCGAAGAAGGATGCCGCACCCAAGCCCCGCCGCGCCTCGCTGTTCAAGAGCATGTCTCCCGAGACGATCGACCTCGACACGGCACTGAAGCTCTTCGGACTGCCGCGCGTCGTCGGCGTCGACCCCGAGACGGGCGTCGAGATCACCGCTCAGAACGGTCCCTACGGCCCGTACATCAAGAAGGGCACCGATTCGCGCAGCATCGGCAGCGAAGAGCTCATCTTCGACATCACGCTCGATCAGGCCCTGGAGATCTACGCGCTGCCGAAGTACGCCAACCGCGCCGCCACGTCGCTCAAGGAGTTCGAGGCCGACCCGGTGAGCGAGAAGCCCATCCGCATCAAGGACGGCCGCTTCGGTGCCTACGTCACCGACGGAACCACGAACGTCACGATCCCGCGCGGACAGACGCCCGACGACATCACCTACGAGATCGCCGTGCAGATGCTCGCCGAGAAGCGTGCGAAGGGTCCCGCCCCGAAGCGCACGACGCGTCGGACCACGACGCGCAAGACGCCGGCCAAGAAGTGAGCTCACCCGCGCCGCAGCCTGCCCCGGCTTCACCGGGCGGGCTGTGGATCACCTTCGAGGGCGGCGACGGCTCCGGCAAGACCACGCAGGCGACCCGACTGGAGGAGTGGCTGAGCGGCGAGGGACGCACCGTCGTGCGCACGAGGGAGCCCGGCGGAACCGCCGTCGGCAATCTCGTCCGCGACATCGTGCTCCACCACCGCGGCGACATCGCCCCCCGCGCCGAAGCGCTTCTGTACGCCGCCGACCGCGCACATCACGTCGCCACCCTCGTGCAGCCGGCCCTCGCGCGCGGCGAGGTCGTCATCCAGGACCGCTACCTCGACTCCTCGGTCGCCTACCAGGGCGCTGGCCGCGTGCTCGATCCGGGCCAGATCCGCGACCTGTCCCTGTGGGCGACGGGCGGCGCACTTCCCGATCTCACCGTGCTCCTCGATCTCGATCCCGCCGCGGCGCGGCACCGTCTCGATGCCGACGACAAGCCGTTCGACCGGCTCGAGGCGGAGCAAGCCGACTTCCACACCCGGGTGCGAGAGGCCTACCTCGAGCTGGCTCACGCCGAACCCGACCGCTTCCTCGTGCTCGATGCGACGCGACCCGTCGAAGAGCTCGCGGACAGCGTGCGCACGCGCGTGGCCGCGCTGCTGTCCTGACCGCCCGACGCGGCGTCGTCGGCACCCCGTAGGCTGGTCGCCATGACGACGGCACCCTCGGCACGCCCCGCGTCGCCCGGGGCGCCAGCCGCGGCGCGAGAGGTCCCCTGGGGTGAGGTGTGGGGCCAGGCGGATGCCGTCGCGCAGCTGCAGGCGGCCGCGTCCGACCCGGCGCAACTCGCTCATGCGTGGTTGATCACCGGACCGCCCGGGTCGGGCCGTTCGACCCTCGCCTACGCTTTCGCCGCCGCCCTCATCGCCGAGCCCGGCGATGAGACGGCCATGCGCCAGGTGCTGGCCGGCACACACCCCGACCTCGCGGCGCTGCGCACCGAGGGCGTCATCATCTCGATCAAGGACGCGCGGGCGCTCGTGGAGAGGTCGTACTTCGCACCGTCGCTCGGCCGCTACCGCGTGATCGTCATGGAAGACGCCGACCGCATGGTCGAACGCACGAGCAACGTGCTGTTGAAGGCCCTCGAGGAGCCGCCGGAGCGCACCGTATGGGTGCTGTGCGCACCGAGCGACGCCGACCTCCTCCCCACGATCCGATCGCGCGTGCGCACGCTCCGGCTGCGCGAGCCCGACGTCGACGATGTCGCCCGCCTCATCACACAGCGCACCGGTGCCGACCCGGCCGTCGCCGAACAGTCCGCGCGCCTGGCCCAGCGCCACATCGGCATGGCCCAGCGCCTCGCCACCGACGAAGCCGCCCGGGCCCGCCGCGACGAGACGCTGCGCGCGGTGCTGCGCGTGCGCGGCGTCGGCGATGCCGTGGAGGTCGCGGCGCGTGTCGTGCAGGCGGCCACGGAAGATGCCAAGGCGCTGACGGCGGAACGCGACGAGAGCGAGCGGGAGGCGCTGCTGCGTACCCTCGGCATCCCGGCCGGCAGCGCCGTGCCGCCCGCAGTCCGCGGACAGCTGAGCGCACTCGAAGACGACCAGAAGCGGCGCGCCACGCGCAGCCTGCGCGACGGCATCGACCGCGTGCTCACCGATCTCGAGTCGATGTACCGCGACACGCTCATGCTGCAGTTCTCGCGGGGCGACGACCTCATCAACCGCGAACTCGCCGACGAGCTGACGGCCTTGGCCGCCGCGTGGGACGCGCCCCGCACGCTCACGGTGCTCGACCAGATCTCCGTCACCCGGACCAACCTGGAAGGCAACGCCGCGCCTGCGCTCGCGCTGGAGAGCCTCCTCATCACCGTCGCCAGCGGAAGGACCCCGTGAACCGCACCCGTCGCCTCCTGACCGTCACCGCCGGGCTGGCGGTGGCCGCCCTCGCCCTCAGCGCCTGCGGCATCCTGTGGGATCCGAAGTCCGAGGCTTCGCCCTCCGCGGCGCCCAGCTCGTCTCCGAACCTCGACAGCGTTCCCGCCGGCTTCGAGGACTTCTACGGGCAGGCGCTGTCGTGGGACGACTGCGAGGGCACCGACCCGGGCAGCTACGACTGCACGACCGTGACGGCGCCCCTGGACTGGAGCGACCCGGATGCCGGTGAGATCGAACTGGCGGTCATCCGCCGGGCGGCGTCCGGCGGCGACGCGCAGGGTTCGCTGCTCACCAACCCCGGCGGTCCCGGTGCCAGCGGCTACGACATGATCGCCGACAGCGCCCTGTTCGCCGTGGGCGACGAGCTGGCCGACGCGTACGACGTGATCGGGTTCGACCCGCGCGGTGTCGGGCGGTCGACCGCCGTGACGTGCCTCGACGCGGCGAAGATGGACGCGTACCTGTTCGACATCCCCGCCGACCCGCGTGGCAGCGCCGGTTGGGAGGCCGAGCTCACCGAACGCAACGACGAGTTCGTGCAGGCGTGCATCGACGGCAGCGACGGCATCCTCCCGTTCATCACGACCGACAACGCAGCCCGCGACCTCGACCTCCTGCGGGCGGTGCTCGGCGATGCGAAGCTCAACTACCTCGGCTACTCGTACGGCACCTTCCTCGGCGCCACGTACGCCAAGCTGTTCCCCGCACAGGTCGGGCGCCTCGTGCTCGACGGGGCCATCGATCCCGCCATCCCGGGTCTCGACGTCGGCACGATCCAAGCGGTCGGCTTCGAGTCGGCGCTGCGTGCGTACATGGCCGACTGCCTCGACGGCAGCGACTGCCCCTTCGGCGGTTCGGTCGACGAGGCGATGGCCGACCTCGGCACGCTGCTCGCGAGTGTCGACCGCTCGCCGCTACAGGCGTCCGACGGCCGGGAACTCGGCGCCGACTCCCTGCTGACGGGCATCATCGCCGCGCTCTACTCGCAGGAGAGCTGGGGCTTCCTCTCGATGGCGCTCGAGGACGCTCTCGGCGGGAACCCGGACACGGCCTTCCGACTCGCCGACTTCTACTACGGCCGCTCGCCCGATGGCACGTACGCAGACAACTCGACCGAAGCGTTCCGCGCGTACAACTGCATGGACTATCCGCTCGACACCGACGAGGCCGATCAGGCGGCCGCCGAAGCCCTCATCGCGCAGAAGGCGCCCACGATCGCGCCGTATTGGCAGGGCGTCGACGTCTGCGAGGTGTGGCCGGCGGAACCCACCGGCGTGCGCGAGCCGATCACCGCCGAGGGCGCTGCCCCGATCGTCGTCGTCGGCACCACGAACGACCCCGCCACGCCGTACGAGTGGTCGGAGTCGTTGGCCGACCAGCTGTCGTCCGGCGTGCTCGTCACGCGCGTGGGAGAGGGGCACACGGGATTCAACAAGGGCAACGCGTGCGTCGACGACGCCGTCGTCGCCTACCTGGTCGACGGCACGGTGCCCGAAGACGGGCTGCGGTGCGAGTGACGCTCATCGACGTGGCGGGGCGTTCGAGGCAGGACCGCGGAGCGCGGTTCGCGGCACCCTCGCCGACCCTGTAAGATCGTTGATCGTGCATGCGAGAGCAGAGCACGCGCCACCTTAGCTCAGACGGCAGAGCGATTCACTCGTAATGAATAGGTCAAGGGTTCGATTCCCTTAGGTGGCTCGACAAGCAAGGCCCGTCGCTCGGCGGGCCTTCGTCGTACGGGTCGCGCGCGACGGCGACCCGAGGGCTCAGGAGGCCGGGTGGACGCGCTCGATGCGGTGATCGAGGTCTTCACGTGGCTCGGGTTCGGCGGTGCGGTGGCGCTCGGCATCCTCGCTCTCATCCTGTGGGCGGTCGACGGCACGTGGCTCCCCGCTGAAGCGCTCGTCGACCACGAGGATGCCGAGACGTTCGTGCGCTGGTACGACGCCGACGGCGACGCGAATAGTGCCCGCCTGAACGACCACGATGCCGCCGATCTCGCGGGGGTCGACCGCGTGTCGATCTGGTACCGCTACGGGTGGCGCGACCGCATGCGCCGCACGCGGCGTCCGCCCGCGCTCACGGGCGTCGTCGTCGCCTCGGCGGGGCTGCTGGCGCTCGGCGTCATCGCTCTCGTCACGTCGTGGGTGCTGCTGTTCGTCCGCGGCTGAGCTACGACAGCGCGAGCAGCACGCCGGCCGTGAGGGCCAGCGCGAGGCCGACCAACTGCACCCGTGCGATGTGCTCGCGCAGCACGACCGCGGCCAGCAGCACCGTTCCCGCGGGGTAGAGCGCGGTGAGTGCGGACACCACCGCGAGATCGCCGCCGGAGCGGAGCGCGACAACCAGCAGCAGGTTCGCGGTCGCGTCGACGCAGCCGCACGCCGACGCGAGCAGCCACGCGCGGCGAGCGGGGGGCGAGTTCTCGGCGCTCGTCAGCACGGAGGCGGCCGGGCGTCCGCGCCGAACGGCGACGGCGAGGGCGACGAGCACGACCACGCTCGCGATCGTTCCCGCGACGGCACGGTTGACCAGCAGCGGAACGACGCCGCTGTCGGCGCTCGTCTGATCGAGGAGGATGAGGAAGGCGCCGATGGCGACGCCCGAGCCGACGGCCATGACAACGGCCTTTAGCGACGGTCGCGTGATGCGTTCGCCGGGCAGGAACGCGACGAGGACGATGGCGACGACTGCGACGACGAGACCGACGTAGCCGATCGGCGCGAGCCGTTCGCCCTCGACGAGGAGCCCCCACAGCATGGGGGCGACGGCTGACACCACGGCCGTGAGCGGCGAGAGCACGCTCATGGGCCCGATCGCGAGACACGCGTAGAGGAGGCCGACCGCCACGGCTCCTGCAAGGCCCGAGGCGGCGCCCCACGCGACATCTTCCGCCCGCCACACACCTCCCAGCACCGGGGAGGCGATCGCCAGCACGAGCACGCCCGAGAAGGCCGCGACCGCCGTGACGAGAAGCGGCCGCAGGCGCCGTGCCGCCAGGCCGCCGAGGAAGTCGGCCGATCCGTACACGAGCGCGCCGAGGAAGGCGACGGAGGCGGCGAGCATGATCGACAGCCTAGGGAAGCGGCGCGGGCGAGTGCTTTCTCGGGCTCCCATGATCCGGCTTTCCGGAGTTGTGAACGCGGCGGGCCCGGCTACGCTCGACGTATGACCCGGGCGCTGTTCATCGTCGACGTGCAGAACGACTTCACCGAGGGCGGCGCCCTCGGCGTGGCGGGCGGGGATGCCGTCGCCGCCGGCATTTCACGCCATCTCGCCGCGCATGCCGGTGAGTATGCGCTCGTCATCGCCTCGCGCGACTGGCACGACGCCGACAACGACAACGGGGGACACTTCGCGGACGGCGACCCCGACTTCGTCGACACGTGGCCGGTGCACTGCGTCGCAGGCACGCCCGGCGCCGAGTACGACCCGGGCCTGGACACGACCGCGGTGACGCATCACGTGAAGAAGGGCCAGGGCCGCCCGGCGTACTCGCTGTTCGAGGGTGTCACCGACGCGGGGGAGACGGTCGGCGACCTCCTCACCGCGTTCGGCGTGGTCGACGTCGACGTGACCGGCATCGCCACCGACTACTGCGTCCGGGCCTCCGCGCTCGACGCCCTCGAGCACGGCCGTCACGTGCGCGTGCTCACCGACCTGGTCGCGGGCGTCGCCCCCGCATCCTCCGAATCCGCCCTTGCCGAACTCGCCCACGCGGGCGCCGACCTCCAGGAGAGCACACGATGACGACCCCCGCCGGCTGGTACGCCGACCCGACCGACCCGACGCGCACCCGCTGGTGGGACGGCGCGCAGTGGACCGAGCACACCGCGCCCCTCCCGACGGCCCCGGCCGCGCCCGCCACCCCGGCTGCGGAAGCCCCGGCTGCGGAGGCCGCTGCGCCCGCCGAGGCCGCTGCGCCCGCTGCCGAGGCCGCGCCCGCTGCCCAGGCCGAGCCGATCGCCCCGTCCGAGCCGATCGCGCCGTCCGAGCCGATCGCGCCCGCTGCTCCGCCGCTCCCGCGATACGGCGAGTACGCACCCGCGGCACCGGCACCGGCACCCGAGGCGCCGCTCGCCCACCCGGTCTCCGCGCCGGCGTACGGCGCTCCCGCCGCGTACGGTCAGGCCGCGTACGGTCAGGCTCAGGGAGCTCCCGCCTACGGTCAGTCGGCGCCGGGCTACGGCCAGACGGCTCCCGCGTGGCCCGCTGCGGCCCCGCCGGTGGCGTACGGGCCGTCGGCGCCCGGCGCCAACACCCACACGGTCTGGATCTACCTCGCGATCGTGGTCTCCACCCTGCTCCCGGTGTTCAGCCTCTTCCTTCTGAACCCGAGCTCGTTGGGCGACCTGGTCCGGATCGAGACGATGGGCGGCTCGGATTCGGCCGCCGTCGCCGCGGTGATGTCCGACTGGATGCTCGCGAGCATCCTCATCCAGGTGCTCGTGTATGCGGGGATCGGTGCGTCGATCGTCTTCTCGTGGCTCGACTGGCGGGAGCTCAAGAAGCGCGGCGTGGCCCGTCCGTTCCACTGGGCGTGGTCGTTCTTCGCCCTCATCGTCTCGATCGGCGTCTACGTGATCGGTCGGACCGTCGTGCTGCGTCGCGAGACCGGATCGGGACTCGCGGCCCTGTGGGTGTGGATCGGCTCCATCGTCGCGAGCATCGTGATCGCGCTCGTGTGGTTCAGCTACTTCTGGCAGCAGATGATGATCCTCCTCACCCACACCGGCGCCTGACATGTTGCGGCGCGCGCTGGCGGTCGTCCTGATCGTCGTGGGCGTCGTGCTGACGCCGGTCGCTACCGTCGCGGCGTGGGCGCGCGTCGCGCTGGTCGACACCGACCGGTTCGTCGCCGTGCTGTCGCCGCTGGCTACCGACCCCGCTGTCCAGGGACTGCTCGTCGACCGCTCGACGACGGCGATCGCAGACCGACTCGACGCCGAGACGCTCCTCGGCGACCTCTTCGCCGGTCTCGACGGCCTCGATCTGCCGCCCCGGGCCCGCGCCGCCCTTCCACTCCTGCGAGGAGCGGCCGCCCAGAGCGTCGAGACCCTGATCGAACGGACGGTGACCGACCTCGTCACGTCGGACCGGTTCGCCGGCACGTGGACGGTCGCCCTGCGCGCGACGCACACGGCCGCCCTCGCCGTGCTCACGCGCGACCCGGGCGACGCGCTCGGGGTCAGCGACGACGGTGAGCTGCAGCTGCACGTCGATGCGGTCGTCGCCGCGGCGCGGCAACGCCTGATCGACGAGGGTGTGGTGGCGGCAGCTCTCCTGCCCGCCGTGCCGCTGACGGTGACGCTCGGGTCTGCGGAGACGCTGCTGACGGCGCGAGCGGTGTACGCCGCGGCCGTCACGGTGGGGGCGTGGATGCCGTGGGCGGTCGCCGTGCTGCTCGCCGCCGGTGTGCTGCTGAGCCGCCGCCGGGGGCGCGTGCTGGCGTGGACCGCGGGTGCGGTGGCGGCCGTCGCTGCGCTCGCGCTCGTGGCGCTCGCCGTCGCACGCGGTGTCTTCGCGGATGCCGCGGGGGATGCCGGGACGGCGGCAGCGTCGATCTACGACGCGGTCGTCGCGTCCCTCGCGACGACCTTCGGTGTGCTGGCGCTCGTGGGCGCCGCCTCGGCGGCTGCCACGCTCCTCCTGCGACGGATGCGCGCCGACCGCAACGGTCTTCCCGTCGCGGTCGGGCACGCCGATGTCGTGGCGGCCGAGGGTCCTCTCACCGACTGACACCCGCTTCACTCCCCGTTCACCCGAGTCTGGAAGAGAGGAAGGCATGCCCCGCGCGCTCGCCGTGTTCCTCGTGTTCCTGCGTCTGGGGCTGACGTCGTTCGGCGGTCCGATCGCGCACATCGGCTACTTCCGCGCCGAGTTCGTCGAGCGCCGGAAGTGGCTCACGGAGGACGAGTTCGGTGAGCTCGTCGCCCTCTGCCAGTTCCTGCCCGGCCCGGCATCCAGTCAGCTCGGCTTCGCGATCGGTCTGCTGCGCGCCGGGACGGCGGGTGCCCTGCTCGCCTTCGTCGCCTTCACGCTCCCCTCGAGCCTGCTCATGTTCGCTGTCGCCGCCGGGGCGTCGGTGCTCACGGGAGACGTCGCCGAGGGAGCGATCCGCGGCCTCCTCATCGTGGCCGTGGCGGTCGTCGCGCATGCCGTGTGGGGCATGTCGCGCACGCTCACCCCGGATGCCGTCCGCGCGCTGATCGCGGCGGGTGCGGCGGCCATCGTGCTGTTCGTGGGCGGGTCGTGGAGTCCGCTCGCGGCGATCGGGCTCGGCGCGCTCGCCGGGCTCCTGTGGTGTCGCACGGGAGCGGATGCCGGCGCCGCCGCTCCGCTCGGGTTTCGGATACCGGTCGTGGTGGGGGCGGGGAGCCTCGTCGTGTTCGGAGTGCTGCTCGTCGGTCTCCCGCTGCTCGCCGCGACGACCGGCGAGGGCACGATCGCTCTCGTGGACGCCTTCTTCCGTTCCGGTGCGCTCGTGTTCGGCGGCGGTCACGTCGTGCTGCCCCTGCTCGACGCCGCCGTCGTGCAGACGGGGTGGGTCTCGCCCGACCAGTTCCTCACCGGGTACGCCGCCGCGCAGGCCGTGCCCGGCCCGCTGTTCACCTTCGCGACGTACCTCGGCGCGCTCGCGACCACGGGTCCCGGCGGCGCCGTCGGGGCGATCGTCGCGACGCTGGCGCTGTTCCTCCCGGGGTTCCTCCTCCTCGTCGGCGTGCTGCCCTTCTGGAACCGCCTGCGCCGGCGGACAGGGGTCGCGGCGGCGATGCGCGGGGCGAGCGCGGCGGTCGTGGGCATCCTGGGCGCCGCGCTGTACGACCCGGTCTTCGTCGAAGCGGTCCGCGGACCGGTCGACCTGGCGTTCGCCGTCGCGGCCTTCGTGCTGCTCGGGCCGGCGCGGGTGCCGGCGTGGGCCGTCGTGCTCGCGGGCGGGGTCGCCGGCGCGCTCGCGGGCGCCTTCGCGGGCTGAGGCGGCGCCCCGGCGTGAGTACCGCGTAAGGGTCGACGCGTTGCCCGTATGGATCCCGTGAGGACGCCGCCGCGCGGCACGGGACGGGTGTGTGATCGGGAGTCGCGCCCCCTCGGCGCACGGCCCGCCTCCCGCGGGTCGCCCGCTCATCGATCGGACTTCCCGTGCTCGACCTCCTCTTCGTCGCCGGCATCCTCTTCCTCTTCCTCGTCGTCGGTCTCGTCGCGACCGCCCTCGAGCGGCTGGGGCCGCCCGCCTCCGGCGCGGCAGCGCTCCCCGCGCGCGCGAAGGAGGAGCGTCGATGATCGTCTTCGACATCCTCGCGGCCCTCCTCGGTGTCGCCGCCGTCGGCTACCTCGTGGTCGCCCTCCTGAAGCCGGAGTGGTTCTGATGGAGTGGCTGTATGCCGCTGCCGGCCTACTGACGGTGGTGCTCGTCCTCGCGCTGGCCCACCGCCCCCTCGGGGACTACATGGCGTGGGTGTACACGTCGCCGAAGGATGCCGCCGTCGAACGCGGCCTGTACCGCGCGATCGGGGTCGACCCGCGATCGGGGCAGACCTGGTCGTCGTACGTGCGCTCGGTGCTCATCTTCTCGGCCGTCGGGGTGCTGGTCGTCTACGCCCTGCAGCGGCTGCAGCCGTGGCTCCCGTTCGCGCTCGGACTCGACGCGCCCAGTGAGCACCTCGCATTCAACACGGCGGTGTCGTTCGTCACCAACACCAACTGGCAGTCGTACTCGCCGGAGCAGACGCTCGGCTACACGGTGCAGGCGACGGCGCTCGCCGTGCAGAACTTCGTTTCGGCCGCCGTCGGCATGGCCGTGGCGATCGCCCTCGTGCGCGGCTTCGCGGCCAGACGTGAGGTGACGCTCGGCAACTTCTGGGTCGATCTGGTGCGGGGCACGTTCCGCATCCTCCTGCCCTTCTCCCTCCTGGCCGCCGTCGTCCTGCTCGCAGGCGGCGTCGTGCAGAACCTGTCGGGATTCGTGGAGACGGCCACCGTCTCCGGCGGAACGCAGCTGCTTCCGGGCGGTCCGGTCGCCTCGCAGGAGGCGATCAAGCTGCTGGGCACCAACGGCGGCGGGTTCTTCAACGCCAATTCGTCGCACCCGTTCGAGAACCCGACGGGCTGGACCAGCCTGTTCGAGATCGTGCTCATGCTGCTGATCCCGTTCGCGCTGCCCCGCACGTTCGGAGCGCTGCTCGGCGATCACCGGCAGGGGCGGGCGATCCTCGTCGCGATGGTGACGCTCTTCGTCGCCTCGACGCTGGCACTCACCGCCCTCGAGCTCGCCGGCGACGGCACCGCTCCGGAGGCGGCCGGGGCCGCGATGGAGGGCAAGGAGGCGCGCTTCGGCATCATCGGGTCCACCCTGTTCGGCTCGACGAGCACCCTCACCTCCACCGGCGCCGTCAACTCGATGCACGACTCCTACACCGCCCTCGGCGGCATGATGCCGATGCTCAACATGATGGTGGGCGAGCTCGCGCCGGGAGGCGTGGGCTCGGGGCTCTACGGCATCCTCGTGATCGCGGTGATCGCCGTGTTCATCGCCGGGCTCCTCGTGGGTCGGACCCCCGAGTACCTCGGGAAGAAGATCGGCCCGCGCGAGATGAAGCTGGCGAGCCTCTACATCCTCGTGACCCCCGTGCTGGTGCTGGTGGGCACGGCGGCGAGCTTCGCGATCCCGGGCGTGCGCGAAGACGTGCAGAACACGTCGATCTGGAACCCCGGCGTCCACGGCTTCTCCGAGGTGCTGTACGCCTTCACCTCCGCGGCCAACAACAACGGCTCGGCCTTCGCGGGGCTCACGGCCAACACGCCGTGGCTGAACACGGCGCTCGGCGTCGCGATGCTCCTCGGTCGGTTCGTGCCGATCGTGATCGTGCTCGCGCTTGCGGGCTCCCTCGCGGCACAGGATGCCGTGCCCGCGACGGCCGGAACCCTCCCCACGCATCGCCCGCTGTTCGTGGGCCTGCTCATCGGGACGATCCTCATCGTCACCGCGCTCACCTATTTCCCCGTACTCGCGCTGGGTCCCCTGGCGGAAGGGCTGGTCTGACCGTGTCCACTCTCACCGACGCCTCTCCGAGGCCCGTTCCCGCCCGTCGGGGAATCGGGGGCGCCGCACTGGCGGCCGCCCTTCCCGTGGCGCTGCGCAAGCTCCACCCGCGCGCCCAGTGGCGCAATCCCGTGATGTTCCTCGTCTGGATCGGAGCTGTCCTCACGACCGCGATCGCGGTGGCAGAGCCGTTCCTCGGAGGTCCGCGGCCGTCCGGCGGCGCGGCGGTGCCCGTGTCGTTCACCGGCGTCATCGCCGCGTGGCTGTGGCTGACGGTCCTGTTCGCGAACGTGGCCGAGGCGGTGGCGGAAGGGCGCGGCAAGGCGCAGGCCGACAGCCTCCGTGCGACACGGACGAGCACGGTCGCCCAGCGGGTGGCCTACGACCCCGACGGCGACCCCGACGCGACGGATGCCGTGCCCACCGCCGTCTCGTCGGCCGACCTGCGCGTCGGCGACATCGTCGTCGTCACCGCGGGAGACCTCGTCCCCGGCGACGGCGACATCGTCTGGGGCATCGCGTCGATCGACGAGTCGGCGATCACGGGGGAGTCCGCCCCCGTCATCCGGGAATCCGGCGGCGATCGCAGTGCGGTCACGGGCGGCACGCGCGTCCTCTCCGACCGGATCGTCGTGCGCATCACGTCCAAGCCCGGCGAGACCTTCGTCGACCGGATGATCGCTCTGGTCGAGGGGGCGGCCCGGCAGAAGACGCCGAACGAGATCGCGCTCGGCATCCTGCTGGCGAGCCTGTCGATCGTCTTCGTCGTCGTGGCGCTCGTGCTCAACCCGCTCGCCGCCGCCGCCGCATCGCCCGTGAGCGTGCCGGTGCTCGTCGCGCTGCTGGTCTGCCTCATCCCCACGACGATCGGCGCGCTCCTGTCGGCGATCGGCATCGCCGGAATGGACCGGCTCGTCCAGCGCAACGTGCTCGCCCTGTCCGGCCGCGCCGTCGAGGCGGCAGGCGACGTCACGACGCTGCTGCTGGACAAGACCGGCACCATCACCTACGGCAACCGGCGGGCGACCGAGTTCGTGCCGCTCGCGGGCGTTCCCGAGCACGAGCTCACGGCCGCCGCCGCACTCTCCTCGCTCGCCGACCCCACGCCCGAGGGCAGTTCGATCGTGGCGCTCGCCGCCGCGCAGGGCGTGACCCCGACGGCGGCGGACGGGCAGGTCGTGCCGTTCACGGCGCAGACGCGCATGAGCGGACTCGACCTCCCCGACGGCACCCGCATCCGCAAGGGGGCCGGCTCTGCCGTGCTCGCCTGGCTGGAGGATGCCGGTGCGACCCCCGCACCGGAGCAGCGCGGGGAGCTCGAGCGCGAGGTCGAACGCATCGCCGGCTCGGGCGGGACCCCGCTCGTGGTCGCCGAGCTCGGCCCGCGCGGCGGAGGGCTCCGGGGCATCGTCCACCTGAAGGACATCGTCAAGGACGGGCTCACGGAGCGCTTCGCCGAGTTGCGCGCCATGGGCATCCGCACCGTCATGATCACGGGGGACAACCCGCTCACCGCCGCCGCCATCGCGCGCGAGGCGGGAGTGGACGACTTCCTCGCCGAGGCGACCCCCGAGGACAAGCTCGCCTACATCCGGGCCGAACAGGCCGGGGGCAGCCTCGTCGCGATGACCGGCGACGGCACCAACGACGCCCCCGCGCTCGCGCAGGCCGACGTCGGCGTGGCGATGAACTCGGGCACCTCGGCCGCCAAGGAAGCGGGCAACATGGTCGACCTCGACTCGGACCCGACGAAGCTCATCGACATCGTGCGGATCGGCAAGCAGCTGCTCATCACCCGCGGCGCCCTGACCACCTTCTCGATCGCCAACGACATCGCGAAGTACTTCGCGATCATCCCCGCGATGTTCCTGAGCGTGTTCCCCGGGCTGTCCGCGCTGAACATCATGGGGCTGCACTCCCCGGCATCCGCCGTGCTCTCGGCCATCGTATTCAACGCGCTGATCATCGTGATCCTCATCCCGCTCGCCCTGCGCGGCGTGCGCTACCGGGCCGCGGATGCCTCGGCGATCCTCGGCCGCAACCTGCTCGTGTACGGGCTGGGCGGCGTCGTCGCCCCGTTCGCGGGGATCTGGGCGATCGACCAGCTCGTGCGCCTCATCCCCGGATTCTGACCTTCGTCTGGAGACATCCCCATGAACACCACCGCTCGCGCCACCGTGCGCACCTTCGGGGTCGCCGTCCGGGCCCTCGTGATCCTCACCCTCGTGCTCGGCGTCGGCTACACCGCCCTCGTGACCGTGTTCGCGCTGACGGCCTTGCCGGCGCAGGCGAACGGGTCGCTGCTGCGCGACGCCGACGGCACGGTCGTCGGGTCGAGCCTCCTCGGACAGAGCTTCACGGATGCCGACGGCCTGCCGCGACCGGAGTACTTCCAGTCCCGCCCCTCGGCCGCCGGCGACGGCTACGACCCCACGAGCTCCAGCGGCAGCAATCTCGGCCCCGAGAACCCCGACCTCGTGGCGGCGATCGAGGAGCGGCGTGCGGCCGTCGCGGCCCTCGAGGGTGTCGCGCCCGGCGACGTTCCCGCCGATGCGGTGACGGCATCCGCCTCTGGGCTCGACCCGCACATCTCACCCGCCTACGCTCGAATCCAGATCGATCGCGTCGCCGCCGCGCGCGGGCTCGACCCCGAACGGGTACGCGAGCTCGTCGCGGACCACACGCAGGGGCCCGACCTCGGGTTCCTGGGCGAAGCGGTCGTCAACGTCGTGGAGTTGAACGCGGCGCTGGATCGCCTGGGAGGCTGAGAATGACCGCACGTGGGCGGCTGCGCGTGCTGCTGGGGGCCGCACCCGGCGTCGGCAAGACGTACGCGATGCTCGAAGAGGGCGCTCGCCGCCGCGCCGAGGGCGCCGACGTCGTCATCGCGGTCGTCGAGACGCACGGGCGCGCCGAGACGCTCCGCCTGACCGACGGGTTCGAGGTCGTGCCCCGACGGGCCGTCGCTCATCGCGGAGTCACGCTCCAGGAGATGGACCTCGACGCGGTGCTGGCACGGTGGCCCGAACTCGCGCTCGTCGACGAACTCGCGCACACCAACGCGCCCGGCTCCGCCCACGAGAAGCGCTGGCAGGACGTCGCCGCCCTGCTGGAGGCCGGCATCGACGTGATCTCCACGGTCAACATCCAGCACATCGAGTCGCTCAACGACGTGGTGGAAGAGATCACGGGCGCCGTGCAGCGGGAGACCGTGCCCGACGAGGTGCTGCGGGCGGCCGATCAGGTCGAGGTCGTCGATCTCGCGCCGCAGGCGCTCCGCGACCGCCTCTCCGGCGGCTTCGTCTATCCGGCCGAGCGCATCGACGCCGCCCTCTCGAACTACTTCCGCCTGGGGAACCTCACGGCGTTGCGGGAACTCGCCCTGCTGTGGCTGGCCGACGAGGTCGACCACGCCCTTCAGGGCTACCGCGCCGAGCACGGCATCGATCGCCGCTGGGAGGCGCGCGAGCGCGTGGTCGTCACGTTGACCGGCGGTCCCGAGGGGGAGACGCTGCTGCGCCGCGGTGCGCGGATCGCCGCGCGCTCCGGCGGCGGACAGCTGCTCGCGGTGCACGTGACCAGTCAGGACGGGCTGCGTGCGGCGCACCCGGCATCCCTCGCGGAGCAGCGCGCTCTCGTCGAGAAGCTCGGCGGCACCTTCCATCAGGTCGTCGGCGACGACGTGCCGCGCGCGCTCGTGGAGTTCGCGCGCTCGGTCGACGCGACCCAGCTCGTGCTCGGGGTCAGCCGCCGCAGCCGCCTCGCGGCGCTGCTCACCGGACCCGGCATCGGCGCGACCGTGATCCGCGAGTCAGGCGACATCGACGTGCACATCGTCACGCACTCGGCCGCGGGCGGACGCTTCGCCCTGCCGCGCCTGGGAGGCGCTCTGACCATGCGCCGCCGGCTCGCGGGCTTCGCGGTCGCGATGCTCGGCGGTCCGCTCCTCACGTGGCTGCTGGTGACCTTCCGCTCCGCCGAGTCGATCACGAGCGATGTGCTGAGCTACCAACTGCTGGTGGTGATCGTCGCCCTCGTCGGCGGCATCTGGCCGGCGCTGTGGGCCGCGGTGCTGAGCGGGATCACCCTCGACTTCTTCTTCGTCGAGCCGCTCTACACGATCCGGGTGCACGAGCCGCTGCACCTCCTCGCGCTCGCGCTCTACGTCACGATCGCGGTGCTCGTGAGCTTCGTCGTCGACCGGGCCGCACGCAAGACCCGCGCCGCGCGGCGGGCGGCGGCCGAGTCCGAACTCCTGCAGACCGTCGCCGGGAGCGTCGTGCGGGGGAGCGGGTCGGTCGAAGCGCTCGTCGAGCGTGCCCGCGAAGCGTTCGGGCTGGCCGGTGTGCGGCTCACGAACGACGGCGACGTCGTGGCGACGAGCGGGGAACCGCTGCCCGACGGCCGCCATGCGACCGTCCCCGTCGGCGACCGCGCCGTGCTCGAGCTCCACGGCCACGATCTGCCGGCGTCGGAGCGGCGGCTGCTCGCCGTGATCGTCTCCCAGCTCGAGGCGGCCCTCCAGCATCGCGACCTCGCCGAGACGGCGCGCGAGCTCGAGCCCCTCGCGGCATCCGATCGGGTGCGCAGCGCCCTCTTGTCCGCGCTCAGCCACGACCTGCGGCGCCCCCTGGCGGCCGCGACGGCGGCGGTCGGCGGGCTCCGCGTCGGCGTCGCGAGCGAGAGCGACCGCGACGAGCTGATCGAGACGGCCGGCGAGAGCCTCGCGACCCTCGGAACCCTCGTGACGGATCTGCTCGACGTCAGCCGCCTGCAGGCGGGCGCCCTCGCGATCTCGCTCGCCGATGTCGACCCCGCCGACGTCGTGCTGCCGGCGCTCGACGAGCTGGGCCTCGGTCCGGGTGTCGTCGACCTCGACCTCGCTCCGGTAACCGTCCGCGCCGATCCCGTGCTGCTGCAGCGCGCCGTGGTCAACGTCCTCGCCAACGCCGTGCGCCACTCGCCGGCCGGGCGCAAGGTGCGTATCGCGACGAGCGTTTTCGGCGACACGGTGGAGATGCGCATCGTCGATCACGGTCCCGGGGTGCCGGCCGATCGTCGCGACGACATTTTCCTGCCGTTCCAGCGACTCGGCGACACCGACAACACGGCGGGGCTCGGCCTCGGCCTCGCCTTGTCGAAGGGGTTCGTGGAGGAGATGGGCGGTACGCTCACGCCGGAGGACACACCCGGAGGAGGGCTCACGATGGTGATCGCGCTGCCGCTCGCACCGGCGTGGAGCTGGAACGGGGCGCCGGAGTGAGGATCCTCATCGCCGACGACGATCCGCAGATCGTCCGTGCGCTGCGCATCACCCTCTCCGCGCAGGGATACGACGTCGTGACGGCCGCCGACGGCGCTCAGGCGATCGCCACCGCCGTCGACCGTCGTCCCGACATCTACCTGCTCGATCTCGGCATGCCCGCCCTCGACGGCCTCGACGTGATCCACGCGATCCGCGGCTGGTCCGACGCCCCGATCCTCGTGGTCTCGGGCCGCACCGGCTCCGGCGACAAAGTCGACGCCCTGGATGCCGGGGCGGACGACTACGTCACCAAGCCCTTCGCCGTCGACGAGCTGCTCGCCCGCATCCGCGCGCTCACGCGGCGTGCCCCGCAGCAGGAACCCGACCCGGTCGTGGAGCTCGGCGACGTGTCGGTCGACCTCGTCGCGCGCAGTGTGACGCGCGTCGTCGACGGGCGCACGGAACGCATCCGGCTCACCCCCACGGAGTGGCAGCTGCTGGAGATCCTCCTGCGCAACCCCGGCCGGCTCGTCACGCGGCAGACGATCCTCACGACCATCTGGGGCTCGGAGCACGTGAGCGACACCGGCTACCTGCGGCTGTACATCTCCCAGCTGCGCCGGAAGCTCGAACCCGACCCCGCGCACCCGCGATACCTGCTCACCGAGGCGGGGATGGGCTACCGCCTGCAGCTCGACTGACGACACCGGCATCCGCTCGGTATTCAGTCTTGCTATCTACCGGTACTCGGCGTTACTATCTAGCGGTAGTCAGTGACAGTGACTACCACACGATCGACACGCGACGGAGGCGGCATGGGCAAGCAGGCGACCGAGATGCTCAAGGGCGTCCTGGAGGGCATCGTGCTCGCGCTCCTCGCGGACCGGCCCGCCTACGGCTACGAGATCACCGCATCGCTGCGCGACCGGGGCTTCTCCGACATCGCGGAGGGCACCATCTACGCGCTGCTCGTGCGGGTGGAGCAGCGCGGCCTCGTCGACGTCGAGAAGGTGCCCTCGGAGAAGGGCCCGCCTCGCAAGGTGTACTCGCTCACCGACGACGGCCGCGCCTACCTCACCGAGTTCTGGAGGACCTGGAGCTTCCTCACCGAACGACTCGACCAGCTCCAGCACGGAGGACACTGACATGGCCGCGAAATGGATCGAGGCCCTCACCGGGTCTCTCGAGCAGAAGAAGCAGTACCGGCAGAGCATGCGTCGCATCGACGCGCTGCCCGAGCCGTACCGCAGCGTCGCCCAGGGCTACCACCGCTACTTCATGTACTACGGCGGCTTCCTCGACGGAGAGACGCTCGTCACCCTCATCGGCGACTTCGTCGATCTGTGGGAGCGCGCCGCCGTCGACGGCTCGACCGTCCACGACATCGTCGGCGACGACCCGGTCGCGTTCGGCGAGGAGTTCGCGAACGCCTACGCGGGACGGCACTGGATCGACAAGGAGCGCACCCGGCTGATCGAAGCCGTCGAGAAGGCGCAGCGGGAGGCGGGATCATGACCGCGACGCTGACGGCATCCGCGGTCCGCATCGAGGGGATCCGGAAGTCGTTCGGTGACGTCGAGGTGCTCCGCGGCGTCGACCTCGACATCGCTCCCGGCAGCGTCTTCGCGCTCCTCGGGTCGAACGGCGCGGGCAAGACGACGCTCGTGCGCATCCTGTCGACACTCCTCCGAGCAGATGCCGGCAGGGCATCCGTGCAGGGCTTCGACGTCGCGGACCGACCGGGCGACGTGCGCCGCGCGATCAGCCTGACGGGCCAGTTCACCGCGGTGGACGACGTGCTCACCGGGCGGGAGAACCTCCTGCTCGTCGCACGGCTGCGACACGTGCCCCAGCCGGATGCCGTCGCCGACCGTCTCCTCGCCCGGTTCGCTCTCACCGACGCCGGTGGCCGCCGGGCGGGAACCTACTCGGGCGGCATGCGTCGCCGGCTCGACATCGCGATGAGCCTCATCGGCGACCCCGCGGTGATCTTCCTCGATGAACCCACCACGGGCCTCGACCCGCAGGCGCGGATCGACGTGTGGGATGCCGTCCGCGAACTCGCCGCCGGGGGCACCACCGTGGTGCTCACGACCCAGTACCTCGACGAGGCCGAACAGCTCGCCGACCGCATCGCGATCCTCCACGAGGGGCGCATCATCGCCGACGGGACGCTCGCCGAGCTGAAGAAGCTGCTCCCTGCGGCGACCGTCGAGTACGTCGAGAAGCAGCCGACGCTCGAGGAGGTGTTCCTCGCCGTCGTGGGGCGGGGCGCCGCCGGCGGGCGGGGCGCCGCCGGCGACGCACCCAAGGAGGAATCATGACCACGCACGCTCTCGGCGACACCGCCGTGCTCACCGGCCGGTCGCTGCGCCACATCCTGCGCAGCCCCGACACCATCATCACGACGGCGATCATGCCCATCGCCTTCATGCTCCTGTTCGTGTACGTGTTCGGGGGTGCGATCGACACGGGGGAGACCCCGTACATCGACTATCTGCTCCCCGGCATCCTGCTCATCACGATCGCCTCCGGGGTGGCGTACACGTCGTACCGGCTCTTCCTCGACCTGCAGGGCGGCATCGTGGAGAGGTTCCAGTCCATGCCGATCGCCCGGTCGAGCGTCCTGTGGGCGCACGTGCTCACCTCGCTCGTCGCGAATCTCGTCTCGCTCGCCATCGTCGTCGGCGTCGCGCTGGTGCTCGGATTCCGTTCGCCGGCCGGGGTGCTCGCGTGGCTGGCGGTCATCGGCATCCTGACGCTGTTCACGCTCGCCCTCACGTGGATCGCCGTCATCGCGGGACTGTCGGCCAAGACGGTCGACGGTGCGAGCGCCTTCAGCTACCCGCTGATCTTCCTGCCGTTCATCAGCTCGGCCTTCGTGCCCACCGAGACGATGCCCGGCCCCGTGCGGTGGTTCGCCGAGAACCAGCCGGTGACCGCGATCGTCGACGCGATCCGGGCGCTGTTGACGGGCAGCGCTCCGGGTGGCGCGCTGGCCGTGGCGCTCGCGTGGTGCGGCGCGCTCCTGGTGGCGGCGTTCGCGGTGGCCGCCGCGATCTACCGGCGGCGCGTGCGCTGACTCCGCGGCGCGTGTGCCGACTCGAGCGGGTGTGCTGCTCTCGGCGTGACGGATACAGGGGAAATCGACGCGTCGCGAGGTCGCTGAGGCGACGGCGGCCGGTTTCCCCTGTAATCCTCACTCCACCGACCGCCGGGTGCCGCGGAAACCGGCGGCCAGGGGGTCAGACGGCGGCTTCGTCGGCGGTCTTGGACTTCTGAATCTTGCTGATGAGGTCGCCGAGGCCCGCCGAGCCGCCCATGATGGCGGTCGCGGTGATGACGATGTCGACCACGGACGGCACATTCGTGTAGCCGAGCGAGGCCAGCAGCGAGAACTTGAACAGCGACACGAGGAGCATCGCGAGGAGGAAGGCGAGCCCGTTCGTCAGCAGCGCCTTCTCGACGTTCGCCGTCGTCACGGCCTTGTCCGCCTCCGACTGGTCGTCGACGGAGTAGACGAGCGGTCCGAGTCCGCGCAGGGCGGCGGCCTGCATGCGCACGGCCGCCAGCGCCTCCTGCTTCTTCACCGTCGCAGTCGGCGCGCCGCTCACCTTCGAGAGCAGGCGGTCGATCACGGGCACGAGGATCTGATTCACCCGCTCGATGGCCTGCGCCAGCACGTAGAGAATCGCGAACGCGGCGATCCCCTCGACGGGCGTCTGGGTGATCGTCGAGCTGGTGAGGAGGATCGGTCCGAGGACCAGTCCCGCCACCACCAGGATGATCGTCGTGACGATGTATGGCATGCGGATGCCGGTGTCTGCGCTCATGAGATTCCCCCATCTCCCCGTCGAGATGGCCCTGAAGATACTCCTGTGGGGAGCGCGCCGACAGACCCCTCGTCCGTGGCGGTTTCGGCGTCGGCGATAGAGTGCGCACATGCAGCGGAATCCCTACGCGCTCGTCCTGTGGACGGCGACCATCGCGTGCGCCGTCATCCTCGTGTTCATCTGGATCGCGCTGTCCCGTGATTCCTTCGACGCGTCGGAATACTCCGTGGACGTACCGGGACTCTCCCGTGCCGCCCTCTACGTCTTCGCCGCTGGCGTCGTCACGGGCACCGGCGCGTGCGTGCTGAGCGGCGTCGCCTGGCTCGGACGCCAGCGCTGAATCACGACTCCGGCGATGCCGTGCGGGCACGCGGCGCGCGGCCGACGCGCCAGCGCCCGATGAGGTAGCTCAGCGCGAACAGTCCCGCGACGGCGAGCGCCGCTCCCCACGGAGCGCGCGTCACACGGGTTCGGTCGTGCGGATCGGGCCGCAGGTGAGGCACGACCACACGACGAGGAAGCGCTCGTCGTCGAGGATCTCGAAGCGCAGCGGGTCGCCGCAGGTCGGGCAGGTCCACGGCTGAGAGGGGCGCATGCCTCTATCTTCCGCCCGGGCAGCGCCGGCGGCTCCGGTATGTCGGGGGTGGGTGCGACGATCCTGTCCTCGGGCCCGAGGGGGGAGGCGACATGCGCGGGGAGGCGACCGTGCTCCACGCCGATCTCGACGCCTTCTACGCGTCGGTCGAGCAGCGCGACAACCCGGCGCTGCGGGGGAGGCCGGTGATCGTCGGAGGCGGGGTGGTGCTCGCCGCGAGCTACGAGGCGAAGGCGCGCGGCATCAAGACAGCGATGGGTGGCCGGCAAGCGCGCGAGCTGTGCCCGGATGCCGTGGTGGTCCCGCCCCGGATGGATGCCTACGCCGCCGCCAGCCGTGCCGTGTTCGACATCTTCCGTGACACGACGCCGCTCGTGGAGGGCCTGTCGATCGACGAGGCGTTCCTCGAGGTCGGGGGACTGCGGCGGCTCGTCGGCGACCCCGTGCACATCGCCCGAGGGCTCCGGGAGCGCGTGCGGGGCGAGGTGGGGCTGCCGATCTCGGTCGGCGTCGCGCGCACGAAGTTCCTCGCGAAGGTCGCGAGCGCGGTCAGCAAACCCGACGGTCTGCTGGTCGTGGAACCCGACGGGGAAGCGGCGTTCCTGCTCCCGCTGCCGGTGGAACGGCTGTGGGGCGTGGGGGCGGTCACGGCCGAGAAGCTGCACCGCTTCGGCATCCGCACGGTCGGGCAACTGGCGGAGATGGAGGCGGCGACGGCCGAGCGGCTGCTCGGGCGGGCCGCGGGGGCGCATGTGCACGCGATGGCGCGTCTGCTCGATCCGAGACCCGTCGTCACGACGCGGCGGCGCGGGTCGGTCGGCTCGCAGCGGGCGCTCGGCTCACGCCCGCGCGCTCCGGAGGAGGTGGAAGTCATCCTGACGCAGATCGTCGACCGGCTGGCCCGTCGGCTGCGCGACGGTGAGCGCGGATGCCGTACCGTCACCCTGCGGCTGCGGTTCGCCGACTTCACGAAGGCGACGCGGTCGCGCACGTTGCGCTCGCCGTCCGACCGCACGGCGGTGCTGCTCGGTGCGGCGCGGGGCCTGCTCGCCGCCGCGCAGCCGGAGATCGCGGCGCGGGGGCTGACACTGATCGGGGTGTCGTTCGGTCAGCTCGCGCGGGGCGAGGAGGTGCCGCCGGAGTTGCCCATCGACTGGGGCGACGGGGCGCGGCTCGACACGGTCTTCGATGCGGTGCGCGACCGGTTCGGCGCCGGGTCGCTCGGTCGCGCGATCCAACTGGGGCGGGATGCCGGGTGGTCGACGCCGCTCCTGCCGGAGCACGAGTGACGCCGTTCGTCAGGCGTCGGGGAGGGGAGCGGTGTCGGGTGCGAGGCGGTAGAGCACCTGCGGGCGTCCGCGGCGTCCGTACCGGTGGGCGAGGTCGGCCGCACCGGTTTCGACGAGGTGGGTGAGGTAGCGGTGCGCCGTGGGTGCGGAGAGTCCGCACGCGGCGGCCACGTCGGCGCCGGTCATCGGGGTGACGGGGTCGAGCGCGGCGATGACACGATCGAGGGTCGTCGGCGCGAGGCCCTTCGGCAGCGACGCGGGAGTGCCCCGGCCGGGGGTGCCCGGGCCTGGGGCACCCGGGCCGGGAGCGCCCTGGCCGCGAGCACCCTGCCCCCGGCCGGAAGCATGCCGGGCGGTGCGGATGCCGCCGGTGAACAGCCGATCGATCTCACCCTGGCCGAGGGGAACCTGTCTCGGAGGCTCCGCGTCGTCCGGGCGCTCGGTGCGGGTGGCGGCGTAGTGGGCGAGGCGCTCCTGCAGGGCCTCCTTCGTGAACGGCTTCACGAGGTAGCCCACGACGCGGCCCGCCATCGCCTGTCGCACGGTGGTCTGGTCCCGCGACGAGCTGATCACGAGCACGTCGCGTTCGGGGCCGGCCATGGTGCGCATGCGGTGGAGCACTTCGATGCCGCTGATGTCGGGGAGGCGCATGTCGAGGAGCACGAGGTCGGCGTCCGCCGCCAGCCGGAGGGCGTCCGTTCCGGTGGCCGCCGTGCCGATCACGACGAAGCCGGGGGTCGCGGCGACGAATCCGGCGTGCAGGGCCCGCGCCCCGCGGTCGTCGTCCACGACGAGCACCCTCACGAGCGCGCTCACGTGCGTGCCGCCAGCTCGAACGAGAAGCGCGCCCCGCCCAGCGTCGACGCGCCGACTTCGACCGAGCCGTCCCGCGAGGTGACGAGGCGCCGCACCAGATCGAGTCCGATCCCGCGGCCGCGGCCGTCGGCATCCGCTTTCGTGGAGAGTCCGCGCGTGAAGATCCGGGCGGCGACGTGGCGGTCGACGCCCGGTCCGTCGTCGTCCACCGCACCGTACAGGCGGTCGCCCGAGCGACGGAGCGTGCAGCGCACCCGCGACGCGCCCGCCTCCCCGGCGTTGCGGCTGAGGTTCGTGAGGATCGACACGACGTCGTCGTCGAGGTCGGCGCCGGGTTCGAAGTCGAACTCGGCCAGGGCGCCGCGTTCGAGGAGGTCGGCGCGGATGGCGTGCATCGCGGCATCCCGCAGAGCCGATGCCGCCACACCGCCCTCGGCGCCGCCGCCCTCGCCCGGCGCACCGCCCGGGGTCGCGTCGCTCACCGCGACGACGTCCTCGATGTAGTCCAGCGCGGCGTGCGGTTCGCCGGCCGTCACGAGGCCGTGCACGACGTGCAGTCGGGTGTGGAACTCGTGCGCCTGCTCCTGGAGGGCGGCGGTCGTGCGCTGCATCTGGGCGTGCTCGGCGGCGAGCCCGTCGAGCCGGCGGAAGCGGCGCTCGACGGCGGCCGTGACGAGCGAGCTCACGATCGTGGCGACGACGAGTGCCCCCGCGGCCCAGGGGAGGAGGCCCGCGAGCGCTTCGACGCGCTGCGACTCGATGTCGGATTCCAGCACCCCCACGGCGACCATGCCGACGACGTCGGCGTCGGCGCCCCGCACGGGAACCTTCGCGCGCAGCGACCGGCCTGACGGACCCGTCTCGGTGCCGAGGAACGGTGTGCCGGCGAGCACGGACTCGTTGGTCGTCGACACCTGGATGCCGCGCTCCGACGCGAGCGGGTGGGTGATGCGCACCCCTTCGTCGTCGGTGATCACGGCGTAGTAGACCCCCGCCGCCTCCGCCACGAGGTCGGCGATCGGCTGCAGGGTGGAGGTGGCGTCTGCGAGGTCGTCGGCGTCGGCGAGGTCGGCGGGTGTTCCCGCGCCGACGTTCGCCGCGAGCGTGGCGCGCACCTGCGGCAGTTCCGCGAGGCTCGACGCCACCTCCTGCACGCGTTCGGCCGTGGCATCCCGGATGCTCTTCTCCTGCAACCAGAGGGCGATCATGACCGTCGCGGCGAGCGCGGCGAGGGCGACGACGGAGGGCAGGAGGATCATCGCCAGGCGGATCGCCCGGGGGCTCGGCCGCATCGCCATCGTCGTCACTCTCCCGTCGGGGTCCACGCGTCGGCATCCATCGGCGTTTAAGAGAACAAATCGCCGGCGGCGCGACGGTGCGGACCGGCGGTGCCATCCTAGGTCGATCCCGCGGCGACGACGATGTCCGCGCGAATGGAGCAATGATGACCCAGGAGCCCCTTCCCCCCAGATCCGGGCCAGGACGAGCGATCGGCCGCGCTGTCGGCGGTCTGATCGCCGTCGCCGCCATCGGTGTCGCGGCGTTCGGTTCGATCAGCTCGGCCGCGTCCGGTCAGGACATCAGCGCGTCGATGACGATCATCGCCCCCGCGGCCGCCGGCGGCGGCTGGGACGGGGTGGCGCGCGAACTGCAGCAGGCGCAGAAGGCGAACGGCCTCGTCAACAATGTGCAGGTCGTGAACATGCCGGGAGCCGGCGGAACGATCGCGCTCGGCAACGTGTCGGTGCTGAAGGGTCAGCCGAACAACCTGCTCGTCGGCGGCACGGGGCTGCTGGCGGCGACGATCCAGTTCGGTTCGGCCGCCACCCTCGACGACGTCACGCCGCTCGCGGTGATCGTCGAGGAGTACGACGTCATCGTCGTGCCGGCCGACTCGCCCTACGAGACGCTCGACGACCTTGTCGCGGCGTGGCGTGACGACCCGAAAGCGCTCCCGTGGACCGGCGGCGGCTCGTTCGACCAGCTCGTCGTCACCGATCTCGCCCTCGCGGCGGGGATCGACGCGCTCGACACCACCTACATCTCCTCCGACGGCGGCGGCGAGGCCATCCAGGCGCTGCTCAACGGCACGGCGCAGGCAGCCACGGGAGGCTATCCCGACAACATCGACCAGATCGAGGCGGGGCGTCTGCGCGCGCTCGCGCTCGTCGCGCAGGAGCCGATCGACGGGATCGACATCCCCACGGCGGTCGACCAGGGCTACGACGTCACCCTCACCAACTGGCGCATGCTCGCCGCGCCTGCCGAGCTCGAGGAGGCGGAGGTCGAGGGCCTCACGCAGCTCGTGCTCGACAGCGTCGAGACGCCGCAGTGGCGGGATGCCATCGACCGCTACCGCTGGACCGAACGCATCATCACCGGTGACGAGCTCGCGACGTTCCTCGACGACGAGGAGAGCCGCATCCGCACCCTGTACGAGGAGATGGGCCTGTGACCTTCCCACCGAACCCCACATCGGCATCCGCTGTTCTCGGCGACCGGCTGCGCATCGTCTCCCGTCCCGGGATGGCGGCGCTGGCGAAGGCGCTGACGATGCCGGTCGTCGTGGCGGCGTTTGCGACCTACCTGCTCGTCGGCATCATCACGATGCGCGTGCCGAGCTCGGCCGACTTCCCGGGGCCGCAGTTCTTCCCGGCGATCATCACGGTGGGGCTCTACGGCTCGCGATCGCCCTGGCGGTGTCGGGCATCCGCGAGGTGCGGAGCCTTCCCGACCCCCACACCGCCGAACTCCTCGCGGCGGGGGCCGGAGAGGATGCCGCGGACGAGCCCCGCGCCGTCCGCATCGACGTGCGTTCGCTGCTGTGGATCCTGGGATCGTTCCTCACGTTCGCGTTCCTGTTGAACGTGCTCGGGTGGGTCATCGCCGCGGGACTGCTGTTCTGGGGCGTCACCCGCGGCTTCGGATCCACCAGGCCGATCGCCAGCCTCGTCGTCGGACTGACGATGAGTTCCCTCGCCTACATCGGCTTCGACATGGCCCTCGGCCTGCCGTTGCCGTCCGGCATCCTCGGAGGTTTCTGACATGGACGCTTTGCAGATGCTCGGCGAGGGGTTCCTCGGCGCCTTCACGCCCATCAACCTCATGTGGGTGCTCATCGGCTGCCTGCTCGGCACGGCGGTGGGCGTGCTGCCCGGTCTCGGGTCGTCGATGGCGGTGGCGCTGCTGCTCCCCATCACGTTCTCGCTCGACCCCACCGCGGCGTTCATCATGTTCGCCGGGGTGTACTTCGGCGGCCTGTTCGGCGACTCGACGATGGGCATCCTGATGAACACGCCGGGCCAGGCGTCGGCGATCGCGTCGACCTTCGAGGGCCACAAGATGGCGCTCAACGGGAGGGCCGCCCAGGCTCTCGCGACCGCCGCGATCGGCGCCTTCATCGGCGGTTTCGTCGCGTGCGTCGTGCTCGTGTTCCTCGCCCCCGCCCTCGCCGACTTCTCCAGCCGGTTCGGGCCCGCCGAGTTCTTCGCGCTCGCTGTCTTCGCCTTCGCGGCGACGTCGTCGGTGGTAACCGACAACGCCCTGAAGGGCCTCACCGCGCTGTTCCTCGGGCTCGGCATCGCCGTCATCGGCGTCGACGGCGTCTCGGGCGCCCCCCGGTTCACGATGGACTCGCCGTACCTGTTCGACGGGGTGTCACTGGTCACGGTGACGGTCGGCATCCTCGCCCTCGGCGAAGTGATCTACGTCGCCTGCCTGGAGCGTCATACGTCGAACAAGAAGCTGCTGCGTCCGACGGGCCGCCCGTGGCTCAGCCGGAAGGAGCTGCGCGAAGCGACCCCGGCGTGGCTGCGCGGCACCGCGATCGGCCTTCCCTTCGGCGTCATCCCCGCCGGCGGATCGGAGATCCCCACCTTCCTCGCCTACGGGCTGGAGAAGCGGCTCGACGCGCGTCGCCCCCATCCGCAGTTCGGCAAGGGAGCCATCCGCGGCCTCGCGGCGCCGGAGGCTGCGGGCAACTCGACCACCGGCATGGCGATGGGGGCGCTCCTCGCGCTCGGTCTGCCGATCTCCGCCACGGCGGCGATCATGCTCGCCGCGTTCCGCCAGTACGGGCTGCAGCCGGGACCACTCCTGTTCGACCGTGCGCCCGACCTCGTGTGGTCGCTGCTGGCGAGCTTCTTCATCGCGATGGTGGTGCTGCTCATCCTGAACCTGCCGTTCGCGATGCTGTGGGCCAAGCTCCTCCTCATCCCGCGCCCCTACCTCTTCGCGGGCATCACCGTGTTCTGCGCGCTCGGCATCTACGCGACGTCGGGTTCGCTCGTCGACCTCCTGATCCTGCTCGGCATCGGTGTCGTCGGGTTCCTGCTCCGGGCGCTCGACTACCCGCTCGCCCCGCTGATCATCGGCATGGTGCTGGGTCCGCTGGCCGAGACGAGCCTGCGGGATGCCGCGATGAGCGCGAACGGAGACTTCTCGGTGCTCGTGCACAGTCCCATCAGCATCGGCCTCTACGTCGTGCTCGCGGCGGTGCTCGCCTTCGCGATCCGCGGGCGGATCGTCGCGCGGTCACGCGCCCGCGCCGCAGCGAAGAGCGAGCGGGTGACGGAGCCGGTGGGTCGCTGACGCGGGTCAGTCGGCGGTGGCGGTTGCGGCGGTCTCCGTCTGCCGCGCGGGGGCGGAGAGGGCGAGGACGCCGCACATGATCAGCATCCCCACGACGGCCAGCGCGGTCCCGATGAACGAGGCCGTCACCCACCCGCTGGTGTCCGCTACCTCGATCAGGTAGATGGAGGAAGACGGAACAGCGGGCATGATCTCGGCGTAGTCCGGGGCAGGGGGGAGGGTCACGCGAGAGATCACGAGCACCGCCAACCCGACCGCGCTGAGAGCGACCCCACTCCACCAGATGCCATTCCACCAGATGGCTGGCCCGCGACGGATGCCGGAGAGGAGCGCGGTCGACGGGCGGCCGGTGACCACGGCGCGGCCGATCAGAACGCTCATCGCCAGAAGTCCCGCCCAGAGCATCCCGGCACCCACGAACGTGGACGATGCGACATAGATGGTGTCGAAGAGCATTCTCGGGTCTTCGATGACAGACGGGGACGCGAGGTAGGAGGACTCGTACGAGAAGAACGGCTGCGGAGCGCTCATGCCGATGATGACGGTGAACAGGCCGATCACGATGAGGGCGGCAGCACCCCACCAGGCCACCGCGAGAGCCCGAGATCGATGTCCCCGGCTCGGCGCATCATCCCGGCGCAATGACCACCACCGATCCGAAAGGAACGCGATGGTCATCGTGGCGACACCGACGAGGAGGAAGCCCGCGACGGCACCGGGTCCGACCGAGACGTGGTCGACCAGCGCGAACATCTCGCGGACGTACTCCAGCCAGCCGATGCCGGCGCCTCGCCCGGCGCCGACACCGAGGTAGACGAGGATCGACCCGACCAGGACGCTGAGGAGCGCGACGGCCCAGACCGTCCTCTCGCGCCGCGTTGACTCCACGTCGTCAGCCTAGTGAGCGGATGCCGGGGTGCTCGGCTGAACGCCGGGCTCAGCGCTGGCGGGTGAGAAGAGCGCGCGCGTTGACGGCGGCCCGCGACGAGCCGCGGAACGTCTCCAGCCACTCCCGGAGCTTCGGATCGGCGGCCGCGATCGTTTGATCCTCGGTCGTCGCGATCAAGACGTCGAGCAACTTGTCCACGCCGCGGCTGTTGTTCGGGATGCGGGGGAGGAACGCCGAGAGCGTGTCGGCGACGGCCGTGCGCGCCTCGGAAGAGATCGAGCTCGCGTCGGCGAGGGCCGTCGCCCATCGGGGGAGGACGCAGCCCGGGGCATGCCGAACGAACGCGTCGGCGACCGTCGCCACGGACACGCGCCGCGGTACGGCGGCCGCGAACAGCTCGGCGGCATGGATTCTCGTGAGTGCGGGCCGCTGGCCTAGCGCGAGCACCAGCGCAGACGCCGACAAGGGTCCCCACTCGCCGCGATGACGCGCGAGGCCGTCAATGATCTCGGCCTGACCGAACTCGGTCACCGACTCCAGCCCCGAGACCAGCATCTGCAGTCCCAGCAGCGACGCGACGTCGGCGTCAGCCGGGCAGACGATGTCGCCGAAGATCTGTCCTGCGTTGCCCCACTCGAACGATGAGTAGCGACGGCGCTTCGTGCTCGGCGCGCAGGTGGGCCGAAGCGGCTCGATGCGGGACGACGCGCCGCCGACAACCATCAGCCGCATCGAGCGGCCCCCTTTCCAGTGGTCAGCCTGGGTCGGCTCCCATTCCTCGGTCACGGAGGTGCGGGTGCCCGCACCGGGGTAGTCGTGGCCGGCCGCGATCAGGAGCGGGTCGTCGCCCAGCGGGTTCCGCGCGCGGGCGGCGGCGATCCACCAGTCGAGAGGCTCGATCGCCCGCATCTCGCCGCCGAGGGCGTACCGGAGGGCGTCGGCCGCGACCCCGTTCGCGTCGACCACCGGGCGAGACGGCACCCGCGCCAGCGCCGCTGCGCGACCGTCTGCGGACACGCGCAGGAGTGCGGCGACCAGGTCTGCTGGAAGCACCCTTCGCCCCGCCTGATCGCGTTCGATGAAACGGTCGACCAGCGTCGCCGGGCTCACCCCGCCAGCGCTGTCCTCGGGCGTGGCGAGCAGCACCCCGGCCGGCATCCCGCGCGCGAGCTCCCTGCCGACCTCGTCTGATCGACACTCGACCACGGTGTCATGCTCCGCACTCCCCGTGGCGCCGTAGTACGTTTCGCCGTGCATGCGGACTAGCACTCGGGCGATGAGCATTGCCGCCGTTTGGCCGCCGCGAGGCCAATCCGGGGGCTCCGTGCGCTTGCGCGCGACCTTCATGAGCGGCGCGAGAAGAGAGCGGTCCGTGAGGGTCGCGAGGGCGGCGAGGGCGAGTTCGAACTCGATCCCGTCCGCATTCCCCGCGAGCACGGCTCCGAGACGCTCGCCGATGTCGCTCTCCGGCCACGGGTAGACCGCCGAGGGAGTCTCCAGGCCCTCGTCGGGCGACGGCCCGGCAACGGATGCCGCGGCAGCAGGAGTCGATGTCGGAAGCAGGTCGAGGCGCCCCATGTGTCGCAGCGCGTCCTCCGCGGCCGATCGAATGTCGGGGTGCGGGTGATCCAGGGCGTCGGCGATGGCGTCGGCGCGCGCGGTCGCATCCTGATCGCCGACACCGCTTCTCAGCATGGTCACCAGGTGGGCGACGTTCGCTTTGCCCGCAGACATCGCCGGAGCGGCAAAGTCCGCGAGCCTGTCGACGTCGAGTCTCCGCGCCTTGTGAAGCGACCACAGTGACCGAACGGCAACCGTGACCGTCGGCCCGACGCGCGAGGACAGCAGGGCGAGAAGGCTCGCCTCCAGACGGCTCAGTTCGTCGACGGTCGGGCGGAGCGAGGTGAAGAGACGCGAGTACCAGCCTGAGGTGTAGGCGGAGAAGTCGCGCGTGAGCGCATCGAGGCACGCGGTGAGCACTCGTTCCCGTGGCAGTACCCCTTCGTCGGTGAGCTGGAGGACGACGCCGTGCCAGGTGGCGGACTCCTCGAAACGGGTGAACTTGTCGACGTTGGCGAGCGAGACCTCGCCTCCCCCTTCGACCTCGAAGATCCGCCAGAAGACCTCTTCGCGTAGGCGAGTGTCGTGTCGGAGAAGGAACAGCCGCGCGCCCGGGATCGCCCCCATCGCGGCGACCATGGCCAGCACGTAGTCGTCGTCGTGGGGGACGGTGATCATCCCCGCAAGCTCTTGGAGTCTCATCTCGACGAAGACGTCTCGAGGCGAGTAATGCGAACTGTGGAAAGAGGACATCCAGGTCACGTCATAGGGCCCCGGCCAGTCGTCTTCGATCCGCCGGGCGAGGGCGATGGCGTCGTCGAGGGTGGTCTGAGGGTCCGCCAGCATCTTCGTAAGAAGTCGGCTGAACGCCGCTCCGCGCAGCGGGCCGGTCGTGCGCAAGGCTCGGCGCCAACTCACCGGACCCCTCCCTGCAGACGGGCAGCGAGGATGTGTTTGCACGGGCCGCGCGACGAGGCGTGTCGGGCGTACCACGCGCAGGTGCAGGAGAACGTCGCGTCCGGTCGCCGCCGCACCTGATACACCTCGTCACCGGACCGCACCAGAAATGGGTCACCAGTCCCGGTGACGGCGCCCTCGCTGACAAGAGCTCGGGCCGCGACAAGCCTCGGATGTGCCTCTTCGATCCGCGAGAAGTCGATGGTGTCGAGCGGAAGTGGACGGTGGAAGTATGCCGCGGATTCCAGGTCGTAGCCGAGGCGTCCACCGGTGGCGAGCACCGCGACCGCCGCATCGAACTGGGCCGTCTCGAGGCCCAGCCCGTCGCCGGTGGGCGGCAGGTAGGTTCCCGCGCTCAACGATGAGTCGAGCAGCTGTGCATCGTGGGAGCGCCCCGGACCGTCGACCAACAGCTTCTCCAGGAGTCCGCCCTCGCCGGAGAAGCCGCGACTCTTGTCGGGAGACAGGCACAGGGTGAACCGGCCACCCGGCACGTCCACCACCCACGCGGACGCCACTGAATGGGATCCGTAGCCGCGGAGCGAGGTCGCGTGGCGCAGAAGAGGGTCGATTGCTCGCAGTCGTTCGGGGCCCGCCACGGGAACCCCCGCCCCGTCGGAAGCCGCGCGTGTGGCAAGTCGCACCTGCGTGCCGCTCGTCGGTACGACCCACACGAGCGAGCGCGTGGGCGACGACGACGGCAGGGACCGAATCATGCGGCGGGCGCTCGCCGCGTCGAGACGGAGCTGCTCCGACATGAAGCTCAGCGCCACTTGCGTTTCGGCGAACCCTCGAACCCACCGGTTGGGGAGCGTCACCTTCTCCTCCCGCACCGTGGCATCCATCGTGGACACCTCCATCGCGTCGGACGTGACGACGAGGTGGAGCGGCTCGTGCTCGCGGAGCGCGGCGAGGGCCGCCCGGAGAGGAGGATTCACGTCGACGTTCGTCACTCCGCTCGTCCGCGAGCCGACCTCCATCCCGTCGGACGTCACGTCGAGACGCGCATACACGCCGCAGCAGGCGCTGAACGCCTCGAATCTGAGCGAATCGGGCGCGACGGTGACGACCGGATCTGCCGCACGCAGCACGGCTGCGAGCATCCCGGGCGGCACGTAGTAGCGGGTGCGAGAGATCCGTGCGAGCACCAGAAGTGCGTCCGCGAGCACCTTGGGGTGCTCGACGAAGCCCGAGAAGAACGACGCGTCCGTGCGGGTCGTCGCAAGGCGGATGCCATCGCGGTCGATGACGGACTCGAACGCGTAGCGATACACCGCCTCCGTCGTCCCCGCGTCCGTCACGACGTCAGCCTAAGGGCACGAGTCGCGGGGATTCACACGCCGCGATCCGGGTCGTCGCCCGCGGAGCTCGACGCCGGGGTGGCCGCGCTCGAGATCGCCTCCGCGAGCTGGTCGAAGCGAAGAGAGGGTGAGAGGCGTGCCGCCGTGCTGCGGCCGATCGAGTCGACACCGAGCTCGATCAGTTTCGAGCGAGGAATCACGAAAAACTCCCACGCGCTCACATCCAGAGGGTCGTAGTCGGCGTGGGAGGTGGTCGTCAGTGCAGCGAGCACGTAGACGTCGGCCTTGTAGGTCTTCTCGGCCGACATGCCCTGAGTGATGTCACCCCACGAGTGCCCTCGGAGCCCGGTGAAGCGCAGCTGCGACGGAGCTCGCTGAGGCCAGGCTTGCAGATACGCGGACGCCTTCACTTCGATCTTGATGCCTCGCCAGAGGACGTCGTAGTCGTCCCATTCGACTCGGTGCGCGCTCGATCCCAGCGCTCGCGCCACCAAGAATTCCGCGAGGTATCCGCGCGTGTTGTTCACTCGGAGATCTGACATCGCGAACCTCCAGAAGTCCGCGACCGTGGCCGCGACTCCCACGAAGCGCTCTTCGCCATTCAGCGGCGGGACCTCCGGCGCGGGTATCCATTCGGGCTGCTGCGGCGCGTCGCTCATGGGGTTGACGCTACCTCGCGCCCGCCCCGCTGTGCCCCGACGGGGAGTCACCCGGCGCGTCTGCGCCCCACGCGGCGAGGGCCTCGATCGCGGGGCGCAGGGCGCGTCCGCGTTCGGTGAGGGCATAGGCGCGGGTGTTGTGCTTCAGGGGCAGGCGGGTGAGCACGCCCGCCTCCTGGAGTTCGCGCAGGCGCGTCGCGAGCATGTTGGTGGGCACGCCGAGGTCGCGTTGCAGGTCGCCGTAGCGCTGCGGCCCGTCGAGGAGGCGGTCGACGATCAGCAGCGCCCACCGCGCCCCCACCACGTCGAGGGACTTCGCGAGGTCGCTCACGCGGGCGCGTCGGAGTCCGGCTTCATCCAGAACGGCGAGTAGTGGTAGCCGTCGGGGTCGTCGAACTGCCGCTGGTACATGAAGGGGTAGTCGTCGGTGTCGCCGACCCGGCCCCCGGCGGCTGCGGCGCGAGCGACGAGTTCGTCGACGGCATCCCGGCTGTCGAGATCGAAGGACACGGTCACCTTGGAGGGCGTGTCCGGGCCGCCGATCAGGTCTTCCGTGCCGCCGACGGCCGCGTACATCGCGCGGCTGCCGAGCATGACGTACTGGTCGGGCGCGATCGCGAAGCACGACACGTTGTCGTCGGACATCTCGGTGTTCAGCGCCCAGCCGAGCGCGGTATAGAAGGCGGTCGCGCGTTCGACGCTCTCGACCGGGCAGGTGATGAAAAGGCTCATGACGTGATACTTGCAAAATGCAAGTGCGCCGTCAAGAGGGCCCGAAAAGTGGTGTGCGCGCACGGAGTGCGGCGATAACGTGACGCCATGCGATCGACGAGTTCCCAAGCGCCCTGCGACGACATCGTCTGCCAGCTCATGTCCTTCCGACACGCGTGGGATGCGCTCGCGGCGTGGATCTCGATCGCGCTGGCCGTGTTCGTGGTCATCGGCATCCTGGGGCTCGTCACCGCGTGGGTGGCGGTGCGGCATACGCGCCTTGCGGCTCAGTCCGCGCGCGACCGCCGCGTCGCCGATGCCTGGATGAGTGCCATCACCGAGGCGCAACTCTTCGTGACGACAGCTGAGGGGATGAGCGAGACCGATCGAGGTCTCGCACGTCAGGAAGTGACCCGGCGCGTCGCCGCCGCCCAAGGGGTGTCCGCCCTCGACGAAGCCGATCCCGGCACACGCCTCGGCGCGGCGGTGCGCGAGCGCATCAGTGCCGCCGTGAACAGTGACGACGCGGAATACGCGAACGCGCAGTTGCGCGACGCGCGGCTGTCCCTCCGGTCATGGGTGCGCAACGACGCGGCGGCGCTGAAGCGTGACTCGGCGCTCGACCATCGCTGAGGCCCCTCACGCCGTGTGACATGATGCGCAGGTGCGGAAGACCTGGGTGAGCATCATCGCGCTGACGGCTGTGCAGGGTTCGCCCGAGAGGCCTGAAGCGAAGCGACTGCTGGTGCCGGGCTCTCGCTCTACTCAGATAGCCATGCCCTGGACGACGGAAGCGGTCCGGCAGTGACACCGGATCAAGCGGTTGTGCTGTTCCGCGAACTCACGGCGGGAGTTCCTGCGCGCGTCGGCATCTCTGACGGGATCGCCTTCGCGGAGCTCCACGGGTCTGCCGACGGCCGAACGGCGAAAGTCGGCACACCGGGCTCCGGCTGGTACGCGCTGGCCGTAGACGGTGGATTTTCGCTCGATCACTTCGGCGAGGATGACACGACCGAGGAGATCACCGAGATACTGCGGGAACTCGTTGTCGTAGGAACGGCCTACCTTGAGCGTGGTGGCGTCGTTGAGAAGCCTCGGTCGTTTTCGCCGGCGCTCATGGTCAAGGTCGGCGCAGACAGTTTCGTACTTCGGCGCTCTCTCCTAGACGAGCTCCGTCGTGCATGGCGCCGGTCGTGGCCATTGAAGAGGCAGACGCGTGGCTGACGTCGTGAGCATCGAGCTGCTGCTCGATCCCGCCACCGAAGACCGGGTGCGCGACGATTGGCGGCGCCTCGCCGACGCGGGCCTGTCGAGTCTCGCCGCGCACACCTCGCCGTCGAACCGGCCGCACGTCACCCTGCTCGTCCGCGCTACCGTGCCGCCCGTCGACTTCGCCGGGGCCGTGCGCATGCTCCCGGTGTCGGTCGGGCTCGCGGAGCCGGTCGTGTTCGCGCACGGTGACCGTGGCGTGCTCGCGTGGAGAGTGGCCGTGACGGATGCCGTGACCGCGCTGCACGAGGCCGTCCACTCCGCCGTGCCGACGGGTGAGGACGCCGATGCGCCCCACACGAAGCCGGGGGAGTGGACCCCGCACGTCACCCTCGCTCGGCGCCTCCGCCTCGACCGGCTGGACGAAGCGCGGTCGTTGCTCGGACCGCCCGTGTCGGGCTCCGCGGTTGCGCTCCGCCGATGGGACGCCGCGGAGAAGCGGGTGACGGAGATCGGCGGCGCGGCATCCTGATCAGGCGCGCACCCTGAGTCGGGGGCGGCGAAGGGGCACCCTCAGCCGAGTTGGTCGAGGATCCCGCTGACCTGGTCGACGATCTGTTCGTCGGTGGCGATCCCGTCGCGATAGACCAGCAAAGAGGTATAGGTGCCGTCGATGCATTGCTGGCCCGACACGGCCACCGCTGACTCTCGATCGGGGAGGTAAGCGATGGAAGAGACCAGTCCGGCCCCCTGCCCGGCGGCCTCGAGCAACTGTGAGAAGTACCCGCACGCGGCCTCAGGTTCGATCGTGGAGCCGCTCTCTACCGCGTTCACGGCATCCTCGATCTGCGAGCGGAGCGAATCAGGGACGGCGCCCTCCGGCAGCGCGAGGATGCTTTCGACGAGCGCGGGAAGTGCGCGAGCCCACTCCGCCGCCGGCATCTGTGCGACCTGAACGCCACCGCCGTCCGTGGCGGCGTACTGACAGACCGGCAGCTCCGTACCCGGCGGCGTCGTCTCAACGCCAGCGCTCGACGCTCCCACGAGGTCGGCGACCGTTTCATCGTCCAGCAGTGTGCACGGCGAGCCGGGGGCAGCATCTGAGGACGCGGTCGGCGATGCCGTGGGCGAGGCGTCGGAGGCGCGAGGAGTTGGCTGGTCGTCGGCGGCGACGGAGCACCCGGTGATCGTCGCGGCGAGCGCGCCCGCCAGGATCAAGGGCAGGAGGCGAGACCGACGAAAGTGGCGGTGGGCAGAGGTAGGTGCCATGAAGCGAGGCTATCGCGCACGTGGTTACGCGACCCGCCGACGTGGGATCGCCGTCAACTCGAACGGCTCGCATTGCTCGTGCCAAGGTGGGGCTGTGGCATCCGTGAGTGATCCGAACCGCGACGAGTGGTACGCGATGAAGCGCGTGCTCGAAGGGCCGATCGGTCGGCGCGAGACCGCCGCCCTGCGCGAATTCAACGAAGCGGGTGGTGCCGAGATCGCGCGTGCCCTCCGCGAACTCGGACTCGACATCGAAGACCTCGGTGACCTCCAGCGAAACGGGCTCGACGGCACCCCCGCAGTGCCCGTACTGGTTGAGTGGCTGCCGCGCGTCGACTATCCGCCGCTGAAGCTCGAGATCATCTTCGCGCTGGGGCGGCCGTGGGCTCGAAGTGGCATTCCGAATCTCATCGAGGAGTTCTTGCGCATCGATCCTGGAACGGATGAGGGGTGGGGGTCGATGCGAACCACGATCGGCGGGGTGCTCATGTTCCGGGTCACGGCCGAGCACCTTCCCGCGGTTTTGGAGATCGCGACCGACGCCTCTCACGGCATCCATCGCTTCGGATTCGTCCGCGCACTCGGGCGCTACCCGAAGGAGCGGGACCGCCTGATTCCGGTGCTGGCAGAGCTGCTGGCGGATGAGGACGTGCGCATTCCCGCGATTCATGCGCTGACGCGGCTGAAGGCGGTCGAACATCTGCCGGCCATCGTCGAGTTCGCGGACTCGTCCTACCCCGAGGTACGCAGGATGGTGCGGCAGGCGATCAAGCGGCTCGGGGCGATCGATCCGAGATCCACGGAGTTGTAGTGTCACCGGTATGGGACGGGGATCGGAGCTCGCGGTCGTCGAGCTGATCCGCCGGTTTGTTTCGATTCCCGCGGAGTCAGCGTCCACGCTCGATCACGTTGCCGTGCGGCTCCGCCCCTACAGCTCCAACCCCGACGACACCTGGAGGTGCGTCGACCTCGATCGCCATGACGAGACGAGCGAGACGCACGCGACGACCCCCTTGGTCGCGGACGTGTGCCTCAGCGACAGCACTTACGCCGCGCTATTCGACTGGGGAGGGGGAGACCTCGTGCTGCAACTGGATTCGGCCCGACCGCAAGAGACCGCCGAGTCAGCGGCACGGCGCATCCTGGCGGAGATCGCGGCGGGGAGTGCCGCCGTGGAATGGGCGAAGCCGGGGTGAGACGTGGGGCTTGATGTGCGTCGCGTCGACAATGCGGGAATCCCTGCGCTGGTGACGCCGGGCGAGGTGACGGCCGATGATCTGGCCAAGGTGAACGATCGATTCGTTCACTCCATTGCGATCGACGGGAGGTCGTTCCGGCATCCGGGAGCGTCGCTCTCGTGGGTGGCGCAGCTGCCGCGAGTGCACAGTGTCTTCATTCTCGGCGCGGCTAAGACCCCCGACTTGAGCACTCTGCCTGAGTCTGTCTCCGAACTCTTTGTGATGACGTCGCGCGCTGAACCGGTGGACTCTCGACAACTGGCGCACTTCGACCGCATTCACTCGGAGAGTGAGAATTTCTCGCGGGATGGGTACATCAACCTGCCGCGTCTCAGACAACTTTTCGTTGGACGGGTGCGGTCGGAAGAGATCTCGATCGGTGCCGGATGCGATTCCCTCACCTATCTCACGATGCGGGGAACGAAGCAGCTGGCAAGGGTGGCGTGGTCTCGTGCGCCGCGATCGCTTCGAACATTCATGACGCATGACCTCTACTGGAGCGATGTCGCACCGCTCTCGGGCTGCGCTCATCTCGAATCGCTGCAGGTCTACAACTCGGCGGCGCGGATCGGCGTGGGCAGTCTCGATCTCACTCCACTGAGCGCCTGCACAGAGCTCACGTTGATCAACGCGGCCGAGAACCTTCCGCAAACGGGACTGTCGCCGCTGCTGAAGAGCATCCCGACGGTCGTGGTGCAGGTCGCGAAAGACATGCATGACGGCCCAACGGGTGAACGGCGCCTGCACGTCGCGCCCGTTCGCGTGAAGGACGGTTGAAGCTCACGGGCACATCGCGAGTGAGGATCGCTGTGAAACTCACCTGCTCAGCACCGGGGTAAGGACCCCTTCTTCACAGCAACGCAGCGGCGGCGCGCAGGCTGTCGGCATCCGATGTCGCCCAGCGGGCCACGATGCGTTGCGCGCGGTCGGCCTCCACTCCGGTCAGCCGCGCGAGCAGCGGGCGCACCACGTCGAGCGTGAGCGGCTGGATGAGCTCGGGCACGCGGGCGTCGCGGAGGAATCCTTCGATGCGGGTGAGGTCGTTTCCGGTGAGGAGGTCGGTCTGGCCTTGCAGCAGGACGATGGCCGCCAGGCGGCGCTCGAAGACCGGCGTCGCCCACAGTTCCGACGCGAGGGCGGTGATGTCGTCGTGCTGCAGATCTCGATGCCGTCGCAGTGCGTCGCGGACGGTCCCGCGGATCGCGCCGACCGAGGCGCCGTACACGCCCAGACCCCCGACAGACGGATCGCCGTTCGCCCAGGTGCGCCACTCCGACGCCTCCGACCGCAGCGTGTGGTCGATGAACTGAGCCGCGGGAGAATCCACGCTCCCATCCTCTCCCTTGGGACGGCGCGGTGGCGCGTGCGGGGGCCGGTTGGCAGTCTGGGGACGTGGAGATCGACGAAGAGCTGGTGCACCGGCTGGTGGACGAGCAGTTCCCCCAGTGGCGGGAGCTGAGCATTCGTCGGGTCGTTCCCGGCGGGTGGGACAACCGGACGTTCCGGCTGGGTGACGAGCTGCTGGTGCGGATGCCGAGCGCAGACGGCTACGCCGTCGCCGTCGCGAAGGAGCAGCGCTGGCTGCCGGTGATCGCGCCCCGCGTTCCGCTCGCGGTGCCGTCGCCCGTCGCTCTGGGCAGTCCCACCGGCGAGTTCCCACGCCCCTGGTCGGTGTATCGCTGGATCGACGGAACGCCCCTGGGCGACGCGACCCACATCGACCTCCAGGATCTCGCCGCCGACCTCGCAGGGTTTCTCACGTCGCTCGCGAAGGTGGAGACGGATGCCGCGCCGGCGGCGGGCCCGCACAGTTTCTGGCGCGGGGCGCACCCGCGCGTGTACGACGACGATGTGCAGCGTTGCCTCACGGCGCTGGAGGGTCGGATCGACACGGCCGCGGCGCGCGCGGTGTGGGACGCGGCGATGGAGACCGAGATCACCGCACCGCCGGTGTGGTTTCACGGTGACATCGCCCCGGGCAACCTCCTGGTTCGCGAGGGACGCTTGAGCGCCGTGATCGACTTCGGCACGTCGGGCGTGGGCGATCCCGCCTGCGATCTGGCCATCGCCTGGACGGTGTTCGACGACGCGGCACACGAGGTCTTCCGCAGCAGGATGCCGTGGGACGACGACACGTGGAGCCGCGGTCGAGCCTGGGCGCTGTGGAAGACGTTGCTGACGCTCGCCCACCCGTCGAACACTCATGACCCCGAGGCCGAGGCGCGTGCGTCGCTCGCGGTTCTGGGCCGCGTGCTCGCGTGATCCGCACTCAGTCGTCGACGTACCAGGATCTTGCGCGGGCGCGGGTCGTCGGGGACCCTGTGGGCATGTGGGATCGAGAATCAGCGGCCGCCGCCGCACGCGACTGGATGGACCGCTACGTCCACGCCTGGACGACCAACGAGCCGGACGACATGCGAGCGCTCTTCACGCCGGATGCCGAGTACCGGGACGGCCCGTCGACCCCGCCCTGGGTCGGTCACGATGCCATCCTTGCGGGATGGCTCGGCCAGCAAGACGAGCCGGGAACGTGGTCGTTCGACTACGAGCTCACGGCCGTCGACGGAGACGTCGCCGTCATCCGCGGCCGGACGACCTACACCGGGGCGACGGACAAGAGCGACCTCTACGACAACCTCATGGTGATCCGGCTCGACCCCGACGGACGCGCCCGCTCGTTCACCGACTGGTGGATCGCGTCTAAGGCAGGCGGCTGAAATGCACGGTGGGAACTGTGCGCTCGGTAGTTGAGTACGCGGAATGAACGGTCATCGCACACGCCGTTGGGGCGCGAACGATGCTGGCTTCTTCGTCGCGCTCGAGATGAACGACAGCGTAGGAAGGGGCGAGCCCACTCTCGGAGTGCGCGACGGTGCTGTTGCGGAGCCGCATCAATGCCTCGTGCGCCGACTTGAGTTCATCCGGGACCTCGATGACGTCACCCAGGTTGCGGCCCTTCCGGAGACTGGACGTCGTGAAGCTGCGGCCATATGCGACTACGGCGTAATTGGCGAGTGGGCGACGAGGTTCGGTCCAGAGACGTGTCTGACATCGCCATGACGTTAGCGATCGTGAAGGAAGCCAGCGCCTCGCCCAGATCGGCGTTGAACACCGCCAGTCCAGCGAGTCGCAATGCCTCGGGCGACCGCAGCGTGAAGACCAGTTTCCGCTCGTCACTGGTACATCATGCGTGCGTTCGAGCCCAGACCACGAGTTCCGCCGAATACCGGCTCGCGACCTGAAAGACCGCCGTGCTGCGCTCCGCCGAACTGACGGCGGGCGTCCTACGACAGATCTCGCGTATCTCTCGCGCTACGGAGCGCGCTCAGAGGCAGGTAGCGATGGCTCTTCACGAACGCGCTGCCTCTCCCCGTGCGCGTGTGTGCGACCGGCCCCGACAGGTGGACTGTCGCGGAGTCAGACTCAGCAGACAGCAGGAAGACCTGATAAACACTGCCACTCCACCCTTTCGCAGTCGTTGCCGAGATGACCTTCGAGAGAGTCTGGTCGTAAGGGTCGGAGGATGCTTTGAGCCGCCTCGCGTTGGCGGCGTTCCAGTCGACGGCGTCGTACCACTTGGTGATGCGGGGGATCGTTTCCTTGACCTCGCGGTCTTCGTAAAATGCCAGGTACTCAGGCACGCGAACTGACCTACCGGGCGGAAAGACGAACGCTGGCTGCTTGTATTCCCTATAAAGCTTCCACGCGTCCTTCGCGGTAATTACCACCGTGTCGCGAGAAGTTTGCACCGGACGTCTTGAGGCTACGGTGGTCACGCGCTCGATGGAGCGGAGCCATCCTTCAGCCACCGGGTCAATCCAGCTCGTCAGGCGGAAGAGCTTCGTGGCCTCCACGATGATGTCATATTCGAGCAGACTGCCGTGATGCGCGATGCGGTTGCGCAGTTGGTTGACTGATTCGAGGTACTCCGCGATGACCTGTCTGTTCGCACGCGAATGCCGGAACACGTGGCGGAGCGAGTGTCGCCACAGCTCCTCATTGTCGGCGCCGAAGAGGCTCCGCCAGAACCCGAAGGTCAGCCCGGCGTACACTCGTCCGGCAGTCTGCGGCTGCTTTCGGGCCTTTAGACGGGAAATGACTTCCTCGATCTGGCGGTGCCCCTGTAACCATGGCGTTCCGGGAACCAGCATCGGACTTGGACCTGCGCGGTCAAACTCCCGCACGATGGCATTACGCAGAATCACCTCGAAATGTGCCACCAACTCAAACAGCGCAGATGCAGCGCTCACGTTCCACTCGTACAGACGGCTTGCAAGCGCGATGTCCCCGCCTGTGGCATCGAGGTATTCTGCGAATCGCTCAGTCGACAGCCAGCTCGTGTCTACGCTCGTGGTCACCCCGCATGGTATCCTGAAGCCAGCCCCGGCCCGGCCTCTATCGGCATCCGCAAGGATTCGCGCGACACGCCCCCGGGGCTTTGCACTGCCCGCCAGCTGACGGCAGGTCCGGCGGGTCGAGGGTCTACTTCCCCACACGTTGGTGAACCGGCCTCAAGTTTGCATGAGGGCCGCGAACTTCGCCTCGGTGGCTGAGCCGGGTGGCTTCAGAGCGGGCTACTTGCGGCGCCCAGCCGCAATTGACCGCCTCAATGTGGCCCCGGCTGGTCACTGGACGAAGCCTTGCGCTTCAATACGAGGGTGACTTCCGATATCGGTTTCGTGACCGCTACGCTCAGCCTCCGCCCGCCTCGACTCGTCGTACTAGTGCGCAACGATGCCCTGTGGCGTGAGTGGTCGATGCGAGCGTTGGCGGTCGCGGCAGAGTACTGGGGCGGAAGCGGATGCATACTGGTTCCGTTTGATCCTCTCTCAGGGGATCCTGCGGACGCCATGGCCGATGCGGTTCGTGCCTTCGACCCCGATCACGTCGTATCGCTCCGTCTTTCGTTCGCTGAGTGGGAAGAGTTGTACCCAGGGACGATTGAGATCGACGGTGTGGTCGATGAAGCTGAGCGCCTCCGGATGATTCAGAGCACCAATCTCAATCACGTGGATCAGGCGGCGGAGGTTGCCCGCTCAGTGGTCGCCTCATGGTGTTCGCCTCTTCGAATGGCCCGCGTCCGCGGAGAGTCTGGTCCGTCTCTGGAGGTTCTCAAGTCGCTCGGTCGGGTTGATACCTCCCGTCCGAGCAGCGGTCCCATTGCACCGGCGCCCGCTACGCATCCTGACCTCTCAATGGTTGCGTCAGCGCATTGGCGCACTGACCAAGGCCTTCTTGCCGCGCTGAGGCTCGGTGTCACGGCTGATTTCCCGGGCAGACGCGAACCGTCCACGGATGTCCTCACCTGGCTGATTGACTCCGATCAAGACCTCGCTCCCAGCCCTCTTCGAGCCGGGGATCTGACCAGTTTGGACGCGCCGCAGGCCTACTGGGCCGATCAAGGCATTGTGCGAGTGGGTCGAGGACACACGCAAGATGGCAGCGTGATCGTGGTCGGGGACACGGCTGAGGACTACGCGCTCGCGCTCGCCTATGACCGACTCGTGGGGAACGCTATATGGCTCACGAGCGATTTATTGGAGGACGACGAGATTTGGAACCGGCGGATTCGTCCGGGGGTTCAATCGATTGTCTTCAGGTTGGAGAGTCAAGGCAGACGACTGGCAGTCACGTCCGCCTCATTAGAAGATCTCGCAATGCAGGTGTTCGTGGAGCGCCTTCAAGGCGCTGACATTGGTCTAGTAGCGCCTTCGCAAGAGGACGGGTTAGATAGTCGCCCTCGAACCATCCAGCTTAGGCGTCCAAGCCTTGCGAGCGGGCTCACATCTCTACTCGTGGATGAGCACATTGGGGCGACGGTCTCGCTTCCGGTCACCACTGAGCTTGACGGGTCCAAGGTGGCGCTATTCGGGTTGGACACCCCGATACCCGCCAAGCTCTTGTTCCCACCGTCGAGCCCTCACGTCCCGTATTGGTACGTTGATGTTTCCGTAAGCGGAGATGCGACACCTCGTGCGCGGGATGCGCCCATCGCCGCGATGCCGGTGGACAACAGCCCTTTCCCAGCGGTGAACCTCAGGGCCAGTAAGGAGGGCGTCAGCTTTAGCCCTCGCTATATGGGATTTGTTGCCTCTGGATCGCTGCTCACCTCACGAATCGGACGCCCGCGCGTCAATTCGCGGTCAATGATGGCGTGGGTTCGTGCGATGGCTTCGCGCGACAATCTGGACGTCAGGCTGTCTGACGCTGGGAGACGGGCGGAACTGGTGCGGTCCCGCCTCGGTACTCGCCAGGAATTTCTCGACTTCGCCTCGCCAGCAAATCTGTCGGCGCTGCGAGCGTTCGTGCCCCGTGACAGAAAGCCAAAGCCGTCAGAACGCGACCCCGATACCGTCGTGATTGGAGTCGATCCTTACCTCTCATTTCCCGCGATTCAACAGCGGATGCCGCAAGCATCGGCGACGGAGGCGCTTGACCTGGTGGATCGATTGGCCGCTGCGCGTCTGCTTCGCCGGGGTCTGATCCTTGGATGCGAAGACTGTGGACGTCCGTCGTTCGTGTACGCGGAGCGTCTTGGGCCGACTTACGAGTGCACGCAGTGCTCCGCGCTGAACTCGCTCGTTTCAGCGAGTTGGAAACGGGTGGCACCTGAGCCGACGTGGTTCTACGATCTTCATCCGAATTTTCGGGAACTGCTCGAAGCGAATGGCGATGTTGTGCTCCTCGCCTCAGCGCATATTCGTAGCTCCGGTAGGGAGTACGTTGACGCACCCGAGCTCGAATTCGTCGACCGCGACTCGGGGTTGGCGATCGCTGAGATCGACGTGGTGGCATGCGTGGAAGACCAGGTCGTCATCGCGGAGGCGAAGGCCAACGGGAAGTTTGACGCGAAACAGCGGGGCGCAAAAGCAGCCAAGCTCCTCCGAGTTGCATCAGCTCTGCGCGCCGATCGAATCCTGCTCGCGACGACGGCGGATAGCTGGAATGCACTTGATGTGACTCACATGGAGCACTCGGCCTCGAAGTTGTTGCCCTTCCCTGCGACTGTGGATGTCATCGCGTCCCTTGGATCCGGTTGAGGAAGGATGCGTACTGAGAGAACGTTGCCGCGCGGGTGCCGAGCGGCTGTGCAGAGGTAGCACTAGGGCCGCCGGACATGGATGCCACCCGCATGCCAGTCGGTCGGCGGGCAGCTACTGACGTACCCCACACCGCAGGCCGCCGCCGATGGCAGGCGTCTCAGAAGGCCCGTCCCATGTTGGGCCCGCTGACGGCCCCGTATTCGAGCGCAAGAAGAGCCGCATCCCGGCACCGACTCTCGCAAGAAGCCAGTGCCCGCGACACCGCTTCGAAGGTGGGCCCCGTGGGGCTCGAACCCACGACCCGCGGATTAAAAGTCCGATGCTCTACCGACTGAGCTAGAGGCCCTCGGCATCCAGCCTACCTATCCCGGGACACACAAACGGCACCCGCCGAAGCTGTTGCTCCAGCGGGTGCCGTTGTGCTCACCGTCCGAATATCCCCGATACCGGAACGGGAAGTGTCATCACTCGGTCGGCGGCATCAGCACCGTGTCGATGAGGTAGACGGTCGCGTTGGCGGTCTGAACGCCACCGCAGATGACGCTGGCGTCGTTGACCATCAGGTTGTCGCCGGAGCCGGTGACCTCGAGGTCGGCGCCGTTGACGGTGGTGTGCATGCCGTCGATGTCAGCCGGCTCGATCTGGCCGGGGACGACGTGGTACGTGAGGATCGAGCTCAGCAGGTCGCTGTCGGTCTTCAGCACCTCGATGGTGTCGGCGTCGATCTTCGCGAAGGCGTCGTCGACGGGGGCGAAGACGGTGAACTCGCTGCCGTTGAGGGTGTCGACGAGGTTCACGTCGGGGTTCAGCTGACCGCTGACGGCCGAGACGAGCGTCTTCAGGAGCGGGTTGTTCGACGCGGCGACCGCGACCGGGTCCTGCGACATGCCCTGGACCGACCCGGCGCCGTCCGGCACGGCTTCGGCGTACGCGGCGCAGCCGGGGCCGACGAGGTTGGCGGCGGGGTCGTTCTCCATCGCGGGGGCGCTCTCGGACATCGAGGGCTCGGGAGCGGTGGACTCCTCTGCGGTCGTTCCGCCCATGGAACAACCGGCCAGCGCGAAGGCGGCGGCGAACGTCAGAGCGAGAGCTGCGGTGGTCTTCTTGGTGCTGAGCATGGCTTGTCTCCGTTTCTCAGGTCCGCCTCGGTTTCCGGCGGCTTGACGGTTCTTCGGAGACCGTCCGAGATCGGATGGGAACGGATTCGAAAAAGTTCGCGATCAATCCGAATGGGCCATGCTGACGAATGCTCTTCGACGAACGAGGAGCTCTCATGGACCTGATCATCATCGGCCTGCTCGGCGGGCTCATCACGGGAATCTCCCCGTGCATCCTGCCGGTGCTGCCGGTCATCTTCCTGACGGGCGGTGCGCAATCCGCCCGCTTCGACAAGACAGAGGACGGAAAGGATGCCGGTCCCCTCCCGGCCCGCCGCAGCCGCCCCTACCTGGTGATCGCGGGCCTGGTGGTGAGCTTCACGCTCGTGACCCTCGTGGGGTCGCTGATCCTCGGCCTCCTGAACCTGCCGCAGGACATCATTCGCTGGGTCGGCATCGGCGTGCTCGTGCTGATCGGCGTGGGCCTCCTGATCCCGCGCTTCGAGCAGATCCTCGAAAAGCCGTTCCAGTGGCTTCCGCGCCGCGAGGTGCAGAACCGGGGGAGCGGCTTCGGTGTCGGACTCGCCCTGGGCGCGGTGTTCGTCCCGTGCGCCGGTCCGGTGCTCGCGGCGATCATCGTCGCCGGCGCGACGGGACGCATCGGTGCCGACACGGTGCTGCTGACGGCATCCTTCGCCATCGGCGTCGCGATCCCGCTCCTCGTCTTCGCGCTCGCCGGACGCGGGCTCGTCGAGCGCATCCGCGCGTTCCGCAGCCGTGAGCGGGGCCTGCGCATCGCGGCCGGCGTCGCGATGCTCGCCCTCGCGGTCGGACTCGTCTTCAACGTGCCGCAGGCTCTCCAGCGCCTGCTGCCCGACTACACGGCGCAGCTGCAGCGCGACCTCACCGACAACGAGCAGGCATCCGAAGCGCTCGGCCTCGGCGGACTCGTCACCGACGAGAACCGCGACCTCGACAAGTGCACCAACGGCGCCGAGGAGCTCGAATCGTGCGGCACCGCGCCGTCGATCAAGGGCATCGAGAAGTGGCTGAACACGCCGAACGGCGAAGCGATCGACCTCGCCGACCTCCGCGGCAAGGTCGTGCTCATCGACTTCTGGGCCTACTCGTGCATCAACTGCCAGCGCTCCATCCCGCACGTCGTCGCGTGGGATGCCGCCTACCGCGACGCAGGGCTGGACGTCATCGGCATCCACTCGCCCGAGTACGCGTTCGAGAAGGATGCCGCGAACGTCGAAGCCGGCGCTCGCGACTTCGGGATCACCTACCCGGTGGCCCTCGACAACAACCTCTCGACGTGGACCAACTACCGCAACCGCTACTGGCCCGCGCACTACCTCATCGACGCGGAGGGCACCGTCCGCCACATCTCCTTCGGCGAGGGCAACTACGCCGCGACGGAGAAGATGATCCGCGAACTGCTGCAGGATGCCGATCCCGACGTGCAGCTGCCCGCCGCAACGGACGTCGCCGACACGACGCCCGAGCTCGGCTCGACGACGCCCGAGACCTTCCTCGGCTCGTCGAAGGACCGCAACTTCGCCGGTCCCGACGCCTACAGCGCCGGTCAGGGCACGTTCACGTTCCCCGCCGACCAGGCCCCCGACACGTTCGCCCTCGACGGCGACTGGGACGTGCAGACCCAGTTCGTGACGCCGACCGGTGACGACGGGCGCGTGCGCCTGACGTTCCGCGCATCAGAGGTGCGCATGGTGGCCGCCGGCGAAGGCACCGTCACCGCCGACGTCGACGGCCAGAAGTCCACGATCGACGTGGGCGGAACTCCGCGCTCCTACGCGATCGTCGAGGCCGGCGACGCGAAGGAGGGCGTCATCACGCTCGACGTCCCGGCCGGCGTTCAGGTCTACTCGTTCACCTTCGGGTGAGCAACGGGTGAGGGCTTGAAGGGAGAGATGGTGCATGCTTGTCGAGATGGTCATCGACGGTGTGGAAGTACGCGACGACGGCGAGAGCGCCGATCGGGTGGCGGAGTTGCTCGTGCGAATCGCCGACGGTGACGAAGGCGCCTTCGGGAGCCTCTACGACATGCTCTCCTCCCGCGTGTTCGGCCTGATCCTCCGTGTGCTCGTCGACCGCGCCCAGAGCGAGGAGGTGCTGCAGGAGGTCTTCCTCGAAGTGTGGCAATCCGCTGGCGCGTTCGCTCCGAATAGAGGACAAGGAAGGTCGTGGGTGCTGACGATCGCACACCGACGGGCCGTCGACCGGGTCCGGTCCGCGCAAGCGGCCGGTGACCGGGACGTGCGGGCCGGACTGCGCGAACTGAACACACCCTCCGCCGGAGTAGAAGAACAAGTAGAGCTGCGTATCGAGAGTCGGCGCGTCGCCCGAGCGTTGCAGGCCCTGCCCGACCTGCAGCGTGAGGCACTGACCCTCGCATACTTCGGCGGCTACTCTCAGAGCGAGATCGCCGCGATGAGCGGAACTCCTCTGGGCACCGTGAAGACGAGAATGCGCGACGGACTGTCGCGCCTGCGCACCGAGATGGGGGTGACCGCATGAACATCCAGGAATTCGCCGAGCTTTCCGCCGGACGCGCCCTCGGCGCCCTCTCCGACGACGACGAGCGCGCCTTCCAGGAGGCCCTCCGCCTCCACCCGGAATGGCAGGGGATCGCCGACCTCGACGTCGAGACCGCCGCCACCCTCGGAGAGTCGGTCGCGCCCGTCGCCCCGCCGCTCGCCGCCCGCTCGCAGATCCTCGGCCGCATTCGCGGTGCACGAGAGACACCGGATGCCGTGGCATCCGACGCCGGCTTCGCGCCCGTGTCCGCCGCGGGTGTCGCGGGTGCGGATGCCGCGGCCGACGACCTGAACGACACCGTCGCCCTCGACCGAGAGAGCCGCGCGCGACTGCGGGAGGCGTTCGCCGCCGACCAGGCCCGCGCCGAGGCCGCAGCGGATGCGGCTGCCGAGGTGCCGCCGCTGCCGGAGACCGCCGCCCCTGAGGAGGCCGCTCTTCGCGCCGCCGCCCCGCCCACCGAGATCATCCAGGCGATCCAGCGCAAGAACTGGACCCGCGGACTGTTCGCTCTCGTGGCGTCCATCGCCCTTCTCGTCGGTGTCGGGTGGGGTGTCGGAGCCATCACCGATGCGCTGCGCACACCGCCCGAGATCGCGACCCTCGCCCAGATCGAGGCGGCGCCCGACGCGCAGGAGGCGTCCGGAGAGCTCTCCGGAGGTGGGCAGGCGACGCTGCACTGGTCGCCGTCCGTCGGCGAAGCGGTCATCGTGGCATCCGGACTCCCGGCGATCGAGGCCGACCGCACGTTCGAGCTGTGGTTCGTCCGCGATGGCACCCCCATCTCGGCGGGCACGTTCGACGCCGCCGACGGCGAGGCGACCGCGGTGCTGGCCGGTGACGTGCAGGTGGGCGACACCGTCGCCGTGACCGTCGAGCAGGCCGGGGGCTCCCCCGACGGCGCACCGACCACCGACCCGCTCGTGGCGATCACCCCCGCCGACGCCTGACACGGCCGACCGGCCTGACGGTGCGTCCGCGCGGGTAGCCTGGTACGCGATGTCTGACGACCCCCGCGCCTTCCACAAGCCCGTTCGCCGACCGGCCGAGCTGTTCGACAGACTGTTCAGCGCGGAAGACCCGGCGGAGGTCTCCCGCGTCGCGCACGCGACGGCCGTCGCCCTCCTCTCGCGGGTTCGCGCCGAGCCGGCCGACGCCGTCGTGGAGCGGCTCATCGCTTTCACCGACGAACACGGCATCGACACGATCGCCGAACTGTGGTCGCGGTCACCCGCGAAGTCGCTGCCGGGAACGCTGTGGCGCCTGTACCTGCTGCAGTTGATGGTCCACGACGACCCCCGGTCGGCGGCGCTGCTGTACGAGCGGGGAAGTGCGAGGCTGTCGACGGCCGATCCTGTTGTGGCCGGTGCGCCGACGCCGGCCGGTCCGGAAGAGCTCGTCACCCTGAGCGACGCCATCCTCCGGGGTGCTTTCACGGGCGACTTCGCCGTCGCGCTGGAGCGTGCCGCATCCTTCTGTCGCGTGGAGGCGGCGGGCGCAGCCGACCTCGCCGACGACCACGACCGCACCGAACCGGAGCGCGCGACCACCTTCACGACGCGCGCGCTGCGCCTGGCGACCTACGCGGACGAGCTCTCCGCGGCGGCCGCGCTGTGGCGCCGCGACTCGCTCACCTGAGCGGCCTCGCTGAGTTCGCCCCCCCTGGGGGAGTTCCTGCCCGCCCGGGCGACGTTCCCACCTGGTTGAGATCACGACGGGCTGAGGCGCCGCCGCGGCGGGTCTTCCTACGCCCGGGTACGAAAGTGCCGGGCCGCAGAACGCCTCTCGGCGCGGTGCCGCTCGAAGCGGCAAAAGTTGGAGCCCGGGGTTACTGCGGCCCGGCTGTACCAGTGTAACCGGACTCCGTCGGCGGCTATTCCCGTGCCGCCTACAGGGCGAATCGACACTTACTTGGCCTCCAGCGGTGGAAGGCACCGGTTTTGCCTGTATCCGGCACCGCAGCGGCGGAGAGCGGGCCGCGTCTGCCTGTGGGCGAGGGCCGCCGCGGGCGAGGCCGCATCTCTGTGGTCGGCGGTTGCGCCCCCCGGCCCAGCCGGCCTCTGTGCCCGATATCCACTCTCCCCGTGCCGCATACAGGGCGGACTGGCGATGTCGTGCCCGGTGGCAGTGGCGGGAGCCGCTTTTCCCTGTATCCGTCACCGCCCACACCGCTCACGCCGCTCGCTGCGCACCGCCGGGCGGCTGCCGCGGCGGACCCGCATCGCGGCCGTAGGCTCTCCCCATGGCCTGGCGTTACGCACTCCTGATCACTCCCGTCGCGGCGGACGACCCGGCGACCGACTTCGCCGGCACCTTCACCGACATCGACCCGGCGGCCCCCGCGCTGCCGGTGGGGGAGCTGAGCGCGCAGCGCGGCGACGGCGTCTTCGAGTCGATCGGTGTCGTCGACGGTCACCCCCAGGAGGTCGAGGCGCACCTGCAGCGGCTCGCCCACTCCGCACGCCTCGCGGACCTTCCGGAGCCGCACGCCGCTCAGTGGCGTCAAGCCGTCGCTCGGGCCGCGGGTCACTGCGGCGAAGGCGAGGCGGTCATCAAACTCATCCTCAGTCGCGGGGTGGAGCACGGTCCTGCCCCGACGGCGTGGGTGACGGTCGCCGACGCCTCCGACTTCGCCGCGTCGCGGACCGACGGCATCCGGGTCGCCACGCTCGACCGCGGCTACGCCCTCGACGTGCCGGCCCGTGCGCCGTGGCTGCTGCTCGGGGCGAAGACCCTGTCGTACGCCGTCAACATGGCCGCGATCCGGGAGGCGAAGCGCCGCGGAGCCGACGACGCCGTCTTCGTCTCGAGCGATGGGTTCGTGCTGGAGGCGCCGACGGCATCCCTCGTTCTCCGTCGCGGCGACACGTTCGTGACGCCCGCTCCGGCCGTCGGCATCCTGCACGGCACGACGCAGCTCAGCCTGTTCGCGCACCTGGAGGCGCAGGGCCACCGCACCGCGTACGAGACGATTCCCGTGGCCGACCTCGCGACGGCGGATGCCGCGTGGCTCGTCTCCAGCGTGCGACTGGCCGCGCCCATCGTCGCCGTCGACGGCGATGCGCTGCCGCTCGATGCGGAGCTGACGGCATCCCTCAACGACTACCTGCTGAGCCCTCGCGACTGACAGGGCACGTTGCGCGGGGGAGCGGAGGCCCGCCCCGCCGGTTCACCCGAAGCGGCCGGAGACGTAGTCCTCGGTGGCCTGCACCGACGGCGTGGTGAAGATCGTGCCGGTCTCGTCGTACTCGATGAGCTTGCCGGGCTTGCCGGTGCCGGCGATGTTGAAGAACGCCGTCTTGTCGCTCACGCGCGACGCCTGCTGCATGTTGTGGGTGACGATGACGATCGTGTAGTCCTTCTTGAGCTCCTGGATGAGCTCCTCGATCGCGAAGGTCGAGATGGGGTCGAGCGCCGAGCAGGGCTCGTCCATGAGGAGCACGTCGGGGGAGACGGCGATGGCGCGGGCGATGCACAGTCGCTGCTGCTGACCGCCCGAGAGGCCCGAGCCGGGCTTGTCGAGCCGGTCCTTGACCTCGTTCCACAGGTTGGCGCCCTGCAGCGACTGCTCCACGAGCGCGTCGGAGTCGCTCTTGGAGAGCTTCTTGTTGTTGAGCTTGACGCCCGCGAGGACGTTCTCCTTGATGCTCATCGTGGGGAACGGGTTGGGGCGCTGGAAGACCATACCCACCTGGCGTCGCACGAGCACCGGGTCGACGCCCGGGCCGTAGAGGTCGTCGCCGTCGAGCAGCACCTCGCCCTCGACGCGCGCGCCGGGGATGACCTCGTGCATGCGGTTGAGGGTGCGCAGGAACGTGGACTTGCCGCAGCCCGAGGGGCCGATGAAGGCGGTCACGCTGCGGGGCTGGATCTCGAGGGAGACGCCCTCCACGGCGAGGAAATCGCCGTAGTAGACGTTGAGGTCGTTGACTTCGATGCTCTTGGACACGTCGGGTTCTTTCTGGAGAAGCGGATGCCGGTCAGCGGCCGAACTTGGGGGCGAAGACCTTCGCGACGATCCGCGCGATGAGGTTCAGCACCATGACGATGAGGATGAGGGTGAGCGCGGCCGCCCAAGCACGGTCGACGTACGCCTCGGGCGGGATGCCCTTGTACGCGTACTGCGAGTAGATGAAGACCGGGAGGGTCTGCATGCGGCCGTCGGCGAGGTTGTAGTTCATGGCGTCGGTGAAGCCCGCCGTGATGAGCAGCGGTGCCGTCTCGCCGATCACGCGCGCGATCGCGAGCATGACGCCCGTCGTGATGCCGGCGATCGAGGTAGGCAGGACGACCTTGACGACCGTGAGCCACTTCGGCACGCCGAGCGCGTAGGAGGCTTCGCGCAGCTCGTTGGGCACGAGGCGCAGCATCTCTTCGCTGGAGCGGACGACGACGGGGATCATGAGCACCGACAGGGCGATCGCGCCGGCGAAGCCCATCCGCACGCCAGGGCCGAAGATGAGCGCGAACAGGGCGTAGGCGAACAGACCCGCGACGATCGAGGGGATGCCGGTCATGACGTCGACGAGGAAGGTGATGGCGCGGGCGAGCCGCTTCCCCTGGCCGTACTCGATCAGGTAGATCGCCGTCATGAGGCCGATGGGCACCGAGATGATCGTGGCCGTCAGGGTGATGGAGACGGTGCCGATGATGGCGTGGAGGGCGCCGCCGCCCTCGCCGAGCACGCCGCGCATCGTCCAGCTGAAGAACTCGGCGTCGAAGCGGGCGATGCCGTTGCTGACGACCGTCCAGGCGACGGAGACCAGCGGGACCATCGCGATGGCGAACGCGCACGTCACGATGCCGGTGATGAGGCGGTCGAGGGCGCGGCGTGCACCCTCGACGACGCGAGAGATGACGTAGATGAGCAGGAGGTAGGCGAGGACGGCCGTCACGATCCACGCGGCGACGTTGAACCCGTCGGGCGAGGCGAGACCGAGCACGCCGAAGATGGCGCCGGAGAGGGCCAGGGTGCCGACGAGGAGCGCCCACGGCGACCACGAGGGGAGGTGTCCCGCCGTGAGGCGCTGCGGAGCGCGGACGACGGGGGCGCGGGTGGGCGCCGGAGCGGGTGCGGTGGTCATCTCAGTTTGCTCCCGAGAATTCCTTGCGCCGGCTGACGATCCAGCGGGCAAGGGCGTTGACGGCGAAGGTGACGACGAACAGGACCAGACCCGTCGCGATCAGGACGTTGATGTTGAGCCGGTAGGCCTCGGGGAACGTGAGGGCGATGTTGGCAGCGATCGTCGAGGGGTTCTGGGAGGTGAGCAGCTGCAGCGTCACCACGTTGGTCGCCGACAGCACCATCGCGACGGCCATCGTCTCTCCGAGGGCGCGGCCGAGGCCGAGCATGGATGCCGAGACGATTCCCGAGCGGCCGAACGGCAGCACGGCCATGCGGATCATCTCCCACCGGGTCGCGCCGAGCGCGAGCGCCGCCTCTTCGTGGAGTCGGGGCGTCTGCAGGAAGATCTCGCGGCAGATGGCGGTGATGATCGGGACGACCATGACGGCGAGCACGAGGGATGCCGTGAGGATCGTGCGGCCGCTGTTGAGGACCTGTCCGGAGAAGAGCGGAATCCAGCCGAGGTTCTCGTTGAGCCACTTGTACGTGGGGACGACCGAGGGGGCGAACACGAGGATGCCCCAGAGGCCGAAGACGACCGACGGCACGGCGGCCAGCAGGTCGACGATGTAGCCGAGGCCCTGGGCGAGACGCCGCGGGGCGTAGTGCGTGATGAACAGCGCGATCCCCAGCGACAGCGGCACCGCCACCAGGAGCGCCAGGAAGGCCGCCCAGATGGTGCCGAACAGGAGGGGGAGGACGTAGTCCCAGAAGTTGGTGCGCAGCAGCGAGGCGTCGTCGGCGGTGAGACCGAACGCCGGCAGTGACTGGACGATCAGGAAGATCGCCACCGCTGCGAGGGTGACGACGATCATCGAGCCGGCGAACACGGCGGTGCCGGAGAACCAGATGTCTCCGGGGCGCTTCTTCGCGGCGATCCGCTGTGCGGGAGCGGCGCTGGTTGCTGTCATCATCGTCTTTCTCGTGAGGACCGGCCGAAGGCGGCTCCCCGGGCTGTGCGCCCGGGGAGCCGCCCCGTGCCTTACTTGATGAGCTCGATCGCGGCGAGCGACTTCTCGCGGAGGTCGTCCGAGATCGGGGCGCTGCCGGCGTTGGTCGCAGCCGACTCCTGGCCCTCGGCGCTGACCGCCGTGGAGAAGAAGGCCTTCGTCAGTGCGGCGACCTCGGCATCCTCGTACTGCTCGCAGCCGATGAGGTAGCTGACGAGGAGGACGGGGTAGGCGCCCTCGGCGGTGGTGGTGCGGTCGATCGAGTAGGCGAGGTCGCCGGCGGAGCGGCCCTCTTCGATCGCCGAGGCGTCGAGCGTGATCGAGGCGCCCTCGGCGCTGTGACCGACGAACGCGTCGCCGACCTTGACGTTGACCGACGAGATGCCGCCGGCCTGCGAGGAGTCCGCGTAGCCGATCGATCCCTCACCGGCCTTGACGGCCTCCACGACGCCCGAGGTCTTCTCCGCGGCTTCGCCGACGACGCCGGCGGGCCACTCCTCGACCGAACCCCAGGTCCAGACGTCCTGCGCGTTGGCGGCGAGGTAGTCGGTGAAGTTGCCCGTGGTGCCCGACTTGTCGGAGCGGTGGACGGGGTTGATCGCCGTGTCGGGCAGGGTCACGCCGTCGTTGGTGGCGGCGATGGCCGGGTCGTTCCACGTGGTGATCGTGCCGGCGAAGATGCCCGCGATGGTCGCCGCGTCGAGGTCGAGCGAGTCGACGCCAGGGACGTTGAAGATGATCGCGATCGGCGAGATGTAGGCCGGGATCTCGACGAGGCCGGAGTCGGGCGCGCACGCGCCGAATCCGCCCGCGGCGATCTCGTCGGTCGTGAACGCGCGGTCCGAGCCGGCGAAGCTGACGGCGCCGGCGAGGAAGGACTCGCGACCGGTTCCGGAGCCGGCCGGGTCGTACTCCACGACCGCGTCGGGGTTGGTGGCGTTGAAGGCCGTCGTCCACGCCTGGATCGCGACCTGCTGCGACGAGGCGCCCTGGCCGACGAGGTTGCCCGTGAGACCGCCGGCCTCGGAGGCGGACGGGTTGCCCGACGCGCCGTTGCCCGAAGGCTCGTTGGCGGCGCAGCCGGTGAGGGCGAGAGCCGCGATGGCGGCGACAGCGCCCAGCTGGGCGATGCGGTTGAGCTTCACTGTGAATCCTTCACATGTCAGGTAGTAGCCCGGTGCAGGGCTCGCCCGTGACGGTAGACATCGACTCTTAAGAGAGTGCGCTGTGTCGGTAAACGGAAGGTGAACAGTGCCGGTGTGACGCGGAGAAACGCCCAGAAACCCGCAGATCTCGCGCAGATCCCGCGCGCGGATCCGTCAGAGCTTGGTCTCGTGGGTCTCGATGGCGACGATGCCGGAGCCGGGGTTGGTGCGGGACAGGTGCACGACGGAGAAGGCGCCGACCTCGAGCGCCGACGCGCTGCCGAGGTACGAACCGCGCAGGGTCCCCGTCGCGAGGGCGAGTTCGCTGAGGATGTCGGGGAGCACGGGGCCGTGGCTGCACAGCACGGCCGGCTTGCGCGACCGGACGCGCTTGCCGACGACGCTGCGGACGTCCGACGTGCCCTCTTCCCAGGCGTCCTGGCCGAGGAGCGCGGTGCGTTCGATCTCCTTGCCGAGTGACGCCGCGAGCGGGGTCACCGTCGTGACGCAGCGGACGGCGTCGCTGGAGACGATCTTGCGCACGCCGAACACCCGCAGCGGCGACACGAGCGCGTTCGCCTGCTTGGCGCCGCGCGCGGTGAGCGGCCGAGCGGCATCCGCACCGGTCCAGTCCTCGCGGGCGGTCGCCTTCGCGTGGCGGAGCACGACGATCGGGAAAGTCGACAGGATGCCGTCGTCGACGAACTTCAGGAAGTTCTCGAGGATCTCGACGTCGACGGGGTAGCTGAGGTGCTTGAGCGCACGCTTCGGGCCCACCCATTCGATGGCTGCGATCTCCTTGTTGGGGACGAAGGCGGAGGCGCGAATGGCATCCTCGGTCGCCTCCGCGGCCCAGTAGTGCACGATCTTCTGCCGCTTGTTGGGCATGCGGTAGCGCGAGACGCCCACCGGGATGCCGAGGGCGACGCGGATGCCGGTCTCCTCGAAGATCTCGCGGGCCGCCGTCTCGGCGAGCATCTCGCCCGGATCGACCTTGCCCTTGGGGAGGGTGACGTCGGCGTAGGCGGTGCGGTGGATCACGAGCACCTTGAGTTTGCCGTCGACGACGCGCCAGACGACCCCTCCCGCCGCGTAGACCGCGGTGTCCGTCATCGCACCGTCCTCGCGCGCCGACGGCGCTGCACCTGCGACATCGTCTTCTCCTGCAGATCGACGAGCGGGGCGCCGTCGTCGTCGGTGCTGTGCCGCGTCCACTCCCCGCCTTCACCCAGGTGCCACGAGCTCGTGCCGTCGGACATCGCGAGGTCGAACAGGTCGACGAGCTCCTTCACGTGCGCCGGGGCGACGACCCGCACGAGGGCTTCGACGCGGCGGTCGAGGTTGCGGTGCATCATGTCGGCGCTGCCGATGAACACCTGCGGGTCGCCGTCGTTGGCGAACGCGAAGATGCGCGAGTGCTCCAGGTAGCGACCGAGGATCGAGCGGACCGTGATGTTGTCGCTGACGCCGTCGAGATCGGTGCGGAGGGAGCAGATGCCGCGCACCCAGACATCCACCCGCACGCCGGCTTGGCTTGCCCGGTACAGCGCGTCGATGATCTGCTCGTCGACCATCGAGTTGACCTTGATGCGGATGTGCGCGGGCTTGCCCGCCTGCGCGTTCCGGCGTTCCTTGTCGATCTGCCGGAGGAGCCCCTTGCGCAGGTGCAGGGGCGCGACGAGGAGACGCTTGAACTTCTTCTCGATCGCGTACCCCGACAGCTCGTTGAACAGGCGCGTGAGGTCGCGACCGACCTGCTCGTCCGACGTGAAGAGGCCGAAATCCTCGTAGAGCCGGCTGGTCTTGGGGTTGTAGTTGCCCGTGCCGATGTGGCTGTAGCTGCGCAGCATGCCGTCTTCCTCGCGGATGACGTGCAGCAGCTTGCAGTGGGTCTTGAGTCCCACGAGGCCGTACACGACGTGCACGCCGGCCTTCTCGAGCTTGCGCGCCCAGACGATGTTCGCCGCTTCGTCGAAGCGCGCCTTCACCTCGACGAGAGCGAGCACCTGCTTGCCGTTCTCGGCCGCGTCGATGAGCGCTTCGACGATGGGGCTGTCGCCCGACGTGCGGTACAGCGTCTGCTTGATGGCCAGCACGTGCGGGTCGCGCGCGGCCTGTTCGAGGAAGGCGACGACGCTCGTGTTGAACGACTCGTACGGGTGGTGCACGAGCACGTCGCCCTTGCGGATGGCGGCGAACAGGTCGGCGCGGCCGTTCTGCTCCGCCGGCTGGAAGGCGGGCGCGGTCGTCGGGACGTGCGCGGGGTAGCGCAGTTCGGGACGGTCGATGCGGCCGAGGTCGAAGAGCCCGCGCAGGTCGAGCGGACCGGGGAGGCGGTAGACCTCCTGCTCGGTGATGTCGAGCTCGTTGACCAGCAGGTCGAGCGTGACGTCGTCCATCGAGTCGGTCACCTCGAGCCGGATGGGCGGACCGAACCGGCGGCGGAGGAGCTCGGCCTCCAGCGCCTGGATGAGGTTCTCGGTCTCGTCCTCCTCGATGACCACGTCTTCGTTGCGGGTGAGGCGGAAGGTGTGGTGCTCCAGCACCTCCATGCCCGGGAAGAGGTCGCCGAGGTTGTTCGAGATGAGCTCTTCGAGCGGCAGGTACCTCGCGGGCGCGTCGGTGCGGGAGCCGGCATCCTCGCGGGGGACCTCGACGAACCGGGGGAGCATGGGCGGCACTTTGAGGCGCGCGAACTCCTGACGCCCGGTGCGGGCGTTGCGGATGCGGATGGCGAGGTTGAGCGAGAGCCCCGAGATGTAGGGGAACGGGTGGGCCGGGTCGACGGCGAGCGGCATGAGCACCGGGAAGACCTGGTTCTGGAAGTAGCCGTAAAGGCTCTCCCGCTCCTGCTCGGTCAGCGCCTCCCACATGACGACTTCGATGCCGCCGTCGGCCAGGGCCGGTCGCACGAGCTCTTCCCACGCCGCCGCGTGACGCAGCTGCAGCGCATGGGCGTCGGCGGAGATGTCGGCGAGCACCTCCTGCGGGGAGCGACCCACGTTGGTGGGGATGGCCAGCCCCGTCATGATGCGGCGTTTGAGTCCGGCCACCCGCACCATGAAGAACTCGTCGAGGTTGCTCGCGAAGATCGCGAGGAAGTTGGCGCGCTCCAGCACGGGAAGCGTGGCATCCTCCGCGAGCTCGAGCACCCGCTGGTTGAAGGCGAGCCAGCTCACCTCGCGGTCGAGGTAGCGGTGGTCGGGCAGAAGCGAATCCGCGACCTCGACGGCGTCGAAGTCGTCGTCGTCGGCGTCACCCAGGCCGGAGTCGGTAACCGCGGTGTCGATCATCCCCTCATCATTGCAGGGCGAGGTGGCCGACGCGTTAACCGGTCACGCGTCGGAGCGCTCCCGCGGAGAGGCGACCTGGTCTTCCTCGTACACGTTGAAGCGGTAGCCGACGTTGCGCACCGTGCCGATGAGCTGCTCCATGTCGCCGAGCTTGGCGCGCAGCCGGCGCACGTGCACGTCGACCGTGCGGGTTCCGCCGAAGTAGTCGTAGCCCCACACTTCGCTCAGCAGCTGCTCGCGCGTGAACACCCGCGACGGGTGCGTGGCGAAGAAGTGCAGGAGCTGGAACTCCTTGTACGTGAGGTCGAGGGGCTTGCCGTGGACCTTCGCGGAGTATGACGACTCGTCGATCGTGACGCCCGAGGTCTGGATGCGCGTCGAGACGGGATCCTTCGTCATGCGGCCGATCGCGAGGCGGATGCGCGCGTCGACCTCGGCGGGGCCGGCGCCGACGAGGATCACGTCGTCGACGCCCCAGTCGGTCGACACGGCGGTCAGGCCGCCCTCGGTCACGACGAGCACGAGCGGCGCGTCGAGCCCCGTCGTGTTGAGGATCTTGCACAGCGACTTCGCGCCGACGAGGTCGATGCGGGCATCGACGAAGATGACGTCGGCGCTCGGCGCGTTGACCAGTTGAGCGGGCTCGGCGGGAATCTGACGCACTCGGTGGCTGAGAAGCTCGAGCGCGGGAAGAACCGCTCCGCCTCCTGGTGTGGATGTGGGGGCGGAGCTCAAGACGAGGAGCTGAGCCAAGGGGGTCCTTCCCGGTCCGGATGCCGGAAACCGTGCCTTCATCTTAGGACCTCCGCGCGGAGGTCGACGCCGCGAGCGCCCCGGGCCACAATGGAGGGGTGAGTGTGCCCGAGATCGCCCCCCGCCGTTCGATGGCCGGAGTGCTCGTCGTGTGGGCCGCCGCGGCCGTGATCGCGGTGCTCGTCGGCATCCTCGCGCCCGACGACTGGCGCGCCGCGTGGATGGGCGTGGGCATGGGGCTCGTCGTGCCGATCGCCTTCGCGGTTCACCTCTGGTCGGCTCGCTCGCAGGGGTTCGTCCAACGCGTCGCGCTGAGCGTGCTGGGGGGTCTGCTGGTGATGGGATTCATCGGCGTCGGCCTCGGTCTCGCGACGCTGTTTTCGGCGTGACGGGCCGATACTCGGCGTAGAGTAGGGCTCATGGACCTCGTCGCTCTCGAACTGTTCTTCGTCGGACTGCTCGGCCTCGCGTCGCTGGCGATCGTGTTCGTCTCGGCCGTAGTGCTCAAGAACCTGTACCGCGGCCAGCGCTGATCCCGTGATCGATCTCCCCACCGATCTCCCGGCGGACATCGTTCCGCTCTCGTGGCTGCTCGGAGTCTGGGAGGGCACGGGCGTCATCGACTACACGTCGGGAGACCGTCACTTCTCGGGCGAGTTCGCGCATCGCGTGAGCTTCAGCCACGACGGCGGCGACTACGTGAACTACGCCGCCAGCGGTTGGTTCCTCGCCGACGACGGCGCGCGGCATCCGCTCGTCGCCGAGCAGGGTTACTGGCGCCTGGGGCGTCCGGCGGGCGACGCCGATGCCGGCCCCGCCCTCCTGCCCGCGCTCGAGGTGCGCGACACGCCTCGCACCGCCGACGACGTGGAGTCGCTCCGCAACGCCGCGGGCGGCTTCGACCTCGAGGTCGCGATCGTCCACTCCGACGGCACGAGCGAGCTCTACGTCGGCCAGGTTCAGGGGCCGCGGATCGATCTGGCCACCGACGCGGTGGTGCGTCCCGCGAGCGCGAAGGACTACGCGGCCGCGACGCGCATGTACGGCTACGTCGACGGACACCTCCTGTGGGCGTGGGACATCGCCGCCCTCGGCGGCTCCCTCGCCTCCCACGCGTCGGCTCGGCTGGCGCGGGCCGACTGATGGTCTCCCCGTTCGCCGCCGTGCCGGCGGCCGTCGTCGACGACGCGGTGCTCCTGCACGTGGGCAACCCGTTGCGAGAGCAGCGCGCCCTGGAAGGCGGGGAGGCCGTCGTCCCCCGCGCCGACCGATCGGTGCTCACCGTGGCGGGCGAGGACCGGCTCACGTGGCTCGACTCGCTCACCTCGCAGGCGCTCGCCGCTCTCGCCCCCGGCGTGAGCACGGAGCTCCTCGTGCTCGATCCGAACGGCCACGTCGAGCACGCGGCCGGTGTCGTCGACGACGGCGAGCGCACGTGGCTCGTCGTCGACCGGGAGGATGCCGAGGGGCTGCTGGCCTGGCTCACGCGGATGCGCTTCCGGCTGCGCGTCGACCCGCAGGACGTTTCCGCCGACTTCGGTGTCGTCGGCGGAACGGCATCCGCTGTCGCCACCCTGGGCGACGGGGTCGTCGCCGTCTGGCGCGACCCGTGGCCCGACGTCGCGATCGGCGGGTGGGGGTATGCCGCCGTCGATCCGCACCCCGCCGCAGCGCGCGACTGGTCGGAGGCGATCGTGACGACCTCGACGCTCGACCGGCTCGCGAGCGAGGCCGAGCGCGGCGAGCGTCGTCTCGCCGGTGTGCTCGCCGCGGAAGCGCTCCGGGTCGCGGCCTGGCGTCCGCGGGTCGCCGCCGAAGCCGACGGGCGCACCCTTCCCCACGAGGTCGACTGGCTGCGCACCGCGGTGCACCTCTCCAAGGGCTGCTACCGGGGGCAGGAGACGGTCGCCAAGGTCCACAACCTGGGCCATCCGCCACGCCGCCTGGTCGCGCTGCAGCTCGACGGCAGCGACGCGATGCTGCCGGAGCCGGGTGCGGAGGTGCGCGCCGGCGGGGAGCCCGTGGGGGCGATCACCTCGGTGGCCCGTCATCACGAGGAAGGGCCCATCGCGCTCGCCCTCGTGAAGCGCACGACCGCCGTCGACGCCCCGCTGACCGTCGCGGTCGACGGCGGCGAAGTGACGGCCGCGCAGGAGCAGATCGTGCCGCCCGAGGCAGGTCGCACGGCGGCGGTGCCGCGCCTGCCCCGGCTGTCCCGTCGCCGGTGAGGCCGTGAGCGACCCCCAGACAGCTCCCGTCTCGACGGGAGGCAAGGCGCGCGCCGACCTGCGCGCGGGCGTGGAGCGGCTGCGCGACTCGGCCCCCGCGATCGTGCAGATCGTGGTGGCCGCCACCGGCGCGTACGCGTTCTCCCACTTCGTGCTCGGGCACACCGCGCCGCTCCTCGCGGCGACCGTCACCATCTCCAGCCTCGGGCTCGTGCGCGATGCGCGGCCCCGACGGGTGCTCGAGACGGTGATCGGGATGGTGCTCGGCATCCTCATCGCCGAAGCGATCCTGCTGGTCGCGGGGATCGGCTGGTGGCAGCTCGGGCTGACCCTGGCCGCGAGCCTCGCCGTCGCGCGGTTCTTGTCGCCGCAGCCGGGTTTCGCGATCGCCGCCGCCATCCAATCGGCGATCGTCATGGTGATCCCCGCCAGCGTGCCGTTCCTCCGCCTCGTCGACGGGGTCGTCGGCGGGATCGCCGCGCTCCTGGTGACCGCTCTCGTGCCCCGCAATCCGGTGCGCGCCGTGACGCGTGACGGGCACGAACTCCTCACCGCGTTCGACGCCGCCGTGCTGACCCTCGTGCAGGCGCTGCGCCGCGGCGATCGCGTGCGCGCCGAGCGCGGCCTGCAGAAGGCGCGCGCCCTCCAGCCGCACGTCGATCGGTGGCAGTCGTCACTGGAGTCGGGCCTCGCGATCGCTCGCATCTCGCCGTTCCTGCGCCGGCAGCGCTTCGAGCTGCAACGGCAGGAGCGCGTGCGTGCCCAGCTCGACCTCGCGGTGCGCAACCTGCGCGTGATCGCGCGTCGCGTCGTGTACGTGTGCGACGACGCGCGTCCCCGCCCGATCGCCGCCGATCTGCTGACGGAACTCGCCGCCGGTGCGCGCCTCATCGGCGAGTCGCTCGACGACATCTCGTTCGAGCCGCCCGCCCGCGAGGCCGTGCGCGTGGTCGCCGCACGCCTCGACCCCGTCGCGCTCGCCGCGGGGAGGCAGAGCCTCGATCAGAACCTCGTGGGCGCGCTGCGTCCGCTCGCGGTCGACCTCATGACGGCGGCGGGGATGCCGGCAGCCGACGCCCGCGCCGCGCTCCCGCGCGTCTAGCCGACCGTCGTGTCGCGGGGTCGCGTGGCCGCGTGGTCGCCTTCTCGCGTGGTCGCGCGATCAGCGCGACGCTGTCGCGGGTGCCACGGCATCCCACGGGACCGTCACCTCGCCCAGTCGCCAGCGCGACCTTCCGCCGACGGGCCAGCCGGCATCCGCCATCGCCGTGAGCGCGGTGCGCCACCGCTGGACGGGACCGAACGCGGACGCGGCGACCGCCCGCGTCCACTCCGCGTCGAGGGCGTGCAGCAGCGCATGCACGCGCTCCCCGGGGACGTTGCGGTGGATGAGCGCCTTCGGGAGCCGCTCGGCCGCGATCGCGGGGGAGTCGAGGCCGTTCAGTCGGAGTGAGACGGTGAGAGAGCGCGGTGCGGCGTCAGCGCCGACCTCCACCCACGTGCTGATGCGACCGAGCTCGTCGCACGTCCCCTCGACGATGATGCCGTCCGGCTGCAGGCGCGCGCACATGCGCGACCAGGCCGCTTCCACGTCGGCCTCGTCGTACTGCCGCAGCACGTTGAACGCGCGGATCACCGCGGGGGAGCGCCCCCCGGGCACGGGAACCTCGAAACCACCCCGCGCGAACGACACCCGCGCATCGGGGGCGAACGGCGTGCGCCCCGCCCGCACGTCGGCGAGCTGCCCGCGCGCCCGCTCGACGCGTGCCGGTTCGATCTCGAGCCCGAGCACCTCGACGTCGGGTCGCACCGGCCGCAGCCGCGCCTCCAGCTCGAACGCCGTGACCCCGCTCGCCCCGTAGCCGAGATCGACCACGAGCGGATCGGCGGTGCGGCGCAGTACCGGATGCCGGGCGATCCACCGGTCGACGCGGCGCAGCCGGTTCGTGTTGGTGGTGCCCCGGGTGACCTGGCCGACGACGGTTCCCGACGCCGTACGGAGACCCGTCGCGGGTACTTTCTCCGGCGTCATACCACCCATGATGGCAGTGCCCCGGCCGATAGACTGGCGCCATGACCGCGCCGTACACGCTGATCCTCCTCCGCCACGGGCAGAGCGAGTGGAACAAGACGAACCAGTTCACCGGATGGGTGGACGTCCGCCTCACCGACCAGGGCAAGGCCGAGGCCCAGCGCGGCGGCGAGCTGCTCAAGGAGTCCGGCCTGCTGCCCGACGTGCTGCACACCTCGCTGCTGTCCCGCGCCATCCAGACCGCCAACATCGCCCTCGACGCGGCCGACCGGCTGTGGATCCCCGTGCAGCGGTCGTGGCGCCTGAACGAGCGCCACTACGGTGCGCTCCAGGGCAAGGACAAGGCCGAGACGCTCGAAGAGTTCGGAAACGAGCAGTTCATGCTGTGGCGCCGCTCGTTCGACGTGCCGCCGCCGGACCTCGCCGACGACAGCCCGTACAGCCAGGTCGACGACCCGCGCTACGCCGGGATCGACGGCGACGTGCCCCGCACCGAGTCGCTCAAGATCGTCATCGACCGCCTGCTGCCGTACTGGGACAGCGCCATCGTCCCCGACCTCCGGGCCGGCAAGACCGTGCTGGTCACGGCCCACGGCAACTCGCTGCGCGGGCTCGTGAAGCACCTCGACGGCATCAGCGACGCCGACATCGCCGAGCTCAACATCCCCACCGGCATCCCGCTCGTCTACCGCCTCGGCGATGACCTGCGCCCGCTCGGGCCGGGCGAGTACCTCGACCCCGAAGCCGCTGCCGCGGGTGCCGCGGCCGTCGCCAACCAGGGCAAGAAGTAGCGAGAGTTCCGCTCGGCGTTTCGTCTCGTCGCTGCGCTCCTCGCTCAACGACCGGTGTGTGGTTTTCCCTCGGTCGTTGAGCGAGCGCAGGGAGACGAAACGTCGCTGCGTCTGAGGCCGTTCGCAACGACCGGTTTGTGGTGTTCCCGTCGTTGAGCGAGCGCAGCGAGACGAAACGTCGCTGCGTCTGAGACGTCAGTCGCCGGCGGCGACGATCGAGATCGCGTTGGTGTCGGGGGTCCAGTCGCCGGTCGCGAGGTAGGCGACCTTCTTGGCGACCGACACGGCGTGGTCGGCGAAGCGCTCGTGGTAGCGGCTCGCGAGGGTCGCGTCGACCGTCGCGGCCGCCTCGCCCTTCCACGTCTCACCGAGCACCTTCTCGAAGATCGCGAGGTGCAGATCGTCGAGCTCCTCCTCGAGGGCGCGCAGCTTCTCGACCAGCGCGAGGTCCTCCGTGCGCAGCACCTCGGTGAGGGTGCGTGCGGCCTCCACGTCGAGCTCGCCCATCTTGATGAACGTGCTCTTCAGACCCTTGGGGATGGCGCGCTCGGGGAAGCGCATGCGCGTGAGCTGCGCGATGTGCTCGGCGATGTCGCCCATGCGCTCCAGCGACGCGCTCACCCGGAGCGCCGCGACGACGATCCGCAGGTCGCGGGCCACCGGCTGCTGGCGCGCGAGGATCTCGATGGCCAGCTCGTCGAGCTCGATCGCCTTGTCGTCGATCACCTGATCGTCCTCGATGACCTCCTCGGCCAGGGCGACGTCGCTCGTCCCGAACGCGCGGGTGGCTTTGTCGACGGCGATCGTCACGAGCTCGGAGATCTCGACCAGACGTGCCTGGACGTCTTCGAGCGACTGGTGGAACACTTCGCGCATCAGCGGGAACCTCTCTCTTCGCGGGCGCGGCAGGATGCCGAACCGGCGACGCGGCGATCATCCCCTCCGAAGGTTAACGAACGGTGCCGCGTCGGTGAACACTGCGCGAGGCCGCCCCGCCTTTTGCGGCAGGAGGCATTTCGCGTCGTCGCAGCGACTCTACGCTGGGCTCATGGACTCGACGCAGCTGGCGCTGATCGCGCTCGGCGTGGGTGCCCTCCTGGGGTGCGCCCTGGCGGGCCTCCTGCTGCTCGCCCTGCGTGCGCGGGATGCCGCTCGGCTTCAGGCGTCCACCGACCTGCCCGACGGCACGCGTTCCGTGCTCCAGGGGATGGATGAGGTGGCCGTCGTCGTCGACTCGTCGCTGCACATCGTCGCCGCCTCGTCGCCGGCCGAGCTGTTCGGGATGAGCGAGGGCGAATTGCTGGCGGCGGAGGAGCTGCGCTCCCTCGTGCGCGCCAGCCGCACCACCGACCGCCCCGAGGTGGAGACGCTGCGCCTCCGTCGCGGCGTGGAGTTGCGTTCGGTCGTGGCGCGCGCGAGCGGGATCACCCCGAGGCTCACGCTCCTCGTCATCCGCGATATCACCGAGCGGGAGCGCGTCGAGGAGATGCGACGCGACTTCGTCGCCAACACGAGCCACGAACTGAAGACGCCCGTGGGTGCCGTGACGCTCCTCGCGGAGGCGATCGAGTCGGCCGCCGACGATCCCGACCAGGTGCGTCACTTCGCGAGTCGCCTGGGCGCCGAAGCCGCGCGCCTCGGGCAGCTGACCTCCCGGATCATGAACCTGTCGCGACTGCAGGCCGCCGACGACCTCACCGAGCTGCGCGACGTCTCCGTCGACGAGGTGCTCACGGCCGCCGTCGAGTCGCAGGCCGTCGCCGCAGAGGCGAACCAGATCACGATCGTCCGCGGGGGTGAGCGAGGTGCGTACGTGCGCGGCGACGTGCAGGTGCTGACGGAGGCGATCGCCAACCTCATCGCCAACGCCATCGCTTACTCGCCGGCGGGTTCGCAGGTCGGGGTGGGAGTCAAAGTCGTCGACGCTGCGGTCGAGATCGCCGTCACAGACCGCGGTATCGGCATCCCCGAGGGGGAGCAGGCGCGCGTGTTCGAGCGCTTCTACCGCGCCGATCAGGCACGCTCGCGCCGCACGGGGGGCACCGGCCTCGGGCTCTCGATCGTCAAGCACGCCGTGCAGCGCCACGGCGGCGAGGTCGAGCTGTGGTCGCGTCCCGGCCGGGGGTCGACGTTCACCGTCCGCCTCGCGGCCGTCGCCGCCCCCGAGCAGGCGCCGCGCCGCAAGAAGCGGTCGGCGAAGAAGAACAAGAAGAAGTCCACCCGCGACACCACGCGGGTGAAGGGAGAGAAGAAATGACCCGCGTCCTGATCGTCGAGGACGAGCCCGACCTGGCCGACCCGCTCGCCTACCTCCTGCGACGGGAAGGGTTCGAGGTGGAGATCGCCGAGGACGGCCCCACGGCGCTCGACGCCTTCACCGCACGCGGTGCCGACATCGTGCTCCTCGACCTCATGCTCCCCGGGATGCCGGGCACGGAGGTGTGCCGGGTGATCCGCACGACCTCGGCGGTGCCGATCATCATGCTCACCGCGAAGGACTCCGAAGTCGACATCGTCGTGGGTCTCGAACTCGGTGCCGACGACTACGTGACGAAGCCGTACTCGTCGCGCGAGCTGCTGGCCCGCATGCGGGCCGTCCTCCGCCGTGCGGAGGGTCCGGAGCTCGACGTCGACGACCGGATCGTCGAGGGAGGGCGCGTCCGCATCGACATCGACCGTCACACCGTCGCCGTCGGCGGCGCGGAGATTCCGATGCCGCTCAAGGAGTTCGAGCTGCTCGAGGTGCTCATGCGCAACGCCGGTCGCGTGCTCACGCGCGGCCAGCTCATCGATCGCGTGTGGGGGAGCGACTACTTCGGCGACACGAAGACGCTCGACGTGCACATCAAGCGCATCCGCTCGCGCATCGAGGAGAACCCGAGCGAGCCCGTCATGCTCCTGACGGTGCGCGGCCTCGGCTACCGCTTCGAGGGCTGACCGCGCCGTCGCCGCCTCGGCATCCGGCGGCGTTCTTCGTCCGCGTCATTGTGCGAGTGCGCGCGGTGCACACCCGCAGATTGGCGCGGGCGAGCGCGGCGAAGAGGCCAGGGGTCGCCGGCGCCGGCGAAGCGCGGGTGGTCAGCCGATGACGGGAGCGGCGACCGGGACGAACTCGGCGTACTGCGGGAGCGTGCCGTCGAGCACGGGCACCGCGATCTCGACCCCCGCGCCGTCGCCCGACTGGAACGCCATGTCGACGGTCTCGCCGGGCTTGACGCCGAGCGCGTCGATGAGGAGCGGGTCTTCGTCGACGCCGAGGCTGACCGCGGTGCGCGCGGGGACCTGCACGGTCGCGACGCGGCCGCCGACGCCCACGTTGAGGGTCTGCGGCTCGTCGGTGTCGTTGACGATCGCGGCCACGAGGTTGCCCAGCGTGCCGTCTTCGTTGGCGATGACCATCGCGTTGCGGATCTTGAGCGGCCCGGATGCCGGGACGTTCACGCCGTCGGAGGCGGAGTATTCGATCGTCGTCGCCTGCGGGGAGATCATGGAGCAACCGGTCGCGCCGAGCACGACGGCGACTCCGAGGGCGAGGGGCGCGAGGCGGCGCGAGATCACGGGTCCTCCAGGACTGGATGCGACAGGCTGACGAGTCCATCCTAGATCCGGTTTCGTGCAGACTGAAGCCGTGCGGGAGGCGCCGGGCGGGGTGTCGCCGAGGTCAGGCGGCGAACCTTACCCTATCTGCGCTGTGGTATCCTTGAGGTTGCCGAAAGGACATAACTGCATGCTTTTTGAGGTTGGCGAGACGGTCGTCTATCCGCACCACGGCGCCGCGACGATCATCGAGGTCAAAGACCGGATCATCAAGGGCGAGACCAAGAAATACCTGAAGCTCAACGTCACGCAGGGAGACCTCATCATCGAGGTCCCGGCGGAGAACGTCGATCTGGTCGGTGTTCGCGACGTGATCGGCAAGGACGGTCTGGAGAAGGTGTTCGACGTGCTGCGCGCACCGTTCACCGAGGAGCCCACGAACTGGTCGCGCCGGTACAAGGCGAACCTCGAGAAGCTCGCGTCCGGCGATGTCATCAAGGTGAGCGAGGTCGTTCGCGACCTGTGGCGCCGTGACCAGGACCGCGGTCTGTCTGCCGGTGAGAAGCGCATGCTCGCGAAGGCGCGTCAGATCCTCGTGTCCGAGATCGCTCTCGCGCTGAAGACGGAGGAGGAGAAGGCGTCGAGCGTGCTCGACGACGTCCTCGCCAGCTGACGGTCTCCTGCCGCGGCACCGCGCATTCGCGGTGATTCCGTCGCGCGCCCGCCATGATGGTGCGATGAGCACTCCCGCATCACCGGCGACGCGGCCCGACCTGTCCGATCGTGACCTGACGCTCGATCTCGCACGCGTCCTCTGCGTCGTATTCGTGATCGTCGTCCACCTCCTGATGGTGGGGATCGGTCCGGGGCCCGACGGCCAGTTGGTCACGTCGCGGCCGGCGGAGCAGGAGCCGTGGTTCGACGCGGCGACGTGGGTGGGCCAGATCATGCCGCTCTTCTTCGTCGTCGGCGGCTTCGCCTCGGCGGCGGGCTGGGCGTCGTGGACGCGAAAAGGCGGGGATGCCGTCGGGTTCATCCGCACGCGCACCCTGCGCCTCGCGCAACCGGCGCTGCCCGTGTTCGCGTTCTTCGCGCTCGTGCTGGGCGCGACGACGCTGGCGGGCATCGCGCCCGACCTCGTCGCCGCGGCGGCGGTCGGCGCGGGATCGCCCCTGTGGTTCCTCGCCGCCTACCTCATCTGCCAGGCGCTCGTGCCGCTCATGGTGCGCCTCCACGAGCGCGCACCGGGCGGCACGGTCGCCGTCCTGGCGGCGGGCGTCGTCGCGGTCGATGCCGCGCGGTTCGCGACCGGTGTCACCGAGATCGGGCTGCTGAACCTGCTGTTCGTGTGGCCGCTGATCCAGCAGCTCGGGTTCTGGTACCGCGACGGCTGGTTCGACCGCCGTCCCACCGGCATCCTGCTGCTGATCGCGGCGGCCTGCGGTCTCGCGCTGTGGCCCTTGGTGGCCTGGGGTCCGTACTCGCCGTCGATGCTCGGCAACCTCAATCCGCCCACTCTGCCGCTCGTGCTGCTGGGCCTCGCCCAGGCATGCCTGCTGAGGGTGCTGCGCCCCGCCCTCACCCGGCTCACGCGCGTACGCGCCGTGCAGGGATTCCTGTTCCTGCTGGGCACGCGGCTCATGACCGTGTACCTGTGGCATTTGCCCGTGATCCTCGCGGTCACCGGTCTCACGCTGCTCATTCCCGGCGCGGCACCGACGCCCTCCTCGGCGGCGTGGTGGTGGTCGCGGCCGCTGATGTTCGTCGTCGTGCTGGCGGCCGTGCTCGCGCTCTCGCTCCTCATCGCCCGGTGGGAGGCGCTGGGCACGCTCGGTGCGACGCCGAGCCCGGTGGTCGTGGGCATCGCGTGGCTGTGCGCCGTCGCGCCGCCCTTCGCGGTGATGCAGTGGTTCCTCGACCTCCCGCTCGCCGTCGGCGGCACCGTGCTGCTGACGGTGTCGGTCGTGCTGCTGCGGCATCCGCTCCTCGCCGCGCGGACGCGCGCCGCCTCGGTAGTGTCGAGGGCATGAGCAGCGCGCCGATCGCCCGTCCCCGCACCGCGATCGTCGTCGTCGCCGCCGGCTCGGGCACGCGCCTGGGCGCCGACGCCCCGAAGGCGTTCGTGGGAATCGACGCGCACACGATCCTCCGACACGCGCTGCGCGGGGTGCTGGCCGCCTCACCCGCGCAGATCGTCATCGTCGTGCCGGGCGACCGGGTGGGCGATGCGCGCACCGAGGTGGACGAGGCGGTGACGGAGTCGGCGACGGCCGACGGCGCGTCGCGGCGCGACCTCGTGTCGGTCGTCGCCGGCGGTGACACCCGGCAGCAGTCCGTCGCCGCGGGACTGGACGCCGTCTGGCCCGACGTGGAGTTCGTGCTCGTGCACGACGCCGCGCGCGCCCTCACCCCGCCCGAGGTGTTCGCCCGCGTGCAGTCCGCGCTCGAGGCGGGACGCGATGCGGTGCTGCCGGTGCTCCCCGTCGTCGACACCGTCAAACGTGTCGCGGGCGAGGAGGTCATCGCGCCTGTCGACCGCTCCGAACTCGCCGCCGCCCAGACTCCGCAGGGCTTCCGGCGCGACGTCCTCTTCGCGGCGATGGCCGAAGCCGACGGCGATCACACCGACGACGCCGCCCTCGTGCAGGCCGCCGGACATGCCGTCGTCACCGTGCCCGGCGACGAACGCGGCTTCAAGATCACGACGCCCGCCGACCTCGAGCGCGCCCGCGGCATCCTGCGGGGGGATCACGCGCCCGCGAGCGCCGCCGGCCCCCGGCGCGCCGGTGCATCGGCCGGCGTGGCGGTGCCGCGCGTCGGCATCGGGACCGACGTTCACGCGTTCGGCGGCGAGGGCGACCTGTGGCTCGCGGGGCTGCACTGGCCGGGCGAGACGGCGCTGCACGGACACTCCGACGGGGATGCCGTGGCGCACGCGATCGTCGATGCGCTGCTGGCCGCGGCGGGTCTCGGCGACATCGGTCTGCACTTCGGCACCGATCAGCCCCAGTACGCGGGGGCGCACGCGGCGGCGTTCCTCGAACGCACGCGGGTGCTCGTGGCCGAGGCGGGATTCGCGATCAGCAACGTGTCGGTGCAGGTGCAGGCGCGGCGTCCCCGGTTCGCCGACCGCCGGGTCGAGGCGGAGCGGGTACTCTCGCAGGCGCTCGGGGCTCCCGTCTCCGTGTCGGCGACGACGACCGACGGGCTGGGCTTCACGGGCACCGGCGAGGGTGTCGCCGCGTTCGCCGTGGCCGTCGTGATTCCGGCCGCCGTCAGAGGACGCGCGTCATGAACACCGACAGCGGGTCGGGCCGGTAGTCGGCGAACGGGCCGCAGAGCGAGAAGCCCTCGCTCTCGTAGAGCCGCCGCGCAGGGAGGAACCCCTCGTCGGCGCCGGTCTCGAGCCAGAGCGAGCGGATGCCGCGCTGCCGCGCCGCATCGACGATGTGGCGCAGGAGCGCGCGACCCGCCCCCGTCCCGCGGAAGCGGTCGTCGACCCGCATCGACTTCAGCTCGCCCCGCTGCGCATCGAGCTGCTTCAGCGCTCCGATGCCGACGAGCTGCTCGCCGTGCCAGGCCGACCAGACCGTCACCGCCGGGTCGGCCAGCGCTCCCGCGTCGAGCGCGTGCACGCTCTCGGCCGGGGTGAGGTCGTGCATGCCCGCGAGGTGCGCGGCGATGAGGCGGAGGGTCGCGTCGCCGGTGAGGTCGTCGACGACGATGCGGAGAGTCACGGTCGTCAGGATGCCAGGGGCAGGTTTCGCCCGCGTTACCCGTCAGCCCTCGTCAGCCCTCGACGGCGAACGGCGCGGGGTCGCGCCGGCGTGCGCCCCACGCGAGGAGCACGAGGCCCGCGGCGAGGATGACGAGACCGCCGATCGCCAGCGAGCTCAGACGTTCGCCGAGCACCGCGATGCCGAGGATGCTGGCCGTCAGCGGTTCGGCGAGGGTGAGCGTCGCCGCCGTGGCGGCGGTGAGGCGCTCGAGGCCCCAGGTGAAGAGCGTGTACGCGACGGCGATCGTGGCGAGACCCAGCCACAGTGTCAAGGCGAGACCGCGCGGGTCGGCCACCCAGCCGACGTCGATGAACGGCAGCGCGAGCAGCGCGAATCCCGCCGACCACGCGCCCATCGCGCCGGCGACCGTGAACGGGTCCCAGCCGGCATCCATGAGGCGGCGCTGCGCATTGGCGAACACGGCGAACGAGGCGCCCGCGCCGACCGAGCCCAGGATGCCGAGCAGATCGGCGCCGCCCGTGCCCCCTCCCGCGGCGCCTGCCGTGCCGCCGACGCCGAGCACGACGACGCCCACGGTGGCCAGGAGAGTGGCCCCCAGCCAGGTGGCCGAGGGGAGACGGCGCGTGAGCACCCACTCCAGGAGACCCGCGAGCACCGGCGCCGACCCGAGTGCGATGACCGTGCCGACGGCGACCCCGCCGCGCGCGGTGCCCAGGAAGAAGAGCGGTTGGTAGGCGGCCAGGCACAGCCCCGTCAGCGCCATCAAGGCCATGGCGCGCCACGTGGGGAGCGGGTTGCGCCGCTCCCGCGTGCGCCGACGTGCGAGGGCGAAGCCCACCGCCGCGAGGGCGGTGCCGCCCACGACGAGGCGCATCACGCCGATCGACAGCGGGGTCGTGTCGCCCGGGCCCAGCGCCTGCGACGTGCCCGTCGTGCCGAACAGGACGGCAGCGGCGAGGACGGCGAGAACGGCGAGCACCCTACAGTTCTACCGGGTGCGCGCCGGTAGGCTGGTGCGGTGACGGTCCGGCTCTACGACTCCCAGGCTCAGGCGTTGCGCGACTTCGCGCCGCTCGACCCGACGAACGTCACCGTCTACGTCTGCGGACCCACCGTGCAATCCGGCCCGCACATCGGGCACGTCCGCGCCGCGCTGAGCTTCGACATCCTCCGCCGCTGGCTCGCCCACCGGTTCGGGCGCGTGACGTTCGTGCGCAACGTCACCGACATCGACGACAAGGTGCTGACGAACGCCTCGGCCGAGGAGCCGTGGTGGGCGCTGGCCTACCGCATGGAGCAGGAGTTCACGCGCGCGTATGCCGCCGTCGGCATCCTTCCTCCCACCTACGAGCCGCGGGCGACGGCATCCGTGCCGCAGATGATCGAACTCATCGAGCGACTTATCGCTGCCGGGCACGCCTATCCCGCGTCGACATCTGAGGCGGGCGGCGACGTGTACTTCGACGTGCGGTCGTGGCCTTCGTACGGTTCGCTCACGCGTCAGTCGATCGACGCGATGGAGTCGGCGGCCGATGCCGACCCTCGCGGAAAGCGCGACCCCCGCGACTTCGCCCTCTGGAAGGGCGCCAAGGCCGACGAGCCAGCGTCGGCCGTGTGGGCCTCGCCCTGGGGGCCGGGGCGTCCCGGGTGGCACATCGAGTGCTCGGCGATGAGCCGCCGCTACCTCGGTCCCGAGTTCGACATCCACGGCGGCGGTCTCGACCTCCGCTTCCCCCACCACGAGAACGAGCTGGCCCAGTCGTCGGCCGCCGGCGACCCGTTCGCCCGCTACTGGGTGCACAACGGCCTGGTCACCGTCGGCGACCAGAAGATGTCGAAATCGCTCGGCAACTTCCTGCTCGCCGACGACGTTCTCCGCGATCACGATCCGCTCGTCGTGCGCTACGCGCTCGCCGCCGCCCACTACCGCTCGAGCCTCGACATCACGTCCTCGTCGTTCGACGAGGCCGAGGCCGCCCTCGACCGCATCCGCACGTTCCAGCAGCGTGCGGCCCGCGTGCTCGGCACGCCGCACCCCCTCACCGCGGCCGACGTGCCGGCGGAGTTCGCCGCGGCGCTCGACGACGACCTGGGCGTGCCGCAGGCGCTCGCCGTCGTCCACGAGCGGGTGCGCGCGGGCAACAGCGCCTTGGATGCCGGTGACCGCGCCGGTGCGGCGACCGCACTCGTGCAGGTGGGCCGCATGACCGGGCTGCTCGGGCTGAATCCGGTCGATCCGCAGTGGCGCACCGACACCGACGACGACCAGGCGGCGGCGCTCGACGCCCTGGTGCAGACGATGATCACCCAGCGTGCCCAGGCGCGCGAGAACAAGGACTGGGCGACGGCCGACCGCATCCGCGACGCGATCGCGGCGGCTGGCATCGCCCTCGAAGACGGTCCCGACGGGACCCATTGGAGTCTGAACGATGGCTAAGCCGGGAAACCCGTCCGCGGGCAAGGGTAAGAAGAAGGGCCCCACGAAGGGCACCGGCGGGAAGAACCGCCGCTCGCTGGAGGGGCGCGGACCGACCCCGAGGGCCGAGGACCGCGCCTGGCATCCGGCCGGGAAGCGGAAGGCCGCTGCGGAGCGGTATGCCGCTGCCGGAGGCAAGGGCAAGCCCGGCAGCACGACCCGCTCCTCTGCGCCGCGCGCCAAGAAGGAGGACGACACCGAGTTCGTGACGGGGCGCAACTCCGTGCTCGAGGCGCTGCGCGCCCGCATCCCGGCGACGGCGTTCTACATCGCCCAGCGGGTGGAGATGGACGACCGCGTCAAGGAGATGCTCTCCACCGTCACCCAGCGCGGCATCCCCGTGCTGGAGGTCACCCGCCCCGAGCTCGACCGGATGGCCGGGTTCGACGGCGTGCACCAGGGTGTCGCCCTCAAGGTGCCGCCCTACGAGTACGCCCACCCGCAAGACCTGCTGGAGGAGATCATCGACCGCGGCGACCTGCCGCTCCTCGTGGCGCTCGACGGCATCACCGACCCCCGCAACCTCGGTGCGATCATCCGCTCCACCGCCGCCTTCGGCGGTCAGGGGCTCATCGTGCCGCAGCGTCGATCGGCGAGCGTCAACTCGGCGGCCTGGAAGACCAGTGCCGGTGCCGCCGCGCGGGTGCCCGTCGCCGTCGCCGCCAACCTGACGGCGACCCTCAAGGACTTCAAGAAGCAGGGCGTCTTCGTGCTGGGCCTCGCCGGCAACGGCGACGTGTCGCTTCCCGCGCTCGAACTCGCCGACCGTCCGGTCGTCATCGTCGTGGGCTCCGAGGGCAAGGGGCTGTCGCGGCTCGTCACCGAGACGTGCGACCAGATCGTCTCCATCCCGATCTCCCGGTCGACGGAGTCGCTGAACGCGGGCATCGCGGCATCCGTCGCGCTGTACCAGGTCTCGACGCTGCGCGCCTCGGCCGAGTAGCGGGGCCGCGGACGGCAGGAACCGATCAGACGGCGGCGACGGCGTCGATCTCGATCTCCGCGCCGCCCACGAGCGAGTACACGCCGATGAGCGTGCTCGCGGGGAGGTCGCTTCCGCCCATGATCCGGTCGCGCACCGACCGCCAGACCCGCAGCCGCTCCTCGTCGAGCCGCGCGATGTAGACGCCGACGCGGACGATGTCCTCCGGGGCGGCGCCTCCCGCGCTCAGCGCGCGTCGCAGCTGTGCGTAGGCGAGCTCGACGGCCCGCTCGAACGACGCCGGCGCAGAGCCGTCGTCTTCCAGGCCGACGACGCCCGAGAGGTAGAGCAGGTCTCCCGTGCGCACCCGGACGCTGTCCGAGATGCCCGGGTAGACGGGGGCCGGATGCCGCGAGATCCGTGCCGCGTCGCCGCCGGCCTGCATCCCGCTCCCGTCTCGTTCGGGCGCGGTCACTTCTTGTACTGGTAGGGGTTGTAGAGCACCTCGGACTCGGGGATGTCGGGGTGCTGCCCGGCGATCCAGTCGTCGCCGACCTCGCGCTCGAGGTAGGCGACCGTGTCGTCGAGCTTGGCGCGGACGCCGCGGAGGTCGCCCGCGGTGACCTTGCCCTCCCACTTGACCACCTCGCCGCCGACGAGCACGGTGTGCACATCGCCGCGCTGCGCCTGGTACACGACCTGACCCCACGGATTGATGAGGGGCGCCCAGGTGGGGGAGTCCTCGTTCTTGAGCAGCACGACGTCGCCGAGCTTGCCGACCTCCAGCGAGCCGATCTCGCCGTCCTTGCCGAGCGCCTGGGCGCCGCCACGGGTCGCCATGTGCACGGCGTCTTCGGCCCGCAGCTTCACGTGCGTGACCGTCTCGGCCGGCTCGAGCCGGTGCGCGAGGTAGTGCTCGAGCGCCCGGTCGGCGTTGACGGTGGCCCGCATCGCCGAGAACAGGTCGGCGCTGAACCACACGCTCGTGTCGACGGAGAGGGACGTGGGGATGCCGTACTTCCGCAGCTGGTGGATGGGGGGATACCCCTGCCCGCACGTGTCCTCCGATTCGGTGGCGAGCGAGACGTTGCCTCCTGTCGCAGCGATCTTCTGGTACGACTCCGCGCTCAGCGATGCGGCGTGGACGTACGTGAAGCCCTCCTCCATGACGCCCGCGTCGTAGGCGTTGCGGATGCCCCAGTCGTTGGTGGCGCCCCACACACCGGCGTGAGTGGTCACGCGCAGCCCGAGTTCCTTGGCCACGCGGTAGGCCGCGAGTTCCGGGAACTGCTCGTCCTGATTCGGCACGTCGAAGGCGATCTGGGTGCCGAACATGCGCGAGTCGTCGCGCGAGGCGATGAGCAGCCGCTGGACGGCGGGATCGGCGGTCCACTCCCACGGCGACTGGTGGATGTTCCCGTAGGCGAACACGAAGCGCCCGGGGGAGGTCGCCAGCGCCTCGTACGCGGCTTCGCCGTGTTCGACGGTGCGCAGCCCGTGCGACCAGTCGACGCTCGTCGTGACGCCCGACTCGATGGCGTCGAGGGCCGAGATGAGGTTGCCGGCGGCGTAGTCCTGGGGACGGAACTTGGCCCCGTGCTGCAGGTAGTACCAGACGAAGTACTGCGTGAGGGTCCAGTCGGCGCCGTAGGCGCGCATGGCCGTCTGCCACATGTGCCGGTGGGTGTCGACCATGCCGGGCATGACGATGCCGCCGGTCGCGTCGATGACGAGCGCGTCGTCGGGGGCTTCGACGTCGACCCCCACCTCGGCGATGACGCCGTCTTTGACGAGGACATCACCGCCCGGGATGACGGTGTGCGCGTCGTCCATCGTGAGGACGATGCCGCCGCGGAGCAGGATCGGCTGGCCGGCGCGGGGGGTGGGTGTGTTCGACATGCTTATCTCCTTTGATCAGCAGCGCCCAGGTGGTGGTTCAGAAGAGGGTGTGTTCAGGTGTCGCTCCGCGTTTGTACAGTCGGGTCAAACGCGGTTGTGGCCCTCAGCATGACGCATTCACGCGAATATGGGAAGAGGTCGCTCCGGGCCGCTTGACAAGGCGACGGACCTACCGTTTACATTGAGTTTAGTGAGACTGAACACTCGGCATCCGAGGAGTCTCCCGCCATCGCGAAGACGCGATGGCCGGTCACACGCTCGAGGAGGCAGCGCATGGCGAGATTCGTGGTCCGTCGTGCCGCAGACGCGGACTATCTCGACCCGGGGCATCTCGCGCCCGGTGCCGTCGGCATGACCCGCTGGCGCGGCGTCGGTGAAGACGACGGCGCCGCCCACACCGACTTCGGCATCACCCGGCTGGCCCCGGGCGGACGCACCGACACCCACGTGCACTCCTTCGAGGAGAGTTTCCACGTGATCGAGGGCGAGGTCGTCCTCACGACGCCCGAAGCCACCGTCCACCTCGTGGCGGGCGACTACGGCGTGCTCCCCATCGGCGTGCCGCACGCGTGGCGGGCCGTGGGGGAGACGGATGCCGCGTGGGCCGACCTGTTCACTCCGCCGGCCCGGGCGCGCTACGGCTCCGACACCTACCGTGTACCGGAGCTGCCCGAGCGCGAGCCGATCCGAGTCGACACGCGCGACCCGCGCACGCGCTCCTTCGGCAACATCACGACCGAGCACATGAATCCGGGGCGGCAGTCGCAGGAACTGCTGGCCGTCTCGGCGAGCATGCGCACCGCGCTCCTGGTCTACAGCGGCATCACGCTGAAGATGATGGTCGACTCCGACCTCGGCGCGACCCTCGGCACGCAGTTCATGGTCCGCTACGAGCCCGACGGCAAGGCCGGCCCTCACGACCACCCGCTCGAAGAGGCGTACCTCATCACCGAGGGCGAGGTGCGCGCGAGCTTCGACGGCGAGGAGTTCCTCCTCACGGCGGGCGACATCGCGTGGGCCGGCGTCGGCTGCGTCCACTCGTTCGAGGCCACCGGTGCCGAAGTGCAGTGGCTGGAGACGCAGTCTCCGCAGATGCCCCCCCGACACGCGTACCGATTCGTGCGCGACTGGCAGTACCTGGAAGAACGTCTCGAGGAGGAGATGTGAGCGGACGGACCATACTCGTCGCCGGAGGATCATCCGGCATCGGGCTCGAACTCGCGAAAGACCTCGTCGCCGGCGGCGACAGCGTCGTCGTGACGAGCCGCAGTCGAGAAACGGCGGAGGAGGTGGCATCCTCGCTCGGCTCGGCGGCGACCGGCATCGCACTCGACGTCTCCGAACCGGAGGGCATCGCCGCCCAGCTTGCCGAGGTCGGGCGCCTCGACGGCCTCGTGCTGGCGGCGATCGAGCGCGACGCCAACACGCTGCGGGAGTACGACATCGCCCGAGCCCGGCGGCTGGTCACCCTCAAACTCATCGGGTACACCGAAACGATCCACACGCTGCTCGACCGTCTGGAGCCCTCCGTCGACACCGGCATCGTGCTCTTCGGCGGCCGCGCGAAAGACGCGCCCTACCCCGGATCGACGACGGTCTCCACGATCAACGGCGGCGTCGACGGGCTCATGAACACGCTCGCGCACGAGCTCGCCCCCATCCGGGTGAACGCGCTCCACCCCGGCATCATCGGCGACAGCCCGTTCTGGGCGGCCAAGCCCGAGGGCGTGCTCGCGGGCTACGAGAGCCGCACGCCCGGCGGTGCGCTGGCCACCATGGCCGACATCGTCGATGCCGTGCGGTTCCTGCTCTTCAACCGCGGCGTCTCGGCCCACAGCCTCAACGTCGACCGCGGCTGGCGCATCAGCTGACCGCCATCGTCCACGTCTCGATCCACGCAGGGAGAACACCATGAGCATTGCCACACGCGGAACGATGGGTGTCGACTGGGAGGCGCGCGTGAACTTCGAGCGCCTCCGCGACGAACGTCTCGCCCGGCTCCACGCCGAACTGGAACGGTCGTCGCTCGGCGCCGTGCTCGCCTTCGACTTCTCCAACATCCGCTACGCGTCGGCGACGCACATCGGCACGTGGGCGATGGACAAGCTCATCCGTTTCTGCCTCGTGACGCGCAAGACCGACCCCATCGTGTGGGACTTCGGGTCGGCGGCGAAGCACCATGCCCTGCTGAACCCGTGGCTGCACGAGACCCACATGGAGGCGGATGCCGATCCGCACGCGCCGCATCACGGTGCCACGCGACCGCGGCTGGAGTCCGGCGCCCGCGCCGGCATCTCGACGCTGCGCGGCGCGTTCCCGCCCGATGCGGGCATCGCCGAAGAGGTAGCGCGCAAGATCAAGCGGGAGCTGGAGAGGTTCGGACTCGCGAACGAACCGCTCGGGGTGGATGTCGTCGAGCTGCCGATCCTGTTCGCGCTCCAGCGCGAGGGCATCGACGTCGTCGACGGCCAGCAGGTGTTCATGGAGGCGCGGCGCATCAAGACGGCCGACGAGATCACGCTGCTGACGACCGCGGCATCCATGGTGGACGCCGCCTACGACGAGCTCTACGAGTTCCTGCGTCCCGGCGTTCGTGAGAACCAGTGCGTCGGACTCGTCGCCAAGTCTCTGTACGACCAGGGATCGGAGTACGTCGAAGGCGTCAACGCGATCTCTGGCGAGCGGTGCGCACCGCATCCGCACGTCTACTCCGATCGCGCCGTGCGTCCGGGTGATCCGGCCTTCTTCGACATCCTGCACTCGTACAACGGCTACCGGACGTGCTACTACCGCACCTTCGCGGTGGGCTCGGCGAGCCCGGCCCAGCGGGATGCCTATACCCGCTGCCGCGAGTACATGGACCGGGCGATCGCCGCCGTGAAGCCCGGCGCGACCACGGCGGACATCGTGGAGCTGTGGCCGAAGGCGGAGGAGTTCGGCTTCCCCGACGAGGAGGCCGCCTTCGCGCTGCAGTACGGCCACGGCGTCGGCCTCTCCATCTGGGAGAAGCCGATCTTCTCCCGCCTGACGTCGCTCGATCACCCCGAGGTGCTGGAGGAGGGCATGGTCTTCGCGCTGGAGACGTACTGGCCCGCCGCCGACGGCTGGGGTGCCGCCCGCATCGAGGAAGAGGTCGTCGTGACGGCCGACGGCTGCGAGGTCATCACGAAGTTCCCCGCGGAGGAGCTTCTCGTCGCCGGTGGCGGCCGCTACTTCACGGTGAACGGTCCGCTGTCCGGCATCCGTGATTCGCAGTCGCACCTCAACACGCCCGCGGGGCGCGGCGAGTCCGCCTGACGGCTGCTCACACCGGCGTCTGCGCCGCGCGTGCGGCCTCGTGAGGAGGTCGCGGCGCGGTGCTCGGCGCGCCCGCCTGCCGGATCTCGTTCGGTGCTCCCACGACGTGTGCACTGTTACTTGACCGTTGTGCAGTACCACTTGACATAGTGTTCACAGCTTGCTTCACTGGGTCGCACCCAGGCAACTCCCCGACGATGTGGAAGGTCTGACAGATCGCGTGTTCGAACCCGTATTCCTCGCCCAACAGGTCCTCAACGGCCTGAGCTTCGGCGCCCTGCTGTTCCTCCTGGCCAGCGGCCTCACCCTCGTCTTCGGACTCATGCGCATCGTGAACATGGCGCACGGAGCGTTCTACATGCTCGGCGGCTACATCGGCGTCGTCATCGCCACGCTCACCGGCAACCTCCTGGTCGCCGTGATCGCCTCGATCGCCGCTGTCGCCATCACCGCGTTCCTCGTCGAGGTCGTCCTCCTGCGCTTCGTGCGCGGGCAGGAGATGCCCGAGGTGCTGCTCACGATCGGCGTCTCCTTCGTGATCGCCGATCTCTGCCTGGCCTTCTTCGGCGGAGACCCGCAGAACCTCCCCAACTCGGTCCGCATCCCCGGGGCGCTCATGATCGGCGACTTCGCCTATCCCTGGTACCGCATCTTCGTCATCGGGCTGGCGATCGCGATCGGCGTCGCCCTCGCCCTCGTGCAGACCCGCACCCGCGTCGGCGCTGTCGTGCGGGCCGGCGTCGACGACCGCGAGATCATCAGCGCGATGGGCATCAACATCCGCTGGGTGTTCACTGGGATGTTCGTCGTCGGCGCGGCCCTCGCCGCCATCGGCGGCACGATCGGGGCCGGCATGCAGAGCATCCTCCCCGGTGTGCAGAACGAAGTGCTCCTGTACGCGCTCGTCGTCATCATCATCGGCGGGCTCGGGAGCGTCGCGGGCGCCGCCGTCGGCAGCGTGCTCATCGGCCTCATCGACGCGTTCGCGAAAGCGTGGATCCCCGAACTCGCCTACTTCACGATCTTCCTGCCGATGGCCCTCGTTCTCGTCTTCCGCCCGACGGGCCTGTTCGGAAAGGCTGCCTGATGAGCAACCGCATCGTCGAAACCCGCACCGTCCGCACCTTCGGAGCCCCCCGGCGCGACCGGGTCCAGCTCATGAACCTGGGGCTCCTCGGCGCCCTGCTCGTCGTCGCCGTCGTGCTGCCCTACCTGGGAGTCACGGGCTTTGTCATCTCGCTCGTCTCGACCATCCTCATCGCGGCGACCCTCGCCGCGAGCGTCAACTTCCTCGCCGGCAACGGCGGCATGGTCTCCCTCGGTCACGCCGGTATCGCGGCGGCCTCCGCCTACGGCGCCGGCTGGGCGTCGCGCGAGGGATTCGACCCCGGCATGCAGGTGGTCTTCGCGCTGGGGATGACGCTCGCGGCCTCGCTCGTCTACGGCCTGCTGTCGATGCGCACCAGCGGCATCTACTTCCTGATGGTGACTCTCGCCGTCGGCATGCTCATCTACGGCCTCGCCTTCCGACTGTCGTCGGTGACCGGTGGGGAGAACGGCATCTCGGGCATCGAGCGCCCGGAGTGGATGGGGTCCTACTGGATCTACTACTACGTCGTGCTGGCCGCGTTCGTGGCCGCCACCGCGATCCTCTACGTGGTCGGGAACTCGCCGTTCGGCGCGAGTCTGCGCGGCATCCGCGATAGTGAGAGCCGCATGCGCAGCCTCGGTTACAGCGTGCGCTCGTACAAGCTCGGCGCGTTCATGATCTCCGGCACCATCGCCGGCCTCGCCGGACTCCTCGCCGTCTGGCACACCCACTTCGTGAGCCCCTCCTCGGCCGGAGTCGACCGCTCCGTGCACCTCATCGTCATGGTCATCCTCGGCGGCGTCGGCACGCTGCTCGGTCCGCTCATCGGCGCGGCCATCGTCGTGCTCGTGGAGAACGTCCTCTCCAGCCATGTCGACCGCTGGCCCACGATTCTGGGCCTCATCTTCATCCTCGTGATTCTCTTCGCCCGCGCCGGGATCGCCGGAAGCACGAGGAAGCTCTTCCGTCGCCTGCGCGCGCGACGCGAGTCCGCCGTCTCACCGCCGTCCCCGCCACCGCCGGGCCGGTCGGACACCTCCGTCACACCCGAGAACAACACCGCTGAACAGCACCAAGGAAAGGACCTGCAATGACGTCAATGAAGACACGCGGTCGTCGATCGGCGCTCGTCGCCGCCGGCATCGCGGCGGTCACCGCACTCGCCCTCACCGCCTGCGCCCCTCCCGGGGCAGCCGAGCCCGATCCGACCTCCGGATCGAGCGGCGAAGCCGGCGGGAGCCTCAAGGTCGGCTACATCTCTCCCACGACCGGCAACTTCGCCGTCGCAGGCCAGGAGATGGTCGACGGCTGGAACCTGTACTGGGAGCTCAACGGCGCCGAGGTGAACGGAATCACGATCGAGACGATCGTCGAGGACGACGCGGGCAACCCCGAGACCTCGCTCACCAAGGCCCGCAAGCTGGTCGAACAGGACGAGGTCGACTTCATCGTCGGCCCGCTCATCGCCAACACGGCACTCGCCGTCGCGGAGTACACCTCCAGCGTCGGCATCCCGAACCTCCACCCCGTCGCCGCCTCCGATGACCTCACGCAGCGCAACGCGAACGACCTCACGGTGCGCACCGGGTCGATGGGCGGTTCGCAGGCGAACTACCCCGGTGGCGAGTGGGCGGCGACCGAAGGCGGCTTCGACACCGCCGTGACCCTCTGCGCCGACTACGCGTTCGGCTGGGAGTCGTGCGCCGGGTTCGTCCAGGGCTTCACGCAGAACGGCGGCGAGGTCGTCGAGCAGATCTGGTTCCCGAACACCACGACCGACTTCTCGACGTACGTCTCCCAGATCCAGGCGGCGGGAGCCGACGTGGTCTACGTCGCGACCGCCGGCGGTGCCCCGGGGCCGAACTTCCTCAACGCCTACCAGGGCCTGGGGCTGGACCCCGGCAAGCTCCTCATGAACTGCTGCTCGCTCGACCAGGGCACGCTGCGCGCGATGGGCGACCAGGTCGTCGGCGTCAAGTCGGTCAGCTACTGGGCGGAGGGTCGTGACAGCGACGCCGTCGCCGAGTTCATCGAGGCCTACAAGGAGTTCTCCGACGGGAAGGTCCCCGGCGCCTACGTCGCCGGCGGCTACATGACCGCGTCGCTCGTGGCATCCGTTCTGGCGGAGAAGGGCCTCGTCACCGGGGAGGAGCTCGTGAGCGCCATCACCGAGTACACGTTCGAGGACAGCATCTTCGGCCGCGTCTCGTGGGACGACTACAACAACATGGTCGGCCCGGTGTACGTGCGCGAAGTGACCGCCGGAGACGACGGCAACTTCTACAACACCCCCATCGCCACGTTCGAGGACGTCGATCAGTGGCTGGGCCGCACGCCCGAAGAGGCGCTGGCACAGCCGACGTACTCGCAGACCTTCCAGGGGCTCGAGTGACCGTATCGGCAACGGCGGAGGCTCCGGACCCCCAGGGGTCCGGGGCCCCCGCCCCCGCACTCACCGTCACCGGCCTGGGAAAGCGCTACGGCGGCGTCCAGGCCGTGGACGACATCTCGCTGACGCTCGCGGCGGGCGAGCGGATGGGCGTGATCGGCCCGAACGGCGCCGGGAAGACGACGCTGTTCAAGATGATCGCCGGCGACGTGTCGCCGACGGTCGGAGCGATCGAGCTCTTCGGCCGCGACGTCACCCGTCTGGAGACGGCGCGTCGCGCGCGGCTGGGCGTCGGGCGCACCTTCCAGGTGTCCAACCTCTTCCGCGACATGACGGTGCTCGACAACGTCCGCGTCGCCGCGCGCGGTGGCTCGGGGCAGGCCCGGGTCTTCTGGCGCACGCAGGGACTGCGGGACGACGTGACCACTCGGGCGCTCGAGATGCTCGACTCGGTCGACCTCGTGGGTCGCCGTGACGACACGGTCGCCGACCTCTCGCACGGCGAGCAGCGGCAGCTCGAGATCGCGATGGCGCTCGTGACCGATCCGCGCATCCTGCTGCTGGACGAGCCGGCGGCCGGCCTGTCCGCGGTGGAGCGCACGACCCTGCGCGACCTCATCGAGGCGTTGCCCCGCACCCTCCCGATCCTCCTCATCGAGCACGACATGACGCTCGCGCTCGGTCTCACCGATCGGGTGATGTGCATGGAGAACGGGCGGCACGTCGTCACCGGCACACCGGCGGAGGTGCGCGAGCACCCCACCGTCAAGGAGATCTACCTCGGAAGGCGGGACAAGAAGTGAGTCTGCAGGTCACCGGTCTCCGCGTCGGCTATGCGACGGCGGGCGTGCTCCACGGCGTCGACTTCGAGATCGGCGACGCGCAGAGCGTCGCCCTCCTCGGCCGCAACGGCATGGGCAAGACGACGCTCGTGCGCGCCATCTGCGGACTGCGCCCGCCGACGGTGACGGCCGGCTCGATCGTCTTCAACGGCACCGAGCTCACCAAGCTCCCCGTGCACCGCATCGCGCGGGCCGGGATCGCCCTCGTCCCGCAGGGACGGCGGGTGTTCGGATCGCTCACGACGCTCGAGAATCTGACGGTCGTGCCGCGACGACGCCGCGCCGACGCGGCGGACCCGTGGAGCGTGGAGCGCGTCTTCGACTTCTTCCCGCGTCTGGCGGAGCGGTCCGGATCGATGGCCCGCTCCCTCTCGGGCGGGGAGCAGCAGATGCTCGCCATCGGCCGTGCCCTCATGACGAACCCGTCACTGCTCATCATGGACGAGCCCAGCGAGGGTCTGGCGCCGAGCGTGCTCGACGTCATCCAGGACCGTCTGGAGGGGCTTCGCGCCTCGGGTCTGTCGATCCTCATCGCCGAGCAGAACGTGGATCTCGCGCTGGACATCGCCGAGCGCGTCATCGTGATCGACGACTCGGGCACGATTGCCTGGTCGGGAACGCCCGCCGAACTGCGCGCGGACGACGTCCTGCTCGAGCGGCACCTGAGCATCTGAGTGCCCGACATGCCCACCGCCCCGCGCGCCCTTCCTCTCGTCGACCTCGTCCTCCGCGGGGGACGCATCACGACGTTCGCCGACCCTGATCAGGCCCCCGCCGAAGCCGAAGCGCTCGCCATCGCCGGCGGTCGCATCGTCGCGGTCGGCACCGATCAGCAGCTCGCACCCTACGCCGAGCTGGCCGCGGAAGTGATCGAACTCGGCGGGCGCCGCGTGCTCCCGGGACTCAACGACGCGCACATCCACGCGGTGCGCGGGGGCAACTCCTGGAGCGTGTCGCTCCATTGGGAAGGCATCCGTTCGATCGCCGAGGCGCTGGACACGGTCCGCGGCGCCGCCGAGCGGCTCCCCGCCGGTTCGTGGATCGCGGCCGTCGGCGGATGGCACCGGTCGCAGTTCGCCGAAGGGCGCATCCCCACGCGGGACGAGGTGGATGCCGTCGCGCCCGACCATCCCGTCTACCTCCAGGAGCTGTACGACCTGGGTGTGCTCAACAGCGCGGGCCTGGCCGCCTGCGGCTACACCGCCGAGTCGCCCGAACCTCCGCGGGGCTCGATCGAACGCGACGCCGAGGGGCGCCCGACGGGCCGCCTGCGCGGTGTCGGTGCGTTCGCCGCTCCGCTCGCGCGAGCCCTCGCCGCCGATTCCGCCGAGGCGCAGGAGGGTCTGCGGCAGATGGCCGCGGAGTTCGCCCGGCACGGTTTGACGGGGGTCGTCGACGGCGGCGGACTGCTGATGACGCCGCGCGACTATGACGCGATCCGCGCTGTGCATCGGGCCGGTGACCTCGGCATCCGTGCGCGGCTGTTCGTCTCTGCCTGGAACCGCGGCGGTGAGGTCGCCGACATCGAGGCGCTCACGTCGCTCGTGCCGGCCGACGCCGGCGACGGCATGCTGCGCATCGTCGGGGTGGGGGAGATCCCGCACCTCGGATGCCACGACATGGAGGGTCTCGACCCGTTCACGGTGCCCGACGCCGCCTTCGATGAGCTCGTGGAGATCGTGCGGCTGTGCGCCGTGCGCCGCTGGCGGATGAGCGTGCACGCGGTGCTCGACGCGACGCTCGGGCGCATCCTCGACGCGTGGGAGCAGGTGGAGCAGGAGACCGGACTGGTCGCCGGACGCGGGTGGTCCATCGTCCACGCCGACGAGGCGAGCCGCGACAACCTCGCCCGGATCGCCGCTCTGGGCGCCGGCGTGCTCGTGCAGAACCGTCTCGTGCTCAAGGGGGGCGACTACGTCGACACGTGGGGTGCCGCGGCGACCGCGCAGGCGCCGCCGTTGGCGACGATGCGCGAGCTCGGCATCGTGATCGGCGGGGGCACCGACGCCACGCGTGCGAACGACTTCTCGCCCTGGGCCTCGATCTGGTGGCTCGTCACGGGCGGCACGCTCGACGGCCGAGGCCGCCGAGACGCCGCCCACCTGCTGGACCGCGCCGCGGCGCTCGCGTCGTATACGAGGGATGCCGCGTGGTTCACGGGAGAGCAGGACCACCGCGGGCGCCTCGCCCCGGGCTACGACGCCGACCTGTGCGTGCCGACGCTCGACCCTTTCACGTGCGCGGACGACGAACTCGCCGGCATCCGCAGCGTTCTGACCGTCCTGGGCGGTCGCATCACCCACCGAGCCACCACCGACGTCCCGCGACGGGAGTCAGGAACAGGAGAACCAGATGAGTGAGATCCCCCCGCCGCGCCGTGTCGGCAATGCCGACGTCATTCACCACGAGGGTTTCGACGCCGGCATCGTGAGCCCGTTCGTGCCCGCGATCCGCGTCGTCTCGCCGTCGCGGCTCGTCTTCATCAGCGGTGTGACCGGGGCGCCCGTCTACCACGACCACCCTCACGTTCCCGAGGTGTTCGACGCCATGCCCGCCGACGCGAAGGGGCAGGTCGAGAACGCCTTCGACCATCTCGACCAGGCGCTCGCAGCCGCGGGCTGCGGCCGCGAGGACGTCGTGAACATGATCCGGTTCTTCACCGACGTGGAGGCGGACCAGGACGTCGTGAACGCTCATCAGGCGGCGTGGTTCGGCGGTCACATCCCGACGAGCACGACCGTGCAGGTGGTGCGGCTGGCCACCGACCCGAGGCTCCGGTTCGAGTTCCACGTCGTCGCGGCGGCGCCCGCCGAGGACCCGGCATGAGCGGTCACCACGGTCACGCTCACTCGTCGCGGCGGTTCGAGCGCCCCGTCGATCGTCCCGCCGGCGTGCGCCCCCTGGGGTCGCCCGGCATCATGGGCGTCGATTACGAGCACCGGGTCGACTTCGACCGGCTGCGCCGCTATCGGCTCGAGCGCGCGAAGGCGGCGCTGGAGGCGAGCGAGTGCGGGGCGTTCCTGCTGTTCGACTTCTACAACATCCGGTATACGACGCAGACGTGGATCGGCGGTGCGCTCGGCGACAAGATGATCCGCTACGCCCTGCTGATGCGTGGACACGAGCCGATCCTGTGGGACTTCGGATCGGCCGTGCGTCATCACAAGCTGTACTCGGACTGGGTGCCCGACGAGAACTACCGGGCCGGCTTCCTCGGCTTCAAGGGCGCGGTCGCGCCCGACGGCGGGGCCGACCTGATGAAGACGGCGGTCGACGAGATCGTCTCGCTGCTCGCCGGCGCAGGACTGGCCGACGCGCCCGTGGGTATCGACATCGTCGAACCGCCGTTCCTCTTCGAACTGCAGCGTCGTGGCATCCGCGTCGCCGATGCGCAGCAGCACATGCTCGATGCCCGCGTGATCAAGAACGCCGACGAGATCATGCTTCTCAACCAGGCGGCGGCGATGGTCGACGGGGTCTATCAGGACATCGCGGACACGCTCCGGCCCGGCGTGCGTGAGAACGAGATCGTCGCCCTCGCCAACGCCCGGCTCTACGAGTACGGGAGCGATCAGGTCGAGGCGATCAACGCCATCTCGGGGGAGCGGTGCAACCCGCATCCCCACAACTTCACGGACCGCATCATCCGTCCCGGCGACCAGGCCTTCTTCGACGTCATCCACTCCTACAACGGGTATCGCACGTGCTACTACCGCACGTTCGGCGTCGGGTGGGCGACGCCCAGCCAGCACGACGCGTACAAGCAGGCGCGCGAGTGGATGGATGCCGCACTGGACGCGATCCGGCCGGGCGTCGGGAGCGATCAGGTGGCTGCAGTGCTGCCACGGGCGGAGGACTTCGGGTTCGAGAACGAGCTGGCGGCCTTCGGGCTGCAGTTCGCGCACGGTCTCGGGTTGGGACTGCACGAGCGGCCGATCATCTCGCGGCTGAACTCGATGGCGGACCCCGTCGAGCTGCGCGCGGGCATGGTCTTCGCCATGGAGACGTACTGCCCGGCATCCGATGGTTCCTCCGCGGCGCGCATCGAGGAGGAGGTCGTCGTCACCGACTACGGCATCGAGGTGCTCACGCGGTTCCCGGCCCAGGAGCTGTTCGTGGCGGGACAGTACTGACGCCGAGGCGATGCTGGTCTCGGCGGGACCGTGGTGGTCTCGGCGGGGCGGTGTGGGTCTGCCGAGTTAGCCCGGCGGGTCGCGCCGGAGTGTTCAGTCTCACGGCACAGGGGGGAGTAGGGTCGGACTCGCGAAAGGACGCTCATGACCGCAGAGCTCGGTGACCGCCTTCGGGCGGCGCGTACGGCCCAGGGCCTCAGTCTTCGTGCGACGGCCGCGCAGGCGGCGATCTCGCCGAGCCTGCTGTCGCAGGTGGAGACCGGGAAGGTGCAGCCGTCGGTCAGCACCCTCTACGCCATCGTGAGTTGCCTGGGCCTGTCGGTCGACGACGTGCTCGGGCACCGTCCGCCGACCGCGGCGCCGCCGAAGCCTCGGGTGCGCACCGACCCCGTGTTGCCGTTCGCGCAGGCGCCCGAGATCGTGATGCAGAACGGCGTGACGTGGCGCAGCCTCGCCGTCGGCGGCGACGAGGGGCTGGATGCCGTGCTGGCCACGTATCAGCCGGGGGCGGCGAGTTCGCTGGACGAGACGCACATGCGGCACGTCGGGATCGAGCATGGCTTCATCGTGCGCGGCGAGCTCACGCTCAAGCTCGAATTCGACACGTTCGTCCTGCGGGCCGGCGACTCGCTGTGCTTCGACGCGCAGCGGCCCCACTACTATTTCAATGCCTCCGACGAGGTGGCCGAGGGCGTGTGGTACATCATCGGATCGACGCGCACGGCGGGTGCGGCGGCTCCCGTCGACATCCGCAACGCCGTCGACGTTCTCGACGTGATGGGCCGGCTGCATGGGCGCAGTGACGGCTGAGGCCGACGGAGGAGGCGAGCGCATGAGTGAGCTCGAGACGCCCTGGAACACGGTGGGTGAGCGTGTCCGCGAGTTGCGGTCGACGCGTGGACTCACCGTCCGTGAGCTGGCGCGGCGCATCGGGGTGTCCGCAAGCCACGTGTCGCAGGTCGAGCGGGGGATCGGGTCGTTCAGCGTGCCGGCGTTGTATGCCGTGGCGGCCGAGCTCGACGTGCAGATGCACGAGATTCTCGACCCGAAGACTCCGCTGTCGCGAACTCCCGTGACGGCGTCGGTGCCCGCTCCAGTGGACGCGCCGGGCGATCTGGAGAGCTCGGGCATCGTGCAGCGCGCGGACCGGCATCCGTCGATCAAGCTCAGCTCCGGTCCGCGATGGAGCCGGCTGACCGCCCGAGGCGAGGTGGATGCCGAGTTCCTCGAGGTGATCTACGCTCCGGGCACCGAGGCGCCGGCGGAGCACATCGTTCATGAGGGTCGCGAGTACGGCGTGATCATCTCGGGCACTCTCAGCGTCGAGGTGCAGGGCGAGGCGACCACGCTCGTGCCGGGCGACTCGATCGTGTTCGACTCCGCGATCCCGCATCGGTTCTGGAACGAGGGCGATGTCGAGGTGCGCGCGATCTGGTTCGTGCGCGACCGTCACGCCCACGATCCCGTCCCGCACGCCTGAGGTGGGTGCGATGCCCGGCAGGGACCAACCGCGCGTGTCGGGCGGTGTCGGAGATGTGGCGCGGGCGTGGTGCAGGTCGGAAACGGTGCGGCTGAGGGGTACGTCTGTGATGGCTGGAGATGCGGCCGGGTTGATCGGGCGACGAATGCCCTCCGATGTGCTCTCCTCGACCACAGCGAGCGACCGTCCCCTCGTCGAACTCACCGCCGATCCGACGGTCATCTTCGTGTATCCGAAGACGGGGGATCCGCGGTCGCCGGACTCGGAAGCGTGGGCGGCGGTCCCGGGAGCCAAAGGGTGTACCGCAGAGGCATGTTCGTTCCGCGATCTGCGTCGCGACTTCGCGGCGCTGGGATGGAGCATCGTCGGATGCTCCTCGCAGACGACGGACTACCAAGCGGAGGCGGCTGCACGTCTGCACTTGCCGTACCCCCTCCTGAGTGACACGGAGTTCGTTCTCGCGGACACCCTGGGATTGCCGACGTTCGAGTTCGAAGGCACCAGGCTCTATCGACGCATGACGTTGCTCGCTCGGGATGGCGAGATCGTCGGCGCGATCGATCCTGGCTCCGATGCGACAGGTCACGTCGAGGACGTCCTTCGTGTTGTGCGCGCCGGCGTCGGCGACGGAGACGACGGCACGCCGAACCCTGACGCCGCGCTCTAGCGGACAGTGCCGCGGGCAGTGCGAGCGGCAAGTCGATCGGCAATCTGAGAGCTCGGTCCTCTTGATTCCGTTCAGGTACTTCAGGTCAGAAGTCCGTTGGGTCAGGGGTCGGGCGGGGTTCTGGGCGCGCTTCGGTCCCTCTCGTGGTGAACACGAGGGTGCGGGCGGGGTGGTCGGGGTAGGTGCGTCCGGTGGGGCTGGTCCAGTGGAGGATGCCGTCGGGTGTCTGCCGGACGCGCCACGCGGAGTGGTGTTTCAACGTGTGGTGGCGGCGGCAGAGGTGGGCGAGGTTCGTCAGCTCGGTGGGTCCGTCGTGTTCTCTGGCGGTGGTGTGGTCGATGTCGGACCGATAGGTGGGGGTGCGGCAGCCGGGGAACCGGCAGTGCTCATCTCTCACCCGGAGGGTGCGTTTGAGGTGGTCGGACGGGCGGTACCGGTCGATGGCGAGGACGTTTCCGGTGATGGGGTGGGTGAGTACCCGGTCCCACCCTGTCGCGGTGCCGGCCAGCCGGAGAGCGGTGGCCGTGTCGATCGGGCCTTTGCCGACCAGTTCGGCGGGGGCGTCGTCCGCCCCGACCGCGGTGAGCACCGGGACGGTGACCTGCACGCGGGCGATGATCGCTTCCCCGGCGGGAATCGCGTCGTTGGTGGTTTCGGGGGTGGCGTGTCCGGTGAGGAGGAGGTCGGCGAACACGTCGGCCCGCACCTCGCTGATGCGGCGGGTGTCGGTCGGGTGCGTGTTGTGGGAGTTCGTGTCGGGGTGGGGGAGGAGCGCAGTGCTGGAGGTCGCGTCAGGCGCGCCGCCCTGGCTGGAATCGCCCGTGTTCTCTCCGCCCGGCCCCGCGCCTCGAGCATCCACGACGCGTCTCGCGTATTGGTCGATGCGGTCGCGGATGCCGTGCGCGATCGCCGCGGGAAGGATCGCGATCAACTCCGCCATCCCGTCGTCGAGATCACGCACCCACACCTCCCGCTTGGTAGCGGCAGCCGTGTGACGTTCCTGCAAGGGAATCGGGTGCAACCGCGCGGCTAACAGCCGTGCGGCGGGCTTCAGGCGCCCCGGAGTCTCCCGCCGCGCGACCCCTAGCGCCGCGTCCTCGAACACGGCCCGCGCGGCATCGTCCTCGATCGCCGCGCCCGTCTCGACGAGAACCCGCACATGCCCGCGTGACACGTCCCCGGAGGCCCACGCGGCGAACGTCGCGGGCAACTTCTCCACCAAGACGACGGCATCGGACATGTGCTTCTGCACCGTCCGGTCCGACACCCGCGCGGCGGCCCCGATCTGCGCCGCAAGAGACCGCATCGGGATGTCCGCCACGGACGTCGGGCCACCGGCATCCTGTGCCATCGCCTGGGCGATCTCGACTGCCTCGGCCAGCAGCGCGACCTCACGGGCTTGGGCGGCGGCGGCGTCGCGGCGGGCGTCGGCGAGCGCGTGCAGCAGCGTGTCGATGCGCTGTTGCCATGCGGTCGGCGTGGTCCCTGTCATGCTCCGATTCTTCTCGGGGGCACCGACATTGCCTCCGACAAAACCCAGATCACGGGTGCTTCCTGTGGATAACTTCCGACACGCCGGGGGTGTGGAGGAGGGTGCGGCGTTTCGTCTCGCTGCGCTCGCTCAACGACCGGGGGTGACGGGCGAGGGTTCGGTCGTTGAGCGAGGAGCGCAGCGACGAGACGAAACGTCGATCCGGGCGGGTGCGGCGTTTCGTCTCGCTTCGCTCGCTCAACGACCGGGGGCGACGGTGTGGTTCGGGCGTTGAGCGAGGAGCGCAGCGACGAGACGAAACGTCGATCCGACCGACGGCGTTTCGTCTCGCTGCGCTCGCTCAACGACCGGGGGCGACGGCGATTCGTCTCGCTGCGCTCGCTCAACCACCGAGTGCGCACCCCCGAGAACTCAGCCCTTCCAGACCGACTTGAGGTTGCAGAACTCGCGGATGCCCTCGGCGGACAGCTCCCGACCGACGCCGGAGTCCTTGATGCCGCCGAACGGCAGCTCGGGGTACGAGATCGACATGCCGTTGACGAAGACGGCACCCGCGTCGAGCCCGGCCACGATCCGCGCTTCCTCGTCGGCATCCTGCGTCCACACGGCGGAGCTGAGGCCGAAGGTCGTGTCGTTGGCGACCCGGAGCGCTTCGTTGGCGTCGGCGACCGAGTACACGGATGCCACGGGGCCGAACGCTTCTTCGCGGTACAGCCGCATGGTCTCGGTGATGCCCGTGAGCACGGTCGGCGGGTAGAACCAGCCGTCGCCGTCGGGCGTCGCTCCGCCGACGACCGCGGTCGCCCCGGCGGCGACGGCGTCGTCGACCAGTTCGGCGAGCTCGTCGCGGCCGGAGCGGGTGGCGAGCGGACCGACGTCGGTCTTCTCGTCACGCGGGTCGCCGACGGTCAGGGCGGCCATGGCGGCGGCGAACTTCTCGACGAAGGCGTCGTGGATGTCGGCGTGGACGATGAATCGCTTCGCATTGATGCACGCCTGGCCGTTGTTCGACGTCCGCGAGGCCACCGCCGTCGCGACGGCGCGGTCGAGGTCGGCGGAGGGCATGACGACGAACGGGTCGGAGCCGCCGAGCTCCAGCACGACGTGCTTGACCTCGGAGCCGGCGATGGCGGCGACGGACCGGCCGGCGGGTTCGGAACCGGTGAGCGTGGCCGCGACGACGCGTCGGTCGCGCAGCACGCGTTCGACCTTCGCCGCGGGAATGAGGAGCGAGCCGAACGAGCCGGTGGGGAAGCCTCCCCGCTCGAACAGCGTGTCGAGGTAGATCGCCGCCTGCGGAACGTTGGACGCATGCTTGAGGAGCCCCGCGTTGCCGGCCATCAGCGCGGGGGCGGCGAAGCGGATCACCTGCCAGATGGGGTAGTTCCACGGCATCACCGCCAGCACCACGCCCAGCGGCTGGTAGGTCGTGTGGGCGTGCGAAGCGCCGACGACACTCGGATCGGGCAGCGTGGTCCCGGTCAGGAACTCCTCGGCGCGGTCGGCGTAGAAGCGCATGGCGTTCGCGGACTTCCGCACCTCGCCGCGCGCCTGCGCGAGCGTCTTGCCCATTTCGAGCGTGATGAGCTCGGCCACCTGCTCGACATCGCCGTCGAGCAGATCGGCGGCGGCGTGCATCCAGCCCCGGCGGGTGGCGAAGTCCGTCGTCCGCAGGGTGCGGTGCGCCGCGTCGGCGGCGGCGATGCGCGCGTCGATCTCGGTGTCGTCGTGCTCGTCGAAGCGGGCGACGGTCTCACCGGTGGCGGGGTTGATGGAGGCGATGGGCATGCGGGGCCTTTCGTCGGCGGATCGCGCACGATCCGGGCGGGCGGTCAGTGCGGGTCGTCGAAGATCTCGGGGGTGCGCGACAGCTGTCGGCGGGTGCGGCGGATATGGGCGCCGAGCACGCGTTCGGCCTCCTCGTGGTCGCCGTCCTTGAGCGCGGCGACCATGAGATGGTGCTCCTCATGGGCGATGCGTCGCGCGTCGCGGTCCCACGAAGACACATACGCTCGACGGTAGGGCGCCGTCGTGTTCCACAGCTTGCGGATGAGCGGCTCGAGTTGCGCGGTCTCGGCCGCCTCGTAGCTGGCGAGATGGAACTCCCGGTCGAGCTGGAGGAACGTCTCGGTGTCGTCACCGGCGTCGCTGATGCGCTGGGCGAGCGCGGCGAGCCGATCGAGGGCGTCGCCGGACAGGGCGGGGGCTGAATAGCGCAGCAGCAGCGGCTCGAGCCGCTCGCGCATCTGGTACACCTCTTCGCACTCGGCGAGCGTGAGGCGAGAGACCCAGGCGCCAGAGTTCGGCACGACGGTCACGAGTCCCTCGTACTCCAGTTGGCGGATCGCCTCGCGCACGGGAACGCGACTGGCGCCGTACTCGGCGGCGACGTCCTCCTGCCGGATGCGCGTGCCCGGCGGGTAGGCGCCCGCGAGGATGCCGCTGCGGATGCCGTCGGCGATCCGCGCTCCGGCGTCGCCGTCGCGTGTGCGGGTGATGTCGATCTGGCTCATGGGACCACTCTCGTCCTTGAGGGCCTCATGCGGCGGGATCGGCGGGATGCCACAGCAGCGTGTCGGCATCCGCTTCGTACGCTTTGCCGCCGGGGAAGGAGACCAGCTCGAACTGCATGCCCCAAGGGCTGCGGAAGTACAGCCATCGCTGGCCGGCCGAGGCCCCCGCGCTGACGACGGGCTCGCCCATGATCTCCACGCCGTGCTCGCGCAGGTAGGCGACCGCCGCGTCCATGTCGTCGACGTACAGGGCGAGGTGGTGCCCGCCGATGTCGCTGTTGCGCGGCTGCGGCGCTTGACCGTCGGCGCTGTCGTAGTGGAACACCTCGAGGTTGCTTCCGTTGCCGAGGCGGTAGAAGCGGATCTCGGTGACGACGGTGCGGGGGTGCACCCCGAGCTGGACGGACATGAAGTCGTCGTCGGCGCGCTTGGCACCGAGCGTGTAGACGCGGACGGCGCCCAGCACGTCGACGAGGAAGTGCTCGGCTTCGTCGAGGTCGGGCACGGTGAAGCCGATGTGGTCGGTGCCGCGCATACCGGGGATCGGCATCGTGCCGCTCCTCTCGTCACTCCAATGTGAATGCTCGAATTGTATCCAGATGCGGCGCGAAAGCAACCATTCATCCGAACAAAAGCATGCGAACTCTTGTGATTGGATGCAATCGTAGGTACGGTAGGCCCATCGCATGACATCGATGGAGACGAACATGCCGCGACGACGCAAACTCTCGACCGACGTTCCCTGGATCGAGCTGAGCACGACCTCCGCCGACTGGAAAGCGGCGGACCCCGCGCTCCTGACGACGATGCTCGGCCAGCTGCACCTCATCCGCGCCTTCGAGGAGAGCGTGCTCGACCTCGCCGGCGCCGGACTCGTCCACGGCCCCGCGCACTCCAGCATCGGGCAGGAGGGCGGCGCCGTCGGCTCGATCGTCACGCTGCGCTCCACGGATGCCGTGAACGGCTCGCACCGCGGCCACCACCAGTTCCTCGCGAAGGCGATCGGCCACGTCTCCGGGGGAGTCCTCGATCCCGCCGCCCTCGTCGACGCGGAGATGCAGGCGCTGCTGCAACGCACGCTCGCCGAGATCCTCGGCCTGGCCCAGGGGTTCTCGGGAGGCCGCGGCGGCTCGATGCACCTGCAGTGGCTGGAAGCCGGCGCGCTCGGCACGAACGCCATCGTCGGCGGCGGCGCCCCGATCGCCACCGGCACCGCGTGGGCGCAGAAGCACTCCGGCACGACCGACGTCTCCATTAACTACTTCGGCGACGGGTCGAGTCAGATCGGGTCGGTGCTGGAGTCGATGAACCTCGCCGCCGCGTGGCAGCTCCCGGTCATGTACTTCATCGAGAACAACCTGTACGCCGTCTCGACGCACGCCGACGAGGTCACCGCCGATCCGCGGTTCTCCGTGCGGGGGCAGGGCTTCGGCATCCCTTCGTGGCGGGTCGACGGCATGGACCCGCTCGCCGTGCACCTGGCCACCCAGGAGGCGCTCGAGCGCATGCGCGGGGGTGCGGGGCCGGCGATCATCGAGGCCGAGGTGTACCGCTTCTTCCACCAGAACGGCCCCTACCCCGGCAGCGCCTTCGGCTACCGCACGAAGGACGAGGAGAAGAGCTGGAAGTCGCGCGACCCGATCGCCCGCGTCGAGCGTGAGCTCGCTTCGCTGTCCGTGCTGAGCCCGGACGAGGCCGCCGCCGTGCGCACCCAGGCGCGCGAGGCGATGGCGGATGCCGTCGCGAAGCTCACCGGGGACGACCCCGACAACGCCGGCCGGCGACGGATCGTCCCCGCGCTGTGGCCCGACCCGGCCGTCGTGGACACCGGCATCCGGGGCGACGCGTCCGAGCTCGCGGGGTTGCCCGACGGCGACCCCACCGCCCACGAGGGCGGCTGGACCGAGGTGAAGTTCGTCGACGCGATCGCCGCGGCGATGGAGCGCCGCATGGCGGCCGACCCGCGCATCGTCGTGCTCGGCGAAGACGTCCACCGCCTCGCCGGCGGGACGAACGGCGCCACCAAGGGCCTGCGCGCCGCGTTCGGCGAAGACCGCGTCATCGGCACACCCATCAGCGAGAACGCGTTCTTCGGTCTCGCCGGCGGTATGGCCCTCGACGGGCGGTTCCGGCCGATCGTCGAGTTCATGTATCCCGACTTCATGTGGGTGGCCGCCGACCAGGTGTTCAACCAGGTCGGGAAAGCGCGCCACATGTTCGGCGACAACAACACCGTGCCGCTCGTGCTGCGCACGAAGGTCGCGATGGGGTCCGGCTACGGCTCCCAGCACCTCATGGACCCGGCCGGCATCTTCGCGACCGCCGCCGGCTGGCGGATCGTCGCCCCTTCGTCGGCGGCCGACTACGTCGGACTCCTCAACGCCGCGTTGGCGTTGGAAGACCCGGTGCTCGTCATCGAGCACGTCGACCTCTACGGCACCGCCGACCGCGTGCCCGACGGCGACCTCGACTACGTCATCCCACCCGGCCGCGCGGCCGTGCGGCGGGAGGGGTCGGAGGTCACGGTCCTCACCTACCTCTCGATGGTGGGGCACACGTTGGAGGCGGTCGAGCAGACCGGAGTGGATGCCGAGGTCGTCGATCTGCGGTGGCTGGATCGCGCGTCGCTCGACTGGGAGACGATCGAGACCAGCGTCCGCAAGACCGGCGCGGTGCTGATCGTCGAGCAGGGTGCCCGCGGCACGTCGTACGGCGCCTGGCTCGCCGACGAACTGCAGCGCCGCGTCTTCGACTGGCTCGACCAGCCGATCGAGCGCGTCACCGGCGGCGAGGCCAGCCCCAGCATCTCCAAGGTGCTGGAGCGTGCGGCGATCGCCCGCACCGAAGAGGTCGTCGCGGGCCTGGAGCGCGTGCGCACGAACAGCGGGGTGCGCTGATGGCTGCCGTCGTCCGCATGCCGGCCCTCGCCGCGGGCGCGACCGAAGCCGCCGTGCAGTCCTGGCTCGTCGCGGTCGGCGACCGCGTCGAGGCCGGGCAGGAGATCGTCGAGATCGAGACCGAGAAGGCCGTCGTCGAGTACGAGTCGGAAGAGGCCGGGGTCGTCGCGGCGATCCTCGTGGATGCCGGTGCCGCAGCCGCTGTCGGATCGCCCATCCTCGTGCTCGCCGGCGAGGGTCAGAGCGCTGAGGCGGCGCTCGCCGAAGCCGGCGTCGATGCCGCGCCGCCGGCCCCCACCGCCGCGCCCGCGCCGACCGTCCCCGCGACGGACGAGGCCGCCGCCCCCGACACCACCGCTTCCCCCGAGGCCACCGCGTCCATGCCCGCCGCCACCGAATCGTCGGAAGACGGCCAGGTCGCGCCGCCTCCTCCCGCGGTTCCGCCCACGGATGCCGAGCCTGCATCCGCGCCCGCGAACTCCGAGCGGCGATTCGCCAGTCCCCTCGTGCGCAAGCTCGCGCGCGAGCGGGGACTCGATCTCGCCGCCGTGCCCGGATCGGGGCCGAACGGGCGCATCGTGCGCCGCGACCTCGACGCGCTGCCAGCAGCGGCGCCCGCAGCCGCGGCGACACCCCCGACGGCTCCCGCGGCGCCGCCGACTGCGGCATCCGCTCCGTCGGCATCCCCGGCCGCGTTCACCGACGTGCCCCACACGGGGATGCGGCGCGCGATCGCCCGGCGGCTCACGGAGAGCACGACCACGGTGCCGCACTTCTTCCTCTCGGCAGACTGCCGTGTCGACGAGGTGCTCGCCCTCCGTGCCCGCATCAACGAGCGTGGTGACGTCAAGGTGTCGGTGAACGACTTCGTGCTGAAGGCGGCCGCCGCCGCGATGCTCGACGTCCCCGAAGCCAACGCGATCTGGACCGACGACGCCACGCGGCGCTTCGCGAGCGTCGACATCGGGGTGGCCGTCTCGATTCCGGGCGGTCTCGTCACCCCCGTCGTGCGCGGCGTGGAGGACCTGAGCCTCGGGAGCGTGAGCCGTGCCGTCCGCGACCTCGCGGAGCGTGCGCGCGCGGGACGCATCAAGCAGCAGGAGCTGGAGGGCGGGTCGTTCGCCGTGTCCAACCTGGGCATGTACGGCACGTCGCGCTTCTCGGCGATCATCAACCCGCCGCACTCCGGCATCCTTGCCGTGGGCGCCGCGGAACGGCGACCCGTCGTCGGGCACGACGGCGAGCTGACCGTCGCGACCGTCATGACGGTGACGCTCTCGGCCGATCACCGCGTGCTCGACGGTGCGCTCGCCGCGCAGTGGCTCGCGGCGTTCACCGACCGCATCCAGAACCCGCTGTCGCTGCTGGTGTAGCGACGTCCCCCTCTCGACGGCAAAGGCGCACGATCGTGACTTCGACCCCCACCGCTCCGCATCCTCCGCTCGCACGACGGAGGTGGACGTCATACATCGACGGGGCCTTCGTCGACCGCGGAGGTGACGACTCCTTCGCGGTCTACGAGCCCGCCACCGGTACCGTGCTGGCCGAGGTGGTCGCCGCCGATACCGCGACCGTCGACGCCGCCGTCGCCTCTGCGGCCACGGCGCAGCGCGCGTGGGCGCAGCTGCCGCCGCGCGAGCGGGGCGCGATGCTGCGCCGCGTCGCCGACCGCATCCGCGAGCATGCCGACGAACTGGCGACCCTCGAAGCCCGCGAGGTCGGAAAACCGAAGCGGGATGCCGGTCGCTTCGACGTCTCGTTCAGCCACGCGGCCTTCGAGTACTTCGCCGGGCTCGCCGACACGCTCCACGGCGAGCTCCTCGACCAGGGCCCCATCGAGGCGCGCATCATCCCCGAACCGTACGGGGTGGTCGCCGCGATCCTCCCGTTCAACTGGCCCCCCATCCACTTCGCCAAGAAGTGCGCCCCGGCGCTCGCCGCGGGCAACGCGGTCATCATCAAGCCCGGCGAGCAGGCGCCGCTCACCGTCCTGCGGCTCGTGGAGATCGCCGGCGAGGTCCTTCCTCCCGGGCTCCTCAATGCCGTCACCGGCATCCCCGCCGGCGCCGCACTCGCCGGTCACGCCGGTGTGCAGCGCATCACCTTCACGGGGGCCACCGCGACCGGACGCCGCGTGCTGGAGTCCGCCGCCGCCCACCTCACCTACGCGACGATGGAGCTCGGCGGCAAGAACGCCCTGATCGTGCTCGACGACGCCGACATCGCTCAAGCGGTCGACGTCGCGGTCGAGGGCATGTTCTACAACCAGGGCGAGGCGTGCACCTCCACCGCCCGCATCCTCGTGCACGACGCCGTGTACGACGAGTTCGTGACGGCGTTCGCGCGCGCCGCCGAGGCGCTCGTCGTCGGCGACGGGCTCGACCCGCGCACCGACATCGGACCCATGGTCGACGCGCGGCACCGCGATCGCGTCGTCGCGTACCTCGAGACCGCACTCTCGGAGGGTGCGACGATCGTCGCGCAGGGCGCGGTGCCCGACGACGCGGCGCTCGCGGGCGGCTACTGGGTCGCGCCGACGGTGCTCGTCGACGTCACTCCCGAGTCGACCTTCGGTCAGGAGGAGGTGTTCGGTCCCATCGCCGGCATCATGCGGTTCACCGACGTCGATGAGGCGATCGAGATCGCCAACGGCACCGCGTACGGGCTCACGGCGGCGGTCTGCAGCCGCGACGAGCAGCGGGCCTGGCAGATCGCTCAGCGGCTGGAGGCGGGCATGGTGTTCGTCAACAACTACATGCGCCGCGCCTTCCTCGGCTCCCCGTTCGGGGGAGTGAAAGGCAGCGGCTTCGGGCGCGAGAACGCCGCCGAGACCCTGCGAGAGTTCGTCCGCTCGAAGAACGTGCGGTTCCGGTCCGGTCGCGGCGACGTGCCCGTGTGGCCCCCGGTCGAGGGGTGAGTCGGCGGTGAGGGCTCCGCAGGCCGGGCGGGTTCAGCGAGCTGAGCCGCTCGCCCGCGCCAGCAGGTCGTCGACGGCGCTGCGGAGCGCATCGGCATCCTGCCTGCCCTCGCGCAACCGGGCCAGGGTCTCCAGTGGAGCGCGCCGGAGGAGGCCGTCGGCCACCAGGCCGGTCGCGGGCGCGCGGAGGACCTCGAGGTGACGAGCGGCGGCTGCCGGAGAGAGGTCGAGGAGACGTTGCGCGGCGTCGATCACGGATGCCCCGTGCCCGCCGGCGACGATCTCGGCGGACAGCTCCACGACCGCCGACGCCACCGCATCGGCAGCGGCGCGTGCGTCGCCGCTCTCCTCGTCGAGGCGGCACAGCACGGCTCCGAGGTAGTCGCCGAGTTCATCGACGGTCGCGACGAGGCGGCATCCGTCTTCAGCCGCGCGCAGCTCGTTGCCCGCACCGAGGATCGTGACGTCGCAGTCGCCTCGTGCGAGAGCGAGCCTGCGACGCGGCGTCGAGCCGAGGGCGCGGACCTCATCCACCCTCATGTCGTGTCGCGCGAGCAGCGCGCGTGCGGCGAGTGCAAAGCCCGAGACCGGCACATCGACGCCGAGAACGCGGGCTTCATCGGGATCGAGACCCGGCCGCGTCCACAGCGAGAGGCCGAGTCCCCGGTCGAGGGCGGCGGTGATCGTCAGGGGGAGTCGCCTGCCCAGCGGGTTGTCGTCGAAGCCGGTGTACAGCAGGACGTTGTCGGGACTCGTCACCACGAGGTCGAGTCCACCCGCGGCCAGCGCGCGGAACTGGTCGGGCGACGATGCCACGAGGTGATCCTCGACGGCCACGCCGATCGCGTCGAAGCGACCGAGCCCGCGCGCGACTTCCACGACCACCGACGGGGTGAACAGTCCCAGCCTCACGGTTCTCACGGGGCGCTCCTCGTCCTTCGTCGGATGGGCTCCCACCGTATCGCAATCGATTGCGACTTCGTCGACTCCGAGCCCCGTCGCCGGTCGCGCGGTAGCCGTCGCCGAGCGAGGGTGTCATGATGAGCGGCCGCGCCGCGAGACTCGTCACGGCGACCCTGATGGGCGCCGCCTTCCTCGCCTTCTTCGACCGTGCGCTGCTGGCCCCGATGATCACCGCGGCCGCGAAGGAGCTCCGATCGCCTCCCGAGGCGATCGCTCACGCCGTCACCGTCTACGTCCTCACCTACGCCCTCGCCCAGCTGCCGTGGGCGGCGGTCTCCGGGCGCTTCGGGCAGCTTCGCACCCTCGCCGTCGCATCGGGCTTGGCCGCCGCGGGCGCCGTCCTGTCGGCGTGCGCGTGGGATGCCGGCTCGCTCACGGTGGCGCGGGCCGTCAGCGGGGCGGCGCTGGCCGCCATCGTGCCGACGATCCTGGTGCACATCGGCGACTCGATGGACCTCTCTCGCCGAGCGGTGGCCGCCGTGAATCTCGCCACCGCGCTCTCGTTGGGGATGACGGCGGGGTCGGCAGCCGCGGCATCCCTCGCCGAGTGGTGGACGTGGCGCGCCGCGTTCGCCTCGAGCGCCGTCATCGGCGCCGTCGTGTGTCTCGTGTTCGCGTGGAACGGTCGCGGGGGAGGCGGCGCCGTCGTGGGCTTCTGGCGCTCCGTGCCGTACCTCGTCCGCAACGTGTGGGTCTGGGCCGTGCTCGTCCTGGCCGTCGTGGAAGGCGCCGTCCTCGTCGGAGTCATCAATTTCATCCCCGTCGCGCTCGAGGCCGACGGGGTCGCCGTCGCGGTGGCCGGATTCGCGCTGGCCGCGTTCGGGATCGCCGTCGTGGTCTGGAGCGTCGTCGTGCGTGCCCTGGTGCGGCGCTTGACCCCCTGGGTGCTGCTGGCGGTGGGAGGCGCGACAGCGGTGGTCGCGTTCGCGCTCCTGTGGGGTGTGCGCGGCGTGGTCACCGCAACCGTGGCCGTCGTGCTTCTGGGTTTCGCGTGGGCGTGCGCGCACACGCAACTGCAGACGTGGGCGACCGACGTCATGACCGGCGCTCGCCCCTTGGGGATGGCCCTTTTCGCCCTCGCCCTGTTCGGCGGCGGCGTGATCGGGTCGGCGCTGGGCGCGGATGCCGTCGCCCGAGGCTCCTACGACGGGCTCTTCGCCGCGGCCGGGCTCATCTCCGTCGCGTTCGCGGTGGGGTCGGCGCTGCTGCGCCGGGTCTACCGTCCCGTCGAGCAGGGCTGAAGCGATCTGCGCCCGTCGCCGGGACGGATGGAGCGGATATGGTCGCTTCATGGCGAAGCGCGTCACCCTCGACGATGTGGCCGAGCGTGCCGGTGTCCACAAGGCAACGGCGTCTCGTGCGCTCAACGAGCGCACCCAGCATCAGGTGAATCCCGAGACCCTGCGTCGGGTGCGTCGTGCAGCGCGCGAGCTGGACTACCAGCCGGATGCCGTGGCGCGCAGTCTGCGCACGAGTTCGACGCAGACGATCGGGATCATCATCCCCGACCTCATGAACCCGATCTTCCCGCCGCTCGTGCGGGGGATCGAGCACTTCCTCCAGCCTCGCGGATACAGTGCGCTGATCGCCAACACGGACGGCTACTCCCAGGCGGAGTCCGCCGCGTTCGACTCGCTGCTCCAGCGCCGCGTCGACGGCTTCATCCTCGCCACGGGACGGATGGCCGATCAGGAGTTCCTGGCCGATGCGCGCCGCCGCGGCATCCGCGTGGTCCTGGCCAACCGCGAGGCGAGCACCGACTACCCCGTCGTCATGGCCGACAACGCGTCGGGTATCGCGGCGGCGGTCCAGCATCTCGCCGGCCTCGGCCACCGCGATGTGGTCCACCTCGCGGGTCCCGACGACTTCTCGACCACACGGACGCGCGCCGTCGCGTTCACGCAGGCGACCGCCGCCGCAGGGATGAGGGGCGAGATCGTCTCGGGAGTGGCGTTGACGGCCGAGGCGGGGGAGCAGGCCATGGATGCCGTGATCTCCCGTCCGGGTGCACGACCGACGGCGGTCGTCGCCGGGAACGATCTCGTGGCGCTGGGCGTCATCCACTCCCTGCGGGCGCACGGACTGGACTGCCCGGGCGATGTCAGCGTCGTCGGCTACAACGACATGCCGTTCGCGGGTGACTTCTCGCCCGCTCTGACGACGGTCCGGGTGCCGCTGCGCGAGATCGGCATCGAGGCGGCACGGGCACTGATCGGAGCGGTGGAGGCGGCCGAGTCGACGGTTCAGGATTCCCTGACGATCACGCTCCCGGTCTCCCTCATCGTGCGGGAGTCCACGGGTCCCGCGGCACGCTAAGAGTTCGTTGACATTGGATGCAATTGCTCCTAGGGTGAATGCAATCGATTGCAACGATCGGGCACCGGCGCCCGTCCTCACGAGCGTCAGGCGACTAACAGAGAGGTTAGTTTCATGCAGAGGTCTGCTATCACCCGGGCCATCGCGACGTTCGCCGGCGTCGTCCTGGCCGCAACCGCACTGGCGGCGTGCGCTCCGGATGCTCCGGCGCCCGGCTCGACCGACGGAGGCGACGAGGGGCCGATCAAGTTCGGTGCGTCGCTCCCGCTCACGGGCGAGTTCAGCCAAGGCGGTCTCGACACCCGTCAGGGCTACGAAGTGTGGGTCGAACTCCAGAACGAAGCGGGCGGCCTCCTCGGCCGCGACGTCGAGATCATCGTGAAGGACGACGCCACCAACCAGAACACCGTCGTCACGAACTACAACACCCTCATCGACCAGGACGGCGTCGACCTGCTGCTGGGCAGCCAGTCTTCCCTCCTGAACATCCCGGCATCCGCGGTCGCAGAGCGCGCCGAGATGGTGTTCGTCTGCCCGTCGTGCGGTTCGCCCGACATGTTCAACCGCGGCTTCGAGTTCATCTTCTTCTCGCAGCAGGCCGTCGCCACCGACCAGGCGAAGGTGTTCGCCGAGTGGGTCGCCTCGCTCCCCGAAGACCAGCGTCCCCGGACGGCCGCCTACCCCGCGCTCGACGACCCGTTCGCCGGCCCCGTCGTCAACGGTGCCGAGGCCATCCTCTCCGCCGCCGGCATCGAGACCGTCTATAAGGACGTCTACCCCGCCACGACGAAGAACTTCGACTCGATCGTCAACTCCATCAAGGAAGCTGACGCCGACATCATCGTGCAGGGTGCGCAGTTCGAGGACGGCGTGAACTTCGTGCGGTCGCTGCTGCGCGCCGGTTACAACCCCGACATCCTCTACCAGTCGTCGTCGCCCACCTACGGTCAGCAGTACGTCGACGGTGTCGGTGCCGAGAACGCCCAGGGCGTCTTCTTCTCGTCGAGCTACCACATCGACGCGGAGACCCCCGGAAACCCCGAGTTCGTCGCGAAGTACGCGGAGATGTTCGGCGGCGAGCCGCCGGAGGACGCGGCAGACGGCTTCGCGGCAGCCACTGTGCTGGCCGCCGCCGTCGAAGCGGTTGGGTCGCTCGACGACCAGCGCGCCATCGCCGACTGGATCCGCTCCAACGAGGTGCCCACGGTCCTCGGCACCCTCAGCTGGAACGAGGACGGCAGCCCCAAGGGCGACTTCCTCGTCGGCCAGTGGCAGGACGGGGTCTCCCAGGTGGTCCTGCCCGACGGTGCCGCCACGAGCACGGAGATCCTCCGCTGGAAGGGCACGGCGTTCTGATCGCCGGGAACAGGTGAACCCATGATCCCCCTCGTCCAGACCCTCATCCTCGGTCTGCTGATCGGCGCGGTCTACGCGCTGATGGCATCCGGGCTCACGCTGATCTTCGGAGTGATGCGTGTCATCAACCTCGCGCACGGCGCTCTCGCCATCTTCGCGGCGTTCCTGACCTACACCCTGTGGAACACGTGGGGATGGGACCCGCTGGTGGCGATCCCGCTCCTGGTGGTCGTGATGTTCGGCGTCGGCTGGCTGCTCTACGTCACGATCATCAAGCGGGTGCGCGGGCAGCACGTGAGCATGACGGTCCTCGCGACCTTCGGCATCGCGCTCCTGCTCGAGGGGATCATGGGGTTCATCTGGGGCAACACGTCGCACGCCGTGCGCACGCCCTACACCGACGCGTCGATCGCGTTCGGCCCGTTCTACGCTCCTACGGCGCTCGTCATCGCCGCGGTCGTCGCCGTGGTGGTGCTCGCCGCGCTCGCGCTGCTGCTCAACCGCACCTGGATGGGCCGGGCGATCCGCGCGGCATCGGTCAACGAGAACGGGGCGCTGCTGGTGGGGGTGAGCGTCGCCACCGTCGCGGCGGCCACCTTCGCGATCGGCATCGCCACCCTCGCCGCGAGCGGCGCGATGATCAGCACCATCTACCCGTTCCTGCCCGGTTCGCACTACCAGTGGATCGCCCGGCTCCTCGCGATCGTCGTCCTCGGTGGGCTCGGAAGCCTGCCCGGCGCGATCGCCGGGGCGCTGGTCATCGGGGTCACGGAGCTGCTCGCGACGGCCTACATCGGCGCCGCCTGGCCGATCGCCGTTCCGTTCATCGTCATCTTCGTGGTCCTGCTGGCTCGTCCGCAGGGACTGTTGGGAACCCGACTCCGAGAGGACGCCGTCGCATGAGCTCGCCCGCGACCCCCGTCACGCTGCGCGATCGACTCCTGAGCGAGCGCACGTGGAAGATCGGCTCGCGCGTCCTGTTGGTCGTCGCCGCCGTCGTCCTCCTGCTCTTCCCACTGTCGCCGTCGGCGTCGGCGCAGAACACGATCATCCTCGCCCTCGTTCTGGCGATCGGCGCCTCGGGCCTGAACATCATCACCGGTTACGCGGGCTACCTCTCGCTGAGCCAGGGAGCGTTCCTCGGTATCGGCGCGTACATCACCGCCGTTCTGACCCGCGTCGCGCCGGATGTGAGTCCGTTCGTCTGGATGCCGTTGTCCGGCATCGGCGCCGCCCTCATCGCGATGCTGCTGGCGCTCGTCACTTACCGCTCGCGGGGGCCGTCCTTCGTGATCATCACGATCGCGTTCCTGTTCCTCGTGCAGTTCGTCGCGATCGAGTGGACCGAGGTCACCAACGGCAGCGCGGGCATCACCCTTCCGCTTCCGGACTGGCCGCGCGAGCTGCGCAACTGGCCGTTCCATCTGGTGCTGTGCGTGCTCTTGGCGCTCTCCGTGCTGATGTCGTGGGCCATCCGTCGCACGAAGTTCGGCACGGGCCTCATCGCGATCCGCGAGGACGAGGGAAAGGCCGGCACGATCGGCATCAACGCCCCCATCTACAAGGTGCTGGCGTTCGGCCTCAGCGCCGTCTTCGTCGGCATGGCCGGATCGGTGTACGGCTACTACCTGTCGTTCGTCGACCCGATCGGGATGTTCTCGATCATCATCTGCGTGCAGATGGTGCTCGCGGTGATCCTCGGTGGCCGCGGCACGCTGTTCGGCCCCGTGCTCGGCGCCTTCCTCATCGAGCCGCTCAACGCCCTCGCCAACAACTCGTTCGGCGGCGGTAACGCGCGACTCGTGCTCTTCGGCGGGCTGCTGGTGCTGCTGGTGGTGCTCCTTCCGCAGGGGATCATCCCCGGCATCCGTCGCCTGCTCGAGAAGGCGCGGTCGCGTGACGCGGTGGGACTGTCGGGTGCGCGACTCGATCCGAGGCCCGCGGTCGTCGTCGATCGCACAGCCGTCGCTCCGAGATCTTCCGAGCCGGCTCGTCCGCTCCTGGAGGTCCGTGGCCTGCACAAGAGCTTCGGGGGCAACCATGCCGTCGACGACTGCTCCTTCACGGTGCCGGAGGGGTCGATCACCGCCCTCATCGGGCCCAACGGCTCGGGCAAGACCACCGTCTTCAACCTCATCTCGGGCACGATGGCCGCGGATGCCGGCACGGTGCTGTTCGACGGGACGGAGCTCAGCCGCAACTCGTGGTCGCGCGCGCACCGTGGCATCGGCCGCACCTTCCAGATCACGCGGCTGTTCCGCGAGATGACCGTGCTGGAGAACCTCGTCGCCCCGCTGCGCGACTTCTCGTTCCGCCAGCTCGGTCTAGGGGCGGTGAGCGGCACCGAGGCGGCGAAGGCGGAGGAGCTGCTCGCGTTCGTCGGAATGTCGGCCTACCGCGACGCCCCGGCATCCTCGCTGAGCTACGGGCAGCAGAAGCTCGTCGAGCTCGCGCAGGTGCTCATGCTCGACCCGAAGCTCATCATGCTCGACGAGCCCGCGGGCGGGATCAACCCCACTCTCATCGCCCGCATGGGCGACCTCATCCGCGAGCTCAACGCGGAGGGGACGACGTTCCTCCTCGTCGAGCACAACATGCCGTTCGTGCTCGAACTGTGCGATCCCATCCGGGTGCTCGCGAAGGGCCGGGTCATCGCCGAGGGGCCGCCCGAGCTCATCCAGAAGGACCCGGTCGTGCTCGACGCCTACCTGGGCGATGACTACCTGCTCGATCAGCAGTCCAAGACCGGCGGCGTGGCCGTCGTGAAGGGAGCGCGCCGATGATCCGGCTCGACGGCGTCGTCGCCGGCTACGGCGGCGGGAACGTGCTCCAGGGCGTGACGCTCGAGGTGGCCGCCGGCCAGCTCGGGTGCATCGTCGGCCCGAACGGCGCCGGGAAGTCTACGGTGCTCCGGGTCGTGAGCGGACTCCTCAGCCCGTCGGCGGGCACGGTACACCTCGAGGGCGAGGACATCACGGGTCTCGCCCCTCACGAGGTGCTCGCCCGCGGCGTGACGCAGGTGCCGCAGACCAACGGCCTGTTCTCCAACCTCACCGTGCGCGACAACATCCTGATGGGTGCATACGTCATTCGACGGCAGCGCGCGCTCGTGCGGGAGCGGTACGAGCGGGTGCTCGACCTCTTCCCGCTGGTGAAGGATCGCACCGGCATCAAGTGCGGCAACCTGTCGGGTGGTCAGCGGCGCATGGTCGAGTTCGCCCGCTCCCTCATGCTCGATCCACGACTCGTGCTGCTCGACGAGCCCTCGCTGGGGCTCGACCCCAAGTCGCTCGGTGTCATCGACGAAGCCGTCGCCATCATGCTGCGGGAGGGCAAGGCGGTGCTCATGGTCGAGCAGAACGTGCGCTTCGGCCTCCGGATGGCCAACCTGGGGATCGTGATGGAGAGCGGCCGGGTGCTGATGACCGCGCCGGCCGAACAGGTGCTCGACGACCCTGAGATCGCCGACCTCTACTTCGGTGGGGCGGTGCGCAAAGACCTCGAGGACGACCCCGAGGAAGCGCCGACCCCCGCCTCCGGACCTACTGAGAGATAAGGAACACACATGACCGACACCCTGCCCACCATCGGTTGGATCGGCGCCGGCCGGATGGGCGCGCAGCTCATCCAGAGACTGCTCGACGCCGGCTACGACGTCGCCGTCTACAACCGCACGGCATCCAAGGTCCAGCCGCTCGTCGACGCGGGCGCCCACCACGTCGCGCGGCCCGTCGACCTCGCCGATCGCGACCTCGTCTTCAGCATGGTCTCCGCCGACAAGGACCTCGAATCCGTGCTCCTCGGACCCGACGGCCTGCTCACCGGCGAGACCTCGCCGCGCATCGTCGCCGACGTCTCGACCGTCTCGGTCGCCACGAGCGAGAAGGTGCGCGCCGCCGCGACCGAGCGGGGCACGGCGTTCCTCGCGACGCCGGTCTCCGGAAACCCCGCCGTCATCGCGGCGGGCAAGCTCACCGTCGCCGTCTCGGGCCCTCGCGACGTGTTCGACGAGGTGGAGCCCGTCCTGCAGGTCTTCGGCCGCGGCGTGACCTACGTGGGCGAGGGCGAGGTGGCACGCCTCGTGAAGATCGCGCACAACGTGTTCCTCGGGGTCGTGACGCAGTCGCTCGCCGAGATCACCGTGCTCGCGCAGAAGGGCGGCGTGTCGCGGGAGGCGTTCCTCTCCTTCCTCAACGACTCCGTCATGGGGTCGGTGTTCACCGGCTACAAGACGCCCGCTTTCGTGAACCTGGACTTCACCGCCACGTTCACGATGCCGCTGCTGCAGAAGGACTTCGATCTCGGCCTGGACGCGGCCTACAAGCTCGGTGCCCCGATGCCGATCGCCTCGGCCACGCGCCAGATCGTCGCGCAGGAGGTGGGCGCGGGCAACACCGAGCTCGACTTCGCGACGCTGCTGCTGGCCGTGGCTCGCGGCGCCGGTCTCGAGCTCGAGTCGGAGAACGCCGACGTCACCGACGGCCTCGCGGACTGATCCGGTGACCGCGCAGATCCCGGCGACCATGCGGGCCGCCGTGCTCCACGGTCGCCGGGATCTGCGGTTCGAGGAGGTGCCCACGCCGAGCGCCGGCCCGGGCGAGCTCCTCATCGAGGTCACCGCGGTCGGCGTGTGCGGCACGGATGCCGCGGAATGGGCCCACGGTCCGAAGCTCTTCCCGATCGACGCCGCGCATCCCGTCACGGGACACCACGGTCCGCTCACGATCGGACACGAGTTCGCCGGTCGCGTCGTCGCGGTGGGTGAGGACGTGGATGCCGCGTGGGTCGGACGCCTCGTGGCATCCTGCGGCGCTGCCCCCTGCGGGCGGTGTGCGCTGTGCCGGGAAGGGCGATCGAACGTGTGCCGCCAGTACAGCGCCGTCGGCCTCCACCGGCCGGGTGCGCTCGCCCGCTACGTCGCGGCGCCGGTCGCGAGCTGCGTCGACGCCGACGCGTGGGGCCTCGATCCGCACGAGGCAGCTCTCGTGCAGCCGATGTCGATCGCGGTCCACGCCGCCCGCCGCTCCGGAGCAGCCCCGGGCGACGTCGCGGTCGTGCAGGGCGTGGGTGGGATCGGTGCGTTCCTCATCCACGTGCTCGTCGACCTCGGTGCCCGCGTCGTCGCGGTCGACCTCGACTCCGCGCGCCTCGCCCTGGCGCGGGAGCTCGGCGCGGCAGAGACGATCACCGGCGGCGCAGCGTCGACCGCCGACCTGCTCACTGCCGCATGGGGGGAGGAGCTCCCCGTCTTCTTCGAGGTGACGGGATCGCAGCGCGGCATGGACCTCGCGATCGACACGGTGCCGATGGGAACGACGATCGTCGCCGTCGGAATCGCGAAGACGCCCGCACCCGTCGACCTCGGACGCGTCACCGTGCGGGAGCTCACCCTCGTCGGGACGAACGCCATGGTGCGTGAGACCGACCTCGGCGACGCGGCCCGCCTCGTCGCGGCGCGGACCGGACGATGGGATGCCGTCGCCGCCGCCCCCCTGCCGTTCGAGCAGGTCGTGGACGGCGCCCTGGCGCCCATCGCCGAGGGTCGCCCGCCCGCCGTGAAGTCGCTCGTGCTTCCGCCCGTCTGATCGAGCGGTCACCGCATACACAGCGGATCCTGGGGAGGGCGCGGCATCCTGGGAAGGATCCATCGCGCGGTCGCCTTGATACGGGTGACCCACTTCGAAAGGAACCCCCATGACCACCATCGCCGTCCTCGGAGGCACCGGCTACGCCGGTCGCCACATCGTCGCCGAAGCCGTCCGCCGAGGACACACCGTGCTCTCCGTCGCCCGCACCGCACCGTCGGAGCGCGTCGAGGGCGCGACGTACGTCGAGGGGACGCTGCTGGACGTTCCGGCACTGGCATCCGAGCTCACCGGCGCCGACGTGGTCGTCTCCGCCGTCGCCCCGCGTGGGGACATGGAAGGTCAGGTGCGCGGCAACCTCGAGGCGCTCTTCTCGGTGCTGCCCGACGACGTGCGCGTGGGGGTCATCGGTGGCGCGGGCGGCAGCCTCGTCGCCCCCGGCGGTCCGCGGGTCGTCGACAGCGGCTTCCCCGACGAGTTCAAGGCCGAAGCGCTCGAGGCGATCGGTGTGCTCGAAGACCTCCAGGCCGAGCAGAGCGGCCGCGACTGGTTCTACATCCACCCGGCCGGCGGCTTCGGCGCCTGGAACCCGGGGGAGCGCACCGGTTCCTACCGCGACGGCGGCGACGTCATCGTCACCGACGCCGACGGCGAGTCGTTCATCTCCGGCGCCGACCTGGCCGTCGCCGTGCTCGACGAGATCGAGAACCCGAAGCACTCTCGGGAGCGCTTCACGGTCGGCTACTGACACCGCGCCGTTCCGGCCCGACTCGAGGTCGGCTCAGACGAGATCGCGCCAATCGACGGCGTCGTCTTCGTCGGGGTCGACCTCGATCGCTCCCGTGACGACCGGGAGCGCCATCGTCTCGGTCGGCGGACCCATGACCGTCGCCTCGTCGCGGCGGTGACGCAGCACGTCGTCGATGTAGGACCCCACGGTCTCGGCGATCGGCACCGACGTGCCCCGCGCCTGCGACATGTACCAGCGGTGCTCCAGCACCTGGTGGAACACCTCGGCGGGTTCGAGCTTCGCGCGCAGGTCGAACGGGATCGCCTTGATCACGGGTTCGAACACGCGCGTCAGCCACTCGTGCGCGACCATCTCCTCGTCGGACCCGAGGCGGGAGACGCGCGCGCTGAACTCGTCCATGTCGTTGAGGAGGCGGCGCGCCTGGTTCTCCTCGACGTCGAGGCCCGTGAGACGCAGGAGCCGGCGCTGGTGGTGTCCGGCATCCACGACCTTCGGTTCGATCGTCACACGGGTGCCGTCGGGGGTCGACTGGATCGACATCTCGCCGATGTCGAACCCGAGCTCGTTGAGACGCTGCACGCGCTCGGTGAGACGCCACGACTCGTTGGCCGAGAACGTCTCCTCGTCGTTGAGGGCTCCCCACAGCGACCAGTACGACGACATGATGCGGTCGGCGATCGCCACCGCGTCGATGCCGCGCTCGAGGCGCCCGCCGGCCTCGAGGTCCATGAGCTCGCCGGCGATGTTGGTGCGGGCGACGTCGAGGTCGTGTTCCCGCTGGCCGCGGGTGAGTCCGCGCTCGTGCAGCTCGCCCGTCTCGGCATCCACGAGGTAGGCCGCGAACTCCCCGGCATCCCGGCGGAAGAGCGTGTTCGACAGCGACACGTCGCCCCAGAAGAAGCCGATGTTGTGGAGACGCACGAGCAGCACCGCCAACGCGTCGACGAGGCGGCCGGCGGTGTCGGGGCGCAGCACCTGGGTGAACAGGGCGCGGTAGGGGAGCGAGAAGCGCAGATGCGCCGTGACGAGAGCCGCGGGAAGAGGCTCGCCCTTCGGGGTGCGGCGCCCGTCGATCACGGCGAAGCGGTCGACGCAGGGCACGTCGAGGCGCGCGAGCGAGCCGAGCATCTCGTACTCGCGCCGCGCCATCTCGGCCGTCGTCTCCTTGACGGCGACGACGCGCCCCGAGAGGTTCGCGAAGCGCACGAGGTGCCGGGAGATGCCCTTGGGGAGCGACACGATGGTGTCACTGGTCCACTCCTCCAGCGGCGTCGACCACGGCAGCGAGAGCAGCCCCGCGTCGACGCTGCTGGCTGTGATGGTCAGCGACTCCACCACGGATGCTCCTCTGGGGTCGTGACATGCGGCGCGGCGCGGGGGTCGATGACCCGCCGCGCCGCGTCGCTGTCGTGAGTGGTGTGGCTCAGGAGGCCGAAGCGATCGCCTTGTCGGTGAGGCGCTCGCCCGTCTCGATGTCGAACACGTGCACGTGGCCGGTGACCGGCGCCAGCACGACCTTGTCGCCCGCGTTCGGGTGACGGCGGCCGTCGACGCGCGCGACCAGGTCGGCGCGCTTGCCGTTGATCTCGGTGTGGCCGTACAGGTAGCCGTCGGCGCCGAGCTCCTCGACGAGGTCGACGTCGACCGTGAGGCCCTTGCCGTCGGCCGGGTTGACCGTGATGTCCTCGGGACGCACACCGATCGTGACCTGCGAGCCGTGCGCCTTGCCGAGGATGTCGGCCTCGACACCCACGACGGCGGTGCCGAACGTGACGCCGCCTTCGGCGAGGTCGGCCGGGAACAAGTTCATGGCCGGCGAGCCGATGAAGCCGGCGACGAACACGTTGTTCGGCTTCTCGTACAGGTCACGCGGGGTGCCGACCTGCTGGAGCAGACCGTCCTTGAGCACGGCGATGCGGTCGCCCATGGTGAGCGCCTCGGTCTGGTCGTGCGTGACGTAGACCGTGGTGACGCCGAGGCGGCGCTGCAGCGACGCGATCTGCGTGCGCGTCTGGACGCGGAGCTTGGCGTCGAGGTTCGACAGCGGCTCGTCCATGAGGAACACCTGCGGCTGGCGGACGATGGCGCGACCCATCGCGACACGCTGACGCTGACCACCCGAGAGGGCCTTCGGCTTGCGGGTGAGGTACTGCTCGAGGTCGAGGAGCTTCGCTGCCTCTTCGACGCGCTTGGCGCGCTCTTCCTTGCCGACGCCGGCGATCTTCAGGGCGAAGCCCATGTTCTCGGCGACCGTCATGTGCGGGTAGAGCGCGTAGTTCTGGAACACCATCGCGATGTCGCGGTCCTTCGGCGGGATGTCGGTGACATCGCGGTCGCCGATGAGGATGCGGCCGGAGTTGACCTCTTCGAGGCCGGCGAGCATGCGCAGCGAGGTGGACTTTCCGCAACCGGACGGTCCGACGAGGACCAGGAACTCGCCGTCGGCGACCTCGAGGTTCAGCTTGTCGACCGCGGGGCGGGTGCCGCCGGGGTAGAGGCGGGTTGCGTTGTCAAAGGTGACGGACGCCATTTGTTCTTCTCCTTCACCGGCAGGTACGTGCCGGACGATCCGTAGTGATGGAATGAGCGGGGGCTTGTCCCGCACGTCCTGAGAGGACGCAGGTTCAGTATCGCACGTGAGCGCGTGCCAGATGAAGCGTGTGTCTGGGGTTTTCCCAGGGTGTCTGATTACGATCGGAATGTTCGCAATCCCGTGCGACCCGACGGCCAGCCCACGCCGCCACCTTCGTTTCTGCAAGAGGTTCCATGTCCACCGACGACTCCCGTCCCGAGGTCGCTCCGATCGACCGCCGCGAGGCCGTGCGCGAGAAGGCGCAGCAGGTGCGTGCTCAGCAGTCGCGTGCGCGCCTGGCCCGTCGCTCGGCGCTCGTGGCGGGCGTCGTCGTCGCGGGCGTCGCCGTGATCGGGGTCGTCGCCTGGACCATCTCCGCCACGGCCGGTCGCCCGCAGCTCGAGCCGCTCACCGCCGACGCCGACGGTTTCGCGATCTCGTCCGTCGCGGGTGTCGTCGGGGTCGCTCCCGACGTGCCGGTCGATCCCGACGCGGCCTCCACGCCCGCCGCAGACGCCACGCCCACTCCGACCCCCACGCCTGAGGCGACGGATGCCACGGCCCCTCCCGTCGAGATCCGCGTCTACGTCGACTACCTGTCGCCGGGCGCGCGCGAGTGGCAGCTGGCCAACGTGCAGCAGTTGTCCGCGTGGGTCGAGCAGGGGGCGGCGACGCTCACCTACCACCCGGTGTCGATGCTGGCGGCGAAGTCGAACGGAACCAAGTACTCGCTGCGCGCCGCGAGCGCTGCCGCGTGCATGGCCACCTACTCGGCCGACGACTACTTCAACTTCAACAACGAGCTGCTGTCGCGGCAGCCGGCGGTCGACTCCGACGGCTACACCGACGCGGAGCTCGCCGACCTCGCGATCGCCTCGGGCGCGGACGACCCCAAGAAGGTGCGGTCGTGCATCGAGTCGGGCGACTTCACTACGTGGGTGAAGGATGCCACCGAGCGCGCTGTCGCCGGCATCCCCGACACCGACGATCTCGCCCTCACCGGCATCCCGATGATCCTCGTCAACGGTCAGGCCTATGTCGGGGCGCTCGACGACCCGGCGGAGTTCTCTCAGTTCGTCATGACCAGCGCGAGCGACGCGTTCTACAAGTCGCAGCAGGCGGAAGAGACGCCCAGCCCGACACCGACGCCCACGCCGTAAGGCGGGGCTCGCGCCCCGGATAGACTGGGCGCTCTTGCCGGCTTGGCGCAATTGGTAGCGCACCGTACTTGTAATACGGGGGTTGCAGGTTCAAGTCCTGTAGCCGGCACTCTCGGGCCGTTGGCATTACTGTTCGCAAAACCGCCGAAAAGACAGACGGGCACTCGCATCGCGCGGGTGCCCGTCTGCTGTTTCGGCCTCCGGTGGGCCGGAGAGGGTCACAGGGTCAGTCGTGATCGTGAAGTCGTGGATGAAATGACGAACGCGCCCGGTTTTCGGGCGCGTTCGATCGTCTCGTGTGCGGTGGGTGGCGCCGGTTTCGTCGCCGGCGGGTGGCGCTGTTCGAGTGGTGCTCAGGTTCGTAACGGTGTGGAGATCGGTCGTGCGACCGGTTCGGTGGCCTTCAGCGTGATGGCGGCCGTGCCGCGGGGGATGGTGAGGTCGCCGTTGCCGGTGGTCTTGGTGTACTTGTTCGCCCAGACGCGGTCTCGGCGGCGAAGCAGGGGGATGCGCGGGCTGGTGCGCGCCTTCTCCTTCTCCTTGTCGCTGAGGAATGCGGCGATCTTCCGGATGTTGTGGTTGACCAGGAGCATGGTGATCATCACCTGAGCGGCTGCGATGCCTCGGACCTTGCGGCGGCCGGCGGTCTCGATGTCGTCGTTGCCTGAGGTCTTGAGCTGGCCGTTCTCGGACTCGATGGAGTTGCGGGCGTGGTCGTGGAACTGTTCCCACTCTTCGCTGCCATAGTCGAACGCCTGCGGCGGCGACTGCATCTCGGTGAGGTCGAAGGCCGCGGAGTGCTGGGTGCAGATGGTGTCGAGGAACTCCTCCTCGATCTCCTCCGGCTTGACCTCCGGGCGGGCCTTAATGGCGGCGCCGACCATGAGCTCCCGGAGCGGGCATGTGACCGTCGGTGCCTTGCCGAGCGCCGGGCAGCGGAGCAGGACCTTCCCTGCGGGCGTCTTGGCCTTCTCTTTGACGTGGAGGCGGTAGCTCTTGCGTTCTTCGAGGCGCGCTCGAAGGGTGGGAGCGTCGATCTCCTTGGCGAGGAACATCTTCGATGCGTTCAGGAGGTGCTTCGGCGTGCTGGGGCAGTAGACGTGTCCTTCGACGAAGAGGCCGCCGTGGTCCCCACCCTTCACTCCCATCCGGTCGGTCCGGTAGTCGGTTGACGGGGTGAATCCTGCCTCCAGGGAAGGAACGAGGAGTCGGAACGATTTGCTGTTGGCGTAGTACTGCTTGTCGGCATCGGCGACTCCCGGCTCGAGGGTCGGGTCGATCGCGGCTGCGGTCTGCAGCAGCCGGGTCGCTTCCTCGGCGACTTCCATGTTCGGGATGCTGAGCGACGCGGCCACGACGAGGCCGGGGAAGCGGTTGGAGCCGGGGGCCTCGGAGTCGACGCGGACGGCGAGGTTCGCGACCCAGCCCCATTCGTAGTCGGCGTACTCACCGCGTCCGGGGGCGGTCTCGTCGACCTCGCCCTTCTGGTAGTCGTTGCGTTCGCCTTTGCCGCTCTTGACGTGCCAGCCGGCGAACGCGTCGACGGGTCCGGGAGCGAGCTGCCCGAGGTCCGCACCTTGCTCGGATCTGACGCGACTGTTCAGGTGCTTCTTGGAGTAGCCCTTCGTCGTGGGGGTGCCGACATAGGTCTGGTCGAAGGACACGTCCATCTGCTTTGAGGCGCGCCGGATGTGCCGCGGCTGCTCCATGAACGACATGTTCAGCATGACCCGGGTGAAGTGATCGAGGCGTGCCTTGTATTTGTCAGCACGGTCGGCGTCGTGGTCTTTGAGGATCTGCTGGATCTGAGTGTGCGTCTTCGATGTGTATCGCTCCTGGGGGTAGGGGTCGACGAGTCGGATGATGCGGTGGAACGCGCGGACCGTGTTGTTGTACCAGCGGGCGTTGATCGCCGTGTGCGTGGCGAACGCGGTGGAAGCCTTCGATACACCGAGCAGCGTGCGGGACTGATCGTCGAGGCGGTGCTGCAGGAGTGTCGCCGCGCGACTCATGTGCAGCGGTGCGCCCTCGTGGGTGAGGATGAGCATCGCGGTGAGGAGGGCGCGGAAGGAGATCGCGGCGGGTCTGCCGCCCATCCCGTCAGGGTTGGCGTCTTCGGCGCTCCACCGTTCGAGCTGTTCGAGGACGCCGGACTTCCGGACACGCGATTCGACGAGGGCGACGAGGCCGGGGTCGACGGTCTGCATGTTGCGGCCGCGGCCGATGATCTCCCGTTCGGTGATGCCACCGAACTCGGTGGTGTAGCCGGGGAGGTGGTAGTCGGTGTCGATGGTGCTCATCGGGCCGCCTCCGTCCCGGTGAGCAGCGCGGTGTAGTCGGCGACGTCGAGGTGGGCGGCGTTCTCGTAGTAGCGGACGAGGGTCTGAAGGTGCTGGATGCCGGAGACCTGCTTGAGGACGGTCAACGGGACGTTGTTGTCGATGTGGTGCATCAGCCAGCTGGTGCGGAGCGCCGCCGGTGTCGGGCGCACAGGTGCGGGATTGTCGCTGAGGAAGTGCTGGATGACGCGCGGCGGATACTCATCGTCACGGAAGCCGACGAACAAGTTCTCGTCCGCGCCCTCTCGCCCCTCGATGCTGCGCAGCAGGGCACGGGACCATGACTGTCGGACAGGGACGCGACGGGCACGTTCGCCGTGGACGTCGACGAACGTTAGGTCGCCGTCGCGCAGGATGTCGCCGACCCGGGCGTTGACGATCTCGGCGGAGGTGAGCCCGGCGCCGCCGGCGAGGCCGAGGATCGCCCACGCGTTCTGCCGCTTCAGGAGGGTCGTCCGCGAGTTTGCCCAGCTGTGCATGGTCGCGATCTGCTTCTTCGTGAACGCTTCGCGGACCTTGTCGCCCTGGAACGGCGCCGTGACGAGGTCGAGGTCTGCGAGGACGCGTCCGACGTGGACGATCTGCTGCGAGGTTCCGTAGCGGTGCGGCACGGAGCTGTTCTTGTGTTCCGCCGCGAGGTAGCGATCGATGTGGCTCTGCGTATAGACGGCCTCGATCGTCAGTTCGATACCCGTGCGCGCCCACACCCAGCAGTGGAAGCGGGCGGTCATCGACATCAGTCGCCGGGTGACGTTGAAGGTGTCGGGCAGCATCGAGGCGGCAGTGTCGACCGTGAACGGGCGCACCTTCGCCCACGCTCCTCGGAGGTCGCGGCTGATCGGTTCGTAGCGGGTGATTATCTTCCACGCGTGGTCGCTGACCCGCGGGTGGTGGTCTCGGATGGCCTCGATGTGGGCGGGAATGTCGGAGAGTCGGTCTTTTCGAGAGTCGGTCATGCCGAGCATGTACGCGGCGACGGAAAAGTTTGCGCATGACCTTCTCGAGAGCCAACGACACACGCCGCACCGTCAGCTCTCCCGGCACCCGACGAGTTAGGCCCGCGGGGGCTTCGGAGCTCGCGGCGGTAGGAACCGGTTGATGCGGTCGAGCGACGCCAACTGTTCCAACCCGGCGATCCGAAGCAACTCGTGGGGAGCCGTGCCGAGGGTGAGGTGGGTGACGAGCCATGTCGTCCGCATTCGCACCGGACGCACATCGACCGGCGTGTCGTGTCGGCGATGGAGGAAGTCGGTGACCTGTCCAGGCTGGACACCGCGTCGACGGGGGCGGAACAGCCACTGCTCGACCGTCGCGCTCTCGAGCGCGTCCCTCACCGGCTGCTGCCAGGCGGGGAGCACAGGAACGACCCGGGGTCGCCCCTCCCACACCTGGATCCGAACCCCATCACCACTCGCGTCCACTTCTGAGGTGCGTACGCGCAACAACTCCAGCGTCGTCAACCCGGCGCCGAGTCCCAACGCCAACAACAACTGAGCATCGAGACGTCGCGCCGGCTGCCCTTGCCGGACTGCCCAACTCCGCATCGCGACGATCTCCGCATGCGTGTAGGGCGGAGTCGGCTCCGAACGAGGAATCCGGTACGCCCGCTCGGCCGGCGGCATCAAGGCGTCAGCGACGACAACAAGCGCAGAGCGGTACGTCGCGCGCGTCGTGCGCGTCGTGCCCGGCATCCCACGATGCACGAACTCGTTCACCAGCGGCCGCCGGAAGATCTCCTTCGCATCCGGCGCGATCGCCTTCGTCTGCCACGCCCACAACGCCATCGCCGTCGCCGCCGACTGGAACCCGCGAGGTGACCGACCGGAGACGCGAACCGCCGCAGTCACCGCCACGGTCACGACAGGTTCCAGGACTGCCCAGTAGGGCAACGCGTGGACCGGAAGGAAGCCCGCGATGGTCGCGTCGTCAGTCGCCGACGTCGACCGCTTCGAGTCCTCGCCCATCAGGTATCAAGCCGGTCTAGCTGCGGCGGGCGGAGGAGGCGATCGATCCGCGTCACGGAGGCGGTCTCGCGCCGCGTGAACTCCACGTTCGGTATACCACGATCGACCAGCAGCACCATCGGCTCTCCGATTCGGCACGTGGCGACGACGAGGGGGCGATCGGAGCGAGCCTGCTCCCTCCCGATGAGCACTTCATCGCTCGAGCCAAGCCGGACGGTCAGGCACTCATCCATGTCGACGAGGAAGCGGCATCCGTCGCTCGTCGAGATGGCGTACGCGCCCGCGATCACGCCACAGAGATCGCCGATCGGTGTCGTTGGCATTGCCATCGCAGCCTCCTGATGGGGGTCTGCTCAGGCTAGGAATCGCGAAAGTGCAACTCCACCGACTCACCGACAGCACCGCCGTCACTCTGCGTGTCCACTGACCCACCACACACCGCGCATAGATCCATGGGGCCAACCCCGAACCCATGGAAGGACCGCGCACAACCGTGACCAACGAGGAACTGCACGCGCTCGCCGACGCACTCCGGCAGGCCATCGACGCTCACGATGAAGAGGGCCGGCGGTACTCGGAGGAGGCATCTCGGTTGCTTGCCGACGATCATGTTCTTTACCCTCGCGCGGTGAAGTGGAGCATGTCCCTGCTCGCGTACGAGCAGTTCCATCGGGCGACAGGGAGACGCCCGCGCGAGAACACTCGGGCCCGCCACACCCTGGGCAAGGACGAACGTCATCTGGGCGAATGGGCGCGGTACCAACGGCGGTTCGAGGATCGGCTCAATGCCTACCAGCTGGCGCGCCTGGAGGTGTCGCCCGCATTCGACTGGGACCCGCGCAGTGCGGCATGGGAGCGCAGACTGGCAGCTTGCCTGGAACACCAGCGACGGACAGGCAAACTACCCACTCACGCGGCATCCGACCCCGTCGAGTTCGCACATGCGCGATGGCTCGGCCGACAACTACGCAGCCTGCAGACAGGAAGACTCGATCCTCAACGCGTCGAGGGCCTTGGAACGCTCCTCAACCCGAATCGCCGGTCAATCTGAGGAGGCAGGAGCGTCTGGGCTCGCTCGGAAAGAACGCAGCGGTATCGGAACCATCAACCAAGAGCGCCTAGTCCTCCGGCAAGACTGCCTTGTGTACTCGCTCGCCGAGCCGCCCGCCGATCAGCGCGGCAAGCACCGCCACCCCCAGCAGCGCCGACACTGCCGCGACCAGAGTCCACGCCCCGAGCCAGCCCGCGATCGGATAGCTGATCAGGAAGCAGGCGTGCGAGAGCGAGAACTGGGCGGTGTACACGAGGGCGCGGTTGTCTTCTGTCGACGCGGCCAGCAGCAGCCGCGCCGACGGCGTGTTGATGAGCGACGTACCGGCCCCGAGGACGGCCCAGACGACGAGCAGCACGGCCCACGCGCCATCCCCGTTCGTCGCCACGAGGGTGAACACGAGCGCACCCGTGAGTCCTGCGACGACGACTCCCGCGCCGAGCAGCATCGCGCGGGTGACGCCGACGGCATCCACGATCCGCGGCGTGTTCAGCGCCACCAGGAGCGAGCCGACCCCGTACGCACCGTAGGCGAGGGCGAGCGCGCTGTCGTCGAGCGCGAAGACCCCCTTGATGTAGACGACGCTGTTGACGAGGACGACCGCGGTGCCCGCGGCGACCACGACGTTCATCAGCATGAGGAAGCGCAGACTGCGCGTGCGTACGAAGACACGGACGCCCTCGGTCGTGCGCTCCCAGAAGCTGCGTGTCTGCGCGGGGGCCGAGCGCGCCGGGATCGCCGTCGCGAACACGAGCGCGGCCGAGAGGAGGAAACCGCCGACCGTCGCGGCGAAGAGGTTCGAGTACGAGATGACCGTCAGCAGCGCCGCGGCGACGAGGGGACTCACGATCGCCTCGAGGTCGTAGGCGAGCCGCGACAGCGAGAGCGCCTTGGTGTAGTCCCGCTCGTCGGTGAGGATGCTCGGAATCGTCGATTGGAACGCCGGCGTGAACGTCGCCGACGCGGACTGCAGCAGGAAGATGAGCACGTAGATCTGCCAGACCTCGGTGACGAACGGCAGGCCCAGCGCCATGAGCGCACGCACGAGGTCCGCGCCGATGAGCACGGCTTTGCGGGGGAGTCGGTCGACCGCAGCGGCGACCAGGGGAGCGACCCCCACGTACGCGACCATCTTGATCGTCAGCGCGGTCCCGACGACCGCTCCGGCCTCATCGCTGGCGAGATCGAAAGCCAGGAGTCCGAGCGCCACCGTGAGCATGCCCGTTCCCAGCAGCGCGATCACCTGCGCGCTGAAGAGACGACGATAAGAGCGATCCGCGAGAACGGAGACGAGCCCGGATCCGACAGTGCTCATGCGTGGTGAGCGGGTCGTTCGTCGACGCTGTGCTCTGCCTGCAGCAGCGCCTCCTTGACGACGCGCAGAGCGTGTTCGTCGACGAGCGAGTAGAACGCGCGGTTGCCGTCCTGGCGCGCGTGCACGAGCCGTGCCCAGCGCAGCTTGGCGAGGTGCTGCGAGACGGATGCCGCCGGCCGATCGAGGATGTCGGCCAGGTGGTTCACCGACAGCTCGCCGTCCTTGAGCGCGAGGATGATCCGCACCCGCGTTGCGTCGGACAGAAGCCGGAACACCTCGACCGCGACGTCGACCAGCGGCGTCTCCGGCGACAGTGAATCTTCATGCGTATCTGCGTGCATGCGTAGATACTAACAGGCTAGGTCGCATGCTAGCGGTAGTTCTGGGTGCTTGATGGCAGTTCAGTGAACGATGTATGGTCAGTGCCTGATGACCATTGCCTCTCGCGTTGACGTGATGAATCGGTTGGGGCGAGCGATGGCCGATCCGTCTCGGTCGCGTATTCTGCTGGCGCTGCTGGATGCTCCGGGGTATCCCGCGGAGCTCGCCCGAGAACTCGATCTGACGCGGTCGAACGTGTCGAATCATTTGACCTGTCTGCGGGGATGTGGGCTCGTCGTGGCGAGCCCAGAAGGGCGGCGGACACGGTACGAAATCGCGGACCCCCACCTGACCTTAGGTCTTCGGCACCTGTTGGAGGCGGTCGTGGCGGTCGACGAAGGCGCCCCGTGCGCGGATGAGCACTGCGAGTGCTGCGCATGAGCGAGGAGTGCTGCGGTCCGGATGATGCGCGACCTTCGCCGCTGGTCCGACGCGTCGAGATGACTCGCCCCGCCCGAAGTGGGGATGCGTGCCACGGTCCGGACGTCACCGACGCGCATCGTGATGTCGTGGTGGATGTCGGTGACGCCTGCTGCGGTCCTGATGTCGTCGCGCGCGCGGCGGGTCCGGAGATGCCGGACGAGCTGCGGGGGGCGTGGTGGCGTGACATGGCGCTGCTGCCGTCGCGTTGTCTGGAGTGTTCCTTCTCGTCGGCTACGTGCTCGAGTGGAGCGGGGTGCACGTGACCGCGCTGGTGTTCCAGTGGCTGGCGTTGCTCGCGGGCGCATGCACGTTCGTTCCCGGCGCGCTGCGTCGCCTCATGCGGGGACGGTTGGGTGTCGGGCTGCTGATGACGATCGCCGCCGTCGGGGCGGTGCTGCTCGGACACGTCGGAGAAGCGGCCACGCTGGCGTTCCTCTTCTCGCTCGCCGAGGCGTTGGAAGACCGGGCGATGGATCGGGCGAAAGAGGGTCTGCGCGCATTGCTCTCGCTCATCCCGGACACGGTCCGAGTGGCGCGTCTGGCCGGTGAGGCCACGATTCCCGCGGTCGAGGTCCGCGAGCTCGACATCCTCGTCGTCGGGGCTGGTGAGCGGGTCGCGACGGACGGCGTCGTCGTCGAGGGTCGCTCGAGCGTGGACACCGCCGCGATCACGGGTGAATCGATCCCCGTCGAGGTCGGGCCGGGGGATGCGGTCGCCGCCGGATCCGTGAACGGGTCGGCGACGCTCCGCATCGAGGCGACCGCCGGCGGGCGCGACAACTCGCTGACTCAGATCGTGACGCTCGTCGAGCAAGCTCACGCGCGCAAGGGCGAGCGCGCGCGCCTCGCCGACCGGATCTCGCGTCCGCTCGTGCCCATCGTGCTGATCGCGGCGGCCCTCGTCGCCTTGTTCGGCCTGGTTGTCGGCGATCCGGGGACGTGGATCGAACGGGCCCTCGTGGTCCTCGTCGCCGCGTCACCGTGCGCGCTGGCAATCGCGGTGCCGGTGACAGTCATCAGTGCGATCGGGTCGGCGTCGAAGTTCGGCGCCGTCATCAAGTCTGGTGAGGCCTTTGAACAGCTCGGCACCATCCGGGCGGTCGCGTTCGACAAGACCGGCACACTCACCCGCAACGAACCCGCCGTCGTCGAAGTGCGGACGGCGGATGGCCAGTCCCGCGACGACGTCCTCCGGTGGGCGGGTGCCGTCGAAGCGGCCAGCACCCACCCGCTCGCGGCAGCGATCATCGCTGCCGCTCCGCCCTCGACAGCCGCGACGGACGTCGTCGAGGACGCCGGACACGGCATCCGCGGCATTGTCGACGGTCGGCCGATCCGAGTGGGCAATGTGCAGTGGCTCGATGCCGCGACATCGCGATCAGACGCCGACAGGATGGCCTCGCAGGGCATGACCGTCGTTGTGGTCGAAGCGGACGGCGCGATCGCGGGACTCATCGGCATCCGCGACGAACTGCGCCCCGAGTCAGCGCAGACCGCGCGGATGCTCCATGCCCAGGGCATCGAAACGATCATGCTCACGGGCGACAACAGCGCCACCGCGCACGCTCTCGCCCGCGACGCCGGAATCAGTGATGTCCGCGCGGAGCAACTCCCCGCGGACAAGGCCGCCGCGATCGACACGCTCACCCGCACCCGGCCGACCGCGATGGTCGGCGACGGCATTAACGACGCCCCCGCTCTCGCCACCGCCACCGTCGGCATCGCGATGGGCGTGAAGGGATCGGCCGCGGCCATCGAGTCCGCTGACGTCGCCTTCACCGGACACGACCTCCGCCTCATCCCCGGCGCGCTCGCGCATGCCCGACGCGGCCGGCGCATCATGACCGCCAACATCGTTCTCGCGCTCGCCATCATCGTCGGCCTGTTCCCTCTGGCGCTTTTCGGGGTGCTCGGACTCGCCGGCGTCGTCCTCGTCCACGAAATCGCGGAAGTCATCGTCATTCTCAACGGGGTCCGCGCGGCACGGCGTACGGCGCCGTCGGTTCCTACAGGTGGCGCGAGACCTGTTCTCCAGATGGTGGCGTGACCCGGCGATGCCGGGAGCATCAGCGCGCTGGGTTACCATGGAAGCGATGACTCTCGCATTGCGCACCCGAGCAGCGATGTTGAGTGAGCGACTGCTGATAACGAGAATCGTGACCAGTGTTGCGCTCTCGCTCCTCCTCCTGTTCGGGGTGGTCGGACTCGGTCATAGCGGTCCGGCTGAGGCGGGCGATGCCGCCGCGAGTGTGCTCATGGTCGACGAGGCGCTCGGCAGCACATCGGCCACAGCCACGACGCCTGTTCCCGCCAGCTCCGACGCGGAATCCTCGGGGATACTCTGCGCAATCGGCCTGTTCTGCGGGGTCATCGCGCTGCTGTTCCTGCGCCGACGTCTCAGGCAGCCGCAGCGCGCCCTCGTGACGACCCGCGGGCACGCGCAGCGTGTCATTCCGGTCTCCATCTCTCGACGCGTTCCCACACTTTCACTGACCGGTCTCGGCATCTCCCGCACGTGACACGTGCGGCGACGACCCCGATGGGGCTGTCGCCGCACGTCGTCATGTCCGTCGAATGCCGGGAGTCTCATGTTCCGCCACCCTCATGGTGCGCACGCGCGCACCCCTCTCCATCGCGACCTCGCGGTGCACATCGCAGCCGCGGGCGTCATGTCCCTTCTTTTCGCCGGTTGCGCGTCCGGCGCGGGCGTCGAGCAGGGGTACACCCCGCCGGACGGTGCCGGTGTCGTGTCGGTCGACGGGCGCATCGTCGAGATCGCTGCTGACGAGCGCGGCGAGCCGGTCGCGTTCTCCGGAACGAGTGAACACGGCGATGCGATCGACAGCGAGACGTTCAAAGACCGCGTGTATGTCGTCAACTTCTGGTACGCGGCGTGCGGCCCGTGCCGGGTTGAAGCGCCTCTGCTGGAGGAGGTGTGGCAGAAGTACCAGCGCGAGAAGGTGGGATTCGTCGGAGTCAACATCTACGACCAGCCCGGCACCGCCGTCTCGTTCGCCGAGCAGTACGGCATCACCTACCCGAGCGTGATCGATGTCAACGAGGGGGCTGTGAAGCTGGCGTTTGCCGCCGTAACGCCGATTCAAGCGACGCCGACGACACTGGTGATGGATAGGCAGGGTCGGGTCGCCGCACGCATCATCGGCGAACTGCCTTCGGCATCGATTCTGGACACGCTCGTCCGAGACGCCCTGGCGGAGGGCGAATGAACTCCGCCTTCGTGATCTTCGATGGGGCCCTCGGGGTCGCGGTCCTGATCGCAGCACTGGCAGGGCTCGTGTCGTTCGTCTCACCCTGCGTTCTCCCGCTCGTGCCGGGATATCTCGGCTACATAGGGTCGACCAGCAACGGTCATCCCGCCTCCCGTCCTCGCCTCCTCGTGGGCGTCGGACTGTTCGTGGGTGGCTTCACCCTCGTATTCATGACCGTCACGATCCTCGGAGGCGTGCTGGGGCGATTCTTCCTGGAGTACGCGAACGTGCTGACCCGCGTGCTCGGCGTCATCGTCATCGTGCTGGGGCTACTCTTCGTCGGTGCCTTCCCGAGGGCGCAGCGGACGTTCCGTCTTCGGTCGACCGCGCGCAGCGGTCTGTGGAGTGCTCCGTTGCTCGGTATCGCGCTCGGCATCGGGTGGACGCCCTGCATCGGCCCGACACTTGCCGCGATCATGTCGGTCTCCTGGAACCTCGGCGACCCGGCGCGTGCGGCTGTGCTGGGGCTCGCTTACTCCCTCGGGCTGGGCCTGCCGTTCGTGGTTATCGCGCTGGGGCTGAACTGGGCGATGAAGTCCGTGGAGCGTGTCCGGCGCCACATCCGTCTGATCAACATCGTGGGCGGGGTCCTCCTCATCCTTCTCGGGCTCCTGATGGTCACGGGCATGTGGGGGATGCTGATGTCCGCACTCCAGGGGGTGATGCTCGGTGTCACGCTTCCGCTCTGACCCGCTTCGTCCCGACGATCACGTCGACGAGGCTCCCGAGCCGACCGTGAACGGCCCGCGCCTCGACGCGCCCGGGTGGGCGCGATGGGTATGGCGTCAGATCACGAGCATGCGCACGGCCATCGTGCTCCTGCTCATGCTGGCGCTCGGTGCGATTCCAGGCTCGCTCGTTCCGCAACGGACCGCCGATCCCAACGGCGTCATCCAGTACTACAAGGACAACCCGGAGTGGGCGAGAATCCTCGACCAACTCCAGTTCTTCGACCTGTACGGGTCCTTCTGGTTCTCCGCCATCTACACCCTGCTGTTCGTCTCACTGATCGGCTGTGTGATTCCGCGCGCGCGACACCATTACCAGGCGCTGCGGTCTCAGCCACCGCGGACTCCTGCGCGCTTCACGAGGCTCGAGCAACACCGTGCAGCCGTCATCGACGGTGTCGGCGACCCGGAGACAACGGCCCGGGATGCCGTCGACTTGGCACAGCGTCTGGCGCGGAGTCGTCGCTACCGGGTGGCGCGCTACGACCGGCCGGGTTCGTGGTCGGTGTCCGCAGAACGCGGCTACGGCCGGGAATCCGGAAATCTCGTCTTCCACATCGCGCTCGTCGGCGTCCTGGTCTCGGTGCTCGGTGCCAGCGGGTTCACGTACACGGGGCAGCGCGTCGTCGTCGAAGGCACGACCTTTGTCAACGCGATGAGCGACTACTCCTCTTTCACCCCGGGACGATTCGTGGACGGTAGCCGGCTCCAGCCGTACGCCATGACGCTCGACACCTTCGACGTGCGGTACGAGCTGCCGGGCACCCCGGGTGCCGGTCAGGCGGGCGACTTTTCAGCCAACGTCACGATCCGTGGTCCGGGGATGCCCGCCGAGCGGGTCGAGAGCATCCGAGTCAATCATCCGATCACCGTCGGCGACGAACGCATCTACCTGCTGGGCAACGGATACGCCCCCACGATCACGGTTAGGAACGCGGCGGGCGACGTCGTGTACTCCGATGCGCTTCCCTTCCTGCCACAGGACTCGTTCATGACGTCACTCGGCATCATCAAGGTCCCGGACGGACTGCCGGAACAGATCGGTCTCGTCGGCTTCCTCTACCCGACGCGTGGCGAGCTGGCCAGCGGAGCGCTGACCTCTATCTACCCCGATCTCGTGGATCCCGTCGTGACCTTCAACGTCTATGTCGGTGATCTCGGCATCAATGACGGAACGCCGCGCTCCGTCTACGTGCTCGACACCTCTGGAATGGATCAGCGCACCGGTGCGGACACAGACGTGGAGTCCCTCGAACTGTCACCCGGCGACACCGTGGACCTACCCGATGGGTGGGGCACCGTGACGTTCGAGGATGCGTCGGAGGGGACCGACCCGATGTCGTCGGTGAAGCGCTTCGCGTCTCTGCAGATCCAGCACGATGCCGGCGCCACGTGGGTCCTCGTATTCGCGATCATCGCCACCTTCGGCCTGATCGTTGCACTTCTCTTCCCGCGCCGTCGCATCTGGGTCCGCGCGCGTGTCGAAGGCGATCGCGTCGCCCTCGAGTACGCGGCTTTGGCGCGTGGCGACGACCCCAACCTCGGTGACGCCCTGGACCGCTTCCGCGCCGATCATCTCGCCTCCCTCCCTACCCGCCATTCGAGTTCAGAAGGAACCCCATGAAGACACCCGCTAAGGTGACGATCATCGTCATCGCCGCACTCATCGCCCTCGGTATCGGCGCGATCCTCATCGCGATGATGAACCAGCCCACCGCTGCCGCGCCCGAGAGCAGCAGCGACGGCGCCCTGCCGGGTACGCGCAGCAACACGCATGTCCTCGACGACGCCGGTGCCGATGCGCCGACGCTCGTCGAGTTCCTCGACTTCGAGTGCGAGGCCTGTGGTGGCCTCTATCCCGTGATCGAGCAGGTGCGCGAGCAGTACCGCGGCGACATCAACTTCGCCATCCGCTACTTCCCGATCCCATCGCACCTCAACTCGATGAACGCCGCCATCGCCGTCGAGGCCGCCGCGCAACAGGGCAAGGTCGAGGAGATGTATAGCCGGATGTTCGAAACGCAGACCGAGTGGGGCGAGAAGCAGACCTCAGAGGCTGAGCGCTTCCGCGGCTTCGCGGAGGAGCTCGGGCTCGACATGGACGCCTTCGATGCCGCGGTCGCCGACCCGGAGACGCAAACCCGCGTCGAGATGGACTACGCCGAAGGCCTCGACTGGAACGTTGAGGGCACACCGACCTTCTTCCTCGACGGCGAGAAGCTGGAGCTCACCCAGCTGACCGACCTCACCGATGCTCTCGACCGCGCCATCGCCGGCTGACACAGCCCGCCCGATCACCGCCCGCGGACAGCGGCGCGTACCGCTGGCCGCCGCGGTTCCGATCGCCGCCGTCGGCGGGCTGGCACTCGACGGCGCGTTTCCCGCGCTCGCATGGTGGCCGCTGGCGTTCCTCGGAGTGGCTGCCGGGCTCCTCACCCTCGCGGGGCGGAGAGTGGGCGGCGCGCTCCTCGTGGGAGGCGTGTTCGGCGCGGTCTTCCATCTCACTCAGCTGGTCTGGGTCGGCGGCTTTCTCGGTCCGGTTCCGTGGCTCGCGCTCGCGACGTTGGAGACGGCGCTGTTCGCCGTGGGAGCCGCCGCCATTGCCGTGGTGTATCGCGGTCTGGACCGAGTCTCGATGGGACGCGGACGACCGATCATCGTGGCCGCCGGAGTCGCGACGGTGTGGACTGGTCGTGAAGTCCTGATGGGCGCGTGGCCGTACGGAGGCTTTCCCTGGGCGCGGATCGGGACGAGTCAAGTGAATGGCCCCTTCGCCGAACTCCTGTCGTGGGTCGGCGTGACCGGCCTGACATTCCTCGTCGTGTTGACCAGCGCGCTCGCTGTCGAGCTCGTGCGGCTGCGGAGTCGCTTCCGTGCTCGAACGATCTCGATCACCGTGATGGCGTTGGTGTCGTTCGCCGTCGTCCCGCAGTTCCCGACGACCCCCGCGGGCAGCATCCGCATCGGGTGGGTGCAGGGGAATGGCCCGACGGCATACTTCGATACCGCGAGCGACGGAGAGATTCTCCGTGCTCAGCTCAGCGCAACCGAACGGCTGCGAGGCGAGGATCTCGACCTCGTGGCGTGGCCGGAAGGGAGCGTGGACAGCGACCCCCTCGCAGACGGGGTGACAGCCTCAACGCTCGACACGCTCTCGGACGCTATGGGCGCGCCGCTTCTGATCAACGCCGCAACGCAACGAGGCGAGAACACGTTCAACACCTCCCTCCTCTGGCAGCCCGGCATCCCGCCGCAGCATCATGACAAGGTCAACCCGGTGCCGTTCGGAGAGCGTGTGCCGGACCGCTGGTTCTACGAGCGCATCGCACCCCAGTTCATCGACCTCATCCGCCGCGAGTACACCCCGGGTATGCTCCCGCCCGTCGTCACCGTCGACGCGAGCACCGTCGGACTCGCCATCTGCTTTGACGTCATCTACGACGCCGTCATCTACGACGGCATCCGAGATGGCGCGGAGGTGTTCGTTTTCCAGACGAACAACGCCGATTTCCGCGGGACCGACGAGAATCTTCAGCAAGCCGCGATCGCGCGAATGCGCGCGATCGAGACCGGTCGTGCCGTTGTCAACGTCTCGACTGTCGGCACGAGCCAGGTGTTCGCTCCAGACGGTGCCGTTCTCGACTCGGCAGCGCCCGATACGGTCGATGCCGCTGTCGCCGATGTCGAACTTCGCACCGGGGCAACCCTCGCGGCTCTCATCGGTCCATGGATCTCGCCTGTCGTCGTCGGCCTCGGCGCGTTGACCCTCGTCATCGCCCTCCTGTACTCCGGTCGTACTCCCGACGCCACACCACTTCGAACTCGAGAAAAGAGCTCCCATGTCCATGCCTGAGCCCGATCCTGCGTCGCCCCGCCGATTCCTCGGCGACCGCGCGCGTCTGCGCTTGTTCGCGCTCACCGTGATCATCACCGCCGTCGTCGTTGGCGTCGACCAGATGTCGAAGGCGATCGCACTCGACACCCTCTCCGAGTCGACGCGCCGACCGCTGCTGGGTGACCTGCTCGGGTTGCAGCTCGCGTTCAATCCGGGCACTTTCATGTCCTTCGGTGCAGGCTCCACCTGGATCTTCACGGCCCTCGCCACCGTCGCAATGCCCGTGGCGTTCATCGCCGCGAGCAAGGTGCGCACCACCGGGTGGGCATTGGCGATCGGGCTTCTGTGGGGTGGTGCGATGGGCAACCTCATCGACCGGCTCTTCGCCCCGCCGGGCTTCGGCGTCGGCCACGTGATCGACTTCCTGGCCTACGGCAACCTGTTCATCGGAAACCTTGCTGACGTCGCGCTCGGTGTCGGCCTCGGACTCGTCCTGCTTTTCATCTCGCGCCGGTCGCGCGGAGCCTTAGAGAATCGAAGCGAGCACGTTCAGCCGCAACTGAGCGAGCACCGCGACGATCGCAAGTGACACGATCGCCACCAGCGGCAACCAAGGCCAAGCCGATTCACCGACCTTCTTCGCGCGAGCGCCGTACACCCCGCGGCGCAGGTGCCGCCCCGTGACCGTGAGGAAGAGCGGGATGGTCGTGACCCAGACGACCATGCACCAGGGGCACAGGGTCCCGAGCACGTAAATGCTCTGCGAGATCAACCACACCACGAAGACGACCGCACCCGTGACGCCGACATGGAACGCCACCCAGAACCATCGGGCGAATCCCGGCGTCGCCAGCACGGCGACCCCGACACAGAGGACGAGGGCGAACCCGACGAGCCCAAGGTACGGGTTGGGGAACCCGAACACGGCCCCCTGCGGGCTGTCGAGATTGGCGGAGCACTGCACGAGCACCGAGACGTCGCAGCTCAGCACTCCCCGCGGATTCTGCAGCTTCTCGATCTTCTCGATCGACAGGGCGAGCGAGGCCATCAGCCCCACGAGCCCTGCGGTGATGAGGAACGACGCGAATGCGGTTTCGCGAGAGTCGTTTCTGTCATTGAGCACGGCTGGCCTCCGGAATGACGCGGGGGATGCTGATGAACGAGCCCGCTGCGACGCTGACGATAGCGGCCACGATGTGTGTCACGACCCAGAGGTCGCCCGTGAAGGAGAGGGGGAAGACAGGATTCCAGAGAACGGCAACAGCCGTCATCGGCAGGAGCCACCACCACTGCTTCGCAGGTACTGCGAACCACGCGATGATCACCGCGAGGATCGCCACGATGAAGCGGATGATGGATGCACCTGCCTCGCCGATGTAGATGATTCCGACGAGCAGGGTGGCTCCGAGAATCAGCCCGGGGAGGAGCGCGTTGCGCTGCCGGTCGGACGGGACGGGAGGTCGTTTCGTCATGAGGTGTGTTCGTCCGCTCTCTCAGTGGGTGGAGGATCGGCTGCATTGAGCCGTGCGAGGTAGGTGTTGTAGGCGTCCAACTCGGGATCGCCATCGCGATCCACACGCTGATCTCTGGCCGCGTCGCGTCGCGTGTCGTCTCGGAACCATCGGTGCAGCAGATAGATCAGAATCAGGACAGTCGGTCCTTCTCCGTAGCCCCAGGCGAGTCCGCCGGCGACGCCCTGGTCGGCCAGCGGATCGATGCCCCACGCGCTGGGTGGGTTTGCGAACGTGTCGAGGAGCAGGCGAGTGCTCATCATGATGATGACGCCGAAGAACGCATGGAGAGCGATCTCGATGAAGACGTCGAGGATGCCCGCGACGTGACCGTGGCGCACGGGTAGGGGATCATCCGACAACACCGGTAGGTGGAAGAGCACGCCCGCCGCGAGGAAAGCCGTCTCAAGAGCAACATGTCCGCCCTCCCAGCGGAGCGCGTTGTCGGCGATACCAGTGAAGTACAGCCCGTAGTAGCTCATGAGGAACATCGGGACGGTCACTGCCGGGTGCAGCAGCACGCGGGCCCACCGAGACCGCAGCCCCCCGAGGGCTGCACGCTGCACGAGACCGCCTAGACCCCGATGCGGCACCGCTCGCAGGAGGAGCCGTCCCGGCGACCCCCACACGAGCAGCGGCGGCACGGCGATCATCAGAGTGAGCTGCTGGAACATGAAGACGGAGAACAACTGCTCCCCGTAGGCATCGAGCTCCGTGCCGGTCACGAGCACGATGAGCGCGCATCCGGCGACGAAGAGCAGTGTCCGGGTCATCGACCAGCGCACCCCTTGTCGGCGCACCCGGATCACAGCGGCCACGTACAGCGCTGCCAGGCAGATCGCGAAGACGCTCAGCAACGAGACGCTGTGCACCTCGAGCTGCAGCATCGATGTAAGGGTGGGCGGATCGGAAGGGTGGGGGAGAGCAGCCCGCGTCGCCCACGCGGGCTCAGGCGTCATCCGAGGGTGACTCCGCCTCTTCCTCTCGCATGCGCTTCTTGTGGATGGATCCGAGCCGGAGGACAAGCACGAGTCCGAAGACGAGCACGATGGCCATGCCGAGCGCCGCCAGCAGCGGGAAGGAAGCGGTGCCGTCGACCGCCGGCGGGTGCACGTCCGCGGCGTAGGCGGGGACCGTTCCCATCACCACCGAGCCGATGACGACGGCGATTGAAGCGATGATCCTCGCCAGAAGTGATGGTCGCACGGAGATCCTTTCGTCGTGCGCAGGGGGCGCGGGGTTGTCGGCGGTATGAGTGTCACGGTCGTCCCACGATGTGCTGCGCGATGATCGTCGCGTCGTTCCAGACCCCGGCAATCGTCGCGGACTCGGGGCGACCGAACTTCGGCATGCCCGCGACGAACAGCCCCGGGATGTCGGTGAGCGTGGCGCGGCGGGGCTGTGGCGTAGCGTCGGCGAGCCACTCGTCACCGGGGTGGTATCCAGTAGCGAGCACAACCGATGTCGGCGACGCCACCGAACCGTCGGCGAACCTCACGCGAGCGCCATCCGCGTGGACGACGCCGGACGCCAGGGTCACGCCGCTGCGGCGGAGCGCTGCGAGGTTCGGACCATGGACAGGTTCACGGTGAGCGGCGCGGGGGGCGAACCGGGTTGGACGGCGCGCACGGGGCGCGCGCCCTCGGTCTGCGCGCGTGACGCGCGGTGTACGTGTCGCGAGGGTGACCCGGTGAGTCGCAGACAGTTCATGCGCCAGTTGCACGCCAGTGTTTCCGCCGCCGACGATCAGGACGTCGCCGCGGGGGATCTGGTCGGGCGACCGGTAGTCGTGGCTGTGAAGGACGATTCCGGGCGCGGCCAGGTATGACGCCCATGACGGGCTCGCTGGACGCGAGGTCGCTCCCGTCGCGCAGACGACGTTGCGGGTCTGGACGATGCCCGCCGTTGTCGAGAGGAGCAATGTGGTGCCGCTGCCGGAATGCTCGACGCTGGTGGCCCGCACATTCCATCGCGTCTCTACTCCGAGGGCGGCTTCGACTGCAGAGAGATAGTCCGCCATCTCGTCGGCCTGAATCCGTCGTCGTTGATCGCCGGGTAGCGGACGCCACGGGAACGCACTGTGGCGGGCGTCGCTCAGTAGTTCCAGAGTGGCGCGTCGATCGCGCCAGCTGCGTAGGTGGAGGCTGGGCGCGCCGTCGATGACGATGAAGTCGCGTTGGGGGTCAAGTCCCTCGGCGCGTAGGGCCGCGGCGACGGCGAGTCCCGCCTGACCCGCACCGACGATAATGACGCGACGATGAGAGAGTCCTGGTGGCGCGAGCATCATGAGCCGCCACCGGTCGACACGACGGCGGACGCGAGCCTGGCCGGCCCGTCGTCGTCGGAAGCTGTCGTCAGGCGGCCCTCATCGATCAAGACGATGATGAATGCGATGGCAAGGGCTAGTGAGGCGATCGCTGCGATCAGCACGATCACCATGAGTCGGGTTCTCATTCAGGTTCTCCAAGGACGGGGACGACACGACGGGGCCGGCGACTGCCGGCTTGGACCTGCACGATGGCAGGCGTGTCGAACTCAGGTCCGAGAGAGGTTGAGTTCCGTGAGGGACAGGCACCGCGCGAGCATCTGCACCGGCGGGTCGACGATCGCGACGCGATGGCGCCTCACACGGAGCACACTTTCCACTGAGCGCGTGCGGAGCACACGTCGAACCGCCGCGATGATCACGAGCCCACAAAGGACCCCGAGCAGGCAGAGTGCCGCACCGACGGCATCCGAAGACAGGATGGACGACGTCACGCTCGCTGCGTGCGCCCCGACCTCTTCGTCCCCGATCACGCTTTCCGGCGAGTCCAATGACGCCATAGACACGGTCACATCAGCGTCGGCGCCTAGGCCGTGAAAAGTAGTCGAGATGCCCAGCAAGAGTAGAAGACCGAGCGCCGCGCTGAGAATGGTCCGCATTATCAGTTTGATGGACTCAACCCTGCCGCGATGCGGTGGCCGGATCGGGGAATCCATCAGTCGTAGCCTACTCTGCACCCGCGCTGGGGACCGCCAACAGCGACTGCCGACGGGACTGATCGTGCACTTTTGTCGCTCTTTTCCTTGTTACTGTGACCGGCATCATCACAAGTGAGGAGCCGCGCGTGCGTTCCACCCCTGCCGGGTCGTCCGACGATTGCGGTTGCGCGCCGTCCGAGCGTGAACTCCAATCGCTCGGTGCCGGGCGGCTCTTGTCACGTCGTAGCGCCATGGGAGTAGGAATCGTCGGACTTGCCACCGCGGGTCTCGCCGCGTCAGCTCCGGCGTGGGCGGCGACGTATCCATCGTGGGACGACGTCGAGCGAGCGAAGGCGAGCCAATCAGCCAAGGCACGCGAGGTCTCACGTATCGAATCGCTCATCGACGGTCTCGCTGCCGATGTTGCGGCGAAGCAATCTGAGGCTGAACGGCTCTCCGGTGAGTACATCGCGGCGCAGGAGGCGTTCGAGGAGGCTTCGGACCGCGCCGAGTCCCTTCGGGAGCAGGCGGATGCGGAGCGGGATCGTGCGGCAGTCGCGGCGGACAAGCTGGGCCGGCTCGCCGCGCAGCAGCACCGGATGGGTGGGTCGGACACGACGTTGGAACTGTTCTTCTCGGGATCCGCGGTGGCCGCCGAAGACCTTCTGTCGAAGCTCGGCACGATGGAGAAACTCGTCGATGCGAATCGAAGCGTCTATGCCGACGCCGTGGGCGCGAGAGACAACGCGCAGAACCTCTCGAATCAGGCCGACCTCGCGCGCGCCGAACGCGACCGCCTTCAGCAAGCCGCCGAAGCCACCATGCTCCGTGCCCAGGAGGCAGCCCGCGCAGCCCAGGAAGCGCTCGAGGCGCAGGCCGAGCGACTCGACACCCTCGAGTCTCAACTAGCTGCCCTTCGCGACGTGACCGCCACCACGATCACCGAGTACCGGGACGGTGTCGAAGCACGCCGCAGGGCCCGCGAAGCCCGTTTACGTCGAGAACGTGAGGAGGCCGAACGACGTGCTCGCGAGGAAGAGCGGCGTCGACGCGAACAGGAGGGCGCCGGAGGCGGCGACAGTGGGACGCCCGCCGGCGAGGTACAGCCATCCGGATGGGTGCGCCCGACCTACGGCGGAGTCAGCGGGCATTTCGGTGCGCGAGGGACGATCTGCTCGAACGGATACTGCACCTCCAGCGGTCACAGGGGAACCGACATGTACGCCGGTTGCAGCGCGCCCATGTTTGCGGCTGCGGCCGGCCGTGTCGTCTTCGCGGCGTACAACGGCGCGTGGGGCAACTACCTGAAGATCGATCACGGTGGCGGCATCATGAGCGCCTACGCCCACATCAAACCGTCGGGTTTCGCAGTCCGATGGGGCGCCACCGTTCGCGCGGGCGAAACCGTCGCCTACGCAGGCAACACGGGCGCGTCGACCGGGTGTCACGTCCACTTCGAGATCTACCGCAACGGCACACGCATCGACCCCGCCCCCTTCCTACGCGCGCGGGGCGTGCGTCTGTGACGGGGCTCGGCTCGCCCGACCATGCGGCCGCACATGGGTGAGAATGGGCTCATGACTCTGTCCCGGCCGGCACGCGTAGCGCGCGGCGCTCTCGCGGCGGGCACGGCGACGTTCACCGCGCTGCTGTCTCACCTTGCGGGTGGCGGAGTCATGCCGGGGTGGCTCGGTATCGCTGTGCCGTTCTTGCTCGCCACGATGGTGTGCACACTGTTGACCGGGCGGCGGGTGTCTGTCGTCCGTCTCGGCATCGGCGTCGGGGTCAGTCAGGTCCTCTTTCATTTTCTTTTCGTGCTCGGCACCATTGCCCCCTCCGGACAGGCGGTCGTCGCGCACCACGCGGGCACGCCCTTGATGCCGTCGGTGTCGGAGCCGATGCACGAGCACCTCGCTCCGACCATGTGGGTCGGCCACGCGGTGGCGGCGGTCGTGACCACGCTCGCACTCTGGTCGGGCGAGCGCCTCGCCGCCGTGCTGCGGATGCTCGCGGGGCGCGTCGTCGCATGGCTACGTCGGCTCGTCCACGAGCTGATCCCCAGCGTCCGTGTGCCCCGTCGCGCTGTGTGCGCGGTCGGCCGTCCGTCGCACGCTCCGCTGAGTCGGCACGCATCTTGTCTGTCGCGCCGCGGTCCGCCGTTCCCCGCAGCAGATTTCTGACCTTCACCCCGTCGCGCATCTGAGCCGCGTCGGGGATTTCACCCGCGCGCGCGGCGATTTCTGCGCGCGGCTCTTACTCGAGTGTGCGCGGGGTTCTCGCGCACGGCACGAAAGGTCTGTGACACGTGCACAGAAGAACGAAATCACTGCTTGTACTTGCGACCGCCGCTGCGTTTCTGACCACCCAGACCGCGCCTGCGTTCGCCCATGAAGATCTCCTGTCGAGCTCCCCAACTGAGAATGAAAGGTTCGTCGAGGCTCCTTCCCAGATCGAGCTTGTGTTCACCGACGAAGTTCTCACTGTCGGAGCCGTCATCGTCGTCGTAGACGAGAGTGGGAAGGACTGGGCTGAGGGAGACCCTGTCATCGACGGTGCGACCGTGGTCGTCCCGGTCGCCGCGGACATGCCCGCGGCGGGCTATCAAGTGCGTTGGCGGGTCGTGTCCGGCGACGGGCATCCGATCAGCTCACTCATTCCGTTCACCGTCGGCGACGGCCAACCCTTCACGCAGGTATCGACCGGCTCGCCGCCAGACGCCTCGGCCGAAGTCGCTGGCGACGTCAGCACAGACGCGGCGCCGCTCGCGTTCTGGCAGGTGCTTCTCATGGGGGCAGCAGGAGCCGTCCTCGCGGTGTCGATCTACGTCGCCATCGTCTACACCCGTCGTCGCGGCGCCACGCGCGCGAGCGGCCACCACTCATGAATCTCACGAACTCCACGAATCGAAAGGCTTCTCATCACATGAACGCTCGCAAGCTCACAATGGTCGGTCTCGCGGTTGGCGTCGCCGGCTTGATCCTCTCTGGATGCAGCGCTGGGGCCGCGCCAGCGCCGTCGACAACTTCACTGCCGGCGGGGGACACCGTCACAGTCACCGACGCCTGGGTCAAGAGTGCGGACTCAGGGATGACAGCCGGGTTCGGGCTCATCACGAACCCCGACGCTGACACTGACGCGACTGTCGTCGCGGTCACGACGACGGCGGCACCGGTCGCCGAGCTTCATGAGACCGTCGAGGACGAGACGGGAACGATGGTGATGCGACCCATTGAAGGCGGCTTCACCATCCCGGCGGGAGGCGATTTCCCGCTGTCCCCGGCCGGCAATCACCTGATGCTCATGGAAATCTCGGAGCCGCTCACGGCGGGCGCGGAAGTACCTTTCACGCTCGAGTTCTCCGACGGGTCCACGCTCGACTTCACCGCGGTCGTGAAGGACTACTCCGGCGCGAACGAGAACTACGTCGGAGACGACTCCGGTGAGATGGACACGGGAAACGGCGACGAATGAGTGACACGGATCACGGTCGCACGCCGGGTCCGCCGACGTCGAGCCGGCGACAGTTCCTCCTCGGGGGAGCTGTCGCCGGCATCGGCGCCGCCGCGGCCATCGGCGCCGGCTACGCCATCTCCACCTCAGGGGGCCCAGAGCCCACGCCGGTGGCCGATGTCCCGCGCGAACTCAATGGCACGGCGACGATCCCGTTCTACGGAACCCATCAAGCCGGCATCGCGTCAGCTCCCGCCGCGCACGGACTCTTCGTCGGCCTCGATCTCGCCGAGGACGTCGACCGAACACGTCTCCGGCAGATGATGCGACTCCTGTCCGACGACGCGTCGCGACTGACTCAGGGTGTGCCCGCACTCGCCGACACCGAGGCGGAGCTCGCCGCAACCCCCGCGCGACTCACCGTCACGTTCGGATTCGGACCAGAGTTCGTGCGGCGCGCGGACGGCGACGCACCAAACTGGCTTCGCCCACTTCCAGCATTCTCGATCGACAAACTGCGCGACGAGTTCTCGCACGGCGACCTCCTCATCCAGGTGAGCGGGGACGAGCCCATGAGTGTCGCGCACGCCGCACGCATGCTCTTGAAGGACACACGTGCGTTCGCCACCGTGCGATGGACCCAGACGGGATTCCGACGTGCTTTCGGCTCGGCCTCCGACGGCACCGCCATGAGAAATCTCTTTGGACAAGTCGACGAGACGGTCAACCCCCAGCCAGGCACAGCGGACTTCGACCAACTCGTCTGGGTGGCCGACGGCTGGCTCACTGGTGGAACGGGACTGGTCCTGCGCCGCATCCACATGAATCTCGACACGTGGGACGAGCTCGATCGCCCGGGTCGAGAACTGTCCGTCGGTCGAAACCTCACCAACGGTGCGCCGTTCACCGGCACGAACGAGCGGGACGAACCGGACTTCGACGCGAAAGACGCTCTCGGATTCCCCGTGATTCCGGAGTTCTCCCACATGCGACGCGCACGGTCCGAAGGGGAGGGTGAGCGGATCTTCCGGCGATCGTTCAACTACGACGACGCCCCTGATCCTGGCGAAGTGTCCAACTCCGGTCTCATCTTTGTGAGCTATCAGGCCGACATCGATCGACAGTTCATTCCGATCCAACGCAGACTCGACGAGCTGGACTTGCTCAACCAATGGACAACACCGATCGGCTCCGCCATCTTCGCCATCCCACCGGGATGTCAAGAAGGGGGGTACATCGGCGATACCCTCCTGTCCTAGCTCGACTTTGCGTCGATCTTGCTCGCCCTCGGAGCCACTCGCGACGCCGCCGTGCCTGACCGTGCTCTCTTCGAAGTTCCTCCGTGGGCAGGCGCATGGGCGGCTGCGTCGTTACTGCTCGATGACGTCTTGGGGCCGTTCGGTGACACTCGCGCGAGACTCGGCGGCGTGGCGGACCTCGCGAAGGCTCGGCGTTTCGAGCTTGAGGCTTTGCAGGTCGAGGAACGCGAGGTTCCCTTGTTGGCCGTCGCATCCCACGCTGATGACGCGGCGTCCGTCATCGGTGGTTCCGGCGCCCGGGGTGTGCATGTGCCCGTGCATGAGCAGGTCGGGTTTGACTTCGTCCCAGACTCTGCTGACCCGCTTGCGGGAGACGGCGGACTCCAGACGGGCTGCTTTCGGGAATCCGAGGGGGTTGGTGCGGAGGATCTCGCGGACTTGCCGGACCGGTGTTCCGGCGGGTGATTCATGGGTGAGCATGACATCTGCGGGACCGCCCGCGATGGCCACTTCGACGTGGACGCCGTGGATGTTCTCGTCGGGCCACCAGTCGACACCTTCGGTACGCCATTGCCGGTCGACGGACGCGGCGCCCCCAAGGGACAGGATTGTGCGGCCGCCGATGCGGAGGCGCGCGGGGCGGGGCAGCAACCACGTCACTTCCGAGATGCGGATCGCTTCACCCTGGTGAGCGTGCTGGAGTGGGGCTATCTCCCCCCAGGGTTCGTGGTTGCCGAGGGTGACGTAGGCGCGCTCGATCCCGGCGTCGGTGAAGATACGGTCGCTGGCGTCGGTGTTCATCCACCAGTCCCCGAGCTGCAGGACCGTTCTGACGTCAGGGGCGAGCGAGGTGATCGCCGGCGCCAGGGTGCGGAGCCAGTCGAGGTTGCCGTGCCAGTCCCCGCAGACCGCGACTTGGGTGTCGGGGAGGGAGATGGTGCGGGTGGTCTCGAGTGCCTTCATCGCGATCGTCTCTTCCGGCTCAGGGGAGGTGGTTGAGGTCGGTGATGATCTTCACGACCGTTCGGGCGGGCCGGCCGAGGAGCAGCCAGCGGAGGGGTGTGAGTCCGTCGAGTTGTTCGTCGGGGCGGCGGAGCGCGCGGAACTTGTCGAGATCGGTGTAGTCGGGTGGGAACGCATCGATGACGCGGTGCAGCTCGGGCACGATCAGCAACGCGGAGCGTTCCGTGAGGCTGTCGAGGTGGATGTGGACGGCGTGGTCGCGGAGGGCGGACCACAGCACCCAGTCCTCACCCTGCTGCCGGGCGAACTCCGTGAACGCCTCGACGGGGATCCCGGCGGACACGACGAAGTCGCTCTCTTCCGCGGTCAGCTCGACTTCCTTCTCGCCGCGGTGGGGGCGGGATGCGACGGCATCGATCGCATTCAACAGCTGACGGAGCGCCGCCGGCATCTGCGTCTCCGTCCCGTCCGGAGCCGACTCGGCCCTGTCGGCGACGACGCGCGCGACGCGTAACGCGTGACCGAGCTGCGCTGCACGAAACCGGTCGTTGTCGTCTGGGTCACGCATTCGACATCACCTCACGGGTCACGGGTTGTCCTTGAACCAGTGGTCGATCGCGTCGACGGCGGCGTCCTGGTCGCCGGGGTCGTCGCGCCACCAGTTCTCGATGAGGAAGCGAATCTCGGTGGCGTCCGGTTCGGTGTGGTCGCGCATGTAGTCAGCGAGCTGCGAGTGCAGGTGCGGGCGACCGTCCGGGACGAGCGTCTGCATGAACCTGTGGGCGCGCTTCCAACGGGCCGCGCGCGCGAGGGTGCCGTGACGGTTCCGATCCCACAGTCGCCTCCAGTACTGCCGATTCCTGTGCCGGCGACGACGAAGCTCCCGGTGACCCTCGATCGTGGATGCCAGCTCGAGCCACTCTTCGACCGTCTGGATGTGGTCGGCGCGGATCCCTTCCCGGGCATTCAAGATCAACTGGAAGTATGCGAGCGCGCGATCGTGCGGGGCGCGCATCTCGTCGATCGCGTACTTGTCGGCGGAGACCGGGTTGTCATCGACCCACACGATCGGCCGTCCCGGGAATCGCTCCCGGAGCCGCACGCTCTTCCAGTCCGAGGAGTCCCACCCTTGGACCTCCTTGCCCGTCGTCGCGACCGCCAACTCCGGGATGCCGAGCGCGGGGGCGAAGTACACGTTCGCGTACTCCTGCCACGTCGTCGCCCACACCACCTCCACCCCGCGCGCCAGCAGGGACCGGATCCAGTCCGCACCGGTCCCGGACAACCAGTAGGTCGTCGTCAGAATGCCGTCTCGTCCCCACCGCGGCGGACGATGGTAGGCGTCCGGGTACGCGTCGCGGTGGACCGTGATCTCCACCGGGTATGCCCCCTCGGGGCCAGGACCCTCCGGTGGGACCGCGAGCCGAAGGACACCGTCGATGTCGATCGCGACGACGGGTCGGAACCGATCGTCGGGGCGCCCGTTCATCAGAGTCCCCGTTCATGCTGCGCTGTCGAAGATCGATCGCAGAGGCGAGAGGACGCGACGGTCATGATCGCCACGCGTGGGCGGTGTGTTCGGCGGCAAGGAGCACGGCATGTCCCTCGCCGGCGCGCAGTTGCTCGACTCGAGATGGAGGAGTGAACCCTGGCGTGGGGGAGGAGGGGTGCCCCGTGAGCCAGAGGGCCCAGGCCCAGGGGTCGTCGATGCCGGGGTGGAGGGTGCGGAGTACATCGCCGAGGTGCTCGACGATGACGCCGTGGTCGAGTTGGAACGACGGGTAGACGGTGTGTCCATCGGCGGTGGGGAGGGCGAGTAGGTCCCCGGCCTCCGCCATGCGTTGGACGTCGTCGGTGGTGAGATGGAGCGTTCGTGCAATGCTCGCCGTCGTGTAACACGGGCCGACGATCCTCGGCATCCGCGACGAGGATTGACCGTCCCCGCCTCCACCTGGTGCACTCACCACGCGAACGTAACGGGCGCGGCTCTCGCAAAGCCGCCGACTCATCGACATTCGCCGCACGGTTCCGCCCGCCGCGGTGACTTCTCGATTCGCCGATTCAGCGACGTAAACAGACTCAAAAGCCCGTTCTGCTGACTCATGAGCGCAACATAGGCATTCCAATGATTCATTGGCTCAATACTGCGTTGGGTCTCTAGTCTGCCCTCGTACAGGACAAACATGGAAAACATGACTGGCCACAACGGCCCCATCACCCCCCTGTCCCTGTCCACCCAGAAGGGCGTCGACGCGGTCCTCCCGCGCCGCGCACCCCTCGCTCACGCCCTGGTTCAGCGCGCCGCACGCGTCATCGACCGCTCCGGGGTCGTCGACCTCCTCGACCAGTGGGACCGCGAAGACGGTCGCCGCAGCCGCCGGTCGGTGCTGTCGCACCGCACGGTCCTCATCGGCTGGATCACGGTCGCACTGGAAGGACGCGGCCCGACCGTCGCCGGACTCCACGCCGGGTTCTTCCAGCGGCTGACTCCCGCATCGCGCACGTTCCTCCAGCTCCCCGAAGACTTCGTCAGCGACTACGCCACCGTGGCGCGTGCCGTGGGACGCGTCCTCCGCGCTATCGGGCCGTCTCCGATGTTCACGGCGCCGCGGGCCGGGGTGATCGCCGCCGCGAACGAGGATCCCACGCGTAGCGACGAGGGCGCGGTCACGCGTGCCCGGGCCGCGCAGGTCGCCAACCGGCTGATTGGCGCACACATCGACGGGTTCCTGCCCGTCGTCAGCCCGGACGGCGTTCGCGTCGCCGTCGACTCGCGCAGCCACACACACGCAGCAACCGACCTTCCCCGCCGACGCCGCACGCGACCGGGCCACCGATACACAAGGAACTCCGCCTCGGCCACGCCTGCCGAGCCGTGCGAAGCTCCCCGCGGCCCCAGCAACGCGGGCCGCGAGCACGGGCACGTTGACGAGCTCGCTGTCCTCGTCTCCGGGAGCCGGCGGTCGCACCGCGCTGTCCCGGAGCTCATCATCGGGCTCACCGTCCGCGGCGCTGCGACCCTGCCGGATACCTCGGCCGCTGACGTCCGTGCCCACATCGCGGCTCGCGGTGTCCACCTCCACGCAACGGGACCGGGAGCCGACCGTGGCGTCCTGCCGGACGTGCACACGGCTACCGCCTGGGCGCCGAGGACCCGACAGTTCTCCTTCCACAGCGCGGCGGCTCAGCCCGGCACAATGGTCGCCGGTGCCCTGTACGCACCCCCGGTGCCGCCGCGCTACGCGTCGCTGGCATCGCCTCACCCTGCGCACCGGTGTGCTGGTCACCTCGCAGCCTCCCAGCCTTCGCCTCGCATCGACGGTGTCTGGCGCGTGCCCCCGATTCCGGGAGCGCTGGCAACAGCGGTCGCCGAGCACCGAGCCAAGCTCGAGCGCAACGCGATCGAGGCCGCGTTCACCCGACTGAACCAGCGGCCCACTTACGAACGGCGACGGGCGCGAGGCATCGCCGCCAACGGCATCCTCAGCGTGATGGAGATCCTCCGAGCCAACACGGACACCATCCGGGACTGGGCGACCGCCAACAACCGACCGGCAAGTGAGCGACCTCGCACGCACCTCCTGCGATGCCCGGCCACTCGCTCCGCACCCCGCGAACGATCCGCAGGAACCGAAACTCCCTGACCCACCGACCAGAACGGGCCGCCCCACCGGACGGCCCGTTCGCCGTCACCGCGCCGGCGGCAAACCCCGCACCGGCGACGCCGACGCGCTGGACAAGGACTGATCCCTCGCCCGGTGAACCTGCGCCAGCTCCGCGCTCACCTGCTGCTGCAACCCCGCGACGAATCCCAGGATGTCCGTCAGCCGCTGACGCTCCCGGAACTGCTCCTCCGTTGACACCCACGCCACCGACGCGAACGGGATCCCCGCCGCATCCAATAACAACATCAGATCATCCAGCTGAATCGGCACCTGACCCGTCATGTAGCGGGACAAGCGCTCGCTGCCCCACCCGGTGCGGTCCTTCAACTGCTTCCGGGTGAACCGCTTCGCCTTCAGCCCGGCAAGAATCTGACCCACCGCGGCATCCTGCACCTGCGCCGCACGACTCCGCGCACGCTCCATCGGGTCCTCCGGAAGGGAGTTCCAGAGGCGGCGAGCAGCGTGTTCACCGAACCTGGCCGGCTGAGGTGCGTAGTCCCGGGGAGGATGCTTCGAAGCCATGCCCCCAGCCTCCCACGCTGGACACGAGGCACTGTCGTTCTCTGCTTCTGCGAGCCCAGTCCGCGCTCGGCTCAGGCCCGAGCGCGTTCGCGGAGCCAGTCCGGGTAGATGTCGAATGTCGTCCTCGATCGGAGGTCGTCCCAGCGGGCGCGCCAGGCCAGGCGCATCTCGGTCGGTGGCCAGGGTGACGGCAGGAGCGTGGATGGCAGAAGCGGGTCAAAGCGAACCGCCTTCAGCAGTGAAGTCGCTAAGAGGAGCGCTCGCCGCTCCGGGGATGCAGTTGAGCTCTCCTCACCGTGCTTGATGACGTCAGCGGTGGTGGGGTACCGCGCGAGGATCTGTTCCGATGGCCAGAGCAGCTCTGCGAGTGCCCGCGGTTCGCTCACACCGTGAACGCTCAGATCATCGGACGATGCGCTCGCGAGGTATGGGCGGAAATCATCGGCAACCTCCGAGGTCAGGTCGCGCGTGCAGACGACCAGCCCCATGGAGAGCGGAGCGCCGCCGATTGTGACCAGGTTGCGCACGATGCGGTCTTGTAGAGGTCGCGATTGCCCCGAGACTCGTGCTGCATGCAGGTGCCATCGCCCATCCCACTTGATGTCGCCGGCGTCTTGCGCGAACGCGAGATCGATGCGTTCCCGGTCGCGAGACAGACGCGCCGCCCCCGTCGGCGTGGCTTCGAGGAATCCGCTGCGTCCACGGCCGTGCTGGCTGAGGTCGCCTGCCAGGATGAGTCGGCGGATCGCGAGCCGGACCGGTTGCTCCTCCAGCCCGGCCATCGCGCTCACGCGATACACGTCTGGCAACGCGATCGAGCCCGATGCGGGGAGGAGCGACTCGACGACGGTCCTTGGCGCGACACGGGATGTCACAGGGTGATGCTCCGTTCTCGAGCTGCGTGGCACTCGAGTCAGTCAAACGACACCGAGGCAGTTGCGGTCGCCTCGGTCAGTCTCCGCACCTACCAGTCTCTAACGGTTCCGGTCGGGGGGAGCACGTGCTTGAACGGCGTAGGTGCTACGTTCGCTGATGGTCAGCGACGAAGTCCCCTCCGACAGCACGGCAATGCTGTCCGAGCGGTTGACGGTTGCTTCAGGAACAGTGCCCGCCGGGGCGGGGTAGGGCGTGTCGTGGTGATCGCCCAGGCTGACCGGGACATAGTGAACGAGAGCCAGTTCTGGGGGAGCTATGCAGGTTCACGTCACTCTCGGTGGGGACCGAGTCGAGATCGAACGGGAAGTGCTCGTCGCGCTTCTCGACAACTCGGTCGCTAGCGAACGGGCGGCCTACCGTCACGCGCTCGAGAACGGCGAGATCAAGTTCACCGAACTCGTGGAGGTCGCCCGCGTCGGCAACATTCCACTGCCCCTGTTCTTCGCACCGTTGGCGGTCGTCCATGCGCAGCTCGATCTGAAGTTGCGCAAGCTCCTCGACGGGCTGACGAAGATCTCGTTCTCACTCAACGCGCGCGATCCGGTCAGGCTGAGCGACATCGAGCTGATCCTCAAAGACCTCATCCGTAAGCAGGAGCTGCTGAAGAAGCACGACCCGACCCTCGCGAAGAACACCATCGTCGGCTCGCTCTCCAAACGAGGCAAGAGCGCAAGTGCGGATGCGGAACGCCTCATGGATCTGCTCGGCATCACCGCCGAGACGGTCCGGGCTGCACCGAAGAAGGACACCGCTGTTGATCGGCTGATCCGCCGGCTGGAAGCGAACCAGGTGCTCGTCTCACAGAGCCAGAACCTTTTCATGCCCCAGCGCCTCCACGGCCTTCATTTCAGCGGGATGACCGTCAAGGACGCAAAGGTGCCCTACATCTTCCTCCCAAGCGGAGATGAAGGAGAGCATGTCACTCCCGCCGGGCGGCGCACCTTCACGCTAACCCTGCTCGCCGTGCTGGTCGCGCGTGGCATCTTTGCTCCCGTCAACTACGACAGCACCACCCCAGCGACGACCGGTAGGTACGAGTACGACGTTACCGCCGAGATCCTCATGCCAGCCGGCGAGTTCACGACCTTCCGGCCCCGAACGCTCGCAGACTTCGAAGCAGTGGCGGACGAGTTCAAGGTCACTCCGAGCGCGACCATCGTTCGCGCTCTTCGCCTCAACCTCATCGACGACGCGACCGCAGGTGCTCACCTAGGTGAGCTTCGTGCCGCGTTCGCCAGTATTCCGAAGCAACCACGGCTCACGAGCAAACCAGTCAATGCCGTTCGCAAGTACAACGGCCGGGAACTGTCTCGACGAATGATCCGAGCTCTCGACGAAGGTCGCCTGTCCGCCGGCGACTTCTGCCGCGAGGTGTGCCTCAACAACCTCTCTCCCGGCGACATCGAGGAGTTCCGGCGAGGCCTGCGATGAACGAAACCTTCTACCTCGTCGACAACAACGTGCTCGGCAAGCTCACCCCCGTACAACGCGCGACCCCGTTCTTTACCGAACACTGCCGCGTACCCGATGAGGTGATGGATGAAGCCGGCCCCGCCCGAGCCGCCGCACTCCGAGCAGTCCGCTATCCGACCACCGGCAACGTACTACGGGCCCTTCAGGCGGTGATGGCGACCGTCGAACCCGGCGACATCACACTGGTCAACCTCTACCGAAACAAAGGCGGTGCCGACCCTCTCCTCGTCGCCAGCGCCATCGTCGAACATCAGAAGGTGGCGGACATGCTGATCCGCCCCGAATGGGTCATCGCAACAGACGACGACGCCGTCCGACGAAAAGCCGAAGAGTTTGGCATCCGATGGATGTCCTCAGCAGACCTGGCGGGAGTCCTCTCTCGAGGTTCCGCGTAATCGACCTCGGCCACCCGTCGTGCGAACACCGTCCTCGCGCTCGCCGCTGCCCCAGCATTGGGCTTGCGTGGCCGCACCATTTGACCGTTCTCTGACGTCATCGTCACTCAAGCACCGTGCAGCGAACGCACGTACCTGCTGCTCGCCGAGGAAGACGGCAAGGGGCGTGTCAGGCGACGACGTTCGCGGTCGGGACATCGTCGCCTGGGTCTTCTCGCTGCCTTCGCTCACCGCAGCGCTACGGCGCGGTCGGCCGACCAACGCTTCGGCCGCGTCGCATCCTAGCCTGTCCGTGCGGCGCTTCCGAAGGCACGCGACTACGCCCGCGACTTCAGCCGACGGATCGTCCGGAGTCCCTCCGGAGATAGACGGCCTGACCCGGGAAGCCGGAGGCATGTGCGTCGAGGTACCAGTCGACGCCGTCGCGGTGCATGACAGGCGGGAATGACTTCTGTGGGCCATACGGAATCTGGTGACCATGCGGGGCAAAGCGATGTCCGCTGGCGTCAACTTCGGTGAACAGCGCGAGAAACGTGGGAGAGTCGCTCATGCTGTCAATCGTACGAGCGGGATCATTCGGGCGTCCCGTAGGGGTCTGTCCACGAGTTGCTGGCACGAAGGCCAGCAGTGTCGCTGCCCCGATACGCTGAGGCCGTATCGCCTTCCCGTCCGAACCGGGAGCGCGGCCCATGAGAGGGGCACCTTGGTAAACCTGCGTGTCGAGGTCCGGAAAAGATTGTGGGGCAACGCTGGCAACCGCTGCGCATTCACCGCATGCGAGCAGCGCCTAGTCAGCGACTCGGGATATCCCGACCAACCTGTACGTAGAGACGTCGTCATCGGCGAGGAAGCGCACATTCGGTCCTCGAAAGCTAATGGACCCCGTCACGATCCCCTCTTTCCTTCCGGGCAGCTCAACGAGTACGACAACCTGATCCTGCTCTGCCCCACGCACCATGCCTTCAATCGATAAGGACAAAGGTCGTGCATGGCCCACCGTGGAAGTGGTGAGGATGAAGAGTGTCCACGAGGCGCGGGTGGATGCCGCCATGAGCGGCGCAGCGAGGGACCGGCAGCAGCTGGAGGTTGCGCTTGCAGAACGAGTCGACCGATGGGAGTCCAGCATCGAACTCGATAAGTGGGAAGAACTCACCCGTCGCCTCAACTGGGTCCACCCGTACATCACCAACATTCAACTGCTGTCCCTGACCCAAACCGCAATCTGGCTGGCCGGGATTGAATGGCCGTCGCAGTACCCAAAGCTCTCGGCCGCCTTCGAGACCCACGGGGCAGTGCTCGATGTGTTGATCAAGCACATCACGAGCTCCTTTGTACCTGACGGTGACACGCACTCGATACGACGTCGGCACAAGGAGACCTGGTACGGCGGCAAGGATGGCGAGCAGCAGTACACGAAGGCGATATCCGAGTTCGGCGTAGACGACGCCGTAACTGGAGTGCTGATTAATGAACTCACACGTTCGGTCAATCTCGTCGTTACGGCCGTAAACGACGAGCTTCTCCCTCTGTACAGAATCAACGACGGGAGGGTGCAGATGATTGAGGGCGACCTTCTTTGGGGGCTATGGTCCTCCCACCCTCATTACGAGCCGCTCACCTGGGAGAGTTTTCCGAGGAACTACGACTTGGGCGAGATCAAGAGGCGCGTGAAGATCGAACTACATGGGGGAGACCCTCGTAACGGGAGAACGATGGAAGCCGCTTCGTTCGACCCCAGCCTCCCCTCCGGCACGGGGGACCAAGCCGACGGTCGAACTGCGGGCGCCGCTGGAGAATGTTGACCCGCACGCTCTGCGAACAGCGATGGACACCACATGCAACTAGTAACCGGAGACGGTGCAGTACGCTCCGGCGGCGCCAAACGGTGCCGGGTCGGTCACCAAGCGGTTCTTCTTCGGCCCGGCTCGGGACGGTGACCTACGTCGGTCGCCGCGAGCGCAGAATCTGCTCGATCAGCGACTGTTCCTCCTCGAGCAGGCGCTGTCGCTCCGTGTAAGTGCCGTCGGGGTCGCTCCTCCGGTCAAACCTCTTCCAAAGTGCGTCCAGATTCTGACTACGCGCATGGAGCTCGTCGTCAGTCATCGCCGCTAGCTCTTCCTGCTTCGTCTTGGTCACGTCCCGAGCTTAAGGTGGTTCCCGCTCGCCGCGCGGCACCTGAACGGGCGTGCTTGCCGTGGTCCTGAAGCGGTCAGCGTTGGCCAGCATGTCCGTGCAGTCTGACAGCATTCGAGCATGGGGAACGGTAACGCAGCGAAGCTTCACCACTACGTGCCGCAGGGGTACCTGCGCGGCTTCGCGACTCAGCAAGATCGCATCACGGCTGTGCCCCTTGATCGCTCCCGAGCCCCGTTCACAACGGTGGTGAAAAACGTTGCGGCGCAGACACATTTCCACACGGTCCCGGGCGCTGAGGAGCCGGATGGCTTCGAGCGGATCCTGAGCTCCGTCGAAGGGGCGGCCATTGAAATCGTCCGGCGAATGGAAGGAGGGGAGTTCCCTCCTCGACAGAAGGACCGAGAGTCGTTGTCCTTCTATCTGGCACTTCAGGCGGTACGGGGGCCCGATACCCGGAGGACGATGGAACACCTGCAGGCGAAGATGGTGCGCTTCGAAGTAGGCGCCGGCGGGCGCGCGAATGTCAAACAGTGGATCAAGAGGAATCTCGGCTTTGATCCGACCGAGGAGCAGGCGCAGCGTATCTGGGACGAGGCAACTCAACCGGGTGGCCCGCCACTCACGATCCATGTGGTCGACCACATCAACCACATGATCGATACCGCCGGGCATCTCGCAAAGTATCTGATGACGCGCCCTTGGTCTCTCATTCGCTTCGCGAGGCGTTCGCTGATCACCTGCGATGCTCCGGTGAGCCTGATTAGGAACCCGCGGGACGACGACTTCTGGGCCGGCGTGGGCTTCGGTACCGCGTGGGGCATCTCAGTTCCACTCACTCGCAGGCTTGGTCTCCTCATGAGCGACCCCATGATCATGGTCGAAAGATTCGAGGTTGACGATCCGAGGATCCAGACGATCCGGACTGCGGTCGTCAGCGGGAAGGCTGACAACGTCCAACTGGGTACGACCGCAATGGAGAGATTGTTCAACGAGCACACTGCCGGGAGCGCGCGCGAGTACATCTATCACCATCCGGACGACGGCCAGTTTGTTCCAGATGAACTCCACGAGCCGACACTCATCAACATGGACGTGGGCGGCTTCATGGACACCGAGTTCGATGGCGAACCGTGGTTCGGTCGACGAGACACTCGGCAGACTCCTGTCGACAACTGATAGCCCCTGCGCCAGTCCCGTAAAGATCGATTCCCCGTCTTGTGAGCCACGTCCGGCTGATTGTCGTTCGAGCGGCGCGACAGCGATACTGGGCGTTCAAGCTAGACCCGTTGACGAGGCGATTCTGCGCCAACAGGACGAGACTTTCGATGGGTGGGGGCGGCTACGGTGATAGACAGTTGGGATGTTGGTCGAGAGGAGGTTGGACATGGGGGCTAAATACTGCTGCGGCCAGATCTATGAGGAGGGCGAGAAAGTGTGCGCTAGTTGTGGCGAGGATCTCTGACAATCTCGCACCATGACAAACCGTCCGGTGATGCGGCGACGTCGTGCCTAAGCGGCTTTCCGGAAGCCGGCTTGCTTCTGCCGGTGGCAATCACTGATGGATCACCGACCAGTGGGCAAGTTCGGCTTATGAGCTCGTCGGCGCGACAGACGATCGCAAAAGGGCATCGCGTCCTGTCAAATGGTGCTGAGTAAGCAACTCTTGTACCCGCTGCGCGTTCTTCCACCCATCACCGACACTCACGGCATCAGTAAACGCCTTCACGCGCGTTTTGAGGTCGTCAATACCAGCTGGAGTGAGGATCCGCGTCCCAGGCGGCGGCGTCCCTTCGATCAGATAGATCGATTCAGGGTGAACAAGAATCGGGATCGATGCATCGTTCGCGTTGTAGTTTGCCCGATGCCAGCTCCCGTGCCCTGAAAGCTGATCGAGTTCAGTCTTCTTCACTCGTAGATCTGCCCGCGTCACTCCAGTCTTCAGCTCTATCAGGAGCTGGAGGTCGTCCCGAACGGACCACAAGTTATCGGGACCGGTGCCATACACCTTGTCCGGGCGTTCGGATGCGAACCCGAGGTGAAGCCCCAAGGACTCGAACGCCGCCTCCGCGTCAGGCACCCGAGCAGGATCAGAGGTCATATCGCCCAGCATCAGTTGGAGGCCGAGGGCCAGCTCGACTCCCGTCGCGTACGTGTCGGTCAGGAAGACGCTCGCAGCTTGCGCCTGCTCCGCTGTCGCCCGAAGCCGCTGAACCGGCGGTGTCGACAGCGGAAGGAGCACGTTGATGTTGGCGAGGCGGGCTTCGCGGAGACTTGCCTGGGCGCCATCAGGATTCGTGGCGTGCTGGTAACGAGCGACCTCCTCCCGATACCAGCCAGCTTCATACGCGCTTCCTACAGTGGACAAGGCTCCGGCGACCTGGCTCGATGCCTCGAGCGTCTGGCCGGCTCGCGCAAGGTCAAACGCTTGCCGTCGTGCAACAGCAATCGGGGTGACATGCCCGTCGGAGTCATACTCAATCCCGGAGATGGCTTCGCTACTTACTTTCAACCATCCCGGATCGCGACGAAGGAAGAGCGCGAGCGCCTCGCGAATCGCATCGATTCCCTGGTCCTGCAGCTGGACCGCGACATCCTGACTCAGCCCGATCTGCGCCCGGGTTGCGGGGGAGTAAAGATCGCGATACTTGGGGTTCTTGAGGGTCATAGCCAAGTCAGCTCCCATCAACAAGACCGCGCAATGGTCCTCGGCATCGCGGATCCCACGCCCCATGCCCTGCTCGATCTTCTGAACCTGTCGTGCGGCGAACGTGGCTGTTCCTGCCAGAGCGCTTGCCTCCCTAGCCTCGCTTGGTGCGAGTGGGAACGGGACCCCGTCTATCACCAGTAATCGACAAGCATCCTTCGGAAGATCAACACCGTCGTACTTGTTCACGAGCACAACCACGCCGATTTGCTCGCCTCCCTTCAGGCGCTGCACCACTGCGTCGAGGTCTACTGGTAGCGCCGACTGTTGCTGAGTTGGCTATTCAGCGGCTTCCGACTCTTCTCCCAATGAATGGTGGGGAACTGATCACCAATGATTGATCAGCACTTGCTGTATAGTTCAGTACATGCTGACTATTGCTTCGCGCCTCGACGTCATGAACCGGCTCGGCCGGGCCATGGCGGACCCGACGCGCTCCCGGATCTTGATGACTCTGCTGAACGCCCCGAGCTATCCGGCCGTGCTCTCGCGCGAGCTGGAGCTGACCCGCTCGAACGTCTCGAACCACCTGACGTGCCTGCGTGACTGCGGGATCGTGGTCGCCGAGCCTGAGGGTCGCCAGACGCGCTACGAGATCGCTGACCCGCATCTTGCGGCTGCGCTCGTCGCGCTCGTGGATGTGACGCTGGCGGTCGATGAGCACGCGCCGTGTGTGGACTCGTCGTGCACGGTGCCGGGCTGCTGCGGTACAGGGGCGGACGCGTGAGCGCGGCGTGTAGCTGCGAGCACGAGCCTGCCACTGCGGCGGAGGATGAGACCGAAGAGGTGGAGCGGCCCTGGTGGAGGGACCGTGGGATCATGGTGCCGGTCTTCTCCGGTGTCGCGTTCCTGGCTGGTCTGATCCTTGAATGGTCCGGGCTCGAGATCCCGGCGCTCGTACTGTTCTGGATCGGCCTGCTGCTGGGCGCGTCGACGTTCACTCCTGGCGCGATTCGGAAGCTGTTCAAGGGCAAGCTCGGGATCGGGCTGCTGATGACGATCAGCGCGATCGGCGCGGTCATCCTCGGCTATGTGGAGGAGGCCGCTGCTCTGGCGTTCTTGTACTCGATTGCTGAGGCGCTTGAGGACAAGGCGATGGACCGTGCCCGTGGCGGCCTGCGGGCGCTGCTGAAGCTCGTGCCGGAGATGGCGACCGTGCTGCAGAGCGGCGTCTCTGCGCAGGTGCCGGCGAGGGAGTTGACGGTCGGCCAGGTCATGGTGGTCCGCCCGGGCGAACGGATCGCAACCGACGGGATCGTCCGCTCTGGCCGCTCAAGCCTGGACACCTCGGCGATCACCGGGGAGTCGATCCCCGTCGAGGTCGAGCCCGGGGACGCGGTGTCGGCCGGCGCGATTAACAGCTCCGGCGTGCTGGAGGTCGAGGCGACCGCGGCCGGTACCGATAACTCGCTTACGACGATCGTGGAGTTGGTCGAGAAAGCGCAGACGGAGAAGGGCGAGCGTGCGCGTCTCGCGGACCGGATCGCCCGCCCGCTCGTACCCGGTGTGCTGATTCTCGCAGCGCTCGTCGCGATCATTGGGTCACTGCTGGGCGACCCGGAGGTATGGATCACTCGTGCGCTCGTCGTGCTGGTAGCGGCCTCTCCGTGCGCGCTGGCGATCTCGGTGCCGTTGACGGTCGTTGCCGCGATCGGCGCGGCGAGCAAGTTCGGCGTGATCATCAAGTCCGGCGCGGTCTTCGAGCGCTTCGGCACGGTCCGGCACGTCGCGGTCGACAAGACCGGCACCCTGACCCGTAACGAGCCCGCGGTCACCGCGGTCCTCACTGCGAACGGCATTGCCGAGGAGCAGGCGCTGGCTTGGGCGGCGGCTCTGGAGCAGCACAGCACGCATCCCCTTGCGGCGGCGATCACCGCTGCAGCCCCGGGTGTTCCCGTGGCCGCGGATGTGACCGAGCAGGCCGGGCACGGCATCGACGGCACCGTCGATGGCGCTCGTATCACGGTCGGCAGCCCCCGCTGGCTCGACGCCGGCGAGCTCGGCGACCGGGTTGCAGGGCTTGAGGAGCAGGGCATGACTGTCGTGATCGTGCACCGCGACGAGGCACCGGTCGCGGCGATCGGCGTCCGCGACGAGCTGCGTCCGGAAGTCCCCGAGGTGGTCCGCACGCTTGCGGATCAGGGCGTCGGCATGACGATGCTCACCGGGGACAACGCCCGCACCGCTCGTGCGCTGGCTGCGCAGGCCGGGATCGCTGATGTGCGCGCGGAGCTGCGCCCTGAGGACAAGGCGGCCGCGATCGGCGAGTTGTCGAAGGCGGGATCGGTCGCGATGATCGGTGACGGCATCAACGACGCCCCGGCCCTGGCGTCCGCGGACATCGGCATCGCGATGGGAGCGACCGGCTCCGATGCGGCGATCGAGTCTGCGGACGTGGCCTTCACGGGTCATGATCTGCGGCTCATCCCGCGGGCGTTCGATCACGCGCGGCGGGGCCGGCGGATCATCAACCAGAACATCATCCTGTCCCTGCTGATCATCACCGCACTGCTCCCGCTCGCGCTCTTCGGGGTCCTGGGGCTCGCGGCTGTCGTCCTGGTCCACGAGGTCGCGGAGGTCATCGTGATCCTCAACGGCCTGCGCGCCGCACGCACCCGCACACCACGAATGGAAAGCTGATGCTCGCAACCATCGGGTCGGCGATCGGCCTGTTCGCGGCGACCAACATCGACGACATCGTCGTGCTCACCGTGCTGTTCCTCGCCTCCAGCCGGGGAAAGCCGCGACCGTGGCAGATCGTCGCAGGCCAGTACCTCGGGTTCATCACACTCGTCGTGATCAGCGTGATCGCCGCGCTCGGTCTCACGATCGTCCCGGACGAATGGGTCGGCTTCCTGGGTCTGATCCCGCTCGGCATCGGCATCTGGACGCTCATTCGCGGCCTGCGCCGTAACGGCGACAACGATGATGACGACTCCAAGATCACCGCGGTCGGACTATGGGGGGTCGCCGGGATCACGATCGCCAACGGGGCCGACAACATCTCCCTCTACACGCCGATCTTCCGCACCAGCTCGCCCGGCGACGTCGCGGTCATGATCGTCGTGTTCCTGATCCTCGTCGCCGTCTGGTGCGCTGCCGGGCGACTGATCGGCACCCACAAGGCCGTCACCGAAACGCTCGAACGTGTCGAGCACTGGCTCGTCCCCGTCGTGTTCATCGGCCTGGGCCTGTTCATCCTCATTGAATCCGGCGTTATCGTCCGTCTCTTCGAGGCCCTCGCATGACCCCGGACACGAATACCGACGTTGAGTCGGCATCGGCGTCGGGAGAGCGTCCGCAGAGAGGACGCTGGCGGCTCACTGCCTGGGCGCTTCTGATCGCCGTGGTCGTCGTCGTGATCGATCAGGGAACGAAAGTGTGGGCCGAGGCCACCCTGTCGGAGCACGAGCGCATCCCGCTGATCGGCGACCTGTTGGGCCTGCAGCTCGCGTACAACCCCGGCGCGGCGTTCTCCTTCGGGGAGAGCTTCACCTGGGTGTTCGCTCTCATCGCCGTCGCGGCCACGGCCACCGCGATCGTGTTCGCGTTCCGGGTCCGACGCCCCGGGTGGGCGATCGTGATCGGTGCGCTCGGCGGGGCCGCTGCTTCGCACGCCGGCGACCGGCTTTTCCGCCAACCAGGATTCGCCCGGGGGCACGTCGTCGACTTCCTCGCCTACGGCAACTGGTTCATCGGGAACCTCGCCGACATCGTGATCGTCACCGCTACGATTGCCGGAGCGCTCCTGATGCTCCGCGGCACCGAGAACTGAGAGGGCCAACCATGGAGATCACCCTGCAGTACTTCGACGGCTGCCCGAAGATCACGCTTTGATCCCGTCGGATCGTCCTGGTCAGCGGACTCGTTCCGGACCACAACAGTTCGACTTCCCGCGCGTCATGGCGCCGAGGGTGACTATCTCGTCTTGTCCACCTCGAACGGTTGCTCCGATGATGTCTCGTGGCCCTTCTTGCACCGATAGGTATCACGCACAACCTCCGCACCATCTTCCAGCGTCAACAGTTCGCTTTGCTCCTGGTAGGCGGGCCGTCCGCACGTCGAGCAATCGATGAACGCGCCGGTTGGCTTCTGGCGTCGGCGGGAACGACGCACCTCCCGCCTGCGGGCGCGGGCGTACTTGCGAAAGCTTGCCGCGTCCGCGCGGTTGGTGGCTCGCTGCTGCCCGGCGTTTAGCTCGCCATGCATGTACTCCGTCCACAGCTGTTCACGTCGGACGAGCCACCAGGTGACTAGGCGTAGGCGCCACAACGGCATGCGCCAACTTGCCTGAGCCCACAGTGCGATTGTGCGTTCCATGAGTCGTCCGAGCCTACGCAGTTGTGGCGGCGTGATTGTGCTGTAGATACCATTGCCGCCGAACCACTGGTCAGCGATCTGGCGTTCGGCAGATGCCTGCACGATCACAAGCGTGTACGCATATCGAGCGCCACGAGGGTCAATGACTCTCAGCGCCGGTTTGACTTCGGGTGCTTCCGGACGTGCGTAGATCTTCATCACGACGTCCTCGAGGTTCGCGTCACGGAACGCCATTGCGTCGACGGCCCACTCGGTGCGAGCTTCTCGTAGGGCGCGCATCGACTCCGCGCGACGACCAAACGCATGGTTCAACCCTGCGCCAGCAAGTGCTGCCAGCGCGATAGATACCAATGACCAGGGAAGTTCGGCAGCGTCCACATGCCGCACGCTAGCGCAATCTATCCGAGCGACACCGGACGTCCGGTGATGATCTCGCTAAGTCAGGTCTGCCATTCTCGGTGCACCGCGACTCCCACCAGAGCCTCTCGGTCCTGGGCCTCGTTCGGCAGGGGCCATCACTGTGCCCGCTCTACAGGAAAAGCAGGAACCGTCTACAGGAAACGCAGGAACCCCGGATGCCCGCGATCCGCACCAGGACAGGTTCTGCTAACAGCCCACTCTCGGGCCGTTGGCAATACTGATTGCAAAACCGCCGGAAACGAAGACGGGCACTCGCATCGCGCGGGTGCCCGTTGTCGGTGTGAACGACTCGACACTGTCCCCGCCCCGAGTCCGGACGGCTGATCCGGCGCGAATCTCGGGGATAGTGTCGTATCCGGGCGTTGCCGTTCGTGGTTCCTGTGAGCGTCCCTTTCGGATGCCCACACGGAATGCCGCGATCGATGCGGCTTCGTTCGACGAGAGGAATCCCACCATGCCCCGATATCTCATCGCCTTCAATGACGAGTGGGTGCCAGCCCAGACGCCCGAGGAGCTCACTCGCAAGAGCGAAGCGTCCCACGCGCTGCTCGAGGACATGAAGGCGGCCGGCGTGTTCGTCTTCGCCGACGGCGGCATCGATGCGTCGACCGCGATCTTCAGCGTGGTCAACGACGGCGGGTCGCCCGCCTTCACCGATGGCCCCTTCGTCGAATCGAAGGAGCACTTGGGCGGCTTCACGGTGATCGAGGCGGCCGATGACGATGCCGCGCGTCACTGGGCCGGCCGGATGGCGGTCTCCCTCGACTGGCCGCAAGAGGTGCATCGGTTCCCGTCGGGCGTGGACGAGATCATCGAGCGGCAGTTGCCCGAGCGGGACTGACGCGAGCCGTGTGCACGTGACCGATCCCCGTGTGACGGAGGCGATCACCCGCGCGTACCAGGATGAGTGGGCGCGGGTGGTCGCCGGCCTCGTACGCCGTTTCGGCAGCCTCGACCTTGCTGAGGATGCCGCGGGCGAGGCATTCGTCACGGCGCTGGAGCGATGGACGCTCGACGGCGTCCCGCCCAATCCCGGGGCATGGCTCACCACGACCGCGGCGCGTAAGGCGATCGACCGCCTACGGCGCGAGTCCCATCGCGACGGTAAGCAGCTGGCGGCGCAGCTCATGCGCGACGACACATCTCCCGAACCGACCGGGTCGGTCGACGACGACAGGCTCAGGCTGATCTTCATCTGCTGTCATCCGATGCTCGCCATGCCGGCGCGGGTGGCGCTGACCCTGCGCCTCCTCGGAGGGCTCACCGTCCCTCAGATCGCTCACGCGTTCCTCGTCCCGGAGACGACGATCGCGCGGCGCATCACCCGCGCCAAGGCCAGGATCGCCGCGGCGGACGTGCCCTATCGGATGCCGACGCAGGACGACGTGCGAGAACGGCTTCCGGGGGTGCTCGCGGTGCTGTATCTCGTGTTCAACGAGGGATATCTCGCCACGGGTGGCACGGACCCGGTGCGCGCCGACCTCAGCGACGAGGCGATCCGGCTCTGTCGGCTCCTGCGCGAGCTCCTCCCCGACGAGGGCGAGGTGTCGGGCCTCCTTGCGCTGATGCTGCTCACCGAGGCTCGCCGGACCGCCCGGGTGTCGCGCGCGGGCGAGCTCGTGACTCTCGACGAGCAGGACCGGGCGGCGTGGGACCGGACCATGATCGCGGAGGGGCACCTGCTCGTCCGCGAGCGGATCGCCCGGGTCGCCGCCGGGACGGCCTCACCGGGCCGCTATCAGCTGCTCGCCGCGATCAGCGCTGTGCACACCTACGCGCCCTCTGCGCGCGATACGGACTGGCCTCAGATCGTGACGCTCTACGACCGACTGATGGTTGTCGACTCGTCGGCGATCGTGAGACTCAATCGCGCCATCGCCGTCGCGGAGGTGGATGGAGCGGACCTCGCGCTCGCCGACCTCGCGCGTATCGCCGACGCGCTCGACGATTACCATGCCTTCCACGCGGCGCGGGCCGACCTGCTGCGGCGCGTGGGACGAAGCGTCGAGGCGCGAGCCGCGTACGACGCCGCCATCCGTCTCGCCGGCAACTCGGCCGAGGGCGCGTACCTACGACGCCGGCGCGATCAGCTCGTCGGGGGTGACCCCGCGCCGCCCGCTCGTTGAGACGCCGCCGCATGCGGGGCCGCGCGATCGACGCGGCGACCGTGCTCAGGCGAGAACGACGCGGCGACCGGGCGCCCCGAGCTTCGCTATCGGAAACCTCACGCGGTGGCAAGCCTCTGCCGAACGCGGCGAGACGCGGTGAGACTCGGCGGGTGAACCCCATGCCGAGAGATTCGTCGACGACCCCGCTCCTGAGCGAGGCGCCGTTCGCCCCGGAGCTCAGGTCGGCGCTCGCCGACGCGGATGCCATCGACGGATTCGGCACCGATGTCGACGCCACGCTCGCGTGGGCGGTTGCTGTCGGTGCCGTCCGGGGAGCGGAGCGCTCCCTGGGGGAGGACTGGTCCCTGCTGGCGGCGGTCGCCCGCAGAGACGTCGCGGCGGCCCGCATCCTCGAGCCGCACCTCGATGCCCTCACCATCCTGGAACAGGCGCGACGCGACGGTGCAGCGGTCGACCTGTCGTCGATCGCCGACGGTCCTGACTCATCGTGGGGTGTATTCGCTGCCGAGGGTGCAGGGATGCGGCTGGAAGCGCGGGCGGATGCCGGCGGTTGGCGCCTCGACGGAACCAAGCCGTGGTGCTCGCTCGCGCAGCACGTGAGCCACGCGCTCGTCACAGCGTGGGTCGGCGACGAGCGTCGCCTGTTCGCCGTCGCGCTGCAAGCCCCCGGCGTCCGACCTCGATCGGGGCCGTGGTTCGCGCGGGGACTGAGTCACGTCGTCAGCGCGCCGGTGGACTTCACGTCGGTCCCGGCGGTGCCCGTCGGCGAGCCGGGCTGGTACCTTCGCCGACCCGGCTTCGCCGCGGGCGGCATCGGGGTGGCGGCGTGCTGGTGGGGCGCGGCCCTCCCGCTTCGCGACGCCCTGCTCGACGCGGCGCGGCGTGACGGCGCCGATCAGCTGTCGCGTCTGCACCTCGGGCGCGTCGACACGGCGCTGTGGGCCGCGCGGCTGGCGCTGCAGTCCGCCGCCCGCGAGATGGACGGGATCGACGCGGCATCCGAGGGGCCGGCCTTTCCGGGCACGCTCGCGGCGCGCGTCCGGGCGGTCGTCGCCGACGCGGTCGAGAGGACACTGGCCGAGGCTGCCCGCGCGCTCGGCCCGCTGCCCCTGGTCGCGGACGAGGCGCACGCGCGGCGGGTCGCCGACCTGGAACTGTATCTGCGTCAGCATCACGGCGAGCGGGACGTGGCTCGGATCGGCGTCGACATCAGCGAGGGGCGGGGCGCGTGGTGAGTTTCAGCCACCGCGACCCCGGAACGGCCGAGGGCGTGTGGGCTGCGGCTTTTAGGGCACAGGCGCTGCCGGATCTCCGGCAGGATGCCGATCACGTGATCGTGGTCGCGGCACACCCCGACGATGAGACTCTCGGTGCGGCGGGGCTGATGTCGCTCGCCGCTCGTCGCGGCGCGAGAGTGACGGTGCTCGTCGCGACCGACGGGGAGGGGTCGCATCCCGAATCGCCGTCGCACGCGCCCGCCGAGCTGGCTGCGCTGCGGCGCCGGGAAGCGACTGCGGCCATGGGGCACCTGCATTCCTCGATCGAGCTCCGCTTCCTCGGCATCCCGGACGGCGGCACCGACGGTCACCGGGACGAGATCGCCACTGCGCTTCGCGCCGTCCTGATGGATGCCGGTTCCCGCCTCGTCGTGTCGCCCTGGCAGGGGGATGGGCACCGCGACCACCGCGTCGTCGGCGAAGTGGCCGCCGAGGTGTGCCGGGACCTCGGCATCCCGTGGCGGGGCTATCCGATCTGGCTGTGGCACTGGGGCTCAGCCGAGGACGTGCCGTGGGGTGATCTCGAGGTCGTCCGGCTCGACGCCGCGGCCGTCGACGCCAAGCGCGTCGCGACGCGGCATCACCGCAGCCAGATCGCCGCGCTCTCACCAGCGCCGGGCGACGAGGTGATGCTCCATGACGGCATGCAGGCGCACTTCGATCGGGCGTTCGAGGTCTTCGTGCGCCCCGCCGAGGAACCCGAGAGTCTCGGGGAGGGGTTCTTCGAGGAGTTCTACGGGCGGAACGGAGACGACCCGTGGGGGTTCGAGTCGCGGTGGTACGAGCTGCGGAAGCGCGCCGTCACCATGGCGAGCCTGCCCCGCGCCCGGTACGCCTCCGCACTCGAGCTCGGTTGCTCCACCGGGGTGCTGACCGAGCTCCTGGCAGAACGATGCGATGCCGTCCACGCCGTCGATATCGCCACCGCGCCGCTCGCGATCGCGAAAGAGCGGATCGGCGAGAGGACGGGCGTCGGATTCGAGCGCCTCGCGCTGCCCGGCGAGTGGCCTTCCGGCACGTTCGACCTCGTCGTCCTCTCCGAGGTCGGCTACTACTGGAGCAGCGTCGACCTGACCGTCGCGGTCGAACGGATGCACCGTGCGCTCACGCCTGACGGGCATCTGATCGCGTGCCACTGGCGGCATCCGGTCGCCGAGTATCCGCAGACCGGGGACGACGTCCACGCGGTGTTCCGCTCCTCGAGCCGCCTCGTCCGAATCGTCGCGCACGAGGAAGAGGACTTCGTGCTCGAGGTCTACGGGCTCGACCACGCGCGATCGGTTGCGGCCGAGACGGGCCTGATCGCATGAGTGCCGTCTCCGGCGACGACATCGTTGCCGCCGCCGTCGTGATCCCCGTGCACAACGAGGCCGCGCTGCTGAACGATTGCCTCGCCGCACTGTGCGCCGCGCTCGAGCACACCGGGCGGACGCACCCGCACGTCCGCGTCTGCGCCGTCGTCGTCCTCGATGCGTGCACGGACGCGTCCGAAGGCATCGCGCGATCCTGGCCGCTGCGCACGCTCCGCATCGACGCCCGCAACGTGGGGACCGCCCGGCGTGTCGGTATGACCGCGGCGCTCACTGCGCTGGGGGAGGTGCCGTCGCGAGGGATCTGGGTCTGCACGACCGACGGGGACTCCACGGTCCCGCCCACCTGGCTCAGTCATCAGCTCGAGCTCCGAGCGGCGGGAGCGGACGTCGTGCTCGGCACGGTTCGTCCCGACTTCGCCGACCTCACCGCGGAGCATGCCGAGCACTGGCTGGCGACGCACCCTCGCGGGCGCCCGGTCGGTAACGTCCACGGCGCGAACCTCGGCCTCCGCGCCGACGTCTACACGAGGATCGGTGGGTTCGCGGATCTCGATCAACACGAGGACGTCGAGCTCGTTCGTGCCGCTCGCGCTCTGGGCGCGCGGGTGGTCGCGACCGACGAGAACGAGGTGGTCACGTCCGGTCGGTTCTGGGGCAGGACTCCGGGCGGGTATGCCGCATTCGTTCGCGCGACGCACGAGAGAATCGCCGGTTCGGCGCGATCGTAGACGCCTCATCCTGCTGCCTCGCCGCGTTCACCCGCGCCGCTTTGCGGATGCCAGGTCGCGCGACCCGCAAGCCGACGCGGGCGAACCACGCCCGACCGGCGGGCGACCCGCTGTGGACGCGACTACGCCTGGCGGGTGGCCCAGACGTCGAGGGCTGCCGTGCGCGCGGCATCGGCGGCCGCCGAGACGGCGCCGGTGACCACGACGTCGGCGCCGAGGGGCGAGATCACCAGCTCGGGCGCCGGAAGGTGCAGGTCGGTGGGAAGGGCGAGCCGGGCCGCGTCGACGACGTCGGCCACTCCGGCGGCGATCGCCCCCGACACCACGACGCGCCGCGGGTCGAACATGCTCCCGAGCACGCTCACGATGCGGGCGAGCACCGCGCCGACGCGCTCCGCGATCGCCTGCGCATCCGGGTCGCCCGCGGCGGCCGCTTCCAGCACCCGCCGCCCGTCGAGGTCGTCCGCGGCGAGCCCCGCCAGCGCCCCGCCCGGGGTGAGGCGCCCCTCGGCGACGGCGGCGCGCGCCCAGGTGGCCGCCATGGCGCCGAGCCCGTACGCGGAGCCGACGCCTTCGACGTGATCGAACGCGACCATCTCTCCCACCCCGCCGTGCGCGCCGCGCAGCAGGCGGCCGTCGACGACGACGCCGGCACCGAGCCGGTCGCCCGCGAGGAGGGTGACGTAGTCGGCGCATCCCGCCGCCGCCCCCACGGCGCCCTCCGCGACGGCCGCGAGCGACGCGTCGTTGTCGATGCGGACCAGCGGCGCCCACGCGAGCGCCTCCGCCAAGTCGGGGTTCATCCGCTCCCAGAACCCGTCCGGATGCCGGGGCGAGCGGCCTGTGGCATCCACGGGGGCGGGAACGCCGACCGCGATGGCCAGCACGTCGCCGCGTGATCTCCCCGCCCGCCGGAGGGCCTCGTCGACGGTTCCGAGCACCGCGCGGCGCCGGTCGTCGGGCCCCTCGGCATCGATCTGGTGGGTGGTCCGGTGGGAGGCGAGGGAGTGGGAGCGCAGGTCGGTGACCGTCGCGGTGATGTGCGTGTGTCCTGCGTCCACACCGAGGAGGACGGCGGCATCCGCGTGGAGAGCGAATCGGCGGGCCGGGCGTCCCTTGCGGTAGTCGCCGGCGAGGCGCGCGTTGGGCAGCTCTTCGAGCAGGCCCATCTCCGCCAGCGTATCCATCGCCTCGATCGCCGTGGAGCGGGTGAGTCCGGTGGCGGCCATGACGTCGGAGGCCGTGAACTCGCGCGCGCCCCAGGCGTGGTCGAGCACGGCGTCGAGGCTGGCGGGCCGGGCCGAAGTGGTTCCGAGGGCGATCGACAAGGGTATTGACCTTCGCTTTCGTTCCCTGCAATACTGCCGTGTACACATTGATTTGGCGAGTAAATCTAGTACTGATTCAAATATCCGCGACGGTGCGGTGAGAGACGAGGATGTCGATGTCACACCACAGAAGGACCCGCCTGCTGGCCACGGGGGCGCTGATCGTGCTGGCCGGAGGGATGCTGGCGGGCTGCTCGAACGACGGACGCGAGACCATCCGCTTCACCTTCAGCAAGCGGGAGGCGCTCGACTTCATGAACAAGACGGTCGCCGACTACAACGCCTCGCAGGACCAGGTGACCGTGGAGATGGACACCTCGGGCGTCGACGTCGTCTCCGCCAGCTTCGTGCGCGGCAACCCGCCCGACCTCATGCTCGCCAACTACAACTACGAGGTCGCCCGGTTCGTGCAGCGCTGTGCCCTCAGCGACCTGTCGAGCACGGATGCCGCCGCGAGCGTGCGCGACGACCTGCAGCCGTTGATGGACCAGTACGGCACGTGCGAGGGGACGGTCAGCGCCCTCCCGTACTCCGTGATGGCGTCGTCGGTGATCTACAACCCCCAGATCTTCGAGGAGCAGGGGGTGGAGGTCCCCACGACCTGGGACGAGCTGATCGAGGTCTGCACGACGCTGCAGGATGCCGGGATCACGCCGTTCTACGCGACCTTCAAGGACGACTGGACCGTCGGCCAGGGCTGGTACGACTACGCGGTCGGCGGGTCGGTGCCGGTCATCGACTTCTTCGACCGGTTGGCGGCCGAAGGTGCCGACGTCGGGCCCGACTCGGACGTCTCGTTCGAGAAGGACTTCTCCTCGCCCATCGATCGCATGCTCGAGCTCGCCACCGAGTACGTCAACGACGACGCTCCCAGCCGGGCGTACGGCGACGGCAACCTCGCCTTCGCCCGCGGCGAGGCCGCGATGTACCTCCAGGGGCCGTGGGCGTTCGCCGAGATCGCCAAGATCGATCCGGATCTCGAGCTCGGCACATTCCCGCTCCCGATGACGGAGGATGCCGGCGACCTCGCCGTCCGGGTGAACATGGACCTCGCGGCCATGATCCCCGAGGCATCGCGGCACAAGGACGCCGCCCGCGACTTCCTGGAGTACCTGTACCAGCCGGAGATCATCGACGCGTACAACGCCTTGCAGCTGGGCTTCTCGCCGCTGACCGACGCCGCTCCGCCCGACGACCCTCGCGTGGCGGGCATGCAGGAGTACTACGCCGACGGGAAGGTCTACCAGGGGCCGTCGGTGCTCGTTCCCAAGACGATCCCCGTCTTCAACTACGCACAGGCCATGGTGCTCGGAGCGGCGCCGTCGTCGATCCTTCGCACGATGGATCAGGACTGGTCGCGTCTCGCGTTCCGTCAGCCCGTGCCGTCTTCCGCAGAGTCGAAGGAGACCTCGAGATGACCGCCACCCGCACGATCGTCACGGAGGGAACGGGACGCGCGTCTCGTGACCTCGCCCACCGCAAGCGTCGGGTGGAACCGATCTACTACCTGTTCCTGCTGCCGAGCCTGGTGCTGTTCACACTCGCCATCACGGTGCCCGGGGTGATCGGGATCTTCTTCAGCTTCACCGACTCCATCGGCATCGGCGACTGGAACTTCATCGGCTTCACCAACTACATCGCCCTGTTCAGCGACCCCGCGATCCTGCAGAGCTACCTGTTCACGTTCGGCTTCGCGATCGCGACGGTGATCGTGGTGAACGTCATCGCCTTCCTCCTGGCGGTGGCGCTCACCGCCCGCATCCGCTTCAAGACCGGTCTGCGCACGGTGTTCGTGATCCCGATGGTGATCTCGGGCATCATCATCGCCTACGTCTTCAACTTCCTCTTCTCCAACTCGGTGCCGGCGTTCGGCTCCGCGGTGGGGGTGTCGTGGCTGGAGACGAGCCTGCTCGCCAACGCCGACCTCGCGTGGATCGCGATCGTCGTCGTCACGGCGTGGCAGGCCATCCCGGGGACGCTGCTCATCTACATCGCGGGTCTGCTCTCCGTCCCGGGCGACGTGTACGAGGCGGCCGACCTCGACGGTGCGAGCAAGAGCCAGCAGCTCGTGCGGATCACCCTCCCGCTCGTCGCCGGCTACGTCGTGATCAACGTCATCCTCGGCTTCAAGGGCTTCCTCAACGCCTACGACATCATCGTCGGTCTCACCAACGGCGGCCCCGGAACGGCCACCCGCAGCATCGCGATGACGATCATCGCGGGCTTCAACGGCGGCGACTACGCCTATCAGATGGCCAACGCGACGATCTTCTTCATCGTGGCCGTCGTCATCTCCGTGCTCCAACTCTCGCTCACGCGCGGAAGGAACCAGCTGTCATGACCACCTCCACGAGTCAGCCCGCTCTGGCGTTCGAACAGGCCGAGATCTCGGTGCCTTCCACGCGCTCCCGCGTCAGGAAGCCCCGCATGGAGCGGGTGAACTGGTCGGCGACGATCATCCTGATGCTGTGCGCGGTCACGGTGCTCCTGCCGCTGTACGTCACGATCTCGATGTCGCTCAAGACGAGCGCTCAAGCCGTCGACGGCAACGCGTTCTCCCTGCCGGCCCCGTTCAGCTTCGACGGTTTCGTGCAGGCATGGACGCTCACGAAGTTCCCCGTCGGCGCGGCGATCTCCCTGCTCGTGACCGCCGGCACCGTCGCCGCAACCATCGTGCTCGCCGCCTTCGCGTCGTACGCCATCGTGCGCAACTGGGAGCGGCGTCTCTTCCGCTACTCGTTCTTCTACCTGCTCGCGGCGATGTTCATCCCGTTCCCCGTGGTGGCGCTGCCGCAGATCCAGCTGACGGGTCGCGTCGGACTCGACAACCCCTTCGGCGTCATCATCCTCGCCACCATGTTCCAGCTGAGCTTCAGCGTGCTGCTGTTCACCGCATTCCTGCGCTCGATCCCGATCGAACTGGAGGAGAGCGCGCGCATCGACGGGGCGAGCACCTGGCAGACCTTCTGGCGGCTGATCTTCCCGCTGCTGGCTCCCATGAGCGCCACGGTCGGCATCTTCGCCTTCCTCTACGCGTGGAACGACTTCATGATGCCGTCGCTGATCATCTCCGACCCCACGCTGCAGACCTTGCCGGTTCGCCAGAACCTCTTCCAGACGCAGTTCAGCAACAACTACAACGTCTCGTTCGCCTCGTACCTCATGGCGATGGCGCCGGCCCTGATCGCATACCTCTTCACCCAGCGATGGGTGATGGAGGGCGTCACCCAGGGCGCCGTCAAGGGCTGACGGCATCCCGCGACCTCCCCGACCACCCGCACCGCAGAAAGGGCACCGCGCAGTGACCACGCCTCTCGACACCGACCTCGACACCGAGCTCCGTACCGACTTCGACACCGACCCGGCGGGAGCGACGCACGATACGACCCCGCCGTGGTGGCGGCAGGCGACCGTGTACCAGATCTATCCGCGCAGCTTCGCCGATGCGGATGCCGACGGCATCGGCGACCTGCCGGGTATCACGTCGCGCGTCGACTACCTCGCGAGCCTCGGGATCGACGCGGTGTGGCTGAGCCCGTTCTACCCGTCGGAACTCGCCGACGGCGGCTACGACGTCGCCGACTACCGCGACGTCGACCCGCGCCTGGGCACGCTCGACGACTTCGACCGGATGCTCGCCGCGTTGCACGAGCGGGGGATCAAGGTGGTCGTCGACATCGTCCCCAACCACACCTCGGATCAGCACGTCTGGTTCCAGCGTGCACTGGCGGCGGGACGGGGATCGACGGAACGCGAGCGGTACATCTTCCGCGAGGGCTCCGGGCCTGACGGCGCGCATCCGCCGACGGACTGGGTGTCGGCGTTCGGCGGGCCCGCATGGCAACGTGTGGACGACGGCCAGTGGTACCTGCACAACTTCGCGCGGGAGCAGCCCGACCTCAACTGGGATCACCCCGACGTGCGCGACGACTTCGTCACCACGCTGCGGTTCTGGGCCGATCGCGGCGTCGACGGCTTCCGCATCGACGTGGCGCACATGCTCTCCAAGGACCTCACCGAGCCGCTGCCGTCGCGCGCCGAGCTCGATCTGCTTCCCCGCGACGGCAATCACCCCCTTCTGGACCGGGACGATGTGCACGAGATCTACGCGCAGTGGCGAGAGGTGTTCGACTCCTACGACCCGCCCCGCACCGCGGTCGCCGAGGCGTGGGTCGACCCCTCGCGCATCCACCTGTACGCGCGCCAGGAGAGCCTCGGCCAAGCTTTCAACTTCGACCTGCTGGAGGCGGCGTTCCACGCGCCGGAGTTCCGCCGCATCGTCACCGAGAACCTGTCCCGCACCGAGGGGTCGTCCTCGTCGAGCACGTGGGTGCTGTCCAACCACGACGTCGTGCGCCACGCCACCCGGTACGGGCTCCCGGGGGCCGACGACCCGGCGGTCACGCCGACGAAGCGCGCCGCCCAGTGGCTGCTGCAGGGCGGGCGACGAGAAGGCGTCGACGCCGAACGCGGTCGTCGGCGCGCCGCCGCAGCGACCCTGTTCGTCCTGGGGCTCCCCGGGTCCGCGTATCTGTACCAGGGCGAAGAGCTCGGCCTCCCCGAGGTGTCCGAGATCACGCCGGCGCAGCGCCAAGACCCCACCTACTTCCGCACGCACGGAGCCGAGATCGGCCGCGACGGATGCCGTGTGCCTCTCCCGTGGCACGCCGAGGGACCTGCGTTCGGATTCGGTGACGACGGCGCGCACCTGCCGCAGCCCGCGTGGTTCGGAGGCTTCGCCGTGGAGCGGCAGGAGAGCGATCCGGCATCCACTCTCTCGCTCTACCGTCGGGCTCTACACCTGCGTCGGCGCCTGCAGGGGACCGAGCGGCTGGAATGGGTCGAAACGGGGCGTGACGACGTGCTCCACTTCGTCCGCCCCGGCGGCTGGCACGTCGTTACCAACTTCGGCGACGACGAGTACCGGCTTCCCGCGGAGCTCGTGACGCACACCAGCCGGATCGTGCTCTCCAGCGCGGATGCCACTACGGTCGCCGACGCCCGTGACACGGTGCCGGGCGAGACGACGGTGTGGATCGCGGCCATCGAGGAGTGAAGACCGCCGCCGGGGCGTCGTGCGGGCGGGGCCCCGCAGGCGCCCCGGCGGTGCTGCGCCTCTCGCCCTCGCGTCAGGGGCGGAGCGCGAAGACCGGCACCGTGGGCGTGCGCAGGCCGGCGTTGGCGGCCCGCCACCGCTCGGCCGCTTCGGAGCCGATCGTGCTCGCTAGGAGGAGCGCACCCAGCCGATCGATCACCTCGCCGCGATTGACGGCAACCGTCGAGCACGGCATGCAGTGCGCGACGTGCGCGTCGGCGCCGCGTCCGCCCGTGCGCCCCTGGAAGAGCGACGAGCGCACGTGAGCGCACTCGTCGGGCAGTCCACGACCGCGGGAGACGGCGATCCACCTCTCCACGAAGCGGTCCACCAGTCGCGGCGAGGTGGCTTCCACGAGGGATGCCGCGATCATCGGTGCGCAGTCGCTCCACGTCATCCGGTCGACCGCTCGGAACCACAGCAGTGCGCGGTCGTCGGCGGGGAGCAGCCGATAGGCCTCCACGAGCGACGTCCGCCCGGCGGGGTAGTCGTGGTCGCCGGCACCGTCGAGCTGAGGGAAGAGCTCCGCCGTGACGGCCACGACGGTCTCCCGCACCGGCATCCCCGCCCAGACGCGGGCCGGGGCCTCCTGACGGAAGAGGTCGCGCGCGGCGGCGACCGTCTCGTGCGACGCGGTCATCCCGGTGCACGCCCTGACCGTCTCGGCGGCGGCGCTCTCGTGGCGGGCCCACAGCAGGTCGGCCGCCTCGGGCCGCCCGACGAGACTCTCCGCGAGCAGCGCGCGGTCGGTCCAGCGACTCATCCCGCGGAACCCCTCGATCTCTGCAATGCGCATGGTTCCGGCATCCTTCCCTCGCCTCACGGCATCGACTCGATTCCGTCGAACAGTCCCAGTCGCTCTCCCGTCACGAGCGCCTCGGCACGCCGCGTGACGCCGAGCTTGCGGTACACCGACGTCAGGTGCGTCTTGACGGTGTTGCGGGAGACCCCGAGGAGGTGTGCGGCCGCGTCGAGCGTGACGGGGCCGCGGACGGCTGCCAGCACCCGACGCTCCGACCGCGTGAGCGGCGGGATCCGAGGCACCTCGGGAGCCGCGACGACACCGACGGCGGCTCGCGCGAAGGCGTCCCTCACGTCGGCGGGTACGGCAGCGGCGAGCTCCGCACGGGCGCTCGCGGGCAGCATCGCGAGCGAACGTCGCGCGCCGGTCGCGAGCATCCAGCGAGCGGCCGACGTCGCCAGCGCGGCGTCGACGCGTCCGGTTCGGAGGAACGTCGCCCAGGCGATCAGCAGCGATGCCTCCGCGCGTTGGCCCGGGGGTGTGCCGCGGGCCGTGAGGATCGCGCCGGCGAGGGTCGCGGCGCCGGCGGGTCGACCCTGGCGCAGCACGAGGCGAGCGCGCGCGAGCCGCGTGAGGTCTCCGCCGGCGGTGTCGATCCGTCCCGCCGCGCGAAGATCGCCCAGCAGCGCGAATGCGTCGATCCGGCTCGCGGCGGCGATGTCCGCCATGAGGGCGCCGCGCGCCGGGAGCTGGGGGAGGAGGAGGTCGAGGGTGTCGAGCGTCCGATGCGGCAGCCCTTCGGCCAGCGACAGGCGGGTGTCGGCGAGGAGGGCGAACGGCAGGAGCCCCGGCGTCCCCGCGTCGAGGCTCCGGACCGCGGCCGATGCTTCGGGCGTCAGGCGTTCCACGGCGAGAAGCGCACGCGCCGCGCGGGCCACGGCATCCGTCGGCTCTGCGCCGACCCCGGAGTAGGGGGCGGGATCGTCGTCATACGCGCGGGCCAGGATGCCGTCAGCCGCATCGAGCGATCCCCGCACGGCGTGCACGAGCGCTTCGTGGTGCGCGGCGAGGCGGATCTCGGCCGGAGTGCGCGCCGCCCGCGCGGCCGCTTCGAACTCGACGAGCGCCGTGACCGTGCGTCCGGCCAGGAGCGAGGCGCGACCGAGGACCACACGCGGGGGGAGCGGCGTCCCCTCACGCTCCGGCGTTCCTTCGCGATCCGGAGTTGCGGTCGCGCTCATGCGTCGTCGAAGCCGCGGGCGAGCTCGTCGAGTCGCGTCCACGCCGCACGGCAGCGTACGCAACGCGCGAGATGGGTGAACCGTGCGACCCCGACGACGTCGGCCAGCGCGAGCGGGAAGATGTCGGGGAGCGTGTTGGCGATGCGCACGCACGCGGCGGGCGGGTCGGCCCACACGAGCATCTCCCGCACGATCGCGCGCCGCAGGCCCGCCTTCGCGCGGTAGACGAGCGCGTGGATCGCCGGGGCGGGACGGTCGAGCTCGGCCGTCAACTCCCGCGCCCGCGCCCCCGCCACCGCCACGTGCACGAGCACGCGCTGCTGATCGGCGGGGAGCGTCCGCAGGGCGCGGCGCACCAGCGCGCGCTCGTGGAACACGTCGACCTCGCGGAACACGTCGGCATCCGTGCGGACCCCCTCGGCCTCCAGCGGCACGGTGCGGGAGCGCGCGGAGCGCAGTTCGTCCTTCATCCGATTGCGCATGGCCGCGAACAGGTACGCGCCGATGTTGGCGATGTCGCTCCCCGACGCCGCGCGACCGACGGCGGAGGCGAGGGCCTCCGCGAGCAGGTCGTGGGGGTCGAGGAGATCTCCGGCGAGTTTGCGGGCGAACCCTTGGAGAAGTCCTCGGTTGGCCGCGTAGAAGTCGCCGATGGCGGCCGTGGGGTCGGCGTCGGTGTGACTGTCGGTCTCTTCGCCGAGTCGTTCGGCCGTGATGGTGGTGCGCACGTGTGGTTCTCCCGCGATCTCCCGTGACGCCGCCGGTGCCGTGGTCGAGCCGCGGATGCCGGAGGCGTGAATGCACTGAAGAGATGCCCCCGCCCGGAGCCGATGACGGCGGAGTCGCGGAAACCACCCGTTTCCTCACCCGAATCCCTCACAACTGAGGGTCTGGAGCCGCGTCGCCTAGGCTCGTCGGGTGACGTCCGCCCCCTCACCCGCGCGACTGCCCGCGGCGATCGCCCTGTCGGGTGCGGTGCTGGTCGGCATCCTCACGGCGATACAGGCGCGGATCAACGGCGAACTGGGCCTGCGGTTGGGCGACGGACTCGTCGCGGCGGCCATCTCGTTCGGCTCCGGCCTCGCGCTCCTCGCCCTGTGCTCGCTCCTGCTGCCGTCGGGGCGACGCGGCTTCCGCGCGCTCACGACGGGGCTGCGCGAGCGCACGATCCCGTGGTGGATGCTGGCGGGCGGCGCCGCGGGCGCCCTCACGGTGGCGACCCAGGGCCTCGCCGTCGCCGTCATCGGCGTCTCGCTGTTCACCGTGGGCGTGGTCGCGGGTCAGACCGTCAACGGGCTCGTCCTCGACCGCGTCGGCTACGGCCCGGCGGGGGTCGTCGCCGTCACCGTCCCCCGGGTGCTGGGCGGGGTGCTCGCGCTCGCCGCGGTGGCCGTGTCGTTGCAGGGCGGGGTGCTCGATCGCATCCCGCTGTGGATGCTGGTCCTCCCGCTCGTGGCGGGCGTCGGGATCGCGTGGCAGCAGGCGACCAACGGACGTCTCCGTCAGCGCGTGGGAACCCCGCTCACCGCGACCCTCGTCAACTTCATCGGCGGCACGATTCTGCTCGTGGTGGCCGCGGTCGTGAGCGTCGCGGTTTCAGGCCCGCCCGACACGGTGCCGGGGGAGCCCTGGCTGTTCGTCGGCGGGGCGATCGGCGTCGTCTACATCTTCCTGTCGGCGGCGCTCGTGGTGCACACCGGCGTGCTCCTGCTCGGACTCGGCACCGTCGCCGGTCAGCTGCTCACGGCCTTCGCGATCGATGTCGCGTTCCCCGCGGCATCCGGACCCGGGTGGGCGATCGAACTCACGATGGTCGCGATCGCCCTCGTCTCGGTCGTCGTGGCGGCAGCGCCGTGGCGCGCTCGCCGTCGCCCTCAGGGCTGATCGCTCGCGTCCGCGGCGCTCTGGCGAGCGGCGATCTTCCGCGCCCTCTTCTCGGCCTTCGCCGCGCGCTCCCGCTCCTTCTTGCGTTCCTTCTTGCGGGCGCGCTTGGCCTTCTTCTTGGCCTTCTTCGCCGCGCGCTTCGCCTTCTTCCCGGTGCGCGAGGGCAGCGCCTCGCCGGTTGTCGCGACCGTGGTGGGCGGCTCCTCGCCGTCCGCCGCCCCTTCGAGCGTCGTCGACGACGGCATCCGCGCGGCCGAGGGCATGCGCGTCACCAGGGGTGCGGCATCCAGCGCCGCGCGGCGACCGGGACGACTGTGGGCGGGCTTTCCGCCGACGTACAGCCAGCCCAGCAGCTCCTCGTCGTCGCCGAGACCGTGAGCGCGCGCGACGGGAGTCGAGCGCGTCTCGCGCCCGGTGCGCCAGATGACCCCCCACCCGGCTTCGTCGAGGAGGAGGCTGAGCATGTGGGCGACTCCGGATGCCACGGCCTCCTGCTCCCAGCGGGGCACCTTCGTGCTCGGCCGGAAGCTCGCGACCACCGCGATCAGCAGGGGTGCCCGAAGCGGTTTCGTCGACGGCCGGTCGTCGCCTTGCGCGAGCGCGAGCGCCTCGCCGAGGCGATGGCGGTCGTCGCCACGCAGCTCGATCAGGCGCCACGGACGCAGCGACGAGTGGTCGGCGACGCGCCCGGCGGCCGAGACGAGCGTGAGCAGCTCCGCGCGGGTGGGAGCGGCATCCGTCACCTTCGACCACGACCGCCGGGCGCGAACGGCCTGCAGGGCCCCGTTCACCTCTCGGGCGTCACTTCTCGGGTGCGAACGAGAGTGACAGCGAGTTCATGCAGTAGCGGTCGCCCGTGGGCGTGCCGAAGCCGTCGGGGAACACGTGCCCGAGGTGCGAGCCGCACGTCGCGCACCGCACCTCCGTGCGCACCATCCCGTGGCTGCGGTCTTCGATGAGTTCGACCGCCTCCGGGCGCACCGACTCGTAGAAGCTCGGCCACCCGCAGTGGGAGTCGAACTTGGTGCCGCTCTGGAAGAGCTCCGCTCCACACGCGGCACACGTGTAGAGGCCGGCGCGGCTCTCGTCGAGCAGCTCGCCGGTCCAGGCGCGCTCCGTGCCGGCCTGTCGCAGCACCGCGTACTGCTCGGGGGTCAGCTCCTCGCGCCACTGCTCGTCGGTCTTGTTCACGCTGTACGTCATGGCAGCTCCTTAGGTCCACTCCATTCAACCCGACACTGCCCCTTCCTGTTCCTTCCGGCGTGCATCGAGTGGCGCTCCCGCGTCCTCGGCGGGAGGTGTCTAGCCTGGACACGTGCCCCTCTCCGACCGCGACCGCGTCCTCCTGGACTTCGAGGCGCGCTGGGGCCGCCACGGCGCCGCGAAGGAGGAGGCCGTGCGCGAAGAACTGGCGCTCACACCAGCGCGCTATTACCAACTGCTCGGTCGTCTCGTCGACGACGCGGATGCGCTCGCATACGCGCCCATGCTCGTGCACCGGCTGCGCCGCATGCGCGAGGCGCAGCAGTCGGTCGCTGTCACGGCCCCCGGCCCGGGCCTGCATCGCGCGGGCCGATAGAATCGCGGGATGCCGAACGAGCACCCGAGCGACCGCTTCGACACGCTGCCCGATCCCGCCGAGAGCGGTGCGCGTCGCGTCGGAGCGCACCGTGCCGAGCAGCCGCGCATGCGTCGCGGCCGCATCTTCCTGTGGGCGCTCGTCGCGACCGTCGTCCTCGTGGCCCTCGGCATCCTGGGCACGTTGTGGGTCACGGGACGCTTCGCCGCCGCACCGCCGGCGGCGGTCGTGCCGACGCAAGGCCCGACCGCCACGCCGGTGGTCGACCCGTCGTACACCGTGCTCGTCCTCAACGCCTCCACCGACGACACCCTCGGTGCCAGCGTCAGTGCCGATGTGGTCGCCGCAGGGTGGTCGGCCGACGACGTGACCGCCGGGGATGCCGGTTCCCACGACTTCCCGACCACGACCGTGTTCTATGCCGCCGAAGACGACGAGGGCGCCGCGCGCGGCCTCGCCCAGTCGATCGGGGGCGCGGAGGTCGAGTTCAGCGAGGCCTACCAGGACGGTGACGAGCTGAAGCAGCTGGTCATCGTCATCGGCATGGATCGCGTCGAGAACACCGACTGAGGTCGCCCTCGCGAATCCCACCCGATCCGCCGTGTTTCCTGCGTGTGAAGACTTCGGTGCAGGCGTGTCAACAGTTGCCGGAACGGCGGCTGCGCGTATCGGGGCGTCGTTAGCATTGCGACGTTCCACCGCTTTATGGCACCACTGAGATTCGCATGACGGGATAGAAAAGATGACGCAGGGCACCGTCAAATGGTTCAACGCCGAGAAGGGATTCGGCTTCATCACGGTCGTCGACGGCCAGGACGTCTTCGTCCACTACTCCAACATCGACATGTCGGGATTCCGCGTGCTCGAAGAGGGGCAGACGGTCGAGTTCACCGTGGGCACCGGGCAGAAGGGCCCCCAGGCCGAGTCCGTCCGCGTCGTGACCGCCTGACGTCACCGCGCTCGGCTATCCTGCCCGGGTGACCCTCCCTCTGCGCTCCGTCGCGGCCCTCGCGGCCCTGTCCGTCGCGGCGATGACTCTCCTCGGTTGTTCGCCCGAGACGGAGGCCGCTCCGTCACCGACGGTGACGGCCACCCCCACGCCGACGCCGACTCCCACGCCGACCCCGACGCCGACGCCCACGACGGGCGCTTCGCCGCTGCGGGGGACGGAGGTGCCGCTGGCCGACATCACGGGACCGGCGCTCGCCGCCAAGATCGACAATCACTGGGACGCACGGCCGCAGTGGGGGCTCGAGCGCACCGACATCGTCTACGAGGAGCTCGTCGAGGGCGGCATCACGCGCTACGTCGCGGTGTGGTTCTCCGACGTGCCGAAGGAGATCGGCCCGATCCGCAGCATCCGTCCCATGGACCCCGAGATCGTCGGTCCGCTGGGCGGCATCATCGCCTTCTCCGGCGGCAAGGCCCAGTTCGTGCAGATGATCCGGGACACCGATCTGCACACGTCGATCCACGGCGGCGCGGACGACCGGTTCATGTACCGCTCGACGGCCAAGCGTGCGCCGCACAACGTGGTCGTGCGGGCCCGCGAGCTGCGCGCCGAGTACAAGAAGATCGACCCGCCGAAGCAGCAGTTCGCCTATTCCGAGGATGCCGCGTCGTCCTCCGCGGGCACCGACGGCTCCAAGACCAAGGGGCTCGACATCGAGTTCTCGTACCAGTCTGACCGTGCCTGGCGATGGAATGCGGACGCCGGGAAGTACCTGCGCTGGCAGGACGGGAACAAGGACCGGGATGCCGGTGGCACGCAGCTGCGCGCGACCAACGTGGTCACGCTGACCGTCGAGGTGGAGTACGGCACCGTCCCGCGGACGCGCCTGGTCGGGAAGGGCAAGGGGACCGTATCGACCGACGGGCGCACGATCCGCGTGTCGTGGTCGAAGAAGAACCGCGATGCGCCCATCCGTCTTCGGGACTCCGACGGCGCCGAGGTCACGCTCGCCCCCGGCAACACGTGGGTCGAGCTCGTCCCCGAGCGCGGATCGGTCGATATCGTCCGCTAGCGGTCGCCGTGTGTCGGGCCGGGAGCCCGCGGCTTGCACTCCCCATGGTCGAGTGCCAGAATGATTTAGCACTCGATGTCATTGAGTGCTAAAGACATCGCCTACGTCCGGGAGGGACGACACACACATGGCAAAGATCATCGCTTTCGACGAGGAGGCCCGTCGCGGTCTCGAGCGCGGCCTCAACATCCTGGCCGACGCCGTCAAGGTGACGCTCGGCCCCCGCGGTCGCAACGTCGTGCTCGAGAAGAAGTGGGGCGCTCCCACCATCACGAACGACGGCGTCTCGATCGCCAAGGAGATCGAACTCGACGACCCGTACGAGAAGATCGGCGCGGAGCTCGTCAAGGAGGTCGCGAAGAAGACCGACGACGTCGCCGGTGACGGCACGACGACCGCCACGGTCCTGGCTCAGGCGCTCGTGCGCGAGGGCCTGCGCAACGTCGCGGCCGGCGCCGACCCGATCTCGCTCAAGAAGGGCATCGAGAAGGCCGTCAAGGCCCTCTCCGACGAGCTCCTCGCGTCGGCCAAGGAGGTCGAGACCAAGGAGGAGATCGCCGCCACGGCATCCATCTCCGCCGCCGACCCCGAGATCGGCGAGCTCATCGCCGAGGCCATCGACAAGGTGGGCAAGGAGGGCGTCGTCACCGTCGAGGAGTCGCAGACGTTCGGCACCGAGCTCGAGCTCACCGAGGGCATGCGCTTCGACAAGGGCTACATCAACCCCTACTTCGTGACCGACCCCGAGCGTCAGGAAGCGGTCTTCGAAGACCCCTACATCCTCATCGCGAACCAGAAGATCTCGAACATCAAGGACCTTCTGCCGATCGTCGACAAGGTCATCCAGGAGGGCAAGGAGCTCGTCATCATCGCCGAGGACGTCGAGGGCGAAGCCCTCGCGACCCTGGTGCTGAACAAGATCCGCGGCATCTTCAAGTCGGTCGCCGTCAAGGCTCCCGGCTTCGGCGACCGTCGCAAGGCCCAGCTTCAGGACATCGCCATCCTCACGGGCGGCCAGGTCGTCACCGAAGAGGTCGGCCTCAAGCTCGAGAACGCCACGACCGACCTGCTCGGCCGCGCTCGCAAGGTCATCGTCACGAAGGACGAGACCACGATCGTCGAGGGTGCCGGCGAGGCCGCTCAGATCGAGGGTCGCGTGACGCAGATCAAGCGCGAGATCGACAACACCGACAGCGACTACGACCGCGAGAAGCTCCAGGAGCGTCTCGCCAAGCTCGCCGGCGGCGTGGCCGTCATCAAGGCGGGTGCGGCGACCGAGGTCGAGCTCAAGGAGCGCAAGCACCGCATCGAAGACGCCGTCCGCAACGCGAAGGCGGCCGTCGAGGAGGGCATCGTCCCCGGTGGTGGCGTCGCGCTCATCCAGGCGGGCAAGAAGGCGTTCGACAAGCTCGAGCTCGTCGGCGACGAGGCGACCGGTGCGAACATCGTCAAGGTCGCCATCGAGGCTCCGCTCAAGCAGATCGCCCTCAACGCGGGTCTCGAGCCCGGCGTCGTGGCCAACAAGGTCTCCGAGCTCCCCGTGGGCCAGGGCCTGAACGCGGCGACCGGCGAGTACGTCGACATGTTCGCGGCCGGCATCATCGACCCCGCAAAGGTCACCCGCTCGGCGCTGCAGAACGCGGCATCCATCGCCGGCCTGTTCCTCACGACCGAGGTCGTCGTCGCGGACAAGCCCGAGAAGGTCGCGGCTCCGGCCGGCGACCCGACCGGTGGCATGGACTTCTGATCGAGAAGCACTGATCGAGAAGCACTGACGAGAAGGGCCCCTCCACGGAGGGGCCCTTCTTGCGTCACCGGAAGATGCCGGTGGCCGCAGACTCCGTGTCGGCGTACTGCCGCGCGACGTGCCCGAGGGCGCCGCTGATGTCGGCCAGCGCCGTCTCCACTTCGCGCTGTGCGGCCCTCCACCGCTCGATGACGGACTGGAAGGCCACGGCGGCCGACCCGGTCCACGAACCCTGCAGCTGGGTCAGCTGCGACATCATCGCCGCCGTGTCGGACTGCAGTCGATCGCCCGTCGCCCGTACGGCCGATGTGGCGGACATCACCGCGTCGGAGTCGACGCTGAATACGGCCATGTTCTGGCTCCTCTCCTGTCGGATGCCCCGAGGCTAGGCCGCATCGGGCGAGCGGATGCCGCGGCATCCGCGGTCCTGCGGAGGGCTACGACGGCGCGGTCCCTGGGGAGGAGGCGTCGGTGTCCGGGGAGGGGGCGCGGGTGCGGGACGGCGTCAGTTCTCGCGGAGGCGCGGGAGCGGCTGCGTCTCGATGAGGAGATGCTCCTCGACCGGGCGCGGGGTCGCCAGCGGGAACGAGACCCGGAAGGTGGCGCCGCCGCCCGCGGTCTCGGTGACCTCGATCGAGCCGTGGAGGGCTTCGACGATCGACGCCACGATCGACAGTCCCAGGCCCGACCCGCCGGTCTCGCGGGTGCGCGAGGTGTCGGCACGCCAGAATCGCTGGAAGATCTTGTCGCGGATCTGCTCGGGGATGCCGTCGCCGTGGTCGATCACTGCGATCCACCCCATGCCGGCGCGTTCGTCGACGCCGACGCCCACGTCGATCGGACTTCCGTCGGGGGTGTAGCGGCGGGCATTGGCGAGCAGGTTCGCCACCACCTGGCGTACGCGGTTCTCGTCGCCGAGGACGATCGGGTCGACGACGCGCCGCGCCGCAGACGCCGGGGCGGCGGGTGGGAGCACGGCATCCTCGTCCGCCTCGGAAGGCGCCGCCGAGCGCGAGCGGCGACGGAGGATCGACCGCGTCGCATCGGCGAGGCTCGCCCCCGAGCGGCGCCCGCGCAGGGCCGTGTCCTTGGCGTGCGGAGCGGTCTCCGTCGAGGGCGCTCCCGTCACGGTGGCCACCACGACGGTCTCGTCGATCATCGTGACCGTGCGGTCGGGAGAGGTGACGCGCGCGTCGAGCACGGCGTCGCGCGCGATCGGCCGGAGGTCGACGTCGAGGATGACGATGTCACGCCGCTCGTCGAGGCGGGCCAGGGCCAGCAGGTCTTCGACGAGTGCCCCCATGCGCACGGCTTCCTTCTCGATGCGCTCCATGGACTGCGCCGTCTGCTCGTCGCCCGAGATGGCGCCCATCCGGTACAGCTCGGCATACCCGCGCACGGTCACCAGCGGCGTGCGGAGCTCGTGGCTCGCGTCGCCGATGAAGCGTCGCATCTGCCGCACCGACGCGTCGCGCTGCCCGAGCGCGTGATCGATGCGGTCGAGCATGGCGTTGATCGCGGTCTTCAGACGTCCCACCTCGGTGCCGGGGGCGATGTCGGTCATGCGCTGCCGGAAGTCGCCCGCCGCGATCGACATGGCGGTCTCCTCGACCTGACCGAGCCCGCGGAACGCCAGGGTCACGGCACTGCGGGTGGCGAACGCCCCCGCCAGGATCGTGAGGATCGCGAGGATCGTGTAGATGCCGATGTAGTTCGCGACCGTCTGGTTGACGCTCGTCAGGGGAATTGCCACCATCTGCGAGTAGTTGTCGCGCACACCCTCCAGCGGCGGGAGGAAGTCGACGCTGGCGCGGAACTTCGCCGCGCCGTCGGTCGACTGCAGGTCGAACGGCTCGGTGCCCGTCGTGAGGGTCTCCTGCAGCGTGAACACCTCCGGGAAGGCGGGTGCGGGACCGTTGTCGCCCGCCGTCGCCTTCAGCGCCCCGTCGGGGCCGTAGACGGCGACGAAGTACTGCGTGCCCGCGGCATCCTTCTCGATGAACATGGGAACGCCGTCGTAGATCTCGATGTCGAACACGGTGCTCGCGACGTCCGTCGGCGCCAACTGCTTGAGGTAGGCGTCGAGGGAGGAGAGCTGGGAGTTGCGCAGGAACACCATCGTGCCGACACCGGCGGAGATCAGGCCGATCGCGAGCACGGCGACGGTGACGCCGGTCACCTTCGCGCGCAGGCTCGTGCCGCGCCACCAGGAGGTGAGGCGGTCGGTCGTGGTGTTGGTGCCGCTCAGGTCGAAGTCCCCTCGGACGTGCGGGTCAGACCGTCTTCCCGGTCTTGAGCATGTAGCCGAAGCCGCGCTTGGTCTGGATCAGCGGCTCGGAGGAGTGCGGATCGATCTTGCGCCGCAGGTAGGAGATGTAGCTCTCGACGATGCCGGCGTCGCCGTTGAAGTCGTACTCCCACACGTGATCGAGGATCTGCGCCTTGCTGAGCACGCGGTTGGGGTTGAGCATGAGGTAGCGCAGGAGCTTGAACTCGGTGGGAGACAGATCGATGGAGATGTCGCCCACGAGCACGTCGTGCGTGTCCTGGTCCATCGTGAGCTCGCCCGCCTTGATGGTCGACTCCTCGTCGGCCTGCATCGTACGGCGCAGGATCGCCTGGATGCGGGCGACGATCTCGTCGAGGCTGAACGGCTTGGTGACGTAGTCGTCGCCCCCCGCGTTGAGGCCCTCGATCTTGTCCTCGGTCTCGTCCTTCGCCGTGAGGAACAGGATCGGCGCCGTGTAGCCCGCGCCGCGGAGGCGCTTGGTCACGCTGAAGCCGTTCATGTCCGGGAGCATGACGTCGAGGATGATGAGGTCGGGTTCCTCCTCGAGCACGGCCGAGATGGTCTGGGCGCCGTTGGCGACGGCTCGGACCTGGAAGCCGGCGAACCTCAGGCTCGTGACGAGCAGGTCCCGGATGTTCGGTTCGTCGTCGACGACGAGAATGCGCGCAGCGTTCATAGGCCCATCTTGGCATCGGATTCCCTGCGGATGCTGGAAGCGCAGCGACGCCGGGCATGATGGAGGTATGACGCTGCCGCCCGAACCTCCCACGGTCCCCGCCGCACCCGCCCTCGTATCCGCGCCCGCGGTCGCCGCGCCCGCGGCGCCCAAGCCGCTCCCCGTCGACGCCATCGTCGGCGGCCTCGCGTTCCACCGGCTCGGCTTCGCGCGTCGCCGCCGCGCGTGGTGGACGCCGCTCGTGACCGGCCTCCTGGCCATCGCGTTCTACGCCGTGCTCACCGTGGTGCTGGGCGTCTTCATGGTCGTCGCCGCCCTCACCGACCCCGGCTTCGCCGATCGGATGCTGACGCTCACGACCGAGGTCTCCTTCGACCTCACCGAGCCGCTGCTCGTGGCGCTCCTGCTGCTGAGCATCGTCACCATGCTCCCGTCGTACGTGTTCGCCTCCCTCATCGTGCAGGGCGGCAAGCTCGGGTTCATCTCCTCGGCCGCGGGACGGCTGCGGTGGCGGTGGCTGCTGCTGACCACTGCGGCGGCCGCCGTCGTCGCCGTCGCGATGAGCGGACTCTCCCTCCTGCTCCCCGGAGGAGCCGAAGGCGTCACCGACGGTTCGGGCCTCGTCGCCCCCGACGACAACCCGGCCCTGTGGGCGACGCTCGTCGTGCTCCTCGTGCTCGTGCCGCTGCAGGCCACGGCGGAGGAGTACATCTTCCGCGGCTACCTCATGCAGGCCATCGGGCGGTGGCTGCGGCATCCCGCTTTCGCCATCCTGCTGCCGGTGCCGCTGTTCGTGCTGGGACACCTGTACGACCCCCTGGGGCAGCTGAGCGTCGGCGTGTTCGCCGTGGCCGCGGGCTGGCTCACGTGGCGCACCGGCGGGCTCGAGGCGGCCATCGCCCTGCACGTCGTCAACAACCTGCTGGCGTTCCTGCTGGGCCTCGCGGGCCTCTCCGACGTCAACGCGAGCTCCCCGGGCTGGGCGAGCTTCGTCTTCTCCACGCTGCTGGTGGGTGTCTACACCGCCGTCGTGGAGTGGCTGTTCCGCCGCTCGCGGCTCGGACGAACCGTCATCGTCACGCCGGCACCCACGCCGCCGTACGCGCTCGCGTCGGCTCCGACCGCACCGTCGCCCGGTGGCGGCTACGCCGCGGAGAGCCCGTCGGCATCCAGGATCGTGTAGCTGTACCCCTGCTCGGCGAGGAACCTCTGCCGGTTCTGCGCGAAGTCCTGATCGACCGTGTCGCGGGCGATGAGCGTGTAGAAGCTCGCGGTGTGTCCGCTCGTCTTCGGCCGCAGGAGGCGCCCCAGGCGCTGAGCCTCCTCCTGCCGTGATCCGAACGACCCGGAGACCTGGATCGCGACGGAGGCCTCGGGCAGGTCGATCGAGAAGTTCGCGACCTTCGAGACCACGAGCACGGGGATGCGTCCCTCGCGGAACCCGCCGTACAGCTCTTCGCGCTCGTCGACGGGAGTGGCTCCCGTGATCTGCGGTGCGCCGAGCGCGTCGGCGAGGACGTCGATCTGATCGAGGTACTGGCCGATCACGAGGATCTGCTCACCCTGATGCTTGGCCACGAGGTCGCGCACGACGCCGATCTTGGCGTGCGCCGTCGCCGCCAGGCGGTAGCGCTCGTCGTCGGCGGCCGCGGCGTATTCCAGACGATCGGATGCCGGAAGGTCGACGCGCACTTCGTAGCAGACGGCGGGGGAGATGAAACCCTGGGCCTCGATCTCCTTCCAGGGGGCGTCGAAGCGTTTGGGGCCGATGAGGCTGAAGACATCGCCCTCCCGGCCGTCTTCGCGCACGAGAGTCGCGGTGAGGCCCAGGCGACGGCGGGCCTGTAGGTCGGCCGTCAGCTTGAACACCGGTGCGGGGAGGAGGTGCACCTCGTCGTAGACGATGAGGCCCCAGTCGAGGGCGTCGAGCAGCGCGAGGTGCGCGTACTCGCCCTTCCGCTTCGCCGTCAGGATCTGATAGGTCGCGATCGTCACGGGCTTGACCTCTTTGGCCTGCCCCGAGTACTCGCCGATCTCCTCCGGCGTGAGGCTCGTGCGCTTGAGGAGCTCGTCGCGCCACTGCCGGGCACTGACCGTATTCGTCACCAGGATGAGAGTGGTCGTCTTCGTGTCGGCCATCGCTGCCGCGCCGACGAGGGTCTTGCCCGCCCCGCACGGAAGCACCACGACACCCGAACCGCCCTCGCTGAAGATGTCGACGGCCTTGCGCTGGTACGGGCGGAGCGTCCAGCCGTCCTCGGCGAGATCGATCTCGTGCGGGGTGCCGGGCGTGTATCCCGCGTGGTCCTCCGCGGGCCAGCCGATCTTGAGGAGCTCCTGCTTGATGTGTCCGCGCGCCCAGGCGTCGATGACGAACACGTGGGGAGCGGGGTGGGCGATCAGCAGGGGCTGGATGCGCTTGTTCTTCGACACCTCGGCCAGCACCGCGACGTCGGTGGAGCGCAGGAGGAGCTCTCCCTCGTCGCCACGTTCGATGACGAGCCGGCCGTAGCGGCCGACCGTCTCGCGGATGTCGATGGACACCGAGGCCGGCACCGGGAACCGCGACCAGCGGTCGAGGGTGGCGAGCATGTCCTCCGCGCCGTGACCGGCCGCGCGCGCGTTCCACAGTCCCAGCCGCGTGATGCGGTACGTGTGAATGTGCTCGGGTGCGCGCTCGAGCTCGGCGAAGATCGCGAGCTCGTGCCGCGCGTCCTCGGCCGCCGGGTGGGCGACTTCGAGCAGCACGGTGCGGTCGCTTTGCACGATGAGGGGGCCGTCAGCCATAACGTGCCAGTCTACCGGCCGCAGGTCACGCGGGACGCACGCTCGCGATGCTCGAGACGGGCAGCGTGCGCTCGACGTCGGCGACCCGATCACGGCCGCGCAGACGGCCGCCTCCGAGGCCGGTCGCCTCCATCGTGATCTCGCGCTCGCCGCCGTCGGGCAGGCGGACGACGATCGTCAGCACCGCTCGGGCGCGCACCGCCTGCTCCAGTTCGCGCCCGAGCCACGCCGTGTCGGCGTCGGCGGCGTGGGCGGCGCGCAGCCGCTCTCGCAGTGGTGCGTACGCATCGGGGGATGCCGTGGCATCCGGCGGGGTGGGAGCGAGGCGACGACGGTCGAGCGTGCGGACGGCGCCGTCGGCGTCGACGGCCACCACGGGGTAACGGGCGTCGGCCAGCAGCCAGAAGACGGTGTCAGGGCTGCTGCGGCTGAGGAGGACGTCGCCGTGGGGCGTGAGGCCGAGCGGTCGGAGCGCCTGATCCACGGCGAGCGCCGGGAGCGTCGTGGGATCGAGCGCGGTCACCTGCGTGCGACCCGACCAGTCGGGCCCGACGCGGATGCTCCCGTGCCGCCGCGCGCTGCGATCGATCTCGTACTCGAGGGGCTGGGGGACACCTGTGAGCGAGAGGTCGGCGAGGAATCGGCGCACCGACTCCGCCGTCTCACCGGTCGTGAGCGCGGCGCTCAGGGTGTCGGCCGTGAACCGGTAGGTGGATGCCTGGGCGCGCGTCTCCCGCAGCGCCATGGTCCGCAGGCGCCGGTCGAGCTGCGGCTCGAGAGGGCCGGGGGCGATGGCCGTCAGGTCGTTCTGCAGGAAGACGCGATCAACCTCGGCGGGCAGGAGCGCCTGCAGGGCGGACTCGTCGCCGCCCGCGCCGTCGCGGACGCCCTCCGCCCACGCCGCACTCCGGCCGTCGGGGCCGATCACGGCCCAGCGCTGCAGGAGGGCCCGCCAGCGGTCGGCGCGCGCCGGCCACGCGGGATCGAAGGGGTAGGCGCCGCGCCACTCGGATACCTCGATCCAGCCATCGGTGCCCAGAAGCGCGGCAGGCAGCGCCGCACGAAGGCGGAGCGCGACGTGGTGCCAGCGCGTGACCGTGCGCTCGCCGAGCCATCTGTCGCCGTCCGTGGTCACGATCCAGTGGTGGTCGACGTCGGCGAGGAGGCCGGCGGTCGCGGCGATCTCGACCAGGTCGTCGGCGGAATCGGGGCTGTCGACGGCGCCGTCTTCGATCAGGCGACGGCGCTCCGCGGCGCCCAGCGCGCCCGACCCGATACGAGAGAGGGGCGTCGCGAGTGCCGCCTGCAGGATGTCGGCCAGGGAGGTGGCCGCGGCGAAAGCACGTTCTGCGGCGTGGGCCTCGTCCTCACCCGCAGGTGTCACCGGGGGCGTGGTGTCGGCGGTCGGGACCGAGGCCCATCCGGCTACGACGGCTCCGTACGGCACGCCGTCGGGGGCGACCAGCGCGCGTCGGGTGAGAGCCTCACGCCGGGCCCCTGCGGGAACGGCGGCTTCGTGCCCGGCGTTCGATGCGTTCACCGCGTCGAGAAGCGCCGCCGCGTCCTGGCGGGGGAGCGCCGCCACACCGCGCGCGATGGAGACGGGATCGAGCAGTGCGTCCGCCGCGTCGAAGAAGTCGTCCCACGCGGCGGTGGCCGGGATGCGGCGGACGGTCAGCAGCTCCGTCAGTGCGGCATCGTCGAGCGAGGCGAGGTGGGTCGCCAGCGTCCGCGCGTCGGGAGCGGCCACGTCAGCGGCCCTTGCCGGCCCGTGCCCTCCGGACGAACGTCATGATGACCACGCTCAACAGCATCGCGAACGCGAGGATCGGAGCGATGTAGACGATCACGCCGATCGTCGGCCACAGGCCCTCATCGAACTTCGCTCCGGACGACGTCCCGATGATGATGGCGGCGAAGCACAGCAACGACAGCGCCAGCAACGACAGTGACATGGTCGCCAGAATGCGGTCGATGCGGCGGACGGGAAGTTCGTCGCGAGAGGGAGACGTGCTCATCGGACTCAGCCTAGCGGTTGAGCGCCGTGGCGTAGGCTGGGTACGGGGCCTCGTGGCCCCTCTTCCATCCTGCCCGGGCGCGCGCGTCGTGTTCCGGGCCCAGCAGTTCGCAGCGAGGTTGAGATGCCCACCGGCAAGGTCAGGTTCTACGACGAGGAGAAGGGGTTCGGCTTCATCGTCACCGATGACGGCCAGGACGTCTTCCTGCACGCGACGGCGCTTCCCGCCGGTACCGAGTCGCTCAAGGCCGGAACGCGCGTGGACTTCGGGGTCGCCGACGGGCGCAAGGGGCTTCAGGCCCTCGCCGTCCGCGTGCTCGACGCGCCCGTGAGCCTGTCCAAGCGGAACCGGATGAAGGCCGACGACATGGCCGTCGTGATCGAAGACCTCGTGAAGGTGCTCGACACCATCGGCGGCGACCTGCGCCACGGGCGCTACCCCAGCGGCTCCCACGGCAAGAAGGTCGCCGCGATCCTGCGCAAGGTCGCTGATGACCTCGACGCCTGATCCGGTCGACGAGCGGCTGCTGGCCGCCCACGATCTCGCGCGCGCCGCGCTCCTCGAGGTGACCCCCGAGGCATCCATCGGCGAGCCCGCCGGCTACACGCTCGAAGACGGCGGCGTCGTCTCGCTGCGGTTCGCCAACCGGCTCTCGGGGTACCCGAACTGGTTCTGGACGGTCAGCGTCGCCGTCGTCGACGATGCCGAGCCGACCGTGCTCGAGGTGGAGCTGATGCCCGGCGACGGTGCGCTGCTCGCCCCCGAGTGGGTGCCGTGGGCCGAACGGCTCGCCGAGTACCAGGCCGCGCAAGCAGCGCTGGCCGAGGCTGAGGGCGATGCTGCGGTCGACGGTGACGGCGAGGACGATCTCGACGACGACGTGGACCTCGACGACGAAGACGATCTCGACGACGACGACGACGAAGACGACCTCGACGCGGCGGACTTCGACTCCGACGGGTCGCCGATCCTCCACTCGGGCGACGTGGACGGCGTCGACATCGACGAACTCGATGAGTCCGCGGATGACGTCGATCTGGACGAGGACGACGAGGACTGACGTCGGCGTTTCGTCTCGCTGCGCTCGCTCAACGACCGGGGGTGCGCCGCTCAACGACCGGGGTGTGAGCGCCTCCGGTCGTTGAGCGAGGGAGCGGAGCGACCGAGACGAAACGTCTGGCCGGCTCGCGCCGTCAGCGGATCTCGAACCGCACCGGCTGGAGCGCCTCGTCGCGCGACGACGGCCCGATGAGGAGCTCGAAGGCGCCCGGCTCGACGATGCGGTGACCCGACGCGTCGACGATCGTGCAGTCCGCCGCGGAGACCTCCACCTCGACGACCGCCGTCTCACCCGGGGCGACGTCGACGTGTCGGTGCGCCTTGAGCTCCTTGTCCGCCCAGCTCACCGAGGTCACGCTGTCGCGCACGTACACCTGGACGACCTCGTGCGCGGGGCGACCTCCTGTGTTCCGCAGCGTCACGCGTGCGCGCACGGCCTCGTCCGCCGTGACGAACGGTGTCAGGATCTCCGCGTCGCCGTATTCGACGGTGGTGTACGACAGACCCTCGCCGAACGCGTGCGCAGGGCTCTGGGTGAGGTCGGCGTAGCGGTCGCCGTGCTGGCCGCGGATCTGGTTGTAGTAGGTCGGCTGCTGGCCGGCGTGGCGGGCGAACGAGATCGGCAGACGGCCCTGCGGCTCGATGCGGCCGAGCAGCAGCTCGGCGATCGCGCGACCCCCCTGCATCCCCGGATTCGCGACCCACACGAGCGACGCGTCGCGCACCGCGTCGGGCAGGATGAGAGGCTTGGATGCCAGCAGCACCACGACCAGGGGCTTCCCGGTGGCCGCGAGGGCCTCGAGGAGGGCGCGCTGGCCGCCGATGAGTTCGAGGGTCGCCGTCGAGCGTCCCTCGCCGACGAGCTCGATGCGGTCTCCGACGACGGCGACGACGACGTCGGATGCTTCGGCCAGCGCCACGGCTTCGGCGATCTCCGCGGCATCCGGCTCGCGGGGGACCACGATCGGCGGACGCGGCTGTCCGTCGGGGAACACTCCGGCCGGGTCGTCGGAGAGATCGAGGATGCCGGCTCCCGGCGTGTAGGCGACGCTCCACCCCGCGGGGACGAGGTCGAGCAGGCCGTCGAGCACGGTCGTGATCTGGTGGCGAGGGTGACCCTCGGGCATCCAGTCGACCTGTCCGGAAGAGCCCGCCCAGTCGCCCAACTGCGTCTGCGCGTCGTCGGCGAGCGGGCCGACCACCGCGATCCGCTTCGCGGCGACCGCGGCGACCGCGGCGTCGATCGGCGGCTGCTCGATCGGCGACTGCTCGATCGGCAGGGTGCCGTCGTTGCGGAGGAGCACGAGCGACCGCCGCGCGACCTCGAGGTTGAGGTCGGAGTGGGTCGAGGACGCGATCACGCTGCGGATGCGGTCGGGGTCGGGCAGGCGCGGGTTCTCGAAGAGGCCGAACCGGAACTTCAGGGTGAGGATGCGGGCGACGGCGCGGTCGATGTCGGCCTCGTCGAGCATGCCCGCGGCAACGGCGTCCAGAGCGCCCTCGAAGAACTTCGGCGTCGTCATGACCATGTCGTTGCCGGCCTTGACCGCTGCCGCCGCGGCGTGCGCGTAGTCGGGCTGTACCTTCTGCTCCCACACCATGCGGCCGATGTTGTCCCAGTCGGTGATGAGGGTGCCGGTGTAGCCCCACTCGCCGCGCAGCACGTCGCTCAGCAGCCAGTCGTTGATCGTGATCGGAACCCCGTCGGTCGTCTGGTAGCCGAGCATGAACGTGCGGCATCCTTCACGGGCCACACGCTCGAACGGCGGCAGGAACCACGACCGCAGCTTGCGGCGGGAGATGTCGGCCTCGCTCGCGTCGCGTCCACCCTGCGTCTCGGAGTAGCCGGCGAAGTGCTTGGCCGTGGCGAGGATGGCATCCGGGTCGTCCAGTCCGCCGCCCTGGTAGCCGCGCACCATCGCGGCGGCGAGCTCGCCGATGAGGTAGGGGTCCTCGCCGAACGTCTCGTCGACGCGCCCCCACCGCAGGTCGCGAGCGATGCACAGCACGGGCGAGAACGTCCAATGGATGCCGGTCGCGGCGACTTCGGCGGCGGTCGCGCGCGCGACCCGCGCCACGAGGTCGGAGTCCCACGTCGCGGCCATCCCCAGCTGGGTGGGGAAGATCGTCGCGCCCTCCCAGAACGAGTGCCCGTGGATGCAGTCCTCGGCGACGAGCAGCGGAATGCGCAGGCGCGTCTGCGCCGTCAGCTCTGCGGCCCGCAGCACCTTCTCGGGCGAGGTGTGCAGGATCGAGCCGGCGTGGCGGCCATGGACGATCTCGTCGAGGTCTTCGCGCGCGTCGAGCTGCATCATCTGCCCGACCTTCTCGGGGAGGGTCATGCGACTCAGGAGGTCGGCGACCCGCTCCTCGACGGGCAGGCGGGCGTCGAGGTACGCGGCGGTGGTCAGGTCGACGGTGGTCATGGGGTGTGATCCTTGGGGGTCGGGGAGAGGTGCGGCTCGGTGGTGCGCACGGCGGTCACGGCCTCGTTGACGTCGAGGCCCTTCTTCTTCATCGCCCGTGCGCGCTCGCCGGCCGATCGCAGTCGCGGGTTGACGTACTCGTCGATGCCGAAGTTGATCAGCGACAGGGCGACGCCGATCGCGGCGATGCACAGCCCGGGAGGCAGGTACCACCACCACTGGTTCTGACGGAACGCGCCCTGGGCGCTGGCCCAGTTGAGGATCGTGCCCCAGTTGTAGGTGTCGACGGGGATGACGCCGATGTAGGACAGCGTCGTGAGGCCGAGGATCGCCGCGGTCACGGTGCCGACGAAGCTCGCGGCGATGAGCGCCATGAGGTTCGGCAGCATCTCCACGGCGATGATCCGGCGAAGTGGTTCGCCGTTGGCGCGGGCCGCCTGGATGAAGTCGCGGTTGCGCAGCGACATCGTCTGCGCGCGCAGCACGCGGGCGCCCCACGCCCAGCCGACGAGGCCGAGCACTGCCGCGATGAGGATGAGCGGGGGGTCTTCGAAGGTGGAGGCGACGATGATGATGAGAGGGATGCCGGGGATCACCAGGAACACGTTGGTGAGCGCCGAGAGGCTCTCGCTGCGCCATCCGGTGAGGTAGCCGGAGATGACGCCCACGACGATCGCGATGACGGTGGCGATGATCGCCGCGAGGAAGCCGACGACGAGCACGCCGCGCGTGCCGTGGATGACCTGACTGAGCACGTCTTCGCCGATGTGGGTCGTACCGAGCCAGTGTGCGGCCGACGGCGGCTGGAACCTCGCCGTGTTGTCGACCTTCGTCGGCGAGTACGGCGCGAGGACATCGGCGAAGATCGCGATGAGCACGAAGAAGCCGAGGATGAGCAGCCCCGTGACCGACTTGCGGTTGCGGAACATCGCGAAGGCGCTGCCGAGCCGGCCGCGCCAGGTGACCTCGGTCGTGGCGGGGCCGCGGACGGTCGGGCTCGTCTCGGTGCGTGTCGTGGCGGTCATGATCAGGCCTCCGTCTGGCGGGTGCGCGGGTCGAGGAACGCGTAGGCGACGTCGGCGAGGATGTTCGCGACGAGCACCGAGAGCGTGATGACGAGGAAGACGCCCTGCATGAGCGCGTAGTCCTTCGCGTTGGTGGCGTCCAGGAGCAGTTTGCCGACCCCCGGGTAGCTGAAGACCATCTCCATGACGATCGTGCCGCCGACGATGAAGCCGATCGACAGCGCGAAGCTCTGGATCTGCGGGAGCACGGCGTTGCGGGCGGCGTAGCGCCACAGGACGCGACGGTTCGGCATCCCCTTGGCCTGCGCGACGGTGATGTAGTCCTCGTCGAGGACGGTCAGCATCATGTTGCGCATACCCAGCATCCAGCCGCCGAGCGAGGCGATGATGATGGTCAGCGCGGGCAGGGTGCCGTGGTGGATGACCTCGCCGATGAACTCTGGCGACCACTCAGGCACCACGCCGACGCCGTAGGCCTTGCCGATGGGGAACCACTTCAGGTTGACCGAGAACAGCGCGATCGCGAGAAGGCCCAGCCAGAAGTAGGGGATCGTGCTGAGGAATGTCGTCAGCGGGATGAGCCCGTCGAGGCGGCTGCCGCGGCGCCACCCGACGATCGCGCCGCCGACGGTGCCGATGAGGAACGACATGATCGTGGCGAAACCGACCAGCCCGATGGTCCACGGCAGCGCCCCGGCGATCACCTCGGTGACGGGCCGGAGACCGTGCAGCAGTGACACACCCAGGTCGCCGCGCAGGAGCAGCGCCCAGTAGTCGAGGTACTGCTGGAAGAGGCTCTTGTCCGTGTCGAGTCCGAGCAGCGCACGCAGGGCCTCGGCCGCTTCCGGGCTCACGTTGCGGTTGCGCGCGAGGTACTGGTCTACGGCGTCGCCCTTCATCAGCCGCGGCAGGAAGAAGTTGATCGTCATCGCCGCCCACAGCGTGAACAGGTAGAACGCCGCCCGTCCGCCGAGGAAACGCCACGGGATGCGCGACCGGCCCTTGACGGCCGTCGTCGCCGTCGTTCCCACCTCGAGCGGATCCGCGGTCGTCGCAGGGTCGTCGATCGGGGGCAGCTGCGGTTCGACGGCGGTCACAGGGTTCCTCCCAAGGTCTGGCCGCCGGTGGCGGATGCCGCGAAGTGCTTCTCGGGGTCGGGTGATGCGGCGCGGAGTTCGCGCGTGTACGGATCCTTCGGGCGGAGGATCACGTCGTCGGCCGGTCCCTGTTCGACGATGCGCCCCTGGTTCAGCACGATGATCTCGTCGCTGAAGTGGCGGGCGGTCGCCAGGTCGTGGGTGATGTAGAGCACCCCGAGGCCCTCTTCGCGCTGCAGATCGGCGAGCAGGTTCAGCACGCCGACACGAAGCGATACGTCGAGCATCGACACGGGCTCGTCGGCGACGAGCAGCTTCGGACGGGACGCGAGAGCGCGGGCGATGGCGACACGCTGGCGCTGACCGCCGGAGAGCTCGTGCGGACGGCGGTCGATGACGGCATCCGGGGTCAGCCGCACGCGTTCGAGGAGTCGCCGCACCTCCGCCTCGGTCTCGCCCGCGGGCACGACATCGTCCAGGCGCAGCGGTCGCGCGATGTGGTGGCGGATGGAATGGTACGGGTTGAGCGAGGCGAACGGGTCCTGGAAGACCATGCGCAGCTGCTGCCGGTAGCGCCGCAGCCCTTTGCCCCGACGCGCGATCGGGACGCCGTCGAGGCGGACCTCGCCCCGCGTGGGCACCTCCAGCTGGGTGAGGATCTTCGCGATCGTCGACTTTCCGCTGCCGGACTGGCCGACGAGGCCGATCGTCTGCCCCGACTGCAGGGTGAAGGTGACGTCGTCGAGCGCGGTCAGCTGGCCGGCTCCTCGCACGGAGTAGATCTTGGTCACGTGGTCGAACTCGAGGAGGGTCATCGGACCACCACTCCCTTCTCGCCGGTCAGACGCGGGAACGAGGCCAGCAGCGTCTTGGTGTAGTCGTCCTGGGGGTCGTTCCAGATGCGTTCCGCGGTCGCGAGCTCGACCACGCGACCCTCCCGCATGATCGCGATGCGGTCGCTGATCTCCAGCAGGAGTGGGAGGTCGTGCGTGATGAAGATGACGGAGAAGCCGAACTCGCGTCGCAGGTCGGAGATCTGGCGGAGGATCTCGCGCTGGACGAGCACGTCGAGAGCGGTCGTCGGCTCGTCCATGATCATCAGCTGGGGGCGCAGCGCGAGGGCCATGGCGATCATGACGCGCTGGCGCATGCCGCCGGAGAGTTCGTGGGGGTAGGAGCGGATGCGCTGCCCGCCGACCTTGACGATGTCGAGGAGGTCGACGACCGCGGCGCGGCGCTGGGCGCGGGTGAGCGAGGGGCGGTGCACCTCGAAGACGTCCTCGAGCTGTGAGCCGATCGTGGCGACGGGGTTGAGGGCGTTCATCGCGCCCTGGAAGACCATGGAGATCTTGTCCCACCGGAACGCCCGCATCCGCTCGGCGTCGAGGGCGCTGATGTCGACGTCCTCGCCGGATGCGTCGTGGAAGACGACCGACCCGCTCGTGATGACGGCGGGCGCCTTGAGGAGTCGTTGGATGCCGTAGGCCAGCGTGGTCTTCCCACAGCCGCTCTCGCCGGCGAGACCCAGGATCTCGCCGCGCTCGAGTTCGAGGGAGACGTTCGAGACGGCGGCGACGGGGGGATCGACGTCGTAGACGACGGAGAAGTCGCGAACAGACAGGAGGGGGTCGCTCATCGGGGCGTGCTCGCTTTCGTGAGGGCGCTGGGGGTGAGGGCGCTGGGGGTGAGGGCGCTGGGGGTGAGGGCGCTGGGGGTGAGGGCGCTGGGGGTGAGGGCGCTGGGGGTGAGGGCGCTGGGGTGACGGCGCGTGGGGTGATGGCGCGCGGTGTGGCGGCGCGTGGGGTCACGACGCGTGGGTCACGGCGCGCGGTCCGGTGGAGCGGACGCTGCGTGGCATCCGCTCCACCGGTGACGGGCTTACTCGGCCGGCGTCAGCTTCGTCAGGATCTGGACGATCGCGGGCTGGGTCGGGTCGGCCGAGGCGTACTGGTCGTCCTCGGACGGCCAGCCGACGTAGTTCCGCGTGTTGAACTCACCCAGGAGCGGGTGGGCGCCGAGCGGGATGGCCGGCACGTTCTCGACGAAGGCCGTCTGGATCACTTCGAGAGCGGCGGCGCGGTCGGCCTCGGATGCGGCGTTGGCGTAGGTGTTCAGCGCCTCCGTGACGGCGGGGTCGTCGAAGCGGCCGAAGTTGAACGCGGCCTTGCCGTCGACGATCCACTTCGGGTCCATCGTGGAGGTGTAGAGCCCGTACGCGTTGCCGGTGTCCTCGAGCCAGTGGATGATCGCCTGGAACGTGCCTTCCTGGCGGGCGGCGTCCCAGCCGCCCCAGTCGGGCTGGTCGACCTTGACGTCGATGCCGAGGCCTTCCTTCAGTTCTTCCGCGAGCAGCGCCTGCTCGGTGTTCCAGTCGCTCCAGCCCGCGGGAACCGAGATCGAGAACGACACGGCCTCACCGTCGGGGTCGATGAGCTTCTCGCCCTCCCACGTGTAGCCGGCTTCCGTGAGGACGCTCTTGGCCTTGTCGATGTCGACGGCGTAGTTCTGGCCGGCGTAGGCGGGGATGACCTCGTCCTCCAGCAGCGCGCCGAGGCCGGTCACGCTCCAGATCGCCTCGCTCGCGCCCTCGCGGGCGATGTCGACGTAGGCCTGGCGGTCGATCGTCCAGGCGAGCGCCTCACGCAGGGCCGGGTCGTTGAACGGCTTGGTCTGCAGGTTCATGAACAGCGTTCCGGCGCCCGCGGTGGGGGAGACGAGGAACTTGTTGTCGGGATCTGCGGAGAGGTAGCTGTCCTGGATCTGCGGGATGAAGGCCTGGGCCCAGTCGGCCTCGCCGGTGGCCAGCGCGGTCGTCAGGGCCGCGTTGTCGCCGTAGGAGACGTAGTGGAGCTCGGGCACGGCCAGCTCGCCGCCCCAGTAGTCGGGGTTGGCGGTGAGGGTGACCGACTCGGTGGTCCACGAGTCGAGCACGTACGGACCGGTGCCGACGACCTGACCCTCGCCCGTGAGCGGGTCGGTGTTGGGGTCGGCGATGTCGGCCCAGATGTGCTCGGGCACGATCTGGAAGTGAAGCACGCGCGCCTGCTGCGTGAACTTCGAGCTGTTGAAGTCGATCGTGACCGTGTCGCCGTCGACGGTGACGCTCTTGAGGTCGAGCGCGTTGGTGTCGTTGAGCTTGCCGTCGAGCACCTGGTTGAACGAGAAGGCGATGTCGTCGGCGGTGAAGTCTTCGCCGTCGCTCCACTTCACGCCGCTGCGGGCCTTGGCGACGAGCTGGGTGTAGTCCTCGTTCCAGGTGACTTCTTCGGCGAGCCACGGGGTCGTTCCGAGGTCGCCGGTCGGGTTGACGAGGGCGAGCGACTCGAACAGCACCTTGCCGTAGCCGTACTTCGAGGCCGACGAGTCGCCGAGGTACGGGTTGTTCGACTCGGTCGTGATCGCGCCGTCCGGCTTGGCGATCGTGAGGGCGGTGCCCGACCCGGTGGCATCCGGGGTCTCGCTCGTTCCGCCGGCGCATCCGGTCAGCACGAGCGCCGCGGCGAGGCCGACGGCGGCGAGGGAGGTCTTGAGCCTCATTGCTTCTCCTTCGTGAATGGTTCCCGGCGCCGGGGGATTCTCGAACGAGTGTCACTCGGCGCTGAGTGTGATTGCATGAGTTAACTTACAAGTAAGTAAGTAAAATGACAACTCCGCAACGTCGCATCTGCCGTACGTGCGCGACGGCGCACCCGCCGCACCTGCACCTGCGTAGAATCTGATCCGGCATCCGGGGAGGGGAACCCATGGTCGAGGCGAGACGCCAGCCGCGCTCGCGGCCCGAGACGCTCGTGCGACGCCGCGAGATCCTGGATGCCGCGGTCGACATCTTCGGCGCGAAGGGCTTCGCGGGCGGAACCCTGCAGGACATCGCCGACCAGGTGGGGATGACGCACGCCGGCATCCTTCACCACTTCGGTTCGAAGGATCAGTTGCTGTTGGAGGTGCTCGCGCACCGCGACGAGACGGACGTGGCCGAACTCGAGGGGCAGCACATCCCTGACGGTGAGCAGCTGTTCCGTCATCTCGTGCGCACGGCCTTCGTGAACGCGCGACGGGCGGGAATCGTTCAGGCGTACGCCGTGCTCTCCGCCGAGTCGGTGACCGATGACCACCCTGGACGGGAGTTCTTCCAGCGGCGCTACCGCACGCTGCGCTCCGAAGTGACGCACGCGTTCCAGGTCATGTGCGCCGAGCGCGGGGTCGCCGAGCCCGAGACCGTCGCAGATGCCGCTGCGGGAATCCTCGCCGTCATGGACGGCCTTCAGGTGCAGTGGCTCCTCGACCCTGCCGCCGTCGACCTCGGCCGCAGCTCTCAGTTCGCCATCGAGGCGATCGTCTCGGCTGTCATCGATCCCCGCCCTTCGCCCATCGGCGAGTAATTCGCCGGGGGTGTGCGTCCGCGCCGGGGTGCGACGCACGGGAGTGGGGCCTGGGCAGCGCGACGTGCGAAAGTGCGACGTGCGGAAGCGTGACGTGCGGGAGGAGCCGGACGGTCGGATCGGATTGCGAGCGTTCGGGTCGTCCGCTACACGTCTACCGATCAGAACGTCGGGGGATCGGCGCCGTCGCTACTCCCGACGTCTGGTGCGAGCCTCAGCGCGTCGGTTCGTTCCGTGGTGAACGTGAGGGTGCGTGCGGGGTGGTCGGGGTATTCGCGTCCGGTGGGGCTGGTCCAGTGGAGGATGCCGTCGGGTGTCTGCCGGACGCGCCACGCTGAGTGGTGTTTCAACGTGTGGTGGCGGCGGCAGAGGTGGGCGAGGTTGGTCAGCTCGGTGGGTCCGTCGTGTTCGCGGGCGGTGGTGTGGTCGATGTCGGACCGATAGGTGGGGATGCGGCAGCCGGGGAACCGGCAGTGCTCATCTCTCACCCGGAGGGTGCGTTTGAGGTGGTCGGACGGGCGGTACCGGTCGATCGCGAGGACGGTGCCGGTGACGGGGTGGGTGAGCACCCGGTCCCACCCTGTGGCGGTTCCGGCGAAGCGGAGGGCGGTGGCCGTGTCGATCGGTCCTTTGCCGATGAGTTCGGCGGGGGTGTCGTCGTGTCCGAGCGTCGTCAGCACCGGCACGGTGACCTGCACCCGCGCGATGATCGCTTCCCCGGCGGGAATCGCGTCGTTGGTGGTTTCGGGGGTGGCGTGTCCGGTGAGGAGGAGGTCGGCGAACACGTCGGCCCGCACCTCGCTGATGCGGCGCGCGTCGGTGGGGCGGGTGTCGACCGCGCTCGCTCCACCGCCCGTGAGCGCGCCTCGGGCGTCGATCACGCGCCTTGCGTATTGGTCGAGGCGGTCGCGGATGCCGTGGGCGATCGCCGCCGGGAGGATCGCGATGAGTTCCGCCATCCCGTCGTCGAGGTCACGCACCCACACCTCCCGCTTGGTCGCGGCAGCCGTGTGGCGTTCCTGCAGCGAAACCGGGTGCAACCGTGCGGCAAGGACCCGTGCGGCGGGCTTGAGCCGTCCCGGTGTCTCCCGCCGCGCGACCTCCAACGCCGCGTCTTCGAACACGGCCCGGGCGGCATCGTCGTCGATCGCGACCCCGGCATCGACCACCACGCGCACGTGCCCGCGGGATACGTCTCCGGCGGCCCACGCCGCGAACGTCGCGGGGAACTTCTCGACGAGCACGACGGCATCGGACATGTGCTTCTGCACCGTCCGGTCCGACACCCGCGCGGCGGCCCCGATCTGTGCGGCAAGCGACCGGATCGGGATGTCCGCCACGGACGTCGGGCCACCGGCATCCTGGGCCATCGCCTGGGCGATCTCGACTGCCTCGGCCAGCAGCGCGACCTCACGGGCTTGGGCTGCGGCGGCGTCGCGGCGGGCGTCGGCGAGGGCGTGGAGCAGCGTTTCGATGCGCTGTTGCCATGCGGTCGGCGTGGTTCCTGTCATGCTCCGATTCTTCTCGGGGGCACCGACATTCAGGTCGACAAAACCCAGATCAAGGGTGCTTCCTGTGGACAACTTCCGACACGCCGAGGCTGTGGAGGAGCCGGCGGCGTTTCGGCTCGCTGCGCTCGCTCAACGACCGGGGCTAACGCAGGGTTCAATCGTTGAGCGAGGAGCGCAGCGACGAGACGAAACGTCGATCCGGGCAGGTGCGGCGTTTCGTCTCGCTTCGCTCGCTCAACGACCGGGGGGTAACGCAGGGTTCGGTCGTTGAGCGAGGAGCGCAGCGACGAGACGAAACGTCGATCCGACCGGGCACCGGCGTCGCTCCGGCTCGCTGCGCTCGCTCAACGACCGGATGGGCACCGGCGGCGTTTCGTCTCGCTGTGCTCGCTCAACGACCGGGGGGTAACGCAGGGTTCGGTCGTTGAGCGAGGAGCGCAGCGACGAGACGAAAACTTCGACCGAGTGGGTGCGGCGTTTCGTCTCGCTGCGCTCGCTTAACGACCGGATGGGCGACGGCGGCGTTTCGGCTCGCTGTGCTCGCTCAACGACCGGGGGGTGACGGTGTGGTCCGGTCGTTGAGCGAGGAGCGCAGCGACGAGACGAAACGTCGATCCGGGCAGGTGCGGCGTTTCGTCTCGCTGCGCTCGCTCAACGACCGGGGGCCGCCTGCTCAGACCTTGAGGCCGTCGATCGTGTACTCGATGCACTTGACGAGCTGACGCACGTCGTCGGGCTCGATCGACACGAACGTCGCGATGCGCAGCTGGTTGCGGCCGAGCTTGCGGTACGGCTCGGTGTCGACGACGCCATTGCCGCGCAGGCTGGCGGCGACGGCCGCGGCATCCACGGTCTCGTCGAAGTCGATCGTCACGACCACCGGCGACCGGTCGGCGGGGTCTGCCACGAATGGCGTCGCGTACTCCGCCTGCTCGGCCCACGCGTACAGCACCCCCGACGACTCCGCCGTGCGGGCCGCCGCCCATCCGAGACCGCCGTTGCCGTTGATCCACTCGAGCTGCTTGTCGAGAAGGTGCAGCGTCGCGACGGCGGGGGTGTTCAGCGTCTGGTTCAGACGAGAGTTGTCGAGCGCATTCTTCAGGCTCAGGAACTCGGGGATGTACCGTCCGGATGCCGCGACCCGCTCGATGCGCTCGATCGCGGCAGGAGACACCGCGGCGAACCACAGGCCGCCGTCGGAGCCCAGGTTCTTCTGGGGGGCGAAGTAGTACACGTCGCTCTCGGAGACGGAGAAGTTGATGCCGCCGGCCGCGCTCGTCGCGTCGATCACCGTGAGCGCCCCCGGATCGCCGACGACCCGGGTGACCGGCGCCGCGACGCCCGTCGACGTCTCGTTGTGGGGCCAGGCGTAGACGTCGACGCCTTCGACCGGCTCCGCCGTGGCACGCGTTCCGGGCTCCGCCTTGCGGACGTCGGGAGCCTCGAGCCACGGTGCGCCCGCAGCACCGGCGAACTTGCCGCCGAACTCACCGAACACCAGGTTCTGGGCGCGCTTCTCGATGAGACCGAAGGACGCGGCATCCCAGAACGCCGTCGAGCCGCCGTTGCCGAGGATGATCTCGTAGCCGTCGGGAAGGCGCAGCAGGTCGGACAGGCCCATGCGCACCTGGCCGACGAGGCTCTTCACGGGGGACTGACGGTGCGACGTGCCCATGAGCACCGAACCCGGGCCGGCGAGCGACACGATCTGCTCGTGGCGGATCTTGGACGGACCGCAGCCGAAGCGTCCATCGGTGGGCAGGATCTCGCGCGGGAGCGTCACGTGGGCCATGGACCGATTCTACGGTCGCCCGACCCCCGCGCCCGGCCAGCGGCCGTCACAAACGGATAGGCTGAAAGGGCACCCCGAAACCCGCGCGACGAGGCCTTCCATGACCGATCTGATCGACACCACCGAGATGTACCTGCGCACCATCCTCGAACTCGAGGAAGAGGACATCACGCCCCTACGCGCGCGCATCTCGGAGCGACTCGGCCACTCGGGTCCGACCGTGTCGCAGACCGTCGGCCGCATGGAGCGCGACGGGCTCGTCGTCGTTTCCGAGGACCGCTCCCTCGAACTCACGGATGCCGGTCGGCAGAAGGCCGTCGACGTCATGCGCAAGCATCGCCTCGCCGAACGGCTCCTCAGCGACGTGATCGGACTCGACTGGGCCTACGTGCACGAAGAGGCGTGCCGCTGGGAGCACGTCATGAGCGAGCTCGTCGAGCGTCGACTCATCGAGCTGCTCGGCCACCCCACCGAGTCCCCCTACGGCAACCCCATCCCGGGTCTCGATCAGCTCGGTGACCTGCCCGCTCACACCTTCAACGACGGCGTCGTCGGTCTCGTGCGCGCCCTCAACGCGCAGGGCGGCCCCATCGCCGGAACCATCCGCCGACTCGCCGAACCCGTCCAGGTCGACCCCGAGCTGCTCGGTCAGCTGCGCGCCGCCGGCGTCGTGCCGGGAGGTGCGGGACAGTTCCAATTCAGCGAGGGATACGTGCTCGTCCAGATGGACGGACAGGACGAGGGGCTCGAACTTCCGGTGGAAGTGGCATCCCACATCTTCCTCGTCGAGGTGCGTCCGCAAGCCTGAGCATCACCGGGGAAGGCGCTGGCAGCAGCGCCTCCTACGTGACTTATTCGTTACCTTCCGGTAGCCTCAATCTGTCCGACGGCGAGAAGCCCGCCACAGGACCTCCGCACGGAAAGCCTCTACGGTCCGTCGTTCGTGTGGATGAAGCCCGTACATCTGTGCCCGACACAGTACGACGAACACTGCCGACGGACGCGTCTCACCCGACCGGGTAAGCGGAGGCCGGGAGGAAAGTTTGGCTGAACAGTTCGATTCGTCGAAGGAAGCACCCGACTCCGAGACGACCCTCGCCCGCACGGGCGCTGACCACAGCGCCGTCACCTCGAGCGAGTCTGCTCGTGGTGGCCGTCGCCGGCTGAAGACTCGCCGGACGAAGAGTGTCACGGCATCCAGCGTTCCCACGCGTCGCCCGCGGAGCTCGGTGCACCCCGTCCGCAGCTTCCTGACCGTGACCGCCGTCGCCGGCCTCGTCGCAACGGTCGCGATTCCGGCGTTCGCCGCCGCGCGCGGCAGCGATGACGCCGTCACCATCCAGCAGGTGGCCGCCGAGAACGCGCAGAACCTCGTCATCGCCTCCGAAGCGACGCCCGCGGCGCTCGAACGCGGTGACTATGCGGCTACCACGCCCGAGGAGATCGAGAAGAAGAAGCAGGAAGAGGCGGCCAAGGCTGCGCTCGCTGCTCGCGTCGCCTCGCAGTCCTCGTCGTCGTCGGTCAGTATGGCCGTTCCCGCGAAGATCGCCGCCGCCGGCGATGTCGTCCGGCCGCTCACGTCGTTCAACAACTTCGGCACGCCGTACGCGGGCCACAAGGGTACCGACTACATGGTCGGCCGCGGCACCCCGATCTACGCGATCGCCGACGGTGTCGTCGTCGCGTCGAGCGAGAGCGGTCCGGGCTGGGGTGTGTACGTCAAGATCGCCCACAACATCGGCGGCAAGAGCGTCACGTCGCTCTACGCGCACATGCTCTACGGCAGCCGCCGCGTCTCGGTCGGGCAGACCGTCTCGGCGGGCCAGCTCATCGGGCAGGTCAGCGACACGGGGCGTGCCTACGGCACCCACCTCCACCTGGAGATCCGACTCAACGGCGGGTATGTCAACGCCGAGTCGTGGCTGCAGGCCAACGCCAGCTGACCCCGCCCACGCGGCCGTCGACACGCGGCATCCGTTCTTCTCCTGTTGCGCCTCGGTCGTCTGGGGCTGTATTAGCCTGATCCCGACGCTCGCGTGAGCCCAGGGGGAGCAGATGGACGTAGTACCCCGCATTCGATCCGTGAATGCCCCAGACCGGCATGACGTCGGTCGCTATGTCCTTCGGCATCGTGTGCACGACTGCCGCGACCTCGGTCGTGGAAAAAAGGCGCTGTCTTTCGACAGCGCCTTTTTTCGTGCCCGCACCTCCTTCGCGAAGGCGACGTCGCAACCGAACAACCGCTGAAGCCGTCACGGCAGTTCGAGAGGACACCGAATGCGCACTCTGGTGCTGAACGCAGGATACGAACCGTTGGCCGTCGTCTCGTTCAAGCGAGCGCTCGTGCTCGTGATGAACGACAAGGCGGTCGTGGTCGAACACGTCGACGACGATCCGGTCTGGGGGACCCGAGCCGCCTACGACCGTCCCGCAGTCATCGTGCTGACTCGCTACGTGCGAGTGCCGGGTGCGCGCCGTGTGCCGGTGACGCGGCGCGGTGTGCTCCGCCGCGATGCGCACCGTTGCGCGTATTGCGGGAAGGGCGCATCGACGATCGACCACGTCCTGCCGCGTTCGCGCGGTGGCGCCGACTCGTGGGAAAACCTCGTCGCCTGCTGCCTGCGCTGCAACAACGTGAAGGGTGATCGCACTCCGCAGGAGATGGGGTGGGAGCTGCGGTGGGTGCCGCAGCCTCCCCGTGGTGCGCAGTGGACCGTCAGGGGCACTGAGCGCACCGACCCCGTCTGGGAGCCGTACCTCGCCCTCGCCGCCTGATTGGTCAGCTGTCGCGCCCTGAGCTTCCGTTCTCGCGGGTCGGGGCGGTGATCGTCCGCGTTCGACCGTGCGCTTCGCACAGGAGCGTCGCCATCAGGCTGAGGATGCCGACGCAGAGCAGAGCCAGTCCGATACCCGTGACATCGATCGGCGTCGCATCCCACATGTCGGCTTCGAACTGGCTTTCCTCCCACACGATCGTTGTTCGTGTCAGCATGAGCGAGATCCCCACGATGGTGACGGTGATGCTGACGAGCCACGGGGCGATTCGTATCGCTGTGTGTGCCGCTCGTTGGAGACGGTTGCCCGGGTTCATGTCGTCTCGTGCTTTCATGTCGTCTCGTGTTTTCATGTCGTCTCCTTGTCGAACGGCGGGGAGGCGAGAATGGGTGACGACCACGCCACGCTCACGAGTGTACTCATTTATGAGTTCTCTCGAAAACTAGAACATTCGCCCTGGTCTCGTCCGGAGTTGTCCACAGGGCCGGATGCAGTGTCGGTGGTCGTTCGTATCTTCGACTCGACGGATTGAAGGAATAGAACAGATGTTCTAACCTGTCGAAGTGAGGACGATCGTGCGGGATGCGGCTGCGGTGCAGGAGGTGCAGCGACTGCGCGCTCAGCTCGAGAGAGTGCAGGGACGGCGCCTCGACGCGCCGGTGCTGCCGGTCCATCCCGCCATCGGAGAACTGCTTCCGGGCCGCGGATTGCGTCCCGGATCGGCGTACTCCCTCGGGCGCTCGACGTCGCTGCTGTTCGCCCTGCTGGCGCAGCCGTCGCAAGCGGGGTCGTGGTGCGGCGTCATAGGGATGCCGGGGGTGGGGATCGAGGCGGCGGAGCACATCGGGGTCGACCTCTCGCGCCTCGTGCTGATCCCCGACCCCGGGCCGCGGTGGCTCGCGGTCACGGCGACGATCGCGGAGGTGCTGCCGATCGTGGCGGTGAGGCCGCCGGCGCGAGCGAAGGATGCCGATGTCGGGCGGTTGGCGGCGCGCATGCGGGAACGGGGGTCGGTGCTGCTCGTCCAGGGGCCGTGGCCGCAGACCGAGGCGATGATCGACGTCGACAGTCCGCAGTGGTCGGGGCTGGGTGAGGGGCACGGCATCCTCTCGGGGCGGGAACTCACCGTGACGGTGTCGAGCCGTCGGTTCCCCGTGCCGCGCCGGAACCGGATGATGCTGCCGGCATCCGACGGGACACTCTCCACGATCCCGTGGGGCGAGCGCGGCGGGGAGAACGAGCTCGAGGTCTCGGCGATGCCTCCGATGCGGGCGGTGAGCTGATGCGGCGGGAGAGGTCGGCCGCCGTGCAGGCGACCGTGGAGGCAGGGTGGGAGCCGGTACGCAGTCTCGTGGTGTGGGTGCCGGACTGGCCGATCATCGCCCTCACTCGCGATGGCATCGACCCTCCCGACCCGGGGTTGCCGATCGCCGTGTTCGAGAAGGGGATGGTGCTCGCGTGCTCCGCGGCCGCGCGGGCCGAAGGGGTGCGCAGAGGGCAGCGGCGTCGCGACGCGCAAGCGCGGTGCCCGCAGCTTCTCGTGGCCGACGCCGACCCGGTGCGCGACCAGCGGGTCTTCGCCCCGCTCATCGCCCAGCTGGAAGACGTGGCCCCGGGGGTGCAGCTGCTCCACCCCGGACTGTGCGCGTTGAAGGCGCGGGGGCCGGCGCGGTACTACGGGGGAGAGGCGGCGGCGGCGACGGTGCTCACCGGCATCCTGAGCGAAGCGGGGATCGCGGATGTGCGGGCGGGTGTCGCTGACGGGCCCTTCACGGCCGAGCAGGCCGCGCGGGTCGGCACCCGCCGCGATCGACCTCTCCGAGTGGTACCGGCGGGGGAGTCGGCCACCTTCCTGGCGCCACTACCGGTGACGGTGCTCGACCACGACGTCGTCGACCTGTTCGCGCGGCTCGGGGTGCAGACGCTCGGGCAGGTCGCCGCTCTTCCCGTCGACCGTCTCGTCGAGAGGTTCGGGGTGAGGGGTGCTCGACTGCATGCGCTGTCGGCCGGCGCCGACTCGCAGCCCGTGACGCCGCGCACGCCTCCGCCCGAACTGCATCGGGAGGTCGCGTTCGAGCCGCCGCTCGAGCTCGCCGAGCAGGTCGCCTTCGGTACGAGGGTGGCCGCCGAGGAGTTCATCACGGGTCTCGGGGCGGTCGATCTGGTGTGCACCGAGTTGCGCGTCGTCGTCACGGGCGAGCGGGGTGAGCGCAGCTCCCGCGTGTGGCTGCACCCGGGCGCGTTCGACGCCTCGGGGGTCGTCGACCGGGTGCGGTGGCAGCTGGCCGAGCAGACACTGCGCAGCGGGGTGGCTCAGGTGCGGCTCGAGCCCGAACGGGTGGATGCCGCCGCCCACCACGCGCGGGCGCTGTTCGGCGGCGGTCCCGACGAGAAGGTGCACCATGCCCTCTCGCGTGTGCAGGCCATGCTGGGGCATCGCGCCGTCGTCACCCCGGTCGTCGGGGGTGGTCGGTGGCTCCAGGAGCGGCAGGTGCTCGTGCCGTGGGGCGACCGGGTGGAGACCGCCGACCGTTCCCGGCCGTGGCCGGGCAGCATCCCGGATCCGCTGCCGTCGACGGTGTTCGCCGAACCTGTGCCGGTTGCGGTCGTCGACGACGACGGTGACATGGTGGCCGTCGACGCGCGAGGCGAGCCGACCGCAGCGCCATCGGCACTCGTCGCGGGCGGATCGACGCGTGCCGTGCAGTCGTGGGCGGGGCCGTGGCCGATCGTCGAGCGGACGTGGGATGCCGTGCGTGCGCGCCAGGCACACCGGTTCCAGGTAGTCGATGTGCACCAGACCGCGTGGCTGCTGGTGTGCGAGGCGGGGGTCTGGCACGTCGAGGGGAGGTACGACTGATGGGCTTCAACAATCCGTCGGTCACCTGGTCGGAGATGGAGCGGGTGCTCAGCGGTCGCCCCGAGCCGAACGGGGGCGACGGCCCCGCCTTCTCGCGAAAGCGCGGACCGTACGAACCGACTCCGATCGTCCGTCCCGACGACGCGGTGCCCTACGCCGAACTGCATGCGCATTCGTCCTTCTCGTTCCTCGACGGCGCCTCCTCGCCGGCCGAACTCGCGGAAGAGGCGGAGCGGCTGGGACTCCACGCTCTCGCGATCAGCGACCACGACGGCTTCTACGGCATCGTGCGGTTCGCCGAGGCCGCCGAGCACCTGCAGGTGAAGACGGTCTTCGGGGCGGAACTGTCGCTGGGCGATATCGCGCCGGCGAGCGGGCAGCACGACCTCCTCAGCCCGCCGGGCATCCCGCAGCCGACGACCCCCCGCGCCGGGCCGCCCGACCCGGAAGGCACGCACCTGCTGGTGCTGGCGCGCGGGGAGGAGGGCTACCACCGCCTCGCCGCGGCGATCACCCACGCCCAACTCGCCGGCGCAGAGAAGGGGCGCCCCCGCTACGACCTCGCCGAGCTCGCCGAACGCGGGCGCGGCCACTGGTCGATCCTCACCGGATGCCGCAAGGGTTCCGTCCGACGCGCCCTCGCGACGAGCGGACCGACCGCCGCCGGCGACGAACTCGACCGGCTCGTCACGCTGTTCGGCCCAGACGCGATCGAGGTCGAGCTCGTCGACCACGGAAACCCCGTCGACACCCGCGACAACGACGTGCTGGCATCCCTCGCCCGCGATCGAGGCCTCCCCGTCCTCGCGACCAACAACGTCCACTACGCGGTGCCCGAACGGATGCCGTTGGCCGCTGCCGTCGCCGCCGTCCGCGCCGGTCGAGGCCTCGACGAGCTCGACGGGTGGCTGCCGTCGCACGCGAGCGCCCATCTACGCTCGGGGGCGGAGATGCAACGGAGGTTCCGGCGGTATCCGGGCGCCGTCAGCCGCACGGTCGACCTCGCCGACGAGCTCGCCTTCCCCCTGCGCCGCGCGAAACCGGCCCTCCCGCAACTCCCCGTCCCCGACGGGCACACGCCCATGACCTGGCTGCGCCACCTCGTGTGGGAGGCGGTGCCCCGCTTCTACCCCGACCTCGACGACGACGGCCGGGCCCGCATCGAGAAGGAACTCGCCGTCATCGAGCAGAAGGACTTCCCCGGCTACTTCCTCATCGTCCACGGGATCGTCCAGGAGGCGCGACGCCGCGGCATCCTCTGCCAGGGAAGGGGCTCGGCCGCCAACAGCGCCGTCTGCTACCTGCTGGGGATCACGGCCATCGACTCGATCTACTACCGACTACCGTTCGAGCGGTTCCTATCCGCCCTGCGCGACGAGGAACCCGATATCGACGTCGACTTCGACTCCGACCGGAGAGAGGAGATCATCCAGTGGGTATACGCGACCTACGGACGCGACCGCGCCGCGCAGGTCGCCAACGTCATCCAGTACCGCCCGAAGAACGCCGTCCGCGATATGGCCCGCGCCCTCGGACACTCACCCGGACAGCAGGACGCCTGGTCGAAGCAGATCGAACGGTGGGACGGGCAGTTCGAGACCGCCGACCATGACATCCCCGACCGCGTGCTGGCCTACGCGGGAGAACTGCTCAAAGCCCCGCGCCACCTCGGCATCCACTCGGGAGGGATGGTGCTCACCGACCGTCCCGTCGGCGAAGTGGTGCCCATCGAGCACGCCCGCATGGAGAACCGCACCGTCATCCAATGGGACAAGGACGACGCCGCATGGATGGGGCTCGTCAAATTCGACCTCCTCGGGCTCGGGATGCTCGCCGCCATCCAGTACGCGTTCGACCTCATCGACGGTGCCACGGGGGAGCGGTGGGAACTCGCGACGATCCCCAAGGAAGAGGCCGCCGTCTACGACATGCTGTGCCGAGCGGACTCGATCGGCGTCTTCCAGGTCGAATCCCGCGCGCAGATGGGCCTCCTGCCCCGGCTGCAGCCCCGGCGGTTCTACGACCTCGTGATCGAGATCGCCCTCATCCGTCCCGGCCCCATCCAGGGCGGAGCGGTGCACCCGTACGTGCGGCGCAAACTCGGACACGAGAAGGTCACCTACGCGCACCCCAAGCTCGAGCCGGTGCTGGAGCGCACTCTCGGCATCCCGGTGTTCCAGGAGCAGCTCATGCAGATGGGCATGGCGGTCGGCGACCTGTCGGGAGAGGATGCCGATCTGCTCCGCCGAGCCATGGGCTCCAAGCGGGGCATCGAGCGGATCGAGTCGCTCAAGCGGAAACTGTACGAGGGCATGGCGCGGCACGGTCTCGTGGGGCAGGTCGCCGACGACCTGTACGCGAAGATCCAGGCGTTCGCGAACTTCGGATTCGCCGAAAGCCATTCGCTCTCGTTCGGGCTGCTCGTCTACGCCTCGTCCTGGCTGAAACTCCACTATCCCGGCGCATTCCTGGCCGCGCTGCTGCGAGCCCAGCCGATGGGGTTCTATTCACCCGCCTCGCTCACCGCCGATGCGCGACGGCACGGGGTGACCGTCCGCCGTCCCGACATCCACGCTTCCGCCGCCGAAGCCATCCTCGAGCCCCTCGAGGTCGACACCTCGCCCGGTGAGATCCCACCCGGGGAGGCCGCAACCGGGGCGACCCCGCCACCCGGGGAGACGACCCCACGCGGCTCGGCGCGGCGATCGGCGACCGGCCGGGACTCCTGCACCGATCGACACCAGCCGCCCGTACCCGATTTCGATCCCACCGCGCCCGTCGAAGACGCGGCGCATCGCCGCGACGGTGCGTTCGCGGTCCGGCTGGGACTCGCGGCGGTCACCGGCATCGGAACTCCGCTCGCCGAACGGATCGTCGCCGAGCGCGAACAGCACGGCCCCTACCGTGACCTGCGTGATCTCGTGCGGCGCACGGGAGCGACCGAGGCGCATCTCGAAGCGCTCGCGACGGCGGGTGCGTTCGGGAGCCTCGGCGTCAGCCGGCGCGAAGGCATCTGGCTCGCGGGCGATGCCGCACAGAACCGGCCGGAGTTCCTCGAGGGCACGCTCATCTCCGTGCAGCCGCCGCTGTTCCCCGACCAGACGAGCTACGACATCCTCGCCGCCGACCTGTGGGCGACGGGAATCTCCACCGACGACCACCCCCTCACCCACTACCGGGCGCAACTCGACGCGCGAGGGGTGCTCACCTCCCGCGAGCTGCGCGAGCACGAGACGGGACGGCGCATCGAGGTCGCGGGGCTCGTCACCCACCGACAGCGGCCGGCGACGGCATCCGGAATCACGTTCATCAACCTGGAAGACGAGCACGGCCTGGTGAACGTGATCTGCTCACTGGGAGTGTGGAACAGATACCGACGGGTGCTCCGCGACTCACCGGCACTCATCGCCCGCGGACTGTTGGAGCGCTCGCCGGAGGGAGTGACCAACCTCCTCGCCGACGGCTTCGAAGACCTCAAGGTGGGGGTGGAGCACCGCTCCCGCGACTTCCGGTGACGACGCGAGACAAAGAACACCCCGGACCAGGATCGACTCCAGGGAATCGTCCTGTTCCGGGGTGTTCTCCGGCTCAGCCAGCGACCGGCTGTGCGGCCGACAAGCGGCTCGCGGCCGGCAGGCGGCGGCCGGCGAAACTCAGCGCTGGTCGGCGAGGGCGAAGCCCACCGAGCCGTCGTCGGTGACACGGGCGTCGAGCACCCGGTTGTCGAGGGCAACGCTCGCGACGGGGTCGACGAACACGCGCGCGCCGTCGGCCTCTACGACGGTGTCGTCGGACTCGGGGGCGCTGGCCAGGTTGAGCGCGTACCCCTTCTCGGGGGCGACTGCTTCGCTGATGCGCAGACCACCCGTCGTGGTGGGGATCTGCTCCGTGAGCGACTTCACGGCGATCGTGGCGTTCTCGGTGAGTGTGAGCATGGTGCTCTCCTTCCGTGGATTGCTGCGGACCGGCCACGATGCCGAGAATCGGCGGCGGATGCAAACTCTGACACACCATCTGCGGCGACTCACACGGTTTACGGAGGTTCGCCACCTGATCGACGGGCGACCCCCGCGGCCTGTTTGTAGATGATCGACAGTGCAAAATACACTGTGGTCAGACCACATGGATGCCGCACACGGAGTTTTCCCAGGTTTCTCCCTGCCGGGCGGACACTGAAGTCATAGCCCCGGAGACACCGGAGCACAGATCACGAAAGGTCCCAGATCATGGCCGTCCCGACCGCCACCCCCGTCCCCCACGGCGGTGCCACCGCAACCCCGGTCGCCGAACAGCGCGCCCTCCCGATCGCCATCGCGGTCACGCGGATGCTGATGGGCTTCTACTTCCTCTGGGCCTTCCTCGACAAGGTGTTCGGCTTCGGCTTCGCCACCCCCGCCGAGCGGGCGTGGATCCACGGCGGCAGCCCCACCACCGGATTCCTCAGCAACGCGACCGCCGAGAGCCCGCTCGCCGGACTCTTCACCGCCCTGGCCGGCGTCCCGCTGGTCGACTGGTTGTTCATGCTCGGACTCCTCGGCGTCGGCGTCACCCTCCTCACCGGAATCGGTGTCCGCCTCGGCGCAATCGCCGGTGTCGCGATGCTGTTCCTCATGTACCTGGCCGAGTTCCCCCTCACCCTCACGGGTGCCACCAACCCCCTGATCGACAGTCACATCATCGACATGGGCGTCATGGCGATCGCGTTCTTCGCGGTTCCCACCCAGCGTCTGAGCCTTGCCCGCACCTGGCGTGCGATCGTCGGCGACAAGACCTGGCTCTGGTGAGTCACTGACCCACCCCGACCCCGGTTGCGGAACCCCCGGGCGTCCGAAGCCAACGCTCCCGCAACCCCCGACGCACCCCCGCGGCCCTGTGCCCGCGGGGGTGCGGTCATGTGCGGGCCGCGCCTGCCCGGTGCACCGTCATCGCACCCCCGCGTGCCCGGCCGTGCTCAGTCGCAGAGCTCGAACACGTAGGCCGGGTCACCGACGACCGTGAGGTCGCGATCGCGCAGAACGAGGGATGCCGGGCGGTCCTCGTGCTCACACACCTCCGCGAACGTCCGCGGAAGGTTGTCGGTGTACTCGATGCCGATGACCGCATCACCGTACACATCGGTGTAGGCGGCGCACTCGTCGTACGCGGCGCACTCCTCGGTGACTGCGAAGTCGAAACCCGCCTCGGTGCGGAGGAGCTCGGCATCCTCCGCCGCGTTCTTCTGACCGGCCGCGAGACCCACCCGGTGCGCCGCCTCGACCAGTAGGCCTGCGACCGCGACGTTGTCCGCGCGCGAGAGCGCCCCATCCGTGCGCGTGTAGGTGTCGAGGTTGTCGAACTCGACCGCGTCGAACCCGCCCGCCGCACACCCCTCGATCCAGGGGGTCACCCTCGCGGCGACGCCCGCGGCATCCCGCGTGTCCACGATGACCTCGTCGGGCCAGTCGGGATCGATGACGAGTTCGCCCGCGGCGTCGCGCAGGAGCAGCGCGCCCGGCCAGTCGTCCGCCTCGCCCGGCTGGGTCTGGAAGGCATTGACGTAGCAGATCGAGTACAGCGACGCGGCGGGCGGCGCGGTGCGGTCGCGCGCCACGATCGCCACCCCCGCGGGAGGATCGTAGGCGCCGCCGAGCTGGTAGTCGGGAGCGCCGCCCGCCGGGGGCAGTGCCACGGACGCGGCGGAGGGCGAAGGGGTCGCGGTGGCATCCGGCGTCTCGGCAGGCGGCGCCGTCCCCGCCGCGCATCCGCTCAGTACGAGCGAGGCCATGACGCCGACGAGCGTCAGGACGCCCGAGCTCGCGGCACGGTCGCGGACGTGTCGGCTCACCCTCGCGAGCCTAACCGCCGACGACTCCGGCGAGCGGTTCCGCGCCGCAACGCGTGAGCGCCGGGTCAATCGGGTGTCCGTAGAATCGTCCAGGTGATCCCGTTGTTCTCCTATGTTCCCGGGATGCCGCGCCGCATAGCGTCAGTACGCACCATCCAGCCGAGGCCCTGACGCCTGCATTGCAAGGGAGCATGTATGTCCATTTCCGCACGCCGTCGCACCCGAGTGGCGGCCCTCGCGATCGGCGCTGTCGCCGCGATCGCCCTCGCCGGCTGCAGCGCCGGCACCAGCACGGAACCGCCCGCCGACGGCGAGCCCGTCGAGATCACCTTCCAGTCGTGGGTGCCGAACATCGACCGCGCCGTGGATGCGTTCAACGAGGCGCACGACGACATCCACGTCACGCTCGAGACGATCACCGCGGGACCTGATGGCGGCTACGCCACGATGCTGTCGGCCGTGCAGGCGGGCAACCCCGCCGACGTCGTCCAGCTCGGCTACGACGCGATCCCCGACTTCCTCATCAACGACGCCCTCGAAGACATCACCCCATACGTCTCGGATGCCGAGAGCCTCTTCGTCCCGTGGCAGTGGCAGACCGGTGTCTTCGGGGACAAGGTGTACTCGATCCCGCAGGCCTCCGGTCCGCTCGGACAGTTCTACCGCGCCGACATCTTCGAGGAACTCGGCATCGAGTATCCCGAGACGTGGGACGAGTTCTACGAAGCGGCCAAGGTCGTCCGCGCGTCCGACCCCGACCGTTACATCACCGCGTTCGCCTTCAACCAGGCGCCGTGGATGATCGGTCTGGCCCAGCAGGGCGGCGCCAACTGGTTCGTCGCTGAGAACGACGCCTGGTCGGTGTCGATCGACGGCGCCGAGACGACGAAGGTCGCCGACTTCTGGCAGAAGATGATCGACGAGGACCTCGTCAAGATCGAGGCCGACTTCTCCAGCGAGTGGAACGCCGACCTGCAGAACGGCAACATCCTGTCGTGGATCTCCGGTTCGTGGGCGGATGCCATTCTCCGCGGCACGGCGCCCGACACCGCCGGCAGCTGGGCCGTCGGCGCGATGCCGCAGTGGAACGCCGGCGATAACGTCTCGGCCACGTGGGCGGGTGGTTCGGCCAACGCGGTGCTGAAGGGTTCGAAGAACCCCGAGGCGGCAGCGGAGTTCGCCGTGTGGCTCAACTCCAACACCGACAGCGTCAGCATCCTCACCGAGATCGGCGCCGGCTGGCCGTCGATCGTCGACACCGCGGCGATCGCGTCGCTCCAGGACGCCCCCGAGGTCTTCGACTTCTACGGCGGCCAGGACATCTGGGACGTCTTCGCCGAGTCGGACAAGGCCGTCGACACGTCGTGGTCGTGGCCCCCGCTGTCCTCGACGCTGTTCGCGAGCCTGACCGACAACGTCAAGGCCGCCGTCGACGCCGGCACACCGCTCGCCGACGCGTACGCCAAGACGCAGGCCGACATGGTCGCCGCTCTCACCGAGCGCGGCATCTCCGTCAGCGACTGAACCCGACGGGGTGGGCCAGCCGACAGGGCCGGTCCACCCCGTCCTCCGTCCCGCCGCTGCACCGGCGCCGACCAGGAAGAAGCCCCGTGACCTCCGTCGCCCTCCCGCGCTCCCGCCGCCGGCTCCCCGGCGCCGTCTGGGTGCTGATCCTGCCGTTCGCGGTCATGTTCGTGGCGTTCTTCGTGGCGCCGATCGTCTACGCGATCGTGCAGAGCATGTTCACGACGCGCAGTTCCGGGCTCGGGTACGGCGCCCCCGAAACGGCGTTCGTCTTCCTCGACAACTACGCCCGCGCGCTCGCCGACCCGTCGTTCGTCGAGAGTCTCGGCCGGCTCGTGACCTTCTCCGCCGTTCTCGTGCCGCTCATGGTGGTCACGGCCCTGGGGCTCGCGCTCCTCCTCGACTCCGGACGGGCCCTCGCCCCCCGCTTCTTCCGCGTCGTCTTCTTCTCGCCGTACGGCGTCCCCGGCGTCGTCGCCACGCTGCTGTGGGGATTCCTCTACGTCCCCGCGACGAGCCCGGTCCTCCAACTGCTGAGTTCGGCGGGCATCGCGTTCGACCCGCTCTCCAGCGGCAACGTGCTCTTCTCCATCGCCAACATCGCGCTGTGGGGGTTCGCCGGCTACAACATGGTCATCCTCATGGCCGCGCTCAACGCCATCCCCTCCGAACTGTACGAAGCGGCCCGCGTCGACGGGGCCTCCGCCTGGTCGACCATCTGGCACATCAAGCTCCCGCTCGTGCGACCCTCGATCATCCTCGTGACCGTCTTCACGATCATCGGCACCCTGCAGCTGTTCGTCGAACCGCTCGTGCTCCGTCCGCTGACCACCGCCATCAGCTCCACGTACACGCCCAACCTCGCCGCCTACAACCAGGCGTTCGCGCAGGGGAACCCGAACCTCGCCGCGGCGATGGCGGTGATCGTGGCCCTCCTCGGGTTCGCCTTCTCCTTCGGGTTCCTCCGCCTCGTCAACCGGAAGGGGAGCCGCGCATGGTGACCGTCGCATCCGCCACCGCATCCGCCACCGCCGCCGAGGCGACCGGCGCGATCACGCGTCCGGCATCCGCTCGTCGCCGCACGCCGCACACCTCGGGCACGGTCAGCACGGTCGCCGTGAACGTGGCGCTCGTCGTCGCGGCCGTCTACTTCCTGTTGCCGCTCGTGTGGGTGCTCATCGCCGCCACCAAGTCGCCCGCCGATCTCTTCGGCACCTTCGGCCTGTGGTTCTCCGACGCGCCGCAGGCGTGGGAGAACCTCGTCGCCCTCTTCACGCAGGACGGCGGCGCCTTCACCCGCTGGGTGCTCAACAGCATCCTGTACTCCGGCGTCGGAGCGTTCGTCGCCATGGTGATCTCGGCCGCGTGCGGCTACGCGATCGCGAAGTTCCCGTTCCGCGGGCGGGAGCTGCTGTTCTCCGTCATCCTCGGCGGGGTGCTCGTGCCGGCCACGGTCATCGCCCTCCCGCTCTACTTCCTCCTCAACACCTTCGGCCTCACCGGCACCTACTGGGCGGTGCTGCTTCCGAGCATGGTGAGCCCCTTCGGGGTGTACCTCGCCCGCATCCACGCGAACGCGAGCGTGCCCGACGAGGTGATCGAGGCGGCGCGGCTCGATGGCGCCGGCGACCTCCGCATCTTCGCCTCGATGGCCTCGCGCATGATGATGCCCGCGCTCGTCACGATCTTCCTGTTCCAGTTCGTCACCATCTGGAACAACTACCTGCTGCCGCTCGTCATGCTCAACGACACGTCCACCTTCCCGGTGACGCTGGGACTGACGCTGTGGAACGGGCAGACCCAGCGCGACCCCATGTTCTACGCGCTCGTCGTCACCGGTTCCGCCGTGTCGGCGCTGCTCCTCGTGGCGCTCATGACGGGGCTGCAGCGCTTCTGGCGCGCCGACCTCACCGCTGGCGCGACGAAGGGCTGACGCTTCGGGACGGAGAGTGTGTGTTCGCGTGTCTGTGTGACGCCGACAGGGCGAACAGGGTCGCGCGCGCGCCGAGAGCCCTCGCCGGGGCAGTTCGCCCTGTCGGCGTCACGCCCACGAGGCCAGACGCGCTCACGCCCCCAAGGCCGGACCCGGCCGGGCGCCCGGCGACCGCAGGGCTGGAGACCGCGGCGGGCGGCCGGAGTCAGCCCTTGCGCGTCTCGCGGTAGGCGCGGGGGCTCATTCCGTGGGTGCGACGGAACTGCCGGGAGAAGTAGAAGGGGTCGTCCAGTCCGATGCGGCGACCGACCTCCGCGACAGGCAGCGTCGTCGTGTCGAGGAGCTCGCGGGCTCGCGCCATCTTGAGCGCGTTGTGGTGCGCGAGCACTCCGCCGCCGGTGGCCTCGCGGAACAGTGCGGCCAGGTGCGAGGCGGAGACCCCCACCATCGCCGCGAGTTCGGGCACCTGCACGTGGCCGTCGATGCGGTCTTCGAGGTAGCGCATCGCGCGTTCCACGGGGGCACCCTCGCTGGGGATCACCCGGTCGACCGCCAGTTGCGTCAGCAGGCGCCACGCCATGCCGGACGTCGCGAGCAGGCGGCCCGGGGTCGTGTCGCGGGCGAGGGCGACGGAGATCTCGTCGAGGAGCGCCGTCACCCGCTCGACGGCCCGCAGCGACAGGGTGACGCGGCCGGGTCGGATGCCGGCGGCGCCCAGGAGCTCGGGTACGTCGGAGCCGCGGACGTGGCACCACCAGATCGTCCAGGGGTCGGTCGTGGAGGCCCCGTAGGAGTGGGGGGTGCCGCCGGGGATGACGATCGCGGTCGACGACCCGACGGCGGTGCGGATGCCGTCGGCCTCCACCCATCCGGCTCCGGCGACGCAGACGATGACGATCGTCTCCTCCGTGCCGTCGGGGCGGTGGCGGCCGTGGTGGTCGGCGTGCGGGAAGTAGCCGGCGTCGGTGACGAGGATGCGTCGGGTGACCGGGCGGGTGAGCGCCGCATCCACGATCGGCCGCGGCACGACGCTGAGCCGTTGCCGGTCGAAGCCGTCGGCGCGCTCGTGCGGGGACGTCGGTGGGATCTCCGTCGCATCCATGTGCGGCATTCTGTCACATGCCGCGCCTGCCACGGGGACCGTCGAATCATCCAGGTGCGCCGGGCGAATGGCCATTCCTTCCGGATGCCGGAGACCATAGTTTTGCCAGGTGATCCCCGACGACGTGACTCCGAGCCGCATCGAGCTGCCCGATGCCCCCGCCGATCAGGCCGCGATCCTCGCCGCCGGGGGAGTGGCGTGCTGGAGCGAGCCGCTGTGGATCGACACGTACGAGCCCGGTGAGCCCGACCCGTATCCGCTGTTCCTCGACCGGCGCGTGTATCAGGGGTCGAGCGGGCGGGTGTATCCGCTGCCGATGATCGACGCCGTGTCGCACGAGAAGGCACCGCGCCGCTGGGAGGCGATCCATCTCGAGAACGCGTACGTGCGGCTGGTGCTGCTGCCGGAGATCGGCGGGCGCATCCACATCGGCTACGACAAGGTCGCCGGGTACGACTTCTTCTACCGGAACAACGTGATCAAGCCGGCGCTCGTCGGGCTCGCGGGGCCGTGGATCTCGGGCGGGGTGGAGTTCAACTGGCCGCAGCATCACCGGCCGGCGACGTTCCTGCCGGTCGAGTCTCGCATCGAGCGCGAGGCCGACGGGGCCGCGATCGTGTGGCACAGCGACTTCGATCCGCTGCAGCGCATGCGCGGGGTGCACGGCATCCGACTGCGGCCGGGATCCTCGCTGATCGAGCTCGAGGCGACGCTCCACAACCGCACCGATGTGCCGCAGACGTTCCTGTGGTGGGCGAACGTGGCCGCGCGGGTGCACGAGCGGTATCAGTCGTTCTTCCCCGACGACGTCGCGTACGTGGCCGATCATGCCCGTCGGGCGATCACGGCGTTCCCTCGCGCGGATCGCCCCTACTACGGGGTCGACTATGCGGCGCTCGCCGCCGAGCGGCCCGACGCGGACCGCATCGACATCTACTCGAACATCCCGGTGCCGACGTCGTACATGATCACCGACACCGACGACGACTTCTTCGGCGGCTACGACCACGCCGCCGATGCGGGATTCGTCCACTGGGCCGATCGTGCCGTCTCGCCCGGCAAGAAGCAGTGGACGTGGGGTGACGGCGAGATCGGCCGCGCCTGGGACGACCAGCTCACCGACGGCGACGGTCCGTACGTGGAGCTCATGGCCGGGGTCTACACCGACAACCAGCCCGACTTCAGCTGGCTCCTGCCGGGCGAGACGAAGCGGTTCCGGCAGTTCTGGTACCCGATCCACGCGACCGGTCCGGCGCGGCAGGCGACGACGGAGGCGGCCGTCGGCGTGGAGTCCGTCGCGGGCGGAACCCGGGTGACGGCCCTGGCGACGCGGCGTCGCGACGGGGCGTCGGTGGTCGTCCGACGCGGCGGCGTGGAGCTGGCCCGCTTCGATGTAGAGCTGGGGCCGGACCGTCCGTTCGCCGCGGTCGTCGACGTCGACGCGGATGCCGCGGGCCTCGAGGTCGAGGTGACGGATGCCGGCGGCGTGCTCGTCGTGTGGCGCTCCCGCGCGGGGGAGCCCGCCGCGGCGGAGCCCTGGCTGGCGACGGCCCCGCCGCCGCCGGCGGACATCGCGTCGGGTGACGAGTTGTACAGCACCGCCGTGCATCTCCTGCAGTACCGGCATCCGTCGCGGTCGGCCGTGCCGTATCTGCGGGAGGCGCTGCGGCGCGACCCGGGTGACGTGCGCGCCTCGACGGCGCTCGGTGCCTGGCACCTGCACCGTGGGGAGTACGCGGAGGCGGCTGCGGCGCTCGATGCGGCGCTCGCACGGCAGACGCGCCGGAACCTGAATCCCCGCGACGGGGAGACCGTCTACCTGCGGGCGCTCGTCGCCGAGCGGCTGGGCGACGACGACGGCGCCGATCGGTGGTTCGCGAAGGCCGGCTGGAACCTCGCGTTCGCCGGAGCTGCGGCGCTCGGCCGGGCGCGGATCGCGCTGCGGGCGGGGCGCGCGGCGGCGGCGCTGCGGCTGGCGCGGGAGGCGGGGGAGATCCCCGAGGCGCGGCGGTGGGAGGTGCTCGCGCTCGCCCGGTGCGGTGAGGCGGGAGCGGTGGACGCGCTGGAGGCGCTCGCGGCATCCGACCCGCTCGACCCCGTGACGCGTGCGCTGCGCGGCGACGCGCTGTCGCTCGACGCGAAGATGCCGCTCGACGTGGGGGCGGAGCTCGCGCGCGGCGGGGCGTTCGACGAGGCGCTCGCCGCGACGGCGGTCGTGTCGGAGGCGACACCGGCCGCGGGTCGGGCCGGCCCCCTCCGGGGGTATCTGCGTGCGCTGTGGCTCGACCGCGCGGGTCGCCCCGCCGAGGCCGCGGCCGAGCGTGCCGCGGCGCGGCGGGAACCCACCGACCTTGCGTTCCCCGCGGGACTCGACCAGTACGACGCGTTGGTCGCGGCTGTCGAGGCCGACCGGACGGATGCCGTGGCCGCCGGGCTCCTCGGGATGTGGCTGCTCGACGCGGGACGCACGGCCGAGGCCCGCGTGCACCTGGGTGCGGCGGCGGATGCCGGGTCGACCGATCCCGTCGTGTGGCGCAACCTGGCGATCGCCCACGTCGTGGCGGACGGCGACGAGGAGGCCGCCGACGCGGCTCTCGCCCGCGCCCTCGACCTGCGCGCCGACGCCCGGCTCGTGTTCGAGCGCGACGTGCTCGCCATCCGTCGCCGCCTCGGGGTAGCCGAACGGCTCGCGCTGATGGAGCGGCACGAGGGCCTCCTGGGCCGTCGCGACGATCTCGCCGTGCGGCACGCGACGCTGCTGATGGATGCCGGTCGCCTCGATGAGGCCTGGCAACTGCTCACGACGCGTCGGTTCCGTCCCTTCGAGGGCGGGGAGGGGCAGGTGATCGCCGCGTTCGACCGGGCATCGTGCCGGCGTGCCGAGGCGCTGCTCGCCCAGGGCGCGCCGGAGGCGGCGGTCGAGCTGCTGGAGGGCGGCTTCGCGCCGCCCGCGTCGCTCGGGGAGGGGCGGCATCCGGCGGAGCGTCCCGTGGAGCGGTGGGTGCTGCTCGGTCGTGCGCGCCAGGCGGCCGGTGACCAGGCCGGTGCGGAGGAGGCGTGGCGGGCGGCTGTCGCGCCGACGCCGCTCGCGGTCGCGGAGCGTCCCGCCGACGCGTCGACCTTCTGGCGCGGCGTCGCCTTCCTTCACCTCGGCGACGTCGAGGCCGCCGAGGCGGATTGGCGCGCGCTCGATGCACGGGCGGCAGAGCTTCGCGCGTCGCCCGACGAGGTCGATTACTTCGCGACGTCCGTGCCCGAACTGACGCTCTTCGACGTGGGCACGGCCGACGTGCGGGCGGCAGCGGCCGACGAGTTGGCGCGGCTCGCGGCGGAGGGACGTGGGCAGCAGGCCGACGGCATCCGCTCTGTCGTCGCGGCCGGGCAGGATGGGAACCGTGGCTGAGCGATATCTGGGGAGCGGCACGATCGAGGTCGACGAGCGCTCCCTCACGGGGCCGGTGCCGGCGCACCTTCCGCCGCGGCTGACGGTCACGCTGTGGGACTTCAGCTGGTACACGCGCGCCGGTGCCGGCGAGCCGTACCAAGACATCGAAGCGGCCGTCGCCGATGCCGCGAGCCTCGGCTACAACGCGATCCGCATCTGCGCGGCACCGTTGCTGCTGTTCGGCGGACTGGGCCTCGACGACCTTGCCACCGAACTCGAGATCGAGGGTCTCGGAGCCGCGCCCGGTGGGGGGTTCTACGGGCAGCGCACACGCTGGTACGACACCCCCGGCGGGTACGCGATCGACGTGCGCGCGCGGCTGCGCGAACTGTTCGCCGCTGCCGAGGCGCACGGCATGGTGGTCATCCTCGCGAGCTGGGAGTACCAGCAGTCGCCCTCGTTCGCGCGTTTGCCGCGGTGGTTCGAGGCGATCGACGCCGTGCCGCTCGGCGACCGCTACCGCGTGCTGGCGGATGCCTGGGATCGCATGATCGAGTGGCTCACCGCCCTCGGGCACCGCGATCGCATCGCCCTCGTCGAGCTGCACAACGAGGTGGACTTCTCGATCCTGCCGGCCCTCGGCGACGGGGGAGCGGTGGAGGTCCGGCGGCTGCGGGAACGGCATCCCGACCTGCTCGTCACCGCGAGCTACGGCAAACCGCCCCACCTCGACATGCACAGCCTCCCCGACGGTCTCGGCGCCGCGCAGTTCCACGTGTACAGCTACGGGGTGCTCGACGCGCTGCAGCAGCAGGTCGACATCCGGTCGGAGGGGAGCGAAGGCTTCCCGAACGCGGCGCTGCGGGCGCTGCTGCGCGACGATGCGCCGTCGGTCGCCGACTACGGGCGTGCCGCCGACTGGAAGTACCGCGCCACCGTCATCACCGACCAGATGGTCTACGGGTACGACTGGGTTGACCCGCAGAAGTGGGATGCCTGGCTCACCGCGCACTACCCGCCGTACGAGCACGTGATGCACCGCGAGATCGCCTCGCGCACCATCGCGATCGCGCGCTGGGCGCGGTGGCAGCAGGTTCCCGCGATCGTCGGCGAAGGGTGGGTCGGCTACACGCCGCTCCACGGCCAGTTCGAAGAGGGCGACATCGGCCGCGCGCTCGCCGAACACGGAGTGCGCACCGCCCTCGACCACGGCGTGTGGGGAGTGGTGCTGTGCTCCAACGCCGCACCGCACCACCCCATGTGGCAGCTGCGGGAGTGGCAGGCGGCGCTCAACGCCGAGATCCTCGCCGCCGACGCCCGATAGACTCGGGATGCCAGCCTCTGTAGCTCAATGGAAGAGCAGTTCCGTCCTAAGGAAACGGTTGGGGGTTCGAGTCCCTCCAGGGGCACCGTTGATCTGTGGGCCAGCCGGTCGTTGAACGCCACCTGATACGTTCGGCGTCGTGACGGGCGAACTGGGGCCGGACGACAAGCGCATGGCGTTGAGGTATGCCGGCATCTGCCGGCTGTGCGGAGCTTCGCTGGCATCCGGTTCGGTCGCGGTGTACGAGCGGTCTCTGAAGACGGTCCGTTGTGTTGAGTGCACGAGCGAGCTGATTGCCCCCGATACTGACAGTGCGGGCGCGTCGGCGCGCAGGGAGTATGAGCGACGGAAGTCGAGCCGTGAGCAACGCATCCGCGACGCCCACCCGAAGCTCGGTGGGCTGATCCTCGCCCTGTCGGACGATCCTCAGAGCACGAAGGCGTGGGAGCGCGGTGCCGTGGGTGAGGAATTCATGGCGCGGCGGCTGGCCGACCTCCCCGACACATTCCGGGTTCTCCATGACCGGCGCATCCCCGGGACGCGGGCGAACATCGACCACATCGCCATTGGCCCGTACGGAGTCTGGGTGATCGACGCGAAGCGTCACAAGGGCAAGCGCCCCGCCCTGCAGGTGGACGGTGGCATCCTTCGCCCTCGTGTGGAGAGCCTCCGAGTCGGAGGGCGCGATGGGACGAAGCTGGTCGACGGCGTGCTTTCCCAGGTCGCGCGGGTCGGGGCGGCGCTCGATGACGACGCGATCTCCGTGCGCGGCGTGCTGTGCTTCCTCGAAGCGGACTGGCCGCTCCTGGGCGGCTCGTTCAGTGTGAACGGCATTCTCGTGACGTGGCCGAAGGCGCTCATCGCGACGATGGTGGGCAAGCCGAATGCCGATCTCGACGTCGACGCGATCCACGATCGGGTCGCGCGTGCCTTTCCTCGCGCGTAGGGGGCGGATCGTCTTCAGTCGCGCCGCCGTATGCTCACGCACATGATCCGATCTGGCCGAGCGTCGCTGGTCGTGCTGTCGACCGAGACGGACCCTTCGACTGTCTCGGAGGTTCTCGCGCTCACACCGACCACGGTCGAGCTCAAGGGCACGGTCCTGCGCTCGGGCAGGGTGCGCGAACACCACGTCTGGTCGCTCGACGTCGGGACGCTCGACAACGACGATGACCTCACCGGCACCCGTGCCCTGCGTGAGCTCCTGGTGCGCGCCCGTCCTGCCTTCGGGCGGGTCGGGGCCTTACCGACCGATTGCGACGTGCGGGTGTGGTGGTCTGCTGACTCCGACTCGACGCAGGGCGGGTTCGTGCTGCCCATCGACCTGGTCGGTCAGATCTCGGCGCTCGGTGCTGACGTCTACGCGACCGTCTACCTCGATGACGACGCCGCCGGCGACGGCGGCGACCCGCCCGCCTAGTTCACCGCGCCCGCTACTCTGATCCCACACGACACCGGGGTGGGGATGCCGATGAGTGACACGGGGGTGGAGCCGGCCTTCGTCGGCGCCGGGCGCCGAGCGATCGTCGATGGGCTGATCGCAGCGTTCGACCACGTGCGCACCACCGAGCGCCCGCTGTGGGTGTCGATCGAAGCCCCGTCCGGGTGGGGCAAGACCCGGATCGCCCGCGAGTTCTATGCCCGGCTGGCATCCGAGCGGCAGTCCGAACCGCCCTACTGGCCGGGGTCGATTCTGGACGGCGCTTCCGACGTGCAGTTTCGGCGGAAGCGGGTGCACCCCACCGTCACGCACGTCGCGGGGAGCCTTCCCGACTTCATGTGGTGGGGGATCTCCTGCTCCCTGCGCGACGGCGTCGCGTCGGCGGTGCTCACGGAGGACATGGGACAGTTCCGAGCCCACGCCGCCTACCTCGAAGATGCCTGGCGCACGCGCGCGCCGCGCAGCGCACGGATCGCCGGGGGACTGCGTGCATTCGGCGGCGCGGCCGTCGACGAGGCCGCGATGGAGGTTGCCGGCCAGGTGGTCGAGTCGGTCGTGGGGGCGGCGATACCGGGTCTCGGTCTGGTCCGCTGGCTGGGGGAGCGCAGCGTCGATGCCATCCGCGACACCGCCGCCCGGCGCGAGCGCCTGTCGTCCGAGGCCCCGGTGACTGCCGCGACGGACTTCGTCGACGAAGCGGTCGCACTCGTCTCGCGTCTCGCGATCCCCGAGCTTCCCGTCGTGGTCTTCGTCGAAGACCTCCACGACGCCGATCCGACCCTCGTGGAGATGCTCGTCGCTCTCGCGTCACGGCCCGGTGCGGTCCTCGTCGTCTCGAGCTCATGGCCGGGGAGCACCGAAGCGAACCGGCCCGTCGCGGCCGCCTTCACCCGGCTGGGGGAGAGCGTCATCCGCGTCTCGCATCGGTCGGGAGTGCTACCGATGCCGTTCCGACCCGAGGCGACGCTCGACGAACTGGATGCCGCGGCACTCGGTCAGATCGTGCGGTTCACCTATCCGGAGGTCGAGGTGGAGACGCTGCAGCGGATCGTCGAGCGCTACCCGAACCCGCTTGCCCTGGAGCTGTTCTGCGAGCTTCCGCGTATCCGACGCCGCAGTAGGGACGGCGCCCTCACCCTCTCCGCGGCCGCGGTCGCCGAGGCGCCGGGCGAGATCCGCGGGCTCTATCAGGAACTCTGGCGGGAGCTGCCGGAGCGGCTGCGTGAAGCCCTCACCCTCGCCGCGCTGGGCGCCCCCGCGAGGATCGGTGAGGTGGGCGTGTCGTCGCACTGGCATACGGCACTGCTTCTCCAAGCGCTCCATGAACTGGACTGGCCGAGCGTCGATGACATCGCCGCGGCGCTCGACTTCGACGCAGGTGCGTACGCCTGGGTGAGAGAGGTCAGCGGAATGCTCCGCGCATTCCACGAGCCGGATCAGATCATGATCGCCGCCGAAGACGATCGGTTCCTCTCCGCCGAGGACCGGACCGAGGTTCGGACCGCGCTCGCGCAGGCCGTGACGCGGCTCGCCGACGGAACCGCGCCCGCGGAGACGGTCGACGAGGCGCTCCACCTGGCCGATCTCGTCGGCGTGCTCTTCGCCGAGGGGTTCCTCACCGACTCCACCGCGCTGGCAGTGGCGACGCTGCCGGCGCTGCGCATCCTCGCCACGCAGCCGCGCGAACTTCGCCGCACGATCGACATGGCGACGCGAGTCATCGACGCCCTGGGTGGTCTGGAGAGCCTGGGTGGTCCGGAGAGCCTGGGTAAGACGGAGAACCTGAGAGGGGCTGACAACTCCGCCGCCCTCGAGGTGTTGGACATCCGGGGCGACGCTCAATATGACCTCGGTTTGGCCGCCGACGCCGAGCGGGACTATCGCGTCTTGGTCGACATCTTGACGGGCTTGCACGGCCCCGATCACCCTTCGGTGCTTCGGGCGAGGGAAGGTGTGGTCCGGGCCGTGGGTGCTGCAGGCCGGGTCGAGGAGGCATTGCGTGCAGCGCAGGCGCTCGTCGACGACCGAAGCCGCGTACTCGGCCGCGACCACAGCCACACCCTCCGATCGCGCGCCACTGCGGCGCACATGCTCGGGAAGAGCGGTCGTTACCAAGAGTCGCTCGATGCATTCGTGGAGATCCTGGCGGACTCGGAGCGAGTGGGCGTGGACGCCGAGGACCTCCTCGACATCCGGCATTACATCTCCGCGACCCTGGACCAACTGGGGCGACTCGACGAGGCGCTCGCCGAGCTCCAAGAGATCGTTCGCCTGCTCCGTCTGACGCGTGACGAAGACGACCCTCGACTGCTGCTCGCGCGCGGAAATCTCGCGGCGACCTACCTTTCGCTCGGGCGCTACGACACCGCATGCACCGAGCTCGTAGACGTTGCGACACGCCGAGCGCGGGTGCTCGGTGATACCCACCCGCACACGCTCGCGACCCGCAGCGCACTCGCCTACCTGCTCGTCGAGATGGGCAGCGTGGAGGACGGGCTCCGCCTCTACGTGGCGGTATTGACTGACCGGGTGCGGGTGCTCGGGCCCGATCACCCGGAGACCTTGGAGTCTCGCGCCGCCGTGGCGATGACGATGGCGGGGATCGACCCCCTCCGCGCCGTAGAGTCGCTGGAGTCGGTCGCGCAGGACCGGGCGCGCCTCCATGGTCCGGATAACCCGGAGACCTTGGTAGCACGCTCCTATTTCGCCCGCGCACTGCAGCTGGCCGGTCGCGGGGAGGAGGCCCTCGCGGCGCACCGCCGGCTGTGGCAGGACCGGGTCCGCGTCATGGGTGCGGACTCCGCAGACGCCCTCTCCAGTCGCCACGACATCGCCCTCGCGCTCGAAGCTATCGGCCGCCGCGAGGAGGCATCGGAGGAGTGGCGTGCACTCCTTGATGACCGCCGCCGCGTGCTCGGCTCAGAACATTTCGACACCCTCGCTACGCGCTACGGCCTTGCCAACGCGCTGCTCTGGGAAGACCGGTACGACGAGGCGCTCGCGGAGCATCTCTCGGTGCTCGCGCCGAGGGTTGCCACCCTCGGACCCGATCACCCAGACACCCTACTGAGTCGCTCCGCGATCGCGTGGCTCCTTTTCGAACTCGGTCGTGTGGACGAGGCAGCGGCGCACTACGACGTGCTCGTCGAGATGAGTCAGCGAACGTTTGGTCCCGACCACCCGCACACGCTGGCCGGCCGCTACAACCGTGCGTTCGCTCTCGAAATGGCCGGTCGCGTGAATGAGGCACTGGATGAGGCGCGGTCCGTGCTTGCCGATCGCCGTCGCGTGCTCGGAACAGACCACAACGAGACGGTTGAGTCGCTCCATGCGTTGGCGGCGATCGCCGCGCGGGCGGACCTGTCAGGGGAAGCCGCGCAGGTGTACCTCGAGCTGCTCGAGCTCCTCATCGACCGCCTCGGCGACGATCACTCCGAGGTGCTGGATGTCATGACCGCCGCCGGGCGCCTCCTCGTCGACTCCGGCGCGGCCGAGTATGCGGTGCCCCTACATGCGCACGTGCGGGACACGCGCTCCCGAGTGAAGGGCGACGCCGACCCGGAGACTCTGGATGCCGCCGACGATCTGGCGATCGCGCTGCGCAAGTCTGGGCGCCATGACGAGAGCTGCGCGGTTTACGAGTCGTTCCTGCCGACGATGGCCGAGGTGCTCGGCGACATGCATGACAGCTATCAGTACTCGCTGGCGGGGTATGCGAGCGCGCTGCGGCTCGCAGGCCGCGAGGTCAAGGCGGACGCCATCGACGCGCGGCGTGCCGCGCTCGACGCCGACGACGACGCCGGCGACGACGCGCCCGCCTAGCTCACGCCGCCCGCCCGCCCCCGAGGGCCGCGGCGATCCGCTCGATCCCGTACGCGAACGCGTCATCGACGTCGCCGCCGAGGCGGAACGCGCCCGCGAACTCCATGCTGATGAAGCCGGTTGCCCACGCGGTGACGGTGCGCGCAGCGGGGAGGGCTTCGTCCGCTCCCACGAGCTCGGCGGTCGTCTCCAGCAGGGTGCGCACGGCGACGGCGCGCGCATCGTCATCGAGCGCGACGGTCTCGGCCGGGGGAGCGAACACCAGCCGGTACCGCTCGGGTCGGGCGTGCGCGTAGGCACGCAACGCGTGGGCCAGCTGTACGAGACGCTCGGCGGGATCGTCGGATGCCGCGGCCGCCGCGGCGGTCAGGCGCTCGCCGAGGTCGCCGGCGGTGACGGCGGCGATCATGCCGAGGAGCTCGTCGCGGTCGCGCACCCGCTTGTACAGCGACGGCGGACGCACGCCGACGCGCGCGGCGACGGCCTGCATCGTGAGTCCCGTGAGCCCGGCATCGTCGAGGATGCGGGAGGCGGCGTCGACGATCTCCTCGACAGACGTACGTGCGGGTGTCGGCATCCGGGGGTCCCTTCGGTGTCCCATCCACTATAGCTATTGACAGTAGCGATGATGGCTATAGACTGTAGCTATCAACTCTAATCTCCCTCGGAGGGACCCATGCAGCTCGCGCCCGGACTCCACCGCATCGGCAACGACATCGTCGCCGCCTACGCCATCGTCACCGACGGCGGCGTCACGCTCGTCGACGCCGGACTCCCCGGCATGTGGGCCGACCTCCGCGCCGAACTGGCATCCCTCGGGCGATCTCTGAGCGACATCCGCGGCGTCATCCTCACTCACGGCGACAGCGATCACGTCGGCTTCGCGGAGCGGTTGCGTCGCGACCACGGCGTCGCCGTGTACGTCCACGAAGCCGACGCCGGCCGCGCCCGCGGCGAGAAGCCACCCGCAACGCCCTGGCCGAAGATGCGACTGTTCCCCACGCTCGGCTTCCTCGGCTACTCGCTCCGCAAGGGCGGCGCACGCACGCACCACCTCACCGAGGTCGTGGAGATCTCGGGTGAGACCGTCCTCGACCTTCCGGGCGCGCCCCGTGTCGTCCCGTTGCCGGGTCACTCGCCGGGCAGCATCGCCGTCCACGCCCCGACGGTCGGTGCCCTCTTCGTCGGCGACGCGCTCACCACGCGCCACGTCACGACCGGTCGCGTCGGCCCGCAGCCCGCCCCCTTCACCGACGACCCCGCCGGAGCACTCGACGCGCTCACGCGACTCGAGGGCGTGGATGCCGCGTGGGTGCTTCCCGGTCACGGCGCCCCCTGGTCGGGCGGTGTCGCCGACCTGGTGCGACGCGTGCGGGCTGACGCCGCGGCATCCTGACCCTTCGCGTCGGACGCGCGTGCGTCAGCCCATCGCCTCGCCGCGAGAATGTGGCGCAATCGGTGGCCACGCGGGCTGGGATGCCGCACCTCGCGCCACCTTCTCCACGCGGCTGCGCACGGATGTGGCGCAATCGGTGGCTACGCGGGGTGGGATGCCGCGTGTTGCGCCACTTTCAGGCCAGGGCCCCCGCCACCACAGCCCGCGCCGCCACCACAGCCCGCGCGTCAGGCGGCGGACTCGCCCTTCGTGGCGGCGAGCTCGCGGCCGTAGGCCACGGCCTCGACCTCGGCCTTCGCCTTGAGCGCGGCCGCGGCATCCGTGAAGGCGTCCAGCGCCGGGTTCACGCCGACGAGCGTGAACGGGCGTTCCACGACCCGCAGGTCGAGGCCCCAGACGTCCTCGAGCACGCGGCGGAGCCACCCGGTGGAGTGGTCCCAGCCCTCCTTGGGCGTGCCGGGTGCGTAGTTGCCGCCGAGCACCGTGACGAGGGTGGCGGGCTTGCCGCGGAGAGCGGTGCCCTGCGGGTCGATGCGCGGATCGGTGTACGCCACGTCGAACCAGGCCTTGAAGTGCTGCGAGACGCCGTAGTTGTACAGCGGTACCGCGAACAGCAGTGCGTCGGCACCGATGAGTTCGTCCGCGAACGTGGTGGCGAGGGCCTGCGCCTCGCGCTGACGTTCGGTGCGCTCGTCTTCGGCCACGAACTTCGCCGTCACGACGTCTGCCCAGGTGGTCGCCGGCACGGGGTCGGCCGCGAGGTCGCGTCGCGTGACCGTGGAATCGGGATGGGCGCCGAGCCACTCCTGTTCCACGAGGTCGGCGAGCGAACGGCTGGCGCTCGATGCGGGGAGGATGCTGGTATCCAGACGGAACAACGACATGGCACTCCAATCAAGAAATCGAAGTCGCTAAGAAAAACATAGCAACTAGCGAGACTCTAGCACGGGTACTCTGGGGTCGTGCCCGAACCGACGCCCGACGCTGAGCACACTGCGTGCGACGCCGCGGTCACGCTCGCCTTCTCGGTGCTCGGCAAGCGCTGGAACGGCATGATCCTGTCGTCGCTGGGCTCCGGCGCGACGACGTTCGTGCGGTTGAGGCGTGCCGTGTCGGGCATCAGCGACACGGTGCTGTCCGATCGGCTGGCCGAACTGGCATCCGCGGGCCTCGCCGCTCGCGCCGTCGACGCGGGCCCGCCGGTGTCGGTGTCGTACGAACTCACGGATGCCGGACGCCGCCTGCTCCCCGTGCTCGATCAGCTCGGCGCCTGGGCGCGAGAGAACCTCGCGCCCGCCGAGCCCTCGCCCTCCTGACATTCGCCGATTGCGCCACATTCTCCACGCGCCCCAGCGAAAAGGTGGCGCGATCGGTGCCTAAACGGGCGGGGATGCCGCGTAGTGCGCCACTTTCACGCCACAGGCCCCCGCACAAGCCTCCTCAGGCGGGCGGCGTCCGGGCGGGGAGCGCAGGCCAGACCACCAGCAGGAACACGGAGATCGGCCCGAGGAACGCCGTCAGCAGGAACCAGAACCACGGGGAGCGGTTGCGCGTGCGCGCGTAACCGCCGGCGAGAATCGCCACCGACAGCCACATGGCCGACACGAGCGAGGTGAGTGAGGTGACTTCCTGCATCCCTCGACCCTAGCGAGCGCTTGTCGTCGGGTGCGCTGACCCCGGCCGACGGCGGTCAGCGCACGAGCGCTTCGCCGGCCCGCACGGGAACGCCCAGCCGGTTGCTCGGCGCGGGAAGCACGCACACATAGTGGTCGGAGAACGCGCACGGCGGCAGCGTCGCGCGATTGAGGTCGACGACGACCGTGCCGTCGGCGTCGGGCGGGGCCGTGCGCAACTGCCGGAAGTAGTGACTCTCCGCGCCGCTCGTGGCATCCGCGAACACGGCGAACAGCGACCCGTCGTCCATCCGGTCGACGGCGAGGCTCACGAGGGCTCCCTCCCACTCGAAGGCCAGGATGCCGTCGCGCACCGCGGTCGACCGATGCCCGTCCACCGAGACGGTTCCCACGGCGTCGGCGGCTGTGGGCTGGTAGACCCCGCGGAGCACGGCGTCGGGATCGTAGGGGAATCGATCGATGGTGGAGATGCCGCGCTCCGCCGCGGCACGGGGATGGAGCACGCGCACGGCGATCATCCCGTCGCGCGCGAAACCGCGCAGGAGCAGGTCGCCGCGGCGCAGCTCCTCGCCCGGCGACAGTGCGACGGTGCCGTCCTCGAGGTCACCGATCGCTGCTGCGGCCGCCGCGTGCCACTGTCCGGGCAGTCCGTCGAAGGTGCGCGGCGTGCCGTCGAGCCAGTGCGTCGCGGCGAGAGAGGCAATGCCGTACGGGCCCCACACCGCGGCATCCCGGTTCTTGCGCCAGGCGCGGTCGTCGCCGTGCTGCTCGTCCATCGGGCCTCCCGTGTCTGCGTGGTCCCACTCTGCGACACGGTGTGTCGCCGTGCGTCAGATCGAGACATTCTGTTACACCATCGAAATCAAGACATGAATAGCATGCCCCTATGGAGCACGAGAACGCATCCGGAGGACCATCGGCCGACATCGACGTCGACGCCCTCACCCGCGCCCTCGACGTGCATTCGCTCCGCATCCTCGTCGCCATCGACCAGACCGGAACGATCAGCGCCGCCGCTCGGTCGCTCGGCTTCTCACAGCCGACGATCACGCAGCACGTGCAGCGCCTCGAGGCTCGTCTCGGCGCGAGTCTCGTCGCACGCACCGCGCGCGCCGCACGCCTCACCCCGGTAGGAAAGCTGCTCGCCGCGCATGCCCCCCGCATCGACGCGAGCCTCACCGCCGCGGCGACCGAGCTCGCCCGAGTGCTCGGTCGCCGCGCCGACACCGTGAGGTTCGCGGCTCCGGCCGACCTCATCGCACCGGCGCTCGCGCCCGCCCTGGGACGGCTCTCGGCCAGCCGCCCCGACGTCGCGACGACGATCATCGAGGCCGCCGATGCCGCCGAGGCCTTCGCGATGGTCCGCGACGGTCGCGCCGACATCGCGGTCACGAGCGAGGTCGCACCGCGCGACGACCGCCCCGCCGCCACCCGCCGGCGGGGCCTTCGATCGATCTTCCTCTTCGCCGAGGAGATCGTCGCGCTGACCACCGTCGACGTCGAATCCGTGACCGGCCGCGTCGATCCGCTTCTCCTGTCGACCGGCCCCTGGGTCACGGGCGCGGGCACCTGCACCGACCCGATCGCGCGCCTCATCGGCCGTTCGTCGAGAGAGGGCGACGTCGCCGTGTCGCTCCCCGCGGCGGCGGTCGCCCTGGCCGCCCACGGCGTCGGTACCGTCTTCCTCCCCGAGGGCGCTCTCGCGGGTGCCGGGATGCCGGCGAACGTGCGGATGCTCGGACTCGCTCCGGCCGTCACCCGCCGCACCGTGGCCACCACGCTCGTCGAGGCCGCCACGATCCCCGCCGTGGCCGAAGCGCTCCGGCTGCTCGCGACCCACCGCCCCTCCACCGCCGACATCGACGCCCTCGTCGACGCGCGTCGACGCAGCACGGGGCATCGGGCCCGCTTCGCCCCGCAGACTCTCTCCCCGCAGACCTTCTCTCCGCACCACCCGAGCACACCGCACCACTGGAACACCCCGCACCACCCGAGCAACCCGCAACCCACACCCGACTCGACCCTCACAGAGGAGACCGACGCCATGCTCTCGTCACCCACCACCCGCCTGGCCGCCGCCGGCGCCGCAGCCGCCGCGAGCGTGCTCCTGCTGTCGGCGTGCACCACACCCGCCGCGCCCACGCCCGAGAAGTCCGTCGGCGCCGACACCGGCGCGGAGATCGACAGCATCTCGGTCGCGCTCCCGGGGTCGCTGTCGAACCTCTACGTCGGCCAGGAAGCCGGCATCCTGAACTACTACATCGCCTCGATCGCGCAAGAGGGTCTCGTCTCGATCGACGCGCAGGGTCGCGTGCAGCCGGGCCTCGCCGAGTCGTGGGAGCAGACCGACGACGTGACCTACGTCTACGAGCTGCGCGACGACGCCCTCTTCCAGGACGGCACGCCGGTGACCGCCGACGACGTCGTCTTCAGCCTCGAGGAGGCCCGCGACGAGACCGCCTCGCCGGGTCTTGCGTACTACCTGAGCGGCGTCGACACGATCGAGAAGACCGGCGATTCCGAGGTGACGATCACCCTCAACGCGCCCGACCCCGCCTTCTCGGCGAACATGAGCAGCGGCGGCGCCGCGTTCATCACGTCGCAGAAGTTCTGGGAGGAGCACGACGGCAAGGTCGGAACCTCCGACGCGCTGCTGCTGGGCACCGGGCCCTACCAGGTGACCGAGTTCGTGCCCGACTCCCACGTGACGCTCGAGCGCGTCGACACGTGGTGGGGGGAGCTGCCGAAGGTCAAGGAGATCACGGTCTCCTTCATCCCCGACGAGTCGACCCGCCTGCTGGCCGCCCAGTCCGGCGACATCGACGTCGCGTTCAACGTGCCGCTGGCGCAGGCCGCGCAGTGGGAGAAGCTCGACACGATGCGGGTCGACTACATCAACGACCTCTCCTATGTCGGGCTCTACTTCAACACCAGCGTCGCCCCCTTCGACGACCCCAAGGTGCGGGAGGCCGTCGCACACGCGGTCGACCGCGACGCGTACGTTTCCTCGCTCCTGCGCGGCCACGGCGAAGCGGCGACCGCCATCATGACCCCCGAGTCGCTCGGCAAGGCGTACGACGCCGACGCCGCCCGCGAGAAGCTCGCGTCGATCCCGCAATGGGACTTCGACCTGGATGCCGCAGCCGCCGCGCTGGCCGAGTCCGGCTCCCCGGACGGGTTCGAAGCCGAGCTGCTCACGCCGAACACGGGACCGCAGCTGGGATCGGCCGCACAGGCCCTCGCTCAGAATCTCGCCGACATCGGCATCACCCTGAACGTGCGCGAGGTGCCGATCGAGGAGTGGCTCGCGAGCCTCGACGCCTCCAGCGACCACGGCATCAACCTCATGTGGTACTTCTCGACGCTCGGCGACCCCGCCGAAGTGCCGAGCTACCTCCTGGGCGCCGGCAACCCCGCCGCGTACGACAACCCCGCCGTCACCGACCTCCTCGCCCAGGCGGGTGCCACCGCCGACCCGGCGGCGCGCATCGACCTGCTCGTCGAGGCAGAGAGCTTGCAGGCGCAGGATGCCGTCAACGTCCCGCTCTGGTGGGGGCAGTCGGCCACGGCTTTCGCGAACGACCTGGGCATGAACGACTACAGCTCGTTCGCGTTCATCTCGTCGTGGCCGACGCAGCTGTTCCGGGCGGCGGAGTGACCTCCACCTCTGTGTTCCGAGCGCGCGCAGCGCGGGCCCGTCCCCTGGGGCGGCTCCTCGCGGTGCGCGTGCTCGGCACGCTCGGCGTGCTGCTGGCGCTGTCGATCGTGATCTTCTCGCTCATGTATCTCGCCCCCGGCGACCTCGTGAAGAATCTGCTCGGCAACCGGCCGGTCACTCCCGACGCCGTCGCGGCTGTGCGGGCGCAGTACCACCTCGATGATCCCGTCGTCGTGCAGTACCTGCGCTGGCTCGGTGGATTCGTCACCGGCGATCTCGGCACGTCGATCCGGCTGCAGATCCCGGTGGCCGACGCGATCGCGGCGCGCCTGGGCATCACCCTCGCGCTCTGCGGGTTCGCGTTCGCCCTCGCGATCGCCGTCGCCGTGCCGTTGGGGGTGCGCAGCGCCGTACGCCCCGGGGGACTGGTGGACCGCGTGGCGAACGTCTTCGCCATCGTGGGACTGAGCGCGCCGACCTTCGCGGTCGGGCTGCTCCTGCTGTACGGGCTCGCGTACTACGTGCCGGTGTTCCCCGTCTACGGGGCGGGCGACGGCGGGCTCGACACACTCCATCACCTGGTGCTCCCTGCCGTGACCCTCGCGCTCGGACTGGGGGCCATCGTCCTCAAGCTCACGCGCACCGCGATGCTGCGGGAACTGGCCACCGACTACGTCACTGCCGCGCGTGCGCGCGGTCTGGCCGACGCGACCGTTCATCGCATCGCGCTGCGCAACGCCGCCATCCCCATCGTCACGGGCGCAAGCCTCGTCCTCACCTTCCTCGTCGGGGGCACGGTGCTCGCCGAGACGACCTACGCCCTGCCGGGCCTCGGCACTCTGCTGCAGGATTCGGTGCTCTTCAAGGACATCGCGGTCGTCCAGTCGCTCACTCTCCTGGTGGCGATCGTGATCGCCGTCATCGCCCTGCTGGCAGACCTCGCCTACCTCGTGCTCGACCCTCGTGTGCGTGCCACGGGGGCCCGGCCCGCCGCTCCGACCGTCGCCGTGGAGAGTGCCGCATGACTGCCGCGATCGCCCTCATCTCCACCCCCACCCGCCGCCGTGCGCCCTGGGCGATGGTGATCGTCGGCGCGTTCCTCGTCGTGATCGCCGTCCTGGCGGCGACGGGTGGGCTGCTGTTCCCGGATGCCATGCGGCAGGACATCCTGGCGAGCCTTCTCCCGGCGGGGAGTGACGGGCATCCGCTCGGCACCGACGAGCTCGGACGCGACGTACTCGCCATGACGGTGGCCGGCACCGCCTCTTCGGTCGTCGGGCCCGTGCTCGTGGCCCTCGGCTCCATGCTCTGCGGAATCGTGCTCGGCACCCTCGCCGGTTACGAGCGGGGGTGGCTCGACTTCGCGATCGGTCGGTGGACCGACCTGCTCCTCGCCCTGCCGGTGCTCCTGGCGGCGATCGTCGTGTCGGGGGTGCTCGGCGGCGGCTACGCCGTGACCGTCATCCTCCTCATCGTGCTTTTCTCGCCCTCCGACATCCGGATCGTGCGCGCCGGCGTGCTGGAGCAGACCGCCCGCCCCTACATCGAGGCGGCGCAGATGCTGTCGCTGTCGCGCTGGCGGGTGATGTTCCGCCACATCCTGCCGAACGTGTCGACTCTCGTGATCACCAACGTCATGCTGAACACGGCCTTCGCGCTCGTGGCGTTCTCCTCGCTGTCGTTCCTCGGCGTCGGAGTATCGCCCGGCGTCGCCGACTGGGGACGGCAGCTCACCGACAACAGGGCCATCATGTTCGACAACCCCGCCGCCGTCATCGTCCCGGCGCTGCTCATCATCCTCGTCGCCTGCGCGGTCAACGTGCTGGGCGACTGGCTCGGGGAGCGCCTCTCGCGGACGGGGGCGGCCGCATGAACGGCGTCACGATCCGCGGCCTGGCCGTCACTGGGCCCGGCGGCGAGACCGTCGCGCCCTTCGACGCCGACGTCCCGGCCGGTGGCATGCTGGCCGTCATCGGCGAGTCGGGCTCGGGCAAGACCCTGTCGGCGAAGTCGCTCGTCGGGCTCCTGCCGCGCGGGTTCCGTGCGCGCGGGTCGCTGCGGGTGGGCGAGCGCGAGATCGACCTCGCAACGCCACCCGCTCGATGGTCCGGCATCCGGGGCCGCGTGGTCGCGCTGCTGCTCCAGGATCCGTTCACGAGCCTTTCGCCCGTGCATCGCTGCGGTGATCAGATCGCGTGGACCATCGAAGCCGCCCGCGGAGTGCGCCTGCGCGGACGTGAGCGCCAGGATGCCGTGGCGCGCCGTCTTGCGGAGGTGAAGCTCCCCGAGCGGGTCGCCCGCGCCTATCCGCACGAGCTGTCCGGGGGTATGCGTCAGCGCGTCGCGATCGCCGCCGCCGTCGCGAGCGACCCGCAGCTGCTGATCGCCGACGAACCGACCACCGCACTCGACGCCTCCAACCAAGGCGAGGTGCTCGACGCGCTCGGTGCTCTCCAGCGCACGCGTGGCCTCCCCGTCATCCTCATCTCCCACGACCTGGGCGTCGTGCGCGGGCGCGCCGACGAGGTGCTGGTGATGCGACACGGCGACATCGTGGAGCGCGGCCGCACCGCCGACGTGCTCACGCACCCGCAGCATCCGTACACCCGCGCGCTCGTCGCCGCCGACCCGGCGCTCACTCCGGTCGCCGCCGGCTTGGGGGTGCGCGCGGAGACGGCACGCCCCGACCCCCTCGTGCAGGTGCGCGGTCTCGGGAAGACCTTCGGCGAGCGGGCGGTGCTCCGCGGGGTCGACCTCGATGTCGCGGCGGGGGCGATCGCGGGCATCGTGGGGGAGTCCGGCTCGGGCAAGTCCACCCTCGCGCGCTGCATCGCCGGCCTCGAGCAGGAGGATGCCGGCACGATCGCGTTCGGTGGAGCCTCCCTCGCGTCGGGGCGGCGTTCCCGCACGCCCGACCAGATGCAGATCGTCTTCCAAGATCCGTACTCGTCGTTGAATCCGATGATGACGATCGGCGCCATCCTGCGGGAAGCGCTCGACGCCGCTCGCCGGACGCGCCGTTCGACGGATGCGGGCACCGACGTCGACACCGTCGCGAGCCTGCTCGAGACGGTCGGGCTCGACCCCGCCTTCGCCGCCCGCCGACCCTCGGACCTGTCCGGTGGACAGCGGCAGCGCGTGGCGATCGCACGCGCCCTCGCCCCTCGGCCGCGGCTGCTCATTTGCGACGAGTCCGTCTCTGCACTGGATGTCTCCGTGCAGGCGCAGATCCTCGCCCTCTTCCGACGGCTGCGTGAGGAACGCGGCATCACGATCCTGTTCATCTCCCACGACCTGGCGGTGGTGCGCACTCTCGCCGACACCGTGACGGTGATGTGGGACGGCGAGGTCGTCGAGCACGGCGACTGCGCCGATGTGCTCGGGAACCCTCGGCATCCGTTCACTCAGACCCTCGTGGCCGCCGCGGCCCGCGAGAGCACCACCGCGGCGCGGCCGCACCCCTCAGGAGAGCACGCATGACTGACCTCGCCGTCCCGGTGGACATCGTCGTCCACGAAGGCATGGATGCCGTCCAGGCCGCCCTCGACGGCGGCCTCGTCGGTGTCGTCGGTGCCGAACGTGCTGCAGGCTGGCTCGCTCCGCGGTCCGCCTACCGCCCGCAGCTGTGGATCCTCGTCGCCGGTGACGAACCGGTCGCCGCGGTTCTCACGACCGGGAGGCCCGCGACGGCGGCGACGACCCTCGTGGAGCCGTGGTGGACGTCGGATTCGGCCCTCGCGGCGATGCTCGACCGTGTCGTCGAGGCCGCGCGCGCACGGGGAGACGTGGCCGTGAAGTGGCGCACTGCGGGAGAGGTGCCCGGCGCGGCGATCAACGCCGGCTTCGCGCCGCTACGCCCACCGCACGGCGCCGTCGGCACCGAGGACACCCGCGGCGCCGTGCGCTGGCTCGTCGAGATGCCCCACGAGGAGCCCGGCTACTACGCGCAGACGACCCTGTTCACGTGCGGCGCCGTCGCCGCGCTCATGGCGGCGGGCCTCCGGGGAGCCGGCGGGTTCACGGGTGACGCGGACGACCGTGACCGGGAGCTGGAGTATTGGCGTCGCGCCAGCAACTTCCCCGCGTGCGAACCGGTGGGGCTCGCGGTGGCCACGGCCGAGCATCTCGGCCACGGCGGTGATCTGCGGCGCGTGGAGGTCGCGCTGGATGCCGACGGGCCCGTGCTCGTGGAGGACTATCGCGGGTTCGATCTGTCGTTCCGCACCGAGTTGCAGTCCGAGTCGCGTCGCCGCGCCGCAGACCTCGGCATCCCGATCTCGTCGGAGCGTGTCACGGTGGCGGAGATCGCCCGCCGCGTCGCCGGTGGAGAACTCGCCCTCCTCCTCATCGACGAAGAGCCGATGCACGGGGAGCACGGCCCCCACTGGGTGCTCGCGCACGCGTCGGACGGCGTGGATGTGGTCGTCATCGAAGATCCGTGGATCAACCGCGACACGGGTGAGACCTGGGTCGACACCCACGAGCTCCCGGTGCGGGCCGCCGATCTCGACCGTCTCGTCCGGTGGTCGGCGACCGGCTACCGCGGAGTGGTGTTCCTCGGCCGCTGAGATCCCTCACGCCGCGGGTGGGTGCGGTGGCTCAGTACGAACCATGAGGAGTCATGTCGTCGGGGAGGTGGAAGCAGGGGGAGAAGGAGTAGATCTCGATGGTCGATCGGTCTTCTTCTCCGCTGACGAGGTAGCCGCCGGTGGTGACTCGGTAGAGCGTGACGAGGGGAGCGCCGTCGGTCGCTGTCTCGCGTGTGACCTCCCATTCGGGCTGCTCCGAGTATGCGTGGGCTACGTCGTCGATGACGGCTTCGAGGTCGGTGTCGGGTGCGACGTGGACGGTGGTGCCGCCGGCCCACTGGTAGTTGCGTTCGCCGGTGCAGCTCAGGAGCGATCCGGTGGGGCGTTGGTCCACCGATCGCACGATGTGTTCCGGGATCGCCGCGATCACCTCGGTCTCACCCTCCTGCGCGATCGCTTTCGCCCCGTAGAGGGTGAGATCCGGGTCTTCCACGGTCACTCCTGTTCCGCACGCGGTGAGCGCGAGCGTGAGAGCGACCACCAGAACAAGTCGTGCGATGTCCGGGGTGGGGCGATTAGAAACCACCGCGAGAGCTCATTCCGTCGGGGAGGTGGAAGCAGGGGGAGAAGGAGTAGATCTCGATGGTCGATCGATCTTCTTCTCCGCTGACGAGGTAGCCGCCGGTGGTGACTCGGTAGAGCGTGACGAGGGGAGCGCCGTCGGTCGCTGCCTCGCGTGTGACCTCCCATTCGGGCTGCTCCGAGTATGCGTGGGCTACGTCGTCGATGACGGCTTCGAGGTCGGTGTCGGGTGCGACGTGGACGGTGGTGCCGCCGGCCCACTGGTAGTTGCGTTCGCCGGTGCAGCTCAGGAGTGATCCGGTGGGGCGTTGGTCCACCGATCGCACGATGTGTTCCGGGATCGCCGCGATCACCTCGGTCTCACCCTCCTGCGCGATCGCTTTCGCGCCGTAGAGGGTGAGATCCGGGTCTTCCACGGTCACTCCTGTTCCGCACGCGGTGAGCGCGAGTGTGAGAGCGACCACCAGAACAAGTCGTGCGATGTCCGGGGTGGGGCGACTAGAAACCACCGCGAGAGCTCATTCCGTCGGGGAGGTGGAAGCAGGGGGAGAAGGAGAAGATGTTCACTTGGTCTGGGTCTGTCCATGCGCTGATGACGTAGCTGGCCGCGTGGGGGTGGCTGATGAGGTACTTGGGGTACCCGGCCGACTCCGTGCGACGGGTGACCGTCCATGGCTCCTTGGCTTTGTACGCGTGCGCGATGTCGTTGACGATCGCGTCGAGATCGGTGTGTGGGATGACGGTGACGGTGGTGCCGCCGGCCCATTGGTAGTTGCGTTCGCCGGTGCAGCTTAGGAGCGATCCGGTGGGTCGTTGGTCGACGGAGACGATGAGGTCGTCGGGGATGAGGGCGGCGATGTCGCGTTCGCCTTCCTGCGCGATCGCTTTCGCCCCGTAGAGGGTGAGATCCGGGTCTTCCACGGTTACTCCTGTTCCGCACGCGGTGAGCGTGAGCGTGAGCGTGAGCGCGGGCATCGTGAAGCGCGCATGGTTCCGGCGTGGGGGCGGTGACACGTCAGTACGAACCATGAGGAGTCATGTCGTCGGGGAGGTGGAAGCAGGGGGAGAAGGAGAAGATGTTCACCTGGTCTGGGTCTGTCCATGCGCTCACTACGTAGCTGGCCGCGTGGGGATGGCTGATGAGGTACTTGGGGTACCCGGCCGACTCCGTGCGACGGGTGACCGTCCATGGCTCCTTGGCTTGGTACGCATGCGCGATGTCGTCGACGATCGCGTCGAGATCGGTGTGTGGGATGACGGTGACGGTGGTGCCGCCGGCCCATTGGTAGTTGCGTTCGCCGGTGCAGCTTAGGAGCGATCCGGTGGGTCGTTGGTCGACGGAGATGATGAGGTCGTCGGGGATGAGGGCGACGATGTCGCGTTCGCCTTCCTGCGCGATCGCTTTCGCCCCGTAGAGGGTGAGATCCGGGTCTTCCACGGTCACTCCTGTTCCGCACGCGGTGAGGGCGAGCGTCAGGACGAGGGCCAGACATGCCACCCACCGCAAGCTCTTGGGTCTGTTCACTTCAGTGCCTTGCTGATCAGCTCGAGCGCGTCTTGATTACGTGGGTCATTCGACGCGATCAGATTGTGAGTGTCGATTCCGGTCCAGTTGCCAGGTAAGAGGAAGGGCTCCGGCTGCTCGACCGAGTGCCCGAACCCGCTGCTCGGCGGATAAATGGGCAAGACCCAGTCGGCCGAGTCGGAGAAGAGGTGCGGGGTGAACGCGGCGTGGGTGCCGGGGTTCCGCCCCTCCCACACCACGCCCAAGGATTGGGCCGTGGTCAGGGCGTCCGTGTAGGAGAAGTGCTCGTAGGTCGTCGTCGGCGACGGCTCCCAATCCTTCGGCATGCCGGCGCCTGCCAGCGAGAAAACCCCGTCGTACCTCGCGCCAGCCACTTCGGAGGACGTGATCCCGGTGAGTCCCCATGAGAAACCGATGCCGTTGCGATCGGCGTCGACGTCGCCCACCGCCACATCCAGTTCCCGTTCGAAAGCGGCGATCTCCTGCCCCTTGTCGAGTGCGATGCCCTCATCGTTCGCTTCACCGATACGCGCGAACGACGCGATCCCCGTGTACTCGTTCTCGCCCGGAAAGCGTCCGACCTTCCACACGAAGGTGACAATCGATCCTCCGCTGCTCTCGTTGAGCCATCGACCGACCTGCTGCACTTCACCTCGGTAGACCGACAGCGCACTGGTGTAGGTGCCGGGAACGTACGTGTTGATCTCCGCTGTGGTCGGCCCCGGCTCTCCGATCATCTCGATGATGCTGTCGGTCGTGTGGTCGTAGAAGTACACCTGCACACGGCCCTCCACGACCTGGTCGAGGTAGTGAAGCTCTGCGCGGAGCTTGTCGAGTTCGTGGCCCGCTCGCGGGGAGAACGGATGCGGCTCGCTCGCGAGTATCCGTCGCACCTCGGCGGCGCGCGCCTTCGCGTTGAGTCGGTTCGCGGCGACACGCGCCCACGGCGGAAGGCCGGCGAGGCTCCCGAGCAGAGCCGGTCCCGTGGCGATCAGCTCACGCTGCTGCTCCTCGGACAGCGCATCCCACACGCGGCGAACGAGACCGGCATCCCCGATCGCAGCCAGGCCTTGCGGGGTGATGTCGGTCGTGTCGCCCGCCCACACGTCGGCGATCGCGTCGGCACCGCCTCCGCGCAGCCGCCACCGATCGGTGAGCTCGGCGAACAGCGGCACCGCCCGCAGGCGGTCACGCGTGCGGTGATCGAGCTCTGCCCGCTCCACCGCCAAACGGCGGTAGGCGGCACGCGCCTGCTCGAACTCCTCGATCGCTGCCTGCCACTGCTGCAACCGGGCCGGGTCGCCCGGATAGAGCCAGGCCGGCATCACCTCATCCCACGCGAACGGCCACCCCTGCAGGCTCTCCAGCCCGCCGTCGAGGGCGGCGGCGCGCCGGTCTCCCAGCGACGCCCACGCCCGTTCGACCTCCTCGCGCATGCTCTCGGCGCGCCGCCGGAGGTCGCTCATCGCGTCGGCATAGGACTCCAGGATGCCGGCGACGCGCGACGAGGCGTCGCCTTCGGCCGCGTACTTCGCGCGCAGGACGGCGATGTCCGATCGTGCCGCCTCCACGGCATCCGCGCCGGTGTTCGCCAGAGTGTCGACCGCCCGGGCGGCGCGGCGCGCGTTGCGCTCCGACGCGCCCGCGTAGGCCCGGAAGCTGCGGGCGATCTCACCGACGCCCTCGGCGCCGCCGGCAGCAGGATCGGCGCCGAGATCGGGCATCGTCACGGCGCGCCTGCCAGCGCCCCGTCGAGCGCATCGAACTCGACACCGATGCGACGCACGCGGTCGGCCAAAGATGCGGCCGTCTGTCGCAGCGATGCCCGCAGCGCCCACGACAGCTCATCGACGCGTTCCAGCGTCGCGATGACGACCTCCGATCCCGGTGCGGTGAGCGAGAGGCACCTCGACAGCTCGGCGCCTCGGGTGCCCTCCAGGGCCGTCGCCGCGTGCTCGACGGCGTGCCCGGTCAGCTCGATTCCGGCTCCCGCTCTCACAGCATCCCCTCTCGATCCACGCGACTCATGAATGAGCGCCCACCATCGGAGACGACTCGGCGCGGTGTTTCTCACGGGGGTGCCCGCTTGGGGTTACGCCGCACTGTGCACGGGGAGCGCGGGACGTGTCAGACTCGGCTCGGTGCTGGTGGACCCGGAGGACGAAACCCGATGACCGACGACTCGACCGCCTACGGAATGCGACGTCCTGACGTCTCGATAGCCGGCGTGCCCGCGTTCGCGCGCGAGCGGTTCGGCATCGACGCGTCGGCGACGGAACTCGGTAGCAATCAAGACCGGAACTTCCTGCTGACGGCGGCCGACGGCACCCGGCGGCTCCTGAAGATCGACAACCCGGTGTTCCTGCCGGAGGAGATCGACGCGCAGACGCGTGGCCTCCAGCACCTCGCTGCCGACGGCATCCGTGTGCCCGAGCCGGTGCCGGGCGCCGATGGCGCGCTGCTCCAGCCGCTGACCACCGGCACGGCCGTCTATCGCGCGCGGATGCTCTCCTTCGTCGAGGGTGCCCCCCTCGCCGACGCGGTACGGATCGGTCATCGCGACGCGGCGCGGCTCGGCGCGCTCGCCGCGCGGCTCACCGCGTCGCTCGCGACGTTCACGCATCCCGGCCTCGACCGCCACCTCCAGTGGGACATGCGCCGCAGCCGCGCCGTCATCGACCAGTTCCTCGGCGGCGTGGCCGACGACGCGCTGCGCACGCGACTGACGGATGCCGCCGCCGCGGCATGGGCGAGGGTCGAGGCGGTGGCCGCGGAGCTGCCGGTCGTGCCGGTGCACGGCGACCTCACCCCCGACAACGTCGTCCGCACGACGGGCGACGACCTCGCCGTCATCGACTTCGGCGACCTCGCGTGGGGCTGGCGCGTCGCGGAGATCGCGGTGAGCGCCGCCGGCATCCTCACCCGCGCCGACGGCGACGCGACCGTCGCGCTGTCCGCGATCGAGGCCTACGCCGCCGGTGTCGCCCTGTCGCGCGCCGAGGTGGCGGCGCTGTGGCCGCTGGTGGTGCTCCGTGGGTGCGTGCTGGTGGTCAGCGGCATCCATCAGGGGAGTCTCGACGCCGACAACGACTACGTGCAGGAGCGGCTCGCCGAAGAGCTGGCCGTGTTTGACACCGCCGCCGGCGTCGACCTCGACCTCGCCGCCGCGACGATCGCGGCGCAGGCGGGCCTCGCGTCGGGCGCGCAGCCGTCGGCGACCGGCGTCGTCCCGATGTTCGCCGAGCCTCCTGCCGCGATCGACCTCGCCCCGGCGAGTCCGCTCGTGGCGGACGGCGCGTGGCGGGCGGGCGCGGAGGCCAGAGCCGATCTGCTCCGCCGGCACGCGCCCGCCGGGCGAGCCGTCGCGATCCCGCACGGGCGCCCCGACCTCACGCGCACTCCCGCGTTGACGCCCACTCCTCCCGAGAACGTCCCCCTGGGAACGACGATCATGGGGGATGCCGGTGCGCTCATCAGGTCGCCGCACGATGCGACGGTCGAAGCCGTCACCGAGGAGTGCGTGGTGCTCGCCTTCGCCGGGACGCGGCTGACGGTGACCGGTATTCAGCCGTCCCTGTCGGCCGGTGCGGTCGGTGCGGTCGTGCGGGCGGGGGACGTGCTCGGCCTCTCCGACCGGGTCGTCCGTGTCGTCTGGAGACCCGCCGATGCGCCCGAGCCTCCCGAGTACGTCGCCGAACCGTGGGCGGCGGGGTGGCGCGCGCTCACGTTCGATCCGGCACCGCTCCTCGGGATCTCCGAGCTGCCCGGCCTGCCGACCGCCGCCGTCGAGGCACGTCGCAAGACGCGAGTGTTCGCTGCGGCCCAGGAGCACTACTTCGCCGAGCCGCCCCTCCTGGTGCGCGGCTGGCGCAGCCACCTCATCGACGCGACGGGGCGCGCGCACCTCGACATGGTCAACAACGTGTCATCGATCGGGCACGCCCATCCCCGCCTCACGGCTGCCGTCGCCACGCAACTGGCCACCCTGAACACGAACTCGCGGTTCCTCTACCCGCAGATCGCGCAGCTCAGCGAACGCCTGCTCGCGACAGTCCCGACGGGCCGATTCGACACGGTGCTGCTCGTCAACAGCGGCACGGAGGCTGTCGACCTGGCCCTGCGTCTGGCGACGATCGCCACGGCACGTCGCGACGTCGTGGCCCTCCGCGAGGGATATCACGGCTGGTCGTACGCGGCGGATGCCGTCTCCACGTCGGCGTTCGACAACCCGCACGCGCTCGACTCGCGCCCCGACTGGGTGCACCTCGCCGACGCCCCGAACCCGTACCGCGGCGTCCACCGCGGCGAAGGTTCCGCGGGGGCGTACCTGCGCGACCTCCGAGAGCGGTTCGAGGAGCTCACGGCATCCGGTCGCTCGCCCGCCGCGTTCATCGCCGAACCGATCCACGGCAACGGCGGCGGGGTGATCCCCCCGGCGGGTTACCTGGCCGGGGCGTTCGACGCGATCCGGGATGCCGGGGGCCTCGCCATCGCCGATGAGGTGCAGGTCGGACTCGGCCGCCTCGGCCGCGCGTTCTGGGGCTTCCTCGACCAGGATGCGACGCCCGACATCATCGTGACGGCGAAGGCGCTCGGCAACGCCTACCCGGTCGGAGCGGTGCTCACACGCCGCGAGATCGCCGACGCGCTCGGACGCGAGGGGCAGTTCTTCTCCTCCGCCGGCGGCGCGCCCGCCTCGTGCGCGGCCGCCCTCGCCGTGCTCGACGTCCTGACCGACGAGGGACTCGTCGAGAACGCGCGGATCGTGGGCGCTCAGCTGCAGCGAGACCTGACCGAGCTGGCCCACCGGCATCCGCTGATCGGCGCGTTGCACGGCACCGGGCTCTACCAGGGCGTCGAGCTCGTCACCGACCCTGTCGCCCTCACCCCCGCCGTGGTGGAGACGGCGCGGATCTGCGAGCGCATGCGGGAGCGGGGGATCATCGTCCAGCCGGCCTCCGAACGTCAGAACGTGCTCAAGATCAAACCCCCGCTGACCCTGACGAGCGAGGAGGCGGCGTACTTCGTGAGGATGCTCGACCTCACGCTGGAGGAGATCGCCTGACGCGCACGTTCAGCCGCGGCGGCGCTGGGCGATCGTCCACACGCCGCCCGAGATCATGAGCGCACCGCCGATCGCGCCGACCCAGCCGAGGAACGCGTCGGTGTCGATCGAGGTGATGCCGGCGACGACGAATCCCACTCCGATGACGCACAGGAGCACTTGCGTGCTGATGCTGTTCTCGTTCACATGGCCCCCTTGGCGCAGCGGCGTCTTCGGGGGGACAGAACGAGACGCTACTAGGGAGAGCGCCTTCGTCTCTACTGTTCGTTTCGGCGAGCCTGCGTGACCGGCGAACTCTGGGCCACACTGTCACCATGCCGCTGCATCCCGCTCTCCGGACCTATCTCGACGAGCTCGCTCCCCTCGTCGCGCAGGCCGAGCGTGATGGCGTGGCCCCCACCCCCGCTTCCGCTCGCGCCGCGCTGGCGGGCCTGCGCGCATACTCCGCACCGGATGCCTCGGTCGCCCTCGTCCGGGACGGATCGGCGGCGGGCGTTCCGGTGCGCGTTTACGCGCCCGCGCCGGGCGAGGAACGCGACGCCGTGCTGTTCGTGCACGGCGGGGGTCACGTTGCGGGCGACCTCGACGTCTACGACGGGTCGGCCCGCCGCACCGCCGCGGCGAGCGGAATGACCGTGGTCTCTGTGGACTACCGTCGCGCGCCGGAGTGGCCCTATCCCGCCGGCCTCGACGACACCGCCGCCGTGCTGAGCCGGCTGGATGAGGCGCTCGGCGGCATCCCATGGTCGGGTCGCGTGCACGCTGTCGCCGACTCCGGCGGGGCGGCGAAGGTCGCCTCGCTCGCAATGCGTGACGTCGCGGAGCAGCGCACCTCCGTGATCGCGCGGCAGGTGCTCGTCTACCCGAGCCTCGATTACACGATGAGCGGGGCGACGATGACCGAGTTCGGCGCCGGGTACTTCCTCTCTGCGCAGCGCGTCGCATGGTATTTCGACCAATACTTCCCCGCCGGCGTCGACCGCGGCGAGGCGTCGCCCGTGTCGGGTCCGTTCTCGGCCGACATGCCCGAGACGCTCGTGATCGCCGCCGAGTACGACCCGCTGCGCTCGGAAGCCGAGGAGTACGCCCGTCGTGCGCAGGATGCCGGGGCGCGCGTATCGATCATCGTCGCGACCGGCATGATCCACGCGTTCGCCTTCGTCGAGACGCTCGTGCCCCGTGACGTCGCGCGGCTGTACGAGGTGACCGCGGGGTTCCTCGCCGACGGCACCGTTCCGACGCGGTGGTGAGTGCCGGGCGTCAGCGCAGCGGCTTGCGCAGGAACACCTGGGCCGTGCCGTCGCCCTGATCGATGCGCTCGGTCTCCTCGTACCCGCAGCTGCGGTACAGGCGAAGGTTCGCCTCGCTGAGACTCCCTGTGAAGAGCTCGGCGACGCTCGCGGTGGCGTGCTCCTCCGCAGCCGCCAGCAGGCGCCTCCCGATGCCCTCGCCCTGCACGTCGGGAGCGATCGCGATGCGTCCGATCAGCAGCACCTCGTCGGCCTGGCGACATCGCAGTGCTCCCACGATCCTCGGGCCGCGGCGGGCGACCCAGCCGCCGCCGTCGGCGAGTTCGGCTTCGAGCTGCTCCAGGGTCTGCGTGAGGGGCGCGGAGTCCGCACCCCCGTAGATCTGCGCTTCGCTCACGAACGCGGCACGCTGAATCGTGAGCACTTCACCGGCATCCTCGACCCGGATGCGATCGATACGGATGCCGTCGTCGTCACCGGTGGAGTGGTTCATGAGGTCGATTCTGCAGTCTCTGCGTCGGATTCTGTCGTCGGTTCGGGCACCAGTTGCAGCCCGGCGGACGTGTTCGCAGCGTTCGCGAGCGCGACGAGCCACGCGCGGTTCAGGCGATGGCGCTCTCCGCGGTCGAATGTGAAGGACAGCGCCGCGCCGGGGTGCACCCAGATCGCGACGCGACCGCCGCCCTCGTCGAGACCGTTCGCCCACGACAGCGTGAACGCCTCGCGCCGCCGGAGCTTGTCGCCGATGACCACCTGCAGGTGTGTGAGGGTGCGGTCGTCCACCGAGAGGCGCACCAAACCGTCGTATACCAATCTGCCCATGTGTGCGGCCTTCTCAGCGGTTCGCCCGAAGCGTCTGACCGGGGTTCACTCCGTACGCTGCGCGATAGTGCGCGGCGAAGCGCGACGGATGCTCGAACCCCCACTGACGCGCGATCTCCGCCACCGCGCCCGCGCCCGGCTGGGACAGTGCGCGGTGAGCGCCGGCGAGTCGCGCCCGTCGCAGCCATTCCATCGGCGTCGTGTCCAGCGCGCGTCGGAATGCGTACTGGAGGCCGCGTGTCGAGATGCCGGCGGCCTCAGCCACATCATCGACGGTGATCGGCTCATGAGCGTGCTCGTCGATGTAGGCCATGGCGCGGCGCACGGTCGCCGGTGCGGCACGCCGTTGTGCCGACCGGGCCGTGCTGTCCAGGAACGCGGGGGAGAATGCGGCGAGCGTCGCGTGCACGGCGTGCCGACGCAGCTCTCTTTCGACGAGCTCGCCGGGACCGTCGTCGCACGCGAGGAGCGTCTCGGCGAGGTAGCGATACGTCCGTTGCCACTGCAGACCAGCGGCCTCCGTGACCGGACGCGAGTCCCAGGTTCCCAGGGTCAGGGTGTCGTCGCCGCTGATGCGTCGCGCCGCAAGGTCGATGAGTCGGCGTTGGAACACGAGGCCGTGCACCCGCGCGCGTCCGTCCCACCGTGCGTGCACGGCTCGATCCGCGCTCACCCAGGGCTGCTTCGCGCTGAGCGCACCTCGTTCGTCCCACGCGCCACCCTCCGAGGTGAGCACGCGGCACACGACGACCTGGTCGAGCGGGTCGACAGAGGATCGCACGGATGCCTCGAGGTCGTAGGCGACCGCGGTCATGCCGTCGATCGAGGCAGAGGTCCAGTCGAAGGAGACACGCGGATGGTCGGCGCGCCGCAGCCGCGCGGAGGGCACCACCGTACGCCAGGTGTCCTCCACGGCCTGTGCCCCTGCCGCTCGGATCCGTACACGTTCCGCCATCTAGCTCCACCTACGCATGAGGTCGCCATCCGGAGCGAGGGCAGCTGAAATGCACGCCCCGGGGGAGGCGTGCCCACAAGTATCCATTACAACGACCCTACGTTCCGAGAGAAATCTCGAAGTGGGGGTTGACTTCACCACGGTGATCTGGATCCGCACTTCTCGTTCCCCGCGCCGGGCCATTCTCCACGCCGCCGCGGCCGTGTCAATGGGAACCGGCGTTTGCGCGAGGTCTCGGCGACTCCGCCAGAATGGTTCACCGTGGCAGATTCCGAGAGTGGCGCGTCGTACTGGTACGCCGACGGCGATGACTCGCGCAGCATCGAGGTGCTGGAGGCGATGCGCGCCTACCGCGCGGCGGAAGTCGCGATGCGCCGCCGTACCCAGCAGTCGATGGACATGGGGGAGAACGAGCTCCTCGTCCTGCGTTACCTCGCCCGCGCTCGCGGCCGAGACGAGATCGTCACCCCGGTGCAGTTGAGCCGCTATCTCGGGATCACCTCCGCATCGACGACCGCGCTGCTCGACAGGCTCGCGAAGAGCGGCCACATCACGCGGCTCGCTCACCCGACCGATCGCCGCAGCGTGGTGATCGCGTCGAGCGAGATGGCGGAAGAGGAGATCCGGCACACGCTGTCGACGATGCACGCGCGCATGATGGGAGTCGTTCGCGGCCTCTCCGTCGATCAGCGTGCAACCGTGATCGAGTTCCTCGAGGCGATGAAGGATGCCGTCGACGACATCGACGCGTGACCTCCTCCGCGAGGGGCCGCCGCGGCGCGGATGTCAGCGCCGGCGATCGCTCTCGGTCGCGGTGGCGTCCGCGGCATCCGCAAGTGCCGTGAGGTAGCCGAGCACGTCGCGACGCTCTTGTTCTCCCAGGCTGGTGGTGAGCTCGATGAGCCGGCGTTGGAAGGCCTCGTGGGTGTCGGCGATCGCCTGCTCCGCCTTGTCGGTCGCGGCGACCAGGATGCTCCGACGGTCGGTCGGGTGGCTGACGCGCTCGACCATGCCCGACCTCTCGAGGCGGTCGATGAGGGCGGTGGTGGATGCCGAGCTGATCCCGAGGTGCCGAGAGATCTCGCTGGGCATGACGTCGTGGTCGGAGCCGCGTTCGCGCAGGAGGAAGCGGACGATGGCGAGCTCGTTGTCGCTCATCCCCGTCTCGGTGCGGATGCGCAGAAGCATGGCCGCGTCGGCGTCGCGGAAACGCTGATAGGCGTCGAGGACGGCGTCGACGGTGTGATCGGTATCGGTCTCGGTCATGGTCACCTCCGTGGCTCCGATAACTCTCAAAACTACACAATACAGCCCATGAAGTATCTCGCTTGACTAACTACTTTTTTTGTGAGTAACCTTTCGGGCAAGTAATTCTGTTCGAAAGGGAGTCACAGCATGGGGTACCTCTACTACGGCAACAGCACCGAGCCGATCGAGATGCCGGACCGGATTCTCGCGCATCTCAAGGTCGTGACGTCCACCAAGCTGCGCCGTTCCGAGAGTTTCACGCTGTCGTGGAGCAAGCCCGACGGCTCCGACGGCCGCTCCACCATCTGGCTGCAGGCGGCCATTCCGTTGCGCTTCGACGTCGATCACAACGTCGCCATCGACCGCGCCTACCTCGAAGAGATGGCGCAGGCGGCCAGCAGCGCCGCGGGCGTTTTCGTCGACCTTGCCGCCGAAGCTGCCGATGACACTGCGCCGGCGCACCCCGTGGCGGTTGCTGCCTCCCTGCGGAGGGCGGCATGACCAGTCCGCTTCTCGAACTCGTCTCTACGCGGCCGACCTGGGCGCGCGTCGAGTCCGGCTTCCATGTGGCTTCACGCGACGGTGAGTTCGTCGGCTACATCGACCAGTCCCGCGACGGGAGCTTTCTGGCCTTCGATGGGCGTTCGACCCCGGTCGGGCGATACGACACGCTGAAGGAAGCTCAGCGGGCGGTGCTGTCGGTGCCGACGACGCCCGTCCCCGACGAGCTCCAGCGCCGACGCCTCAGCGTCCTCCACCGCGTCGCCGTGGTGGCGGGCGTCGTCGCGGGTGGCGTGGCGCTCACGGCGGGAGCAGTCGTCCCCTACCTGTGAGCGCCGGCGTCACGAAAGTGACGACGACTCAGCCTTCTCCCGCAGCGCCTCATCGGTCTTGCGCTGAAGGAACTCGCACAGTCGGGCGAGGGTCGCAAGATCCTGGGACAGGGCCGCAACTCCTTCGGCATCCAGGTTGAAGCCCTCATGTCGCGGCTCGAACGTCACCACCCAGGTGGGGGTGCCGTCTTTGATGATCGGCTCGATGAACGTCACGGTCGATGCGGTGCGAAGGCCAACGACGACGATGCCGGATTCCGGCCCCGCCGTGAAGTCCTTCTCGAGCACAGAGACGGACGTCGCCAGCATCTCCTCGAGGCGGAACTGTTCCACCCAGGATTGCACCGTCGCCTGGTCGCGATACGGCATGTGACCTCACTCGTCTCGGGTGCCCGGGGGTGGCACCCCTTAATTATGCGCCCGCGAGCCCGTGCCCGAATCACTCGATCCGGAATGCGAATCGGCGACGGAGGAAGTTCCCCGCCGCGGCCCGGGCGGAGCATGGCAGAGTGGGCACATGGGGGACAGCTTCGACGACGAGCTCCACGCTCTGCGCTCCCGCGCCTACGGGCCGGATGCCGATATCAGCGGTGATCCCGTCGCCCTCGCCCGTCTCCACCACCTCGAGGCGCAGACGCGCACCGACGCCCTCATCGAGGTTCCGCCGCGCCCTCCCGCACCATCGCTGCCCGCCGCTCCTTCCGTCTCTTTCTCGGAGCCCTCGGACGTGCGCCCGGCGACGCCTGCCGCCGGGTCCGTCGCCCCAGTCGCCCCCGACGTGAGCTCGGCGCCGCCTGCGGCACCGGTGCCGGTCCGGCGGCGCAGGCTGCCCGTGATCGCGGCGGCTGCGATCGGCGCCGTCGTCGCCGCCGCCGTCACCGTGCCCGTCACCCTGTGGTCCGCGGCCCAGAGCGACCGTCCGGATGCCGTGCTGAAACCGCTCGACGCTCCCGTCGACGACGTCTTCTTCAGCCCGGAGTCCGAGGCCCAGCGCTTCGAGGACTTCTTCGGCATCCGCGTCACGACCGGGATCGGCGCCGAAGGTGTGAGCTGCCTGCTGGTGGAACTCGATCCCCAGGATGATCCCTCGTTCACGGGAGGGGCGACGCGCGGGGGGTGTTCCGCTCCCGGTTTCGAAGCCGTCGTGGACGTCGCCCTGACAGAGCAAGACGTTCCGGAGACGGTACGCGACGCGTTGGGCGAGGTCAGCGGCATCCGGTTCTCGGTCAAGGGCGACGAGGTGTTCGTCTACCTGTCGGAGGTTCCCGACCCCACCCGTCCGAGCTGACCCGCGGCCTGCGCGGAGCGCGGTCGGTCTTGGTCAGTTCGCCGCGTCGTACGCCTCCAGGACGGCGGCGGGCACCCGGCCCCGCTCGGACAGCGTGTAACCGTTCCGGGCGGCCCACTCGCGCACCGGCGCGTAGTCGCGCTGGCCCGCTCGCCGCTGGACGCGGGCCGTGTTGCCGGAGCCGCCTGTGCTGCGCCCGCCGGTGGAGCCACCTCGGGCAGAACCGGTCCGCGCCGACACCGATCGTGCGGCGGCGATATAGGGAGAGAGGGCATCGCGGAGGGCGGCGGCATTTTCATCGGTGAGGTCGATCTCGTAGGCGGTGCCGTCGAGGGAGAACAGCACCGTCTCCCCGTCGCCGACGTCCAGCACGGTCCCGTCGAGGTCGTCGACGAGTTGATGCACGATTCTGCGAGCCATGGACCGAGCCTAGTCAGCGGGCGGGGCCTGCGACAGCGTCCGCCAAGAACCGTCAGGGGAGGATGCCGGCGCGGCGCGCCTTGGCGACGGCGGCGTGACGCGTGGAGGCGTCGAGCTTCGACATCGCCGACTGCAGGTACGACTTCACGGTGCCTTCGCGGAGCTGGAGGGTCGCGGCGATCTCGCCGTTGGTGGCGCCGAGGGCGGCGCACGCGAGAACGTCCGTCTCCCGCGGCGACAGCCGGACGTCCAGGTGCTCGTGCGGCTCGCCGTCGTCGCGGGTGAGGGATGCGAGGCGCCGTTCCAGCGCCGACAGTCGCTCGCGGAGACCGTCGTCCGTCACCTCTGCGGCGATGGAGCGCAACTCGGCATACGTCGCGCGCAGGTGCTCGCGCGCCGCGGACGTGATCGGGGGAGCCGCCGGCTGCGGCAGCGGAGCGAGCCGGCGCGAGACCTCGTCGCGCACGCGCAACTCCGTGGCGAGGTCGTTGGCGACGGCGACCGCGTGGCGTGCGACGTTCTCGCCGAAGGGCAGCTGGTTCCAGGAACCGCAGTACAGGATGCCGCGCGTCGCGCCGGACACCAGGACGGGCACCGCGAAGAGGGTGGAGATGCCCTCGCCGAGGATCACCCGGTCGTAGTCGTGGGTGATGTGGCGTGAGGACTTGTAATCCAGGGCGAGGCGGGGACGCTTCTCCACCATCGCGCGCCCGCCGAGGCCGCGACTGGCGCGGACGACCAGACCGGCCAGGTGAGACGTGCGGTTGCCCACGACAGACGTGACCTCGACGGCATCCTCGCGCTCGTACCCGCCGAAAGCGACCGGCAATCCCGTGCGATGCGCCAGGTCGCCGATGGCGTGAGCCATGAGATCGGCATCGGAGGCGAGGCCGGAGAGTGCCATCGCGGTGTACCTACTTCCGGGGGTGACGGCTGCGTCATCCGTTTTCGTAGGGTCGACGATACCACCGCGGCGGTCATCGGAGACCGTCGCCGCAGCCGTCGATGAGGACGGCTCAGAAGGTTAGGAGACATCGCATGTCCGCTCCATCCGCCTCTCCCCCCGACGGGATCGACTATGTCGCCGTCGAGGACTCGCCGCCCTTCCGGGAACTCAAACGCCGCCATCGCAGCTTCGTCTGGCCGCTGACGGTCGCGTTCCTCGTCTGGTACTTCGCATACGTGCTGTTGTCGTCGTTCGCGACCGACTTCATGGCCACACGGCTCACGGGTGACATCACGGTGGGCCTTGTCATGGGCCTGGGTCAGTTCGTCACGACCTTCGCGATCACCATGTGGTACGTCTCCTACGCGAACCGCCGGCTCGATCCCGCGTCGGCGGAGATCCGGGCCGACCTCGAGGCGAAGGAGACGCGCGTATGAACGAGATCTGGGCCGCGATCGAGGCCGCCGGCGACACCGTCGACAACAACCCGATCCTCAACATCTCCATCTTCGGCGCGTTCGTCGCCGTGACGCTGTTCATCGTCATCCGCGCCAGCCGCAACAACAAGACGGCGGCCGACTACTACGCCGCAGGGCGCTCGTTCACCGGTCCGCAGAACGGCTTCGCGATCGCGGGCGACTATCTTTCCGCGGCGTCGTTCCTCGGAATCTGCGGCGCCATCGCGATCAACGGCTACGACGGCTTCCTGTACTCGATCGGCTTCCTGGTCGCGTGGCTCGTCGCACTCCTGCTGGTGGCCGAGCTCATGCGCAACACGGGCAAGTTCACGATGGCCGACGTGCTGTCGTTCCGGTTGAAGCAGGCTCCCGTCCGCATGGCCGCGGCGATCACGACGCTCGCGGTGTGCTTCTTCTACCTGCTGGCTCAGATGGCCGGTGCCGGCGGTCTCGTCTCCCTGCTCCTGGGCATCACCGAGCAGGTGGGGCAGTCGATCGTCGTCGCCGTCGTGGGTCTCCTCATGATCGTCTACGTGCTCGTGGGCGGCATGAAGGGCACCACGTGGGTGCAGATCGTGAAGGCGTTCCTCCTCATCGGCGGCGCGGTCGTCATGACCGTCTGGGTGCTCGCGATCAACGGGTTCAACCTGAACACGCTCCTGGAGGCCGCCGTCGCCGCGTCGCCGCAGGGCGATGCGATCCTCGCGCCGGGACTCCAGTACGGCAAGAATCCGTGGGACTTCATCTCGCTGGCCATCGCCCTCGTCCTGGGCACGGCGGGTCTGCCGCACGTGCTCATGCGCTTCTACACCGTGCCCACCGCCAAGGAGGCGCGTCGGTCGGTCGTGTGGGCGATCTGGCTCATCGGCCTCTTCTACCTGCTGACCCTCGTGCTCGGCTACGGCGCGGGCGCCCTGGTGGGTCCGGAACGGATCGCCGCAGCGCCGGGCGGCGTGAACTCGGCGGCGCCGCTGCTCGCGCTCGAGCTCGGCGGTCCGATCCTGCTCGGCTTCATCTCCGCTGTCGCCTTCGCGACGATCCTGGCGGTGGTGGCGGGCCTCACGATCACCGCGGCGGCCTCGTTCGCACACGACATCTACGCGAACGTCGTGAAGAAGGGCAATGTGCCGCCGGACGGCGAAGTGAAGGTCGCACGACGCACCGTCATCGTCATCGGTGTGCTCGCGATCGTCGGCGGCATCGGCGTGCAGGGGCAGAACGTGGCCTTCCTCGTCGCGCTCGCCTTCGCCGTGGCGGCCTCGGCGAACCTCCCCACGATCCTGTACTCGCTCTTCTGGCGCCGCTTCACCACGCGCGGCGCGGTGTGGAGCATGTACGGCGGCCTTGCGGCGGCGATCATCCTGATCGTGCTCTCGCCGGTGTTCTGGGGTACCGAGACCAGCGTCTTCAAGAACGTCGGCACGGCGATCTGGCCGCTCAACAACCCCGGCATCGTCTCGATCCCGCTCGGGTTCTTCCTCGGTTGGCTCGGCTCGGTGACCTCGCGTCGCGGTGAAGACCCCGTGAAGGCCGCGGAGATGGAGGTGCGCTCGCTCACCGGCCACGGCGCCGAGAAGGCGACGTCGCACTGACGTCGGTCTGAGAGGCCTCTCCCCGGTCGGCCGAACGGCCCCGGACACGCGATCGACGCGTCGTCCGGGGCCGTTCCTCTGCCGCCGACGGCCTACTCGTCGACGGCGTCCCCCTCGATCCGGGCCCGTGCCACCTGGTCTTCCAGGTCGAGGAGGAAGCGCTTGCGCTCGGGGTGCCCGCCGTACTCGCCGATCGATCCGTCGGCGCGCACGACGCGGTGCGCGGGGACGATGATCGACATCGGAGTGCGCGCGCAGGCCGACCCGACGGCGCGATGGGCCCCCGGAGAGCCCGCCGCGATCGCGATCTCCGCATACGACGCCGTCTCGCCGTACGGGATGTCGCAGACGGCCTGCAGCGCCGCCCGGACGAAGCCGTCGACGAGCCGCCAGTCCAACGGCACGTCGAAGCCGGTGCGGATGCCGGCGAAGTACTCGTCGAGCTGGTGGGCGACGAGCGCGGTGGCCGCGGCATCCTCTTCGGGAACCGCGTGCAGCGCGATGCTGACGGACGCGAGCGCGTCGTCGTGCGGGCCGTCGAGCACGTCGAGGCTCACGAGGCCCGTGTCGGAGACGACGATCAGGGCCTCGCCGATCGGCGTGGGATGGATGCGGAAAGCGGCGGTGGTCATGCGTCCATGATGGACGTCCGCCCGGCATCTTCGCCGTCCGACGATGGCGGTGGGGGATGGTGTGCCGATCGGGGCCGCTGGGGAGGAGGCGGCGGTCCGACGAAGCGACGGCGGGCCCGCCGCGGGGCCGGAAATGCGCGCCGATCGCGCGAAACTCGGCCCGGGATACCGACAACGTCGCAGCGGGGTACTTAGGGTGACTCGTGTGTGGCGAGCAAACGGTGGCGCCGTGCGAGGAGTCGAAGACACCGAGCACGAGGATACGGTGACCTCCGCGACCCCCGGGAGTCTGCAGATGGGTGAACCCGGCATCGAGGTCGCGCACGTCGCCGACCCTCAGCGCACCCGGCTGCGCGAGGAGGCGGCCCAGGTGGGAGGGCGATCGACCCTCCTCCACTACAGCGACGACGGCGATGCCGGCATCGACATAACCAAGGCGCACCCCGGCAGTCTCCCGCAGTTCATCACGGGCCGCTCGACGCTCCTCTCCAACCTCTTCCGCGACGAAGTCGCCCTTCGCACGGCTCGCCTGGCGGCCGAGCGCATCGCGGCCAAAGACCTCGAACTGCGCACGGCGCGAGGGCTGGATGCCGTGCACCTCGCCGTCGGACTGGCATCCTGGCGCATCGGCGGCGTCGTCTACACGGCGCCCGTGCTGCTCCGTCCGCTCGCCATCCGCCGGCACCACGCCGACTTCGACCTGAAGCTCCACGGCGCGTTCGCCATCAACCCCGAGCTCGTCGAGGCAGCACGCACCCACTTCGGGATCGTGCTCGACGGTCGTGCCCTCGCGGCGCTCGCTCACGACGGCGGGGTGTTCAAGCCCCAGCCGGTCATCGACCACCTCCGCGCGCTGACCGCGCACATCCCGACGTTCACCGTGCTGCCGCGGCTCGTCGTCTCGACGTTCGCCGACGTCGCCTCCGACCTCGAGCGCGACGCTGCCGTGCTCGACCACCCTGTGCTCAACGCGCTCGCCGGTCACGCCGCCGACCGCGAGGCGCTGTCGCTCGTGCGCGCGCTTCCCGCTCTCGTCGGCGCCGACGACCGGTCGCCCGCGTCCGACCGTCTGCTGCTGGACGCCGACGCCGAGCAGGAGGCGGTGCTCGCCCGCATCGTCGCAGGGCAGTCGCTCGCCGTCCACACGCTCCCCGGCACGGGCGGCACGCAGACCGTGATCAACGCGGTCGGCGAACTCGTGCGCGCCGGCAAGCGGGTGCTCGTCGTGAGCACGCGACGATCCACCCTCGACGGCGTCCGCCACCGGCTCGCAGGGATCGGTCTCCCCGGCCTCGCCGTCACACCGCGCCACCTCCACCGCGACCTCATCCGCGCGATCGCACGCAACGAGAAGGCGACGCCGCCGAAGGTGGCCGATGTCGACGACGCCCTCGTGCGCCTGCGCACCGTTCTCCGCGACTACCGCGGCGCGCTGACCGAACGCCACGCCCAGCTCGGGGTCTCTCCCCTGGAGGCCCTCCGCACCCTCGCGACGATCGCGGCACGATCGCCTCAGCCGTCCGCCGCCACGCGCTTCGACCTGGCGACGCTGCAGCGGTTGTCCACGCGGCGAGCCGAGGCGGCGGCGGCACTGAGAGACGCGGCACGCCTGGGCGAGTTCCGCTTCGGTCCCGACGACTCGCCCTGGTACGGCGTCTCGTTCCCGACCACGGAGGCCGCACGCACCGCGCACGCGCTCGCGGGGCGCCTGCATCGGGCCGAGGTGCCCGGCATCCTGGAGCGCGGCTACGAGCTCATCGCGCAGACCCGGATGCGTCCCTTCGGCACGATCACCGAGATGGGCGCCTACGTGCGGCTGCTGCAAGGCATCCGCGCGTCGCTCGACCGCTTCAGCGTGACCGTCTTCGAGCGCCCGTTGGGTGAACTCATCAACGCCCACGGGAACCGCCGCGACGCCCCGAACATGTCCGCCGCCAACCGCCGACGGCTACGACGGCTGTCGCGCGAGTACGTCCGCCCGGGCATGCACATCAGCGACATGCACGAGTCGCTCCTGCGTGTGCAGCAGCAGCGGACGCAGTGGCAGCGGCTGGTGGATGCCGGGGTGACACCGGAGATCCCGCTCGGACTCGACGACGTCGCCACCGCCTGGCAGCGCGTCAACGCCGACCTCGCCACGCTCGACGCCGCGCTCGGCCGTACCGAGCCACTGGCCTCCCTACCGATCGCGCAGCTGCTGCGCACGCTCTCGGGCCTCGCCGCCGAATCGGACGTCTTCGACAACCTCGTGGAGCGTGCGACGCTCCGGGATCAGCTGGCCGAACTCGGCTTGGAGGGCCTGCTGACCGAACTGTCGGTGCGTCACGTGCCCGAGGAGCAGGTCGCGGCCGAGTTCGAGTTCACCTGGTGGCAGTCGGCCCTGGAAGCGATGCTGCGGTCGGATCGTGCCCTGCTCGGAGCCAACACCTCGGTGGTCGACCGTCTCGAGCGCGACTTCCGGCTGGTCGACGAGGCGCACGCCTCCTTCGCCGGTCCGCTGCTCGCTGCCGAGCTCGCCACGCGCTGGAAGATCGCGATCGTCGACGAACCGCACGAGGCCACCGCACTGAAGGCGGCCCTGCGCACCGGCACCGCGAGCCCCGCCGAGCTCGTGGCCGCCGCGCCGACGCTCGTGCGCACCCTCGCCCCGGTGTGGATCTCGTCGCCGTACGACGTGCCCTCGATTCCCGAGCGTCCCGAGTTCGACGTCGTCATCGTCGCCGACGCGGCCGCCGTGTGCGTCGCCGAAGTCGCCCCGGCCCTGCGCCGAGCGCGTCAGGTCGTGCTCTTCGGCGACCCGGTCGTGCAGAAGCCGACGCCGTTCCAGGTCTCGTCCGGGCGGGTCGATCCGCTCGACGAGAGCGAGACGCCCTTCGACGACACGAGCGTGTTCGAGCGGCTGGCGGAGCTCGTCCCGGTCGAGACGCTCACCCGCAGCTACCGCGCCGGCGGCGAAGACCTCGCCGAGCTCGTCAACGACGCCTTCTACGGCGGGGAGATCGTGTCTCTCCCGTGGGCGGGGTCGTACCTCGGTCGCGGCAGCCTCAGCGTCGACTACGTCGAGGGCGGTACCGGCACGCCCGATCCGGAGACGGGCGCCGTCGAGAGCCCGGATGCCGAGGTCGCACGCGTCGTGACGCTCGTCGTGGAGCACGCCGTCAACCGTCCCACCGAGTCGCTCATGGTGGTCACGGCATCCGCGCGTCACGCCGAGCGTGTACGTGCCGCCGTCGCCACCGCGTTCGCGGGCCGCAGTGACGTCGCCGATTTCGTGGGGCGCGAGACCGCCGAACCGTTCGCCGTGCTCAGCCTCGATGAGTCGGTCGCAGAGAGCCGCGACCGCGTCGTCTTCTCCCTCGGCTTCGGTCTGACCAAGCACGGTCGGGTGCTGAGCGACTTCGGGGAGCTCTCCGGGCCCGACGGGGAGCGCCTGCTCACCGTCGGAATGACGCGAGCGCGCCGATCGATGGTCATCGTGTCATCGATCCGACCCTCCTCGTTCGACGAGGGGCGGCTGGAGTCCGGAGCGGCCTCGCTCATGGGCATCCTCAGCGGCATCGCCGCCCGTGCCCGCGAAGCGCGCCTGGAGGACCTCGCCGACCCGCTGACGCTCATCCTCGCGCAGCACCTGCGGCGACTGGGCATCGCCGTCGACGTCGACTATCGCGGACTCCTGCCCATCGTCGCCCAGCACAAGGGCAAGGCCGTCGTCGCTGTCAGCGATCCGGAGACGACGGGGGAATCGCTGCGCGAGTCGCTGCGCCTCGGCCCGCAGACCCTCCGGCGTCTGGGCTGGCACTACGTGCGGGTGCACGCCTTCGATCTGTACAGCGACCCCGCGGGCGTCGCCGGCCGCATCGCCGGCATCCTGGGCATCCAGCCCGAGACGCCCACCGCCGACACGGCGACCCAACCGCTCGATGTCGGAGAGTGAGCGTCAACGCGTCGTGCGCGTGCCGGGCTCGCGCCGGGCGCGACTGACGCCCGCTCCCGGGACCGACCCTGAACCGGAGTCGCCGGCCTCGCAGAGCGACGAGCAGGGCGCGGATGCCGCGGCATCCGGCCCCAACGACGAGCGCATGCGGCGCGACGTCCCGCCGCACTACTGATCGGGCGGGCGTCGCGTGGTCGTCCGGGCGATCGTCGCGCGTCAGCGCGCGGTCGGGGGAGTGGTGCTCTGCTTCTCGAGGAGGTCGCGGATCTGCACGAGGAGCTCCTGCTCGGTCGGCAGCTTCGCCTCCTCGTTCTCCACGACGCCGGCCTTCGCCGCGGCGCGCTCCTTGAAGCGGTTCATCGGGTAGACGAAGACGAGGTAGACGACGAGCGCCACCGCGAGGAAGGAGATGATCGCGGAGATGAGGCCGCCGATGGGGAACGTGACGGGGTCGCCGTGGATGCCGATGACCGTCGGCCCGACGGCACCGGTGTCTTCGTCGGCTTTCCAGACGAGTTCGATCATCGGTGTGATGATCGATGCGACGATCGCGTTGACGACAGCGGTGAACGCCGCGCCGATGACGACAGCGACCGCGAGGTCGATGACGTTGCCGCGCATGATGAAGTCTTTGAAGCCCTTGATCACGGGATGCTCCTCACTCCGGCGGGGGCCGGTCACGAACCCGCAGCGGCGGGCGAGGACTTCGCCTCGGACTTCGATGATGTCGGAGTGGCGGGGCTGCCGCCACCACCCGCGCGCGAGTCGGTGCGATAGAAGCCGGAGCCGTTGAAGGTCACGCCGACCGAGCCGTACTGCTTGCGGAGGGTTCCGCCGCACTCGGGGCACTCGGTGAGAGCGGAGTCGCTGAAGGACTGGACGGCGTCGAAGCGGTGACCGCACTGCGTGCAGGCGTAGGCGTAGGTGGGCATGGCGTCCTCGGGTGGAAGGGTGGGCGTGCTCAGCGCCGATGGGGCGCGAGCACGACGGTGTGCGTGGGGGTGACGACGCCCGTGACGCGCTGATCGTGCAGCTCGCTCGGGACCTCGTCGACGAGTTCGGAGTCGAAGATGACGGCGTAGACCGGGGGACAGTGCTCCATCGACCCGATGGTCTTGTCGAAGTAGCCGCGTCCCCAGCCCAGGCGCATGCCCGAGCGGTCGACCGCGGCGGCGGGGATCACGAGCAGGTCCACCTCATCGACGGCGGACGGGCTGAGCACCTCCCCGGTGGGCTCGGGGGTGCCGAAGAGGCCCTCGACGATGTCGCCGTGCTCGTCGGCGACCGCCCAGTCGAGGAGGCCGTCGGAGCGCGTGATCGGGAGGAGTACACGGATGCCGCGGCGTACGGCATCCACGATGAAGGGATGCGTCCCGGGCTCGGTGGGCGTCGACAGGAAGCACGAGATCGAGGACGCGCCGTGCGCCTCGACCAGGCGGTCGAGCTGCTCCTTCAGGGCCAGCGCATCCGCTTCGAGGCTCGCCTCCGAACGTTGCTGGCGACGCTCGCGCAACTCGGCGCGCAGTGCGCGCTTCGCGTGGTCGGTCGCCCCGGTCATGCTCCGATTGTAGGCGGCGCGGTCAGTAGGGTGGACGCATGACTTCGCGCATCAAGGCAGTGATCCCCGCGGCCGGACTCGGAACCCGATTCCTCCCGGCCACCAAGGCGATGCCGAAGGAGATGCTGCCGGTCGTCGACAAGCCGGCGATCCAGTACGTCGTGGAGGAGGCGGTGGATGCCGGTATCGAAGACATCCTCGTCATCCTCGGCCGTAACAAGAACAACATCTCCAACCACTTCGACGCGGTTCCCGAGCTCGAGACCAACCTCACCAACAAGGGCGACCTGCAGCGCCTGCTGCAGGTCAAGGAGTCCAGCGACCTCGCCGACATCCACTACGTCCGTCAGGGCGAGCCCAAGGGACTCGGTCATGCCGTGCTGCGCGCACGCGCCCACGTCGGCGACTCCACGTTCGCCGTCCTGCTCGGCGACGACCTCATTGACGAGCGCGACCCGCTGCTGACGACGATGATCGCCGCGAACGAGACCACGGGCCTCACCGTCATCGCCCTCATGGAGGTCGATCCCGACCACATCCACATGTACGGCGCGGCGGCGGTGGAGCCCACCGACGACCCCGACGTCGTGCGGGTGACCGGTCTCGTCGAGAAGCCGAAGAAGGAGGACGCCCCCTCCAACTACGCCGTCATCGGCCGCTACGTCCTCACCGCGGGCGTCTTCGACATCCTCGACCGCACGCAGCCGGGCAAGGGCGGGGAGATCCAGCTCACGGATGCGTTGCAGGAACTCGCCCTCACCGACGGTGTGCTCGGTGTCGTCTTCCGTGGTCGCCGCTACGACACCGGCGATAGGGTGGACTACATCAAGGCCATCGTGCAGCTGGCCGCGGACCGCGAGGACCTCGGACCCGAACTGCGCCCCTGGCTGAAGGACTTCGCGGCGAAGCTCTGACGCCGCCGGCGCGAGGGGGGTGCGATGGACCTGACGATTCCCCGTGGGCACGGGCCGATCTCGGTGCGCCTCGTGCGCCAGCGGGACGCACGCGTGCTGCAGGCGGAGCTGCTGAGCAATCGGGGGTGGCTGCGGCCGTGGGAGGCGACGAGCCCCGACGGGCCCGTCTCCTTCGACATGAAGCTCGGCGTCCGGCGCCTGTTGCAGCAGTATCGCGACGGTGTCGGGGTTCCCCTCGTCATGGAATACGACGGCGAGATCGCCGGCCAGCTCAACGTGTGGGGGATCTCGCGCGGCTCGCTTTCGTCGGCGACGATCGGCTACTGGGTGAGCGAGCGGTTCGCCGGTCGGGGCATCACGCCCACGAGCGTCGCGCTGGCCACCGACCTCTGCTTCCGTGAACTGCGCCTGCACCGCATGGAGATCTGCATCCGACCGGAGAATCACGCGAGCCTGCGCGTCGTAGAGAAGCTCGGGTTCCGCTACGAGGGTCTCCGTCGTCGCTACATCCACATCGACGGCGACTGGCGCGACCACTATTGCTTCGCCCTCGTGCGCGAAGAGGTGCCGGAGGGGGTGCTCACGCGCTGGCTCTCGGGTCGTGCGCCGGTAACGGCAGCCGAGATCCCGCCGACCGATCGCGTCAGCCGCTGACTGCCCAACCTTCGAGCTTAGGTCGAACCTGAGACACGCGGCGTCGTACCGGAGAAACGCGCGCTTCGGCACCTACCGTGGACCCCATGGATGGGCAGGTACTCGGCGGCGGTGTGATCGTGCTGGTCGCGGTCGTGCTGTGGCTCGTCTACCTCTTGCCGTCGTGGCATGGCCGGTATCAGTACAACGCCGCCGAGCGGAACGCGGTGCGTCTCAACCAGGCGCTGCGGGTGCTCGCGGAGACCGCGGAGACACCCGACGAGGTGCGCCTCGAGCTCAACGCCCGCACGGCGCTCGCGCAGCAGAAGCTCGCGCGCCGCGCCCAGGCCGAGCGCGAGCAGCTCGAGCGTGACACGGCGCGAGCCGAGCACGAGGCGGCGCAGGCTCGCGCCGCCGCGGAGGCGGCGCTCGCTCGCCAGCGCATGCTCGCCGAGCGCGAGCAGGCCCTCGCCCTCGCCGCAGCCGCAGCCCAGGACCCCGCCACTCGTCGAGCCCGCGCTCGCCGCAGGGCGCGTCTGCTCATCACCGTCGTCGCGGTGGCAGCACTCGCCCTCGCCGGTTGGGGGGTCTTCGAGATCACGCGCGCCGGATCACCGGCGGCGCTCGCCGCCGGTGCCGTCGTGGCCGCGGTGGCGGCGCTCATGCTCCAGCGCATGGCGGCCGTGCAGCGACGCGGCCTGCGCCGCGCCGCTGTCGTCGAGGTCGCGCGCCCCGTGGCATCCGTACAGGACGTCCCCCTCGCCACCGAGCGCGCCGCGTGGACGCCCCGCGAGCTGCCGCGTCCGCTCACCGCGTCGGCCGGTTCGCGGGCTTCCGCCCTGCTCGACGCCGCTGCGGCCCAGGAGGCGCTGCGCCACGCCGCCGTCGACGAAGCGATGCGGGAGCGCGCCGAGCGCGACGCGCCCCCGTCGATCGACACCGCCCGTCGCACCGTCGCGAGCACGCCCGACTTCGCGCGGATGGGCTACGTCGACGACGCCGCCATCGAGGAGCACGTGCGCTCCCTCCTGGCCCGGCGCGCCGTCGGCGCCTGACGCTCAGCCACGTTTCGCAGCACGCCGGTCACCCGGGGCTCCGGTATCAGGCCTCGTGCAGCACGATCCCGGCGCCGACCACGAGCTCGCGCCGCGGCGTGCGCACGAGCGCGTCCATGGGGTTCTCCGCGTCGATGAGCACGATGTCGGCGCGGTCGCCCACGCGCAGCGCGTTCGTCGGGAGCCCCGCGAACGCTGCGGAGGCGCCTCCCGCGATCTCCATCACCCGCCGCAGATCCTCGTCACGGACGATGCTCGACGAGCGCGCGAACTGCCACGCGATCCCCAGCAGGTCACCCGTTCCGTAGGGACTCCACAGGTCGCGGATGCCATCGGTGCCGAACCCGAAGCGCACGCCCGTGGCATCCATCTCCGCCAGCGGGAGCTGCGGGAGCCGGAGGGGTGCGACGGTCGTCATCGTCACGTCGAGTTCGGCCATCGCCTGCAGGAGGTCGTGCCGCTGTGCGGGGGAGACCTGAGCGAGGGCGAAGCCGTGCGCGACGTTCACGCGGCCCTGGAGTCCTCGCGACGCGGTCTTCGCGATGATCAGCTCCAGCTGGAAGGCACCCAGCTCCGCGGGGTCGTGCAGGTGGATGTCGATTCCCGTCCCGTGTTCGGCGGCGATGTCGAACAGCCCGTCGAGCTGGCCCACCGGGTCGCGGTCGATCGACGCCGGGTCGAGCCCGCCGATGTGCTCCACGCCGGCCCGCGCCGCCTCGGCGAGCAGGTCGAGCACGCCCGGGCGACGCAGCACCCCGTCCTGCGGGAACGCGACGATCTCGACGCGGACGGCATCCCCGTACGCCGCGGCAGCCTCGCGCACGGCGTCGATCCCTCGCAGCCCCAGGCCAAGGTCGACGTCGACGTGCGTGCGGATCGCCGTCGTGCCGTGTCGCACGAGTTCCGCGAGCACGCGGGAGGTGATCTCGACGCTCGGGATGCCGAGGGCGTCGCGCCGCGCGCGCTCGTGGCGGATGCGCCCCTCGGTGCCGCCCTCGCCTCCATACGACTCCCACGGCAGGCCCCACCACGACTTGTCGACGTGGGCGTGCGTGTTCACGAATCCGGGGAGGGCGAGCAGGCCGCGACCGTCGCGGACGCCCTCGCGGGCGGGACGTGCGGGGTCGTGCGCCATGACCGCCGCGATGCGTCCTTCGGCGAGATCGAGGTCGACGGGCCCCATCGTTCCGTTAGGCCCGAGACGGACGTTGCGGAGCGATCGGAGGGGGGAGAGGTGGAGCATTCCTCCATTGTCTCCGTGCGAAGGAGCCCGCGGGTCCGTGATAGGCTCGCTGAGGTTCACGGGCCTGTGGCGCAGTTGGTAGCGCGCTTCGTTCGCAATGAAGAGGTCAGGGGTTCGAATCCCCTCAGGTCCACCGAGAAGACGCCCGATACGACACGGAACTCGTGTTGCATCGGGCGTTCGTCGTCTCCCGCAGAGACCGCCGCTGCGCGGCATCCTGCCTCGGAAGTGGTCACTTGCGTGAGGATGAGCGGTACTCTCAGCGAAAGAGCCGACGGGACAGAGTCGGATGTGTGGTTACGCATGCCCCGTTCGAAGAGACTTCAGGTCACCCGTGGAAGGTTCCCCGACATGACAGCGAGCAATCCGGATGTCGCCGCGCCCGCCACCACCGCGGGATCGTGGTTGCCGTTGGTGGTCGTGGTCCTGACCCAGATCCAGGCATCCTTCGCGGTGAACGCGTTGACCGTCTCGATGGCCGGGATCACCACCGACCTCGACACGCCGGCCACCTCCGTCGGGACCGCCATCACCGCGGGAACGTTCGCCATGGCGGCCTTCGTCCTCCTCGGCGCGAAGATCGGCGCGCGGTTCGGCACACGCGGGGTCTTCCAGATCGCCGTCGCGATCCACGCCGCCGCGATGGCGGGAGTGGCGCTCAGCGTCAGCCCGGCCATGCTGTTCATCGCCCAGGCCTCATCCGGAGCCGTCATCGCGCTGATCGCCCCGGCGCTGACCGTGTTCATCGCCACGAACTATCACGGTGAGCGCCAGGGGAAGGCGATCGGCTTGCTCGCCGCCGCGATTCCGCTGGCGGGGGTGCTCGCGCTGCTGCTCGCCGGCTGGTTCGCCGAGACGATCGGGTGGCGCTGGTCTTTCGCCCTCATGGTCGCGCTCGGGGCCGTCAACCTGCTGCTCAGCTTCCGCGTGAAGAAGGTGCCCGCGCAGCCCGACCTGAAGATCGACTGGGCCGGTGCGTTCCTCGCGGCCACCGCCATCATCCTGCTGTCGTTCGGTTTCTCCGGTCTCAACTCGTGGGGCCTCTGGGAGTCGACCGCCGCCGCGCCGTTCGACGTCTTCGGCGTCTCGCCCGCTCCGCTGCTGATCATCCTCGGCCTCGTCGTCGGACAAATCTTCTTCGTGTGGGTATCGCGTCGTCAGCGCGAGAGGAAGTCCCGCATCTTCGATCTGCGCGTCCTCGCCACGAGCAGTGAACTGGCGATCACGGCGTGCATGGCGACGATGCTCTTCGTCGGGACCGCGGCGAACTTCCTCATCCCGCTCTACATGCAGGTCGTGCAGGGGCTCACGGGTGTGCAGACGTCGTTCTCGATCATTCCCTACACGATCTCGATCTTCCTCGCCTCCACCTTCATCGCGTATCTCTACACGAAGTTCTCGCCGCGCGTGCTCGCCTCGGCGGGGTTCGTCGTCGTGGCGACCGCGCTCACCCTCATCGCGTTCACCGTCCGCGGGGAATGGGGTCAGGCGTTCATCGTCATCGGCCTCATCCTGCTCGGAATCGGGCAGGGATCGATCGTCGCGCTCGTGTTCAACACGCTCCTGTCCTCCGCACCGAAAGAGCTCGCCGGTGATGTGGGAGCGTGGCGCGGGCTCGTGCACAACCTGTCCGGATCGGTCGGCATCGCCGTCGCCAGCGCGTTCGCCGTCGGCATCCTCGCGTCGACGTTGTCCGCCGCCGCCGCAGACCACCCCGACATCTCGGACCAGCTGATCAGTGAGGTGCGCATCAGCGAAGCCGACTTCCTCACCAACCCGCAGCTGGAGGCCGTGCTCGCGAACACCAGTGCGTCGCCGGCAGAGGTCGAAGCGGCCATCGCGATCAACGAGGATGCGCGCCTGCGTTCCCTCAAGGTGTCCCTCCTGGGACTGGCCTTGCTCGCCCTCCTCGCCATCGTTCCGGCGACGCGGATGCCGGGACGCATCCGCGGGGAGCTTCCGGAGAAGCTGGAACCCGACGACCCCGACGCCATCGACGAGAGCATTCCCCTGAACCCCGCAGCAACCACGAAAGAGACCTCCGCATGATCCGGCAGCCGAACACTCCGCTCCCGCACGACGTCGACTCCGTGCCGGGCCTCGCCGCCCTGAACGCGATCTCCTTCCGCGCGGGGGAGGCATCGGAGGACACCGGTGCGATCGGATTCACGGTCGCTGCGGCGGGCGACGTCGCGTCGGGACTGGGTCTGGATCGCGACGCGCTCACCCGTGCGGGCTTCGAACCGGCGGTGGGGAAGACGCTGCTGATCCCGACCGCGAGCGGCGCGGAACTGATCGCCGTCGGCGCAGGGGAGGAGGCGCTGACGGTTGCGGCCGCGCGTGACCTTGCGGCATCCTTCGTCCGAGCCGCCCACAAGGCGTCCGATCTCGCCTTGGTGCTGGGCGCCGTGTCCGACCCCGAACAGATTGCTGCAGCCGTCGCCGAAGGCGCCGCGCTCGCGCGATACGGCTACACCGCCCTCAAGTCCGCACCGAAGTCCGTCGCGCTGCGCTGGTTCGTGCTGTCGATCGAGGGCGCCGACGCGGCTGCCGTGGAGGCGGGGCTTGCCGCGGGAGCGCTCGCCGCGCGTGCATCCGTCGTCGCGCGCGACGTGACCAACACGCCTCCCGGCCACCTCACGGCGACAGACCTCGTCGCTGTCGCCGAGCAGCTCGGCGAGCGGTTCGGCTTCCACGTCGAGGTGTTCGACAAGGCCGCTCTGATCGAGCTCGGCTGCGGTGGCCTCCTCGGAGTCAACCGGGGGTCGGCGGAAGAGCCCCGGATGGTCAAGCTCACCTATGCGCCCTCCGGTGAGCCCGAAGGCCACCTGGGCCTGGTCGGCAAGGGGATCATGTACGACTCCGGCGGCATCAGCCTGAAGCCGAGCGACCCGATGCATCTCCTCATGAAGATGGACATGGGCGGTGCCGCAGCGGTGCTCGGCGCGTTCACCGTGTTGCGCGAGCTCGATGTGCGCTCTCAGGTCACCGGCTGGCTGATGTGCACCGACAACATGCCCTCGGGTACTTCCTACAAGCTCGGAGACGTTCTCGTGGCGCGAGACGGCACCACCGTCGAGGTGAAGAACACCGATGCGGAAGGCCGCCTCGTCATGATGGATGCCATCGCGCTCGCGAACGAGGACGGGGTGGATGCGATCATCGACATCGCCACGCTCACCGGCGCTGCGCTGATGGCGCTCGGTCAGGCGACCGCGCCCGTCTTCGCGAACGACGACACGATCGCCGAGCTGGTGACCTCCGCCGCGGCGGCCACCGATGAACCGGTGTGGCGACTGCCGCTGGAGAAGAAGTATCGTCCGCAGCTGGATTCCGATGTCGCCGACCTGTCCAACCTGGGCGGGAAGTACGCGGGGGCGACGACCGCGGCGCTGTTCCTCGAGCACTTCGTCGGAAAGACGCCGTGGGCGCACATCGACATCGCCGGCACCATGCAGACGGACAAGGACGACTCCTGGCGATCTGCGGGGGCGACCGGCTTCGGGGCACGGCTCCTCGCTCGCGTCGCCGTCGAGTTCTCTGCCACGAGGTAGCGGATGGACCCCGTCGTCGCGACGTTCGCGATCCTGATCGCGGCCGTCGTGGCGTTCGCGACGAACCGGATACCCCTCGGCATCGTCGCCATCGGCGTCGCGCTGTCCCTCTACTTCACCGGCGTGCTGACCCTCACGGAGGCTCTCGCGGGGTTCGGCGACCCGACGGTCCTCTTCATCGCTGCTCTGTTCATCGTCAGCGAGTCGCTCGATGCCACGGGGGTCACCGCCTGGGCGGGGCAGAAGGTCATCGGCGCGGCCGGAACCCGCCGCACGCCGCTGCTGGTCGTCGTGTGTCTTCTCGTGGCGGGTTTGACGGCCTTGATCAGCGTCAATGGCGCCGTCGCGGCTCTCCTCCCGCTGGTGGTCGTCGTCGCCAGCACCGCCGGGATCGCATCCTCCCAGTTGCTCCTGCCGCTCGCGTTCGCCGCTCACGCCGGATCGATGCTGCTCCTGACCGGGACGCCGGTGAACATCATCGTGTCCGACATCGCCGCCGAGAACGGGGGACGGTCCTTCGGCTTCTTCGAGTTCGCTCTCGTCGGGGTCCCGCTGCTCGTCGGCAGCATCCTCATCATCGTCCTCTTCGGACGCTTCCTCCTTCCCCTGCGGGCGGGGGCGGTCATGCCGACCGATCTCACCCGCCTCACCCGGCAGTTCAAGATCGACTACCGAGTGACCCTCGACACGAAGACCCTGATCGGGCCGGCGAACGGTGTCAGCGAAGTGGTCATCCCGCCCCGGTCCCCGCTCATCGGGCTGCGGATCTTCCCCGGGATGGCGACGCCCAGCGGCGACCTGGTGATCCTCGCTGCTCGCCGGGGAGCGGACGTTCTCAACGACCGCGACGTGGCTCTCAGGGCGGGCGACTCCCTCCTGCTGCAGGGGTCGTGGGACGACCTGGCCCGTCACATCGAGGATCGTCGAGAGGTGATGGCGGTCGACGCCCCGTCGACGATGCGCCGCGCTGTGCCGCTCGGCGTGGGCGCGAAGCGGGCCCTCGCGATCCTCACCGTCATGGTCGTCCTCCTCGCGACCGGTGTCATGCCTCCGGCTGCCGCCGCCATGCTCGCCGCAGCCGCTCTCGTCCTCACCCGGGTCGTCGGCGTCAACCAGGCCTACCGTTCGGTCTCGTGGACCACCGTCGTCCTCGTGGCCGGCATGATCCCGCTGTCGACGGCGTTCCTGACCACGGGCGCGGCGGACATCGTCGCCGGCTGGCTGATCGATCTCATCGGTGAGTCGGGTCCGCGCGTCGCCCTCCTCGGCATCGTCCTGCTCACGGTGATCCTCGGTCAGATCATCTCCAACACGGCGACGGTGCTCATCGTCGCGCCCATCGCCATCGCCGTCGCGAGCGGCATCGGGGCCTCCGTTCAGCCGTTCATGCTCGCACTCACCATCGCCGGAGCAGCCTCGTTCCTCACTCCGATCGCCACCCCCGCCAACCTGATGGTGATGAAGCCCGCCGGGTACCGGTTCGGCGACTATTGGCGTCTGGGCACGCCGCTCGCGATTCTGTTCGTCCTCGTCGCCACCCTGTACGTTCCCCTGATCTGGCCGTTCTGAGCCACCGTCGTGCGGCTACGCGTCTGCCGTTCGCGTGACGCGCAGCCCCGCGACGCGGCGGCGATCCAGCGCCGTGACCTGGATCGTGGCGCCGTCGACCTCGATCGCATCGCCCACGCGCGCCAGTCGGCCGAGCTGCTCCGTGACGAAGCCGGCGACCGTATCGGACGAGCCGCGGGGGAGGGAGAGCCCCGTGACCTCCTCGAAGTCCTGCAGGTTCAGGCGTCCGTCGACGATGTCGCTGTCCGCGGCCGGGTCGTCGGCGGTGTCGTACTCGTCGAAGATCTCGCCGACCACTTCCTCCACGAGGTCCTCCAGCGTGACGATCCCGTCCGTGCCGCCGTACTCGTCGACGACCACCGCGATCTGGTGGCCGTGGGCGCGCATCCGGGTGAGCGTCGGCAGCACGCGCGCCGACGAGGGCACGTAGTCGATCGGGCGGCTGAGCTCGGACAGCGGCCGACCGGCATCCTGTGCCGCGGCGTCGAAGAGGTCGCGCACGTGAACGAAGCCGACGATGTCGTCGATGGACGCGTCGGCCACCGGGTAGCGCGAGAACGGCTGATCGCGCACCTCGGCCACCGCCTCTGCGACCGTCGACGTGTCGGAGAGCGCGACCACCTCCGGACGCGGCCGCATCACCTCGCTCACCTGCCGGCCACGCAGCGACAGCACATCGTCGAGGATGCGCCGCTCGTCGTCGGGGAGCCCCTGATGGGTCGCCACGATGTCGCGGATCTCCTCGTCGCTGATCTCGTCGGCAGTCTTGTTCGGGTCGCCCCCGAGGAGGCGGACCAGGGCATTCGTCGACACCGACAGCAGCCAGATCACCGGCCGCATCACCGTCGCGAAGCCGTCGAGCACGGGCGCGACCGCATACGCGAACTGCGCGTTCCGCTGAATCGCGAGCCGCTTGGGCACCAGCTCGCCCAGCACGAGCGAGAGGTAGGCGATGACGAGGGTGAGCAGCACGGTAGCGACGGTGAGCGATGCGTGCTCCGGCATCCCGGCGCTCTGCAGGAGCGGCGCGACGGACGGGGCGATCGAGGTCGCGCCATACGCGGCGGACGCGAAACCCGCGACCGTCACGCCGATCTGCACCGCCGAGAGGAACGTGTTCGGGTTGCGGGCGAGTCCCGCCACCTTCTCGCCCCGACGGCCGCGAGCGGCGATCGCGTTGATCTGGCTCTCGCGGAGCGTCACGAGGGCCATCTCGGTCGCTGCGAAGACGCCGCCGATCAGGACGAAGGCGACGACGAGGGCGATGTTGACGCCGAGTTCGCCCATCAGCGGTCGAGCTCGCCCGACGAGGAGGCACTCTCGAGGGCCGAGTCGCTTCGGCGGTCACCGCGCGTCTTGTACAGGCTCGCGATCGTCGCGACGGCGATCGTGACCCCGATGAACAGCAGCGAGAACCAGATGGGGATCTCGGGCGCCCACAGCATCGGTTCGCCGCCGTTGATGAACGGCAGCTCATTGACGTGCATCGCGTGGAGCACGAGCTTCACGCCGATGAAGGCGAGGATGACGGCGAGACCCTGAGCGAGGTACACGAGTCGCTCCAGCAGGCCGCCGATGAGGAAGAACAGCTGGCGCAGTCCCATGAGCGCGAACGCGTTCGCCGTGAAGACGATGTAGGCCTGCTCGGTGAGCCCGTAGATGGCGGGGATCGAGTCGACCGCGAAGATGAGGTCGACGAAGCCGATCGCGATGATCACGAGGAGCATCGGCGTCACGAAGCGGCGGCCGTCGCGCTTCACCGTGAGTCGGTCGCCGTGGTACTCGTCGGTCACCGGCAGGTGACGACGCACGAAGCGCATGAAACGACCGTCGGCGGGATTCGACTCGCCGTGGGCGAAGGCCTGACGGTAGGCGAGGAACAGCAGCAGCGCGCCGAACAGGTAGAAGATCCACGAGAAGTTCGAGATGAGCGTCGCGCCGATGGCGATGAACACGCCGCGCAGGATGAGGGCGATGACGATACCGATCATCAGCACCTTCTGCTGGTAGATCTTCGGCACGGCGAAGCTCGTCATCACGATCAGGAAGACGAACAGGTTGTCGACCGAGAGCGCCTTCTCGGTGAGGTAGCCCGCGAAGTACTCGCCGCCATAGGTCCACCCGGACACGACGCCGATGCCGACGCCGAACAGCAGCGCCAAGCCGATGTAGAACGCCGACCAGCGCGCCGATTCGCCGATGGTCGGCTCGTGTGGCTTGCGGACATGCGCGAAGAACTCGTAGACGAAGAAGGCGATCGTGACGGCGATCGTGATGATCCACACGAGGGGGGTGACGTTCAAGGTCGGGCTCCAGGGCTCGGCGTGACAAGGTCGACGCCAAAGTCTCTTCCATCCTCTTCCGAGGACCGGTGACCCGGGATGCGAACGCATCCGAATTGACGAGCCGACCGTGCCGGAGTACTCCCCTTGGACTTCCGCGAGACTACCGGAGCGCGCACGCCCGTTCCTGAAAGATCGCTCGAAGCCCGTCACCGCGCGACCAGCGCCCGGGGGCGTTGACGGCCATCACCGGCAGCGGTAGCTTCCCCCCATGGCAGCGCCGCGGAAGCTGGACTCGGCCGACCTGCTCCGCCGGCTCCGCGCCAGACGGAGCGAACTCACCGCGCAGCCTGCACCCGCCGATCGCGCCGCCGAGGACGCCGCGGCATCCCTCGCTCCGGCCGGGCCGGGGATCGCCGCCGCTCCCGCCGATCTCACCGCACACGACGTCGCCACGATGTCGCTGCCGGACGTCGAGGCAACGGCGGAGGTCGTGTCGGGCCGCATCGAGGGCACCCTCATCGAGACGTACCGGCATCTGCGGCTGGTGATGGTCGCCGCCGCGCCCGCGATCCTGGTGGCCATCGCGACCGTCTGGAACGCCGGGTACGCCGGGCTCCCGTCGATCAGCCACTACTACTACACGCCCGCGCGGATCGTCTTCGTCGGGGCGCTCGTCACGGCCGCCGCCGCGCTCCTGGCCCTCTCCGGACGCGGCGCCCAGCGTGGCTGGCTCGACCTCGCCGCCCTCTTCGCGCCGCTCATCGCACTCGTGCCCACGCGCATCGCCAACGGGGAGGTGCCCGGGTGGGATGCCGTGTGCCCCTCCAGCGCGGACTGCATTCCCGCCGAGGCATACGCGTCGATCGCGACGGGCGTCGCCGTGTGGTTCGTCTTCGCCGCGCTCGTCATCAGCTACGGGGTGTTCGCCGCCCTTCTTCGGCGCAGCGGTCGAGACGCCGTCGCGGCGCAGGTGCCGCGCAGTGCACGCGCGACCTGGACGCCGCTGGTCGCGGGCGGCGTCATCGTCGTCGTCGCGGCCGTCGCCTGGATCTGGGCGCGCGAGACGTTCCTCGACCGCGCCCATCTCGTCTCCGCGAGTCTCTTCTTCGTCATCATCACGATCGTCGCGCTCGGTCAGGCGCGCCGCACGCACCTCGAGCCCGACCCGTCGCCGCCCGCCGGCTGGTGGCACCGATTCGTACGGCGGCTGCGTCGGGAGATCGACTGGCTGCCGCGCATCTTCACCACCTTTCCCGGCTGGATCGCGTTCCTCCTCGCCGCCGACATCGTGGCGGGGCTCCTCGTGCTGCTGCTCGACCTCACTGCCCCGATCGTCGTCGGTGGACGGGCGATCGGGACGGTGTTCCTCGTCGAAGCCGTCGCTCTCGTGCTGTTCACCGTGTTCTGGGGCTTCGAGACGGTCAGGAAATGGAACGAGGCCGACCCGGACTAGCGCGGGCGCTGAGTCAGACCCGGACCGGGTCGCCCGCCGACAGGCGTGCCGCCGCGAGCTTCTCGGCGGCCGCCAACGGGGTGATGCCGTGCGCCGCCGCCTCGTCGAACAGGCCCCGGAGCGTGTCGCCGATCGCCGCGACCCGCGTCATCGTCTCCTCGCGCGACGCCAACCGCTTCGCCTCGACATCGAGGTAGATGACGCCGCCGGCGTTCACGACGAAGTCGGGTGCGTACAGGATGCCGCGAGCGGCGAGCCGATCGGCCCCGGAATGGTCGGCGAGCGGGTTGTTGGCGGGTCCGCACACCGCTTCTGCCGCCAGTTCGTCGATGACGGCATCGGTGAGGAGGCCGCCGATACCCGCGGGCACGAAGACATCCGCCGGCACCCAGTGCTCCGTTCCCGGCTCCACCCAGTCGGCGCCCAGCTCGACGGCGAGGTGACGCTTCGCGGGATCGACGTCGGTGACGGTGAGCACCGCGCCCTCCGTCGACAAGCGCACGGCCAGACGGCTCCCCACCTGGCCCAAGCCCGAGATCGTGATGCGCCGACCCGCCACGTCGCGGCTGCCGGTCACGCGCTCCACCGTCGCGCGCAGGGCCTCGTACACACCGAGGCTCGTCGGACCGGCGGGCTCGCCCGAGCCGCCCACGGCATCCGGGAGCCCCACGACGTGTGCCGTGCGTTCGCTGACCACGAGCATGTCGTCGGTGGTCGAGCCGACGTCCTCCGCCGTGCGATACGCGCCGTCGAAGGACTCGACGGCGTCGCCGAGATCGAGGAAGGCGGCGCGACGCCGCTCCGCGTCGAGGACCGTTCCCGGCGGCAGGCACAGGACGGACTTGCCGCCACCGGCATCCAGCCCGGCCGTCGCGTTCTTCAGCGTCATCGCCGCCGAGAGCCGGAGGGCGTCGGCCACGGCATCCGACCAGTGCGGGTACGTCCAGAGCCGTGCGCCGCCGAGTGCGGAGCCGAGCACGGAGGAGTGCAGCGCGACGGTGATGACCAGCCCGCTGCGCCGACCGGTGATCACCTCCACGCGCTCGTGGGTGAAATCGGGCAAGGGGGTGTGCGTCATCGCGTCCTCTTTCGGCTGGCCTTGTGGGCTCTGCGCTGCAGCCACCGCGGCGTTGCGGCGTCCGCCGTCCATTCTGCCGCACGTTGCCCACCTCGGGTATGAGTCGATCCCGTGATGCGTACATGGCTTTTGGGCATGACGGCCCCCCGTGAGGACCTTGACGACCGCTTCGCCCTGTTCGCCGCGCGTCATCGCCTCCCCAGTCGACCCCGGCGGTCTTCCGTCCACAGGTTCGTCGCGGGCGCCCGCCCCAGGGGTGACGGCCGCGAGAGTGCACCGATGAGTCACTTCGATATCGGTACCGCACCGCGGTGCTTCCGTTCGTCAGCGCTGCGAGCAGAGGGGAGTTCGTGGCGTGAGATTGCCCGTGCGGTGGCGGGAGGTGGCCTGATGAAGTTGCGGCGGGGCGTTTACGCCGCCCCTGATGTCGATGTCCACTGCGCCACAGCGGGACGCCTCCACGGGCGTCTCGACTGCGTCTCCGAAATGCGCAGACGTGGGGTGTTCGTGCGGGACTCGGGACCTCTTCACCTTCACGTTCCGGAGTCGGCGTCTCGACTTCCCGCGGCCGTGGCGGGGGTACGTGTGCACCGTCGCCGGCTGCGCCGCGCGCCGCACCCTGATGCGCTCACCGTGGAGCCGTTGGATGCACTGCGGCAAGCAGTGCTGTGTCAGGAGCCCCCTCCCGCGATCGCCACGATCGACTCCGCTCTCCACCGCGGGGTCATTCGCGTGGACGAGCTCGACGAGCTGTTCGCCACGCTGCCACGCCGGCTGCGACGGCTGCGGGCTCTGATCGATGCACGTGCCGAGTCGGGACCGGAGACCTTCGTGAGGCTCATGCTGCGAGCCCTCGGGCGGTCCGTGGAGCTGCAGGTCGCGATCCATGGTGTGGGGCGGGTCGACCTTCTCGTCGATGGGTGGTTGATCGTCGAATGCGACAGCAGAGCGCATCATTCCGACCCGGCAACCCGGAGGCGCGATCGGCTGCGAGACCTGGAGGCCGCGCGCCAGGGCTACGTCACGTTGCGGCTCGATGCGGAAGACATCCTCTGGCGATCTGAGGTGGTGATCGATGCGCTGAAGGCGCTGACTCTCCGTCCGCGTCGGTGACGCAGACAGGACGAACCGGGCCGCAGGCCGGGGACGGAGGCGATGAGTGTCGATCGCCCCTGTATGCGTCGCAACCGGTGCCGCGACGACGCCCGGCCTCGCGATGACAACCGGCTCCGCGACGGGGGCCCAGGTCAGCCGATGTGGTCGCGCCAGTCCAGGGGCACGCGGCCGCGGGGGCCGGGGGCCGGCTGGGTGTCGGGATGGCTCGTGGGCGGCGCGAGTTCGGGGCCCTCGACCATGCGAGCGTTCTCGAAGTCCCAGAACCAGTCCTCGCCCGGCTCGAAGCTCTGCATCACGCGGTGTCCCGTGGCCCGGTAGTGGGCGGTGGCGTGCTTGGCGGGCGAACTGTCGCAGCAGCCCACGTGTCCGCACGCCGCGCACCTGCGCAGGTGCACCCACCACCCTTCGACGGCGTCGCATTCTCCGCACCCGGTTCCCGAGGGGGTGGCGGCGGTGTCGAAGCTGGCGGTGAGGTCGGTCATGTGTGCTCCTTCTGCGTCAGCCGGCCAGTGCCCGGTGAACGGATGCCACGGCGCTCGATCCCTCGCCGACGGCGGCGGCGACCCGCTTCATCGATCCCCGGCGGACGTCGCCAGCGGCGAAGACCCGCGGAATGGAGGTTTCGAAGGGGAGCGGTTCACGGCCGAGTGTCTGCCACCGCTGCAGCGATTGCAGGGCGATGTCGGTGCCGGTGCGGATGAAGCCTTCCGGGTCGCGGTCGAGGGTCGGCACCCAGGAGGTGGCGGGATCGGCGCCGATGAAGCAGAACAGGCCGCGTGCGTCGACCTCGCCGACACTGTCGATCGTGACGGATGCCAGCGAGGTGTCGCCGCCGAGGCCGACGACGCGCGAGCCTCGGTGGATGCGGATGCGCGGGTCCTCGACGAGGCGGTCGACGAGGTACGACGACATCCGGGCGCTGAGGTCGTCGCCCCGCACGACCAGGTCGACGGGGCTTCCCCCCGCGGCGAGGTAGAGGGCGGCCTGACCGGCGGAGTTCGCGCCTCCGACGACGACGACCGGCTCGCCGGTCACCTGGCGCAGTTCCAGCGGGGTCGCGGCGTAGTAGATCCCGGCGCGTTCGAAGTCGCTCCAGCGGTCGAGCGCGAGGCGGCGGTAGGCGGCGCCGGAGGTGATGACGGCGGCGCGGGCGCGGATGAGGCGGCCGTCGGAGAGGGTCACGTCCAGTTCCTGTCCGCCGTCGACGGTCGCGAGTCCGACGGCCTCGCACGGGGCGTAGACGCGGACGCCGAACTTGAGTGCCTGGAGCGTGGCCTGACCGATGAGCTCGCCACCGCTAACACCGAAGGGGAAGCCGAGGAAGTTCTCGATGCGCGAGGTCGCGGCCGCCTGACCTCCGGGCGCGACGGCGTCGAGCAGGACGGTCGAGAGGCCTTCGGAGGCGCCGTAGATCGCGGCGGCGAGCCCGGCTGGTCCGCCCCCGACGACGACGAGGTCGACGACCTCGTCTGCCTGCGCCTGGTAGCTGAGGCCCAAGCGCTCGGCGACGGCGCCGGGAGTGGCGCGCGGCAGCGGCTCACCCTGGATGAAGGCGAGGGGGAGGTTCTCTTCGGGGATGCTGTGGCCGACGAGGTACTCGATCCCGTCGGGCGGCACGGCGACGGCGACGTGGACGAGATCGAGCCGCTCGGCGAAGCGGCGCAGCGCGAGGAAGTCGCTCGACGAGCTGTATCCGACGAACTTCAGCGTCATGGCGGCCGGTCCGTTGCGCAGCGACTCCCGCCGCGCCCACAGGGCGTGGAGGATGAGGTCGCACAGGTCGTCGTCCTCGTTCATGAGCCGGCGCAGTTCTGTGCGGGTGATGCGACGGACGCGGCCCGGGCGGGTGGCGCGCGCCGAGAGGAATGCACCCTGTCCGTTGAGGAGACCGAGCTCACCGGCGAAGGTCCGCGGGCCCATGCGCGAGATCACGACCTCGTCGACCCACTTCAGCGCGTCGCGGACGATCTCGATCTCGCCCTCTTCGACGACGATCAGGTCGTAGTCCGCGTCGCCGGAGCGGAAGACGTAGTCGCCTTCGTCGACGTCCTGCGTGGTTCCGATCGCCGTCAGGCGCTCCCACTGGGCGTCGGTGAGCTCGGGGGTGATCGTCTCGTCGCGGGTCATGCGCCTTCTCTCAGGGTGGGGGTGGCGACGTGCGTCACCGTCGCAGCAGCGGTGGCGGCATCATCGGTGGTCGCCTGCAGCGCCCGGATGAGCGACTGCGCGTCGTACGGACCGACGTGGCGCCGGCCGTTGACGAAGAACGTCGGCACCGAGGTGATTCCCATCGCCTCGGCATCCAGCATGTCGTCGCGGACGCGCGCGGTGACTTCGGCGGATTCGAGGTCGCGTTCGAACTTCGGCACGTCGAGGCCGAGGGATGCCGCGATGCGCACGATGTCGGACGGCAGCTGGTGCTCCTGATCGGCGAAGAGCGCGCGCTCGAACTCGAAGAACCTGCCCTGCATCGAGGCGGCTTCAGCGGCTTCGGCGCCCGCGAGGGCGTTGGGGTGCTGGGTGGTGAGCGGCGCGTGTCGCCAGACGTAGCGGAGGCCGCCGTCGAGTTCGCGCAGCACCTCCTGGATCGAGCCCGACGCCTTGAGGCAGAACTCGCACTGGAAGTCGCCGTACTCGACGATCGTGTATGGCGCGTCGACCGGGCCCCACACGTGGTCGCGGCGCGGATCGACGGGGCGCGCGAGGGTCTGTCCGGTCTCGATGTCGCCGCGGACGGCATCCGACACCCGGAAGACGATCGTCGCGAGGACGAAGGCGAGGACGGATGCCGCGAGCACCCCGACGCGTGCCTCGTTCTGCGCGGCGGGGTCGTCGATCGCGAGGTCGATGATGAAGAGGGAGATCGTGAAGCCGATGCCGCTGAGGAGCGCGCCGCCGGCGATGCGGTCGATCGTGAGCCCAGGCCCGAACTCGCCCAGCCGGAGCTTCTTGAGCACGGCGGTGGACCCGAAGATGCCGAGGAACTTCCCGGCGACGAGGCCGACGACGATGCCCCACGTGAGCGGCGACCGCACGGCGGCGGCGAGGATCTCCCCGGTGACGACGACCCCCGCATTGGCGAGCGCGAACAGCGGCAGGATGACGTACGCGACGTAGGGGGCGTAGGCCGACTGCAGGCGTTCGTTGATCGAGATCGATTCGCGGAGGCTGTTGGCGGCGGCCCGCGCGTACTCGGTGTTCGGCGACTGGCGGAAGGTGCGGGCGAGTTCGAGGGCGTGTTCGACGTCGCGGCGGTTCGGGCGGTACACGGGCACGAGCAGGGCGATCGCCACGCCCGCGAGGGTGGGGTGGACGCCCGAGGCGAGGAAGGCGAGCCACACGATGACGGCGAGCGTCGCGTAGACGGGGCCGCGGCCGCTGCGGAGGTACCGCGTCGCGTAGACGCCCGCCAGGCCCACCGCGGCGATGAGGAGCGGCATGGGCGAGAAGGTGTCGGTGTAGACGAGGGCGATGATCGACAGTGCCCCGATGTCGTCGACGACGGCGAGGGCGAGGAGGAACACGCGCAGGCGACCCGGGATGCGGGGACCGACGAGGGCGAGCGCGCCGACGAGGAACGCGGTGTCGGTGGAGATGACGACACCCCAGGCGGCGGCGTGGCCCGACGGTGCCGCGACGAGCACGAACAGCAGGGCGGGCAGGGCGAGGCCGGCGAGGGAGGCGATGACAGGGACCATCGCGCGCGACCAGCTGGTGAGCTCGCCGATCGCGAACTCCCGGCGCACCTCGAGGCCGACGGTGAAGAAGAAGATCGCCATGAGGGCGTCGTTGACGAGGGCGTGCAGCGTGAAATCGAGCCGGAGGTCGGCGACGCCGACCGTCATGTGCGTCTCCCAGAAGGTCTCGTAGGAGCCGTGGGCCACGTTGGCCCACACGACAGCGGCCACCGTCGCCAGGAGGAGCAGGAGCGCGCCGATGCGGTTCTGACCCATGGCGCTGATGCGGGCGGCGATGGACGGGCGTGCGGGCATACGGGGGGAGTCCTTCGGTCGGCGACGGACTCAGTCTCCACCTCTCCGGGGCGGAGCGTCCAGCGTTCGCCCTAGGCTGAATCCATGACGACGCCCGCCGACCTCCACCCTCGCAGCCGACTGGTCCACGACGCCCTCCGCGAGGCGGGGATCTCGGGGGAGATCGTCGTCCTCCCGGATGCCGCGTCCACCGCAGCCCTGGCGGCCGCCGCACTCGGGGTCGAGGTGGGCGCGATCGCCAACAGTCTCGTCTTCTGGTCGGACGGCGAACCGCTGCTCGTGATGACCAGCGGCGCGCACCGCGTCGACACCGCCGCGCTCGCCGCCCGGCTGGGACGGTCCTCGATCGTGCGGGCGACGGTCGAGCAGGTGCGCGAGGCCACCGGTCAGGCGATCGGTGGCGTCGCGCCGACGGGGCACCCCGCGCCGCTCACGACCGTCGTCGATGAGGCGCTGGCCGCGTTCCCGGAGATCTGGGCCGCCGGCGGCACGCCGCACACGGTGTTCCCGCTCACGTACGACGAACTCGTCCGCCTCACCGGCGGCACCGTCGCCCGCGTCGACTGAGGCCTCAGCCGCGCAGGATGTCCCACGCGGTGACGGCGGCTGCCGCCGACCAGGCCTGCGGTCGGCACGCCGCCGGGTACGGTGCGGGGGCGGCGACCTCAGACGCGGCGTCCCCCGCGTGCAGTTCGGGCAGCCGGTAGTCGAACGCCTCGGCGGCGGCCAGGAGCCCTGACACGACGGATCGCGCGTCGTCGTGCCGGCCGGCGAGGGCCATGCCGCGCGCGACGATCGCACTGTCGTGAGTCCAGACGCTGCCGCCGTGGTAGCTCAGCGGCCAGTAGCCCGCGGCATCCGTCGACAAGGTACGCAGGCCGAACCCCGACGAGACGGTCTCGCCGGCCAGCAGCGCCGACACCGCGGCCTCCTCGTCGGGCTCGAGGATGCCGGTGCCGAGCAGGTGCCCCGCATTGGTGGTGAGGGTGTCGACGGCGCGACCGTCACGGTCGAGCGCGATCGCGGGGTAGCGGCCCTCCTCGGTCTCGACCCAGAACCGCTCCCGGAACCGGCGCTTCAATGCCGCGGCCCACGCGCGCAGGTCGTCGCCGCCGGGGCGGCCGAACCTGTCCAGGAGGTCGGCCCCGCCGAGCGCCGCCTCGTAGGCGTAGCCCTGCACTTCCGACAGGGCGATCGGCCCGTCGGCCAACCGGCCGTCGCGCCACTGGATCGAGTCGCCCGAGTCCTTCCAGCCCTGATTGGACAGTCCATGCCCGGTCTCATCGACGTAGTCGAGGAAGCCGTCGTCGCCCGCGCTCGCAGTGACCCAGGCGAGCGCGCGTTCCATCGCCGGGAGGAGTTCCTCGATCTCGTCGTCGGAGTGACCCGCGCGGGCGAGGTCGGCGAGGAGGCACACCCACAGCGGGGTCGCGTCGACCGTGCCGTAGTAGAGGGGCGGCAGCACGATCCCCTCGCCGGGCATCGCGAGCGTGCTCGAACGCAGCTCGTGCATGATCTTGCCCGGCTGCTCCGCCGTCGCCGGGGTCGTCGTGGTGCCCTGGAGCCGGGCGAGCACCCGAAGAGTGGATGCCGCGATCGACGCGTCGACGGGGAGCATCAGCCGGGCCGCCCACAGCGAGTCGCGGCCGAACAGCGTGAAGAACCAGGGGGCGCCGGCGGCGTAGAACACGTCGTCGGGCTGATCGGGAAGGGTGAGGCGCAGGGCACCGAGATCGCCGAGGGCCTGGCGGAGCCATCGGTCCACCCGGGGGTCGCCGCCCGCTCCCGGCGCCGGGAGCGACCACGGCACGGGGGAACGGACGCCGCGGACGACGAGCGATGGGTCGGACATGCTCGTGGTCCACGACGCCTCGGCCCGTCCGCGCGCAGGGATGTCGAGGGTCCAGTCGAGCCGCACTCCGTCGTCGGCAGTGATCTCGGCGTGCTCGGCGTGGAACGTCACGGCGGCCTCGGCCGCGCGCACTGTGACAGTCGTCGCGTCCGCGTCGGTCGTGCGCTCGACCCCCGAGGTGGTGCCTGCCTTCACGTCCTGCAGGAGCGAGGCATCCGGCACGATCGTGACGCTCAACCGCAGGCTCAGGGGCTCGTCGAGGTGCGTGTGCACCGTGAGGGTCTCGGTGACGTCGCCGTCGGCGACGCGACGCACGCGCTCCAGCCGAACCTTCGGGTCGGGCCATCGGTCGTCGACGCCGCGCAGAAGCGCGTCGAAGCGCACCTCTCTCGCCGTCGGCGCCGTCGCGCGTACCCACTCGGGGCGGACCGCGTCGCCGTTCGCGTCGACGTAGGAGACCTCGAGTCCACGGACGAATCGCGTGTCACCGTGGTAGATCCCGTCGATCGACTCGGCGCCCATGTCGCCGTCGTCTCCCGACCACGCCTGGGTGGGGGCGCAGAGCGCCGCCACTCGATCCGACAGGAACGGCTGCAATCCGCCCGTCATCCCTTCACTGCTCCTTCACTGGTGTTCATGATCCGCTTCTGGAAGATGAAGAAGAGCACCGCGACGGGGATCGTCATGATCGCCGCCGCAGCGAGCTTCAGCGGATACTGCGTGCCCTGACTCAACTGTCCCGACGCGAGCGAGGCGACGCCCTTGGTCAGGGTGGTGAGTTCGGGGGACTGGGTGGCCACGATGAAATGGCTGAGTTCGTTCCACGATCCCTGGAACGACAGGATCACGATCGTGACGAGCGCCGGTCGTGCCATGGGGAGGACGATCGACCAGAACACGCGGAACGTGCCCGCTCCGTCGATGCGCGCCTGCTCCTCGACCGACGTCGGGATCGACTCGAAGAAGTTCTTCATGATGAACACGCCCGCGGCATCCACCAGGAGCGGCAGCACCATACCCGTGTACGAGTCGTAGATGCCGATCTGGTTGAGCACGAGAAACTTCGGGATCAGGAGCACGACCGCCGGCACCGCCATGACGCCCACGACGAGCGCGAAGACGACCCCGCGACCGCGGAAGTGCAGGCGGGCGAGCGCGTAGCCGGCCAGCGAGACGAAGAACACGCGACCGAGGGTCACGAGGATCGTCACGACGGCGGAGTTCGCGAACCACAGCGGGAAGTCGCTGTGCAGGAACAGCCGCTCGTAGGCGGCGACCGTGAAGGTCTGCGGCAGCAGCGAGATGGGATCGGATGCCGCCTCCTGCTCAGACTTGAACGACGTCGCCACCTGCACGAGGAACGGGTAGATGTAGACGATCGCGAGCAGGACGATCATGGCGTAGAGCAGTACTTGCCCCGCCGCACTCCGCAGGGTGAACCGTCGCCGACGCCGCGGGGTGGGGGCCACAGGAGGCTCGGCGAGGGTGGCCGCGTGCGCGAGAGTGGTGTCGGTCATGACGTCGCCCCCTTCCGGTACGTGGCGCTCTGATACGCGCGCACGCGGCGGCGCGAGACCGGCCGGTCGCGCAGCACCCACCGCTGGAAGATCGTGAAGAAGATGATGATGAGGAAGAGGATGAACGCGATCGCCGCGCCCACGCCCCAGTCGTTCTCGCGGAACGCCGCCGTGTACGAGAGGTAGGCCGGCGTCATCGTGGTCTTGGCGGGGTCGCCCTTCGTGCCCGTGTAGATCTGATCGAACACCTGCCAGCAGCCGATGAGCCCGAGGGTCACGACCGTGAAGATCGTCGGTCGCAGCTGCGGGAGCGTGATGCGCCAGAACCGCTGCCACGCGTTCGCGCCATCCATCATCGCCGCCTCGGTGAGCTCGTAGCCGACGTTCTGCAGGGCCGCGATGAACAGCAGCATGAAGGTGCCGCTCGTGGTGAAGATGGCCATGAGCATGAGGGCGAACATGGCGACCGAGGGCCCGGCGAGCCAGTCCCACCACGAGAGGCCCAGCATCGAGTTCTGCGTCAGGAAGTCGGGCCCGGAGGTAATGCCGATGCCGGCGAGGGCGCCGTGGACAAGCCCGGTGGGATCCCGGAACCAGTTCGGGCCCTTCCCGCCGAACCACGCGATGAGGGCGTTGACGGGGCCGGCGAACGAGAACAGGAAGAGCCACAGCACCGTGATCGCGACCGAGCTCGTCACCGACGGGAAGTAGAAGGCGGTGCGGAAGAAGCCGCGCGCGCGCAGCATGCGGCGGCTCACGAGCACGGCCAGGAAGAGGGCGAGAGCGGTCTGCAGCGGTACGACGAGGAGCACGTACCACGCGTTGTTGCGGAGCGCCGTGCCGAAGTCGCGCGTCGCGAGACCGCCGGTCGTGATCGTCGCGTAGTTGTCGAGACCGACGAACGAGACGTTCGCGGAGAGCGGGCTGCCGCGTCCCGACCAGTCCGAGAAGCTGACCCAGAGGGCCATGAGCACCGGCACGAGGAGGAACGTGCCGAGGATGAGGATGACGGGCGAGACGAACAGCCAGCCCGCGCCGGCCTCCCCCCGGTGCGTCCCGCCGGAGCGGGGCGACCGGGTGGAGGCCGGACGGGTGGATGCCGCGGCCGGCGTGACGGGCGCGGTCATCAGCGTCAGCCGACGATGGCCTCGAGGTTCGACTGCACCGAGTCGAGGATGGCCTTCGGGTCGCCCGTCTTCAGCGAGCCCAGCTGGGCGTTGAAGTCGGTGACGACGTCTGCCGAGCCCTTGTTCGTCGGAACGCCCTGGGCGTAGGCCGAGCCGTCGAGGAACGCGACGAGGTCGGGGTTGTCGGCCTTCCACTGGTCAGCGGCGGACTGCACCGAGGGCATCGGTCCGAACGCCTTCGAGAACGCGAGCTGCTGCTCGGGGCTCGTGAGGTACTCGACGAGCTCGAGAGCCGCCTGCTGGTTGGGGCTGTCGGCGGCCATGCCCCAGCAGTTGGTGAACTGGAGGGTGCCCTGACCGGCGGGACCGGCCGGGAGTTCGGCGACGAGCGGCTTCACGTCCGGGAAATCGCCGAGGGCGCCCGTGATCCAGTTGCCCTCGATCGTCATCGCGCCCAGCTCCTTGCCGAACGCTTCGCCGCCCCAGCCCGCGCCCACGTCGGCCGCGTAGGCGAAGGTGCCGTCCTTCAGGTGCTCCTGCACGTAGGTCAGCGCCTCGACGTTGGCGTCGCTGTTGGCTTCGGCGGTCATGCCGTCCTCGGAGACGAGGCGGCCGCCGGCCTGCGCCATGAAGGCGCCGATCCGCGCGTACTCGCCGCCGAACACGAGCCCGGTGGTGTCGCCCGTGGTGAGCTTCTCGGCGACGGATGCCAGTTCGTCCCACGTCGTGGGGATGTCCGCCTCGGTGAGGCCCGCGTCCTCCCACAGCCCCTGGTTGATGATGAGCTGCAGCGTCGAGAAGTCCTTCGGGGCGCAGTAGAACGTGCCGTCGTACGTGAAGTTCGCGACGAGCGACTCGTAGAAGTCGTCCTTGTTGGGCAGGAGGTCGCCGTAGGCCTGCAGCGAGCCGTTGTCGGCGTACGCGGCGAGCTGATCGGTGGACTGGTAGAAGAGGTCGGGCGGGGAGCCGGCCGCGAAGCCCTGGGCGAGCTGCTCGCTGAGGTTCGTCGCCGCGACGACCTCGGCCTCGACGCCGGAGTCGGCCGACCAGGCGGCGACGGCATCCTGCACGGCCTTCGTCTCGGCGTCGCCGCTCGATCCGATCATGATCGTGAGGGCATCGTCGGACGACGTGAGGCTGCTCGCGTCGCTAGGGGCGGAGCCGGAGGGCTCGGGGGTGTCGCTGAAACCCTGGCCGCAACCGGTGAGGGTCAGGGCGGTGACGACCGCCAGCCCTCCCGTCGCGAGCAGCGTCCGTGCTGTGTGTCGCTTCATCGCATCTCCTTCGAAACGGTGTGGACCCCTGGGCAGGGTCTCACGTTTTGAACGTTCAGATCGGCGCCCATGCACTTCTTTGATCGTTCAAATTGTGGAATGCTTGAAAACATAAAGTGTCCGCGCCGCCGCGTCAAGGCCCGATGTCCGCGGAACACGACGGAGGTCGAGAGACCCTGACGACCGAGAGACGATGAACAGACCCGCCACGATCGAAGACGTCGCCCTCGCCGCGGGCGTGTCACGGCAGACGGTGAGCAACGTCCTCAACTCTCCCGCCATCGTGCGCGAGCAGACGCGGGAGCGTGTGCAGGCGGCGATCCAGCGGCTGGGATATGCACCGCACGCCTCCGCCCGGCGGCTCCGCACGCAGCGCAGTTCCACCATCGGCATCCACCTCGACCCCTATGCCGGCGGCATCTCCGGCGTCGTGCTCGACCGGTTCGTGCATGCGCTGACCGAACGTGCGGGGGAACGCGGTCTGCGGGTCACCCTCTACGCCGCGCGCTCGCCGGAAGAGGAGATCCGGCGGATGGCCGACCTCCGCGACGGGGGAGACATCGACGGCGTCGTCATCACCGGCACCTTCCACGGTGACCCGCGGACGGACTGGCTCATTCAGCGCGGCGTGCCCTTCGTGGCGTTCGGCCGGCCGTGGGGCCTCGACGACGTCGCCGATCCCGCGCACCTCTGGGTCGACGTCGACGGAGCTGCCGGTACCGCTGCCGCCACCCGCCACGCTCTCGCGACCGCCGGCCCCCGCGTCGCCTTCCTCGGATGGCCCACGGGATCGGGAACGGGAGACGACCGTGAACGGGGCTGGCGCGAGACGCTCCCGGCGGGTGCGGATGCCGTACGGCTCGTGTCGGAGGAGAGCGTCGCTCTGGCCCGCGTCGTCGTCGCCGACGCCCTGGAGCACCGCGACCTCGACGCGATCGTGTGCGTCAGCGACTCGCTCGCCGTCGGTGCCCACCTGGCGGCGGTCGCGGCGGGGCGCCCGTCGCTGCCCATCATCGGGTTCGACAACACGCCCGCCGCCGAAGCGCTCGGTCTCTCGAGCGTCGAACAGCTCCCCGAGCGCGTCGCGACGGGGGCGCTCGATCTGCTGATCGGACCTTCCGGCACGATCTCCCTCCGCACGCCGAGCCCGGGCGAAGCGCACGTGCTGGTCGAGCCGAGCCTCATCGTCCGCTGAAACCTTCGGCGATCGCCGGGGGGAGTCCGCTCAGCGGCGCCCGATCCTACGCGACAGCTCCGCCGCCGCCTCGGACACCAGTCCCGCGAGGGTCTCCGCTTCGCGTGACACGTCGTCCGGCCACGTGACGGCGATCGCCGCCGCCGGCCATCCGGTGTGATCGAGCACCGCGACGCCGACGGAGCGCAGCCCCAGCGTCACCTCGCCGTCCTCCGTCGCGAAACCGCGTCGCCGTCCCGCCTGCAGCAGCTCGCGCAGGGCCGCCGGTCGTGACGGACCGCGGCCCGTCCGGTCGGTGAACGCCCCGGCATCCGGGTAGAGCGCCCGCACCTGCTCACGCGGGAGGTGCGCGAGCATCGCGCGTCCGGTGGCGGTGAGGTGCGCCGGCAGACGCACGCCGACGTCGGTCACGAGGGCGGGGCGGCGGGGCGCGCGCTCCTCCACGATGTACAGCACATCGCGGCCGGTCATGACGGCCAGGTGCGCGCTCTCCCCGGCGCGGTCGGCGAGGGCCGCGATGAGGGGGCGGCCGAGGCGGGCGAGCGGCTCCTGGCGCGCATACCCGCCGGCCAGCTCGAACGCGGCCGTGCCGAGCCCCCACCGCCGATCCGACTCGAGGTGCACGACGAACCCGTGCCCCGCCATGACCGAGAGCAGGTGGTACACGGTCGACCGGGGGATGCCGAGGTGCTCCGCGATCGTCCGGGCGGCGACCGGACCGCGCTGGCGACCCAGGAACGAGAGCACCCGCAACGTGTGGTCGGCGGCGGGGACCTGCGGGCGGTCCCGCGCCGTCCCGTTCTCGTTGGTCGTGTCTGGGATCACAGACACAGGATGCCACGAAGGCCTGGTGGGGGCGACCGTGCCGCGGTGGAATCGGGACATGGCCTCTGTCGACCCCGCCGGCGCACCGGCATCCGCGTCCGTCGTCGTGGGCGCCCACCCACTCACGATCGAAGAGGTCGTCGCCGTCGCGCGCCACGGTGCTGCCGTGACGATCGCGGCCGAGGCGACCGACCGCGTCGCCGCGAGCCGAGCGCTCGTGGAACGGCTCGCCGACGACCCCGAACCGCATTACGGCATCTCCACGGGCTTCGGAGCGCTCGCCACCACCTTCATCGCCCCCGAACGCCGCCGCCAGCTCCAGGCGAGCCTCATCCGCTCGCACGCGGCCGGCACGGGTCCCGAGGTCGAGCCCGAGGTCGTGCGCGCCCTCATGCTGCTGCGGCTGCAGACGCTCGCCTCCGGACACACCGGTGTGCGCCCGGCCGTCGTCGAGACGTACGCCGCGATGCTGAACGCGGGCATCGTCCCCATCGTCCGCGAGTACGGTTCGCTCGGGTGCTCCGGCGACCTCGCCCCGCTGTCGCACGTCGCGCTCGCCGCGCTCGGTGAGGGCGCGGTGCGTCGGCCGGGCGACTCCGAGCCGATCCCGGCCGCCGAGGCGCTGGCGGCAGCCGGCATCCCGCCTCTCGTGCTCGAGGAGAAAGAGGGGCTGGCGCTCATCAACGGCACCGACGGCATGCTCGGCATGCTCGCGCTCGCGATCCACGATCTCGACCTCCTGCTGACGACCGCCGACCTCGCCGCGGCGTTGTCGGTCGAGTCGCAGCTCGGCACGGATGCCGTTTTCGCCGCCGACCTCATGGCGCTCCGCCCGCAGCTCGGGCAGGCCGCGTCGGCCGCGAACCTGCGTTCGTTCCTCGCGGACTCGCCGATCGTCGCCAGCCACCGCGATCCCGCCGTCTGCACGCGCGTGCAGGACGCGTACTCGCTGCGATGCTCGCCGCAGGTGCACGGAGCGGCCCGCGACACCGTCGATCACGCACGCCTCGTCGCCGATCGGGAGCTCGCCGCGGTCGTCGACAACCCCGTGATCACCCTCGACGGGCGGGTGGAGTCCAACGGCAACTTCCACGGCGCCCCCGTCGCCTACGTGCTCGACTTCCTCGCGATAGCCGTCGCCGACATCGCCTCGATCTCGGAGCGACGCACCGACCGCGCGCTCGACCGCTCCCGCAGCCACGGTCTGCCGCCGTTCCTCGCCGACGAGGTCGGGGTCGACTCGGGCCTCATGATCGCGCAGTACGCCGCGGCCGGCATCGTGTCAGAGCTCAAGCGGCTGGCGGTTCCGGCATCCGTCGACTCGATCCCGTCGTCGGCGATGCAGGAGGACCACGTGTCGATGGGGTGGGCGGCGGCGCGCAAGCTCCGGCGCGCGATCGACGGCCTGGCGCGGGTGCTCGCGATCGAGGTGGTCACGGGATGCCGTGCGCTCGACCTCCGTGCGCCGCTGCAGCCCGGGCCCGCCACGCGCGCCGTGCGCGACCGCGTGCGACAGGAGGTCGCCGGTCCCGGCCCGGACCGGTTCCTTTCGCCCGACCTGGAAGCCGTCGCGGCCCTCGTCGTCTCCGGTGAGATCGCGCACGCGGCCCTCGATGCCGCTGACGCGCGCGCCACAACTCCGGAATCGTCCATCCCCGACGCCACCCAGCCGTGACCACATCGCCCCACCCGCCCCGAGGAGACCACATGAGCGCCGACATCCCCGTCACGCATTCCGGAGTTGTGAACGAACGCGGACCCATCCGTGCCGCACGCGGATCGGAGCGCACGGCCAAGAGCTGGGGCGCGGAGGCGGCGAAGCGGATGCTGATGAACAACCTCGACCCCGAGGTCGCCGAGCATCCCGAAGACCTCGTCGTCTACGGCGGAACGGGCCGGGCGGCACGATCGTGGGCGGCGTACGACGCGATCGTCCGCACGCTCGACGAACTCGAGCCGGACGAGACGCTCCTCGTGCAGTCGGGCAAGCCGGTGGGCGTCTTCCGCACGCACGAGTGGGCGCCGCGCGTACTGATCGCGAACTCCAACCTGGTGGGCGACTGGGCGACCTGGCCGGAGTTCCGCAGGCTCGAGCACCTCGGACTCACGATGTACGGGCAGATGACCGCGGGCTCCTGGATCTATATCGGCACGCAGGGCATCCTGCAGGGCACGTACGAGACCTTCGCGGCCGTCGCGCGCTCCCTCGGGCGCGAGTCGCTCGCCGGAACGCTCACCCTGACCGGTGGTGCGGGCGGCATGGGAGGCGCGCAGCCGCTGGCCGTGACGCTCAACGAGGGTGCGGTGATCGTCGTCGACGTCGACGAGTCGCGGCTGGCTCGTCGGGTCGAGCACGGCTACCTCGACGAGTACACGACCGATCTCGACGCGGCGGTCGCCCGCGCCATGGCCGCGCGCGAGGCCGGTGAGGCGCGGAGCATCGGCGTCGTCGGCAACGCGGCCGACGTCTTCCCCGAACTCCTCCGCCGCCACCGCGAGGGCGCGGTGCACCTCGATATCGTCACCGACCAGACGAGCGCGCACGATCCGCTCGCCTACCTCCCGTCGGAGATCCCCTTCGAGCGCTGGAAGGACGCCGCCCAGAGCGACCCCGAGGCGTTCACCGAGCAGGCGCGCGCCTCGATGGCTCGCCAGGTCGAAGCGATGGTGGGATTCCAGGATGCCGGGGCGGCCGTGTTCGACTACGGCAACTCGATCCGGCGCGAGGCCGAGCTCGGCGGCTTCGACCGGGCGTTCGCGTTCCCCGGATTCGTGCCGGCTTACATCCGCCCGCTGTTCGCGGAGGGGCGCGGACCGTTCCGCTGGGTGGCGCTGTCGGGAGACCCGGAGGACATCGCGAAGACCGACCGTGCCGTCGCGGACCTCTTCCCCGACGACGCGCCGCTGCGGCGGTGGCTCGACAAGGCCGGTCGCAAGGTCCACTTCGAGGGCCTGCCCGCACGGATCTGCTGGCTGGGCTACAAGGAACGACACCTCGCGGGGCTGAAGTTCAACGAGATGGTCGCCTCGGGGGAGCTCGCCGGTCCGATCGTCATCGGCCGCGACCACCTCGACGCCGGTTCGGTCGCCTCGCCGTACCGGGAGACGGAGGCGATGGCCGACGGATCGGATGCGATCGCCGACTGGCCGTTGCTGAACGCTCTGCTCAACACGGCATCGGGTGCCGCGTGGGTGTCGATCCACCACGGCGGCGGCGTGGGCATCGGCCGCTCGATCCACGCCGGGCAGGTGACGGTGGCCGACGGCACCGCGCTCGCGGCGGAGAAGCTGGAGCGGGTGCTCACGAACGACCCCGGAACGGGCGTCATGCGGCACGTGGATGCCGGCTACGAGCGCGCGGCCGACGTCGCCCGCGAGCGCGGACTCACGATCCCCATGCTCTGAGCGGGGTCAGCGAGGGCTGTCGAACGTCCAGGAGTCGGCGTCGACCGAGGTCGCGACGTCCCAGTTGTCGACGTCCCAGGTGAACACGGCGACGGCGCAGGTCGGCATCGCACCGATCCCGCCGCCGGACAGCGCCTCGGCGAGCACCGTCATCCCGGGGTCGTGCGCGACGACGACGACGCTTCGTGCCCCCGAAGCGGATGCCGTGGCCAGCAGCGTGCGAGCGGGCGCGCCGTACAGCTCCGTGTGCTCCTCCACATCGACGCCGTCGCCGAACGCATCGGCGAAGAACCCTGCGGTCGTACGGGCACGCAGCGCCGTCGACGACAGGATGACCTCGGGTCGGAAGCCGGTCTCGGCCAGGCGCGCAGCCAGGACGGGAGCGTCGCGCAGGCCGCGCGCGTTCAGCGGCCGGTCGTGGTCGTCGAGGCCGGGGTCGCCCCAGTCGCTCTTGGCGTGCCGCACGAGAGCGAGCCTGATCACGTGCTCTCCCCGTCGCGGCGGTCGTCGCCGCCCGTGGGCGCCGGCCCCGCCGGCCATGGCTCCGGGTCGGAGTCGTCCGGCGGAGCCCACTCCGATCGGTGGTCGCCCGCATCTTCGGGGGCCGCAGCCGGCGGCTCCGCGTCGGTGGCCGGCTCGGGGTCAGTGCTCGGCTCCGCGTGCTCTCCGCTGTGCTCTCCGTCGTGCTCCTCCGCTGCGGCCGGCGTCGCCGGGCGTGCGACGGCGCGACCCGCGAGGCCGGTGAGCATCTCGAGCACGCACAGTGCGGCCAGGCGCACGGTGCGGCCATCGGGGGCGTCGGACTCGGCATCCACCTCCACGATGTCGGCCGAGCGCACGCGAGGGTCGACGGTCAGCGCGCGCACGAGAGCGCGCAGTTCCCACGCGGCGAGTCCGCCGGGGGCGGATGCCGGGGCGCCGGGGGCGACCGAGCGATCGCAGACGTCGACGTCGACGTCGAGATGGATGAGCGCGCCGTCGCCGGCGCCGGCGATCTCGAGCGCTTCGGCGACCACCTCGTCCATGCCGCGGCGGCTGAGATCGTCGAGGGTGATGACGGTGATGCCGAGTTCGGCGGCCCGGTTCGCGTATGCCGCGGAGTTGCCGAAGTCGGAGATCCCGATCTGCACGATCCGTCGCGGATCGAGTCCGTCGGCGATCAGCCGTCGCACCGACGACCCGTTCGTGACGCCGTCACGCAGGTCGAGGTGGGCGTCGATCGTGATGAGTCCCGTGGCCCGCGCGCCCTGCGTGACGGGGTAGGTGATCGACCCGTCGCCGCCCAGCGCGATCACGAGCGCTGCGGATGCCAGTTCGCCGACGCGCGTGCGCACCCGGTGCTCGCCGTCCGGCCCGTCGGGCTCCTCGACATCGCCGGCGTCGGCGATCCGGAGGATGTCGGCGAGGTCCAGCGCGGGCGGGCCGATCAGGGTCGTCGTGAAGTGCGAGAGGGCCTCACGCACCGCCGCGGGCGTCGTATGGGCTCCGGACGGGGAGAGGGAGGCGTGGGAGGTCGGGGCGCCCACGAGGACGGCGTCGGCCGAGCCCTCCCACGCGGGCCAGTCGCCGGCGCTCGGCCACAGCGGGTCGGTCGCGTGCGCCATCAGCCGACGTAGACCCAGGCGTGGCGTCCGCTCGCGAGCGTGACGGAGGTTCGCCGGTAGAGCGACACCTCGTACTCGTCGGCGGCGTCGAGTTCTGCAGTAGTGATGTGAAGCACCTTTCCCATGACCTTGTCGACGGGGTTTCCCGTCGCGCGGAGCACCGGATGGACCGACAGGCCCGAGATGTCGACGACCCGTTCGTCCTCGATCTCGGCGTAGTCGATCGTGTAGCCCGGCAGGACATCGGCGTCCCCGGCCACGATCCGTCCGAACGTGTCCAGCTGCACCTCGGCGAACTGCAGGGTGCCGTAGGTGAACAGGAGCTCGGTTGCATCCGTCACGGCATCCAGGCTACCCCTCGGCATGGCGCGGTACCGCTCCCGTGGCGCTGCGCCACGCCGCCGTGTCAGCCCAGGAAGGCGTGGGCGATCGCGAAGATCGTCACCCCGGCCAGGGCGCCGACGATGGTGCCGTTCAGCCGGATGTACTGCAGGTCGCGCCCCACCATGAGCTCGATCTTCTCGGTCGTCTCGGCCGGGTCCCACTTCTCGACCGTGTCGGTGATGATCGAGGCGATGTCGTGCCGGTACCGGCCGACGAGGAACACCGCGGCATCCGTGATCCGGTCGTCGACACGCTGCTGCAAGGCGGGTTCCGCGGTGAGACGGGCGCCCACTTCGGCCAGCGCTTCCGTCGCGCGGCGGCGCAGGCCGCTCTGCGGATCGTCGAGCGCGCGGAGGAGACCGGCCTTCGCGGTGTTCCACGCGTCGGCCGCCAGCTCGCGCACCCGCGGACTGTCGAAGACGGCGCTCTTGGCATCCTCGAGGCGCCCGATCGTCTCGGGATCGTGCTGCAAGTTGCCCGCGAGTCTCGTGAGATAGCCGTCGATCGCCGCGCGCGCCGGGTGGTCGGGGTCGGACTGCACGGCCGACACGAACTTGACCGCCTCGTTGTACACGGTGTCGTCGATGAGCCGCATCGCGACCGACGGCACCCACGACGGCAGGCGGCGCGACACGAGACCGTCGAACGACGTGCGACCCGTGCGCAGCCACAGAGCGATGCTGTCGAAGGCGAGGTCGACTGCGCCCCGGTGCGCGTCGGCGGCGACGACCCGATCGAGCCACGTGCCCACGGTCGGGCCCCATTGCGGGCTCAGCAGGTGCTCGCGGGCGAGGTCGCCGATGAGGTCCTGCACCTCGTCGTCGCTGAGGGCGCGCAGGATGCCGGTCGCCATCGTGGCACCTTCCGCCGCGACGCGTTCCGCGTTCGTCGGCACGCGCAGCCACTCACCGGCCCTGGCGGCGATGCGGGTGGTGCGCAGCTTCTCGCGCACGACCTCCTCGTCGAGGAAGTTCGTCTCCACGAACTCCCCGAGGCTCCGACCGATCTCGTCCTTGCGGCGCGGGATGATCGCCGTGTGCGGGATGGGGATGCCCAGCGGATGCCGGAACAGCGCCGTGACGGCGAACCAGTCGGCGAGCGCGCCGACCATCCCGCCCTCGGCCGCGGCTCGGACGTACGACAGCCACGGGTAGCGGTCTTCGAGCACGAACGCGACGACGAACAGCACCGCCATGACCAGGAGGGCGCCCAGCGCGACGCCCTTCATGACGCGAAGGCCGCGGCGGCGCTCCTGGTCTGCGGGACTCAGCAGCTGCGTCGGGGTGCGGGCCATCCCGCTATGTTCGCACGGGCGGTCCGGTCGTGGGGATGCGGCGCGTATCCTGTGGGCGTGATCGACGACATCAAGAAGCGGGCCCTCCACCGGACGAGCATCCTGGAGGGGCAGGTGCGCGGGCTCGCGAAGATGATCGAGAACGAGGACTACTGCATGGACATCATCGGGCAGTCCCGTGCGGTGCAGAAGGCCCTGGCATCCCTCGACAAGCTGCTCATCGAGAACCACCTGCGCACGCACGTCGCGCACATGTTCGAGAACGGCGGCGACGAGCGGGAGCAGGCCGTGGCGGAGCTGCTGAAGGCTTACGACCTCGAGACGCGCTGACGCGTCGGCTCAGGCCTCGAGCGGTCCGAGCCAGGCGCTGGCGACCGTGCTGTGCGCCGACTCGGGATCGGACGGGTGAAACACTCCCGCCAGGACGTCGCGGTAGAGGCGGCTGAGCTCGTTGCGGGTGAAGTACGACGACCCTCCCGCCACGAGCATCGCCTCGTCGACGATCGTCTTGGCGGCCGTCACGGCTCGATGCTTGAGCCCGCTCAGCTTCGCGAACCACAGCGCCCCGTGATCCACGACGCCGTCGACGTCGTGCGCGATGCTCTCGAGCTGGGGGAGGAGGCCGTCGTAGGCGAGGGCCATCTCCGCGACCCGCCACCGGATGTCGGGGTCCTGGCTGTAGGGCGCACCGGTGCGCTTGGAGGTGCGTGAGCGCGCCGCCTCGACCGCGAGATCGAGCGCGCGCCGGGCGACGCCCGTGTAGACGGATGCCAGGAGCACCTCGAACACGCTGAAGATCCCGAAGACGAGCGGGTCGGGCTGGGGTCCGGGGGCGAGCCGGCGCACCACGCGGTCGGCGGGCGCGACGGCGCCCTGGAGTCGGGTCGTGCGGGACTGCGTGCCGCGCATGCCCACGGTGTCCCAATCGTCGCGCGTCACGACGGCATCCGTCCGGGGGACGAAGGCGTAGACCATCCGCGGGCCGTCCGGGCTCGTCGTGTCGAGGCCGTGCAGGCCGAGCTGCGTCCACACCGGCGCGAGCGACGTGAAGATCTTCGTGCCGGTGAAGGCGTAGCCGCCGTCCGCGAGCGGCGAGGCTTCGGTGTCGCTCCCGAACAGCACGAGGTCGTTGCCCGCCTCGCTGATGCCGAAGGCGAACACCTCGCCCGCCACGGCGCCCTCCTGCACGAAGCGAAGGGTGTCGATGCCGCGGTCGGCGAGCACCTTCGCGACGCCGGTCCACACGAGGTGCATGTTGATCGCGAGCGCCGTCGCGGGCGCGGCCGTCGCGAGCCGCTGCTGGAGCACCGACGCCTCCGCCAGGCCCAGCCCGCTGCCGCCGAGCTCGTGCGGCACCAGGATCGCGAGGTAGCCCGCGTCGCGGAGTTCCGCGAGATCCTCGTCGGGGAAGGTGTTCTCGGCGTCGACGGTCGCCGCGCGGGAACGGATCCGTTCCAGGAGGTCGCCGGGCAGGATCGCGGTCGGGTCGAAGGAGGTCACCGGTCCATTGTCCTCCCGTCGGCGACCCCGGGGCCGTGGCGACGGGAGAGGATGGTCGCATGATCTCGACCGACCTCGCCGTCGCCCTGCGTGATGCGGGCCTGATCTGGCATCCCTCGTCCGGCGACCGCTTCCAGCTCGACGAGCCCGAGTTCGAGGCCGACGTGTTCACCGTCAGTGAGATGACGATCGAGCCCCGGTCCTACCCGACGGGGGTGATCCTCGCCTTCAACGGGACCACCGAGTGGGCGCTGGACTCCGTCGCCCTGGAGGACGCGCTGTGGCTCCCTCGCGAGGATCAGCTCCGCGAGCTGCTGCGTGGTGCGTTCCGGTCGCTGCGGCGGCTCGACGACACGCACGTGGTGGAGATCTCCGTCGGCGACGAGGTCTCGACGTTCGAGCATCCCCAGCCCGAAGACGCCTACGCGCTCGCGGTGCTCGCGCTGCTCGCGCGCCTCGCCTGACGCGCCGCCGCGGCACCCCCGGCCCGCCGAAACAACACGGTGCCGCCGAAACCACACCATTCACGCGGTGGAGCCGTGTTGTTTCGCGCGAAGTGTGTTGTTTCGGCGAGACGCGAGGATGCCGTCAGCGGCCGCCCGGTCAGGTGATGACGGGAACGGGTTCGGTGTCGGGGATCGGGCTCACGTCGCGGTTGCGGAGGTCGGGGAAGCCACGCACGCACGTCGCGGCCACGATCGCGCCCACGACGGCGAAGGAGGCCGCAGCCCAGTAGGCGCCCGCCGGTCCCACCCCGTCGATGAGGAAGCCCGCGACAGCGGACCCCGCGGCGGCGCCGATCAGCTGCCCCGTCCCGATCCAGCCGTAGGCCTCGGCGGTCTCGCTGAACTTCACGCTCGCGCTCGTCATCGCGAACATCACCGCGAGGGCGGGAGCGATGCCGATGCCCGCGACGAACAGCGATGCGCTGAGGCCCCAGAACGACCCCACGAAGAAGACGGTCGCTCCCAGGCCCACCGCAACGGCCGTGAGGCGCCGCGCCATCGCCCAGGGGCCGATCGGGATGTGTCCGAAGGAGAGCCCCCCGGCGAGGCTCCCGACCGAGAAGATCGCCAGGGCCAGTCCCGCCTCGAGGCCGCCGTGGCCGAACGTGGCGACCACGCCGGCTTCCACCGCCGCGCACGCGCCGATGAGGAGGAAGCCCGTCACGGTCGCCAGCAGCACGACGGGCTTGCCGAGCACCTTCCCGAACGCGCGGCGGCTGCGGGGGATGCGGACCCGTCCGACCTCGGGGGACAAGATGAACCATGCGCCGCCGCCCACGAGGATCGCGACGATCATGAGGAGCCCGGGCACCGTGCCGGCCTGCGTGGCGACGATCGTGATGAGCACCGGCGCGAGGATCCAGATGATCTCCTGCAGGCTCGCGTCGAGGGAGAACAGGGGGGTGAGCTGCCGCGAGTTCACGATCTTCGGGTAGATCGTGCGGACGGCGGACTGCACCGGCGGGGTCGAGAGCCCCGCGATGAGACCGAAGACCATGTACCCCGCCAGATGCAGCGGGAAGAGCGCCAGCACGAGGATCGCGGCGGCGCAGACGGCGGTCGTGAGCGTCAGCACGCGCCGCATGCCCCACACGCCCATCCAGCGACTCGTGACCGGGCCCGACACTGCCTGGCCGATCGAGGCGGCCGCCAGCACGAGCCCCGCCGCGCCGTACGAGCCGGTCTGTCGCTCCACGTGCAGGAGGATCGCGAGGCTCGTCATGCCGTTCGGGAAACGGGCGGTCAGCTGGGCCGCGATGATACGGGCGACGCCGGGGGTGCGAAGGAGATCCCGGTAGCCAGCCACCCCTCCACGGTACCGATCCGGACGACACGCCGCGACACGCCGGACCGTGCAATCCACAGGCGAATCGGGTGTCGGTGGCCCCGCGTAGCGTCCGGCCTGTGGACAGATTCGGGCGAGCCGGGAGAAACCCCTGGGATTCAGGCATTTTCCAGGTTCCGGATCGGGGTCGTCCTTGTGGATGAAACGGTGGAGAACCTGTGTTGTACCGGGGGAGAGCGGTGGAAAACTACACGGATGTAACTACTATCCCTTGTGGTTGCCCCCAATGTCCGTACCCATATGTAGTATTGGACTCCCGGCGGGGGCACCGCCGCCACAGTCAAGGATTTTGAGAGGGGAAAGGCGAATCACCATGGCGATCACGGTCTACACGAAGCCGTCCTGCGTTCAGTGCAATGCGACCTACCGGGCGCTCGATTCGAAGGGCATCGACTACGAAATCCTCGACCTGTCGGAAGACCCGGCGGCGCTCGAGCACGTCAAGTCCCTCGGCTACCTGCAGGCTCCGGTCGTCGTCACCGACGAAGACCACTGGTCGGGCTTCCGTCCCGACAAGATCGACGAGCTGGCTTCCCGGCTGGCGTGATTCGAGAGCGGGGTGCGCTGAGATGCTGACCGCCACCGACGCACCGCTGCTCGTATACTTCTCGAGCGTCTCGGGCAACACGGCGCGTTTCATCGAGAAACTCGGGATGCCGGCCCTCCGACTCCCGCTGCATGCCTCCGACCCCGCCGTAAGAGTGGACGAGCCCTTCGTGCTCGTAACCCCCACCTACGGCGGTGGCCAGGGGCGCGGCGAGGAGAAGGGTGCGGTTCCCAAGCAGGTCATCCGCTTCCTCAACGACGAGGCCAATCGGAGCCTGCTGCGCGGAGTCATCTCCGCGGGCAACACCAACTTCGGCGACGCGTTCTGCGCCGCCGGTGACATCATCAGCCGCAAGTGCCACGTGCCGCACCTGTACAAGCTGGAACTGTTCGGCACGCAGGACGACGTCGATCGGGTGACCGACGGATTGGAACGATGGTGGAAGCTGCAGTGACCGACACGACCTTCAAGACCGACGAGCGGTTCGAGGGGTTGGATTATCACGCGCTCAACGCGATGCTCAACCTCTACGGCGCCGACGGGAAGATCCAGTTCGACGCCGACAAGCGCGCCGCACGGGAGTACTTCCTGCAGCACGTCAACCAGAACACGGTCTTCTTCCACTCGCTGAAGGAGCGTCTCGACTACCTGGTCGAGAAGGAGTACTACGAGGGCGCCGTCCTCGAGAAGTACTCGTTCGACTTCATCCAGCGCCTGAACGACCGTGCGTACGGTGCGAAGTTCCGCTTCGAGACGTTCCTCGGCGCGTTCAAGTACTACACGAGCTACACGCTCAAGACCTTCGACGGCAAGCGCTACCTGGAGCGGTTCGAAGACCGCGTCGTCATGACGGCTCTCGGCCTCGCCGACGGCGATGAGAAGCTCGCCGAACAGCTCGTCGACGAGGTCATCTCGGGTCGCTTCCAGCCGGCCACCCCCACCTTCCTCAACACGGGCAAGGCCCAGCGCGGCGAGCTCGTCTCGTGCTTCCTGCTGCGCATCGAGGACAACATGGAGTCGATCGCCCGCGGCATCAACTCCGCTCTCCAGCTGTCCAAGCGCGGCGGTGGCGTCGCGCTCCTCCTCTCGAACATCCGCGAAGCGGGTGCGCCCATCAAGCAGATCGAGAACCAGTCGAGCGGCATCATCCCCGTCATGAAGCTCCTCGAAGACAGCTTCAGCTACGCGAACCAGCTCGGTGCGCGTCAGGGCGCGGGCGCGGTCTACCTCAACGCGCACCACCCCGACATCATGAAGTTCCTCGACACCAAGCGCGAGAACGCCGACGAGAAGATCCGCATCAAGACGCTGTCGCTCGGCGTCGTGGTGCCCGACATCACGTTCGAGCTCGCGAAGAACGACGAGGACATGTACCTCTTCTCGCCGTACGACGTCGAGAAGGTCTACGGGGTGCCGTTCGGTGACGTCTCCGTCACCGAGAAGTACCGCGAGATGGTCGACGACGCCCGCATCAAGAAGACGAAGATCAAGGCGCGCGACTTCTTCCAGACGATCGCCGAGATCCAGTTCGAGTCGGGTTACCCGTACATCATGTTCGAGGACACGGTGAACCGGGCGAACCCCATCAAGGGCCGGATCAACATGTCGAACCTGTGCTCGGAGATCCTCCAGGTCAACACCCCGACCACGTACAACGAAGACCTCTCGTACGGCCAGATCGGCAAGGACATCTCCTGCAACCTGGGCTCGATGAACATCGCGCTCGCAATGGACGGCAAGGACCTCGCCGGCACCGTCGAGACCAGCATCCGGGCACTCACCGCGGTGAGCGACCAGAGCCACATCCGCTCGGTCCGCTCGATCGAAGACGGCAACGACCGGTCGCACGCGATCGGCCTCGGCCAGATGAACCTCCACGGCTACCTCGCCCGCGAGCACGTCCGCTACGGCTCGGAAGAGGGCCTGGACTTCACGAACATCTACTTCTACACAGTGCTGTTCCACGCGCTGCGCGCCTCGAACAACATCGCGATCGAGCGGAAGACGACGTTCGACGGGTTCGCTGACTCCACGTACGCGTCGGGGGAGTTCTTCGACAAGTACATCGAGCAGGAGTGGGTGCCGCAGACCGAGAAGGTCAAGGAGCTGTTCGCCGGCATCCACATCCCGACGCAGGAGGACTGGGTCGCGCTGAAGGCGTCCATCCAGGAGCACGGCATCTACAACCAGAACCTGCAGGCCGTCCCGCCGACGGGATCGATCTCGTACATCAACAACTCGACGAGCTCGATCCACCCGATCGCGTCGAAGATCGAGATCCGCAAGGAAGGCAAGATCGGCCGCGTCTACTACCCGGCGCCGTTCATGACGAACGACAACCTCGAGTACTACGAAGACGCGTACGAGATCGGCTACGAGAAGGTCATCGACACGTACGCCGCGGCGACGCAGCACGTCGACCAGGGCCTGTCGCTGACGCTGTTCTTCAAGGACACCGCCACCACGCGCGACATCAACCGCGCGCAGATCTACGCCTGGCGCAAGGGCATCAAGACGATCTACTACATCCGCCTGCGTCAGCTGGCGCTCGAGGGCACCGACATGTCCGAGTGCGTCTCCTGCATGCTCTGACATCACCCCGGTCGTCGAGCGCGCGCAGTTGTCGGTCATTGAGCGAGCGCAGCGAGACGACACGCAGTGACGAAAACTACTGAAGGAAAGTCATGACCCCCGAACCGCTCAAGCTCGTCGACCACGTGCAGGCGATCAACTGGAACCGGATTCAGGACGAGAAGGACCTCGAGGTCTGGAACCGTCTCGTGAACAACTTCTGGCTTCCCGAGAAGGTGCCGCTGTCGAACGACATCCAGTCGTGGAACACGCTCACCCCCGAGGAGCAGACCCTCACGATGCGGGTGTTCACCGGCCTGACGCTGCTGGACACCATCCAGGGCACGGTGGGCGCCGTCTCGCTCATCCCCGACGCGATCACCCCGCACGAGGAGGCCGTCTACACGAACATCGCGTTCATGGAGTCGGTGCACGCCAAGAGCTACTCGTCGATCTTCTCGACGCTGTGCTCGACGCCCGAGATCGACGACGCGTTCCGCTGGTCGGTCGAGAACCCGAACCTGCAGCGCAAGGCGCAGATCGTCATGGACTACTACCGGGGTGACGAGCCGCTCAAGCGCAAGGTCGCCTCGACCCTGCTGGAGTCGTTCCTCTTCTACTCCGGCTTCTACCTGCCGCTGTACTGGTCGTCGAAGGCGAAGCTGACGAACACGGCCGACATCATCCGCCTCATCATCCGTGACGAGGCCGTGCACGGCTACTACATCGGCTACAAGTTCCAGAAGGGCCTCGAGAAGCTCACGCAGGCGGAGCGCGACGAGATCAAGGACTACACGTTCTCGCTGCTCTACGAGCTCTACGACAACGAGGTGCAGTACACGCAAGACCTCTACGACGGCGTCGGTCTCACCGAAGACGTCAAGAAGTTCCTGCACTACAACGCGAACAAGGCCCTCATGAACCTGGGCTACGAGCCCATGTTCCCGTCGAGCGTCACCAACGTGAACCCGGCCATTCTGTCGGCCCTGTCGCCCAACGCCGACGAGAACCACGACTTCTTCAGCGGGTCGGGTTCCTCGTACGTCATCGGCAAGGCCGTCGCCACCGAAGACGAGGACTGGGACTTCTAGAAAGTCCCGGCCAGACGCTCACATCTGCAACCGAGAAGCCCTCGGCCTATCGCTCACTCCGAGCTGTCGGCCGGGGGCTTTTCTGCATCGTGCTCACGTTTGCCCACGTAAGTCGCTCGTCACCATTCGCGGTATCCAAGGTCATGCTCGGATCACCGTCGCGTGGCCATGCTTCCTAAACGCGGGGCCGATCGAGCGCCGTCGAGCGCGAGGAAGTCGGCGCCTGAGTCGCACCCCGCCAGCCTGACTAACATGCGAGTATGACGCAGCCGTCGCCGCCCGTCCCGCTGAGGCCCCCGCTGTCCGCTGTGGAATCACAGCGGGAGATCCACACCGGCCTCGTGACGGCGGTGATCAGCGTCGGCGGCGCGCTCACCGTTCCGGCGATGCTGATCCTCCTCTTGGCCATCCACAGCGCCGTCAGCAACGCCGCTCACGGCTACGGCATCATCTTCGGCACCGTCCTCGGCCTCCCGCTCGCGGCCGTGGCGGTGGTGCTATCCATCGTCGGCCTGGTCATCATGGCGGCGGATCGGAACGACGTCGAGTCCCGGTCGCGGGTGGTGCTGCGGGTCGCGGGGTTCGCCGTCATCGGCATCAACGCGATCCTCGTGGTCGTCGACCTGTGCACGTTCTTCACCAAATGATCCCGCCCGCTTTTCGCGGGAGCCTGCGGCATGCCTCGTGTCGCGCCAGGCTGCAACGGCGCGTCGTCGCGCCATAGGCCACCCATAGGATGAACGGACGGGTCGCGCCCCGGCGGCCCCCAAGGAGAGCACCTCGTATGGATCTGTTCCTCGTCTTCGCGCTCGTGATCGGCGCCGGACTTCTCTTCCTGATCGCGCTCATCGCGTTCATCTTCTTCAAGCTCTGGTACAAGGTGCCCAAGCCCGACGAGGCGCTGGTCATCGTCGGAAAGAAGCAGAAGGACGACGCGACGGGCGACTCGTCGAGCATGTCGGTCGTGATCGGCGGCGGTGCGCTCGTCAACCGCATCACCCAGCGCTTCGAGGCCATCAGCCTCCGAGCGCGACAGATCAAGTTCGACACGACGGCGCAGACGAAGAACGGCGTCACCATCGAGCTGGCCGCCGTCGCCCTCGTGAAGGTGGGCAGCGCTCCCGGCCTCGTCCGCCGCGCGGCGGAGCGGTTTGCCACCCAGGACCAGGCGATCGACCAGTTCACGACGGAGCAGCTCGAGGGTGCCCTGCGCGGCGTCGTCGCATCGCTGAGCGTCGAGCAGGTCATGCAGGACCGTCAGGCGCTCAGCGACCAGATCGCCGAGGGGATCAAGGGCGACCTCCACGAGCAGGGACTTATTCTGGACTCCTTCGCGATCCAGGGCGTCACCGACCGCAACGGCTACATCGAGGCGCTCGGCGCGACCGAGGTGGAGCGTGTTCGCCGCGAGGCGGAGGTCGCTCGCATCAACGCCGCCCGCGAGGTGCGTGCCCGCCAGATCGCGACCGACGAGGCGAACCTCGTCGAGCAGACCGCCTTCGACAAGAACTCCGCCGCGGCATCCGCCGAGGTCGGTCGGGCACGCGCCGAGGCGGAGCAGGCAGAGCACCTCGCGCGCGCCGAGCGCGAGCAGGCGGTGCTCGTGCAGCAGGCCGAGAACAAGCAGGCCCAGCTAGACGCCGACGTCAAGAAGGTCGCCGACGCGGAGCGCTACCGGGCCCAGACCGCCGCCGACGCCGAGGCGTACACGCGGCAGAAGCAGTCCGAAGCCGACCGTCACGTCGCCCAGCAGCGCGCCGACGCCGACGCTTACAAGGTGCAGCGAGAGGCAGAGGCGCGGCAGGCGTCGGCGGCGGCCGAGGCCGCTGCCGTGCTCGCGCGGGCCGAAGCGGAGGCGCAGGCGCTGCGAGCGAAGTCCGTCGCGGAGGCCGAGGCGCTCCGCGCGACCGGTGAAGCCAAGGCTGCGGCGATCCAGGCCGAGGCCGAAGCGCTCCGCGAGAACCAGGATGCCGTGCTCGCCCGCGAACTCGTCGCGCAGCTGCCTGCGCTCATGGCGGAGTTCGCGAAGGGGTACGCCAACGTCGGCGGTGTGACCCTGATCGGCGGCGACGCGGCGGCCACTCACATCGCCCGGGAGCAGGCCGCCAGCCTCACCGCGACCTTCGAGTCGGTGAAGTCGGCGACCGGGGTCGACCTCGGCCAGATCCTGTCGGGGCAGGCCCTCGGGCGCGGTATCGCGACGGGAAGCTCCGCCTCGGACGGCGTCTCCACCGCCTCTTCCGGCGGAGTCAGCGTCTCCTGATTCGTCTGACCGGCCGGTGACGCGCTGACGTCACCGGCTGCGGTCGGAGCGCACCCGGAACCACAGCGCGAGCTCGCGCGCGGCGCGGAGCACGGCATCGTTGTCGTCGACCGCATCGATGTCGGTGAACGTGTCGCGGAAGCCCTCCGGGGGAGCGGCGCGCTCGGTCGAGATCGGCTCGTAGCCCATCGTCCACGCCGAGAACTGACGATCCGTGGGATACCCGTCCACGAGCACCCGCACCTTGTGGTGGCGCGGATCGTCGGAGATCGTCCGCATCAGGCTGCGCACCGATCCTTCCGGGCCCTCGAGGAACTGCACGAAACGGCCGTCCCGATACAGCAGGATGCCGGTGATGCCCGCGTGGTGATTGGCGGCGCGACTGTCGGTGAGAAGTGTCCGGAGGCTCTCGTCGTCGAACGGGGTGAGCGCCTCGCTCGTGTACACGAGCGAGTACAGGTGCTCGGCCGAGGCGGCGGAGTGGGGACTCATGACGGGGTGACCTCTTCACGATGGCTGTTGACGGCGTCGATCGCGTCCGAGAGGCGCGTGAACGCTCCTAGGGGTCGGGAACTCATGTCGTACGCGCGATAGGCGCCGCCGGGCTCGTGGTCGACGTAGCCGAGGAAGTCGCCGGCGCGACTGCCGACGTGGAAGCCTGCCTCGACCTGCGCCCAGGTGACCCGCCCGACGTCGGACGCTACGGCGTCGTTCTCTGCCAGCACCGGCATCACCCCCACCGCGTCACTGTACGGGGGCCGGGAGCATTCCGCGCGCCCCTTGCTTCCGTCACGGCGATCTTGTAAATGCCGGCAGGATCAGTGCGACAGCAGGATGTAGAGGGCGAACACGAGCCATACGACGGTCACGCTGACGGGAATGAAGAGGTCGAGCTTGAGTCGTGTCTGCCGCATCGTGCGGAATCGCTGTCCGGCGGGCATGTCGATGTGGGATGCCACCCGCGCGCGAAGCGCTCGGCCTCTCCAGAGGTTGGCGTACGCGCGTTCGGACAGCCGGGAGTCGTCGCGGCTGTCCCGCACCTCGCCGTGCGCGGTGTACCGCGAGCCCAGATCGAACTTGTGGAAGTCGACGATGGCGCAGCGCGCGAAGATCACGGGGAAGAACACGTACCAGGTCGTCACCATCGCCAGGACGAGCACCGTGAAGAACGGCAGCTTGTCGCCCACCCCGAGGAGGATCGCGCCCACGGCGAGATACAGCGACTGTGCCGACATCGACAGTCCGCGGTACGACTGGACATTCGCCTCGTACGTGGACCACTGACTGTCAGGGCTGATGTGTCCCTGATGCTGCTCGACCATGATGCGAGCCTATGCCGACAGGCATCGTCGGCCAGGCCGGTCGGCGATCCATGGGTGTCTCCTTCTCTCCGAAGTCACGGTACGCCGGGCCTCCGACACGGCGCGCGCGTCGTTAGCATGGTGCCTATGACCGACGACAAGCCTCGATTCAGCCCCGTCATCGCGCTGCTCGCGGTGTCGGCGATGTGGGAGGGACAGCTGGCGGCGATCCTGCGCGACGTCGGCATCACGACACGCAAGTTCGGCCTCCTCGGTCACATCTACGCGGAGCCGGGGATCTCGTTCTCCGAACTCGCGCGCCGCTCGCACATCACCGTGCAGTCCGCGCACACGGCGGTGCGCACGCTCGTCGACGACGGTCTGGTGGAGGATGCCACGGCGCATGCCGGCGCGGCGAGCGACCTCAGCGTCACGCCGAAGGGAGCGCGCGTCCTCCAGGAGGCCCGCGACCGCCTGTTCGAGCTTGACGGGGTGCTCTCTGAGCGACTGCCGAAGGTGGCCGAATCCCTCGACGGCATCCGTGCGGGCATCGTCTGAGCACGCGCCCGCCTCACGGCGGACTTCCAGGATGTCCAAATTCCTTCAACTAGGCTGAAGGTGTGTTCCGAACCCCTTTCTCCGCCTTCCGTGTCGTCGCCATCGCCGAGGCGATCACCTGGACCCTCCTCATCAGCGCGCTCATCCTTCGCGCAACCCTGGACTGGAGCCTCGCCGTCACGATCGCCGGCGGCATCCACGGGTTCGTGTTCCTCTCCTACGGGGCGACCGCCGTCCTCGTCGCGCTGAACAACCGCTGGCGACCGCTGCCCACGGTGCTGGCGGTCGGATCGGCGGTGATCCCGTACGCGACGATCCCCGCAGAACGGTGGCTGCACCGCCGTGGACTGCTCGCGGGCTCGTGGCGGACCGCGCTCGACCCGGCCGACCGGCGCTGGTACGACGGGATGCTGCAGTGGTTCCTCCGTCGCCCGTGGGCGCTCGTCGTCCTGATCGCCGTCGCCGTCACCGCGCTCTTCGTCGTCCTGCTCCTCATCGGGCCGCCCGGCGGCAAGTGACACGGGCAAATGACGCGTCGCGGGTAACGTGACCCGCATGCTCCGAACGATCACTCGGCTCGCCCTCGCCGCCCTCCTCGTCGCCGCCGGTACCGCGCACCTCACGACGCTGCGACGCGGCTACCGCATCGTCGTGCCCGACTGGGCAACGCGCCTGCTGCGCACCGACAAGGACACGATCGTCGTCGTGTCGGGCGTCGTCGAGGTGCTGCTGGGGCTCGCGCTCGTGCTGCTCCCCGGTGAGCGCCGGCGGATCGGCCTGGCCGTGGCCGCGTTCTTCGTGGCGGTGTTCCCCGGCAACGTCTATCAGTGGCGGCAGGGCACGTCCGCGCCGGGGCTCGACACCGATGCGCGCCGATTCGGCCGCCTGTTCCTCCAGCCCGTGCTCGTCGCGGGGGTGGTCTGGTCGACGCGGCGCTGACCTCGCCCACTCGACAGATCCCTTCGGGGGCGCGAGAAATCCATTCAGAAGAAACAGTCCGCAATGGAATTTCTCCCCCGGCGACCACGTTTGATTGCCTGTCATGGTGAGCACACACGCGATCGAGTCCCCCCGTCTGGAAGAGCTGCAGCGCTCTTACGCGCAGTGGGCGCAGAAGCGTCGCGAGACCGTCACGGCCCCGCAAGGAGCGCTCGCGCTCGTGCTCACCCACTGGTCGCCCGCCGGTGAGGCCCCCGTCGACGAGGCCGTCGCTCGCCAGGGGCACCCGGCATCCGCCCTGTTCACGCGCCTGCAGCGCACCGACATCGAGACGGGTCTGCCCCAGGAGGGCTACCGCATCTGGCGTAAGGATTCCCCGGCCAACCAGGCGTTCGAGGACATCGAGCGCTACGACTACGACCCCGCCTGGGTGCTCGAGGGCCGCTTCGAACTCGTCGACGAAGACCGCGTGGTGCCCTTCGAACACATCAAGGATGCCGGTGCCACCCGCACGCTTCCCGTCTCCGGCGACCTCGTCTTCGCCGTCGACGGCACCGAGTACCGTCTGGCGGCCTTCGACACCGTCTACGGCGGGTCGGCGAAGCTGCAGCTCGTCTTCGGCGACCGGACGAACGGCGCGGAGTCCTACGGCGCGGGCCGGTTCCTCTTCCTCGACCACCCCGCCGGTGCCGCCGACCTTCGCCCGGGAGACAGCATCCCGATCACGGTCGACTTCAACCTCGCGACGGTCCCGCCGTGCGGGTTCTCGAACCAGATGAACTGCCCCCTGCCGCCGCTGCAGAACCGTCTGCCGTTCCCGCTGCGGGCGGGGGAGCGTCGCGTGCGGTTCGCCGACGGCTTCTCCCTCTGACCTCTCGCACACCCCCCGACCCCGCCGCCGGGACTGCACCCCCGTCGGCGATCACCCACAGCAAAGGAACTGACGTGACTTCACGCCGCCTGTCCCGAGTCCTCACCGCGGCCGCTGCCGCGACGGCGGGACTCCTCGTCCTCGCCGGCTGCGCAGCAGCGAACCCCGGTTCGGGAACGTCGCAGACCGCCGACCCGGCCGCGGAGATCGTGGTCGGTTCGCAGAACGAGCCGACCAACCTCGACCAGATCTTCGGAGGCTCGTCGGGCGTGACCGAGGTGTTCACCGGCAACGTCTACGAGGGTCTCTTCAAGATCACCGACGACGCGCAGGTCGAGCCGTTGCTCGCCGCCGAGACCGAGGTGTCCGACGACGGCCTGGTCTACACGTTCACGCTGGAGGACGCCACCTTCCACTCGGGCAAGGCGCTGACCGCCGACGACGTGAAGTACAGCCTCGAGCGGTTCATCGGCGAGGACTCCATCGCCGCCCGCAAGCGCCAGCTGAGCGTCATCGACCACGTCGACGTCGTCGACGAGAAGACCGTCGAGGTCACGCTTCTCCAGCCTTCCATCAGCTTCACCTACAACCTCGGCTACGTCTGGATCGTCAACTCCGAGGCCGGCGACCTGACGACCACCGCTGACGGCACCGGACCCTACGCGCTGGCCGACTACCGCAAGGGCGACTCGATCACGCTCGACGTGAACGAGGACTACTGGGGCGAGGCTCCCGCCAACGGCGGCGTCGTCTACCAGTACTACGCCGACCCGACGGCGCTCAACAACGCGCTCCTCACCAACGCCGTCGACCTCGTGACGAGCCAGTCGAACCCCGACAGCCTCGCCGAGTTCGAAGCCGCCGGCTTCCAGATCATCGAGGGCACCTCGACGACCAAGGAGCTGCTCGCCTTCAACGACCGTGTCGCCCCCTTCGACTCCGTCGAGGTGCGCAAGGCCGTCTACTCCGCGATCGACCGGCAGAAGCTCCTGGATGCCATCTGGGACGGCCGCGGTGAGCTCATCGGCTCGATGGTGCCGCCGTCGGAGCCGTGGTACCTCGACCTCGCCGACAACAACCCGTACGACCCGGCGCTGTCGGAGGACCTGCTGGCCGAGGCCGGCTACGCGGACGGGTTCACGTTCACGCTCGACACCCCGGACTCGGGAGTGCACTCGACCGTCGCCGAGTTCGTGAAGTCGGAACTGGCGAAGGTGGGGATCACGGTGGAGATCAACATCATCACCGACGACGAGTGGTACCAGAAGGTGTACACCGACACCGACTTCCAGGCGACGCTCCAGGGTCACGTCAACGACCGCGACATCAACTTCTACGGCAACCCCGACTTCTACTGGGGCTACGACAACGCCGACGTCCAGACCTGGCTCGCCGAGTCGGAGGCGGCGAAGACCGTCGAAGAGCAGACCGAGCTCATCAAGAAGGCGAACCAGCAGATCTCCGACGACGCGGCGAGCGTGTGGCTCTACCTCAACCCGCAGCTGCGCATCGCCGCCGAGGGTGTCTCGGGCGTGCCGCAGAACGGTCTCAACTCGCTCTTCTACGTCTACGACATCACGAAGGCCTGAACTGGGTAGGGTCTCAGCATCACTCGGTACCTGATACGACGGACAGGATTGCTGCTGCTGGCGTTCGCGCTGGCGGTGACGATCCTGTTCGTCGTACTCCGGGTGCTGGGAAACCCCGTCTTCGCGCTCATCTCGGTGGGGGCCACGGATGCCGAGATCGCCGCTGCCGCGGCACGCCTCGGCGTCGACCGCCCGATCTACGTGCAGTTCGCGGAGTATCTCGGGCAGCTCTTCACGTTCGACCTCGGCCAGTCGTTCACGAACCGGCTGTCGGTGGGCGACGAGATCGTCCGTCGGCTCAACGTCACCCTGCCGCTCACGCTCCTGTCGTTCGCCCTGTCGGTGCTGATCGCGGTTCCCGTCGGCTTCTTCGCCGCCTGGAAGTCGCGCACCTGGTACGGCACGGCGTTCTCCGCCCTCACTCAGCTCGGCGGCGCGATCCCCGTCTTCTGGGTCGGGATCCTCCTGGTCTCGGTGCTCTCGCTCGGCTGGCGGCTGTTCCCGGCGGGCGGGTTCCCGCGCACGGACTGGGAAGACCCGGGAGCAGCTCTCTACGCGCTCGCCCTCCCCGTCGTGACGATCGCGATCGTGGCGGGCAGCGATCTCGCCCGCTACGTCCGCAGCGCGACGCTCGACGTGCTCGGCCAGCAGTATCTGCGCGCCGCGCGGGCCACCGGTCAGAGCTTCGGCACGGCGATGCGCCGCCACGGCATCCGCAACGGGGTCGTGCCGCTCATCTCGATTCTCGCCATCCAGTTGTCGACCACGTTCGTGGGCGCCGTGATCATCGAGCGTGTCTTCGCGTTGCCCGGCCTCGGCGACATGCTCCTCGTCGGGATCAAGGAGCAGGACTTCCCGAGCGTGCAGGGCGTGCTCCTCTTCTCGACCGCGCTCGTGCTGCTCCTGGGTTTCGCCGCCGACATCGCCCAGCGGATCATCGATCCACGACTGCGTGACACCCTCTCCGGCAACCGGCGAGCGAGGGCCGTCGCATGACCGCCGCGACGCTCCCGGTCACCGCACCGACGCCGCCGCGTCCGCGCCTCCGGCGATCGGTGAACCTCGCCGTCGGCGCGGTGCTCTTCGGCGCGATCGCCGTCATCGGCGTCGTGTCGCTGTTCTGGACGCCGTTCGCCTTCGACGACACAGAAGGCGGACGGCTTCAGCCGCCGTCGGCCGAGCACTGGGCCGGCACCGACCGGCTCGGACGCGACCTGTTCACCCAGCTCATGATCGGCGCCCGGCTCGCGCTCGCCGTGGGGTTCGGCTCGGTCGCGATCGCCGCCGTCGTCGGCATCTCGCTCGGGCTGCTCGCCGCCGTCGCCCGCCGCTGGGTCGACGACGCCGTCTCCAGCCTCCTCGACATCGCGATCGCCTTCCCGACGCTTCTCCTCGCGATGCTCATCGTCGCGTGGCGGGGCGCGTCGCTGGAGTCCGCGATCCTCGCGATCGGCCTCGCGGGGGCCGCCGTCATCGCCCGACTCACCCGCATCACCGCCACCCGCGTGCTCGCCCAGGACTTCGTCACGGCGTCGCGGACCTCCGGCACCGGAACGATCGGCATCATCCGCCTCCACGTGCTGCGCAACGTCTGGCCGACCCTCATCGTGCCCCTCGCCCTCCAGTTCGGGGGAGCGGTGGGGGCGGAGGCGTCCTTGTCCTACCTCGGGCTCGGCTCGCCCCCGCCGAACGCGTCGTGGGGTCGCATGCTGCAGGAGGCTCAGAGCACGGTGCTGGTGGCGCCGACGGCCGCCGTGCTGCCCGGCATCCTGCTCGTCGCCCTGATCATCGGGATGAACCTCCTCGCCGACGGTCTCCGCGATGTCGCCGACCCGACCTCGAGGAGCATCCGATGAACGCGATCCTCGAACTGGCCGGACTCACCGTGCGGATCGACGGCCCGGAGCCTCGCACCCTGGTCCACGGCGTCGACGTCGCGATCGCCCCGGGGGAACGTCTCGGGGTCATCGGCGAGTCGGGGTCGGGGAAGTCGCTCACCGCGCTCGCCGTGCTCGGGCTGCTCCCTCATCCGCTCGTCGCGGGCGGATCAGCGCGCGTGAGAGCGGATGCCGGCAGCAGCCCGATCGAGATCGTCGGCACGCCGTCGCGGCGGCTCGACCGCGTGCGGGGCACGACCGTCGGCGCCGTCTTCCAGGAGCCGCTGGCCTCGCTCGACCCGCTCATGCGCATCGGACGTCAGCTCGCCTGGCCGCTGCAGCATCACCGCGGCCTGCGCGGCGAGGCCCTGCGACGGGCGGTGCTCGACGCGCTCGCCGACGTGCAGCTCGCCCAGCCGGAGCGGATCGCCCGCTCGTACATCCACGAGATCTCGGGCGGCCAGCGCCAGCGCGTCGCGATCGCCCTCGCGCTCGCCGCAGGACCGCGACTGCTCATCGCCGACGAACCCACGACCGCCCTCGACGTGACGGTGCAGGCCGGCATCCTGGACCTCCTGCAGCGGGAAGTGAGCGAACGCGGAATGAGTCTGCTGTTCATCAGCCACGACCTGCCGGTACTGGCGGGCATCGCCGACCACGTGCTCGTGATGAAGGACGGCAGGCAGATGGAGCAGGGGCCGACGACGCAGATCCTCGGCGCCCCTGCGCAGCCGTATACGGCGCAGCTCGTGACGGCATCGCGCCGACTCGACGATTTCCTTCCTGCCGGGCCCGCGACGGGAGCGGACGCATGACCGCGCCGGGGCCGCTCCTCGCCGCCGAGAACGTCGGGTTCGGCTACGGACGCGAGCAGCGGGTGCTCACCGACGTGAGCCTGACCGTCGCCCCCGGTGCGAGCGTGGGCCTCGTCGGAGAGTCGGGAGCCGGCAAGACGACCCTCCTGCGACTGTTGCTCGGCCTCGCCGTGCCCACCGAGGGGCGGATCGTGTTCGACGGTGCCGCCCTGAACGTCCGCGACCGTCGCGCGATGCGCCGCTTCCGCCGCGCCGTGCAGCCGGTGTATCAGGACCCCTTCTCCTCCCTCGATCCGCGGATGCCGGTCGGTCGCTCGATCGCCGAACCGCTGCGCTCGCTCGGGATCGACGTCGACCCCCGCGCCCGCGTCGCCGAACTCCTGGAGGCGGTCGGACTGTCGGCGGATGCCGCGGAGCGCTACCCGGCGGAGTTCTCGGGTGGTCAGCGGCAGCGCATCGCGATCGCCCGTGCGCTCGCGCCCCGGCCGGCGCTGCTCCTGGCCGACGAACCGGTGAGCGCCCTCGACACGTCAGTGCGCATGCACGTCATCGAGCTGCTGCAGCGGCTCGCCCACGAGCAGGGGATCGGATTCCTCCTCGTGTCCCACGACCTCACGATCGTCTCCGCCCTGTGCGAGCAGATGGCGGTGCTGGAGGCCGGGCGGATCGTCGAACAGGGACCCACCGCGTCGGTGCTCACGTCTCCCGCACACCCCTACACCGCGCAGCTGCTGGCATCCGTCCCGCGTCTTCCCGCGCCCTGACCGCCGGTCCCGCGTCAGCGGCGGGTCGAGACCGTGACCGTGAACTTCGCGTCGCGCGCGACCTGCGTCGTCGGCCCGACGAGGCGCTCGAGGGCGCCGCGGTAGGCCAGGGGAGAGTTCCACACGCACCACAGCTGCGCGCCGGGGCGCAGCGTCCGCGCGGCATCCGCGAACAGGCGCGGCGCGACCCGGTCGGACACGGCCGCCCCGCTGTGGAACGGCGGATTGAGGACGATGAAGGATGCCGAGGCGTCCGGTCGCGACCCGAGGGCGTCGTCGCGGACGACGGCGACCCGGTCGGCGACGTCGTTGGCCGTCATCGTCGCGCGCGCCGAGGCGACGGCGACGGCCGACTGATCGGTCGCGATCACCCGCGCCTCGGGATGCCGGCGCGCGAGCCAGGCGCCCACGACACCGGTCCCGCACGCGAGGTCCACCAGAGGGTCCTCGGCCGTGCCCGCACCGCTCGGCAGCGTCTCCGGCAGGTGGGCGAGGAGCAGGCGCGTGCCGATGTCCAGGCGAGCGCCGGCGAACGCCCCGCCGAAGGCGCAGATCGTGAGCCCGTCGACCGTCGCGCTCGCCGCCACGGGGTCGCGGCCGTCGTGCGGCTCGCGGGCCACGAGGACACGGGACTTCTGACGCGCGTGCGTGACGTCCAGCGTGCGGAAGTGCGCGCGGAGGACGTCGTTCATGGCCGTCGTCATGTGCTTGAGCCTTCCGCCGGCGAACACGACGACGTCGGGCGAGGCGTGTGCGGCGATGAGGCCCGCGATGTCGGCGAGCGCGTCCAGAGACCGGGGGAGACGCAGCAGCACGACGCGCGCCCCACGCACGAGGTCGGCTGTCAGCGGCAGCGACGCGAATCCGTCGAGTCCGAGGTCGGCGGCATTGGCGGCGAGTGCGCGTTCACCGGTGAGGGCGTCCTGGTGCGTGCGCACCCGTCGTGCGCCGTCGTGGAGGGCGGCGAGGGTGAGGGCGCCGTAGCTGTCGCCGATCACCACGATGTCGTCGGGGGCGGCCGCGCGTGCGGCGGCGGACTCGTCGCGCAGCAAGCGGTCTGCCGCATCCGAGGCGACCAGGTCGGGGCCTTCGACGTCGGGCCGGCGTCGCAGGCGATCGAAGGGGAAGCTCACGCCGACGAGCCTTCGCGCTCGGCCCCGCCGGCCGCGTCCGCATAGCGCAGACGCGTGTCGTCGCGAGTAACCTCGTCGCCGATGCGGATGCCGGGAGCGATCCGGCCGGCATCCCGGAGTGCCGTGAGCTCGGCCACTGCCCGCCGGCGCAGCTCCCACGGGTCGATCGTGTTGACGTAGACCTTGGTGCCGCCCTCGAACCCGGCCGGATTCGAGATGCGCCACTTGAGCACCACGCGCCACGGCATGGGCCACGGCGCGCGCGGCGGACGATAGTGCCACTCCTCGTTCGTCGGAACGTGGACGCCGGTCGCGGCGTGCAGGGCGTGCACGAGGTCGGACACGGCACGGATCTCGGCGGCCGAATGCTCCTGGGGCAGGTGCGCGGCGGCGGTGGAGAACACCTCGAACGCGGGATAGCGATGTCCGACTCCGGCGACGGCGACCGCGCCGTCGGTCGCGGCCACGACGAGTCCCTGCGCCACGGAGAGGTCGAGGATGCGGTGCTGGTAGAGGAGGTGGTCGCTCGCGAGCATCGTGAGCTCGCGATCCATCTGCGGTCCGTGCTCGTCGATCGCGACCAGCTGCTTGTGGAGGTGCTCGAAGGAGGCACCCGCCGGACGCAGCCAGTTCTGGAAGACGGAGACGTATGCGGCGTGGGGCTGAGCGGACTGGATGTCGGCGAGTGCGGCCACGGTGAACGAGAGGTAGGCGGCGTGCTCGTCGGGCGTCAGTTCGCCCGACGACACGAGCTCATCGTCGTGGACCGCGCCGTCGTGCACGTGGCGTCGAGCCACGATGACGTCGTGGGAGCCGCCCAGGAGGTCGAGCGTCGCCTCCTCCAGCGACGGCGCGGAGTCGGTGGCGTTCGCGCGGATGGCGGCGAGCTTCTCGAGGTGCAGGCGCCCGACGGGATTGGCCAGATACTCCTGCGCCCACTCGATCACCGACGAGGGCTGGCGGAACCCGTGGTTCTCGCGCCAGTACTCCGCCGAGACGATCTCGAACAGGTTGCCGAATCGGCGGAACTCGGCGACGGTGTCTTCCACCTCGTCGGCAGGCACCCTCCGGTGCTCCTCGAACGTCGGGCCCACGAGCCGCGACTTCTCGGGTGTCGTCTCGAGGTACCGGTCGGTGCAGAAGGCGCAGAGCCGGCGCTCTTCGCCCGGGGCGAGTCGTCGAGGGTCGTCGCGGGGCGCGGTGAGCGGCCGGTGCGCTCGGCCCGGCACGGTCCACACGCGGGTGCCGGTCAGCGGCCCGACCTGCTTGACGGTCCCGTCCGGCATCCGCACGATCGCCGCCTGCGCCCCTTCGCTCACCGTTCCAGCCTACCGACGCCCACGCGCGGCCCCACGGGTTACGCTCGGGGCATGCGAACGAGCGCGCGATGGATCCTTGCCGGTTCGATGGTGTTCGCGGGGCTGAGTCATCTGTTCTGGGCGCGGCGCGAGTTCCAGGCCCAGGTGCCCGATATCGTCACCGACGTACTGCCGATCGACAAGGACGGCGTCGTCGTCGCGTCGGGTGCGGTCGAGGTCATGCTGGGCCTTGCGTTGGTGGCGCTGCCGCGAGAGCGTCGTCGCGTCGGTGCCCTCCTTGCGGCGTTCTTCGTGGCCATCTTCCCCGGCAACATCGCGCAGGCGATGGGCCAGCGGCGCGGCTTCGGTCTCGACAGCGACCGGTCCCGCATCGCACGGCTGTTCTTCCAGCCCGTCCTCGTCGCGTGGGCCCTGTGGAGCACCCGGCGCTGACGCCCGGCGCTGACGCCCGACGCTGACAGCGGTGCGGACTCAGCGGTCGGCGACGAGCCGCACGCGGACGATGTTCGTCGACTCGTCGAGCTCTGCGACGGTCGGGTGCGCTTTGACGAAGTCGGAGAACGAGCGGTGCCCGAGGCCCTTCTCGCTGAAGGAGGGGTCCATCCGCTTCACGAGATTCTTCACCGCCGACAGGTGCACCCATTCCTCGTCGGTGCGCTCCTGCTCCAGGCGCAGGGCACGGGCCAGGAGGTCCGCGGTGGGGTCGGCGGCGGCGCGCTTCCGGCGGCTCGACGGCGTCGACTCGGGCTTCTTCGGCGGCTCGGGCGCATGCACCCCGGGCAGGGTGTCGTAGGCGTCGAACTGGTCGCAGGCGGCCGCGAGAGACTTGGCGGTCGAACCGGCAACGCCCACTCCCACCACGATCCGCCCCAATCGCTTGCAGCGCTGCGCGAGCGGCACGTAGTCGCTGTCGCCTGCGACGATCACCACGTGGGTGAGGTCGGGAAGGCGGAACATGTCCTCGACCGTGTCGACGGCGAGGCGGATGTCGGCCCCGTTCTTGGCATACGCGGCCGCCGGGAAGAGCTGCACCAGGTCGACGGCGCGGGCGACCAGCTGTGACCGGTACTCCGCATTCACGGGCGACGACCAGTCGGCGTAGGCGCGCGTGAGCACCAGGGTGCCGAAGGATGCCGCGTAGTCGATCACCGCGCCGACGTCGATCGTCGCGTCCTTCAGGCGCTGCGCGACCTCGGGCTCGGTCGGGTCTTCGGCGATGCGCTGACGATCGCGGGCGAACGAGTTCCGCCCGTGGACGCGGTCGTACCAGCTCATGACGATGTTGTCGAAGTCGAGGTACACGGCGACGCGGTTCTGCGGATCGGGCATGGGACCAGTGTGTCAGGCCCGCGGTGCGGGCGGTGGGGAGGATCGCGGGATGCGAGAAGCCACAGCGTGCTCATAGACTCGCGGCATGCCCTACGTCTTCTCGCTGCTGGTGTTCGTCGGCATGGTCTTCGCGATCGTCGACATCATCATGCGAGACCAGAGTCAGGTGAAGCACCTGCCCAAGACGATGTGGCTCATCCTGGTCATCCTGCTGCCGCTGCTCGGCACGATCCTGTGGTTCGCGATCGGCCGCGAGTGGCCCGAGCGGCAGTCCGCGCCCCGTCCGCCGCAGTTCGCTCCGTGGGCGTCAGAGCCTCCCGCACCGCCGACCGTGCGCCGTGAGGCGAGGTCGACCGAGCAGCAGCTCGCCGACCTCGAGCGCGAGATCGAGGAGGATCGGCTACGGGCCGAACTCGCCCGTCGCAGGGCGCAGCAGGGCGATGGCGGGCAGGCCTGACGCGGGCAGCAACCTGATCGCTCGTGGATGCCGGGCCGGTCAGCCTGCGTTCTTCCGCTTCGGCGGGTAGATGACACCCACCTGGGCGCGCACGTCGTCGAGCGCGGCCATGATCGCCACACTCTCGCCGAACGGCAGCAGCTCGCTGTCGCGTCGCCCGTCCGCGAGGAGCTGTTCGGCGTACAGCGCCTGGTACTGCATGCCGCGCCCGTCCACCTCGGAGCGGTACTCCTCGATCACCCGACGGTCCGCATCGGTCACGCGGAACGTCGTCGGGCAGTACCAGACCGGATCGATCGCGATGCTCGCCTCCGACCCCACGATGTGCGCCACGTTGGGTCCGGCGCCGCGCGACGAGATCGCGAAGGAGGACACCGCGCCCGTGCCGTGGACCATCGATCCGACCACCTCGGTGTCGGCGCCGGTGTCACCGAGCCGACCGAGCGCGCGGATGCCGGTCGGTGCACCCAGCACGTCCCAGATGAACGACACGGGGTAGATCCCGAGGTCAAGCAGCGCCCCGCCCCCCAGCTCCAGGGCGTTCAGCCGGTGTGAGGGATCGGCGCTGATCCGCTGCGTGTGGTCGGCGAAGACCGTGCGCACCTCGCCGAGCGCCCCCGAGCGGACGAGCTCGCGAATCCGCGCCATGTGGGGCAGGTAGCGCGTCCACATCGCCTCCATGATGAGGAGGTCGGCGTCGGCGGCGAGGTCGCGCAGGGCCGTCGCCTCGTCGGCATCCAGCGTGATCGCCTTCTCCACGAGCACGTGCTTGCCCGCCTGGAGCGCGAGCGCGGCATCCTCGAAGTGTCGTCCGTGAGGCGTGGCGACGTAGACGATGTCGACGTCGGGGTCTTCGACGAGCGCCTCATAGGAGGAGTGCGCACGCGGGATCTCGTACTCGTGTGCGAAGGATTCGGCTGCCTCGGCGCGACGCGAGCCTACGGCGGCGACGGTGAGGCCCGCCGTCCGCAGGTCGCGGGTGAAGGCGTGCGCGATGCCGCCCGTAGCGAGGATTCCCCAGCGAAGTCCGGTCATGCCCCGAGCCTAACCGTAGGCTCGGAGCATGACTCACTCTGCGTCGGAGCAGGCCGCCCTCGAGCGGTTTCGCGAGTTGCTGCGCATCCCCACCGTGTCGCACGCCGACGAGAGCCACATCGACGTCGCGGCGTTCGATCGGTTCATCGAGACCGTCGAGCGGCTCTACCCCGCGGTGCATCGCGCGCTCGAGCGCGAGATCGTCGCCGGTCACTCGCTGCTGTATCGGTGGCGCGGCACGGATGCCGGGGCGGAGCAGCCGATCGTGCTCATGGCGCACCTCGACGTCGTCCCCGTGGTCGCCGACGAGTGGAATCACGATCCGTTCGGGGCGGAGCTCGTCGGGGAGCGGGCCGAGGCGGAGATCCATGCGCGAGGGGCGATCGACGACAAGGGCTCGCTCGTCGCGATCCTCGAGTCGGTCGAACAGCTCGTCACGGAAGGGCGTGCGCCGGCGAGCGATCTCTACCTCGCGTTCGGCCACAACGAGGAGACCGCCGGCGACGGTGCGCGCGCGATCGTGGCGATCCTGCGCGAGCGCGGCGTGCGGCCGGGGCTGGTGCTCGACGAGGGGGGAGCCGTCGTGGACGGCGTCATCCCGGGAGTCCAGGTGCCCACGGCGATGGTGGGCGTCGCCGAGCGGGGCGTCATGACGCTCGTCCTCACCGCCCGGGAAGCCGGGGGGCACGCCTCGACCCCGCCCGCGCTGCCGGCCACCGCGCGGCTCGCACGAGCGATCGACCGCGTCCACCGGCATCCGTTCCCGGTGCGGATCGCCCCGCCCGTGCGCGCGCTGTTCGCCACGGTCGCCCCCCACGCGCCGCAGCCGCTGCGGTGGGTGTTCGGCCACCTCGGTCTCACCGGTCCGGTGCTGGCGCGGATCTTCCCCCGACTCGGTCCGGAGATGAACGCGATGGTGCGCACGACTGCCGTCACGACGCAGCTTTCCGGCGCACCCGGCGAGAACGTGCTGGCCACGACGGCACGCGCCACCCTGAACATCCGGCTGCTCACGGGGGACACGGTCGCGGCGGCCACCGCACGCGTGCGCCGCGTCGTCGGTGACCCCGAGGTGGAGATCGAGGTGCGCCACGGCTCCGACCCGTCGCCCGTGTCGCCCTGGCGCGGCGCGGCGTGGCGCCGGATCTCCCTCGCGGTCGCCTCCTCTCTCGGCCGCGAGATCGTGACGACCCCCTATATACAGCTCGGCGCAAGCGACAGCCGCTGGTTCACGGAGATCAGCGAGAACGTCTACCGGTTCACGCCTTTCCACCTCACGCGGTCCGAGCGTGACGCGCTGCACTCTCACAACGAGCGCATCCGCGTGGATGTCTGGCTGCGGGGGATCGGGTTCTACCGCGCGCTCATCGAGGGCTGAGCGGCGGCGGTACGTCGCCGAGCCCCAGCAGGAAGTCGAGAATCTGCCGCGCCGGCGCCTCCCGCACCGGACCGCGGCCGAACTCCCATCCGGCATCCGTCGCGTGGAGCGTGTTCGCGCCGACGACGGCTCGGCGGTCGCGCGGTGTGCGCGTGACGGCATACAGGGCCGCGGCGCCGCTCGTCAGGGGATCGAGGACGACCTCCCGGGAACCCGCGAGCCGCAGCAGTGCCGCGACAGCCTCGGTGAGGGGACGGATGCCGCGGCGCCCGCCGGCATCGAGGGCGTCGGCGACCTCGGGCAGCGTCTGGCCGTGGAACTCACGATCGAGGCGGGCATCGAGGAGGAAGCGCTCTGCGGCATCCGGCGCTCCCGCGCTGAGGAGGTGGGCCTGGCGCACCACCTCCGCCAGCTGGTGTCGGCGGTCACCGGTGACACCGGACTCATCGCCGCGGGGGCGGTTGCTCAGCGGGAGGTGCCGCGACAGATCGGCCATGGGGCCCAGCCTAGGCCGCGCGCGGCGTGCCTCGTAGGCTCACCTCGATGTGACAGATGCGGTGCCTGTCACACGCAGCGCGGAGCGTTCTCGTGTGACAGTCACATTCTTTCGGGCTCACACGCCGAAAAACCGTGCATAATGGCCTCAATCGATGTGACCGTACACATCGATGAACTCGGAGAAGCATGAGCGACGACGCCGGCGGACGCAGGCCCAGCATCCGAGACGTGGCGCGCCTGGCCGGGGTGTCTCACCAGACGGTCTCCCGCGTGCTCAACGATCACCCGAGCATTCGGCCGGAGACCCGGGATCGCGTCGTCGCGGTCATGGCCGAGCTCTCGTACAGTCCCAATCGCGCGGCGCGCGCGCTCGTCACGAGCCGCTCGCGCACGATCGGCATCCTCGCGGCCTCCGCGACGCAGTACGGCCCCGCGTCGTCGATCGCCGCGATCGAGGCGGCCGCGAGAGCGCGCGGGTACTGGGTCTCGACGGCCAACATCGACGCGTCCGACGCGCAGTCGATCCCCGACGTGCTCTCGCATCTCATGGCGCAGTCCATCGAGGGTCTCGTCGTCATCGCACCCCAGGTGCGGGTGTTCCGCGCGATCGCCGCGCAGCGGCTCGACGTCCCGTACGTCACGCTCCAGTCGACCGACCTCGACCCCGACCACACGCTCAGCGTCGACCAGATCGCCGGTGCCCGTATGGCCACGCGGCACCTCATCGAGCTCGGACATCACTCGATCTACCACCTCGCCGGACCGCAGGACTGGATCGAGGCGGAGGCGCGGATGCGGGGCTTCCTGGAGGAGATGAGTGCGTGGGACATCCCGACGACGGCGCCGATCCTCGGTGACTGGACGGCGGAGTTCGGGTACTACGCGGGTCGTGAGCTGCTGCGGTACCGCGACTTCACGGCGATCTTCTCGTCCAACGATCAGATGGCGCTCGGGCTGCTCCATGCCATCCGGGACGAAGGCCTCGACTGTCCGCGCGACGTGAGCATCGTCGGATTCGACGACATCCCGGAGGCATCCCACTTCTGGCCGCCGCTGACGACGGTGCGACAGGACTTCGCCGAGCTCGGCCGTCGCTGCGTCGATCTGCTCCTCGGCGGCGGCGCCGATCACGCCGCGCCGGCCATCATGCCGGAGCTGCTCGTGCGGTCCTCGACGGCCCGCGCAGCGCGGCTCTGAGCGCCGTTACGAATCCGAGACAACCGCGGAGTTGACACGACCGACAGGGTCATGGCTATAGTGTCGCAATGTGAACGGTCACATGAACCGTCACATCACCCACCCGAACTGCGGTGGGGGACAAGGGAGTCTGCACGGTGGTGTCAATGAAGGACGCGGATCGCTACGTCAGCGGCGTCAAGACGGAAGTCGCGATCGCCCGCACCCGGGCCGAAGTGGCCGCGCTGCACGCGGAGCTGGTGCGTTACGGCCTCGTCGTCTGGACCGGCGGCAACGTCTCCGGGCGGGTGCCCGGTGCAGACCTGTTCGTCATCAAGCCCTCGGGTGTCTCCTACGATGACCTCGCACCCGAGAACATGATCCTCTGCGACCTCGACGGCGCCGTGATCCCCGGCACGCCGGGCAGTGACCGGTCGCCGTCCAGCGACACCGCCGCGCACGCCTACGTGTACCGGAACATGCCCGAGGTCGGCGGCGTCGTGCACACCCACTCGACCTACGCGGTCGGCTGGGCGGCGCGGGGCGAAGAGATCCCCTGCGTCATCACCGCGATGGCCGACGAGTTCGGCGGTCCGATCCCGGTCGGACCGTTCGCGATCATCGGCGACGACTCGATCGGCCGAGGGATCGTTGACACCCTCACGGGACACCGCAGCCGCGCGGTCCTCATGCAGAATCACGGCCCGTTCACGATCGGTGCGACGGCGAAGGATGCCGTGAAGGCCGCCGTCATGCTCGAAGACGTCGCCCGCACGGTGCAGATCGCCCGTGAGGGCGGCGAGCTCCTCCCGATCCCGCAGGAGTCGATCGACGCCCTGTACGACCGGTACCAGAACGTCTACGGACAGACCACCGACGACCGCCGGTAGCCGGACCGGGGGACACCCCGACCCGGAAAGCGGTCACCACCGAACACCAAGAACCCATGACAGAGATGTCTTCGGGAAAGGAAACACAGTGAAGATCAAGAAGATCATGCTGGCGACCGTCGCGGCGGGGGCGCTCCTGCTCACCTCGTGCTCGGGCAACGCGACGCCGGGCACCACCGACGGCGGCGACAGCGGCAACGGCGACGGCGGCCTCATCGGCGTCGCGATGCCGACCAAGAGCTCCGAGCGCTGGATCCAGGACGGCGACGCCGTCAAGGCCGCGCTCGAGGGCCAGGGCTACACCGTCGACCTCCAGTACGCCGAGGACGACATCCCCACGCAGGTGTCGCAGATCGAGAACATGATCACGAAGGGCGCCGAGGCTCTCATCGTCGCCTCGATCGACGGCACGACCCTCTCCGAGGTTCTGCAGACGGCCGCCGACAGTGACATCCCGGTCATCGCCTACGACCGCCTGATCAAGGGCACCGAGAACGTCGACTACTACGCGACCTTCGACAACTTCCTCGTCGGCCAGCAGCAGGCGTGGACCGTGCTCAACGGCCTCGGCCTCACGGAGCTCGACGGCTCGGCCAAGGCCGACGCGCCCGCCGGTCCGTTCAACATCGAGCTGTTCGCCGGTTCGCTGGACGACAACAACGCGTTCTTCTTCTTCAACGGCGCCATGGACGTGCTGCAGCCCCTCATCGACGACGGCACGCTCGTCGTGAAGTCGGGTCAGACCACGATCGAGCAGGCCGCGACGCTGCGCTGGGACGGCGAGACCGCTCAGAGCCGCATGGAGGACATCCTCACGGCCAACTACTCGGACGGCTCGCAGGTCGACGCGGTGCTCTCGCCCTACGACGGCATCTCGCGCGGCATCATCTCGGCTCTCACCGACGCGGGCTACTCCGTCGGCGACGAGTGGCCGATCATCTCCGGTCAGGATGCCGAGGTCGACTCGGTCAAGGCGATCCTCTCCGGCGAGCAGTACGCGACGATCTTCAAGGACACGCGTGAGCTGGCCAAGGTCGCAGCCGACATGGCGGTCGCCGCACTGAACGGCGAAGAGCCCGAGGTCAACGACACCACGACGTACGACAACGACGTCAAGGTCGTTCCCTCGTACCTGCTGGCGCCCGTGCAGGTCGTGAAGGACAACGTGGAGTCGGCACTGGTCGACACCGGTTACTGGACGGCGGAGGAGCTCGGGCTGTAAGTCCGACCCGTGTCGCGGCGGTGGCGGGAATCCCTCCCGCCACCGCCGTCATCCGGTAACCTCCCCCCTAATCCCCACAAGGAAGTCGGAGATCGTGAGCGAAACCATCCTCGAGATGCGTGGCATCACCAAGACGTTCCCGGGCGTGAAAGCCCTGTCGAACGTGAACTTCAGCGTCGAGCGCGGCGAGATCCACGCGATCTGCGGTGAGAACGGCGCCGGCAAGTCCACGCTGATGAAGGTGCTGTCCGGCGTCTACCCGCACGGCAGCTATGACGGCGAGATCCGCTACGCGGGCGAGGTCGTCGAGTTCAAGAACCTTCGCGACAGCGAGGCGCGCGGCATCGTCATCATCCACCAGGAGCTCGCGCTCAGCCCGTACCTGTCGATCGCGGAGAACATCTTCCTCAACAACGAGCGCAAGGCCGCCGGCGGGCTCATCGACTGGAACAAGACGAACTACGAGGCGGCAGCCCTGCTGAAGCGTGTCGGTCTCAAGGAGAACCCGACCACGAAGGCCAACCAGATCGGCGTCGGCAAGCAGCAGCTCGTCGAGATCGCGAAGGCGCTCTCGAAGGAGGTCAAGCTCCTCATCCTCGACGAGCCGACCGCCGCGCTCAACGACGAGGACTCCGACCACCTGCTCGACCTGATCCTGAGCCTGCGCGAGCAGGGGATCACGTCGATCATCATCAGCCACAAGCTCAACGAGATCAAGAAGGTCGCCGACACCGTCACCGTCATCCGCGACGGCAAGACCATCGAGACGATCGCCAAGACCGACGTGACCGAAGACCGGATCATCAAGGACATGGTCGGTCGCGATCTCGAGCATCGCTACCCCGACCACGAGCCGCAGATCGGCGAGGAGCTCCTCCGCGTCGAGAACTGGACCGCCCACCACCCCCAGGACCCCAGCCGCGTCGTCGTCGACGACGTGTCGCTGCACGTGCGGGCGGGTGAGATCGTCGGTATCGCCGGACTCATGGGTGCTGGTCGCACCGAGTTCGCGATGAGCCTGTTCGGCCACAGCTACGGTTCCCGCATCTCCGGCAAGGTGTATCTGCGCGGACGCGAGATCAAGACCCGCACCGTCGCCGAGGCGATCGAGAACGGCATCGCCTACGCCACCGAGGACCGCAAGACCTACGGCCTGAACCTCATCGAGGACATCAAGCGCAACATCTCGATGGCCTCGCTGAAGAAGCTCGAGAAGGCCGGCCTCGTCGACGACAACGAGGAGTACAAGGTCGCCAACGGCTACCGCAAGAGCATGAACATCAAGGCGCCCAACGTCCTGGTGCCGACGGGGAAGCTCTCCGGCGGCAATCAGCAGAAGGTCGTCCTGTCGAAGTGGATCTACTCCGACCCCGAGGTGCTCATCCTCGACGAGCCCACGCGCGGCATCGACGTCGGAGCGAAGTACGAGATCTACACGATCATCAACAAGCTCGCCGCGGAGGGCAAGGGCGTCATCGTCATCTCGTCCGAGTTGCCCGAACTGCTCGGCATCTCCGACCGCGTGTACGCCCTCTCGGAGGGCCGGATCACCGGCGAGCTGCCGATCGGCGAAGCGACCCCCGAAAACGTCCTCAAGCTCATGACCATGGAGAAGCCCCGCTGAGGGCAGGAGAACCGCACATGTCCAACGACACCCTTTCCCCCGACACCGCCGCCGGCGGGCTGGTCAACCCGCCGGAGAACAAGTTCACCCGGTGGCTCACGACGCTGCTGTCCGACCTCGGGAAGAACGGCATCTTCATCGCCCTCATCGCGGTAGTGGCGCTGTTCGCGATCCTGACCAACGGCATCCTGCTGCGTCCGCAGAACATCTCGAACCTCGTCGTTCAGAACGGCTACATCCTCGTGCTGGCGATCGGCATGGTGATGATCATCATCGCCGGCCACATCGACTTGTCGGTCGGCTCCGTCGCCGCCTTCATCGGCGCCGTGTCGGGCGTCCTGGCCGTGAAGATGGGGTTGCCCTGGTGGTTGGCGATCCTGCTGTCACTCCTCATCGGTGCCCTCGTCGGCGCTTGGCAGGGCTTCTGGGTGGCCTACGTCGGCATCCCGGCGTTCATCGTGACGCTCGCGGGCATGCTGATCTTCCGCGGGCTCGCTCTCGTCGTCCTCGGTAACGCGAACATCGGCTCGTTCCCGACCGAGTACCGGGCGCTCGGTAACGGGTTCCTCTCGGGCTTGTTCGGCGAATCCGATCCAGACCTGTTCACCCTCGCGATCGGAGCGGTCGCGATCGTGGCCCTCGTCGTCCAGCAGATCCGCACGCGCACCGGGCGTCAGAAGTACGACCAGGAGGTCGACCCCTTCCTGTGGTTCGTCGTGAAGCTCGCCCTCATCGCCCTCGTCATCGGCTGGTTCGCCTGGGCGCTCGCCTCGTACAAGGGCATCCCGGTCACCCTGATCGTGCTCGCCGTGCTCGTGCTCGTGTACGGCATCGTCATGAACCGCACGGTGTTCGGCCGCCACATCTACGCCATCGGCGGCAACCGCCACGCCGCGGAGCTGTCGGGCATCAAGACGCGCCGCGTCGACTTCTGGCTCTTCGTCAACATGGGTGTGCTCGCCGCGCTCGCCGGTCTCATCTTCACCGCACGACTGAACCTGGCCGGCCCCAAGGCCGGTGACGGCTTCGAGCTCGAAGCGATCTCGGCAGCCTTCATCGGCGGTGCCGCGGTGCAGGGCGGTGTCGGCACCATCGGCGGTGCGATCATCGGTGGTCTCATCATCGGTGTGCTCAACAACGGCATGTCGATCATGGGCATCGGCATCGAGTGGCAGCAGGCCGTCAAGGGTCTCGTGCTGCTCCTCGCCGTGGCCTTCGACGTCTACAACAAGCGCCGGGCCGGCCACTGATGGGTCTCTTCGGCGGTGGGGCACCGGACCGGGACGAGTTCTCCCGGTCCGATGACCCCGCCACGGGCGGCGGCATCTCGACGGCGCGCATCACGATCTGGATCGTCGTCGGCGCGATCGGCTGCTACCTGGTCGTCTCGGGCGTCATCGGCGGCCTCACCGCAGGCGCCTGAGCGAAGGTCGTCCTCCCGCTACGGCAGGAGGACGACCTTCCCGTCGATTCCGGCTTCCACGCTCCGATGCGCCTCCGCGGCCTGCGCGAGCGGTAGTTCCCGCCCGATCTCCACGGAGAAAGCACCGGCGGCGAGCAGCTGCAGGGTGGCGGGGATCGCCTCGGCGCGCCAGGCCTGCTCGACAGGGCTGAGGGGGCGCGGACTCCCGCCCATGAAGGCACGGATGCCGAGGGCATCGGCATCCTTCCCGCGCACGAGGGTCGCGATGCGCCGGCGGTCGGCGACGAGCGCGAGTGACGCGTCGAGTGCTTCGTCGGTGCCGGCGATGTCGATCACGGCGGTGATGCCCTCGGGGGCGGCGTCGCGCACCCGATCGAGCAGTCCGGGCTCGTACGACACCGGCGTCGCGCCGAGCTGCCGCACGCGGTCGGCGCGACGATCGCTCGTCGTCGCGAGCACCTTTGCTCCCCACAGCACGGCGTATTGGATGACGGCCTGACCCACCGCCCCCGATCCGCCGTGGACGAGCAGGGTGTCACCGGGGCCCACGGCGAGCGAGCGCAGCGTCTGATAGGCCGTTCCGAAGGGGATGCCGAGGGCGGCGCCGACGGCGGCCGACACCGACGGGGGACGCGGCCAGGCGCGATCCGCCGGCACGGCGAGATCGCTCGCGTACGCGCCTGCCACTCCCGCGAGCACGACCGCGTCGCCGGGACGGAAGCCTTCCACCCCGTCGCCGACAGCGGTGACGACGCCCGCGGCATCCGCTCCGACCCTGCGCGGCTCGGTGATCTCAGCCGAGGCGCGCGCGCCGGAGCGGAGCTTGTGGTCGAGGGGGTTCACGCCCGCTGCCTCCACCCGCACCGCCAGCTTCCCGGGCGCCGGATCGGGCGTGACGATGTCGGTGAGGGTGAGGACCTCGGGTCCTCCGAAGCGGGTGTAGGTGATCGCCTGGGCCATCACTCCACGCTACTCGCGACCGGAGAGGGCCTTGGCGATGCGCTGCGGCGACACCGGCTCGGCGGTACCGAGGCGCTGCGCGTAGAGACTGACGCGGTACTCCTCGAGCAGCCACCGGGTGCGCTCGAGCGCAGGGGGAGCGTCGGCGGGAAGTGGAACGGCGCCTCCGGCCTCGAGGAAGGACGCCGCGGCGCGCTCGAACTCGGTCATCCGCTGGCGGTCGCGACCGGGATTGTCGGCGAGCCCGCGCACGCGGTCGGCCGCCGCTTCGAGGTAGCGGGGGAGGTGCCCCAATCTGGCGAGGCCGATGCGCGAGACGAAGCCGGGGAAGACCAGCCCGGCGAGCTGCCCCTTCACGTCGCCGAGCGCTCCGAGCAGGGTCATCGAGTTCTGTCCCCGGATCTCCCGCTCCACGTCGCGCAGGCGCGTGAGGATGCGTGCCACGAGCGACACGGCCTGGAAGAGCTCCTCCACGACCACCGCCGAGAACGCCGCGCGCACCGCCTCGAACTGGTGGCGCGTGCGGACCTCGGGAGTCGTCCGGGCGAGGACGGCGTCGGCGACGGCGACCCGAGCGTCCTCGATGAGCGCCTTCGCGGACGGGTACGGCGACGTCGCGAGGGCGAGCTTCTCGGCGGCGGTGAGATGCTCCAGCACGTAGGCCGACGGTGAGGGCACCGCCAGCAGCAGGAGACGCCGCACGCCGTCGTGCGTGAGGCGCGCAGCACGCTCGGCCGTTGCTTCGATGCGGACCGCCACGGAGTCCTTCTCGTCGACCAGCGCGGGATAGCCGCGCACGACACCGCCGGCCACCCGCGTGTCGACGACGGGAGGCAGTTCGTCGAGATCCCACGTCGTGAGCCCCGCGCGTTCGGCCACCGTCGCGCCGGTCGACGGTCCCGTCGGCGCCGCCGCTGTCGCCCTCGCGACGGCGGCGCTCCCCGGAGCGGCCGGCGTCGCCGACAGCGAACGGGCCACGGCGGTGCGTGCCTTGCCGGCCAACCGGGCCTGCAGCTCGGGGAGGTCGCGCGCGGAGCCGAGGGCGCGGCCACGCTCGTCGACGGCGCGGAACGAGACCGTCAGGTGCGCCGGCACCCGATCGAGATCGAAGTCCGCGGCGGTGACGGGTTGGTTCGCGACCCGCTGGATGCGTGCGGCGAGGGCGGCGCGCAGGGTCTGAGCCGGCACGCCGTCGTGCGATTCCGGCCCGTCGGCGGCGAGCTCGGCGCCGAGCTTCGCGGCCCAGTCGGCTGCGGGGACCACGTGGCGGCGGATCGACTTCGGCAGGGCGCGCAGCAGCGCTGCGATGAGCTCGTCACGCATGCCGGGCACCTGCCAGTCGAAGCCCTCGGCCGAGATCTGCGCCAGGAGGGCGAGGGGCACCACGACGCTGACCCCGTCGTCGGGCGCTCCGGGTTCGAACCGGTAGGCGAGCGACAGCACCTGGTCGCGCTGCTGCCAGCGCGAGGGGAAGTCGGCCTCGCCGGCGCGAGAGGCGTCGTCGACGAGGTCGGCCTCGGTCATGTCGAGGAGTCGTGGGGTGCGCGCCGACGTCTCGCGCCACCACGTCTCGAACGAGCGCGCGTCGAACACGTCGGCGGGAACCCGGGCGTCGTAGAAGCGGTAGACGGCTTCGTCACCGACGAGGATGTCGCGTCGGCGCTCGCGCTCCTCGAGCTTTTCCAACCGTCGGCGCAGCTCGAGGTTGCGTCGCTCGAACGCCGTCAGTCGCTTGTCGAGATGCTGACTGTTCCAGTCGCCCTCGACGAGGGCGTGGCGCAGGAACAGCTCCCGCGCGAGCGCCCGGTCGGTGCGCGCCAACTGCACGCGGCGCCGCGGGATGATCTCCACCCCGAACAGCGTCACCTTCTCCGCCGCCACCGCCGCGCCGGCGTCCTTCGACCAGTGCGGATCGCTGAGGCTCCGGTGCGCGAGATCGCCGGCGAGCTCCTCCGCCCACGCCGGGTCGATGACGGCCACCGTGCGCGCGAACAGCCGGGAGGTCTCGACGAGTTCGGCCGCCACGACGGCATCCGGTGTCGCACTCCCGCGCTTGGACCCGTGCAGTCCGGACCCGGGGAAGATCGCGAACGAGGCGCCGCGCGCCCCCCGGTACTGCGCGAGCGGACGGCGCTTCTTGTCCGCGGCGCCGGCCGCGAGGCTGCGCGTGTCGAGGATGCCGATGTGCGAAAGCAGCCCCGACAGGATGGCGCGGTGGACGGCATCCGGGTCGGCCGCTCCCGCCGCCTCGCGAGGGGAGGACGTGCGCGTGAGGGTGCGGAGCTGACGGTGCACGTCGAACCACTCGCGCACGCGGACGTAGTTCAGGTGCTCGGCGCGGCAGAGCCGCCGGAACGCGCTGGAGCCGAGCTCGCGCTGCTGCTCCTGCAGGTGGTTCCACAGGTTGAGCAGAGTGAGGAAGTCGCTGGTCGGGTCGATGAAGCGGGCGTGCAGCCTCTCGGCCTCTTCCCTGCGGTTGCCGTCCTCCGCCGACGGGCGCTCCCGGACGTCCTGGATGGACAGGCCCGCGACGATCGCCAGCACATCGCGGGTGACCTCCAGCCGCTCGGCCTCGATCAGCATGCGGGCCAGCCGCGGGTCGATGGGAAGGCGCGCGATCTCGCGCCCCGTGCGGGTGAGGCGCCACTGCGGCGGCCCGTCGCCCCGCGGGGGCCGCTCGTCGTGTCCGCGTCCCCGGCGGGCCGCCGGCCGCGGCGGCGAGACGGCGCGCAGCTCGGTGAGCAGCTCGAGCGCGGCTTTCACTCCCCGGGAATCGGGCCGTGTCAGGAAGGGGAAGGCGGTGATGTCGCCGAATCCCAGCGCGAGCATCTGCAGGATCACGGAGGCCAGCGAGGTGCGCAGGATCTCGGGCTCGGTGAAGGCGGGCCGCGCCTCGAAATCCTCCTGCGCGTAGAGGCGGATCGCGATACCGGGCGACGTTCGTCCCGCCCGCCCCGAGCGCTGCTGCGCGGACGCCTGGGAGATCGCCTCGATGGGCAGGCGCTGGATCTTCGACCGGGCGCTGTAGCGAGAGATCCGCGCCGTGCCGGCGTCGACGACGTAGCGGATGCCGGGAACCGTGAGGCTCGTCTCGGCGACGTTCGTGGCGAGGATCACCCGGCGCCGCACTCCCGCGACCGCGGAGGGCTCGAACACGCGGTGCTGCTCGGCGGCCGACAGCCGACCGTACAGCGGCAGCACCTCCGTGGGGCGGGCGTCGTTCGCATACATGCCGCGGACGGCATCCGTCGCGTCGCGGATCTCCGCCTCGCCCGGCAGGAACACGAGCACATCTCCCGCGGGCTCGTGATCGAGTTCGCGCAGCCCCGCCAGGAGAGCATCGATGTCGTCGCCGTCGGCTCCCTCGGCCGCCGCCGTCGGGGGACGGTAGCGGATTTCGACGGGGTACGTGCGTCCGGACACCTCGATGACCGGTGCCGGCACACGGTCGCTCTCGGGACCTGTCGCGAAGTGGCGCGCGAAGCTCTCGGGATCGATCGTCGCCGACGTGATGATCACTTTGAGGTCGGGGCGCTCGGGAAGGATGCGGGTCAGATAGCCGAGCAGGAAGTCGATGTTGAGCGACCGCTCATGCGCCTCGTCGATGATGATCGTGTCGTAACGGCGGAGCAGCCGATCGCGATGGATCTCGTTGAGGAGGATGCCGTCGGTCAGGAGAGCGACCTGGGTCTCTGCCGACACCTGATCGGTGAAGCGCACCTTGTAGCCGACGACGCCGCCGAGGGGCACCTGCATCTCGTGAGCGATCCGCTCGGCGATCGTGCGAGCCGCGAGCCGCCGGGGCTGCGTGTGCGCGATGCTCGTGCGACCGAGCTCCAGGCAGATCTTGGGGAGCTGCGTCGTCTTGCCCGACCCGGTCGCCCCGGCGACGATCACCACCTGATGCGCGGCGATGGCCGCCGCGATCTCCTCGCGCGCCGCGCTGACGGGCAGCTCGGGCGGGTAGGTGAGGACGGGCGCAGACATGGCCTTCCATCGTAGGCCGCCGCGGGTCAGGACGGCGCGTCGAGGAGGGCCAGATCTGCCGGGATGACGAGACGGGACAGGAGCGCGTGCTCGACGAGACGCGCGCGCCGGTTGGTGGCGAGCTTGCCGACGCCGCCGCGCAGCCCCGGCACGCCCTCGCGGTCGAGCTTGTCGCAGACGGCGTCGAGCTTGCGGTTGAAGGTCGTCAGCGGCCACCCCAGCCGCGCGGCGGCCTGGGCCGACGTCGGGATCTGGCTCTGACCGAGCATGCCGTCGCGCAGCATGGGCTCGCACAGCGCCACCACCAGCTGGCGCTGGCTCGGCGTCAGCGAGACGCTCCCGATCGTCATGTGGTGCGGGTCGTCGACGTCCGCGACCAACGGCGCGGAGTGGAACGCCGCCTGGGCGCAGAGCACGACGAGTTCGTAGGTGTATGGGCCGGCCGTGAACAGGAGCACGAGGCGGGGGAAGACGAGCGGCACCTTCGCTCCCGGCCCGAGCATCGCCTGGTAGACGCCGTCGCCCGTCGACACGCTCACGCCAATCGACTGCCCGACGTTCGCGAGCCACCACAGCCCGCCCTCGTACGTGAACGCGAGCAGCCGGCGGTGCAGGTACTGGTTCTCGTCGACGACGAGGTCGCCCTCGCGGCCGATCGTGAACGGACCCGGTCGCTCGGGGGAGAACCACTCGCCGGCGAACTCGATCTGCAGATCGGCGACGGTCGTCGTCGCGTCGATGACGTCGGTCACGAGGCCACCAGCACGGCGAGCACGGCGACCGCACCCACGATGAGCAGGACGAAGGCGAGGACCACGAGCACCGCCACCGTCAGGCGCGCGCGACGACTCACTCCCACCTCCCGCACGACCCGGGCGTCGGAACGCACGCGCGAAGCGCCGGGGGATGTCGCGGGACGGTCGATCGTCGGCAGCGGCTCCCGCCTCACGGTGTACGACGCGTCCTCGGCGGTGGACCCGGGAACGTGTGCGAGGCGGTCGCCCGGCCGGGGGGCGGCGGTGCGCACGGCGGCCGGTCGCGTCGCTCGTCCACGCGGTGCGACAGGAGTGCCCGGTGTCGCGGGAGCATGAGCCGTGCCGGGGGCGTGGAGTTCGGGGGCACGATCGACCGCGCGGGTGCGCTCGTCGAGGGGCGGCAGATCGCGCCGGATCTCGGTGCGCTCATCGTCATCGTTCATCGGCTTCACTCTCGTCCACATCCGTGCATCCGTTATCGACCTCGTGCTCGCGTGCGACGGCTGCGAATCGTCGCCACTTCGATCGTGGTGGAATCGGCCGACATCGACAACCCTCCGGTCACGTCGTCGCTGCGAGGGCTCACGCCTCCGGCGACCGTGTCCACCACGACCGCCGTGATGTTGTCGCGGCCGCCGAGGGCCACCGCTTGAGCGACGAGTGCGTGCGCCGTGCGCGCGGGAGCGCCGCCCAGCATCAGCCCCGCGCGGAGAGCCTCATCGGTGAGCTCGACGGACAGGCCGTCGGAGCAGAGGAGGAGGCGCTCGCCGGTGACGATCGGTAGGAGCCAGTAATCCGCGGGGCTGCGTTCCTCGCCGACGGCGCGGGTGATGACGTTGCGACCAGGGAATCCGGCGGCGTCGGCGGGCGCGAGCCGTCCGGCATCCACCATCTCCTGCACCACGGAATGATCGACGGTGACCTGCTCCAGACGGTCGCCGAGCAGCCGGTACACGCGTGAGTCGCCGATGTTGACGACGAGCCAGCGCTGCTCGTCGTCGTGGCGCACGGCCAGCAGCGCCGTCAGGGTGGAGCCGGCGCCCCGGGAGGTGCTCGCCGCGATCGAGGCGACGGCCGCGTGCGCGGTGTCGACGGCGCGCGTGACGTCGTCGACGGTCAGGTGGCCGCGCTCGGTCAACGGCCGGAACACGTCGATCACCGCCGCGCTCGCCCGATCTCCCGCGTCGTGACCGCCCATCCCGTCGGCGACGACGAAGACCGGCATCCGCGCGAGGAAGGCGTCTTCGTTCACGTCGCGACGACGGCCCGCATCGGTGTGGGCGCCTGCCCGGGTCTGGAGCGACGTCATCCGTCCGACCGGAGTTCGAACATCGCATCGCCCAGGAAGAAGCGGCCGTCGACCGCGGCCGACCCGATCACCTCCGCGCCCGCGTCGGGCGACGCGCCCACGAAGACGCCGTTCGTCGAGTCGAGGTCGGTGACGACCCACCCCGACGACGAGAGCGTGAGGAGGGCGTGCGTCTTGGACACGGTGCGGGTCACATCGTCCACGGCGACCGTCTGCGCCTGGGACGCGCGAGCCGGGGCGACGGGATTGCGCCCGAGCACGACGGCGTCACCGCGCAGCCCGACCGTGTTTCCGCCCGGAAGGACGAGCGACCACGCGGGGAGCCGGCGTCCGGCGAGCACCGTGCGCTCCTCCACTTCGCCCGTGGCCGGAGCGGACGGCGCCTGCGCGGCCGCTGCCGGCGCGGGAAGGAACGCGGATGCCGGTGTGCCCGCCGCCGACGGCGGGGTGCTCGTCGGGGCCGTCGCAGGTGCCCCGACACCGGCGGAGGTCGACGCCGGTGCCGTGCCCGCAGTCGGCGCGCCCGGGGGCGCCCACGGGTTGGGAGCGGGGCGGCTCGGTGCGCCGAAACTCGGGGCGGGTCCCGCGGAGAAGGCGGGCGGAGTGGACGGAGCCTCGAAGGCGCCGTTGCCGCCGAAAGCGGGAGCGCTGCCGAAGACGGGGGTATCGCCGAAGGCGGGGGCCGGGGCGGGACGCGACGTGAAATCCGCCAGCGCGGGAACCGCGGGAGCGGCGGGGGCGGCGGGCATCGCCACTTGAGGGGGAGCAGATGCGGCGGGCGCGGCAGGGCCGAGCCAACGCGCCGAGCCCCACCCGACGATGCTCGCCCAGACCGGGAAGAGCAGAACCCCGAGCACCGTGTGGCCGACCCCCAGGCCGAAGCCCCGGTTGACGCCGAGGAGCATCCGAATCTGCAGGATCAATGCGGGCACGAACACGACGAGCCACAGCAGGGCGGGGAAGGCAGCGGCGGCCGCGAGCGCCGCCTGGGCACCGCCCGGGTCGCCCCCGAATGACGCCTCCAGGGCGGCCGCGCCGAGGATGCCGCTGAGTGCCACCGCGCCGCCGCCCACGACGATCGCGCCGCCGGCGATGACGGCCGCCCACCAGCCGCGCATGCCCGCGAGCTCGAACAGGGTCCAGGCGTTCAGCACCGGGACCCACGCCTTCCACGGCGCCGCTCCGGCTTTGCGGAACACCGCCGAGAGAGCCAGCGCGATCCACACGTACACGCCGACGGCGACGATCGCCTGCGTCACCGTGAGGAACCCGATCGCCCCCGCCATCTGCTCCGCCGCCACGATCTGTCCCGTCACTGTCCTCGACCCCTCACCGTATGTCGTTCCCGTCGTTCGTCCGTGCGCCTCACCGGACGCGCCCGCTACGGCGCACCAGTGACCTGAGCGAGAGCCTCGCGCGCAGGCGCGCCCACCATCCTCGCTCGGCGATCAAGCGGGCTCGTTCGGACTCCACGATCTCCCAGAATCGATCGGAGTCCGACGTCGTCGGCGCCTCCGCGTCGAAGACCGACCGGTCGGCCCACGATGCCAGCAGCGCCACGCGGCTCGTCGTGTCGCCGCGGGCGTGCAGCGTCGCCACCTCCTGTCGGGTCCGCGTCCCGGGCCCTGGAAGGCCGCTGTCGATCGCGGCGTCGACGTATTCGTCCCATCCGCCGGTCATACGGTCCGTGGCATCCGGTGCTGCCCGCCGCGCCCGCCGGCGCAGAGCCTTCACCAGCAGGATGAGCAGGAACGGACCCGTCACGATCAGCAGGGCGGACAAGGCGATGCCGCCGATGCGCGCCGCCGCCCAGACCGCGCTCCAGTCGATCGAGTCGACGACGGGGTCGTCGGGTCGCTCGCCCGCGTCGGCGGGGTCGGCGTCGCCCGGGAGCACCTGCTCGGCGTTCTCCTGGTGGACCTCCGTGGGAACCTCCGGGTCGCGCACCTGCAGATCGTCGGGGGACATGCCGTTCTCGTGCTGCGGTGTCACGTCCACCGGCACCCAGACGCCCGACGCGTCCTGCACCTCGAGCCACGCCGACAGGTCGCCGCCGCGGCAGGCGCCGTCTTCGCAGGCGGGCAGCTGGTCGCCGGTCAGTCGCGCGCCGAGGACGATGCGCGACGCGAAGCCCAACTGGTCGGCGATCATGAGCGCCGCGACCGAGAACTGCTCGTCGTCGCCCACCGCCGCGACCAGGAGCGCGTCGTCGTCGCCTCCGACATCCGCCTGGCGCTGCAGGAGCGCCGTGAACATCGCGTCGATGCGATCGGTGGAGTGGCCCGCACGACTCGGTTCGAACCCGGCCCCGCCGAGCTCGGCGCGCCACAGAGGCGGATTCTGCGGGTCGATCGTCAGTGCGTGGCTCAGGTATCCGCGGGCGCGCAGCCGCTCGATGAGGAACGCGAGACCCTCGCCGCCGCCGGGCGCCTCCTGGGCGCGCATCCAGTCGATGAGGCTCTCGGGGACGAGTTCGGCGGGCAGGTGCGGCGCGCTGCGCCCCGGCACGAGTTCGGACACGGCCGGCTCCGTCGTCTCGACGGCCGCCGCCTGACGGTACGACACCCCCGGGCCGAGCGGTGTCGAGCCGAGGACGACGCCCGTCTGCGCATCGGGACTGTAGAAGAAGCCGTCGGAGAGCCCCGCCGCTCCGGTGCCGCGGAACTGCACGCCGGTGAGCGAGCCCACGGTGGGCAGCCAGACGTCCGAATAGTCCAGCACCGTCACTTCGGCGGTCGTGGCGCGGGTGCCCGAGGGCGCCGGCAGCGACGACGGTACGCGCACGAAAGCCGTCGCCTGATCCGAGCCCGTGGCCGGGTCGATGACCCGCGCCAGCCGACCGTCGTAGTACGAGAGGGTCGCCAGCCGCACCCGGTCGACGTCCGAGGTCACGGCGAACAGCACTTCGTCGAACCGGTCGTCGGCGAAGTAGGAGCGGTACTGGGCGAGCGGCGAGAGCTGTGCTTCGATCTCCAGACGCGGGTCGATCCGCTCTCGGAGGACGTCGCGCGGTTGTCCCGCGACGGCGATCGGTGCGGCGATCGCGCCCGCCACCAGGGCGATGGCGACCATCGCAGCGGAGATCGCGGCCCGGCCTGCGGTCGCCGAACCGCTGCGACTGGTCGTACGGATGCCGGTGGCCGCTTCGGCCGCCCGCAGCGCGCGGCGTCGGTCGTCGAGCGTGCGCCAGACGACGTAGGCCAGCGCGAGCAGGACCGCTGCGGCGCCGACGGCCATCTCGACGGGACCGGGCACGACCAGACCGCCCCAGCGCAGCGGGTCGCTGAGGGTCGGAGCCCCGAACAGGACCCCGAAGACGGGAAGGAAGAGGCCGAGGATCGGCGCCAGCACCCACAGCCGTCGGGCGCGCCAGGCGAGCGACAGCGCTGCCGTGGGGACGGCGATCCAGACGAGGAAGACGGGGGCGAGCGTGGTCTGGTAGGTGCCGAGCGGGAGATCGAGCGTCAACAGATCCTTCCAGCCGGTGACCGGTGCCGTCACGACGCCGAGGAACCCGCGGAGCAGCTGATCACCACCGCCGGTCATCATCGTGGGCGCGACGGTGGGCAGGCCCAGCACGACGTACACGCCGAAGGTGAGGAGCGACAGCCACCAGCCCGACAGCCGCCACCGCACGCCTGCCCACGCCAGGATGTGCGCGGATGCCAGGGCGACGGCGACGACGAGCACGAACGCGGGGGTGCGGTAGATGGGCCACGCGGAGACGGCGCCGACGAGGAAGAGGAGGTCGAGCAGGACGGCGCTGACGACGAGCAGGCGGGTCGTCGGCCGGTCCGCGCGGAAGGACTGGCGGCGTGAGCGGCGACTCTGCAGCGGGGCGACGCTCATGCCTGGCTCCCTCGGGCCAGCAGCTGGCGCAGGTCGTCGAGGAGACCGATCGACATCACCGAGACCGACCCGAGCCGCCGGTAGCCGGGCTCCGCCTCGGGGTTGCAGATCACCGCGACGACGCCGACGTTCGCGGGGAACGCGAGGGCGGCCGTCTGCAGCGATCGGGCCGTCTGCGTCGAGCCGCACACGAGGAACGCGATCGACGCGTCCGGATGCATCTCGGACGCCAGCGAGGTCACCTCGCCGAGTGCGCTGGCTCGGGCGGCGCGCTCGACGGCGCTGAGGTCGTCGAGCAGCGTCCGGGCGCTCACGGTCGCCAGTTCTCGGATCGTGCGGGCCGAGGCACGCACGAACTCGGGGACCTCGCCGCCGAGCACGACGTCGACGTCGCGGCCGTCGCGGATGCCGCGCACACCGATCGAGGCGGCCGCGCTCACCGCGAGTTCGAACTCGTCGTCGGTCGCGTACTCCGACTCCGACACGGCGAGGGCGACGACCATGCGCGAGCGCCGGGTCTCCTCGTACTGGCGGACCATGAGCGTGCCGGTCTTCGCCGTCGACTTCCAGTGCACCTGGCGCTGCGCATCGCCGGGGACGTACTCGCGGATCGCGTGGAAGGAGATGTCGGCGTCGACGACGGTGCGGGAGGCGCTCCCCTCGAGATCGCGGATGAACCCCGCGCTCGTGCTGCGCAGCGGCGTCGTCACGGGGTGCACCCACAGCGTGTGCATGTCGGCCCACGTCGCCTCGCGGGACAGGATGCCGAGCGGATCGCCGCGCACCGTGCGGGCCGGTCCGACCTGGATGACACCGCGCCGGTGCGTCGGGACGACCACCTGCTCGACGTGGTGGTGGTCGCGACGCAGGAGCGGGATGTAGACGTCGACGAGCCCTTCGCCCACGGGGATGTCGATCCTGCCCGGCAGGGCGATCCCGCGACCGACGTTGGTGACCGTGAGGGTTCCCGACACCTGCGTGCCGGCGACGACCCGGTCATGACCGAGCGACAGGTCCACGTCGTAGGCGCGCGCGCTGAAGAGGAACGGGACGGACAGGAGCACGAGGACGCCGGCGAGCACGCCCGCCACGACGAACTCGATCCACCCGAAGGACAATCCGAGAACCAGGCCCAGGGCCGCCGTCGCGACCAGCATCCAGCCCGCGACCGACAGCGTGCCCGACACCCACTCCGCCGCCGCTCCCACGCCTGCCTGGGCGCGACGCCACCAGCGCAGACCGCGCAGCGCGAGCGCGGTCGACGAACTGGCCGTCGAATAGCGCGTGCGGGAGTATCCGGTGCCTCCCGTCGCCGCGGAGGCCCGTGTCAGACGCGACTCGGTGTTCGAGCTCACACGGTCTCTCTCTGACTGGGGGGCACGGTGTCCAGCAGCACCTGTCCGATGACCGCCTCCGCCGTCACACCGTCGAACTCGGCCTCCGGGTCGAGGATCAGACGGTGGGCGAGCACAGCCTCGCCGAGCGACTTGACGTCGTCCGGGGTCACGTAGCCGCGGCCGTGCGCGACCGCCCAGGTCTTGGCCGCCTTCGTGAGCGCCAGCGCGCCGCGCACGCTCACGCCCATGCGCACCTGGGCCGCCAGGCGGGTCGCTTCCACGATGCGCGCGATGTAGTCCAGTACGAGCGGATTGACGTACACGTCGCGGGCGATGTCGGCGAGGCCGATGACGCCCTGCGGAGTGATCGCCGGTGCGACCTCGCGACGCATCGTCGAGCTGCCCTCCAGGATGCGGACGGTGGCGGCGTGATCGGGGTACCCCAGGCTCGTGCGCATCATGAAGCGGTCCAGCTGCGCCTCGGGCAGCCGGTACGTGCCGGCCTGCTCCACGGGGTTCTGCGTCGCGACGACCAGGAACGGCACGCCCACGCGCCGCGTGACGCCGTCGACGGTGACCTGCCCCTCTTCCATGACCTCCAGGAGCGCCGACTGCGTCTTGGGTGACGCGCGGTTGATCTCGTCGGCGAGGACGATGTTCGCGAAGATGGGCCCCTGGTGGAAGTCGAACTGGCCGCTGCGCTGGTCGTACACGGTGATGCCCGTGACGTCGCCGGGGAGGAGGTCGGGCGTGAACTGGATGCGCGTGCTCGTTCCCTGCACCGTCTGTCCCATCGCGCGGGCCAGTGACGTCTTGCCCGTGCCGGGGACGTCCTCCAGGAGGAGGTGTCCTTCCGAGAGCATCGCGGTGAAGGCGAGCTCCACGACGTGACGCTTGCCGAGGACCACCTGCTCGACGTTGTCGACGAGTGTCGTGAAGGTCTCCTGAAACCAGGCGGTCTGCTCCGCGGTGACGGTCATCGGTGTCCTCTCGGGGAACGGGGGGAGGAATAGGGGATCTGGATCACGGTGCCGGCTCGGGTTCCGGTTCGGGTGGCGCGCACGTGAGCGACTGTGTCACGGAACCGAACGAGGAGAGCCGATTCTGCCAGGTCAGCGTCCACGTCCACGTCACGACCCCGGCGTCGTCGGCGGTCGACGTGGTGGACAGTGCATAGTCGGCGGGGTTGGCCGTCACCGTGGGGCTCGGCGCGGTGGTGTCTTCGCTGCGGCACTGCTCGGTGGGGAACGACACGCGGGCCGTGTACTCCGCGCCGGCCGCAGGCGTCACGGTGACGGGGTCGCCGCACCGCGACGTGTTGAAGCGCACGCAGTAGTAGGCCTGGATCGTCCCCGGATGCTGACCGAGCTGGTCCGGGCCGAAGAGGCTCGCGAAGTCGTCGGTCTTCGCTCCGCCGTCCTTGCTGTAGAAGACGCGATAGAGCGCCGAGTTCGAGTATCCGGGGCCGTTGACCCGATCCCACAGGTACGTGCTCGTCTGCGAGATCGAGTACGACCCGGCATCCGGAGCGGGGATGCCTTCGGTCGGGGTCGCGGAACCCGACTTCTCGGCGCGTCCGAAGCTCTGGCCGCTGCGCTCGGTCACGGCGCAGGCGGTCACGGTGCTCTCCCGCCAGAGATCGCGGTTCTCGAAGGTCCGGCTGGTCGTCCCGCCGTCGGCGCCGAGCACGAGCGTCGGCTCGCACGTGCCGCCGTCGATTGCGAAGCCCACGAGGATGCGGTCGCCGACGCCGTTGGGGGACACGGTCGCGGTCGCCGTCACGGTCCCCGGATTGGAGCTGCGCGATGCGGTCACCTCAAGCGTCAGCGCCGGCGCGCCGATGCCGTTCGCCCGGAACGAGTACGCGGCTCCGGCTTGAGAGCCGCCCGGGATCGGCGGCAGCTCGAAGCGCGTCAGCGGCGTCGCCGTGAGCGGGGTGGGGCTGTTGGAACCGATGACGTAGCCGGAGAAGGTGACGCTCGACCCCCGCACCGGCTGGGTGACGTCGCCGCCGCTCCCACCGGAGAGCGTCACGGTGCCGGTGGAGTCGTCGATCCCCGTGATGGTGATGTTCGCGACACCGCCGCTCGTGCCGTTGGGCACCGGCTCGACGATCGATCCCGTCGGCGCGGCGGGCGCGGCGTACGCCCACGCCGACACCTGCACGTCGCTGCGGGACTCGCCGACCGAGTTGTACGCGGTCGCCTGGTAGGTGACGGGCGTGCCGAGCTCGGCGGGGATCGCAGGACACGCGCCCGCCGCGTCGCACGTGGCGACGACCCGCCCGCCGGCCCGGATGCGGAATCCGTCGACGGCCGGGTAGGAGCGGGTGTCGGCGATGACCCGGAGGGTAACGCTGTCGCCGGTGAAGCCGATCCAGTCGACGCGCGTGGGCGCCGCGGGCAAACCCTGGAGATCGAGCAGGATCGTTCCGTTGCGGTCACCTGCCGAGGTGCGTCCCTGCGCGTCGGCGACGACGAAGGATGCCGTGCAGTCGGCGGCCCCCGGGGCATCCGTCGACCACGACGCGCGCACGGCCGTAGCGCTGGCCTTCGTGAAGGTCACGCCCGTGCAGTTGGCGGGCGATCCGACCGACACCAGGGCCAGCGGCGTGCCCGGCAGCGGGTTGATCTCGCCCGAGGTGCCGATCACGGTGATCGTGCACGAAGACGCACCGTCGGCCTGCGAGCATCGCTGGCTCGCCGTGCCGCCCTTGGGCAGCTGAGAAGGAGCGGGTCCCACCGTGAGGTTCAGCGCGGCCGCCGTCGCGTCGGGGTGGCTCGGCAACGCCACCGAGACCGCTTCCTCGCGGCCAGGTCGGGCGTCGTCCTGCGCCGTGACGGTGAGCACCGAACCGGATCGGCTGACCTCGAACTGGTCGCCCCGGTATCCGTCGGCGAACTCCAGGCTGTCCCAGTCCTCGCGGCCCGCCCAGCCGACCATCGTCGTGAGGTCGTACTCCTGCGTCTGGCCCGGGCCGACCGTGATCGATGCGCTCCGCAGGAACGGCTCCGGGTCCTCCGCCTCCACCACGACGCGGATCGTGAGGTAGGTGTAGTCATCCTGTACGTCGAGCTTCACGGGCACGACGCACGTGTCGGTCCAGGGGGAGTCCGCGCCCGCCGTGTAGCGGATCGTCGTTCCCGACACGCTCTCGCAGCGAGCGTTGACGCGGATGCCGCCGGCGCGGACGCCCTCGGCATCCACCTGCAGCGTGCGCCCCTCGGGGACGGCGATGGCGGCCGCGAGGTCGAGGTCGCGCGATTCGTTCTCCCGCACGTCGATCTGTGCCGCGTCGGCGCGCAACGACAGTCGGACGTCCTGATCGCCCGGCACCCGCAGGAAGCCGTACGAGACGACCTCGGTGCCGTCGAAGGAGGTGCCGGTGACGCGGAAGGGGATGAGGAGCGACTCGGAGGGGATCTGGCCGCGGATGCGCGCTCCGTCGACCTCGATCCCGGGGTGCGAGCCCCACAGTGACAGCGTGAGGCCGTCGACGTCGCCCGTGTTCCACGCGACCTTGCCCGAGAGCACGTCGACGCCCGTCGGGAACGCCTCGCGCGTCTCGATGGTCAGGGTGGTGTCGGTCACGACGGGGTAGTCCGGCACGGGCATCGGCACCGCCTTGACCACGATGAGTCCCATCGCGGTGTCGCCGGTCTGATTGCGGACCGTGTAGACGTACGACGACGTGCCGGGCGTCTCGCCGGCCCGGACGGTCACCTCGCCGTCGTCGATCGTCCCGAGGAGGGATGCCAGGGTGTCGAACTCCGCGGAGCCCTCCGGCGCGTTCGGGACGACCGACTCGAGCGTCAGCGCGCCGCCGGCGGGATCGACGTCGTTGTCGGCGGGCCGGACGCGTGCCTCGCTGTCGGCGCCGACCTGGATCTGCAGGTAGTCGCTGAACGTCACGGGGCTGGGGTCCGACTCGGAGGCGAGCACGCCCACGCGCACCTCGGCCTGCCCGAGAGCCCCCTCGGCATCCCGCACCTGGTAGCGGAACGCGTCCTGTCCGCTGAAGCCCACCGGGCTGGTGTACACGATCGCGTCGCCCTCGGCCGAGATCGTCGCCGTACCGCCCTGAGCGGGCTGCGTGAGTACACGGTCGAGCGTCACGGCGTCGCCGTCGGGATCGACACCGAACCGGTCGAACGGGATGCGGACGGACTCGCCGCTGAGCACCCGCCCCTCCAGAACGCGGGGGAGCGGTGCCCGGTTGGCCTCGTCGCCGACCACGGTGATCACGACACGGGCCGTGTCGGTCGCGTCGGGGAATCCCAGGCGGAAGATCGTGTAGCCGACGCTGTAGGTCCCGGGTTCCTCGGGTGCGAGGTAGCGCACGAGCCGGCTCGTCGCGAAGGCCAGTCCTGCGCCGGACTCGTTGACGATCGTCGACGGGTCGACGGAGATGAGTGCACCGGCGGGTGCGCTGTCGTTGCCGAGGACGGGGATGTCGATCTGCGCTCCGGCCCGCACCGTCACGGTGTCGTCCACGGCGATCGGGGGGTCGCTCTGCGGTGAGTCGAGCAGGATGACGGTCAGTTCGCCGGCCGCCGTCGCGGCGGGGGCGCCCGTGCCGTCGGACACGGTGTAGCGCACGACCCCCAGCACGCCCGGTGCACCGTCGTCGGTGGTGCCGCTCACCCGGATCATGCGCTGTCCCACCAGGTCGACGCTCATGGTCGCCTGGGCTGCGCTCTCGGGTCGCAGATCGCTCAGCAGCAGCACGCGTCCGGCGGGGTTGGTCACCGCCGGGAACACGTCGGCGGTCGCGTCTTCGCTCGGACGCACGAAGGCGGTGAGCGGCGGGGTGGAGATGACGGTCTCGGCCGGGTCGCGCATGGTCACCCGGATCGTCGCGGTCTCCTCGCCGCGGTCATCGCGCACGGTGTACTGCAGCAAGTACGACCCGGGTGCCTCCGCGGCGAACTCCATGCTCAGGTCGGCGGCGTTGGCCGCGACCGAGGCGGCGCTCTCGTCGAGGACGACGGCGCCGGTGAGGAGGGGGATGCCGGTGGTTCCGCTCACGTGCGCGTCGACATCGATCGACAGCGGAGTGCCCGCGACGCCCACGAGGGCGAAGGAGTCGACCGTCAGGCGCGGAGAGGGGGTCACGGCGACCGTCATGGAGCGCCGCGTCGTCGCGCCGCGCGCATCGGCGACGGTCAGGGCGAGGGTCACGTCGACCGCTTCGTCCGCGTTGGCGTCGGGATGCTGGTAGGTGACGGTGCCGTCGGGCTGACCGGCGGCCGTGCCGATGCCGGTCTCGTTCTCCACCGAGGCGAGATAGATCGGATCGCCGTCGGGGTCGATCCAGCCGTAGAGGGCGTCGACCGTCACGGTGCCGCCGGGGACGACGGTGGGTCGCGGCGGATCGGCGAGGCAGTCGTCGGGATCGCAACGGGTCGGCGGGCGATTGACGTCGTCCGGAACGACGGTCAGGGTGACCGTGGCCTCGTTCGACAGCAGCCCGTCGGCCGAGGTGCCGTCCGTGACGCGGTAGCGGAAGGTCGCCGTTCCCGTGGCGTCGGGCGCGACGTCGACCACGAGGGTCTGCTCCGCGCCCGCGATGGTGACCGACCCGAACGCCGGGGCCAACCCACTCAGCGAGGTGACCTCGACGCTCAGGACGTCCTCGTTCGGGTCGTGGTCGTTCAGGAGGATGGGCAGAGCCGCCACGGAGCCGGCGCGCACGCCGAAGGCGTCGTCCTCGGCGACGGGCGGCTTGGGGTCGATGACCCGGTCGGCGACGGTGTCGTCGTCGGGCGCCGCCTCCGACGTCTCCTCGAGGGCCCACTGCTGGGACGACGCGATGAGGGCCCCCTCGGGCACCGTCCACACCCAGCCCGAGCTCCGCTCGTTGAGGGCGACGCGCGCGCCGTCGGTCAGGAACTCGGGATCGACCTGTTCCCCGAGCGTTGCCGTCCCGTAGTCCAGGGGATTGAGCGTCGGAGCATCGGTGGTCCACAGTGCGCCGCCGCTCTCGCCGTCGCCGAGCCACGCGGCGAAGGTGGTGCCGGCCTGTGTCAGCGGCGCGGCGGGCGTTCCCAGACCGGATGCCGGTGCAGTGACGGTCCGCTCTGCGGTCCCACCGTCGAGCGATACGCGGACGAGTCCCTCGGGATCGGCGAGGAAGAGGTCTCCTGCGCCGGTGGACGGACGCTGCAACCGCGCGCCGACGACGGCGCCTGTGGCGATCTCCTCGTCGCGGCCCTGCACGCGCACCCCGCCGGTGGCCTCGTCCAGGAGCGCCCAGCGGCCGCCGACAGCGGTCAGCTGGACCTCCGCGGGAGCGCTGTCGACGGCATCCTCACCGAGAATCCGTCCCGTGCGGGCGTCGGCGCGCAGCACGCGCGACTCCGCTGCCGAATAGAGGTACGCGACGCCGTCGGCATCGACGGTGCTCGCCGTCGCCGCGAACCGCGGCCGCTCCTGCCCCTCCTCGACCTCCACGTCGGCATACGGGTCGATCGCGACGGCGTCCCCGCCACCGGAGAGCGTCGCCACCCAGACGCCGCCGACGTCGGTGCGGAAGGCGAGGAAGTCGCCCGCCGCGGCGACGTCGACCGTGCCGGGCGGGGTGCGGGTGAAAGCATCCGTCGTCGTCGCCGTGAGGTCGGCCGGAGTGGCCATGTCGACGTCGGCGAACTGGGTGTCGCTGTCGGCGAAGACGAAGAGCCGATCGCCCGTCTGGGCCAGCGAGCTCGCGTTCTCGGCGGTCTTCACGGTGTCGAGTTCGCCCAGCTCCAGATTCACCCGCGCGTAGGCGTCGCCGGCACCGGTCTGGACCGCCCACAGCGTCCCGTCGTCGAGCGGGGTCTCCCGCGCGTCGAAGCCGGGCCAGATGACCGCCAGCGTCGTCACCAGCCCGGCCACGACGACGACCGCACCGGCACCGATGAGGGTGCTGGTGCGGGGCCGGCGACGACGGAGCGGGTCGGACACGTCAGCCCCCTCCCGCGATCAACGAGGCGACGGTCACGCCGGCGGCGATCACGGCGGCCGCGCTCCCGAGCAGGAGCGCCAGTCGCAGGCCGCGCCGGCGAGGAGGCGAGGGCTCCGATCCGGCGAGGACCGTGCCGTCGTCGGGGGCGCGACGGGTGTGCGGGGTTGCGGCCCGGGCGGCGCGCCGCGACGCGTAAGCGACGGACGGGCGCACGGGGCCCCGCGCGCGGTCGTCCGCGAAGTCGATCGCCGCCCCCGCCGTGGCCCACTCGTCGACGGCGACCTCCATCGGCGTGTGCGCGAGACCCATCTCGTGCTGGACGAGTTGCAGATCGTAGGCGAACTCCGCCACCGAGGCGTGGCGGGCGGCGGGATCCTTGCTCATGGCGCGCGCGAGCACGCCGTCGAGGCGGGGCGGGACGTCCGCCCGGCCGACGGGCGTATACGCGGCGCGGCGGATGCGCGTCTTCAGCTGCTCGCGGGTGTTCTGGCCGCTGCCCGCACGCTCGAACGGGCTCCGGCCCGCCAGGAGCGAGTAGACCGTCGCGCCGAGCGACCACACCTCCGCGGGAATCGACCCGGGGATCTTCTCATCGACGATCTCGGGCGCGCTCCAGGGGACCGACATGGCGAACACCTCGTCTGCTCCGGTCCGTCCGCTCACCGCCGCGGCGATGCCGAAGTCGCTGAGCACGGGCGCACCGAACGCGGTGACCAGGATGTTCGACGGCTTGATGTCGCGGTGCAGCAGTCCCGAGCGGTGTGCCGTCTCGAGCGCGGAGGCGATCTTGATGCCGAGCTGCAGCACCTCCGCCACGGGGATCGCCTCGCGTCGATACCTCGTGGTCAGCGACGTCGGACAGTACTCCATCACGAGGTACGGGCGTCCGTCGGCGGAGATGCTCGCCTCGTACACCGTGAGGATCGAGGGGTGGGAGCTCAAGCGGGCCATGACGTCGGCCTCCGCATTGAACATCCGCAGGAGCCCCTCGTCGACGATGTCCTTGAGGAGCACCTTGACGGCGACGGGCCGCCGGGGGAGATTCTGCTCGAACAGGAAGACGTCGGCGAACCCGCCCGTGCCGAGGGGGCGGACGTACGTGAAGCCGCCGAGGACCGGAGGCGAGGAGGGCAGACGGGCGGCCACGCTCACCTCCCGCCGTCGGCGACGCCGACCGTCGCGATGACCTCGTCGCCGAGGTCGAGGGTGGCGCCGGGTGCGAGCGCCGCGGAGGCGCCGTGGCGCAGGAGCTGCATCGCGCCGTCGGGATCGCGCACGATCGTGCCGTTGGTGGAGCCGAGGTCGCGGGCGATGACCGCCTCGGCATCCAGACGCACCTCCAGGTGCGCGCCGGAGATCTCCCGCCGCGGTGAGGGCAGGGTGATCAGCCGCGCGCCCGGGTGCGCCGCCGGCTTGGGTGACCGTCCGAACACGACGGGGAGATCGAGATCCAGCTCGCGGCCGTCGCTCAGTCGCAGTACGGGACGCGTGCCGCCGCGCCGATGCACGCGGCTGAACTCGGTGCGGTCGTCGGCCGGCTCGGGAAGATGCTCACGGCGGAGGGTTCCCACGGGCGGCCCGGGCGGAGCCGCCTCCTCCGCGGGCAGCCCCCAGTCGAGGCGATCCGCCCGCACGACGCCGCGCCCGAGGGGAAGGCTCCCCAGGAGGGCGGGGGCGGGCCCGAGCTGCAGGGTGAGCCCGGCGACCTCGCTTGCGGCGCTCTCGCGCCATGTCAACGAACCCTCGCCGGTGCGCACGTCGCCGCCGGCCAGCACGATCTGTGCTCCGCCGCGGACGGCGAGGGCGACCGATCGGGTGGGAGCGTCGACGAGCTCGACGACGGCGAAATCGGCCACGGCGGCGAACCCGGGGTCGGCCGCGGGCGTCTCGGCGGACATCGCGGCCAGCACGGATGCCAGGTCGGCGGCGAGAGAGTCGCCGTCGCCCGCCGTCACACCGGAATCGGATGAGCTGAGTGCCCGCCACAGTCGGAGGGCGGTCGCGTCGTCGGCGTCGGCGGAGACGACCGCGAGGAAACGCTCGGACACCATGGCGTAGCCGGCGACTGCGGGGTCGCGGGCGACGGCATAGGTGAACACGAGAACAGCCTAAATGGCCGCGGCGACGGGACCGAGTGCGGCGTGGGCCGCGCGCCTCACACCCACCCCTGCAACCAATTGTGCAGGCGGTAGAAGTCATAGGGGACCTGCATCGCCGACCACAGCGGATACCAGAACGCCGAGACGGCGATCGCGACGGCGAGGAAGACCGCCACGGTGCGTCGTCCCGCTCGTCGCCGGTCGGGATCGCGGCTTCTCCCGCCGGCGAGGTCGCGCAGGGCGAAGACGAGGGCCAGCAGCAGGAACGGCCAGATCGCGACCGTGTAGAACTGGAACACGGTGCGGCTGAAGAAGAGCCACGGCAGCCACGTCGAGGCGATGCCGACGAGGACGAGCGCGTGTCGCCAGTCGCGGTCGAGAGTGAAACGGTAGACGAGGTAGACGGCAGCCGCCACCGATGCGTACCACAGCAGCGGGTTGGGCATGCTGTAGAGCACCTCGAGGCATCCGTTGGTGCCGCCCGTGCAGCCGTCCTGACCGTCGATCGTGGATGCCGCGTGCATCGAGGTGGGTCGCCACAGCAGGGGCCACTGCCACGCCGGGCTCATGTAGCTGTGCTCGGCGGTGATGTTGAGCATGGCCCGGTAGATCGTCTCGTGGTACCGCCACAGGCTCTGCAGGGGAAGAGGCACCCACGCGAACAGCCCCGTCGCGGGGTCGGCATCCGCCGACTGCCGGTCGTAGCCGCCGGTGGTCGTCAGCCATCCCGTCCACGACGCGAGGTAGACGACGAAGGCCACCGGAACGAGCAGGACGAAGGACACGAGCCCCTGGCGCACCGCATCGACCGGCCAGTACACGACGCCCAGCCGGCGACGCTCCAGCGCATCGCTGATGACGAGATACAGGCCCACCGCGGCGAGCACCCACACCCCCGACCACTTGACCCCCGTGGCCGCGCCGGCCGCGACGCCCGCGGCGACCACCCACGGCCGGTTCCACAGCACAGGGCCCCAGAGCGGACCGTCCTCGCCCCGCGCGCGCGCCACGACTACCGCCGCAAGCCGGTCGACGTGCCGTCGTCGATCCAACACCACGAACCAGAACGTGAGCAGCACGAAGAAGGTGAGGAAGATGTCCAGGAGAGAGACGCGACTGAGGACGATGCCGAGTCCGTCGATCGCGAGCAGACCCGACGCCGTGCCGGCGAACACGATGGACCCCGTCATGCTCTTGGCCAGGAGGTAGAGCAGCAGCACGCACCCCGTGCCGAACAGCGCGGCGGAGATGCGCCAGCCGAACGACGACTCGGGCCCGAAGATCCACATGCCGATGCCGATGAGGAACTTGCCCAGCGGCGGGTGGACGACGAAGCTCGGGTCGGTCGTGAAGACGTCGGTCTGGCCGGACACGAACAACTCGTTCGCGCCCTCGGGCCACGTGGCGGGGTAGCCGAGCACCCACTGGCTCCAGGCGTCCTTCACGTAGTAGGTCTCGTCGAAGACGAGGACGTGGGGATGCCCCAGACTCCACAGGCGGAGCACCGCCGCGACGAGCGTGACGACGGCCGGGACGACCCACCCGTAGAGGCGCCGCAGCCGCGGCTCGGCCGACATCCGCGTGCGCCAACGGTCGTAGAAGGAGGCGCGCGCGTCGGGGAGCTCGGGCAGCAAGGGCTCGACCGTCTTCGTCACGGGCACCAGCCTATGCTGGGGCGGTGATCATCCTCGCTGCGACGCCGATCGGGAATCTCCGCGACGCCTCCCCGCGACTCGTCGACGCGCTCGAGTCGGCCACGCTGATCGCCTCCGAGGACACCCGGACGACGCAGCGCCTCCTGCATGCCCTCGGCGTCGCGAACCGACCACGGCTCGTCGCCCTGCACGACCACAACGAGAAGCAGCGAGCGGGGGAGCTCGCCGAGCGCGCGGCGGCAGAGGACATCCTCGTGCTGAGCGACGCGGGCATGCCCACCGTCAGCGACCCCGGCTACGGCCTCGTGGCCGCCGCAGTCGCCCAGGGCGTCGCCGTCACCGTCATCCCCGGCCCCTCCGCCGTGGTCACCGCGCTCGCCGTCGCGGGGCTTCCCACCGATCGGTTCACCTTCGAGGGGTTCCTCCCTCGCAAGCCCGGCGAGCGGCGCTCCGCGCTGGGGGCGCTCGCGTCGGAGCCCCGCACCATGGTGTTCTTCGAGGCGCCGTCGCGCCTGGCGGCGACCCTCCACGACATGGCCGGAGCGTTCGGCGACGACCGTCCGGCCGCCGTGTGCCGCGAACTCACGAAGCTGCACGAGGAGGTCGTGCGTGACGGTCTCGCCGCCCTCGCCGTGTGGGCCGACCAGGGAGTCCGCGGCGAGATCGTCGTCGTGGTGGGTGGGGCGACGGCCCGCTCCGTCTCGGAAGAGGACGCCGTCGCCCAGGTGCTCGCGCTGGTGGGCGACGGCATCCGACTGAAGGATGCCGCCGCCGAGGTCGCCGGTCAGACCGGGCGCCGCTCGCGCGACCTGTACCAGGCCGCGCTCGCGGCGCGCGGGGCTCCTGCCGTCAGCCCTTGACCGAGCCGGCGGTCAGGCCGCCGATGATGTAGCGCTGCAGGCCGAGGAAGAGCGCCAGCACGGGCACCGAGGCGAGGATCGCGCCGGCGGCGAACAGGCCCCAGTTGCTGGAGAGCTGGTTCGAGACCCACTGGAACATCCCGACCGCGAGCGTCCAGTTGTCCTCGGAGACGAGCACGATCTTGGAGATGATGTAGTCGCCGAACGAGGCGATGAACGCGAGCAGCGCGACGACCGCGAGGATCGGGGTCACGAGCGGCATGATGATCGTCCAGAAGATCTGCGCGTGCGTCGCGCCGTCGATCTTCGCCGACTCGTCGAGCTCCATCGGGATCGTGTTGAAGAACCCGTACATGAGGAACGTGTTCACGCCCAGCGCGCCGCCGAGGTAGACGCAGATGAGCGCGATCTTCGAGTTGAGGCCGAGCGCGGGGAACACCTCACCGATCGCCAGCAGCATCAGGAAGATGGCGACGAAGGCGAGGGCCTGCGGGAACATCTGGATGATGAGCAGTGACGTGAGGCCGGCGCGGCGCCCCCGGAAGCGGAACCGAGAGAACGCGTACGCGGCGGCGGCGCCCATGAGCACCGCGCCGAGCGCTGCGGCGAGCCCCACCTGCAGCGTGTTGCCGTACCACGTCCAGTAGCGGGTCTCGCTGAGGGCGGCGTAGTTGCCGAGATCGAACGCCGCGAACAGCGAGTTGCTCGCCGCGAGGCTGCCGCCGGGGTTGAGCGAGGCCGAGACGACGTAGACGAGCGGGAAGACGGCGTAGAAGATGATCACCGCGCCGAGGAGGTACTTCCAGCCGACCTCCAGGAGCCAGCGCCGACGGACGGCGCTGCGTCGCCCGGCGTCGAGCGTGACGGCAGAGCGGGCCTCTCGGGCTTCACGGGTGGTGCTGCGAGTGTCGTTCGCCGTGGACATCACTGGTACTCCTCGAGCTTCTTGGTCTGGCGGAAGGCCAGGGCGGAGATCAGTCCGACGACGATGAACACGAGGATCGACAGCGCGCTGGCGAGACCGTAGTCGGCCTTCCCGCCGTTGACGCCCGAGATGTCCCAGATCGCGGAGATGAGGATGTCGGTCGCGCCGAGCGCGTATGGCGCGCCGGGTATCGCAGGGCCGCCGTCGTTGAACATGTAGATGATCGTGAAGTTGTTGAAGCTGAACGCGAACGACGAGATCAGCAGCGGCGCCGTCGCGACGAGCACGAGCGGCAGAATGATCGAGCGCAGCTGGCGGAAGCGGCCGGCGCCGTCGATCGAGGCCGCTTCGAGCGCGTCGGCGGGGAGCGCCTGGATCGCGCCCGTGCACACCAGGAAGTAATAGGGGTAGGTCAGCCAGACGTTGACGAACAGCACCGCGAGTCTGGCGAGCCAGGGATCACCGAGCCAGTCGATGTTGACGCCGCCGAAGAAGAACTCGTTGATGACGCCGAACTCGGCGTTGAACATGCCGCGGAACAGCAGCGCCGACATGAAGGCGGGGAAGGCGTACGGAAGGATGAAGAGGGTCCGCAGGATCTTCCGGCCCTTGATGCGCTCGTCGTTGAAGATGATCGCGAAGATGAGACCCATCGCGAACGGCACGATCACCGACAGCAGCGCCCACGCGAACGTCCACGCGGTCACGAGGGCCAGCGGCTGGATCATCGCGGGATCGGTGAACAGCCGCAGGAAGTTGTCGAAGCCGACGTGCACCGTCCAGCCGGTCGGGAGCATCGTCCCGTCGTCGCTCACGAAGTTGCCGGTGTCCGATGCGCGGTAGACCGTGCCCGAGGCGGTGTCGGTGATCGTCTGCGCATCGGCATCCCAGGTGAGAGTCGACTGGTAGATGGATGCCGAACTGCCGTCGTTGGTGCGCAACGACCCCGCGTTGGGATCGTCGGAGATCGGCACGCGCAGCGCGATGACCTCCTGCTGGAGGGCCTGGTCGCTGATGATGTCGTTGCGCGGGACGATCGTCCAGCCGGGCACCTCGGTGGGAGCGCCCGCGGCGCCCGCCGTGCCGACGACGCCGAGCGGCGCTTCGGCCGAGCCCGCCTTGATCTGACCGTCCTCGACGATCGCGAAGCCGAGCGTGCCGTTCTGCTCGACGATCGCGAGGGGGAACGTGGGGGAGCCCTCCACGCGGCGCTCGCCCTGGCTGAGGGCGGCCTGCACGGCCTGCTCCTGCGAGCCGACGTGGCCGGCGCCGTAATTGGTGAAGGCGATGTACGCCGTGTATCCGAAGATGAAGACCTGGAAGACCAGGAGGAAGCCGAGCCCCGGCAGGAGGTACTTCAGGGGCAGGGCGCGCTTGGTGAAGTACACGATGTCGGCCGCGAGCAGCAGCACGACGGCGGCACCGCAGATGAGCCACGACTCGGCCTGAGCGGCCGCGAAGATGCCCATGATGCCGAAGGCGTTGACGACGCCCATGATGGCGAGCTTCACGAGGAAGCCCCAGCCGATGCCGTTCCACCGGCGGCCGTGCGGTTCGCTCGGTGCGGATGCCGGGGCGGCCGGGCTCGGGGGCGCGGCCTGCGCCGTGGCGGTGTCGTTCGGAACCGACATGTGCATCTCCTTCGGGGGTGCTGAGCTCCGGGGGCGGGCGGTTCACCCGCCCCCGGAGACGTCAGCGGTTCAGTCGATCAGCCGATCAGCGCCTGCAGGTCGGTGATCATCTTGTCCCACGTGGATGCCGGGTCGGCGCCCTTGATGATCTGCACCTGTGCCGCGTTCCAGAGGTCCCAGACCGAGCCCATCTCGGGGATGTTCGGCATCGGAACGCCGTTCTGCGACGAGGCGACGAAGCCCGCGATGACCGGGTCGGACGAGACCTCGGTGGCGAGGTCGTTCCACGCGGGGATGCGCGGGTCGGCCTCGTACAGCGCCTTCTGAGCGTCGTACGTGGCGAGGTACTTCGTGAGGAACTCCTGCGCGACGAGCGCGTTCTTGCTCTGCGAGCTCACGTAGAAGCCCTGCACGCCCACGAACGGCGCGGCCGTCTCGCCGCCGGCCGAGGGGATCGGGTTGACCTTGATCTCCACGCCGTCGGCGGTGAGGGCCTCGATCGCCCAGGGGCCCTGGACGGTGTAGGCGGCCTTGCCGCTGGCGAAGAGCTCGTTGTTGGTGTCGTAGTCGATCGTCGTCGAGATGTAGCCGTCGCCCTTCTCGCCGTTGGCGCCGAGCCACTCGGCGAACGCGGTGCCCGCGTCGCCGCCCATGCCGACCTCGCTCGTGTAGCCGTCGGCGTTGCTGACGAACACCGGGGCGCCGAAGGAGGTCTGGAAGCCGTACATCGTGTAGGCGTCACCGGTCTGGCCAGCCGTGTTGATCACGATCGGACGCTCGGCGCCCGCGTCGGTCGCCGCCTTGATGGCGTCGTCCCACGTGGCCGGCGCGTCGTCGCCGACGAGCTCGGTGTTCTGGACGAGCGCGATCGTCTCGAGCGAGTAGGGGAGAGCGTAGAGCTGACCGTCGTAGGTGAAGGCGTCGAGCGAGACGGGGGCGAAGTTGCTCGCCGTGTCGGTCAGGTCGACGGGGGAGACGACACCGGCCTGCACGAGGCTGCCGAGCCAGTCGTGCGCGCCGATGGTGATGTCGGGGCCCTCGCCGGTCGGGACCTGGTTGGTGAAGTCGGTGCGGATGTCCTCGAAGTTCTTCTGGACCAGCTCGATCTTCCCGCCGGTCTCCTCCTCGAAGGCCGCCGCGGCGGCCTCGATGGCGGGCTTGCGGTTCTCGTCGGTCCAGACGGTGAGGGTGACGCCGCTGGCGTCGATCGCGTCTTCGGTCTCGCTCGGCGTCGGGGTGGTGGGGGTGCTGCTGCAGCCCGCCAGCAGGAGGCCGGTCGCTGCGAGTGCAGCGATGCCGATTGCCATCTTGCGCATGGATTGTCCTTCCAAAGGGTGGTCGTTCCGGCGCGGCCTCGGTGAAGTCGCGTCGTCACGACCGATGGTGGGATGCCGCGGCCGGTCAGCCGCGACGGTGGTGTCTCTCAGTGCTGATTCGCGGGTCGCCCCGCAGGAGAGCGGTCGATCATCGACCACCCCCTTCGGCTGTGCGCTGTGTGCGGATGACGGCCACGTCACCCGCGTTCAGCACCAGCATGCCCCGTGCTTCCTCCTGTGTCAGCAGGTCGAAGCCCGAAGTGTGCAACGAAACGGCATCCATTCCGTGGTTGATGGCGACGAGGTACTCGGCCTCGTCGGAGATGCGCCGCACCGACTCGACACCGGCGGGGAGTCCCGCGGGCGCGATGCCGGCGTCGGCGTAGGCGGCGTCGAGCACGGCGGCCAGGCCTGCCGCGTCGGGGCGCGTGCTGACGTACCACCCGGTGCCCTCGCCGTGCGTGTTGCGGGTGACGGCGGCCCGTCCGGCGGCAGGGCCGTCGAGGTAGGTCGCGCGCACCTGCGCCGTGCCGAGGACGAGGTCCTCCTGCCACGTGTCGGCGTCGTAGCGAACACCGTCGAGCTCGACGGCGGCGACGTGGCCCGAGCGCAGCGGCAGGTGCTCCTCGACCCGCACGCCCAGCGCGGGCTCGAGCGGGGCGCCGAAGCCGCCCGCGTGGACGGCGTCGTTCTCGTCGACCACGCCGGAGAAGAAGGAGACGACGAGCGTGCCGCCGCCGGCGACGTACGCGTTGAGGTTCTCGGCATCCGCTGTGCTCAGCATGTACTGCGCGGGGGCGAGTACGAGCTTGTAGCCGGAGAGGTCGTGGCCCGGGAGGGCGAAGTCGACGGTGATGCCGTCGCGCCAGAGCTTCTCGTAGAACGCGCGGACGCGCTCGTCGTGGCTGACGTCCTCCGACGGGCGCCACTCGAGATCCTGCGCCCAGAACGACTCGAAGTCCCACAGGATGGCGACGTCGGCGTGCACGCGCGAGCCGCGCACCTCGGCGAGACGGTCGAGCTTGTCGCCGAGATCGACGACCTCGCGCCACACGCGGGAGCCGGTGCCGGCGTGCGGCAGCATCGCGGAGTGGAACTTCTCGGCCCCCGAGCGCGAGGCGCGCCACTGGAAGAACAGGATGCCGTCGGCCCCGCGGCCGAAGTGGGAGAGCGAGTTGCGGGCCATCTCGCCGGGCCGCTTGGCGACGTTGCGCGGCTGCCAGTTGACGGCGGAGGTCGAGTGCTCCATGAGGATCCACGGCGCACCGCCGCCGACGGATCGGGTCAGGTCGGCAGCGATGGCGAGACCGATCTCGCCCTCCTCGTCGGCCGCCCAGAGGTAGTGGTCGTCGGAGACGATGTCGACCTCCCGCGCCCACGCCCACAGGTCGCAACCGCCGTGCTGGTTGGCCATGAAGTTGGTCGTGATGGGGCGGTCGCTGTGGGCGCGAATAGCGTCGCGCTCGGCGATGAAGCAGGCGCGGAGCTGGTGGTCGGTGAAGCGGGCGAAGTCGAGGCGCTGCGCGGGGTTGATCACCGACGGCGCGGTCGCAGGGGCGCCGATGTGGGCCCACTCCCCGTAGTGCTGGCCCCAGAATGCGGTGCCCCACGCCGCGTTGAGCGCATCGAGCGTTCCGTACTTCTCGCGCAGCCACTCGCGCCATGCGGCCACGGCGTGCGGGGAGAAGTCTTCGCCGACGGGCACGCCGTACTCGTTGTGCACGTGCCAGAGCACCACGGCGGGGTGCGAGCCGTAGCGGCGCGCGAGAGCATCTGCGATGCGCACCGAAGCCGCGCGGTACGCGGGCGACGAGTGGGATGCCATGCCCCGCGCGCCGAAGCCGAGCGGCACGCCGTCGCGGGTGACGGCACGGGCGTCCGGGTGGTCGGCGAAGAACCACGCGGGCGGGGAGGCGGTGGGGGTGCCGAGGTCGACGGCGATCCCGTTCGCGTGGAGCAACTCGATCACATCGTCGAGCCACGCGAAATCGAACTCGCCCTCGCGCGTCTCGAGCAGGGCCCAGGAGAAGATCCCGACGCTCACGAGGTTGACGCCCGCCTCGCGCATGAGGGCGACGTCTTCTTGCCACACCTCGCGGGGCCACTGCTCCGGCGTGTAGTCGCCGCCATAGGCGATGCCGGAGATCGCGGGCCACATGGTGGCGGGCGAGGGGCTGGGGCTCATGGCGTCGGGTCCTCGTTGTCCTGCTGTCCGGGCTCCGACCAGGACGTTCTGGCGGAGCGGGGGCTGTGACCGGTCACAGCCGCCGTCCCAGTGTATGTCGGGCTTTCGGAGCCGCAGTGCCTTCGTTACCGAACTGTGACCGGTCCCAGATTCCCGGTCGTCACGACGGAGGCAGACGCGCGGAGAGCGGTAGAGTCGCCCTGATGTCAGCAGCAGAACACCCCCGAAAGCCGACGATCCGCGATGTCGCGGCCGTCGCCGGTGTCAGCCACGGCACCGTCTCGCGGGTCATCAACGGAGGCCACTGGGTCTCGCCCGAGGCGCGCGCCGCCGTCGACGCCGCGATCCTCCAGACCGGGTACACCGCCAACCACGCCGCGCGCAGCCTCGCGACCGGACGCGCGAACTCCCTCGCCTTCCTCCTCACCGAGCCGCAGCACCTGCTGTTCGCCGACTCGACGTACGCGCTGCTCCTGCGAGGCGCGACCGAAGCGCTCGCCGCTCGCTCGATGACGCTCGTGCTGCTGATCGCCGGTACGCCGGAGGAGCAGGCCACCGTGGAGCAGTACGTCCGCGCCGGCCACGTCGACGGCGTGCTGCTGGTCTCCTCGCACGAGTCCGACTCGCTGCTCGCCTCGCTCGTGGCAGCGGGCGTCCCCACCGTGTGCGCCGGCATCCCCCTCGCGGCCGCGTCGGTGCCGCACGTCTCGGTCGACGAGGTCGATTCGGCGCGGTCCATGACGCGGTACCTGCGCGAGCGCGGACACCGGAAGATCGCCATCATCACCGGCCCCAACGACACCCCCGGCGGCCGTTTCCGCCTCGTCGGCTTCCAGGAGGAGATGGGCGACGCGTTCGACCCCGACCTCGTGGAGCAGGGCAGCTACGAGCAGTCCAGCGGGGATGCCGCCATGACCCGGCTCCTCGAGCGAGCGCCCGACATCGACGCGGTGTTCGCGGCATCCGACGTCATGGCCGTGGGCGCCATCGCTGCCCTCCGCCGCGCGGGCAAGCGCGTCCCCGAGGACATCGCGGTCGCGGGCTTCGACGACTCCGGGCTCGCCGAGGTGCACGATCCGCCGCTGACCACGGTGCGTCAGCCGTGGACCGAGATCTCGCACACCATGGTCGACATGGTGCTCGACGTCATCGCGGGCCACCCGCGGGAGGCGGTCGTGCTCCCGACCTCGCTCATCGTGCGCGACACGGCCTGACCCCCGCGCTCCCAGCGGCGGTGAGCGCCCACCCGCCGTCACACTCGCCGAGCGCGCGCGTCCGGCCAACTAGAATCCTCGGGTGAGCACCGGCCGTTCCTTCTACATCACGACGCCCATCTACTACCCGAGCGATCTTCCCCACATCGGTCACGGGTACACGACGGTCGCCGTCGACACGCTGGCGCGCTGGCACCGGCAGGCCGGCGACGACACCTGGATGCTCACGGGCACCGACGAGCACGGTCAGAAGATGCTGCGGGCCGCCGCCGCCAACGGCGTCACTCCTCAGGAGTGGGTCGACAAGCTCGTCGAAGAGTCGTGGTTCCCGCTGCTGAAGTCGCTCGACGTCGCCAACGACGACTTCATCCGCACGACGCAGCAGCGCCACGAAGATCGCGTGCAGCAGTTCGTCCAGGCGCTCTTCGACCGCGGCTACATTTACGCGGGGGAGTACGAGGCGCTGTACTGCGTCGGCTGCGAGGAGTTCAAGCCCGAGGCCGAGATCGTCGACGGCACCGGGGCCTTCGAGGGGCTCAAGGTCTGCGCGATCCACTCCAAGCCGCTCGAACTCCTGCAGGAGAAGAACTACTTCTTCAAGCTCAGCGAGTTCGGCGACCGGCTGCTCGAGCTCTACAAGACCGAGCCGGACTTCGTACGCCCCGAATCGGCGCGCAACGAGGTCGTCTCCTTCGTCAAGAGCGGACTGAAAGACCTCTCCATCTCCCGGTCGGCGTTCGACTGGGGCATCCGGGTTCCGTGGGACGACTCCCACGTCATCTACGTGTGGGTCGACGCTCTCCTCAACTACGCGACCGCGGTCGGATACGGCACCGACCCCGAGCAGTTCGACCGTCGCTGGCCCGCGTTCCACGTCGTCGGCAAGGACATCCTCCGGTTCCACGCCGTCATCTGGCCCGCCATGCTGATGGCCGCCGGACTCGACGTGCCGCGCGGCGTCTTCGCCCACGGATGGCTCCTGGTCGGCGGCGAGAAGATGTCCAAGTCCAAGCTGACGGGCATCGCGCCGACCGAGATCACCGATGTCTTCGGCTCCGACGCCTACCGCTTCTACTTCCTCTCCGCCATCGCGTTCGGTCAGGACGGGTCGTTCTCCTGGGAAGACCTCTCCGCCCGCTACCAGGCGGAGCTCGCCAACGGCTTCGGCAACCTGGCATCCCGCACGACGGCGATGATCGAGCGCTATTTCGAGGGCGTCATCCCGCCCGAGGGGGAACAGGCAGAGGGCGACCGCGTCATCCGTGAGACGGTCGCGAACGCGGCCGCGGCCGCGGACGCCGCCATGGAGCGCTTCCGCCCCGACGAGGCGATCGCGTCGATCTGGACGATCGTCGACGCGCTCAACGGCTACATCACCGAGAACGAGCCGTGGGCGCTCGCGAAGGACGACGCGCAGCGTGGGCGCCTGGGCACCGTGCTGTACACGGCGGCGGAGGGTCTGCGCGCACTCGCTGTGCTGCTCTCGCCATTCATGCCGTCGGCCACCGAGAAGCTGTGGATCGCGCTCGGCGCGGCCGAATCGCTCGGCCGGCTGCAGGATCAGCCGCTGCGCGAGGCGGGCGCGTGGGGGGTGCTGCGCGCCGGCACGAGCGTCAACGGCCTCGCGCCGCTGTTCCCGCGCATCGAGCAGGCGTGACCGCGATACCCCGAGGCATGTCCCGAATGCGGTCGGTGCATGTCCCCGTTTCGGCGGGGCATGTCCCGATTTCGGCTGTTGGAGTGGGCCCTGACCGACCGAAAGTGGGACATGCTGTGACTGACACCGGAGGGAAGAGGCAGTGACCGAGGCCGCCGATCCGTCGCAGTACGTCCGCACGCGCGAGAAGGGCACGCGCGACGTCACCTACCCCGATCCGCCCGAACCGCTCGCGGTATCGGTGTACGACAACCACGCGCACCTCGAGATCGAGGACGGCGTCGGCCTGTCGCTCGACGAACAGCTTGATCGCGCCGCGGCGGTGGGCGTCATCGGGGTCGTGCAGGCCGGTGGCGACATCGCCTCGAGCCGCTGGTCGGCGTGGGCCGCGGCATCCCACCCGCGGGTGCTCGCCGCCGTCGCGATCCACCCGAACGAAGCGCCCGCCTACGCCGCGGAGGGGCGGCTCGGCGAAGCGATCGGCGTGATCGACGAGCTCGCCGGGCAGCCGCGCGTACGGGCGATCGGCGAGACCGGGCTGGACTTCTTCCGGACGGATGCCGACGGCATCCCCGCCCAGTACGAGAGCTTCGAGGCGCACATCGCGCTGGCCAAGAAGCACGACATCGCGATGCAGATCCACGACCGCGACGCGCACGACGCCGTCCTGGAGACGCTGGAGCGCGTGGGCGCGCCCGAGCGCACCGTCTTTCACTGCTTCTCGGGTGATGAGGCGATGGCCCGTCTCGCGGCCGACCGGGGCTACTGGCTCAGCTTCGCGGGCAACGTGACCTTCAAGAACGCGCAGAATCTCCGCGATGCCCTCGCCGTGACCCCGCGCGAGCGCATCCTCGTCGAGACCGACGCGCCGTTCCTCACTCCGACCCCGCATCGTGGCCGGCCGAACGCGCCGTACCTCATCCCCGTGACGGTGCGCTTCCTGGCGGCCGAGCTCGATGTCGAGGTCGACGAGCTGTGCGCCCAGCTGGCCGCGAACACGCTCGAGGTCTACGGCTCCTTCGACTGAGCGTCGCGCCTGCCGCTGCCGTTCCCGCGCGGCAACCGGGGGCGCAGCCGCGACCGCGCCGCCGTCAGCGCGTGGTCGAGCCGCCGACGAGCTCCCACGGCAGGTCGACGACGAACGGGCCGTCGTCGGGGAGGATGCCGCCGAGCGCGGTGAACATGGCATCCGCCGCGAGCTCGGGGTGCACGCAGGCGCGGGTGACGCCGAGGCGTTCGTTGCGGGCGCAGTCGCCCGACCCGGCGGCGCTCGTGCACAGCGCGATCAGCTGCACATCGCGGGGGACGACCAGCGACGTGGCCTCCAGCTGCACGAAGATCTCGGGACCCTCCTCGCAGAAGGCGAAGATCGCGTCCGCACCCCGGTCGAGGAGATCACGCACCTCTCGCGCGAGGCGGCGGCGGCCCGCGTCGACGCGGGCGACGAGCGGGGTGCGCCCGCGGACCGCGGTCCACGCGAGGTACGCGCTCTCGCCGATCTGGTCGCGGGGTACTTCGCTCTCGTCTACGAGGAATCCGATGCGCTCGGCGCCGGTCGCCTCGAGGTGGGCGAGGCCCGCGCGCACGGCGGCGTCGTAGCCGGTGCGGACGCTCAGCCCGGGTGCGCCCGCGATGTAGAGGTCGCTCGCGACGACCGGGATGCCACGGGCGGCTGCTTCACGGAGCACGGCGCGGTCGTCGGCGGGGTCGGGGAAGTACAGCACATCGATCTGCGCGCCCGGGAGGAGGTCGGGGCGGGAGTCGGGCAGCACGGTCACGGTGAAGCCGTGCTCGGCGGAGGAGCGGACGAGCGCGGTGAGCTGCCGTGCCCGCTGCAGGGCGCGCCTCCCGTCGTCGCGCGCACTGTCGGACATCACGAAGCCGACCGACATCGTCCGGCCGCTGCGCAGTGCCGCCGCGTGCTTGTTGGGGCGGTACCCCAGTTCAGCCGCGATCGCCTTGATGCGCTCGCGCGTCTCGGGGCGCAGGCTGCCGCGATCGTTGAGCGCTTGGCTGATGGCGGCGGTGGACACCCCGGCGCGCAGAGCGACGTCTTTGAGGGTGACGCCGCGGCCCTCGCTCACGGCTGCTCCGGGGCCGCGGGCGGCGGGAGGACGGTGGCGATGGCGTCGGCCCATTCCGTGCCGTGACCGCCGGCGGCCAGGCCGTGCCCACGCGCGATGAAGCCGTGGAGGAGGACACCGGAGAAGTGCCGCAAGGCCGCCTCGGTCTCGGCGCTGGCGCCGCGGGCCACCTCGCTCTCGAGCACGCCGCGCACGTGCTCGCGGAGGGCGACGACCGCCGGCGACACCTCGTGCACGCGGTGCGCGGCGGCGTGGCGGCGCGCGGCAGCGTCGACGATCTCGCGCGCGTGGCCGAGCGTCGCGTTCTCGTCGATCGGCGCGTGCACGCGCACGGTCTCGAGGTCGAGCAGTTCGATGCCGGGGAGGGCGCGGATGCCGGGGTCGACGTTGCGCGGCATCCCGAGATCGACGATCACCTGCGGCGTGCGCACTCCGGCGCGGGCGACCGCGTGGTCGTCGGCGGTGAGGGCGTACTCGTGCGTCGTGGTGGTGCAGGTGACCACCACGTCGGCGGTGGCGGCTTCGGCGGCGTAGTCGGCCGCGTCGACGACGGTGAGGTGCTCGCGGTGCGCGAAGCGCTGACGCCCGGAGCGCGAGTGCACGCGGATGTCGCGGGCGCCGACGTCGCGCAGGGCGGCGAGGGATGCCGCGGCGTACCGTCCGGTGCCCACCAGCAGGACGCGGGCCTGCGACCAGTCGTCGAGCCGCGAGCCGGCGAGGTCGACGGCGAGCCGTACGAGGGATCGCCCCGACTCGCCGAGGCGCGTGCTGTTTCGCACGGCCCGGGAGGCCTCCGTCGCGCGCTGGAAGAGCTGCTCGAGCGGGGCGGTCGTGAGGCCGTCGCGACGTGCGGCGTCGAGCGCGCGGCGCACCTGGCCGGCGATCTCGTCTTCGCCGACGGCGACGGAGTCGAGGCCGGCGGCCACGGAGAAGAGGTGCTTGGCGACGCGGTGCCCCTGGGCGAACTCGACGGTGTCGCGCACGGTGCGGAAGGGGAGGCCCGCGAGTCCCGAGAGCTGTTCCATGGCGGCATCCATGGCGGGCACCGGGGAGGCGTCGTCGAGGTCGAAGTACGCCTCGAAGCGGTTGCAGGTCGAGAGCACGACGGCGCCGCGGATCTCGTCGTGGGATGCCTTCAGCCGCACCGCGACCTCGTCGCCCATGCCCGCCAGTCGCTCGAGCGAGTCGAGCGGCGTGGTGCGCTGGTGGGCGGTCAGGCAGACGAGCAAACGAGGTATCCGTTCGGAGGGGCGCGGTGTCGGGCAGTTCGCCGATCAGGGTTAGTATAACGATTAACTCGATCGAGGAGCCGCATCATTCCTGTGTCCGACACGCCCGCGTCCGTCCCGTCCGCACCGACCGTCTCCGGCCTCTCCGCGGCCCACCCGCTGCTGACGCAGGGCACCGCCTCGTCGCGACTGCTGCGCGCGCTGCGGGGGGAACGCCCCGACGTCGCGCCCGTGTGGTTCATGCGCCAGGCGGGCCGATCGCTGCCGGAGTATCGGGCATTGCGTAGCCGCGGCACGATGATCGAGGCCTGCCTCGACCCGGCGCTCGCCAGCGAGATCACCCTCCAGCCCGTGCGGCGGCACGGCGTCGACGCGGCCATCTTCTTCAGCGACATCGTCGTGCCGCTCGCCCTCATCGGGATCGACGTCGAGATCGCGGCCGGGCGCGGACCCGTCTTCTCTCATCCGCTGCGCACCGCCGCCGACATCGCGAAGGCCGTCGAGATCGATCCTGCGCTCGTCCGAGAGCGCGGCGAGGTCATCGTCGACGCGGTCGCCCGCACGACCGACATGCTCGCGGAAGAGGCCGCCGGGCGTGGTGAGCCGCTGCCGCTCATCGGGTTCGCCGGCGCGCCGTTCACCCTCGCGGCCTACCTCGTCGAGGGGGGACCGTCCAAGGACCACCTCGCGGCGCGTCGTCTCATCCACGACGATCCGGCGGCCTGGCGTGCGCTTACCGCGTGGCTGGCCGAAGTGACGGGTCAGTTCCTCGCGCTGCAGGTCTCGGCGGGCGCGAGCGCCGCCCAGCTGTTCGACTCGTGGGCCGGTGCCCTCGCCCCCGCCGTGTACCGGGAGTCGGTGCTGCCGGCATCCGCTGCGGCGCTGCGTGCCGTGCGCGAACTGGCCGTGCCGGCGGGAAGCGGCATCGATCGCGTGCCGCTCATCCACTTCGGGGTCGGAACGGGCGAGCTCCTCGCCGACATGGCCTCTCTCGACATCGATGCGATCGGTGTCGACTACCGGGTGCGGCTCGACGACGCGGTGGGCCGCATCGGGCGCGACCTGACGGTGCAGGGCAACCTCGACCCGGCTCTCCTGTTCGCTCCCGAGCCGGTGCGCACGGCCGCCGTGCACGACATCCTCGCCGCCGGCACCGCCGCGCGCGCCCACGTGTTCAACCTCGGTCATGGCGTTCCGATGGACGCCGACCCCGACGCGATCGGGGCGGTGGTGCGGACGGTGCACGAGTGGCGGATGCCGTGACGCGCACCGACTCCTCGTCCGCCGACCGGAGCGACCTCGTGGTCGTCGGCGGCGGGATCGCCGGACTCGTGATTGCGCGGGATGCCGCGCGGGCCGGCCTGCGGGTCGTGCTCCTCGACGCGTCGCGCCACCGCGGCGGGATGCTGCGTCGCGGCGATCTCGCCGGCATCCCCATCGACCTCGGGGCGGAGTCGTTCGCGACCCGCACCGACGGGGTCGCGGAGCTCGTCGCCGACCTCCCGGCGGATGCCGCCCTGGAGATCGTCGCCCCCGCTCCGGGCGGTGCGCACCTCGCGGCCCTCGCCGACGGGGAGGTGCTCCGCGCGCCGTTGCCGCGCCGCACCGTGCTCGGCATCCCCGCCGATCCGCTGGCCGACGATGTCGTGCGCATCCTCGGCGACGCCGCCGCACGCCGCGTCGCCGCCGAGCGCCACACCGAAGCGCCCGCGATGGCGGACGAGGAGCCCAGCCTCGCCGATCTCGTCGCGCAGCGGTGCGGGCCGGAGCTCGTGCGACGACTGGTCGATCCGCTGTGCCGCAGTGTCTACTCCGCTCCCGCCGACCGCCTCTCCCTGTCGCGATTGCACCCCGCGCTCTGGGGGGCGTACCTGACGGGCGGGTCGCTCGTGGCCGCCGCGGCGTCGCTCGCCCGACCCGAACGCGCCGGTGCCGCCGTCGCGGGCATCGCGGGCGGGATGTGGCGCCTCGCGGATGCCGTCGCGCGCGATGCCGAACGTCACGGTGCGCTCCTTCGCACCGGCGCGTCCGTCGTGCGCGTCACACCGGCGAGCGATGGCGACGACATCGCCGTGGAACTCGGGAACGGCGAGGTGTTCCGTGGGCAGCGGGTCGTCATCGCCGCCGGCGCCACCGCCGCACGTCGCCTGCTCGGCGGCACGCCCGAAGAGACCGCCCCGGTCCGGGTCGTGGCCGCCCTCGTCCACGCGCCCGCGCTCGATCACCACCCCGTCGGCTCCGGCGTGATCGCGGCGGTCGACGTACCGTCGGCGGCGAAGGCCCTCACCCACGTCACGGCCAAGTGGGCGTGGGCCGCGGCATCCGTGCCCGCCGGGCAGCACATCGTCCGCCTCTCGGCGCGCGACGCCGACGCCCCGCTCTCGTCGCCGGAGGATCTCGCGCGGGAGATCGCCCTCCTCACCGGCGTCGACATCGCCGCCGCCGACGTCCTCGCCGTCACGTCGGCGGAGTGGACGGATGCCGTCGCGAACGCACCCGCAGACGACCGCGAGCTGTCGGCGCTCGCCGCCCGCGGCATCCACGTCGCGGGAGCGACCGTCGCGGGCACCGGCCTCGCCTCCGTCGTGCCCCATGCGCGCGAGCTCGCGCGCGAACTCGTCGCGCGCCACGCCGCGACGCATACGACCTCGCCGTCCGACACCTCGGCGGCCCCCGACCACCCCACGACCTCCCGGAGGATCGCATGACGGAAGAGAACCTCGTCGGCTACACCCTGTTCGCCGTGCTGAGCGCTGCGCGCACGCGCGACGGCATCCGGCCCGCGCCGCCCACGCCGGAGGCGCTGCACGCCCTCGACACCGAGATCGAGGCGCTCGCCGCCGCGGGCGTCACGGTGCGGGGGATCTACGACGTGACCGGCATGCGCGCCGACGCCGACCTCATGGTCTGGCTGCACGGCGACACCGCCGAGTCGCTGCAGAAGGGGCTGCGCGCCCTCCGCCGCACCGACGTGCTCCGGGGATTCTCGTGCGAGTGGAGCGCGATGGGGGTGCACCGGGAGGCGGAGTTCAACAAGCGTCACGTGCCGGGGTACCTCCGCGGGGAGCGGGCCCGTGACTGGCTGTGCCTGTACCCGTTCGTCCGCAGCTACGAGTGGTATCTGCTGCCCGAGGCCGAGCGTGCCGCGATGCTCGCCGAGCACGGCCGGAAGGGTGCTGTGTTCACCGATGTCGTCGCCAACACGGTGTCGACCTTCGCGCTCAGCGACTACGAGTGGCTCCTCCCGCTGGAGAGCGACGAGCTCCTCAGCCTCGTCGACCTCATGCGGGATCTGCGCGCGACCGAGGCGCGCCGTCACGTGCGCGAGGAGGTTCCGTTCTACACGGGCCGTCGCGTGTCCACGGCGGAGCTCGCGGAGGTGCTCTCCTGATGGCTGAGAACATCGGCGCTGCCACCCCCGCCACGCCCGAGGGCTTCCGCCCCAAGCCGCCGCGCGCGCAGTCTGCACCCGTGTGCGGTGAGGGATGCCGCGTGCCGGCGGCCACGCCCGCCACCTGCGCGGGTGAACCCCATGTGTCGCAGCCGGTCGCCTACGACGGCGTGCTGCTCCTCGGCTTCGGCGGTCCCGAAGGTCAGGACGACGTCATCCCGTTCCTCCGCAACGTCACCGCCGGTCGCGGCATCCCCGACGAGCGGCTGGAGGAGGTGGCGCACCACTACCGGCACTTCGGCGGCGTGTCGCCCATCAACGACCACAACCGGGAGCTGAAGGCGGCCCTCGACGCGGAGCTCGCCGCGCGCGGCCTCGATCTGCCGGTGCACTGGGGAAACCGCAACTGGATGCCGTACGTCGCCGACGCGCTCCAGGACGCGGTGGCAGCGGGCCGTCGCCGTCTCCTCGCGATCGCGACGAGCGCGTACTCGTCGTACTCCTCGTGTCGCCAGTACCGCGAAGACCTCGCGGACGCCGTCGAGGCGACGGGCCTGGGCGGACAGGTGGAGATCGACAAGGTCCGGCAGTTCTTCGACCACCCGGGCTTCATCACTCCGTTCGTCGACGGCCTCCGCACGGCCGTCGCGGAGCTCGCCCAGCGCGGAATCACCGATGTGGCCGCGGATGTCGAGGTGCTGTTCTCGACGCACTCGATCCCCGACTCCGACGCCGACCGGTCGGGTCCGCCGGAGCGCGGGTTCGGTGCGGGCGGGGCGTACGTCGCCCAGCACCTGGCCGTCGCGGAGCAGATCATGGCGCAGCTGGGCATCGGCAGTACGTGGCAGCTCGTGTTCCAGAGCCGGTCGGGTCCGCCGCAGGTGCCGTGGCTGGAACCCGACATCAACGACGCGCTGGAGGACCTCCCCGCACGCGGCCGGAAGGCCGTCCTCATCGTGCCGCTCGGATTCGTGAGCGATCATATGGAGGTGCTCTGGGACCTCGACACCGAGGCGCTCGAGACGGCCGAACGGCTCGGACTCGTGGCGCTGCGGACGGCCACGCCCGGAACCCACCCCGCCTATGTGTCGGGTCTCGTCGACCTCATCGAGGAACGCCTGCGAGGGACGCCGGTCGACGAGCGGCCCCACCTCACCGATCTCGGGCCGTGGTACGACGTGTGCCGTCCCGGCTGCTGCGAGAACAAGCGGCTGGGGTTCCAGCCGGCCCTCGCCGGGATCGCGCCGTGACCGACGCGCTCCGGCTGGGCACGCGAGCGAGCGCGCTGGCGACCACCCAGTCCGGGCACGTCGCCGACGCGCTGCGCGCCGCCACCGGGCGCGACGTCGAACTCGTGCCGATCACGACGGCCGGTGACGTGCTCACCGGTCCGCTCGCCCAGCTCGGCGGCACGGGCGTGTTCGTGGCGGCGCTGCGCGATGCCCTGCTGCGCGGAGCGTGCGACCTCGTCGTGCACTCCATGAAGGATCTGCCCACGGGAGCCGTCCTGGGTCTGCGCATCGCCGCCGTCCCCGAGCGCGCGTCGCAGCGCGATGTGCTGTGCGCCCGCGACGGGCTCTCCCTCGACGAGCTGCCGTTCGGTGCCGTGGTCGGCAGCGGTTCGCCGCGCCGCGTCGCCCAGCTCCTGCGGCGGCGGCCGGACCTCGACGTCCGCGGCATCCGGGGCAACGTCGATACCCGCCTCCGGAAGGTCCACGAGGGGGAGTACGACGCGACGGTGCTCGCCGAGGCGGGACTCGCGCGGCTCGGCCGCACCGAGGAGATCAGCGATGTGTTCGACCTGGATACGTGGCCCACGTCCGCCGGGCAGGGCGCCCTCGCCGTCGAGCTGCGCACCGACGACCCGGCGCTGGCGGACGCGGTCGCGGCGATCGGTCACGAGACGTCGACGACGGCGAGCCTCTGGGAGCGCGATGTGCTTCGCCGACTGGAGGCCGGCTGCGCCGCGCCGGTCGGCATCAGCGCACAACCGGCATCCGACGGGACGGTCGCTCTCGTCGCCGAGGTCTACGCCCTCGACGGCGCCGCGTCGGTGCGCGTCGAACGACGCGTCGACGCACCCCGCCTGACCGACTCGCTCGACCGGGATGCCGAGGCCGCCGACATCGTCGCCGAACTGCTCGCTGCGGGTGCCGGTGAGCTCGCCGACCTGGCAGGGTCGGCCGACACCGCCGGACCTGCAGGGACGGCGGGAGCGAACCCGTGAGCGGGCACGGACGCCTCCGCGGCGCCTCCGTGCTCGTCCCCCGCGGCGGGCCCTGGGGCGAGCGCGTCCGTGAGGACCTGCAGCGCCGGGGCGCCGAAGCGATCGTCGCCCCCGTCATCGCCTCCGCCCCGCCGCGCGACACGGCGGCCAGGGACCGCGCCTTCGCCGCCCTCGCGCGGGGGGAGTACGCCTGGCTGTTCGTCACCAGCGCCGCCGCCGTCGAGCAGCTGACGCGCGAAGGCATCCGCGTTCCCGCCACCACGCAGATCGCCGCCGTCGGATCGGCGACAGCGCGCGCCGTGGCCGAGACCGGCGCCGAGGTGGCGTTCGTGCCGTCGGGCCCGTCGTCGGCGCGCGCCCTCACGGCGCAGTGGTGCCTCGGGCGCGACCCGCAGGCGACGGGGCGATGCCTCGTCGTGCGGTCCGATCTCGCGACGGCCGTCGTCTCCGACGAACTGGAGCTGCGCGGCTTCTCGGTCGACGTCTGCATCGGCTACCGCACGGTCGGGATCGACCTTCCCGGCGACGTCCGTGCGCGTCTGCAGCGCGGCGGCGTCGACGTCGTGCTGCTCACCTCCCTCAGCGTCGGCCGCGAGCTGCGTCGTCAGGTCGGCGCCCTCCCGCCGTCGACCGTCGTCGCCTCCATCGGGCCGGGGACCACCCGCGACGCCCGCCAGATCGGATACGCCGTCTCGCACACGGCCCGCACCCAGAGCATCGACGCGCTGATCGCCGAACTCGACGCGCCCACGCGCGACACCCCGCACCTGGACGCCCCCGCACCGGATGCCGTCCCCGCTCGAACGGAGCTCACCTCATGACCGCGTTCCCCGAACGGCGCCTGCGGCGCCTTCGCGCCACCCCGGCCCTGCGCCGCCTCGTCGCAGAGACCGACCTGGCTCCCCGCCACCTCGTCCTGCCGGTCTTCGTCAAGGAGGGGATCGAGGTCGCGCAGCCCATCGCGACGATGCCCGGCGTGCACCAGCACCCGCTGGCAGACCTTCCGGCCGTCGTCGAGGAGGCGGCGGCGGCGGGTGTCGGCGGTGTCATGCTGTTCGGCGTCCCCGCGGTGCGCGACGCCGTCGGCTCGGGTGCGACCGACCCCGACGGCATCCTCAATCGCGCCATCGCCGTCGCCGCCGAGGCCGCCGCGGGGCGCCTCACGGTGCAGGCCGACCTGTGCCTCGACGAGTTCACCGACCACGGGCACTGCGGGGTGCTCGCCGCCGACGGAAGCGTCGACAACGACGCGACGCTGGAGGTGTACGCCCGGATGGCGGTCGCACAGGCGGACGCCGGCGCCGACATCCTGGGCCTCTCGGGGATGATGGACGGCCAGGTGCGCGCCGTGCGCGCTGCCCTCGACGCCGTCGGACACAGCCGGGTGGCGATCCTCGCCTACGCCGCGAAGTACGCCTCGGCGTTCTACGGCCCCTTCCGCGACGCGGTCGAATCGACTCTCGACGGTGACCGTCGCACATACCAGCTCGATCCGGCCAACGGCCGCGAGGGCGTGCAGGAGGCCCTCGTGGATGCCGACGAGGGCGCTGACGTCGTCATGGTGAAGCCCGCCGGACCCTATCTCGACGTGCTGGCCCGCGTCGCCGACGTCTCGCCGGTCCCCGTCTGGGCGTACCAGGTGTCGGGGGAGTACGCGATGATCGAGCACGCCGCCGCCGCGGGACTCATCGACCGCGACCGTGCCGTGGTCGAGACGCTGCTCGGCATCCGCCGTGCCGGCGCGGAGACGATCCTCACCTACTGGGCCGTCGAGGTCGCGCAGCGACTGCGCGCGGGGGAGGTGCGCGCATGACCGGCAACGAAGAACTGTTCGCGCGCGCCCAGCGGGTCATCCCCGGTGGTGTGGACTCGCCCGTCCGCGCCTACGGATCGGTCGGCGGCACCCCGAGGTTCGTGACGTCGGCGCAGGGTCCGTACGTCACCGACGCCGACGGCCGCCGCTACGTCGACCTGGTCGCGAGCTGGGGTCCGGCCCTCCTCGGACACGCCCACCCCGAGGTCGTCGAGGCCGTCGTCGCCGCGGCGCGACGCGGCCTGTCGTTCGGGGCCCCCACCGCCGCCGAAGCCGAGCTCGCCGAACTCATCGCCGCCCGCGTTCCCGGGGTCGAGAAGGTGCGACTGGTCTCCACGGGCACCGAGGCCACCATGACCGCCATCCGCCTCGCCCGGGGCGCCACCGGCCGCGATCTCCTCATCAAGTTCGCCGGTCACTACCACGGCCACTCCGACGGCCTGCTCGCCGCCGCCGGGTCGGGGCTCGCGACCTTCGCGCTCCCGGGCTCGGCCGGCGTGCCCGAGGCGGTCGCGGCGCAGACCCTCGTTGTGCCCTACAACGACATCGACGCGCTGGAAGCCGCTTTCGCCGCCCACCCGGGCCGCATCGCCGCCGTCATCACCGAGGCCGCCGCCGCCAACATGGGAGTCGTGGCCCCGGCATCCGGGTTCTCCGCGGCGATGCAGGCCCTCGTGCGGAGAGAGGGCGCGCTCCTCATCAGCGACGAGGTGCTCACCGGCTTCCGCGCCGCCGCCGGCGGATACGCGCAGGTGCTGCGGGAGGCCGGGGAAGAGGTGATCCCCGATCTCGTCACCTTCGGCAAGGTCATCGGAGGCGGGATGCCGGTGGCCGCCGTCGCCGGCCGCGCCGACGTCATGGACCTCCTGGCGCCCACGGGCCCGGTGTACCAGGCGGGCACCCTCAGCGGGAACCCCGTCGCGGTCGCCGCCGGCCTCGCGACGCTGCGGCTCGCCGACGCCGACGTGTACCGCCGCCTCGCGTCTGCCGCCGACACCGTCGCGACCGCCGTGGGCGAGGCGCTCGCCGAGGCGGGCGTGCCGCACGTCGTCCAGCGGGCGGGCACGCTGTTCAGCGTGTTCTTCGGGCCCGAGGTGGTCGGCGGCGTCCCCGACTATGCGACGGCGCAGCGTCAGGATGCCGCGGCGTACGCGCGCTTCTTCCACGCCATGCTCGGGGCCGGCGTGAGCCTGCCGCCGTCGGCGTTCGAGGCGTGGTTCCTCACCGCCGCCCACGACGAGACCGCGCTCGGCGAGGTGATCGCCGCCCTCCCGGCCGCCGCGCGCGCCGCCTCCGCTCCCGCCTGATCGCGCCCCCAGCCGCGCAGGAGGGGAGGGGACGCGCCAAGTAGGCTGGGGGGATGGCCGTCACACTGCTCGGGGCCGCCGAGATCCGCGCGCTCGCCGCCGACCTGGACGTCACCCCGACCAAGAAGCTCGGGCAGAACTTCGTCGTGGATGCCAACACGGTCCGCAAGATCGTGCACGTCGCCCGTGTCACCGCCGACGACCACGTGGTCGAGGTCGGTCCCGGGCTCGGATCGCTCACCCTCGCGATCCTCGAGACCGGTGCGCCCGTGACCGCCGTTGAGATCGATCACCGCCTCGCCGAGCGACTTCCGCGCACGGCCGCCGCGCACGGTGTGCCCGACGGCGCCCTCCACGTGCTCGCGGCCGATGCGCTGCGGGTGACCGAGCTTCCCGGCGACCCCGACGTCCTCGTCGCGAACCTGCCGTACAACGTCAGCGTTCCGGTGCTCCTCCACTTCATGGAGACCTTCCCCGGCATCCGTCGCGGTGTCGTGATGGTGCAGGCGGAGGTGGGCGAACGGCTCGCCGCTCCGCCCGGCTCCAAGGTGTACGGCGCGCCGAGCGTGAAAGCGGCCTGGTACGGGTCGTGGCGGCTGGCCGGAACCGTCTCGCGGCAGGTGTTCTGGCCCGTGCCGGGGGTCGACAGCGTGCTGGTCGCCTTCGACCGCGACCCCGAGGCGCGCGGCTCGGAAGACGAGCGTCGCCTTACCTTCCGCATCGTGGATGCCGCGTTCCAGCAGCGCCGCAAGATGCTCCGCCAGGCGCTGTCGGGTGTGCTGGGCGGCAACGCCGCGTCAGCCTCCGCGGCGCTCGAGGCTGCCGGGGTGGCTCCGACCGCCCGCGGGGAAGAGCTCGCGATCGAGGACTTCGTCGCGATCGCACGCGCTCAGGTCATGTGACGTTCCGCGCGCGTTCCCCGCGCGGCTACGAAACATGCCGGTAACATTCGGCGTATGCCTACCGCAGAGCATCCGGCTCCCGAACGGGTTCTCCTCCACGTCAGCGACACGCATCTGCGCGCCGGCGCACCTCTCCTGTTCGATGCGATCGACGGCCGGGAACGGCTGTCTCGCGCCCTCGACGGGATCGAGGCGTCGGGGGTGCGTCCCGACGTGATTGTCTTCACCGGCGATCTGGTGGATCTGGGGGAGCGACGTGCCTACGCCGATCTGCGCGCCCTGGTGGAGCCGTTCGCGCACCGCTTGGGCGCAGAGGTCGTCTGGGTCATGGGCAACCACGACGAGCGCGCCGCCTTCCGAGCGGAGCTGTGGGACGAGCGGACCGACGACCGGCGCCCCGTCGACCGGGTCGACGAGTTCGACGGTCTTCGCATCGTCACGCTCGACACCTCGGTGCCCGGTCACCACTACGGCGAAGTCACCGACGATCAGCTCGCCTGGCTCGCGCGGGTGCTCGCGACGCCCGCACCGCTGGGCACCATCCTCGCCATGCACCACCCGCCGGTGCCGAGTGTCCTGGCGCTCGCGGCCAGCGTCGAACTGCGCGACCAGCGGCGCCTCGCCGACGTCGTGCGGGGCACCGACGTGCGCGCGATCATCGCCGGCCATCTCCATTACTCGACGTTCGCGACGTTCGCCGGCATCCCCGTGTCGGTCGCCTCGTCCACGTGCTACGCGCAAGACCTCACCGTGCCGGTGGGCGGCACCCGCCCGCAGGACGGCGCTCAGGCGTTCAACCTCGTGCACGTGTACGACGACACGATCGTCCACGCCGTCGTTCCGGTCGACGTGCCGATTCCCGTCGAGTACACCGACCCCGGGCGTGCGCGCGAGCTGCTCGCCGAGGCCGGAGTGACGGGTGTCAGTGTGACGCGCCGATCCGCTCCGCCGACTCGCCCGGTGCCCGTCCTCCACTGACGTCGGCGTCGGACTCGACGCCCACTTCGGGCAGCTCCCACGGCCCGCGCACGGGGAACATCCGCTCGAGGGTGTCGCGCACCGTCCGGATGCGCACGTCTTCGGGAACCTCGGACGATCCGCCGTCGTTGAGGCAGAACATGTCGACGTCTCGCCGCTTCTCGAGCCGCCGCATCTGGCGCAGCGACGACGCGAGGGTCGACTGCACGTACCGCACGCGGGCCTCCGTCGACACGACCGCACGCCCCGTCATGAGCGCGTAGTAGTGGTACAGGCTGTTGGTGACGGAGATGTCGGTGGCCGAGCGGAAGCGGGATGCCGCGGTGCGGGCGAAGTCGTCGGGGAACTCGCGCTCGAGTTCGGTGAGCACACTGCGTCGCAACGGTGTCGCGCAGTGCTCGAGGTCGCGAAGGATGGTGCGGCCGAAGCGTTCGCGCAGGAGTGCCCGGTTGACGCGCAGCGCGTTGTCGTGGCCGCTGCGGTGCGGGAGGGGATCTCCCGTGCCGATGCGGATCGGACACTCGACGAACTTCGACACCCCTCCGGAGGTAAAGAACAGCTCGGGGCGAACGGGGCGAGCGAAGAACATGTCGTCGTTGGAGTAGAGGAACCGCTCGGCGAGCCCGTCGATGCGATGCAGTTGCGCCTCGACCGCGTGCGAGTTGTGGGTCGGCAGCACGGAGGTGTCGGCGAAGAAGTCCTCGCTGCGCACGAGCGTGACCCGGGGGTCGTCGGCCAGCCACGACGGGCGCGGCGAGTCGGTAGCGATGAAGATGCGTCGCACCCACGGGGCGTACATGTGCACGCTGCGCAGCGCGTACCGCAGCTCGTCGACGTGGCGGTACCGCGCGGCGCTCTCGTCGCCTTCGCCGACGACGTACCCCTCCATCTGCGCGGCACGCTGGCGCTGGAACTCGCTGGACGAACCGTCGACCCACGAGAAGACGAGATCGATCTCGTCGACGACCTCGTCGGGCTGCGGGTCGAACATGCCCTCGAGCGTCGCCCATGACCGTCCGTAGCGGTGCTTCGTCGCCGGTCGCAGGTCGCTGGCCGGGAACACGCGGCGGGTGAGCGCGTTCGCGCGGGGGGCGTGGATCACGTCGCCGTCTCGCCGCCAGAACTCGAGCGCGAAGCTGCAGTCCTTGTCGTAGCGCAGCGAACCCGTCGCGCTGATGCGCGGCCGATACAGCCGGATCGATCGGGCGCCCACGGATGCCGCCTCCGTCGACGGCTCCAGGTCGGCGGCCAGGCCCACCGGCGCCCCCGCAGACTTTGCGTAGAGCGGCTCGCGCTCGCCCAGGGCGCGGAGCACGCCGAGCACCGCATCGCGCTGGGCGGCGTCGACCACGAGGGCGGGGGCGGCGGAGCCGTGACGGATCAAGGTCACCGCGATCCCCGCGGCATCCAGGGCGTCGGCGACCAGGAGCAGATCGGCCTCGAGGGCCTGACCGGGCGTCGTGTCGTCGTGCCGGAGCCGGAACACGCCGTCGTCGAAGACGACGTCGCCCCTGGTGAGCAGTCCCGACCAGGGGTGGGGGTGGGAAGGCAGTGCCTGCAGAGCCGTCATGTGCTCCTCTCTGGCCGCATCGACGATGCGAACCCTCCTCAACGTAGACGGAACATGTGACATCGACGTTTCGTGCCCACCCGTGGTCGGCGTCAGAACGGGTCGCTAGCCTGGGGGAGTGACCGAGAACCGCTTCCCGCCGTCCCGCGGCGGAGACCTGCACCGTCCCTACACCGCCGCCGACGACCGCTACACCTCTACCGAGTACCGTCAGGTCGGCGCGAGCGGGCTGTACCTCCCGCCCGTCTCCCTCGGACTGTGGTGGAACTTCGGCGACAACTACCCCTTCGACGGCCAGCGAGCGCTGCTGCGCCATGCGTTCGACCGGGGCATCACGCACTTCGATCTCGCGAACAACTACGGCCCGCCGTACGGCTCCGCCGAGACCAACTTCGGCCGCATGATGCGTGAGGACTTCGGCCGGTACCGCGACGAGCTCATCATCTCCTCCAAGGCCGGCTACGACATGTGGCAGGGGCCCTACGGGCAGTGGGGGTCGCGGAAGTACCTGCTGGCCAGCGCCGAGCAGTCGCTCACGCGGATGAGCATCGACTACGTCGACATCTTCTACTCGCATCGGTTCGATCCCGTCACGCCTCTCGAGGAGACGATCGGGGCGCTCGACACCCTCGTGCGCCAGGGCAAGGCGCTCTATGTCGGCATCTCGTCCTACAGCGCCACGCAGACCGCCGAGGCCGCCGCGATCGCCCGCTCGCTCGGGACGCCCCTCGTGATCCACCAGCCGTCCTACTCGATCCTCGATCGCTGGATCGAAGACGGCTTGACGGGGGTTCTCCGTCAGGAGGGGATGGGGGCGATCGCCTTCGTTCCGCTCGCGCAGGGTCTTCTCACGAACCGCTACCTCGGCGACGGCACGTCGGAGCGTTCCCAGCAACGGTCGTCGCTCCCCGGTTCGACCTTGTCCGACAGCGCGCTGTCGGGCCTGAGGTCGCTCGACGTCATCGCGCGGGAACGCGGTCAGACGCTTGCCCAGCTCGCCCTGCAGTGGGTGCTGCGCGACGGTGTCGTCACGTCGGCGCTCATCGGCGCGTCCCGCCCCGAGCAGCTCGACGAGAACCTCGCCGCCCTGTCCGGCCCGGCGTTCGACACCGAGGAGCTCGAGCAGATCGACGTGATCGCCGCCGGCATCGATCAGCTGTGGGCGCCGACCGCGTGAGCCTCAGTCGACAGCCCGAGCGCCGGGTGCACGTGCGCGCGCCCGGCAAGGTGAACATCTTCTTCGAGGTCGGCGACGTGCAGTCCGACGGCTACCACGACGTTGCGTCGGTGTACCAGGCCGTCTCGATGTACGAAGACCTCTCGGCGACGACCGACGACGAGTTCTCGATCTCCGTGACGGGCGACGTCGACGTGAGCGGGGTGCCGCTGGATGACCGCAATCTCGCCGTCCGCGCTGCCCGGCTCGTCGCGCGCGAGGTCGGGTGGGAGTACGGCGTGCGCCTCGACGTGCACAAGAGTGTTCCGGTCGCCGGGGGCATGGGCGGCGGCTCGGCGGATGCCGCGGCGGCGCTCGTCGCGGTGAACGAGCTGCTCGACGGGCGGCTGTCGTCAGCCGAGCTGCACGCTCTCGGAGCGCAGTTGGGCGCCGACGTGCCGTTCGCGCTGCGCGGGGGCACCGCCGTGGGCACGGGACGCGGTGACGAGCTCGCGCCGGCACTCGTGCGCGGCCGCTTCGACTGGGTGTTCGTGACGCACGTCGAAGGGCTGTCGACGCCGGAGGCGTACGCGGGCCTCGACGCGCTGCGCGCTCGCACCGACATCTCGCCCTCCCGCGGGGTCCCCGCCGTCGATCCCGCCGTGCTCCAGGCGCTCCGTGGCGGAGATGCCGCCGCGCTCGCCGCCGCGATGCGCAACGACCTGCAACCGGTCGCCGTCCAGCGGCGTCCCGAGCTGGGCGAGCTGATCGAGGAGGGCGTCGGTCGCGGTGCGCTCGCGGGGATCGTGTCGGGGTCGGGACCCACCGTCGCCTTCCTGGCATCCGATGAGCGCGGCGCCGCCGCCCTCGCGCGAGACCTCTCCGATGCCGGACACGCGGCCGTCGCCGTGCACGGTCCCGTCGCCGGTGCGCGCATCCTCACGATCGACTGAGCGGAGACTCGCCATGACCGAACTCGATCAGACCTTCCACGACGCCCCGATCGATGCGGCATCCCTCGACGGTGTCGCGGCGCAGGGACTCGGCCTCCGCCGCATCGACGATGCGTCACGACCCGAGGTCGACCGCTGGCTCGATGCCGTCGTCCGCGGATTCCTCGGCAGTGAGCGCAACGAGACGCAATGGCAGGCCTTCTTCGATCTCGGCGCCTATCGTCGCAAGCTCGGCGTCTACGATGCCGGCGCCCCTCTGCCGGAGGTGCCGGTGGCGACCTTCGCGTCGTGGGGTGCCCGTCTGACGGTGCCCGGCGGCGAAGTGGCGACGTGCGCGATCAGCTCGGTCACGGTCGCCCCCACGCATCGTCGCCGCGGACTTCTGCGGCACATGATGTCGGGCGAGCTGCGCACGGCGGCCGCTCTCGGATTCCCCGTCGCCTCGCTGACGGTGAGCGAGTCGAGCATCTACGGCCGCTACGGGTTCGCACCGGCGGCGGCAGCGGCGGAGTGGGAGATCGACGCCCGCCGCGCGGGCTGGGTGGGGCCCGAACCCGAGGGCCGCATCGACTTCGTCTCGCGCGACCAGGCGAGAGAGCTCGCCCCGGTGCTCCACGAGCGCACGCGCACGGCGTCGCCCGGCGAGATCGACATGCCCGGCGGACACTGGGACCGGTTCTTCGGCACGCGGCACGATGCCGAGAAGGCCGAGGAACTGCGCGCCGTGCAGTTCCGCTCGCCCGACGGTTCGGTCGACGGCCTGGCCCTCTATCGCGTGACGGAGAACCACGACGACTTCGCGGCATCCCGGGTCGACGTGCAGCTCCTTCTCAGTGCGACGGATGCCGCCTATGCGGCGCTCTGGCGGTTCCTGCTGTCGATGGACCTCATCGGCACGGTGCGGGCGGGGGAGCTGTCGACCGACGAGCCGCTGTGGTGGATGCTGGCCGACCAGCGCGCCGCGAAGATCACGGTGCGCGACCACCAGTACGTGCGCATCCTCGATCCCGTCGCCGCGCTGACGGCGCGCCGATGGGACGTCAGCGACGCGGTCGTGCTGGAGGTGTCCGATCCGCTCGGGATCGCGGCGGGACCGTATGTCTTGCGCACGGGCCCCGACGGTGCGGCCGAGGTCGAGCGCGGAGACGTCGACGACGCGGACCTGAGTGCCGCACTGCGCGTCGCATTGGGCGTCGCGGAGCTGTCGGCGATCCTCCTCGGCGGGGTGTCCGCGGCGACGCTCGCGGCCGCGGGTCGCATCCGCACCGACGACCCGGGCCGCCTCGCGCGCCTGTTCGCCGGCACTGTGACGCCGCGGCTCAGCTTCTGGTACTGACCTCCGGGGCATCCCTGGTGGCGCGGGCGAGGCTTGGGCCACGCGCGGCGGCCGCGGAGCGGAGGACATCTGCACAGCGGAGGTGGCATCCGCTCGATTCGCCCTCCGATACGCGGATCTCCTCCGAAACGACGCGCGCGCCGACGGCCCCCGCTGGCACCCCGCGCCGCGCCGCGCCCGGCGCGTACGAGCGCACCGCCGCGAGCGCCTAGCCTGGATGACGACATGGCACATCTGCTCGGGGCCGAAGGCCTGCACCTGGAATACCCCACGAAGGTCGTCTTCGACGGCGTCTCTCTCGGCGTCGACGAGGGGGACCGCATCGGCATCGTGGGGCGCAACGGCGACGGCAAGTCGAGCCTCATGTCGATGCTCGCCGGGAAGCGGGAGCCGGATGCCGGTCGCGTGACGGTGCGCGGAGGGGTGCGCATCGGCATGCTCGATCAGGCCGACGTGCTGTCCGACGAGGAGACCGTCGGCGGGGCGATCGTGGGCGACCGGCCGGAGCACGAATGGGCCGGCGACGCGGCCGTGCGCGATGTCATCGCCGGACTCGTCGGCGACCTCGACTGGAACGGCGCGCTGGGCGCACTCTCGGGAGGGCAGCGCCGCCGCGTCGCCCTCGCGCGCCTCCTCGCGGGCGACTGGGACGTGCTCGCCCTCGACGAGCCCACCAACCACCTCGACGTCGAGGCGGTCGCCTGGCTCGCCGAGCACCTGAAGCGACGCTGGTCGCCCAGCTCGGGGGCGCTCCTCGTCGTGACCCACGACCGGTGGTTCCTCGACGAGGTCTGCACGCGCACGTGGGAGGTGCACGACCGGATCGTCGAACCGTTCGACGGCGGGTACGCGGCGTACATCCTGCAGCGCGTCGAACGCGACCGGCAGGCGGCCTCCATCGAGGCCCGCCGTCAGAACCTCGCCCGCAAGGAGCTCGCGTGGCTGCGCCGCGGTGCGCCGGCGCGCACCTCCAAGCCGAAGTTCCGCATCGACGCGGCCAACGAGCTGATCGCGGATGTGCCGGAGCTCCGCGACCGCGTATCGCTGCAGTCGCTCGCCGTCGCCCGACTCGGGAAGGACGTCGTCGACCTCCTGGATGCCGGCGTCGTCTACGACGATCGCCCCGTGCTCAGCGACGTGGAGTGGCGGATCGCGCCGGGGGAGCGCACCGGCATCCTGGGCGTGAACGGTGCCGGGAAGTCGACGCTGCTCGGTCTCGTGGCCGGCACCGTCGAGCCGACCAGCGGGCGGGTCAAGCGCGGGAAGACGGTGCGGGTCGCGACCCTCACGCAGCGGATGGACGAGCTCGACCCGCATCTGGACGAACCGGTGCGCGTCGTCGTCGGTCGCCTGCGGACGACATACGAGTTCGGCACGGGCTCCAAGGCGCAGGAACTCACGCCCGGTCAGCTCCTGGAGCGCATGGGGTTCTCGTCGGCGCAGCTGTCGACGCCCGTGAAAGACCTCTCCGGCGGCCAGAAGCGGCGTCTTCAACTCCTGCTGATCCTGCTCGACCAGCCCAACGTGCTGATCCTCGACGAGCCGACCAATGACCTCGACACCGACATGCTGGCCGCGATCGAGGAACTGCTGGATGCCTGGGCGGGCACGCTCCTCGTCGTCAGCCACGACCGCTACTTCATGGAGCGGGTGACCGATCAGCAGTACGCCGTCATGAACGGGCATCTGCGTCATCTCCCGGGCGGCGTCGACGAGTACCTGCGTCTGCGGCGCGCGCAGCAGGCGACCGGCCGACCGGCATCGTCTTCGCCCGCCGCGCCGGCATCTACCCCTGCCGCGTCGTCGCTCGCGGGCGCCGACCGTCGCGCGGCGCAGAAGGAGCTGCAGGCCACGGAGCGCCGGCTCTCGAAGCTCACGGCGCAGGTGGATGCCGACCGCACCGCGCTCGCCGATCACGACCAGTCCGATTACGTCGGTCTCGGGGAGAAGATGCGCAAGATCGGCGAGATGGATGCCGAGATCGCCGCGCTCGAAGAACGCTGGCTCGAACTGTCGGAGTCGCTCGAAGCCTGAGAGGCCGCGTCAGCGCGACGTGTCGAAACCGAGGCTGAGTTTGCGAAGGAGTGCGGCGAGCCGGTCGCGATCGGTGCGCGAGAGCACCGCGAGGAGTACGGCTTCGGCATCCACGAGTCGCGTGATGGCGGCATCGACGCGCGTGCGCCCGTCTTCGGTGAGCGTCACGAGGACGCTGCGCCCGTCGGCCGGGTCGGCCTCGCGGCGGACGAGTCGGCGGCCGACGAGACGGTCGATGCGATTGGTCATGGTGCCGCTGGAGACCAGTGTCTGCTGGAGCAGCTGCTTCGGGCTCAGCTGGTAGGGCTCGCCTGCCCGGCGCAGCGCCGACAGCACGTCCCACTCCCACGGCTCGAGCTCGCTTCGACGGAACGCCTCACGGCGCGCGCGGTCGAGGTGGCGCGAGAGACGGTCGACGCGCGAGAGCACTTCGAGGGGCGAGAAATCGAGGTCGGGTCGCTGCGTCGTCCACGCGTCGACGATCCGGTCGACCTCATCGTGTTCGGCGGTCACTCCGCCATTATCCCGGGTCGAGGCATCGCCCGCGCGAACCGGGGGATGGCGCCGCCCGTGGCAGACTGGACGGTGCGGCCCCGCCCTGCGGTCCGCGGTCCGCCGTGGTGTAATGGCAGCACGACAGCCTTTGGAGCTGTGAGGTCTAGGTTCGAGTCCTGGCGGCGGAGCATGACGGAGAACACTCTCGACCCCTCGCTGGCCGTGGTCATTCTCGCGGCGGGGCAGGGTACCCGCATGCGCTCCGCGCTCCCGAAGGTGCTCCACCGCATCGGCGGGCGGCCCCTGGTCGGGCACGTGCTCGACACGGCCCGTGACCTGGCTCCCGCGCACGTCGTGGTGGTCGTGCGTCACGAGCGCGACCAGGTCGCCGAGGCCGTTCTCGGGGTCTCGCCCGAAGTCGTCGTCGTCGACCAGGACGAGGTCGCCGGCACGGGGCGCGCGGTCGAGATCGCCCTGTCCGCACTGCCCGACTTCGACGGCGACGTGCTCGTGCTGAGCGGCGACGTGCCCCTGCTGGATGCCGACACCCTCGCTGCCGTCGTGGGCGCCCACCGCGCTGCGGCGTCCGCAGCGACGCTGCTGAGTGCGGTCGTCGACGAGCCCACCGGCTACGGCCGGGTGCTGCGCGACGCCGACGGCGGCGTCGCGCGCATCGTGGAGCAGAAGGACGCGACCGACGACGAGGCCGCCGTCCGTGAGATCAACGCGGGCGTGTACGTCTTCGCCGCGCGGGAGCTGCGCACCCGCCTCCCGCTCCTCCGCACGGACAACGCGCAAGGGGAGAAGTACCTCACCGACGTCATCGGACTCCTGCGCGCCGACGACCGCGCCGTTGCGGCATCCGTCGTAGCCGACGTGTCCGTCACCCTCGGCGTCAACGACCGTGCCCAGCTCGCGGAGGCGGGCCGGCTCCTCAACGCCCGCACCGTGCGGCGGTGGCAGCTGGCCGGGGTGACGATCCAAGACCCGGCGACCACGTGGATCGATGTGACCGCCACGCTCGCCCCCGACGTGACCGTGCTGCCCAACACCCACATCCTGCGCGCGACGACGGTCGAGACCGGCGCGATCGTCGGCCCCGACACGACCCTCGAGGACTGCGAGGTCGGCGAGGGCGCGGTCGTCCGCCGGACGGATGCCACGCTCGCCGTCATCGGCGCGGGCGCGACCGTCGGACCGTTCGCCTACCTGCGTCCGGGCACGCAGCTGGCCGCCCGCGGGAAGATCGGCACCTTCGTCGAGACGAAGAACTCCACGATAGGCGAGGGCAGCAAGGTGCCGCATCTGTCCTACATCGGCGACACGACGATCGGCCGCGGCGTGAACCTCGGCGCCGGCGCGATCACCGCGAACTACGACGACATCGCCAAGCACCGCACCGAGATCGGCGACGAGGTGCACTCCGGCTCGCACAACGTGTTCGTCGCGCCCGTTAGGATCGGAGATGGCGCCAAGACGGGCGCCGGAGCGGTCATCCGAAAGGACGTCCCCCCCGGTGCGCTCGCTCTCAGCGTGACCCCTCAGCGCAACGTCGAGGGGTGGGTCGAGAATCACCGACCGGGCACGGAAGCGGCCGCAGCCGCCGCACGTGCGCGGTCCGCACAGAAAGCGGACGATGGCGCGCAAGAACAAGGCGACTGATCCCGAGAGGGACGACATCGCCCCCGGCCTCGTCGTGAAGACGAAGAAGCGTCTCGTCGTGGCGGCGGGCAGCTCCCACCCCGAACTCGCGCAGCAGGTGGCCGCGGAGCTGGGGTCGAGCCTCGTGCCGACCGAGCACCGCACCTTCGCCTCCGGCGAGATCCTCACGCGCTTCGAGGTGTCCATCCGCGGATGCGACATCTTCCTCATCCAGTCGTTCGGCCCGCCGGTCAACGAGTGGCTCATGGAACTGCTCATCATGCTGGATGCCGCCAAGCGCGCATCTGCGAAGCGCATCTCCGTCGTCGCCCCGTACTACCCGTATTCCCGGCAGGACAAGAAGGGCCGTGGGCGCGAGCCCATCAGTGCGCGTCTCGTCGCCGACCTGCTCAAGACGGCCGGTGCCGACCGCGTCATGAGCGTCGACCTCCACGCGGCCCAGATCCAGGGCTTCTTCGACGGTCCCGTCGATCACCTCTTCGCCAAGCCCGTGCTGCTCGACTACTTCGAGAAGAGCCTGTCGCCCGAAGACCGCGCGAAGCTCACCGTCGTCTCGCCCGACACCGGCCGCGTGCGTGTGGCCGACACCTGGTCGGACAGCCTCGACGCGCCGCTCGCGATCATCCACAAGCGTCGTGACCCCAACGTCGCCAACCAGGTGACCGTCAATGACATCGTCGGCAACGTCGAGGGGCGTGTCTGCCTTCTCGTCGACGACATGATCGACACCGGCGGGACGATCGTGAAGGCTGCGCAGGCCCTCAAGAAAGACGGCGCCGAGCGCGTCATCGTCGCAGCGACGCACGCAATCTTCAGCGACCCGGCCAGCACGCGCCTGCAGGACGACGCGATCGACGAAGTGGTCGTCACCGACACGATCCCGCTGCCGCCTGAGAAGCGGTTCCCGGGGCTCACGGTGCTCCCGATCGCCCCGCTGCTCGCGCGGGCGATCAAGGAGGTCTTCGAGGACGGGTCGGTCACGAGCATGTTCGACGGCGCGGCCTGACGGACGCGAATAGGATCGCGGCATGGCCGCCGCATCCGCACTCGACATCGAGCGCCCGTTCTCACACGACACCGCATCCGTCCTGGCGGCGTTGCAGACCGATCCCGGCGGCCTGACGGCATCCGACGCCGGCGAGCGGCTCGCGCAGGTCGGTCCGAACGTCCTTCCCGAGCCCGCCCGCACCCCCGCGTGGCTGCGGTTCCTCGGGCATTTCAACGACACGCTCATCTACATCCTGCTCGCGGCGGCCGCGATCAAGGCGATCATGGCGGACTGGCTGGACTTCTGGGTCATCATGGCCGTCGCCATCATCAACGCGGTGATCGGGTTCCTCCAGGAGGGCCGCGCCGAGAAGGCGCTTGCCGGCATCCGCGGGATGCTGTCGGCCGACGCGCAGGTGCGGCGCGACGGCGCGTGGTCGACGATCCCCGCCGCCGACCTCGTGCCGGGAGATGTCATCCGTCTCGCGCCGGGCGACAAGGTGCCCGCCGACGTGCGCCTGTTGGAGACCTTCCAACTGCGGATCGAGGAGGCAGCGCTCACCGGCGAATCGGTGCCGTCCTCGAAGCAGAGCGATCCGGTCGCCGACGACGCCGGGGTCGGCGACCGCACCTCGATGGCGTTCTCGGGCACGATCGTCTCGGCGGGACAGGGACGCGGTGTCGTCACCGGCACAGGCGCGCGCACCGAGATCGGGCGCATCCAGACGCTGGTGGGCGAGGCCGGCTCGCTGCAGACGCCGCTGACCACCCAGCTCGCTCAGTTCGGCAAGGTGCTCACTCTCGTCATCCTCGGGATGGCCGTGCTGATGATGCTCATCGGACGCTTCCTGCACCGCATGCCGCTGGGCGATCTCGTGTCGGCGACCATCGGATTCGCCGTGGCAGCCATCCCGGAAGGTCTTCCGGCGCTCGTCACGATCACCCTGGCGATCGGCGTGCAGCAGATGGCACGCCGGAACGCCATCACGCGAAAGCTCCCCGCCGTCGAGGCGCTCGGTTCCGTCACGACCGTGTGCTCCGATAAGACCGGCACGCTGACGAAGAACGAGATGACGGTGCGGCGGATGGTGACTCCGGTCGCGCGCTACGAGGTGGACGGCCTGGGCTACGACCCGGCGGGGGAGATCCGCCGGGTGTCGACGTCCGCGGCTCCCGCGGGCTCCGTGGGCGACGGGGATGTCCGGGCCCTCCTCGCCGTCGCCGACCTCTGCAACGACGCGCACGTCGTGCCGTCCGACGACGGGGCCGGATGGACCCTCGTGGGCGAGCCGACCGAGGGCGCCCTGAAGGTCGTCGCGATGAAGGGCGGCGCGCGGCCCGAGCCTCGCCCGAAGCGGATCGGCGTCGTCCCGTTCGACTCGGCGAACAAGTTCATGGCCACCCTCAACGAGTCCGTCGACGGGGCCCGGGCGATCCTCGTCAAGGGGGCTCCCGACCGCCTCCTCGAGCGCTCGCTCACGCAGCGTGGCGCCGACGGCGCCGAGCCCGTCGACCGAGCATTCTGGGAAGCGGCGATCATGGAGTTGAGCGGCGAGGGATTGCGCGTGCTCGCCGCGGCGCGCACCCCCACCCGTACGCGCGAGGTCGGCATCGACGACCTCGCCGACCTCGAGTTCCTCGGCCTGTGGGGCATCCTCGACCCGCCGCGGCCCGAGGCCATCGAGGCCATCGCCGACTGCCATCACGCCGGCATCCGCGTGAAGATGATCACCGGCGACCACGCGGGTACCGCCCTCGCGATCAGCCGCGAGATGGGCCTCGCCGACGGCGACGACGTGCGCGTGCTGACCGGCGCGGAGCTGGAAGCGCTCAGCCAGGAGCAGTTGAAGACGGTCGTGCGCGACGTCGACGTCTACGCGCGGACGAGCCCGGAGCACAAGATCCGGATCGTGCGTGCCCTCCAGTCCCACGGTGAGGTCGTGGCGATGACCGGCGACGGCGTGAACGACGCGCCCGCGCTCACCCGTGCCGACGTCGGGATCGCGATGGGGATCAAGGGCACCGAGGCCACGAAGGAGGCGGCGGAGATCGTCCTGGCGGACGACAACTTCGCGACGATCCGCAGTGCGATCCGAGAGGGCCGTCGCATCTACGACAACCTGCGCAAGTCGGTGGTCTTCCTGCTGCCCACCAACGGCGCGCAGTCGCTCGTCATCCTCGTCGCGATCGTCTTCGGGTTCACCCTGCCGCTCACCCCCGTCCAGGTGCTCTGGGTCAACATGGTCACGGCGGTCACGCTGTCGCTCGCACTGGCCTACGAACCGGCGGAGAAGGGCATCATGGCGCGTTCGCCCCGGGCTCCCGGAGGTTCGATCGTCTCGGCGCGCGAGCTCGGTTTCGTCCTCCTCGTGTCGCTCCTCATCGGCGGGGCGACGCTCGGCGTCTTCTGGTGGGGCACCGCCACCACGGGCGACGTGGACTATGCCCGCACGCAGGCGGTCGCCATGCTCGCGCTCGGTCAGCTCGCCTACCTCTTCAACTGCCGGTTCCTGGGGCGCTCGAGCGTCACCGTCGACGTCCTCCGGGGCAATCCGGTCGTGTGGTGGTCGGCGGGAGCGCTGCTGCTGCTCCAGCTCCTGTACACCTACGTCCCGTTCATGAACGGACTGTTCGGATCGCAGCCGCTTCCGTTCACCGGCTGGCTGGCTCCGCTCGCGCTCTCCGTCGTGATCTTCGCCGCCGTGGAGGGGCTGAAGGCGCTGCGTCGCTGAGGAGGTGCCGCGCGCGAGACAACACGCTGCGCGCGAAACAACACGCTGCGCGCGAAACAACACGCTGCGCGCGCGGCGAGGAGCCCGCACTCACTGCAAACGCATAGGCGGCGCCGAGATGTCGGCAGGGTGGGCGCGGATAGCGTTGGTCTCGCCCCCCGCAGCACGGGTGGGGCACGACAGAAGGAGGACCACCATGATCCGCACCACCGCCGTTCCCCGCCAGCTGCGCATGGGCGCCGCCGCGGCATCCGTCCTGGGTATCGCCGTCCTCGCCGGATGCGCGGGCACCACGAGCCCGACGACCACGGGTGACGCCGACAGCGGCACCTCCAGCACCGAGGCCGGAACCGACTCCGGTGCCTCGTCCGGTTCTGCGACCTACGCGGACGGCACCTACACCGCCGAGGGCTCCTACGCGACGCCCGAATCGGTCGAGACGATCAGCGTGACCGTCACGCTGGCCGACGATGTCGTCACGGCGGTCGAGGTCACGGGCAACCCCACCAAGCGCGAGTCCGAGCAGTACCAGTCGCAGTTCATCGGTGGGATCCAGGCGGAGGTCGTGGGCAAGGACATCGACGAGATCTCCGTCTCGCGCGTGGCGGGCTCGTCGCTCACCAGCGGTGGATTCAACGAGGCGATCGACGCGATCAAGGCCGAAGCGGCCGCCTGATGGGCGGCGCAGCCGATGCGCGGTGGGAGTTCACCGCCATCGGCACGTCCTGGGAGATCCTGACTCCACGACCGCTGACGGTCGACGCACGGCGAGCGGTCACGGCGCTCATCGACGATTTCGATCGCACGTGGTCGCGGTTCCGCGACGACTCGGTCGTGCGCTCTCTGGCGACGCGGGGCGGAGCGGTTCCGGTGCCGCCTGACGCGGCCGCGATGCTGGGTGCGTACGCGGACCTCTCGGACGCCACAGCGGGGGCGATCAACCCGCTCATCGGCGACGCCCTCGCTCTCCGCGGCTACGACCCGGGGTACGGCTTCCTCGACGCGGGTGCTCGCCCCGCGCCCTCGCGGTGGCGCGAGCAGCTCCACTGGGACGATGCCCACCTGCGGCTGAGCGAGCCCGCGACGATCGACGTCGGCGCGATCGGCAAGGGACGCCTCGTCGACGTCGTGATCGCCGAGGTCGAGCGGTGGGTCGCGCTGGAGGCCGAAGGACGGATGCCGGGTCGCATCGTGGTCGACGCGAGCGGCGATCTCGCGGTGCGCGGCGGCGCGCACGACCCACCGGAGCGGATCGGTCTGGAGCACCCCTACGACGCGCGACGTGCGATCGGCGTGTGGGACGTGTCGGATGCCGCGCTGTGCGCCTCGGCGACCAACCGGCGCTCGTGGGGCGACGGTCTCCATCACGTGCTCGATGCCCGCACCGGGGAGCCCGTGCGGACGATCGCCGCGACGTGGGCCGTCGCGCCGCGCGCGCTGACGGCGGATGCCATCGCCAGCGCGCTCTTCTTCGACGGCGGACCCGCCCTCGCCCATGCGTGGGGAGTGGCGTGGGTGCGCATGACGACCGATGGCCGCGTGGAGTGGTCCCCGAACTGTAAGGCAGAGTTGTTCTCGTGATCTCATCGCTCACCGCCGCCTGGACCCGCGTCTTCGCGCTCATCGGCCGGATCTCCATGTATCGCCTCGTCGTCTGGGCCCTCGTGGCGCTGGCGGCCATCGCGTTCGTCGAGTCGTTCTTCGGCGTCCTCGCCCCGACCCCGTGGGAGCTGCTGGCCGCGTGGGCGGTGCTCGGACTCGCGTGCGTCGCGGTGGATGCGCTCGCGCACCGACTCCTCGGCAAGGCATGGCGCTGGGAGTCCACTCTCATCACGGTGCTGATCCTGCTGTTCGTGCTGCGCCCCACTCTCGATCCCCTCGGACTCGTCGGTCTCGCGGTGGCCGGCGCCGTGGCATCCGCGTCGAAGTACGTGCTCGCCTGGCAGGGACGCCATATCTTCAACCCGGCGGCTGTCGGGGCGACGTTCCTCACGGTGCTGAGCGTGTGGGTGCCGGAGCTCGGCGCCTCCGCCTGGTGGGTGGGCTCGCCGTATCTCGCGGCGCCGGTGATCGTCGCCGGGTTCCTGGTGCTGTTCCGCACCGAGAAGCTGCGCGTCGTGCTCGTGTTCCTCGTGATCGCGGTCGCGGTCGCCTTCTTCCGCACCGCCAGCCAGTACCAGACGGCGGGGCTGGCTTTCGACGCCGGAACGGTCTTCTGGCAGCTGCTGTGGTCCTCGCCCTTCCTCTTCCTCGGTGTGTTCATGCTCTCCGAACCGCTCACCCTGCCGCCGCGCCGCTGGCAGCAGTTCGTCGTGGCGGCGATCGTCGGCGTGCTGGCCGGCTGGCCCATCGACGTCGGCGGCGTGAGCCTCGGTCAGGAGCGCGCGCTCCTCATCGGGAACCTCGTCGCCTTCGTGTTCGCGTTCCGCTCCGCCGTGCGCCTCACGCTCGTGGAGCGCGTCGCACTCACCCCCACCGTGCGGGAGCTCGTCTTCCACGCGCGGCGCGGGTTCCGCTTCTCCGCCGGTCAGTACCTCGAGCTCGAAGTCGCCCACGCGCACGCCGACGCCCGCGGCACGCGGCGCGAGTTCAGCATCGTGTCGGCGCCCGAGGAGCTCCCGACCGTGCGGATCGCTCTGCGAGAGGGTTCGCAGTCGAGCTACAAGAAGGCGCTCGCGCGTGTCGAGCCGGGCCAGTCGCTGCCCGTCACCGGGGTCTGGGGCGATTTCGTGCTGCCGTCGAAGCCCACGAGCCCGGTGCTCATGGTCGCGGCCGGCATCGGCGTCACGCCGTTCGTCTCGCAGCTGCGGCATCTGCGGCTGTCCTCCGACGACCGCGACGTCGTGTTCGTCTACGTCGCGTCGGGTGCCGAGGAGCTCGCGTTCCGCGACGAGCTCGAAGCGTCAGGAGTGCCCGTCATCGTCTTCACGCGCGACGAGCCCACCGACCTTCCCCCGCGATGGCGGTGGGCCCGCGGCGTGCGCCTGGATGCCGAGGGTCTCCTGCAGGTGGTGCCCGACATCGCCGAGCGCCACGCCTACATCTCCGGTCCTCCCGGCCTGATCTCCGAACTCGCCCCCGCGCTGGAGCGCGCCCGGTCGATCACGACCGACGCTTTCTCCGGCTACTGAGCGGAGCGCGGGTCAGGCGGGGTCGGCGGGTCGAGCGGGCAGTCGCACCTCGAACGTGGTCGACCCGGGCTCGCTGTCGACGGCGATCGTCCCGCCGTGCGCCGACACGATCGCCTTCGCGATCGACAGCCCGAGGCCGGTGCCACCGGTCTGCCGGGCACGCGAGGAGTCGGCGCGGGCGAACCGCTCGAAGAGCTCGTCGGCGACCGCCGGGTCGATGCCCGGGCCGTCGTCGTGGATGCGGAGCACCGCCTCACCCTCGTCGAGCGCGACCGAGGCGGTGACGCGGGTGCCGGCGGGGGTGTGCACCCGCGCGTTGGTGAGGAGGTTCGCCACCACCTGGTGCAGCCGCGCGCCGTCGCCGGCGACGACTACGGGCTCTTCGCCCACCTCTACGACCCATTCGTGGTCGGCGCCGGCCACCTGAGCGTCGGAGGCCGCCTCGATCGCGATACGGGTGAGGTCGACCGCGCCGTAGACGAGCTCCTTGCCTTCGTCGAGCCGCGCCAGGAGCAGGAGGTCTTCGACGAGGGTCGTCATCCGCAGCGAGGCCGCCTGAATGCGCTCGAGCCCCTGCTCGGACTGCTGGGCCGCGGCCTCCAGGTGCGCCTTGGTCGTGCGAGGCTGCTGCGTGGCCTGTCCGAGGGAACGCAGGGACAGCTCCGAGTACCCGCGGATGGCCGCCAGTGGCGTGCGCAGTTCGTGACTGGCATCCGCGACGAACGCGCGCATGCGCTCCTCGTTGCGCTGGCGTGCCGCGAGCGAGGAGTCGACGTGGTCGAGGAGGGTGTTCAGCGCCGCGCCCACGCGTCCGATCTCGTCGGAGTCGTCGGCCTCCGCCGCGGGCACTCGCTCGGTGATCTTGACGTCACCGGATGCCAGGGGCTGCGATGCGACGCGGGCGGCGGTGTCGGCGACGACGCGCAACGGCTTCAGGGCCTGCTGGATCACGACGGCGATCACCGCGGCGAGCACGAGGAGTCCGCCGAGCGTGAGGAGCGTGACGGTCGTGAGGATCTGGCCGATCGTCGAGACGAGCTCCGAGGTCGGCATCCCGACGGCGTACGGCACGCTGGACGGCCCGCCGGGGACGCGGATGCGGTAATCGCCGACGCCCTCCACGGTCGCGTCGCCCCAGCCCTCGCGGTCGACGGTGTTCCCGATGCTCGTCAGCACGTCGCGCACCTCGTCGTCGGTGAGCGCGATCGCGGTGTCGTCGTTGCCGACGTAGGCGCCGGTCATGCCCGAGAAGTTGTTCAGGATGAGGAGCGTCCCGACTTCCTGGCGCCCTTCGTTGAGCACGTCGGAGGCGGTGCCGGTGGGGCTCAGGTGCACACGCTCGGCCGCCGAGGTGACCTGTGCGTCGAGGTTCTCGAGCATGATCGAGCGGAGGATCGTGCCGGTCGCGAAGCCGATCGCGACGAGGATGAGCGCGACCAGCGAGACGACGGCCACGATCAGGCGGGTCTGCAGGCTCCAGCGGCTTCGCGCCCGAATCGGGGGAGCGGCGGCGGCCGGTGCGTGGGTCTCCGAGGTCATCACTGGGGGGCTTTGATCATGTAGCCGACGCCCCTCACCGTGTGGATGAGGGGATCGCGCCCGGCGTCGATCTTCTTCCGGAGGTAGGAGATGTAGAGCTCGACGACGCTGGAGCGCCCGCCGAAGTCGTAGTTCCACACCCGGTCGAGGATCTGCGCCTTCGACACGACGCGTCGCTGGTTGCGCATGAGGAAGCGGAGCAGCTCGAACTCGGTCGCCGTCAGCTCGATCTGCGCGTCGCCCCGCTCGACCTCGTGGGAGTCCTCGTTGAGGGTCAGATCGCCCACGCGCAGGATCGGATCGGCGCCGCCTGCCGTCGCGGCCCCCGCGCGCCTCATCAGGCCGCGCAGACGCGCTACGACCTCTTCCAGGCTGAACGGCTTGGTGACGTAGTCGTCGCCGCCCGCCGTGAGCCCGGCGACGCGGTCAGCCACGGCATCCTTCGCCGTGAGGAAGAGGACGGGCACGTCGTTGCCCGCGTGCCGCAGCCGCTGGAGCACCGACATGCCGTCGAGGTCGGGCATCATGATGTCCAGCACCAGCGCGTCGGGGTCGAAGTCACGCGTGACCGCGAGGGCGTCGTAGCCCGAGCCGGCGGTGCGCACGTCCCACCCCTCCATCCGCAGCGCCATCGACAGCAGGTCGGTGAGCATCTGCTCGTCGTCGACGACGAGCACGCGCAGGGGGGAGCCGTCGGGGCGGCGCAGAGCGGGAGTGGCGGCAGGAGCGGTCATGGCATCCATTGTGGACCCGCAGCTATGCGGTTCCTATGGGGTGAGCTATGCGTGCTCTGTGAAAACGGGCCGGTACCGACGGGCCGCGCGACATGAGCGGCCGGTGGACGCTCATAGCGTCTCCATAACGCAGCCCGAACTCTCTCAGAAGCGTCGTCCCTAGCGTCGGGATGCCGGCGACCGCCCCAGACCACGGAAATCCATCCCGCGGGCGCGACGCCGAGAAGGAGACCCATGTATTGGACGTATCTGCGCCGCGAGCTCTCGGGGCGCAAGAAGCAGACGGCGATCGTCGCGACGGGCTTGGCCATCGCGATCGCGCTCGTCATCATCGTGAACGCGCTCTCGGCGGGCGTGCGCGACGCACAGGCGCAGGCGCTGGAGTCGGTGTACGGCGTCGGCACCGACCTCACGGTGTCGGGCGCGCAGACCGAGCCCGGGGAGGGCGGCGGCCGCGGCGGCCCGCAGTTCGACTTCGGCGACGACGACGGGGCGACCGACGACGACGGCACGACGAGCCTCAGCCAGTCGCGGCTGATGACCGACTTCCTCCGCGGCACGATCGACGCGGCGACCCTCGAGACGGTGACCTCGATCGACGGTGTCGCGGCTGCTTCGGGCGCGCTCAGCCTCACCAACACGACGTTCGACGGGGAACTGCCGCAGCGGCCGACGGACTCGGGTGACACCGGGACGGATGCCGGTGCCGCCGACGGCGGCCAGATGCCGGGGCAGGGTGGAGAGGGCGGCGGCTTCGGCGGCGGCTCGTTCAACGTCGACTCCTTCAGTGTTCTCGGCGTCGAGGCCGCCGACACCACGGTGGGTCCGCTGTCGGCCGTCTCGGTCACCGAGGGTCGCGCACTGGCCGACACCGACGCCGGTGCCTTCGTCGCCGTGCTCGACGCGTCGTATGCGTCCAGCGCGGAGCTCGCCGTGGGTGACACGATCGACGTGGGCGGCACGGCGTTCGAGGTGATCGGAGTCGTCGCGTCCACGTCGGCGGAGGCCGACACCGCCGCGAACGTCTACATCCCCCTCGATGTCGCGCAGGACCTCTCCGGCGCCGGCGACGTCGTCTCGACGGTGTACGTGCAGGCCGCGTCGAGCGATCAGATCGGTGCGGTGCAGGCGGCGCTGGAAGACGCCCTTCCGGACGCGACGGTGAGCTCTCAGTCCGATCTGGCCTCGTCGGTCTCGGGGTCGCTTGCCAGCGCCTCGTCGCTCATCACGAGCCTCGGCACGTGGCTGTCGATCATCGTGCTGGCGGTCGCCGTGGCCCTCGCGGTGCTCTTCACGATCTCCGGCATCTCCCGCCGCACCCGCGAGATCGGCACGCTGAAGGCGATCGGCTGGTCCAACGGCCGCGTCGTCGGGCAGGTCGCCGGCGAGTCCGTCGTGCAGGCGCTCCTCGGCGGCGTCATCGGCGTCGCCCTCGGTCTTGCCGGCGTGCTCGCCGTCAACCTCATCTCGCCGACGATCTCCTCCGCTCCGGCGAGCGACGTGACGACCGGCCCCGGTGGTGGCGGACGCGGCGGCATGGGGGGTTTCGGCGCCCAGCTCGCCCAGTCCACCACGGATGTGGTCCTCAGCGCTCCGCTGTCGGTGTGGATCGTGCTGCTCGCGCTTCTGCTCGCCGTCGCCGGCGGCCTCGTCGCGGGTGCCTTCGGCGGCTGGCGCGCCGCCCGACTCAGCCCGGCCGAGGCCCTCCGTGCCGTCGGCTGACCGGCCCTACCCGACCTCACTCACCCAAGGAGAGACAGACATGACCATCGTGGAGCAGAACACCCCGGATGCCGTTCCGGCCGAGACCGTTCCCGCCTACCGGCTCACCGGGATCACCAAGACGTACACGCAGAAGGGGCGCGTGGTGCAGGCGCTCAAGGGCGTCGACGTCGAGATCGACGCGGGTGACTTCGTGACGATCCAGGGACCGACGGGAGGGGGGAAGTCGACCCTGCTACAGCTGCTGGGCGCGCTCGACAAGCCCACCGAGGGTCATCTGATGATCGGCGACACCGACCTCGCGCAGGGGTCGTCCGCCGATCTCGAGCGGGTGCGGGCGCGGGAGATCGGATTCGTGTTCCAGGCGTTCAACCTCATTCCGACCCTCACGGCAGCGGAGAACGTCGACATGGGCCTGGAACCGCTCGGGCTCCCTCGCGCCGAACGCGACGTGCGCGTGACCGATGCGCTGGAGCGGGTGGGACTCGCCGAGCGCGCCGATCACCGCCCGGGCGAGCTGTCGGGAGGTCAGCAGCAGCGCGTCGCGATCGCCCGCGCGATCGCGAAGCGCCCGCGCGTGCTCCTGGCCGACGAGCCGACCGGCAACCTCGACGAGTCGATGCGCGATGACATCCTCGCGGTGCTCGAAGAGCTGAATGCCGAGGGACTCACGCTCATCGTCGTGACACACGACTCGGCGGTGGCCCACCGCGCGCGCCGTCGCCTGCGACTGGACAAGGGCACGATCCGCGACATCACCCGCTGACGCCGCGGGAGGACGCGCCCCCGGTGATCAGCGCCGGGGGCGCGACGGCGCCAGCAGGAAAGCCAGCAGCAGCATGAGCAGCATCCCGACGATCGCGCCGAGCGTGTTCGCGGCGAGGTCGCGGACGTCGGCGACCCGCGAGTCGAGGAACAGTGCCTGTGCGGCTTCGATCACGCCGCTGGCGAGGAGGCCCAGCAGCGGGGCGGTCCACCAGCCGCGCACGCCGAACCACAGCACCGCGAACACGCCGAGCGGCACGAACATCGCCACGTTCGCGGCGAACTCCACCCGGTCGAACGTGATCCAGGCGGTCGACGGGCGCTCCGCGAACCACGCCAGAAGGCGATCGAGGGCGTAGGAGATGTCGGAGCCGTAGGGTCGCACACGCAACGTCATCCACGCGACCGCCCAGAGGTACACGCCCGAAAGGACGGCCAGCACGACGCGTGCCGCCGTGCGGTGCACGCGCAGCGCGGCCGACTCTCGCGACGCCGGCGCGACGTCGGAGCTCAGTGCGTGTCCTCGGCCTCGACCTCGCTGCGATCGCCCGACCACAGCGTGTGGAACGTGCCGGCCTTGTCGGTGCGACGGTAGGTGTGGGCGCCGAAGAAGTCGCGCTGACCCTGGATGAGGGCGGCGGGCAGACGCTCCGCACGCAGGCCGTCGTAGTAGGCGAGCGACGACGAGAAAGCGGGGGCGGGGATGCCGGCACCCGCGGAGATCTGGACGATCTCGCGCCACGCGTCCTGGGCGCGTCCGAGCGCCTCGACGAAGTAGGGCGCCGTGAGGAGCACGGGGAGCTCGGGCGCGGCGTCGTAGGCGTCGGCGATGCGGTTCAGGAACTGCGCGCGGATGATGCACCCGCCACGCCAGATCTTCGAGACGGCGCCGAGGTCGATGTTCCAGCCGTACTGGGCCGCGCCCGCACGGATCTCGTCGAAGCCCTGCGAGTAGGCGACGATCTTGGAGGCGTAGAGCGCCAGGCGCACCTGCTCGATGAAGGCATCCACGTCGGCGACGGTGAAGTCGTCGGAGGACGGACCGGGAAGTGCGCCGGATACGTCGCGCTGCTCGCGGTGGCTCGAGAGCGAGCGGGCGAAGGTCGCCTCCGCGATGCCCGAGACCGGGACGCCGAGGTCGAGCGCGGTCTGCACGGTCCACGCGCCGGTGCCCTTCGCGCCCGCCTCGTCGACGATGACATCGACGAGCGGGAGGCCGGTCGCGGCATCCGTCTGGCGGAGCACCTCGGCGGTGATCTCGATGAGGTACGACTCCAGCTCGCCGCGGTTCCACTCGGCGAAGATGTCGGCGATCTCGGCGGGCGACTTGCCCGTGCCGCGACGGATGAGGTCGTACGCCTCGGCGATCAGCTGCATGTCGGCGTACTCGATGCCGTTGTGGACCATCTTCACGAAGTGGCCGGCGCCGTCGTGACCGACGTGCGTGACGCACGGCTCACCCTCGGCGACGGCGGCGATCGACTTCAGGATCGGGCCGAGGGTGACCCAGGCCGCGTCGGGTCCGCCGGGCATGAGCGAGGGGCCGAGGAGGGCACCTTCCTCACCGCCCGAGACTCCCATGCCGACGAAGTTGAAGCCGGCTTCTCCGACGGCCTTCTCGCGACGGATCGTGTCGGTGAACAGCGAGTTGCCGCCGTCGATGATGATGTCGCCCGGCTCGAAGACGGACATGAGCGAGTCGATCACCGCGTCGGTGGGGCCGCCGGCCTTCACCATGATGATCGCGGTGCGCGGCTTCTGCAGCGACGCCGCGAATTCCTCATACGAGAAGGCCGGGACGAACTCCGCTTCGGGGTGCGCGGCGATCAGCTCGTCGGTCTTGGATCGACTGCGGTTGAACACCGCCACGGTGTTGCCCTCGCGGGAGGCGAGGTTGCGGGCGAGGTTCGACCCCATGACGGCGAGTCCCACGACTCCGATGTTGGCTGCGGGCTGCACGGCTTCTGACACAGGGGACTCCTCGGAGAAACGGGGGAGGGGATTTCACCTCCCAGCGTAGTCCGATGCGGCGCGTGGCGTCGCCGCGTGACGACGACCGCCATAGGGTCGAAACGGATGCCGCCGCCGGCGGCGCAGGACGGAGCGGCCGTGAGCAGGATCGTGGTGATGGGCCCGAGCGGATCGGGCAAGTCGCTCGTGGGGGCGGCGCTGGCCGCCCGGCTGCGCTCGCACTTCATCGACGGCGACGACCTGCACCCGCGCGCCAATGTCGCGAAGATGGCCGCGGGCACGCCTCTGACGGACGAGGACCGTGCGCCCTGGCTCGATGCCGTCGCCCATGCCCTCGTGCACCAGGCACCCGTCGTCGTGGCGTGCTCGGCGCTGCGTCGCGGGTACCGCGACCGCATCCGCGCATCCTGCGCCGACGCCTGGTTCGTCGAACTCGTCGTGCCGCAGACCGAACTGCGCGAGCGGATGTCGCGTCGCGACCACTTCATGCCCGCGTCGCTGCTGGATTCACAGCTCGCGACGCTCGAGCCGCTCGCGACCGACGAGGCCGGCATCCGCGTCGCCAACGACGCCCATCTGGAGTCCGTGGTCGCGCGGATCGCGGGAGTGCGGGACGCTCAGTCCCTGCGGTAGCCGGCGCGCCCGAGCGACCACAGCGCTCCGACGGCGCCGAGGGTCGCGCCCACCGACATGAGACCGATCAGCCACAGGAGTGCGTGCGACATCCAGCCGTAGTCCATGGGTCCTCCTCGTTCGGGGAAAGGGCGCGTCACCATGCTACCGGTGGCGCTGGTAGACTCGGGCACGTACTTCGGCGAGGGATGCTCCCGGCATCCGTGATCGACGCGGTGATACGGCTCCGAGATTCTGCCTGGCGGCTTCCGCCGGTGGTCCGTGGCTTTCCTCACGCGCCGGCGTTCGAGTCGAATCCACAGACCCCACACCCGAGCCCCTCCGGGCTCTTCGCAAGGAGAATCATCATGTCGACCGAAATCGACTCCAAGGTCATCGCCGAGGCGCGCGAGAACTTCGGCAAGGGCTTCGCCCGCCGTCTGCGCGCTGCGGGCAAGATCCCCGCCGTGCTCTACGGTCACGGCACCACGCCCGTGCACGTCGCGCTCCCGGGCCACCAGGTCTCGCTGCTCGTCCGCCGCGCCAACGCGCTGCTCGAGCTGCAGATCGACGGCAAGGAGCAGCTCGCACTGGTCAAGGACGTCCAGAAGGACCCGGTGCACCAGATCATCGAGCACATCGACCTCCTCGTCGTGAAGAAGGGCGAGAAGATCCAGGTCGACGTCCCCGTTCTCGTCGAGGGCGAGCCGTTCCCCGGCACGATCGTCAACCTCGACAGCACCACCGTGTCGCTCGAGGTCGAGGCCACCCACATCCCGCAGCACGTCGTCGTCGACGTCGAGGGTCTCGAGGAGGGCACGCACATCACGGCCGCCGACCTCACGCTCCCCAAGGGCGCGTCGCTGGTCACCGAGGGCGACGTGCTCATCGTCGCGATCTCCGTGCCGGCGGCGACCATCGCCGAGGTCGACGAGATCGAGGCCGCTGACGAGGCTGTCGCCGAGGAGCAGGCCGAGGCGACCGAAGAGTCCGAGTAAGACTCGCGACCGCGCGCACGTCGCCGGTCTGTGAACACTCAACGCGACGCCCGTCGCCGCCGATACTGGTGGTGGCGGGCATCGTCGTCGGAAGGGACACCCATGGCAGAGACCTGGCTGGTGGTCGGCCTCGGCAACCCCGGGCCGCGCTACGAGGCGACGCGGCACAACGTCGGTCAGATGGTGATCGCCGAGCTCGCCGCGCGGCGGTCGGAGAGCCTGCGCGCCCACAAGGCGAATGCGCGCGTCGCGGAGGCCTGGCTGCGACCGGGTGGGCCGAAGCTCGTGCTGGCGACGCCGAACTCGTTCATGAACGTGTCGGGTGGCCCGGTGTCGTCCCTCGCCCGCTTCTACGACGTGCCGGCCGAGCGCGTCGTGATCGTGCACGACGAGCTCGACATCCCCTTCGACACCGTCAAGCTGAAGACCGGAGGCGGTCACGGCGGCCACAACGGCGTCCGCGACGTCGCGAAGGCGTTGAACACCCCCGACTTCCCGCGCGTGCGCGTCGGCATCGGCCGTCCGCCGGGCCGTCAAGACCCGGCCGACTGGGTGCTCGACCCGTTCTCGGCCGCCGAGCGAACGACCCTGCCGAGCCTCATCGGAGACGCTGCGGATGCCGTCGAGCTGCTCGTCGGCGAAGGTCTCCTCGCCGCGCAGCAGCGCTGGCACGCACCGCGCGGCTAGCGGGCCGGCGGCGTCAGGGGCGGACGGCGATGCGCGTCGCCCCCGCAGCGGGCGCGTCGAGCGCGCGCGGCGCATCGGCGAACGCCAGCGTCGGGCCGACGAGTCCCGCGAGCAGGTCGTGGTCGGCGCGTTCGAGGAAGCGCACGGCATCCACGAGGTGTTCGGGCCGATAGCCGTCGACACCGCGGATCGTCACGAGGCGTTCCGCGAGCGACTCGGCCGAGACCGGCACCGGCGCGGCATCGGCTGCGCCACCCGTCACGATGACGACGCCGCCCGTGCCGGCAGAGGCGACGATGCTGCCCACCGCGTCCGTTTCGCCCGACAGCTCCAGCCCGACGCGGAACCCGCTCGGCGCGCGCCCGGGCGGGTGGGCGGCGGTGGCGCCGAAGGTGCGCGCGAGGTCGCGGCGACCCGGGTCGGCGTCGACCGCCACGACGCGCGCCCCGCGCTCGCTCGCCATCGCGATCGCGGTGAGGCCGAGCACGCCGCACCCCGACACGAGGACGGTCTCGACGGCGAGCGGACGGATGCCTTCAGCGGCGTCGATCACCGCTGCCGCGGTCGCCGTCGCACCTGACGCGGGGGCGAGGACGGCCGCCGGGATCCAGTCGCGCGCGCGGAGGATCGTCGTGCGGGCGAGCAGGTGGACGTGCGTCGCGAGACCGCCGGAGAGCTCCCACCCGCGCCGGACGCGTTCGTGGCCGTACCGCTGGGCGCGCTCGCACTTCTGCGGCAGCCCTTCCAGGCAGAGCGCGCATTCCCCGCAGTCGACCGTGGCCCCCCAGACGATGCGGTCGCCCACCGTGAGAGGGAGTCCGTCGTAGGTCATCGCGTGAGCGCCGGGGCCCTGCGCGACGATGCGCCCGACCTGTTCGTGGCCGAGGACGTGGGGCAGCTGAGCCCGATGCCCGAACGACGTGCGGAGGTCGCTCTCGCTCACGGTCGTGAGTTCCACCTCGACGAGAAGCTCGCCTTCGCGCAGGGTGACCTCCGTGACCGCGATGCACTGCACGGGCAGGTCGGCGCCGACGAACGCCCACGCCTCCGCGGCCGGGGCCAGGGCCACGCGGACACCCGCTGCGGTCTCGGTCATGGTTCGACGGCTCATGGGTGCGGGCTCTCGGTGGGAGGGGATGCGACGTGCAGGCCGCCGCGCCGCGCAGACCGCCACGGTAAACAGCGTGCGTGACCGCGCGGTGAACGCCGAGCGGATGCCGGGTGTCGCCCCGGGGACGACTGCACCGACCGCCCCGGCCGTAGACTGGACGGATGACAGTCGCCGGGATCGTTCGCGCCCTCGCACCGTCCGAACCCTTCGCTGCGGCCCTCCGCGGCAGTCGCCGCGACACCGACTTCTCGGTCGTCACGGGACTCGACGCCCCCCTCCTTGCCGGGCTCCTCGATGCGCGCCGCGCGCACGGGTCGCCGGAGTCGCTGCTCGTGGTGGCCCCGACGGGTCGTCGAGCCGAGAGCGTGGGCGCCGCGCTCGAATGCCTCATCCCCGACGCGGTCGTCGTGCAGTTCCCCGCGTGGGAGACGCTGCCGCACGAGCGGCTCAGTCCGAGCCCGGAGACGGTGGGTCGGCGCCTCGAGGTGCTGCGCCGCGCCGCCGCGTGGGACGGCTCGGCTCCGCTCGTGGTCGTCGCATCGGTGCGTGCCGCGCTGCAGCCGATTGCGGCAGGCCTGACCGATGCGGGGAGCGTCGAGCTCGTCGCGGGGGAGCGCGGACACGATCTGGATGCCGTTGTGCAACGACTCGTCGAGCTGGCCTATCACCGGGTCGACATGGTGTCGCGTCGCGGCGAGTTCGCGGTGCGCGGCGGCATCCTCGACGTCTTCCCGCCGGCGGCCGACCACCCGGTGCGCGTCGAGTTCTTCGGCGACGAGGTGGATCAGATCCGCGCCTTCTCCGTCGCCGACCAGCGCTCCCTGCCGGGCGAGGTGCGCGGGGTCACCCTGATCCCCAGCCGCGAGCTGCTGCTGACCCCCGACGTGCGGGAGCGCGCCGCCGCGCTCCGCGACCGGTTCCCGGGCCTGCGGGGCATGCTCGAGAAGATGAGCGAAGGCATCCCCGTCGAGGGGATGGAGTCGCTCCTTCCGGTGGTGGCAGACGGCGTCGTGCCGCTCGTGGACTACCTGCCCCGCGGCACCGCCACCGCGCTGCTCGACCCCGAGCGCGCCGTCACGCGCGCCATGACGCTGGGCGAGACCAACCAGGAGTTCCTCGAAGCCGCGTGGAGCGCGGCGACGGCGGGCGCCGACACGCCCGTCGACCTGGGCGCCGGCGACTTCCTGACCCTTCCGCAGCTGCACGAGGCGACCGCCGATCGTGACGGCGTGTGGTGGACCCTGAGTGCGTTCGACCCCGGGTTCCACGCCGCCGACGCCGACGTGTCCGACCTCGTGGAGGCGGCGGGCGTCGTGCGGGTCGAGGCCTCGCCGGTTCCCTCGTTCCACGGCAACGTCGACGGTGCGACGGGGCACGTCGCCGACCTCCTCGCAGGCGGCTGGCGCGTCGTCGTCGCCGCCGGCGGGGCGGGTCTCGTCGACCGGGCGCGCGACGTCCTCGCCGAACGGGGCCTCGCCGCGCGCACCGCCGACGGGCTCGACGACGCACCCGAACCGGGTGTCGCCGTCGCGGTCGTCGCGACCCTGGAGGCCGGATTCGAGGACGAGGCGGCGAAGCTCGCCGTCCTCACCGAGTCCGAGTTCTACGGTCGCACCATCGGCTCGGACTCCCGCGTCGTGAAGAAGCTCGCCTCACGCCGCCGCAACGTCGTCGATCCCCTGCAGCTCAAGCCGGGCGACGTCGTCGTGCATGCCACGCACGGCATCGGACGCTTCGTCGAGCTCGTGCAGCGCGAGGTGTCCACGGGCGGGCGGAACGCCGTGAAGACCCAGCGGGAGTACCTCGTGCTGGAGTACGCGCCCTCCAAGCGCGGCTACCCCGGCGACAAGCTCTTCGTCCCCACCGATCAGCTCGACCAGCTGTCCCGCTACGTCGGCGGCGAGGCGCCGACGCTGTCGAAGATGGGCGGAAGCGACTGGGCCGCAGCCAAGGGCAAGGCGCGCAAGGCGGTGCGCGACATCGCCGTCGAACTCGTCAAGCTGTACTCCGCCCGGATGGCGTCGAAGGGGTACGCCTTCGGCCCCGACACGCCGTGGCAGCGTGAGCTCGAAGAGGCGTTCCCGTTCGCCGAGACCCTCGACCAGTTGCAGACCGTCGAGGAGATCAAGGCCGACATGGAGCGGCCGATCCCGATGGACAGGCTCCTCAGCGGCGACGTGGGCTTCGGGAAGACCGAGGTCGCCGTGCGTGCGGCCTTCAAGGCCATCCAGGACGGCAAGCAGGTCGCGATGCTCGTTCCGACGACGCTCCTCGTCAAGCAGCACCTCGAGACGTTCACCGAGCGTTTCGCCGGCTTCCCCGTGAAGGTGCGGCCCCTGTCGCGGTTCCAGACCGACAAGCAGGCTCGCGACACGATCGCGGGCCTCCTCGACGGCACCGTCGACATGGTGATCGGCACCCATCGCATCCTCACCGAGAAGGTGATCTTCAAAGACCTCGGCCTCATGATCATCGACGAGGAGCAGCGCTTCGGCGTCGAGCACAAGGACCAGCTCAAGAAGCTCAAGACCAACGTCGACATCCTCGCGATGAGCGCGACCCCGATCCCGCGCACACTCGAGATGGCGGTCACCGGCATCCGCGAGATGTCGACGCTGCAGACGCCGCCGGAAGACCGGCATCCCATCCTCACGTACGTCGGTCCGCGCGGCGACAAGCAGGTCGCGGCCGCCATCCGACGCGAGCTCCTGCGCGAGGGCCAGGTGTTCTACGTCCACAACCGCGTGCAGTCGATCCAGCGCGTCGCGGCTCAACTGGCCGAGCTCGTCCCCGAGGCGCGCATCGCCGTCGCGCACGGTCAGATGGGGGAGCACGCCCTCGAAGAAGTCGTCGACGGCTTCTGGGAGCGACGGTTCGACGTGCTCGTCTCGACGACGATCATCGAGACCGGCCTCGACATCTCCAATGCGAACACGATCATCATCGATCGTGCCGACAAGTACGGCCTGAGCCAGCTGCACCAGCTGCGCGGTCGCGTCGGGCGCGGGCGCGAGCGCGCGTACGCCTACTTCCTGTACGACGAGATGAAGCCGCTGAGCGAGACTGCCGCCGACCGGCTGGAGACGATCGCGGTCAACAACGACCTCGGATCGGGGATGCAGGTCGCCCTCAAAGACCTCGAGCTCCGCGGCGCCGGCAACCTGCTCGGCGCGGAACAGGCCGGCCACATCGCCGGCGTCGGGTTCGATCTCTACCTCCGCATGATCGGTGAAGCCGTTGCGACCTTCCGCGGTGAAGAGACGGAAGGGCCCGCCGAACTGCGGCTCGAGCTGCCCGTCGACGCGCGCATCCCCGAGACGTACATCGACAGTGAGCGGCTGCGACTGGAGGCGTACCAGAAGCTGTCGGCCGCGGCATCCGTCACGGCGTCCGACGATGCCATCGACCTCGTGGCCGAGGAGCTCCACGACCGCTACGGCACGCCCCCGGCCGACGTCGAAGGGCTCTTCGCCGTGGCGAGGCTCCGCCGACGCGCGGCGCAGTCGGGCCTCACCGACGTCGTCGCCATGGGACCGAACCTGCGCGTCGCGCCCGCCCGACTCCCCGACTCGCTGCGGGTGCGACTGCAGCGGCTCTACCCGAAGTCGAAGGTCCTCTCCGGCGGCGAGGCGATGATCGTGCCGCTGCCCACGGCGGGTGGGGAGCCGGTCGCCGACGCCGACCTCCTGGCGTGGACCCGTCAGCTGCTCGATCAGCTGTTCCCGCTCCCCGAGAAGGCTGCTCCGGTCGACGCCTGACCCGGACGGGCCGTGGGGATACGCTGACGGCATGCGATTCGAGCACCTCGGGGCGCAGCCCCGCATCCACCCCGACGCCGTCGTCGCCGAGACGGCGGTCGTGTCGGGCGACGTGACGATCGGCGCCGGATGCCAGGTGCTCCACGGCGCGGTGATCACGGCCGACGGCGGGGCGGTCACCCTCGGCGAGCACGTCATCGTGATGGAGAACGCGCTCATCCGCGGGGCCGCGGCCCATCCCGTCCACATCGGATCGCACGTGCTCGTGGGTCCGATGGCGAGCATCTCCGGCGCGACGATCGACGACGAGGTGTTCCTCGCCACCGGCGTGCGCATCTTCAACGGCGCGCGGATCGGCACCCAAAGCGAAGTGCGCATCAACGCCGTCGTGCACCTGCGGACGGTGCTTCCGCCCGAAACCGTCGTCCCGATCGGCTGGGTCGCCGTCGGCGCTCCGGCGCAAGTGCTGGCCCCCGATCGTCACGACGAGATCTGGGCGCTGCAGCACGACCTCGACTTCCCGGGCTACGTGTTCGGGCTCGACCGCGCGACGCCCGACCTCATGGTGCAGCTCACCGAGCGGTACGGGTCGTCGCTGGCCCGCCACGCCGACGATCGACGCGTGGACTGACGCGCCGGTCGCTCAGCCCGTGTTCTGCAGGCCGGCCGCGACGCCGGACACCGAGAGCAGGAGCAGTCGCTGCCACTCCGGCGCCGAGGTCTCCTCCGAGCGCAGCACCCGAAGGGCGCGCAGCTGCAGGAGTGAGAGCGCATCGACGTAGGGGTCGCGCATCTTCACCGCGCGCTGCAACACGGGACGGTTCGACAGCAGCTCGTCGCCGCCCGTGATGCGGACCACCCACGAACGGGTGAGCTCCATCTCGGTCATGACCAGTTCGGCGAGGTCGTCCCGGTCGCCGAGGTCGAGATAGCGGCGGGCGATCCGGGTGTCCGCCTTCGCCAGGCTCATGCCGACGTTGTCGATCACGGTGCGCAGCAGCGGCCACTCCTCGTAGGCCTGCCGGAGCAGGTCGACGTCGCCGACGGCATCCAGTGCCGTCCCCAGCCCGAACCAGCCGGCGAGGTTGATGCGCGCCTGCGACCATGCGAACACCCACGGGATCGCGCGGAGGTCTTCCAGAGACTCCACCGACAGCCCGCGGCGGGCGGGACGTGACCCGAGCGCGAGCAGTCCGATCTCCTCCATGGGGGTGACCGTCGCGAACCACGGGGCGAAGCCGGGCGCCTTCACGAGGGAGAAGAAGCGCTCGCGCGACGCGGTGTCCATCGTCGCCGCGACGCCCGCGAAGCGTTCCGCGGCGTCGCTGTTGCGTCGCTCGATCGACGGGGCCGAGGCCAGCAGCACGGCGGCGGCGACCTGATCGATGTGGCGCATGGCGATCGCCGCGTCGCCGTAGCGGGCGAAGATGACCTCGCCCTGCTCCGTGAGCTTGAAGCGACCGTCCACCGAGTGCGGCGGCTGGGCGAGGATGGCGGAGTTGGCGGGACCGCCGCCGCGGCCGAGGGCGCCGCCACGACCGTGGAACAGCGTGAGACGGATGCCGACCTCCTGCGCCCACGCGGCGATCTCCGCCTGCGCTTCGTAGAGGGCGAGGTTGGCGGCGACGGGGCCGACGTCCTTCGACGAGTCGGAGTAGCCGAGCATGACTTCCAGGCGTCGGCCGGTGGCCTCCAGTCGTGCCGCGAACTCGGGCTGCTGGACGACTTCCGCCATGATCCCCGGTGCGGCCTGAAGGTCGGCGAACGTCTCGAACAGTGGGATGACGTCGAGCACCGGTGGGGTGCCCGACGGGCCGACGGCGTACCGCGCGAGGCGGTGCACCGCGGCGAGATCGGCGGTGGACTGCGTGAACGAGACGATGTACCGTCCCGCCGCGCGCGGACCGTAGCGCTCCTGCACGTGCGCGATCGTGCGGAACACTTCGAGCACCTCTTCGGCCTGCGTGCTCAGCGCCCCGCCGGACTCGCCGCTTTGGCCCGCTGCCTCGCACTCGGCGAGCACCTTCGCGTGCACGGCGGAGTGCTGCCGCACCTCCAGTTCGGCCAGGTGGAATCCGAACGTCTCGACCTGCCAGATGAGCTGCTGCAGGTGGCCATAGGCCTGGCGGGCGGCGTGGGCCGCGACGAGGGAGTCCTGGACGGTGCGCAGATCGGCCAGCAGGTGCTCGGGGTCCCGGTAGGCGAGGTCGGCATCGCGGCGGCGCGTCGCGACGAGGCGCCGCGTGATGAGCAGCATCGCCCGCTTGTGCGGTTCGCCGGTCGCGCGCTTGACGGCATCCGTCGCGCCCTCCTCGTCGGCGGCGGCCAGACGCTGGAGGAGTGCCTGAAGTGCCGGGCTCGGCGGCGTGGTGTCGGCGGCGAGGGTGAGACTGCGGGCGATGCGCTCGGCCGTGCGCTCGAGTCCGAGGAGGATGTGCTCGGCGGCGATGGCGGCCGCCTTCTTGGTGACGGATGCCGTGACGAACGGGTTGCCGTCGCGGTCGCCGCCGACCCAGGTACCCAAGCGCACGAAGGGGCGCACGACAGGCGCGCGGCTGCCGGCTCCCGGTCCCTGCAGCGCATCGTCGACGCGGCGGTACACGTGCGGCACGGCGGTGTAGAGGGTCTCGTCGAAGACGGCCATGATGGCGCGCACCTCGTCGACGGGGGTGGGCTTCTCCGCGCGCAGCGGTGCGGTGCGCCAGAGCGTGTCGACCTCTTCGATCATCCGGCGCTCGGCGCGACGTTCGTCGGCACCACCGCGGAGTGCGTCGTCGTGCTCGCCCAGCAGCGCGGCCAGGCGCCGGATGCTCGACGACACGGCGCGGCGTCGGGCTTCGGTCGGGTGAGCCGTGAAGACGGGGTGGAAGCGCATGTTCTGGAGGCGCTCGAGCGCCGTGTCGTCGCCCACTTCGGCGGCGAGGCGCACGAAGGCGGCGGCGACCGAATCGGTGACCTCCTCCTTTTCGGGACGCCCGTCGCGCTCCTTCAGCACCCGCACCCGCTGGTGCTCCTCGGCGAGGTTCACGAGGTGGAAGTAGACCGTGAAGGCGCGCGCGACCTCGTCGGCGCGCTCGACGGAGAACGACTCGGCGATGGCGGCGGCGCGCTCGAACGCCTCGGGGGAGTCGTCGGTGTAGGCGGCGATGGTCGCGAGGCGCAACCGCTCGACGTCTTCGAAGAGGCCCGGCGAACCGCTCTCGCGCAGCACCTGGCCGAGGAGTCCGCCGAGCAGGCGGACGTCGGCGCGCATCCGCTCGGGGAGTTCCTGTTCGGCCTCGCCACGTCCGACGAGGTCGATCGCTTCGGTCCGGGTGAGTTCACGCATGCATCCACGGTAACGGCACCACGTTTCGTGCTCGTCACGCGTTACGCTGGGAGAAGGTGTGCCGGGAAGTCTGGTCGGCTTCTGACCGTCGACCCCGAAGGAAGCTCTATGCGCCTGCTGCGTTCCGCCCGGTTCCCCGCCCTCCTGCTGCTCGTGGCCGCTGTGGTCGGTCTCGTGCTCGCGAATTCTCCGTGGGGGGATGCCGCGCAAGCGGTGAAGGGCACGTACCTCACGATTCCCGGTGTCGTCGAACTCTCCGTCGGTCACTGGATCTCCGACGGGCTGCTCGCGATCTTCTTCTTCGTCGCGGCTGTCGAACTGCAGTACGAACTCACGAGCGGCCGGCTGAACTCCCCGCGCACCGCCCTCCAGCCGGCGATCGCCGCCGCCGGCGGTGTGCTCGTCCCCATCGGGGTCTATCTGCTCGTGGCGGGCGGCACCGAGGCGGCGCGTGGCTGGCCGATCCCCACGGCCACCGACATCGCGTTCGCGCTCGGCGTGCTGGCGGTGTTCGGCAAGGGGCTCCCGGCCGGACTGCGCGTCTTCCTCCTCGCTCTCGCGATCCTCGACGACATCGTCGGCATCGTCTTCATCGCGGTGCTGTTCACCTCCGACGTGGATCTGCTGCGCCTCGTGCTCGCCGCCGTGGGGCTCGTGGTCTTCCGCCTCCTCAGCCGGGTCCTCGACACCTCGACCCGGCCCCTCCTCATCGTCGCCCTCGTGGTCGTCGCGATCCTCGTGTGGTGGCTCGTGCTCACGTCCGGTGTGCACGCGACCATCGCGGGCGTGGCCCTCGGCCTCGTGATGGCGCAGCAGCCCGCGCTGCGCGCGCGGCACGCGATCGAGCCCTGGGTGAACGCGATCGTGCTGCCCGTGTTCGCGCTGTCCGCCGCTCTCGTCGCCATCCCGGCGGTCTCGCCGACGCAGCTCTCGCCCGCCTTCTGGGCCGTGCTGCTCGCGCTGCCGGTCGGGAAGATCGTCGGCATCGCTCTCGCGGGTGCGATGGCCCAGCGCGTCGCGCACGTGCCAGGGGCGCCCCGACTCGCGTTCGGCGACCTCCTCGCCGCCGGAGCCCTCGGCGGCATCGGCTTCACGGTGTCGCTCCTGCTCTCCGAACTCTCGTTCGCGGGCGACGCCGCGGTGCGCGATCAGGCGACCCTCGGCGTGCTCGCCGGGTCGCTCGTGTCGCTCGTCCTCGCCGCGATCCTCGTATCGTGGCGGGCATGGCATCATCGTCGACTTTCGATCACGACCGTCTGAGCCCTGCCGATCCGCTGCGTGAAGCGGCCGAGACGATGCGCGCGGTGCGGGAGCGCTGCGTGTGGAGCGCGCGGATCACGCACGACGACCTCGTGCCGTACCTCGTCGAGGAGTCGGCCGAGCTGATCGACGCGGTGGAGGCCGGCTCGAGGGCCGACCTCCGCGAGGAGCTCGGCGACCTGCTGTGGCAGGTGCTGTTCCACGCGGCCGTGGCCTCTCAGGCCGAGGAGGAGCCGTTCGACATCGACGATGTCGCCCGCGGTCTCACCGAGAAGATGGTGCGACGGCATCCGCACGTCTTCGGGGATGCCGTGGCCACCACGCCCGAAGAGGTGCTCGTGCACTGGAACGCGGCCAAGGCGGCCGAGAAGCGCACGCGCACGAGCGTGCTCGACGGCGTGTCTTCGCACATGCCGTCGCTCGCCCTCGCCCAGAAGCTGCTGGGCCGGTCCGCCGCGGTGATCGAGCCGCCGGCGGCGCCGGTGGGCCCGCCGGCGTCGGAGGAGGAGCTCGGCGATGCCCTGCTCGGGCTCGTCGCCCAGGCGCGCGCGCAGGGATGGGACGCCGAACGGGCTCTGCGGCGGCGCCTGCGGGAGCTCGAGTCGGCGGTGCGCGCCGCCGAGGCCGATGCTCCCGGTCGGTAACTCCTTCGATATCGACGTTCCCGGCCCGAGAACGCCGCTTCCGGCGCCGTCCGCTTCCGTTTCGAAGGAGTTCGCCCCGCGCGTTCCCGGCGCCGACGATCCGGAACCCGGCATCGGACCTGGAACAATGGTCGGGTGGCATCCGTGAACCCGCCGCGCGGCATGCGCGACTTCCTTCCCGCCGACAAGGCTCGTCGCGAGCGTGTGCTCGCCGTCATCCGCGAGCGCTACCGCGCCCACGGCTTCGACGAGATCGAGACGCCCGTCGTCGAGGAGTATGCGCGGCTCCACGCCGGCATCGGCGGCGATAACGAGAAGCTCGCGTTCACCGTGCTCAAGCGAGGACTGGATGCCGACGGCATCCGCGCCGCCGCCGACGACCCCGCAGCGCTGTCCGATCTGGGGCTGCGGTACGACCTGACGGTTCCGCTCGCGCGCTTCTACGCGAGCCACCGCGCGGAGCTGCCGACGGTCTTCCGAGCCATCCAGATCGCCCCCGTGTGGCGCGCGGAGCGCCCGCAGAAGGGCCGCTACCGGCAGTTCGTCCAGTGCGACATCGACATCATCGGCGACGCGTCGGCGCGCGCGGAGGCCGAGCTCGTGACCGCGAGCCTCGACACCCTCGATGCGCTCGGGCTCGAGGGCGGGTGGCTGCGAATCAACGACCGGCGCCTGCTGGACTGGATGCTCGATTCCTTCGGTTTCACGGCGGAGGAGCGTCCCGGCGTTCTCATCACGATCGACAAGCTCGACAAGATCGGTCCCGAGGGGGTTGCTGAGGAGCTTCGTTCACGTGGCGCCGCCGACTCCGCCGTCGATGCGTTCGCGGCGTTCCTGCGGCGCCCCCGCACGCTGCAGCACCTGCCGTTCGGCGAGGCGCACGTGCGCGCCGAGCTGCCCGAGGGGGCGCCCGACGAGGTCGTCGCCCACCTCGTTGGCATCGGCGCCGCCGTGGCGGCAGCCCGTCACTCAGACGAGAAGGACGCCGCCGATGTCCCCTTGCGCTACGACCCGTTCCTCGTCCGCGGCATGGGCTACTACACGGGCACCATCTTCGAGCTCGCGCACCCGTCGGTCGACTACTCGCTCGGCGGCGGAGGGCGCTACGACGGCATGATCGGGCGCTTCCTCGGCCAGGAGGTTCCCGCGGTCGGCTTCTCGTTCGGCTTCGAGCGCTTGGTCGAGCTCGTGGACCTGCCGACGGATGCCGCGGCATCCGCCGTCGTCCTCGTTCACGATCGCGATGTGCCGGTCGTCGAGCTCCTCGCCCTGAAGGCGGACCTGCTGGCGGAGGGGTCGCGCGTGCGCCTCGAGCAGCGCACCAAGAACCTCAAGGCGCTCCTGGAGCGCTCGGCGGCCGACGGGTACACCGCGTTCGCGACGGTGGCCGCCGGTCAGGCGCGCGACGCCCTGGAGCTCAAGCCGCTGTCGTAGGCGGCGCCGCGGCCGCCGCGTGGACCCACCGAACGGTCGGTCCTTGACGGATGCCGCGCGCCTCGGAACGCTGGGGGGATGACCCACCGTGATCCCACGCCCGAGGCCTGGCGCGCCGTCGACCGCTACTTCACCGAGACCCTCGTGGGCCACGACGCGGCTCTCGACGCTGCCGTCGCCGATCAGGGAGCGGCTGGGCTCCCGGCGATCGAGGTGGCGCCCGTCAACGGGAAGCTCCTGCACCTGCTGGCGCGCATCAGCGGGGCACGGCGCGTGCTCGAGGTCGGCACGCTCGGGGGGTACTCCACGATCTGGCTGGCTCGCGGCATCCCCGACGGCGGCCGGGTGGTGACGATCGAGGCGGAGCCCGCCAACGCCGCGGTCGCGCGGGCCAACATCGACCGCGCCGGGGTGGGGGAGAAGGTCGACATCCGCGTGGGTCGCGGTGAGGACGTGCTTCCCGCGCTCACCGGCGAGAAGCCGTTCGATCTGGTCTTCATCGACGCCGACAAGGAGTCCAACACGCTGTACCTCGACTGGGCCGCTCGTCTCGGACGCGAGGGCACGGTGGTGGTCGTCGACAACGTCGGACGCGGCGGCGAGGTGGCCGATCGGGGAACGACGTCGTCGCAGGTGATCGGCACGCAGCGCGGGCTCGCGATGCTCGGCGACGATCCCCGGTTCGACGCGACGGCGCTCCAGACCCTGGATGCCAAGGGGTGGGACGGCGTCGCGCTCGCGGTGGTCGTGCGTCCGGGGGAGCGATGACCCGGCCCCGCAGGCGCTCGGCACGCTTTGATCCGGTGCCCCCCGTATGGCGGGGGTCTCGGCGTCACTAGACTCGGGAGCGGACCGACGACGCTCCGAGATCCATCTTCCACAAACAAGGAGTCCCCTGTGGCACTGATCGAGGCTGTAGGCGCACGCGAGATCCTGGATTCGCGTGGCAACCCGACCGTCGAGGTGGAGGTGCTGCTCGACGACGGGATCGTCCAGCGCGCCGCCGTCCCCTCCGGCGCATCCACCGGCGCCTTCGAGGCGTACGAACTGCGCGACGGCGACAAGAGCCGGTACAGCGGCAAGGGCGTGCTCAAGGCCGTCGCCGCCGTCATCGACGAGCTCGGCCCCGCCATCGAGGGTGTCGAGGCCAGCGAGCAGCGCATCGTCGACGAGATCCTCATCGAGACCGACGGCACCGAGAACAAGTCGCGCACGGGCGCGAACGCGATCCTCGGCGTGTCCCTCGCCGTCGCGAAGGCGGCCGCCGACAGCGCCGACCTTCCCCTCTTCCGCTACATCGGCGGCCCGAACGCGCACGTTCTGCCCGTGCCGCTCTTCAACGTCATCAACGGCGGCGAGCACGCCGACAACGGCATCGACTTCCAGGAGTACTTCCTCGCCCCGATCGGAGCGGACACCTACGCGGAGTCGCTGCGCTGGGGCACCGAGGTGTACCACGTCCTCAAGGGCGAGCTGAAGGCCGCCGGGTTCGCGACGGGTCTCGGCGACGAGGGCGGTTTCGCCCCCGACCTCCCGTCCAACCGCGAGGGTCTCGACTTCCTCATGAAGGCGATCGAGAAGGCCGGGTTCACCCCGGGCACGGACATCGCCGTCGGCCTCGACGTGGCCGCGACCGAGTTCTTCGACAACGGCGTGTACACCGTCGAGGGCAAGGCCTGGTCGGCCGACCAGCTCACCGAGTACTTCGCCGACCTCGTCGCGAACTACCCGATCGTCACGATCGAGGACGCGCTCGCCGAGGACGACTGGGACGCGTGGAAGAACCTCACCGACGCGCTCGGCTCGAAGGTGCAGCTCGTCGGCGACGATCTCTTCGTCACCAACCCCACCCGTCTGCAGAAGGGCATCGACCTCGGCGTCGGCAACGCGCTGCTGGTCAAGGTGAACCAGATCGGCACGCTGTCGGAGACGCTCGACGCGATCGCCGTGGCGACGCAGAACGGCTACCGCTCGATGCTGTCGCACCGTTCGGGTGAGACCGAGGACACCACGATCGCCGACCTCGCGGTGGCGGTCAACGCGGGTCAGATCAAGACCGGCGCACCGGCGCGCAGCGAGCGCGTCGCGAAGTACAACCAGCTCCTGCGCATCGAGGAGGAGCTCGGCGACGCCGCGGTCTTCGCCGGTCGCGGCGCCTTCCCGCGCTTCAAGGGCTGATCGCGACGGAGTGCCTGCCGTCGTCCGCGCACGCGCGACGTAGGCTGAACGCATGACGACAGAGGGAGCCGGACGCAGCACTGCGCCGGCTCCCTCTTCGCGTCGTGTCGACGTGCGCGATTGGGTCGGCGGTGTGCGCCTGTCTGCGTTCACGGGGATCATGCTGGGTCTCGTCGTGCTCGCGGCCTTCGTGCTCGTGCCGAGCGTCGGCACCTACCTCGATCAGCGCAATCAGATCGCCGCGCTGGAGCGCTCGGTGCAGGTCACGAAGGAAGAGGTCGTGGCGCTCGAGGCGGAGCGGGAGCGGTGGGCCGACCCCGCCTACATCACGTCGCAGGCCCGGGAGCGGCTGTACTACGTGCGTCCGGGCGAGGTGGTGTACCTCGTCGACGACGATCTTCCGGACAGCGCCATCCCGCCCGAGCAGGCTGCGGTCAGCGACGAGGTCCAGGAGACCCGCAACGACTGGATGTCGCAGCTGCTCCGGTCGGTCACCGGCGCGGGACTCGCGCAGACGGCGACGTCCGGCGATTGAGCCACCGCCGGACGTCTTCGGCGCCCGGCTCTTCTCGCCGGCCCGCGCCGACGCCTTCCGCGGGTGCGTCAGGGGTCGCCCAGCCGACTGCCGGTAGCCTGGTCGGGTGCCGCTGACTCCCGCAACCGACGCCGACCTCGCCACGATGCGCGAGCAGCTCGGCCGTCCCATGCGCGGTGTCCTCGGTATCGCGGCGCGCTGCGTCTGCGGCAATCCCACCGTCGTGGCGACCGAGCCGCGGTTGCCCGACGGCACACCGTTCCCGACCTTCTACTACCTCACGCACCCCGGCGCGACGGCGGCGATGAGCGCCCTCGAGGCCACGCAGGTGATGCGCGAGCTCTCCGAGATCCTCGCCGACGACGAAGACGTGGCATCCGCGTACGCCGCCGCCCACGCGGCGTACCTCGCCGACCGTTCGGTCTATGGCGACGTCGCCGAGATCGAAGGCATCTCGGCGGGCGGGATGCCGACCCGCGTGAAGTGTCTGCACGCCCTCGCGGCGCACGCCCTCGCGGCCGGGCCGGGGGTCAACCCCATCGGTGATCTCGCCCTCGAGCGAGGGGACTGGTCGCCGGCGGTGTGCACGTGCGCGGTGCCGGGGACGGCGGCATGAGCGCGAGCCCGACGAGCGAACCGACGGCGGGCAGCGCGTCGCCTCGGCGGACGCACGCGACGCGCACGGCTGCCGTCGTCGTCGCGATCGGGCTGATCATGCTCGGTTCGCCCGCAACGGCCGGAGCCGCCGTCCTCGAACACTCGGCGTCCGCTCCGCTACGTGCGACGTCTGCCCCGCGCGCGCCGGAGGACGTCCCCGCCGCGGAAGACGAGCCCGACCCCGCGCAGGATGCCGAGTACTGGCTCGACGACTACGGCATCCGCGAGGCCTGGAAGACGACGCGCGGCAAGGGTGTGACGATCGCCGTGATCGACACGGGTATCGGCAAGGGCCCGGTCGAGTTCGAGGGCGCGGTCGTCGGCGGAGCGGACTTCTCGGGCACCGGCACGCCCGACGGACGCAGTCCCGTCGGTGCGGTCGATTCGAACCACGGCAGCTGGGTGGGCTCCCTCGCTGCTTCCCGGGGGACCGGCGACGGCAAGGGCATGCTGGGGGTGGCCCCCGAGGCATCCCTCCTCTCGATCTCGGTCGGTTTCGGTGCGTCGGCGGCCGTGCCGTTCGTCGATCAGGTCGCTGACGCGATGAGGTGGGCCGTCGACAACGGCGCGGACGTCATCAACCTCTCCTTCACGACCAACACCCTCGAGTGGGATGCCAGCTGGGACAGCGCGTTCCTCTACGCGTTCGAGCACGACGTCGTCGTCGTCGTCGCCGCGGGCAACAAGGGGAGCGGCACCGACGAGGTCGGCGCACCCGCGACGATCCCCGGCGTGCTCACGGTCGGCGGCGTCGACCGCAGCGGCACAGCGAGCGTGGAGGCATCGACGCAGGGCATCGCGATCGGGATCATGGCGCCCAGCGAGCAGCTCCTCGGCGTCTCCGCCGACGGGCAGCTCATGATTTGGAACGGCACGAGCGGCGCAGCGCCCATCGTCGCTGGCGTGGCTGCGCTCGTGCGTGCGGCGCACCCCGAGTTGGATGCCGACAACGTGATCAACCGGCTGATCTCCACCGCCCGGTCCACCCCGGCGTCGCGAGCCCAGCCTGAGCTCTACGGGTACGGACTGATGGATGCCGCGGCGGCCGTCACCGAGGACGTGCCGCGCGTATCGGAGAACCCGATGGGGAGTCTTGCGGAGTGGATCCGCCTGTACCGTCGCGCCGAGGCCACCCCGCAGCCGACGCCCACGATCGCCCCGGCGGAGATCACGCCGCTGCCGGCGCCGGATGCCGCGACGAAGCCGGGGTCGCCGCTGCTGCCCAGTGCGGACACCCTCCGTTACGGCACCGTGCCGCTCGTGGGGGCCACACTGGCCGCTATACTGGTGGGGCTCGGCGTCACTGCTGCTGCCCGGCGAGTTAAATCTGCACGCACCCCTCGCGTGCCGAGCCGTTGATTCAAGGAGCATTCCTTCCTGTGACCAGCATTGCGACCAGCCCTGCGTCCAGCGCACCCTCCGAGACCGAGGGTGGTGGTGTGCCGAAGATCCTCATCGTCGGCGGCGGCTACGCCGGGTTCTACACCGCGTGGAAGCTCGAGAAGCACCTGCGCAAGGGCGAGGCCGAGGTCACCATGGTCGACCCGCTGCCCTACATGACCTACCAGCCGTTCCTTCCCGAGGTCGCCGCAGGCGAGATCGAGGCGCGCCACGTCATCGTCGGCCACCGCCGTCACCTCAAGAAGACGCGCGTCATCACCGCCAAGGTCACGGGCATCGACCACGCCAACCGCACCGCGACGATCACCCCCGCCGTGGGCGAGCCGTGGCAGGAGACCTACGACCAGATCGTGGTCACCGCCGGCGCGGTCTCTCGCACGTTCCCGATCCCGGGCATCGCCGACAACGCGATCGGCCTGAAGACGATCGAGGAGGCCGTCGCGATCCGCGACCGCATCCTCACCAACTTCGACCGCGCGGCGAACCTGCCCCCGGGGCCGGAGCGCGACCGCCTCCTCACCGTCGTCGTCGTCGGTGGCGGCTTCGCGGGCATCGAGGTGTTCGCCGAGACGCGCGCCCTGGCATCCTCGCTCCTGAAGGACTACCCGCAGCTGCGCTTCGAGGACACGCACTTCCACCTCATCGAGGCGATGGGTCGGATCATGCCCGAGGTGTCGCTCAAGACGAGCGAGTGGGTGCTGAAGGATCTCGCCAAGCGCGGCGCGAACGTTCACCTCGACACGCAGCTCACCGGTGCCGTCGACGGAAACGTCGAGCTGTCGACCGGTGAGGTCATTCCGACCGACCTCATCATCTGGACCGCCGGGGTCATGGCCAACCCCACGGTCGTGCGGGGCAGCGACCTCCTCGTGGAGGAGCGCGGCCGCATCCAGACCCGTCCCGATCTCCGCGTCGGCACCGCCGACGAGATCATCGACGGTGCCTGGGCCGCGGGCGATGTGTCGGCCGTCCCCGACCTCACGGGCAAGGGCGTCGGCGGCTACTGCGTTCCCAACGCGCAGCACGCCGTCCGTCAGGCGAAGCTGCTCGCGAAGAACCTGGTCGCGGTGCTCCGCGGCGAGGTGCCCCGCGAGTACATCCACCACAACCTGGGCGCGGTGGCCGGTCTCGGCCTCTACAACGGCGTCTTCCAGTCGGGCAACATCGCCCTCAAGGGGTTCGTGGCCTGGGTCGCGCACCGCGGCTACCACGGTATGGCGATGCCTTCGTGGGAGCGCAAGTGGCGCGTCATCGGCGACTGGTGGCACAACTTCTGGCTCAACCGCGACAACGTGACGCTGCAGGCGGTGCAGAACCCGCGGTACGTCTTCGAGGAGTTCGCGGCGCGTCCGCGTCCGGCGGTGACCGAGGCTCCGGCGTCGGCCCCGATCGACCCGAAGAGCATCGCCGCGGAGAAGAAGCCGGTGGCCGAGAAGCCGGTGGCCGAGAAGCCGGTGGCCGAGAAGAAGCCGGCCGCGAAGAAGCCGGCCGCGAAGAAGCCCGCCGCCAAGAAGGCCACGGCGACCGAGTCCGCCGCGGGCTGACGCCCCGGCTATCGTGGGTTCGGGTGATGCACCCGAGCCCCCGTAGCCCAATGGCAGAGGCAGGCGACTTAAAATCGCTTCAGTCTGGGTTCGAGTCCCAGCGGGGGTACCGCCGAAGCGGCACCTCAAGGCATCCTGGACGCCATGACGCCGCGCGATGACGACACCGAGTGGTTCCGCTCTTCCACGTGGAACGATCAGGTGGCCGCGGCGTTCGAGGTCAAGCTTCGTCGCGCCCGGGCGGGGAGCCGCGCCCAGTACCTCCACATCCAAGGCCTGCACCTCGTCGATCAGGACGACGAGTCTGCCCAGACTGTTGGCCTGGCGCTGCTTCGACGTGTCATCGACGAGCACGGCGCATCCGATCCGATGCGGGCCCTGTGGGCCCGCCAAGATCTCGCCCTGTCGCTGGTGCGGCGAGGGCGATCCGATGAAGCGGAGCCGCTTCTGAGAGATCTGCTCGAGGACCGTCATTCGAACCCCGACGGCTGGCGGGGCGATTACGGAGTCCTGGAGTTGGCGCTGGCGGAACTGCTCCAGCACCGGGGTACCGCCGATGAACTCGAGGAGGCGGAGGCATGGCTCGATCTCGGCGAAGCAGACATCGCTGCGAGCGGGTTCCTCCGCGATCTCGTCCTGAGATTCCTGGTCGCGAGGGCACGCGTCGCCCGGGATCGCGGCGATCTCGATCGCGCGGGGGTGTTCGCCGCTGAGGCCCTCGCGGTCGGCGACGAGTCGTCCCCGCCGCTCTCACGGCATCCAGCCGTCGGCCGGGTTGAGCTGCACGCGGACCTCCGCCGCGAATTGGAGTCGATTCGCCCCGTATGACGGTGCGGCGATCTCCGCCCGGAATCGATTCCGAGTCTCACGCGGGGGAACACTCGGTCTCGCTCTAGGCTGGGGGCAGCGTTGCGAAGGAGCCCGGATGACCCTCGATCTGCTCGACATTCCCGCGCCGGCCGGTAGACCCTGGACGGACGCCGCGGCCTACTGGTCCGCGCGCACGGAAGCCATCGCGTCCGTGTCGGGGCCGGTCGCCTCCATCGACCTCAGCGCGCTGCGCTTCAACGCTCTCGACCTCGTCGTCCGGTCGAGCGGCGTGCCGATCCGGGTCGCGAGCAAGTCGATACGTGTGCGCGAAGTGCTCGACGCCTCCCTCGCCCTGGCGGGCTACCGCGGCATCCTCGCCTTCACGCTGCCGGAGGCGCTGTGGCTCGCCGAGACGCGTGACGACGTCGTCCTCGGCTATCCCACGGCCGACCGCGATGCCCTCGCTCGGCTCCTGGCCGACGAGGAGGCGGCCGCGCGCATCACGCTCATGGTCGACGACCTCGCTCAGCTCGACCTCGTCGACGCCGTTGCGCGTCCGGGGTCGCGTCCGCCAGTGCGGGTCGCGATCGACGCGGATGCCTCGTGGCGGGCCCCCCTCCTCGGTCACATCGGCGTCCGCCGCTCCCCGGTGCATGAGCCCGCCGAGGTGGAGCGGCTCGCGCGCGGCATCGTCTCCCGCGACGGCTTCCGGCTCGTGGGACTCATGATGTACGAGGCGCAGATCGCCGGTCAGCCCGACGACACGGGATCGGGGGATGCCGTCATCCGCTGGATGCAGTCGCGCAGTCGTGAAGAGCTCGCCGAGCGTCGCGGCCGCATCGTCGCCGCCGTGGGACGGGTCGCTGAGCTCGAATTCGTCAACGGGGGAGGGACGGGCTCGCTGGAGTTCACCGCGAGCGACCTGTCGGTCACCGAGACCACAGCCGGCAGCGGACTGCTCGCCGGGCATCTCTTCGACGGCTACCGCGCGTTCGAGCCCGCACCCGCCGCGGCGTTCGCGCTCGAAGTCGTCCGCAAGCCGACCGCCGACATCGCGACGGTGCTCGGCGGGGGATGGGTGGCATCCGGTCCGCCCCTGGCGTCCCGTCAAGCGCGGCCGGTCTGGCCGGAAGGACTGCTCACCCTCGACCGCGAGGGCACAGGCGAGGTGCAGACTCCGCTCCAGGGTGCGGCGGCGAAGTCGTTGCGCGTCGGTGACCGCGTGTGGTTCCGGCATGCGAAGAGCGGTGAGCTCGCCGAACGTGTCGATCGCTACCTGCTGACCTCCGGCGCAGAGCTCGTCGGCGACACCCCCACGTATCGAGGCGAAGGGAAGAGCTTCCTGTGACCCGACCCGGCGGCCTCTGGCAGAACTGGTCCCGCACCGAGCGCGTGCGTCCGCAACGCGTCGAGTACCCGCCCACGGTGGCCGCCGTCCGCCGCTCGGTGGCGGCAGCCGCAGCGCGCGGCCTTCCGATCAAGGCGGTGGGCGCGGGCCACAGTTTCACCGGCATCGCGGTCTCGCCGGGGGTGCTCCTCGAACTCGACGATCTGTCCGGTCTCGTCTCGGTCGATCGCGAGCGGTCGCGGGTGCGGATTCTCGCGGGGACACGACTCCACCGCATCCCCGCGCTCCTCGCGCCGTACGGGCTTGCGATGGAGAACCTCGGCGACATCGACCGGCAGTCCATCGCCGGTGCGATCTCGACCGGCACCCACGGAACGGGCAGCCGCTTCGGCGGCATCGCGACGCAGATCGTCGGGGCCACGCTGGTGACCGCCGACGGTGACCTGCTGACGGTCGATGACGAGGAGAACCCGGAGCTCCTGCCGGCGGTGGCGCTGGGGCTCGGGGCGCTCGGCATCCTCGTCGACGTCACGATCCAGTGCGTGCCGGCGTTCGTCGTGCAGGCGGTGGAGCGGCCGGAGCCTCTCGACGACGTGCTCGCGCACCTCGAACGGCGTTTCGCGGACGCCGATCACTTCGAGTTCTACTGGTTCCCGCACACCGATGTCGCGCTCACCAAGACGAACACCCGACTCCCCGCCGACACCGTCACCGCTCCGCAGCCGCTCCTGGCGCGCTGGGTCGATGACATCCTCGTGGGCAACGGCGTCCATCAGGCTGTCTGCTCGGTCGGTCGCACCGCTCCGGCCGCGGTGCCCGCGATCAATCGGCTCTCCGCGAAGGTGTGGGGCGACCGCTCGTTCTCCGATGCCTCGCACCGCGTCTTCGCGACCGCGCGCGGTGTGCGCTTCCGCGAGATGGAGTACGCGGTGCCTGTCGAGAGGCTGGGCGACGCGTTCCGCGGCCTCCAGCGCGTCGTGGAGGAGCACGGCCGGCCCATCGAGTTCCCCGTCGAGGTCCGCACCGCGGCCGCGGACGATCGCTGGATGTCGACGGCCTACGGCCGGGCGAGCGGCTACATCGCCGTGCACAGGTACTGGCGAGCCGACCCGACCGCGTACTTCGCCGCCGTCGAAGAGGTCATGCGCGCTCACGGGGGTCGGCCTCACTGGGGGAAGATGCACACACAGGATGCCGCGAGCCTCCGCGCGCTGTATCCGCGCTTCGACGACTTCGTCGCGCTCCGCGACCGCCTCGATCCGCAGCGTCGGTTCCGCAACGCCTATCTCGACCGAGTGCTCGGTGGGTAAGGCCTGGGAGTGGGGTCCACGCGCGCCGGAGGCCCTCGCGACCCCGGCTAGGATGAGCACACACTGATGGGAGCCGTATGGAAATCCTGATCCCCGTATTGATCGTCGTCGGTCTCGCCGTGATCGTCGGGATCTACCTCTGGGCCACGTACAACTCGCTCGTCGCGCTCAATGTGCGCGTCGACGAGGCCTGGAGCGACATCACGGTGCAGCTGAAGCGGCGCGCAGATCTCCTGCCCAACCTCATCGAGGCGGTCAAGGGGTACGCGGCGCACGAGAAGGCGGTCTTCGAGAACGTCACGCGGGCTCGAGCCGAGACGATCACGGCGTCGACGCCGGTGGATGCCGGTGTCGCCGAAGGACACATGCAGCAGGCGCTGAAGTCGCTGTTCGCGGTCGCCGAGGCATACCCGCAACTGCAGGCGAGCCAGAACTTCCTGCAGTTGCAGCAGTCTGTCGTCGACACCGAGGACAAGATCCAGGCTTCCCGCCGGTTCTACAACGGCGGCGTGCGCGAGTTGAACACGAAGATCAAGGTGTTCCCCAACAACCTGTTCGCGCGGAACCTGGGCTTCTCGGAGCGCGAGTTCTTCGAGGTCGTCGACGGTGCGGCCATCGCCGAACCGCCGCGCATCCAGTTCTGAGACCCCTCGCGACGTCGCCCGGGTGCCGGTCTCTCTCCGTGCCCTCTCGGGCATACAGCGGGTCGTAGACTGACGAGATGACCGATCCGAAGCCGCGCGGGTCCCTCCTCGATTCGCTCCGCTCACGGACCGTGTCGACGGAGATCGGCGGTTCGTTGCCCCGAGGGCTGCGAGTCGCGACGGCATATGCGTGGCGCTTCGTCGTGATCGCGGCGGCGGCCGCGATCTTCATCTGGATCGTCATCCAGCTGAAGCTGCTCGTCATTCCGCTGCTGATCGCCCTGCTCGTCACGGCCCTCGTGTGGCCGGCGTTCACGTGGATGCTGCGGCGCCGCTTTCCGCGATGGCTCGCGCTCATCGTGAGCGTGGTGGGCACGATAGCCGTCGTGTCAGGCCTCCTGTACCTCGCGATCTGGCAGATCACCCGGGAGTGGGCGTCGGTGCGATCGCGCACGGTCGAGTCGGTGGCGCAGCTGCGCCAGTACCTCATCGACGGACCGTTGCACCTCACGGCCGAGCAGATCGACGGCCTGCTCGCTCAAGGCTGGACTCTCGTGCAGCAGCAGGCGGAGCTCCTGCTGTCGGGGGCGCTCGTGATTGGTTCCACCCTGGGTCACGTCGTGACGGGTGCGCTGCTCACGCTGTTCATCCTGCTGTGCACGCTGGCCGACGGCGGCGGCATCTGGCGGTGGGTCGTGCGGCTCTTCCCGTCGCGTGCCCGCACCGCTGTCGACGGGGCCGGCCGCTCCGGGTGGGTCACGGTCGTCACCTACGCGCGCACGCAGTTGTTCGTCGCGACGATCGACGCGATCGGTATCGGACTCGGCGCCTTCCTCCTCGGCGTGCCGCTCGCCATCCCCGTGGCGGTGCTCGTCTTCCTCGGATCGTTCATCCCCTTCGTCGGTGCTGTCGTGACCGGGGCTCTCGCGGTCTTCCTCGCCCTCGTCTACAACGGCCCGTGGGTGGCGCTGTGGATGCTGTTCGTCGTCCTCGGCGTCCAGCAGCTCGAAGGCCACGTCCTGCAGCCGCTCATGATGGGCGCCGCGGTGAAGGTGCACCCTCTCGCTGTCGTCCTCGTGGTCGCGGGCGGTGCGATGATCGCCGGCATCCCCGGAGCCCTCTTCGCTGTGCCGCTCGCCGCATTCATCAACGTCGTCGCCCTGTATCTGTCGCGACGGCAATGGGAGACCGGCGGCATGCCCGGACCCGAAGATCTCATCTGGAGCACCGTGCCCCGCCCGAGGAGGACGCCCGCGTGATGGAGTCGACGCAGCTCACCCACCCCACCCTGACGGAGTTCGAGGATGCCGCCGCCTTCCTGCGGGACGTCGCCGTGCGCACGCCGATCGACCTCTCTGAGCATCTGAGTGATGTGCTGGGTACGACGGTCCACCTGAAGCTCGAGAACCTCCAGCGCACAGGATCTTTCAAGATCCGCGGTGCCGCGTATCGCTTGTCACGCCTCACGGCGGAGGAGCGGGCACGGGGAGTCGTCGCGGCTTCGGCGGGCAACCACGCGCAGGGAGTGGCCCGCGCCGCGCAGAAGCTCGGCATCGCGGCGACCATCTTCATGCCGCTCGGCGTTCCCGTGCCCAAGCTCCTCGCCACCCGCGGTTACGGCGCAGATGTGATCCTCGAGGGCGAGACGGTGGAGACGCCGCTGCGCTTGGCGGCTGAGTTCGCCGCCCGCACCGGCGCCGTGCTCATCCACCCCTTCGACCACCGTGACGTCATCATCGGTCAGGGCACGCTGGGGCTGGAGATCTACGACGACGTGCCCGACCTCGACACCGTCGTGCTCGGCATCGGCGGCGGGGGCCTCATCGCCGGTGTCGCCGCCGCGGTCAAGGCTCGAGCAGCCGCCGATGGCCGCACCGTTCGGGTGATCGGCGTGCAGGCCGCCAATTCGGCCGCGTATCCGTCGTCGCTCGCGGCAGGGCAACCGCTGACGGTCGAGACCACGCCCACGATCGCCGACGGCATCGCCGTGGCCCGGCCGGGCGATGTGCCGTTCGAAGTGATCCGCGACCTCGTCGACGAGGTGGTGACGGTCACGGACGACGACATCGCACGCGCGCTCCTCGTGCTGCTCGAACGCGCGAAGCAGGTCGTCGAGCCTGCAGGAGCCGTCGGAGTCGCAGCGATCCTCGCCGGGAAGGTTGCCGCGACCGGGACCACCGTGGCCGTCCTCTCCGGCGGAAACATCGACCCGCTCCTGCTTCAGCGCGTGGTCGCACACGGGCTCGCGGCATCCGGTCGCTACATGACGCTACAGATCCCGCTGCCCGACCGGCCGGGCCAGTTGGCGCGCGTGTCCGAGCTCCTGTCCATCGCCGGTGCGAACGTCACCGAGGTGCTGCACACGCGGCACGGTCAGGGCCTTCAGATCAGCGAGGTGATCCTGCAGCTGAGCGTCGAGACGAGGGGCGAGGAGCACCGCGCCCACGTCATCTCGGTGCTCGAGGGCGCGGGCTTCCAGCCGCGGGTCATGCCCGACTGACGCGACCAGATCTCCGGCTCACTGGCCCGCGTAGGTCTCGACCTTCACGACCTCGACAGCGATCTCCCGGCCGTTCGGCGCGGTGTACGAGGTCTTCTCGCCCTCACGGAGGCCGAGGATCGCGGAGCCCAGCGGAGAAGCTTCGCTGTAGACGTCGAGTTCGGAGTTGGCGGCGATCTCCCGGTTGCCGAGGAGGAAGACCTCTTCGCCGCCCGCGACGATCGCGGTGACGACCGTGCCGGACTGCACGGTGCCGTCGGACTCGGGTGCTTCGCCCACCTGCGCGTCCTTCAGGAGATGCTGGAGGGTGCGGATGCGCGCCTCCTGCTTGCCCTGCTCGTCCTTCGCGGCGTGGTAGCCGCCGTTCTCCTTGAGGTCGCCCTCTTCGCGGGCGGCCTCGATGCGCTTGGCGATCTCCTCGCGTCCCGTCGTGGAGAGGTGCTCGAGCTCGGCGACGAGCCGGTCGTAGGCGTCTTGGGTGAGGAAGGTCACGGTGCTGTCGCTGGACACGTCGACTCCTTGGTGTTCGTGTTCGGTGGTAAACCGAACGCCCCGGCGAACGTGCCGGGGCGTGAAAGGTGTCGGATCAGACTACGGGATCCAGCAGGAGGTCACCAAACCGGTGGTGGCCAGCGCCGTCGTGGGGATCGTCTCGCTGAAGCGGCGTGTGTGGGCCGGGTCGGCGGGGTACTCGACGATCCGCCAGCCGACGATCCCGTGTTCGGTGTCCTGCGCCTCCAGCGCACAGGCGACTGGCTCTCCCGCGCGCAGCGTCACCTGGAAGTCCACGGCGATGCCGTGTGGGTCGACGGAGTGGAATCCGGTGGTGTCGACGTCGACCGAATCCATGGTGCGTGCGACAGTCGTCCAACCGAAGTACCCGATCACGGCGGCCGCCAGCACGCCACCCACGATCCAGCGTGTGCGACGGACTCGCGGCGACACGCGGCCGTACCGATCGTCGAGCAAGGAGGTGGTTTCGGGGGAGGTCATCTCGGCATCCGTGACGTTCTAGGCTGGACTTCCAGGCTATGCGCTCTGCGCGCGGAACGAGGACAGATGCAGCCGCTCACGTGGATAGCGACCAACACTCCTTTCGTGCCGTCGCCGTCACCGTCTGTGAACCCCGACAACGTGACACCGGGTGTGGCGGGCTTCATCGCAATCGCCGTCATCGCGCTGGCCGTGGTCTTCCTGCTCATCGACATGATCCGCCGCATCCGCCGCGGCCGGTATCGCGCGGAGATCGCGGAACAGCTCGACGCGGAAGAGGCCGAGGAGGCCGCCGCACGTGCCGCGGAGGAGGCCGCCGCTGTCGACGGCGACGCGACCGGCGACGACGTCACCCCGGAAGACCCAGCGAAGGGCTGAACGGCCCCAGCGCGATCAGCAGGCACGCCGTCCAGTGGCAGAGGAACGCCAGGACCGTGCAGACGTGGAAGATCTCGTGGAACCCGAAGTGGCCCGGCCACGGATTGGGACGCTTGAGCGCGTAGACGATCGCGCCGCCGGTGTACAGGAGACCGCCGACGATGACGAGCACCATCATCGCGGCGTTGGCGTTCAGCAGGTCCACGAGGTACATCACCGCCGCCCACCCGAGCAGCAGGTAGAGCGCGACGTAGAGCCAGCGCGGCGCGTGGATCCAGAAGACCCGGAACAGGATGCCGACCAGCGCCCCCGACCACACCAGGATCAGGAGCAGCGTGCCCTTCTCCGGAACGAGCGCGAGCACGGCCAGGGGGGTGTAGGTGCCCGCGATCAGCAAGAGGATGTTGGCGTGGTCGATCCGCTTCAGGACGGCTTTGGTCCTCGGCCCCCAGTCGAACCGGTGGTACAGCGCCGAGTTGCCGAACAGGAGGAGAGAGGTCGCCATGAAGACGGCGCTCGCCCACTTCGCGGTCGCGCCCTCGGCCACGACGATCAGCACGATCCCGGCAGCGATCGCCACGGGGAACGTGGCCGCGTGGATCCAGCCCCGCCAGGTCGGCTTCAACTCGACGTGGGCACTCGCGGAGGCCGCGTCGATCAGAGGGAGCTGGGGCATCTCGGCCCCGTCATCGGTGGCGGTCACGCCTTCGAGCCTACGCCGCGCGGTATGCCGCGTCTCACATACGGGACAGAGGTTGCGAGCGGTAGCGTAGAGCCGTGACGGCGAACCGCGCGGGTGAGGGCAAAGGGCTGCTCTACCGTCTCTACAGTTCGCGTCTCCGACGGCGACTCACACCCCAGACGGTGCCGCATCATGTCGCGATGATGATCGACGGCAATCGCCGGTGGGCCCGGCAGGCCGGGTACGCGACGGTCGCCCACGGACACCGCGCGGGCGCCGCGAAGATGCGGGAGTTCCTTCGATGGTGTGACGATCTCGGCATCCGCGTCGTGTCGCTCTACCTCCTGTCGACCGACAATCTCTCCAAGCGCGACTCGGAAGAGCTCGCCGATCTCATCGAGATCATCGCCGAGCTCGCCGACGCGATCTCCCACGAACCCGACTGGCGTGTCCAGCACGTGGGCCGCGCCGAGATGCTGCCCGCGGATCTGGCGCGCGCGCTGCGCACCGCGGAGGAACGGACGGCCGGGAACACGGGTCTGCACGTCAACCTCGCGGTCGCGTACGGCGGCCGGAGCGAGATCGTGGATGCCGTCCGCCGCATCATCGGCAAGCATCAGGAACGCGGCGGTTCCCTCGAGGAACTCGCGGCGAGTCTCACCCCCGAGCAGATCGGTGAGCACCTGTACACCGGCGGTCAAGCCGATCCGGACCTCGTCATCCGGACGTCGGGGGAGCAGCGGCTCAGCGACTTCCTGCTGTGGCAGTCGGCGCACTCGGAGTTCTACTTCGTGGAGGCGCTCGGGCCCGACCTGCGCGAGGTGGACTTCCTCCGGGCGATCCGCGACTTCGCGTCGCGAGACCGCCGATTCGGCAGCTGACCGGACCCGCGGTGCAGCTGACACCTCCATGACAGACTGGAGGGGTGATCGAGTTGGAGTCGTACCTCGAGACGTTCGACGAGGAGCCGGGGTATCTCGACTGGGCGGCGTTCGGACCCCTGTCGCCCGCGGTGCAGGTGGAGGCTGCCGCCGATGCGGAACTCCTCGCCACGGGACGTCGATCGGGCATCGGTCTCGTGAACGGCCGTGTCGACGAGGCGCGGACGCTCGTCGCCGAACTCCTCGACGCGGCGGTCGACGAGGTCACCCTCCAGCCCTCCACCTCGATCGGCCTCCTGCACGCCTTCTTCGGGCTCACCGGAGACGTCCTCGTGTCGCCCGCGGAGTTCCCCGCTCTCACCGTCGCGGCGCGTCGGGCGCAGGACGCACTCGGGAAGCTGCGGGTGTGCGACCTGCCCGCCGATTTCGTGACGCCGGAAACCGTGCGCGACGCGCTCTCCGACGAAGTGACCGCCGTCGCGCTGAGCCTGGTCGACTACCGCACGGGGCACGTGGCCGACCTCACCGCGATCCGCGACGTCATCGGTGACCGCCTGCTCATCGTCGACGCCATTCAGGGGTTCGGGGTCACGGAAGCCGACTACGCGGCGGCCGACGTCGTCTGCGGACACGGGTACAAGTGGCTGCGGGCCGGGCGAGGGACCGGGTTCGCCCGCTTCTCGGCTCGGGCACGCGAGCGGATCGCTCCCGTACTGTCGGGCATCTCCGGATCGGACGACGACATCGGAGCACCAGGAACGCCGGTACCGGCGGCGGGTTCCGGTGCCTACGAGATCTCCCGCGCCGATCCGCTCGCGGCATCCCGGCTCGCGGCTGCCCTGCGCGAGATTCGTGACGTCGGCGTCACGGACATCGCCGCCACCGTGCGCGATCGAGCGCGGCACATGATGGCGCTCGCCGACCGCTACGGCGTGCCGGTGCTCACCCCGCGTGACAGCCACGCGGGGATCGTCTCCCTCGTTCCCGAGGGCCCGGATGCCAGCGCGATCGCCGCGGCACTGGCCAATCACGGGGTGACCGCGACGGCGCGCGGCGGGATCGTCCGCGTGAGCGCCCACGCGGGCACCGTCTCCGACACGCTGCGGCTCTTCGGCGACGCGCTGGCCGATGTTGCAGGACACCGCCTGACGCCCACCGCCCTCGCGGTCGTCGAGAGTTAACGCATCGGACACATCGCGCGGCGTGTCGCGGACCGTACGCGACACAGCGGCGACGTACGGTCATCACATCGGGCAAGGCGCCCGTTCGAGTCGGCCATCCACGACTCGTGGCCCCTGGTCGACTCGTGACAGCCGGGTGAACACCACCCGGGGCGGGAGTGGGTTGTGACCACACGAGCACCAGAGCAGCAGCGCCGCGTCAGCACCGGCGGGAACACCGCCGCCGAACAGGATCTGAGGACCTACATCCTCGACACTTCCGTCCTGCTGAGCGACCCGCGTGCGTTCTTCCGATTCGCGGAGCACTCCGTCGTCGTCCCCGTGGTGGTCATCACGGAACTCGAGGGCAAGCGCCACGATCCCGAGCTCGGCTACTTCGCCCGTCAGGCGCTCCGGCACCTCGACGAGTTGCGCATCGAGCACGGCCGACTCGACTTCCCGGTCGCGGTCGGAGACGGCGGAACTCTTCGCGTCGAGCTGACCAACACCGACCCCACGATCCTGCCGGCCGGCATGCGCCTGGGCGACAACGACACCCGCATCCTCGCAGTCGCGATGCACCTCGCGCAGGAGGGTCACGAGGTGACCGTCGTTTCGAAGGATCTTCCGATGCGCGTCAAGGCCGCCTCCCTCGGCATCTACGCCGAGGAGTACCTGGCCGAGCAGGCGATCGACTCCGGCTGGACCGGGATCGCGTCGATCGACGTGTCCGGAGACGACGTCAGCGACCTCTACGAGAGCGAGGTGGCCCTCAGCGAGGACGTGCGCGGGCTTCCCGTCAACACGGGCCTCGTCATCCACTCCGAGCGAGGCTCTGCGCTGGGCCGCGTGACCGGCGACGGCGAGTTCCGGCTCGTGCGCGGGGACCGCGACGTGTTCGGGTTGCACGGCCGTTCGGCCGAGCAGCGCATCGCCATCGACCTCCTGCTCGACCCCGAGGTGGGGATCGTGTCGCTCGGCGGGCGGGCCGGCACCGGCAAGTCGGCGCTCGCGCTGTGCGCGGGCCTCGAGTCGGTGCTCGAGCGTCAGCAGCAAAAGAAGATCATCGTGTTCCGGCCGCTGTTCGCCGTCGGCGGCCAGGAACTCGGCTACCTTCCCGGAGACCAGTCCGAGAAGATGAACCCCTGGGGCCAGGCGGTCTTCGACACCCTCGGTTCGGTCGTCTCCGGCAACGTTCTCGAGGAGGTCGTCGAGCGAGGGATGCTCGAGGTGCTGCCGCTGACGCACATCCGTGGCCGGTCGCTGCACGACGCCTTCGTGATCGTGGACGAGGCCCAGTCGCTCGAACGCAACGTGCTGCTGACGGTTCTCAGCCGCATGGGGCAGAACTCCCGCGTGGTCCTCACCCATGACGTCGGACAGCGTGACAACCTCCGCGTCGGACGCCACGACGGGGTGGCGAGCGTCATCGAGACGCTCAAGGGACACGATCTCTTCGGGCACGTGACCCTCATGCGCTCCGAGCGCTCGGCGATCGCCGCTCTCGTCACCGATCTGCTGGAACAGGGCGAACTCAGCTGAGAAACGAAACGGCCCGGCGGCATCGGTGGCAACCGACACCGCCGGGCCGTCGTTCGCAGGGAGGACGGTGTAAGTCCCGCGCGCGTCAGTGCAAATCGCGAAGAGTGACCCGCGTGACCATCTCGAGTTCCAGGCCGCCCTCGACCTCGTTCGTGCGGAGCTCGACGGCGACGGCCTCGATCTCCGCGAGAGAGGCGAGGTGCGTGCCCCCGCACGGGATGGACACGTCGCCGTCGGGGAGAGCGCATACCCAGGTGCGGCGCGCGGACAGGTCCTCGGCCGCGCGATCGATGCGCACGGCGCCACCGTGTCCGATCCAGACCGCCAACTGCGCATCGACCTTTGCGGCGATCGGCGCGAGGTCCGCGAGCACGCTCGGGTCGAATCCCTTCCGGCGCAGCGACTTGCCGATCCGGTAGGTGTCCACCGAGCCGCCCGTCACGATGCGGGAGCGCTGGATGGCCAACTGATCGAACGCGGGCACCCCTCTCGCGTCGAGCGGTGGTGACTTCGTCCACGCTCCCGCCAAGGCGGCATCCAGCGCGAGGGATGCCAGATGGCATCCGGTGTGCCCGGCCGACAGCGCGCGGCGGTGGGCGGCGTCGACCTCGACCGTGACGACACGGCCGACATCGGGAGCGTCGCCCTCGACGACGTGGGCGACGACGAACGTCCACCCCTCCGTTCCGCCGCGGACGGGGAGGTCGGCGCCGACATGGAGCGCCTCGTCATGGATGCCGCCCGTGAGGCCGTCGAGGACGGGCCAGACGTCGTCACCGTCGCGGAGGACGCCGCGGTCGGTGGGCTGATCGGGCCAGGCCGTGTCGACGGGATGGAACGCCGTGCGGTCGAGGAGGACGGCGGAACGTCCCTCGCCGAGGCTCTCGACGTGGACCACGGTGCCCGTCGAGGTCGTGGCTCCATCGGGGTAGGTCACGAGGGTGTCGTGTCGGGGGAGCGTCACCGGTTCAATCCCAGCGGTAGCCCTCGCCACGTACGGTGACGATGTTGTCGGGCCCCAGCTTGGCGCGCAGATAGCGCACGTACACGTCGACGACATTGGAGCCCGGGTCGAAGTCCATGCCCCATACGCGGCTCAGCAGCACCTCGCGCGTGAGCACCTCGCCCGGATGCCGGAGGAACTGCTCCGCCAGCGCGAACTCCCGGGCCGACAGGTCGACCTCGCGGTCGGCGACCGTCACGCGGCGGGCGAGGACGTCGAGCGAGACGTCGCCCCGCGTCAGCAGGACGGGAGCCGTCGAGGACTCCCGCAAGCGCGAACGCACGCGGGCGAGGAGCTCGGCGACCGCGAAGGGCTTCGCCACGTAGTCGCTCGCCCCGGCATCCAGGCCTTCGATCGTGTCGCTCGTGCCGCTGCGCGCCGTGAGCATGATCACGGGGATCGCACTGCCGCGGGCGCGCAGGTGACGGAGCACCTCGAAGCCGTCCATGGAGGGGAGTCCCACGTCGAGGACGACGAGGGCGATGTCGGGCTCGAGAGCGCGCTCCAACGCCTCCGCACCGTCTTCCGCGACGACGGTCTCGTAGCCGTCGGCGTGCAGACTGCGCGTGACGAGGGAGACGATGTGGGGTTCGTCGTCGACGACGAGGATGCGTGTCATCCGGTGGCCTCTCGTTGCATCAGGACATCGCCGGCGCGCACCGGCGAGGGAACAGGGGCCTTGGTGCCGACCGGGATCTCCAGGGTGAACGTCGCGCCGCCGCCGGGGGTGTCGGCGATCGCGCAGTGGCCGCGGTGCGCTTTCGCGATCGCATCGACGATCGCGAGGCCCAGGCCCGAACCCCCGACCGAGCGTTTGCCCGTCCCGCGATCGAAGCGACGGAAGATGCGATGGCGAAGGGCGGGAGGGATGCCGGGGCCGTGATCGCGCACCCACAGCTGCACGCCGCCCGCGTGGACGGCGCTCCCCACCTCGATCGCGCTTCCCGCCGGCGTGTACTTCGCCGCGTTGTCGGCCAATTGCAGCCACGCCTGGAGGAGGCGGTCGCCATCGCCGCGGATCACGGCATCCGCGGTCTGCTCGACACTCCACGCGTGGTCGGGGATGACCGTCACGAGCTCGCCGACGCGCTGCGTGAGCTGGGCGAGGTCGACCTCGGACATCGTGAACTTGTCGGTCTCCACCGCCGCGAGCAGGTCGATGTCGCCGATGAGCCGCGTCATGCGGTCGAGTTCGGCCATACCGAGATCGCGGATCGCTGCGGCATCGGCCGGATCGTTCGGGTCCATCACCTCGAGGTGGCCTCGAACGATCGTGATCGGGGTCTTCAGCTCGTGCCGCACGTCGTCCAGGAGCCGTCGTTGCGCTTCGTAGGCCGTCTCGTCGCGGTCGCTCGAGAGGTGCTCGGCAGGGACGGTCGGGAGGATGGTCCAGCCGACGATGCCGATCACGAGAAGCGTGGCGACCGAGACCGTCGCGTAGACGGGGATGGCCGCCCACGGGAGCGGCTGAGCGGTGACGACGTGCACGAGCACGACGCCGAGGGCGGCCAGGGCGAACCCGGCCGCGACGACGGCGACCAAGAGTCCGAGGGTGCGCGTACGGCGGGAGTGCACGCTAGTCGCCCGATTCACTCTCCGATTATCAACCCGCGTGGGTCATCGACAGGAGATCGAGTTTCTCGTCGAGCTGCGCTTCGGTCAGCTCACCGCGCTCCACGTATCCCAGGTCGATGACGGCCTCGCGCACCGTGATGCCCTTGGCGACGGAGTGCTTGGCGATCTTTGCCGCCGCCTCGTAGCCGATGAGCTTGTTGAGCGGCGTCACGATCGACGGCGACATACCGGCGTAGGCTGCCGCGCGTTCCGTGTTGGCCTGCAGGCCGTCGATCGTCTTGTCGGCCAGCACGCGCATGGCGTTCGACAGCAGGCGGATCGATTCCAGCAGCGCCGTTCCCATGACCGGGATCGCCACGTTGAGCTCGAACGAGCCGGAGGCGCCCGCCCACGCGACCGTCGCGTCGTTTCCGATGACCCGCGCGCACACCATGAGCGTGGCTTCGGGGACGACGGGGTTGACCTTGCCCGGCATGATCGAGGACCCGGGCTGGAGATCGGGGATGTGCAGTTCGGCGAGGCCGGTGTTGGGCCCGGAGCCCATCCATCGGATGTCGTTGTTGATCTTGGTGAGCGACACCGCGATCGTGCGCAGGGCCCCGGATGCCTCGACGAGGCCGTCGCGGTTGGCCTGGGCCTCGAAGTGGTCCTTGGCCTCCGTGATGGGAAGCTCCGTCTCGGCCTGGAGCAGCGCGATGACCTTCTGCGGGAAGCCCAGCGGCGTGTTGATGCCCGTGCCGACAGCTGTGCCGCCGAGCGGCACCTCGCCCACGCGGGGGAGGACGGCCTGCACCCGTTCGATGCCGAGACGCATCTGCCGGGCGTAGCCGCCGAACTCCTGGCCGAGCGTGACGGGCGTGGCGTCCATCAAGTGGGTGCGACCCGACTTGACGGCGTCCTTCCAGAGCTCCGCCTTGGCCTCCAGGGCGACCGCGAGGTGGTCGAGCGCGGGGATGAGATCGTCGATGAGCGCCTGGGTCACCGCGATGTGCACCGAGGTCGGGAACACGTCGTTGGACGACTGCGACGCGTTGACGTGGTCGTTGGGGTGCACCGGCGCGCCGAGGTGACGCGTCGCGAGGGTGGCGAGCACCTCGTTCATGTTCATGTTCGATGACGTGCCGGAGCCGGTCTGATACGTGTCGACGGGGAATTCGCCGTCGTACCGCCCCGTGATGACCTCATCGGCGGCCCAGGCGATCGCTTCGGCGATGGCTCCGTCGAGCGTGCCCAGCTCCTTGTTCGCCAGTGCCGCAGCCTTCTTGATGCGGGCGAGCGCGGCGATCTGCGTCGACTCCAGTCCGCTCCCCGAGATCGGGAAGTTCTCGACGGCACGCTGCGTCTGCGCGGCGTACAGCGCGTCTTTCGGCACGCGGACCTCGCCCATCGTGTCGTGCTCGATGCGGTACTCGGTGTCGGTCATGGCGGTCACGTCCTCGTTTCCTGTGGCTGTCGCTGAGTTGTCGGTGGAGATCAGTCGTCGAGTCCGACGCTGACCTGCGGCACGGCGGTTCCCTCGCCGAGTCGGTAGTTCGCCCCGACGATCGCGAGCCGCCCCTCGGCCACGGCGTCGGCGATGAGGCGGGAGGATGCCAGGAGCTCGTCGACCGTGCCGCGCAGGTGCTCGGCGCCGACGGCCTCGGCATCCACCGTCTCCGCCGTCGCGTCGGGCGCGGTGCGCAGGACGCGCTTGACGGCCGGGACGATCTTGGCGATGAGGCGCCAGATGTGCGGCGGCAGTTCCGGGGCGTCGAGAGCGGTGGAGTCGATGGCGGCGCGGACCGCCCCGCACTGGTCGTGGGCGAGCACGATGATGAGGGAGACGTCGAGCACCGCGACGGCGTATTCGATACTGGCGATCGCCGAGTCCGACACGACCTGGCCGGCGTTGCGGACGACGAACAGATCACCAAGGCCCTTGTCGAAGATGATCTCGGCCGCGAGGCGCGAGTCCGAGCAGCCGAAGAGCACCGCGCGCGGCTTCTGGGCGCTCGCGAGCTCGTGGCGCCGCTCGACGTCCTGGCGGGGATGACGCGGCTCGCCGGCGACGAAGCGCGCGTTGCCGCGGCGCATCTCGTCCCAGACGGTCGTCGGAGTGGGTCGTTCGTCGCTCACGGTGTCTCCTCCCGAAGGGTGCGGATCTGGTCGGCCAGCCCGGCGGCGGCCGCTTTGGCGGTCTCCGCCGACATGGAACCGTAGACGGCCACCGTGTCGGCACCGGCATCCGTCACGAGCGCGTAGCGGATGCCCGCGTCGCCGGGGAGGTCGTAGACGTCCCAGGTGATGCCGTCGACGGTCGTCGTGCCCGTCGGCGCGTAGCCGCCCAGCAGTGTCGTCGGCCAGTCCTCGGCGGCATCGAAGCCCTGCGCGATGCGCACGAATCCCTTCGGCGGCGCGTAGACGACCGTCCAGGCGCCGTCCTCGACGCGTGCCGCGTTCGCACGCCAGGATGCCGGTACCTCCGGCTCGACGACGGTACGGCCCCGATCGCTCGACACGACGGAGGCCGCGGCCGAGACATCGACGGGCTCGGGGGCGGGCGGAGTGCCGCGAGGGACGCCGAAGTAGACGACGGCGACGACGGCGACCGTGGCGATGAGCGCCGCGATGAGATTGCGGAAGGTCTGACTCGATCGGTAGACGCGCGAGGACTCCGCCTTGCGGGCGGCGGTCTCGTCGGGGGTCTCGGGGCGACCCAGCTCGGCGACGATCCGAGGACCGGATGCCATCACGACTCCGTGTCGGCGGAGCGGGCCGCGTCGAGGCGGCGCTTGGCGCCCAGCAGCCACTCCTCGCACCGCGCCGCGAGCGCCTCGCCCCGCGTCCAGAGGGTCAGCGAGTCTTCGAGCGTAGGAGCGCCCTGTTCGAGCTCGGCGACGACTCGCACGAGCTCGTCGCGCGCCTGCTCGAACGACAGGTTCGCGACGTCGGTGGCGCTGTCGCTCGTCATGATTCCATCCTACGGTCCTGCGGTGTCGTCTCCGGGGTCGCTGCGGCCCGCTCTGTGCCAGGGTCGGCGGCCAGCTCGCCGTCGGAGCGCGTCGTGAACGATCCACGGGAGACCGTGACGACGACCTCGGTGCCGGCCGGTGCCTGCGCCGCGTCGCGCACGATCACGCCCTCGCCGACGTGAGCGATGGCGTATCCCCGCGCCAGGGTCGCTCCGGGTGAGAGCGCGCGAAGGCCGGCGCGCAGCTCGGCGGTGGCGGTGGCGGCGGCATCCATCCGGCGGCGCACGAGTTCCCGCCCGCGCGACTGGAGGGTCCAGACGTCCTGCGCCCTGCCGGTGAGAAGCGACTCGGGATCGCGCAGCACCGGGCGTGAGCGCAGCTGTTCGAGCTGGGCGACGTCGTGGGAGACGCGCTGGGTGAGCCGGGTGCGCGCGCGGCTGCGCAGCTGCTGGACGAGGGCCCGTTGCTCGGCGACGTCGGGCACCACCCGTTTCGCCGCGTCGGTGGGGGTGGACGCGCGGAGATCGGCGACGTCGTCGAGAAGAGGGTGGTCGTTCTCGTGGCCGATGGCGGAGACGACGGGAGTCGTGGCAGCCGCCACAGCGCGCAGCAGGCGTTCGTCACTGAAGCCCAGGAGCGTCTGCGGGTCGCCGCCGCCGCGCGCGATGACGATGACATCGACGTCGGGATCCGCGTCGAGCGCCTTCAGCGCCGCAATCGTCTCGGGCACGCAGCGGTCGCCCTGCACGGCGGCATGGATCGTCCGGAACCTCACCTGCGGCCAGCGGAGCTCCGCGTTGCGGTGGACGTCCTTCTCGGCGTCGCTGCGCTCACCGGTGATCAGGCCGATGACGTGGGGGAGGAAGGGCACCGCGCGCTTGCGCGCCGCGTCGAACAGCCCCTCTGCCCGCAGTTGTGCGCGCAGGCGTTCGAGCCGCTCCAACTGGTCGCCAAGGCCCGTGTGCCGCATCGAAGAGACGGTGAACGTGAAGTCGCCGCTCTTGACGAAGTAGTCGGGTTTGACGCACGCGACCACGCGGTCGCCGACCTGCATCTGTTCGGGCAGGCGCTGAAGCGTCGAAGACCAGAGTCGGAACGAGATGGCGGCGTCGCCCGAGGCATCCTTCAATCGTCCGAAGACGTGACCGCCGCGCACATTCCAGGAAGTCACCTCGCCCTCCACCCAGACCGAGTTCCACCGCTGCACGAAGTCGCGGATGGTCTCGTTCAGCCGGGAGACGGACGTCGGGACCTGCGCCGAGGAGTCCCGCGGATGCACCGAATCGGGCGGCGGTGTCTGGCCCTCGGCCGGCTCGAACGACGTCACACACTCTCCTTCGGCGGGCGCTCAGGCCGCTGCCATCCAGCGCCTCGTAGAATCGGAGGGTGAGTGCCTCCGTCGTGTCCCTGCCCCTGCCCCGCATACCGGGGCCGCGTGGGCGGCTCCAGGATAACCCGGTGTCCGGACAGAAGCGGGTGCTCCTCGCATCCCCGCGCGGCTACTGCGCCGGTGTCGACCGCGCCGTGATCGCTGTGGAGAAGGCGCTGGAGCGCTACGGCGCCCCCGTGTACGTGCGCAAGCAGATCGTGCACAACATCCACGTCGTGACCGAGCTCGAGGCGCAGGGTGCGATCTTCGTCGAGGAGGTCGACGAAGTCCCCGAGGGGGCGAACGTCGTCTTCAGCGCGCACGGCGTCTCGCCCGCGGTGGTCTCGGCCGCGGCGGATCGCGGACTGCACGCGATCGACGCGACGTGCCCCCTCGTGACCAAGGTGCACCGCGAGGCGGTGCGCTTCGCTCGCAGCGACCACGAGATCCTCCTCATCGGCCACGAAGGGCACGAAGAGGTCGAAGGCACGGCGGGGGAGGCTCCCGACCACGTCACGGTCGTGAACTCTCCGGAGGAAGCCGACACCGTCGTCGTGAAGGACCCCTCGCGCGTCGTCTGGCTCTCGCAGACCACGCTCTCGGTCGACGAGACGATGGAGACCGTGCGCCGGCTCCGCGAGCGCTTCCCGCAGTTGCAGGACCCGCCCTCCGACGACATCTGCTACGCCACGCAGAACCGACAGGTGGCGATCAAGAAGGTCGCGAAGGATGCCGATCTGGTCATCGTCGTGGGCTCGGCCAACTCGTCCAACAGCGTGCGTCTCGTGGAGGTGGCGCTCGAGTACGGCGCCAAGGCCGCGTATCGCGTCGATTACGCGCACGAGATCGAGCAGTCCTGGCTCGACGACGTCGAGACGGTCGGGGTGACCTCGGGTGCGTCGGTGCCGGAGGTGCTCGTCCAGGAGGTGCTCTCCGAGCTGGCCGGTGCCGGCTACCGCGACGTCGAGCAGGTGCGCACGGCCGAGGAAGACCTCATGTTCTCGCTGCCCAAGGAGCTGCGCCAGGATGCCAGCGGGCGTCGCGACGATCGTGCCCTCGGCGGTCGGTCGAGCTCGTGACAGGGGAGCCTCGCCCGGCACCGCAGTACGGCGAGTACGCGACGCCGGAGGAGCAGCAGGAGATCATCCGACGCTCGGGCGGCACACCTGTTCTCCCGGTCGCGCCGACGCCTGAGCCGGTCGCGACTCCCACGGCATCCGCCTCTGCCGTGCCGGACGCCGCCACGCCGACCCGACGCCGGGACCGCTTCATCACCGTCGCGCTCCTCGCGTACGGTCTGTTCACCGTCGTGACGACCATCCCGCAACTGATCGACTACTCCTCGTTCGCCGACATGTGGCTGCAGATGGCGGGGATCGACGCGTCGTTCACGGCGACCGCCGTGGGGCGCGCGTGGGGCACGGCGGCCGCGCTCATCTTCGCGGCGGGCTGGATCGCCTCCGCCCTGCTCTCGTGGTGGGCCATCGTGCGAGGCGCCCTGTCCTGGTGGATCCCGCTCGCCGGCGCTGTCGTGACGTTCACCCTGGTGAGCCTGTGCCTGAGCGTTCCCCTGCTGAGTGACCCCGCGGTCATGGAGGGCGTGCTCCGAGCGGGTTGACGCCGGTTGCCCTTTCGGCGACGTGGTCGAATCACATTCGTCTCGGCACGTCACTTCAGTCACTTCAGTCACATCTGGTACCGTGACGCTGCGCCTGCGGCGCGCCCCCGACACCCCCCGGGAGGGAGCCAGTGATGCCACGTGCCCTCCCTCGGCGTGCCGTGGCGGTGCTGACCGGGATCGCCCTGGTGATCGCCGGCGCGGTCGCCGTCTCGCCCGCGACAGCGGCGCCACGACCGCAGAGTGCGGTGAGCCCGTCACCGACCGCTACCCCGACTCCGACACCCTCTCCCGCGCCGACGAAGTCGTTCACCACGGTAGGAAAGCCCACCGTGTCGGGGTCGCCGACGGTCGGCCGCACCCTCACCGCGGCGCCCGGCAGTTGGGCGCCCACACCCTCATCCGTCCGCTATCAGTGGCTCCGTGCGGGTGTCGCGATCACCGGCGCGACCTCGGTCACCTACGTGGCGACGAGTGACGACATCGATCAGGAAGTGGCGGTGCGCGTCACCGCGACGCGATCGGGCTACACGACCACCCGGGCCACGAGCTCCGCCGTCATCGTGCTGCGAGGCTTCGCGTCGGCGCCGACCCCTTCGATCAGCGGGACTATCGCCGTGGGGCGGACCGTCACGGCCGCCCATGAGTCGTGGGCGCCCACGCCGACGACCCTCTCCTACCAGTGGTATCGCGGCAGCAAGGCCATCACCGGAGCGACCAGCCGCACCTACAAGCTGACGTCGACGGACGCCGGCGCCTCCGTCACGGTGAGAGTCACGGCGGCCAAGGCCGGCTACACGACGACCAGGAGGACGAGCCCGGCGGTGAAGGTGCCGCGTGTGCTCACCGTTCCGTCCCGCGTGGCTATCAGCGGAACTCCCACCGTCGGCTCCACCTTGACGGCGTCTCCGGGAACCTGGGGACCGTCGCCGGTGACCCTGCGCTACCAGTGGCTGCGCGACGGGGTCGCGATCACGGGCGCGACCGCCAAGACCCGCACCCTCGTGACGGCCGACGCGGGCCATGAGATCTCCGTCCGCGTGTCGGGGTCGAAGTCCGGATACACATCGGTCGTTCGGACCAGCACCGCCGTGGATGCCAAGTACGGCTTCACGTCGGCGCCGACCCCGACGGTGAGCGGAAGCGTCGCGGCCGGACGCACACTCACGGCCGTCATCGGCACGTGGGCTCCGACCCCCAAGCTCGCTTACCAGTGGCGCGTCGACGGCGCGGTCGTGGCAGGCGCCACCGCGGCGACGTGGAAGGTGCCGGAGTGGGCGGCCGGTCGGACGATCACCGTCACCGTCACCGCGACCCGCAGCGGCTACCTGACCGTCACTCGCACGTCGCCCAAGCGCACGGCATCCTGGTCCCTCGGTTCGACCCTCCGGCCCGGGGTGCCGATGCGCACCGGTACCTACCTGGCCTCACCGAACGGTGTCTACCGCTTCACGGTGCAGGGCGACGGGAACGTCGTGCTCAGCAAGAACGGTGTGCCCCAGCGCACGACGCGCACGACGGGAACCATCGACTCGATCCTTCTGCTCCGCGAAGACGGTGCACTGGGCGTGTACTCGTCGGGGAGGACGACGCCGGAGTGGAGCGCGGGTACCGCCGGATACGCGGTGGTCGCTCTGACGCTCGACAACGCGGGTGCGCTGCGGCTCGTCGAGGTCGACGGGGTGTCCACCTGGACCGGGAAGAAGCTCGCCGCGTTCTCCGACACGTCGGCGGCGACGGCGAGTGTGCCGGGCAAGTACGGGTGGGCGTTCCCCATCCGTCCGTCGGCGAGCATGACGACCTATTCCGGCCACAGCGGCGACGACTTCGCCGCGCGCACCGGCACACCGGTGTACGCCATGCGCGGTGGCAAGGTCACCGTGCAGGAGATCTGGATCACGTCAGGCTGCCCGTCGTGGGCGCCGAACAACACGCGCCAGAAGCAGGTGCTCGTCGAGACGAAGATCGACGGCACCACGTTCGTGCTCACCTACGCCCACCTGAGTGCGTTCTCCGTGAAGAACGGACAGACGGTGAAAGCCGGCCAAAAGATCGGCGAGGTCGGGTCCACGGGATGTTCCACGGGCCCGCACCTGCATCTGGCGATGAAGGTCGACGGGGTCGCGAAACTGCTCTACCCGCGCGACGTGCTGCTCGGCGCGACGTACTGAACCAGGGCACCGAGCCGGGCGCGACGGGCAGGGCCGCAAGGACTTCGCTCGCTCAACAGCACGGCGCCCCGTGTCGTCGCGGGGACGAGACGGGGCGCCGTGGTGAAGCTCAGGACTGCGACTTGCCGTGCGAGCCGAGCTGCTTGGTCGCCTCGACCACGCGGGCGGCCATCGCCGACTCGGCGATCTTGCCCCAGGCGCGCGGGTCGTAGGCCTTCTTGTTGCCGACCTCGCCGTCGACCTTGAGCACGCCGTCGTAGTTCTGGAACATGAAGCCCGCCACCGAGCGGGTGAACGCATACTGCGTGTCGGTGTCGATGTTCATCTTGACGACGCCGTTGGCGACCGCGAGGGCGATCTCCTCGTCGGTCGAGCCCGAGCCGCCGTGGAAGACGAGGTCGAGGGGCTTGGGGCCGGTGCCGAACTGCGACGCGATGCCCTCCTGGATCTCGCCGAGGAGTTCCGGACGGAGCTTGACGTTGCCCGGCTTGTACACGCCGTGGACGTTGCCGAAGGTGAGTGCGGCGATCCAGCGGCCCTGGTCGCCCAGGCCGAGAGCCTCGACGGCCTTCGCCACGTCGGCGGTCGTCGTGTACAGCGCGTCGTTGGAGCCTTCGTGCTTGACCCCGTCCTCCTCGCCGCCGACGACGCCGATCTCCACCTCGAGGATGGCGTTGATCGCCTTGATGCGGGGGAGGAGTTCCTTGGCGATGTCGATGTTCTCGTCGAGCGGCACGGCCGAGCCGTCCCACATGTGCGACTGGAAGATGGGCTGTCCGCCATCGGCGACGACCGCCTCGGAAGCCGCGATCAGGGGAAGCACGAAGTCTTCGAGAGCGGGCTTCGGGCAGTGGTCGGTGTGGAGCGCGACCGTGATGGGGTAGCTCATGGCAACCTCGTGCACGTACGCGGCGAAGGCGAGGGCGCCGGTCGCGCGGGCCTTGACCGTGTGTCCTGCGAAGTAGTCGGCACCTCCCGTGGTGACCTGCAGGATGCCGTCGGAACCGGCTTCGGTGAGACCTTGCAGGACGGCGTTGACCGACTGCGAGCTGGCGGCGTTGATCGCCGGGTAGGCGAATCCACCGGCCTTCGCGCGATCCAGCATTTCTGCGTACTGCTCAGGGGTGGCGACGGGCATGACAGCTCCTAGCGATGTGTCTGTTCGGCGGTGATTCCATCGGCCACTTTATCGAAGCGAGGCGGGAGGGGTGCGGTCGGTGACCGGGAAAAGGCGTGGGGGCACCATGCCCTTCCGCTGTGGCAAGAATCGCGTTTCCTTCGCCCCGGAAGGCCCGAAAGTCGCGGCGGCGGTCGGCATCCGCGCGTAGTCTGGCGACATGGTGAGTCTGACCGCGGATATGAGCCCGCTGCATCCCGATCGCAACCTGGCCCTCGAGCTCGTCCGCGCCACCGAGGCGGCGGCGATCCGCTCGGTGCCCTTCATCGGACGGGGCCAGAAGGAGCTCGCCGACGGGGCGGCCGTCGATGCGATGCGCGCGTTTCTCTCGACGGTGAACTTCGACGGCGTCATCGTCATCGGGGAGGGCGAGAAGGACAACGCCCCCATGCTGTTCAACGGCGAGCATGTGGGCACGGGGCGCGGGCCGCAGTGCGACATCGCGGTCGATCCCATCGACGGCACGACGCTGACAGCGGAGGGGCGCAACAACGCGCTGTCCGTGCTCGCCGTGGCCGACCGCGGCGCGATGCTCGACGCGTCGTCGGTGTTCTACATGGACAAGATCGTCACTGGTCCTGCCGGGGTCGGCGTCGTCGACATCCGGCTGCCCGTCGCCGAGAACATCCGGCGCCTTGCGTCTGCGCTCGGCAAGCCGGTCGACGAGCTCGTCGTGTCGGTGCTCAACCGCCCGCGCCACGCCCGGCTGATCGAGGAGATCCGCGAGGCCGGAGCAGGGACGCGCCTCATGAGCGACGGCGATGTGGCCGGGGGCATCAACGCGGCGCGCCACAACGCCCGCACGGACATGTGTATCGGCATCGGCGGCAGTCCCGAGGGCATCGTCACGGCGTGCGCCATCAAGGCGCTGGGCGGGCACATCCAGGGGCGGCTCTGGCCGCGCGACGACGAGGAGAAGCAGCGCGGACTCGACGCGGGCCTCAAGGTCGACGATCACGTGTACGAGGCCGACGACATGGTGAAGGGCAAGAATACGATTTTCGTGGCCACCGGCGTCACCAACGGCGAGCTCGTGGCCGGAGTCCGACGAGACGGCGACTTCATCTACACCGAGTCGGTGGTGCTGCGAGGTGCATCCGGAACGCTGCGACGGATCTCGTCGGAGCACCTGACGTCCAAGTGGCTGTGATTCGCGGGGCGTGACCTGATCGAGACGGTCTCCTGCGTGGCGACACCTTCGAAGTGTGACCGCATCTGGCAGAATGGACCGCGGTGTCACCGGCGACACGTCGCCGTCTACACAGCCCAGGAGTCGTGATGTCCGCAGCAACGAACAGTCCGAAGACCGGTCAGATCGCGGTTCCCATCGACCCTGCTCGTCGGCCCGACGTGCTGCTTCGTCGTCGTGCGCCGGAAGGGCATCAGGTGAGCGCCTGGTGGATGATCGGCGCCTTCGTCGCCGTGTCGCTCGCCGTCGTCAGCGCGATGAGCCTCCTTCCTGGCGGTTGACCCTTCGCTTCACCGCGTCTACAGCCGATCTCGGAGGTCTCCGACGTCGGCGCCGAGCTCCGGGCTGAGGAACTCTGTCGCCGTGAGCGGACGCGGTGCACTCTCGATGACCTGCGGAGGAGCAACCGCGTCGAGCTTCGTCTCGTCGATACCGGGGAATCGTCGCGCGCTGACGAGCACTCGGGATTCGAGCGCACCGGCGAAGCGGTTGTAACTCGCGACCGTGCGCTCGATCGCCCGCCGAAGATCATCGGTGTGCCGCGCGAGCCCACCGAGGCGGTGATACAGCTCGTTCCCCAACTCGAACAGCGTGCGAGCCTCGTCGGAGACGTCCTGCTGCGTCCAGGTGTAGGCCACGGTCTTCAGTACCGCCCACAGGTTCACCGGTGACGCGAGAGCCACCCGCCGACCGAACGCATAGTCCAGCAGGGAAGGGTCTTCCTCGAGCGCCGCGGCCAGCAGAGACTCGCTCGGGATGAAACAGACAACGAACTCGGGACTGGCGCTCAGGCCGGCCCAGTACGACTTCTTGGCCAACGCGTCGACGTGCGCACGCACGGCCTTGACGTGGCGGTCCAGGAGCAGCTTGCGCCGCGCGCCCTCCTCGCCCGTGGCGGTCACGGGGATGGCACTGGCCTCCAGATACGCATCGAGCGGCACTTTCGCGTCTACGGCGAGAGCCTTGTCTCCCGGCAGTCGGACGACGAGATCCGGTCGGCCGGCCCCGGCATCCGACACCACGGAGGTCTGCGTGTCGAAGTCGACATAGCGCGTGAGGCCCGCCGATTCCACGATGCGCCGCAACTGTGTCTCGCCCCACACGCCGCGAGCAGAGTTGGAGCGGAGGGCCCCTGCGAGCGCCTCGGTCGTCGAACGCAACGACTCGCTCTGCGTGTGCGCCTGGCGCAGCTGCTCGGCGATGGTGCCGTATTGCTGGCGGCGGTCGCGCTCCAGTTCGTCGACCTTGGCCTGCATCGCCTGCAGTGAGTCCTGCACGGGTGCCAGCGCGCGCAGCACCTGTTGCTCGCGTCGCTCTCGTTCGTCGCGGAGCGCCTGGTCGTTACGCGCCTGCGCGGCCATTTCTCGCGTCAGCGTGCGCTGTTGCTCCAGCTGGGCGGCCAGCGCGGCACCCTCGGCCTCCGCGGCCGCCAGTCGCGCTCCGAGCGCCGCTCGCGCAGCCGACGCTCTTTCCGCGGTGCGCGCGGCGGCGGCGAACCAGCCGGCGAGCAGCCCGGCGAACAGACACGCGACTGCGGTCGCGGTGACGAAGAGGAGATCCATGCCGTCAGGATGCCGGTGACCACCGACATCGGCGGACCGAGCGCGCTCAGGCGACGGCGACCGCCTCGATGACAGGGGCGGGCAGCGGTACCTGCGGGATGCGAAGCCCCAGCAGCATGGCGAGCTCGACGGCATCCTGGGCGCCGTGGCGGGCGGCCGCATCGATGACGATGTGCGCGCAGGCCAGCGCGTCGGCGGATGCGTCGTGATGCGCGAAGTCGAGATGCCCGACCGCGGCGGCCACCACGGGCAGCCGGTACGACTCCAGGTCGTAGGTCTTGCGCGCGACCTGCAGACTGCACAGGTACCGGTACGACGGGTAGGCGTCGCCGGTCACCTCGCACGCGCGGCGAAGCACCGTCATGTCGAATCCGGCGTTGTGCGCGACGAGGATGTCGTCTCCCGCGAAGGCGAAGAGGTCGGCGAGCTGCGCCGACCAGCCGGCCGCGTGCGCCACGTCGTCCTCCCGGATGCCGTGGATGCCGACGTTGAGCTCGAAGAACCGGTCGTGACCCGCGGGCGGGCGGATCAGCCATCCCGCCGTGGCGACGACCTTGCCATCGCGGACGCGGGCGAGGCCGACGGCGCACGCGGACGCGCTCGAGGAGTTCGCCGTTTCGAAGTCGATCGCGGTGAAGTCCAGGGGCACGTCCTCAGACTCACCCGGAGGGTGGTGACGGTTGCGGAGGCGCGCCGCACACCGGCGAAGGCGCGGGCGTAGGGTCGGATCATGGTCGATGCGCAGAAGCTCTCCCGATCGTTCGGTCGCGCCGCCGCCGTCTACGAGGCCGGCCGCCCGGGTTACCCCGAGGAAGCGGTGAGGTGGCTGCTGGAGCCGGTCTCGCGTGCCATGGGCGTTCGCGTCGCCGATGTCGGCGCCGGCACGGGGAAGCTGACACACGCGCTTCTGGCCGTCGGCGCCGAGACGGTTGCCGTCGATCCCGATCCCGACATGCTGAGGGCCCTCCACGCGACCCTTCCCGCGGTTCCGACGTTCGTCGGCACGGCGGAGGATCTGCCGTTGCCCTCCGCCGCCCTCGACGCGGTCGTCCTCGGCCAGGCCTGGCACTGGGTCGATCCGGAATCGGGCTCTGCGGAGGCGGCGCGCGTACTGCGACCCGGCGGGATGCTCGGACTGGTCTGGAACCTCCGTGACGAATCCGTGCCGTGGGTCGCCCGGCTCACGAGCGCGATGAAGGGCAGCCACGCGGAGAAGATGCTCGCGGAGGACGGCCCCGACGTGCGGGCGCCGTTCGGGGCGCTCGAGGAGCGGCGATGGAGATGGGAACGTCCCGTCACGCGCGAGACGCTCACCGCGATGGTCCACTCTCGCAGCTACGTCATCACCGCCGATGCCGTCGAGCGCGCCCGCATCGAGGAGGAGACCGCCGCGCTCTTCGACGAGATCGGGGCCGTGGGGGATGCCGAGGTGAGTCTGCCGTACATCACTCGCGCCTATCGAACAGTGAGGCCCTGACATGCGGACCCTGACGGTCTGCAACTTCACCACGGTCGACGGCGTCTACGAGGACGATGCCCACGACATCGGCTCGTTGTTCGAGTATTGGCACCCCGACTATCACGGCAGCGACACGTTCGACTTCCTCAACACCGAGCTGCTCCAGGCTTCCGGCACGCTGCTCCTCGCGGGCAAGCGCTCCTTCCTGGGCCAGGTCGCGTACTGGTCGAGCGTGCGCGGGAACCCGGATGCCACGGCGATCCGCCGCGCGTTCGCGGAGCGGTTCTTCGAGATCGACAAGGTCGTCGTGTCCGACACGCTCCACGAGAGCGACCTCGTGGATGCTCCCCGCACCCGGATCGTGCGGCTCGCGGACAGCCGCGAGGTCGTCCGCGAGCTCAAGGCGCAGAGCGGCGGTGGCGTCCTGGTCATCGCGGGGAGGCTCCTGTGGAACGACCTCATGCACGCGGGCCTCGTGGACGAGCTCATCCTCGTCACCTTCCCGCTCATCGGCGGTCGAGGAGTGCGACTGTTCGACGAGCGTCCGCCGGTCGCCCTCAAGCTTCTCGCCACGCGGGTCTGGGAGGAGTCCGGGCACGTCATGATGCGCTGGCGCGTGGACCCGGTGTGACGGGGTGTGCGTGATCACGATTAGGTGACTACACCGTGTGGTCGTGGCCAGGGCTCGACTTCGGGAGCATGGTCGAGACGCCCGAGGGCAAGTCTCGTGCGGAATACAACGCTCCGGCGTGGGTGAGGTTCTCGGCCAATGAGGTGGGGGCGTGGACGTGATCGCAGAGTTCGACCTCGCCATCGGAATGAGCGTTGACGAGGTACGGGCGTCCGGTCCCGACGAAGAGTTCGCGTCGCCCTATGAGAACGGCCCGCGGTTCATCTTCGCCGACGACCGCTCCTTCACCTCGGAGGACGACCCGCAGCCGCAACAGGTCAGTGTCATCGTCGACGCCGACGACGATGCCGGAGTCGTCACGATCGCGTACCAGTACGCCTCGAAGCTCTGAGGACCCGTCGCCGCGTGACGAGGCGGCGGGCGCGGCGGGCCACGTAGACTGACATCCCGTGGCTCTTACCATCGGAATCGTCGGTCTCCCCAACGTCGGCAAGTCGACGCTCTTCAACGCGCTGACCAAGAATCAGGTGCTCGCGGCGAACTATCCCTTCGCGACGATCGAACCGAACGTCGGCGTCGTGAACCTCCCCGACCCGCGTCTCCACACGCTCGCGGAGATCTTCCACTCCGAGCGCATCCTCCCGGCCGCGGTGTCGTTCGTCGACATCGCCGGCATCGTCCGCGGCGCCAGCGAAGGCGAAGGCCTCGGCAATAAGTTCCTCGCTAACATCCGCGAGGCCGACGCGATCGCCCAGGTCGTCCGCGGCTTCGCCGACGGTGACGTCGTCCACGTCGACGGCAAGGTCGATCCCGCCTCCGACATGGAGACCATCAACGCCGAGCTGCAGCTCGCCGACCTCGAGACGCTCGAGAAGGCGATCACCCGCTACGAGAAGGAGGTGCGTGGCAAGAAGCTCGACCCCGCCGTGCTCTCGACCGCCGAAGCCGCCCGCGACGCTCTCCAGCGCGGGGAGCTGCTCTCCGCATCCGCCATCGATCTCTCGCCCATCAAGGAGCTCGGCCTGCTGACGGCAAAGCCGTTCATCTTCGTCTTCAACGTCGACGAGGCCGTACTCACCGATGCGGCGAAGAAGGCGGAGCTCGAGGCGCTCGTCGCGCCCGCCAAGGCCGTCTTCCTCGACGCAAAGATCGAGTCCGAACTGATCGATCTCGACCCCGAGGATGCCGCGGAGCTCCTCGCCTCGACCGGCCAGGAGGAATCGGGACTCGACCAGCTCGCCCGGATCGGCTTCGACACCCTCGGGCTGCAGACCTACCTCACGGCGGGGCCCAAGGAGGCCCGGGCGTGGACGATCGGCAAGGGATGGAAGGCGCCTCAGGCGGCCGGTGTGATCCACACCGACTTCGAGAAGGGCTTCATCAAGGCCGAGGTGATCTCCTTCGACGACCTTGTTGCCACCGGCTCCGTCATCGAGGCCCGCGCGAAGGGCAAGGCCCGCCTCGAAGGCAAGGACTACGTCATGCAGGATGGCGACGTCGTGGAGTTCCGCTTCAACAACTGACCGATCGCGGCGCTGCGCTCATCGACGCCCGCGGTGACGTGAACAGGGCGAACGGTCGCGAGGGCGTCTCGACGCAGGCTGCGGGCCTGATTCCCCTGTTTCCGTCACCGGATTCCTCGCGTCACCGGCTCCGTCGCGTCAGGTGGTCTGCTCCGAGTGGGGGCCTTCGGCGATCTCCTCGACCACCTTCGCGTTGAACGCCGGCAGATCGTCGGGCGTGCGGCTCGAGACGAGCCCGGCATCCACCACGACCTCCGTATCGACCCACGTGGCGCCCGCATTGCGCAGATCGGTCTGCAGGCTGGGGTAGCTCGTCAGCGTGCGGCCGTCGAGCACGTCGGCCTCGGCGAGGATCCAGGCCGCATGGCAGATCGCTGCGACGGGCTTGTGCTGTGCGAAGAAGTCGCGCGTGAAGTCCACCGCGGCCGTGTCCATACGCAGGTGGTCGGCATTGACGACGCCACCCGGAAGGACCAGGGCGTCGAAGTCCGAGGCGTCGACGGCATCCGTCGTGGCGTCGACCGACTGCTCGTGCCCGTTCTTGCCCGTGATGGCCTCCGACGACGGTGCGATCATGATCGCTGTCGCACCGGCCTCCGTCACCGCCTGCCAGGGCGACGTGAGCTCGCTGTCTTCGAATCCATCGGTCGCGAGGAACGCGATCTTCTTTCCCGTGAGAGTAGCCATGAAGTGAGGCTACGGATCGTCGATGCCGACACGGAGGGGGTTGACAGCCCCGCTGCGAACAGGCGGCGTAGGATGCTGTCATGGCCACCTCGAACCTCCCGACCCCGCAGCTGCAGCCCGTCTCCGACGACAAGAACCTCATCGAGGTCGTCTCGGAAGGCGCCTCCTGCTGCGGCGGCGGCTGCTGCAGCTGACGCTCGCGCACCCTCACTTCTTCACACAGCCACACGGTCGACCTAGGTCACGCATAGTCGCGCCGCCTTCAGTAGAGGGATGTCGTCCCTCAGAACCCGCACAGTCCGCTCGCTCCTGATCGCCGGTGTAGCCATCGGTGCTCTCACCGGCTGCGCTGTCGTCTCCGCGTCGACTCCGACCGCGACGTCATCCACCGCGGCCGCTGCATCGGAAGCAGACGCCGCGTCGTCCCTGTGGGACTCTTCCTCGGTGCACGACATCTCCGTCGACTATGAGCAGAGCGAATACGACGCGGCGATAGCCGAGTATCTCGACTCGGGCGAGAAGGTGTGGATCTCCGCGACCGTGACGATCGACGGCGACACCTTCGAGAATGTCGGCCTCAAGCTGAAGGGGAACTCCTCGTTGCGGTCGCTGTCGGCTTCCGACGACGCGGCGGATCTGCCCTGGATCATCCGCCTGGACAAGTACGTCGACGGTCAGAACCTCGACGGCACGACGGAACTCGTCGTCCGGGGCAACAGTTCGCAGACCTCGCTCAACGAAGCGCTCGCCCTCGATCTCCTCGATGCGTCTGGTCTCGCCGCGGAGCAGGCGGTCGCGGTACGTTTCAGCGCTGGAGGCTCGGAGCCGACGCTGCGGCTGGTCGTGGAGAATCCGGGCGACGAATGGGCGGAGCGCGAGCTCGGAGATGTGCTGTTGTACAAGGCGGAGGCCGGCGGCGACTACAGCTATCGAGGCGATGAGGAGGCTGCGTACACCGATGTGTTCGACCAGGAGGCGGGGGAGGATGACCTGACGCCGCTCATCGGATTCTTGGAATGGATCAACGAGTCGGACGACGAGACGTTCGCGGTCGAACTCGACGAGCATCTCGACGTCGACGCCTTCGCGACCTACCTCGCTTTCCAAGAGGTCGTCGACAACTTCGACGACATCGACGGGCCCGGCAACAACTCCTACCTCTCCTACGATCCGACGACGGGACTCATGACCGTCGTCACGTGGGATCTCAACCTCGCATTCGGGGCGAGCCCGACGGGCGGGGGAGGTGGTCGGGCTGGGGGAGGCGGCGGGGAGCGCCCCGACCAGCCGAGGGATGCCGAGACGACGGATGCCGGATCGACCGATGCCGCAGGGACAGCGGGAACTCAGGATGTGGCGGTTCGCGGCGGAGGTGGTCCGGGCGGCTCGAACATCCTCGCGGAGCGCTTCCTCGCCGTCGATGCCTTCGCGGATCTTTACGAGTCAGAGATCACGCGTCTCCGCGCGGAGCTCATCGAGTCGGGCGAAGCGGCATCCCTTCTGGACGCGTGGTCGGAGGTGTTGTCGTCGCAGGCGAGCGACCTCGTCTCGGCCGCGACGATCACAGAGGAGGCCGAGGCGCTCGCGGGCAAGCTGGACGGCTGATCACGGCCGCGGGGCCTCGTTCCGTCAGTCGTTCAGGGGTGACAGGAGCGCCTCGCGCAGTCGCGGCGACAATCCGACGAGTTCTGTCTCGACCGGCACCGCGAGCGCTTGCAGCGCGCGACTGAAGTAGTTGCGCGCCGCCGCCGCCAGCGTGATGTCGACGATCTGCCGGTCGTCGAACCCGACATCGCGCAGCGCCTGACTGTCGGCGTCGGTCATCGCGTACGCGGCCGTGGACACCTTCCGCGCGTGTCGCATCACCGCTCGGTCGGCATCGGACAGACCGGCGATGTCGACCCGCTCCCCGGCCCGGGCGACCGCCTCGAGCTGATCCTCGTCGAGGGCTCCGGCCCGCAGCGCCTTGCGCCCGTGGGCCAGCAGACAGTGGGGCGACTGCAGGGCGGCGGCAGCAGCCAGCGTCGCGAGCTCGTAGGTGCGGACGCCTATCGAGGGCACGATGGCATGGATGAGCGCCTCGAAGGCGGCGAGGGCCTCGGGGTTCGCCGCCATGGCGCGCGTGTGGCTGAAGACGAAACCGTCGTCTTCGAGGTCGCCGCGATAGAGCTCTGCGACGTAGCCCTCGGCAGACTGCGGATCGGGGGTCTGGATGATCATGCGGTGCCCTCCTGGTGCCGGCTGCTACCGGCCTACTCCCAGGAGGGCCGCCGCGCCACCCCAGATACCTCGCTAGTGGCCCGCGGGCATCCCTTCGCCCGCAGGTGCGTCGGCGGGCTTCTTGATGAGGAACGCGCCGATCAGCAGCGGAAGCGAGATGATCGCGGCCAGCAGGAACGCCGAATGGGCGCCCTGCGCTTCCGCCACCGCTTCCGTCGCGCCGCCGTCTTGAGCGGATGCGGAGACCGCCGACATGATCGCGATCATCACCGCGATGCCCGCGGCGCCGGCCACCTGCTGCACGGTGCCGAGGACCGCGGACCCGTAGGAGTAGAACCGCGGCTGGAGAGAGCCCAGCGAGGCGGTGAACAGCGGTGTGAAGGAGAGCGCGAGGCCCAGCGACAGGAAGACCTGCGCGATGACGATGAACCACAGCGGGGTGTCGATGGTGAACGTTGCTGAGAATAGCCACAGCACCGAGACGGCGAGAATGGCGCCCGGCACCAGGAGCACGCGCGTACCGCGAGCGTCGTAGATGCGCCCGATGAAGGGCCCCGCGAGCCCCATGAGGAGCGATCCCGGCAGCACGGCGAGGCCCGTCTCGAGGGCGGTGTGACCGAGAGCGCGCTGCATGTAGAGCGGCAGGACGGTGATCGTTCCGAAGAACGCGAGCGACAGCAGCGCCATCTGGCCGATCGCGAGCGAGAAGTTGCGGTCGCGGAAGACGCGCAGGTCGAGCAGGGCGTCGTCAGCCTTCTGCAGGCGAACCTGACGCCAGAGGAAGAGACCGAGAGCGACGAGACCGACCACGAACGACACGACGAGCGCGACGGTCGAACTGCTCTGCGCCGCCGAGTCCGCGGCAGTGGTGCCGTGGGCCGCCGCCCCGCCGATCTGACTCAGCCCGTACACGATGCCGCCGAACCCGAAGGCCGACAGGACGATCGACAGCACATCGATGGGCGCGCGGGTGGATTCGCCGATGTTGTGGATCCACCGGGCTCCCATACCGAGGGCGAGGAGAGCGATCGGCAGGACGATCCCGAAGATCCATCGCCAGTTCAGTGTTTCGAGGAGAACCCCCGAAAGGGTCGGTCCGATCGCGGGGGCCAGCGACATGACGATGGAGACACGACCCATCATCCGGCCGCGCGACTGCGGGGGGACGATCGTCATGAGCGTCGTCATGAGCAACGGCATCATGATCGCCGTGCCCATCGCCTGGACGACCCGGGCCACCAGCAGCACGGAGAATCCCGGCGCGAGCAGAGCGATGAGCGTCCCGAGCGAGAACAGGCTCATCGCGGTGATGAAGACCTGCCTGGTGGTGAACCGACGCAGCAGGAACCCGGTGATCGGGATGACGACCGCCATCGTGAGCATGAAGGCGGTCGTGAGCCACTGCGCCGAGAGGGCCGTGATGCCGAGGTCGTCGATGAGGTGCGGGATCGCGACGCCCATCGTCGTCTCGTTGAGGATCGCGACGAACGCGGCTGCCAGCAGGAGCCAGACGATGCGGCTCTCGGCGGGACCCAACAGCGGGGCGGCGGTGCGCGTGGTCGTCGCAGACGTCATGGGGCTCCTCGAGGAAGGGAAGGGGCATGGAAGGCGGAAGCGCCCGCACGAGGGGGCGCTTGCTCGACTGTAACCACGTCCCCCGACACGGCATTCCTGATCCGTGGAACGATATCGCTCATGGCCACCCCGCACCACACCCGCGCCCGAGTGCGTGAAGCGGCGGCGGTGCTCTCCGGAGCCCTCGTCGCAGCGGTGGCGACGGCGCCGCTCGGACTGGCCGGCGGGCTCTTGGCCGGGTGGGCCGCGCTCGCGCTCGTAGACGTCGTGTGGGTGCTCTCGGTGATCTGGCGGATGGATGCCGCGCAGACGCGAGCGCACGCCCTCATCGAGGATCCCGGTCGCCCCGTGGCGCGGATCGTCGCGGTTTTGGGAAGTGTCGCGAGCCTCGGCGCCGTCGCGGTCGTCCTTCTTCAGACGAGGGATGCCGATGAGCTGACGGCCTTCGTCTTGGCGGGGGTGGCGGTGGTGGCGGTAGCGTCGTCGTGGGCCCTCATCCAGGTGGACTACCTGCTGCGCTATGCGCGGCTGTACTACACGGAGCCGCAGGGCGGGATCGACTTCAACCAGTCCGAGCCCCCCGTGTACACGGACTTCGCTTACTTCTCGCTCGGGCTCGGAATGACCTATCAAGTTGCCGATACGAATGTCACCCGGGGCGAGGTGCGCCGGGTGGTGATCGCCCAGACGCTCCTGGCCTACCTGTTCGGAGCGGTCATCCTCGCGACCGTCATCAACCTCGTCACCTCCCTCGGCTGACACCCCGGGTTGTCTCCCCCCAGCCGACCCCGGTGTCCACGCGCGTGGTTAGGCTGAGCGGATGAGCATGGGCGGCATGGGCGGCCGCGGCGGGTTCCGCGGGGTCGACGAGGAAGCCCAGCGACGGCTCAACGCCGAAGCGCCGCACGTACGCGATCTCGGGCGTCGCGTCGTGGCGCTGTTCCGTCCCTACCGCGGGCGTATCGCCGTGACCGGCATCCTCGTCGTGCTCGGTGCCGCGATCGCGGTGATCCCGCCACTGCTCGTGCAGCGCGTCTTCGACGACGCGCTGTTCCCCGTCGACGGCTCCGGGCCTGACCTCTCGCTGCTGGGCGTCCTCGTCGGGGGCATGATCGGCCTCTTCCTGCTGTCGGCCGCTCTGGGCGTGCTGCAGACCTGGCTCACGTCGACCGTCGGCAACGAGGTCACGGGCGACTTGCGCGTGCGCCTCTTCGAGCATCTGCAATCGATGGAGCTGGGCTTCTTCACGCGCACCAAGACCGGCGTGATCCAGTCGCGCCTGCAGAACGACGTCGGAGGCGTCTCGGGTGTCCTGACGAACACGGTGACGAGCATCCTCGGCAACGCGGTGACGGTCGTCTCCGCACTCGTGGCGATGATCCTCATCGATTGGCGTCTCACGGTCATCGCCGTCGTCCTCATGCCGATCCTCGTGGTCGTCCAGCGCCGCGTCGGCCAGGTGAGGGCCCGTATCGCCGGGCAGACGCAGGAGTCGCTCTCCGAGTTGACGTCGATCACCCAGGAGACGCTGTCGGTGTCCGGCATCCTCCTGTCGAAGGCGTTCAACCGGCAGCGCACCGAGTCGTCGAGGTATCAGGAGGAGAACCGCAACCAGGTCGTGCTGCAGGTGCGCCGCGCGATGAGCGGGCAGGGGTTCTTCGCCGTCGTCCAGGTGCTCATGGCATCCGTCCCCGCGGTCATCTACCTGGTGTCCGGCTACCTCATCGCGGGCCAGGCGGGCGTGCTCACGGCCGGTACCGTCGTCGCCTTCACGACGGTGCAGGCGCGCCTTCTTCAGCCCCTCATGGGTCTCATGCGCGTCGCCCTCGACCTGCAGACCTCGCGTGCCCTCTTCGCGCGCATCTTCGAGTACCTCGACCTCACTCCGGCCATCGTCGACGCACCGGGCGCGCGCGATGTCGCCGATGCCCCGGGGCCCATCGGACGCATCGAGTTCCGCGACGTGGTCTTCCGCTACCCCGACGCGGCATCCGACAGCCGCCCGACGCTCGGCGGGGTGAGCTTCGTCGCCGAACCCGGTCGCCACGTCGCGTTCGTCGGACCCTCCGGCGCGGGCAAGACGACCATCCTCTACCTCGCTCCGCGCCTGTACGAGGCGTCGGAGGGCACCGTCCTGTTCGCGGGGGAGGACGTGCGGCACCTCACGCAGGAGTCGATCGTCGATCGAGTGGGGATCGTGTCGCAGGAGACCTACCTGTTCCACGCGACCATCCGCGAGAACCTGCGGTACGCCAAACCCGACGCGACCGATGCCGAGCTGGAGGCCGCGTGCACGGCCGCGAACATCCACCACATCATCACGGGCTTCGAGCGCGGATACGACACCGTGGTGGGGGAGCGCGGCTATCGGCTGTCGGGCGGGGAGAAGCAGCGCATCGCGATCGCGCGGGTGCTGCTGAAAGACCCGCCGATCCTCCTGCTCGACGAGGCGACCTCGGCACTGGACACCGTGTCGGAGCGGGTCGTGCAGGAGGCGCTGGACAACGTGGCGAAGGGACGCACCACCCTCACGATCGCCCATCGCCTGTCGACGATCATCGGCGCCGACGTCATCCACGTGCTCGACGGCGGACTCATCACCGAATCGGGCACGCACGCCGAGCTCATCGCCGGCGGCGGGCTCTACGCGGAGCTGGCCGCGCAGCAGATGGCGGCGGCCCGCATCGAAGGCATCGACGAGGACCAGCCGCCCGCCGATCACCCGGAACGCCGAGCCGACCGATCGCCCTGAGCCCGACACGGCGCCCGGGCTGCGACGTCACCAGAGCTTCGCGGCGGCGAGCAGGGACGCGGATGCCGGGTCGAGGCGGATGCCGTCGGCCTCCGCGCGCGCCGTGAACTCGCGGACGAACTCTCCGAGCGCGCGCCGGTACGCGTCGTCGGGGTGCTCCTGCGCGATTCTGACGAGGGGAGGCGTGTCCATGTCCAGCACGAGCCGTACCCGCGCGCTCGCCGCCTGGCGCTGCGAGGCCGCGTCGAGAACGGCGACGCCGCCCCGCAGGGCATCGAGGTAGTCGGTGAGCACCGGGACGGCATCCTTGTGCTGCGTGATCGACGACCCGTCGGCTCGTTCCCGCCAGCGCACGATGACGTCGGGGACGACGTCGATCGCCCGCGCGAGGGCGTACATCCGCTGCGCGACGACCTGGTCCTCGTAGAGCTTCCCTTCGGGGAAGCGGAGGCCGTGCCGGCGCCACAGCTCGATGCGGCTCACCTTGGACCACGCGACGATGTTGCCCGACACCTCGGGGTGCTCGGCCAGCGAGGTGCCGCGTCGTTCCGGATCGGTGGCGGCGGCGACCCACGGCTGGACGATGCCCTCCGTGTAGGTCACGCTGCCGTCGGCGCCGCGCTCGGGGCGCAGGCGTACGTAGGCGCCGACGACGAGATCGCTCCCGGTGGCATCGATCGTGCCCACCAGCCGAGCCAGGGCATCGGGGGTCAGCTCGTCGTCGGCATCGAGGAATCCGACGAGCGGTGTCTCGACGAGGTCGAGCGCCGTGTTGCGCGCCGCGCCCAGACCCCGTGACTGCGCGTGCCGGATCACCGTGAAGCGCGCGTCGTCGGCTGCCGCGCGATGGAAGATGTCGGTCGTCGCGTCGGTCGAGCCGTCGTCGACGAGGATGGCCCGCCAGTGTGGAAGCGACTGCGCGCGGAGCGAGTCGAGCGCCTGCTCGGCGTAGGGCGCCACATCGCGGCCGGGGACGATGACGGTGACGACGGGCGTGCTCACTCGCCCGATCGTACCGCCGCGAAGGATGCCGCGACCGCCTCGGCCACGGCGAGAAGATCCGCATCGACGGCGTGGCCGAAGGTGAACCTCACCGATGTACCCGCGATCTCCGGCGCGATGCCGAGCGCGATCAGCACGTGCGAGGGTTCGTCGCTGCCCGCGGCGCACGCCGATCCGCTGGAGGAGACCACCCCGCGTCGCTCGAGTTCGAGCAGGATCGCCTCTCCGGAGACTCCCTCGAACGTGAAGCTCGCCGTTCCGGGGAGTCGATGAATCGGGTCGCCCGTCAGCCGTGCGGCGGGCACGAGGTCGAGGACGCGTGCGATGAAGGCGTCGCGAAGAGCAGTGACACGTTCGGCGGTGGCGCTCCGCTCCGTCTCGGCGAGTTCCAGCGCCAGCGCGAAGCCGACGGCGCCGGCGACGTTCTCGGTGCCGCTGCGACGGTCGCGCTCCTGCCCGCCGCCGTGCAGGAGGGGCTCGAGCGGCAGCCGGCCGCGGACGGCGAGCACCCCGGTGCCCTGCGGGGCGCCGACCTTGTGCCCGGCGATCGAGATCGCGTCGGCGCCGGTTCCCGCAAGCGCGAGCCAGCCCGCGGCCTGCACCGCGTCGAGGTGGAGGGGAACGCCGGCGGCGGCGCAGGTCGCCGCGATCGACGCGGCATCCTGGACCGTGCCGATCTCGTTGTTCGCGTAGCCGACGGTCACGAGAGCGGGAGCCGGTGCGTCGCCGCCGTCTGCGTTGCCGGCGAGCACGTGGGCCAGTTCCTCGGGGTCGAGGAGACCCGTGGGCGAGACCGGCATGCGGGTCACGGCGAACCCGTGCACGCGTTCGAGGTAGTCGCACGAGGCGAGGATCGACTCGTGCTCGATCTGCGTCGTGACGACGCGGACCGGCTCGCCGCGGCGAAGCGACGCGCCGAGGGCGAGACCCTTGACCGCCAGATTGTTGGCCTCGGTGCCGCCCGAGGTGAACACGATGTCGGAGGCGCGCATGCCGACGATCGCGGCGACGCGACGCCGCGCGTCGTCGAGCACCCGCGCCGCGTCTTCGCCGACCGTGTGATGGCTGGACGGATTGCCGAAGCGCGCGCCCAGGTGGGGGAGCATCGCCTCGACGACTTCGGGACGCACGGGGGTGGTCGCGGCGTGATCGAGGTAGAGCACGTCAGCGACCCGCCGTGGGCGCGTCGCCCGCGGGAGCGGCGTCGTGCGTGATGCGGACATCGAGTCCGAGATCGAGTGCGGGCGCCGAGTGGGTCAGGGCGCCCACCGAGATGACGTCCACCCCGGTCTCCGCGATCGCCCGCACGGTCGTCAGGTTCACGCCGCCGGAGGCTTCGACCGTCGCCGCGCCGGCGATCCGCGCGACGCCGGCGCGGAGGTCGTCGAGCGAGAAGTTGTCGAGCATGATGGTGCCCACCCCCGCAGCCAGGACCGCGTCGATCTGGTCCAGCCGGTCGACCTCGACCTCGACGTGCGTCGTGTGCGGCAGGCGCGCGATCGCGGCACGAAGAGCGTCGGTGACCGGCATCCCCGAGGTCTGTCCGGCCGTGAGCACGGCGAGATGGTTGTCCTTGGCCATGACGGCGTCCGACAGGGAGAACCGATGATTGTGGCCGCCGCCGCTGCGCACCGCGTGCCGCTCGAACGCCCGCAGCCCCGGGGTCGTCTTCCGGGTGTCGGCGATCCGCGCGCCGGTGTGCGCGACCTCGGCGACGTAGCGGGACGTCAGCGTGGCGATGCCGGTCATGCGCTGGACGAAGTTCAGACCGATCCGCTCCGCCGTGAGCACCCCGCGCGCGGGGCCCGAGACCGTCGCCAACCGCGCACCCGCAGCGAAGGCCTCGCCGTCCGACGCGAGGACGGCGACCTCGATGCGGGGGTCGGTGAGGCGGAAGGCGGCCGCGAACACGTCGCCGCCGCTGAAGACACCCGCTTCGCGCGCGACGAGATCCGCCGTCGCCACCGCCGACGCGGGGAGCAGGTATTCGCTCGTGAGATCGCCCCAGGGCGCGTCCTCCTCGAGAGCGGCCGAGACGACACGGTCGATGTGAGCGGAGGAGAGCATCAGGCGGGGACCTTCCGGGAACCGTCGGCGGCACCGCGACGAGCGGAGGTGCCGGAGGGGAAAGCGACGCGGTGGTCGATGGTGTGCGACGCGTGAGACGCCGGTGAAGCGGCAGTCACCCCGACGGCATCCGACCCAACGGCATCCAAGCGGTAATGCGCGCCGACGGAGTCCCGACGGGCCAGGGCGGCCGCCACGAGGTGACGGGCCACCAGCAGCAGGTTCGCATCCTCGATCTCGGAGGCGGTCACCGCCGGCCTGCTCGCCGCGCTCCACGCGGACAGCACGGAGGCCGCCGCCGTGAGGCCGTCCCCGTCGCGCACGAGCCCCGCATGCGTCCACAGAAGGTCTTGGAGGGCGCGGCGGCTGAACGGCGGTGCCGCAGGCTCGGCGGCGACGTCCGGAAGCGAAGGCGCGGATGCCGTGGGCCGCACGGGCCAATCGCCACGGCCGACGTCGGCCCGAATCGTCGCTCCCACCCGGGCGCCGAAGACCGCCCCCTCCAGCAGCGAGTTCGACGCGAGGCGGTTGGCGCCGTGGGCACCGGTGCGCGCGGTCTCGCCGGCGGCGTACAGCCTCGGGAGGGTCGATCGACCGGAAAGGTCGGTGGTGACCCCGCCCATCAGATAGTGCGCGGCGGGGGTGACCGGGATCGACCGGCGGGACCAGTCCAGCCCGCGCTCGCGGACCGTGCGGTCGATCGTGGGGAAGCGGTCGGTGAGGAAGGCGGCGGTGTTCGGCGCGCCGAGCCCGGTTGCATCCAACAGCACCGGCCGGCCACCGTCCCGCGCCATCTGCACGGCGATCGCGCGTGCGACGACATCGCGCGGTGCGAGTTCGCCGTCCGGGTGCACACCGGGCATGAACCGGTGGCCTGCGGCATCCCGCAGCACGGCCCCCTCGCCCCGCACGGCCTCGGACACCAGGAAGGAGGCGTGCTCCCCGTCTGCCGGCAGCACCGTCGGATGGAACTGGAAGAACTCCAGGTCGCGCACGTCGGCACCGGCGCGCAGTGCCGCAGCGATGCCGTCGCCGGTCGCGACCGTGGGATTGGTCGTATGGGCGAACAGCTGGCCGGCGCCGCCGGTCGCGAGGACGACGGCATCGGCCGACAACCGCGTGCGCTCCCCGCTCGCGGAGTCGCCGCGCAGGATGTCGACACCGCACACGACGCCGCCGCGGACCACGAGCTCGAGCAGGAGCGTGTGTTCAAGGACGACGGCGTCCGTGCGGCGGAGCTGCCGCACGAGCGCCTCCTCGATCGCAGCCCCGGTCGCGTCGCCACCGGCATGCAGGACGCGGGGGAAGGAGTGCGCCGCTTCCAGTCCGCGGCGGAGATTACCGCTCTCGTCGCGGTCGAACGCGACCCCGAGGTCGATCAGGTCGCGGATGCGGTCGGGACCCTCGCCGACGAGGACGTCGACGGCATCCGGGTCGGACAGCCCCGCACCGGCCGTGAGGGTGTCGCGCGCGTGGTCGGCGACGTCGTCCTCGTCGAACATCACCCCCGCGATGCCGCCCTGCGCGTACCGCGTGTTGGATTCGGGGAGGGCGGACTTCGTGACGAGGGTGACGCGGCATCCGTCCTCGATCGCGTGTCGCGCGGCGGTGAGGCCGGCGATGCCGGAGCCGACGATGACGACGTGGACCCGGTCCTCGGTCACGGGCGTGCCGCCAGCATGCGCTCGAGCGCGACCCGGGCGGGCTCGGCGACGTCGGGGGAGACCGTGATGCGGTTGCGCACCTCGCCCGCGACGAGCCCTTCGAGCACCCACGCGAGGTAGCCCGGGTGGATGCGGTACATGGTGGAGCAGGGGCAGACGACCGGATCGAGGCAGAAGATCTCGTGCTGCGGGTTCTCGGCGGCGAGCCGCTGGACGAGGTTGATCTCCGTGCCGATCGCGAACGTCGTCGGTTCGGTCGCGCCCTGGATGGCTTTGCGGATGAGGTCGGTCGACCCGGCCTCGTCGGCTGCATCGACGACGTCCATGGGGCACTCGGGGTGGACGATCACACGCACCCCGGGGTAGTCGGCCCGTGCCTGCTCGATCTGCGCCACGGTGAAGCGACGGTGGACGGAGCAGAACCCGTGCCACAGCACGACCCGGGCGTCGCGGAGCTCGTCCTCGGTCGAGCCGCCGAGGGGTCGGCGCGGGTTCCACATCGGCATCTGCTCCAGGGGCACCCCCATGGCCTTGGCGGTGTTGCGCCCCAGGTGCTGGTCGGGGAAGAACAGCACGCGACGGCCGCGCGCGAAGGCCCACTCCAGTACGGTGCGGGCGTTCGAGGACGTGCAGACGATGCCCTGGTGGCGTCCGACGAAGCCCTTGATGGCAGCGGAGGAGTTCATGTACGTGACCGGGATCACGGGGAGGAGGCCCTCGGCATCCGGGGTGTCGAGATCGCCGTAGACCTCCGCGAGCTGCTCCCAGCACTCCTCGACCTGGTCGATGTCGGCCATGTCGGCCATCGAGCACCCTGCCGCGAGGTTCGGGAGGATCACCGACTGCTCCGGGCGTGACAGGAGATCGGCGGTCTCGGCCATGAAGTGGACGCCGCAGAACACGATCGCCTCGGCGTCGGGGTGGGCCAGTGCCGCATTGGCGAGCTGGAACGAGTCGCCGACGTAGTCCGCGTGCGTCACGACCTCTTCCCGCTGGTAGAAGTGCCCGAGCACCACGACACGATCCCCGAGTGTCGCCTTGGCGGCGCGGATGCGGTCCGCCAGCTCCGACTCGGATGCCGTCCGGTACTCCTCGGGCAACTCCCCCTGCCGCGGCGCGCCGGTGGGGATGACGTCGCCCATCGACGAGCCGGGACCGTAGCCCGGCCGGCTGTCGAAGGTCCAGGGGGCGGCGGCGAGATCAGTGTTGCAGGTCTCCGCCGCCAGCTCACCCGACACGATCGCCTGGATCTCGTGATCGACGCTGGGATCGATGCCGGTGGGGCGGACGGGGATCGTGAGAAGCGTGGCAGCCATACGTCAGTCCTTCGCTGTTCGGCGCTGGGGGAGCGGGCCGCGATCGGCGAGCTCCACCTCGTGGTTGTAGTGGTAGAGCCGCGCGGGCCGGTGACTGCCGGTGCGGAACTCGTCGGTCGGGATGAGGGTGTCGGAGTTCTCGACCTGGCGTCGGAAGTTCGCGGGGTCGAGCCGGCGTCCGAGGATCGCTTCGTACACCTCGCGCAGTTCGGCGAGCGTGAAGGCCTCGGGGAGGAGGCCGTGGGCGATGCGGCTGTAGCCCACCTTGTTGCGCAGCCGCCACAGGGCGTAGTCGATGATGTGGGCGTGGTCGAAGGCGAGCGCCGGCAGATTCTCCGTGTCGAACCAGGCGACGTTGTGTTGCTCCGAGCCGAGGGAGACGTCTTCGCGGACGAGGGCCCAGTACACGATGGAGACCACGCGGCTGGGTGAGCGGTCGACATCGCCGAAGGCGTAGAGCTGCTCCAGGTAGCTCGGCGCCAGGGTCGTCGTCTCGGCCAGCGTGCGCGACGCGGCCTCCTCGAGGTTCTCGTCTTCGTCGAGCCACCCGCCCGGAAGCGCCCACAATCCCTCGTACGGATCGCGGGTGCGTCGGACGAGGGGAAGGACGACGCGCGGGCGCTCGCCGTCGACGCCCCGGCGGAGACTGAAGATCACCGTCGAGACGGCGACGCGGAGCGCGTCGCCGGGGGTGCGTGTTCTTGTCATGATGACCATAACCTCACCTGCATCTTATAGTCGCCCTGACCCGAAGGGCAAACCGCGCGGGCCGGGCAATCAGGGATGCCGCAGCCGCACCAGGTAGCGTGGCCCGTCGGGAGGTCGTCATGCCGATCGTCGACATCATCGCCGTCGTCGCGCTGCTGGGCGCCTTCATCACCGGCATCGCGCGCGGATTCTTCGCGAGTCTCGGCACCATCGTCGGCATGGTCGCCGGCGCCTTCCTCGCGCTGTGGCTCGTGCCGGTGGTCACCCCCGCGATCTCCTCCGTCATCCCCGTCGGGCTCTGGCGGAGCGTCGCGCTCGCCGCCGTTGCGATCGGCATCCTGCTGGCCGTGACGGCGCTCGGCACCGCGATCGGGGCGTGGGTGCGCAGCGGCGTCGACCGCACGCGACTGCGATGGGTGGAACGCCTCCTGGGTGGGCTGGTCAGCACCGCGGCGACCGCGCTCGTGCTCCTCATGGTCGCCGCCGGCGTGACGGCATCCGGCACTCCCGTCGTGTCCTCCGCCGTCGCGTCCTCACAGGTCCTGCTGGCGCTCGACCGCCTCACACCGGCTCCGCTCGACGACGCCCTCGCCCAGGTGCGCGGCTTCGTCGTGACCGACACGCTGCCGCGCCTGGGCACCGTGATCGGCACCGTCGTCACGCCCACAGGCCCTCCGGTCGAGCTGGACGATCCCGAGCTCCAGGCGGCATCGGCATCCGTCGCACGCATCAGCGGCACCGCGTACTCGTGCGGCGTGTCGATGACGGGGTCCGGGTTCGTCGCCGGGGAAGACCTCGTCGTGACGAATGCGCACGTGGTGGCGGGAGTCGATGCGCCGGTCGTGGAGCTCCCGGGCGGCCGGGTCCGCGAGGGCAGGATCGTGTACCTCGACCCCGAAGACGACCTCGCGGTGATCGCGGTCGACGGGCTGGACGGTGCGCCGCTTGTGATCGCCGACCCGGTCGATCCGGGCACGCAGGCCGCGGTCCAGGGCTATCCGCTCGGCGGTCCGTTCACGAGTTCGACCGCCGCCGTCGTCTCGGTAGGAGAGGTTCCCGTGCCGGACATCTACGAGTCGTCGACCCACCTGCGCGACGTGTACGCCCTCGACGCTGACGTGCGGCCAGGCAACTCCGGCGGTCCGCTCCTCGACGAGGACGGGCGCGTCATCGGCGTCGTCTTCGCCCGGGGCGCCGACGGCGAAGGCCGCGGTTACGCCATGACCACCCGTGAGCTGCGTCCCGTGCTCGACGCGGTGGGCGCCGACGACGCCACCGTCTCGTCGGGTCGATGCGCCGCCTGAACCGAAGCCCGCCGCGGGCCGCGCTATGCTGGCCCTGCAACTGAAGACAGGCCGCATGACGTGTGCGGGAGAGCTCCGGGCGGCGACGTCCGGGCACCGAAGGAGCAAGCCTCCCCGCCAATCTCTCAGGTCCGCGTACCGCTCGCGTCCGGCCGCTCTGGAAAACGTCCCTCGACGGGGCGTGCCGACGGTGAAAACCCGCCGAGCGCCTCGGCGCCGCGGGTGAAACTCTCAGGCCAATGACAGAGGGGGAGTTCACGGATGCCGGGTCCCCGGCATCCGCCTGCCCGAGCACGGGAGAACTCATGACCGATCCTGCCCTTCCCCGCGGATCCGCGGTGCCCCGCGAGACGCCCCTCGCCGCGCGACACCGCGCGCTCGGCGCCTCGTTCACCGACTTCGGCGGATGGTCGATGCCGGTGCGCTACACGTCGGACCTCGCCGAGCACCACGCGGTCCGCACGGCGGCCGGCCTCTTCGACATCTCGCATATGGCCGAGTTCACGGTCGTCGGCGCGGACGCAGGAGCCTTCCTCGATCATGCGCTGGCCGGCCGGCTCTCGACGCTCCCGGTCGGGAAGGCGAAGTACAGCCTCCTGCTCGCGGAGTCCGGCGGTATCGTCGACGACCTGATCGTGTACCGCCTCGGCGACGAGGAGTTCTTCGTGGTCGCCAACGCGGGCAACCGCGGCCCGGTGTCGGCGGCGCTCTTCGAGCGGGCAGAAGGCTTCGAGGTCACGGTCACCGACGACACCGACGCGTTCGCGCTCATCGCGGTGCAAGGCCCGGTCGCGCGCAGCGTGCTCGGCGCGACGCACGGTCTCGGCGAGGAGGAGCGGCCTCTGGAGGAGCTGCCGTACTACGCCGCGACGCGCGCGCGGTTCGACGGCGCACCCGTGCTCATCGCCCGCACCGGGTACACCGGCGAAGACGGATACGAGCTGTACGTCGGCAACGATCGCGCCGACGATCTGTGGGAAGCGCTCACGGCGGCCGGCGCGCCGCTCGGGCTCGTTCCCGCCGGCCTCGCCGCGCGGGACACGCTGCGTCTGGAGGCGGGGATGCCGCTGTACGGACACGAGCTCTCCCTCGACATCGTGCCGGCGCAGGCGGGCCTCGGCCGCGTCGTCGCCGTCGACAAGGACGACTTCGTCGGCAAGGCGGCGCTGGAGTCGGTCGTCGCGACCGAGGCGCCCGTGCTCGTCGGACTCGTCTCCGAAGGGCGTCGTGCCGGTCGTGCCGGCTATGCCGTGCTCGGTCCCGACGGCGAGGTCGTGGGGGAGGTCACGAGCGGCGCGCTGAGCCCCACGCTGGGCCACCCCATCGCTCTGGCCTTCGTCGCCCCCGCTCTTTCCGCCGTCGGCACCGAGCTCGCGCTCGATGTCCGCGGCACCCGCATTCCCGCAACCGTGAGCCCGCTGCCTTTCTACCGGAGGACGAAGTGACCGATCTCGACAGCCTGAAGTACACCGACGAGCACGAGTGGATCGCCCTGGAGGGCGACGTCGCCACCGTCGGCATCACCGACTACGCCGCCGACAAGCTGGGCGACGTCGTCTACGTCGACCTCCCCGCCGTCGGCTCGACCGTCAGCGCGGGCGATGTCTGCGGCGAGATCGAGTCCACCAAGTCGGTGGGTGAGCTGTACGCGCCCCTGACGGGCGAGGTGCTCGAGGTGAACGAGGATGTCGTCGCGGATCCCTCGCTCGTGAATGCCGACGCTTTCGCCGGATGGCTCGTGCGCCTGCGGGTGACGGCATCCGACGTCGACGGCCTGCTCGACCGTGCCGCGTACGTGGCGCTCACGGGCGGCGAGGAGTGAGCGTCCCGTTCACCCAGCGCCACATCGGCACCGACGCGTCGGCCCAGGAGCGGATGCTCGGCGTCCTCGGGTACGACAGTGTCGACGCGCTCGTCGAACGGGCCGTGCCGGCCTCGATCCACGCCGCGCCGCTCGGCGACGCATCGGTCATCCCGCCCGCGGCGACCGAGGCGGAGACCCTCGCCGAACTGCGCGACCTCGCGGCGCAGAACCGTACGGCCCGGTCGTTCATCGGCCTCGGCTATTACGACACGCTGACGCCCTCGGTCATCGCGCGGAACGTGCTCGAGAACCCGTCGTGGTACACCGCGTACACGCCGTACCAGCCGGAGATCTCGCAGGGGCGCCTCGAAGCGCTCATCAACTTCCAGACGATGGTCACCGACCTGACGGGCTTGCAGACGGCCAATGCGTCGATGCTCGACGAGTCGACCGCCGTCGTCGAGGGCATGCTCGTCGCTCGCCGGGCCTCACGCAGCCGCTCCCAGGTGTTCCTCGTGGATGCCGATGCGCTCCCGCAGACCAAGGCCCTCCTCGCGCATCGTGCCGCCGCGCTCGGCATCGAGATTCACGAGACGGCCTACGACGTGTCGCCGCCGTCCGACCTCGATGTCTTCGGGGCGTTCGTCCAGTACCCCGGCGCGTCGGGTCGGGTCTGGGACCCCTCCGAGGTCATCGGTGCGGTGCAGGCCCAGGGCGGCCTCGTCGTCGTCGCCGCCGACCTCCTCGCCCTGACGCTGCTGCGATCGCCCGGCTCCCTCGGGGCGGACATCGCGGTCGGCACGACCCAGCGCTTCGGCGTACCGATGGGCTTCGGCGGGCCCCACGCCGGGTACATGGCTGTACGCGCGGGCCTTGAGCGACAGCTTCCGGGGCGCCTCGTCGGCGTGTCGCAGGATGCCGTCGGCCACCCGGCCTATCGCCTGTCCCTTCAGACGCGCGAGCAGCACATCCGGCGAGAGAAGGCCACGAGCAACATCTGCACCGCGCAGGTGCTGCTGGCGGTCATGGCATCCATGTATGCCGTCTACCACGGGCCGGACGGGTTGTCGCGGATCGCGACGACCGTCGCGGGTCAGGCGGCACTGCTGCGCGACTGGATCGTCGAGGCCGGGGCCGAAGTTCTCCACGAGCACTTCTTCGACACCCTGGTGGTCCGCACGCCCGGCCGGGCGGAGGAGATCGTGGCCGCGGCGCGCGCCCGGGGGATGCAGCTGTGGTTCCGCGACACCGACTCGGTGGGCGTCTCCGTCGACGAGACGACGACCGTCTCCGAGCTGCATGCGCTCGCGCAGGTGTTCGGCGGACCGGAGAGCCGCGCGTTCGCCTTCGTGCCGCGCGGGCTCGGTGCGCAGGTGCCGGAGTCGCTCGTGCGGGAGGACGAGTTCCTCACGCATCCGGTCTTCCACACGCACCGCTCCGAGACGGCGATGATGCGCTACCTCAAGCAGCTGGCCGACCGCGACTACGCGCTCGATCGGGGCATGATCCCGCTCGGCTCGTGCACGATGAAGCTGAACGCGGCGACGGAGATGGCCGCCGTGTCGTGGCCCGAGTTCGCCCGCGTGCACCCGTTCGCGCCCGCCGACGACGTCGCCGGGTACCTCGTGCTGATCGACCAGCTCGAGGCGTGGCTGGCGGAAGTCACCGGGTACGACGCGGTGTCCCTGCAGCCCAACGCAGGTTCGCAGGGCGAGCTCGCCGGTCTCCTCGCGATCCGCGGCTACCACCACGCCAACGGCGACGTCCACCGCGACGTCTGCCTCATCCCGTCGTCGGCACACGGCACGAACGCCGCCTCCGCCGTCCTCGCCGGCATGAAGGTCGTCGTCGTCGCGTGCGACGAGGCGGGCAACGTCGACCTCGACGACCTGCGCGCCAAGATCGCCGCCCACGCCGACGCCCTCGCGGCGCTCATGATCACCTACCCCTCGACGCACGGCGTGTACGAGCACGACGTGGTCGAGATCACGGATGCCGTGCACGCCGCCGGCGGTCAGGTGTACGTCGACGGCGCCAACCTGAATGCGCTCCTGGGCTTCGCCCGGTTCGGCGACCTCGGTGGCGACGTGTCGCATCTGAACCTCCACAAGACGTTCGCCATTCCGCACGGCGGTGGCGGTCCGGGTGTAGGTCCGGTCGCGGCGAAGGCGCACCTCGCGCCGTTCCTGCCCTCGCACCCGCTCGCGCAGCGTGCCGAGCACGCCGGCGGGTTCGTCTTCGACGGCGGGCCGATCTCGGCGGCGCCGTACGGTTCGGCATCCATCCTCCCCATCTCGTGGGCCTACGTCCGCATGATGGGCGCCCAGGGCCTGCGGGAGGCTACGGGGGCCGCGGTCCTCGCGGCGAACTACGTCGCGCACCGCCTCAAGGATCACTATCCGGTGCTCTACGCCGGGGAGGGCGGGCTCGTCGCCCACGAGTGCATCCTCGATCTGCGTCCCCTGAAGGAGGAGACGGGCATCTCCGTCGACGACGTCGCGAAGCGGCTCATCGACTACGGCTTCCACGCGCCGACGATGTCGTTCCCGGTCGCGGGCACCCTCATGGTCGAGCCGACCGAGTCGGAGGACATCGGCGAGCTCGATCGGTTCGTGGAGGCGATGATCGCCATCCGCGCCGAGGCGGCTCGCGTGCAGGCCGGTGATTGGCCGGCATCCGACAACCCGCTCGTGAACGCGCCGCACTCCGCGGAGGCCGTCGTCGTGGGGGAGTGGGAGCACTCCTACACGCGGGAGGAGGCCGTGTACCCGGTGCGCAGCCTCGTCCGCACGAAGTACTGGCCGCCGGTGCGTCGTATCGACAACGCCTTCGGCGACCGCAACCTCGTGTGCGCCTGCCCGCCCGTGGAGGCCTTCGCCTAGAACAGTCTTCGCGCTAGAACAGGTCCGGCCACCACGCGGCGGCGAGCGGGTATCCGACGAACGCGATCACGTCGATCACGACGTGGGCGATGACGAGCGGCATGACGCGTCCCCACCGGTGGTAGACCCACCCGAACACGAGGCCCATCGCGACGTTGCCGACGATCGATCCGAAGCCCTGGTACGCGTGGTACGCGCCGCGGAGCGCTGCCGTGGAGAGGATGATCGTCCACGTGCTCCAGCCGAGGCGGCGCAGGCGGTCGAAGAGGTACCCGAGGAAGATGACCTCCTCCGTGAGCCCCGCGCGAAGCGCCGCGAGCAGGAGGAGCGGGATCGTCCACCACGAGGAGTCCAGCGGCGCGGCGTCCACCTGCACCGTGATCCCGAGCGCGCGCCCCGCGGCGTAGAGGCCGAGACCCGGGATGCCGATGACCGCCACGAGCAGCAGTCCTGCGCCGACGTCGCGCCCGAACATCCGGAAGTCGAGACCGATCCGGCGGAACGCGGAGCGCCCGGGTTCCCACAGGAAGTAGATCGCGAGGGCGACGGGTACGAGAGCGAAGAACTGGGAAAGGAATTGGTACAGCACGTCCCAGAACTGCTGCGCGTTCGCACCGGGGTTGAGCGAGGTCGTCTGGTCGCCGAGTGCCTCCTCGCGAGTCAGCGCCTGGAGGAGCGACAGCACGGAGTACAGCGCAGAGCGCCCGACCGACAGCGCGAGCACCAACGCGATCTCCCACCACAATCGCGCGGACGAGTGAGCAGAACTGGGCGAAAATTCAGCGCGTGTGTCGGTCACGTTGTCAGATTGTCACAGGCATGTTGATTTCAGTAAAGGATCTGTAACGGTTCCCCGAGTCGGTTTGTCCGGTGCCGGGGCGCGTGCTTATGGTGTGTCGTATCCGTGCCCAGGGCTTTCTCAGGCTGGGCACATCACCTTTGCACAGGAGGAAATGTGAAGATCGCACGTCTCGCGGCGGGCGTGGGCGTTGTAGCGGTAGGAGCACTCGTGCTCTCCGGCTGCGGCAACCCGTACCAGTCGGACGTTCAGGAAGGCACCGAGATCTTCGTTGCCTACAACGAGGGCTTCATGGCCTTCAACTCGAGCAGCAGCGCGGGCAACAACACCGCCAACTCGAACGTGAAGTACATCACCGACTCGGCGTCGTCGTGGGGCTACTACGACAACACGCCGAAGTGGGTCCGCAACACGGACTTCGGTACGTACGAGAAGACGAGCGACGACCCGCTGACCGTCGACTACAAGATCACGGCCGACGCTGTCTGGTCCGACGGCGTGCCGATCGACGAGGCCGACATGCTCATGGCATGGGCCGCGCTCTCGGGCAACGTCGAGGGTGGCTGGGCTCCGGCCGCCACCACCGGCTACGCGCTGATCACCAAGACGCCCGTCACCGGTGAGAAGGAGATCACCCTCCAGTACGACGAGCCCTACGTGGACTGGGAGCTCATCCAGCCTCTCACCGTCTCGGCTCACGGCACGTACGCCCTCGCGTACCCCGACGAGTACGCAGACGTCCAGGCGGCGTGGGACACCTACAAGTCCGACGACTCCGACGACAACTTCACGAAGTACACCGACGCGGCGAAGAAGTTCGCCGAGGGCGCCAAGGAGAAGGTCATCTCGGCCATCACCGACGGCGACACCGAGGTGCTCACGGCGCTGGCGACCGCGTGGAACGACGCGTACGTCTACACCGAGATGCCCGACAGCCCCGCTGCGTTCCTGACCGCCGGTCAGTACAACCTGCTGGACACGAAGGAAGACGAGTACACCACGCTCGTCGCCAACCCGCTGTTCACGTGGGGCGAGTCGCCGCAGTACGAGAAGATCACGATCCGCGCGATCGCCGACTCGACCACGGCGCTGCAGGCCCTCCAGTCGGGTGAGCTCGACATCTGGACCGGTCAGCCGACGTCCGACATCCTCGAGCTCGCCAACGGCATCGAGAACGCGAACGTGCAGACCGGTGTCCAGGCCTCGCACGAGCACGTCGACCTGACGTTCAACAACGGTGGTCCCTTCGACCCCGCCACGTACGACGGAGACGCGGACAAGGCGCTCAAGGTTCGCCAGGCGTTCCTGAAGACCATCCCGCGCCAGGAGATCGTCGACAAGATCATCAAGCCGCTGAACCCGGACGCCACCGTCCGCAACACGCACCTGGTGAGCGCGTCCGACACGGTCCGCTACCCGATCCTCTCGGAGTCCAACGGCTCGGCCGACTACGCCGAGGTGGACATCGACGGTGCGAAGGCTCTCCTCGAAGAGGCCGGCGTGACCGGTGAGGTCGAGGTCGGCTTCTGGTACCCCGAGGGCAACGTCCGTCGTGCCCAGGAGTTCGAGCTGATCGCCGCGTCGGCCGCGAAGGCGGGCTTCAAGCTCGTCGACGAGAGCGAGCCGAACTGGGTCTTCACCGACCCGTCGCAGGAGCCCATCAACCCGCACGACGCGACGATCTTCGCCTGGTCGCAGACCTCGCTCGCCGTGGGTGGCTCGGACCAGATCTACGCCTGCTACGACGACCCGATGGCCAAGGGTGGAAACTACAACGGTTTCTGCAACGACGCCACGACCGAGGCGCTCAAGACGCTCAACACGACGTCTGACGCCGACCAGCAGACCGAGCTCCTGAAGACGGCCGAGGCCGGCATCTGGGCCGACGCTGCGTCCATCCCGATCTACCAGTTCCCCGGCCTGCTCGTCTCGAGCGACCGCGTGACCGGTGTCAAGATCATGCCGCTGAGCCCCGACTACTTCTGGAACTTCTGGGAGTGGGCGCCGGCCGGCGCTGCATCGGAGTGATCTCGAGCTCCGGGTGGGCGGCAAGCCCGCCCACCCGGAGCCTCCGCTCTGACAGATGACTGTGGGTGCCGAGGTGACCCCTCGGCACCCACAGTCGTGTCGGCGCCCGGGCACGTCGATCGTGTCCTCCGCACCGACGCGTAGTACTTTTGAGGCTTACCCGCCTCGTTGCGAATGGAATTACCCATGTCCTCAGCCACCCCACTGAGAGGCTGCACGTGCTGACCTTCATCCTGCGTCGGCTCGGCGCCATCCTGTTGGTTCTGCTCGTCGCCTCGTTCATCGTCTACACCCTGACGTCGATCGGGTCCGATCCGCTCAGCGATCTGCGCGGTAGCAATGCGCCGAACCGCGAAGAGCAGATCGCTCAGCGGATCGAGAAGCTCAGCCTCAACACGCCGGTCGTCATCCGCTACTTCCTGTGGCTCGGCGGAGCGTCGAAGTGCCTCATCGGGCAGTGCGACCTCGGCATCGCGTTCAGCCGCAGCGACCAGCCGGTCACCGAGGCCGTGGCCAACGCCGCCAACTCGACGATCCAGCTCGTCACCGCCGCGACGATCATCGCGATCATCGTGGGTCTCACGATCGGCATCCTGACGGCCCTTCGGCAGTACAGCGGTTTCGACTACACCGTGACGTTCCTCACATTCATCGTGTACTCGCTCCCCATCTTCTGGATCGCGGTGCTCCTCAAGGAGTTCGGCGCCATCCAGTTCAACCAGTTCCTGGCGAATCCTAATATCCCGATACCCGTGATGCTCGTCACGGGCCTGGTCGTGGGCTTCATCTTCATGAGCATCCTCGGAGGAGGCGCAAGGAAGCGTCTCATCACCTTCGGTTCGGCCTTCGCCGCGACCGCGCTGCTCCTGGCCTTCCTCCAGATCACGAACTGGTTCGCCTCCCCGTCGATCGGCATCGTCGGCGTCATCATCACGGGCCTCGCCGCGGCCGTCGGTGTGACCGCGATCTCGACGGGCCTCGCGAACCGTCGCACCCTGTACTCCGCCCTGATCGTCGTGGCCGTGTGGGCCGCGCTCTACCAGCCGCTGCAGTACCTCTTCTTCTTCGTCCCGCAGGGCTGGATGCTCCTGGCGCTCTACGTCGTCGCGATCGGCGTCGGCGTCGGCGTGGGCCTCCTCGTGGGTGGCGATGGAAAGAAGGAGGCCGCGCGGACGGCGGCGATCGTGAGCTTCATCACCGTCTTCACGATGGTGATCGACCGCACGATGCTCGTCTACGAGGACTACCTCCGGAAGATCCCGCAGTCCGGCGCGATCGCGACGATCGGTTCGCAGACCCCGAACCTCTCGGGCGACATGTGGTTCCAGATCATGGACGGCTTCACGCACCTGCTTCTGCCGACGATCGCGCTCGCGCTCGTCTCGATCGCGGCGTACACCCGCTACGCGCGATCGAGCCTCCTGGAGGTCATGAACCAGGACTACGTGCGCACGGCGCGCGCGAAGGGCCTCAGCGAGCGCACGGTCATCGTGCGCCACGCCCTCCGGAACGCTCTGATCCCCATCGCGACGATCATCGCGTTCGACATCGGCGCCCTCATCGGCGGCGCGGTCATCACCGAGACGATCTTCGCCTGGAAGGGCATGGGCTCGCTCTTCGTGGACGGCCTGCGTCGGGGTGACGTCAACCTCGTCATGGGATTCTTCCTCGTCACCGGCGTTCTCGCCGTCGTCTTCAACCTCGTCGCGGACCTCTTGTACTCCGCCCTCGACCCCCGGATTCGGGTGAGCTGACATGTCGACCACACCACTTCCCACCGACGCTCCTCAGGACCGCGGCTCGGAGCAGTCCCTCGAGCAGAAGGCCCTCGCCGGCCTCAGCCAGGGGCAGCTCGTCCGCCGGCGGTTCTTCCGTCACAAGGGCGCGATGATCGCGCTCGTCGTGCTGATCCTCACGATCCTCCTCGCGTTCACGTCCGTCGGCACCGTCGTCGGCGGAACGGGGAACCTGGAGGCAGGTCCGGACGGCGCCCTCCGGGTCAACGGATTCCGTATCGCCGGCTGGTGGCCGCGGGACTGGTTCACGACGTACCCCATCGTCAACGGCGGCCTGCCGACGCTGAACCTCTTCCCGTTCTCGATCGGGGAGCACCCCTTCGGACAGGACACGCTCGGCAAGGACGTGTTCGCGCAGGTCATGCGCGGCACGCAGCAGTCCATCACGGTCATGTTCATCGTCGGCATCGTCTCGCTCGTGCTCGGCGTGCTGATCGGTGCTCTCTCGGGATTCTTCCGCGGGTGGGTCGACGCCCTCCTCATGCGGTTCACCGACGTCGTGATCATCATCCCGATCATCGTTCTCGGATCGATCATCGGAAAGCTGCTCGGCGGCGCGAACGCCTGGGTGTTCGGGCTCTTCCTCGGCATCCTGAGCTGGACGGGTCTCGCACGACTCGTGCGCGGCGAGTTCCTCGCCCTCCGCGAGCGCGAGTTCGTCGATGCGGCCCGGGTCGCGGGCGCCTCCAACGGGCGCGTGATCTTCCGGCACATCCTGCCCAACGCGGTCGGCATCATCATCGTCAACACGACGCTGCTCATGAGCGCCGCCGTGCTGACCGAAGCCGCTCTCGCGTTCATCGGCTTCGGCATCCAGTACCCCGACGTGTCGCTGGGTCAGATCATCTCGGAGTACCGAGAGGCCTTCCGCACGCGTCCGTGGCTGTTCTGGTGGCCGGGTCTGTTCATCATCATCCTGGCGCTGTGCATCAACTTCATCGGCGACGGACTGCGTGATGCGTTCGACCCGCGGCAGCAGTCGAAGGTCAGCAAGCGCAAGGCGGCCCGCGCCGTGGCGGCGATCCCGTCGGCTCAGGCTCCGATCTTCGTCGAGGGTCCGACGAGTGCCGACGACCCCGAGGGCGTGGCATCCGACGATCCGGCCGCCGCGGCCCGCGAGCGGGGCGATCAGCCGTGAGCGACCGCTTGCGCCAGACTCACGACGGCCGCCGCGACCAGCGCGACGGTCACGAGGAGCGGAACGATCGCCCACGTCGACACGGTGCCGCCGGGAAGGTGCGGCGCGCCACTGCGGCGGTACTGCTCCAGCCCACGGAGCACGAGCGCGGTCGCGTCACCCGAATCGGTGCCCTCGGCATCCGACGGTCGGTGCGTCTCGCCCTCGCCGGGAGCGCGGCGCACGTCTTCGCGACGGGTGCTGAGCGCCTGACGGGCACCCGGTGCGGGAGCGGCCCACGCCCGGACGGTGCGCTTGTCGTGGGTGGTGACGGTGAGCGCGTAGCGCGACTCGACGTCGAACACATCGCCCCACGGCACACGGTGCGTGCGCACGGGATTGACGACCTCGATGAATCCGTCGGTGAGCGTGACGCTCGGGCGGATGTACAGCAACCAGGCGAGCCACGCGATCGCGATGACCGGCCAGCCCCAGGCCAGCAGGCCCAGCATGCCGTCGGTCACGACGATCGAGACGAGCACCGCGAGGCACAGGACGATAGCGACGACGGCGAGAATCACGCCGCCGCGCGGACGGAAGACAACCGGGTGGGGCATCTGCCCATCCTGACACGGGAGGCACGGCGATGACTGCCGAAGACAACCCTCAGACGGCGCCGACGACCGGCTCCATCGCCCACGGGCGCAACTCGCTGCGCACCTACGTCCCGGGTGAGAAGTACGACGGGCCCGCCCTGTCGGTGTCCGACCTGAACGTCGAGTTCTGGGTCGGCGCGAAGTGGGCCGCCGCGGCGAAGCACGTGTCGTACGACCTTCACCCGGGCAAGGTGCTCGCGATCGTCGGCGAGTCGGGCTCCGGCAAGAGCACGAGCTCGATGGCGATCATGGGCTTGCTCCCGCAGAACGCGCGGGTCACCGGCAGCGCGCGGCTGGCGGGCCACGAGCTCATCGGCACATCGCCCGAGCAGCTGCGTCGTGTGCGCGGCGAGGGGATCGCGGCGATCTTCCAGGAGCCGATGACGGCGCTCAACCCCGTCTACACGATCGGGTTCCAGATCGGCGAGACGCTGCAGACGCACCGTCCCGGCATGACGCGCAAGCAGGCCAAGGCGCGGGCGATCGAGCTTCTCGGCCTGGTCGAGATGCCCGACCCCGTCAAGGCGCACAACTCCTACCCGCACCAGCTGTCGGGCGGTCAGCGCCAGCGCGCGATGATCGCGCAGGCGATCGCTCTCGACCCGCGCGTGCTCATCGCCGACGAGCCGACGACCGCGCTCGACGTGACCGTGCAGGCGGAGATCCTCGACCTGCTGCGCAACCTGCACCAGAAGCTCGACTCGGCGATCATCCTCATCACGCACGATATGGGCGTCGTGGCCGACATGGCCGACGACGTCATGGTGATGAAGGACGGCGACGTCGTCGAGCACGGACCGGTCGCACAGATCTTCGGGGGAGCGAAGCACCCCTACACGCAGGCGCTGATGGCATCCGTGCCGCACCTCGGACTCGGCGAGGCGACGCCCGACATCGACCGCATCAGCGAGGACGCCACGGCGGCGCTCTTCCTCGACGGCGTGTCGATCGAGTACCCGAAGCGGGGCCGCGTCCCCGCCTTCAAGGCCGTCGAGAACGCGTCGATCAAGATCCAGCCCGGTGAGGTGCTGGGACTGGTGGGCGAGTCGGGCTCGGGCAAGACGACGATCGCCCGCGCGATCGTCGGACTCGTCCCGATCTCCGAGGGCGCGTTGCGTGTCGCCGGCCAGGAGATGGTGGGAGTGGATGCCAAGCAGCTGCGCGCCGTGCGCCGCAAGCTCGGCATCGTCTTCCAGGATCCCGGTTCCTCGCTGAACCCGCGGTGGCCCGTCGGCATCTCGATCGGTGAGCCCCTCGAGCTTGCCGGCTGGGAACGCAGCAAGATCGGCAAGCGCGTCGAGGAGCTGCTCGACATGGTCGAGCTGCCCCGCGAGTTCCGCAACCGCTACCCGCACGAGCTCTCCGGTGGTCAGCGTCAGCGCATCGGCATCGCCCGCGCGCTCGCCCTCGATCCCGAGGTGCTCGTCGCCGACGAGCCCACGAGCGCGCTCGACGTGTCGGTGCAGGCGCGCGTGCTGGAGCTGCTGCAGAACATCCAGAAGGAGAAGCAGTTCGCGACGCTGTTCGTGACGCACGACCTCGCCGTCGTCGACCTGCTCGCCGACCGGATCGCGGTCATGCAGCACGGCAAGATCGTCGAACAGGGCTCGAAGGAGCAGATCCTCCGCAACCCGCAGGACCCGTACACGCAGCGACTCATCGCGGCCGTGCCCGTGCCGGATCCGGGCGAGCAGCGCCAGCGCCGCGAGGCGCGCGCGGCGCTCCTGGCGACCCAGGAGAAGTACCGTCCGGCCAGCTGAGACCGCCCCGGACGCGGTTCACAGCCGCGGCTTGTAGAATGGGATGCACCCGACTCCGGGTGCATCCCCTTCTTCTTTCAAGGAATCCCATGGCGCGCGCCCTTCGTCCCGACCTCCGAAACGTCGCGATCGTCGCGCACGTCGACCACGGCAAGACCACGCTGGTCGATGCGATGCTGCGGCAGACGGGCTCGTTCGGCGAGCACGCGCACGTCGAAGAGCGCGCGATGGACTCGAACGACCTCGAGCGTGAGAAGGGCATCACGATCCTCGCGAAGAACACCGCGATCACCTACAACGGCGCCCACACCGACGTTCCGGTGACGATCAACGTCATCGACACCCCCGGCCACGCCGACTTCGGCGGCGAAGTCGAGCGCGGTCTGTCCATGGTCGACGGCGTTGTGCTGCTCGTCGACGCGAGCGAGGGGCCCCTCCCGCAGACGCGCTTCGTGCTGCGCAAGGCCCTCGAGGCGAAGCTGCCCGTCATCCTGCTCGTCAACAAGACCGACCGTCCCGACGCGCGCATCGTCGAGGTCGAGGAGGAGGCCCACGACCTGCTGCTGGGCCTGGCATCCGACCTCGTCGACGACGTGCCCGACCTCGACGTCGACGCCCTGCTCGACGTTCCGGTCGTCTACGCGTCCGGTCGCGCCGGCGCCGCGTCGCGCACGCGGCCCGACAACGGCTCGCTGCCCGACAACGACGACCTCGAGCCGCTTTTCGAGGCGATCCTCCAGCACGTTCCCGCGCCGTCCTACGACGACGAGGCGCCGCTGCAGGCCTGGGTCACCAACCTCGACTCGTCCCCCTTCCTCGGCCGCCTCGCGCTGCTCCGCGTCTTCAACGGCACCCTCAAGAAGGGCCAGACGGTCGCGTGGGTGCGTCACGACGGAACGCACAGCAACGCGCGCATCACCGAGCTGCTCAAGACGCGCGCGCTGGAGCGCTACCCGGCCGAGTCGGCGGGCCCCGGCGACATCGTCGCGATCGCCGGCATCGAGGAGATCACGATCGGCGAGACGATCGCCGACCCCGAAGACGTGCGCCCGCTCCCGGCGATCACGGTCGACGACCCCGCCATCTCGATGACCATCGGCACGAACACGTCGCCTCTCATGGGCAAGGTGAAGGGCCACAAGCTGACAGCGCGCATGGTGAAGGACCGCCTCGACCGCGAGCTCATCGGCAACGTGTCGCTGAAAGTCGTCGACATCGGGCGCCCCGACGCGTGGGAGGTGCAGGGCCGCGGTGAGCTGGCCCTCGCGATCCTCGTCGAGAACATGCGCCGCGAAGGCTTCGAGCTGACCGTCGGCAAGCCGCAGGTCGTCACGAAGAAGGTCGACGGCAAGACGTACGAGCCGTTCGAGCACCTCACGATCGACGCGCCCGAAGAGTACCTCGGCGCCATCACACAGCTGCTCGCGTCCCGCAAGGGCCGCATGGAGACGATGACCAACCACGGCACCGGATGGGTGCGCATGGAGTTCGTCGTGCCGTCGCGCGGCCTGATCGGCTTCCGCACCGAGTTCCTGACCACCACGCGCGGCACGGGCATCGCCAACGCGATCTCGCACGGCTACGAGCCCTGGGCGGGGCACATCACGACGCGTCAGAACGGTTCGATCGTCGCCGACCGCTCGGGTGTCGTGACGCCCTTCGCGATCATCGCGCTCCAGGAGCGGATGTCGTTCTTCGTGCAGCCCACGGAAGAGGTCTACGAGGGCATGGTGATCGGTGAGAACTCGCGCGCCGACGACATGGACGTGAACATCACCAAGGAGAAGAAGCTCACCAACATGCGCTCTTCCACCTCGGACTCGTTCGAGTCGATGACGCCGCCGCGCACCCTGTCGCTGGAGGAGTCGCTGGAATTCGCCCGCGACGACGAATGCGTCGAGGTCACGCCGGAGAAGGTTCGCATCCGCAAGGTCGTGCTCGACGCGACCGAGCGAGGCCGCGCGACTGCTCGCCTGAAGCGCCAGGACGCCAACGGCTGACGGCTTCCGCGTCGTCAGGAGCGGAGGATCTTCTCCATCGCTTTGCCGCGGGCCAGTTCGTCGACGAGCTTGTCGAGGTAGCGGACCCTGCGCAGGAAGGGGTCCTCGATCTCCTCGACACGGATGCCGCAGATGACACCCGTGATCAGCGAGGCATTCTCATGGAGCTCGGCCCCCGCGAAGAAGTCCTCGAAGGTCGTCCCGGCATCCAGGTGTCGCCGTAGTTCTTCGGCCTCGTAGCCGGTGAGCCACGTGATGACGGTGTCGACCTCGGCTTGCGAGCGCCCTTTGCGCTCCGCTTTCTGTACGTACAGCGGGTAGACCGACGAGAACGGCATGCGCGCGATCCGGCTCATGCCGGCAGGCTATCGCGTCAGCGCACCTCTGACACGAGCACCGCGGCGGTGTCGGGTTCGAGGGCCTCGAACACGTGCGGCGCGTCGCCGGCGTAGCGGAGGTAGTCGCCCGGCGTCAGCTCGTACGGTTCGTCCAACGGACCGACGATTGCACGCCCGGTGACGAGGACGACGTGTTCGACCGTGCCCGCCAGGTGGGGGAGCGAACGTCGGGGCTCGCCCGGCTCAGCACGCAGGAGGTAGAGATCGCTCCGCGCCTGCGGCGCGCCGGCCGCGAGCAGCAGCGCTTCGTACGGCGACTCGGCGGAGCGGATGCCGCTGCGGTCGGTGGCGCGGATGAGCTGCGGGCCTTCGCGGCGGTCCTCCACGAAGACGGAGAACGGCACATCCAGCGCGGTCGCGATGGCCCACAGCGTCTCGACGCTCGGATTGCCGCTCCCTGACTCGAGCTGCGACACGGTCGCCTTGGAGACCCCGGCCCGGCGTGCGAGCTCCGACGCGCCCAGTCCCGCGCGTTCGCGCTCGCGGCGCAGGGCGACGGCGATTCGCGGTCCGAGTGCATCCATGTGGTTCATTGTTTCAAACGTGCGGCCGATTTGACGAACGCGCGCGACATCGTTCATCATTTCGACCATGCGTTCATCGAATCAGCCAGCTGCCGATTCCGATGACCGGGACATGCGCCGCGCCTGGCGCGACGGCGTCGGGGTGACGCTCGCGACGAGTGCCTACGGCGTGTCGTTCGGGGCGCTCTCCGTGGCATCCGGGCTCGATGTGTGGCAGACCTGCGTGCTGAGCCTCCTCATGTTCACGGGTGGATCGCAGTTCGCCTTCGTGGGGGTCATCGGCGCCGGCGGTATCGCCGCCGCGCCGGCGGCCATCGCCTCTGCGGGCCTCCTCGGCGCGCGCAACGTCGCGTACGGGCTGCGCGTCTCGCCGATGATCGGTGCCGGCGGGTGGCGGCGTGCGGCGGCGGCCCACTTCACGATCGACGAGTCGACGGCGGTCGGGCTGGCCCAGGCGACGCCACGCGCCCGACGAGTGGGCTTCTGGGTCACGGGCGTCGGCATCTGGATCGGCTGGAACATCACGACGCTGGCCGGTGCGCTCCTGGGCGACGTGCTCGGGGATCCGAGAGCATATGGACTGGATGCCGCGGCGGCTGCCGCCTTCCTCGCGCTGCTGTGGCCCCGACTGCGTCGTCGCCAGGCGATCGCCGTCGGCGCGGGCGCGGCAGTGGTCGCGACCGTGCTCACTCCCACGCTGATGCCCGGCATTCCCGTGCTCGTCGCGGCGCTCGTCGCCGTCGTCGTCGGCTGGACGAACTGGTTCGGCGCTCGCACGTTGGAGGAGGCCTCGTGAACCTTTGGAACGCCGTGCTCATCGCCTCGATCGTGTGCGTGGGGCTCAAGGGGCTCGGCTACCTGATCCCGCCGCGATGGTTCGATGCGCCGACGCCATCGCGCATCACTGACCTCCTGACCGTCGCGCTGTTGGCGGCCCTCGTCGCCGTTCAGACGCTGGGGGCCGGCCAGAATGTGGTCGTCGATGCCCGCGTCCCGGCACTGCTCGTGGCGGCGGGACTCCTCCTGATCCGCGCGCCCTTCCTCGTCGTCGTGGTCGCCGCGGCCGCCGTTGCCGCGCTGCTGCGGCTGGCGGGTATCGCCGCGTGACCTCTCGGCGTTCGCTCTGCGCTGCGGCCTCCACCGCGGCCTAGACTGACGCGGTGAGTATGACGCTTTCCCGGGCCGGCACCTGGTTCGTCGCGCTGATCATCGGATTCGTCTTCGGGGTAGCCGGCACCGTGGGCCAGTCGGCGACGTGGGGATGGTTCCCGGTCGGTCTCCTCGTCGCGATCGTCGGGGCCGCGGCGATCGTCCTCGCGGTCCGGCTCCTGACGGCCGACCGCTGGGCGTCGCTGTCGACGGCGCTCGGCGTCATGATCGCGACGCTGCTCTTCTCGGGACGCGGTCCGGGTGGTTCGGTCATCGTCCCCGCTCCCGACGACGGCCAGATCTCGACGGGGCTGGTGTGGACGGTCGTGGTCCCGCTCGTCGCGGCGATCATCGTCGCGTGGCCCAGCGTGACGCGTCCGGCATCCGCCGCGCCCGACTCCGCCGCGCCGGAATCCGCCGAGCCGACTGCGCCCGTCGGCGGACCTCACGCGGAGTGACGAACTAGACTCGAAGGCGTGACGTATGTGATCGCCCTGCCCTGTGTGGATGTGAAGGACCGTGCGTGCATCGACGAGTGCCCCGTCGACTGCATCTACGAGGGTGAGCGCTCCCTGTACATCCACCCCGACGAGTGCGTCGACTGCGGGGCGTGCGAACCGGTCTGCCCCGTCGAGGCGATCTACTACGAAGACGACCTCCCGGACGAGTGGCAGGACTACTACTCCGCGAACGTCGAGTTCTTCGACGACATCGGCTCGCCCGGTGGCGCCGCCAAGATCGGTGTCCTCGCGAAGGATCACCCGCTGATCGCCGCCCTGCCTCCGCAGTCGCACTGATGGGCGTCAGCGACCTCGCCGACTACCCCTGGGATGCGGTGGCCCCGTTCGCGGCCACCGCTCGTGCGCACCCCGGCGGCATCGTCGACCTCTCCATCGGATCGCCCGTCGATCCCACTCCCGACGTCGTCGCCGACGCGCTGCGTGAGGCGACCGACGCACACGCCTACCCGCAGACGGTCGGCTCTCCGCTCCTTCGAGAAGCCATCGTCGAGTGGTACGCCCGCCGGCGGGGAGTAGCAGGCCTCACCGTCGACCAGGTACTCCCGACGGTCGGCTCCAAGGAGTTGGTGGCCCTGCTGCCGCTCCTGCTCGACGTGCGACCCGGCGATGTCGTCGTGCATCCGCGGGCCGCCTACCCGACGTACGAGGTCGGTGCCCGGCTCGTCGGCGCGACGCCGCTGGCCGCCGACGACCCCGACGCGTGGCCGGAGGGCACTCGTCTGGTGTGGATCAACTCGCCGGGGAACCCCGACGGCCGCGTGCTCGACGTCACCGCACTCCGCCGCGCGGTCGCGCGCGCCCGTGAGCTCGGTGCCGTGCTGGCATCCGACGAGTGCTACGCGGAACTCGGCTGGGACGGCGCATGGGCGGCCGAGCCCGTCCCGAGCGTGCTGGATCCACGCGTCACCGAGGGCGACCTTGAGGGACTGCTGTCCGTCTACTCGCTGAGCAAGCAGTCCAATCTCGCGGGTTACCGCGCCGCCTTCCTGGCCGGAGACGCCTCGATCGTCGCGCGATTGCTGACGGCCCGCAAACACCTCGGTCTCATGCTTCCCTCACCGGTCCAGGCGGCCATGGTCGCCGCTCTCGGCGACGACGCGCATGTCGCGGCGCAACGCGAGCTGTACCGCGCGCGGCGCGCCGTGCTGAAGCCGGCTCTGGAGCGCGCGGGCTTCCGCATCGACCACAGCGAGGGCGGCCTCTATCTGTGGGCGACGGCGGGGGAGGACGCGTGGGAGACGATGCGTCGACTGGCAGACCTCGGCATCCTGGCCGGTCCGGGACACTTCTACGGGACGCACTTCCCGCAGCACGTCCGCTTCTCCCTGACGGCGACCGACGAACGCATCGCGGCAGCGGCGGATCGCCTCACAGTGGTCCAAGAGTCGCGCAAGCTCTCGTAGACTTCCTCCTACGGATGCCGTGATCCTTTGGCGCCGATCGGAGTAGGCCGTGAGGGCCAGTAGGCTGTAGAGACCGCCTAGATCGACCGCAAGGAGGCTTCGTGAGCGAGTCGGGCACCCCCCAGCAGGCCACCGTCACCGTCGGAGACCGGACGGCGCAGCTGCCGATCCTCACCGGCACCGAAGGTATCCCCGCCGTCGATTTCTCGACGTTCACGAAGCAGACGGGCCACACGGCGCTCGACTACGGCTTCGTCAACACGGCCGCCACGAAGTCCGCGATCACCTACATCGACGGCGACGAGGGCATCCTTCGCTATCGGGGCTACCCGATCGAGCAGCTCGCGACGAACAGCACCTACCTCGAGGTCGCGTGGCTGCTCCTGTACGGCGACCTGCCGACCGCAGATCAGCTGGGCGAGTGGGACGACAAGATCCGTCGCCACACGCTGCTGCACGAAGACCTCAAGCGCTTCTTCTCCGCCCTGCCGCACACGGCGCACCCGATGTCGATGCTCTCTGCCGCCACGGCGGCGCTGTCGACGTACTACGAGGGTCAGTCCGATCCCAACAATCCCGATCACGTCGAGCTCAACACGATCCGGCTGCTCGCGAAGCTGCCCGTCATCGCGGCGTACGCGCACAAGAAGAGCATCGGACAGGCCTTCCTCTACCCGGACAACTCGCTGAGCTTCGTCGACAACTTCCTGAAGCTCAACTTCGGGGTCCTCGCTGAGCTCTACGAGGTGAATCCCGTGACCTCGCGCGCACTGGAGCGGCTCCTCATCCTTCACGAAGACCACGAGCAGAACGCGTCGACGTCCACGGTCCGCCTGGTCGGGTCGACCGGCGCGAACCAGTTCTCCTCCATCTCCGCGGGCATCAACGCGCTCTACGGGCCGCTCCACGGCGGGGCGAACGAGGCCGTCCTCGACATGCTGGCGCGGATCCGCGATTCGGGTGAGACCGTGCAGCGTTTCGTCGAGCGCGTCAAGAACAAGGAAGACGGCGTGAAGCTCATGGGCTTCGGTCACCGCGTCTACAAGAACTACGACCCCCGCGCCAAGCTCGTGAAGGAGTCCGCCGACGAGGTGCTGGAGGAGTTGGGCGTGCACGATCCGCTCCTCGACCTCGCCAAGGAGCTCGAGGACATCGCGCTGAACGACGACTATTTCAAGGAGCGTCGTCTCTACCCGAACGTCGACTTCTACACGGGCGTCATCTACAAGGCGATGGGCTTCCCGACCCGCATGTTCACGCCCCTGTTCGCGATCGGCCGTCTTCCGGGCTGGCTCGCGCACTGGCGCGAGATGCAGCTCGACCCGCAGACGAAGATCGGGCGGCCTCAGCAGCTCTACACCGGGTCGCCGCAGCGGGACTACCCCGGCATCTGACCCCGACTCCGCCAGCGCTCTCCGGCATCCCCGCGGGTCGTCGCACACCCCGATAAGGTCGAGGGATGCCACGACTTCTCGTCCGTCGACCCTCCTCCCACCTGGCCTACGGCGAGCTCACGCATCTCGAACGCGTGCCCGTTGACGTCGAGCTCGCGCGCACCCAGTGGGAGGGCTATGTGGACGCCTTCCGGAGGCGCGGCTGGGAGATCGTGGAGGTCCCCGCGGACGATGCTCAGCCCGACGGCGTGTTCGTCGAGGACGCGCTCATCGTCTTCGGTGACCTGATCGTGCTCGCCCGCGCGGGCGCCGAGGCTCGACGCGGCGAGGCGCCGACCGCGCGGGCGGCGGCGGAGCGGCTCGGGCTGGAGGTGGTGTCGGTGGACGCCCCTGGCACGCTCGACGGCGGCGACGTGCTCAAGGTGGACCGCACCGTCTACGTCGGCGCGTCGTCGCGGACGAACGCGGCCGGGATCCTTCAGTTGCGTGGCCTGCTGGAGCCCCGTGGGTGGGATGTCGTCGAGGTTCCGGTGACCCGCGTGCTGCACCTCAAATCGGGGGTCACCGCGCTGCCGGACGGGACCGTCGTCGGGTATGCGCCACTGGTCGACGACCCCGACGCCTTTCCCGCCTTCCTCCCCGTACCGGAGGAGCACGGCACCGCGGTCGTCGTGCTCGATCCCGGCACCGTACTCATGTCGGCCGACGCGCCGGCGACGGCCGCGCTGTACCGCGACAGAGGGCTGGAGGTCGTCACGGTGCCGGTGACGGAGTTCGAGAAGCTCGAGGGGTGCGTCACCTGCCTGTCGGTGCGCGTCCGCGACTGATCTCACCCGTAACGTCGCGTTGTCGACGGCAATGCGGACGACCCGCTACGCATGTGGACATGCGCGCTACGCTGTGGACATGCGCGCCGCGGAGTTGATCGACGACATCATCATCGAGCCGGTCGACCCGACCATGGGCGCCTCAGCGAGCTTCGCGGGCTTCTTCGGCGTGGTCATCTTCCTCATGGTGATCGGGCTGATCTTCAGCGCCGTCATCGGTTACCGGAAGTACCGCATCCTGAGGGATGCGGGAACCGACCCGTTCACCGTCGATGCCGCCGTGGCCGCGAAGGTGCTCAAGAGCGACGTCCTCGCCGCACCCGCTCCCGCCCGTTCGATGGAGGAGCGGCTGCGCGAACTCGACGATCTGCTCGCGCGCGGGGTGATCACCGCCGACGAGCATCGTGAGGCGCGAGCCGCCGCGCTCCGGGACTGAGGCCCGCTTCTCGAATCAGGCGTGCAGCGCCTCGTTGAGCGTGACGCCGACGCCGCGTCGGCGCACGGCTTCGATCGCGCCGGTGAGCGAGTTGCGGCGGAACAGGATGCCGTCGCGCCCCGACAGCTCGGCACCCTTGACCGACGGCCGGGAGCCGTCGGCACGCGTGGGCTCGTCGGCCAGCACGATCTTCGACCCCGCCGTGACGTACAGACCCGCCTCCACGACGCAATCGTCACCCAGGGAGATGCCGATTCCCGCGTTGGCCCCGAGGAGGGTGCGGGAGCCGATCGACACTCGGTGGCTGCCGCCACCCGACAGCGTGCCCATGATCGAGGCGCCACCGCCGATGTCGCTGCCGTCGCCGACCACGACGCCCTGCGAGATGCGTCCCTCGACCATCGATGCGCCGAGGGTGCCCGCGTTGAAGTTCACGAAGCCCTCGTGCATGACCGTCGTTCCCGGCGCGAGGTGCGCACCGAGGCGCACGCGCGAGGCGTCGGCGATCCGCACCCCGGGCGGGGCGACGTAGTCGAGCAGCCGCGGGAACTTGTCGAGACCCTGCACCTGGATGCCGGCGCGCTGCAGGCGCGGACGGAGGCGGGTCAGCGCGTCGGGGTGCACCGGACCGGCGTTCGTCCACGCCACGTTCGGGAGGTGGGCGAAAATGCCGGTCAGATCGAGTTCGTTCGGGGCGACGAGGCGGTGCGAGAGCGCATGCAGCCGGAGATAGGCATCGGAGGTGCTGGCGGGGGCGGCATCCAGATCGATCTCGACGACGACGGACTCGATGGTCACGTCGCGACGCTCGTCCTCTCCGACTCCGTCGGCGACGAGCGCAAGGTCCGGCCGCTCGGGGGCGCGCCCGTGTGCAGGTGCGGGAAACCACGTGTCGAGGACGACGCCGCCGTTATCCACCGTCGCCAGCCCGACACCCCATACCCACCGCTGCTCGCTCATACCCCCAGGCTATCCGGCCGGCCGCGGCCCTCTGAACGCGGTGGTCATCCTGCGTCTCGGTAGAATCGGCCTCATGCCCACGCTCGATCTGACCGTCTCCGCGCTCGAGCTCACGCGTGCGATCTGCGACATCCCCAGCGTCTCCGATGACGAGACGACACTCGCCGACGCCATCCACGCGGCCGTCAGCGCCTACCCTCATCTCCATGTCGAGCGCGACGGTGACACGATCATCGCCCGCACACGTCTCGGGCGGGCGCAGCGCGTGGCGATCGCGGGGCATATCGACACGGTGCCGATCAACGAGAACCTGCCCACGCGGGACATCGAGATCGACGGCGAGCCCTATCTGTGGGGGCGCGGCACCGTCGACATGAAGGCCGGTGTCGCGGTGCAGTTGAAGCTCGCCGCCGAGCTCGTCGAACCGCGCGTCGACCTCACCTGGATCTGGTACGACCACGAAGAGGTGGATTCCGATCGCAACGCGCTCACGCGGCTCGTCGCGACCCGTCCCGATATCTTCGAGGCCGACTTCGCCATTCTCGGCGAGCCGTCGAACGGGCAGGTCGAGGGCGGGTGCAACGGCACGCTGCGCGCTGTCGTGCGCACCCACGGGGTCCGTGCCCACAGCGCCCGTTCGTGGATCGGCGAGAACGCGATCCACAAGGCGGCCCCGATTCTCGCGCGTCTGGCGGAGTACCGCACGCGCGACCTCGAAGTCGACGGCCTGGTGTACCGCGAGGGACTGAACGCGGTGGGCGTCCGTGGCGGCATCGCCGGGAACGTCATCCCCGATGTCTGCGAGGTGGAGGTGAACTACCGGTTCGCACCTCGCCGAAGCGGCGAGGAAGCCGCGGCGCACGTACGCGATGTCTTCGCCGGCTTCGAGGTCGAGATTCTCGACGTCGCACCCGGAGCGCGGCCGGGGCTTGACGCGCCGCTCGCGCAGGAGTTCCTGGCGGCCGTGGGCGCCGAGCCGCGCCCGAAGTACGGCTGGACCGACGTGGCCCGCTTCTCCGAGCTGGGTGTTCCCGCCGTCAACTACGGGCCCGGCGACCCTCACCTCGCCCACCATGACGAGGAACGCGTCGCGGTCGCCCAGATCGACGACGTCGAGCGGGGCCTTCGGGCGTGGCTGACGGCGCCCTGACGCGCCCGCACGCGCAGTCGGTCCTCTCCCGCCTGTCGCCGGCGCTGCAGATCGCGATCGTCTATGTGCTGGCCCGGGCGGTCACGACCGTCTTCCTGCTCATCGCGGCGGAGCTGTCCGGCGAGGGCTCCCGCTTCGGGCCCGACGCCACCATCGGTTCGTTCGTGATGGGCTGGGATGCCGAGTGGTACTCGTTCATCGCGGGTTTCGGCTATCCGAGCGATCTGCCGCGCGACGAGACCGGCGAGGTCACCACCAACCAGTGGGCGTTCATGCCGCTCTACCCCGTGCTCGCCACGCTCGTCGGCTTCGGCAACTACGGCCTCGGCGCGTTGATCGTCTCCCTCGTCGCCGGATACCTGTCTGCGCTGGTGCTCTACCGGCTGCTTCGCGACCGCATAGATGCGTCCGCCGCGATGTGGGCGGTGGTCTTCTTCGTGAGCGGACCGCTCGCGGCGTTGTTCCAGATCGGATACGCCGAGGCGCTGTTCCTCCTGTGGCTGTTCTGCGCACTGTGGTGCGTGCAGCGCCGCCGGTTCGTGCCGTTGTACCTCCTCATCCCGCTCATGGGCTACACGCGACCGGGGGTGCTGGCGTTCTCGCTGTTCCTCGCGCTCTACGGGATCTGGCGCTGGTTCCGCCGTGAGAATGATCCGCTGTCGGCACGCGAGGTGGTTCACATCGTGGTCCTGGGGCTGTGGGCCGCCGCCGTCGGGTTCTCCTGGCAGATCATCGCGGGTCTGGTCACCGGCGACCCGTCGGGCTACCTCGAGACCGAGCTCAGCTGGCGTCGGTCGTGGACCGGAGAAGCGGGCGTGTTCGTACCCTTCGACGGCTTCGTGCAGGCCGCCGCCATCTGGTTCCGGCTATGGGGTCTCGACCCGGTCTGGGGATATGTGGCGCTGGGCGTAGGGGTCGTGGCGGCTGCCGCCGTCCTCCTCTTCGTGCCGCAGGTGCGCCGGCTCGGGGCGGAGGTGCGACTGTGGTCGGCGAGCTACCTCGTCTACTTGCTGGCCGTGTTCTTCCCGCAGTCCAGTCTCTTCCGGCTGCTCGTGCCTCTCGCACCGTTGTCGGGCGCGCTCGCTCTCCCGCGATCGCTCGCCTGGCGCGTCGGGGTGCTCGCAGCATGCCTCGTCGGCCAATGGGTGTGGATCCTCAACATGTTCGCCCTCGCGAGCACGTACTACCAGATTCCCTGAGGGTGTCGTCGGCGTGTGTTGCGCTTCGTTCCGGTGCCTGCGGAACGCGCTATCCGCGCAGACGGGTAAACTTGTCGGGTACTCAACGAAAAGGAGCCGCAATGGCAGCCATGAAGCCGCGAACCGGTGACGGACCGATGGAGGCCGTGAAGGAGGGACGCCTCATCATCGTGCGCGTGCCTCTCGAAGGCGGCGGCCGTCTGGTCGTCTCGGTGAACGACGACGAGGCCAAGGAACTCCACAGCGTTCTGGGCGAGGTCGTCGGCGCCGCCTGACCTCACGACAGACGAGGGGCCGGTCTTCGGACCGGCCCCTCGTCGTATGCTCGCGACGAGGACGTCAGCGTCCGTCGCTCTGCGTCGTCGTGAGCTGGAGCAGTCCCTCTCCGACGATGGAGAGGGCGCCGAGGACGGCGGGGGAGGACTGCGTCTCCTGGATGAGCGAACGATAGGCGCTCGTCACGGCATTCCGCTTCACCGGATCGGCGACGGCGCCGCCGGCCAGCACGCGAGGAACCAGAACCGTGCCGCCCGCACGCACCAGGCGCAGGCCGTGTTCGACGTATTCGATGGCGCCCTCGGCGTCGGCGTCGACGAGCACGATGTCGTAGGACGCCTCGTTCATCCGGGGGAGCACATCGGCTGCCCGCCCCGCGATGAAGCGGGCGCGCGCCGGGGGGATCTTCGCTTCGGCGAAGGCACCGCGCGCGGCGGCGAGGTGTTCGGGCTCGACGTCGATGGTCGTGAGGGTCGCGCGGGGGGAGCCGCGGAGCAGCCACAGGCCCGAGACGCCCCCACCCGTGCCGATCTCGACGATGTTCAATGCCGCGGTCGCCGCGGCGATGACGGCGCACTGCGCCCCGACGGGTGCGCTGACCGGATCGGCGCCCAGTTCGAGCGCGTGCGCCCGGGCGCGAGCGATCGCCTCCGGTTCGACCGTCGCCTCATCCGCGAACCGGCGGATCGCCTCGAAATCGCGGTTGGACTCGTTGTCACGCATGTGCTGGACCTCCTCTGCCAGCGTAGGCCGCGCGGGCGCCGTGGACACCGAGGCGCACGGGTAACCTTGAGCCATGTTCTTCGGGATCGACATGGAGAAGATCGTCATCATCCTCGTGGTGGCGGCGCTTCTGCTCGGCCCGGAGAAGCTGCCGCACTACGCGGAGCTGCTGGCGAAGTTCACCGTTCGCGCACGCGACTGGCTCCAGGGGGCGCGCTCGCGCGTCAAGGACGAGATGGGCGAGGACTTCGACGACATCGAGTGGCGCAAGCTCGATCCCCGACAATACGACCCGCGTCGGATCATCCGCGATGCGCTGCTGGACGACACTCCGCCGCCGGCACGCGCCGCCGCCATCGCACCGGCGATCGTGGCTCCCGTGGCATCCGCTGCGGAGGCTGTCGAGAGCGAGAGCGAGAGCGAGAGCGGGAGCCCGAAGGCGCCTCGACGGCGCGCCGCCGACGAGCCCGTGCCGTTCGACTCCGAAGCGACCTGACCGTCTCAGGCAGGCGCGAAGGGGAGGGAACGGCCCGACAGCCCGCGCGGCCTCGCCGCAAGCGCGGCGGCGATCTCGGTGAGCATCCGTGCGGCCGGGTCGTCCGGATCGGCGATCACGACGGGCACGCCCTGATCCGCACTCGTGCGCAGCGGCGCGCTCAACGGAATGGAGCCCAGCAGCGGCACCGTGGTGTCGGCGCTGAGGGCCGCCGCGACGGCTTCGCCGCCACCGCTGCCGAACAGGTCGAGGGTCGTGCCGTCGGGAAGCGTGAGAGCCGCCATGTTCTCGATGACGCCGGTCACCCGCTGCCCCGTCTGACGGGCGACGAGGCCGCTGCGCACAGCCACCTCGGCCGCCGCCGCCTGGGGCGTAGTGACCACCAGCACCTCGGCATGCGGGAGGAGCTGCCCCACGGAGATCGCGATGTCTCCCGTTCCGGGCGGCATGTCCAGCAGCAGCACATCGAGGTCGCCGAAGTAGACGTCCGTGAGGAACTGCTGCACGGTGCGATGCAGCATCGGCCCGCGCCAGGCCACGGCGCCCGCGGTGGGGGAGTCGCGCGGGAGGAACATGCCGATCGAGATCGTCTTCACGTCATACGCGACCGGCGGGAGCATGAGGTCGTCGACTCGTGTCGGCGCCGGCGGGAGCCCATCGGGGCCGACGAGACCCAGCAGGCCGGGGATGGAGAATCCGTGGACGTCGGCGTCGATCAGCCCGACGGCGAGGCCCTGCTGGGCCAACGCGACGGCGAGGTTCGCGGTGACGGTGGACTTGCCGACGCCCCCCTTGCCGCTCGTGACGGCGATGACGCGGGTGAGCGAGTCGGGACCGAACGGCATCCGTCGTGGTCCGCCCCGCAGGCGCCCGGTCAGCGCCGATCGCTCGGCGGGCGTCATGACACCCACTGAGACGACGACGTCGTTCACGCCGGGAACGGATGCCGCGGCCTCTCGCACGTCACGTACGATGCGGTCGGCGGCCGGGCAGCCGACGATCGTCAGCGCGATCGAGACACGGGCCTGCTCGCCCTCGACGACGATGTCGCGCACCATGTCGAGTTCGCCGATCGGACGGCGCAGTTCAGGATCGGCGACGCCCGAGACCGCGCGGCGCACGGCGTCTGTGATCGATGCGTCGCTCACAGGCGGGCGTCGTCGGTCGCCGCTGCGTCGCGCGCGTCGAGCTGTTCCACGACGCGGGTGAGTTCCTGACGCAGCGTCTCTCTCGTGACCAGCTCTCCCGTGAGGTCGGTGAGAGCCATCCGCAGCGCCACGACCTCGCGCGCGAGGTACTCGGTGTCGGCGAGGTTGCGCTCGGCCCGCTGACGGTCCTGCTCGATCTGCACCCGGTCGCGGTCGTCCTGACGGTTCTGCGCCAACAGGATGAGCGGGGCGGCATACGACGCCTGCAACGACAGGACGAGGGTGAGGACGGTGAACCCGTACTCCTGGGAGTCGAACCGCAGCCACTCGGGCATGAGTGTGTTCCACGAGATCCAGCCGACGCAGAACAGCGACAGGATGAGCAGGAACATCGGCGTGCCCATGGCCCGCGCGATCCACTCGGTGAAGCGACCGAACCGATCACGCGACGGCTGCGGAGCGCGTCGCGTCGTGCGGCCGAGGGGTGCGTCGAGCGACGCCTGACGGGTCGTGCGCGCCATCATCGCCTCCTCGCCGTGAAGGTCGGGGCTGCCTGCCGCGGGGCGGGAGCGTCGTCACCGTCGTCATGGGAGCGCCAGTCCTCCGGCAGGAGGTAGTCCAGCACGTCGTCGACGCTCACGACGCCCACGAGCCGGTGTGCGGCGTCGACGACGGGCAGGGAGACGAGGTTGTAGCTCGCGAGCAGTCGCGCGACCTCGGCGGCGGAGCCCGTGACCGGAACCGCATCGACGGTGTCGTCGATGATGGCACCCAGCCGCTCGTGCGGTGGGTAGCGCAGCATACGCTGGAAATGGACGGTACCCAGGAGGCGCCCGGTCGGGGTCTCGTACGGGGGCAGGGTGACGAAGACGGCCGCCGCCAGTGCGGGATGGAGTTCGTGGCGACGAATGAGCGCCAGTGCCTCCGCGACGGTCGCGTCGGCCGACAGCACGATGGGCTCGCTCGTCATCAGACCACCGGCCGTGTCGGAGCCGTACTTGAGCAGCTCTCGTACGTCCTCGGCCTCTTCGGGCTCCATGAGCTCCAGCAGTTCTTCACGCTGCTGTTCGGGAAGCTGGGCGAGGACGTCCGCGGCGTCGTCGGGCTCCATCTGGTCCAGGATGTCGGCCGCGCGCTCATCGCCGAGCGCCTCGAGAATGTGGACCTGCTCGTCTTCGGGCATCTCTTCGAGAGCGTCGGCGAGACGGTCGTCCGGCAGTTCCTCGGCGACCTCCAGCAGGCGCTCCTCGGGGAGGTCGAGCAGGGTGTTCGCCAGGTCGGCGGCCTTCAGCTCGGAGTAGCTCGCCACGAGCTGCTCGGCGGATTGCGCCTCACCGGGGGTGGACTGCTCACGTACATCGCTCCACTGGGCGAACGTCGTCGGCCCCTTGGCGAAGGGAGACGCGCTCGTCTTGGGCTTGCGCAGGAAGAGCTGCCCGATATCCCACTCGCCGAGGCGATTGCGCTCGATCGCGGCATCCTCGATGACCGCCTCGCCCGATCCGTCACGAAAGAAGATGCGGCGTCCGAGCAGTTCAGCCATGACGCGCACTTCACCGCCGCGCTGCTGGAAGCGACGGACGTTGATGAGGCCCGTCGTGATGACCTGTCCCGTCGCGATCGATGTGACACGCCCGATCGAGAGGAACACGTGACGGCGGCCGGGAATCTCCACCACGAGTCCCACGACGCGCGGCGGATCGTCTTTTCGGAAGATGACGACGACATCCCGGACCCTGCCGAGCCGGTCGCCGGCGGGGTCGAAGACGGCGCACCCGACCAGGCGCGCGACGAAAACCCGCTGCGTACTCACTCGTCCAGCGTAGTCCGCGACCGCCGCGAAAGCGGTGACCGCACCGGCTACTCCGGAGCCGGGCATGACAAGATGGAGAACGTGAGCATGATGGGCGGCACTCCGCAGGAGCACGGCGAGACGATCGCCGAGTACTCGTCGTACGAGGGCGCCCAGAAGACGGTGTCGCGCCTCATCGCCGCAGAGATCCCGGCGAAGGACATCGCGATCGTCGGTCGCGGACTGCGATCGGTCGAGACCGTCACGGGCCGGCTGGGGTACGCCGCCGCCGCGCGCTCGGGTGCCATCAACGGCATCCTGTTGGGTCTTCTCTTCTCCGCCATCTTCGTGCTCGGCACCCCGAATGCGGCCATCCAGCTCTTCGTGGGAGTGATGCTCGTGGGCATCGCGATCGGCATGCTGATGAGCATCATCACCTACTCGGTGCTGCGCCGTCGCCGTGACTACACCTCGATCACACAGCTCATCGCCGACCACTACGACGTGACCGTCCTGCCGAGGTCGCTCGCACGTGCACGGGAGATCGCCGGCGTCGCGACAGCCCCGGCCGCGCCGGCGACGCCGATCATCGACTCCCGCGTTCCGCCTCAGTACGGGGAGCGCATCGATCCGGCCCCCGAACAGACGCCGGAGACGCGTCCCGCCGACCCGGACTCGCCGACGGCGGAGACTCCCTCGGGGTCGTGACCGGCTTCGAGGTCGACCTGCCGGCGGGATCTACCCGCGTCTCTGCCCTCGTCCAAGCGCCGGCCGACCCGGTCGCGGTCATCCTCCTCGCGCACGGTGCGGGCGCCGGCATGGGCCACCCGTTCCTCACCGGTCTCGCCGATGCGCTGGTGCAGGCACGCTTCGCGGTCGAGCGCTTCGTCTTCCCCTATCTCGAGGCCGGTCGACGGATGCCGGGTCCTGCGGCCCACGCCATGGCGACGTGGACTGCGGCGATGCGGGATGCCGAGCAACGCTTCCCCGGGGTGCCGGTGATCGCGGCCGGGAAGTCGTACGGCGGACGCATGGCGTCGATGGCGGCCGCCGAGGGGCTGATCGCGCCCGCGGGGCTCGTCTACCTGGGGTACCCGCTGCATCCCCCGGGCGCCCCCGAGAAGCTCCGCGCGGCACACCTCCCCGCGATCACCGCGCCGCAGCTGTTCGTCGAGGGCACGCGCGACCCCTTCATCCAGCCTCTGGAGCAGTTCGCCGAGGTCGTTGCGACCTGTCAGCGCGCCGAGGTGGCGTGGGTCGACGGAGGCGGACACTCCTTCGACGTCGCGGGAACGAAGCGTCCTGCCCACGAGGTCGGAGCGTCGTTGGCCGACCCCGTTGCGGAGTGGGTGGCACGCCGGGGCATCACCTCGTCAGCGTCCGGCGGCGTACCCGGACATTCCTCGGGCGTTCGCCGCGGCCCACAGGACCGGGGCTCCTGAGGCCAGGAGCCGTCGGCGATCGATGCCGACCGCCGACAGTCTGCCGAGCGTCCAGTCGCCCGCGCGCAGCACGTCGTGACCGCGTTCGACGAGCCCGGCGATGATGTCGTCCCCGAGGCGATCCTCCGCGACCACTCCGGCCGGATTCCACGTGCGCGGCCAGAACGAGTCGATGAGCGCGGTGGTGTGCAGGGTCGGTGCGTCGATCGCCTCCTGCGCGGTATAGCCGCCGACGAGCATCCGCAGCAGCAGGGGGAGCTGCCACTGATCCTGCTGATCGCCTCCGGGAGTGCCGAGGGCGGCGACGGGGAGCCCGTCTTCCAGGAGGAGCGTCGGAGTGAGCGTCGTCCGCGGGCGCGCGCCGGGCCGCAGCGCGGAGGGCGAATCCGGGTCGAGCCAGCACATCTGCAGGCGCGTGCCCAGGCAGAAGCCGAGTTCGGGAACTGTCGGCGACGACTGGAGCCACCCGCCCGAGGGTGTGACGGCGACGATGTTCCCCCAGCGGTCCACGACGTCGATGTGACAGGTGTCGCCCCGGGTCTGGCCGCTCGCCGACACCGTGGGCTCACCCGTGCCCGAGTCGGCAGCGGATGCCGTGAACAGCGGCGGGCGGTGAGGCGGCTCACCCGTGGGGGAGCCGGGACGCCACTCCCGTGAGGCCCGTGCTCCGAGGAGACCGCGCCGACCGTCCACATACGCATCGTCGAGCAGCGGGCTCGGGTCGACGCCGTCGCCGAAGTGCGCGTCTCGATCGGCCAGCGCGAGCTTGAGCACTTCGATGATGGTGTGGGCGCCCTCGACGGTGGACGGGTCGAGGCGGTCGTCGGGCATCGGCTCCAGGAGGCGCAGCGCTTGCAGCAGCGCCGGACCCTGCGTCCACGTCCCCGCCTTCGCGATCGTGCGGCCGCGGAAGGTCGCCGTGACCGCCGGCTCGTACGAGGCGGCGAGGGAGTCGACGTCCGCATCGGCGAGGACGGCGGCGTGATCGGTCCCGGTGGAGTGCCGATGGGGGTGCGCGAGGAAGGCGACGGCGGCGTGCAGGATCCTCTGCCAGCGCGCGCGGGCGGCGTCGATGCGAGCAGCCCGATCGCCCCCTGCCTCCGCGGACGCGTGGACGAGGTCCTGCAGGACGTCGGCGTAAGCGGGGTTGCGCACGAGGTCGCCGCCGCGGGGCGCGGTGCCTTCCGGCATCCACAGCGCAGCGGAGGTCGGCCAGTGCGCACGGAAGAGATCGGCCACCCGTCCGATGGTCGCCGCCGCTGCCGGGAGGAGCGGGTGCCCCTCGCGTGCGTAGGTGATCGCGGCGCCCAGCACGTCGTCGAGGTCGAGGGTGCCGTGGTCGCGCAGAAGCAGGAGCCACGCGTCGACGGCGAGCGGAACGGCGGCCGCGAGGCCACCCGCGCCGGGCACGAGCTCGAGGCCCTGCGCGCGGAAGTGCGCGATCGTCGCACCGCGGGGAGCGGGGCCTTGACCCATGAGGACCGTCGGAGCGGTCGCGCCGGCAGTCTGGAAGATTCCGACCAGATCCCCGCCGGGTCCGTTGAGGTGCGGCTCCACGACGTGCAGCACGAACCCGCCCGCCACGACCGCGTCGAACGCGTTCCCGCCGCGTTCGAGCACCGCCTGTGCTGCACCGGTGGCGAGCCAGTGCGTCGAAGCGGCGAAGCCGTGGACGCCCTCCAGCTGAGGGCGCGTCGTCGTCGACGGCGGAGGGGTGTAGGTCACGCGGTGAGCCGCGCGATCCAGGCCTCGACCTCGTCGGCGGTGCGAGGGATGCCGGCGGAGAGGTTCTCGGGGCCGTCGGCCGTCATGAGGATGTCGTCCTCGATGCGCACCCCGATTCCGCGGAACTCCTCGGGGACGGTCAGGTCGTCGATCTGGAAGTAGAGACCGGGCTCGATCGTGAACACCATGCCCGCTTCCAGGATGCCGTCGTAGTACATCTCCCGGCGGGCCTGGGCGCAGTCGTGCACGTCGATCCCGAGGTGGTGGCTCGTGCCGTGCACCATGTAGCGACGGTGCTGGCCGCCGTTATCGGCATCCAACGCCTCTTCGGCCGTGACGGGGAGCAGACCCCATTCCGCGACGCGTGCCGCGATCACGCGCATGGCCGCCTCGTGGACCGAACGGAAGGTCACGCCGGGGCGCGCGGCCGCGAACGCGGCGTCTGCGGCCTCCCGGACCGCTTCGTAGATCTTCCGCTGGGTCGGCGTGAACGTGCCCGACACCGGGAGTGTGCGGGTGATGTCGGCGGTGTAGAGGCTGTCGACCTCGGCGCCGGCGTCGATGAGGATCAGGTCTCCGGCGACGACGGGACCGTCGTTGCGCGTCCAGTGCAGGTAGCACGCGTGCGGTCCGGAGGCGGCGATCGTGTCGTATCCCTCGCCGTTGCCCTCGACCCGTGCCCGGTGGTGGAAGATTCCCTCGACGGCACGCTCGCCGCGCGGTGTCTGGGCGATGCGCGGAAGGTCGGCGACGATGTCGTCGAATCCTCGCGCGGTCACCGCGACGGCCTGCCGCATCTGCTCGATCTCGTACGCGTCCTTCACGAGCCGCAGCTCCGAGACATACCGGGTGAGATCCGCGTCGGCATCCAGCACGACATCGCCCGGGGCCGGTGCGAAATCGGCGAGGTGCGCCGTCGCGATGCCGAGGTCGGCTGCCACGCCGGCCAGCGCCGGACGCGGGCCGATCCAGAACTCGCCGACCGTGGCATCCGCGTAGAACTCGGCCGTCGTGCGGTCCGCGCGCTCACGCAGGTACACCGTCGCGGTGTGACCGTCGTCGAAGGGGTCGAAGACGAGGACCGAGTCGGGGACGGCGTCGGACCCCCAGCCCGTGAGGTGGGCGAACGCGGAGTGCGCACGGAACGGATAGTCCGTGTCGTTGGAGCGCTGCTTGAGCGAGCCGGCAGGGATCACGAGGCGCCGACCCGGGAACGCCGCCGAGACGGCGCGACGGCGCGCGGCGGCGAAAGAAGCCTGCGCGCGCTCCACCGGCGCGGCGTCGGGCCGCTCGGCCCATCCCGTCGAGATCGTGTCGAGGAAGCCCTTCGGGAAGGGCTGCTTGCGGTTCGCGTTCTCCTGCGGCTCTGCCGTGGCGGGGGTGTCGGCGATCGTGTCGCTGTCGCTCGTGCTCATGGCATCCAGTCTCGCACTTCGCCGTCGGTCAGTCACCGCCGACGCGTTCGAACTGCACGATGACCGGGCGATGGTCGCTTCCGGCGTCGTCGAGGGTGCCGAGGACGACGGATGCCACGGGCTTCCACCGGTCGGTCGCCATGACGTGATCGATCGGCGTCCCCAGCAATGCGGGCCACGCCGTCGACCAGGTGCCGATTGCTCCGCTGCCGGTCGCACTGGTCGCATCGTGGCACCTGCCGAGCGTTCCTCCGTCGGTGCCCAGGCGATCCATGTGGTCGACGGTGGCGTTGAAGTCGCCGGCGAGGATGACATCGTCGGCCGCACACTGGTCGGCGATCCACTGGAGATCGCCACGCCACGCATCCATCGCGTCCTGCCGGGGAGCGACGGCGTGCACGGCGACGACGATCGGACCGTCGCCTTCCACGGGCATCGCGACGACGCTCGGGACGGCGGACGTGTTGCTCGTGCCGTCGGAGGAGGACTCGACCACCGCGTAATCGCCGAGATCCGGCGAGATGAGCAGCGTCGTCGAGTTGGCATCCCAGTCGGGGTAGTCCTCGCGGTCGCCGAAGTCCTCGTGGTGCGCCCACATCGGGTGCCCCATCTCTCGCATCGCGACGGCGACGTCCTCACCGGTCTCGATCGTCGTCTCCGGCAGCGCGACGATGTCGGCCTGCATGGCCACGGCGGTTCGGGCGATGATCGCCGGGTCGGTCGCCGCGCCCGCCGTGTTCCAGGTCATGACGCGCAGCGACGCCTCCGTCTTGTCCGGGAGCGTGGCCGAGCCGGTGCCGCGCGTCACCATGATCGCCGCGTTCGCGCCGGACGCGACGAGCGCCACGATCAACACCGACACGGCGAATCCTCGCGCCGTGCGCGCCAGGCACAGGAGCAGCGCGAGCAGGCCGATGATGCCGAAAGCGAGCACGAGGGGCCCGCGCAGCGACACGATCTGGGCGAACGGGAAGGCGCGCTCGAGGCGGAAGAACTGGGGCCAGGTGACGATTGCGGCAGAGATCGCGAAAACCACCGTCACGAGGATCCCGAGCAACCGCAGCACGGCCCCGACTCTAGGACAGCAGGCTGGGAGTTCCCGCCATCGCGCTACGCTCGTGGTCATGTCGGAAAGCGGTGAACCCCGGGTCGATGCGGCCCGCGCGCACCGCCGCTTCGCCGGCCCGAGCGATCTGCACCTGCACTCCGATCACTCCGACGGAACGGAGCCGCCGGCCACCGTCATGGCCGCCGCTCACCGCCACGGCCTTCGCACCGTGGCCCTGACCGACCACGACACGACATCCGGGTGGGCCGAGGCGGCCGAGGCGACGGCATCGCTCGGGATGACCTTCCTGCCGGGTATGGAGCTCTCCGCGAGGCACGAGTGGCGCAGCGTGCACGTGCTGGCCTACCTGTTCGACCCCGACGATCCGACCCTTCGGGCACTCACCGAACGCATCCGCGACTCGCGGCTGACGCGGGCGCGGGGAATGGCCGACCGCATCTCACGCGACTACGACCTGCACTGGGACGACATCGTCGCTCAGACCGCGACCGGGGCCACCGTCGGGCGGCCGCACATCGCGGACGCCCTCGTGGCGAAAGGACTCGCTCGTGATCGCGGCGACGCCTTCGCCGGCATCCTGCATCCCGCCAGCGACTATTACATCGCCCTGTATGCGCCCGATCCGGTCACGGCGGTCTCTGCGGTGACCCGAGCCGGGGGAGTCGCGATCATCGCCCACCCGGCAGGTCGCGCCGGACTTCTGCCTGCGCGACTCACACGAGACATGCTCGACGCGGGTCTCGCCGGATACGAGCTCGGGCATCGGGAGAACCAGGAGCCCGCGCTGGCGCGGCTGCGCTCCCTCGTCGCCGAACGCGACCTGATCGTCACCGGCTCCAGTGACTACCACGGATTGGGCAAGCCCAACCTGCCGGGGGAGAACACGACCTCCGACGACATGGTCGCAAGGATCGTGGACCTCGGCTCGGGTAGCGACCCGGTCTACCCCTGACGGGGCAGGCGTCAGGCGCCGGCGACGGCCGCGCCGCCACCGGATCCGCCCCGACGCCGGCGCCGACGCCGGGCGGCGGCGGGCTTGCCGTCGTGGTGCTCCTTGCCGGACCCGTCATGCGTTCCCGCGCCGTCGGCGTCGCGCCCGCTGCCTGCATCGACGGCGACCGAGGCCTCGTTGCGTGAGGATGATGCCGCTTCTTCCGCGAAGGTGGAGCCGACGCGCGACTGGTCGGAGCCGGCGCGGCGGCGACGGCGACGGCGCGTTCCCCCCTCGCTGGTGCCCTCGGCTGCGGCCTCCGCGGCCCGCGCGGGCTGCGTCGTGCGGATCGTCTGGGTCTTCGGCGCGGTCGCGATGCGGCCCTTCGTACCCGCGGGGATGTCGAGCTCCTCGAACAGGTGCGGGCTCGACGAGTACGTCTCGACGGGCTCGGGCTGCCCGAACTCGAGGGCACGGTTGATGAGGGCCCACTTGTGCAGGTCCTCCCAGTCCACGAACGTCACCGCGATGCCGGTCTTTCCAGCGCGGCCGGTGCGTCCGGCGCGGTGGAGGTAGGTCTTCTCGTCGTCGGGGATCGTGTGGTTGATGACGTGCGTGACGTCGTCCACGTCGATCCCGCGCGCGGCCACATCGGTCGCGATGAGGATGTCCTTCTTGCCGGCCTTGAAGGCCGCCATCGAGCGCTCGCGGGACTCCTGGCTCATGTCGCCGTGCACGGCGCCGGCGTTGAACCCGCGGTCGTTGAGTTCGTCGACGAGACGCTGAGCGGCGCGCTTGGTGCGGGTGAAGACGACGGTCTTGCCACGGCCTTCGGCCTGAAGGATGCGGGCGATGACCTCGTCCTTGTCGAGCGAGTGGGCCCGGTACACGAGGTGGCGGATGTTGGCCTGCGTGAGGCCCTCGTCGGGATCGGTCGCCCGGATGTGGATGGGGTTCGACATGAACCGGCGGGCGAGTGCGACGATCGGACCGGGCATCGTGGCCGAGAACAGCTGCGTGTGCCGGACGGGAGCGACCTTCGAGAAGATCTTCTCGATGTCGGGCAGGAATCCGAGGTCGAGCATCTTGTCGGCCTCGTCGAGCACGACTTCGGTCGCATTCGAGAGGTCGAGGAGCCGCTGGTTGTTGAGGTCGATGAGGCGGCCCGGCGTGCCGACGACGATCTGCGCCCCCGCCTTCAGCTGGTCGATCTGACCTTCGTAGGCCTTGCCTCCGTAGATGGCGACGACGCTGGTGGCCCGGTTGGACGTCAGCATGTCCATGTCTTCGTAGACCTGAACCGCGAGTTCGCGCGTGGGGACGACGATCAGCGCCTTGACGCCCGGCGCGGGGTCGATGCCCAGGCGCTGCACGACGGGGATGCCGAAGCCGAAGGTCTTGCCGGTACCGGTCTTCGCCTGCCCGATGATGTCCTGGCCGGGGAGGCCGAGCGGGATCGTCTGCTCCTGGATGGGGAACGCGTCAACGATCCCCTTGGCGGAGAGGGCATCCACGATGTCCTGGTCGACGCCGAGTTCGACGAATGTCGTCACTTTTCCGTGCCTGTCTGGCGGTGAGAAGCCGCCGGGTGATGAGGTCCACGCCCTTCACTCAGCCACAGGCGCGGGGGTCCCGATCCGACGCCGGGACCAGCCCAGCCTATCCCAGGGGGTCGCCGCCTCACGCGGGCGCCTCCCGCGTGGCGCGTGGCTTCGGCCTAGGCTGTACCCGTGGTGAGGTGGTTCTGGCAGCGCGGGCACGCCCCCGAGCGCACGCTGCGCGTGCGTTCGCGCGGCGATCACGGTGACGTGTCCCGCGTCGACTTCGAGGAGCTCGCCCCCGACGTCGACACCTTCCTCGGGCAGGCCGCGTACCTGCAGCTGGGGTACTTCGAGACCCTGAGCGAGCTCATCGCGCCGACCCCCGACCTCACTCACAAGGAGTCGCTCTCTCTCGCGGCGGGGTCGGCCCTGCTGAAGCACCGGGCACTCGTGGAGGTCATCCGCGACCGCGGCGACGATCCGCTGGATCTGATGCTGCCCTTCCGCGAGCCGCTCGACGCGTTCCGTCGGGCCACGCACGGGGCCCGTCCGCTGGAGACGATGCTCTCCGTGCACATCACGGCGGGGATGCTCGACGACTTCTACCGCTCGCTGTCGGCCAGTTACGCCTCGACGGGGCGCCGCGTGGCGGACATCCTCGATCGCGACGACGACCGTGACGCGCTCGTCCAGATCATCACGGCTGCGATCGCCGCCGATGCAGAGTGGAAGTCCCTGCTCGCGCTGTGGGGGCGACGGCTGGTCGGCGACACGCTGCTCATCGCGCGCGGTGCACTGCGTCCGCAGGCGCTCGATGCGGCCGAGGAGAAGCGCGTGGAGCCCGTCTTCACGGAGCTGCTGGGTGCGCACTCGCGCCGCATGGCGCACATGGGCTTGGACGCCTGACGGCATCCCTCGCGATCAAGCGATACCGAGGCGCACGCGCTCCCGGGCATCGTGCGCGGCGCGCGCACGCGTGAGCAGGAGCAGCGTGAGCGGCACGACGACGAGGGGTGCGGCGAACGACACGAGCCACAGCCACGGACTCAGCGTCGTCACGCCGGCCCAGGTGAGGACGAGCCAGACCAGGCCGCCGGTGAGGGCCCCCAGCAACGGTGCCAGGGCGACGCCGCGCGCATCGCGCCCCGACTGCACGAAGTGCAGCAGGCCGCCGACCGCCGCGCCGAAGACCAGCGCGATGATGATCTGCATGTCAGGCGACGAAGCCGACGCGACGGGACTGGTCGGTGCCGACCTCGACGAAGGTGATCGCGGCCGTCGGCACGACGAAGGAGTTGCCCTTCGAGTCGGTGAAGGAGAGGTGGCTCGTTCCCGCCTCGAGCGCGTCGGTCACGGCGCTCTTGACGGCGTCCGCCGACTCGTCGGACTCGAAGCTGAGCTCTCGCGGGGTGTTCGCGAGGCCGATGCGGATCTCCACGGTGACTGCCTTTCCGGCACGTGATCTCACGCGCCACTTCGACTCTACGACACCGCCGAGTGTCGGGCGCTGCGGCTAGCGTGGATGCCATGCCGCTCCTCTCCGTCCGGGCCGTCGACGACGCCCAGCGCACGGTCGTGGAGCTGCCGCCCGAGGCCTCCGGTGTCGTGGCGGGGGCGGCGGGCGCCGGGAAGACGTCGACGATCCTCACGCGCACGGCGCATCTGATCTCCGAGGGAGTCGTCACGCCCGAGGAGCTCGTCGTGCTGACCCCGACCCGCCCCGCGGCGACGGCGCTGCGCGACGATCTGGCGCTCGCGGTGGGCGTCGCGACGGCGGGACCGTTGGCGAAGTCGGTGGCGGCCCTCGCCTTCCAGATCGTCCGATCGGTGCTCGTCGCCGCCGACGCCGACCCGCCCCAGCTGCTCACCGGTCCCGACGAAGACCGGATCGTGCAGGACCTGCTCGCGGGCGACGCCGAAGACGAGGCGACCGGGCCCTCGCGATGGCCGTCGTGGCTCCCCGCCGAGGTGCGCGCGACGCGTGGATTCCGGGCCGAAGTGCGTGCGTTCCTCGCGGAGATGACGACGCTGGGAATCGACGCGCCCGCGCTTGCGCGGCGCGCCGCTGACGACGACGTCGAGATCTGGCGCTCGCTGGCCGGCTTCGCCGCCGAGTACCACGACGTACGCGCGCGGATGCGCGGCGCGCACCGGGATGCCGCGGGCCTCCTGCGTGAGGCGGTCCGGCTCCTGCGTTCGCTGCCGTCCGATGCGCGGGAGCTCGGCGCCGTGTCGCGGCTGCGGGTCGTTCTCGTCGACGATGCGCAGGAGCTGACCAGGGGGGGCGTAGAGCTTCTCGAGGCGCTGCGCGATCGGGGGGCGAGCGTGCTCGCCTTCGGCGACCCCGACATCAGCTCGGGGTCTTTCCGCGGGGCCTCGCCCGAGAACTTCGCGCGCCTCGCCGCGGCGCTTCCGGTGCACGTTCTGCGGAAGGTGCACCGCGGTACGGGCGTGCATCGCGACCTCGTGGCGGAGGTGACCTCTCGCATCGGTGCCGGCGGCATCGTCTCGCATCGGCGCCCGCCCAGCGGGGAGGATCACTCCACCGACGAGCGTGCGTCGGTCCGTGTCCACGCGCTGCGTTCGACGGCCGAGGAGTACGACACGATCGCGCGCCTGCTGCGCGAACGCCACGTGCACGAGGGTGTCCCGTGGGCGCAGTGCGCCGTCATCGCGCACGACGCACGTCAGGTCGCCGCGCTCGAGGACGAACTGGCCGCGCGCGACGTGCCGACCGGTGCGACGGGTCCCACACGCACGCTCGCGTCCTCGGCCGCCGTGCGCGACCTGCTCGTCCTCGTCGAGCTCGCCGCCGTCGATCCCGACGCGTGGGAGCCCGACGACGTCGTCGACGTTCTGCGCGCTTCGGGGCTGGACACGGTCGAGCTGCGTCGGCTGCGCACGGCGCTGCGACACGACGCACTGCGACGGGACGACCCCGACGAGTCGGCGCCGCGGGAGCTGCTGCTGGCGGCGATGCGGCATCCGCTCGAGTTCGAGCTCCTCGACACGCGGGAGGGGCGTCGCGCGGCTCGCGCGGCCGAGACGCTCGGACTGGTCCGCGCGCAGATCGCCGAGGGCGCCACGGCCCACGAGCTGCTGTGGACGGTGTGGGAGCGTTCGGGCCGCGAGCGCGCGTGGCACGAGATGTCGCGCGGGCACGGCCCGCTCGCCGAGCAGGCGGGTCGCGACCTGGATGCCGTCGTCGCGCTCTTCCAGGCCGCGAAGCGGCACGGCGAGCGTGAAGACGGCACGTCGCCCCTGGACTTCCTGCGCGGCGTGCGCGACTCGGACGTCGCGGAAGACCGTTTGAGTGCGCCTCTGCCGCCCCACGCGGTGCGTGTCATGACCCCCGCCGGCGCTCTCGGCGCGGAGTTCGACACCGTCGTGGTGGCGGGAGTGCAGGAAGGCGTCTGGCCCAACCTGCGCGTGCGGGGGAGCCTCCTGGAGACATGGCGGCTCGGGCTCGCGGCCGGCATCGACCCTGCCACCGTGGACCGTCGACGCGGTGTGCTCCACGACGAGCTGAGACTCTTCGCCCGTGCGGTGTCGCGGGCACGGTCCCTGCTGATCGTGACCGCGGTCGACGACGACGACACCGGACCGAGCGCCCTGTTCGAGCTTCTTCCGCCCGCGTTGCCGGCTCCGGCATCCGCGGAGCATCCGCTCTCGTTGCGAGGGCTCGTCGCCCAGCATCGCCGCGCGCTCACGGCCGACGGCGTGCCGCCCGCGATCCGGCGCGACGCGGCCGGTCAGCTCGCCCTCCTGGCTGACGCCGGGGTGCCGGGCGCGCCGCCGGAGCACTGGTACGGACTCGCTCCGCCGTCGACGAACACACCGCTCTACGACCTCGAGACGGAGCCTGCGCGCATCTCGCCGTCGAAGCTCGAGGCGATCGACGAGTGCCAGCTCAATTGGGTGATCAGCGACCTCGGCGGCGACGGTGCGAGCGTCACCGCTGGTCTCGGCACGTTGATCCACGCGGCGTTGGAGCACGCCGAAGGCGGCGACGACGCGGCGCTCTGGGCGCTCGTGGAGGAGCGGTGGAGCGAGCTGGAGTTCGAGGCGGCCTGGATCGAACGCGCCGAACGCGCCCGCGCCCGTGACCTCATCTCGCGGCTGGCCCGCTATCTGCGTGACCGAGAGGCCGACGGCACCCGTCTCCTGGGCGCCGAGCCCCACTTCGAGCTCGAGGTGCCCGTCGAGGGTGCGGCGATGCCGGCGGTCATCAGTGGGACGGTCGACCGGGTCGAGCTCACGCCGTCAGGCACGGTCGTCATCGTCGACCTGAAGACCGGGCGCACGCAGGCGACCGGCCCAGGAGCCGCGGCAACCCATCCCCAGTTGAGCGCCTACCAGCTCGCTCAGGAGCGGGGCGCGATCGCGGCGGCGGCGGGGATGCCTGCGGGCGGCGCGAAACTCCTGGTGCTCCGGCAGACCCGCAGCACGCCCTACGCCACGCCCACGCAGCCGCCGTTCGACGACGAGACCCGCGAGGCCTTCCTCGCCCGCATCCGCGATGCGGTCCAGGTGATCGGCGCGCGCGAGTTCCTCGCGCCCTACGAAGCCCACTGCCGTGACGATCACACCCGCGGCCTGTGCCGCATCCACACCGTCGGGGCGGTGAGCGCGACGTGACGGCATCCGCGCCCCTCCTCTCTCCGCGCGTCATCGCCGCGGCACTCGGACAGTTCCCGCCGACCGACGAGCAGGCTGCCGTGATCGCGGCGCCTCTCACGCCCGCGCTCGTCGTGGCCGGTGCGGGCAGCGGCAAGACCGAGACGATGGCGGGCCGCGTCGTCTGGCTCGTCGCCAACGGTCTCGTGCGTCGCGATCAGGTGCTGGGTCTGACGTTCACGCGGAAGGCGGCGGGCGAGTTGGCCGAGCGCATCCATCGCCGGCTTCAGCGGTTGGCGGAGTTCGAGCAGCGCGGCATGCTGTCGATGCTTCCGGAGCTCCACGCCGAAGGCCGCCTGGACGTGTTCGCGCAGATCGAGCGTGCGGGAGCGGGGGATGCCGCGCGTCGGGCGGCGCTCGAAGCCCTCGCGCCGGGTCTCGCCGTCGAGCCGGATCCCGATGCGCTCCTGCACCGGCCGACCGTCGCGACCTACAACAGCTTCGCCGACGCCATCGTGCGCGAGAACGCCGTGCGCGTGGGCCGCGATGCGGAGGCCGTCGTCCTCAGCGAATCCGCCGCCTGGCTTCTCATGCGTCGTGTCGTGCACGATGCCGACGATCCGCGCCTGGACGGGATCGAGTACCGACCCTCGACCATCATCGATGCCGCTCTGCGCATCGCTCGCGACGCGGCCGACAATCTCGTCGATCTCAACGAGCTCGCCGAGTTCCCGGTGGGACTCGCCGAGGTCCGCGACCGGCCGTCGGCGCGCCGTGGCCAGGGGGTGTACGCCGAGGTGGAGAAGGCCCTCGGCGCGATAGGCGGACTGGGCGCGCTCACGGGGCTCGCCCGCGAGTATGCGCGTCAGAAGCAGCGTCGCGGGGTGATCGACTTCTCGGATCAGGTCGCGGGAGCGCTCGAGATCGCTCAGGGGCACCCCGCCGTGGTGACGGACCTGCGCGATAGGTTCCGGGTCGTGCTCCTCGACGAGTATCAGGACACGTCCGTCGTGCAGAGCGATCTCCTCGCGACGCTGTTCGCTGGCACCGCGGTCATGGCCGTCGGCGACCCTCACCAGTCGATCTACGGCTGGCGTGGCGCGAGTGCGGGGAATCTCGGTGGCTTCCGGGCCGCGTTCGCCGCGGAAGGGGAGTCGTCGGAGTACTCGCTACTGACGAGCTGGCGCAACAGCGAGGCGGTGCTGGTCGCGGCGAACGCCGTGCTGTCCCCCTTGTCCGAGCGGTCGCCCATACGGGTCGACGCGCTCCGCGCACGTCCCGAGGCTCCCGCCGGGCAGGTCGAGGTCGCGTTCGAGGAGGATGTCGACGCGGAGGCGGAGCGCGTCGCGGCGTGGTTCGAGAACCTCCGGTCGACCCGATCGCAGACGGGGCGTGCGACGACGGGGGCCGTGCTGTTCCGCGCCAAGAAGCACATGGTGCGCTTCGCGGACGCCCTTGCGCGTCGGGGGATTCCCCATCGCATCCTCGGGCTCGGTGGTCTGCTGTCCACTCCCGAAGTGGTCGACGTGGTCTCGGCCCTCCGCGTGATCAGTGACCCGACGGCCGGCTCGGCGCTGATCCGACTGCTCTCGGGGCCACGGTGGGCGATCGGGCTCGCCGATCTACGGGCCCTCGCGAGCCTTGCCCGGCGGCTCGTCCGGCACGACACCGCTCTGCAGCCCCTCGACGCCGAGGTCGCGTCGCTCATGCGTGGCACGGATGCCGCGTCTCTCGTCGACGCACTCGACTGGATCGTTCGGCAGCCGGCCGGTCACGGCTGGCTCAACGGGTTCAGCGATGAGGGCGTCGAGCGTCTGCGCGACGCCGGCGCTGTGTTCGCAGGACTGCGGCGAGCGATCGGAGTACCGGTGCCCGATCTCGTGCGACTGATCGAGATCGAACTGCGTCTGGACATCGAGCTGGCCGCCAACGAAGCGCGCGGCCCGGCGCGGATCGCCAGCGACCAACTGCGCGCCTTCGTCGACGAACTGCACGGGTTCCTCGCCACCGATGACTCCGGCTCACTGTCCGCGTTGCTTGCCTGGCTCGATCGGGCGGAGCGACTGGACGAGTTCGCACCACGCACGGAGCCGCCCGAAGAAGACGTGGTCCAGCTGCTCACGATCCACGGTTCGAAGGGATTGGAGTGGGATGCCGTGGCGGTCGTCCGATGCGTCGAGGAGGAACTGCCCGCGAAGGCACGAGACGGCTTGGGCTGGCTCAGATTCGGTGTGCTGCCCTACCCTTTCCGTGGCGACCGCGCCTGGCTCCCGCGCCTGCGGTGGTCCCTCGACGATGCGCCGACGCAGCAGGACGTGCGCGACGAGCTCTCCGCGTTCCGCGCGGAACTCGAAGAGCGGCGCCAAGACGAGGAGCGACGGCTCGCGTACGTCGCGGCGACGCGAGCTCGCGATCATCTCCTCCTGACGGGCGCCTCGTGGTCGGGCACCCGCTCGGCGCGCGGCGCCAGCCGCTATCTGATCGAGATCGCCGATGCGCTCGACCTCCCGCTGGAGCTGCCCGAAGACACGGGTGAGAACCCCTACCTCGACCAGCGGCGTCTGCTCGCCTGGCCGATGGACCCGCTGGGCTCGCGGCGGCCCCGAGTGCAGGCCGCCGCGGATGCGGTCGCCCGTGTCCAGGCAGGTCCGCGCCCTGCCCCTTCGCGTGATCTGTCACTCCTGCTGGCGGAGCGCGAGGCGCGGCGGGTCGGTGCGACCCCGTCCGCGCCGACACGAATTCCGGCGTCGCGCTTCAAGGACTTCGTCGGCGACTACGCGGCCGCCGCGGCGGCTGCTGCGCGTCCGCTGCCGGAGCGCCCCTACCGGCAGACGCGTCTGGGCACCCTGTTCCACGCCTGGGTGGAACAGCGCTCGGGCATCAGCGGTGCCGGTCCGTCCGACGACGACGGCCTGTGGGAGCAGGACGACGATGCGGTGATCGGCTCCTCCGCCGATCACCGCGCTCTCGCCGACTTGAAGGAACGGTTCCTGGCATCCGAGTGGGCGGACCTGCAACCGATCGAGGTGGAGACCGAGATCGACTTCACCGCCGACGATCTGCTCGACGACGGTGCTCCGCACGTCGTGATCTGCAAGCTCGACGCGGTGTACGAGCGCGACGGTCGCATCGAGATCGTGGACTGGAAGACGGGTCGCCCACCTCGCACGGCAGCCGAGCGCGCTGAGCGCATGGTGCAGCTGGAGCTGTACCGCCGGGCCTATCACGCAAAGCACGGAATCGCGCTCTCCGATATCGACGTCGTCCTCTACTACGTGGCCGACGACCTCATTCTGCGCGGCTAGCGCGCGGTATCAGGCCGTCTCGGTCCAGCGGCGCAGGGCGTTGCGGGCCGCCGCTTCGGGGTCGTCGTCGTCCGCGCGCACGTCCGTGACGTCGTCGCCGGGGGGCTCGGGCCGCATCCAGTCCGATAGCTCGAGGGGAGCGGTCTCGTCTTCCGTCGGCGTCGATGACACGGTCTCGTCCGTCGTGTACTCGGAGAGCGCGTCGGCGTCGTACGTGTCGGTCTGCATCGACGTGTCGACGGCGGCGGCCTGCGGTACGCGCCCAATGGCGGCGAACGCGTCGTCGATCGTCACGGAGTCTTGCGCGAGCGGGGGAGCGTCCCGGACGCTCTCATCGAGCGCCTCGAGCAGGGCGACGGCGTCGGCGACGACGCTTTCCGAACCTGCCGCGTGGCCGTGCACGAGCCAGGACGCGAACTCGAGTTCGGCATGGAGTCGCGCGCGCTCGGACAGCGCTCCGTCAACGGCGCGGGGGGAGGAGGCGGCGTAGGCGTCGAGCACGTCGGTGCGTGCATCCGGAGCGGAGGCGAGCCACCGGAGATCGACGGCGGGGTCGCCGACCGACAGTCCGCCCCACTGCAGAAGGCCCGTGATGCGGGGCACGTCGTCGGCATCGTCTTCGAACAGGAAGGATGCCGGGTCGACGCCGCCGAGGACGACGGTGGTCTCGAATCGCCAGAGGTCGTCGGCGGCGACCGCAGCGCTCCAACGTCGCAACAGGCCGAACGGGAGCGACCCGGTGGCCTCGGCGCGGTCGAGCAGTCGCTCGGCCTCCGCACGCACCTGGGCGGCATCGAGCGCCGGCAGCCCGCTGTCGCGGACGACCGAGGTGGGCAGGGCGTGCACGGCGGCGATGGCGGCAGCGAGTTCCGTTGCGACTCCGGGGCCGGAGGGCACGTGGCCCGCGTCGACGCGGTAGCCGGGCAGCCACGAATGCACGACCACCGGACGCGCGTCGAGCACCGTGTCGCCCAGGATGACGGGCGCGGCCAGCGGCAGCACCGCGCGCACCCCCGCGGTGAGAGCCTGCAGCGCGCGCGCCTCCCCGCGGAGGTCGCGGTCGGCGTCGGCATCGGTGGGCACACGGACGACAACCTGGCGACCGTCGTCGAGCGTGACCAGCGCGCTGTCGTACCGCCCGGCGGCGTTCTCGGAGAGGGCGGCGGCGCTCACGACGCCCGCCCGAGGCAGAGCGGACGTCACCGACGCGGCTAGAGTGAGAGGTGAGCGTGCCATGCCCCCCAGGGTAGGCGGGGCACGTCTCGGCGCCTCCGCGCCACGCCCGCAAGAGAGGTCCTCGATGTCGCCGAAGGACACCCCGCACACGCCTCCGTTGGCGCGCGCACCGCATGATCGTGCCGCCGACGAGCGCCTGGTTCCCGATCTCGTGCCGACGCTGCGCGCGGATTCGGCGAGCCGCGTGCTGGTGGTGTGGGGGGACCGGGCCCCGCTCTCGCCCACCGGGTCGCTCGCGTTCGTCGCGCCCGATGCCGTTGCGGGAGACGCGGGGTGGGCCTTTCTCGGCAGGGATGCCGGGGGCTCCGCTCTGCTCGTCGCCGCGTTCGACGCCGACGCCGACGCTCCCCTCCCGGCACCGGAGTGGGGGGCGTTGCGCGCGGTGGGCGGCGACCTGCCGCCGGAAGAGGCATCCGTATTCGTGAGCGCGTTGGCGCTCGGCCGATGGCTGCTCGACTCGCGGTACTGCCCGCGATGCGGCGGAAGCACGGAGCTGCGAGCGGCGGGATGGTCGCGTCGTTGCACGGTGTGCGGGCGTGAGCATTTCCCCCGCACCGACCCCGCCGTGATCGTGGCCGTCACCGATGCGTCCGGCGATCGCCTGCTTCTCGGCAAGAATGCCCGCTGGGCGCAGCGCAACGTGTACTCCGCCTTCGCCGGCTTCGTGGAGGCGGGCGAGTCGCTCGAGTCCGCTATCGTGCGCGAGATCGCCGAGGAATCGGGGGTGGCCGTGCGCGGCATCCGCTACCGCGGCTCGCAGGCATGGCCCTATCCTCGTTCGCTCATGCTCGGGTTCCACGCGGTCGCCGCCGATCCGGATGCCGCCCGGCCGGACGGCGAGGAGATCGTCGACGTGCGGTGGTTCACCCGTTCCGAGCTGCGCGCGGCGTTCGCTGGCGACGGCGATGTACACCTGCCGGGCGCGGCCTCGATCGCTCACCGCTTGATCCGCGACTGGATCGACGGCGACGAGGATCGGCCGTGACGACGGATCCGCTCGACGGACTCGACGACGCGCAGCGGGAGGCGGCGTCGACATTGCGCGGGCCCGTGTGCGTGCTGGCAGGTGCCGGTACCGGCAAGACACGCGTCATCACGCATCGCATCGCTCACGGGGTCGACACCGGCGCTTACTCCCCGACGCGGGTGATGGCGGTCACGTTCACGGCGAAGGCCGCGGGCGAGATGCGCGGGAGGCTGCGCGCTCTGGGCGTGGCGGGTGTCGCGGCGCGGACGTTCCACGCGGCGGCGTTGGCCCAGCTCAATCACTTCTGGCCACAGGTCGCCGGTGACGTCGCCCCCACGATCCTGTCGGGCAAGGTGAAGATGCTCGGTCAGGCAGCGGATGGCTTGGGCCTCCGTCTCGACGGCGCGACGCTGCGCGATGTCGCCGCGCGGATCGAGTGGCGAAAGGTCACGCTCAGGTCGATCGAGCAGGCGGCGCGCGATCGACCCGACGCAGTCGGTGGGGTCGGCATCCAGGCGCTCGTCGACCTTCAGCACGCGTACGAGAAGCTCAAGGACGAGCGACGCCAGCTCGACTTCGAAGACGTTCTGCTCGCCTGTGCGGGGATGCTGGAGGCCGAGCCGCGCGTGGCGGCGCAGGTGCGCGAGCAGTATCGGCACTTCACGGTGGACGAGTACCAGGACGTTTCGCCCCTGCAGAACCGATTGCTCGAGCTGTGGCTCGGCGACCGACGCGACCTGTGCGTGGTCGGCGATGCGAGCCAGACCATCTACTCCTTCGCGGGAGCCGACCCGCGGTATCTGCTCGGCTTCGGCGACCGCTACGCCGACGCCACCGTCGTGCGACTCGAGCGCAACTACCGCTCCGATCCCGGCATCCTCGATGTCGCGAACGAGCTCATGCGCGGGCGGCCCGGCGCGTTGCGACTGCACTCGGATGCCGAGCCCACGGCGGCTCCCGAGGTCACCGCCTACCCCGACGACGTCGCAGAGGCCCGCGGCGTGGCGGCGCGGATCGCCGGGCTCCTCGCAGCCGGCGAGGATCCCGGAGACATCGCGGTCCTGTATCGGGCGAACGCTCAGTCTGCGGAACTTCTCGCCGCGCTCGCGGCCCGTGGCATCCCGGCTTCCGTCCTCGGCGGAACCCGCTTCTTCGACCTCCCCGAGGTGCGCCAGGCGCTACTGGCGCTGCGCGGAGCGTCGGTCGCGCCCACCGAGGGGGGATTCGTCGCGGCGGTGAGGGACGTGCTGCGCTCGCTCGGACTGACCGACGAACCCCCGGCCGCGGGGGGTGCGCTGCGGGAGGCGTGGGAAGCCCGCTCGGCGCTGCTGCGCCTGGCCGAGGAGGCTCCGGAGGGGATGACACTCCGTCGGTTCACCGACGGCTTGCAGGCCCGTGCCAAGGATCAGCACGAGCCGACGCTGCGCACGGTCACCCTGGCGACGTTGCACGCCGCGAAGGGACTGGAGTGGCCGCACGTCCATCTCGTCGGGTTGTCGGAGGGGCTCCTGCCGATCTCCTACGCGACGACGTTCGAAGCGGTCGACGAGGAGAGGCGACTCGCCTACGTCGGGATCACGCGGGCTGCGCGAACGCTGTCGCTGTCGTGGGCTCAGGCGGCGGGGCATCGAGAGCGGCAGCGCTCGCGGTTCCTTCAGGAGATCGGCACAAGCACTCTGCGTGCGGGCGATGCGAGCGCCAGGTCCGGCGCACGCTCGAAGACGACACGCTGACCGAGTGCGACACGTCGTGCGGTAGTCCGTCGGGCGGCCCGACCAGTGACCCGCCCCGCAGCATCCGGGCGGCGAGGAGAGCCGACTCCTGGAGCAGCGCGGGATCGGTGGGTGTCGGGGTGCGCGACAGGAGCTGCGCCGCGATGACCGGCCACCGGGAGTCGGCGTCGCGCCGGTGCGCATGCCGACACGCTTCGCACGCTGTGCGACCGGGCACGACGAGCGGACCGACAGTGATCCGGTCGCCCGAGAGCTCGACGGGCAGGTGCACGATGTCGGCACGGATGAGCTGGGCTGCTCGGCGGGGGTCGAGCAGGCGGTGGGCAACGACGACGACGGGGAGGCGGTCGTCGTCATGCGGCCAACGGCGCACGTCGACGTCGAACCCGGCGGCGACCAGCGCCCCCGCGAACGTCGTCCCCTCGCCGTGGCTCAGCTTCTCCGGCAGTTCGAGCGCCACCCGCTCCGGGCGGTGTGAGCCGACGAGCGCGGGGCGGATCTGATCCAGGAAGTGCTCGACCGCTCCGCGCTCGGCGCCGAGGTTCTCAGCGAGCGGAGCGACCATCGCGTCGGGGATGCCGTCGACGAGCGCGTCGAGGAGGTGTTCCTGCCACGGGGCGATGTCATCTACGTGAACGACGGCATCGACGCCGAACTGCACCGAGGTGGGCGATCGCCACAGGGGCACGTAAGAGGGAGCGAGCCGCAGCATCCAACGATTGTCGACGCACCCGGGCGTGCGCTGCGGGAACTGTCCACAGACGAGCGTCGGCGTGACGCGGGGCTCAGACGGGGCGCGGACCTTCCGGGCCGTCGTCGTCGGCGGAGTCGCCCGGCGCGGCGCCGTCTGCGCCCTGCTCGGCCTCCGCGAGCAGCGCGTCGAGCGCATCGTCCATCGCGTCGCGGGCGGGAGCATCGCCGCGGGCATGAGCGCGCAGCCGCTCCACGAGCACGGCGGGGTCGTCGATGTCTTCGGCGGACGGCATGAGGTCGGGGTAGTCCCACAGCGCGTCGCGCTCGGCCGTGCCCACGGCGTCGGTCACTGCGCGCCACATGGCGGCGGCCTCGCGCAAGCGCCTCGGACGCAGCTCGAGTCCGACCAGCGACCCCATGGCCCGCTCGGCCGGCCCGCCCACGGCACGGCGGCGCCGCACCGCCTCGGCGATACGGTCGGCGGCGGGGAGGCGGTTCGTGGCATCCGCCGTCACGACATCGACCCATCCTTCGATCGTCGCCAGGAGGTTCTCCAGCCGCGCGAGCGCAGCGGTCTGAGCCTCGGAACGCGCGGGGAGGAGCGCACCGGACTCGAGAGCCTGGCGCAGCTCTTCCGGCGCCGAGGGGTCGAAGCGCGACGCGAGCTCCTCGAGAGCGTCGGTGTCGACGTGCAGTCCACGCGCGAACTCGGTCACCTGCGAGATGACGTGGAGTCGCAACCAGCGCGCGTGGCGGAAGAGGCGGGCGTGCGCCAGTTCACGGGTTGCCAGGTACAGCGCGAGCTGATCGTCGTCGATCTCGAGATCACGCCCGAAGTCCGCGAAGTTCTGCGGCAGGATGGCGGCTTGCCCGTCGGGCATCACCGGGATGCCGACATCGCCCCCCGACACCACCTCCTGTGACAGGCCGCCGATCACCGCCCCGAGCTGTGCGGCGAAGAGCGAGCCGCCGACCGTGCGCATGAGGCGGCCGGCCCCGGCCGCGACGTCACGCATCTCCTCCGGAAGCTGCGTGCCGATGGCCTCGGTCATCGCATCCGCGATGGAGGTGGCCACCGGCTCGGCGAGCTCCTGCCACACGGGAAGGGTCGCCTCGACCCACTGTCCGCGGGTGAGCGCCCGAGCGGGCGTCGGCAGATCGGAGATAGCCGTCGCCTCACTGAGCCACAGGGTCGCGAGGCCGAACGCCTGATCGAAGTCCTGACGGTCGCCGGTCGTGATCCCCAGCCCGTCCTTGTTGGCCAGGTGCAGCGCCTGCGTGCGCGCCGACGCCCAGTCGATCCCGCCGTCGCCGCCGGCGGCGAAAGCTCCCTGGAGCTGACGCATCATCTGCTGGGCCATCGCCGGGTCGATCCCCAACCCGCGCAGCTGCTCGAGCTGCTCGGGGTCGAACCCGCCCTGCCCGCCGAGGAGATTGCGGAGGATCTCCGCGAAGTCGTCGGGGTCGGGTCGCTCGTCGTCGGTCATGTCAGGCGCCTTTCAGCAGGATGATGACATCGCGTTCTACGCTAGTCGCACGTGTTCGCGGCCCGTCCGGCTCGGACCCGTCTCGTGTACGCCGGCGGCGAACGTCCGGCCAGGAAGGTCAGACGTGGCACTGTTCGATGAACGCGACGACATCGTGCGCGCCCCTCGCCGGCGGATGCCGCGCACCACGATCGCGGGCATCTGGGCGGTCACCGTCGCCCTCGTCGCCCTTCTCGCTCTCACCGTCCTGCCCACGTCGTTCGTCGTCCAGCAGCCCGGCCCCGTCTTCAACACGCTCGGGACGGCGGAGGGACCCGACGGCACCCAGGTGCCGCTGATCTCGGTGGCCGGCGCCGACACCTTCGAGACGAGCGGTTCGCTCGACCTCCTCACAGTGCAGGTCGTCGGCAACCGCGATCGCACGCCGTCGTGGTTCGAACTCGCGCTGGCGTGGTTCGACCCTTCCCGCGCGGTCCTTCCCCTCGACGACATCTTCCCGGCCGATCAGACCACCGAGGAGCGCAACGAGCAGAGTGCGGCCATGATGGTCGACTCGCAGAAGGAGGCGACGGCCGCAGCGCTCACCGAGCTCGGCTACGACGTGAAGCCGATGGTCCGCGTCTACTCGCTCACCGAGGACTCCGCGGCGACCGGCATCCTCGAGCCCGACGACATCATCCGTGCCGTCGACGGCACCGCCGTCACCGATACCGGCGCGCTCCGCGATCTCATCAATGCGGCCGACGGCGCGCCCGTCCGGCTGACGATCGAGCGCGGCGACAAGACGGAGGACGTCGAGATCCAACCCCGGCGCACCGACATCGACGGCGAGCAGCTCTGGCTCATCGGCGTGACGACGCTGCACGACTACGTCTTCCCCATCGACGTGACCATTCAGCTCGACAACGTCGGCGGCCCGAGTGCCGGGATGATGTTCGCGCTCGGAATCATCGACACCCTCAGCGAGGGGGAGCTCAACGGAGGCCTCGACGTCGCGGGAACCGGAACGATCGACTCGGCGGGGACGGTCGGTCCGATCGGCGGCATCCGTCAGAAGCTCTACGGCGCCGCGGGTGCGGGCGCGGACTTCTTCCTCGCTCCCGAGAGCAATTGCAACGAGGTCGTGGGTCATGTGCCCGCCGGACTCCGTGTCTTCTCGGTCACCACTCTGGACGATGCGCTCGACGTGCTGTCGACGCTGCGAGACGGGGGCGACCTCGACTCGCTCCCCACCTGTCGCTGACTCGCGCGCGCACCGCCCTCGGTGGCGACGCGGCGCTGGGAGAAGTCGAGGAATCCCCACGGCATCCACCCAGAATGCACGCGCCTAGGATGGAGGGGTGACCACGACCTCAGCGCCGAACCAGGCCACGCCCAGTCCGCTCCGCCGCGCCGTCGGCATCACCCTCGCGGTGATCGCCGCCCTCGTGGTGGCGTTCTTCACCTTCGCGAGCCTCTTCGCCGACTGGCTGTGGTACGAGCAGCTCGGGTTCGACAGCGTCCTCGTGACGCAGTGGACCGCGCGCGTGACCATGTTCGTCATCGGCTTCGCAGCCATGGCGATCCCCGTCTTCGTGGCCATCCAGCTCGCCTATCGACTGCGGCCCGTGTACGCACGGCTCACCTCGCAGCTCGACCACTACCAGGAGGTCGTGGAGCCGCTGCGCAGGCTCGCGATGTGGGGAATCCCCGTGTTCTTTGGGTTCTTCTCCGGCTTCGCGGCGGCGGCCCAGTGGGAGACGGTGTGGCTGTGGCTGAACCGGGTCCCCACGGGGGAGGCCGACCCGCAATTCGGTCTGGACACCGGCTTCTATCTCTTCGAGCTCCCGTTCTACAGCTCCGTTCTCGGCTTCGCGTCCGCTGTCCTGCTCGTGTGTCTGGCGGTCACCGCCGTCGTCGCCTACCTCTACGGTGCCGTGCGCATCGGCCAGCGGGAGCTTCGGATCTCGAAGTCTGCGCGTATCCAGCTCGCCGTGCTGGCGGGTCTCTATCTCGCCGTGCAGGCGGTGAGCATCTGGCTCGACCGCTATAAGACGCTCCTTGCCCAGAACGATCGCATCACCGGTGCCGGATACACCGACGTGAACGCGATCATCCCCGGACTGGCCATCCTCTCGATCGTCGCGGCCATCGTCGCCGCGCTGTTCTTCGTGACGGCGATCATCGGTCGCTGGCGCTTCCCGCTCATCGCGACCGGTCTTCTCATCGTGTCGTCGCTCGTCGTGGGCGTCGCGTACCCGTGGTTCGTCAACCAGTTCCAGGTGATCCCCAACCAGGAGCGCCTCGAGAGCACCTACTACCAGCGCAACATCGACGCGACGAAGGCCGCCTACGGCATCGATGGCCTTGAGAAGAGGGACTACACCGCGCGCACCACGGTGGAGTCCGGCCAGTTGCGCCAGGACGCCGAGACCACCTCGTCGATCCGCATCATGGACCCGGCGATCATTCCGCCGACGGTGCGGCAGCTGGAGCAGTACCGCTCGTACTACCAGTTCCCCGAGGCGCTCGACGTCGACCGGTACGAGATCGACGGGAAGTCGCAGGACACGGTCATGGCCGTGCGTGAGCTCAACCTCTCCCAGCTCGGTCAGGCGGCATCGTGGTACAACACGACGCTCGTCTACACCCACGGCTACGGCATGGTCGCGGCCAAGGGCAACGACCGCACGCCTGACGGCGACCCCGTCTTCCTCGAGCGCGGAATTCCGGCCTCGGGCGTGCTGACGTCGCAGGAGAAGTACGAGCCGCGCATCTACTTCGGCGAGTACTCGCCCACGTACTCGATCGTCGGTGCGCCCGAGGGCACGGACGACATCGAGCTGGACTACCCGCGTGGCACGGACGAGGGCGCGGCGCAGACGAAGACGACGTTCTCGGGCGACGGTGGCCCGGAGATCGGTGGCATCTTCAACCGGCTCATCTACTCCCTCAAGTTCCAGTCGACCGACATCCTCTTCTCGGATGCCGTCAACGAGAAGTCGCAGATCCTCTACGACCGCGACCCGCTGACGCGCGTGCAGAAGGCGGCACCGTACCTCGAGCTCGACAACGACCCGTACCCGTCGATCGTGGACGGCCGGATCGTCTGGATCGTCGACGGGTACACGCTGAGCGCGAACTACCCCTACTCGTCGATCGTGAGCCTCCGTCAGGCGATCAGCGACACGACGACCAACGCCGCGCGCGTCGCACTCGACGACATCAACTACATCCGCAACTCCGTGAAGGCGACCGTCGATGCGTACGACGGTTCCGTGACGCTCTATGCGTGGGACGAGACCGACCCGCTCCTCAAGGCGTGGCAGAAGGTCTATCCGAACACACTCAAGCCCATCTCGGAGATGTCCGGCGACCTGATGAGCCACGTGCGCTACCCGAGCGATCTCTTCAAGGTGCAGCGCGCCATGCTCGGCACGTACCATGTCGACGATGCCGCGTCGTTCTACGCGCGTGACAACGCCTGGAAGACGCCGAACGACCCGGTGTCCAACCGCGACGTGCTCCAGCCTCCGTACTACCTCACGATGCAGATGCCGGGGCAGGACGCACCGTCGTACTCGATGTTCTCGTCGTTCATCCCCGCCTCGGAGGGCGAGGGATCGAGGAACGTGCTGATGGGCTACTTGGCCGTCGATGCGAACGCCGGGTCGGAGAAGGGCGTGAAGAGCGAGGGGTACGGAAAGCTGCGGATGCTGGAGATCAGCGCCGACGTGAGCGTGCCGGGCCCGGGTCAGGTGCAGAACACCTTCAACTCGAACCAGGAGATCTCCTCGCAGGTGAACCTGCTGAAGCAGGGACAGTCCGAGGTGCTCAACGGCAACCTGCTGACGCTGCCGGTCGGCGGTGGCCTGCTGTACGTGCAGCCCGTCTTCGTGCAGGCCTCCAGCGGGACCCAGCTGCCGGCGCTCCGGAAGATCCTCGTCGCCTTCGGTGACAAGGTCGCGTTCGAAGACACTCTGCAGGAGGCGCTGGACGAGATCTTCGGCGGAGATTCCGGTGCCAGCACCGGTGACGGAGACGTGACGCCCACGCCGACGCCGACCCCGTCGCCGAGCGAAACGCCGGGCACCGATCCCGGCACCGGCGGCCAGAACGGCGACTCGCTCGAGCAGGCACTGGCCGACGCCCGTACAGCGATGGAGGCGCGCGATGCGGCCCTGAAGGCCGGAGACCTCACCGCCTTCGCCGAGGCCGACAAGAAACTCACGGATGCCGTCGAGCGGCTGCTCGACCTGAGCGGCGACTGACGCTCCACCACGATCCGACGGGCGGTTTCCTCCACGGGAACCCGCCCGTCGGCGTCTGTGCCGCTACGGCGTCAGTGCCGCTACGGCGTCATGCGACGAACCACCACCAGATGAGCAGGAGGGTCACTCCGAAGCCCGTCAGCTGATTGATCCACAGGAAGCGGCGCCACCCCGTCGTCGCCTCAGCGCAGTCCTCGTCGGCGAGATGACGGTACGGCCACACGGCCACGAGGTAGGGGATCACCAGCAGGGCCGCGAACGGGCCGGGCCACGCCGCGCCGAGGACGACGAGCCCGGCGGCGGCGTAGCATCCGAGCGCGAGTCGAACGGTCGGTCGTGCCCCGAGGACCGTGGCGATCGAGGCGATGCCCGCCTCCCGGTCGGCGACGATGTCCTGCACCGCACCGAACGCGTGGGATGCCACACCCCACAGCGCGAAAGCGGCGATCACCGCAACGAGCGGCCAGGTCCAGGTCGCGTCGGCGAGCACGAGGGCGTAGACGGCGGGGGAGAAGAAGTGGATGCTGCTCGTGATCGAGTCGGCTACGGGACGCTCTTTGAGCCGCAACGGGGGAGCGGAGTAGAACACGACGAAGAACAGGCTGAGTGCGAGGACGAGCCACGACAGCGGTGAGCCGACGACGGCGAGGAAGACGACGAACGGCAAGGACGCGATCGCAGAGGCCCACAGGGTGACGCGATGGAAGCGACGGTCAAGAACCGACCCTTGTGCGCCACCCTTGCGGGGGTTGCGGAGATCGGATTCGTAGTCGAACACGTCGTTGATGCCGTACATCGCGAGGTTGTAGGGCACGAGGAAGAAGAGCGTGCCCACGACGAGCGTGACGTCGATCTCTCGGGTGGTGAGCAGGTACGCCGCCGCGAACGGATACGCGGTGTTGATCCAGCTGACAGGCCTCGATGCGAGGAGGAGCTGCCGCAGGGTTCCGGTCATGAGACGCGCCGCCGTTCGAGGAGAGTACGCACCGCGGGCACGAGGAACGCGGCGCAGAGCGGGTAGGAGAAGTCTTCGATGGGTGCGAGGCCGATGCGCACCCCGCTGATGAGATGCTCCGGGTAGGTGAAGAGGCCTGCCGCGATCATCACATTGTCGAAGACGGCGGTGAGTATCAGCAGCACGGCCGCAGCGATCCCGGACGCCGCCATGCGAGCGGGGAAGTGGGGCATCCGCAGGGTGGCGAGGGTTACGGCGATCGTCACCGCGACGAACGGCAGCACAATGAGGCCGTACATCACGCGTTCTCGTCCGCGACCCGCGTCCGCTCCTGACGACGGCTCACGGCCCCGTGCACGAGGAGGGCCAGATAGCAGAGGAACGCCAGGAAGACCGGTTCCTCCACCGGAAGGTGAGCGGCGAGATCCCAACCGAGCAGGAGAGGGCTGTCGCCCTTGACGAACACGCCTGTGGCGATGCCGACGGCATCCCAGGCGAGGAAGAAGGCCGTTCCGAGGGCGATCGCCACCGCCGCGCGCCCGGCGCCCGCCGACCACAGTACGAGCCGGAAGCGCGCGTCGAGCAGCGCGAGCCCGGTGGCCGACAGCAGCAGGCACGCCAGGTACAGTCCGGGCACGTCAGTCCTCCGCCCGAGCCGGCACGGGAAGCCGGCCGGCTCCGCGGTCGCCGCGGAGGCGCTTGACCACGAGTTCCGCCGAGATGAGGCACATCGGAAGCCCGATGCCGGGCAGCACCGTCGAGCCGGCGTAGTACAGATCGGCGACCTTCGGCGACGCGTTGCGCGGGCGGAAGATCGCGCTCTGGGTGAGCGTGTGCGACAGTCCGAGAGCCCCGCCGCGCCACGCATGCAGATCCTGCTCGAAGTCGGCGGGCATGATCGTGCGACGCACGCGGACGCGGGCGGCGAGATCGGGGATGCCGGTCCACTGCGCGATCTGGTCGATCACCCGATCGGCCATCTCCTCCACGCGCGCGTCGCCGCCACGATCGACGCCGCCGTGACCGAGAGCGGGGTCGGCGGGAATCGGAACGAGGACGAACAGATTCTCCGATCCCGAAGGTGCCACGGTGTCGTCGGTCGCCGACGGACGGCACACGTACAGGGATGCCGGTTCGGGAATACGCGTCTGCGCACCGTAGATGTCGCCGAAGTTCGTCTCCCAGTCGCGGGCGAACAACAACGTGTGGTGTTCCAGCTCCGGGAGGCTCCCGTCGACGCCGAGAAGGAGCAGCAGGGCGCCGGGGCCGGGCTTGCGGCGTCGCCACCACCGTTCGGGGTAGGCGCGGTGCGCAGCGGGCAGGAGGGCCGTCTCGGTGTGGTGGAGGTCGGCGCCCGAGACGACGATGTCGGAGAGGTGCACGTACCCGTCGGCGAGCCTGACCCCCGTCGCCGTACCGTTCTCGACGAGGATCTCGTCGACTGCGGCGTTCGTGCGGATGTCGACACCGCGGGCGCGAGCCAACCGCTCAATCGCCGCGATCACCTCCGTGAAGCCACCGCGAGGGTACTGCACGCCGTCATCGAGATCGAGGTGCGACATCAGGTGGTAGAGACTCGGCGCGTCGAACGGCGAGGCACCCAGGAAGACCGCCGGGTAGCCCAGGATCTGGCGCAGCACGGGGTCGGAGAAGAACCGAGCGACGTGCGACGCGAGGGGACGCAGCAGCAGCGGTGCGAGGCGCCCCAACTGCGAGAGCACCCGCCGATCGCGCAGGCCCTCGGTAGATGCGTAGGTGTCGTAGAGGAACTGCGACACCGCCAGCTCGTAGGCATCCGCCGCGGAGTCGAGATACGCGTCCAGACGCGGACCCGACCCCGGCTCGCGGGCCTCGAACAGCTCGCGTACGGCATCCCTGCCCGTGACGACGTCGACGCGGTCGCCTGGGCCTTCGCCGTCGGGCTGCGCGTACACGCGGTATGCGGGGGTCAGGGGCACGAGATCGAGCTCGGCCTCCGAGCTCGTGCCCAGCAGGGCGAAGAAGTGATCGAACACCTCGGGCATGAGGTACCAGCTCGGGCCGGTGTCGAAGCGGAATCCATCGCGCGTCCAGCTGCCCGCGCGCCCGCCGACCTCGTCGCGGGCCTCGAAGAGCGTGACCGACCAGCCGTCCTCCGCGAGAAGGGCGGCGGTCGCGAGCCCCGCGATTCCACCGCCGATGATCGTCGCTGTGCGGCTCATGGGGTAGACCTCCGGGGTGCGCGGCCCGCGATCGCCTGAGCGGCGATCCGTGCCTTGACGGTGCGGGGAACGCTGACGCGCACGTTCTCGTCGGAGTTCCGGAGACGTACCGCGAGTTCCCGGAACAGGCCGTGCGCCGTCGTGACGGCACGTCGGCAGTCCCGCGGGAGATCGGGGATCACGGCGGCCGCGGCGTCGAGGTCGCGATCGATGCGCTCCAGGACGGTGGCTCGGTCGGTGGCCCCGCCGATCCCGAGGTAATCCCGCCCCAGCCGCTCGGAGTCGTCCGCCTGGTCACGCAGGAAGTTGATGTCCTGGAAGGCGGCTCCCAGTCGTCTGGCGCCTTCGACGAGACGTGCATCGGGGATGCGCGGTGCCGGATGGCCGGCGTTGACGAACACCTGCAGACACATGAGACCGACCACTTCGGCGGAGCCGTAGACGTAGGACTCGTGGGATGCCGCGTCGTGCGCGGCGAGGTCGAGATCGGTGCGCATGGACGCGAAGAACGGGCGGATGAGGTCTTCGCCGATGCCGCATGCGCGAGCCGTCGTGGCGAACGCGTGCACGATGAGGTCGACACTGAATCCGCGGTCGATGGCCGCGAGAGTCTCGATCTCCAGGGAGTCCAGGAGCACGCGTTGCTGGTCGCGGTCGAGCCCGGCGGCCTCAGCGGCACCGTCGACGATCTCGTCGGCCACGCGGACCAGAGCGTAGATCTCGCGCACCTGGGGTCGGACGCGCGGTCCGAGGAGCCGTGTCGCGAGTGCGAAGGACGTCGAGTAGTTCGCGATGACGGCCGCGGCGGCATCGCGCGCACAGCGGTCGTACAGCTCGCCCCCCGTCACGGGATACGCCGCTCGATGGCATCCGCGATCCCCGCGAGGAGCATGACGGCGGGGGGCGGCAGCTCGGGGGAGGCCGCGTGGGCCCGGGCCCGGCGGAGGTTGGCGCGCACGAGCTCTTCGACTCCCGCACGTGCGCCGCTCGCCTCGATCTCGCGCTGCGCGCGGCGCACGGCGATCGGTCCCGTATGGGCCTCGGCCAGAGCGTCGCTCACGCGGGACCACGACTCGCTCTGCCGTGCCAGCGCGATCAGCGGCGTGCGCTTGGCCTCGCGCAGATCGGCGCCGGGGTCTCGCCCGGCTTGGCTGCGGGAGCCGAAGGTGCCGATCAGGTCGTCGACGAGCTGGAACGCGAGCCCGAGCGCCGCCGCCGCGTCGGCGAGGGCGGGGTGCGAGGCGGCGCCGGCGAGGATGGCGCCGGCGCGCAGCGGTGCACGGAAGGAGTACACGGCCGTCTTGTCGTGTGCCGCGGTCAGCAGCGCTTCGGCGTCGGGCAGATCGGCCCGAGCCGCGTGCTCGGCGTCGGCCAGTTCGCCGACCGCCGACACGAGGAGCGCTTCGTCGAGCACCGCGAACAGCTGGTCGCGCTCGACGTCGGTGAGCGCGGCCGTCGCGACCAGACGCGTGGCCTCGAACAGCAGGAGATCCCCGGCGAGCACCGCCGCGGCATCCGCGACGACGGCGGTCCCGTGCGCATCGGCTCCGAAGCTCTGGGCCCGTGCGCGGAATCGCCCCGAGACGTTGGGGATGCCGCGACGCTCGTCGTCGCGGTCGATCAGGTCGTCGTGGACCAGGAGTGCCGTGTGGAGGATCTCGAAAGCGGCGGCGACGTCCCACAGTGCCGGGACGGCATCCGTGTCTCCGCCGTATGCCGTGAAGGCGGCGACGACCAGTGCCGGACGCAGCCGTTTGCCGTCGGACGCCGCAGCGTGAACAGCCGAGGTGAGTGCTTGGGCCGACTCGCCGTGGGGCTGAGCCCGTGCGGCCAGTCGGGTCAGGGCGCGATCGATGGCACCGTCGACGCTCTCGCGGTGCTCGGGAGCGAGCTCGATCACGAAGCTCTCCGCTCCTGCCCGTTGGAGAGCACGTCGAGCTGTTCTGCCTGGAGGACGAGCCACGGGCTGAAGGCCCACGGGGTCACACGCAGGCCGGTGGCCAGTTCCATCGGATCGACCCAGCGCGCCTCGGCGACCTCACGCGGATTGAGATCGGGCTCGTCGTCGGTCACCGCGATGTAGACGGGGCACACTTCGTGCTCCACGATGCCGCTGGCGTCGACGGCGCGGTAGCGGAAGAGGGGGAGGGCGAGGCGTACGTCACGCAGGGTGATCCCCAGCTCGTGCTCGGCGCGCCGGTGGACGGCGTCGATGACGGGCTCAGCGGGACGCGGGTGGCCGCAGAAGGAATTGCTCCACACACCGGGCCAGGTGCCCTTGTCGAGCGCGCGCCGCGTGACGAGGGTCTCGCCCCGTGCGTTGTACACGTGGCAGGAGAATGCGAGGTGCAGCGCCGTGTCGGTCCCGTGCACACTGGCCTTCGGGGCCGTGCCGATCTCCCGTCCGTCGTCATCGAGTAGGACGACGAGCTCTGTCGGCGACATGCGGTTCCCTCCATTGCTAGTTTATCTAGCGATTTTCAGCGATACTACCTACTCGGAGAGGAGGTGTCCACACGGTGCAGGAGCGGTGGGTACCCACGACGCCCCGCGACGGGCTCGTACTCGAGGCGATGCGCGCCGTCCGGGCATTCTCCGACGCGATGGACCGTATGCACGGAACTCTACGCGGCGACATGGACATGAACGCGAGCGACCTCGCCGCCCTGCGCATGCTCATCGTGCGGGAGCAGCGCGGGCACTGGGTGTCGCCTCACGACATCGCCTCTCACCTCGCGATCTCCACCGCCTCCACCACGAAGCTGCTCGATCGGCTGACTCGGAGCGGGCACCTCGAACGTCGACCGCACCCGCACGATCGACGCGCGCGGGTCGTCGTGCTGTCGGAGGCTGCCCGCACGGAGTTCTACCGGCATCTCGGCGCGCGAATGACGAAGATGCGCGTCGCGGCGGAGTCCTACAGTGACGACGAACTGCGCGCGATCGTCCGTTTTCTCGGCGACATGGAGGAGGCGCTGACACCGGCGCCAGACGCGAACCGTCCTGCCGACGAGTGACAAAAGGCCGGTCCGCGACCAAAAAGAAGAAGGCGCCCCGTGCGGGACGCCTTCTTCATCTGTTGCGGGGACAGGATTTGAACCTGCGACCTCTGGGTTATGAGCCCAGCGAGCTACCGAGCTGCTCCACCCCGCGGCACAAGAAGCGAGCCTAGCACGGATTCGAGGCGGCGTCGAACCGGAGCGGTGCGTGCGAGTGTCCTGTTGTCTCAGGCGAGTGCGGCGAGCGAGGATGGCGGCATGGCATCCACAGGGGCTTCACCCGCCGGCGACCCGCCCCCCGACGCCCGTCCGGGAGACGGGCGCGAGGAGACGGCCAACGAGCGTGCGGACCGCAACTGGAACGAGGTCCTGCAGGAGCTTCGGGTGCTGCAGACCGGGACGCAGATCCTGACGGGTTTTCTGCTGGCGCTCGCGTTCCAGCCGGCGTTCGCCGACCTGTCGTCGGGGCAGCGCACGTTCTACCTCGTGCTCGTCGTTCTCGCGGCTCTCAGTGCGATCATCGCGCTCGCGCCTGTGGCCCTCCACCGTCTGCTCTTCCGGCGCGGCGTCAAGCCGACCATCGTCGCCTACGGCCATGCCTCGCTGCTGACCGCGCTGCTGACGGTGTCCGCCATGATGGTGGGTGTGGTGGCATTCGTGTTCGACATCGTGGTGGGTGACGCCGCCGCCTGGGTGACGGGCGGCGTGATGGCCCTCGTCATCGTCCTCCTCTGGATCGTGATGCCCGCCCTCGTGCGCTCGCGACGCATCGAAGCGGCCAGCCGATGAGCCGGGATGCCGTCGCCGTCGCGGTTGCGCAGTTCGCTCCGACGGCCGATGAGGACGCTAATCTCGCGGCCATCGGCGAGCTCACCGAACGCGCCGCAGCGCGGGGTGCGCGCGTCGTCCTGTTTCCGGAGTACGCGAGCTACTTCCTCGATCCGTTCGACGACTCGCTCGTCGAGCACGCCCAGGAGATCGACGGCCCGTTCGCCGGTGCCCTCCGCGAGCTCGCGCAGCGCCACAGCGTCACGGTGGTGGCCGGTCTCCTCGAGCGCGGGGGCGGACGGCGGGTGCGGAACGCCGTCATCGCCGTCGACGGTTCCGGCGTGCGGGCCGTCTACCGGAAACTGCACCTCTACGACGCCTTCGGTCAGCGGGAGTCGGATTGGGTCGAGCCGGGAGAGATCGGCGAGCCCCAGACGTTCGAGGTCGACGGCATCCGCTTCGCCCTGATGACCTGCTACGACGTGCGCTTCCCGGAAGTGGCGCGACTGCTCGCCGACACGGGCGCTCAGGTCGTGCTCGTGGCGGCGGACTGGGTGCGCGGTCCGCTCAAGGAGCACCACTGGCGCACGCTCCTGCACGCGCGCGCCATCGAGAACACCCTCTTCGTCGCGGCGGCGGATCATCCGCCGCCTCTCGGTGTCGGCGCCTCCATGATCGTCGACCCTCAGGGGGTCGAGATCGCGGCGGTGGGGACCGCTCGGGATGTCGCGGTGGCGCACCTCGACCCCGAGGCGGTCGATCGTGTGCGCCGCGTCAACCCCGCACTGCGGCTACGGCGGTTCGCCGTCACACCGCGCACGGGAACACCGGCCCCCGACGCGACGCGCAGCTGAGCGGCGTCAGCGGCCGAGGGCGGCGAGCCGCGCCGATGCCTCTTCGATGACGTCGACCCGCTTGCACGCCGCGAATCGCACGAGCGTGGCGTAGTCCTGGCGATGCTCCGGCGTGACGAACGCGGTCAGCGGGATCGCGGCGACCCCCGCGCGGGCGGGCATCAGACGGCAGAGGGCGTCGGCATCCGCAACACCCAGTCGATCGCAGAGATCCGCTGCATCCGCGACCGTGAAGTAGCCGCCACGCGGCGGGATTACATCGAAGCCCGCGGCGCGAAGGCCGGCAGCGAGCACCTCGTGCTTGTCGGCGAGCGTGGAGGCGAGACCGGCGAAGAACCCGTCGTCCAGGTGCAACCCCACCGCGATCGCCGGCTGGAACGGTCCGCCGTTGACGTACGTGAGCCACTGCTTCACCGCGAGCACCGCGTCGACGAGCTCCGCCGGGCCGGTCACCCAGCCGATCTTCCAGCCCGTCGTGGAGAACGTCTTCCCTCCGGACGAGATCGTGAGCGTGCGCTCCCGTGCCTCCTCGCGGCGCGCGATGGGCGCGTGGGTCGCGCCGAACACCAGGTGCTCGTAGACCTCGTCGGTCACGATGACCGCGTCGTGACGCGCCGCCAGGCGCACCACCTCGTCCAGGACCTCTTCGGTCAGTACTGCGCCGGTGGGGTTGTGCGGGTCGTTGACGAGGATGACGCGCGTGCGATCGGTCACGGCGCGGCGGAGGTCGTCCGCGTCCGGCTGGAAGTCGGGCCGTCGCAGCGGCACCGTCACGAGGCGCGCACCGGCGAGGGCGACACACGCGGCGTACGCGTCGTAGTAGGGCTCGAAGACCACGACCTCGTCGTCCGGACCGTCGATGAGCGCGAGCAGCGTGGCGGCGAGCGCTTCGGTGGCCCCGGCGGTCACGAGCACCTCTCGGTCGGGATCCACGGGGATGCCGTAGAAGCGGGCTTGGTGCTCGGAGATCGCCGCGCGCAGGTCGGGGGTCCCGCGTCCCGGCGGATACTGGTTGCCTCCGGAGGCGATCGCGGCACGAGCCGCTTCGAGGACGACGGCCGGGCCGTCCTCGTCGGGGAACCCCTGACCGAGGTTGATCGCTCCGTGTTCGACCGCGAGGGCGCTCATCTCGGCGAAGATGGTGGGGATGCCGGTGCCGTCGGGACCGAGGAGGCCCGCTCCGCGGGCAGCGCGGGACCAGGCTCCGGGGACGTGTCGCATCGGCCTCACGCTACACGCATAGCGACATCGGGGTGCGGGCATAAGGAACGCACAGAAACCGGGGCCATGCTGAAGTCGTCTTGGAAAGAAGGAAACGCCATGAGCACCACATCATCCCCCGAGAACGACCCGACTCCCGCTGACTCGGAGCGCTCCGAGTCGGTCGCCGGCGCGCCGGTGCCCGGTCCTGAGGTCACTGCGCCCGCGTCCGACGAGGTCGAGCAGCCCGCGCCGGTCGGGCAGACCGCCCCGGTTGAGCAGCCTGCTCCGTTCGAACAGGTCGTGCCGCCTCGTCCGCCCCTGCCGACGGCAGCGCCCCAAGGCCCGTCCTACGGTTCGGCGTTCCACCACCAGCCGACCCAGCCGACCGCGCCTCTCGGGGCCTTCGCCCAGGGCGGGCACGCTTCGACCTCGACCGGTGTCGCGGAGGAGCCGGAGGCGTCGGGACGCGTCGGTGCCGGGAAGATCGTCGCGATCATGGTCGCGGCCGCTCTCGTCGGCGGTGCGGCCGGGCTCGGCGGTTCGGCAGCCGGGGCCTCGCTTTTCGGCGCCGCCGGATCGACCGTCGTGACCGCGGCTCCGTCCACCGTCACCGTCAACAACACCGACTCCGTGACCCAGACCACGGCGATCGCCGCGAAGGTGCTCCCGAGCGTCGTCACGATCTCGGCGACCTCCTCGTCGTCGGGGGGAACCGGATCGGGTGTCGTACTCACGAGCGACGGCTACGTCGTGACCAACACGCACGTCGTCACCCTCGACGGTGCGACCGGGAGCGCGGACATCACCGTCACGACCTCCGACGGCAAGGTGTACAAGGCGACCGTCGTGGGCACCGACCCCACCTACGACCTTGCGGTGATCAAGCTGGAGGACGCGTCGGGCCTCACTCCCATCGAGTTCGCCGACTCGGGGGCGCTCAACGTGGGCGACCAGACGGTGGCGGTGGGAGCGCCGCTCGGCCTCTCCAACACCGTGACCACGGGCATCGTGAGTGCGCTGAACCGCTCGATCCAGATCGCCAGCTCGGCTGCACCCGAGGGGCAGGACGAGGACCAGCAGCAGGGTGAGGGCGAGTCGCCCTTCCAGTTCGACTTCGGGCAGGGGCAGCAGCAGTCGTCGTCCAACAGCTCCATCTCGATCGCGGTCATCCAGACCGACGCCGCCATCAACCCGGGCAACTCCGGTGGAGCCCTCGTGGACTCCGACGGCGCGCTCATCGGCATCAACGTCGCGATCGCCTCGACGGGCGGGTCGAGCTCGAGCCAGTCGGGATCGATCGGCGTCGGCTTCTCGATTCCCTCCAACGTCGTCAAGCGGATCACCGACGAGCTGATCGACAAGGGCGAGGCGACCCACGGTCTCCTCGGCGCGATGGTCGGCGACGCCGCCTCCCAGGAGGATGCGACCGTCGCGGGCGCCTACATCAGCGAAGTGACGCAGGGCGGGGCCGCCGCAGAGGCGGGGCTCAAGGCCGGTGACGTGGTGACCTCGTTCAACGGCCTCCCCATCACCGATGCGACCGACCTCACCGCCCAGGTCCGCGCGCTGGCGGCGGGCGCGAAGGCCACGGTCGTCTACCAGCGTGACGGCCAGACGGCATCCGTCGAGGTGACCCTCGGCGCCCTCACGCAGTAACCCGCCCGACGCCCCTGCGACCGGGCGCCGCCACGGAAGACAGGACGCCACCCCGCGATAGGCTCGCGGGGTGGCGTCCTTCTCTTTCCCTGCGGGAAACGCCGCCCAGTTGGCGCGTATCCCGCTCTACGCGATCGGACGCCTCGTGACAGCGATCGTTCCCCGCGCGCACGACGCCTGGGTGTTCGGCTGTGCGGTGGGCGTCGCTGACGGTGCGCTCGCGCTCTGGCAGGTCGCGACCCGCGAGGGAGCGCGCGCGGTGTGGCTGACCGCCGACGAGCGACAGGATGCCGAGGCCGCCGCGCGCGGCATCCCCACCGTCCGCAAAGGGTCGCTGCGCGGCTTCTGGCGCACGGCACGCGCCGAGGTCATCGTGGTCACCCACGGGTTCGGCGACGTCAACCGCTATGCGACGGGTGGGGGACTGCTCGTGCAGCTCTGGCACGGCATCCCGCTCAAGCGGATCGGACTGGACTCTCCCGCCACCGTTCGCGCCCCGTTTCCCCTTCTCCGGCCGCTGATCGCCGCGCTGTATCGCGCGACGCAGCGACGCATCGCTCTGCTGCCCGCCGCGTCGCACGTCGTCCGCGGACGCCTCGAATCCGCCTTCGCGCTGTCCGATGAGCGGGTGCCGGTGACGGGAGAACCCCGAGTCGACGTGCTGTCACAGGGGACGGGCGAGGATCGATCTGCACGGGCGCGGGCGGCGGTCGTCGCCGCCGTCGGTGACGTCGGGGATCGGCGTCTCGTGCTCTATGCACCCACCTGGCGTGACGGCGCGCCCGATCCCGCAGTCCCCACGGAGGCCGACTGGGTGCGCATCCACGGGGCGCTGGAGGCGACCGACGCCGTGCTGCTCGTCCGGTCGCATCCGCTCGGCGCGGGGGACTACACGCGGGGCCTGGGGGAGCGCGTGAGGCTGCTCGGAAGCGATCTCGTCGCCGACGTGACTCCGCTCCTCCCGGCGATGAGCCTTCTGCTGACCGACTACTCGTCGCTCATCTTCGATGCCTCCCTCGTGCCGCTGCCGGTGGTCTTCCTCGCCCCTGACGCCGTCGCCTACGCGAGGGAGCGGGGGTTCTACGGCCGCTACGCCGACGTGACGCACGACTCCGAGGCGCCCACCTGGAGCGAGGCCGTCGCGCAGCTGGAGCAGGTCCTCTCCGACGCCGACGAGCACGAGCGTCGCCTCGCGCGCGCCGTTGCTCTCGACCGGGCGGTCCACGCCCATCGGGACGGCGGCAACACCGAACGCGTGCATCGTCGCATCCGCGCGCTGCAGGACGCGCGGGGCCGCACACGTCGTGGCCGGAGAGGAACGACGACATGATTCGCGCTCGATTCGCCGATGGACCGGTGCTGGAACTTCACGGCACGGGTGCCAGACCTGCCGTGGAACTGCGAGGACCCCGAGCGACCGTATCGGGGGTCGTGACCGGTCGTGGCAAGACGTGGCGCGCCGTCGTGCCGTTGCGGGCCGCACGTTGGGGCAGCGACCCGTTGCCGCTGCCCGCCGGCAGGTACGTCCTCCAGGTGACCGCCGAAGACGGCGCACCGCTCCCCGTCGACGTCGACCTCCCGCTTGCACAGCTCGGACAGCTGCGCGCCTCGCTGCACGACGGCCACGTCGAGATCGGGCCGCCGATCGACCCGGCCTATGACTCGGGCGAGGGCCAGGACGCGCTGGAGCGCCGGTACGCCACGCGTCCGCTGGGGCTCGAGGAGGCTGTGTTCTTCGAGAGCTTCTACGGGCGCAATGCGAGCTGCAACCCGCTCGCCATCGATCGAGAGCTCACCCGCATCCTGCCGGGGCTGGTGCGCTACTGGAGCGTCGCCGATCTCTCCGTCGCCGTTCCCGAGGGTGCGACACCCGTCGTGGAGGGCAGTCCGGAATGGTGGCGTGCGCGAGGGGCCGCGCGACTGCTCGTGGTCAACGACTGGTTGCGGCGTCGTTTCGTTCGCCGCCCCGGTCAGGTGGTCCTCCAGACGTGGCATGGGACGCCGCTCAAGCGTCTGGCGCTCCACCGACCCGGGTTCCATCTTCGACGTGCGGTGGCGGTGCTGCGCGAGGCGCGGCGGTGGAACGTGCTCCTCGCCCAGAACCCGTACGCCGCCGGGATCCTCCGGGGGGCGTATGCGTTCCGCCGTCGCCCCGTCTGGGTCGAGGGATACCCCCGCAACGACGTGCTCGTCACGGGTGACGGCGCCGCCGTCCGCGATCAGCTGGGGCTCGGTTCGCAGGAGCGCGTCCTCCTCTACGCTCCGACGTGGCGTGACGACAGAGATCAGGTCGTCGACTTCCTCGACCTCCAGCGTCTCGCCGCGGTCACGGGCACGGTCGTGCTCGTGCGCGGCCACTCTCGCACCCTCTCCGCCGGGCAGGACGCGGCGAGCCGTGACGGAGGTGCTCGGGATGCCGGTGAGCGAACCCGACCGCGCGTCATCGACGTCACCTCGTATCCCGATGTCTCCCGGCTGCTGCTGGTCGCCGACATGCTCGTGACGGACTACTCCTCGGTCATGTTCGACTTCACGGTCACGGGCAAGCCGATCTACTTCTTCGCCCCCGACCTCGATCATTACCGGGGCGAGTTGCGCGGCTTCTACTTCGACCTCGAGCGTCACGCGCCCGGGCCGCTCACAGCGACGCAGGAGCAGCTCGAGGCCGCGATCCTCGACGACGGCGTCGAGCAGCTTTACCGTGACCGCTACGCGTCGTGGCGTGAGCGCTTCAATGCACGCGACGACGGACACGCCGCCGAGCGTGTCGTCGCGCGGCTTCTGGATCAGGGCTATTTGACGCGCTGACCTTGCCCTCTGTCGCCACACGCGTCGGTGCGGCCGCCGGTGAAGATGTTCGATCCCTACGGATGAGCGACACACCGCCCAGGACGTGACCGTTGTCAGGGCAGGGGTGTGTTGCGGTGCAGACGCGACGTGTCGACGGTGTCACGCGCACCGCGAGCCACGCCGCGGAGAAAGCCCGTGCCCCACGCGACGTGCATGGAGGGGATCACCGCGAGGCTCCAGAGGCGTTCTCGCAGCGTGCGGCGCGGCATCCCGCTCGATGAAGGAAGACCGGCCACGACCACGAGTAGCGCTGCGTAGGCCGCCACGGGGATGTGGACCAGCCATGCCCAGGCGGCGACGGGGCCTCGAAGCGCGCCGATCGCCTGGAGGATGCCGACGACGAGCGACACGACGAGGGCGAGCGCGAGCGCCGGGGGCGCGAAGAACCGCACGGAGTTGCGACGTCCGTAGCGGCGCACGAGCTCGCCTCGCCAGATGCCGGTCGCGTGGAACTGTCGGACGAGTCTCAGCCAGCTCTCTCGCGGCCAGTACGTCACGGACAGGCTCGGATCGAACCACACCCGGTAACCGGCCCTGCGGATGCGGAGGTTCAGCTCCCAGTCCTCGCCCCGACGGATCGACTCGTCGAAGCCGCCGACCTCCTCCAACACGCTGCGCCGCACGACTCCCAGATACGCGGACTCGGCCTCGCCCGCCGTGTGGCCACCGTGGTACGCGCCTCCGCCGAGCCCGATGGGCGAGTTGTAGGCCCAGGCCACGGCGCGCTGGAAGGCGGTTCGACCTTCCGCGCGCATGACGCCCCCCACGTTGGCCGCGCGCCTCTCGGCGAGCGTGTCGAGGGCTCGTCGGGTGTACCCGGGAGCGAGCTCGGAGTGCGCGTCGACGCGCACGATCGTGGGGAAGCTGCCGGCCGCGATCGCGAGGTTGAGGCCGATGGGGATGTCGGCGGCGGGGTTGTGGACGAGGCGGATGCGGGAGTCCTGTGCCGCCAGCTCCTCCGCGAGGCGGCTCGTTCCATCGGTAGACGGACCGAGCGCGAGGACGAGCTCACTCGGGCCGTCGACCTCCTGAGCGAGGACCGTGCGAACGGCTCGCTCCAGATAGTTCCGCTCGTTCAGCACAGGCATGACGAAAGTGACGCCGGCTCCGGCGGGAGGGACGGCGGCGTCGCGGGTCATGCCGTCGATGATCCCGGATCCGGCATCAGTGTGTCGAACTGGGCCAGCACCTCCGCCGTGTACTCAGCGACGTCGAGGCTCGTGGGAGGGACGTCGCCGTCGAGGAACGCGCGCATTCCCGACGCCAGAGCATCGTCGTCACGCGGCACGATGTGCATGGCGTCGCCAGGGAGGGCGCCCTCCGCAGACCCGAAAGCCGTCGAGACGATGGGGAGGCCGAGCTGGGCTGCTTCGATCAGCACCATCGGCTGGCCTTCGTAGTCGCTCGACAGGACGAAGCAGTCGCTGCGGCGCATGATCGACAGCGGGTCGTCCTGTGGTCCGGTGAGGAACACCGCGGCATCCAGCCCCGACTGCTCCACTTGCTCGCGAAGCATCCCGGCGAGCGGGCCTCCGCCGACGATGAACAGCTGTGTGTGCGGCGCATCGGCGTGCACGCGCGCGAAGGAGCGGATGAGGCGCGCGTGGTTCTTCTCCGTCGACAGGCGCCCGACCGTCACGAAGCGCCGACGATCCGGCTCCGCGAGGGCCGTGCGCCAGCCCTCAACGAGGCCGTGCTCCGAATCGTCGGACTGACGCGGAGCCGGCGAGGGGGCCCCGACGGCGTCGGGAAGGTTGCGCAGCGTGCGGAAGCGATCGGCCGGAGCGTACGCCGCGAGCTCATCGCGATTGAGTGCCGTGAGAGCGGGTGACACCGACACGAGCTGGTCGTAGGCACGGTACATCGCGAACACGCGACCCAGGGAGTGCCGGAACGGCTGCCGTCCGCCCACGGTGCGCTCCCGGTCCGCCGCCATCTCGTTGTGCAGCCAGATGGCGCGCACGGCGCGCGGGGAGTGGAGCATGAGGTGCGCCCAGAACGGGCTGTAGCCACTGAAGTCGGCCACCCAGTCGAACTTCGCCGAACCGAAGATGCGCGTCCACTCGTCGTGCCACAGCGTGCGGTGCCCAAGGCGGCGGTGTGCCCGCAGCGGATCGGTGCTGACGTCGGCGACGCGCCGTGCGAGCTGGCGGACCTTCAGGCCGTTCATGCCGCCGATGCGGAACACCTGGCGGATGCCGGGATGCAACCGTTGCTGGTTTCGACGGGTCGTCTCCCCGCGCGGCAGGGCCATGAGCGCCGTCACGTCGTAGCGTTCGGGGTCGAGCGAGTTCAGCAGGTTGACCGCCGAGGTCGTGATCCCGTTCATCCGGATGCCACCGAGGTAGAAGAGCAGGCGCGTGCGGCCGTCGCGCGTGGCCGTGCGCACCCGACGGCCCTCCGTACGCCCCCGGAACACGACGTCTATGACGCGCGCGGTGGCCCCGCCGTCTTCGTAGGGGGTGAAACGCTCGGCCCACTCGTCGTAGCGCGGGTGACGCGCGGCATCGGGTGCCATGAGGGATGCCAGGGCGGAGCCCAATGCCGCGGGATCTGTGTGCACCGGACCCGGAAGCTCATCCAGCGGAAGGTAGGTGCCGCGTTCGGCCGCGTACGCGTCGCCGTCCGGGACGAGGAAGCCGATGGGTCGCCCGGTGGCGAGGTAGTCGAAGAAGATCGAGGAGTAGTCGGTCACGAGGGCGTCGGCTACGCCCAGCAGAACGTTCGTCGGCAGCGTCTGAGGGAGGAGCAGCCGCTGCAGTGACGGGATGCGGCGTGCCAGCTCGTGCACGACCTGGTGCGTCTTCACGAGCACGATCGCGTCGTCGCCGAGTTCACTCTGCAGTCGCTCGGCCTGATCCGCGAGGTGCGCCAGATCGGCGTCGGGGGACTGGAACGAGGACCCTCTCCAGGTCGGCGCGAACACGACCAGTCGACGGTCTGCGAGCGGCATCCGCATGCTTCGGGCGAGTTCGGCCCGTACGAGGCTCGCTTCGGCATCCGTCATGCGCTGCCGATCGATGCGGGGATAGCCCTCCTCGACGATGGAACCCCGATAGACGTTGCGCAACTGGTACGCGCCTTCGTACATGACCTCGGTCATGAAGGGGTTCGCCGCGAGGAGGTAGTCGGCGGCGAGCAGGTTGCGGAGAGTGTTGGCGGACTCGATCGCGCCGCCGGGCATATCGAACCCCATGAGTTTCAGCGGCGTGCCGTGCCACGTGTTGAGGTAGACCTGTCCGCTCCGCTTGCCGAACGCGGGTGGGAAGGTCGCGTTGTTCACGAGGTAGCCGGCGGTGGAGAGGGCGCGCCAATAGGCGGCACCACCGCGCCGCACGATCCGCACGTTGCGAACTCCTCGGAACTCGCGGCGCAGAGCGGAGATGGCGTGCGGTTCGCTCAGCGCCCACACGTGCTGAAGGTCCGCGAAATCGGGATCGGCGAGGAGGGCTCGGAAGATCGCCTCCGGGTTGCACAGCGCACCGTTTCCCGCGAACGACTCGTAGAGAACGGTGCGGGGTTGGATAGGGCGCAGGCGAGAGAGCGCGATCTGCTCGGCGGCGAGAATACGGCCCGCGCGTCGGAGCGCTGTGCGGGCGGCTGCGGGCAGACGGATGGGCATGACGGTGGGAGGCTCTCGTTGCGAACGGTCAGGGCGCGACTTCGCCGGCGCGACGGTTCGCGCGAGCGGCGACGGCGCGGTGCACGCGGCGCGCGGCCTGATGGATTCTAGCTTCGACCGCCTGATAGAACGCCCAGGCGACCAGGAGGCTCAGCGGGATCCCGATGATGCCGATCAGGGGCCACTGGTCGGAACCGAGGGCGAATGCGAGCGTTGCGAGCACGGGGACGTGCACGAGGTAGAGGCTGAAGGAGATCTTCCCCAGCCACTGCAGAGGCCGCGTTTCGAGGAAGCGGATCGCCGGCGCCCACGCCAGGCTCACGACGACGATGCCTGCCGCTCCCGGCGCCGCCAGCGCCCACAGCACGTGGCTCAGTTCGCTCCCGCTCGGAGCGATCGGTCGCGCGAGCCAGCTCGCAATCAGCATGACGACGCTCGCCGCGGCGAACGTCGGCATGAACCAGCGCGCGCGTGGGCGCTCGACCCACGCGAGCAGGTCGGGCATCCGGGCCGCCATGATGGTGCCGATCAGGAAGATCGGGAAGTACAGGAGCTCGCTCTGCTCGAACACGCGCCCTACGAGGCTGATGGCACAGCACACGATCACCGCGGTCAGTGCCCACCGGCGCACCAACAGGGCGAGAGCGGTGGCAAAGGGGAGCAGGATGGAATACAGGAGCTCCCAGTGGAGCGACCACAGCGGGTTGTTGAGGGGATACTGACGCGGCACGAGGGATGCCTGGAAGAGGAAGCTCTGCCACGTCACCTCCGTGGCGTGGGTCTCCGCCATCCACGAGCCCTCAGGCATCGTGGAGCGGTCACGTGGCACCAGGTAGATGAGTGCGACGCTCAGGGCGAGGGCGGCGATCACTGGCCCGTACAACCGGACGATGCGCGCGGAGAGGAAACCCATCCACGAGAAGCCGGGTCGGAACACGGGCAGGACCACGACCAGGCCTGACAGGACGAAGAAGACCAGCACCGCCTCGTTGCCGGCGGTGAGGAGCTTGACGGGGGACTGCGAGATGATCGCCCAGCTCAGGCTCCCCTCCAGCAGCGGCCGCGCGATGAGGAGCCAGTGGTGGAGGAGGACGATGGTCGCAGCGAGCCCGCGGAGGCCGTCGAGGCTCGCGATGCGGCCGGCGACCCGAGGCGTGGGACTGGACATCCTCTCCAGGGTATCTATTCGGAGGTCGCGGAGGGGGACACCGTCGCCCCGCGCGCCACGAGTCGGTCGATCGCCGCGAGTGGGATGTCCAGCCACTCCGGTCGATTGCGGCTTTCATAGATCGCCTCGTACACGGCCTTGTCCAGTTCGAAAGCGTCGAGCAGGGGGCCCGTGGCGGGGAGGCCACTGCGTGCGTGATATCCGCTGAGGAAGGCCCGTCGCGCTTCCTCCGCCCAAGCGTGGCTCGGGGGCGGTGTCCCTCGCGCCATGCTCAGCGAGCCGGCGACGTAGTCGAACGACCGCAGCATGCCGGCGATGTCGCGAAGCGGCGAATCCGGGCGACGGCGTTCGGTCATCGGGCGCATCGGCTCTCCTTCGAAGTCCAGCAGGATCCACCCCCTGCCCTTCGCGTGCAGCACTTGGCCGAGGTGGTAGTCGCCGTGGATGCGCTGCAGTGGCTCCCACACAGCGTCAGAGGCGCGCGCATACACCGCGGCGATCGACTCGCGGTGGCGGGTCAGAGCAGGCACCTCGGAAGTGGCGATATCCAGGCGACGGCGCCATGCGGCACCGATCGCTTCCCTCGCTTGGGGGTCAGCAGCGGCGGTCGGCAGCACGCGGGCAAGGCTCAGGTGCACGTCCGCCGTGGCGGCACCGAGAGCATGTGCGGATGCAGCGAACGACTCGCCCGATTCCGCGGCATGCCGCGCCACCCGCCACGCATCCGACACGTCGGGAAGAAACTCCTGTGCGAAAGCGAGCGAACCCTCCGTGGGTCCCGACCCGTCCGGTGATGCCCACGTTGCGGCCACCGATCCCCGGGAGCGCGGCACGTGCCGGGAGCCGGCGTCGGCCAGCGCCGTCTGGAGCTCGATGTCGGGGTTGATCCCCGGATGCAGCTGACGGAACACCTTGCAGATGACCGGAGGGGCGCCTTCGGGTTCGAAGATGACGGAGGTGTTCGACTGCTCGCCCGTGAGCAAGCGGGCGCGCGGGGCAGGCGCGGTCATGTCGGCGGTCGAGGCCGAGTCACCGAGCGCCGTGTGGAGCTCTATCCACAGTGCGTCGGTGTAGGCGCGGTCTCGAGGGCCGTCGATCAGGACGATGCCGTCGTCCGTCGTAGCGATGATCGATGCCGCATCGGACGGCGGCAGGGTTCGCAGCACAAGGGGCACCTGATAGACCACCGTGACCGCGGCGCCCTCGTCGGCGACGATGAGCGTGCGCACGCGAGCAGAGGGGTCGTCAGACGGCCACTCGAGCGTCGTGAGAAGACGCAGGAGGGGGGAGCGGCCCTTCGAGGAGTACCAGCGCTGGCGCGGCATCCATTCGGCGAGGCACGCCAGCGTGCTGTCCATGACGCGAGCGTATTGCCGTGGTCGCGATGCTGTCGAGCAGCGCGCGGGGGACGGCGAATCCTACGCATCAAAGCCCATGCATGAAACCCGCCTGACAAAGAGCGCGATGCCCGGAGGCTGGATGCATGGCTGAAGCACGCTCCCGCGCATCCGCACACGTCGGACGCCTCGTGCGGTCTCTCCGCGATGAGCAGACGATCAGCCGCAAGACGCTCGCCGAGCGCGCCGACCTCGACGTCTCCCACCTCGCGCGGATAGAGAACGGTCAGGGCAACCCGACGCTGTATGTGCTCATCCAGCTGGCGACGGCGCTCGACGTCAAAGCCGAGGAGTTCGTCGCGGGACTCGGGGCGGACGATCTGCCGCCCGACCTCACTCCCTACTCCGAGGCCGACTTCCGTCGTGAGCTTCGACGTCGCGAGTCGGTCGGCTGAACCGGACGTCTCGCACGACGCACGCTCAATCCGCGTCGTCTGAGCCGTTTTCAGGGGCTCCCTGGGGCTGCATCCACGATTCCGTCGTGCCGTCGGGCGCAGCGGCATAGGCGATCGTCGTACGGGAGGGGATGTCGCCGAACAGCGGGATCTCCGTCACGGAGGCGGCCACACCGCCAGGCTCCTCGAGGAGGTCGGCGGGTCCGCGCGGCTCCCACGGTTCTGCGGGGAGGCCCGCCCACTCGCTCGGTTCCTCCGGTCGTTGCTGGAACAGTCCCATTCCTCCATTGTGCGCCGAGCCGCCGCGTCGTGCCATCGCAGCGGCAGGATCCATCGGGTCACATCACGAAGCGCCATGCGTACTCCACTCCGGTGGAACGCCGGAACCAGCACAGGGTGACGATCACGGTGTCGAGATCCGCATCGCACAGGCATACGTCGAGCGTCTCGCCCGGTGCGAGGCTGCCCCAGTGCGCAGTACTGCCATCCGATCGGAAGACGCGCACGGCTTCGGCGGGCTCGGAGCCGGAGTTCACGACGAGCGGATGGCTGTCGCTCACGCGCTCGACCCGCCACGGGACGGGGTAGGCCGTGGACACATCGGGTTCCCTGGTGCGCATCATCCCTCCACCGTAGAAACCGAGTCCGACGTCCGGGGTCTCCTCTCAGGGCTCCCCGTGGGGCGCTGGGGAGAACACCGCGACTCACCTCGTTGGGGAGGAGACGCGAGGGGTGCGACGCGTCATTCTTCGTGCCGGTCGTCGCTCTCGGCCGCGGCGGAATCGACTGCGTGGTCGGCGGACGTGACGCCTTTTCGCGAGGACGGTGTCGCGCGCCGCGGAGTGGCGGCGCGCACGACGGCATCCGACATGGCGCGTCCCGCACCTGCCACTCTGCCGCCGGCATGGCGGGCGGCGCGGATCATCGAGTGCTCCATCCGCTCTGCGCCCGGCTGCGGCTCCAACGCGGCAGGGTATGTCGTGGGCGGGATGCCGAAGGCGCGTCGCGCATGGACGATCACCCGGCGTCCGAGCAGGTGATTGCCGGTGCCTCCGACGGCCGCGCCGATGCCGAACGGCAGCGCCTTCCCGAGGATCGATGCCCCTCCCTTGGCGGCGAACTGCCGGACGAAGGCGGTCTTGAGGCGATCGACGAGCGGACCCATGGCCGCTCGCGGGAGCGACTTCGTCACGAGTTCGCCCCAGTACTTGTCACGGGAGCCGCCACGCCCCGATGCCTGTCGCGCCCACTGCGAGACGAGATCGACGCCTTCGGAGCCGAGCATGAGCGTGAGGACGAGCGCTCGCGCGCGGTCGGGGTCATCGACGCGGATGCCGTGCAGTTCGGCCATGGACTGCGCGAAGAGCGCCGTCGCCTCGAGAAACACGACGGTCTCGGCGCCGCTGAGCGCGAGCGTCATTCCGGTGCCGATGCCTGGCACGACCGCGGTGGCACCGACAGCGGCGCCTCCCGTCGTCACTGCGGCCAGATAACGACGCTCGAGCATTCGCGCTATCTGCCCGGCGTCGGCGTCGGGGTGGCGCAGGCGGATGCTGCGGAGATGCGCGATGACGGCGGGGCGCTGCACGGCCAGCACGCGGTCGAGCATGCGCACGACCCGCGGGTGCTCGGGGGAGCCCTCGGGGGGCATCCCGCCGTCCCAGGGCGCGTCGTCGGGCAGGGAGTGGATGCGGTGGACCTCGGCCATGTCGGGTCGATCCTAAGAGCCCTCGCTGGGCGGGCCCTGAGGACGGCGGCGCGTCGTCAGGCCCGCGAGCCCGCGTCAGACGAACTGATTGGCGCGCTCGAGGTCTTCGGCGAAGTCGATCTCGACGGCGTAGAGGTCGGAGATGTCGAGGGGCTCGACGCGAAGTCCGTTCTCGGCGATCGCCTTCTCGATGCCCCGCTCGAAGTAGTCCTGGTCGTCGACCTGGGACAGGTGTGCGATCAGCGTGCGCTTATCCGCGGCGGAGATGAAGTTGATGCCGACGGCTTCGCCGACGCCTCCCACGACGGTCTTGGACAGCTCATCGATGTGCCCCTCGGGCGTGACGGTGTACTTGACCTCTTCGTCGCTCACCTTGGCGGTGTTGACGGCGACGAACGACTGGCCGCGCTCCACGAGTGCGATGGCACGACCCAGCACGCGCGGGTCGAAGACGACGTCACCGTTCATCCACAGCACCCCGCCCTTGCCCGTCGCGCGGAGTGCGCGCAGCAGGCTCTTGGACGTGTTGGTCTGGTCGTAGCGGTCGTTGTAGACGTAGTCGGCTTCGGGGAAGGCGTCGACGATGGTCTCGGCCCGGTAGCCGACCACCGTGGTGATGCGCGCGTCGGACCCGAAGGCGGCACGGATGTTGTCGTGCTGCTGCTGCATGATCGTGCGACCGTCGGAGAGCTCGGTCAGCGGCTTGGGCAGGCTGCGGCCCAGGCGCGAGCCCATACCGGCTGCGAGGATGACGATCTGAAGAGTCACGATGATGCTCCTGAAGGTGTTCACTGTCTATTCGACAAGGAGACACGCCTTCGTGCCGCGTCCGATGCTATCGAAGTCGCCTGAGAACCCGCAGAATATGCCCGGCTCGTTGCTCTTTCGTGATATCCATCCCTCCGTGAGGCGGAGTGTGGCGTCGCGCGTCGGGTCCGTGGGTGGGGTCCGGCGGACTTGCTAGGTTGGTTGGGTGACAGCCTCTCTCCCGCCGTCGCAGGAAGATCCGTTCGAGATCGCGGATGCTTCTTCGGCCACTCCACCGGTTCCGAAGACCCCCTCTGACGAGGTCGCGGCGCCCGCTCCGGCGAAGCCGCGGACTCCTCGGGCTCCTCGCGCGTCATCCCCGACGTCGTCGCGCGCGGCCACGGCGAAGGGAACAGCGGCGAAAGGCACGAAGGCCGAACCGAAGGCCACGAAAGCCGCGCCGAAAGCCGCCAAGGCGGCCGCCGGCTCGAAAAGCGCGAAGCGTCCGGCCGGTGGAACCTCCCGGCAGGCGGGCACGGCGAAGTCGACGAAGGCGCGGCCCGCTTCCCAGGTCGACGTCGACGCGTCTCCCGCGGTCGATCCGTCTCCTGTCGCCCCGCCCACCCCGCCCAAGCCGCGCGTGTCGGCGGTCGATGCGGCCGCACGATTCACGGCGGACGACGGTGAATCCGCAGCCGATACCGCAGATCACGACAGCGCGGGGGCCGAACCGGCGACTGAGCCGGCAATCACCGGCGAGTCGGAAGCGTCCGCGGCCGCCGTTTCCGATCCCGCCGCCGCTCTCTCGCAGGAGGCCCTCGATCTCGAACCGGAGCGCGATCCCGAACCGGAGCGCGAGCCCGAACCGGAGAGCGAACCCGAGTCGGAGAACGAACCCACCTCGGAGAACAAACTCGAGCCGGAGAGCCAACCCGAGGTACGGGACGATGTCGACCCGACCCCTGAGCCCGCGACCGATGAGCACACGACGGCGGCGATCGACCCGGCAACACCGTCGGAGGCGGCATCCGCCGGCGCGGATGCGGCTCCGGATGCAGATGTCATCGTGCCCGTCGCGGACGGCGGGGGAGACGCGCCCGCGGTGCGCCTGCGAAACATCGCGAAGTCGTTCGGTGAGACGCGTGCGGTCGACGACATCGACCTGTCGATCCCCGCAGGGACGTTCTACGGCATCGTCGGGCCCAACGGTGCCGGAAAGACGACGACGTTGTCCATGATCGCGGGGCTCCTCCGACCCGACCGGGGTTCGGTCGAGATCGCGGGCGTGGACCTCGCAGCCGAGCCCGCGCGGGCGAAGCGGATGATGGGCATCCTCCCCGATCGGCTTCGCACGTTCGACCGGCTGACGGGACGCCAGCTGCTCCACTACTACGGCGTCCTGCGCGGTCTGGCGCCCGCCGTCGTGGAGAGTCGGGTGGCCGACCTGGCACGAGCCTTCGATCTCACGGACGCGCTCGGCCGCACCGTCGCCGACTACTCCGCGGGAATGACGAAGAAGGTCATGCTCGCCGGAGCGATGATCCACTCTCCTCGGGTTCTCGTGCTCGACGAGCCGTTCGAGGCCGTCGACCCCGTGTCCAGCGCCGTCATCCTCGACATCCTCACCGCGTACGTCTCCCACGGCGGTACCGTGCTGCTCTCCTCCCACGGCATGGACCTCGTAGAGCGCGTGTGCTCGGGCGTCGCGGTGATCGTCGCCGGGCAGGTGCTCGCCGAAGGAACGGTCGACGCGGTGCGCGGCGAGCTGACTCTCGAACAGCGGTTCGTCGAGCTCGCCGGTGGTCTGAGCGACGTGGAGGGCCTCGAGTGGCTGCACACGTTCTCCGGCTGAGGCTCGATCTCCTGCTCGGTGCCTTCCGGGGTGACTCGCGTCACATCGCGAAGACCGTCGGGATGCTCGTCGCCCTCCTCGTCGCCTTGGGCGCCGTGGTGTGGGGTGTGCTCCGCCTTCGTTCCGCCCCCGAAGACGTCGCCGAGGTCGTGGCGATCATCGGCGGGGCCGCCGTCACCATCGGGTTCTTCGTCACGCCCCTCATCGGAGGCCCCGACGACCCGCTCGATCCCCGGCGGTTCGCCGTCTTCGGGGTCGCTCCGGCGCCCTTGGCGGGTTCGGTGCTGCTGGCCAGCATCGTCAGCGCCCCCGTTCTCTCCCTCTCGGTCGTTGCGGCCGCGATGGTGGGCCTGTGGAGCGGACACGGCATCCCTCCGGTGATCGGCGTCCTGGCCGCCGTCCTCGGCGTGCTCACGTGCGCGCTCTTCGGGAAGGTCTCGGCGGCCGTCGCGGGCCGCGTGCTGCGCCATCGGCGTTCCCGCGAGCTCACCGGACTGTTCCTTCTCGCCGTCCTCGTCGTCGTGCTGCCGGTGGTCGTCTTCCTCGCGTCTCTCGAGTGGGAGGGAGACATCCCCACCCAACTGGTCGAAGCCGTCGACATCCTGGCGCTCACGCCCTGGGGCGCGGCGTGGGCGTTGCCTTGGCGGGCGCACGCGGGGGCAGCCGGGCCGGTACTGGCGATGGCGCTCCTCACCGTGCTCGGGCTCGCCGCCGCGTGGTGGGGGCTGGTTCGATGGCTGCTGTCGACGACGGAGCGTCCGCTCAGCACACGCGCCCAGCGCGGACTCGGCTGGTTCGCGATCACTCCGGGCACGCCTGCGGGAGCGATCGCGGCCCGCAGCCTCATCTATTGGCTGCGCGATCCGCGCTACATCGTCAACTTCGTCATCGTGCCCGTGTCGGCCGTGCTCACCATGGTGCCGCTCCTCGTCGTGGGGGTTCCGCTGTCCGTGGCGGTGCTCCTCCCGGCGCCGCTCATCGCGCTCTTCCTCGGCTGGGTGGCCCACAACGACCTCGCCTACGACTCCACCGCTCTGTGGATGCACGTGGCGGCAGCCGTGCGCGGCGCGGCCGATCGCCTCGGCCGCCTCGTGCCGGTCACGCTCATCGCGGTTCCGCTGCTGGCTGTCGCGGTGCCTGTCACGGTCGGCTTGCACGGGCGGTGGGCGATCCTGCCGGCGATGGTGGGCGTGTGTGCGAGCCTCTTCCTCGCAGGCCTCGGCCTGTCGTCGCTGTCGTCGGTGCTCGCACCGTACCCGGCCTCGCGGCCGGGCGACGGTCCCTTCCAGCAACCGCAACGGACGGGGGGAGCCTTGTCGCAGGCTGTGGTGCTGCTCGGGGCGGTTGCGCTCAGTGCTCCACCGCTGTGGTGGGCGTGGCTCGCGCTGACCGACCAGGATTCTTTCGCGTGGCTCGCGTTCTGGGGCGGTATCGGAGTCGGCGTCCTCACGCTGCTCGTCGGGGTGCTCCTCGGCGGCTGGTTCTTCGATCGGCGCGGCGGCCGCCTCATGGAGTTCGCCGAGTCCGCATGACGGGTATCGCTCTCGGCCGTCCCTGGAGAGGCGTCCGCGGCTAGACTCGCTCTCCATGAGCACGCCACTGGACAGTCCCGACCAGGGAGGCCTTGCCACCCTCGATCGCGAGCTCGAGGAGCTCATCCGGGAAGAGAGCATCGAACCCGGTGACCACGAGCGCTTCTCCCATTACGTCAAGAAGGAGAAGATCCTCGAGTCGGCCCTGACCGGCAAGCCGGTGCGCGCACTCTGCGGCAAGAAGTGGACCCCTGGCCGGGACCCGGACAAGTTCCCCGTGTGCCCCACCTGCAAAGAGATCTACGAGTCGCTCATCGGCTGAGCCCGCCCTCAGTCCACCTCGCGGAAGACCGTCGGCAGCGCGGGGTCGGACCGGCTGAGGGCCAGGGCGCGCACCGGGAGCTCCTCGCGCACCCGGGAGTGGTGCTCGCGAGCTGCGTGAACGCCCGCGGCGCCGAGATACGCCGCGTCGGCTTCGCCGCTCTGCATCAGCGTGACCTGGAGAGGGCGCGCGTCAGGGTGTTCGGCGGCGTTGCCCAGCGGTTCGAAGCCGTCGGACACCGTGATGAGCTCTGTGGTCGCCTTGCCGCGCTCCAACTCGCGGAACGCCGCCTTCCTTCCACCGCGAGAGCCCTTGTCGGTCGACGTCTTCGCCACGGAGACCCACGATCCGTCACCGCCTTGTCGGGCGACCAGTTTGTAGACCATGCCCGCGGTGGGAGAGCCGGAGCCGGTGACGACCGAGGTGCCGACACCGTAGGCGTCGACGGGGGATGCCGCGAGCGCCGCGATCGCGAACTCGTCGAGGTCGCTCGTGACGGTGATCCGCGTGGCGGTGGCGCCGAGCTCATCGAGCTGTGCGCGCACTTCTGCGGCGACGGTGGGGAGGTCGCCCGAATCGATGCGCACGCCACCCAGGCCGGTGCCGGCCACGCGTACCGCCGTAGCCACGCCCTCGCGGATGTCGTAGGTGTCGATGAGGAGCGTCGTGTCGGTACCGTGCGCTTCGATCTGGCTGCGGAACGCTGCTTCCTCGCTGTCGTGCAGCAAGGTCCATGAATGGGCCGCCGTCCCCATCGTGGGGATGCCCCAGCGCCGTCCGGCTTCGAGGTTGCTGGTGGCGCCGAAACCGGTGATGTACGCCGCACGGGCCGCAGCCACCGCGGATCGTTCCCCCGCTCGCCGCGATCCCATCTCTGCGAGGGGGCGGTCGCCCGCGGCGATGCTCATCCGCGCGGCAGCGTTGGCGACCGCGGAGTCGTGATTGAGGATGCTGAGCGCGAGCGTCTCCAGGACCACCGCTTCGGCGAAGGTCGACTCCACGGTGAGCACCGGGGAGCCGGGGAAGTAGAGCTCACCTTCGGCGTATCCCGTGATCGTCCCCCGGAAGCGGAAGCCCTCGAGGAAGCGCAGGGTCTCCGGACCCACGATGCGTTCGTCGCGGAGATAGCGCAGTTCGTCGTCGCCGAAGCGGAAGCGACCCACTGCTTCGAGGAGGCGTCCGGTGCCGGCGACGACCCCGAACCTGCGCGCGCCGGGGAGCCGGCGTGCAAAGAGTTCGAAGACGCACGGGCGGTCGGCCGTGCCGTCGCGCAGGGCGGCGTCGAGCATCGTGAGTTCGTAGCGATCGGTGAGGAGGGCGGTGCTCGCGGGGGAGCTCGGCGCGGCGCTCATGCCGTCACTCTATCGACGGCGGCCGACGGTGCGGGACGGGAGGGCGGGTAGGCTGGGTGATCGTGAATGACGCGCCGATCGGGATCTTCGATTCAGGGGTCGGCGGCCTCACCGTCGCGCGAGCGGTATCGCAGCTGTTGCCGCGCGAGTCGCTGCTGTACATCGGCGACACGGCCCACTCCCCGTATGGTCCGCAGCCGATCGCGGACGTGCGCCGGTACGCGCTCGAGGTGCTCGACACCCTGGTGGACCAGGGCGTGAAGATGCTCGTGATCGCGTGCAACACGGCATCCGCGGCCATGCTGCGCGATGCGCGGGAGCGCTACGACGTGCCGGTCGTCGAGGTGATCGGACCTGCTGTCCGCACCGCCATGTCTACGACCAGGAACGGCCGGGTGGGCGTCATCGGCACTGCCGGGACGATCGGATCGGGCGTGTACCAGGACATGCTGGGCGTCAACGAGCGCCTGAGCGTGTTCGCGCAGGCGTGCCCTCGGTTCGTCGAGTTCGTCGAGGCCGGGGTCACCGACAGTGCCGACGTGCTCGCCGTCGCCGAGGACTACCTGGCTCCGCTGCGGCACGCGGGAGTCGACACCCTGGTGCTCGGGTGCACGCACTATCCGTTCCTCGAAGGCGCGATCAGCTACGTCATGGGATCGGACGTGTCGCTCGTCTCCAGCGACACCGAGACCGCGAAGGACGTGTACCGGCAGCTGGTCTCCCGCGACCTCCTCGCGGGTCCGGATGCCGTGGCGACCCACGTCTACGAAGCCACCGGCGACTCCGCCGACGAATTCCTGAGCCTCGCCCACCGGCTGATGGGGCGCGGCGTGGCCAGCGTCCGCCTCGTGCAGACCGGAGCAATCGACCTTCCGAAGGGAACCCCATGACCGACATCGTCCGCGCCGACGGCCGCACCATCGATCAGCTTCGACAGGTGGTAATCGAGCGAGGGTGGAGCGCGCATGCAGAGGGCTCCGCGCTGATCTCGTTCGGGGGAACGAAGGTGCTGTGCACGGCGTCGTTCACCGGCGGCGTGCCGCGATGGCTCACCGGCAAGGGCAAGGGATGGGTCACGGCCGAGTACGCCATGCTTCCCCGCGCGACGAACTCGCGCAACGACCGCGAATCGATCAAGGGCAAGGTCGGCGGTCGTACCCATGAGATCTCGCGCCTGATCGGCAGGGCCCTGCGCGCCGTCGTCGATACGAAGGCCCTGGGCGAGAATACGATCGTCATCGACTGCGATGTGCTGCAGGCCGACGGAGGCACGCGCACGGCGGCGATCACGGGCGCCTACGTGGCGCTGGCCGATGCGATCGAGTGGGGCCGGCGGAAGGGCCTCGTCGCGAAGAAGGCCGAGGTGCTGCTCGATTCGGTGTCGGCGATCTCCGTCGGCATCATCGATGGCGAGCCGATGCTCGACCTCGCGTACGTCGAGGATGTCCGCGCCGAGACCGACATGAACGTCGTCGTCACCGGTCGTGGCCTCTTCGTGGAGGTTCAGGGAACCGCTGAAGGGGCGCCCTTCGACAAGGCCGAGCTCGACACGCTTCTCGAGCTCGGAGTCGCCGGGTGCGCGTCGCTCCGGGAGCAGCAGGCGGCCGCGCTGGCCGACGAGGCGGCGGAGGCCTGATGGCATCCCGCGTCGTCCTCGCGACCCACAACCCCCACAAGGTCGAGGAGTTCGGTCACATCGTCGCGGCGACCCGCCCCGATCTCGAGGTCGTGGGCTACGACGGTCCGGAGCCTGTCGAGGACGGCGTGACCTTCGCCGAGAACGCTCTGATCAAGGCGCGCGCCGCTGCGGCGCATACGGGGCTGCCGGCTCTGGCGGATGACTCGGGGATCTGCGTCGACGCCCTCGGTGGCGCGCCCGGTGCGTTCTCCGCGTATTGGGCGGGTCACCGCAAAGATGCCGCGGCGAATCTCGACCTGCTGCTCGATCAGCTGTCCGACATCGCCGACCCGCGGCGCACGGCGCACTTCACCTCTGTGATCGCGCTGGTCGTGCCGGGCGGGGGTGAGCACGTCGTCGAGGGCCTGTGGCCGGGGCGGCTCGCGACGCAGGCGAGGGGTGCCGGCGGATTCGGCTACGACCCGATCTTCATCCCCGATGGTCAGAGCGGCGCGGAGCGCACCGCGGGCGAACTGACGGCGGCGGAGAAGAACGCGCAGTCACACCGGGCGCGGGCCTTCCGCGCGCTGGCGCCGCTGCTGCGCGACCTATAACCGTTCTCATTCCCGACTGCGGCGGAAAGGGCATCCGGGCACCTCGCCGGTCGTAGCCTCGTCGTATGCACGATCACGCGCACGGCCCCGGCATCCGAGCGGCGAGCAACCGCCGTCTGCTCGCGATCTCGCTCGGCCTCACGGGCGTCGTCTTCGTCGTGCAGGTGGTCGGTGCCGTGCTGTCGGGGTCGCTGGCGCTCCTGGCTGACTCCGCCCACATGCTGACGGATGCCACGGGCCTCGTGATCGCTTTGGTCGCGAGCGTCGTGGCAGCTCGTCCGGCCAACGATCGCCGTACGTACGGCTACCAGCGAGCGGAGGTCTTCGGGGCGCTCGTGAACGGGATCGTGCTCGTCGTGCTCGCGACGGTGATCGCCGTCGAGGGTGTCCGGCGGCTGATCGCGCCCGAGGGAGGTGAGGTCGCGGGCGGAGTCATGCTGGTGGTCGCCATCGTCGGTCTCGTCGCGAACGCCGTGGCCCTGTGGCTCCTGTCGAGCGCGCAGAAGCGCAGCATCAATGTGCGCGGCGCCTACTTGGAAGTGCTCGGCGATCTGCTGGGGTCGGTCGCGGTCATCGTCGCGGCCATCGTCATTGTGACGACCGGATGGGTGACAGCGGATGCGATCGCCTCTCTCCTCATCGCGGCGATGATCGTGCCGCGCGCCGTCTCGCTCCTCAGAGAGGTGGTGTCGGTGCTGGCGGAGTCGGCGCCCGCGGGCACCCAGGTAGCCGAGATCCGCACGCATCTGCTGAGCAAGCCGGGTGTGGTGGAGGTGCACGACGTCCACGTGTGGCAGTTGACGCGCGGCGCCCCCGTCTTCACGGCGCACGTGGTGGTCGATCCCGACGTCCTCGCCGACGGTCGTGCAGCGGCGCTGCTGTCGAGCCTCCAGTCGTGCCTGTCGGAGCACTTCGACGTGGAGCACTCTACGTTCCAGGTGGAACCCGCGGGGCACGTCGAGCACGAGGCGCACTGACGGCCGGGGGTACGAGCCTCAGCGCGCGACGTCGGCGGGGTCGATGTCGGGTCGGAGGCCTCGCCAGCGCGCGTGGCGGAGAGTGCCGGACGGGGTGAACTCGGCGAACTCCACCTCCGCGACCACGGTGGGACGCACCCATTCGGCGTCGGAGGCGTCGGCGGCCGGCACGCCGACGAACGGGTCCTCGTCGGTGCGCAGCGGGTCGAGCAGCCGCTCCAGCCGGTCGATCGTGGCGTCGCTGAAGCCGGAGCCCACCCGGCCGACGTACTGGAGGCCTTGGGAACTCGGGATGCCGAGGAGCAGCGACCCGATTCGCCCCGCACGCCCGCCCTTGCCGGGACGGATGCCGCCGATGATCACGTCCTGCGTGAGGGTGAGTTTGACCTTGAACCACTGCTCGCTGCGCGCTCCGGGTCGGTAGGGCGAGCGCGGGTCCTTCACCACGATGCCCTCGAGTGAGAGTTCGCGCGCGGTCGCGAGGGCTGCCTCGACGTCGGGCACGACGGGCGGCACGACGATCGTATCGACGGCGTCGGCGGCCGCGTCTTCGAGAAGCGCGCGGCGGTTGCGGAGCGGGAGGCGGGTGGCATCCATTCCGCCGTGTCCGAGGAGGTCGAAGAGGAAGTAGGCGATCGGCGTGCGCACCGTCTCCCGCTGGATCTCGGCGGCGTTGGTCAGGTGCATGCGGTTCTGCAGGCGGCTGAAGCTGGGTCTTCCTGCCGCGTCGAGCGCGACGATCTCCCCGTCGACGACGCACGGTTCGCTGCCGAGACCGGCGTCGCCCGCGGTGAGTTCTGGGTAGCGGTCGGTGATGTCGGTGCCGCTGCGCGCGTGCAGTCGCAGGCGGTGTCCGTCCCATGTGCCGAGGGCCCGGATACCGTCCCATTTGAACTCGGCCCAGGCGCTCTCACCGCCCCGAGCCCATCGGTCGGCCGCCTGCGTCGCCTGAGCGGGCGTCGCGAGCGTGGCCAGCATGGGGGAGACGGGCGACGCGGAGGTGGCGGGCCCCGTCTCGAGGGGACGGGCGACCGCACGCCGGGGACGCGGGGGAGAAGCGGGGGTGTGGGCGGTGTCCGTCTTCATGCGGTGGAGCAGCCACTGCGACTTCTCCCCATCGCCGGAGGTGCGGATGAGCGCGAGCCTCACCCGGCCGAGCGGCCCGTCGGCTGCGCCCGAGAGGGTGAAGATCACTTCGTCGTCGCGCCACTTCTCGAGGTCGTAGGTGCCGGTGTCCCACACCGTCATCGTGCCCGCGCCGTACTCTCCGCGGGGGATCTCGCCGTGGAAGGCGAGGTACTCCAGGGGGTGGGGCTCGGTCATCACCGCCAGGTGGTTGGTGGCGGGGGTCGCCGGCACACCCCGGGGCACCGCCCAGCTGACGAGCACGCCGTCGCGTTCGAGCCGGAGGTCGTAGTGGAGCCGGGACGCGTGATGCTCTTGGATCACGAAGCGCGGCGCGTCGCTGACGGCATCCCGTTCGGCCCCGGGCGATGTCGGCGTCGACGCGGGGAGGTCGGTGGGCATCGGCTCGGGAGTGCGATCGGCGGACCGCTTCGCGAGGTAGGGCGCGAGCGCTGCAGCGGCGACCGAGGGTGTCTTCCCGGCCGGTGCTGCGACGTTCAGGGGCTGCAGTGGGTCGTCGGCACCGTGCAGCACCGCATCGGCCCGGGCGAGCACCGCGTCGAAGAGGAGGTGACGAAGCTCCGGGTCGTCGAGTTCCTCCCACGACCGGGGCGCCGCGACCGTCGGCTCCTCGCGTCCGCGCAGCGAGTAGGGCGCGATGGTCGTCTTCGACCCGTTGTTCTGGCTCCAGTCCAGGAACACCTTCCCCGGCCGCGCGCTCTTGCTCATCTGGCTGACAACGAGGTCGGGATGATCGGCTTCGAGTGCGCGGGCGAGCTCCTTCGCGAAGGCGGAGATCTCGTCGCTGGTGCGATCGCCCTCCAGTGCCGCATAGAGGTGGATGCCCTTGCTGCCGCTCGTGACGGGAACGGGATCGAGGCCGAGGTCTCTGAGGATCGTGCGGCACCAGCGTGCGACCTCGGCGCATTCGGCCAGCCCCACCCCGGGGCCGGGATCGAGATCGAGCACGAGGCGATCCGGTGCCTGTCGCTCTCCGTTCTTCCCGAACCGCCACTGCGGCGTGTGCAGCTCGAGGCTCGCGACCTGCGCCAGGTAGACGAGGGCGGCAGTCTCGGTGACGAGGGGATAGTCCTTCGCCCCCGAGGAGTGTTCGATGGGCAGCCGCGGAAGCCACGACGGCGCACCCTGCTCGAGCGCCTTGGCGAAGAACGGCGGCTGGTCCACGCCCTCCGGCCAACGTTTCCGGGTGACCGGCCGGCCCGCGAGAACCGGCAGGAGGAGCGGAGCTATGCGGGCGTAATAGTCGATCACCTCGCCCTTGGTTGTCCCGGTGGCCGGGTACAGCACCTTGTCGAGATTGCTGACGCGCAGGCGCCTTCCGCCGATCTCGACCGTCTGCGCTCCGGATGCCATGGCGCAAGGCTAATCGGCAACCCCTGGCATGCGGGGCGGGAGGCGGTGTGTACTGGGGGAATGAGATCCATCTGGAAGGGTGCCCTGACCTTCGGCCTTGTGAACGTGCCCGTGAAGGTGTATTCGGCGACGGAGGATCACGACGTGCCGTTGCACCAGGTGCATGCGGCAGACGGTGGACGCATCCGCTACCAGCGGATCTGCGAGATCGACGGCGAAGTGGTGCCGTTCGCCGACATCGACAAGGCCTACGACGACGGGGAGCGGACCGTCGTGCTCACGAAGGACGACATCGCATCGCTTCCCGCCGAACGGAGCCGCGAGATCGACGTCGTCGAGTTCGTGCCCTCGGAGCAGATCGATCTGCTCACACTCGACCGGGCCTACTACCTCGAGCCGGACTCGAAGTCGCCCAAGGCCTACGTGCTGCTCCGCAAGACGCTGGAGCAGACCGACCGCACCGCGATCGTGCGCTTCTCGCTGCGTCAGAAGACGCGGCTGGCGGCGCTCCGAGTGCGAGGTGACGTGCTGGTGCTGCAGACGCTCCTGTGGGCCGACGAGGTGCGCGAAGCAGCGTTCTCGGGGCTGGATGAGCCGGTCAAGATCTCCGCCAAGGAGTTGGAGCTGTCGGCATCCCTCGTCGAGAGCTTCTCGAACGACTTCGACCCGACCGCCTTCACCGACGAGTACCAGGAGGAACTGCGCACGCTCATCGACGCGAAACTCGAGAAGGGCGATGCGCTCGACACGTCGGAGACCTTCGGGCGGACCGAGGATGCCGAGAGCGGCGGCGAAGTCATCGACCTCATGGCCGCGCTGCGCGCGAGCGTCGAACGCAGTCGTGCGGCCCGCGGAGCGTCGGACGACGCGAAGGAGCCGAGCGAGTCCGCGCCGGAGAAGAAGAAGCCCGCGAAGAAGGCGTCGAAAGCGTCCTGAGCGACTGCCGCTCGGGCTGCCGCCGGGGTGGCCTCAGTCTCGCGGACGGTCCTCACCGTCGTGACCGCCGAGGTCGGGCTCGCGATCGAACACCTCGGGGTCGAGGACGAGTTCCTGAGCCTCGGCCGCGTCGACCACGACGTCGCCGCCGGCAGCCGCTTCCTTGCGCACCTTGCGGCGCTCGCTGAAGTAGTGCCAGAGCGTGACGAGCGCGGTGCCGCCGACGGCCACGAGGAGGATGATGTCGATGTACTCGGTGACGATGTGGGCGACCCACGGGATGTACCCGACGAGGAAGCCGACCATCGTGAGCCCGAAGCCCCAGATCATCGCGCCGATGAAGTTGTAGAGGCTGTAGCGCCGCCACGGCATGTGACCGACGCCCGCGGCGACGGGAGCGAACGTGCGGACGATGGGCACGAATCGCGCGAGGATGATCGTGAGGCCGCCGTAGCGCTCGAAGAACGCGTTGGTGCGTTCGACGTTCTTGCGGCTGAAGAGGCCCGATTCCTTCCGCTCGAAGATCGCCGGTCCGCCCTTGTGGCCGATGAGATAGCCCACTTCACCGCCGACGAAGGCGGCGAGGGCGATCAGCAGCGAGACGACCCAGATGTTGACGCCGAAGATCTCGTTCGTGTGCGTGAGCAGGCCCGAGATGATGAGCAGAGTGTCGCCCGGCAGGAGGAAGCCGACCAGCAGGCCCGTCTCGGCGAAGACGATGAAGCACACCACGAGCAGTGCCCACGGGCCGGCGGCCTCGATGATGGCGGTCGGGTCGAGCCAGGGGATGAGAGCGATGGAGTGCACGAGAGTCCCGTCGGTCGGTCGTCGGTCGGCGGATAGGTGTCCGGGGTGCCGTGAGGGAACTCTCGACGCCGTCGGCCGTGCGGAAGGTGGGACTTGAACCCACACGCCTTTCGGCACAGGAACCTAAATCCTGCGTGTCTGCCAGTTTCACCACTCCCGCGGGCCGCTTCAGTCTACCGACGGGAACCTCCGAATCCGCGCCGAGTCGAGGTGTGAAGCTCAGTGCAGAGTCGACGCCGCGGGCGCGCCGGGAGCGTCGACGCGGGCGCGGCGAGGGGAGCCGCCGACGACCCAGTACGCGACGCCCACGAACAGGCCGCCGCCGACGAGGTTGCCGAGTCCCACCCACAGCACGTTCGTCGCGAACAGCGCGACTGTGGCATCCGCGTAACCGCCGAAGAGCCCGATGCCGTAGGTCGTCATGTTGGCGACGACGTGCTCGAAGCCGGAGCTGATGAAGGCGAGGATCGCGGCGAAGATGAGCACGATCTTCGCGATCTCGGTGGTGACGCGCGACGCCATCCAGATGGCGAGGCAGACGAGCAGGTTGCACAGGATGCCGCGGACGAAAAGCTCCGCCGGGCCCTCGTGGGCTTTGGCGGTGAGCATGTCCTGCAGCATGGCTCCGGCGGGCGCGTTGCTGTGGAGCACGCCGGACACGACGATGAGGGCCGCGAACAGCAGGGCTCCGACGAGGTTCGCCGCGACGGTGGCCAGGAGCGTACCGAGCGCGGGCCAGGGGCGGATGGCGCGCATGAGGGCTCCCTGGGGGAGCACCATCATCGCGGACGTGGCGAGGTCGCCGCCGGCGAAGACGACGAGCGTGAGCGCGACGCCGAAGACGACCCCGCTCACGAGCTTGCCGAGGCCGGTTCCCGCTTCGATGAGCGGCCCGGCGGTCGCCACCATGAGCACGACGCCGATGCCGATGTAGGCACCGGCGAGCATGCCGGACACGAGGAACCGTCCGGGGGAACCGACCGCCTCGACCTTGTGGACGGCGGCATCCGCCTGCACGTCGAGCGCTTCGGGGATGCTGAGCATCGCACCCGCTCCTTCCGCGGATCCGCGTCCGCCGAGGCGAATCTACCGGGCGCGCACGACGCCCTGCCGACGTCCGGGCAGGGAAAATGGGTCCGGCCACTGTTCGGAACGCGTTCATGCACATGTACGTAGAGCGGAGCATGAATGCGTTGTGGACAAGTCGCACGTCAATGCGTCCACGGCGGCGAGGATGCCAGGCATGCCCTCTGCCCTCGACGCTGCCGATGCCGTGACACGCGAGGTCGCGGCCCGGGTTCAGGACCGGCTCCGGGCCGAGCAGATCGATCCCTCGCGTGATCCGGCACGTGCGACGCAGCTCGTCACCGCGGAGGTCCGCCGACACAACGACTTCGCCCCGGCGCGCGGAGATGCGCTCATCCTGGACGAGGACGTCGTCGCCCGCGAGGTGCTCGCGGTGATCGCCGGTCTCGGCCCTCTCCAACACCTTCTGGAAGATCCGTCGGTCGAGGAGATCTGGATCAACGCCCCCGACCGCGTGTTCTGCGCGCGCGACGGGCGCAGCGAGCGAGTGCCGGTCACCCTCACCACCGAAGCAGTCCGCGACCTCGTCGAGCGGATGCTGCACACCACCGGTCGTCGCGTCGATCTCAGCCATCCGTTCGTCGACGCATCGCTCCCCGACGGCTCGCGCCTGCACGTCGTGATCCCCGACATCACCCGGGCGCACTGGTCCGTCAATATCCGCAAGTTCGTGCCGCATCGCCGCACGCTCGCCGATCTCGTCGAGGCCGGATCCCTGCCCTCCGACGTGGCACACCTCCTCGTCTCCGCGATGGCGGCCGGTCGAAGCGTCCTCGTCTCCGGCGCCACCCATGCGGGCAAGACGACTCTGCTGTCGGCGCTGCTCGGAGCGTGTCCAGCTCATCAGCGGATCGTGACGGTCGAGGAGACCTTCGAACTCGCCGTCGGGGCGCTCGACACCGTTGCGCTGCAGGGGCGCCAGCCCAGCCTGGAGGGCACGGGGGAGGTGACGCTGCGACGCCTCGTCAAGGAGGCGTTGCGCATGCGGCCGGATCGGCTCGTGATCGGCGAGGTACGCGACGCGGAAGCACTCGATCTCCTCCTGGCGCTGAACACCGGTATTCCGGGTGCCGCGACGATCCACGCGAACTCTGCGGCGGAAGCGATCCGCAAACTCGCCGCCCTTCCGCTACTGGCGGGGCGGAACATCGACACCGGCTTCGTGCTGCCCGCCATCGCGGCATCCGTCGACCTCGTCGTCCACTGCCATCGGCTCGCGGACGGGCGGAGGGTCGTGGCCGAGGTCGCGGAGGTCACCGGTGAGGTGCAGACGGGGACCGTCTCGACGCGTCCGCTCTACGGAAGAGGACGCGGATGATCCCTCTCGCGGGGGCGATGCTCGCCGGCGGAATCCTGCTGTCGCTGGCTCCGTGGCTGTGGCCGGCGGGTGTGTCGCAGCGTGGCGGACGACGCGAAGGGCGGCTGCGCAAGCTCCTCGACGCGGCGGGATTCGCCCACGCCCCGACGGCCCGATTGCCGATTGTCGCGGGACTCAGTTCGCTCGCGTGCGGCGCGGTCGTCTGGCTCGCGACGGGCCTCGTCGTCGTCGCAGGGCTCGCCATGCTGGTCGGGGTCGCCGCTCCCTTCTCCTGGGTGCGCACGCGAGCGCGGCGGCTGCGTCGGGCGCGCAGACTGCTCTGGCCAGACGTGTGCGAACTCCTCGTGGCATCCGTCCGGGCGGGGATGTCGCTTCCTGAGGCCGTGTCGGCGCTCGCTGTCGCCGGACCGCCTCCGCTCCGGCCCGCATTCGCCCGCTTCGCCTCCGACATCTCCGCATCGGGACACTTCGACTCCGCCGCCCTGCGCCTGAAGTCGGCGCTGGGTGATCCGGTGGCCGACCGGATCGTGGAGACCTTGCGGATGGCGCGTCAGGTCGGCGGCACGGAACTCACACCCGTACTTCGGGCGTTGGCCGCATCAGTTCGGGCAGATTCCGCGGTGCGCGGTGAGGTGGAGGCGCGGCAGTCCTGGATCAGAGGGGCGGCCGTCCTGGGCGTCGTCGCGCCGTGGGTGGTGCTGGGCCTCTTGGCCACGAGACCGGAGGGGATGCAGGCCTATGCGTCCGCGGAAGGCATGGTCCTCGTCGTCTCGGGGGCAGCCGTGTCGGTGGTCGCGTATCGCCTGATGATGCGGTGGGGTCGTCTTCCCGAACCGCAGAGGTGGTTCGGGTGAGTGTGCTGTCCGATCTCGCCGTCGCGATCGTCGCGGGTGTCGCGTTGGCGGGCGGCGTGCTCCTCCTGACCTCTCGTCACGCGCGCTGGGCGGCGCCGGCCCTGGCGAACCGCATTGCCCCGTATGTCCGCGACGTCAGCGATCCTCGTGGACTCACCCCGCCCGCCCGCCTCCCCGGTCGTGGTCTGCGCGCGCTCGTCCTCCATCTGCTCGGCGCCCGGGCCAGCGGAGTAGAGCGCCGGCTGGCGCACGCGGGGCGGACGTACGGTGCCGTCACTCACCGGGCGCACGCTCTCGGGTGGGCGGTCGGTGGGCTCGTGGGAGGGGCCCTCGCCGCGCTCGTGCTGGCAGTGCTTTCCGGCGTGACCGCGGCCACTGCCCTCCTCCCGCTCGCGTGTGCGGTCTGCGCCGTCGTGGCGCACGACGCTCATCTGACGCGCGCCGTCCGGCGCCGTCGGCGGCGCATCGAGGAGGAGCTTCCCACCGTGCTGGAGTTCCTCGCTCTCTGCCTGGCGGCAGGCGAGGGCCTGCGCGACGCGCTACGACGGGTGGGCGATGTCGGCACGGGTGAGTTGACCGCCGAGCTGCGCCGCGCCGTGCTCGAGAGCGGCACAGGGTCGAGCCTCGCGGAGGCGCTCCAGTCGGTGAGTGCCCGCCTCGACTCGCCTGCGCTCGCGCGCTCGATCGATCATGTCGTCGCCGCGATCGACCGGGGTGCGCCGCTCGCTCAGGTATTGCAGGAGCAAGCGGGCGACGCCCGCGACGAGGCCAAGCGGGCACTGATCGAACTCGCCGGACGCAAGGAGATCGTGATGCTCCTCCCGCTCGTCTTCCTGCTGCTTCCGCTCTCCGTCCTGTTCGCCGTGTTCCCCGGGGTTGTCATGCTCCGACTCGGCACGCCCTGATCCATCCCATCGAAAGGAAAGAGAATGACGTCCCATCTGACGCCCCGAGCGCGCACAGGCCGAACCCTGATCCGCGATGAGCGAGGCGATGTGCCCGGTTGGGTGCTGGTGACCCTCATGACGGCGGGACTCGTCGTGGCGATCTGGGCGCTCGCGGGTCCCGCGCTGGCGCAGCTCTTCGAGCAGGCCATCGGGCGCGTCTCGGGCTTCTGACGGTGCGTGGTCTGCTGCGCGAGGATCGCGGATCGAGCGCTGTCGAGTTCCTCCTCGTGGGACTTCTGCTCACCGCGCTGACCCTGGGAGTGCTGCAGTTCGCTCTCACCGTGTACCTCCGAAATGTCGTTCACGACGCCGCGGTGGAGGGTGCGTTCCACGCGGCTCTGGCCGATGTGGACGTCCGCGAAGGCGCCACACGTGCCGTCGCCGTCGTGGAACGTGCGATCGGAGACGGGTACGGCGTCGCGGCATCCGCTGCGCTGGTCGGAGCCGAGGGGCGCGAAGAAGTCGAAGTGTCGGTGACGGCGACCCTCCCTCTCGTCGGCATCTTCGGCGTCCCTGCCGGATGGGAGGTGACCGCCCGTGCGCCGCGCGAAAGCCTGGCGGGATGACGGGGGAGCGGCAGCGGTGGAGTTCCTCCTCGTCGGCTTGATCCTCTTGGTGCCGATCGTCTATCTCGTGATCGCACTCGGGCAGATCCAATCCGGGTCGTTCGCTGCCGAGACGGCGTCACGCCAGATCGCGCGCGGGGTGGCCGCGGCCCAGGACGCGGAGCAGGCCCGCGAGCGCGCCGAGCAGACGGCGCGGACGGTCGCCGCCGAATACGGCATCGACCGACAGGAGCTGGAGGTCGACATCGCTTGTCGACCGACGACGGCGCGATGCCCGTCCGCGGGCGCGACCCTCGTCGTCACGGTCAGGGTGCGCGTTGCCCTCCCGCTCGTGCCCGACGTGTTCGGAGCGCGGGAACAGGCCAGGGTCGCTGTGGAGGCGACGAGCGTTCAGAAGATGTTGAGGCTGTGGAGCGCGGGGTGAAGACTGCGCGGCGCGTCGTGAGCGGCGAAGACGGCACGGCGCTCCTGCTCACGCTCGGCTACGCAGTGCTGGCGCTGGTGCTCGTCCTGATCTGCGCGGATGCCACGAGTCTCTATCTCGCGCAGAAGCGTGCGGATGCCGCCGCCGACGCCGCGGCGCTCGCGGGCGCCGACGGATTCGCCCTCACGGTGGTGGGCGGCGAGCCGGTCGCGCGGCTGACCGATGCGAACGTTCACGAACAAGCGGCGGCGCTCGTCGGAGAGCTGCCGGGGGTGACGCTCGTCGATGCGGGAACCCCCGACGGGGTGTCGGCGCGCGTCACGGTGCGACTGCAGTGGCGACCGCCCGTCGTCACGCTGTTCGTCCCCGACGGGCTGCCGGTCGAGGCGACGGCGACGTCGCGCACGGCGCTCGGATGACGGCCGGCTCCCGGAGATCAGCTAGCTCCGCGGCACGAACCTCGGCACCCAGCGCGCGAACGCGGCGGCGCCGAGCAGTCCGACGGCGCCCATGAGCCCCGTGGCGATCGAGAGGGAGAACACCGCGGCGACCGCCGACACGAGGAGCGGGGCCAGGGCACCTCCCGCATCCGTGAGCGTGCGCCACGACCCGAGGAATGCGGCCGGATCCGATTGCGGGGCGGCATCGGCGCCGAGCGTGAGCAGGATGCCGCTCGACAGCCCGTTCCCGACCCCGAGCACGGCGGCGAAGAGAGCGAACCACATCGCCGCCTGGTCGCCGTCGTGGGTGAACGACAGCGCGATGAAACCGAGGCCCATCAGCAGCATTGCCGGCAGCGCCGCCCACAACCGGCCGAAGCGGTCCATCACCTGACCGCTCGCATAGAACAGGGCGAAGTCGATCGCCCCCGACACACCCACGACGAGCGCGATCGTCTGCGCGTCGAGCCCGATCGACACGCCCCACAGCGGCAGCACCACCTGACGGGCCGACCGCACCGCCGACAGCGACGCCGCGGCGACCCCGAGCCGAGACAGCACGCCCCGATGCCGCCACATCGTCCGGATCACGCCCGTCCCCGGCTCTCGCCGCGTGGGGATCGCGCCGGTCACGGGCTCTCCCGTGTCCTCGCGCTCCTCGACGTCGCGGTTGGCGCGCGCGGCCGACCGGCTCGCAGCGGCAGCCTCGACCTCCGGATCGGGTCCGAGGAGGACGAGCGCGATCGTCGCCACGAGGCATCCGCCGAAGAACCAGATCGTCGCGCGCAGGTCACCGAAGACGCCCAGCAGAGCGGCGGCCAGGAACGGACCGACGAACATGCCGAGGCGGAACGTGCCGCCCAGGAGCGACAGAGACCGCGCCCGGAACGTCAGCGGCACACGCGTCGTCATGAAGGAGTGACGCGCGAGGCCGAAAGCGGCCGCGCTCAGCCCGATGACGAAAACGGATGCCGCGAGCACCGCGAGATTGGGGGCGAACGCGAGGCCCGCGGCGCCGAGGAGCGCCACCGCGCCGCCGATCGCCATCGTCACGCGCTCACCGATGCGTGCGACCGCCCAGCCGGCGGGGAGGTTGCCGCACAGCTGACCGACGACGAGAGCGGATGCCACGAGGGCGGCGGTCGGCACGTCCGCGCCGAGAGCCGCCGCCAGCACCGGCAGTAGGGGGATCACGGCGCCCTCGCCGACCGCGAACAGCACGGTGGGTCCGTAGATCATCGGCGCGAGGCGCCACAGCATCCGTCCGATCGGGGCCTCTCCGGGATCGGGGGAGGCGTCGGGGGTCACCCTTCCACGTTAGTCTGGGGATGCCATGCTCGAACTCGATCTGTCCGCCGACATCCAGGCCCTCCGCTCCACCTTCGCCGACATCCAGGCGGTGGTCGACGTCGACGCGCTCCGCTCGGAGATCGAGCGACTCTCCGAAGAGGCCGGCGCCCCCGACCTCTGGGACGACCCCGAGAAGGCGCAGAAGGTCACCAGCGCCCTCAGCCACCGTCAGTCGGAGCTGAAGCGCATCAGCGACGTCGGTCAGCGACTCGACGACCTCGACGTGCTCATCGAACTCGCCAACGAGATGGAGGACGAGGACTCCGCCGCCGAGGCGCGTGCCGAACTCGCGAGCCTCCAGGAGACGATCGGCCAGCTCGAGGTGCAGACGCTCCTCGACGGCGAGTACGACGCGCGTGCCGCGGTCGTCACGATCCGCTCGGGCGCCGGCGGCGACGACGCCACCGACTTCGCCGACATGCTGCTGCGCATGTACCTGCGTTGGGCCGAGCGCCACAAGTACCCCGTCAAGGTCATGGACACCTCCTACGCCGAAGGCGCGGGCATCAAGTCGGCCACGTTCGAGATCGACGCCCCGTACGCGTACGGCACGCTCTCCGTGGAAGCCGGTACGCATCGCCTGGCCCGCATCAGCCCGTTCGGCTCCGCCGACAAGCGCCAGACGAGCTTCGCGGCCGTCGAGGTCATCCCCGTGATGGAGGAGGCCCAGGAGGTCGAAGTCCCCGAGGGCGACATCCGCGTCGACGTCTTCCGCAGCTCCGGTCCCGGCGGCCAGTCGGTCAACACCACCGACTCGGCCGTGCGCATCACCCACATCCCCACGGGGATCGTCGTCTCGATGCAGAACGAGAAGAGCCAGATCCAGAACCGCGCCGCCGCCATGCGCGTGCTCCAGACGCGCCTCATGCTGCTCCAGAAGGAAGAGGAAGCAGCGAAGAAGAAGGAACTCGCCGGCGTCATCACCGCGAGCTGGGGCGACCAGATGCGGTCGTACTTCCTCTACGGCCAGCAGCTCGTGAAGGACCTCCGCACCGGCTACGAAGTGGGAAACCCCGCGTCGGTGTTCGACGGTGATCTCGACGGTCTGATCGCGGCCGGCATCCGCTGGCGCAAGCGCAAAAGCGACGACTGACCCTCTTTCCTCGATGCGCTGAAGAATTTCTTCGACCGGCTGCATCCATCTCCGAGTATTCGCACGAATACATCCATGACGACGCGATCGGCGCGTCGCACGGAAGGAGAAGGACATGCGATCCAGGATTCTCGTCGGCCTCGCCGTCGCAGGGCTCGCGGCGGTGACCGTCGCTGCTCCCGCTACCGCAGCAACTTCGGACGACGCCACTCTGTCGGTGCTGCACGGCATCCCCGACACCCCCGTGGATGTCTACGTCAACGGTGACCTCACGCTCGATGACTTCCAGCCGGGCGACCTCGCCGGGCCGCTGGAATTGCCCGCGGGGGACTACGACGTGGCCCTCACCGCGACGGACGCCGCCGACGACTCCGACCCTGTGCTCGGACCAATCACCCTGACGCTCGAAGGCGGCATGTCCTACACGGCGGTCGCGCACCTCACCGAAGACGGCGAGCCCACGGCCAAGCTGTTCACGAACGACACCTCCGAGACCGCCGCCGGCGAAGGCCGCCTGACGGTCCGTCACGTGGCGGCCGCTCCCGCCGTGGACGTGCTCGCCGGTGACAGCCCCGTGATCGAGGGCCTGGTGAACCCTGACGAGGCGACGCTCGACCTGCCTGCCGGCACCGTGTCGGCGTCGGTCGCCCTGGCCGGGACCACCGACCCCGTGCTCGGACCCACAGACGTCGAGATCGCCGACGGCACCCTGACGATCGTCTACGCGTGGGGCAGCGCCGAAGACGGCAACCTCGCGATCGCCGCACAGACGATCGACGGTCTCCACTCCAACCCCGACGGGGTGAACACCGGTTCGGCCGGACTCGCCGCGGAGAACCGCGGAGACGTGTGGATGCCGGTCGTCCTCGGTGGTGCGGGCCTGCTGCTCGCCGCCCTCGTCATCGTCGCCGTGCGCCGCGCCGCGGTGAACCGCTCCCGATGAACCGCCGCGGCACGAGTGGGGCGATCGCCATCGGCGTCGTCGTGATCGTGTCGCTGCTCACCGCCTGCTCCCCCGCCGCCCCCACGGCGGGGGAGCAGGCGGTCGGGGGAGCGGGCGTCCCCCAGGCAGTGGCGACGGAGCGGCCGACACCCGCCGTCGACGTGCCGGTTGCGCAGGCGACGCTCGCACCCGTCGACGCGTCGGCCCGGCCGGTCGAGCTCCGTATCCCCGCTATCGATGCGGACCTCCGGGTGAAGCCGGTGGGAGTGCAGGACGACGGCTCCATGGAGATCCCCGAGAACCCGGCCGTCGCCGGCTGGTACCGCTACGGCCCGACCCCCGGCGCCGACGAGGGCTCCGCGGTGATCGCCGCCCACGTCGACTCGCGCGTGCTCGGCATCGGTCCGCTGGCACAGCTCCGCGACCTCGACGAGGGCGCGAAGGTGCAGGTGCGCGATGAGGACGGCGAGACGACCGACTTCACCGTCGTCTCCGTCCGCTACATCCCGCGCGCGGAACTGCCCGTCGAAGACCTCTTCTCGCGCTCCGGCGAGTCCTCCCTCGTGATCATCACGTGCGGCGGCTCGTTCGATGAGGCCACGAGGACGTACAGTGACAACGTGGTCGCGGTCGCCCGCCCCGAGGGGTGAGACCGATGACCCTCGTATACACAGAGCCCCGGGAGGAGAGCGTCATCGACGACGCAGAGGAGCAGCACCTCGGGTTCGTGTTCGCGACGGCGGACGAGCGGGTGCTGAAGCAGGTGTACGACCGGTGGTCGCGTCTCGTCTACACGATCGCGCTCCGTTCGCTGGGCGACGTCTCCGAAGCGGAGGACGTGACCCAATGGACGTTCGTGTCCGCGTGGCGCGCCCGCAGCACCTTCGACCCCGCCAAGGCGTCGCTCCCGACGTGGCTCGTCGCGATCGCCCGCCGGCGGATCGCCGACGCGCACCGTCGACGGGCCCGGGACCATCGTGTGCTCGACGCGCTCAAGGCGCATGCCGATCCCGAGATCGAGCCCGCCCCCGATCCCACGGATGCCATCATGGTGGCGCACGAGATCGAGCAACTCGAACCCGACGCCCAGGCGGTCGTGAGACTCGCCTTCTATGATGACCTCACCCACGCCCAGATCGCGGAGCGGCTGGACATGCCGCTGGGAACCGTGAAAAGCCACGTGAGAAGAAGCCTCCAAAGACTGCGGAAGAGATGGGAGGGCACCCATGTCGCATATTGACCCCGACGACCTGGCCATGGCCGCCCTCGGCGACCTCGCTCTGGATGCCGACGCCGCTGCACACCTGTCGCAGTGCGCGACGTGCGCCGACGAACTCGCCGCTCTCGAGCAGACCGTGACGGTCGCCCGCGGGGCGCACCGCGCCGGGCTGGCTACGCCCGCCGCCCACGTGTGGGATGCGGTGGCCCGTGAGATCGCCGCCGACCGGACCGATGCCGACCCGACCGACCCCCGCCTCGACCGCGACGAAGGGCGAGGCCGCGTGCACCGCGCACCACGGCGCGCGCGACTGTCCCGTCGCCTCGCGGTGCTCGCGGGAGGACTCGTGGCCACGGCGGCCGTGGTCGTGCTCGTTGTCACGCTCATCACTCCGCGACCGATCGATATCGCGACGGCGACCCTCGACGCGTTCCCCGATCATCCCGGGGCGCGCGGAAGTGCGACCCTCGAGCGCGAGTCCGACGGAGTGGAGCGCGTCATCGTCGACCTCGACGCGGACCTCGCCGACACCGGCCACCGCGAAGTGTGGCTGCTCACGCCCGACGGGTCCGATCTCGTGAGTCTCGGCATCCTCGATGGCACGACCGGGTCGTTCACCATCCCTGCCGATGTCGATACGGCGCGTTTCAGTGTCGTCGACATCTCGCAGGAGCCCGACGACGGCGACCACACCCACTCAGGCGATTCCATCGTGCGAGGGCAGCTCGAGAGTTCGTGAGCCGGCGTTCCGCGCGCGTGGGGGTGTCGTATCCGGCATCCTCACCCGCCGCGCTTAGGCTCGACGGGTCATGATCCGGTTCGAGCACGTCACCAAGAAGTACCGCGGGACGAACAAGCCGGCGCTGAACGACGTCGGTTTCGAGGTCCAGCGCGGCGAATTCGTCTTCCTCGTGGGCGCGTCCGGCTCGGGGAAGTCCTCGTGTCTCCGGCTCATCCTGCGGGAGGACAGTCCGAGCGACGGTCGCGTCGTCGTGCTCGGGCGCGACCTGCGCACCCTGTCCACGCGGAAGGTGCCGTACTTCCGTCGGCACGTCGGGTCGGTCTTCCAGGACTTCCGGCTCCTCCCCGGCAAGACCGTGTTCCAGAACGTCGCCTTCACGCTCCAGGTCATCGGATCGTCGCGCGCGTTCATCCAGCAGACCGTGCCCGAGGTTCTCGCGCTCGTCGGGCTCGAGGGCAAGGACAAGCGGCTGCCGCACGAGCTCTCCGGCGGTGAGCAGCAGCGCGTCGCGATCGCACGGGCGCTCGTGAACCGGCCGCAGATCCTGCTGGCCGACGAGCCGACGGGAAACCTCGACCCGGCGACCTCGGTCGACATCATGCAACTGCTCGCGCGGATCAACGCCGGTGGCACGACCGTCGTCATGGCTACCCACGAGGCAGGCTTCGTGAACGAGATGCAGCGCCGCGTCATCGAGCTTCGCGGCGGCGTGCTCGTGCGCGACGACCGCCACGGCGGGTACGGCGACACCTCGGCGATCCCCAGCCTCGCACCTCAGGAGGAGAGGGGCGCCGCCGCGACAGCCGCTCTCACCGCCGTCCTGCAGTTGCAGCGTGAGATCGCCGCGCAGCCCGCCCCGGCGCCGATGCCCGATCCGGTCGCCGAGCGACCGGCGGCTGCGGCGGAACTGACGACGCCGGCTGCGGCGGAACCCGACCCGTCCACGCGCCCCATTCAGATCGCCGCCCCCGAGGTCGACCTCTCCGAGCTCGGACTCGGGGGAGGACTCGGAGCGGCGGACCGACTCGGCCTCGCAGACGAGCCGGACGACGAAGTGGGGCCCACGACGTGAGAGTCGGACTGATCCTCGGCGAGGCGCTCACGGGGCTGCGACGCAACGCGTCCATGGTGATCTCGGTCATCCTCGTGACGTTCGTATCGTTGACCTTCGTCGGTGCGGCGATGCTCATGCAGATGCAGATCGTCAAGATGCAGGGCTACTGGGTCGAGCGTGCTCAGGTCGCCGTGTTCCTCTGCAGCTCGATCTCCTCGGGCCCGAACTGCACCGACGGCGTCGCGAGCGACGATCAGATCCTCGCTGTCAAGGAGAAACTCGACAGCCCGGCGCTGCAGACGGTCGTGCGCAGCTACGACTTCGAGTCGCGCGAACAGGCCTATCAGGCGGTGCTCGACCTCTACGGCGAGGATTACGCCGAGTTCGTCACGGAAGACCAGATGAACGAGGCGTTCCGCATCAACCTGGTCGACCCCACACGCGCCGATGTGATCGAGGAGGCGTTCCGCAGCATGGCGGGCGTCGATGCTGTCCAGAACCAGATGCAGTACCTCGATCCGCTGTTCTCCGCGCTCACCGTCGCCACCTACATCGCGATCGGCATCGCCGTCCTCATGCTGATCGCCGCCGTCCTCCTGATCGCCACCACGATCCGCCTTTCCGCGTACGCGCGACGCCGAGAGCTCGGCATCATGCGACTCGTCGGCGCCTCCAACCGCTTCATCCAGACGCCGTTCATCCTGGAGGGCATGTTCGCGGCGCTCATCGGGTCGGTGCTGGCGAGCCTGGCGATCGTCGCCGGCATCCATTTCGGGATCAACGGGTACCTCCGCGATCGCGTCGACTTCATCACGTCGTGGGTGGGGATGCGGGATGCCGCGGTCGTGATCCCTTCGCTCATCATCATCGGCCTCGTGCTCGCCGCCGCATCCGCCGGTTTCGCGATCCGCCGCTGGTTGCGCGCGTGAGATAGTCTGGACGGCTGCCGTCTTCCTCTCGAGGACACTGCACGGCATCCGATCACGAGGAGAACGTCATGCCCAGGGAACGCGGGGAGAAGGTCATCGCGACCAACCGTCGCGCGCGCCACGAGTACGCCATCGAGAAGACCTACGAGGCGGGGCTCGTGCTCACCGGCACCGAAGTGAAATCGCTGCGGCAGGGGCGGGCGAACCTCAGCGACGGCTACGCGTACATCGACGGGGGGCAGGCCTACCTGGATGCCGTGAACATCCCGGAGTACTCGCAGGGGCACTGGACGAATCACTCCGCCAAGCGCACGCGCAAGCTGCTGCTCCACAAGGACGAGATCGTCAAGCTCTCCCACGCGATCAGCGCGGGCGGCTACACCCTCGTCCCGCTGAAGCTCTACTTCAGCGACGGTCGCGCGAAGGTCGAGATCGCTGTCGCGAAGGGCAAGCGCGAGTTCGAGAAGCGGCAGACGATTCGCGAGCGTGAGGACAAGCGCGAGGCCGAGCGGGCCATGCGCACGAAGAACCGCCTCGGCGACTGACCGTCAACTCGCGCGGAAGCGCGCTTCGACGGCGGCGGACACGACGATATCGTCGGGCTGGAAGTCGACGGCGGGTCCGCCCGCGGCATCCATCGCCATCGCAGCCTTCGCGTACATGCGAGGGGCGGGAGAGGATTCGGCGCCGCCCGTGAGAAGGCCGAGGTCGGCGATCTCGAGGGGCGCGACCGTGCGCAGGCCCAGAGCCGCGGCGTACGCACCGGCGCGTTCGACCGCGACCGACACGGCTGCCGTCGCCACGTCGCGTTCCACCCGCGCCCGCGTCTCGGGGGACAGCAGCCACTCCACCGCGCCCACCTGCAGTCCGTCGCGGGCGGCGACGTCGTTGAGCCAGTCGGACAGCACCGTGAAGTCGGTGAACGTCGCCGTGATCTCGAGCGAAGCGTGGTGCACGAGGTCGAGCTGTTTCCCGTCGCTGTTCCACGGCCGATCCGACCACACCGAGACGCGTTGACTCGACCAGTCCGCGACTGTGCCGGCATCCTTGCCTCGAGCGAGGTCGTCGCGCACCGGCGTGGCCAGGGCGGAGATGCGTTCGACGACGGCACCCCGGTGCGGTCCGTCGGCGGCGGCGGAGACGTGGGCGACGGCCCGTTCGGGTGCGACGCGGCTCTCGTTCTCGCCGCGGACGGTGATGATCACTTCGCTCATGGCGCCGACTCTACGGGGGAATGGTGAGGGATGAGGGGATGTTGTAGGCTGTAATGCTCGGGTGCTCGCACCCGGGTGACAACTCCACAGGGTGACAGTGGTCTGCCTCACGGCGCTCCGGGGATGATCGGTTTCGACATCGCCTGCGTTGCTGCGGGAAGCGGGCCGAGGATGCAGGGTTATCTCGTAAACGATCTCTGCGAAACAATAACTGCCGAAAAGAAGCAGTCCGACTTCGCCCTCGCTGCCTGAGCAGCGAGCCCGAGTCCGTCAGTGCGTGACTGATCCCGTCACGTTCCCTGGCGTCATCTAAGGGATCTTGCTGCGCGACGGCGTCCGGACGTCGCGTGGGACTCTTCCCGGACTGGGCTCGTCAACTCGGGTGTCTGTGACCAAGGGTTGGGGCCGAGCAGAACGAACTTCACAGACTGCGCCCGGAGAAGACGCCGCTTTTCAGCGATGGACGGGGGTTCGATTCCCCCCATCTCCACGATTCACTGTCACCGCAAGAGGCCCGAGGCCGCGCCCACGCGCGGTGCTCGGGCCTCTGTCGTTGCGGCGTGCCCGCCGCCTCGTGCGGAGGTAGTTCATCGCTCGGCACCGGACGCGGATCGAGCCCTCGCGCAGAAGGAGGCGAGGGCTCGAGCGGGTCCGCGCGACTGGGGGGTGTCGCTGAGTGGGGGACTGGTACCCGTGAAAAGGAAGTTAGCCTAACTAGCGACTTTTCGCTAGAGCATGCGCTTACCGTGTCGAAATGAGTGACACGCCGAGGCGGCGGGGCCCGATGTGAGCAGTGTGCTCAGTGTGAGCTCCAGAGCCCCTCGATCGGCACATTACGACCCGCGATGCGAGAGGCCGCACGGTGGCCCGACATCATCGCCGCGGTCACCGTTGCCGGGTCGTCGGTCCATGTCGCCTCGCCGGCCAGATGCAGCACGCCGCCCACCGGCGTTGCGAGGGCATCGTGGTCGTCGGTGGTCGAACCGACGGTCATGTAGGCGTAGGAACCGTGACTGAACGGATCGTCCTGCCAGTCGGTGACGACGACGGCATCCGGTTCCACCGCACGTTCGCCGTACAGCCGACGCAGCTGCACCATCACTGCCGCCGCGACCTCCGCTTCGCTCCGGTCGCGGAACTCCCGCGCGGTCGGACCCGCCGCGAACGTGAGCAGGGTCGGGATGCCGTGGAGAGCCGTCAGGTCGTACCACGAGTGCCAGGCGCGGCTGTCGGCGCCCTGCTGGCGGATCGCGTACACGTCGTCGTCCCAGAACGTCTCGGGGAAGGAGAGGAAGACCTTCTCGAACGCGTTCATTCGCAGCCGCGAGAGGGGCTGGGCGACCTCGTCGGGCAGCGAGGGGACGATCTCCAGGGCGCCCGACTGCAGGACGCCCACGGGGACGGTGACCACGGCGGTGGCCGCCGAAAAGTCGGTGCCGCCGACGCGCACCGTGACGCCGTCCTCCGACCAGGCGATGCGCGTCACGACGCTGCGCAGCCGCACGTCGAGACCGTCCGCGAGGGCAGCGGGAAGGCGATCGTACCCGTCGGGGAAGACGACCTCGTCCCCGTCGATCTCGTCGTCGTCCAGTCCGTGGGCCGCGAGGTCCTCGATCCAGGCGCCGTACTGCTCCTCGCTGCGGTGCTCGAGGTACTCCCGCACGCGCTGGAGGCGTTCGGCATCCCACGGCTGCTGCGCGAGCGCGGTCTCCGTGACATCGCGGTACGAGGCATCGTCCGGCGATTCGGCGATCACCCGCGCGAGAGTCTCGTCGACGGCGTGGATGTCGGCGATGTGCTGCTGTGCGGCCGCGTCGGACAGCCGTCGCCCGTCGGGACCGTAGTAGGCGATGGGGCGGCTGTCGGGCTGGTACCCGCCGACCGTGAACTCCATCGTCCGCATGCCGAAGGCATCCGCTGCCGCCGCCACCGGGCTGTCCGTGATCCCGTGGATCCACGACGCACCGCGGTCGATGACCTGCGACCCCGTGCGGTCGCTCCACACGCGACCCCCGACGCGGTCCCGTGCCTCGAGGACGAGAACGTGTCGGCCCTCCGCGACGAGGAGCCTCGCCGCTGTCAGGCCGGCCACCCCCGCGCCCACGACGACCGTGTCGTAGCGCTCCATGATTCCCGCTTTCGTCGTCAGGCGCCCGGGCGCTCGATGAGGATCAGTCCCTGCTTGGTGTCGGAGACGGTGACCCACCCGTCGCCGAAGAGGTAGGTCATACCGTACCCGTCCTCGTCGACGGCGATCGCCTGAGACGGATCCTCCGTGAGGTAGACGCCCTCTGTGCCCTCTTCGCGTAGCCATCCCTCGGACTCGAGCGCGGCCTGCACGGAGGACGCCTCGTCCGCGGTGATGGGCGACCAGCCGAAGAGCAGCAGGTCGTCGCCGGTGGCCTGCTCGAAGTCGCCCCACGTGCACGACGTGCCGTCGGCCAGTTCCAGATCGCCGATGATGAACGGGTCTTCGCGCGGCGTCCATCCCTGGTCGGTGAGCTCTTCGACCAGGTCGGCGCCGATCAGGTTCTCGCACGTGACGTCGGCGGGGTCGACGGCGGGCACGGTGACCGTGGGCGTCGGCGTCGAACCCGGTTCGGTGGGGCCCGCGGGAGCCGACGGCTGTGCACCCGGGTCGGCCGGGGTTCCAGAGGGCGTCGGCGCGCACCCGGCCGCGGCGAACGCGACGGTGAGAGTGAGCAGGGTCGTCAGGGCGAGGCGGGGCGAGCGACGAACGGTCAAGGCGTGCTCCGGGTCAGCGGGGGCGGATGAGGGAGAGGAAATCTTCGTGGAGGATGCCGTTGGTGGCCAACGACGACCGGGAGGTCAGAGAGTCTGCGCCGTCGATGTCGGTGAAACGGCCGCCGGCCTCCGTGACGATGGGAACGAGCGCGGCGATGTCGTACTCCTTGACATCGAACTCGGCGACGAATTCCAGCCGTCCCTCGGCGAGCAGCATGTACGGCCACGCATCTCCGTAGCCCCGATCGCGCCACGCCGCCCGGGTGAGGCGCAGGAGATCGTCGACGCGCCCGACGTCGTCCCACTGCGTGATGCTCTGGAAGCTCACGCTCGCCGAGGCGATGTCCGAGACGGTCGACACCCGCAGCCGGCGCGGACCCGACGGCGTGTCCGTCCACGCGCCGAGACCGGATGCCGCCCACCAGCGGCGGCCGAGGGCGGGCTGGCTGGCGACGCCCACGCGGGGGACACCGTCGATCGCGAGGGCGATCAGCGTCGTCCACATGGGGATGCCCTTGAGGTAGTTCGCGGTGCCGTCGATCGGATCGACGATCCACTGCCGGCGATTCGCCCCGCTCGATCCGAACTCCTCACCCAGCACGCCGTCGTCGGGGCGCTCCGCGCCGAGGATCGCGCGGATCGCCTCCTCGGTCGTGAGATCGGCCTCGGTCACGTGGGTGTCGTCGGCCTTCACGCGCACGTCGAGATCGCGCGCATCGAACCGTGCCATGGCTGCCGCGTCGGCCGCGTCGGCCAGCCGCAGGGCGAGCGCCAGATCGTCGGACAAGTCCCCGGTGTACGGCGCGTTCCAGGAGGGCGTCGAAGTGGGGGAGGTCACGGCATCCAGGATACGCGGCGTTCCCGCCTCGATTGGCGAGAGACGGCATCGGGATGGTAACGTTGACCCTCGGTTCGCCTCATGGCGAGCAGCCTGCACCTCTAGCTCAATCGGCAGAGCAACTGACTCTTAATCAGTGGGTTCTGGGTTCGAGTCCCAGGGGGTGCACAGGCGGAAGGCCCCGGAGAAATCCGGGGCCTTCGTTATGTGCCCGGAGGAGTCCGGAGCCTTCGTCGCGTGCGCAGTCCGTCAGGACGCGTCGCCCACGAGGATCGACGCCGCCTCGTCGCCCAGGTCGGCTTCGCGCGCGTCGACGCGACGGAGTGCGCGGCGCCCGAGCGCGATGACGCCGGCGGAGACGAGCACGGATGCCGCGGCGAACACGAACGGCACGGCCGCACCGTAGGCGTGCCACAGGAGAGCAGCGAGGGGCGGCGCCGCTGCTCCGCCGAGGAATCGCACCGCCGAGTAGGCGGAGCTGGCGACCGAGCGGGGGAGGTCGGTCGCCTCCATGACCGATTCCGTGAGGATCGTGTTCATCAGGCCGAGGAGGAGTCCTCCGATCACGATGCAGACGACGAGCCCTGTGGGGTTGTCGACGACGAGCGCCGCCGCGATGAGATCGAGCGCCAGAAGCGGCAGGACGACGAGCATGGCTGTCGTCCGCCGCCAACGCCGGAGCAGGAGCGGCGCGACCCAGACGCTCGTGATGGCCAGCGCCACGCCCCACCCGAAGAAGGTGAGTCCGATTCCCATCGCGCCGAAGCCCAGCGGGAACGGCGAGAAGGCGAGCAGCACGAAGAATCCGATGTTGTAGAACAGCGCCGCCACGGCGAGCACGGCGAGCGAAGGGATCCGCAGCGCACGGAGCGGTGCCGACAGCGGAATGGGCGTGCGCTTCTCCGGGGGCGTGCGCAGCAGCAGGCTCACGGCGATGAAGGCGATCGCCATGAGCGCGACGACGCCGAAGAACGGGCCGCGCCAGCTGATCTCGCCGAGAAATCCGCCCAGGAGCGGACCGATGGCGATGCCGAGGCCGAGCGCCGCCTCGTAGAGCACGATCGCCGCCGCGCTTCCCCCCGACGCCGCGCCGACGATGGTCGCGAGAGCAGTCGAGATGAAGAGCGCGTTGCCGAGGCCCCATCCGGCCCGGAAGCCGATGACGGCATCCACAGACCCCGAGAGCGCGCACAGGAGCGCGAAGACGACGATGAGCGCGAGCCCGGCGAGCATCGTGGCCTTCGCCCCGATGCGGCTGGAGATCCAGCTCGTGACGAGCATGGCGAGGCCGGTGACGACGAGGTAGCTCGTGAAGAGGAGCTCGGTCTCGACGGGGCTCGCCTCCAGCGACTCCGCGATGGCGGGGAGGATCGGGTCGACGAGTCCGATGCCCATGAAGGCGACGACGCTCGCGAACGCGACGGCCCACACCTGGGCGGGCTGCCGCCAGACGCTTCCGACGCTGGTGCTTGCGCTCATCGGGTGACCGCCAGCGGTGCGGCGACGGCGGTGAGGATGTCGGCGGCGCGGCGGAGCACGGCGCGATCCTCCTCGCCGAGTGCGTCGAAGCGGGGCGCGAGGGTCTCCCCGAGGAGCGTCAGCCAGGCATCGAGTGCCGCGGCGCCCGCCGGCGTGAGCGAGAGGATGCTCACCCGCGAGTCGTGCGCGTCGGCGGAGCGCGCGATGAGACCGGCATCCGCCATCTGCGTCGCCAACCGCGTCATGCCGGGCTGCGTGACCCTGCTCAGCGTGGCGAGGTCGCCGAGACGTTGCGGCCCGTGGTCGCGAAGGAGCGCGAGGGTGCGCCACTGGGCAGCGGGAGCGTCGCTCTTCGTCTCGAGCGACGCGATGCGCGTCAGCGCGTGGGCGCCCAGGAGCAGGCGCAGGAGGTCGTCCGTCTGTTGCATACCTGAAGTATATACCGATGGTATATAAACGGACGCGTTGACATCGTCGGTGCGCAGCGCACAGCATGGCACCGGCGGAATCGCCGCAACCAGCGCAGAACAGGAGACGGGGATGCCGGAGACCACTCGAGGAGACGACCTCGCCGGTCGGACGGCCCTCGTGACCGGGGGAGCGAGCGGTATCGGGCTGGCCATCGCCCGCGAGTTCGCCGCGCGCGGTGCGGAGGTCACGGTCGCCGACCTCCAGGCCGAAGCCGCGCAGGCGGCCGCTGACGGAATCGGCGGGAAGGCGTGGACCGTCGACCTCTCTGACACCGCTGCCCTGGAGGATCTCCGCCTGGACGTCGACATCCTCGTGAACAATGCGGGAGTGCAGACGGTCGCGCCACTCGAGGATTTCGATCCCGACCGCTGGCGCTTCATGCATCGCTTGATGGTGGAGTCGCCGTTCCTCCTCATTCGGTCGGCGCTTCCGGCGATGTACGAGCGGGGATGGGGACGCATCATCAACATCTCGAGCGCACACGGCTTGCGCGCGAGCCCGTTCAAGTCGGCATATGTCTCCGCCAAGCACGCGCTGGAGGGGCTGTCCAAGACCGCAGCCCTGGAGGGTGGCCCCCACGGCGTCACGAGCAACTGCATCAACCCCGCGTACGTGCGCACGCCGCTGGTCGAGCAGCAGATCGCCGACCAGGCGGCCGTGCACGGCATCCCCGAGTCCGACGTCGTCACCCGCATCATGCTGACGGAGTCGGCCGTGAAGCGGCTCATCGAACCCGAAGAAGTCGCCGCCCTGGCCGCGTGGCTGGCCTCCGACCGATCCGGGATGGTGACCGGAGCGAGCTACACGATGGACGGCGGTTGGACGGCTCGCTGAGCCGCGCGCCCTCGCCTGTGCGGGCGCTCGTGAGCCCGTCTCACCGCAGGTCTCGCAACCGCGCTCCGATTCCCTCGGCCTCGCCGGCGCGCCGTTCGTACGAGACCGCGATGATCAGGAGGACGGCACCGACGACCGCGAGTGTGATCCACCACGGCATCGACGCGATCCCTCGGCCGATCTGCACCGCGAACGCCGAGACGTTCTCGATGGGCAGCACGGCGATGCCGAGGAGGAACGGCGCCGACAGGCGCCACCGAGCGCCGACCAGGATCGCGGCGAGCGCCATCACGATGACGAGGATCGCCCGCCACGTGAGCGGATCCGTGAAGGTCGCCAGGATCGACGCGCTCATGATCGTGAGGAGTCCCGGCGCGAGCAGCGGCCACGAGCCGACCCAGCGGGCGGGCCAGGAGGTCCACGTTCCGCGCTCCGGTACGGGCGCACGGTCCAGGTGCACGGCCCCGGCTACCAGGAGAGCCGCCCCGAGGGGCAGCGAGAACCACTCGACGCGCAGCTCCCGAGGGCTCCACGCGACGACCGCGGTCGTGAACGCGAGGGCGAAGAGGAACCAAATGGGAGGCAGGATGCCGGCCGGGCTCCGGCGCACGCGGATTGCGACGCCGACGACGCCGACGAGGATGGCGAGGAGCAGCGCCCACATCGCCCAGATCGACAGCCAGTCCTCGGAGATGAGGGGCCATGCCCCACCGGTGACGAAGAGCGCCGCGGGGGCGAGAACCCATCGCTCGCGCCACCGTCGCTCGTCCGGAATCTCCCGCGCGAGCGATCGCCCCGCGACGAGGGCGAGAAGGCCGCCGGCCATCGAGAGGCCGAAACCGAGCACGACCGGATGCCAGCCCGTCGGCACGGCGTCGAGTCCCGCACCGAGCCGGACCGACCCGACGGGGCCGGAGGCGGCAGCCAGCAGCGCGCCGGCGAGAAGGGGCACGCGGAGCGCGGACAGGCGCGCCGTGCCGCGGGCACGCTCGGCGGCGAGGTACAGGGCGATCGCCGCGGCGAGGAGCCCCGACATTCGCCAGCCCGCTCCACTCACGGCGAGCGCGATGAGGCTCGGCGCAATCGCGACGCCGATGCCGCTCGCCACGAGGGCCACCGCCGGACGCCCGCGGGCCGTGAGGATCGTGCCGACGAGCACCGCGCCGAGTGCCGGTGGCAGTACGTAGGGCTCGAGGAGGTCGATCTCCGCGATGCGCCACACCGACCACATCGCCCCCGTGGCCGCCGCGGCGGCGACCCACCACAGCCGGACGTGGCGCGTGGTGAGGGCGCCCGCAGCCGCCCCCGCGGCGAGGATGACGAGCACCGCGACCGCGGTGGGGAGGCCCGCGGCATCCCGGACGAGCGCGAGCGCGACAGCCAGAGCGCCGGTGAGCAGGGCGGACGCTTCGATGGCGACGCGGACGAGCGTCGCCTCGACGGCGGCCATGCCTCGGCGGACGAGCAGGGCGGCGGCCATGTCGGTCGTCGGCAGGGTGAGGGCGACGACGACGGCGATCACGGGGAGCGTGATGGGCGACGCGCTCACACTCAGCACCTGGGCGCCCAGACAGATCACGACGACCGACAGCGACGGCACGAGGAGGGCGGCGCACGCGGCGCGGAGACCGGCGACGAGTCCGGGTCGCCGCGTGACCACCAGTGCCAACGCGAGGAGGAAGATGAGTCCGGTCGACAGCGCGGTCCATCCGCTGCGCTCTCGCACGACCTGAAGGATGCCGATCGCGAACGGAACGGAGGTGACCGCGAGAATCGTCCACCAGGTGCGCACGGGCACGACGCGCAGGAACGTCGACACGATCGCGATCACCGCTCCGACGGACGTCGTGAGACTCAGCACCGCCGTGTCGGGCAGGCCCAGCAGATCGAAGCCGGCAGCGGCGACGGTCAGCGCGTACGCATACCCGGCGCCGACGTAGACCCACCGCGCGGATGCCGGCACGGTGCGGGCGAACAGGGTGAGGGCCCCGAGCACGCCCGCCGCGAGCGTGACGGCGAGCAGGGACGAGTGCCACGACGCGATCGCGCCTAGGACGAGCGCCCCGTGACCGCCCAGCAGGAGCGGAACCCGCGTGGTCGGGACGAGCATCCGCCGCGAGGCCTTCACGGCGAGAGCGACGGTCGCCGCGACACCGAGGGCGACCGCCGCGGTGATTGCGGCATCCGTGAAGGGCAGGCCGGCGACGGCGACGACCCCTGCGGCAGCGATCCAGGCCGCGACGACCGTCGACCAGTGAGCGCCGACGCGCGCGGTCGCCGTCGCCCTTGCGTGGACGAGGAAGCCCGCGGCCGCCACACCCAGGCCGACGACGGCCCCGACGGCTGCGCCCAGTGCTCTGCCGCTGCCGCCATCCGGGAGGCCCGCGCGGAAGGCTGGGATGACCGACGCCGCGGTGAGAAGGGTCGAGGTCGCCGCGGACGACGCGACGGCGAGCACCGCCGGGACGACGACCACCAGGGAGCCCGCCGTGCCCGCGGTGCGTCGCCGTCGCGAGCGCGGGGGTCGCGCCGCCGTCACGAACAGGAAGCCCGCGACCGGGCCGCCGGTGAGGAAGGCGGGAGAGAGGGCGTCGGGAAGCGCGAGAGGTTCGAGGAGCGCGAGGGCTGTCGCCGTCGCCGCGATCGTGGCGGCGCCGCCGAAGAGGAACGACCACAGTGCGGGTGCGACACGCTGCGCCGAGAGTCGCGCCACCGCGGCGCCGGCTGCGGCGGCGCCCGCCGCGAGCCACAGGAACGATGTGATGCCCATGACCCCTGCGGAGAAGACAGTGAGCGCACTCGCCGCGAGCGCGATGAGCTGGACGACGGTGAGCGCCCGACGCTCTGCCCGCAGGGGCCGACGCATCGACGGTTCGAGACGGCGTGACACGCGCACGAGCGCGAGTCCGGCGGCCATGGTCGCCAGCCAGCCCGCGACGCGCGCGACGGCATCGGACTCCGCCGCTCCGAGCATGGCGGGTGCGAAGGCCAGCCCGAGCAGAGCGACGGCCACCCAGCTGCGGATGCCCACGCGGGCACCGACGGCGATCATGACGAGGGCGGCGACGATCGTGCCGACGCCCGCGAACACCCACCCGCTCACGTGCGCGGGAGCGAAGCCGGCGAACGCGTACACGTCGAGCGCGACGAACACCATTCCGAGGGCTCCGACCGCTTCGGCAGAGGCGCGGAGTCGGTGCCGCGCCAGCATCCGGGCGCCGACGAGGAAGACGGCGGTCACGACGAGGGTGACGATACTGCGCGTCGCGTGGTCGCGCAGATCGGGGTTGAAGAAGGTGAACACGATGGCAGCCACGGCGAACAGTCCGGCGCCGGCGATCGCCAGCAACGACTGCACCGATGTATTGCCGCGGGGGGCGCCCTGCGGCACGGCGATCCCGGCGGGTCGCGGCGACGACACCCCCGCGGAGGCACGCGCGACGTCCGTCGTTCTGACGAGCGGCGCCTGTGCGTGAGCGACCGGCGTTCGCGGTACTCGGCGGCGCAGGTCCTCCCTGCGGGCGAGCGCATCGGCGGCGGCCAGGGAGGCGTTCCACAGGTCGGTTCCGAGGGCTGTGGAGAGCTCTGCGCCGCACGCCGGGCACCTCCCGGCGCTGAGCCGACCGAGCCCGCACACCGGACAGGTCGCGGCATCCCGCAATCGCGTGACGGCGATCTCGCTCCAGGACGGCGTCGTAGAACCTGCGACGCTCATTCGTCCCCCTCCGGAACCCATTGCAGGATGTCGCCGGGTTGGCACTCCAGCACCCGGCAGATGGCGTCGAGGGTCGTGAACCGCACGGCTTTCGCGCGGCCGTTCTTGAGGACCGAGACGTTGGCGGGCGTGATGTCGATGGCGGCGGCGAAGTCTCCGACGGACATCTTCTTCTTTGCGAGCTCGACGTCGAGGTTGATGATGATGGGCATCACACCACCTCCGACAGGTCGTGCTGCAGTTCCAGGGCTTTCCGCAGGAGCGCACGGAGCACCGCGACCAGCAGCGCGAGGGCGGCCCCGACGACGATGCCGAAGCATCCGAGGAGCAGGATCGAGGGGTTCGCTGCGTTTCCCGCGGTCAGGAGCGCGACGGCGACGACCAGGAGGAGGTCGGCGGCGACGATGGCGGCGATGATGATCGTGATGAATCGCAGCGCGCGAGCGCTGAACGGATCGTCCGCGTCGATGAGCGTCAGCATGCGCCACAGGCAGACCAGCACGATCTGGACGCACACGATGAAGGCGATCGCGATGACGAGTCCGGGTGCACGCAGCCAGGCCAGCTCCGGGTAGAGCGTCGCCCACGTGCTGGCCGTCGTCGGGAGGGCGACGACCTGCGCGACGACCAGGAGGACGAGCGTGATCGCGAGGAGCGTGCGGAGAGTAAGAGTGGTGGCGCGATTCATCACAGTACCTATCGATAAACGACATACAGACATCGTTAATCAAGGCATAAGCATTGTTTCTCGGCAAGTCTGCAGGGGCTCTCCGGGCGGATTCCCAGGCATGGCTCACCGAGCGGGCGCGCCTCAGGTACGCCGAGCGCTCAGGCGCGACGTGAGCTGGTGCGCATGCGCGAGAAGTGTCCTGCCGAGCATCGGCAGTCGCTCGGGTCCGTAGCGGAACTCGACCCCGGTGAGACTGAGCGCCCATTCGGGACGCCCCGCACTGTCGAACACGGCGGCGCCCATGCCCCACGAGCCGGTGACGATCAGCCCCGGATTCACGGCGTAGCCGCGGTCCCTCGTCTCGGCGAGGCGGGTGCGGAGGGCGCCCGCATCATGGGATGCGCCCCAGCGCTGGGGCAGTTCCGGATGCCGCTCGAGGTAGGCGTCGATCTCTGCTTCGGGTAGGAAGGACAGGATGGCCAGCCCCGCCGAAGCAACGCCCAGCGGGAATCGCACACCCTCGCTCAGCACGAACGAGCGGATCGGGAAGGCGCCCTCCTCGCGCACGAGACACACCGTCTCGTCGCCGCGTCGGACGGACAGGAACGCGCTCTCCTCCGTCGTCACCGCGAGCGATCGCACGATGTCCCGGGCGCGGTGCGTGACGTCGTAGCGGGTGGCGGCGGCCGATCCCATCAGAAACAGCTCGGGTCCGGGCAGCCAGCGCAGCGACCGTGCGTCCTGATCGACGAGACCCTCTGCTCGGAGGGCGGTCAGGAGCCGATGTGCCGTCGACCGCGACAGGTCGGCACCCCGTGCCAGCTCTTGCAGGGCACGGCCCGCCTCGCCTCCCGCACTCACGAGCCGCAGCAGCGTGGCGGCGCGTGCCACGGCCTGCGCGCCCGGCACGGAGCGGTTCCTGGATTCCACATAGTGGACGCTATGTCGAGGAACTCCCACATGGCAAGCGTCGCCCTTGTCCGCCGGCGTGAGGACGGTCACGCTGGTCGGACGAGCGGCAAACCGGAACGAAGAGGTGCGGTGTGATCGACAAGAGGTGGGCGTCCCCCGAGGATGCCGTCGCCGAAATTCCCGACGGCGCTTCCCTCGCGGTGGGTGGTTTCGGGCTCTCCGGGAACCCGATGCTCCTCATCGAGGCGCTCCATCGGCGGGGCGTCAGCGACCTTCGCGTGGTCAGCAACAACTGCGGCGTCGACGACTGGGGCCTCGGCATCCTCCTCGCCGACCGCCGCATCGCCAAGATGACCTCGTCGTACGTGGGTGAGAACAAGGAGTTCGAGAGGCAGTTTCTCTCCGGCGAACTCGAACTCGAACTCACTCCGCAGGGAACGCTGGCGGAGAAGCTCCGCGCCGGGGGCTCCGGCATCGCGGCGTTCTTCACGCAGACCGGAGTCGGGACGCAGGTCGCCGAGGGCGGGCTTCCGCAGCGCTACGACGGCGCAGGAGGCGTCGCCGTCGCCTCGGCGCGCAAAGACGTGCGGCTCTTCGACGTCGACGGCCGCGAGCGCGAGTACGTCCTGGAGGAAGCAATCGTCACCGACTTCGCGCTCGTTCATGCCGCTGTCGCCGATACCCACGGAAACCTCGTATTCCGGAAGGCGGCGCGGAACTTCAATCCGCTCGCCGCCATGGCGGGACGGATCTGCATCGCACAGGCCGAACGCGTCGTGCCCGCGGGGGAGCTCGACCCCGACCACGTCCACCTTCCGGGCGTGTACGTCCACCGTCTGGTCGAGGTGGGCCCTGACATCGAGAAGCGCATCGAGCGCCGGACGGTGGCCGCCGCGGGCCCGATGGGAGACTGAGATGGCCCTCACCCGCGATCAGATGGCGGCCCGTGCGGCCGCGGAACTCACCGACGGCTCGTACGTGAACCTCGGGATCGGGCTCCCGACCCTCGTTCCCAACCACGTGCCCGACGGCGTCACCGTGGTGCTGCAGTCGGAGAACGGCATCCTCGGCGTCGGACCCTATCCGGCGGATGCCGATGTCGATCCCGACCTCATCAACGCGGGCAAGGAGACGGTCACCGTGCGTGCCGGCGCCGCCTACTTCGACTCGGCGACGAGCTTCGGGATGATCCGAGGCGGGAAGATCGACGCCGCGATCCTCGGTGCCATGCAGGTGTCGGGTTCCGGCGACCTCGCGAACTGGATGATCCCCGGCAAGATGGTCAAAGGTCCCGGCGGGGCGATGGACCTCGTGCACGGCGCCGCGCGAGTGATCGTCCTCATGGAACACGTCGCGAAGGACGGCACGCCCAAGATCGTCGTCGCCTGCACCCTCCCGCTGACGGGACGACGCGTCGTCGACAGGATCATCACCGATCTGGCGGTCATCGACGTCACGCCCGACGGCCTCGTCCTCGTGGAGACGGCGCCCGGCGTCACGGTAGCCGAGGTCATCGCCGCCACGGAGCCCCCACTCATCGTTCCATCCGACAAGGAGAACCCCGCATGAGCACCGACGACATCGTCATCGTCGCCGCCGCCCGCACCCCCCAGGGTCGCCTCCGAGGCCGGCTCGCCGCGTTCAGCGCCCCGCAGCTCGGCGGCTTCGCGATCGCCGGCGCCCTCGGCAAGGGCGGCATCCCGGCATCCGCCGTCGACGCCGTCATCATGGGGCAGGTGCTTCCCGCCGGGTCCGGGCAGAACCCGGCGCGTCAGGCGTCGCTGGCCGCGGGTATCGGCTGGGACGTGCCGGCATCCTCGGTCAACAAGGTCTGCCTCTCGGGGCTGACTGCCGTCATCGACGGTGCGCGGATGATCGCGACCGGCGACGCGACCGTGGTGGTCGCGGGCGGCATGGAGTCGATGACTCGCGCGCCCCACCTCCTCATGGGATCGCGCGACGGCTGGGCGTACGGGTCGGTGGAGGTGCTCGACCACATGGCGTACGACGGCCTCACGGACGCGTACGACCGCGAGAGCATGGGGGCCTCCACGGAGCGGCTGAACCCGCGCTTCGACATCACCCGAGAGGCACAGGATGCCGTGGCCGCCCGCTCGCATCAGCGGGCTGCGGCCGCCGCACACGAGGGCCGTTTCGACGCGGAGATCGTGCCCGTCTCGGTGCCGCAGCGTCGCGGCGAGCCCCTCGTCGTCACTGCCGACGAAGGGGTGCGGCCCGACACGACGCCTGAGACCCTCGCCGCTCTCCGCCCCGCGTTCCATCCCGAGGGCACGATCACGGCGGGCAACGCGTCGCAGATCTCCGACGGCGCTGCCGCGGTCGTCCTCACGACCCGTGCGCACGCGGATGAGAACGGCTGGGCCGTGCTGGCCGTGGTCGGCGCGTCGGGTCAGGTGGCGGGCCCCGACAACTCGCTGCACGAGCAGCCGTCCCGCGCCATCCAGTGCGCTCTCGAAAAGGAGGGGCTCACGGCATCCGCTCTCGATCTCGTTGAGATCAACGAGGCGTTCGGCGCGGTCGTCGCCCGATCGCAAGCGCAGCTCGGGCTCTCCGACGACGTGGTCAACCCGGACGGGGGAGGCATCGCGCTCGGGCATCCGATCGGAGCGAGCGGATGCCGGCTGGTCGTCCACGCCGTGCACGAACTGGTTCGCCGGGGTGCGGGCGTCGCCGCGGTCGGGCTGTGCGGTGGCGGTGGTCAGGGGGAGGCGCTGATCCTCCGCCGGTGACAGCCGGTAGCCTGGGAGGACGCGCGCCGGGGCGGCGCGTCGTGACCGAGGAGCCCTCATGTGTTCACCCGTGCGCTGCGCGAACTGCGGTAAGACCACCTGGCAGGGCTGTGGCCTGCACGTCGATGAAGCCCTCGCGGGGGTCGCGGCGGCCGACTGCTGCGACTGCCCGCGCTGAGACCGCTCAGCTGCCCCGCACGCGACGGCGCAGTAGCTTCTGCTCCTTGCCGGCGATCGGGGAGTTGTGGGCGATGAGACCGCCGCGCGATGCGCGGTAGGTGTCGACGATCGATCCGATCGCGAGGGCGAACGTGATGCCCCAGCTGAGCCACGCGAGTGCGGTGCGCCAATTGAACGGCGCATCGTCGCGCGCGGAGCGCAACAGGGTGAGTCCGCCGGTGACGGCGGAGAGGAGCCCGGTGCCGAACAGGTACTTGCGCATATCACCACGCTACCCGGCCTGACAAGGAAGGGCGGGGGGTTGCGCGTCGGTTGTTAGCCTGGCTAGACACCCGCCCCCTGAGAGGAACGTCGTGCCCCCTGCCGCCGAACTCGTGGTCGTCGCCAATCGTCTCCCCGTCGACAGAGGTGAGGACGACTCTTCCTGGCGGCGTTCTCCCGGCGGGCTCGTGACGGCTCTCGAGCCGGTCGTCCAGCGCACGGGCGGCGCCTGGGTCGGCTGGGCCGGTCAGCCCGACCTGGAGGTGGAGCCGTTCGACTTCGACGGGGTGCACCTCGTGCCCGTGACATTGTCGACGGACGACGTCGCTCAGTACTACGAAGGCTTCTCCAACGACACGATCTGGCCGCTCTACCACGACGTGATCGCGGCCCCGACGTACCACCGCGCCTGGTGGGACGCGTACGTGCGCGTCAACCGCAGGTTCGCGGAAGCCGCCGCCGCGGCAGCCGGCGAGGGAGCGACCGTCTGGGTGCACGACTACCAGCTCCAACTGGTGCCGCGCATGCTGCGCGAGATGCGTCCCGACCTCGTCATCGGCTACTTCCATCACATCCCGTTCCCGGCATACGGCATCTACTCGCAGCTGCCGTGGCGTTCGCAGGTGCTCGAAGGTCTTCTCGGCGCGGATGTGATCGGGTTCCAGCGCGTCGCGGATGCCGGCAACTTCGCCCGCGCCGTCCGCCGCCGGTTCGGCTACGACACGCGGGCGGGGGCGATCACCGTGCCCACGGGTGACGGCGGCCAGCGCACGGCGATCGCGAAGGCGTATCCCATCTCGATCGACACCGCCTCGTACGAGGAGCTCGCGCAGCGACCGGAGATCCAAGCTCGTGCCGCCGAGATCCGCGCGGAGCTCGGCAACCCCGACACCGTGCTCCTGGGCGTCGACCGACTGGACTACACGAAGGGCATCCGCCACCGGCTGAAAGCGGTCGGCGAGCTGTTCGACGATGGCCGCCTCGGTACGGGTGATGCAACGCTCGTGCAGGTCGCGAGCCCGAGCCGCGAGCGCGTGGCCGCGTACGTGCAGCTGCGCGACGAGATCGAGCTGGCCGTCGGGCGCATCAACGGCGACCACGACACGATCGGCTTCACCGCCGTCCGCTATCTGCACCACTCCTACCCGCGTGAGGAGATGGTGGCCCTCTATCTCGCCGCCGACGTCATGCTCGTCACCGCGCTGCGCGACGGCATGAACCTCGTCGCCAAGGAGTACGTGGCCAGCCGCGTCGACGGACGAGGTGTGCTGGTGCTCAGCGAGTTCGCCGGAGCGGCGGACGAGCTCACGCAGGCACTGCGGGTCAACCCTCATGACATCGAAGGGCTCAAGGATGCCGTCATGACGGCGGTGTCGATGCCCGTCGAGGAGCAGCGCCGACGGATGCGGGCCCTGCGACGCCGTGTGCGGGACAACGACGTGTCGGCGTGGTCGGCGAGGTTCCTCGGCGACCTGCGGGCCGTGCGGGGCGGCGACGCGTGAGCCTCGACGACCTCGCTCTCACGCCGCGCCTCCTCGTGGCGCTCGACTTCGACGGGACGCTCGCGCCCCTCGTCGACGAGCCGCTGACGGCGCGCATGCTCCCGGAGGCGACCGACGCGGTGGCGGCCCTCGTGGCAGCGCCGGAGACCACCGTCGCCTTCGTCTCGGGCCGCTCGCTCGCGGATCTTCGGCACATCGCCGAGCACGACGACGAGTCCGCCATCGTGCTGGCCGGTTCCCACGGCGCGCAGTGGTGGCATCCGCGCGGCATGGTGCAGGACGAGGCGGAGGATGCCGTCGGCGCCGACGCAGTCGCGACCCCCACTCTCGCCGAAGAGACGCTCCGCGATGAGCTGCGGGAGGCCGCGGAAGCGGCGGTGGCCGGCATCGACGGCGCGTGGATCGAACCCAAGACATTCGGGTTCGGCGTGCACTCCCGCCTCGTCGACCCGGCGCGAGCGGCGGACGCGCACGCGCGCGTCGACGCGCTCATCGCCGACCGCGCTCCCGGCTGGCGCCGACGGGTCGGACACTCCATCACGGAGTACGCCTTCCGCGACGAGGGCAAGGACACCGCCGTGGCGCGGCTGCGGGCGCTCACCCACGCGACCGGCGTGCTCTTCGCCGGGGACGACGTGACGGACGAGGACGCGCTGCGCAGCCTCGAGCCGGGCGACGTCGGCATCCGGGTCGGCGCGGGGGAGACGGCGGCCACCGTGCGGGTCGCGGACGAGCGAGAACTGGCGGGCGTTCTGCGCGCGCTCGCGCACCGGCGCACCTCCGCGCGGGAATAGACTTCGAGAATGCCTGCGCCCGACAACACCATCGACATCAAGCCCCGCAGTCGCGTCGTCACCGACGGCATCGAGGCCACGACCTCCCGAGGCATGCTGCGTGCCGTCGGGATGGGTGACGAGGACTGGGACAAGCCCCAGATCGGCATCGCATCCAGCTGGAACGAGATCACCCCCTGCAACCTGAGCCTGGACCGGCTCGCACAGGGAGCCAAGGAGGGTGTGCACTCCGGGGGTGGTTACCCGCTGCAGTTCGGCACCATCTCCGTCTCCGACGGCATCTCGATGGGCCACGAGGGCATGCACTTCTCGCTCGTCAGCCGTGAGGTCATCGCCGACTCCGTCGAGACGGTGATCATGGCCGAGCGCCTCGACGGGTCGGTGCTGCTCGCGGGCTGCGACAAGTCGATCCCCGGCATGCTCATGGCATCCGCGCGGCTCGACCTGTCGAGCGTGTTCCTCTACGCGGGTTCGATCGCGCCGGGCTGGGTGAAGCTGTCCGACGGCACCGAGAAGGATGTCACGATCATCGACTCCTTCGAGGCCGTCGGCGCGTGCCTGGCGGGCAAGATGAGCGAGGAAGACCTCAAGCGCATCGAGTGCGCGATCGCTCCGGGCGAAGGTGCCTGTGGCGGAATGTACACCGCCAACACCATGGCCTCCGTGGCCGAGGCGCTGGGGCTGAGCCTCCCCGGCTCTGCCGCGCCGCCGTCGGCCGACCGTCGCCGCGACTACTACGCGCACCGCTCGGGGGAGGCGGTCGTGAACCTGCTCCGTCAGGGCATCACGACGCGTGACATCCTCACCAAGGAGGCGTTCGAGAACGCGATCGCCCTCGCGATGGCGCTCGGCGGCTCCACCAACGTCGTGCTGCACCTCCTCGCGATCGCACGTGAGGCCGAGGTCGACCTGAGCCTCCACGACTTCAACCGCATCGGCGATAAGGTCCCGCACGTCGCGGACATGAAGCCCTTCGGCAAGTACGTCATGAACGACGTCGACCGCCACGGCGGCATCCCGGTCATCATGAAGGCCATGCTCGACGAAGGCCTCCTGCACGGCGACGCGCTCACGGTCACCGGCAAGACTCTTGCCGAGAACCTCGCCGACCTGAACCCCGACCCGATCGACGGCACCGTCATCCACACCTTCGACAACCCCATCCACGCCACGGGAGGGCTCACGATCCTGCACGGCACCCTGGCGCCCGAGGGCGCCGTGGTGAAGACCGCCGGTTTCGACGCGGCCGTCTTCGAAGGGCCGGCTCGCGTCTTCGAGCGCGAGCGCGGTGCGATCGATGCGCTCGCGGCGGGCGAGATCGAGGCGGGCAGCGTCGTCGTGATCCGCTACGAGGGCCCCAAGGGCGGCCCGGGCATGCGGGAGATGCTCGCCATCACCGCCGCCATCAAGGGCGCGGGTCTCGGAAAAGATGTACTACTCTTGACGGACGGCAGATTCTCAGGCGGCACAACCGGCCTGTGCATCGGCCACATAGCACCCGAAGCGGTGGACGCTGGTCCCATCGCCTTCGTGCGCGATGGTGATCTGATACGGGTCGATATCGCGGCTCGCACTCTCGACCTACTCGTCGACGAGGCTGAGCTGAGCTCCCGCCGCGAAGGCTGGGAGCCCCTTCCTCCGCGCTATACCCGTGGCGTCCTGGCCAAGTACTCGAAGCTCGTGCGCTCCGCTGCGGAGGGCGCGACGACAGGCTGAGGCCTTTCCGACTGCGTCGACTCCACCATTCGAGGTTCACCCATGTCATCCGACACCGCTGCGGCCGTTCCCCGGCCGCCCGCCCGAAACCAGTCCGCTCCCGTGCTGACGGGTGCCGAGGCCGTCGTCCGCTCGCTCGAGCTGCTCGGCGTCACCGACGTCTTCGGCCTTCCCGGCGGCGCGATCCTGCCCGTCTACGACCCGCTCATGGACTCGTCCGCGCTGCGGCACATCCTGGTGCGCCACGAGCAGGGTGCCGGCCACGCTGCGGAGGGCTACGCCGCCGCGTCGAACAAGGTGGGCGTCGCGATCGCCACGAGCGGTCCCGGCGCGACCAACCTCGTGACGGCGATCGCCGACGCCTACATGGACTCGGTGCCGATCGTCTGCATCACGGGTCAGGTGTTCTCCAACCTGATGGGGACCGACGCGTTCCAGGAGGCGGACATCGTCGGCATCACGATGCCGATCACGAAGCACTCCTTCCTCGTGAAGGATGCCGCCGAGATCCCCGGCGCGATCGCCGCCGCCTATGAGATCGCCGGCACGGGTCGTCCCGGCCCGGTGCTCGTGGACATCACGAAGGACGCCCAGCAGGCGGAGGCGCCCTTCATCTGGCCGCCGAAGATCGATCTGCCCGGCTACCGCCCGGTGACGAAGGCGCACGGAAAGCAGATCCAGGCGGCCGCGCAGCTGCTCTCGGAGGCGAAGAAGCCCGTGCTCTACGTCGGCGGCGGCGTGATCCGTTCGCAGGCGTCGGCCGAACTCCTCGCCCTCGCCGAGGCGACCGGCGCGCCCGTCGTCACGACGCTCATGGCGCGCGGCGCGTTCCCCGACTCGCACGCGCAGCACCTCGGCATGCCGGGTATGCACGGCACGGTCCCGGCGGTCCTGGCGCTCCAGGAATCCGACCTGCTCGTGTCGCTCGGTGCGCGATTCGATGACCGCGTCACCGGGAAGGCGGCGCTGTTCGCCCCGCACGCGAAGGTCGTGCACGTCGACATCGACCCCGCCGAGATCTCGAAGATCCGCACGGCCGACGTGCCGATCGTGGGCGATCTACGCGATGTGCTCATCGACCTCGGCTCGGCCTTCCAGGGGCTCACCGGCGGTGCGGCCCCCGACATCTCCGAGTGGTGGGCCTTCCTCGACGGCCTCCGCGACGAGTTCCCGCTGGGGTATACCCAGCCCTCCGACGGTCTCCTTTCTCCGCAGCACGTCATCTCCCGGATCGGCGAGCTCACCGGGCCCGAGGGCGTCTTCGCCGCGGGCGTGGGCCAGCACCAGATGTGGGCGGCGCAGTTCATCAAGTACGAGCGTCCGAACGCGTGGCTGAACTCCGGCGGCGCGGGCACGATGGGCTACTCGGTGCCGGCGGCCATGGGCGCGAAGGTCGCCGAGCCCGAGCGTGTCGTGTGGGCGATCGACGGCGACGGCTGCTTCCAGATGACGAACCAGGAGCTCGCGACCTGCGCCATCAACAACATCCCCATCAAGGTCGCGATCATCAACAACTCGTCGCTCGGGATGGTGCGGCAGTGGCAGACCCTGTTCTACGACGGGCGCTACTCCAACACCGACCTCAACACGGGCCATGACACGATCCGCATCCCCGACTTCGTGAAGCTCGCGGAAGCCTATGGCTGCCTCGCGCTCCGCGTGGAGAAGGAGGAAGACGTGGATGCCGCGATCCGCACCGCTCTCGAAACGAACGATCGCCCCGTGGTGATCGACTTCGTCGTCAGTGCCGATGCGATGGTGTGGCCGATGGTCCCGCAGGGCGTGAGCAACAGCTACATCCAATACGCGCGCGACCACGCGCCGAAGTTTGACGAGGAGGCCTGAGAATGAGTCGTCATGTGCTGAGCCTCCTCGTGGAGAACAAGCCCGGTCTGCTGACCCGTGTCGCGGGGCTCTTCGCGCGCCGCGGCTTCAACATCGAGTCGCTCGCCGTGGGCGTCACCGAGGTCCCCGGCCTGTCGCGGATCACGGTCGTCGTCGATGTCGACGAGCTGCCCCTGGAACAGGTGACGAAGCAGCTCAACAAGCTCATCAACGTCATCAAGATCGTCGAGCTCGACGCGTCGTCGTCGGTGCAGCGCGATCACATGCTGATCAAGGTGCGCGCCGACAACCAGACCCGATCGAACGTCATCGAGGTCGTCAACCTCTTCCGTGCGTCGATCGTCGACTACGCGACCGACGCGCTCGTGGTGGAAGTCACCGGCGACCGCGGCAAGATCGAGGCGATCCTGCGCGCCCTGGAGCCCTTCGGCATCAAGGAGCTCGCCCAGTCCGGCCTCCTCGCCATCGGGCGCGGCGGCAAGTCCATCACCGAACGCGTCCTGCGCGGCTGAACCCCTTTCGAACACAAGGAGAAACACACCCATGGCCGAGATCTTCTACGACTCCGACGCCGACCTGTCCCTCATCCAGGGCAAGAAGGTCGCCATCGTCGGCTACGGCTCGCAGGGTCACGCGCACGCGCTGAACCTCCGCGACTCGGGCGTCGAGGTCGTCATCGCGCTCAAGGACGGCTCGAAGTCGGCGCCGAAGGCTCAGGAGGAGGGCTTCGAGGTCAAGTCGGTCGCCGACGCGACCCAGTGGGCCGACCTCATCATGATCCTCGCGCCCGATCAGCACCAGCGCGGCATCTACAACGACCACATCAAGCCGAACCTCAGCGAGGGCAAGACGCTCGCCTTCGCACACGGCTTCAACATCCGCTTCGGCTACATCGACGCCCCCGAGGGTGTCGACGTGATCCTCGTCGCCCCCAAGGCGCCCGGGCACACGGTGCGTCGCGAGTTCGTCGCCGGTCGTGGCATCCCCGACATCATCGCCGTTGAGAAGGACGCCTCCGGCTCGGCGTGGCAGACCGCGCTGGCGTACGCGAAGGCCATCGGCGGCACCCGTGCCGGTGTCATCAAGACGACCTTCACCGAGGAGACCGAGACCGACTTGTTCGGTGAGCAGGCCGTCCTGTGCGGTGGCGTGTCGCAGCTCGTCCAGTACGGCTTCGAGACGCTGACCGAGGCCGGCTACCAGCCGCAGATCGCCTACTTCGAGGTGCTCCACGAGCTCAAGCTCATCGTCGACCTCATGTGGGAGGGCGGCATCGCCAAGCAGCGGTGGTCGGTCTCCGACACGGCCGAGTACGGCGACTACGTCTCGGGCCCGCGTGTCATCGACCCGCGCGTCAAGGAGAACATGCAGGGCGTGCTCGCCGACATCCAGTCGGGAGCTTTCGCGGAGCGTTTCATCGGCGACCAGGATGCCGGTGCGCCCGAGTTCCAGGAGCTCCGCGCCAAGGCTGCCGCCCACCCCATCGAGGCCGTCGGCAAGGAGCTGCGCGCCCTGTTCGCCTGGAAGCAGCAGGACGCCGACTACACCGAGGGTTCCGCCGCCCGCTGACCCTCCGTCGCGCCATCCGGTGCGTCCAGTCCCTCGGCTCACCCGCCGAGTACGGCTTCTCGCAAGCCAGACGAGCCCGTTTCCTTACAAGGAAGCGGGCTCGTCGTCATCCACGGCACGACCGCGCCACCCGGGTACGCTGAAGCGGTGAGCCGAGACGACGACGCGCTGTCCTGGGGAGGCGACGACGACCCGACGCTGGACGTCGGCGGTTCGCGCCCCGTCGAGAACCACCCTCCGCGGCTGCCCGAGGGCTTCGTGGCGGTCGGTCGCGGCAGTGAGGACGTGGCTTCCTCCGACGAGGCGACCGATGACGAGGGTGACGAGGTCGCCGACGAGACCGGTCCGCAACTGGGTAACGTCGCGCTCGTGGCCCTCGGGCTGCTCGGCGGCGTGTACCTCCTCTTCACCGTCGGCTGGATCATCGGCGGCCTGCGGCTTCAGGAGATCGCACCGTTCCTCAATCTGATCCCTGCGGCGTACGTGCCCGCGTTCTGGCTGGCCGTCGCGGCCCCCGCGATCTGGTTCGTCGCCAGCCTCGCGCTCACGCGGGGTCGCGCGACGTGGGTGCGGTTCGTCTGGCTCGTCGCCGGAGCGGTGCTGCTGGTGCCGTGGCCGTTCATCATGATCGGAGCGGTGGGGCAATGAGCGAGCTACGAGTGAAGACTCCTCGAGTCATGCCGACCTGGGTCATCGCGACGATCGGCGGCGCGTTCGGCCTGTTCTACGCCTACGCGGTGTGGAACGCGGTGGGGCTGCTCATCGGTCAGGCGAGCGGCCAGTTCGGGCTCAATGCGCTCGGGTGGGGGCTGCTGCTGTTCACGGCGGCGTTCCCGATCCTCGTGTTCGCCGCAGCGTTCGCCCTGGGCTCTCGCCGGCGTGCGGGGGAGTTCGCCCTCCTGATGCTCACCGGGCTCGCGCTGGTGGCGGTGTTCTGGCTGAACGTCGTCGCCTACGCCCTCTCGAGCAGCGGCGGGACGCTCCTGGGCGCATGACGTCATGCGGTCGGTGACGACCTGTCGTGAGCGGTAGGCTGGTCGGGCCCCGCCCCGACGGTGTGCGGCGTGGCATCCCACCCATCGCTCCTCGCTCCCGCGACGCCCCTGAAGGTTGCCCAGCGTGTCCAAGCCCGTCGTGCTCATCGCCGAAGAACTCTCTCCCGCCACGATCGATGCCCTCGGGCCGGATTTCGAGATCCGCCACGTCGACGGCGCCGACCGCGCTGCGCTCCTGCCGGCGCTTGCCGATGCGCACGCGGTGCTGATCCGCTCGGCGACGAAGATGGATGCCGAGGCGATCGCCGCGGCCCCCGCGCTGAAGGTCATCGCGCGCGCCGGCGTCGGTCTCGACAACGTCGACATCAAGGCGGCGACGACGGCCGGCGTCATGGTGGTCAACGCGCCGACCTCGAACATCATCTCGGCCGCCGAGCTCACCGTCGCCCACATCCTCGGGCTCGCGCGCCGGCTGCCGGCCGCGCACGCGTCGCTGTCGGTCGGTCAGTGGAAGCGCAGCGCCTACACGGGCGTCGAGTTGTTCGAGAAGACCCTCGGCATCATCGGTCTCGGTCGTATCGGCGCGCTGATCGCCGCGCGCCTGCAGGCGTTCGGCATGTCGGTGGTCGCCTACGACCCCTACGTCACGAGTGCGCGCGCGCAGCAGCTGGGCGTGCAGCTGGTCACGCTCGACGAGCTTCTCGAGCAGAGCGACTTCGTCACGATCCACATGCCCAAGACTCCCGAGACGACGGGCATGATCTCGACCGAGCAGTTCTCGCGCATGAAGCAGACGGCGTACGTCGTGAACGTCGCGCGCGGTGGCCTCATCGACGAGGTCGCTCTGCACACGGCGCTGACGACGGGCGAGATCGCCGGGGCGGGACTCGACGTGTTCACGAGCGAGCCGCCGAAGGAGGACGGCACGGCGTTCCCGCTGCTGGAACTCCCCAACGTCCTCGTCACCCCGCACCTGGGCGCCTCCACCGATGAGGCGCAGGAGAAGGCGGGCGTGTCGGTCGCGAAGTCGGTGCGTCTCGCGCTCGGCGGCGAACTCGTCCCGGATGCCGTCAACGTCGCCGGTGGCGTCATCGACCCGTACGTGCGCCCCGGCATCCCGCTCGTGGAGAAGCTCGGGCAGATTTTCTCGGCGCTCGCCCACTCGCCGCTGACGAGCCTCGACGTGGAAGTGCACGGAGAGCTCAGCCAGTACGACGTCAAGGTGCTCAAGCTCGCGGCCCTGAAAGGCGTCTTCACGAACGTCGTCAGTGAGACGGTGTCGTACGTGAACGCACCGCTGCTGGCGGAGCAGCGCGGCATCGAGTCGCGCCTCCTCGTCGACGACCAGTCCGACGAGTACCGCAACGTCATCACGCTCCGCGGGGCGCTCTCGGACGGCTCGCAGCTCTCGGTGTCGGGCACGCTCACGGGGACGAAGCAGACCGAGAAGCTCGTGGGCATCAACGGGCACCCGCTGGAGCTGCCCATCGAGAAGCACCACATCGTCATGATCTACACCGACCGCCCCGGCATCGTCGCGGTGTACGGCCAGAAGTTCGGCGAGGCGGGCATCAACATCGCGGGCATGCAGATCGCGCGCACGCAGGCCGGTGGCCAGGCGTTGTCGGTGCTGACCGTCGACTCGCCGGTGCCCGATGAGCTGCTCGACGAGGTGCGCTCCGCGATCCAGGCGGACCTGTTCCGTCAGATCGAGATCACCGAGTCCTGAGGCGCGATCTCACGCGCGGGTAGCGCGCTCGACGAGGGCGATGAGTGCGTCCATCTCGGCGCCCTGCGGCACGGGGCCGGGGACGGTGCCCTGGTCGAGGGCATTGTTGAAGTACAGCCCATCGCTCACGAGCAGCACGAGGTGGAGGGCGGTCTCGTCGCGCGTGTGGGGTCGCAGCGCATCCTCCCACTGCTGCCGCACGCGGCGCAGCGCGAGCGCGGCATCCGCATTGCCTGCCTGGGCGAGTTTCGACACGGCGATGAGCGCGCGGTCGACGGGGGAGTCGTTCATGACCGACGTGCGTACGAACGCGGCGACGAGCCCCGAAGGATCGGCGCGCATCTCCTCGACGTCGTCGTGCACGCGCACCTCCATGCGTGCCAGGAGCGCCGCTTCGAGGGCTTCCTTCGAGGCGAAGTGGTAGAGCAGGCCGCCCTTGGAGACGCCGGCGGCGCGCGCCGTGGCCTCCATCGTGGCCGCGCGCTCGCCCTCGGCGATGAGCAGCGCCTCGAAGGCGTCGAGGACGCTCTCTCGGGCGTGCGGAGGTCTGCTCATGGTTCCGATCGTATCGACCGGCGGGGCCCGGAATCTGTTACTATACCGGCTGGACGGTATAGAAAATGACTTTGACAGAAGAGATCTCCCTGGCCGACGCCGCCGGGCGGCGTGTGGGCTGGCGCGGCTGGGCCGCGTTGGTCGTGCTCATGCTTCCCGTGCTGCTCGTCTCGGTGGACAACACGGTGCTGAGCTTCGCGCTGCCCGACATCGCCCTCGACCTGGCGCCCTCCAGTGCGCAGCAGCTGTGGATCATCGACGCGTACCCGCTCGTCCTCGCCGGCCTGCTCGTGACGATGGGAACGCTGGGCGACCGCTACGGCCGGCGGAAGCTGCTGCTCATCGGAGCCGTCGGATTCGCCGCAGTGTCGGTGCTCGCCGCCTTCGCGACGTCGGCAGGCATGCTCATCGCGGCGCGCGCGGCGATGGGCGTGTTCGGGGCGATGCTCATGCCCTCCACGCTGTCGTTGCTGCGCAGCATCTTCACCCACCGCGACCAGCGCCGCCTCGCCATCGCCGTCTGGGCCTCGATGTTCTCGGCAGGTGCCGCGCTCGGACCGATCGTCGGCGGCATCCTGCTGGAGCACTTCTCGTGGGGATCCGTGTTCCTGCTGTCGGTGCCCGTGCTCGTTCCGCTGCTGGTGTTCGCGCCGCTCCTCGTGCCGGAGAGTCGGGATCCGCGCCCCGGGCGCATCGATCCCGTGAGCATCGCGTTGTCGATGCTCACGATGATCCCTGTCGTGTACGCGATCAAGGAGGTCGCGGTGCACGGCGTGGGGTGGCTGCCTCTCGTGCTCGTCATCGCCGGAGTGGGTTTCGGGGTGGTCTTCGTCCGCCGTCAACTCGCCGCCGAGGTGCCGATGCTCGACATGCGGCTCTTCGGGCGGGGAACCTTCAGCGGTGCGCTCCTGGTCAACCTCCTGAGCGTGATCGCCCTCGTCGGCTTCCTGTACTTCGTTGCGCAGCATCTCCAGCTGATCGTCGGCCTCTCGCCGATGCAGGCAGGTTTCGCGCTCGTGCCGGGCATGCTCGCGATGATCGTCGCGGGTCTCCTCGTGGTGCCCGTGTCGCGTCGGGTCGCCCCGCGCATCGTGGTTCCGGCGGCGCTCCTCTTCTCGGTGCTGGCGTACCTGCTGGTCCCGCTCGCGGTGGGCGACGGCGCGTTGTCGCTGCTCGTCGGCGCTTTCACCCTCCTAGGCGTCGGCATCGGTGCGGCAGAGACGGTCTCCAACGACCTCATCCTCGCGAGCGCGCCTCCCGCGAAGGCCGGCGCGGCCAGTGCGGTGTCGGAGACGGCCTACGAGCTCGGCGCGGTGCTGGGCACGGCGGTGCTCGGTGGCATCCTCACGGCCGCCTACCGTACGGGGATCGTGATCCCCCCGGGTGTGGATGGCGCGGCAGCCGACGCCGCCCGCGAGACGCTGGCCGGCGCCGTCGCGGTGTCCTCCGAGCTGGAGGCCGGCGCGGGGGAGGCGCTGCGGCAGGCCGCGGCGCACGCCTTCGACGCGGGAGTGGGCATCACCGCCGTCATCGGAGCCGTGCTCGTCGGCATCGCCGCGCTCATCGCGGCCGCTACGCTGGGAGGCACCCGCAGCGCGTCGACCGACCACTGAGCGCGCCCCGCGGATCCCCAGCCACGAGGAGAGCAATGTCGCGCGCGAACGCCGAACGCACCGTCCGCCTGGCCTTGATTCCGGGAGACGGAATCGGCCCCGAGGTCATCGCCGAGGCGGAGAAGGTCCTGGATGCCGTGACGGCCGACTCGGCCGTGCAGTTCGCGATCACGCGCTTCTCCCTCGGCGCGGCGCGTTACCTCGAGACCGGCGACACGCTGACCGACGACGACCTGGCCGCGATCGCCGGTCACGACGCGATTCTGCTCGGCGCCGTCGGCGGGCAGCCCGGCGATCCGCGGCTGGCGGGCGCCAACATCGAACGCGGACTGCTCCTCAAGCTGCGCTTCGCGCTCGACCATTACGTCAACCTGCGCCCGTCCAAGCTGTACCCGGGGGTGCCGGGTCCGCTGGAGGCGCCGGGGGATATCGATTTCGTCGTCGTGCGCGAGGGGACCGAGGGTCCCTACGTCGGCAACGGCGGCTCGATCCGCACCGGCACACCCCACGAGGTGGCCAACGAGACGAGCGTCAACACCGCCTACGGCATCGAGCGGGTCGTGCGGTTCGCGTTCGCGCAGGCCGCGCGGCGCCGCGGGAAGCTCACTCTCGTGCACAAGACGAACGTGCTCGTCCATGCCGGCGGCATGTGGAAGCGCATCGTCGATGCGGTGGCGGCAGAGCACCCCGAGGTGACCGTAGACTATCTCCACGTCGACGCGGCGACGATCTTCCTGGTCACAAACCCGGGCCGCTTCGACGTGATCGTCACCGACAACCTCTTCGGCGACATCCTCACCGACTTGGCCGGCGCCGTCACCGGAGGCATCGGCCTCGCCGCATCGGGGAACATCAACCCCGACGGCGCGTTCCCCTCGATGTTCGAGCCCGTGCACGGCTCGGCCCCGGACATCGCGGGACAGCAGAAGGCCGATCCCACGGCCGCGATCCTCTCCACGGCGCTGCTGCTCGATCATCTCGGGCTCGCCGCCGAAGCTCAGCGCGTCACCCGCGCTGTCGAGGAGGACATCGCGTCGCGGGGGGCCACCGCACGCACGACCGCGCAGGTCGGCGACGCCATCGTCTCCCGTCTCCAGGCGTAACCTGGTGACGAACCCGGCATCCGTCGCCTCCGCGCAGGGAACAGGACACATCATGACCCTCACCGACCCCCAGACCGCGACCGCTCCGCTCGCTTTCGCGGTCACCCGGAATCTCGCCGCGAAGTCGGCCGCCGAGCGCGAGGACCTCCTGCGCGACCCCGTCTTCGGCACGACGTTCACCGACCACATGGTCGACATCTGCTGGTCCGCCCGCGGAGGATGGCACCGTCCGCGCGTTCAGCCTTACGGCCCGATCTCGCTCGACCCCGCCGCCGCGGTGCTCCACTACGGCCAGGAGATCTTCGAGGGCATCAAGGCCTACCGCCACGCCGACGGTTCAATCCACACCTTCCGTCCCGACCAGAACGGGGCGAGGCTGCAGCGCAGCGCACGACGGCTGGCCCTCCCCGAACTGCCCGTCGAGTACTTCATCCAATCGTTGCGCGAGCTCATCGCCGTCGACGGGGAGTGGGTGCCGTCCGGTGCCGACCAGAGCCTGTACCTGCGTCCGTTCATGTTCGCCAAGGAGGCGTTCCTCGGAGTGCGCCCGGCCGCGAAGGTCGCGTACTACCTGATCGCCAGTCCCGTGGCCGCCTACTTCAAGGGCGGCGCGAAGCCGGTGTCGATCTGGCTGAGCGAGGACTACTCCCGCGCCGGCAAGGGGGGCACCGGAGCGGCGAAGACCGGAGGCAACTACGCCGCCAGCCTGCTCCCGCAGGCAGAGGCGTACGAGCAGGGATGCGACCAGGTGGTCTTCCTCGACCAGGACGGCAACGTCGAGGAACTCGGCGGCATGAACATCGTCTTCGTCTACAAGGACGGCACGATCGTCACCCCCCAGTCGGACTCGATCCTCGAGGGCATCACCCGCGATTCGCTGCTGCAGCTGGCGCGCGACCGTGGACACGTCGTCGAGCAGCGCCACGTGTCGCTGCAGGAGTGGCGCGACGGGGTCGCGTCCGGGGACATCGTCGAGGTGTTCGCGTGCGGAACGGCCGCCGTGGTCGCTCCCATCGGCGTGCTGAAGGCCAAGGGCTTCGAAGACGTGCAGCCGACGGGCTCCCTCGCGCTGGAGCTCCGGCAGCACCTCACCGACATCCAGTACGGTCGCGCAGAGGACCCCCACGGCTGGCTGCTGCGGTTGGACGAGCCCACGGATGCCGAGGACGCCCGGTGAAGATCGCGCGCTTCCGCCACGACGATGCGATCCGCTTCGGCATCCTCGACGACGGCGACCTCGTGGTCCTTGCGGGCGATCCGCTGTTCGCGGGCTTCGAGACCACGGGGGAGCGGGTCGCCCTCGCAGACGCCGTCCTGCTGGCGCCGGTGATCCCGCGGTCGAAGGTCGTGTGCGTCGGCAAGAACTATCGCGACCACGCGGCCGAGATGGGTGGGGAGGCGCCGGCCGAGCCGCTGCTGTTCCTCAAGCCCAATACGTCGGTGATCGGCCCGGGCGACGTGATCGTGCGCCCGCGTCAGTCCGAGCGCACCGACTTCGAGGGCGAGCTCGCCGTCGTGATCGGGCGGGTCGCGAAGGACGTCTCCGCGGTCGACGCGGACTCCTACATCTTCGGCTACACGGTCGCCAACGACGTCACGGCGCGCGACCTCCAGCGCTCCGACGGGCAGTGGGCACGCGCGAAGGGCTTCGACACCTTCTGCCCGCTCGGTCCCGTGATCGAGACGGAGTTCGACCTCGATGGCGGCCATCGGATCGTGTCGCGCGTGAACGGCGAAGTCCGCCAGGACGGCCCGCTGAGCGACATGGTGCATTCGGTCGCGGACATCATCGCGTACGCCTCGGCCGCATTCACCCTGCTCCCGGGCGACGTCGTCCTGACGGGCACGCCCGCGGGCATCGGACCGTTCGAGGCGGGCGACACCGTGGAGGTGGAAATCTCGGGGATCGGCGTGCTGCGCACCACGGCACGTGATGCCTGACACCGTCCTCGACAGTCCCGTGGAGATCGCCGCCCTTCAGCGGCGCACCGTCCGGGTGCTCGCCGCGGGCCAGGTGCTCGGCGGCATCGCGTTCGGAGCGACCGTATCGCTCGGCGCGCTGCTGGCCGCCGATCTGTCCGGCGACGAGTCGCTGTCCGGCCTCGCCACAGCTTCGGTCACCCTGGGTGCGTCGCTGTGCGCTATTCCGCTGGCCCGGCTCGCCTCCCGCCGAGGGCGACGGCTCGCGCTGACGCTCGGGAACCTCTTCGCCCTCGTGGGCATCGCGGTCGTGCTGGTGGCTGCGGCATCCCGGGCATTCCCGCTTCTGATCGTCGGCGTCGTGCTGATCGGCGCCGGGAACGCGGGAAACCTCCAATCGCGGTTCGCTGCCACCGATCTGGCGACGTCGAGCCGCCGCGGCCGAGACCTCGGAACGGTCGTGTGGGCGACGACGGTCGGCGGGGTGCTCGGTCCGTTGATGCTGACTCCCGGTGAGGCGGTCGGACAGGCCATCGGGATGCCACCGCTCACGGGTGCGTACGCGTTCTCCATCGTCGCGCAGGTGTGCGCCTTCGTGCTGTACGTCATCGCGCTGCGGCCCGACCCGCTCCTGGTGGCGCAGCGGCTGGCCCGCACGGGCGCCGCCCCGGGCGGGGTCGTTGTCACAGAGGACCGCCCGCGGTCGGCGCGGTATGCGATCTTCGCGGTGACCGGATCCCATGTCGTCATGGCATCCGTCATGGCGATGACGCCGGTGCACCTGTCCCATCTGGCCCCCGATCACGTGACACTCATCGTGGGCACGACCATCGCTCTGCACGTCTTCGGCATGTACGGGCTGTCGCCGCTCTTCGGTGCGGCCGCCGACCGCTGGGGCCGTATCCCGGTGATCCTCCTCGGGCAGGGCGTCCTCGCCGCCTCGCTCGTGGTGGCGGCCGTCGCCCCTCGGAATCAGTGGGCGGTTCTCGTCGCGCTGCTGTTGCTGGGTCTCGGGTGGAGCGCGGCGACGGTGGCAGGCGCGTCGTTGCTCACCGAGAGCAGCGCAACGGCCCTCCGGCCGCGCCGTCAGGGACTCTCCGACACCGTGATGACTCTGAGCGCCGCTGTCGGCGCCGTGCTGGCCGGAGTCGTGCTCGGCTGGATCGGCTACGGCGGACTTGCTCTCGTGGCGCTCGTCATCGTCATCGCCGTCACGGTCCTGTCGCCCTTCGCTCGGCGATGAGCGGGACTCTCCGCGAGGCGGCGCCGGACGACGGGATCAGACGGTCAGCGCGCGCACGGCGTCGTCCACATCGTGGTCGTCGTTGAAGACGTGGAACGCGACGCGCGTGCGTCCACGTCGCCCCGAGGCCACGATGCCCGCGTGAGATAGCCGAGCCAGATCGTCACCGTCGGGGTCCGGCCACGACACGATCGCGCCCGTTCCGCGCAGGCCGCGCGCGGTGCGGAATCGATCGGCCAGCCGTGTGGTCTCACGCTCGACGGCGGGCATGTCGGCGTCGGCGAAGAGGCGCAGTGCGGGCTCGGCTCCCACGAACGCCTGCCACGCGGGAGACACGTCGAACCGTCGCGCATCGGATGCCAGTACCGCGTCGCCGCCGTAGCACGATGCCCAGGGGTCGTCGCCCGCGTACCAGCCGGCGTGGATCGGACGCAGGGTCTCGCCGAACTCCGCCGAGACCGCGAGGAACGCGACGCCGCGGGGAGCGCACAGCCACTTGTAGGCGTGGCAGACGACGGCGTCGAAGAGCGAGCCGTCGACCGGCATCCATCCCGCGGCCTGGGTCGCGTCGCAGAGCGTGCGCGCACCGACGGCGCGTGCGGCGGCGGCGATGGCCACCGTGTCGGCGACCTCGCCGCACGCCGACTGCACGAGGGAGAACGCGACGAGTGCGGTGCCGGGGCGGACGGCGTCGGCGAGCTCGGCCAGGGGGGCGAAGCGGACGCGGAGATCGCGGCCCGAGTGGACGAAGGGGAGCACGAGTGACGAGAAATCACCCTCGGCGCACAGCACCTCGGCGCCGATCGGGAGGGATGCGGCGATCATTCCGACGGTGACGGAGGTCTGCGATGCGATCGCGACGCGACCGGGCTCGGTGCCGAGCAAACGGGCGGCGGAGGCTCGCGAGGACTCGACGGCGAGCGAATAGCGTGCGGGGTCGGGGCGCGCGTCCAGGTCGGCACGCACCGCGGCGCGCGTGGCGAGCGGGGGCAGGCCCGCGGTGCAGGCGGCGAGATATCCTCGCGCGCCCGGGAACTCGCGACGCAGCGACGCAACGTCGGTCGTCTGCGGCGCGGGCGGGGCGGCGATGATGGTGGCGGGCATGCGACCAGCCTCGCGACTGACAGACTATTGCACCAGAGCAGGTATTGCATGAAAAACATGCCGTGTGCTTATGTGAAGACATGACCGAGGCTGATTCACCGATTGACGCGCAGACTCTGCGACTCGTGAAGGCCATCGCCGACACCGGGTCGCTGACGGCGGCCGCTCAAGCGCTCGGGTTCAGCCAGCCGGCGGTGAGCCAGCAGATGCGGCGCGTGGAGGCCCGCCTGGGTCTTCCCCTCGTGGAGCGTGTCGGTCGTGGGGTGCGCCTGACGGAGGCGGGAAGGGTGCTGGCCCGCCATGCGCCCGCTGTCGCCACCGCGCTGGAAGCCGTCGCGGGCGAGCTCGACGAGCTTCGTGGCCTCCGCACGGCCACGGTGCGCATCGTGGGTTTCCCGTCCGCGACGCCGACGATTCTGCCGCGGGTTCTCGCCACGCTCACGGCGAGCCATCCCGGCATCACGATCACCTACGTCGAAGCCGAGCCGCCCGAAGCGGTCACGGCGGTGCGTGAGGATCGCGCCGACATCGCGCTGACCTTTTCGTATCCCGGCGACCGTGACGACCCGCACGGGGCCAGTGCCCGTGGACTGGCCGTGCGTCGGGTGGGCACTGACGAGCTGCTCGTGGTGCTGCCCGACGGGCATCCCGCGGCGGACGAGGACGTCGTCCACCCCGCGGTGCTCGCGAGCGAGAACTGGATCGCCGGATGTCCTCGCTGCCGGGGTCACCTTCTGGAGCTGTGCGGTCGAGCGGGCTTCGAGCCGCACATCGGCTTCGAGACCGACAATGTGGTCGCCGTCGAGGGGCTCGTGGCGCAAGGGATCGGTGTGGCGACTCTTCCCGCACTCGGGGTCGCCTCCTTCCCGCCGCTGCCGGGTGTCGTCACTCGGCGACTGCCGCCGGGAGAGGAGCGGACGATCCACGCCGTCACGGCCCACGGGGCGGAGCGGGTTCCCGCGGTCGCGGTGGTGCTGTCGGTGCTCGCGCGCGCCGTCGCGGTCGCCACGTCGGGAGCCGCGCCGGCGACGGAGCGAACGGCGTTGCAGAACTAGACTGGTGCCGATGTCTGCCGCGATCGATCCTCGTACCACCACCGCCTCCGGAACCGATGTCCGCGTGCGGTTCTGCCCGTCGCCGACGGGGCTCCCGCACGTCGGCATGATCCGCACTGCGCTCTACAACTGGGCCTACGCGCGTCACACCGGGGGCAAGCTCGTGTTCCGCGTCGAAGACACCGACGCCGCCCGCGACAGCGAGGAAAGCTATCGTCAGCTCGTCGACGCGCTGACCTGGTTGAAGATCGACTGGGACGAGGGCGTGGAGAAGGGCGGACCGCACGGGCCGTACCGGCAGTCGCAGCGTTCCGAGATCTATGCGGGCGTGCTCGACACGCTCATCGCGGCCGGAGCGGTCTACGAGTCGTACTCGACGGCGGAGGAGATCGACGCGCGCAACGAGGCGAACGGTCGCGCGAAGCAGCTGGGCTACGACAACCACGACCGGTATCTCACCGACGAGGAGCGCGCCGCTTTCCGGGCGGAAGGTCGCGAGCCGGCATGGCGCCTGCGGGTTCCCGATCACGACCTGACGTATGTCGACCTGATCCGCGGCGAGGTGACGTTCCCGGCCGGATCGTTCCCCGACTTCGTCGTCGTCCGCGCCGGTGGACAGGCGCTGTACACGTTCACCAACCCCGTCGACGACGCCCTCATGGGGATCACCCACGTCATCCGCGGCGAAGACCTCATGCCGTCCACCGCTCGTCAGCTCGCGCTGTATGCGGCGCTGATCGACGCGGGCGTCACGACCTTCGTTCCGCGCTTCGGACACATGCCCCTCGTGCTGGGCGAGACCGGGAACAAGAAGCTGTCCAAGCGCGACCCGCAGGCCGATCTGTTCCTGCAGCGCGAGAAGGGCTTCATCCACGAGGGGCTCTTGAACTACCTGGCGCTCCTCGGCTGGTCGATCGCGGCCGACCGTGACGTGTTCTCCCTCGACGAGTTCACGGCGGCCTTCGACATCGCCGACGTGAACCCGAACCCCGCCCGCTTCGACCAGAAGAAGGCGGAGTCGATCAACGGCGACCACATCCGCATGCTGGCGCCCGACGACTTCGCCGCCCGCCTCGTGCCGTACCTCGCGGCGGCGAACCTGGTGGCCGAGCCGCCCACCGCCGAGCAGCAACGCCTGCTGGATGCCGCGGCCCCGCTCGTCCAGGAGCGCATGCAGTTGCTGGGGGAGGCGCCCGGACTTCTGGGCTTCCTCTTCCGCGACGAGGTCGCCTACGACGACGACGCCCTCGGCGGCCTTCCCGCCAACGCGAACGAGGTGCTGACGGCATCCGCTGCCGCCCTCGAGCCGCTCAGCGAGTCGGACTTCCAGGCGGCGCCCATTCAGGAGGCACTGTCGGCGGCGCTCATCGACGGCCTCGGCCTCAAGCCCCGCGTCGCGTACGGACCGCTCCGGGTCGCGCTCAGCGGCCGGCGCGTGTCGCCGCCGCTGTTCGAGTCGATGGAACTGCTCGGGAAGACCGAGACGCTCCGACGGCTGCGAGCGCTCGCCTCGCGCGACGCGTGAGCGCGAAACGCCCGGCGCCGTTCCGGTTTGGAGAGGCTCCCGGCGTCGGGTAGACTCGATCCTCGGTGCGACTCACGTCGGACAGCCCTTGGGGTATGGTGTAATTGGCAACACGGCTGATTCTGGTTCAGTTGTTCTTGGTTCGAGTCCAGGTACCCCAGCCAGAGTGTCCTTGTTCAAACCAAGGAACGAAAGAACTTAATTTTCGGAGTTCAACGACAAGCTCCCCGCTGCCGCACGTGCAGCGCATGATCAACGAGCGAGCGCTGCCAGCAGTCCGGTCATTCTGGAAGCAGGTGCGTGGGCAGGGGAGCGAATCCGCTCAGACTGACGCGGACGAGGCAAGCGTTGTCGTCGCGCAGACACCACTCGCACATGAGGACGCAGCGGCACCCGGAACCGACGTCGCCGTCGCGAAGCCGCAGATGAGTCCGGAGGAGTGGTACGCCCGCTTCCGGGCAATGTTCGAGGCGCGGAAGTTCGCTGGCGAGCAGTGGAAGCTCCTATCGTCGGTGCAGGTCGCAGACGACGAAACAATCGCCGAGCTGCAGCGCGAGATGGCGCGCAACCGTCCGGAGGCTGTCGTTCAACAGGTGACGCTGATGCTCGAGGCGGCGCCGGAGATCGATGCGGAAGCCACAGCCGAGCCGGTGCCAATCAAGGTCGAGCGCGGCCCCATGCAGCGCCCCTGAGCGATCGCTATTCACCAAAATCCCAGTTCAAGATATACCTAAGGCAGTTGTCGGCATCAGGTTGAGGCGCGTTGCCTCCCGGCCGGAACGCGACACGAAGTCTCACCTGAGGTTTCCTCGGCTCGAATGTCATAGTCGGCCGATACCGTGGGATCAAGGACCCGAGACCATTAATCTGCGCCCTGATCGGCGTTAAGGAGACCGCAACACGCCATGGCAGGACGAACCGCAAAGCCGAAACCAACGAAGACGCTGGAGCAGCGACTGTGGGACGCTGCCGACAAGCTGCGCGGGAATCAGGAGCCGAGCGAGTACAAGCACGTCGTGCTCGGGCTTGTGTTTCTGAAGTACATCTCAGACCGTTTCGAGGAGCGCCGCGGCTCGCTGGAGTCAGAGCTCCTGGCAGATGGGATCAAGCCGGAGCGCGTTGCGTCTTTCCTCGAGGATCGCGACGAGTACACCAGCCAGAACGTCTTCTGGGTGCCCGAGGACGCTCGCTGGAGCCACGTGCAGTCGCGCGCGAAACTATCGACTGTCGGTCAGGACATCGACACCGCGATGGATCTCATCGAGAAGGAGAACCCGTCTGTTCGAGGCGTGCTCCCGCGCAACTACGGGCGTGATGGTCTCGACAAGAGGCGCCTCGGCGAGCTCGTCGACCTAATCGGCGGCATCGGCTTCACCAGTACAGATGACCATGGTGCCGACGACGTGCTTGGGCGCGTCTACGAGTATTTCCTCGGGCAATTCGCGGGCAAGGAAACCGGCAAGGACGCTGGCGCGTTTTATACGCCACGAAGCGTGGTGAAGACGCTGGTCGAGATGCTCGAGCCATACAAGGGACGCGTCTACGACCCGGCCGCAGGCTCAGGCGGCATGTTCGTGCAGTCCGCGGAGTTCGTGAAGGCGCATGGCGGCAAGCGCACCGACATCTCGGTCTACGGGCAGGAGTACACGGACACGACGTGGAAGCTCGCCAAGATGAACCTCGCGTTGCGGGGTATCGAAGCTGATCTTGGCCCGAAGTCAGCCGACACCTTCACAGAAGATCTTCACCCCGACCTACGGGCAGACTTCATCATCGCGAACCCGCCATTTAACGTCTCCGACTGGTGGGACGGGAAGCTCGCGGATGATCCACGTTGGAAGTACGGAACGCCGCCACAAGGCAACGCGAACTTCGCATGGGTGCAGCACTTCATCCATCACTTGAGCCCGAAGGGCACAGCCGGGTTCGTGCTGGCAAATGGCTCACTGTCCTCCAAGAGCGGTGGCGAGGACGAGATTAGACGCAAGCTTGTCGAGGCAGACCTTGTGGACTGCATCGTGGCGATGCCCGACAAACTCTTCTTCAACACCGGCATCCCGGTGTCGCTCTGGTTCATCAGTAAGGAACGTCACGGCAACGGGCACCGCGAGCGGCGAGGCGAGGTGTTGTTTATCGACGCTCGGAAGCTCGGCAAGATGGAGTCACGTCGGCTGCGAACTCTTGACGACTCCGACATTTCGACGATTGCTGACACTTACCATTCGTGGCGTAATCACGATGGCGAGTACGCGGACGTGCCTGGTTTTGCGAAGGCCGCGAAGCATGACGAGATAGCGAAGCACCACTTCGTGCTGACTCCCGGACGGTACGTCGGGGCTGCCGAAGCCGAAGCGGACAGTGAGCCAATCGACGAGAAGATCGAGCGCCTAACGAACGATCTGGTGGCGGAGTTCGTCCGGGGCCGCGAGTTGGAGAACGAGGTTCGGCTCCGGCTGGGAGCTTTCGAGTGATGAGCCAGTGGGAGCCAAAGACGCTCGGAGATCTCGAGCGCGAGTCGGGCGGAACAATCCAGACCGGACCGTTCGGTAGTCAGCTGCACATGAGCGACTACTCGAGCGAGGGCACCCCCGTAGTTATGCCGACCAACATCCGGAATCTGCGAGTCGACCCGGCTGGAATTGCTCGAGTTGGTGATGAGCATGTCGCACGTCTGTCACGGCACAAGCTCAGGGTTGGCGATATTGTCTACAGCCGTCGAGGTGATGTCGAAAAGTGTGCGCTCATTACCGATGCTGAAGCTGGATGGTTGTGCGGCACGGGGTGCCTCCTTGTTCGAGTCCAGGGGCCCGATCTAGATGCCAGATTCCTCTCATACCTGCTGTCGCAACCTGAAACACGGGCCTGGATAAGCCAGCACGCCGTGGGCGCGACAATGCCGAATCTGAACACAGAGATACTTCGCAGCGTTCCGGTTGAGGTTCCGGACATCAATGCGCAGCACGCCATAGCTGCGGCGCTTGGTGCGCTCGACGACAAGATCGAGTCGAACCGTCGACAGCGTGGCCTCCTTCGAGACCTTGGGTCGGCATACTTTTTGCGTTCGGTGAGCGGAGCCGAGACGCGGACGATCAAGCTCGCGGCCTGCGTACTGTCGATCGCACGCGGTATCTCGCCAAAATATGCCGACAGCGATCCCGGAGCACCGCTCGTGCTGAACCAACGTTGTATTCGGGACGGGTGGGCGTCGATCGCGCAGGCTCGTCGCATGGTTGATCGAACAGTGAAACCTGAAAAGCGCGCAACCCGGGGGGATCTCTTGGTCAACTCGACTGGAGTTGGCACTCTAGGTCGCGTCGCACGCTGGCATGGCGAAGACGTTTACGTGGATAGCCACGTCTCCGTTGTTCGACCGGACGCAACTGTCGTCCCACCTGTCGTTCTCGCATACGCATTGCTCGGGCGCGAAGCGGATATTGAGCGCCTCGGGATTGGGAGCACCGGACAGACTGAACTCAGCCCAAGTCGACTTGGGGAGCTTCGGGTCGCACTTCCAGCGGAAGTTTTGTGTGCGGAGCTTGAGACGCTTCTGCTAGCCATTGAGGATCGCGCGGAACAACTCGAGTCCGAGACGATGCGACTCGAGTCACTCCGTGACGCGCTTCTTCCCGAGCTGATGTCGGGTCGGATTTCTCCGGCGGAGTTGGAAGGTCAACCCGCGTGAACGGTTGGCCGGAGTGGCCTGTGACGGCCTGGGCTGCGATTATTTGCGGCGCGGTATTCGCGATCCTCGTGGGTTGGATGCTCATGGGGTCTCTCAAGCGGCGCTCTGGCGCCGATTCGGAACCATGGTTGCTAAGAGCCCCACTCTTGAGGCTCGTTCTCGCCGTTGTCTCTGGGTTGATCGCGCTCTACTCGCTCTTGTTGCTGCTGGCCTTCGGAGCCGAAGACTTTTCGCTGCCGGACAAAGCAAATATCGCGAGCCCAGTGATCGTCGCTGCGACATTGATCGCTGGTGTGCTGACCGCAGCCTACGCAGTACTCAAGTTCCGTGCCCATCTGCTGTCTGAAGCTCGAGGGAAGATCGATGCTCAGGAGGACCAGCGCGCGGGTGACAAGCATCGTGCCGATCAAGAGTTCGCGCTCATTGAGCGCTTCTCCAAGGCAGTCGGCTTGCTCGCGGCGGAGCAGCCGATCTCTCGCATCGCGGGGGCCCATCTGGTGCTCGCGCTCGGCGACGAATGGACGTCCGGCACGCAGCGCTGCTTCGACGTGCTGACGTCACATTTGCGAGCGCTAGGCGAGAACAAGGCAATCGAAGACGACTCACTTTTCGGCCCGGGGGTGAGGGAAGAGATTCGACTCATCACAGCAGAGCTAGCTGTACTGCCCAGGCAGGTTGTTTGAGATCCGGCTGATGGGCGGGAGCTTCCCGATCGCAGTGTGGGGCCTGTGGTGATTGTAGAAGTGCAGCCAGGCGGGCAGGGCTGCGCGGCGGGCTGATTCGCTGTTGTAGTGCTTCACGTAGGCCCAACCGTCGGCCATAGTGCGATGGAATCGCTCGATCTTCCCGTTCGTCTGCGGACGGTAAGGACGTGTGCGCTTGGGTGTGATGGCGAGCTCGGCGCAGACGCGTCGCCAGGCGTGGGAGCGGTAGGCGGGGCCGTTGTCCGAGAGGACCCGTTCGACGCGGACGCCGCGGTCGGCGAACCAGGACACGGCCCGTTGCAGGACGCCGATCGCGGTCTCGGCGCGTTCGTCGTCGTGGATCTCGGCGTAAGCGACGCGGGAGTGGTCGTCGATGACGGTGTGGACGTAGGCGGTGCCGGTGACCATGTCGCCGGCGATGCCTCGCTTTCCGGTGCGCTTGGCCGTGACTGCTCGGTTGCGGTCGCCTTGGGACCGTCCGACGTAGCGCCAGCCGCCGCCGTCGGGGATGTTGCCGAGCTTCTTCACGTCGACATGGATCAGCGCGCCGGGCTTGTCGTGCTCGTACCGGCGGGCGGGTTCCCCGGTCTTCACATCGACATGCGAGAGCCGGTTCAGTCGACACCGTTTCAGCACCGCGTGGACGGTCGAGGCCGGCATCCCGACGCGGTCGGCGATCTGGACCGGCCCCAGGCGCTTGCGGATCCGCAGGTGCACGATCTTCTTCACACGGTGCGTCGGGGTCTTGTTCGGATGCGCATGCGGGCGCGAGGACCGGTCGGCCATCCCCGCTTCACCGAGCTCTACGTAGCGTCGCGCCCATTTCGCGGCGGTGGGCCAGGAGACACGGAAGTAGTCCGCCGCCGCGGCGACCGTCCACTCCTCGTCGACGATCTTCTGTGCAAGACGGAGCCTTTGGCGCGGGGTGAGCGCCGCGTTAGCGTGAGACACGAGAACCTCCTGGTTCAGAGCGGATGCGGTAGCAGCTCCACTCTGCCGGGAGGTTCTCGTCACATCAGGGAAGCCAGATCAAACAACCTCCCTGGGCAGTACAGCTGATATGTAGTGCCTTCTTGTCAAGAGGGCATGGTGAGGCGCCGTCCGGATTCGTTCCGGGCGGCGCCTCTTGCTTCGCGATCGGGCTGTCGGTGAGCGTGTCGTTGCGACGCGCGGTCAGTCTGATATTCGCGGGTTGGTTACCGCAGGACGGTTCTTCGGCAGGAGCGGGACCGCGTGTCTAGGAACGAGCGTCGCCGGCCTGTGGCTGGCTGCTCATAGTTGTGTCGCGGGTCGCTCCTCGCGCTGCCACCGACCGTGGGATCACGAAGCAGCTCGAAGGGTCAGTCGTCCATCACGGCCAATGACCAGCACCAGCCGGCCAGTTCACGGGCGATGGCGATGTTCGCGATCGTGGGGCGTTTGCGGCGCTCAAGGAATCGCACCCACCGTTCATGCAGGCGACGGTTGCCGAGGTCGCCGCGAGCACGCGCCGCCGCAGATGCCTGTTCCCATCGCCCCTGCATGACGGCGCCGACGTGGTAGCGGGGTCGGTGATGCCAGGCCGCTTCGACGAGCAGGCGACGGGCGTGGCCGTTGCCGGTCTTCGTGATCGGCCCCTGGGTTCGGGACTGACCGGAGGAGAACTCACTGGGCACCAGTCCGACGAACGAGCCGATGCTGTTCCCGGTGAACCTCGTCCAGTCGCCGATCTCCACGGCCAGAGCGAACCCGGTCAGGGTGCTCACCCCGCGCAGACACCCGAGCCTTCGCACGAGCGGGGTGAACTCGCTGTCCGCGGCGAGGCCCTCGATGGCACGGTCGAGCCGGTCACGTCGGGCCTTGACCTGCAGCACCGTCTCATACTCGGCATCGAACGCTGCCTGCGCCGCCGCTCCGGCCAGGTGCTGCTGCAGCAGCCACCGGTCGTGCTTGTTCGTCCATGCTTGGCCGTCGTCGTAGACGATTCCGTGCCGCAGCAGAAGCTTGCTCAGCCGATGCCGGGCGCGCATCAGATCCCCACGACAGTCCTCCCGCGCCCGGACCAGGTCCCGGGCCGCCTCTTGATCCGCCGTCGGAACGGAGACCGGGGTGACCTCGTCCAGCCGCAGCAACCGTGCCAGATGCACCGCATCCCGCGCGTCGGTCTTCACCCGATCGCCAGAGGGACGCTGCAGCTTCGACGGCGCTGCGACCACGGATCGCATCCCGGCCGCGGTCAATGCTCGATGCAGACCGAACCCGGTCGGGCCGGCCTCGTAGACGACGGCGACCGGTCCCGGCAGAGTCCGCACCCAGTCCAGGATCCGGTCGTTTCCGGGCGGCAGCTTCTTCTGAAACAGCTCGCCAGTCACGCCATCGATCGCCGCTCCCGCGACGGATCGTGCGTGCACATCGAGCCCAACACTCGTACGCTCAGTGAACACGGGGCCTCCCACAACTGTCGGATAGGCCGGGCGGACCACCTCCACCCGGTAACCCACGAGCTTTGTGAGTGAGGCCCCGTCCCGCGACCCCCTCACCAGAAGGCGGCCACTACATACCGTCTAGCGCGACGGCTCACGGGCGCGGAAGCGGCGTGGAGTATCGCATCGTGGGACTTCCGCGGTACTGTCCTGGGCGATCTCGATCTCGTTATCGAGGGGGAACTGGAGTCCGTCGACTTCACGGGTGCCCGGGTGCTCGGGGATCTAACACTGACACGCCGCGCGGACTCCGTCGTCCCCGTCCTCTCAGGCATTGAGTGCGATGGCGACCTCGCCTTGAACTGGGAGTACGACATGGCGAACCGGCCGTTGGATGAGGTGAAGGAGCCACTCGTCCTCTCTTCGGCACGCGTGGGTGGATCGCTGTCGGTAGCGGGGCACATCCTCGACTACGACCTGCGCGCGACTGATTCCGAAGTCGGCGGGGAGGTGTCGCTCGCTTTCGAAGAGTTCACGGCGAGTGTTTACCTCGACCAGATGGTGATTGGAGGGGAGGCTCGAATCGGATCTGACACACTGAAGACATCCTTCACTCAACCGGCGAGGGAGGATGGTTCGCGTCCCGCAACTTCATTCACGGTCGCGGACTCGACCTTCGGTGGTCTGCGTCTACGTAACGCTGTTCGAGGCCCCCAGCTGGACTTGAGCGGAGCTGTCGGTTACGTCGATCTTTCCAATTCGCGCTTCCCATCCGAGGTAGACGCCAACGATTTGGATGCATCATCTGGACTGAATCTTCGGCGGGCGCGGTTTGACGCAACGTTGCTCCTTGATGGGGCGACGCTGCCAGAGGCAATGGAAATCGAGGGGCTACAGCTTTCGCAGCAGGCAAAGAATGGTCTGGAGTCTTCAGACTTCCCATTCTTGGACGTTCTGTTTGAATCAGCCGAGGCGGATACGGCGCCTGCGGTCCCGGTTGTAGCGAGCAAGGTGTTCGATTGGCGAGCCGTCGTAGCTCCCCTGCGTGATGCGTATCCGGCGAGCTTTTTCGAGCAGCTGGAGAGACGACTTGAACGCCTTGAGACCGATCTACCTGTCGACTGGCAGGCGCGGGACACCTTCGCTGCCGGCGTTATGAGCGCGGTCTCGCGCGCAGCAGCCGTCGCCGATCTGGCTAACTCCGATACTGCGAAAGTTCAAGCTGCCTTGCGAAGCGGCCTGGGGTTGGCAGCCGAAGGGGAGATGTCATGATGAGCGCTTTCAACGAGAACGTCGTCGAACTGGCCGCACTCGAGTATTTCGCCGAACTCGGTTATCAGGCGCTGCACGGCCCGAGCCTCGCACCTGGCGAAGCTATTGCTGAGCGTGAGTCCTACAAGGAAGTCTTCCTGTGGGATCGGCTCCGCGACACCGTTCGACTCCTCAACCCCGGTCTCGACAACGATGCGGTCGCTGAGACCATCAAGCGCGTGCGCCGGGCCGAGTCGCAGAGCGCTATCGACGAGAACTACCGGCTTCACAAGCTCGTCACTGAAGGCGTGCCCGTCGAGCAGCGTGGCTCCGACGGCATCCTCCGGACGCGCACGATTAGCCTGATCGACTTCGAGCACCCCGAGCGCAATGACTGGGTCGCGCTGAACCAGTTCACGATTATCGAGAACAGCAAGAACCGCCGTCCCGACGTGCTGGTGTTCGTCAACGGAATCCCGCTGGCGCTCCTGGAGCTCAAGAGCCCGGCTGCCGAACACGCAACGCTCAAGTCGGCCTGGAATCAGGTGCAGACGTATCGGAAGGACATCCCATCGGTGTTCCTGGCGAACGCCGTGACGGTCATCTCCGACGGAACCTCTGCCGCGATGAGTAGCTACAGCGGCGCGTTCGAGCACTACGCCCCATGGAAGACCATGGACGGTAGGACGGTCATCACCGATCGTCCGGCACTTGAGGTGCTCATCAAGGGCGTCTTCGATAAGACCCGCTTCCTCGATCTGCTCCGCAACTTCGTTGTCTTCAGCCGTGAGACGGTGACCGACAAGGTTACGAAGCAGAAGACTTCTGTTCTTGTCAAGCGCGTTGCGAAGTACCACCAGTACTGGGCTGTGAACGCTGCAGTCGAGTCGACCATCCAAGCCTCGAGCCCGTCCGGCGACCGACGCGGTGGTGTCGTCTGGCACACTCAGGGCTCCGGCAAGAGCTTTGAGATGGTGTTCTACGCCGCGAAGGTGATGCGCGATGCGCGGATGGCTAACCCGACGCTCGTGTTCATCACGGATCGCAACGACCTAGATAACCAGCTCTTTGAAGAGGTCTTTGCGCCCGCGCACATCTTGCCGGAGTCGCCGGTCCAGGCCGAGACCCGCAAGGATCTGCGAACGAGGTTGACCCGGGGCTCGGGCGGCATCGTCTTCACGACTATCCAGAAGTTCGCACCGGGCGAGGATGGCGATGCGAACGTCGTGCTCGCGGATCGCCGCAACGTCATCGTTATCGCGGACGAGGCGCATCGCTCGCAGTACGGCTTCAGCGAGTACCTCGACCGCAGCGGACGACTCAAGGCCGGGCTCGCCAAGCACATGCGCGACGCATTGCCGGGAGCCACCTATCTCGGCTTCACCGGCACGCCGATCGACTCGGCAGACAAGTCGACGCGCTCCGTGTTCGGCGACTACGTCGACGTCTACGACCTGACGCGTGCGGTCGAGGACGGCGCGACTGTCCGTATCTTCTACGAATCTCGCCTCGCCAAGGTCGATCTGTCAGCTGAGGACTACGCCGCACTCGACGAACTCGTCGAGGAAGTTACCGAGCGGGTCGAAGAGGACGCTGCCACCGCGGCGAAGTCGCGGTGGTCGCGGCTCGAAGCGATTGTCGGCGCCGATGCGCGTCTCGACATGGTGGCTGCAGACATCGTTGAGCACTGGCAGAAGCGACGCGAGTCGATCCTCGGCAAGGGCATGATCGTCACGATGAGCCGCCGCATCGCTGTGCGCCTCTACGAGAAGATCGTGGCGCTGCGACCAGAGTGGCACTCGGACGCTCCCGCAAAGGGCAAGATCAAGGTCGTCATGACCGGCTCGGCGGCAGACCCGGCAGAGTTCCAGCCGCACATCCACTCTAAGGACGTGCGCAAGGATCTCAAGGCACGTGCGAAGAACGCCGACGATCCGCTCGAGCTGGTCATCGTGCGTGACATGTGGCTCACGGGCTTCGACGCTCCGTCGATGCACACCATGTACGTCGACAAGACCATGCAGGGCGCAGGGCTCATGCAGGCGATCGCGCGCGTGAACCGAACGTTCCGGGACAAGCCAGGTGGGCTGATCGTCGACTACATCGGCATCTTTGACAACCTGCAGAGCGCGCTGAGCGAGTACTCGCCGTCCGACCGTGATCAGGCTGGTGTGCCGATCGAGGACATGGTCAACATCATGCTCGAGAAGCACGACGTCGTGCGGGGACTACTTCACGGCGTGAGCTACGACGCGTCCCCGGCGCTGTCACCATCGCAGCGCCTCGCGGAGTACGCCAAGGTGCTCGACTTCGTGATGGCCGATCCAGATCGAACGAGCCGCTTCAACGATCAGGTATTGGCGCTCGCGAAGGCATTTGCACTGGCCGGCGCACGCGATGAAGCAGCGGCCATTCGGAACGACGTTCGCTTGTTCACTGACGTACGCGCAGCGATCCTTAAGATCCAGAACCCTGATTCGGGACGTGGTGGTAGCGGCAGCGTCGAGATCGACACCGCGCTTGGACAACTTCTGAACGAGGCCGTGTCGGCAAATCAGGTGATCGACGTCTATCAGTTGGCCGGCGTCGAGACTCCTGAGCTGTCACTGCTGTCCGAGGAGTTCCTCGACTCACTCGCCGAGAAGGAGAAGCCCAACCTGCAGATGGGGCTGCTTCGAAGGTTGCTCAACGACCAGATCCGCACAGTGCAGCGGACGAATGTGGTGCAGGCGCGGAAGTTCTCGGAACAGCTCGAAGAGGCGATCAACCAGTACACGAACCGGTCGCTGACGACGGCAGAGATCATTGCGGAGCTCGTGAAGCTCGCCAAGACGATGCGCGCCGAGGACGCGCGCCACAAGTCGCTCGGACTGCGTGAAGACGAGGCCGCGTTCTATGACGCTGTCCGGATCAACGATGCCGCGGTACTTGAGCTGGGAGACGACACACTCAAGAAGATCGCGCAGGAGCTAGTTACGGCGGTTCGGGCATCAGCCACCATCGACTGGAATCTGAAGGACTCAGTGCGCGCTGCGATGCGCACGAAGGTTCGGCGCTTGCTGGCGAAGTACGACTACCCGCCAGACGCGGAAGCCAAGGCAATCGAGCTCGTACTCGAGCAGGCTGAGGTATTGGCAGGCAGCGAGGCGCAGCGATGATCACTTATCGAGCCGTCGCCTCGGCGCAATCTTCCTTGGGGGTGCGCGTAGTCATGCGTTTCTCGGAGCACTTCGGCGTCACTCCGACAGCTGATGACGACTGGCTCGACCCCCATCTGACGGTCGATACCAAGCTGTTCATCGATCCGTTCTCGTTCCTTGAAGAAGGGGAGTGTGTCAGTGCTCACGAGCAGACTCAGCACTTTGAGGGAGGCCACCGAAGCCGCTCTTCGACGCTCATGGATCGCAATCTTCCCGATTGGCGACTGCGCGGAGATGGACTGAACAGGTCGCCGCTCGACGAAGAGGAGTGGGACGCATAGTGGCTGCCATGCGGGCCCCAAGAAACAGCGCGAAGGGCACCTCCGGGCAGAGCTTTGTCAAAGGGCAGTTCGAGGAACTGGGATGGGGCGCCATCCCGAACCTCGAGCACGACGTAGGCACCGACCTATTCGTCATGGCTCGGGACGCGCGCCGCTTCGACCTGGGAGCTCTTGTAGGCGCGCAGGTCAAGAACTGGGCTCTTGAGTTCGATGCGCCTGCGACTTACGAGGGCCGGGAGGGCTGGTGGTACGCCGACGATGAGGAACACTTCGACTACTGGACAACTCACCGAGTCCCACACATCCTCGTTTTCTATGACAAGGACGCCAAGGTCTCTTATTGGGTCCACATCGTCGAGGACGCAGTCATCTCGACGGGCAAGGGGCGGAAGGTCTTCATCCCGAAGACGCAGACCGTAGATCTAGATCATTTGGAGGCTTTGCTCAAAGTCGCCCTCAGCAGCTCGACTGGGAAGACCTGGGAAGGAAGCGCTTGGACCCCTGGGCAGGAGATTCCGAATAGCTCGCAGTTGAGATATGCGCTCCTTGCCCCCAGGCTCATCGCACCCCACGGCAACGCCTCGACCGATACGGTGACCGCTGCGCAAGCGGTCGCTCTCGTGTCCTCGGTTCGTCTCTTCGAGGTCCACAGGCACTACAAGGAAAAGCAGCTGCTTCTTGATCCCAAGGTGAGCGCCGCCGACGATGACTTCGAGTGGCGACTGTACGCCGCGCTCCTCACCTGGGTGGAGAAGGGCGAGCGCGCTGCGCTCGAGGAGCTAATCACGGCAGAAGCGACCCCTGAGCAGCGCGCCGCTATCGCAGTGATAAACGCATCCGCTCTGTTCGAGGACGGGAAGGTGCGTTCCGCTATCAAGCTCCTTGAGAGGTCACTCGAAGAACGCGATGACTACAACCCGGTCGATCACGCATGGCTGAGACTGCATCTCGCGCGAAACTTGCTCCTGGACGGTTCGCTTCGGCGGGCTCGAAGCATCGCCCTTGAGGTCGCCATGATCGGACAGACTGCGCCCGAGGATCCAACGGCTCGCTTCTTGTCTGGAACGGCTGCAGACATGCTGTTCACGCTGAGCGGCTGGGCAGCTACTGACCTCGAGCAGATGATCAAGGCGCGCGATAACGCTGCTTCGTGGTGGCGCGGACAGAAAATGTCCGTGGGTCTTGGCAAGCATCTCGAGAACGCCTTCAAGACGTGGGCGAACGATAAGTCGATCACTATCGGCGGCTCCGACGAAACCTGGACCAACATCCGTGCCGCGATGCTCATCTCTAGCTTCGGTGGCGATACCTCTTCGTGGCGCTACGAGGCGTGCCAGCTTGCACGCCACATGCTTATGACCTCGCGCGAGGTGGGCTCGGTGAGCAGTGCCCTCGAGCTCTTCTTGCTCGCGGGTTCGAAGAGCGACATCAAACATGCGGTAACTCGATTGCTCGATATCGGTCCGGTGGTTGCGCTCGTGAACGTCGCGGAGCACGTAGATCTGCGGCGATCTACGCGAGACTCACTCCACGCGGACCTCGAGCTGCTTGGGCTGGCTGGCAAGGTCCTTCCAATGGCCGTGGCCGATCGCGCTGCCCGAATGCTGCTTTCCGAGCTCGCAGATCCGGGTAGGCGGATCAAGCGACTTCGCCCGTCGAACCCTCACTACGAGGAGCCGCTCGCGTTGGCGCTTGCGCGGACGTTCGTGGCTTGTTCCAAGGAGATTCAGGCGGAGGTTCGATCGTGGGTCTGCAGCTTGCCACCGGTGGGCGACGAGCTGATCGCTCGCGGATATGCATTGCTGGTTCGCAATGTTCGTGACCTCGATTGGTCCGAGGCGGAGCTGAACAAACTTCGTGCTAGGCCGGGCGGAGATGCAGCCGTGCTTGCCAGTGCGATTGAAGCTCTACTCGCGGGCCGTGATCTTGAGCTCCGAGCCGGTCTTATTGACCGCATTGCGCAGGGCGACACGTCCGCTCTGGCCAGCTGGGGCAACGTTACCGAACTACCTGAACGGGCAGCATCGGGGATGATCGAGAGCTCCGCCAAGGCCCTGCGCAGCATCATCGACTCCGCACACAAAGGCATGTATGGCTATGGCAGTTCTAACGACGCTCTGCACACGCTCGTACTGCTCAATCTGTGGCATCCGGCCGCCGCCGACTGGGACGTCTGCGTGGCCGCGATATCCGACGAGCAATCATCCCCAGATCATCTCGCTTCCGGTATCAATCTGTTGATCCGGCTTGCAGAGAAGATCCCCGATGCGGTGCACGAGCAGCTTCGCGAGCCCCTGGCGCGACTGGCGTCACGAACGCCAGATCCGACCCACAACATGGGCTTCTTCAGTAGGGCGGATATTCGAGGCGACGCGCTTCTTCTTCTCAATCTCATCTCGCCCGACGAGGCGTCCGACAACACGGTAAGTGAACTGCTGAGCGGTGCTCCGGATCAGATCCGGGCCGGTATCCGGCTGATTGCGATGCGGCGAGAGCCGAGCCAGCTGGGCGCGCTGGCCGCACTATCAACCCACAGCGACCTCGAGATCCGTTCCGCGGTGGCTGGCGCCCTCGCGGAATGGGTGGCACTGGATGTGGCTGGTGAACAAAGTCACCGCCTATTGACTCAACTGCTGAGTGAGCCGGGTGTCGAGCTGGCAACGCGAGTGTCGCGCACGTTGTTCCAGACGGGCCGCTCTGCAAGTGCGGAAGTGCTCGCTAACGAGCTCGCATCCCACCCCTCAGCAGTGGTTCGAGCGCATGTGATCGAGCTTCGGCGCGCGTGGGACCGCGATGAAGCCGAGGACGTCGGGGGGTGACAGCAAATGAGTCTCCGAGACCGTCTGCATAAATGTGATTCGTTAGCCGTGATGGAAACCTCGCTCGGTGGACTGCACCTTGTCCATATTCAGCGACGTTATCTAAATGAGAATCTTCGCGTGGCACTGGGGCTGGCGCGCAGAGAAGGGGAAGCAGCATGAAGCTGTCGAGGTTGAAAGTTGAGAACTACAAGCGTCTGCAGGACCTAGATATCGAGGTTCGGGATCACCTCGTGCTGGTCGGCGCGAACGATGTCGGGAAGTCCTCGCTTCTTCGGTGCCTGGATCTCGTTCTCGGGGCGAGCACAGCTCAGCTGTACTCCAACCTCGGCGTAGATGACCTCAGAGACGCCGAGCAGCCTCTCGTGGTTGAGGTGACGCTGGTCGACTTCTCCAGCGACGAGCAAGCCTTGTTCGCGGACGAGATCGAAGTTGACGCCCAAACGGGTGATCTCTCCCTGCTCGTTCGCCTCACCGTCGATGCAGACGAGAACGAGTCGATCTCGATCACGCGCACTGCTCCAGCGGGCGGGACCAGTCGGCAACTCTCGCGAGATCAGCTTGAAGGGTTGGGCTGGAAGTTCCTCAGTGCGACAGCTCAGACGAGAGATCTACGCGATGGGCGTCGATCGGCCGTTGACGACTTGCTTGCCAACGTCGCACTTGGGGGAGAAGCTTCTGCGTTCGAGGCCGCGGCGAAGGAGTTTCAGGCCGCTCTCGATGGCTCCGGGGTGCTCGGCGGCCTCCGGGCCGATCTGTCCGGCCAGCTGTCACGCGCCCTGCCGAAAGAGGTAGAGCCAGCCGATCTGAGCTTCGTGAGTTCCGCATCGGCCACTGAGGACGTATTCAGCGACGTGCGCCTTCAGGTACTGAAAGACGGGGTACCGCACAACCTCTCCGAGCAATCCGACGGTACGCGCGCCCTGTACGCCATCGCGCTGTACGACCTCATGAGCGTCGGCTCGAATCTGGTCGGTATCGATGAGCCCGAAGTGCACCTCCACCCGACGAGCCAACGGAGCCTCGCACGCCTGCTGCGCGAGGGGGCTAATCAGAAAATCATCGCGACTCATTCACCTGACATCGTGGGCGCCTTCGATCCCGACTCAATTGTCGTCGTGAAGGCCGGGGGCACCGTCGTTCAGCCAAAGAGCGGCTTCATGTCTGGCGATGAGCGAATGTTCGTCCGCTGGTGGGTTCGCGACAAGCTCGAGCCGTTGACCGCGCAGCGCGTCGTCGCAGTTGAGGGTATCTCGGACCGAATCATCCTCGAGCGATCTGCAGAACTCACGAACCGATCGCTCGATCGACTCGGTATTTCTGTCCTCGAGGTAGGCGGCGCGGGCGAAATGGGGCCCGTGGACAAGCTGTTCGGACCAAACGGGTTCGACGTACCGATGACGCTCTTGATCGACGACGATGCGGCTGTAGACACCGCAGCGAAACTCGGGGTCGATGTGGCCGATCTGGCGGACCATTCTGTATGGGTGTCTGTTGCGGACCTGGAGGACGAGTACGTGCAGGCGCTCGGCCACGAGCGAGTGTGGAAGGCGCTCGAGACGTGCGGGCAGTTCAGTCGAGCCCATCTCGCGAACTGTGCGGCGACCGGCGACGGGGGCGTGCGCACCGCGGCGGACGTTGCCGCATTCTGTCGTCGGAAGAGTGACTACAAGGTACGGGCGGCTTTGTCGGTTGCAGCGGTTCTCAAGAAGGAAGACGTCGCGGCGATCCAAAGCATCGAGAAGTTGCTGACGGAGATCGCCTCGTGACGATCACTCCGACCGAAGCACAGAAACGAATCAGAGACGCGACAGCTCCGGACCTCCTTGTGATCGCCCCAGCTGGCTGTGGCAAAACGGAGGCGCTCGCGCTGCGCATCGAAGGTCTTCTGCGCCGTGGCGACGTTGCAGAACCGAAGAAGGTTCTTGTGACCACGTTCTCGAACCGGGCCCGCGACAACATTCGCGAACGACTCCAGGCGTACCTTCCTGCTGCAGTACTCCGTGATCGAGTGAGCGTCGCCAACTTCCATGGCGTCGCAGCCCGGCTCATCCGAGCTCACGGGAATGTCATCGGGATAGCTGACGACATCGAGTTCCCGGAGAACGACTGGGTGGGGCAACGGTGTCGAGAGCTCAACTTCGACTTCAACACGTCAGCCGAGGTGCAGCGCACACTCCGTATCGCGAAGCAAGACCCACGAACTGACGCGCAGGTAGTCGAGTACCTGGAGGCGCCTGGTCGCGAGGCACCACTGCGTATCGAGCAAGAGCGTTTGGCGGCCGGAAGGCTGACTTACGATGATCTCCCGCGTCTGGCAGAGCTAATCCTTGCGAACGAGCAAGTCGCAGCGCTCTATAACGCGCACTTCGGCGCGGTCGTCGTCGACGAGTTTCAAGACCTGACTCCGCAGCAGCTTCGTATCGTGAACTCGATCGGCCGCGGGCGCACAACATTCGCCGGCGATCTTGCGCAGGGTATTTATGGCTTCGCTGGAGCAAGCCCTGACGAGGTCAGCCAAGCTGTCCGCGATGAGTGCTCTGAGGTTGTCGAGTTCTCCGAGTCCCATCGCTCGTCTCCTGCCGTGCTCGCGATGGTCAACTCTCTTTCGGGGCTCACGGGTGGAACCTCGCTCACATCAGCGACCCCGGCATCGTGGCCAGGCGGAGGAATGAAGTCGTGGGTTCAACACGACACCGCGACAGGTGAAGCAGAGTGGGCTGCCAAGCTGGCCATCGCACTCATCGAGCATGCTCCGAATCATCGCGTGGGCATTGTCGCCCGCACTGGACCGCGCCGTCGCTTCGTCGATGCCGCACTCAGTAGTGCAACCGTCGAGGTCTACCGCTGGGACGACGCGGTAGTCGACACGGACACCGCCAACCTTCTGAAGAGCCTCTTGCGTCAACTGAACGTCGTGGAGATGCTCTCCGCAGCGGATCCTCTGACCTATCTCCGGGACGCGGCGAACTATTCCTCTGCGACTGAGAGCAAGGATGTGCTCAGGGAAGCGCTGGACTGGTGCCACGACCTGCTCGTCTCCGGAGAAACGGCGGCGGCGGTTCGCAGTCGAATCCGCGTTGGTACCGGAACAACATTGATCACGGAACCGGGGATTCACCTGCTCACCGGCCACACGGGGAAGGGGCAACAGTTCGACTGGGTGATCGTTGTCGGCGCCGAGGACGGAACGATTCCTGATTTCCGGGCGAAGACGACCGAGACGATCGCTGAAGAGGCGCGTGTTCTGTCGGTCATGCTGTCCCGAGCTCGACACGGTGTAGTCCTGAGTTACGCGCTTTCCGTACCTGACAAGAACGGATCTCCGTGGTCAAAGCGCCCCACGAGGTTCCTGACGGAGATCGGAACAGCCAACCCGATGGACGACGCCGAGATGCGCAACTGGCTGAATACTTCGGATTGGGAGGCGCTGTCGGGGCGCTGATCCTCTGGGTCGATCGAGGCTGGTCAGTCGAAACGGTGAAGGGCGCGGAAGACAGCCCCATGCGAGAGGTGGTGACGCCGCTCAAGATCGGCGAGCGTCGCACCTGCCGCGTGCTCCGAAATCAGCCGTCGAGCGTGTTTGTCCGTGACGCCAGATTGGCGGATCGCAGCGTGCTGCTGGCGCAGGAAGCGGAGCAGCGCGGATGGTGCAACACCATGCTTACGCGCGATCAATGTCGCGCTGTCGCCAGCTTCGTAGTCATCAACGATTCGCTGCACCTGTGCCGGAGTGAAGCGCTGTGTCAGTGGCACGCTGGTGCGGCCGCGTGGTGGTCGGGACGCCGAATCCCGTCCACCGCCCGCGCGTAGTTTTGCCAGTCCACAAGGGTTAAAGCCCGACCCGGTATGGTTTGAACAGAGGCGGATAAGGCCAGCAAGGAAAACCCCCGCTCACGCGGAGGTTTTGCATTTGTGGCGATGCGGCGCAGGCGCGGTGCGTACGTCGGGCGTCACGGCATGGCATCCCCGATGTAGGAGTACTTCAGGAACACCTCCGACGCCCAGCCGGCCTCGTCGAGCACACCCTGCACCGCGGTCATCATGTACTTCGAGTCCCACCCCATGTACAGGTACTGACCGTCGGCGACTTCGTCCCACTGGCCGTTCCACGCCATCGAGGGGTAGAGCGGCCCGCCGCGGCGTGCGCTGAAGTCGATGACGCTCTGACGCGAGTCGGCCCACAGGCGCTTGAACACCCGGTTGAAGAGGTAGCGGACGTCCTTGACCTCCCAGTGCTCGCCACGGAACTCCACGTAGTCGAACTCGCGCTGCCATCCCCGGGGCCAGCCGCGACGCTTCTTGGCATCCAAGATCGGGGTGAGGTTGTCGTCGTCGATCCCGACGACCGCCGGACGCGCCCACACCTCCGCGAAGCGCGCCGTGAGGCTCTCCGTGCGCGCCGCGATCGCTGCCGTGTTCCACGACGGCTCGAGCGCCAGCTCGGCGGTGGGAACGACGGCGCTGCGGGCGTAGACGTCGCGCTTGGCGGGGAAGGGAGCGTCGAACGCGCGATCGAACAGGTCGCCTTCGAGGAGCACCAGGTTGCCGAGGGTCTGCGCGAGCGCCCGATGCGCGTTCTGCTCGTCGTCGGTGTAGTCCGCCCAGCGGCGGACGCCGTCGCCGGTCCAGTCGTCGCTCGGGGCGAGCGGGACCACATGGTCGACGTCGAGGCCGTCGTGTTCGTCCACGCCCGCAAGGCGTCCCAGCACATAGGGCGCGTGGGGGAGGTCGCTGTACTTCAGGCCGACGCGGGCGCGCTCATCGGACGGCGTGATGCGGGCGATGGCGTGGACGAGCGGTTCGCGGCCCTCGTCGGCGGCGCGGCAGAGCCGGGCGACCAAGCGGTCGTTGGAGAGGCCGACCACCTTGCGGCGGAGGAGGAGCGACTGGAGGTGCTCGGTCGACGCGATGAGCTCGTCGACGCTCAGCGTGCCCGCGAGGTGGTCGCGGTAGAGCCGCATGACGAGGGGGTACATGCCGCGGCCGAAGGTGTTGAGGTAGGCGAACTGTCGGCCGATCTCCGGGTCGGGGGCCAGCGGGGGGTCGAGCAGCGCGCGGTAGATCTCCGAGAGTTCGCGCCATCGGCCGGCGTGGATGCGCAGCGTGTCGATCCCCAGGCGAGGGAACTCGTTTCGGAAGGCGTCGTACACGCCACGCTCGCCCACGACGGCGACCTCACGCCCGGTCAGCATGACGAGGTAGTGGCGCCAGAACGAGCCGATCTGCTCACCGGTGTTCTGCTCGATCGGGAGCCAGTAGTCGTTCTCGATCTCGCTCTGCTCGGCGTGAGACAACCCCATCAGCACGTAGTTGTGGATGAGTTCGTGGTCGCGCAGCGGTTCGCCGGTGGAGTTGAGGCTCTCGAAGATCTGCTGCGCATTGGCGTCCGCGCCCAGGGTGATCGACACGTGCTCGAGCTTCTGGAGGCCGCGCCAGATGTGTGCGGCCTCGTCGGGTCGGATCTGACTGCGGAAGAAGGCGTAGTTGTCGTCGAACCGCGACTCGCGCTGTGCGTCGTCGGGGGAGCGGCGGTCGAGGACCACGCTCTCGAACACGTCGGCCCACGCCCGGTGCGGTCGCAGCTTCGTGCGGCTCCGGTCGCTGTCGCGCACGAGCACGCGCGCGAGCTCCGCCGCGAGTGCGGGGTCGTCGTCGACGAGGGTGTGGTGGAGCGCCGCGACGAGCAGCATGAGGGTCGTGATGCGCTGCTGACCGTCGATCAGCACGAGGTGCGCATCGTCGGATGCGCTGGTGGACGCAGTGGAGAGGATCGAGCCGATGAAGTGCGTGTGCCCGTGGTCGGTGTCGGCGACGGCGCGGATGTCGTGGAGCAGCTGCTCGCACCCGCCGATGTCCCAGCGGTACTGGCGCTGATAGACGGGGACCACGATCGTGGTCTCGGATGCCGAGAGCCACGCGATCGTGTTGACGGCGGTGGCATCGACATTCGTGGCAGTGCTCATGTTCTCCGTATCGCTCCTCGGAACCCCCGACGAGTCTAATCGGCCCCCGAGGGCGGCTCTGTAGGCTTGCCTAAGTCGGACCTGTAAAAACTTCGCTGGTCCGCGGAAAGGGCATGATTCGTCATGGGTTACATCAAGTCGAAGCATCTCGAGGAGACGGGCTACGTCGTCCTCGATCGCTACAACAAGGAGATCGATCCGAAGGAGTGGCTCGACGTCGAGTACGTCGACTGGAAGTCCTCCGGTGACACGCGCTTCGCGCCGCTCGCATCCGCCAAGGGCGAGATCGAGTGCAACGGGTTCTGGAACCACAAGCCGCCGCGCACCGACAAGGACGGTGTCTGGATCGACTCGCAGACCGCCATCGCGCCCACGCTCACGGAGCGCGCGCTCGAGCCGGGTTCGAACGTCGGCCGCTGCCGCATCATCGAACTGCAGCCGAACACCTACGCTGACTGCCTCTACAACCTGCACCAGGACGACAACAACCGCCTGAACCCCGACGGTACGGGATGGGTCGTCCGCAGCTTCTTCAACCTCACCGACGACAAGGACAGCTTCTTCGTCCTCCGGGAGAACCGCACCGATCCGAGCGAGGAGACGCGCATCGCGCTCCCCGCCGGCGCGCAGCTGATCATCGACACCCAGCGGCTGTGGCACGCGGCGACGCACCACGGTGACGCGCCCCGCTACTGCCTGATCACCTCGTGGACGAGCGGCCCCGAGCTCGACGCGTACATCGAGAAGTACAACGGCGTGAACCGTGTCGAGAGCTTCCCGGTCGACCAGGAGGAGCTCGACGCCGGTCAGGCGGAGCAGGCTCGCCGCCTCGCCGCGCGTGCCGCCGCTCTCGCCGCGCGCGGGCAGAAGGAAGTGACGGTGATGAGCGAGGCCTGAGCCTCGCGATTCACACGAAGGTCCCGGCCGACAGGCCGGGACCTTCGTCGTTGTGGCGGGAGTGGGAGCAGGCATTTCCGTGCGATGCGGTCATCGGCATCCGAGTGTTGTCACATGTTGGTATGTGTTGTAATGTGTGGCTTGTTCAAGGAGGACCACATGTACGCAACGGAGCGCCAGCAGCAGATCGAGCAGCTGATCGCCGCCGACGGACGTGTCGCGGTCGTCGATCTGGCGGATCGATTCGGTGTCACCACGGAGACCGTGCGTCGCGACCTCGCCCACCTCGAACGCACCGGTCTCGTGCGGCGCGTGCACGGCGGCGCCGTCAGTCGCACGCGGGCGAGCACCGTCGAGCGCTCTCTCGCCGAGCGCACCGGTGTCCGCAGCGGAGCGAAGCAGGCGATCGCCCGCGCCGCGGTGGACCTCCTCGGGAACGGCCTCGACGGCGCAGTGTATCTCGACGCCGGCACGACGACCGCGGCCGTCGCCCAACTCCTCGCTCGGGAGACCGTCGTCGGCACCGGGCTCGAGGTCGTGACGCACTCGATGACGGTGGCGCACACGCTCGCCGGTTCCCCGGCCGTCGGACTGACCGCGATCGGCGGACGCGTGCGCGGACTCACTGCCGCTGCGGTGGGCGCCCAGACAGTCGAGGCGGTCTCGCGACTGCGTCCCGACGTGGCTCTCGTCGGCGTCAACGGCATCTCTGCCGCGTTCGGACTGAGCACCCCCGACCCGGACGAGGCAGCCGTCAAGCGCGCCGTGGTCGCCGCGGCGCGACGGGTCGTTGTCGTCGCGGATGCCGAGAAGTTCGATGCCGAACTCCTCGTCTCCTTCGCGCCGCTGTCGGCGGTCGACGTTCTCATCACCGACGCCGAGCCCCGCGGTGACCTCGCACGTGCGCTCGACGACGCCGAAGTCGAGGTGCATGTCGCATGATCGTCACCGTCACGACCAATCCGTCGCTCGATCGCACGATCAGCATCGGCGAGCCGCTCCGCGTCGGCGAAGTGCAGGCCGCCGTCGGTTCGCGGGAAGACGCGGGCGGCAAGGGCATCAACGTCGCTCGTGTGATCGCGGCGGCCGGACACCCGACCATCGCCGTGCTTCCGCTCGACGAGAGCGACCCCTTCGCGGCCGCACTGCGCGGCGCGCGGCTGCCGGTGCGCACGGTGCGCGTGCACGGACCGGCGCGGGCGAATCTCACCATCGCCGACCCCGAGGGCGTCACTACGAAACTCAATCTTCCCGGCATCTCGCTGACCGAAGAGGATGCCTCCGCACTGGCGGATGCCGTCGTCGAGACGGCCGGGGGAGCCGACTGGCTCGTGCTCGCGGGCTCACTGGCCCCGGGGTTGCCCGACGACTACTACGTTCACCTCATTCGTGCCGTTCGCGCCCGCTGGGGCGCCCACGCGCCGGCGATCGCGGTGGACACGTCGGGCGCCGCGCTGCGCGCCGTGGTCGAGCACGGCCATCCCGACCTCATCAAGCCGAACGAGGACGAGCTCGCCGCGCTGGCGGGCATCGCGCTCGAGCCCGGGGCGCCGCTCGCCGAGGCCGTTCTCCCCGTCGCGCGCAAGCTCGTCCCCGAGAAGGTGGGGGCGGCCTTCGTGACGCTCGGTGGCGACGGCGCTGTCCTCGTCACGGCTGACGGCGCATGGCACGGCACCCCGCCGCCGATCCAGGTGCGGAGCACGGTGGGGGCGGGCGACAGCTCCCTCGCCGGCTACCTCCTCGCCGGGGCCGCGGGAGCACCGCCCGAAGAGCGCGTGCGCGGCGGCATCCGCTACGGCTCCGCCGCGGCATCCCTGCCCGGGACGCAGGCGCCCGCCCCCCACGACCTTCCCCCCGGCGACGTGCCGGTCCGTCCGCTCTCGTAACGCACACAACCCGACCACTGGAGGTCACCGTGACAGAGATCATCACCGCGGAGCTCGTCAGTCTCGACGAACCGCTCGGCAGCGACAAGCGCGCTGTCATCGAGGCCCTCGCGGCGCGCGTCGCCGCTCAGGGCCGAGCCACCGACGCTGCGGCGCTCGCGGCCGACGCGTGGGCCCGTGAGCAGAAGGACGAGACCGGGCTCCCCGGCGGGATCGCGATCCCGCACGCGAAGAGCGCCGCCGTCACACAGGCGACGCTCGCGTTCGCGCGGCTCACGCCCGGCGTGGACTTCGGCGCGCCCGACGGTCCCGCCGACCTCGTCTTCCTCATCGCCGCGCCGGACACCGCTGCCGAGGAACACCTCGCCGTCCTCTCGCAGCTGGCCCGCAGCTTCATGCGCGACGACTTCACGACGGGCCTTCGCACCGCAGCGACGCCTGCCGATGTCGTCGCGCTCGTCACCGCCGCCGTCTCCGGCACCCCCGCTGCATCGGCCAGTGCCCCGGCCGCAGCGGAGGCCGACGCCGCGCACCAGATCGACGGGCGCCCCGCCCGCATCGTCGCGGTGACGGCCTGCGCCACCGGCATCGCGCACACCTTCATGGCGGCCGATGCACTGGCGGCAGCCGGTGAGAAGGACGGCGTCGATCTCGTCGTCGAGCCGCAGGGCTCGAGCGGCTACAAGGCGATCGACTCCGGAATCATCGATCAGGCGGATGCCGTCATCTTCGCGGTCGACGTCGACGTGCGCGAGCAGCAGCGATTCGCCGGCAAGCCCGTCGTGCGCGCGGGTGTCAAGCGCGGCATCGAGCAGCCGTCGCAGCTGATCGCCGAAGCGGTGGCTGCGGCCAAGAATCCCGGCGCTCCGCGGGTGGCCGCAGGCGCCGCGACCGGAGCGACCTCATCGGCCGCACCGACGTCGCTCGGGGGCACCGTCAAGCGGGCACTCCTCACCGGCGTCAGCTACATGATCCCTTTCGTCGCCGGTGGTGGTCTGCTCATCGCGCTCGGCTTCCTGCTGGGCAACTACAACGTCACGGACAACGCTCAGGACGTCGTGCTCAACAACTCGCTGTGGAACCTGCCGACGGAGAACATCACGTCGATGTTCGGTCCGCTCGGGCAGTACCTCGGATCGGTGGCGTTCGTCATCGGTGCGGCGTCGTTCGGCTTCCTCGTCCCTGCTCTCGCGGGCTACATCGCGTACGGCATGGCCGATCGACCGGGTATTGCCCCCGGTTTCGTGGCCGGTGCGGTCGCCTCCCTCATGGGCGCCGGCTTCCTCGGCGGTATCGTCGGCGGTCTGCTGGCGGGTCTTGCCGCGTGGTGGTTGAACAGCCTCGACGTCCCCCGTTGGCTCCGCGGCCTCATGCCGGTCGTGATCATCCCGCTGTTGGGCTCCATCTTCGCGTCCGGTCTCATGCTCATGGTGCTCGGTGGACCCATCGCCTGGCTCACCGCCGTTCTGAACGACTGGCTGAGCAGCCTGACCGGCGCGGGTGTGGTGCTTCTCGGCGTGATCCTCGGCCTCATGATGTGCTTCGACCTCGGTGGTCCCGTCAACAAGGTGGCCTACGGGTTCGCCACGGCGAACCTCGCTGCCGGCATCGCGGGAGATGAGCGCTACCTGCAGATCATGGCGGCCGTCATGGCCGCGGGCATGGTGCCGCCGTTGGCGATGGCGCTGGCCTCGACCATTCTCGACCGGAAGCTCTTCTCGAAGCCCGAACGCGAGAACGGTAAGGCTGCGTGGCTCCTCGGCGCGGCGTTCATCTCCGAGGGCGCCATTCCGTTCGCCGCCGCGGACGTCTTCCGCGTCATCCCGGCCGCGATGGTCGGCGGCGCGATCACGGGTGCACTGTCGATGGCGTTCGCCGTCACGTCGAAGGCTCCGCACGGCGGCGTGTTCGTCTTCTTCGCCATCGACAACTTCTGGCTGTGGCTGCTCTCGATCGCCATCGGCACGGTCGTCAGTGCGGTGCTCGTCGTCGTGCTGAAGCGGTTCGCCCGCCGGCGTCCGTCCGAGGTTATCGACGGAACGGCGGACGTGCCGGCAGTGGCCGTCACGGCATAGGCTCGTAGCACCGATCCAAGGAGGAACACCATGGCAGAACGCACCGCCACCGTCGCGAGCAGCTCCGGGCTGCACGCTCGCCCCGCCAAGCTCTTCGTCCAGGCGGTCCAAGCCACCGGTGTGCCCGTCACGATCGCCGTCGACGGCGGTCCCGACCTGAACGCCGGGAGCATCCTCACCCTCATGGGTCTGGGCGCCACGCAGGGCACGGTCGTGACGCTGAAGGCCGAGGGTGACGGCGCCGAGGAGGCGCTGGACTCCCTGGTCGCCTTCTTGGAGACCGACCATGACGCCGAGTAACACCCGACAAGAAGACGGATGCCGCGGAGCGAGAGCCCCGCGGCATCCGTCTTTCGTCTTCGGTGCGGTTCAGAGGTCGGTGGACTCGCCGGGTTCCAGCGCGAGGAACTCGCCGCCGCCCTGTGCGGCGGCCCAGGTGAGACGCTGTCGATGCATGTCGAGGCCGATTCGGGAGAGGGTCATGTCGTGGGTGCCGAACGCGCGACGCGGCGCGACGGCGAGCACGAAGTCCATGGCCTCGCCGATCTTGAGCCACGGCGCGCCGATGGGCGCGGCGAGGAGCCCCACGTCGACGCCCTCGGGCACGGTGTAGGAGTCGCCCGGGTAGTAGAAGTCGCCGTTGACGAGCACGCCGAGGTTGTCGACGACGGGCATCGAGGAGTGGATGACGTTGTGCGTGCCGCCGAAGAAGTCGAGGGTGAAGCCGTCGACCGTCACGCTGTCCCCGGCAGCGACCTCGGTGACGTCGAAGCCGGCCGCGGCGGACACGACGCCCGCCGGTCCGAACACCTTCGCTTCGGGGAAGGCTTCCGTCAGACGCTCCAGATGCTCGGCCGTCCAGTGGTCGGGGTGCTCGTGAGTGAGGACGATCGCCACGACCTTGCGGAGGTCGTGCAGGGGCAGGGTGAATCCGCCGGGGTCGATGATCAGGGTGCGCCCCTCGGACTCGAGTCGGAGGCAGGCGTGTTCGTGCTTCGTGACGCGCATGGTGCAAGTCAACGCGTTCGGAGGGGCCGGAAGCAAGGCGCGGCACCGATTTGGCCGGAGCGTTCGAGGCATGGCATAATCGAACGGTTGCCTGATCGGCCCCATCGTATAGCGGCCTAGTACGCCGCCCTCTCACGGCGGTAACGCGGGTTCGAATCCCGCTGGGGTCACCAACACACGAAACGCCCGTCTTCGGACGGGCGTTTCGTGGTTTTCGCGCTCGGTGCGCCTGGTTCAGCGCTCGTCGTCGGCCGCCCTGGACGCCGTCTCCACCGCGCGGCCGCGACGGTCGCGCACCACCCGGCGTACGCCCCAGACGATCAGTCCGGCCACCGCGAGCACGGCGAGCCAGGGGAGCAGGAAGCCCACCGCGATGACGAAGCCGTTGAGCGCCGCCACGAGTCCGTTCCAGCCCGCCGCGACGCCGTCGCCGAATCCGGCAGGATCGGCGGTGACGACGGGGGCCGGTTCGAACAGCGAAACGGTCAGCGTCGACATCCCGACCTGTTCGTCGAGGTACTTCAGTTGCTGCTGGTAGGCCTCCAGCTCGGACTGGCGAGTCGCGAGGGCGTCTTCGGCCGCGATGAGGTCGGCGGTCGATTCGGCCTGCCCGACAAGATCGCGGAGGCGGTCGACCGAGGCGCTCAGCGCGTCGATACGAGCGCGGACGTCTATCGCCTCGGCGGTCACGTCGCGGCGGTCGACCTGCGACGACGTCACGTCGCCGATGTCCGACAGGGCGTTCGTCGTCTCGGTGAGGCTGACGGCGGGTACGCGCACGGTGATCCACGCGCTGGATGCCGGCGGGGCGCTGCCGACGGCGACATCTTCGCCCGCATACGGATCGACGGGATACGGCTCGATCGGCGATCCGCTCGTGCCCACGCTCATGGCCTCGACGTAGCCGCCGGCGGCCTCGGCGATCTCGCCGATGCCTGCCGCTGCCGCCTCGGCATCCGTCACCCGCACCGTCGCGGATGCCGTGGCGATGATCTCCCGCTCGCCCGCAGAGGGCGACGTCACGGGACCGTCCTCTTCAGACGCGGTCGTGGAGCCGGTCATCTCCCCGCCGGTGCCGCCCAGATCGGGATCGGTGGCGGGGGCGATGTCAGGGACGCCCTCCGCCGTGGAGGCGCTGCCATCTCCGCCGAGCAGCGCGGGCATCGACGGGGCGAGCACGGCTGCGACCACCACGACGGCGGCCGCTCCCGCCGCTCCCAGCCACATCCGGCCGCGTCGTGCGCGACGGGCGCGCTCGACGCCGCCGCGTTCACGCCGTTCGTCGTCGATCGCGGCGAAGAGGCTGCGCTCGATCTCGTCGACGCGTGCGTCGGTCAACTCGGGCAGTGTGATGTCCTCGGTGTTCATGTCGTCGTTCACGTCCCCTCCGGTTCCACGACGGTCCGCAACTGCGTGCGGATACGGGAGAGTCGATTCCTGACCACACCATGGGTGACGCCCAGCTCCTCGGCCGCGGCCTGATAGGCGTAGCCTTCCGCGGCGCACAGGCGGAAGATCTGCTGGTCCAACGGGCTCAGCGTCGCCACTTCCTTCAGGATGCGCTCGACGAGCTGCGACTGCACGACCTGGTGTTCGACGTCCACCGTCGACGGCAGCGTCTCCTCCGCAGCGGCCGCCGTGTGGGTGCGGTCGCGCTGCTGCCGCCGGATCCGGTTGGCGCACTGGAAGCGGCAGATGGTGACGAGCCAGGGGAGCAGCGACTCACCCGCGAGCTCCATGCCGGGCAGCTTTCGCCACGCGGCGAGGAAGGTCTCCTGAGTCACCTCCTCGGCATCCGCGGGGTTGCCTACGAGCCCGTGGGCGATCCAGTACACCGGCCGCACGTACGCCCGATAGAGCTCGCGGAAGGCGTGCTCGCTGCCGCCCGCCGCCGCAGCGACGAGCTCGGCGTCGGTGCGCTCCGCGGGTTCGGTCATGATGGTCATATCGTCTCTCAGCCTTGGAGTGTCGGCAATGACGCGAACGTCTCATGACGTGGGTGAGCGGGCGGCGCGCGAGGGGTAGTCTGAACGGGCGAGAGGGAGTATCCCGAAATCGCGCGTCCCGTCATCACGGGCTCCGGAGATGGAGCCCCGGGAGCGCACCGCGCTCTGCGGGGGAGAGACTTTCGACGATTCGTCATCCCTTCCGAAAGGCCCCCATGGACCTCGATCTGCCCATTTGGTTCGAGATCGGCTCGTTGATCGTGCTGACTCTCATCCTGGTCGCCGACCTGCTGATCATCCTCAAGCGGCCGCACATCCCCTCGACGAGGGAGTCGACACTGTGGGTGGTCTTCTACGTGACGCTCGCGCTGATCTTCGCGGGACTCATGTGGATCTTCGCGGGCGGGGAGTTCGCCGGGCAGTTCGTCGCGGGCTGGCTGACGGAATACAGCCTGTCGATCGACAATCTGTTCGTCTTCGTGCTGATCATGAGCCAGTTCGCCGTGCCCCGCCGCTATCAGCAGGAAGTGCTGATGGTAGGCATCATCATTGCGCTCGTCCTGCGCGGGCTCTTCATCCTCGCCGGCGCGGCCATCATCGAGCAGTTCAGCTGGGTGTTCTACCTCTTCGGCGCGTTCCTCGTGTGGACGGCGTGGCGACAGGCATTCCCGGGCGGCAACCACGAGGACGAGGTGCAGCGGGAGAACTTCATCGTCCGGCTGCTGCGCCGGACGATCGACATCTCCGACTCCTACGACGGGGCCAAGATCCGCACGGTCGTCGGTGGGAAGAAGATGTGGACGCCGATGATCATCGTCTTCGCGGCGATCGGTGTGACCGATCTGCTCTTCGCGATCGACTCCATCCCCGCCATCTTCGGCATCACGCAGAGCCCCTTCATCGTCTTCACGGCGAACCTCTTCGCGCTGATGGGCCTCCGTCAGCTCTACTTCCTGCTGGGAGACCTGCTCGATCGGCTGCGCTACCTGCACTACGGCATCGCGTTCATCCTCGCCTTCATCGGCGTGAAACTCGTCTTCCACGCGATGCACGTCAACGAGCTGCCCTTCATCAACGGTGGGGAGCACATCGAGTGGGCGCCCGAGATCTCCACCTGGATGTCGCTCGGCGTGATCGTGGTGGCCATGGTCGTCGCCACCCTCGCGAGCCTGGCCGCATCGGCACGAGAGCGCCGCGCGATCGCCTCCGACGGCGCCGCGACGTCCGATGCGACGCCGGTGGGCGCCGCGCAGACGGTCGCGGAGGAGAAGGGAACGCCGTCGACCGTGGTCGATCCGTCGACCGACGGCACGGACGACCGCCGATCGTGAAGTGGTAATCTGGCCCGATGCGGTTCGCTCGCCTTCTCCTTAGCGGCCGCGGCGAGACCTCGTTCTGAGCCCTCTCTCGTCGCGGAGTCCGTCGCGGGCACACCCCCTTTCTGGAGAACGAGATACATGAGCACTGCGATTCCGGACCGCCCCCGCACCCTGGCCGAGAAGGTCTGGGACGACCACCTCGTGGTCAAGGGTGAAGACGGCCAACCCGACCTGATCTACATCGATCTGCACCTCGTGCACGAGGTCACGAGCCCGCAGGCTTTCGACGGCCTCCGCGCGGAAGGGCGCCCCGTACGTCGGCTCGATCTGACGATCGCGACGGAGGATCACAACACCCCGACGCTCGACATCGACAAGCCGATCGCCGACCTCACCAGCCGGACGCAGATCGAGACCCTGCGGCGCAATGCCGCGGAGTTCGGTGTGCGCCTGCACTCCTTGGGCGACAAGGAGCAGGGCATCGTGCACGTCGTGGGCCCCCAGCTGGGGCTCACGATGCCGGGGATCACCGTCGTCTGCGGCGACTCGCACACCAGCACGCACGGCGCCTTCGGTGCGATGGCGTTCGGCATCGGCACGAGCGAGGTCGAACACGTGCTCGCGACGCAGACGCTGCCGCTCAAGCCCTTCAAGACGATGGCGATCACGGTCGAGGGAGAGCTCAAGCCCGGTGTCAGCGCGAAGGACATCGTGCTCGCCGTCATCGCGAAGCTCGGCGCCAACGGCGGGCAGGGCTACGTGCTCGAGTTCCGCGGCAGCGCGATTCGCGCGTTGTCGATGGAAGGCCGCATGACCATCTGCAACATGTCCATCGAGGCGGGCGCCCGCGCGGGGATGGTCGCTCCCGACGAGACGACGTTCGCATACGTAAAGGGGCGCGATCACGCTCCCACGGGCAAGGACTGGGAGGATGCCGTCGCCTACTGGCGCACGCTGCCTTCCGACGAAGGCGCCGTCTACGACGCCGAGGTGTTCCTCGACGCGAACGAGCTCGAGCCGTTCGTGACGTGGGGCACGAACCCCGGGCAGGGCGTCTCGCTGAGCGACGTCGTCCCCGATCCTGCGTCGTTCGCCGACCCGAACGAGCGGGCGGCAGCCGAGCGAGCACTCGAATACATGGACCTGACGGCGGGCACACCTCTGAAGGATGTCGCCGTCGACGCCGTGTTCATGGGTTCGTGCACCAACAGCCGCATCGAGGACCTTCGCCAGTTCGCCTCGATCATCCAGGGTCGGACGAAGGCCGAGGGCGTGCGCGTCATGGTGGTGCCGGGCTCCGCGCGCGTCCGCCTCGAGGCGGAGGCCGAAGGTCTCGACCGTATCTTCTTGGACTTCGGCGCGGAGTGGCGTTTCGCCGGGTGCTCGATGTGCCTCGGGATGAACCCCGATCAGCTCGCCCCGGGTGAGCGCTGCGCCTCGACGAGCAACCGGAACTTCGAGGGCCGGCAGGGCAAGGGCGGACGCACGCACCTGGTATCGCCGCTCGTCGCGGCATCCACTGCAGTCCTCGGGCGCCTTGCGAGCCCGAGCGATCTGCCCGCGATCGAGAAGGTGGAGGCCTGAGTATGGACGCGTTCACGACGCACACCGGAGTCGCCGCGCCACTGAAGCGCTCGGCGGTCGACACCGACCAGATCATCCCGGCCGTGTACCTCAAGCGGGTCACGAAGACGGGATTCGATGACGCGCTGTTCGCCAACTGGCGTCAGGATCCGACGTTCGTCCTCAACCAGCCGGCGTATGCCCACGCGAGCATCCTCGTGGCGGGACCCGACTTCGGCACCGGATCGAGCCGTGAGCACGCCGTCTGGGCGCTGCGCGACTACGGCTTCAAGGTGGTGCTGAGCCCGAAGTTCGCCGACATCTTCCGGGGCAACTCCGGAAAGCAAGGCCTCGTCACCGGCGTCATCTCCGAGGACGCCGTCGAGCGCATCTGGGCAGAGCTCGACGCGCAGCCCGGCGCGGAGATGACGGTCGATCTCGTCGCCCGCACGGCGCGCGTCGGCGAGTACGAGACCTCCTTCGAGATCGACGATTACACTAGGTGGCGGCTCCTCGAAGGGCTCGACGACATCGGGCTCACGCTGCGCAACGCAGATCAGATCGCGCAGTTCGAGGCGCGCCGTGAGGCGTGGCGGCCGCGGACGCTCCCTGTTCCGTAGCCCGAAGCACGCCCCTCACGACGGGGCGCGCAGACGTTTCCTCGAGATACAAGTGAGGTCCACCGGATGAACACACTCCTGAGCGAGTCCACCTCGTCGCCCTCGGGCGGCGGAGACAGCGGGCAGGTGCTGACCATCCGGGGCGGGAGGCCGTTGACCGGTCGCGTCGACGTCAAGGGGGCGAAGAACCTCGCGACGAAGGCGATGGTCGCCGCTCTTCTCGGCGAGTCGGCGAGCGTGCTGCGCGACGTCCCCGAGATCAGCGACGTCCACGTCGTGCGCTCGCTGCTCGAGGTTCACGGCGTGACCGTGGAGGAAGAGGGCGACGGCGTGCTCCGGCTCGACCCGAGCGGTGCGGTCTCGGCCCACATGGAGGAGATCGACGCGCACGCGGGCGCGTCCCGCATCCCGATCCTCTTCTGCGGTCCGCTCCTGCACCTGCTCGGACAGGCCTTCATCCCCGACCTCGGCGGCTGCCGGATCGGGGACCGGCCGATCGACTTCCACCTCGACGCCCTGCGCGCGTTCGGGGCGATCGTCGACAAGCTCCCCAGTGGCATCCGGCTGTCGGCGCCCGACGGACTCCACGGCGCGAACATCGAGCTGCCGTATCCGAGCGTCGGCGCCACGGAGCAGGTGCTGCTGACGGCCGTCCGCGCGAAGGGGACCACCGAGCTTCGCAACGCCGCCATCGAGCCCGAGATCATGGATCTGATCGCGGTGCTGCAGAAGATGGGCGCGATCATCTCCTACGAGCCCAACCGCGTCATCTTCATCGAGGGCGTCGACTCGCTTCGCGGCTACGACCACCGCTGCATCTTCGATCGCAATGAGGCTGCATCCTGGGCGTGCGCGGCGCTGGCGACCGACGGCGACATCTTCGTCGCCGGCGCGAAGCAGCAGGAGATGCTGACCTTCCTCAACGTCTTCCGCAAGGCCGGCGGCGACTTCGACATCGCCGAGGACGGCATCCGCTTCCGCCGCGGCGGCGCGCTCAAGCCGATCGTCGTCGAGACCGATGTGCACCCGGGCTTCATGACCGACTGGCAGCAGCCGCTGATCGTCGCGTTGACGCAGGCGGAGGGCGTATCGACCGTGCACGAGACCGTGTATGAGAACCGCCTCGGGTTCACGCGCGCCCTCAACCTGATGGGTGCCGACATCGTGGTGCACCCCGAGGGGATCGCCGCGCCGGAGCGCCGGGTGCCGCGACGTGCGCTGGAGCAGGCGGCGGTCATCACCGGCCCCACGCCGCTCCACGGCGCGGATGTCGTCGTGCCGGACCTGCGCGGCGGATACAGCTACGTCATCGCGGCGCTTGCCGCCGAGGGGGAGTCGACCATCCGTAACGTCGACATCATCCGGCGAGGCTACGAGAAGCTGTTCGACAAGCTGGCGGCGCTCGGCGCCGACTTCGTGGTCACGGACTGAGCGCACGTGGGCAACCGTCGGGCCTCGGCCGAGAAGAGCCGGCCGAGCGCGTTCTGGCCGGCAGCGGCGATCGTCGTTCCCGCAGTCGGCTGGTTCGCCAAGATCGAGATCGAGGGCGGGGAGCACCTTCCCCAGGAAGGCGCCTACATCCTCGCGCCGAATCACTACAGCGAGTTCGATCCGCTGATCACCGCGGTCGCCACGTGGCGGCTGGGCCGCGCGCCGCGATTCATGGCGAAGGAGAGCCTGTTCCGGGTGCCGCTCCTCGGAGGGCTCCTGCGGTCGCTCGGGATGATCCCCGTCGCGCGGGCGTCCACCGCCGCGGCCGCCAAGCAGACCATCTCCCAGGCCGAGGAGCTCGTGGAGTCGGGGCGAGGGGTCATCGTCTACCCGGAGGGCTCCCTCACGCGCGACCCCGACATGTGGCCCATGCGAGGAAAGACCGGTGCCGTCCGGCTCGCCCTCCTCGGGAATCTGCCGGTGATCCCCGTCGCCACGTGGGGCGTCCAGGAGATCATGCCGCGGTACGGCAAGCTTCGCGTCTTCCCGCCGCGACGTCGCGTGCGCGTGCTGCTCGGTCCGGCCGTCGACCTGGAGCCCTATCGCGCGGTGCGCACCTCGACCAACCTCGTCAACGCGACGGATGCCGTCATGTCGGAGATCTCGCGCCTCTTGGGTGTCCTTCGCGGGGAGACGCCCCCGGCCGAACGCTGGGATCCCGCGAACCACGGGCAGAGGGAGACGGGGCGCCTTGAGCCGTAGACAGGAGTTGGTCCGCCCCCGCATCGCCGTCATCGGCGCCGGGAGCTGGGGGACCACATTCGGGAAGGTGCTCGCCGATGGGGGCGCGCACGTCGTCATGTGGGCGCGTCGTTCCGAGCTCGCGCAGGAGATCCAGGAGGGTCACCGCAACAGCGAGTACCTGCCGGGAGTGAACCTCCCTCGCAGCATGTCGGCGACGACGCACCTGTCGGAAGCGCTCGACGGGGCCAGCCAGGTGTACCTGGCGATCTCGAGCCAGGCGCTGCGTCAAAACCTCAAGGCGATTCGTCCGCTCATCGCCGAAACCGATGCGCCGGTCGTTTCGCTCATGAAGGGTGTGGAGAAGCGCTCGGGCCTTCGGATGAGCCAGGTGATCGAGCAGGAGCTCCACTGCGATCCCGCGCGCATCGCGGTCGCCTCGGGTCCGAACCTCGCACTCGAGATCGCGCGGGAGCAGCCGACTGCGGCCGTGATCTCCTCCTCCAGCCGCGAGACGGCCGAGGCCGTCGCGCTCCGCGCCCGCAACTCCTACTTCCGCACGTTCGTCAACACCGACGTCGTGGGCACGGAGTTCGGCGGTGTCCTCAAGAACCTCATCGCGGTGGCGATCGGCATCGTCGACGGCGTCGGGTACGGCGAGAACACGAAGGCATCCATCATCACGCGCGGCCTCGTCGAAATGACCGACTTCGCCGTCGCGCAGGGTGCGGAGCCCGAGACGCTGCAAGGCCTCGCCGGACTCGGCGATCTGATCGCCACGTGTCAGTCTCCGCTCAGCCGCAACAACACGGCCGGACGGCTCCTCGGGCAGGGGTACAGCTTCCAGGACGTCGTCAAGCAGATGAACCAGACCGCGGAGGGACTGGCATCCGTCGCTCCCATCCTGCAGCTCGCCCGGGAGGCAGGCGTGCAGATGCCCATCGTCGAGCAGGTCAAGATGGTCCTCGACGGCACGATGAACCCGCGGGATATCGCCCCGCATCTGACGACGGACGACGACAAGCCCAAGGGTGAGAGGATGCAGGATGGTCAAGGCGGCAGTGGTGGTGCTCTTCGGAGGACGTTCGAGCGAGCACTCGATCAGCTCCGCCACGGCCGGCGGGGTGCTGCGCGCGATTGATCGGGAGCGGTTCCGGGTGGTGCCCGTCGGCATCACCCGCGACGGCGCGTTCGTGCTCGAAGACGACGACCCCGACAAGTTCGCCCTGAGTCACGGTGCGCTGCCGGAGGTCGTCGACAACGGCACCCGCATCCTCTGGCCGGAGTCGACGCTCTCTCGCGAGCTGCGGGTGCGGCGCGGCGACGGCACGGTCGAGTCGCTCGGCGACATCGACGTCGTCTTCCCGATCCTGCACGGCAGGTTCGGGGAGGACGGCACGGTGCAGGGCTTCCTCGAACTGCTCGGCCTGCCGTACGTGGGTGCGGGGCTGCTCATGTCCGCGATCGGCATGGACAAGCACACGACGAAGAGCATCCTGAAGGCCGCCGGCGTCCCGGTCGTTCCGTGGATCGCTTTCACCCGCAGCGATCTCGACCGCGATCGGGAGCTCTGGATGCGTCGAGCGCGGTCGCTCGGTCTCCCCGTCTTCGTCAAGCCCGCTCGGGCCGGCTCGAGCGTGGGGGTCTCGAAGGTGTCCTCGTGGGACGAGTGGGATGCGGCTCTCGAGGTCGCCTTCGCCGAAGACGCGACCGTGCTGGTGGAGCAGGCCGTGGTCGGGCGTGAGGTCGAATGCGGCGTCCTGGAGGGTCGCGATGGTGGAGCGCCCCGCGTGAGCGTCGCCGGCGAGATCGTCATCTCGGGTCGCGACTTCTACGATTTCGAGGCGAAGTACCTCGATGCGCCCGGGATCGACCTCGTGTGCCCGGCGGACATGCACGATGGCGAGCTGGCCGAGATGCAGCGCATCGCGGCACGGGCGTTCGAGGCGGTCGGTGGAGAAGGACTCGCCCGCGTCGACTTCTTCTTCACGGGCACCGACTTCTACGTCAACGAGGTCAACACGATGCCCGGGTTCACACCGATCTCGATGTTCCCGAAGTGCTGGATCGCGTCGGGCCTGCCGTACGACGCCCTGCTGACCGAGCTGATCGACCTCGCGCGCGTGCGGTGAGCGCCGGCTGACCGTTCAGTCCGTGGGGCGGTCGACGCATTCCAGGTCGGTCGACGGGAGCATGCCGACGGCGCCGGACAATGCGTTCAGCACGTCGTTTCCGCTGACGACGTCGTAGTCGAGGTAGACCTCGACGGCGGGGACGCGGCCGAAGGTCGTGAACCGGTAGCGAGGCGCCTCGCTGTCGTCGATGAGCCAATCCACGCCGCCCACCGACTGGCATTGCAGGGTGGACGGCCCCGGCGGCTCCAGTCCGCAGGTGAGGATGACGGAGCTCGGCGCACCCCACGCGCCCGTCGCCTGCGCGTCGGTCCAGACGCGCGGCTGCCCGTCGACGGTGGCCGGGAGCCGGACGGTCACGGCCGCACAGTCGGGAGAGTCTGCAGCGGGGGCGGGTTGCAGCGACACCGTCGTGGCGCACGCGCTGAGGAGGGATGCCAGGAGCACTGCCGCGCTCCCTGCCGCCACGCTTCGTCGGACGGCCCGCACGGGGGAGCGGCGCGTCGGAGTCACCCCTTCAGGCTACCGTGGAGGAATGGACCCCCGGCACGCCTCCGACGCCGGTGCGCTCGTGGGTGACATCGCCGAGCGCGACCTCCTGTCCCACATCCTGCAGGTGCTCGCCGGCTCCTCGCGGGCGATCGTGGGACCGGGTGATGATGCGGCGGTGCTGGCGGCGCCGGGCGGCAGGGTCGTCGTGTCCACCGACACGCTGGTGCACGGACCGGACTTCCGGCTCGCGTGGTCGTCGGGATTCGACCTCGGGTTCAAGGCCGCCGCGGTGAACCTCGCCGACATCGCCGCGATGGGTGCGCGTCCAACCGCTCTCGTCGTCGCGCTCGCGGTTCCCGCGCGGACGCCAGTCGCGCTGGTGACGGAGCTTGCGCGAGGGCTGCGCACGGCGTGCGAGCGACTGACGATCGGCTGCGCCGTCGAGGGCGGCGACCTCACGGTCTCCGACACGTTGACGATCGCGGTGACCGCGCTCGGAGTGCTCGACGGTGCACCCGTGCTCCGCAGTGGCGCCCGGATCGGCGATACCGTCGCCGTCGCCGGGGAGCTGGGCGCCGCGGCGCGCGGGCTGGCGGTGCTCTTCGATCGATTCTGCACCGAGGCGGGCGACCCGGTTCCGGTCGACCTGGACGCGCTCAGCCCTGCCGAGCGCGCGGATCTCGGCGCTCAGCTGCGCCCCGAGCCGCCCATTGCACTCGGCCCCGTGGCAGCGGCCGCTGGCGCCACCGCCATGATGGACGTCTCCGACGGGCTGCTCTTGGATGCGACGCGACTCGCCGACGCGTCACACGTCACGATCGCCCTGCAGGGCGTCGCCGACGGACCCGCGTTGCGCGGGGGCGAGGACCACGCGCTGCTCGCGACGTTCGATCCCGCCACCCCTCTGCCGGACGGCTTCCGTGCCATCGGGCGGGTGGTCTCCCGGGTCGACGCGGCGGTGACCCTCGACGGCGTCGCCGTTTCCGGGCCCGGCGGCTGGGACCCGATGCGCGACTGGGATGCCGGTCGCGGCTGACGATCCGCCACGGGAGCGGAACACTGTCACGCACGAATCAGCGCGGCGACACCCACCACAGCGTCGTGTCGCCGTAGCGCTTGCTCCGCGAGGAGACGAGACTGTCGGGAAGGGCGGGCGCGGGGGAGCGCGTGGCCCGCTCCACGATGACGACGGCATCCCGGCTGAGACGCGGTGCGAGCAAGTCCAGAGTGGTGGCGAGCTCGGGCTCGGCGATGTCGTACGGCGGATCGATGAAGACGAGATCGAATGCCGAGCTTCCCGCCCGGAGGAACGCGTCGGCGGTGGTGCGGTGGACGGTCACCGCGGCGGCGGGGACTGCGCGCTGGACCGTACGGACGTTGCGCTCCGCGACGGTCGCCGCGCGCGGTGCGCGCTCGACGAGATCTGCGGAGGCCGCTCCGCGGCTGACCGCTTCCAGACCGAGAGCGCCCGACCCCGCGTAGAGGTCGGCGACGGCGGCACCTTGCAGCAGATCGGCTGCCTCGAGCGCTCCGAAGAGCGATTCCCTCACGCGATCGCTCGTCGGACGAGTACCCGCGTCGGGCACGAGGAGTGTCAGCGACCCCGCGGCGCCGGCGATGATGCGCGTCATGGCGTGGCGGCGTCGTTCGTCTCGGAGCGGAGGCGCGGTTCCGTGCGCAGATGCGGGCGAAGGCCCGCCTTGTCGGCATAGAAGGCGCGGATGCGGTCCATGTCGGCGCCGACGTCGCCGGTGAGCTCGATCGTGGGGCCGAGGCCGGTGGTCATGGTCGTGCGGTCGACGTAGCCGAGTGTCACCGGCATCCCCGTCTCGCGAGCGATGCGATAGAAGCCGCTCTTCCAGTACGTGTTCGTGCCCCGCGTTCCGTCAGGGGTGACCACGAGACCGAAGACCTCGCCGGAGCGAACCCGCTCGACCACCTCGCCGACGACCCTGGCCGCGTCGGCGCGATCCACGGGGATGCCGCCGAGACGGCGCATGACAGGGCCGCGCCAGCCGCGGAAGAGGGCGTCCTTCCCGAGCCATCGGACCGGGATGCCGAGCTGCCACGCGATCGCCAGCATCAGCACGAAGTCCCAGTTCGACGTGTGCGGCGCACCGATGAGCACGGTGGGTACGCGCGGGGCCGGTTCCGAGCGGAGCGACCATCGGCTGAACGTCCAGAACACGCGGGCGACGAAGCGTCGGAGCATCCGTCCACTTTACGCGTCGACTCCGTCCACCACGTCGGGCGTCGTCCCTAGACTCGACTCATGTCTTCCGTGAGCCTGTCGTCTGCGCTGACGGACGTCGTCGGCGCGAAGACGGCGGCCAGTCTGTCGCGAGCGTTCGGCATGGCGACCGTGGGCGATCTGCTCGCGCACTATCCGCGCCGCTATGCACAGCGAGGCGAGCTCACGCCGATAGCCTCGCTGCCGGTGGGGGAGCAGGTCACCATCGTCGCGGAGGTGCGCGCCGTGTCGGCGCGGCCCATGCGCGGACGCAACGGGACCCTCCTCGAAGTCGTGATCAGCGACGGCGCCGGCACCGTCAACCTCACCTTCTTCAATCAGGTCTGGCGCCAGAGCGAGCTGCGCGTCGGACGCCAGGGCATCTTCTCCGGCAAGGTCGGGGAGTTCAAGGGACAGCGGCAGTTCGCCCATCCCGACTACCAGCTCTTCGACGATGAGGACGAGGCTCGGTTGAACGCCGAGGCGCGTCAGCACCAGCCGATCCCCATCTACCCGGCGACGAGCACGATGGCGAGCTGGCAGGTGGAGAAGGTGATCGCTGCCGTGCTCCCGCGCCTGGAGAAGATCCCCGATCCGCTTCCGGAGGATCTGCGTCGAGAAGAAGGACTCCTCCCCGCGCAGAGCGCGCTTCAGCGCATCCACCAGCCGGACTTCCCCGATGAGATCGAGCCGGCCCGGCAGACGCTGCGGATGCACGAGGCGTTCGTCCTGCAGGCCGCGCTCCTTCAGCAGCGCTTCGAAGTGCGGCAGCTGGTCGCCACGTCGCGTCCCGCCGGCGAACTTCTCGCGCGGTTCGATGGAGCGCTGCCGTTCGCGCGCACGGCCGATCAGCTCGCCGTCGGTGACCGTATCGAGGCGGATCTGGTCCAGGGCTGGCCGATGAACCGGCTCATCCAGGGTGAGGTGGGGTCCGGAAAGACGCTCGTGGCCCTGCGCGCGATGCTCCAGGTGGCCCAGTCGGGGGGACAGTCTGCGCTCATCGCCCCGACCGAGGTGCTCGCCGCCCAGCACGTGCGCTCGATCGCTCGCATGCTCGGTCCGCAGCTCGCGCCCGAGCTCATGCCGACGCTGTTGACTGGACAGCTCCCGGCGCGCGAGCGTCGTAAGGCCGCCCTGCGTGTCGCGTCCGGTCAGGCGCGGATCGTGGTGGGAACCCACGCCCTGTTGAGCGCCTCGACGACGTTCGCCGACCTCGGTCTGGTCGTCGTCGACGAGCAGCACCGCTTCGGCGTCGAGCAACGCGAGACGCTCCGGGCGAAGGGCATGTCCCCGCACGTGTTGGTGCTCACCGCCACGCCGATCCCGCGGACCGTCGCGATGACCGTGTTCGGTGATCTTGACGTGTCGACCATCCGTACGCTCCCGGCCGGACGCCCCGGCATCTCCACCTTCGTGGCGCCGCTCGCCGAGAAGCCGGGCTGGTTCTCACGCGTGTGGGAGCGCGTCGTCGAAGAGGTTGCTCAGGGCCGCCAGGCCTTCGTCGTGTGCCCTGCCATCGACACGTCGGGTGGGTCCGTCGACGTCGACGCGCCGCAGGTGCCCGCGGTCGAGGGGGAGTCCGAACGCACACGATGGGGCGTCGTCCAGGTCGCCGGTCTGCTGGCATCCCATCCCGGCTTCGGCGACCTCCGTATCGCACTGCTGCACGGCAAGCTCCCTGCCGAGGAGAAGGATGCCGTCATGCAGGCGTTCGCGCGCGGTGACCTCGACGTTCTCGTGGCCACGACGGTCGTGGAGGTCGGCGTGGACGTGCCCAACGCCTCCACGATGGTGATCCTGGAGGCGGATCGGTTCGGGGTGTCGCAGCTGCACCAGTTGCGCGGTCGTGTGGGCCGGGGGAGTGTCCCGGGCCTGTGCATCCTCGTCACGGAGGCACCAGCCGCGACGAAGGCGCGCGATCGGGTGGAAGCGGTGGCTACCACCGGCGACGGCTTCGAGTTGGCGGAAGTCGATCTCGAGCTGCGAGGGGAGGGCGACGTCCTGGGCGACGCGCAGTCGGGCGCCCGCACGTCGCTGCGACTGCTGCGGGTGGTGGCAGACGCCGACCTCATCGGCCGCGCCAGGAGTGCCGCCGAGGCGGTCATCGACGCCGATCCGACGCTCGCGCACCACCCCGACCTCGCTGCCGCCATCCGCCGGCGCGTGGGAAACGAGGAGCGCGCAGCGCTCGCGAAGAACTAGCCGGATAGGCTGGATGCCATGAACAACCGCATCGCGGTCGTACCCGGGTCTTTCGATCCGCCGACGCTCGGACACCTCGATGTGATCCGCCGGGCTGCCGCCCTCTACGACCAGTTGCACGTGCTCGTGGTGCACAATCCCGGCAAGGAAGCCATGCTTCCCATCGCTCAGCGGCTGACGCTTCTCGAGCAGTCGGTCGCCGAGGCAGGCATCGAGGGTGACGTGATCGTGGCCTCGTGGAGTATGGGCCTGCTCGTCGACTACGCCGTCGACGTCGACGCCGGCGTGCTCGTCAAGGGCATCCGTTCCCAGGTCGACGTCGCGTACGAGACGCCGATGGCGATCGTCAATCGCCACCTCGCCCACGTCGAGACCGTGTTCCTCCTGCCCGACCCGGCGCATGCGCTGGTCTCGAGCTCGCTCGTGCGGCAGGTCGCGTCGCTCGGGGGCGACGTTTCACCATTCGTGCCGGCACCGGTCGCCCGATTCCTGGACACGGGCGCCGGAAAGATCTGAGGAGGAGACATGAGTCGCAAACGATTGAATGGACCGTTCGTCCTTCCGGCGCACGACATCGTCCACCGCTCCGGCGAGATGCGCGAGCACCGCCTGGAGGTGGCAGCGCCCTCGCAGTGGGGCGAAGGACTGGTGTCGGTGGCAGCCGGGGAGCCCATCGCGATCGATGTCCGCCTGGAGTCCGTACACGAGGGAATCCTGGTCACGGCAGAGATCGACACGCGGTACACCGGTGTCTGCGGCCGCTGCCTCATCGACATCGCCGAGCCCCTCGAAGTCGAGTTTCAGGAACTCTTCGGGTATCCTGGTGGAGAAGCGAACGACTTCGAGCTTCAAGACGACCACGTGGATCTTGAAACTCCTGTCAGGGATTCGATCGTCCTGTCGCTTCCTTTCCAGCCGGTATGTCAGCCGGACTGCCCCGGGCTCGACCCGAACACGGGCGAGAGGCTGACATCGGAAGCCGTGCCGGAAGCACCGGTCGATCCGCGCTGGGCCGCGCTGAAGGCCCTCACCCCAGACCACGACGGCGAGGCAGTGCGCCCCGCCGCCGACGACACAGAGAAGAGCTAGCCATGGCAGGTAACCCCCCGAAGCGGAAGGTCTCCCGCTCCAACACGCGTTCGCGTCGTGCCCAGTGGAAGGCGGAGGCGCCCGCCCTCGTCAAGACCGTCGAGAACGGCAAGGTCGTCTACAGCCGCCCGCACCAGGCGAAGGTCGTCACGGACTCGCAGGGCACCGAGCTGTTCCTCGAGTACAAGGGCCGCAAGGTCGCCGACGTCTGAACGACGGTCACGTCGTGACGGACGTCTCCTTGGAGCACGCGGTGCTCTCCGACAAGCTCGGGGTCGATATCGACCCCGAGCTTCTGTCGCTCGCACTGACGCATCGTTCTTTCGCGTACGAGAACGGCGGTATCCCGCACAACGAACGCCTCGAGTTCTTGGGCGATTCGATCCTCGGACAAGCGGTGACGGTGCACCTCTTCACGCTGCATCCTCATCTCGACGAGGGGTCGCTGGCGAAGCGACGCGCGAGTGTCGTGTCGACGGTCGCCCTCGCCGAGGTGGCGCGACGCATCGGCCTCGGCGCTCATCTGCGACTCGGGCGTGGGGAAGACCAGACCGGCGGACGCGACAAGGATTCGATCCTGGCCGACACGATGGAGGCGGTCTTCGGTGCGACGTTCTTGTCAGCCGGCCCCGACGCGGCGACCGAATTGGTCCTGCGGCTCCTCGAACCGCTCCTCACCGATCCTGAGCGTTACGGCGCCGCGATGGACCCCAAGACGAGTCTGCAGGAGCTCGCGGCGCGCCTCGCCCTCGCGCCGCCCGTCTACACGGTGACGGCCGAAGGCCCTGATCACCATCGCCGGTTCACCGCGACCGTCTCGGTCGGCGAGGTGTCGTGCACGGGGTCGGGCTCGAGCAAGAAGCAGGCCGAGATGGCCGGTGCGCTGGCCGTCTGGCGTGAGCTCTCGGCGCGTGCCTGAGCTCCCTGAAGTCGAGGTCGTCCGCGCCGGACTGGAACCCGCGGTCACCGGTGCCCTCGTGCTCGGCGCGGATGTGCGCGACATTCGCGCGCTCACCCGGCATCCTGGCGATGCAGCGTCGTTCGAACGGGCGGTCGTCGGTCGTCGATTCGCGGCTGCGGCGCGCCGGGGGAAGTTCCTGTGGCTGCCGTTCCAGCGAGCGGGTGCGGCGCGCGACGAAGACTCGGTGCTCCCCGCAGACGCCGTCGTCGCCCACCTCGGGATGAGCGGCCAGTTGCTGCTTCGCGCGGTCGACGCACCGCCGGAGCGCCATGAGCGCATCCGCATCCATCTGACCCATCCGGAGCACGGCGAGCTGGCCGTGGTGTTCGCCGATCAGCGCACCTTCGGATCGCTCGCGGTGGACGACCTGATACCGACGCCCGACGGTGCGCCCGGGGGCTGGGGAGCGAGCGCGGCGCAGGTTCCGACGCAGGTCGCGCACATCGCGCGTGATCCGCTGGATCCGGCGTTCTCGGAGAGCTCCTTCCGTGCGAGGCTGGGTCGCACCGAATCGGCGATCAAGCGGGTGCTCCTCGATCAGACGGTGGCGAGCGGGATCGGCAATATCTACGCCGACGAATCGCTGTGGTCGGCCAGAATCCACCCGGAGACTCCGGCCTCCTCGCTCTCGACGCGTGCCGTGAATCGTCTGCTGCACGATGTGAGAATCGTCTTGGAGCGTGCCCTGGCGGAGGGTGGGACGAGCTTCGACGCGCAGTACGTCAACGTCAACGGGCAGGCCGGCTACTTCGCTCATTCTCTCCGTGCGTATGGGCGAACGGGGGAGCCGTGTCCGCGATGCGGGCGGCCGATCGTCCGGGTGTCGTTCACCAACCGGTCGAGCCACTACTGCGCTCACTGCCAACGCCGACCGCGGTAACGCGCGCCCCGACCTCCTCCGTCTCTCGACGCGCTATTGATATCTGCGCTATCGATAGTCATACTAACGATATGCGGATATCCGAGCTCAGTGAGATCTCCGGCGTCAGCGCCGCGACGATCAAGTACTACACGCGGGAGAATCTGCTCCCCGCGGGCGAGCGCACCGGCTACAACCAGACAGAGTACGGCCGAGTGCACGTCGACCGGTTGCGGCTGATACGCGCGCTCATCGAGGTGGGGGGCCTGTCGGTCTCCGCGGCGCGTGACGTGCTCCGCGCCATCGACGATGACGGGATGCCGTTGCCGCATGTCTTCGGCATCGCGCAGCACGCTCTTCCGCAGCGGGAGACGCCGGCCCGACCTGAGTCGATCGCTCGCGTGCGTGCCGAAGCCGACGCGCGCGGCTGGCACACGGCACCCGAGAACCCCGGGCTCGAACTGGCCGCGGGCGTGCTCGACGCGTACGAGGCGCTCGGCCGGAATGATCTCTGGTCGACCCTGGGGGCCTATGCCGGCGCCGCCGAACAGGTCGCTGCAGCAGACCTCGACGCGCTCGACAGCAGCGGCAGCCGAGCCGCGATGGCCGAGACCGTGGTCGTCGGCACCGTGCTCGGTGACACCCTCTTCGCGGGGCTGCGGCGACTCGCGCAAGAGGCCGAAACGGCACGCCGGTACTCGATGTCGACTCAGGAGACGACCACATGACGACCACGATCTCGCGTGCGGCGCATCCGCTCGCCACCCTTCCCCGGCCGGACCGCTGGCACCGCCCGCTCCTTGCTCTAGCCGCCGGCATGCTCGTGCTGAGCGTCGTCTGCGGCATCCTTGCGATCGTCGATCCGCGGCTGATCCTGGGGCAGAACGCCTGGTTCAAGCCGCTGAAGTTCTCCTTGTCGATCGCGGTGTACGCGCTGACCCTCGCGTGGCTGATCGGGCAGGTGCATCGCTGGCGCCGCGCGGCGAGTATTGGGGGCACCATCGTCGTGATCGCGCTCGTCGCCGAGATGGTGATCATCGTCGGTGCCGCGGCGGCGGGGACCACCAGTCACTTCAACGTCTCGACCCCGCTGAACACCACGCTCTGGTCGGTGATGGCGGCATCCATCGTGATCGTATGGATCGTCACCCTGCTGGTGGGGATCGCGCTCGTCGTCAGCCCGACGCCCGACGCGGCACGCAATCTCGCGATTCGCGGTGGCGTCGCGCTCGGGCTCGTGGGCATGGCGGTCGCCTTCCTGATGACAGGCCCCACGCCCGGACAGCTCGATGACTTCCAGGGGATCGCGGGGGCTCACGCCGTCGGGGTGGCCGACGGGGGAGCCGGGTTGCCCTTCCTCGGCTGGAGCACCGAGGGTGGTGACCTCCGAGTGCCGCACTTCGTTGGGATGCATGCTCTGCAGATCCTCCCACTGAGCCTCCTCGCGCTCGAACTGCTGAGCCGTCGGATGCCGGCGCTGCGCGATGGCGGCGTCCGGTGGAGGCTCATCCTTCTCCTGACGGTGGCGTACGCAGCCACGATCGGCATCCTCACCTGGCAGGCACTTATCGGGCAGTCCGTCGTCGCCCCCGCCGGATCCGTCCTCGCCGCGGGAATCGGGGTCGCTGTGGCCACACCCCTCGGGTGCGCGGCTGTCATGGTCGGAGCACGCCGATGACCCCGCGCTGGAAGCCCCTCGCCATCTTCTACCTCGCGCTGGCGATCGCCGGACTCGGGATCACCTGGACGTTCAACGCCATCGCCATCGTTCAGAACAGCGCGTGGTTCGGCGAGTGGTTCGCCAACGGGGCCGCGACCCAGTCGCTGCAGTGGGACCTCGTCGTCGTGGTGGCCGCGGCGAGCATCTTCATCGTCGTGGAAGGACGCCGGATCGGGATGCGGTGGGCGTGGCTGTTCGTTCCGCTCTCGTTCCTCACTGCGGCAGCGTTCACCGTGCCGCTCTTCCTCGCACTCCGAGAACGACGGCTCTCACGTCTCCGCGACGAGGGGGCGGGGTCGACCGTCTGACGACGACCCCGCTCCACCTCAGTCGAGAATGCGCTGCCAGGCGCCGCCGACGGTGAACGGGACGAACCCGATCGCCTCGTTGACGTCGAGCATCGGACGGTTCTCCTCGGCATTGAAGGTCGAGACGAAGGGTGACGTGGGAACCTCCGCGGCCCAGCGCAGGAGGTTCTCGCACTTCACGAGCGTCCCCAGCCGTCGCCCTCGATGCTCCTTCACCACGAGCGTGCCCCACTGGTCGGTCGGGCGCGAGCGGTCCTGCCCGATTCCCAGCTCGTTGTACGCGACGATCCTGCCCGACGGTACGTGCTCCACGGCGGCGACGCCGATGTGGAGTCCGCCGTCCGCCAGCCGGCGGTCGCGATGCTCCACCCGCTCGACGTCCCAGCGCTCCTCGGTGATGTCGAGGCCGCTCAACGGAACGTCGGTCGACATGCGCGACAGCACGTAGGCGAAGGCCTCGCGGAACCGCTCCGGTGTGCCACCGCTCCACACCTGCACGCGATAGTCGCTGCCCGCTGCGTCACGGGCCGCGTCGCGCATCGCACGCACCGCGTCGAGCGAGCCGCGGAGATCGAAGATGCTGTTGCGCTCGACCTGCTGGAGCGTGAAGCCCCGATCGAGGTAGAATTGCGTCCATGCGTCGCGGGGTACGGCGCCGAAGCCCGTCGGTGAAGGGCAGGTCGGCAGTCCCGTGTCGAGGCGGTGCAGGCTGTACGTCTGCAGCACCGTCCGCCCCGCGGCCCGAGCGTCGGCGATCGCGAGCTCCAGCAGCCGTTCCGTCACCCCGTCGTCGCGCACGTCGGGCAGGGCCGCGAGATCGAATTCGAGGTTTCGTGATCCCGCTTCCATCGACATGCTCCACTGGATTGCGCCGACCGTGCGGTCGCCGTGGCGCGCGACGTGTCCGCCGCGCGCCACGTACCGCTGCACGTGCCACGCCGGCAGCACTTCCGAAGGGGCGATGCGGAGGTGGTCGGTTCCCACGTCGTGCTCGACGCCGCGGTTGAGGACGTCGATCATGTCGACGAAGTCCCGGGCGTCCGCATCGTCCAGGTCGCGCGGAGCGGCGACGCGGACGATGTCGAGCGTTCGCGTGCTCATGTGAGGACCTTCTTCCACGCGCCGTTGTAGGCGGCCGGACGGAACCCGATGGCCTCGTTGATGTCGAGCATGGGACGGTTCTCCTCCGCGTTGTAGGTGATCACCTTCGGCGACTCGGGCGCGATGTCACGCCACGTCACGAGCGCGGCGCACTTGACCAGCTGACCGAGCTTGTGACCGCGGTGCTCCTTGAGCACGAGCGTGTCCTCCTGATGCGTCGGTCGCGTGCGATCCTCGCCGACGACGAGTTCGTTGAACGCGACGAGCTCACCGGTGGCGATGTGCTGGGCGGCGGTGACGAGGGCCGTCATCCCGGCGTCGATCCATCGCTGATCGTGACGAGCGACGCGCGCGGCATCCCACGTCTCCTCGTCGAACTCCATGCCGGCCGCGGGGGCGTCCGTCGACATGCGCGACTTCATCCACGCGAAGCCTTCGGCATGCTCAGCCGGGGTCGGCGCCATCCACTGGACGACGCGGTAGCCGGCCGAAGCAGCCTGCGCCTCGGCCAGCAGGCGATCCACCGTCGGGGCGCTCTCGCGCAGGTCGAGATCGCTCTGGCGCTCGATCTGCTCGAGCGTGTAACCGTTGGCGAGGTAGAACCGCGCGGCGCGGTCTCGTGGGATGCTACCGAAACCGGTGGGCGCGTCGAGGCGGTCGCCGACAGTCTCGGGATGCTGTGCCCACGACTGCAGGACGCTGCGTCCGTGAGCGCGAGCGGCATCCTCCACGAGACGGTACGCCACCGTGCCGATGCCGCGCCCGTGGCACTCGCGCAGCAGCTCGACGAGCCAGAACGCGTTCTTCGAGCCCGCTTCGTGCGGAATGTCGACGCCCACCCGGCCGACGACCTGACCATCGACGACAACGACCCAGCTGAGCCGTGTCTCGTCGGGATCGGGCTGGTAGTGCGGAAGGAGCTCGGCGGCATCCATGGCGTCGTCGTCGTTGCCGGCGATCTCCGCGTAGACGGCGTTGCGCACGCGCGTCATCTCGATGAAGGCGGCGGCGTCGACCGCGTCGATGCTGCTCGGAATCGTGAGGGTTCGGAACTCGACGCCGAGTTCGGTCTGGGGGTTCATGAGGAGTGTGCTCCGTTGGTCAGAAGGGAAGAGATTCGGGGGATGCCGGCGCGTGTGGGCGCCGGCATCCCGCTCACAGGAGGGGGAGTCGGTGGCAGCGCAGCTGCCAAGCGTGCTCCCGGGCGATGCGGTCGAGTTCCCGTTGGCGGGAAGCCGGTGTCTGTGCCCGCGTGGGTCGGGTGCTCCACAGCAGCAGTGCGAGTGCCAGCCGGAGGGCCACCCGATCCGGGAGGGACGTCCGCGGAGTCAGGTCGTTCAGAGGATGCTGCAGCGGCACGGCGCCGTCGAAGGGTCGACGTTCCGGGCGCTGCGGCGCGATGAGAGTGTTCACGAGAGTGCTTTCGATGGAAGTGGGTGCCGCGATGGCGGCGGGGATCGTGCCGCAGCACGAAGAGGCGGGGCACAGTAAGGCCCGGGAGTCCGATCGGACCCGTTCAGACGACGGAGATCACGCCCAGAGGGCAGACTCGTCCCCTGCGGGGATCAGATGAACGCGTGCGTGCGCGCGTTCTGGAAGGCGCCGAAGGAGACGGTCCCGGTGCACGCGAGACGCGGAGTCATTCCTCCGGTGGTGTTCATGTGCATCATTTCGGGACCTCCTTTCTCAACTTCTGACGCGGAGAGTGACGATAGCGCGTGGCTGGCGCGTGCGTCAAGCCCACTGCCGGTAGCGTGGTCGCGACAGCCGCGCGAGACCCGACGGAGGACGGCCACTTATGCACCTGAAGAGCGTGACGCTCAAAGGCTTCAAGTCGTTCGCGCAGCCCACGACGTTCGCGCTCGAACCAGGCGTGACCTGCATCGTCGGCCCGAACGGATCCGGCAAGTCGAACGTCGTCGACGCTCTCGCCTGGGTCATGGGAGAGCAGGGCGCCAAGACCCTGCGCGGCGGCAAGATGGAGGACGTCATCTTCGCCGGGACGGCCACGCGCGGTCCGCTCGGTCGCGCCGAAGTGCAACTGACGATCGACAACAGCGACGGGGCACTCCCCATCGAGTACAGCGAAGTGACGATCAGTCGCACGCTGTTCCGCAACGGCTCCAGCGAGTACGCGATCAACGGGGAGACCTGCCGCCTCCTGGATGTGCAGGAGCTGCTCAGCGATTCGGGGCTGGGTCGCGAAATGCACGTCATCGTGGGCCAGGGACGCCTCGACACCGTGTTGCAGGCGAGCCCGGAGGACCGGCGCGGTTTCATCGAAGAGGCCGCCGGCATCCTCAAGCATCGCCGCCGCAAGGAGAAGACGCTCCGCAAGCTCGAGGCCATGGAGACGAATCTCATGCGGCTCAGCGATCTCGCGGGGGAGTTGCGGCGACAGCTGAAGCCGCTGGGAAAGCAGGCCGAGATCGCGCGGGAGGCCGCGACGATCGCTGCCGTCGTCCGCGACGCAAAAGCGAGATTGTACGCCGACGAACTCGTGACGCTGCGCACCCAGCTGGCCGATCACGCACGGAACGAGCAGGACCGTCATGCGGAGCGGGTGCTGCTCCAGGATCAGGCTGAGCAGGTCAAGCAGCGCATCGACGCGCTCGAGTCGCAGCAGCGTTCCGAGGCCGTCGACAGCGCCCGTGCTGCGGCCTTCGGTCTCGAACAGGTCCAGGAGCGGCTCCGCGGACTGTACTCGCTCGCCGGGCAGCGGCTCTCGCTCCTCGAGGACGACGGGCAGCTCGCCCTGGAAGTCACCACCGTCAGTCAAGCCAGCATCGATGACGCGCGGGCAGAGGTCGATGAGATCGCGTCGGGACTCGGCGCCGCACAGGATGCCGCCGCCGCCGCCGCGCGCGAGGTGATCCGCTCGCGGGCCGAGCTCGACGCCCTCGACGCCGACATCGCGGCTCAGAGCGCCCTGGTCTCCGAGCACGACATGCGTCTGACGGCTCTGCGCGGCTCTTCTGAAGCGGCAGCGTCGCGACTGGATGCCGTACGGGCAGCTGTCGAACGGCAGCAGCGCGCGCTCGACGCGGCACTCGCGCGTCGGACCGAGGCGGAGGAGGTGCTCGCCGGGGTCGATCCCGATCTGGTTCCCGAAGGTTCGTCGGCAGAGTACGCCGCCGCGTACGAACGCGCCCAGCGCGACGCCACGGAGGCGGAGTCGAACGTTTCCGGCCTGCGCGAACGGCTGCATGCGGCCGAGCGTGAGGTGGAATCGCTGACGGCGCAGACGGCAGCGCTGAGTCGGGCGCTGGACGTGCGCAACGCCGCGGCGGCCCTCCTCGAACGCGGAGGCCCCGGCATCCGCGGCCTGGTCGGCGACGCCGTCAAGGTGACGCCGGGATACGAAGCGGCTGTTGCGGCGGCGCTCGGGTCGTTGGCGGAAGGACTGCTGGTCGACGACTTCGAGGCGGCCGTCGGGGCGGCCGCTGTCGCCCGCGACACGGACCTCGGCGCCGTGGACATCGTGCTCGCCGCGTCGGGGGGCTCCGCACCCGACGCGCGTGTCATGCCGCGAGGTGCCACCCCCGCGGACGAGGTGGTCTCGGCTCCTGACGGTGTGCGCGGGGTGCTCTCGCGTGTGCTGATCGTGGACGACCTCGAGTCCGCCCGGAAATGGACCGAGACGGCGACCGACGCGGACGCGGGTGCCGTGCTCGTGACGCGGGGCGGCGAAGTGGTCACGGCGCATACCGTCCGGGCCGGTTCGGGCTCCGGGCGATCACGACTCGAACTCGCGGCCGAGCGGGATGCGGCGGCCGACCGTCTCACCGAGATCGCCGTCGTCGCGGATTCGCTGCGAGAGGCGCTCGTCGATGCGCAGTCCGCGTGGGACGACGCGCGCCGCCGCACCAAGGAATCGCTGCAGACGCTGCGCGAGCACGACGCCGCTCTGGCCGCCCACAGTGAGCAGGTCAATCGAGCGACAGTGCGCCACGAGGCCGCCATCGCGGAGTGCGAGCGCCTCGACGCGGGACTGCGTCAAGCCCAAGCGGCCGTGGTCGACGCGGAGTCGGCGGCTCGGGTCGCAGGAGATGCCCTCCGACAGGCCCAGGCGGCTCCCCGCCCGATCCTCGATGCCTCGGCGCGTGACGGCCTTCTGGCCGAACTGGAGGCTTCACGCGACGCCGAGATGCGGTCGCGGCTCGACGTCGAGACCTTGAAGGAGCGGGTTCGCGCGGGGGAGTCGCGGGTCGTCCAGCTCGAACGACAGCGCGAACGCGAGCGCGCTGCCGCCGAGGAGGCGGCTCGCCGGGCTGTCATCCGGCGTGCGCAGCGGGAAGTCGCCGCCGAGGTCGTCGCACAGCTTCCCCCGATCCTGGACTCCGTCGACCGATCGGTCTCGCAGGCGCGGGTCGAACTGCAGCTCGCGGAGCAGACGCGCACGGCGCTCACGGCGGAACTGGGGGAGCTGCGCGGCCAGGAGTCCGGGCTCCGCGAACGCCTGAATGCGCTCACCGAGAGCGTGCACGGGATCGAACTGCAGATGCACGAAAAGCGGCTACACGTGACGTCGCTGCTCGAGCGCGTGAACAGCGAACTGGGACTGGGCGAGAATATTCTCGTTTCGGAATACGGCCCCGATCAGCCCGTCCTCGGGGATGACGGCGACGACGGCGCTCCTTTCGAACGCGGTGCTCAGCGGCGTCGGCTACAGGAGGCGGAGCGGAAGCTGGGTCAGCTCGGTCGCGTCAATCCGCTCGCTCTCGAGGAGTTCGCTGCGCTGGAGCAGCGTCACGCGTTCTTGACCGAGCAGCTCGCCGACCTCACCCAGACCCGCGCGGATCTCCTCACGATCATCGAAGAACTCGACGAGCGGATGCAGACCATCTTCTTGGCGGCCTTCGAGGACACGAAGACCGCATTCGGGGAGGTCTTCCCGATCCTCTTCCCCGGCGGCTCCGGCAGCATCACGCTCACCAACCCGGACAACCCCCTCACGACGGGGATCGACGTGTCGGTTCGTCCCGTGGGCAAGAAGATCGAGCGGCTCTCGCTCCTGTCGGGCGGGGAGCGGTCGCTGGCGGCGGTGGCGCTCCTCACCGCCATCTTCAAGGCGCGCCCCAGCCCGTTCTACATCCTCGACGAGGTCGAGGCCGCACTCGACGATGCGAATCTCGGCCGGTTGCTGGGTGTGTTCGAACAGCTCCGCGCTTCGAGCCAGCTCATCGTCATCACGCATCAGAAACGCACGATGGAGATCGCGGATGCTCTCTACGGCGTGTCGATGCGGCAGGACGGGGTGTCGGCCGTCGTCGGCCAGCGTGTACGCGAGCGGGCGCCCGCCTGACCTGATGCCGACGCACCGGGCGCGTTTCGCCGAGGGTGCGGCGGAGGTCGCGTGAACTCCTAGGCTGGAGTCATGGCGGAAAACTCCTGGTCGCTCGGTCGCGCTCTGCGTGGAATGTTCGTCAAGCCCACGATCGACGAGACGACGTGGGACGACCTCGAGACCGCTCTTCTCACCGCGGACTTCGGTCCCGAAGTGAGCGAGCGCATCATCGACGACCTCCGCGCGAAGGTGGAACGGTATCGCACCACCGATCCCCGTGACCTGCAGCGGATGCTGCGGGAGACGCTGGAGGAGCACTTCGCGAAGTTCGACACGACGCTGCGACTGTCGGAGCGTCCGGCGGTCGTGCTGGTGGTCGGCGTGAACGGCGTCGGCAAGACCACGACGATCGGCAAGTTCGCCGCCTATCTGCGCCGGTTCGACCGGTCTGTCGTCGTCGGCGCTGCCGACACCTTCCGAGCGGCCGCCGTCGAACAGCTCGCCACGTGGGCGGAGCGCGGAGGCGCGGAGATCGTGCGTCCGCAGCAGGAGGGCCAGGATCCCGCCTCGGTCGCCTATCAGACCATCGAGCACGCGGTGCGCACCCAGACCGACATCGTGCTCGTCGACACGGCCGGGCGTCTCCACACCAAGGGTGGGCTCATGGACGAGCTCAGCAAGATCCGCCGGGTGGTGGAGAAGCTCGCGCCCATCAGCGAGGTGCTGCTCGTCCTCGATGCAACGACGGGTCAGAACGGCGTCCTGCAGGCCGAGGCGTTCCTGGAGCACGCCGGCGTGACCGGACTCGTGCTGACGAAACTGGACGGCTCCGCTCGCGGGGGCTTCGTCCTCGCCGTGCAGGAGCGCACCGGCATCCCCGTCAAGCTGCTGGGCCAGGGAGAGGGCATCAACGACCTCACGGGCTTCACCCCGCATGTCTTCGCCGCTGCGCTCGTCGACTGAAGGGGACGCGACATGCGCAGACGCTATCGCGCCGTGAGCGCAGGGGTGGTTGCATAGGGCCATGGCGATCGAGCACGACTACTTCGGCCTTCTGGAGTCGGGGCCAGACGGATCGATCTTCTGGAGCGAGTCGATCGACTTCGGCGACCAGAGGGTGACCGTCGATCTGACCGCGCCCGATCAGGATGACGTGTCGCCGGCCGCGCTCGACGTGGCGGCCGCGATGATCTCGTCCCTGGAGCAGATCGACCTGCAGGCACGCAACGCGATGGTGTCGGAACTCGACGATCGCACGAGTGAGGTGACGGAGTACATCCTCCAGCAGCAGGAGCAGCTGGGCGAAGAGATCGAGGACTTCCTCGTCGACATCTCCGGCGATGTCCACATCGACGTCATTCGGGCCCTCCAGCTCGTCAGCATGACCATCCTCGCCGACGAGCACGGCGGCTCGGATCCCTTCGCCGTGCTGGAATACGCGCTCGACCGCGATGCGACCGACGAGGTGCTGCTGGTCAACCTGACCAGCGACGGGGCGGTGCAGTCGGTCACCAGCGCCGACTGACGATGGCCACCGTCGGCGACGTCCGCCGTATCGCCGCCGTGCTTCCCGGCGCGGTCGAGCGCCAGACCACGGGCGGAGCGGCCTGGTTCGTGCGGGCGAAGCTCTTCGCGTGGGAATGCCATCCGTGGCCGAGCATCCCGGATGCCGTCCGCGCGATCATCGCTGCGGAGCCGGTGATGGGAGTGAAGGTGGCCGATCCTGACGATGCACTGGCGCTGCGGGAGATGGCACCGGACGTCTTCCTCCCCAAGACGACGGGGTGGGGCGAGCCCAAGATCGCGTTCCGCATGGCGACCATCGACATCGACCACCTCGAAGAACTCGTGACCGAGGCGTGGCGCACACAGGCGCCTCGCTATCTGGTGCGCGAGTTCGATCTCGGTGCAGGCTAGACCGCCTGCGCGAACCCGCCTTCGGTCGCAAGATGCGCCAGGTGCGCAGGGATCGCGCGACCCTTCGACGCCATCGACTGTGCCCAGAGCCTGCCGGCGCGATACGACGAGCGGACGAGCGGGCCGGCGAGCACTCCGAGGAAGCCGATGCGCTCCGCCTCCTCCTTGAACTCCACGAACTCCTGGGGCTTGACCCATCGCGCGACGGGAAGGTGCCGTGGCGTCGGTCGCAGGTACTGGGTGATCGTGATGATGTCGGTGCCCGCCTCGTGGAGATCGACCAGGGCCTGCACGACCTCCTCCGGTTCCTCGCCCATGCCGAGGATCAGATTGGACTTGGTGATGAGGCCGGCCGCGCGCGCCTGCGAAAGGACGTCCAGTGAGCGCTCGTAGCGGAATGCGGGGCGGATGCGCTTGAAGATGCGCGGAACGGTTTCGACGTTGTGCGCGAAGACCTCCGGGCGCGCGTCGAACACCTCGCCGAGGAGCGCGGGGTCGCCGTTGAAATCGGTTGCGAGCAGCTCGACCCCCGTGTGCGGGTTCTGCGTGTGGATCTGACGGACGGTCTCGGCGTTGAGCCACGCGCCGCCGTCGGGAAGGTCGTCCCTGGCGACACAGGTGACGGTGGCGTAGCGCAACTGCATGCGGGTGACGCTCTCGGCGACACGACGCGGCTCGTCCACGTCATAGGCGGCGGGGCGTCCGGTGTCGATCTGGCAGAAGTCGCAGCGACGCGTGCACTGCGAGCCGCCGATGAGGAAGGTCGCCTCGCGGTCCTCCCAGCACTCGTAGATGTTGGGGCAGCCGGCCTCCTGACAGACCGTGTGGAGTTGCTCGTCCTTCACGAGCGCGTGAAGGGCCTGGTACTCAGGCCCCATGCGAGCCTTCGTCTTGATCCAGTCCGGCTTCCGCTCGATGGGCGTCTGCGCGTTGCGGACTTCCAGGCGCAGGAGCTTCCTCCCGTCGGGAGCGGCCTGCGCCGATGCGGCGCCGGGGGCAGACCCGCAGCTCATGCCGCGACCTCCGTCGAGAAGGCGTCGCTGAAGGCGGATGCCACGGCATCCACGACATCAGCGGGGGAGATGTCCGCGCCGACGACCTCGCTCAGCGTCGTCACCCCGGCATCCGTGATGCCGCACGGGACGATCTGCGAAAAGGGGAGCAGCGAGTTGTCGCAGTTGAGCGCGAAACCGTGCATCGTCACGCCGCGCTGGACGCGCACGCCGATCGCCGCGATCTTGTCTTCGGACAGAGGGCGGCGCACCCACACGCCACTGCGCCCCTCGACGCGATAACCGGCGACGTCGAACGCCGCCAGCACGTCGATGAGGATGCCTTCGAGACGTCGCACGTGGGCGACGACGTCCACCGGCTCGCCGAGCCGGACGAGTGGATAGCCGACGAGCTGCCCGGGTCCATGCCAGGTGATCTTGCCTCCACGGTCCACATCGACGACGGGAGTGCCGTCAGTGGGCCTCTCGTGTCGCGCCGTGCGTGCGCCCGCGGTGAACACGGGCTCGTGCTCGAGCAGCAGGAGGGTGTCCGCCCGCGTGCCCGCCACGATCTCGCCGTGAATCCGGCGCTGCAACGCCCAGCCGTCGGTGTAGGGCACATACGCAGGCGCAAGGCCGATCGTTCTGATGTCGAGCACGATTCTCCCGGGTCTGGCATTCATTAGTTAGACGGCGTCCAATAATAGCGAGGATAGGCTATCCGGATGAGCACCGGTCGTCCGAAGTCGTCCTCGCGAGAAACGCTGTCGGAAGCCGCGTGCGAACTGTTCCTCGAGCGCGGCTACGACAGCACCACCGTCGGAGACATCGCCGCGCGCGCGGGCGTCAGTCGCTCCAGCTTCTTCAACTACTTCGCGTCCAAGGCCGACGTCCTGTGGGCGGGGCTGGACGAACGTCTCGTCGTCGTAGAAGGCGCCCTGGAGGCCCGCGCCGAGATCCGAGCCGCGTTGGCGCTCATCGCGGAGGACTTCGCGCCCGATGCTCTCGCCCTCGCCCTCGTCAATGCGGGCGCCATGGGCATCGCGGCGGAACTGGAGCGCGAGTCGGCGCTCCGCCGCGCGCGTGTGGCGGCAGCGGTGGCCAGGCGTCTCACGGCCGAAGGGGCTTCCGTGATCCAGGCGCAGGTCTGCGGGGCGGCGCACGGCGGCGCGGTCGTCGCTGCCATCGAGGAATGGGCGCGGCGCGGGCCGGGCGCGACCTCGTTGCGTGCTGTGCTGGATGCCGCCCTCGATGCCGCTGGACCGACCCTGCCCCGTCCGGTGCGTCAGCTGCGCGTCGTCGCGCGGGCGGACCACTTCGACGGTGCCGTCACGTTCTACCGAGACGTGCTGGGGATGGCCGAACAGGAGTCCTACCAGGGTGACGGTGGCGCGCGGGTCGTGATCCTCGACGCGGGTCGCGCCACGCTGGAGCTGTCCAACGCTGCGCAGATCGACCTCATCGACCGAGTGGAGACCGATGGCGACGCCCCGAGCGAGTCGATACGCCTCGCGGTCGAAGTAGACGACACGGTGTCGGTCACGGCATCCCTGCTCGAGGCGGGTGCGCTGCTGGAGGCCGCACCGCGCGTGACGCCGTGGCGCTCCCGCAATGCGCGGGTGCGGGGGGCGGCGGGATTGCAGCTGACGGTGTTCCAGGAGCTCGACCGGCCGTCCTGACCTCGCCCCCGGCGGAGCCGCGTCTGGAGCGGGGCGGCGGGACAGCGCGCGCACTCCCGTAGAATCGGGGCATCATGGCGACTTTCGGCACACTCTCCGACCGGCTGACAGAGACTTTCCGCAATCTCCGGACCAAGGGAAAGCTGACCCCCGCCGATGTCGACGGGACCGTGCGCGAAATCCGGCGCGCATTGCTCGACGCCGATGTCGCGCTGGTCGTGGTCAAGGACTTCACGGCGAAGGTGCGCGAACGGGCCCTCGGCGACGAGGTGAACCGTGCGCTCAACCCTGCTCAGCAGGTCGTGCAGATCGTCAACGAGGAACTGGTAGCCATTCTGGGTGGACAGCAGCGCCGCTTGCAGTTCGCCAAGAACCCTCCGACCGTCATCATGCTGGCGGGCCTTCAGGGTTCGGGAAAGACCACCTTCGCCGGCAAGCTCGCGCGCCAGCTCGAGAAGGAGAACCATACGCCGTTGCTCGTCGCTGCCGATCTGCAGCGGCCGAACGCCGTCACGCAGCTTCGGGTGGTGGCCGAGCGTGCCGGAGCGACCATCTTCGCTCCCGAGCCCGGCAACGGCGTCGGCGATCCCGTGCGCGTCGCACGTGACGGCGTCGAGCATGCACGGCGGCACCAGCACGACGTCGTCATCATCGACACCGCCGGTCGACTGGGCGTGGACGCGGAACTCATGAAGCAGGCTGCAGACATCCGCACGGCGGTCGATCCCGATGAGGTCCTGTTCGTCATCGACGCGATGATCGGCCAGGATGCCGTCAACACCGCCAAGGCCTTCCAGGACGGCGTCGACTTCACCGGCGTCGTGCTGTCCAAGCTCGACGGCGACGCTCGCGGTGGCGCGGCCCTCTCGGTCGCCTCGGTCACCGGCCGACCGATCATCTTCGCCTCCACCGGCGAGGGCCTGGAGGACCTCGAGGCGTTCCATCCCGACCGGATGGCGAGCCGGATCCTCGACCTCGGCGACATCCTCACGCTGATCGAGCAGGCGCAGGCTGCGTTCGACGAGGAGGAGGCTCGGAAGGTCGCGGAGAAGCTCGCGACCGAGCAGTTCACCCTTGAGGACTTCCTCGAGCAGATGCAGCAGCTCAAGAAGATGGGCTCCATGAAGAAGGTCCTCGGCATGCTGCCGGGCGCCGGGAACATGAAGCAGCAGCTCGAGAACTTCGACGACCGCGAGATCGACCGGACCGAGGCGATCATCCGCTCGATGACTCCGGGGGAGCGACGCAATCCCAAGGTCCTCAATGGGTCTCGCCGCCTGCGGATCGCGCGCGGCTCTGGCATGACGGTGACCGACGTCAATCAGCTCGTCCAGCGTTTCGATCAGGCCGCGAAGATGATGAAGACGGTGGCGCGCGGCGGGGTTCCCCAGATCCCCGGCATGGGGCCGATGGGCGGCAAGCCGGGCGCGTCGGCGAAGCGCGGAAACAAGCAGAAGAAGGGCGGCGGGTCACGTTCGGGCAACCCGGCCAAGCGTGCGGCGGAGAACGCCGGGCTCGCTTCCGTCGCCCCCGGTGCGGCATCGGGTTCGGGGTTCGGACTCGGCGCGACGCCGCAGCCGTCCGAGGCTGATCTCGCCGAGATCCAGAAGCTCTTCGGCAAGGGCTGAGACACGCGCCGAGACGTGACTTTCCTGTCACTCTCATCCCGCTAGGCTGAGCCGAACGGGACGTCTGGGGTTACCGGGGGAGATTGCGACGGGAGTGTGACCAGCAGAGTCTCGACGAGCACGGTCTTCGAGCGCGATACGCCTCTGTTCCGTGAAAGCGTGAGCGGGCGTCTCGCGAAGTACCCTCGCAACGTCTGGTTGCGCTGGGGCGTGCGTCTCCTGATCGCGGCGGCGTATGCGGCCGTGGCCATCTGGTTCCACCTGGCCACGCAGGGTGGCTGGGACGGCACGCCGAACTGTGCGCTGGCCGACCGCATCGCGATCCTGCGCGCCGGGGGAGCTGTCGGCGGAGATGTCGGGGTCATCGGCGCCCTCTATCCGCCGCTCACGAGTCTCGTCGCCATGGTGATCCCCGGGGGCGCCTTCGGACTTTCGATCGCCGGATGCCTCGTCGCCGGGCTGATGCTCCAGTTGATCGTCCAGTCGATGCAGCGACGCGACTTCCCTCTGTTCGTGCGCCTCGTGTTCATCTTCACGCTGGGAGCGACGCCCGTCTTCGCCTACATCGCGACCACGAACTTCGAAGCCGTGGTCGGCCTGATGTTCTTCGGGCTCGGGATGGTCGATCTCGTGCGGTTCGTGACATGGGCGAACACGCAGGCGGGCTTCCGCGCCGGCATCCTGTTCGCCTGCGCGGCGTTCTCCGATTCCACCGTCACCTTCACTGCGCTGGTCGCCGCGATCGCCGGAACGCTCATCATCCAGTCGCGCCCGGGTGCACGGCTGGCCAACGCGTACGTCGTCGCATTCCCCACGATCACGCTGTTCCTCTCGCTCGCGCTCCTGGGAGTCGCGTTCGGCGCCGGACCGCTCGCAATGTTCCGCGGTGATCTCAGCTGGCATCCCGAGCGCTTCGATGCGCTGCTGACCTTCTTCGCGTCGCCGGCGGGCATCGTGTACTTCGCACCGATGCTCCTCCTCGTGGTGACGAGTTTCGCGCTCCGCTTCCCGGGCACGGCACTCATCGCCGTGCTTCTGACCGCGAGCACACTGCTGGCCTTCGTGCTCGGTCTCACCCCGCCGGGCACCGCCGGCATCAACTACACGCTGATGCTGCTCCTGGCGATCGCGATCGTGCCGACGATGACGACCCTGGCCCACACCCTCCTCACGTGCGCCGTGTCGGTGGTGCTGTGGATCATCGGGTGGCTCACCCCGCTGCAGTGGCGGACACTCGCCGACTGGATCAGTGCCCTCGGAGGACTCTCATGACGGACGCGGACACCTCGCTGCTCTCCGCGGAGCTGCGCACCCGCTACGTGCAGGAAGGCTGGGTGCCGCTGGGTCGGGACGGTGACGCCGTGGTGATCGGGGCGTCGCGCGATCTGGGTCGTGCGGCTCGTTCAGAGATCAGCGCGGCAATCGGCGCGCCGCTGGTGGTGCGCCCCCTCGACCAGCGTGCGATCGTCGACCAGGTGGTGCAGCACTTCCGCGACGACTTCGCGGATCAGGCCGCCAACGGCCTCTATCACGCCGATCCCGGCCTGTCCGCGCGGCGCGTGCTCTCGCGGGCGCAGCAGGTGGGCCTCGCGATCTTCCTCGTCGTGCTCGTCGCGTCGCTCATCCTGTGGACGCTGCCGACGGTCGTCATCGGCATCGCCGTCGCCAGCATCGTCTTCCTCTCCAGCACCCTGTTCAAGTTCTCGGTCGCTCTACACGGGTCGCGATACGACCTCGTGCAGCATGTCGACGCGGATGCCATCGCCGCCCTGCGCGACGAAGACCTCCCGATCTACACCGTGCTCGTGCCCGTCTTCCGGGAGGCGCGGATCGTCGGACGCCTCGTCGAGAACCTCGGGCGTCTCGACTACCCCGCGCACAAGCTCGAGGTCATCATCCTGGTGGAGGAGGAGGACGACGAGACGAGGGATGCCATCGCGGTGTCCTCACCGCCGGAGAATTTCATCGTGGTGACGGTGCCCAAGGGTGCCCCGCAGACGAAGCCGCGTGCCTGCAACGTGGGTCTGGAGGTTGCGCGGGGGGAGTTCCTCGTCATCTACGACGCCGAAGACGCGCCCGAGCCCGACCAGTTGAAGAAGACCATCGTCGCCTTCTCGCACGCCGACGCGTCGACGGTGGTCATGCAGGCATCCCTCAACTACTTCAACGCGCGGGAGAACGTGCTGACGCGCATGTTCGCGCTCGAGTACAGCTACTGGTTCGACTACATGCTCGCGGGCCTCGACGTCAGGGACCTCCCGATCCCGCTCGGGGGCACGTCCAATCACTTCCGCACGGCTGCGCTGCGCGAGCTCGGCGGGTGGGATCCCTACAACGTGACCGAGGACGCCGACCTCGGCATCCGAGCCAGCGCACTCGGGTATCGGGTCGGGGTCGTCGACTCGACGACGATGGAAGAGGCGACGAGCCGGATGGGGATCTTCATCGGCCAGCGGAGCCGGTGGATCAAGGGCTACATGCAGACGGCGCTGGTGCACGCTCGTCGCCCGGGGCGACTCGTCGGGCAGATCGGGCTGCGGCGATTCTTCTCGTTCGCACTCCTCATCGCGGGGACCCCGCTCACCTTCCTCGGCGTGATTCCGTTCACGGCACTGCTGGTCGCCTCGTTCGCGATTCCGTGGCTCGACGTCTCCGAGGCCTTTCCGCCGCTCGTGCTCTGGCTCTGCCTGCTGAACTTCCTGATCGGCAACGGCCTGATGGTCTACCTCAACATGATGGGGCCGTACAAGCGAGGCGCCTTCTGGCTCGTCGGCTGGGCACTCCTCAATCCCGTCTACTGGCTCCTGCACTCCGCCGCGTCGTACAAGGCCCTGTGGCAGTTGATCACCAAGCCGCACTACTGGCAGAAGACCGAGCATGGCATGTCGACGTTCGAGCTGCACGGAGCCGACGTCGATGCGTCCGTGCCCGCAGCGGACCCGGTGGAGGTCGCGGACCGTCAGTGACTCTGGCTCGCGAGGTGATCGCGCAAGGTGGGACCGGCGCGGAACTCGCGAATGAGGTGATGGACGACCTCGCGGAGATCCCCATCCGCCGCCTCCGCCACGTGCATCTGACGCTCGTAGCTGGCGCCTTGGGTCAGGATCGTCTCGATCCCGGCGAGCTCACGGGCGCAGTGGAGCTGTTCGGCGACAGGGGAGAGCTGCGCGACGGTCTCCCTGAGATGGTCGACCACGGGGCGCTGGGTGCCGTCGCGATCGACGATGACGCGCGCTTCGAGGCCGTACCGCGCGGCGCGCCACTTGTTCTCCCTGACGAACCACGGCGGGATCGTCGCCGGTTCTCGTCCCTCGTCGATCTCGCGGGAGAAGTGCTCCACGAGCACCTGCACGAGCGCGGCGACCGCCGCGAGCTCCGGGAGCGTCGACATGCCGTCGCAGGCACGTACCTCGATCGTGCCCCAGCGCGGCGCCGGTCGGATGTCCCAGCGCACCTCGGTCGCGTCGGCCATCACACCGGTGCGCACCATGTCCTCGAGGTAACCCTCGAACTCCGACCACTCCGTGAGCGGCCACGGCAGGCCCGCGGTCGGGAGCTGTTGGAACACGAGGGCACGGTTGGACGCATACCCCGTGCGCTCGCCCGCCCAGAACGGACTGGATGCCGACAGCGCCTGCAGGTGGGGGAGATACACCGACAGAGCATTGATGATCGGCAGGACCTTGGTCACGTCGTCGACGCCCACATGGACGTGGATGCCCCAGATCATCATGTTGCGCCCCCACCACTGGGTGCGCTCGATCAGGTTGTGGTAGCGGGTCTTGTCGGTGACCTGCTGGTCGTACCACTGCGCGAACGGGTGGCTCCCGGCACAGAGCAGCTCGATGCCGCGCGGGTCGGTGAGTGTGCGCACCTGGGCGATGGCATCGGCGATGTCGTCGACAGCGGCGGCGACGGTATCGCCCACCCCGCTCGTGACCTCGACCGTGTTGGTGAGCAGTTCGCCCGTGACGGTGTAGCGCTCGTGGCGTGTCCGCTCCTCCAACTCCGGAAGGAGTTCCGGTGCGCGCGGTGCGAGGTCGCCCGTCTCCGGATCGGCCAGCATGAGCTCCCACTCCAGACCCACCGACGAGCGGGCGGATGTCGCGAACGGCACCGTCATGCGCACAGTCTGACACGCGCAGGCCGGCTGGTTCGCAGCATCCGCCATGATCTGGCAAAATAGATCGCTGGACCTGTTGCTCGACCCTCTATCCGGCCGCCGGTCCACCCGCAGAGCTTCCGCCGGGTGTGCACCCCACTCTCCAGGCGACGTTCATCATCACTTCCCAACACCATTCAGGAGAATTGTGGCTGTCAAGATCCGTCTGAAGCGCCTCGGCAAGATCCGTGCGCCGTACTACCGCATCGTCGTGGCCGACTCGCGCACCAAGCGCGACGGTCGCGTGATCGAGGAGATCGGCAAGTACCACCCGACCGAGGAGCCCTCGTTCATCGAGGTCGACTCCGAGCGCGCGCAGTACTGGCTGTCCGTCGGCGCCCAGCCGACCGAGCAGGTCGCCGCTCTGCTCAAGCTCACGGGCGACTGGGGTCGCTTCAAGGGCGACAAGAACGCCGTCTCGACGGTGAAGACCGCCGAGGGCAAGTCGGAGTTCGTCGCCGACACCTCCAAGAAGTCCGTCATCAAGCCGAAGGTGGAGAAGAAGGCCGAAGAGCCTGCTGCCGCCGCGGATGACGCGCCGGCCGACGACGCCGCCGCAGAGACCACCGAGGCCGAGTAAGACTGTGCTGGCCGCCGCGCTCGAACACATCGTCAAGGGGATCGTCGATCACCCGGACGATGTCACCATCCGTTCGTCCTCGTCGCCTCGCGGTGACGTGCTCGAGGTGCGCGTGCACCCGGACGACCGGGGACGGGTGATCGGGCGCGGCGGACGCACCGCCAAGGCGCTGCGCACGCTCATCACGGCGCTGGCCGATGGCGCGCGCGTCCGCGTCGACGTCGCGGACGACTGACGTGTCGGCATCCGGAGCCGCGCGCACGCAGTTGCGCGTCGGCCGCCTCGTCAAGGCGCACGGGCTCAAGGGCGCCCTCAAGCTCGAGCTGTACACCGACGACCCCGACGGGCGATTCGTCCCAGGCGCGGTCTTCACGCTGCAGGTTCCGGAGTCTTCACCCTGGCACGGCAAGAACGTCACCGTTCGTGAGTTCCGCTGGATGAACTCGCACCCGGTGCTCTTCCTCGACGACGTCGACGACCGCACGGTCGCGGAGTCGCTCGTGCGGGCGATCCTCTGGGTCGACCAGGACGAAGACGCGGCGCCGACCGAGGACGACGCGTGGTACGACCATCAGCTCGTCGGCCTCCAGGTCGTCCGTGACGACGTCGTCGTCGGGCGTGTGGTCCGCGTGGATCATCTGCCGGCGCAGGACCTCCTCATCGTCCGGCCCGAAGACGACGCCGAACGCGAGATCCTCGTGCCGTTCGTCGCGGCCATCGTCCCCGAAGTGGACATCGCGGCCGGGCGCGTCATCGTCACGCCTCCCGCAGGACTCTTCGAAGATCTCGTCGGCGACGACGACCCCGAGCCGGCCCCCGCCGCCGAGGACGAGAACGCCGAGGACTGACGTGCGCATCGACGTCGTCACGATCTTCCCCGCCTTCTTCGACGTCCTCGAGGTCTCGCTGCTCGGAAAGGCGCGCGCAACGGGGCTGTTGGACGTTCACGTCCACGACCTGCGCGACTTCGCCCATGATCGTCACCGCAGTGTGGACGACACGCCTTACGGCGGCGGGGCTGGCATGGTCATGAAGCCCGAGCCCTGGGGTGAGGCGCTGGATGCCGTGGCCGCGGCGGCAGGCGCAGCACGCCCCACCTTCGTCTTCCCATCACCGGCGGGAGAGCGCTTCGTCCAGCGCACCGCGCGCGAGTTCGCGGATCTGCCGCATCTGGTCTTCGGCTGCGGCCGTTACGAAGGCATCGATGAGCGGGTCTTCTCGTACGCCGCAACGCTCGGGGACGTGCGGCTCGTGAGCCTCGGCGACTACGTCCTCAACGGCGGCGAAGTCGCGGCGATGGCCATGATCGAGGCGGTGGGCCGTCTCGTCCCCGGCGTCGTCGGGAATCCCGAGAGCCTGGTCGAGGAGTCGCACGAGGACGGCCTCCTCGAGTATCCGTCGTACACGAAGCCGGCCACCTGGCGCGGCTACGACGTTCCGGAGGTCTTGCTCAGCGGCCACCACGGCCGCGTCGCCGAGTGGCGCCATGAGCAGCAGGTCGCGCGCACACGGGAGCGCCGCCCCGACCTCCTCGCCGAGTGAACGTTCCGCGCGGCCTGCGGCGGCGTCACGCGTGCAGGGATCGCAGCGCGGCGACGACCTGAGCGTGCCACGAGCGTGCCGCAGGTAGCGCAGCCGTGTAGATCGGCGTGTCGTGCGTGACGCCGAGGTAGCGCACCACGGTCGCGTCCACACCGCTCGCGCGCAGTCTCGCTCCGTATGCGGCACCGTCACGACGGAGCGTGTCGTACTCGGCGGTCATGATCAGCGCCGGAGGAAGTCCGGTGTGGTCTGTGGCCCGCAAGGGTGACGCGTAGGGATTCCGCGCATCCTCCCGGCGCGCGAGGTAGGTGCGCGCGATGGAGCGGAGTTCACGGAACACGAGGAGCGCGGGCACTCCCATGCGCCACGTCGGGATGAGATCGACGTGGCGGCCCGTCAGATCGGTGACGGGCACTTCCAGCACCTGCAGCCGCAACGGACGACCTCCGCGATCGCGATTCATCAACGTGACGGCCGCGGCGATGGCACCGCCCGCCGACGTGCCGGTGACCGCGAGTCGGTCGGCATCCACCCCGAGTTCCTCGCTGTGTCCGACGACCCACTCCAGGGCGGCCATGCCCTGTTCGACTTGCGTGGGGAAGCGGTGTTCGGGCGCGAGCGCGTAGGACACGGAGATGACGACGACATCTGCCTCCGCTGCCCGTCGCCGACAGGTGGCATCCGTCGTGGGGTAGTCGATGCCGCCGATGCGGAAGGCACCCCCGTAGAAGTACAGCGCTGCCGGTCGCACGCGGTCGTCGGCAGCCGGCCGATAGACGCGAACGGTCACCGCAGGGAAGCCGTCGACGGGCACGACGTGATCGGTGATCGGCAGGTCCGGACCGCGCACGCCGGCCGAGGCGAGCTCATCTCGATCCCACGCCCACGCGGCACGGCGGTGGCGTGCTCGCGCCCGGGCTGCGCGCTCGACACGCGTCGGCTCGGGAGTGCTTCCCGTCGCGGCGGCGACCGGTGAACTCATCTCAGAAGGTCGCGGCGGGGGAGAGGCCGCCGAACGCGGCGCCAGCCACCACGGCAGCGTGTCGCGCAGCCGCCCGAGCACCTGGCGCAGCAGGTAGCGACGGTGTCGCCGCAGACGTTGCGTGAAGTAGGGGTCGAGCGGCATCCGGGATCAGCTCTCGCGTCAGCGGACGCCGAGGAACGATCGGTCGGTCAACACGATCGGTCCGTCGTCGGTGATCGCGACAGTGTGCTCGGAGTGCGAGCCCCGCGACCCGTCGACGCTGCGGAGGGTCCAGCCGTCCGGGTCGGTCACGAGCTCGTCCGTGGTGCGCAGGAACCACGGCTCGAGGGCCAGGACGAGGCCTGCACGGAGGGGGTAGCCGCGGCCGGGTTTGCCGTCGTTGGGGACGTGGGGGTCACCGTGCATCGTGCGGCCGACTCCGTGACCGCCGAAGTCGGTGTTGATGGCGTATCCGTCGGCGCGCGCCACCTGCGAGATCGCCGCCGAGATGTCGCCGATGCGATTTCCGACGACAGCGGCGTCGATCGCCGCATCCAGCGCGCGCTCGCTCGTGTCGATGAGGGCGAGGTCCTCGTCGCGGGGAGTGCCCACGATGAAGGAGACCGCAGAGTCGGCGACCCAGCCGTCGACGGACACGGCGAAGTCGAGCGTCACGAGGTCGCCGTCTCGCAGTGCGTAATCGTGAGGCAGGCCGTGCAGGACGGCGTCGTTCACGGAGGTGCAGATGACCTTGCCGAACGGGCTGGCACCGAACGAGGGGTGGTAGTCGATGTAGCAGGACTCGGCCCCCGCCCGGCGGATCATGTCGTGTGCGCGACGATCGATGGCGAGAAGATTCGTTCCGACCGTCGTCTCGTCGCGCAGGGTCGCGAGGACTTCGGCGACGAAGCGTCCTGCGGGACGCATCTGCTCGATCTCGGCGGGGGTGCGCAGCTCGATCATCGGCTTCCTTTCACTCAGCTTCCATTCTGACTGACCGGCGTACCATCGAGGACATGTGGGTACGACAGGCGTTCTACCGGTGGTTGATTCCCGCGGCATTCGTTCTCCCGCTGTGGCTGTTCGTCGGGTGGATCGTGTTCGGCGCCAACCCGTGGGCCCTGCTCTGGGTGCTGCTGTCCGCTCCGCTCGTTCTCATCGGGCAGCTCATCCTCACGCTGCTGATCCGCGCCCGAGGTACCGTGCGTTCGGAGCGTGCGGTCTCGTGGACGGATGCCGGTGCCGTCGGCGCGTGGCACGTGCTCGTCATCGCGTTGGGCGTCTTCGACAGTCGATGGTGGTGGATCGTGCTGCTGGGCGCCGTTGCGGTCGGCGTCGTGGCGCTGTGGACCTCGCTCACGCAACTGTGGCGCGAAGCGCGCGGCATCCCGGACGTCCTGCGCTCTGCGACGGGGCAGCGCTACGTCCGCCCCGCGGCAGACCCGTCGGTCACGACGGACGCGCGCCGCCCCGAGCCGCACGAGGTCATCGTCATCACCGAGTCGACGCGCCCAGACGGTCGCTGACGGGGCGGCTCCGACGGTTGCACCCGGTTTGGAGCGGGCGCTCGTCCATGGCAGAATGGTTCTTTGTGCCCTGAACAGGCTCTGCCTCAGGGGAGCACGGCGCCGCCTCAGGCGCCTCGGGCACGCAACATCCTCCAATTCAGACTCTCGCGATCGACCTGTGGCGGTCGCAGGAAGTGACGATCATGCAGATCCTCGACTCCGTCGACGCGGCCTCGCTCCGCTCCGACATTCCCGCCTTCGCTCCCGGTGACACCGTCAAGGTGCACGTGAACATCACCGAAGGCAACCGCTCGCGCGTGCAGGTCTTCCAGGGCGTCGTCATCGGCCGCTCGGGCGACGGTGTCCGCGAGACCTTCACGGTCCGCAAGATCAGCTTCCAGGTCGGCGTTGAGCGCACCTTCCCGGTGCACAGCCCGTCGATCGACCACATCGAGGTCGTCACCCGCGGTGACGTCCGCCGCGCCAAGCTCTACTACCTGCGCGACCTGCGCGGCAAGAAGGCCAAGATCAAGGAGAAGCGCGACCGCTGACGCGCCTCCGACGATGCCCCGGGTCCCTTCGGCCCCGGGGCATCGTCGTCTCCGAATACCGCGCTTGTGATCGCCGCGGAACGGTTGGTCGTGCGCGGCGCCGACCGGAGATGTGCGAACCTTGACGGGTGTGGCCGGGCGGATGCTCCCCGCCGTCGCGACCGCCGAGAGAAGGATCTGAATGACCACCGAGAACAGCGCCGCCCCGGCCGCGACCGATCCGTTCCGTCCGCGGCGCCGGCGCATCTGGCCGCTCGTCCGCGACGTTCTCGTGATCATCGTGATCGCGGTGCTGGTGTCCTTCCTCGTGAAGACCTTCCTGGTGCGGTCGTTCTACATTCCTTCCGGCTCGATGGAGCAGACTCTCCGCATCGACGATCGCATCCTCGTGGATGAGCTGACACCGCGATTCGGCGGCTATGACCGCGGCGACGTCGTCGTCTTCCGTGACCCCGGTGGCTGGCTGCCGTCCGAGCCGAAGGTCGAACGGTCGGTGCTCGTGGAGGCCGTCGACTGGGTGCTCGCGCTCGTGGGCATCTCCGCTCCGGACAGCAAGGAGCACCTGATCAAGCGCATCATCGGCGTGCCCGGAGACCACGTCGTGTGCTGCAACGCGCTCGGCCAGGTGACCGTCAACGACGTCCCGATCGATGAAGGGCCGTACCTGAACCTCGCGCCGGGCCAGAATGCCCCCGAGGTCATCCCGTACGACGTCACCGTGCCCGACGGGTCTCTGTGGGTGCTCGGGGACAACCGCGATGCCTCGAGGGACTCGCGGTACAACACCGATCAGCCCGGCGGCGGGTTCGTCCCCATCGACAACGTCGTGGGTCGCGCCTTCCTCGTGACGTGGCCGCTCGATAGATTCGGTCTCATCGATTTCCATCACGACGTCTTCGCGGGCGTGCCCGACCCCACGCCATGACCGTCGTTGCTCCGCGCCTCACCGTCGAAAGGCGGCTCCTGCGGGAGCACGCGTTGCTCATCGCGTGCGATGAGGTCGGGCGGGGCGCGCTGGCGGGACCCGTCGCGGTGGGAGCCGCCGTGGTGGATGCCACGGGAGCGCGACGACGTGTACCTGCGGGCCTGCGGGACTCCAAGCTCGTCGCAGAACACCATCGACCTGCCGTCGCCGAGCGCGCGCGTGACTGGACGATGGCCTCGGCTGTCGGGTGGGCCGACGCCGCCGAGATCGATCGCGTGGGGATCATCCGGGCGCTCGGGCTCGCCGCGCTTCGGGCGATCGGTGAGCTCCGCGCGAGCGGCATCGTCCCCGAGGATGCCGTGATCATCCTCGACGGCAACCACGACTACATCACTCCGGCCGGGGGGAGCGGGCTGCGTGTGCAGCCCATCGTGAAGGCCGACCGCGACTGCGCATCGGCGGCCGCGGCATCCGTCATCGCGAAGGTCGCTCGCGATGACCTGATGACGCGTCTCCACGACGAGGAGCCCGTGTATGGCTGGGCGCGGAACAAGGGATACGCGAGCGCGGCACATCGTGAGGCAATACGCTCGCATGGTCTGAGCGCGCATCACCGCGCTTCGTGGGCGATCGCGGACGCCCCCACGTTGTTCTGATCGGCGGCTACCGCCTCGGGGCGCATAGGATTGATGCACCATGGATGACGAAGTCTTCGAGGATTACGACCGCGAGCTGGAGCTGGCGCTGTACAAGGAGTACCGCGACGTCGTTTCGCAGTTCCAGTACGTGATCGAGACGGAGCGACGCTTCTATCTCGCGAACGATGTGAACGTGGTCCGTCGCGACACGGAGCACGACTTCTATTTCGAGATCTCGATGACCGACGTGTGGGTGTGGGACATCTACCGCGCTGACCGATTCGTGAAGTCCGTTCGAGTGCTGACCTTCAAAGACGTCAACGTCGAAGAGCTGCAACGGCGTGACTTCCAGATCCCCGACGAGTTGTCACTCGATTCCTGATCCCCGGAGACTTCTCCCCAGGTCCGCACCTGCGCGCGCCATCCACCGACCCTTCTCCGAGCCTCATCGGAGGCAAGCCCCCTCGCCACCATCGAGAGCATGGCGAAGAAGGACGACCGGGGTCGTGAAGGTGAAGAGCGAGCGGCGCGCTATCTCGAGGAGCGCGGGTACCGCGTCTGGGACCGCAACTGGCGGTGCCCACAGGGCGAGATAGACATCGTCGCCGACGACGGACGGGATCTCGTCATGGTCGAGGTCAAGACCCGGCGCACGGACAGGTTCGGGCATCCGTTCAGTGCGGTGGATCGTCGCAAGCGGGAGCGACTCTGGCGTCTCGCACATGCGTGGATGCGGGCGCACCCCGGCGCTGCGCGCGGCCGGAGCGTGCGCATCGATCTGATCGGCATCACCGGCGAGCGTCCGGCCACCGCCGTCCTCGAGCATCTGGAAGACCTCCGATGAGCGTCGGACGCACCTGGAGTGTCGTGCTCACCGGATTGCAGGGCGACCTGGTCGAGGTCGAAGCAGACCTCTCGACGCAGACTCCCGGGTTCTCGATCATCGGGCTGCCGGACAAGTCGATCGGCGAGGCGCAACAGCGCGTCCACAACGCGTGCGGCAACAGCGACTTGCCGCTGCCCAGGCGTCGCGTCGTGGTGAACCTGTCTCCGGCCGGTCTGCCCAAGCACGGCACAGCGCTGGATGTCGCCGTGGCGATCGCGGCGCTGGCGACCGAGTTGCCGATGGAGGCGGCGTCCCTGGAGCGCACCGTGCACCTCGGCGAACTGGGGCTCGATGGGAGGCTCAGGCCCGTGCCCGGCGTGCTGCCCGCCGTCGTGGCGGCCGCTCGCGCGGGCATGTCCCGCGTCGTCGTGCCCGCGGCGTGTGCCGACGAGGCACGGTTGGTCGACGGCGTCGAGGTCATCGCGGCGGTGAGCCTCCGCGATGTCGCGCGCTTTCACGGACTGGACGTCGCGGACGTCGAGGCGGAGCCGGTCCCGTTGGCCGGGGAGGGGATGCGAGGCGGCGGCACGCCCAATGACGTGGTCGACCTGTCGGAGGTCGTGGGCCAGCGGGAGGCGGTCGACGCGCTCGTGATAGCCGCCGCGGGTGGTCATCATCTGCTCATGAGCGGACCGCCCGGCGCCGGCAAGACGATGCTGGCGCGGCGGCTGCCCGGACTCCTGCCCTACCTCGATGACGACGCCGCGCTGCACGTGGCATCGCTGCGCTCGCTTTCGGGCGAACCCGTGCGCGTGCTGAACCGCACTCCACCCTTCGAAGCGCCGCACCACTCGGCCAGCGTCGCCGCTCTCGTCGGCGGCGGAAGCAGGACGGTACGCCCGGGGGCGATCGCGCGCGCGAGCGGCGGGGTTCTCTTCCTGGATGAGGCGGGGGAGTTCGGGGCCCATGCCCTCGATGCCCTGCGTCAACCGCTGGAGTCGGGCGAGATCGAGATCCATCGTGCGGGCTTCCGCGTTCGCTTTCCCGCACGTTTCCAACTCGTTCTCGCGACGAATCCCTGCCCGTGCGGCCAGTACGGCGTGCCCGGCGGCGTCTGCACGTGTCCGTCTCTCGCCATCCGTCGCTACCTCGGAAGGTTGAGCGGCCCTCTCCTGGATCGCGTGGATATCGAGCTCTCCCTGCGGCGGGTCGCTCACGCGCAGCTCTTCGCGGATGCCGCGACGGTCAGCACGGCCGCGGCGCGCGATCGCGTCCTCACCGCACGCGCACGGTCGACCCGCCGCCTGGCCGGCACACCGTGGCGCACGAACGCCCAGGTGAGTGGAGCATGGCTGCGCTCCGGTCCGGCCGCTCCGCACCCGGACGTGCGAAGACCCCTCGATGCGGCACTTCAGCGGGGCGCGCTCACCCTGCGTGGCTATGACCGGGTGCTCAGGGTCGCCTGGACGCTCGCGGACCTCGATGATCGCGACGTCCTCGGAGTGGAGGACATCGGGCGCGCATTGTTCTTGAAGAAGGGGGTGACGCAGGGGTGATCGATCTTTCCGATCGCGCGGTCGTTGAGAGAACGCGGGGGCTGGTGCGGGACGAGACGGCGGCGCACGAGCGCGCCGACGTCGATGCACGGATGATCTGGTCGGCTCTCACCGAGCCGGGCGACGCCGTTGCGGGCGCCCTCATCGCGTCGACAGGGCCTCGCCGAGCTCTGGAGGTGTTGGGATCGAGCGACGCCGCGCCGCAGGTCCGCGCGCACGCGGATGTCGACTCGCAGACAGCCGCGGCGAGTCTCGAGCGATGGCTGGCTCGTCAAGGCGACGCCGCCGCGGCCTCCGGGGCAGCTCGTCGAGCCCAGGTCCGGGTGCTCACGCCTGAGCAGGACTCCTGGCCGGAAGGGCTTCGCGATCTCGGTCCTCACTCTCCCCATTGCCTGTGGCTGCGCGGAGACTCCCGCGTCCTCCGCTCTGGTCGAGTCTCGGTCGCGTTGGTCGGCGCACGGGCCGCGACCGCGTACGGGCAGGACGTGGTGTCGCAGCTCGCGGCTGAACTGGCCGCTGACGGGGCCATCATCGTCTCAGGAGGCGCATACGGGATCGACGGCATGGCCCACAGGGCGGCTCTCGCGGTGGGTGGGGCGACCGTGGCGTGGTTGGCGGGCGGTGTGGATCGGCCCTATCCCGCCGGCAATCGTCAGCTGCTCGAGAGCATCGCGCAGCGAGGCGGTGCGGTCGTGGCCGAGGCGCCATGTGGATCGGCTCCGACGAAGTGGCGATTCCTTGCGCGCAACCGCCTTATCGCCGCATCCTCGGCGGCCACGGTCGTCGTGGAGGCAGGGTGGCGCAGCGGCTCCATCAACACGGCAGGACACGCCGCTGCGCTCGGGCGGCCGCTCGGCGCCGTGCCCGGACCGGTGACCAGCGCAGCGTCTGCCGGGTGTCATCGGCTCCTGCGCGAATATGCCGCGGAATGCGTGACGTCGGCGAGCGACGTTCGGGGGCTGTGGGGCGACGTCGGCCACCGCGACGAGGAGACATCCTCGTCGGAGGGGCGCACCGATGATACGACCCGCGTCCTCGATGCGCTCAGCAGTCGCGTCGAGCGCGATATCGGCGAGGTGGTTCGCCGATGCGGGATGAGTGCAGACCAGTGCGCCGCGGTGCTGGGACTGCTGGCGCTGGAGGGGCGTGCCGAGCGCGGCACACAGGGATGGCGCGCGGTCCGCCGCTGAGCCGGTGCGCCTGCGTGTGGGCGACCCAGCGCGCGGCATGCTGGGGGAATGGACTTCGCCGTGGCTGCTACTGCGTACACGCGGTACCTCGCCGACGTTCGACGACTGTCTCCGGCGACGGTGAAGGCCTATGAGTCCGACCTCCGTGACCTCCGCAAGGCATGCGATGTCCAGGAGTTGGCGGAGATCGACGTGGAACACCTGCGTGACTGGTTGTGGACCTCGGTGCAGCGTGGCGACGCGCGAGCGACGATCGCGCGGCGAACCGCCGCAGTCCGTGGGTTCTTCGCTTGGGCCGTCGAGTCCGAGCACCTGGACAGCGACCCGAGCCTGCGACTGAGTGCGCCCAAACGAGGCCGGTCGTTGCCGAAGGTCGCCACCGCGGCCACGATGGCCGATGTGCTCCAGCGCCTCCGCGACGCAGCCGAAGAGGGCGACCCGATCATCCTCCGCGACAGCGCGATTCTCGAACTCCTCTACGCGTCGGCGCTCCGCGTTTCCGAGCTCTGTGGCATCGATATCGACGATCTCGACATGCACCGACAGACGGTCCGCGTCCTCGGCAAGGGGAACAAGGAGCGCATCTCACCGTACGGCGCACCCGCACAGGCCGCGCTCGACGCCTACCTGGTCAGGGGCCGGCCCGCGCTGGCATCCCGAGCCGAAGACGCGGCGTCGGCCAGTGCCGTCTTCCTCGGCGCGCGCGGAGGTCGCATAGGCCCCCGGGCGGTTTACGACGTGGTCAGCCGCCGCATCGGGCCGGCGCTTGGCACTCTCACCGTCGGACCGCATGCGCTGCGGCACTCGGCGGCCACGCATCTCCTCGACGGCGGAGCCGACCTCCGAGCTGTTCAGGAGATTCTCGGCCATGCGAGCCTTGGGACCACCCAGATCTACACACACGTCTCCGCTGAGAAGCTCACAGCGAGCTACCGACTCGCGCACCCCCGCGCCTAACGAGCACGCAGCGGCGGGTCAACCCATGAGAGGAGGACGGGCCGCGCAGCAGGGGAGCAGCACTGCCCTTGGCAGGGCGCCCAGCAGGAGCGACGGATCCACGTACGCTCCGTTCAGGCGGATGCCGATGTGCACCTCACCATCGCGCGCGTGGCCCCCGTGCGCCACGATGGCGAAGGGCTCACCCACGGTGACCCGAGTGCCGGGCGTCAGCTCATCGATCGACACCGGTTCGAGCGAGACCAGGTAGCCGTCGCCACGATCGATGGTCACGACCCCCCGACCGGCGACGACACCGGCGAACACGATCACACCGGAGGTCGGCGCGTCGACGACGGCTCCGGAAGCCGCGGCGAGGTCGATCCCGCGATGTCCTGCACCATAAGGGCTTTCCGGCGGATCGAACGGGCGCGCCACCCGCACGGGCACGATGGGCCACGTCCACCCCGACTCGCTATCGACCCGCGCACCATCGACCGTCGCGGCGGCGTGGTCCGGCGACGGCAGAGGTGGGAGCACGAGGATCGCGAGGGCGAGGGACGCGAAGAAGCGATGCATGGACACACCCTCGTCGAGAGAGACGACGATGCGGCGCATCCGGACGTCGGCCGGGGACGAATCCCGCGCATAGCAGCGAGGGGAGGAGGCGCTGTGACTGATACACTTGCCCTGCACTCCGCATGTCGGAGTGACTACGCGTGCCCGCACATCGGCCCGCACACCCCAGGTCTCCACCGTTTCGACGGTCGAGCGGGTGTGCTCCGGGGCACCAGGCTCCGCGACCGTCCGGTCCGCGGGAACAACCGAAAGAACAGGAGTACGGCCATGGCCGTCGTCACCATCCGCCAGCTGCTCGACAGCGGCGTCCACTTCGGACACCAGACTCGTCGCTGGAACCCGAAAGTCAAGCGCTTCATCCTCACGGAGCGCTCCGGCATCCACATCATCGACCTGCAGCAGTCGCTGTCGTACATCGACAAGGCCTACGAGTTCGCGAAGGAGACGGTCGCGCACGGTGGCACCATCCTCTTCGTCGGCACCAAGAAGCAGGCGCAGGAAGTCATCGCCGAGCAGGCGACGCGTGTCGGCCAGCCCTACGTGAACCAGCGGTGGCTCGGTGGCCTCCTCACGAACTTCTCGACGGTCAGCAAGCGGCTCGCACGTATGAAGGAGCTCGAAGAGCTCGACTTCGAGAACCCCGCGGAGAGCGGATTCACGAAGAAGGAGCTCCTCCTCAAGAAGCGCGAGCTGGACAAGCTCCACAAGTCGCTCGGCGGTATCCGCAACCTCCAGAAGACGCCTTCGGCGATCTGGGTCGTCGACGCCAAGCGCGAGCACCTCGCGATCGACGAGGCCAAGAAGCTCGGCATCCCGGTGATCGGCATCCTCGACACCAACGCCGACCCCGACGAGTTCCAGTTCCCCATCCCGGGCAACGACGACGCGATCCGTTCGGTGGGTCTGCTCACCCGCATCATCGCCGACGCAGCCGCTGAGGGCCTCATTCAGCGTCACCAGCCCACCGAGGAGTCGGCCGACGCCGAGCCCCTCGCGGACTGGGAGCGCGAACTTCTCGAGCAGGGTGGCTCCACCGAGGCCCCCGCGGCTGAGGCCGCCGTCACCGAGGCGCCCACCGCCGAGGCCGCAGAGGCGCCCGCCGCCGAGGCAACCGACGCGCCTGCCGCCGACGCCCCAGAGGCGCCGGCCGAGGCGTCCGCCGAGACCGCCGAGTAATCCGCTTCCGATCGGTCCGGTGCCGGGTCCCGCGCCTGACACCGGGCCGATCAGCCTCAGATTTCGCACGACGACACACCACTAGGAGCCACCACACATGGCAAACTTCACCATCGCCGACATCAAGACGCTGCGCGAGCAGCTCGGCACGGGCATGGTCGACACGAAGAAGGCGCTCGAGGAAGCCGACGGCGACCTCGAGAAGGCTGTCGAGATCCTCCGTCTGAAGGGCGCGAAGGGCAACGCCAAGCGCGCCGACCGCTCGACCAGCGAGGGCCTCGTGGCCGCCGTCCAGCAGGGCGACACCGTCACGATCATCGAGCTCAACACCGAGACCGACTTCGTCGCGAAGAACGACCGCTTCCTCGCGCTGGCGGACAAGGTGCTCGCCGCTGCTGCCGCCGTCGGCGCCGACTCCGCTGAGGCGGCGCTGGCTGCCGATGCGGGCGGTCAGAGCGTTGCAGAGCTCATCTCCGACGAGGCCGCCATCATCGGCGAGAAGGTCGAGCTGCGCCGCGTTCGCACGCTGAGCGGCGACGCCTTCGAGATCTACCTGCACAAGACCAGCAAGGACCTGCCGCCGCAGATCGGCGTGGTCGTGGCTTACAGCGGAGACGACGCCGAGACCGCGCGCAGCATCGCGCAGCACATCTCGTTCGCCAACCCGACCTACCTCGCTCGCGAGGACGTCCCCGAGGACGAGGTCGAGAAGGAGCGTCAGATCGTCACCGAGATCTCGCGCAACGAGGGCAAGCCCGAAGCCGCGCTCCCGAAGATCGTCGAGGGTCGCGTCGGCGCGTTCTTCAAGCAGGTCGCCCTGCTCGACCAGGACTACGCGAAGGACAACAAGCAGTCCGTCGCCCAGGTCGCGAAGGCCGCCGGCATCACCATCACCGACTTCGCCCGCTTCAAGGTCGGCGCGTAAGTTCGAACAGGGGCCTGCATCACCACGATGCGGGCCCCTTTTCGATGCCCGCCGAACGATATCCTGCAACCGTCGAGAGGAACCCCGTGACCGATGAGACCACAGGACGCCGACGCGTCCTCCTGAAGCTGTCGGGGGAGGCCTTCGGTGGAGGCCAGCTCGGTGTCAATCCCGATGTCGTGAGTCAGATCGCCCGCGAGATCGCCGCGGCGGTCGACCGCGTCGAGATCTCGATCGTCGTCGGCGGCGGGAACTTCTTCCGCGGCGCGGAACTCAGCCAGCGCGGCATGGATCGCGGGCGCGCCGACTACATGGGCATGCTGGGCACGGTGATGAACGCGCTCGCACTCCAGGACTTCCTCGAGCAGGCGGGTGCCGCCACGCGCGTGCAGTCGGCGATCTCGATGACGCAGGTCGCCGAGCCCTACATCCCGCGCCGCGCCGAACGACACATGGAGAAGGGGCGCGTCGTCATCTTCGGCGCCGGCGCCGGGCTCCCGTACTTCTCCACCGACACGGTCGCCGCTCAGCGCGCTCTGGAGATCGGCGCCGACGAGGTGCTCGTTGCGAAGAACGGCGTGGACGGCGTCTACACGGCCGATCCGAAGACGTCCGCCGACGCTGTGAAGCTCGACCGCCTGACCTACAACGACGCACTGCAGCGCGGCCTGAAGGTCGTGGACTCGACCGCCTTCAGCCTGTGCATGGACAACGGCATCGACATGCGCGTGTTCGGGATGGAGCCCTCGGGGAACGTGACCCGGGCGCTGCTCGGAGAGCCGATCGGAACCCTCGTCACCGTCTGAGTCGCGCATTCCGTCCGCACTAGACTTGATCGACGCAACAACGAATGGAGTGACAGTGATCGCCGAAACACTGGCCGACACGTCCGCACGCATGGACCGGGCCGTCGAGGCGGCGAAGGACGACTTCGCCACCGTCCGCACCGGGCGTGCCAACCCCCAGCTGTTCCAGAAGATTCTCGTGGACTACTACGGTACGCCGACTCCGCTGGCCCAGCTCGCCTCACTGAACAACGTGGAGGCTCGCACGCTCGTCGTGACGCCCTACGACAAGTCTGCTCTCAAGGCGATCGAGCAGGCGATTCGCGACACCCCGAACCTCGGCGCCAACCCCACCAACGACGGCAACCTCGTGCGCGTCACGATGCCCGAGCTCACGGCCGAGCGCCGCAAGGAGTATGTCAAGCTCGTGCGTTCGAAGGGCGAGGATGCCAAGGTGCACCTGCGTGGCATCCGTCGCAAGTCCAAGGACGAGCTCGATGCGCTCAAGAGCGAGGTGGGTGAGGACGACCTCGCTCGCGCCGAGAAGGAGCTCGACGCGATCACGCGCGCGCACGTCGACGAGATCGACGAGGCGCTGAAGCGCAAAGAGGCCGAACTTCTCGAAGTCTGACAGACGGATGACCGACGAGCCGGCGGACGAACTCGGGGCGGATGACGCCTCACCGCTGACGCGCGCCGAAGCGAGGCGTGCGGCGCAGGACGAGAGTTCGGCCCTCCACTCCCATGTGCGCGCCGCGCGCTCCGAATTCGAACACCAGATCGTGAAGGCTCGTGCCGACTTCGAGCAGGTGAACGACCGGATCAACGCGCGCACCGGGCGCAATCTTCTTCTCGCGACCCTGATCGGCCTGGCGATCGGGGCAGCGGTTCTCGGATCGCTGCTCTGGGTCAAATGGCTGTTCCTCCTCTTCGCGATCCCGGTGTGCCTTCTCGGCGTCTTCGAGTTCTCGCGCGCGCTCCAGACCGCCGGGCGCCGTGTCGACCTGTGGCCCCAAGTCGCCATGGGCGCCGTCATCATGGTGGCGGGCTTCGCAGAGGGCCACTGGACCCACTGGGTGACGACCTTCGCGGCGGTCGCGTTCCTGATCGTGTGGCGGATGCTCGCGCAGATGTCGGCGCGAGACGGGCGCCGCTACGGAGACGTCGTCTCGGATGTCCTGGTCGCCGGGTTCATCCCGCTCTATGTGCCGTTCCTCGCCAGTCTCACCCTCGTCCTCCTGCGCCAAGACGGCGGGGAGTTCTGGCTGCTCGCGATGATCGTGGTGGTCGTCGTGGCAGACACCGGTGCGTATGCATCGGGGCTGGCCTTCGGCCGGCATCCGATGGCTCCGCGGATCAGTCCTAAGAAGACGTGGGAAGGATTCGCGGGAGCGGCCGTCGTCGCGATCGGGTCGGGTGTCGCGCTGGCGCTCCTTCTTCTGCACGTTCCGTGGTGGGCCGGAGTGCTGTTCGGCGTCGTCATTCTCGCGTCCGCCACGGTGGGCGATCTCGGCGAATCGATGATCAAGAGAGACCTGGGGATCAAAGATATGAGTTCATGGCTGCCGGGTCACGGCGGAGTCCTCGACCGACTCGATTCGATCCTGCCGTCGGCAGCGGCGGCGCTGGCGATGTCCTTCCTCCTCGCGCCCCTGGCGACCTCATGACCGCCGAGACTCCGGTGCTCCCCTTTCCTGTCGTGGCCGGCAAGGCGGAGGGATACGACATCGACCAGGTCGACGAGTTCCTCGCGGCTGCTCGGCGCGCGTTCGAGACCGACGACCCCACGGAGCTCAGTTCGGTGGACGTGCGTCGCACGGCGTTCCGCCTCGTCAAGCGCGGCTACCAGATCGCTGCCGTCGACGCGGCGATGGGGCGCATCGAGGATGCGTTTGCCGCTCGCGAGCGGGAGAACGCGCTTGCGCGAGAGGGGGCACGGGCGTGGGTCGGTTCGTCGCGGAAGCTCGCTCAAGAAGTCCTCGACCGGCTGAGTCGCCCCGCCCGCGAGCGGTTCCGGCGCGTCGGTGCGCTCCGCTGGGGGTACCGCATCGATGAAGTCGACGCCGTCGCGGATCGCATCGCGCGCTATCTCGAGTCGGGGGAGAGCCTCACGGTGGAGCAGGTGCGCACCGTTGCGTTCCGGATGCAGCGAGGCGGGTACGACGAGGTCCAGGTGGATGCCGTTCTCGATGCCGTGATCGAGGTCATGCTCGCCGTGGGCTGACGCTCGATGGCTCTTCGCATGGCGTGCGCCGAGTCCTCCGGGTAGAATCGACGGCACTGTGACTTCTGATGGCGAGCTGATCCCCGCGACACGGCGGTCTCTTGCGCACCGGTCCACGACCGTCGCGAGACCGAACCGCAGTTCGTCCGAGCCGCCGCAGTGGTCTCGTCGTCGACAAATGGTGTCGGTGTTCGCAGTGTTCGCGGCGACGGCGTTCGCGGCAGGCTACGTGCTTCCGCTCACCGCGGGATCGCCGCGCGCAGAGGCAGCGGAACTGGACCCCGTGTCGCTGTACGCGAGTTCCATCGCCGACGCTCAGGACTATGTCGCCGCATCGGGTGCCGAGGGCGACCTCGGGCGTGACGACCTGCGCTTCAGCGTCTATGTCAAGCCGACTCCGACACCTACTCCCACTCCGATCTCGAGCGGCTCGACATCGTCGTCGCGCTCGTCCGGTTGGGCACCGCCCTTCGTAACGCCGGATCCTGGCAGCGCACAGGCCATCGCGTACGAGATGGTGACCACGCGCGGATGGGGCGACGACGAGTTCGCCTGTCTCGTCGCGCTCTGGAAGAAGGAGTCGGGCTGGCGCGTCAACGCCTACAACAAGTCCAGCGGCGCCTACGGCATCCCGCAGGCCCTTCCGGGCACGAAGATGGCCAGTGCAGGCGCGGACTGGGAGACCAATCCGGCGACGCAGATCAGTTGGGGTCTCGGTTACATCAAGGGACGCTACGGGTCGCCGTGCGGCGCGTGGGATCACTCACAGCGCAAGGGCTGGTACTGACCGAATGCCACGGTCGAACCGCCGGCGCCGCGACGATGCCGGTTCTTCCGACGACGCGCTCGCGCGGCTGATGAGCGGATGGAAGCGCACGGAGTCACGGCGGGGCGTCGACTGGACCGTGCAGCCGGTGTCGGCAGCGCAGGCGCAGAAGACGTATGTCTGTCCCGGCTGCGGGCGGGACGTGACAGCGGGCACGGCCCACGTCGTGGTCTGGCGTGCCGACGGTATTTTGGGCGACGCGGCCGACCTGGCGGCGCGCAGACACTGGCACAGCGCCTGTTGGAGGGTCGGCTGACATGGAGATCAGAGGTCCGGTGCAGCTGCCCGCGCGCCGCGAGGACATCGAACTGCACACGCTGGACGGACTCACGCTCGTCGGTGAGCTCGCACTTCCCGAGTCGGTCCCGCCCGTCGCGACGCTCGTGACCCTGCATCCATTGCCTACTGCCGGCGGCTTCATGGACTCGCACGTGCTTCGCAAGGCCGCCGGGAGGCTGCCCGCGCTGGCGGACCTCGCCGTCCTGCGCTTCAACACGCGGGGCACGACATCACCTCGGGGTACGAGCGAGGGAGTTTTCGACGGCGGCGCGTCGGAGGCGTTCGACGTGGCGGCCGCGGTGGCGTTCGCGCGAGAGCGGAACCTGCCTCGTCCCTGGTTGGTCGGCTGGTCCTTCGGTACGGAGCTGGCACTGAAGTACGGGCGTGATCACGACGTCGAGGGCGTGATTCTCCTGTCGCCGCCGCTGCACCGAGCGACCGCCGACGACGTCGCCGCGTGGGCGGGCGACCACCGCCGCATGGTCATCCTCGTTCCCGAGTTCGATGACTACCTGCGGCCAGGGGAGGCGGCGGAGCGCTTCGCGTCGGTCCCGCACGCGACGGTGATCCCTGTCGAGGGAGGGAAGCACCTCTGGGTCGGGGAGAATCAGACCCGCCGGGTGCTGACGGAGATCGTCGCCGCAGTGAATCCGGACGCGCTCCCGCTGCCGATCGAGTGGCCCGACGCCTGACGCCGTCCGGCGCGCCTCACAGCTCGTTCTGACGCGGGATGACGACCTGTCGGTAGATGATCAGGATGCTCGCCGCCACCGGGATGGCGACGAGGGCTCCGAGCAGCTGACCCAGTGAGGCGCCGGCGAGAGCCGCGATCACGACGACGGCGCCGGGCACCGAGACCGCGCGGTTCATGATGCGAGGCGAGATGAAGTAGGCCTCTACCTGCATGTAGAAGACGTACCAGATCAGCGCCACGAGCGCCGTCAGCGGCGATCCCAGCCCGGGGATGAGACAGGTCAGCACGATGATGACCGAGCCGGTCAGCGTGCCGACGAGGGGGATCAGCGAGAAGAAGAACGCCACGACGGCCAGCACCGCAGCGAACGGGGCCTGGATGATCGTGAGGAAGATGGCGCTCAGCACGCCGTTGATCACCCCGAGGCTGACCTGCCCCATGACGTAGTAGCCGACGGACGCCGTGATCTGCTCCGACAGGTCGATGAATCGTGCGCGCTTTGACGCGGGCACCAACTGGTACACCGCGGCTTTCAGAGAAGGCGTGGATGCGGTGAAGTAGATCGTCAGGATGAGCACGATGATCGCCCCCGTGAAGCCGGCGATGATCGCGGCTCCGAAGGACACGAGGCTGGCGCCGACGGCGGATCCGACGTCGCCCAGATCGAGCGACTGGTACCAATCGGACAGGTAGTCGAAGACCTGATCGACGTTGAGAGCAGGGAAGACGCCGTGCAGCCATTCCTTCGAGGCGGTGATCGGATCCCACTCCTGGGCCACGGCGCTCGCAATGAGCTTCTGGATTTCGGTGATGAGCTGGCTGATCTGTCCCACGATGATCGGCACGACCATCAGGATGATGCCCGCGAACACGGCGAGCACGCCTGCGAACGTGATCAGCAGCGCGGCCCAGCGGGGGAGACCTCGACGCTCGAGCCACGAGACGAGCGGGTCGAGACCGAGCGCGAGGAAGAGCGCGGTGCCGACGTAAAGGAGCACTGTCGACAGTGTTTGCACGCTCGTGATGAGCAGGATGCCGACACCGACGCCGAGCGTCGCGATCAAGGCCGTCCGGAACGGGTGCTGGATCTTCACTGACTGGTCTCCGCCTCTGAGGTTGTCGTTCACGATACGCGGATGCCGCGTGCTGACGCGCGACCGCCACCCCCTCCCGGGCGACATTCAGGTCGTTTCGCTAGTCTGGAACGTCGATTGTGCACTCCGGCGGCCCGATACGCCGCGTGTCGTGCGGGAAGGTGACGTTTCGTGCGTTTTGTCTGGGCGGTGGCCGCCTTCGTGCTGGCTACGGTGATGATCGGTGCGGGCATCGCCCAGCGCACCGTGCTGCAGGGTCCGAAGTCGGAGACGCAGGCCATTCAGATCGACGAGTCCGTGCCTTATGTGCTCGTCGACGGCGGTGTCCTCAGCAGTCACAGCGGCGCGCAGACTCTCAGAGTCCAGGGCGACGGCACGATCTTCGCCGCCTACGGACGCACTGATGACATGCAAGCCTGGTTGGCGCGTTCGGACTACGTCCACGTGACGGAGTCGGGAGGCCGCGTGACCACGACGGCCGTCGCGCCCGCGCCCGTCGACGACGCCGATGCCGATGCCGCGGAGGCACCGACGACACCCGTAGGGTCGGACCTCTGGGTGGACGAGTTCCAGCAGGAGGACGTGCTCATCACGCCGCTGCAGCTCCCCGCGGACATGAGCGTCCTCGTGGCATCCGACGGCGTGGCCGCCGCCCCCGCCCAGATGTCCATCACCTGGCCGACGGGCGTCACCACCCCGTGGGCGGGACCGCTCATCGTCGGCGGCGGCATCATGCTCGCTATCGGAATCGTCCTCTACGTTCTGGGTGTCCGTCACGTGCGGCGCTCCCGAGGGCCTCGCCGTAAGGGCCTTCCGCTCACGCCCACCGAGCCCATCGATCTCGCCGAGGCGTCCTCCGAGAAGGGCGTGATCAGCGCGTCCCCCACGCGTCGACAGCTCTCCGGAGGGCGTCGCGCCTTCGTCGCACTGCCTGTCGCCCTCGTCTCTGCGCTGCTGGTGACGGGATGCTCGGCCGATTCGTGGCCGCAGTTCGCGCCCTCGGCGACACCGACGCCGTCGGCGACTGTCGTCGTTCCCGAGGGTCAGGACGACCCGCCTGCCGTGACGAAGGCCCAGGCGGAGCGCATCCTGGCGCGGATCGCCGAGCAGGTGGCGGCGGCGGACGAGAAGAACAGCGCGAAGGCCGCCGCCGAACGTCTCGAAGGTGCAGCGCTGGCGACGCGCACGACCAACTACACGCTGCGCAAGGAACTCAAGGACCTCGATCCGCTTCCCGCCATCCCGACCGCCAACCTCAAGATCCTTCTGCCGGAGGCCTTCGAGGGATGGCCGCGCACGTTCTTCGCTGTCGTCGAGGATGCCGACTCCGGCGTCGCGACCATCATGACGGTCACGCAGCGCGACGCGTGGTCCAACTACAAGCTCTCCTACATCGCCAACATGGTCGCAGACGCGAGCCTCAATGTCGCACCCGAGTACATCGGGGCCCCGAAGGTGCAGCCCGACTCGGCCTTCCTCGTGCTGGCGCCGCAGGATCTCGCGGCGGCCTACGCTGACGTGCTCGACAACGGCGCGGACAGTGAGTACGCGGCGCTGTTCGAAGAGGAGAGCGACAGCTTCCGCGCGTTGGTGGCGGATAATCGCGCGGATCGCGTCGCCCAGTTCAACAAGACGGGTTCGAAGACCGGCAAGATCGCGTTCGCGGCATCCGCCGGGAAGGCCGATCCGGTCGCGATGGCAACACTCGACAGCGGCGCAATCGTCGCGGTGCTCGTCAACGAAAGCGACTCGGTGACCCCCACGAACGACGACGCGGTCATCAAGGTTCCGGATGACAACAAGGTCGTGAAGGCACTGAGCGGCGTCAGCCAGTCGGCCACCGGCTTCACGACGACCTACGCCGACCAGCTGTTCTTCTTCGTGCCGTCGCAGAGCTCGACGGAGCGCATCCAGTTCCTGGGCTACTCGTCCGACATCCTCTCAGCCAAGGTGGTGAAGAAGAAGTGACCGATCCCACGCCGGGTGCCGTGCTGCGCGGAGCCGTCGATCTGTCCTCGCTCCGTTCCCGTCCCGCCGCCGCGTCGGCGCCCGCTGCGTCCGACGCTGCGGCAGCCGGTGCCGAGCCCTCGCTGGTGTTCGATGCCACCGACGAGACGTTCGGACAGGTGCTGGAGCTCTCCCGCAGCGTGCCGGTCGTCGTCGACCTGTGGGCGGAGTGGTGCGGACCGTGCAAGCAATTGAGCCCCATTCTCGAGAAGGTCGTCACCGAACTGGCGGGACGAGTCGTCTTGGCGAAGGTCGACGTCGACGCGAACCCGCAGTTGGCTCAGGGATTCCGGGCGCAGTCGATTCCGATGGTGGTCGCGCTGATCGCGGGTCAGCCGGTGCCGCTGTTCACGGGCGCCGTTCCCGAAGCTCAGGTTCGCGAGGTGTTCGGGCAGTTGCTGCAGTTGGCCGCCCAGCACGGTGTGACAGGGACCGTACCGGTGAGCGAACCGACCGATGACGCCGAGCAACCGCACGAACCCGAGCTCCCACCGCTCCATCAGGCCGCGTTCGATGCGATCGAGGCCGGCGATTACGCGAGCGCGATCTCCGCGTATGAGGCGGCGCTCGCGGAGAATCCGCGTGACGAAGACGCACGCGCCGGGCTCGGCCAGGTGCGCTTGCTCGCGCGGGTACAGGAAGCGGACCCGGGCGCGGTGCGCGCCGCGGCGGCGGCCTCTCCACTCGACGTGACGGCGCAGCTCGCCGTGGCCGATCTCGACATCGCCGGCGGACACGTCGACGACGCGTTCGACCGCCTCCTCGAGCTGTTCGCGCTCCTTCCCGGCGACGATCGCGCGCCGGTGCGGGAGCGCCTGCTCGAGCTCTTCGGGCTCGTCGGCGACGCGGACGGTCGTGTCATCCGTGCGCGCGGACGCCTCGCGAGCCTTCTGTTCTAACCGTCCAGCGCGCGTGTGCCGTGCTGTCAGGCTCTGTGCGAGAGCCAGAGCACACCGAGCGGCGGCAGGACCATCGTCGCGATGCGATTGCCGTTGGTGTGCACGGAACCCAGGTTCCCCACGCCAGAACCTCCGAATGCGTTCGCGTCCGAGTTGAGCACCTCTGTCCACTCACCGCTCTCGGGAAGCTCCAGGGGATAGTCGTAGACGGGTGCGCCGGAGAAGTTGCTCACCGCGACCACGGTGTTGCCGTGGTGGTCACGGCGTGCGAACGCGATGACGTTGGGGTTCCATGATGGCGCGCCGAGGCGTGCGAAGGCAGCCCCGTCGGAGTCGCGAGCCCACAAGGGCGACAGCGCAGCGTACTGGCGGTTGAGCACCCCGACGAAGTCGCGCAACTGCTGGTGAGCGGGCTGATCCAGCATCCACCAATCGAGTGAGCGCGCCTCCGACCATTCGGACATCTGCCCGAACTCCTGCCCCATGAACAGCAGCTGCTTACCCGGGTGCGCCCACATGTACGCCAGATACGCCCGCAGGTTGGCGAGCTTCTGCCAGTGGTCTCCCGGCATCCGGGTGAAGAGGGTGCCCTTGCCGTGCACGACCTCGTCGTGACTGATCGGCAGCACGAAGTTCTCGCTGAATGCGTACACGAACGAGAAAGACATCTCGCCCTCGTGGTGCGAGCGGTACATCGGGTCGCGCTTGATGTACTCCAGCGAGTCGTTCATCCACCCCATGTTCCACTTGAAGCCGAAGCCGAGGCCGCCCTGATCGGTCGGGGCCGTGACGCCCGGGAAGCTCGTCGACTCCTCGGCGATCATCGCGATGCCCGGGTACCGCTTGTACGCGGTCGCGTTGACCTCCTGGAGGAAGCGGATGGCTTCGAGGTTCTCGCGCCCGCCATGGACGTTGGGCTCCCACTCGCCGGCTTCGCGCGAGTAGTCGAGGTAGAGCATGGATGCCACGGCATCCACGCGCAGGCCGTCCACGTGGAACTCTTCGAACCAGAACAGGGCGTTCGCGACGAGGAAGTTTCGCACCTCGTTGCGCCCGTAGTCGAAGATGAGCGTGCCCCAGTCCTTGTGCTCGCCGCGGCGCGGATCCGGGTGCTCGTACAGGGGCCGCCCGTCGAATCGCGCGAGCGCGAACTCGTCCTTCGGGAAGTGTCCGGGGACCCAGTCCATGATCACGCCGATGCCGGCTTGATGCAGACGATCGATCAGGTACCGCAGGTCGTCGGGAGCGCCGAACCGGCTCGTCGCGGCGTAGTAGCCGCTGACCTGGTAGCCCCAGGAGCCCCCGAACGGATGCTCCGCGAGCGGTAGGAACTCGACGTGGGTGAAGCCGAGAGCGGTCACGTGCTCGATCAGCGGCTCCGCGGCGTCGCGGTACGAGAGGCCGGGACGCCACGAACCCAGATGGAGCTCGTACGTCGACATGGGCTGATCGAGCGGTGTCCGTGATGCCCGGCGGGCGAGCCACTCCTCGTCGCCCCACGTGTAGGAGCTCTCGGTGACCACGGATGCCGTCGCCGGCGGAACCTCCGCCCACTGGGCCATGGGGTCGGCCTTGAGGATCCACTGCCCGTCGGGGGTGAGGATTTCGTACTTGTAGGCCGTTCCGGTGCCGAGCCCGGGGACGAAGAGCTCCCAGACGCCGCTCGAACCGAGCGTGCGCATGGCGTGACCCTGCCCGTCCCAATCGTTGAATCCGCCGACGACGCGCACGGCTCGAGCATCGGGTGCCCACACGGCGAAGGAGACTCCTTCGACGCCGGTGAAGTGGCGCACGTGGGCGCCGAGCACGCGCCAGAGCTCCTCGTGACGCCCTTCCCGGATGAGATGGATGTCCACGTCGCCCAGCGTCGGCAGGTGCCGGTACGGGTCGTCCACGCGGTGGTCCGGGCCGCCGTCGTAGGTCGCGAGGAGTTCGTAGGCGCCCGGCTCTGCATCGGTCGCGCCTGCCCACACGCCGTGGCGCACGTGGCTGAGCGAGACGACGGCACCGGAGGAGGTGACGGCCGACACGGTGGACGCCATGGGACGCCGTGCGCGGATCACCCACTGGTCGCCCTCATGGTGCGCCCCGAGGACGTCGTGGGGAGCGTGGTACGACCCCGTGGCGACGGCATCGAGGACGGAGTCGGATGGCATGGTCATCGCGTGCCCTTCACGTGCAGGATGTGGACCGGCTCGGCGAACGCGTCGAGCCGGACGAAGTTGTCCTGGTTCCAGGTCCAGTGCGCTCCGGTGAGGAGGTCTTCGACCTCGAAGTCGTGTCCGCGGGGGATGCCGAAGACGCTGCTGTCGATGTGCACCATGGTCTGCCGCATCGAGTGCGGGTCGACATTGGCGACGACGATGATGGTGTCCGCGCCCCCGTCAGGAGAGACTCCGGCAGGCAAGTGCTTGGAGAAGACGAGCACGGCGTCGTCGTCACTCCAGTGGATCGACAACCCTCGCAGCTGCCGCAACGCCGGGTGGGCGCGCCGGATGGCGTTGAGCGCGGTCAGGAAGGGAGCGAGCGAATCGCCTGCGGCCTCGGCTGCCGCCCAGTCCCGGATCTTGTACTCGTACTTCTCGTTGTCGATGTTCTCTTCGGAACCGGGGCGTGCCACGTTCTCGTAGAGCTCGTAGCCCGCGTAGACGCCATAGCTGGCGCCGCCGGTCGCCGCGAGCGCCGCGCGGATGCGGTACGCGGGGCGTCCGCCGTACTGGAGGTACTCCGTGAGGATGTCGGGAGTGTTGACGAAGAGGTTCGGGCGCATGAAGTCGGCGGTCTCGTCGGAGATCCAGGTCAAGAACTCCTCGAGCTCTGCCTTCGTGTTGCGCCAGGTGAAGTACGAGTAGCTCTGCTGGAAGCCGCTGTAGGCAAGGGCCTTCAAAGGGGCGGGGCGTGTGAACGCCTCCGCGAGAAAGACGACGTCGGGGTGATCCGCGTTCACGGTCGCGATCAGCCACTCCCAGAACTGCAGCGGCTTCGTGTGGGGATTGTCGACACGGAAGATCTTGACGCCCTGCGCGATCCAGTGCCGCACGATCCGAAGCATCTCCGCGCGGATGCCGACCGGGTCGTTGTCGAAGTTCAGGGGGTAGATGTCCTGGTACTTCTTCGGCGGATTCTCCGCGTAAGCGATGGTGCCGTCGGGCAGCGTGGTGAACCACTCCGGGTGCTCTGTCACCCAGGGGTGGTCGGGGGCGGCCTGCAGGGCGAGGTCGATGGCCACTTCGAGACCTTCGGCTGCGGCGGCTCGGACGAACGCGCGGAAGTCGGCGAGGGTGCCGAGATCGGGATGCACCGCGTCATGCCCACCGGCGGCGGAACCGATGGCCCATGGTGAACCCGGGTCGGCGGGACCGGCCGTGAGGGTGTTGTTGGGACCCTTGCGGTTGAGAGTGCCGATCGGATGGATCGGCGGCAGGTAGAGCACGTCGAAGCCCATCGCGGCGACCGCGGGAAGCCGATTCTTCGCGCTGCGGAACGTACCGCTCTTGATGGTGCCGTCCTTCAGCCGGCGCGCGCCTTCGGACCGCGGGAAGAACTCGTACCATGCGCCCACACCGGCCCGCTCGCGCTCGACGCGCAGCTCGAGCCACTCTCCGATCGTCAGGAGCGATTGCAGCGGACGCGCGGCGAAGACCTGAGCCAAGAACGGATCCCGCACGATCGCGAGGGCCGCCTCGTCCTCTGAAGCGGCTCGGAGGGCCGCAGCGGCGTCGATGAGCGCGCGCCGCTCCGCCGCGGGGCGCGTCTTGTCTGCTGCGGCACGCTCGAACAGGAGCGCGCCGGACTCGCGCATGAGCGGACCGTCCACACCCGCCGCGATCTTGACGTCGGCCGCGTGCTCCCAGGTGGCGAAGTCGTCGCCGAACGCCTCGAAGCGGAACCGCCACATCCCCTGCTCGCGAGGGGCGACCAGCACTCGCCAGCGATCGAACCCGTCACCGAGCGGGCTGAGGCGATGCAGAGACTCGATCCCCGACGGTGAGACGAGCCGGAGATGGACGCCGATGATGTCATGCCCCTCGCGGAATGCGGTCACCTGGAACGGCACCGCCTCGCCCTCGAACGCGGACGCCGCGAACTGCCCTCCGGGGACGGTCGGCCGGGGGAGACCGAGGGGGATCCTCCCGTTGCGGGTGTCCGACGCGAAACCGTCGGCCTCCACCACCGGCTCCACGGTCGGTCGCAAGGGGATCTGTGCGGTGCTGCGCAGCGCTCCGGTCGTGTTCGTCGTCGTGGCCACGTGTCGAACCTACCGCCGTTGTCGGCGGCGGTACACCGTGCGCAGCGGCCGGTTGCGCTATTCGGCGCGGAAGAGCCGCATGCCTGCGTCGGCGAACGTGATGACGTCTCCGGGCACGTGGACCACCTCATCGTCCGACGGCCTCTCCTCGAGGCTCGACCACAGAGATACGTAGCGCTCGACGCCGTCGATGCGGGGGAGCGTGACGGCGATGGGCCGCTCCGCGCCGTGTACGACGAGGAGCGTGCGATTGGGAGCTTCGTGCTCGGGGGTGGACTGGGCGACGTATTGGAGCGTGCGGTGCGCGGGATCCGTCCACCGGTCGCCGGACATCGTCTCGCCGCGCTCGTCATACCAGTCGATCACCGAGGCGCTCGGGACTTCCCGCTCTTCGTGGGCGAAGCGGGCCGGGCGCAGCGCGGGGTTGTCGCGACGCAGCTGCAGCAGCCGGCCCACGTGCGCGGCGAGGTCCTGCTGCCAGGGCGCGTGCTCCCAGGACACCCAGGTGAGTGGCGAATCGTGGCAGTAGGCGTTGTTGTTGCCGCGCTGTGTGCGGCCGAACTCGTCACCCGCTGTGATCATCGGGACTCCGGCAGACAGCAGGAGCGTGCCGAGCAGGTTGCGCATCGCCTTGCGACGGCGCGCGAGGATGCCGTCGTCTTCGGTCGCCCCTTCCGCACCGTGGTTGAAGGAGCGGTTCATGTCGGCGCCGTCGCGCCCCTGCTCGCCGTTGCCCAGGTTGTGTTTGACGTCGTAGGAGACGAGGTCGCGCAGCGTGAAGCCGTCGTGCGCCGTGACGAAGTTGATCCCCGCGAGCGGTCCGCGCGCATGGGAGAACGTGTTGGACGAGCCCGCCAATCGTGTCGCGAACCCTCCGATGCCGACCGGAGCGGTCCCCGCGCGTCGGGCGTAGTCGATGTCGCTCAGCCAGAAGTTGCGGACGCGGTCGCGGTATCGATCGTTCCACTCCGCCCATCCCGGCGCGAAGTTGCCCGTCTGCCAGCCGCCCATGCCCACATCCCACGGCTCCGCGATCATCTTCACGCCGGCGAGCGCAGGGTCGTCGATGATAGCGCGCAGCAGGGGATGGTCAGGGTCGAAGGCATGGTCGGCGCCGCGCCCGAGCGTGGCGGCCAGGTCGAATCGGAAGCCGTCGACCTGCATCTCGCCGGCCCAGTAGCGCAGCGAATCAAGCACGAGACGGGCCGCGGCATCCGTCGAGGTGTTCACGGAGTTCCCGCATCCGGTCACGTCGATGTACGCGCCGTCGTCGTGCTGGCGGTAGTACGAGCGACCGTCGATGCCGCGCAGGCTGGAGCGCGGCCCGCCGATCTCGCCCTCCGACGTGTGGTTGTAGACGACGTCCAGGATGACCTCGATGCCCGACGCGTGGAGGCTGCGGACCATCTCCTTGAACTCGCGTACGACGGCGTCGGGTCCCGCGGAACGGCTTTCGGCGGTGGCGTAGTCGGCGTGAGGCGTGAAGAAGTTGAGGGTGTTGTAGCCCCAGTAGTTCGTGAGGCCGTGCTGGAGCAGGCGAGGTTCGCTCTCGAAGGCGTGAACCGGGAGCAGCTCGATCGACGTGACGCCCAGCGCCTGCAGGTGGGCGATCATTGCCGGATGTCCCAACCCTGCGTAGGTGCCGTGGAGGGCCGGCGGGATGGCAGGGTGACGTTTGGTCAGCCCCTTGAGATGGGCCTCGTAGATGACGGTGCGATCCCACGGAACGGCGGGCTTCGCCACCCCCTGCCAGTCGAAGGAGGAGTCGACGACGACTGACCGCCAGTCGCCGAGCCCGCCCGACACAAGTCCTCGGGTGTAGGGCTCGATCAGGAGGCTCTCCGGATTGAAGGTGTCACCCTGCCCGTGGGGGCCGTCGACGCGCAGCGCGTACCGCGCGCCCGGGGCGAGGGCGGGCGTGGTGACGTGCCACACATCGCCGCGGCCCCGCTCGAGAGGGATGGTGTCGATGATCCAGTCCAGGTCGGTCGCGTCAAAGAGCACGACCTCCATGGATGTCGCCTGAGCCGACCAGACGCGGAGGGTGCCGCCGTCTGTACCGAAGGTGACGCCGAGCCCGTCGAGGTCGGGTGACAGGAAGGAGGCGTCGAGGACGGCCGGCTCGGGAAGCATGCGATCTACAGTAGTAAGGCTGACGCGGGATCCTCTGCTGCAAGGGGCCGCACGGGAGGACACACGGTGACGTCGTACTTCGATCACGCGGCGACGACCCCGCTGCGGCCCGAGTCGCGGGATGCGTGGCTCGCCGCGTCCGAGGTGGTCGGCAACGCGTCGTCCGTGCATGGTGCCGGACAGGAGGCGCGACGCATCCTCGAGGAGGCTCGGGAGCGCGTCGCGGCCGTCCTGGGCTGCGATCCCATCGAGGTGGTCTTCACCTCCGGCGGGACGGAATCGATCAATCTCGCGATCAAGGGCGGCTGGTGGTCGCGACGGGAGGGCACCGTCGACATCGTGCTTCCCGACGGCGAGCATCACGCGACGATGGATGCCGTCGAGTGGCTCCAGACGGCGCAGGGCGCGGGCATCCGCACCGTGCCGCTGTCGGCCACCGGAGAGATCCCCGTGGAGGCGTTCACGCAGGCGCTTCCGGGCGCGGCGCTCGCGACCGCGCTCCTGGCCAACAACGAGATCGGCACCGTGTCGGACGGTCCCGGCCTGGCTGCGGCCGCGGCCGCGGCCGGCGTGCCGCTCCATCTCGATGCCGTCGGAGCGGCGGAGTCGGCAGACATCCGCTTCGCCGAGTGGCGCGGCGATGCGCGCGGAGCCGGCGGGCTCGCGACCCTCAGCATCTCGGGCCACAAGGTCGGCGCCCCGGTGGGCACGGGCGCGCTCGTGGTGTCTCGGCACGCGCGCCTCTCACCGCTCATTCACGGGGGAGGGCAGCAGCGCGGCCTCCGATCGGGCACTCAGGACGTCGCGGGCGCAGCGGCCCTCGCGGCCGCGCTGACCGCCACCGCTGCGGCGCGCGAGGACGAGACGATCCGTCTGTCCGCGCTACGGCGCGCCCTCGTCGACGGCATCCTCGCGGCCGTGCCGAGCGCAGAGCTGCTGGGCGACCCGGAGAGCAGGCTGCCGGGCAACGCGCATGTGCTGTTCCCCGGCGCGCGCGGCGAGACCCTGCTGTTCCTGCTCGACCAGCGGGGACTCTTCGTGTCCACGGGTTCGGCGTGCCAGGCAGGAGTAGCGGAGCCTTCTCACGTCGTGCGGGCCCTCGGCCGCGACGATGAGGCCGCGCGCTCCGTGCTCCGGTTCACGCTCGGGCGTACGTCGACGGAAGCAGATGTGGCCACGCTCGTCGAGGCGATTCCCGACGCCTATCGTCGCGCGTCGGCAGCCGCCTCCCGTTGAGCTGCACCTCACGCTGCTCGGGCCGGCCCGGTCTGTCGTTTCGTAGACTGGTGAGATGAGGATCCTGGCGGCCATGAGCGGCGGCGTCGATTCGGCCGTCGCCGCGGCCCGTGCCGTCGATGCCGGCCACGACGTGGTCGGCGTGCACCTGGCGCTCTCCCGAGCCGGCGGCACGCTGCGCACCGGAAGCCGGGGATGCTGCACCATCGAGGACGCGATGGACGCCCGCCGCGCCGCGGATCGCCTCGGCATCCCCTTCTACGTCTGGGACTTCTCCGAACGCTTTCGTGACGACGTCATCGAGGACTTCGTGTCGGAGTACCGCGCGGGACGCACTCCGAACCCGTGCATGCGCTGCAACGAGAAGATCAAGTTCGCCGCTCTCCTCGAGCGCGCCGTCGAGCTCGGATTCGATGCGGTCTGCACGGGACACTACGCGCTCCTGGCGGACGGTCCTGAGGGACGCGAGCTGCATCGCGCATCGGATGCCGCGAAGGACCAGTCGTACGTCCTGGGCGTCTTGACGGCGGATCAGCTCGCCCACACCTACTTCCCTCTCGGTGCGACGCCGACGAAGGCGCTCGTGCGTGCCGAGGCCGCCGAACGTGGACTCACGGTGGCTCAGAAGCCCGACAGCCACGACATCTGCTTCATCCCCGACGGCGATACCCGCGGCTGGTTGGCCGAGAGGGTGGGGACGGCCAGCGGCGAGGTGGTCGATCGCGGGGGCGCAGTGGTGGGCACCCACGAGGGCGCACACGCATTCACCGTGGGGCAGCGCCGAGGCCTCTCGCTCGGGGTGCCGGCACCCGATGGCAAGCCGCGCTTCGTCCTCGAAGTGCGTCCCGTCACCAACACGGTCGTCGTCGGCCCGAAGGAGGCCCTCGCGACGGCGGAGATTGCGGGCGTCCGCTACAGCTGGGCGGGAAACCCCCCGGCGTCGGATTCGTTCGCGTGCGACGTCCAGATCCGTGCCCATGCCGACCCGGTCCCGGCGCATGCCGTCATCGAGAACGGCGTCGTAACGGTTCGGCCCGAAGTCCCGTTCGAGGGTGTCGCGCCCGGCCAGACGGCCGTCCTGTACGCGGGAACCCGCGTCATCGGGCAGTTCACGATCGATCGGACCGTCTCAGCGGTGCCGGTCGATGCGTGAGTTCCGGAGCGTACAGGCCCGAGGCGCGTGTCGGTGGTCGCTCCTAGACTGACGGAGTGACGGACGCCCGAGACCTCTCCGACCTCAGCCTCGACGACGCGCGTGCGGAAGCGACGCGGCTGACCGATCTGATCGTCGACGCTCGCGAGGCCTACTACGGTCGAGATTCCGAGCTGGTCGACGACGCGACCTACGACGGGTGGATGCGCGCTCTCGAGGCGATCGAGCGCGTGCATCCCGAGGTGCAAGGTCAGGACTCGCCCACGTTGAGCGTGGGGGCCGCCGAGAATTCGCTCTTCGCGCCGGTCGAGCACGCCGAACGTATGCTCAGCCTCGACAACGTCTTCAGCGAGGCGGAGTTGCAGGATTGGTGCGTGAAGACGGAGGCCGCCGCCGGGCGATCCGTCCGGTGGCTGATCGAGTTGAAGATCGACGGCCTCGCGATCAATCTCCGCTATGAGCACGGCGTGCTCGTCTCCGCCGCGACGCGCGGCGACGGGCGTGTCGGTGAAGACGTCACCGCCAACGCCATCAAGGTCGCCGGAATCCCGCAGCGCCTCTCCGGCGCGGATCACCCTCCGTTGGTGGAGGTGCGGGGAGAGGTGTACATCCCCGTGGCGGCGTTCGAGAGTCTCAATGCCCTGCAGGCGGAGATGCGTGAGCGCGTGGTGAGCGAGACGCTCGCCAAGGGCGGCGACCTGGAGAAGGCCGAGCGCAGCGCCGCCCGTCGCTTCCCCGCGTTCGCCAATCCGCGCAACGCCGCGAGTGGAGGTCTTCGTCAGCAACTCGAGAAGAAGTCGGGTCTCGAGCGTGAGGCGGGCCAGGCGCGCGTCGACTCGCTGCGGCTGTTCGTGCACGGCATCGGTGCGTGGGCGCAACCCCCTGTGGATTCTCAGAGCGATGTCTACGCTCTGCTGGCCGACTGGGGTCTCCCGACGAGTCCCTACTTCCGCACTGCGGAGAACGTTGAGGGGGTGCAGGAGTTCGTCGCCCACTACGGACAGCACCGTCACGACGTGGAGCACGAGATCGACGGGGTCGTCGTGAAGGTCGATGAACTGGCTCTGCATGACGAACTCGGGGCGACCAGTCGGGCACCGCGCTGGGCGATCGCCTACAAATACCCTCCCGAGCAGGTCAACACGAAGCTGCTCGACATCGTCGTTTCGGTCGGGCGCACCGGTCGGGCCACGCCATTCGCCGTCATGGCGCCGGCGCGCGTGGCCGGCAGCGTCGTCCGTCAGGCCACCCTCCACAACCAAGACGTCGTGAAGGTCAAGGGCGTGCTCATCGGCGACACGGTCGTGCTCCGCAAGGCGGGAGACGTGATCCCGGAGGTACTCGGGCCCGTGGCTGAACTCCGGGACGGTACCGAACGAGCCTTCGTCATGCCCACGCACTGCCCCGAGTGCGGCGCCGAGCTCGCGCCCGCCAAAGAAGGTGACATCGACCTGCGCTGTCCGAACACGCGGACGTGTCCGGCGCAGGTGCGCGGGCGCGTCGAGCACATCGGCTCGCGCGGCGCCCTCGACATCGAAGTGCTCGGAGAGGTGACGGCCGCGGCACTCACCCAGCCGCAGGTGCCCGAGACCCCGCCGCTGGTCACCGAGGCCGGGCTGTTCGAACTCACCCTCGACCAGTTGGTGCCGATCGAAGTGATCGTGCGCGACGCCGAGACGGGGTTGCCCAAGGAGGATGCCGACGGCACCGTCAAGACCAGAAGGCCCTTCCAGCGCAACACCACGGCGGCGGAGCGGAAGGAGGGCATGGAAGGCCCTCAACCGTCATCGGCGGCCCGCAAGCTCCTCGAGGAACTCGAGAAGGCCAAGACGAAGGATCTGTGGCGGTTCCTCGTCGCGCTCAGCATCCGCCACGTCGGACCGGTGGCGGCGCGCGCGCTGGCCCAGTGGTTCGGATCGCTCGATGCGATCCGGGAGGCGAGCCGAGACGAGCTCGCCGCCGTCGACGGCGTCGGCGCGATCATCGCCGACTCCCTGATCGAGTGGTTCGACGTGGACTGGCACCGGGAGATCGTCGAGCGGTGGGCGACTGCGGGGGCGCAGCTCGCGATTCCGGGCCACGCGGGTCCCGGAGCCGCCGCGACCGCGGGAGGAGTACTCGACGGCGTCACGGTCGTCGCCACCGGCTCCCTCGATGGCTATACGCGGGAGGGTGCGCTCGAAGCCATCATGGCGGCGGGCGGGAAGGCTGCGTCAAGCGTCTCGAAGAAGACCGACTTCGTCGCGGCCGGTCCCGGCGCCGGTTCCAAGCTTGCGAAGGCCGAAGCGCTCGGGCTCCGGATCATCGACGCTGCGCAGTTCAAGGTTCTCGTCGAGCAGGGACCGGCAGCGCTCGACTCCGCCGCCTCGGAGGCCGTCGGCGACCATCTGGCGGCGTCGGAGAGCGACTGACCTCGATCAGTGTCCGTCCGGCTGCGACAGCCGGAGCAGCGACTCTTTGACCTGGCGTCGCAGCACCTTTCCGATGAGCGACTTCGGCAGCTCATCCACCACGAACACCCGCCGGGGCACCTTGTACGGCGTGAGCACGCCCCGGACGAACTCGCGGATGCCGTCGATGTCCGGCGAGGAGACGCCGGGCACCAGAACGACGGCCGCGACGACTTCCTCGCCCGAATGCTCGCTGGGGAGGCCGACCACAGCGGCATCCTCCACCTGCGGATGCTGGCGCAGCGCATTCTCGACCTCGGTCGGAGCCACGTTGAAGCCGCCCGTGATGATGAGCTCCTTGATGCGGTCGACGATGCGGACGAAGCCTGCCTCATCGATCGTCACGATGTCGCCCGTGCGGAACCAGTCATCGACGAACACCGCGTCGGTCTCCTCGGGCTTGCCGTAGTAGCCGGAGAACACTTGGGGTCCGCGGACGAGCAGCTCGCCACGATCGCCGGCGGGCACATCGCGGGTGGGATCGTCTGGATCGACGACTCGGCATTCTGTTCCCGGCAGCGGAAGACCGACGGTCCCGGGAACGCGGTGGTCGGCGACGGGATTCGCCATGAGCACGGGTGAGCACTCGGACAGTCCGTAGCCCTCGACGAGGTAGCCTCCGGTCTCCTTCTCGAACGGCACGACCAACTCGTGGGGCAGCGCCATCGCCCCGGAGATCGCCACCTCGGTGCCCTGCAGCGAGACGCCGGCCTCCTTGGCCGCCGCCAGCAGTCTCGACGCGATCGGTGGCACGAGCGGGAGGAACGTCGCCGGATGCTTGCGGGTGACGGCCAGCACCATGTCCGGATCGAAGCGGGGGAACAGCACCAGTCGTGCACCCATGGACATCGCGAAGGCGACGCACAGCGTGAGCCCGTATGCGTGGAACATCGGCAGGACCGCGTACACCACGCAACCCGGGCCGCGTCGGATCGACGGTACCCACGCGCGGGCCTGAGCCGCATTGGAGAGGAGGTTCCGGTGGGTGAGCATCGCCCCCTTCGGCGTCCCGGTCGTGCCACTCGTGTACTGGATGATCGCGAGATCGTCCGTCCCCGGAGAGGGATGCCCGGCGGGGAGGGGCGGCGTGCGGACGAGTCGATCCCACGGCACGGCACCCTTCACGCGGGAGGTCAGTGCTGCGCGCGACTCGCGCGCCCTGGCGACGGGCAGACGAAGAGCCAACCGCAGCGAGAGCGGCATCGCCTCGGTGATGTCGACGCTGACCAGATTCCGCACGGCGATGTCGGCGGGGAACTGCTGCACCGTTTCGACGGCCTTGCTCCACACGATCGCCGTCTTCGCACCGTGGTCCTCGAACTGCTTGCGCATCTCACGGGGGGTGTAGAGGGGGTTGTGCTCTACGGCGACGGCGCCAAGACGGAGGATGGCGTAGAACGCGATGATGTGTTGCGGGCAGTTGGGGAGCACGATCGCGACGGGGTCGCCCGCACCCACCCCCAGGGCTTTGAGCCCCGCGGCGGCCCGGTCGATCGCGTGCTGCAGTTCCCGATAGCTCGTGTCGCGACCGAAGAACTGGAGCGCGGTGGCATCCGGGTAGTCGCGTGCAGAGGCGGCGACGATGTCGACCAGCGATCCGGAGACGGGTGCGAGATCGTCCGGCACGCCCGGTGCGTAGCTGGCGATCCATGGTCGGGCTGGCTCATAAGCGGTCGTCACGCGCTCAGCCTACGGCTGCACCCGGGTGGACACACCCCGCCCGGGCCGGAGGTGGCGCGGGCCGGTAGGCACGGGTGCGCTGCGGGCCGCAACTAGACTGTCGTGGTGTCGGAAATCAGCCCAGATCTCGTGCGCCATCTCGGCGTACTCGCCCGCATCCAGCTGAGCGACGAGGAGGTGGACCGCCTTACCGGGCAGCTCGCCGTGATCGTCGACAACATCGCGAAGGTGTCGGAAGTCGCGACAGCGGACGTCCCCGCGACCAGCCACCCGATCCCGCTCGAGAACGTGTACCGCCCCGATACGGAGGGCGACATGCTCACCCTCGACCAGGTGCTGCAGAATGCGCCGGACTCCGCCGATGGACGCTTCCGCGTCACCGCGATCCTGGGGGAGGAGCAGTGAGCGACGACCTGACCCGACTGACTGCCGCCGATCTTGCCGCCCGCCTCGCGACGGGCGAGGTCTCGAGCGTCGAGGCGACACGCGCCCACCTGGAGCGGATCGCCGCTGTCGACGCCGACGTGCACGCGTTCCTTCACGTCAACGCCCACGCGCTCGACGCGGCCGCCGACGTCGATCGCCGCCGTGCGGCGGGGGAGCAGCTGGGCGAGCTCGCCGGCGTTCCGCTCGCGGTGAAGGACGTCCTCGTGACGACCGACATGCCGTCCACGAGCGGCTCCCGCATTCTCGAGGGATACATGTCGCCGTACGATGCGACCGTGGTCGCGCGCTCGCGCGCCGCCGGCCTCGTCCCGCTCGGCAAGACCAACATGGACGAGTTCGCCATGGGTTCCTCCACGGAGCACTCGGCCTACGGCCCGACGCGGAACCCGTGGGACCTCGACCGCATCCCGGGCGGGTCGGGCGGTGGGTCTGCGGCCGCCGTCGCCGCATTCGAGGCGCCGCTCGCGCTGGGATCGGACACGGGCGGCTCGATCCGCCAGCCGGCGCACGTCACCGGCACGGTCGGGCTCAAGCCGACCTACGGCGGTGTGAGCCGCTTCGGGGCGATCGCCCTGGCATCCAGCCTCGATCAGGTCGGTCCGGTGTCGCGTACGGTGCTGGACTCCGCTCTGCTGCACGATGTGATCGGTGGCCATGACCCGCATGACTCGACGTCACTCGCGGAGAGCTGGCCGTCGTTCGCCGCTGCGGCTCGCGAAGGCGCGTCGGGTGAGGTCCTGAGGGGTCTCCGTGTCGGCGTCATCAGCGAGCTCCCCGATTCCGGCTTCCAGACGGGTGTGTCCTCGTCGTTCCGCGCCGCGCTCGCCCTGCTGGAGGCGCACGGCGCCGAGATCGTAGAGATCAGCGCGCCGCACTTCGAGTACGGCGTCGCCGCCTATTACCTCATCCTCCCGGCGGAGGCGTCGAGCAACCTCGCGAAGTTCGACTCGGTGCGCTTCGGCATGCGTGTCGATGTTCCGGGCGGCACCGTCGAAGACGTCATGGCCGTCACCCGCGACGCGGGGTTCGGCGACGAGGTGAAGCGCCGGATCATCCTGGGCACCTACGCCCTGTCGGCTGGCTATTACGACGCGTACTACGGCAGCGCGCAGAAGGTGCGCACCCTGATCCAGCGCGACTTCGACGCGGCATTCGGGAAGGTCGACGTCATCGCGACACCCTCCGCACCCACGACGGCCTTCCGCCTCGGGGAGAAGATCGACGACCCGCTGCAGATGTACCTCAACGACGTGACGACCATCCCCGCCAACCTGGCAGGGGTCCCGGGGATCTCCCTGCCGTCGGGTCTGTCGGAAGAGGACAGCCTGCCGGTCGGCATCCAGTTCCTCGCTCCCGCGCGCGAGGACGCTCGCTTGTATCGCGTCGGTGCGGCCCTCGAGGCTCTGCTGGTCGATAAGTGGGGCGGACCGCTCCTGGACAGGGCCCCCGCCCTCGGCACGGAAGGAGGGGCGCGCTGATGGCGAAGGCTGCCCTGATGGACTTCGAAGAGGCACTCGAGCGCTACGAACCCGTGCTCGGATTCGAAGTGCACGTCGAGCTCAACACCGCGACGAAGATGTTCTCGTCCGCCGGAAACCCGGCCCATCCCGCGCATCACGACGCGGCCCCGAACACGTTGGTCGCGCCCGTCGACATGGGCCTGCCCGGCTCGCTGCCGGTCGTGAACGAAACGGCTGTGCGCTACTCCATTAGTCTCGGGCTGGCGTTGGGCTGCTCGATCGCACCGTCGAGTCGTTTCGCGCGGAAGAACTACTTCTACCCGGATCTCGGGAAGAACTATCAGATCTCGCAGTACGACGAGCCGATCGCGTTCGAAGGATCCGTCGAGATCGAATTGTCCGACGGAACGCGGGTCGAGGTTCCCATCGAGCGTGCCCACATGGAGGAGGATGCCGGCAAGCTCACCCACGTCGGTGGTGCCACGGGGCGCATCCAGGGCGCCGAGTACTCCCTCGTCGACTACAACCGCGCGGGCGTGCCGCTCGTCGAGATCGTCACCAAGCCCATCTTCGGCGCGGACCGTCGGGCGCCGGAAGTCGCGAAGGCCTACGTGGCGGCGATCCGCGACATCGTGCTGTCGCTCGGAATTTCCGAAGCGCGCATGGAACGCGGCAACCTCCGTTGCGATGCGAACGTGTCGCTACGGCCGCGTGTGGCCGAGGGGGAGCCGCTTCCTCCGCTGGGCACCCGCACGGAGACCAAGAACGTCAACTCCATGCGCTCCGTCGAACGGGCGGTGCGCTACGAGATCCAGCGTCAGGCGGCCATCCTCGCGGCCGGTGGGTCGATCGTGCAGGAAACCCGGCACTGGCACGAGGACACCGGCACTACTTCGCCCGGTCGACCCAAGTCGGATGCCGACGACTACCGCTACTTCCCGGAGCCGGATCTGCTCCCCGTGGCCCCGTCGGACGAGCTGATCGCCGAACTGCGTGCGGCGCTCCCCGAGGCTCCCGCCGCGCGGCGCCGTCGACTGAAGGCCGAGTGGGGATTCACCGACCTCGAGTTCCAGGACGTCGCGAACGGCGGCCTGCTCGCAGAAGTCGCCGCGACCGTCGAGGCGGGGGCCAGCCCGGCCGCAGCCCGCAAGTGGTGGACCGGCGAGGTCTCCCGCATCGCGAACAGCCGAGGGGTCGAGGCCACTTCTCTGATCGCGCCGTCCGACGTCGCCGCTCTGCAGCACCTCGTCGACGACGGCACGCTGACGGACAAGCTGGCACGTCAGGTCCTCGAAGGCGTCATCGATGGAGAGGGATCGCCGCAGACGGTGGTCGATGCGCGGGGCCTGGCGGTCGTCTCCGACGACGGTGCCCTCATCGCGGCGATCGATGAGGCCCTCGCCGCACAGCCGGACGTCCTCGCGAAGATTCGTGACGGCAAGGTGCAGGCAGCGGGTGCGGTCATCGGTGCGGTCATGAAGGCCATGCGCGGTCAGGCGGATGCCGCCCGCGTGCGCGAACTGGTGCTGGAGCGCGCGGCACAGTGAGTTCTGGCGCGGGCCGGGGCCGATGTCCCCGGTCTGCGCGAGAATGAGGTCATGGGACGCGGCGACGGATCAGGGCGCATCGTCTCCGCACCCGGCGCGGACGACTCCGGCACCCGGATACTCCACGTCGACATGGATGCGTTCTATGCATCCGTGGAGGTGCTCGACGATCCTTCGCTGAAGGGGAAGCCGATCATCGTCGGCGGTGTCGAAGGTCGCGGTGTGGTGGCGAGCGCATCGTATGAGGCGCGGCGTTTCGGCGTCCGCGCGGCGATGTCGGTGGCTCAGGCACTTCGGCTCTGCCCGACCGCGAGCGTTGTCGTCCCGCACTTCGAGCGGTACTCCGCCCTGTCGCGTGAGGTCATGGGGATCTTCCACGAGATCACGCCTCTCGTCGAGCCGCTGTCCATCGACGAGGCCTTCTTGGACGTCGGGGGTGCAAGACGCCTGTGGGGCAGCCCGGGACACATCGCGGTGATGCTGCGCGAACGGGTCTTGGCGAAGACCGGTCTCACCTGCAGTATCGGGGTCGCGTCCACCAAGCACGTCGCGAAGATCGCCTCCACGCTCAGCAAACCTGATGGACTTCTCATCGTGCCGCACGACGACACGCAGCGCTTCCTCGCCGCTCGTCCGGTTCGCGCTCTCTGGGGCGTGGGGCCGAAGGCTGCCGAATCGCTGGAGAACCGCGGCATCCGTTGGGTGGCCGATGTGATCGCGGCCCCGCGTCCGGTGCTGGATCGGGCCCTGGGACAAGCCATGGGAGAGCGGGTCTGGCAGCTGGCGCACGGGATCGACCCACGCGAGGTGGAGACCGTGCACGTCGAGAAGAGCGTCGGGCATGAGGAGACCTTTCTCGAGGACGTCACAGACCCCGCGATACTGAGGACGGAGCTTCGCCGACTGTCCGACCGAGTCGCAGCACGGCTCCGGAACGGTGGCTGGGAGGCCCGCACGATCGCCGTGAAGGTGCGATACGCGGACTTCACGACGGTTTCCCGCTCCGTGACCCCCTCCGAGGCGACCAACGTCGGACAGCGCATCGGGGAGATCGCGATCGGGCTGTTAGACGATCTCTCCGTCGATCAGCCGGTGCGCCTCATCGGCGTGCGCGGCGAGAAGCTGCGATCGAGCGGCGACGGCGGACTTGCGCTGTGGGACGACGACGCGGATTGGCGTGCCGTCGACGAGGCACTCGACGGCGCGCGCGCCCGGTTCGGTCGCGCTGTGGTGACGCGCGCCAGCGTCCTCGGCCCTCGACGCGACGTCAACGCACTTCCCACCAACCCTCGCCTGCCCGCGGATACCGGCAGCGACGTCGACGACTGAGCCGTCGCGCGCAGAAGCGCAACCCCCTGAGCGCTCGCGGCACGCGAGGGCTACGGTGGAGGCATGCCCAACCTCGCACTGGAACTCGGCAAGCAGGCCGCAACACTCGGCGTCACGAGCGTGTACGGCGAACAACAAGACGTCGACGGCATCCGGCTGATCCCCGTCGCATTGTCCTGGTCCGGCTTCGGTGCCGGCGAAGACACGCAGGGCAACGGGGGAGGCGGAGGCGGTGGTGTCGCGGTTCCCCTCGGCGCGTACGTGCGGAAGGGGGACGATCTGAGGTTCGAGCCCAACCTGGTGTCACTCGCCGCGATCGGCATCCCTCTGCTGTGGGTCGCCGGGCGAGCGCTGAGCCGCGTCATCCGTGCGCTCAAGCGCTGACAGCGATCCCAGCGAGGCGCTGAGCGCCGCAGCGGACACGATCGTTCACGCAGCACGGCATCACACGCGGCCGGTGGTGCTGATCGACGGACGTTCGGGGGCGGGCAAGACCACCCTGGCGCGGCTGGTCGGCATGCACCTGGATGCCACGGTCGTCGCCCTGGATGCCATCTACCCGGGGTGGGATGGGCTCGCCGAGGGCGTGGATCGGGCGCGTCGCGGCGTGCTCGAGCCACTCTCGCGAGGCGAGTCCGGCACGTGGCAGCGCTGGGACTGGCACCGCAGCGTCGAGGGAGGACGCGAGCGCGTTCCCGGTGATCGCGCTCTGGTGTTGGAGGGCGCCGGCATCCTCACTCCCGCGACCGCGCAGCTGAGTGACGTCCGCGTGTGGGTAGAAGCCCCTGCGGAGCTCAGAAGGCAGAGGGCGCTGCGGCGCGACGGAGACACCTACCGTCCCCACTGGGATCGATGGGCGCGTCAGGAAGAACAGCATGTTCGCGACCACGAGCCCATGTCGCTCGCGACGTTCGTCGTCACCGTGAATGGGTCCGCCCGAGAAGCCTCGACCCACGCGGTGACCGCTCGTCAGTCATCGAGTGCGCGCACGAGTCCATCGAGTCGGTAGCCCAACCAGTCGTAGATCCCGAAACGCGGATCGTCGTCAGCGTGGTCGTCCTCATCGCGGATGCCGAGTCGCGCTGCCATGACGAGTCGAAGGGATGCCAGCGTCCGCAACCAGGCGGCCGCCTGCGTCTCGTCCATGGCGACGGTATGCGTACGCTCCAGCTCAGCCGGTTCGAGGTCGGAAACGGCGACCCGGCGGCCGTCGATCTCGAGGGTGCCGGCAACGATGCGGCAGTCCGCGCGCCGACGCGCGAGCAGGTCGCCTTCGGTGAGGGAACGGAACTCTTCGGCGGCCTCGGGGTCATCGCGATACGCGTCCGGCACGAGGCGCGCGATGGCCGGATCGTCGGTCGAACCCGCCGCAAGCAGATCGTCGAACTGCGCGAGGAGCTCCGCCAGGTGTGCCGCCTCGAGGGCGGTGATCTCCCAGACGACGATGCGCTCGCTCATCGCTCTCCCTTCCTGACCGTGGCCCACAGGCCGTAGTCGTGCATCGCCTGGACGTGCAACTCCATCTGCTCGCGCGCCCCCTCCGCGACGACAGCGTGGCCGCGATGATGGACGGCGAGCATCAGCTGCTCGGCGCGATCCGCCGAGTAGCCGAAGTATTCGCGGAAGACACGCGCCACGTAAGACATCAAGTTGACCGGGTCGTTCCAGACGACGGTCTGCCACGGAGGAGCCAGGCTCGTATCGCTGAGTTCTTCGACGACCTCGAGGGGGAGCGTCATGCCCACCCCAGCTCGTGCAGCCGCTCGTCGTCGATTCCGTAGAAGTGCGCGATCTCGTGGACCAAGGTCGTGTGCACCTCGTCGCGCAGCGCTCCGAGATCATCGCAGGCATCGAGGTGTGCGAGCCGATACACGATGATGCGATCGGGGAGTTCCCCCATTCCGTAGCGGTCGCGGTCGGTGAGGGCGAGGCCGTCGTACAGTCCGAACAGATCGAGCGAGCCGTCTTCGGGGAGGTCCTCGACGACGAAGACGACGTTGTCGAGCCCGCTCAGCATCTCGTCGGGAAGGCGGCCCAACTCATCGGACACGAGAGCCTCGAACGCCTCGGCATCCATCTCGATCATCGCCACGCCTCACGGGAGATGTACATGGGGTGAGTAACGGGACTTGAACCCGCGACCCCCTGGACCACAACCAGGTGCTCTACCAACTGAGCTATACCCACCATGCGCCCGCATGCGGGCAACCACACGATTGTATTACAGCCCGGAGGCGTACGACGACACGGTGGCGGCGGACAGTTCGCGCGCCACGTCGCTCGTCGGGCCGGGCTCCGGAACGAACACCGCCTCGCGATAGTAGGCGAGCTCGCGAATCGACTCGCGAATGTCCGCCAGCGCCCGATGTCCGCCGTCTTTCGTCGGCGCCTGGAAGTAGGCGCGGGGGTACCACCGACGCGACAACTCCTTGATGCTCGACACGTCGACGTTGCGGTAGTGCAGCCAGCGATCGACGCGCGGCATGTACCGTGCGAGGAACATGCGGTCGGTGCCGATCGTGTTCCCGGCCAACGGCGCCTTGCCCTCCGGCACGAAGCGCTGGATGTACTCGAGGGACTGGAACTCAGCCTCTGCGACGCTCACGCCATGAGGGATCTCCTCGAGGAGTCCCGACGTCCGATGCATCTGCGTGACGAACTCGTTCATGTGATCGAGTGCTGACGCGTCCGGCTTGATGACCACCTGGAACCCCGGATCGAGGATGCGCAGCTCATAGTCGGTCACGATGATGGCGATCTCCACCAACTGGTCGGCTGCCAGGTCGAGCCCGGTCATCTCGCAGTCGATCCACACGAGACGGTCGTTCTCCGCTGCAGCCACCATGGGCCCATCCTAACGACGGGATGCGACTTCGAAGCCGCTGGCAGCCTGGGGTTGTCCCTCCAGGAGGATTCGAACCCCCGACCTGGCGGGTAGAAACCGCTCGCTCTATCCACTGAGCTATGGAGGGAAGTGGGACCTCTCTACCGTACCGTTCACACGCGGTTCGAACCCCACCCATGGCGCAGCCCTCGCTACCGGCGTAGCGTACGAGGCGTCGAAAGGAGTGCGTGATGACGACCATTGCGACATCGACCCTCTGGCTCGCGTACGGCGCCGACGGCCAGGTCGTCGGCAGCATTCGCCGGGCGGACGGTGAGTACACCGTGACGATCGCGGGCGCGTCCTCGTCGGTGGGGACCTACCCCTCGATGGACATCGCGAAGAGCGCCCTTCACGGACACCTGCCTCCCGGCTCCGATTGGCCGCGCTTCCGAGAGCACTGATCGGCCGTAGCCCGTGCACGGGCTGCCGAGACGCGTCAGACGGTTGCGTCCGAGGGTTGCACGACGGGTGCGACGACCGGTGGACGCCGATCGAACCAGGGCAGGGTCACGTGCACTGCCGGGCCGATCAGTACCGCGAAGAGCACGGTCCCCAGGCCGACCGTGCCCCCGAGCAGCCACCCGGCCACCAGGACGGTGGATTCGACGCCGAGCCTCGCGGCCCAGATCGGCCAGCCGAAGCGTGCGTTGAGTCCGGTCATCAGGCCGTCGCGGGGGCCCGGGCCGAAGCGCGCCCCGATATATAGGCCCGACGCCAGCGCGACGATGGCGACACCTCCCAGGAAGACGAGCAACTGCGCGACGAAGCCCTCCGGCGCGGGAAGGAGATCGATCGCGAACTGCATGGCCGTGCCGACGAGGAGGATGTTGGCGATCGTGCCCACGCCGGGCCGCTGACGAAGCGGGATCCACGCCAGGAGCACGAGGAAGCCCACGATGTTCGCGACCCAGCCGATGCCGATGCCGGTCTGACGAGAGATCCCCTGCGCGAACACCGTCCACGGGTCGAGGCCGATGCCCGCTTCGACCATGACGGCGCACCCGACGCCGAAGAGGACGAGGCCGAAGAGAAGCTGCACGGATCGAAGCACCATGAGGACATCCAATCGCACAATTGGACCTTGCGTCGCAGTCCAATTGCTCTATCGTGGCCCCATGGACTCGCGGATCACAGCGCGCACCCTCGCGCATGCCCTGGGCGGTTGGCGCACGCGCGAGCCGGCCTACGAGGCGCTGGCAGACGGCATCCGCCTGCTGTGCCTCGACAATCGGCTCGCGCCGCGCACGGCTCTGCCGGCTGAGCGCGAACTGGCCGGCGCGCTCGGAGTGAGCCGCACGACCGTCGCCGCCGCCTATCGCAGTCTTCGCGAGTCCGCCCATATCCAGAGCGTTCGCGGTTCCGGGAGCGTCACGCTCCCGCTGGGCGGACGTGCTCACGGGCGAGGGCACGTCGGCGCGGACGAGATCGATCTGACGCAGGCAAGTCCCGCAGCGTGGCCGGGACTCGCGGGAGTGATGAGCGACGTCGCACAGGATGCCGCGGCTCTCGTGGCACGGGCCGGCTACGACATCATCGGGTCCGCGGAGCTTCGTGCGGCGATCGCGGACCGCTACAAGGCCCGCGGCATCCCGACCTCCCCCGACGAGATCCTGGTGACGACCGGAGCGCAGAGCGCCATACACCTGCTGTCCGAGGCGCTGGTGCGACGAGGCGACAGAGCTGCCATCGAGACGCCGACGTACCCGCATGCGGCCGAAGCGCTCCGCGCCGCTGGCGCGCGTCTGGTGAGCATCCCCGTCCACGTCGATGACGGGTGGGACCTCGATCGTGCGGCTCAGGCGCTCTCCCGAACCCGCCCCGCCCTCGCCTACCTCATGCCTCAGTTCCACAATCCGACGGGTCGCACGATGACGCCGACGGAACGGGCATCCATCACTCGCGCGGCAATGGTCGCAGGGACGACCCTCGTCATCGACGAGACGACCGCTGAGCTCGCCATCGAACCGCAGCCCGTCGACCCTCCGACATGGGAGTCGGCCTCGGTGATACGGGTCGGATCGCTCGGCAAGACCGTCTGGGGAGGGCTCCGGATCGGATGGATCCGCGCTGGCCGTGACCGCGTGCGTGAGCTCGCCGCTCTTCGCCCGCCGCGCGAGCTCGGTACTCCGGAGTTCGAACAGGCAGTGGCGACGCGACTCCTTCCTCGGATGCCGGAGATCTTGGCCCAACGCTCGCTCCTCCTGCGTGCCGGACGCGATGCACTGGTGGACGCGCTGCGCGAGCGTCTGCCGGAGTGGCGCGTGCCTGCGGCTGCCGGGGGAGTGTGCGTATGGCTGGAACTGGACGCTCCGCTCAGCTCTGGGCTGGTGATAGCGGCCCGCACACACGGCGTGCATCTGTCGGCGGGCCCGCGCTTCTCTCCCGAGGGCGGACACGAACGGCAGCTCCGCATACCGTTCACGGCACCGCCGGATCAGCTGCGCCGCGCCGTCGACGTTATCGCCGAGGTATGGCCGGTCGTGCGCGCAGCCGCCCCCACCATGGCGACGGCACCGGTCGGAGCCGTCGTGTGACTTTCCCTCACCGCGACCATCGCAGGCACTGGACAGCCTCCTCAGGGCTCCAGAAGGCACCCACCTCGACGAACCTTCGCGCCCGCACGGAGAATCGCAAGGCGACATAGCGCCAGCCGTTTCCGGCGTCGTCTGACCGGATGTGCCCGATGATGCGGCCGTCGTGCGACGTCGCGCGCCACAGTCGCGCTGTGGCACGAATCAATCGGACACCGCCGATGGTCGCGGGAATCTGGTCGGCCGTTGCGGCGGCGATCGCGCTCATGTCAATTCTCCTTTCGCGCGGAATCGAACATAGCTTCGACCACGGACACCCACGCCGAGTTCGGCTTCTCCCCAAGGGCCCGATCCGCCGGTGAGTCCACAGTGCGCCACCGCATGCCCTCCTGACGGAGTCCCGGGTGCAAATCTGATCGCGTCGGGATGGGCCCGAAAGAACAGGAGATCGAGAATGAGCGATCACATCACAGTGGTAGGGACCGTCGTCAACGATCCGGAGCGGCGTCAGACGAGCGCGGGGGTGCCGATCATCAACTTCCGTCTGGCGAGCAACGTCCGCCGTCGTGACGAAGCGACGGGGACGTGGGTCGACGGTCACACCAATTGGTACGCGGTCTCCGCCTACCGCGGGCTGGCCGAACACGCGCTCGAATCGGTGCGCAAGGGGCACCGCGTGATCGTCTCGGGCTCCTTCAAGCTCCGGGAGTGGGAAGCCAACGGCAGGCAGGGGGTCGCCGCCGAGATCGACGCGGTCTCTCTCGGCCATGACCTGTTGTGGGGCACGACGGTCTACCGGCGTTCGGCGGAGTCGTCGCCCGCCGGGCCGAACGCCGGCGCGTCGACGGCAGGGGAAGCCGGGCCGGCAGTCCATGCCGATCTGTCAGAGTCATGGGCGCCGGTGCCGGGGGAGGAGGCGACGCCGTACTGAGGCGGGCAGTGACGCGTCCTAGACTCGGTTCGTGCATCGCCACCCGAAGTCCGCGCACCGGAAGTCGCGTCAGCCCGCTCACCGAGGCATGCTCGTCGCGTGTGGTGTTCTGGCCGTGGCGGTGACGACGGGGTGCGCGCCCACCGCACCGAATGCGTCGACGACTGCTTCAGCCACCCAGACAGCGAGCGCGGTGACGCCGACTCCCTCACCCACGGGCCCCGCACTCGTTCCTGACGGCGACGCGAGCGACAACCTGCCGCTCTTCACCGAAGTCATGGATGCCGTGTGGGACACCGATGACCGCGTGAAGGGACGCGCGTACGTCGATGCGTTGGTCGAGGCCGGCTTCGACAAGCGCGACATGGAGGTGACGCGAGACGAGACGTCGGTCGGGCTTCCTTCCGACAGCATCCAGTTCTCGGTGCGGTGGGACGACGAGTGCATCGTGGGCCAGGTCGGCCCGTCCACGAAGCGTCCCACCGCGGTCGTGCTGCCGACGCTGCCGACGGGCGCGTGCCTGGTAGGGGAGACGCGGCCCATCGACTGGTGACACGCACCGTAGACTTGGTTCGTTATGGCTGAGTACATCTACTCCATGGTCCGTGCCCGCAAGGCGGTCGGCGAGAAGCTCATTCTCGACGACGTCACGATGGCTTTCCTCCCCGGCGCGAAGATCGGGATGGTCGGCCCGAACGGTGCCGGCAAGTCGACGATCCTCAAGATCATGGCCGGCCTGGATCAACCGTCCAATGGCGAGGCGAAGCTCTCGCCGGGCTTCAGCGTGGGCATCCTCATGCAGGAGCCCGAGCTCGACGAGTCCAAGACGGTCCTGGAGAACATCCAGGACGGCATCGCCATCAAAGCCAAGGTCGATCGTTTCAACGAGATCTCCGGCCTGATGAGCGACCCCGACGCCGACTTCGACACGCTTCTGGCCGAGATGGGGACGCTGCAGGAGGAGATCGACGCGGCTGACGCGTGGGACCTCGACTCGCAGCTCGAACAGGCCATGGATGCCTTGCGCACCCCGCCCGCCGACGCCGCCATCGCACCGCTGTCGGGTGGTGAGAAGCGTCGTGTTGCGTTGGCGAAGCTCCTCCTGCAGAAGCCCGACCTCCTCCTGCTGGACGAGCCCACGAACCACCTGGATGCCGAAAGCGTGCTCTGGCTGGAACAGCACCTCACCTCGTACAAGGGCGCCGTCATCGCGATCACCCACGATCGGTACTTCCTCGACAACGTCGCAGAGTGGATCGCCGAGGTCGACCGCGGCCGCCTCATCGGCTACGAGGGCAACTACTCCACCTACCTGGAGAAGAAGGCCGAGCGACTCGACATCCAGGGCAAGAAGGACGCCAAGCTCGCCAAGCGACTGAAGGACGAGCTCGAATGGGTGCGTTCCAGCGCCAAGGGGCGTCAGACCAAGTCGAAGGCCCGACTGGCTCGGTATGAAGAAATGGCAGCGGAGGCGGAGCGCACGCGCAAGCTCGACTTCGAGGAGATTCAGATCCCGGCGGGTCCGCGGCTCGGAAGCGTCGTCATCGAGGCGAAGAACCTGTCGAAGTCGTTCGGCGACCGCAGTCTCATCGACGGCCTCAGCTTCAGCCTTCCCCCGAACGGCATCGTCGGCGTCATCGGTCCGAACGGTGTCGGCAAGACCACGCTCTTCAAGACCATCGTCGGGCTCGAGCCGCTCGACGGCGGTGACCTGAAGGTCGGCGAGACCGTCAAGATCAGCTACGTCGACCAGAGCCGCTCCAACATCGACCCGCAGAAGACGCTGTGGGAGGTCGTCTCCGACGGCCTGGACATCATCACCGTCGGCAAGACGGAGATCCCCTCCCGTGCGTACGTGTCGAAGTTCGGCTTCAAGGGCCCTGACCAGCAGAAGAAGGCCGGTGTCCTGTCCGGAGGTGAGCGCAACCGTTTGAACCTCGCGCTCACCCTCAAGGAGGGCGGCAACCTGCTCCTTCTCGACGAGCCCACGAACGACCTCGACGTCGAGACGCTGGGCTCACTGGAGAACGCTCTGCTGGAGTTCCCCGGCTGCGCCGTCGTCATCACCCACGACCGGTGGTTCCTCGACCGGATCGCGACGCACATCCTCGCCTACGAGGGCACCGACGCGAATCCCGACAAGTGGTACTGGTTCGAGGGCAACTTCGAGGCCTATGAGGCGAACAAGGTGGAGCGCCTCGGCGCCGAGGCCGCTGCCCCGCACCGGTCGACGCACCGCAAGCTGACGCGTGACTGACATGCCGCACGTTCCGGAGGTCGGCGGCAACACCGCCAACCTCCGGCTTCACGTCCCGATCCACCTCCGCTGGGGCGACCTCGACGCGTTCAATCACGTGAACAACACGTCGATGCTGAAGCTCCTCGAAGAGGCGCGCGTGCGCGTGTTCTGGGTGCCCGAGTCGGGTGACACGGCCCCGAGCACGGCGGTCATCGAGAGCGGCATCGCCGCGGGCGTCCTGACGCTCATCGCCCGGCAAGAGATCGAGTATCTCGCCCCCGTGCCCTACCGTCGCGAGCCGCTGGACATCCAGATGTGGTTCGGCAAGATCGGCGGATCGAGCATCGAGGTCTGCTACGAGGTCTACAGCCCGGCAACGGACACGCCTCAGACGCTGTACGCCCGGGCGACGTCGGTCGTCGTGATGGTCGATGCCCGCACGGGTCGCCCGCAGCGCCTCACTGACACCATGCGAGAGGCATGGTCGCCCTATCTCGGAGACCCGCTCATCTACGGTCACCGACGCTGAGCGGTCACCGCATCACGGCACGCGCACCATGATCTCCTGTGCGACCGAGGCGACGAGCTCACCGTCCCTGGTGAAGAGCCGCCCCGTCGACAGTCCTCGCCCGCCGCGCGCACTCGGGGACTCCTGCACGTAGAGGAGCCAGTCGTCGGCTCGCGCGGGTCGGTGCCACCACATCGCATGGTCGAGGCTGGCGACCTTGAGTCCCTGACGCGCCCACGTCACCCCATGAGCGCGCAACACCGGCTCCTGAATCGTCAGATCGCTCAAGTATGCGAGCACCGCGCGGTGCAGCGCGGGGTCATCGGGAAGCGATCGCCGCGCCCGCATCCACACCGCCTGCCGCGGCTCCGCGTCCGGCAGTCCCACTCCATAGAGGTCGCCGCTGACGTGCAGCACCTCGATAGGGCTCTCGTCGAGAAGCCTCCGGCTCATCGGCTGAACGGTGGAGGCCGGCCGTGCCCTTGCCACCTCCTCGGGCGAAGGGATGCCGTCCGGCATCCGCTCCTGATGCTCGAGCCCCGGATCCTCCCGCTCGAAGGAGGCGATCATCGAGAAGATCGGCACGCCCTCCTGGAACGCCTGCGTTCGACGTGTGGAGAACGAACGCCCGTCGTGAATGCGGTCGACGGAGAAGGTGAGACCCTGCGTCGCGTCGCCCGGGCGCAGAAAGTAGCCGTGCATCGAGTGCGGGACGCGATCGTCGTCGGTCGTCCGGTCGGCCGCGACGATGGCTTGCGCGAGCACCTGACCGCCGAAGATCCGGCCGCTCGGCATGGGATGCGATGTCCCCGTGAAGATGTCTTCTGTGGTGCGAGCCGCGCTCGACGCCAGATCGAGCACCGCCAGCATCGCGTCGACAGGATCGAACTCGCTCGCCATCTCATCTCCGATCCGGCGCTCCGACGGCACCCGTTGGTAGTTTAGGGCGGGTGTCATCCCGTCTCCTGTTCGCCGATCCCTTCGCGGCATCCGACGCCCTCACCTTCGCGCAACGGGCGGCGCGACTCGGGGATGGGCTCGTGCGGCTCCGTGCCGACAACGGCGTCATCGGCGTGACGTCGGCGCCGCTGGCGCCCGAGTCTCTGCTGGACGAGACCCCCACGATCCTCGGCATGCGATTCCTGTCGGTCGACCCGGAACTCGTGTGCGACCTCGTCGTGGAGGCGGCGAGCCTGACGGTCGACGGCGCATCTACGACGTCGCTGGTGCTGCCCGACACTGCTCGTTCCGCGCCGTGGGCGGGAATCTCGCCGCCCCGCGGCGGTTGGGAGATCGCCGATGAGATCACCGCCGCGACGCTCGCCGCCCGGGCGCAGCACGGCATCGCGGAGGTGGCGGAGTCGATGCCTGCGGAGCCTGGGGCCGACGTGGTGCGAGCGGTGCGGGCTCGCGTGTGGGGCCGTAGCGACGACGATCTCGCGGGCCTACCCCTGGGGGTCGCGTTCGCGGCCTTCTCGTTGGGGTTCATCGCGGGCGAGGAGACCGCCACGATCCGCCGCAGCGGCCCCTGGACGCGCCTGAGCCTGTCCCGCGGTCACGTGCTGACCCGCAGCACCGTCCGCGCAGGACTCACCGCGGTGCGCGCGACCGGCGCCGCGGACTGACGGCCTCAGCCCGCGGCCGCGGCACGACCGGCGATCCGCCCCGAGAAGAGGCAACCGCCGAGGAACGTGCCCTCGAGCGCCCGGTAGCCGTGCACGCCGCCCCCACCGAAGCCGGCCGCCTCTCCTGCCGCGTAGAGCCCCGGTACAGGGGATCCTTCACTGTCGAGAGCGCGTGCAGAGAGATCGGTCATCATTCCGCCGAGGGACTTGCGCGTGACCACGTGCAGTTTGACGGCGATGAGCGGGCCGGCCGACGGGTCGAGCAGCCGGTGCGGCGACGCGGTGCGAATGAGCCGATCCCCGCGGAACGCTCTCGCAGATCGCAGCATCGCGATCTGCGCATCCTTCGTGAAGTCGTTCGCCATCTCCCGATCGCGCGCGACCACCTCTTCGCGCACTCGATCACCGTCGAGGACGTCGCCCCCGGGCAGCGCTCGCATCCCGTCCACCAGTTCATCGAGCGTGCGCTTCACGACGAAGTCCGCACCGTGGTCGAGGAAGGCCTGCACCGGCCCCGATGCGCCCTTGCCGAGGCGTGACTTCAGCAGCAGGCGGACGTCCTTGTCGGTCAAGTCCGGGTTCTGCTCGCTGCCCGAGAGGGTGAACTCCTTCTCGACGATCGACTGCGAGAGCACGAACCACGAGTGGTCGTGACCGGTAGCCCGCAGATGCGCGAGGGTGCCGAGGGTGTCGAAACCGGGGAAGAGCGGCACGGGAAGCCGCCGGCCGGTGGCATCGAGCCACAGCGAGGACGGGCCAGGGAGGATCCGGATGCCGTGAGAGGGCCAGATCGAGTTCCAGTTCTGAATGCCTTCGACGTAGTGCCACATCCGGTCGCCGTTGATGAGCCGCGCTCCGGCCGCTTTCGCCACGGGCTGCATCGATCCGTCGACGTACGCGGGCACGCCGGCGAGCATCGTCGCAGGCGGCGTACCGAGACGTTCGGGCCACTGGGAGCGGACGAGCTCATGGTTCCCGCCGATCCCACCCGACGCGACGATCGTCGCGGACGCGTCGATCTCGAACGATCCGACGACATCGCGAGCGGAGCGCACACCGCGAGGTGCCCCGGAGGGCGCGAGCACGTCGCCGCTCGCTCCGACGACGGTGCCGTCCGTGGTCGTCAGCGCAGTCACCCGGTGCCGCGGCAGCACGACGAGCCGTCCCGCCGACTCTGCCTCCTCCACGGCTGCTTGGAAGGGAGCGACGACACCTGGACCCGTACCCCACGTGACATGGAACCTCGGCACGGAGTTTCCGGGCCCCGTGGCGGTGTAGCCGCCGCGCTCCGCCCAACCGACGACGGGGAAGAATCCCACGCCCCGCTGACGCAGCCAGGACCGCTTCTCCCCGTGTGCGAACTCGAGGTAGGCCTCCGCCCAGCGACGCGGCCACGCGTCCTCGTCCCGGTCGAACCCGGCCGTGCCGAACCAGTCCTGGCGTGCGAGGTCGAGAGAGTCGCTGATGCCCACTCGCCGCTGTTCCGGAGAGTCGACGAAGAAGAGGCCACCGAACGACCAGAAGGCCTGACCGCCGAGGTTGGTCCTCGGTTCCTGATCGACGATGACGACCCGCCGACCGGCGCCGACCGCCTCGGCGGCCGCGACGAGTCCGGCAAGGCCCCAACCGATCACGAGGACATCGGTCGAGTGGCGTGTGGACGCGGCAGCAGCGGTCATGACGACTCCTTCGTCGTATCCGGATGGACGGGGAGAGAACCTGCCGGCCGGTCGCCCTGGGCAGGCCCGATCCCCGTCGGCTCGAAAGTGTTCACCATGGCGAACGCGGCCCGCTGGAGGTAGTCCCACAGGGTCGCCTCATGCAATGGGGGAAGGTTCAGCTGGTCGACCGCGGTCCGCATGTGGGCCAGCCAGCGGTCCCGCGCGTCGGGGTTCACATGGAACGGCATGTGGCGCATCCGAAGTCGAGGGTGACCCCGACGCTCGCTGTAGGTCGTCGGTCCGCCCCAGTACTGCTCCAGGAACAGCGTCAGCCGCTCCGCCGCAGGGCGCAAGTCCTCTTCCGGATACATGGGAGCCAGTACCTCGTCGTCGGCGACACCTCGGTAGAAGGCGTCGACGAGCCGCACGAAGGTGTCGTGTCCGCCCACTTCCTCGTAGAAGCTGAGGCGTGCGTCGTCACTCATGCGGACGGATCCTTCGTCTCGTCCGCCTGCGGTACGGCATCCGTCGTGCCCTTCCGCTTGGGCCGCCACACCGGCTTGGCATCGGGCGCGGCCACCGGCGTGGGCTTGGTCTTGGGCGGGTTCGCGCCACGCACGCGCTGCGCGCCCTCCAAGCCGGAGAGGGTGATGGAGTTCAGCTGCGGAAGCGTGATCCCCATGTCGTCCATCGCGCGCTTGAGCCGCATGCGCAGTTCACGGGCGACATCGTCCTTCGCGTTGGCGCGCGTCTTCATCACGAGACGGATGACGAGAGCATCGCCCGACACGGACTCCAACCCCCAGACCTCGGGCTGCTCGATGACACGGGTACGCCACTTCGGATCTTTCGCGAGTCCCTTAGCCGAGTCGAGCATCGCCTTCTCGACGTCCTCGATCACGGCATTGGCCGGCACAGCGAGATCGATGATCACGCGCGACCACCCCTGGGACATGTTCCCGATCCGCGTGATCTCGCCGTTCCTCACGTACCAGAGGGTGCCGTTGACGTCGCGGACATGCGTGATCCGCACGCTCACGTACTCGACGATCCCGGTCGCCAGGCCGAGGTCCACGACATCGCCGATTCCGATCTGATCCTCCGCGACGATGAAGATTCCGTTGAGGACGTCCTTCACGATGTTCTGCGCGCCGAAGCCGAGGCCCGCGCCGATAGCGGCGGACAGGAGGGCGAACGAACCGAGGATGTTCTCGTTGATCACCTGGACGGACAGGAACAGCGCGATGATGACCAGTGTCACGTTCACGATGTTCTGCAGGATCGTCCCGAGCGTGCGCGTGCGCTGGACCAGGCGCACCTGTGCGAGCGGGGATGCCTCGATGGCTCGCGTGTCATCGACGTTGGCCTTCGACTTCGCCCCGGCGACGATCCGCTTCACGACCCGCCGGATGACGAGGCGGAGGATCCACGCCAGCAGGAGGGCGCCGACGATGATCGCCGCGATCCCCAAGGCCCGCAGCCCGATGTCGGCGGCTATGCGGCCGAGGTCTGCCCAGATCCCGGAAGTGGTCGCCGTGCCCGGGTCGGTGGAATCGAGTCTCATCGCCACGATCCTAGCCAGGGCCCGCTTCGAGGACGATGAGGATCACCCGTTCTCGCCCGGCCGCGCCGCCTGCGCCCACTGATGGGCAAGGATCACGGCATGGATGCGGTCTCGCGCCTCGAGCTTGGCGAGCACGCGTCCGACGTGGGTCTTGACGGTCGACTCGCCCAGGAACAGTTCACGCGCGATCTCCGCGTTGGTGAGTCCGCGCGCGATCCCGTCGAAGACGTCACGTTCGCGTTCGGTGAGGACGACGTCGGGATCGGGTCCCGTCGGGGGAGCGGATGCCGGGCCGAGGCGCTCGATGACTCTCCTCGTCACTCGCGGCGCCAAGACCGCGTCGCCGCGATGAACCGCGCGCACGGCGCCCACGAGCTCCGCCCGCTGCGCGTCCTTCAACAGGAAGCCGCTCGCGCCGGCGTCGAGCGCGCCGAACGCGTACTCGTCGAGGTCGAAGGTCGTGAGCACCAGGACTCGGGTCTGTGGCAGTTCCGCGAGGATGCGCTCGGTGGCACGGATGCCGTCGAGCCGCGGCATCCGGACGTCCATCAGCACCACGTCGGGGCGGAGCAGGCGCGCTTCGGCGACGGCGCTCTCACCATCGCCCGCCTCTCCCACGACGACGAGGTCCGGTTCGCTCTCCAGGACGAGCCGGAAGCCGACGCGAATCAACTCCTGGTCGTCGACGAGAAGGATGCGCACGGGTTCGCTCATGGTTGGGGCTGTCCTTTCGCTGTCTCAGGCACCGTCGGATCCTCGGCGAGGGGGAGGGAGGCGCGAAGGCGCCAGAGAGCTCCTTCGGGGCCGACAGTGAGCTGTCCACCGGCGAGTTCGACGCGCTCGCGCAGTCCTCGAAGGCCGAATCCGCCGGGACGCGCCGCGGCGGTCACCCCGTCGTTGCGCACCTCCACGTCGACCGACTCGACGCCGACGGCGACGGTCACCGAGATCGTCGAGGCCGCCGGGGCGTGCCGCATCGCGTTGGTCACACCCTCCTGTACCACGCGGCCGACGGCGAGGCGCGTCGTGCGCGGCAGATCGTGAAGGGGTGCGCCCAGCGTCGTGATCTTCGACGTCACGGGGAATCCCGCGGCACGAGCCGCGTCGATCGCAGCGCTCGCGGCATCCTCATCCGGGGGCAGGAGCGGCGCCTCGGGGTCTGACTCGTCCCGCAGAACACCCAGCATCCCCCGCATCTCCTGGAGAGCGGCACGGGCCGTCTGCGAGGCCTGGAGCGTCGCTTGGCGTGCGCGTTCGGGGTCGGCGGTCGCGCCTGCGCCCTCGGTCAAGGCGACGATCACCGTCAACGAGTGCGAGACGATGTCGTGCATCTCGCGGGCGATCCGGGCACGTTCCGCGGCGGCAGCGATCTGACCCTGCTGATCGCGCTCGCGAAGCAGCTGACGGGAGCGATCGATGATCGCTTCGACATACCGCTTGCGATTGCCCACGTTCACGCCGACGAGTGTCCCGATCAGCGCCAGCGCGGCCTCGCCGATCACCGTGCTGACCGCGATCGGAAACTCGATCGTCGACGTCAGCACGAGCATCCCCGCCACGGCCGAGAGCGACCCGATGCCCAAGCCGAGACCCAGCCATGCCGCGCGCGACGATCGGTAGACCGCCAGCGAGTAACTGGTCACCAGCGGGAGCACTGACCCCACGGGCACCGGAGCGAACAGGAAGGCGATCGCCAGGACGTAGGAGGCGACGAAGACGGAGAGCGTCCACGTCCGCCGGCGGAGGAGCAGGGCCGAGCACACGGCGGTCAAGACGAGCAGGGGGACCGCGGTCGGGTGGAGCGGCCCGGTGCCGTCGGGGCCGCGGAAGGTCGTCGGCGGCGTGAGCGTCAGGAGGAGACACAGGAGGGCGATGGCGACGTCGGCCAGGACGGGGTGCCGCGACCAGAAGCGTCGGACGACCCCGGGCAGACGCGGCAGCCGCAGGTCGTCCTCCGGGGGAGGCGCATTGCGGCTGCGCGTCGACACGGCTCCGACTCTACGCGTCACGCGTGCGCAGGACCGCCCAGGCGCCGATGAGTGCCGCCGCGGCCCAGCCCAGGAGGGCGAGGAGGGCGGGCACCGTGTCCTCCGCACCCACCGACGTGAGAGTCTGTGAGGCGTTCGTCGGCAGGTACCGGCCGAGGTCCATGACCCACGCCCATCCCTCGCCGAACATCGAGAAGAGGCTGACGACGATCGGGGCGACGAACAGCACACCTACGGTGGCGGCGATCGCTCCCGCGCCGCTGCGGATGATGAAGCCGAATCCGACGCCGAGGAGAGCGAAGACCATCATCGACAGAACCGCGTACCCCACGGGGATCAGGGAAGACTCCGCATCGGTCCAGTCGATCGGCGTCGCCAGCAGCGGTGCCGTCGACACAGAAGCGATCGCGAAGATGAGGGCGGACGAGACGGCCATGAAGGCCGCCATGACCAGGGCCTTGGCTGCGAGCACGATGCCGCGGCGGGGGACGGCCGTGAGGGTCGAGCGGATCATCCCCGTCGAGTACTCCCCGGTCACCACGATCGCGCCCAGGATGCCCGCCACGAGCATCGTGAACTGCAGCGGTGCGACCACGGCCATGACGGGCGGGAAGCCGGGACCGAAGTCGGCCGACGCGGCCGCCATGAGCAGCGAGATGCCGACCGACAGCGCGGCAGCGACCGCGATCGACCACCAGGTCGAACGGAGGGAGACGAGTTTGATGGCCTCGCTCGACACGACACGAAGGAAGCTCAGGCGGGCAGCGGGCGCCTGCGCGGCGGCTCGCTGTTCGACGGGGGCGGTGAGAGTCATGACAGCTCCTGAGGAGAAGTGGTGCGGTACTCGACGGCGTCGCCCGTCAGGGCGAGGTAGGCGTCTTCGAGGGAACCGCTGGTGGGAGTGAGCTCGTGGAGAGGGATGCCGGCAGCGGCGGCGGCATCGCCGATGGACGGCGCGGAGACACCCTCGATGTGGAGGACGCCCTCTCCGCTGCTGGTGACGGTGACGCCGGCGCCGCCCTGTCGAGACAGCACGTCGGCGAGTTCGCTCGCACGCGGAGTGCGGACGAGCACGGTCGTTGCCGTCCACGCCGATACGAGCTCGGCCAGAGGCGCGTCGGCGAGCACCCGACCACGGCCCAGCACGATGACATGGTCGGCCGTCAGAGACATCTCGCTCATGAGGTGGCTCGACAGGAGTACCGTGCGGCCCTGAGATGCCTGGTAGCGCACGAACTGCCGCACCCAGCGCACCCCTTCCGGGTCGAGTCCGTTCACCGGCTCGTCGAGGATCAGCGTCTGCGGATCGCCCAGCAGCGCGGCGGCGATACCGAGGCGCTGCCCCATACCGAGGGAGAACTTGCCCGCTCGTCGTCCGGCGACAGAGGCGATGCCGGTGAGGTCGATCACTTCATCGACGCGCGAGCGCGGAAGTCCGTGGGTGGCGGCGATCGCGCGCAGGTGCGCGCGCGCACTCCGACCGGTGTGCACGGCCTTGGCGTCGAGCAGCACGCCGACCTCGGTCAGCGGAGCGCGCGACTCCCGGTACGGACGTCCGTTGACCGTGACCGCACCGGCCGTCGGCCGGTCCAATCCGACGATCATCCGCATGGTGGTCGATTTTCCGGCGCCGTTCGGGCCCAGGAAGCCGGTGACTTTGCCCGGCTGGACGGTGAAGGAGACGTCGGACACGGCCGTGTTGTCTCCGAACCTCTTCGTGAGGCGCTCTGCAACGATCATGCTTCGACGCTACGGAACCCGGGCCATCCCGCACATCCGCCGGGAGTACCGCAACGCGCAGAGGGCATCCCCCCGAAGGAGGATGCCCTCTGCGTCGACGGTGGACCTACTGGCTGTCGCGCTCCTGCACCGACAGCGCGCGCTCCACGCCCGCCAGGTTCTCGTGAACGAGGCGACGCAGCGCCGGCGGAGCGTCGCGGTGCTCGTCGAGCCAGCGCCGGGTGGCGTCACGCAGTTCGCGATTGGCGAGCGGCGCAGGATAGAGCCCCGTGATGAGGTAGTTGGCGATCTGGTAGGTGCGACTCTCCCAGATCGGCAGCAGCATCGAGAAGTAGTCGTCGACGAACGCGGACAGAGCCTCGACGCCGGCAGGGTGGACGAAGCCGAGCGCAGCGGAGCGGACGACGGTGTTCGGCAGATCCGGCGAATCGACGAGCGAGGCCCATGCCTCCCGCTTCGCGTCGACGGTCGGAAGCGCAGCCCGCGCTTGAGCGGCGAACTCGCCACCCTTCGCGGTGTTATCCGCCTCGAGCGCGCGATCGATCTCGGCCGCATCCACGGCGCCTCCTGCGGCGAGACCCACCAGGAGAGCCCACGACAGGTCGGCGTCGATCTCGAGACCCTCCAGCACCGTCTCGCCGTCGCGGAGGGAGCGCACCTGCGCCGTCTGGGCAGGCGTCGCCGCGGCCGACGCGAACGCCGTGACGAACTGGAGCTGACTGTCGCTTCCGGCCTCGGCATCCTGAGCCAGCTGCCACAGCGCGTCGGCGACCTTCACACGGGTCTGCGTCCTCCGGTCCGGCGCGACGTAGGCGTTGGCCGCCAGCTGCAGCTGGGCGAGCGTCGTGCGCATGGTGGTCGACTCGGTCTCCGCGCCGATGTTGCGCAGCAGGTCGACGTAATCGGATGCCGAGGCCTCGGCATCCCTCGTCTGATCCCACGCGGCACCCCACACGAGCGAGCGTGCGAGGGGGTCGCTGATCTTGCCGAGGTGCGCGATCGCCGTACTCAGCGACGTGTCGTCGAGGCGGATCTTCGCGTAGGCGAGATCTTCGTCGTTGAGCAGCACGAGGTCGGGGCGACGCAGACCCACCAGGTCGGAGACCTCGGTGAGGTCGCCGTCGACGTCGACCTCGACGTGGTGCGTGCGCACGAGAGCGTCGCCGTCGAGCGAGTAGAAGCCGACACCCAGGCGGTGCGGTCGGATGGTGGAGTAGTCCGCCGGCGCCGTCTGCACGACTGCGAAGCGGGTGATCGTGCCGGTCCCGTCGGTCTTGATCTCGGGCGAGAGGGTGTTCACTCCCGCCGTCTCCAGCCACTTCTTCGACCACGTCGTCAGCTCGCGACCGCTCGTCGTCTCGAGCTCCCGCAGGAGGTCGGACAGCTCGGTGTTGCCCCAGGCGTGCTTCTGGAAGTACGCGGCGACGCCCGCGAAGAACTCCTCGATGCCGACCCACGCCGCGAGCTGCTTGAGCACCGAGCCGCCCTTGGCGTAAGTGATGCCGTCGAAGTTCACCTGCACGTCTTCGAGGTCGTTGATCTCCGCGACGACGGGATGCGTGGAGGGGAGCTGGTCCTGGCGGTAGGCCCAGGACTTCTCCATCGCGTTAAAGGTGGTCCATGCCTCGGTCCACTCCGTCGCCTCGGCCGTGGCGATCGTGGAGGCCCACTCGGCGAACGACTCGTTCAGCCAGAGGTCGTTCCACCACTTCATGGTGACGAGGTCGCCGAACCACATGTGCGCGAGCTCGTGGAGGATCGTCACGACGCGACGCTCCTTGACCGCGTCGGTCACCTTGCTCCGGAACACGTAGGTCTCGGTGAAGGTCACCGCGCCGGCGTTCTCCATCGCGCCGGCGTTGAACTCCGGCACGAAGAGCTGGTCGTACTTCGCGAACGGGTAGGGGAACTGGAACTTCTCCTCGAAGTACGCGAATCCCTGACGCGTCTTGTCGAAGATGTAGTCGGCGTCGAGGTGGTGCCAGAGGCTCTTGCGGCCGTACACGCCGAGCGGGATGACCCGGCCGGAGGCGCTCGTCAGCTCGGAGAAGGTCGCCTCGTAGGGACCCGCGACCAGCGCCGTGATGTACGACGAGATGCGGGGCGTCGGCTCGAAGCTCCACGTCGCCGTGCCGTCACCGGCATCCACCGGCTCGGGCGTGGGGGAGTTGGAGACCACCTTCCATGCGGCGGGTGCCGTCACCGTGAACTGGAAGGTCGCCTTGAGGTCGGGCTGCTCGAAGACGGCGAACACGCGACGCGAGTCGGGCACCTCGAACTGCGAGTAGAGATAGACCTCGCCGTCGACGGGGTCGACGAAGCGGTGAAGGCCTTCGCCCGTGTTCGTGTACAGGCAGTCCGCGTCGACGATCAGCTCGTTGTCGGCCGCGAGACCGTCGAGCGGGATGCGGGCGTCGGCGAACGCGGACGCGTCGATCGAGCGGCCGTTGAGGGTGATCTCGTGCACCGAGCGGGCGATCAGGTCGATGAACGTCGAGGCTCCCGGGGTGGCCGAGAAGCGGACGACGGTGCGCGAGCGGAACACCTCCGGTCCGGTCGTCAGGTCGAGGGCCACCTCGTACGAGGCGGTGTCGACGAGGGCGCGGCGCTCCTGCGCCTCGCTGCGGGTGAGATTCTCTCCAGGCACGTACGTGTCTCCCAAGGGTCAGGGTGGATGCCGCGGGCAGGCGCTGCTGGCGCCGGCGGCAACTCGACCAGCCTACGCGGAGGCCGCCTCTCGACGCACATGGCTGCGGGCGTGCTCGATCGCGTCGGGCAGCGTGACGAACAGGTGACGATGGTCGCGCAACGAGGCGAGCACGCCCACCGTGCGGAACAGGTCTTCATGCCGAGGCTGCACCCCCTTGATCAGCACGGTCACCCCGCGACGCTCCAAGAGCTGGACGATGTCGCCGAGGATGCGGGCGCCCGTGGCGTCGACGACCTCGAGCTGGCTCATCCGGAGGATCACGACCGACACATCCCGCACCGCCGCCATCTCTTCCCGCACCCGGTCGGCGGCTGCGAACAGCAACGGGCCGTCGAACCGCATCACCGCGATCCGCTCATCACCGGGCACCGCATCGCCGTCGAGCTCCTCTCGATGGACTCCGGAGGCGCGAGACATGCTGCGAATCGCCACCACGCCCGCCAGGACGACGCCGATGACGACCGCCACGATGAGGTCGAAGGCGACCGTGATGGTCGCCGTCACGACGAAAGCGATCGCATCCGAGCGTGTGGAGGACATGATGGCGCGGACGGTGCCGACGTGCACCATGCGGACGGCGGTCACCATCAGCACTCCGGCCAGCGCCGCGAGGGGGATGCGGCCTACTGGACCCGAGGCGAGCAGCACGATGATCAACAGCACCACCGAGTGGAACGCGGCGGCGACGCGGGTGCGTCCTCCCGACCGCACGTTCAGCGCCGTCCGCGCGATGGCGCCGGTCGCCGGCATCCCTCCGAAGATCGCCGAGCCGACCGATGCGAGGCCCTGTCCGAGGAGCTCACGGTCGGGGTCGTACGCGCCGGTGTCGGCCATCGAAGCGGCGACGCGGGCCGAGAGCAACGACTCGATGGCGGCCAGTGCGGCGACGGTCACCGCCGGGAGGAGCAGTGCCGGGACGAGCGAGGGATCGATCCGCGGGAGGGCAGGCACGGGAAGGGAACCGGGGAGGCTCCCGATCACCGCGAGCGGTGTCGTCACCACCGACGCCGCCGCGGTGACGGCGACGATGGCGATCAGAGACCCCGGGACGGCGGGATGGATGCGGGGTGCGATCCACATCAGGGACGCGACGATGAGCGCGACCCCGGCGGCCCAGGGCAGATAGCGGATGTCGACGGCGGCAAGCGCCTGAACCGCGGCGACGATCGCGTTCGCGCTGTGCGCATCCGCCGGTAGGCGAGTCGCGGAGACGAGGCTCGGCACCTGCTGGAAGAAGATGATGACGGCGATACCGAGAGTGAAGCCCTCGATCACGGGCCAGGGGATGACGGCGACGACGCGTCCGAGTCGGAGCAGGCCCGCGGCGGCCACGATCGCGCCGGCGAGGAGTGTGACGACGAGCACCGCGCTCGGCCCATTCGTCGCGACGATCGGGAGGAGCACCACGGCCATCGCGCCCGTGGGGCCGGAGACCTGAACGGGGGAGCCGCCGAACACGGCAGCGATGATCCCGGCGATGATCGCCGTGACCAGTCCCGCCTCGGCGCTCAGTCCCGCACTCGCCCCGAATCCGAGCGCCAGGGGCAACGCGACGATGCCGACGGTCAGGCCGGACAGGAGATCACGGCGCCACGTGGTCCGGATGCCGGCGTAGTCGTGGCGCGACGGCAGGAGGGTTCGGGCATGCGCGATCGCACGCGTGCTGCGACTCACGGATGCTCCGTCGCTCACGCGGAGGACCGATCGCCGATGACCGGGAGCGTGCGGGCGTCGGCCAGGAGCGCGCGCTCGTCGGAGAGGACGCCGATCAGCAACTCGCGTGCCGTGGCCAGCAGACGAGCCACTGCCGGATCGGCCAGGCGGTAGTAGACATGGCGGGCACGGCGCTCACTGAGCACCAGACGGTGCCGGCGGAGGACGGCGAGGTGCTGAGAGAGATGAGACGGCTCCAGTCCCGTCTCTTCTTGGAGGAACGCGACGGTGACCTCGGGTTGCGCGGCCAGCAATTCGAGCACGCGGATGCGGAAGGGATGCGCGAGGCCCTTGAAGAGGTTGGCTTTCACCTCGTACAGCGGGCGCTGACGGGAGGATAGTGACATGATGGAACCATCATATGACGGAGGGCGCGTCGTGCTTCGCTCCTAGGATGGAGGTCATGCGCATCCACATCGCCACCGATCACGCGGGCCTCGAGTTCTCGACGCAGCTGCAGCACCATCTCGCGGCGCAGGGCCACGACGTCGTCGATCACGGCCCGGTGGAGTATGACCCGCTCGACGACTACCCGGCGTTCTGCATTCGTGCCGCTCAGGCCGTCGTGCGCGATCAGGCAGCGGGAGTGGAGACGCTCGGGGTCGTCTTCGGCGGCTCGGGCAATGGCGAGCAGATCGCAGCGAACAAGGTGCGTGGGGTGCGTGCCGCGCTGGTCTGGAACCTCGCGACGGCGGAGCTGGCGCGGGAGCACAACGACGCGAACGTCATCGCGATCGGTGCTCGGCAGCACACGTTCGACGAGGCGGTGTCCTTCATCGACCGCTTCATCGCCACGCCGTTCTCGGGCGAGGAGCGGCATGCGCGGCGCATCGCGCAGCTCGCGGCCTACGAGACGGACGGCACGCTCGCACCGGACCCGCGCGCCTGATGCCCGAAGGCCACTCCGTCCATCGCATCGCTCGCCAGTTCGACCGCAACGTCGTGGGAAAGCGCGTAGCGGCATCCAGTCCGCAGGGGCGCTTCGCCGAGGGCGCTGCCGTGATCGACGGGCGCACGGCATCCCGCGTCCGGGCGGTCGGCAAGCAGATGTTCCTGGAGTTCGACGACGACCTGTGGCTGCGTGTGCACCTGGGCATGTACGGGGCGTGGGACTTCGCCGGCGAGATCCTCGTCGACCCCACGATCGCCTCGGCGAACGGGCGCATGGGACAGACGAATCAGCGCGGTACCGAACTGGAAACGGTGCTCGACGCGGCGGGCGAGAACTCGCTCAGCTCCATCGGCGCGCCGCGGCGCGCGCGCGTGCACGTGCGGATGAGCGAACAGACCACCGGGTTGGGCGACGAGGACGCCCCGTGGCCCCCGCCCGTCGTCGGGCAGGTGCGCTTGCGTCTGCTCACCGACGTGACGAGCGCCGACCTGCGCGGGCCGACGGCGTGCGAGCTGCAGACGCCCGACGAGGTGCAGGCCACGATCGCGAAGCTCGGTCCCGACCCGCTCGTGGACGACGTCGATGAGGGCGAGCAGCGCTTCGTGGAGGTCGTTCGACGCAAGCCCACGCCGATCGGTCTGCTCCTCATGGACCAGTCGGTGGTCAGCGGCATCGGCAACGTCTACCGTGCCGAGCTGCTGTTCCGAGCACGTCTGAACCCGCACACGCCCGGACGGGATGTCGCGGAGCACACGGTGCGGTCGCTGTGGCGGGATTGGGTGCGTCTCCTTTCGATCGGGGTCGAGACCGGCCAGATGATGACGATGGACGATCTCGACCCGGAGGCGTATCGCCGCGCGATGGCCCATCGCGACGACCGGCACTGGGTGTACCACCGCGCGGGCCTGCCGTGCCGGGTGTGCGGAACGGCGGTCGTGCTCGAGGAGATGAGCGCCCGCAAGCTCTACTGGTGCCCCTCGTGCCAGCGCTGAAGAACACGTGAGGATGCCATGAGACAAAATCCCAGTTTTGCGATGACCGACATCGTCGAGCTTCGACGCATCATCGCGGAGCACCCCTGGGTTACGCTCGTGAGCGACACGCCGGACGGTCTCGTCGCCTCGCACTACGCGGTGCTGCTGGACGAAGGCGCCGACGACCTCACGATCGTCGGCCATGTCGGCAAGCCCGACGACCTCATCCACGGACTGGGAGAGCGCGAGCTCCTCGTGGTCGTCCAGGGGCCGCACGGGTACATCTCGCCCGGCTGGTACCCGCCCGGTCCGAACGTGCCGACGTGGAACTTCGTATCCGTCCACCTCGCCGGGGTGCCCGAGATCCTCAGCACGGAGGAGAACCTCGCTGTACTCGAGCTGCTGGTGGCGCGGTTCGAGTCGGCGATGCCCGGCCCGCGCCTGATGTGGGAGCCTCCCAACGACGAGGACTTCGTTCGTCGCCTGGAGCGCGGCACCGTCGGGTTCCGCCTGCGCCCCACCCGCGTCACCGCCAAACGCAAGCTGAGCCAGAACCGACCCGACGAGGTCGTGGACACGATCATCGCGCAACTCGAAGACGGCGCCGGCCCCTACGCCGACCCTCGACTGCCCGGCGAGATGCGCCGAGCGCACGACGCGCTGCGGCAAGCGCGGTCCGCACAGGCGGAGAAGGGGGAGGCGACGCGATGACGCACGATCGACTCTTCGCGGGCGAACACGCCGACGTCATCACCGACGTGCACCTCACGGGCGCGGATCGACTGGACCCCTTCGGCGCCGACCCCGTCGACGTGCACCTGCGCGACGGACGGATCGTCGACATCGCTCCCGCCGGTGCGCTGCCCCGCACGGGGGCCATGCTCGACGGGCAGGGCGGCTGGCTCATCCCGGGACTCTGGGACCATCACGTCCACACCGTCCAGTGGGCGCTCGTCGCCCAGCGGCAACCTCTCGGTGAAGCGGAGTCGGCGGCGCATGCGGCACGCCTGATGGCATCCGCCGACGTCCTCGGCGACGGACGACGCGTCGGTACGGGGTTCCGTGATGCCCTGTGGCCGGATGCCATGACGCTCGGCGTGCTCGATGCCGCGACGGGCGAGGTGCCCACCTACCTCATCAACGCCGACGTGCACAGCGTCTGGCTGAACTCGGCCGCCCTCCGCCGCGAGGGATTCGAGGCGGCGGACGGCGTGCTGCGCGAGGAGCCCGCCTTCGAGATCTCGCGACGCCTGAACGCGGCCGACCCCGCGGTGGGCGACGCGCTCGTCGCCCGCTCCCTGGGGGAGGCGGCCTCGCGGGGCATCGTCGGGGTCGTCGACCTCGACATGGCGTGGAACGCCGAAGCGTGGGCTCGTCGCCTCGAGACGGGATTCGATACGACTCGCGTCTCGTTCGGCGTGTATCCCGCGTTGCTCGACCGCGCGATCTCCGAGGGCCTCGAGACCGGCGATGCGCTCGACCCTGCTGGACTCGTGCGCATGGGGCCGTTCAAGGTGATCACCGACGGTTCGCTCGGCACCCGCACGGCAGCATGCTCCCACGCCTATCCCGGCGATCCCCACAATCACGGTCTGCTCACGGTTCCACCCGACGAGCTTCAGGAGCTCATGATGCGCGCGACCGGCGCCGGGCTCGCGTGCGCCGTACACGCCATCGGCGACCTTGCCAATACCTACGCGCTCGACGCCTTTGCGGCCACCGGCGCCCGCGGCACGGTCGAACACGCGCAGCTCGTCGCGCACGCCGACGTCACGCGCTTCGCCCGTCTCGGGGTCGGCGCGAGTGTGCAGCCCGAGCATGCGATCGACGATCGCGACATGACCGACACGATCTGGGCCGACCAGACCGCCGTGCCGTACCCGTTGCGCGCCCTCGCCGACGCGGGGGCAAATCTCCTCTTCGGCTCCGACGCGCCGGTGTCTCCGCTGGACCCCTGGGCGGCGATGGCCGCCGCCGTGCACCGCACCCGCGACGGACGGCCGGCGTGGCGACCCGACCAGGGCGTCGACGCTGCGACAGCGCTTGCGGCATCCACCGCGGGGGGATCGCACACCGGCAGCGCCCTCCACCCCGGGTCGCTCGCGGACCTGGCCGTGGTGGACCGAGACCCGCTCACCGCCGACGAGACGGGGATGCGCGCCACCCGAGTATCGGCGACGCTCCTCGCGGGGCGTCTCACACACCGCGCCTGACAGCACGACGGCCCCGGGTGCTCAGTGAGCGCGTCGGGGCCGTCGTGTCTCGAGACTTACTCGGCGATGTGCGCGAACAGGAACCAGCGGTCCTTGTCCAGGCCCGCCTTGATCCCGATCGCGACGTCCTGGCTCGTGAGGTCGGTCTCGTCGAGGCCGTCGATCGCTGCCTGAACGTCGGCGAGCACGGCATCCATGTCGGCGATGACGGCGCGGATCTCGTCCTGCCACTGTGCGAAGCCGGCCGGCACCGCGGTCGTCGTCTTCTCGGCGACGGTCGATACCCGCGCGTCGATCGGCAGGCCGAGCGCCACGATCCGTTCGGCCGCGAGGTCGGCGGAGGCCTGCGCGTTCGCGACGAGGGTGTCGAGGAGTTCGTGGATGGCGATGAAGTTGCTGCCGCGCACGTTCCAGTGCGCCTGCTTGCCATTGACGGCGAGGGCCTGCAGGCCGAGCACGACGGGGCTCAGCAGCTGAGCGGTGCTCGTAGCGGCCTCGGTGCCGGCGATCGTTGCGGGAATGGTCTGCGTCTTGGTCATGATTCTCTTCGCCTCCGTAAGTGCAGGGTTCAGCCCTGTGCTGAGTGAAACGCTACTCACCGTGAGGCATTCCGCAAGGAAGAGAAGGCTCCGCTTACCGCGCGTCTCAGGGGTGTGTAGGGTCGCTGGCATGATCGCCGCCGACGCCACCGTCCTCACCGTTGCCGGGAAGGCACCGTCGCTTTCAGACAGCTCATTCGTCGCGTCGGGGGCGCGCATCGTCGGGGACGTCGCGCTCGGCGAGGGCGCGAGCGTCTGGTACAACGCGGTCCTTCGCGGCGACAGCGCCTCGATCACGGTGGGGGAGGGCAGCAACCTGCAGGACAACGTGTCGGTGCACGTGGACGCCGATCACCCCGTCGTCATCGGACGCGACGTGTCGGTCGGGCACAACGCGGTCGTGCACGGGTGCGTCATCGGTGACGGGTCGCTGATCGGCATGGGAAGCGTCGTGCTGTCGGGAGCGCGCATCGGCAGCGGATGCCTCGTCGCGGGCGGAGCAGTGGTGCTCGAAGGCGCCGTGATCCCGGACGGTTCGCTCGTGGCGGGCGTGCCGGCCGCCGTGAGACGGCAGCTCACCGCGGAGGAACGCGACGGCATCCTGCGCAACGCGCTGATCTACCGGGAGCACTCCCGCACGCACGCCGAAGCGGCGGGCGCGGAGCGCGAGAGGTGAGGTGGAGGGGATGACGGGAATCGAACCCGCACCATCAGTTTGGAAGACTGAGGCTCTACCATTGAGCTACATCCCCGAGGCCGTGTGACGGCGCCTCGAAAGAGTGTACAGGGCGATGTCGGCTAGACTTGCCACCGGTCGTTTTCGACGCACGTGCATGTGCGCGACCCGGGGCGTAGCTCAGCTTGGTAGAGCGCCCGCTTTGGGAGCGGGAGGCCGCAGGTTCAAATCCTGTCGCCCCGACCACGGCCCGAACAGACCCAGAACCAGACCACACACGGATGCGCACGCGCGCGTCCGGACTTGAGGAGAACAACAGGCATGGTCACGAGCACCGTCGAGAAGCTCAGCCCGACGCGGGTGAAGCTGCACATCACGGTCACCCCGGATGAGCTGAAGCCCAGCATCGCGCACGCTTACGAGCACATCGCTCAGGACGTCCAGATCCCCGGCTTCCGCAAGGGCAAGGTCCCCGCGCCGATCATCGACCAGCGCGTCGGTCGCGGTGCGGTCATCGAGCACGCCGTCAGCGAAGGCCTCGACGGCTTCTACCGCGAGGCCGTCGCCGCCAACGAGGTGCGCACGGTGGGCCGCCCGTCGGCCGAGGTCATCGACTGGCCGAGCGACAAGGACTTCTCGGGCGACCTCAAGGTCGAGGTCGAGGTCGACGTCCGCCCCGAGTTCGACCTTCCCGCCCTCGACGGCATCACGCTCGAGGTCGACGCCGTCGAGACCGATGACGCCGCCGTGGAGGCCGAGCTCGATCGCCTGCGCGGTCGTTTCGGCACCCTCGTGACCGTCGACCGTCCCGCCGCCACCGGCGACTTCGTCGAGCTCGACCTCGTCGCCACCATCGACGGCAACCAGATCGATCGCGCCGAGGGCGTGTCGTACGAGGTGGGCTCGGGCGAGCTCCTCGAGGGCATCGACGAGGCCGTCGAGTCGCTCACCGCGGGTGAGGAGACCACGTTCCGCTCGAAGCTCGTGGGCGGCGACCACGCCGGCCAGGAGGCCGAGGTCGCCGTGACGGTGAAGTCGGTCAAGGAGCGCGAGCTCGCCGAGGCCGACGACGACTTCGCGCAGATCGCCAGCGAGTTCGACACCATCGCCGAACTGCGCGAGAGCATCGCCGGCCGCCTCTCCGAGCAGTCCGTCTACGTGCAGGGCGCCGCTGCGCGCGACAAGCTCGTCGACGCGCTGATCGAGAAGGTCGACATCCCCGTTCCGGCACAGCTCGTCGAGGACGAGGTGCACCAGCACCTCGAGGGCGAAGGCCGACTCGAGGACGACGTGCACCGCGCCGAGGTCACCGAGGCCAGCCAGAAGCAGTTCCGCACGCAGATGATCCTCGACAAGCTGGCCGAGTCCAGCGACGTCCAGGTCTCGCAGGAGGAACTGACCCAGTACCTCATCCAGTCCGCTGCGCAGTACGGCATGGCTCCGCAGGAGTTCGTCGACGCACTGCAGCAGAACGGTCAGCTGCCGCTCATGGTCGGCGAGGTCGCCCGCAACAAGGCCCTCGCGATCGCCCTCGGCAAGGTCAAGGTCGTCGACACCAACGGCAAGGCGGTCGACCTGACCGGCTTCGTCGCGACGGACGACGACGCCGACGCTGAGGGCGACGCGCCCGCAGCGGACGCCGAGGCCGAGAAGCCGGCCAAGAAGCCCGCAGCCAAGAAGGCTCCCGCGAAGAAGCCCGCCGCCAAGAAGGCTGCCGAGAAGTCGTCGGACGACGCGGATGCCGCGGCCGAGAAGCCCGCGAAGAAGGCTCCCGCGAAGAAGGCTCCGGCCAAGAAGGCCGACGCCGAGTAAACGCCGCACACGAGGGGGTCGGATGCCGTGGCATCCGGCCCCCTCGTCGTCGTTGCGGCCAGAGGCACGCACTATGCCGACGGCGAACACGGGCGGGTCGGTGCGTGGGCCTGGGTAGATTCATTGACGAACGGACCACCCGGAATCAGGAGCATTCATGGCTGAACCACTTGTCGCGACGAGCGTCTTCGACAGGCTGTTGAGAGACCGCATCATCTGGCTCGGGTCGGAGGTGCGCGATGAGAACGCCAACGAGATCTGCGCCAAGATCCTCCTCCTCGCGGCCGAAGACAGCGAAAAGGACATCTACCTCTACATCAACTCGCCGGGCGGATCGATCACCGCGGGCATGGCGATCTACGACACGATGCAGTTCGTCCCGAACGACATCGTGACCGTCGGCATCGGCATGGCGGCCTCGATGGGTCAGCTGCTGCTCACGGCCGGCACGAAGGGCAAGCGCTACATCACCCCCAACGCGCGTGTGCTGCTCCACCAGCCTCACGGCGGCTTCGGCGGCACCTCCAGCGACATCCAGACGCAGGCGCAGCTCATCCTCGACATGAAGCGTCGCCTCGCCGAGATCACCGCGGCGCAGACGGGCAAGTCGGTCGAGCAGGTCAACGCCGACGGCGACCGCGACCGCTGGTTCACCGCCGAGGAAGCTCTCGAGTACGGCTTCGTCGACCACATCCGCGAGTCCGCAGCCGATGTCATCGGCGGCGGCGGCACCGACAACTGACCCGGAGGACACCCGAGAATGAACGCACCCACCTTCGGCATGCCCGCCCACTCGACCTCCGGCGTGCAGCTGCCCGGCAGCCGCTACATCCTGCCGCAGTTCGAGGAGCGGACCGCCTACGGCTACAAGCGCCAGGACCCCTACAACAAGCTGTTCGAGGACCGCGTGATCTTCCTGGGCGTCCAGGTCGATGACGCCTCCGCGGACGACGTCATGGCGCAGCTGCTCGTGCTGGAGTCGCAGGATCCCGACCGCGACATCATCATGTACATCAACTCGCCCGGTGGCTCGTTCACCGCGATGACCGCGATCTACGACACGATGCAGTACGTCTCGCCCGAGATCCAGACGGTCGTTCTGGGGCAGGCGGCATCTGCGGCATCCGTGCTGCTGGCCGCCGGCGCCCCGGGCAAGCGCCTCGCGCTGCCCAACGCTCGCATCCTCATGCACCAGCCCGCCGTCGGCGAGGCCGGGCACGGCCAGGCGTCGGACATCGAGATCCAGGCGGCGGAGATCCTGCGCATGCGCACCTGGCTCGAGGAGACCATGGCACGCCACACGAAGAAGACCCAGGCCGAGGTCAACAAGGACATCGACCGCGACAAGATCCTCTCGGCCGCCGAAGCCCTCGACTACGGCATCGTCGATCAGGTGCTGACGTCGCGCAAGCGCACGCCCGCCGCGATCACGGCCTGATCACCAGAGGTCTGAACGATGAGAGCCCCGGCCCGGTGCCGGGGCTCTCATCGGTTGAGACGGACCGACACAGTGCGAGCGAAATCCGCCGGGTTGTCGGTCGCAGAGGTTAGGCTCGAAGCGCGGTTTCTGTGAGATCCCTGGAGGAGGAGCGCCATGGCACGCATCGGTGAGAGCGCCGACCTGTTCAAGTGCTCCTTCTGCGGCAAGAGCCAGAAGCAGGTGCAGCAGCTCATCGCTGGTCCCGGCGTCTATATCTGCGACGAGTGCGTAGAGCTCTGCAACGAGATCATCGAAGAGCGCATGGCCGAGTCCGGAGACGGTGCGGTCGCAGACTTCGATCTTCCTAAGCCGCGCGAGATCTTCTCCTTCCTCGAGGAGTACGTCGTCGGACAAGATCCGGCAAAGCGCGCACTCGCGGTGGCCGTTTACAACCACTACAAGCGCGTGCGCGCTCACTCGACGCTCCAGCCGGCCGAGCAGCGTGCCGACGAGGTCGAGATCGCCAAGAGCAACATCTTGCTCCTGGGCCCGACCGGCTGCGGAAAGACCTACCTCGCACAGACGCTCGCGAAGCGTCTCAACGTGCCGTTCGCCGTGGCCGACGCCACCGCCCTCACCGAGGCAGGCTACGTCGGCGAAGACGTCGAGAACATCCTGCTGAAGCTCCTGCAGGCGGCCGACTTCGACGTCAAGCGCGCCGAGACCGGCATCATCTACATCGACGAGGTCGACAAGATCGCGCGCAAGGCCGAGAACCCGTCGATCACGCGCGACGTATCGGGCGAGGGCGTGCAGCAGGCGCTCCTCAAGATCCTCGAGGGCACCGTGGCATCCGTGCCCCCGCAGGGAGGCCGCAAGCACCCGCACCAGGAGTTCATTCAGATCGACACGACGAATGTCCTGTTCATCGTGGCGGGGGCGTTCGCCGGTCTCGAAGACATCATCTCCTCCCGCGTGGGCAAGCACGGCGTCGGTTTCGGCGCTCCGCTGCACGAGAAGGGGAAGGACCTCGACCTCTTCAGCGAAGTGCTGCCCGAGGACCTCCACAAGTTCGGCCTGATCCCTGAGTTCATCGGCCGTCTCCCCGTCGTGACGAACGTCTCGCCGCTCGACCAGACTGCGCTCATCGAGATCCTCACCGGGCCGAAGAACGCGTTCGTCAAGCAGTATCAGCGGATGTTCCAGCTCGACGGCGTCGAGCTGGAGTTCGAGGACGAGGCGCTTCGAGCGATCGCCGACCTCGCGGTCGCCCGCAAGACGGGTGCACGCGGGCTTCGCGCCATCCTCGAAGACGTCCTCGGCCCGATCATGTTCGAGATCCCCTCGGCGGAGGACGTCGACAAGGTGATCGTCACACGGGCGGCTGTCACCGAGGGTGCCGCCCCCACCTTCGTGCTGCGGCAGAAGCGCAAGAGCGCCTGAGCCTTCCCCACCGCTCGGAAGGGCGTGTCAGAGCCTCGTCATAACGTCGGGTGCATGACGCGGATTCTCTTCGACACGGCGACCTCTCTGAACGGCTGGATAGCCGACGAGAACAACTCCCTCTCCTGGTTGTTCGCGGTCGAGGGCGGCACCACGCCCGACGCCGAGGTGCTCCCGACCAACGCGGGTGTGCTCGTGGAGGGCTCGACGACGTACGAGTGGGTGCTGGCCGAGGCGGATGCCCTGGCGCATCCCGAGAAATGGCAGGAGTTCCACGGCGATCGGCCCACCTTCGTCTTCACGACGCGTGAGCTGCCCGTGCCCGACGGCGCGGATGTCCGATTCGTCTCGGGCTCCGTCGCCGATGCACTCCCCGGCATACGCGCCGCCGCGGGTGACACCGATATCTGGGTCGTCGGCGGGGGTGATCTCGCAGGCCAGTTCCTCGACGCCGGGGCACTCGACGAGATCGCCGTGTCTGTGGCACCCGTGCTCCTCACCGGGGGAGCGCCGCTCCTGCCACGCCGCTGCGAGTCCGACCGCCTTCGCCTGGTCTCAGCGAAAGCGGTCGGACAGTTCGCACGGTTGGTCTACGAGGTCGACAACGCCTCAGCCGTCTAGTCCCCGTCGCTTCAGCAGGGGCTCGATTGCGGCATCGCGACCACGGAAGTCGCGGTACGCCTCCAGCGGGTCCTTCGATCCGCCCACGCCCAGCAGACGCTCGCGGAAGCGATCGCCGTTCTCGCGTGTGAGCCCGCCGTTCTCGCGGAACCACTCCACGGTGTCTGCGTCGAGGACCTCGCTCCAGATGTACGAGTAGTAGCCGGCGCTGTACCCGCCCGAGAAGACGTGCGCGAAGTAGGTCGACGAGTAGCGCGTGGGCACGACGGGATTGTCGAGCCCGATCTCGGCCAGGGCGCGCGCCTCGAAATCGGCGACGTCCTCGATCGATGCGGCATCCTCGACGCTCAGCGAGTGCCACGCCTGGTCGATCCACGCTGCCGCGAGGTACTCGCTCGTCGAGAAGCCCTGATTGAACGTCTCGGATGCCAGCAGCTTCTCGACGACGTCGGCGGGCAGCGGCTCGTCGGTGTCGATGTGGCGGGCGTAGGAGGTGAGGATCTCCGGCCAGTAGATCCACATCTCGTTGACCTGGCTCGGGAACTCCACGAAGTCGCGGTGGACGTTCGTGCCGGCGAAGTGCGGGTACGTGACGGTTGCGAAGAGGCCGTGCAGCGCGTGACCGAACTCGTGGAACAGGGTCGTCACCTCGTCGAGTGTCAGAAGCGTGGGCTGTCCGGGCGCAGGCTTGGGGACGTTGAGGTTATTGACCACGACCGGCTGCGTCCCGCGCAACCTCGACTGGGAGACGATCGAGTTCATCCACGCCCCGCCGCGCTTGGTATCTCGCGTGTAGAGGTCCAGCACGAAGAGACCCAGCTCACTGCCGTCCTCGTTGCGTACCTCGAAGACGCGAGCATCGGGGTGATACGCCGGGAGATCGGCGCGCTCGGTGAACGTGATGCCGTAGAGCAACGTCGCGGCACGGAACACCCCGTCGACGAGCACCCGCTCCGCCTCGAACCAGGGGCGCAGTGCGGTGCGATCGAGGTCGTACTCGGCCTGACGGACGCGCTCGGTGTAGAACGCCCAGTCGTGCGCGGCCACGGGGAACGGCGACGGTCCGGCATCCACGATCGCCTGGAGGGCGGCTTGCTCGCGGCGCGCGTTCGCGGCAGCCGGCGCGGCGAGACGGCGGAGCAAGTCGTGCACCGCTTCGGGGGAGCCGGCGGTCTCGTCGCTCGTGATGTACGCCGCATGACTGGCGTGCCCCAGGAGCGCGGCACGCTCGGCGCGGAGCGCGACGATCTCCCGGAGGACCTCCGAGTTGTCGTTCTCGTTGCCTCGCGAGGCACGGGCCCGCGACGCCTCCAGCAGGCGCCGACGGCTGTCCCGCTGGGTGAGGCTCGAGAGATACGGGTGTCCGGTGAACAGCGTCAAAGTGACGACGAAGCGTCCGGGCAGTCCGCGGTCGGCCGCGTTCTGGGCGGCGGCGGAGAGCTCGCCCGCTGTGAGCCCCGCGAGCTCCTCCTCGCTGTCGAAGACGACGGCGAGGTCGTTGCTGTCGGCGAGCAGGTTCTTCTCGAAGGTCGTGCTGAGGATCGACAGTCGCTGGTTGAGCGCCGTCAGGCGAGCCTTCTGCTCGTCATCCAGCGCGGCACCCGCGTGCGTCATCTCACGGTAGTGACGCTCGAGCAGGTAGTGCTCCTCGTCGGTGAGGTCGAGTTCGCTCCGCTGTTCGTAGAGCGTCTTGATGCGCCAGTACAGCTGGCCGTCCAGCTGGATTGCATCCTGGTGCGCCGACATCAGGGGCGCCAACTCCTCGTCGATCTCCTGGATCTCGGGAGTCGCGTCGGCAGACGACACCGTGTAGAAGGCGCGTGCAACGTGACCGAGCAGCTCGCCGGCGCTCTCGAGCGCGAGGAGGGTGTTCTCGAACGTCGGCATCGAGCGCACACGCGTGATCCGCGCGATCTCGTCCGCGTGCTCGGCGAAGGCCTGGCGGAAGGCGGGCAGATAGTGCTCGGGACGGATCTCGCGGTAGTCGGGGAGACCGTAGGGGAGGCGGGTAGGGGTCAGCAACGGATTCTGCTCGCGGGTCATCGGTCCAGCGTACGACCCCGACGGCGTCTTACAAAGAAGTCATTGCAAAGAAGCTCTTGCAAACTTGCTTCTGCAAAGCTATCTTTGCATCATGACCGAGCGAGAAGAGCCGACCCACCCGGCAGACGCGTCGCCCCACCACGACGTTCGGATGCTCGACGCGAGCGCGCTCAAGGCGCTCGCACACCCACTGCGCGTTCGGATCTACGACATCCTGTCGCAGTACGGACCGCAGACGGCGAGCTCCCTGGCAGAGATGACGGGGGAGTCGTCGGGCGCTACCAGCTACCATCTGCGCGCGCTCGCTAAGCACGACCTCATTCGCGAGGTGGACGAACGAGGCACGGCGCGCGAGCGCTGGTGGGAGCGCCCTCGCGGTGGCATCTCGTTCACCAATCCCGAGGCGATGAAGACGCCGTCGGGAAAGGCGGCGACGCAAGCGGTCATGACCGAGTTCCTCACCCGCCGTCACCAGCAACTCATGCGCTACCTCTCCGAAGCGATCCTCGACCCCGATGGTCACTCGGACGAGGCCGCGATCTCCACCGCCACCGCCCGGATGACGATCGAGCAGACCACCGAGCTCATCTCCGGCATCCAGGAGCTGATCGATGCCGCGGTCGACAAGTACCGCGATCAGACCGGCGAAGGCGTACGCCCCGTCAGCATTCGCACCGACATCTTCCCGCTTCCCGAAGAAGGACACTGACCATGACCGCGATACCCGCGCCCCTGTGTCTCCCGGCATCCGGCCGGCTTGCTCCCACACCCCTCGAACGCAGCATCCTGCGTCTCTCTCGCGCACTCGAGGTCGCCACGCTGCAGCGCATTCAGCGCCGCGCACTCACCTCGACTCCGCCGGCCACGCATGCCGTGGACGAGCGGCAGACCGCGCTCGCGCTCGGCTCTCTCGGAATCCTGCCGCGGTGACCACGGTCGAAGCGCGCACGCGCCTGGGTCGTGACTTCGGCAAACTGTGGACGGCCGCTGCGTTCAGCAATCTGGCGGACGGCCTCGGCCGGACGGCGGTTCCCCTGGCCGCCACGACGCTCACCCGTGACCCGCTGCTGATCTCCGTCATCGGCGCGCTGGCCTTCCTCCCTTGGCTCGTCTTCGGATTGCCCGCGGGCATGATCGTGGACCGCTTCGACCGGCGGTTCATCATGGCTGCCGCCAATGCTCTGCGCGGAGCGGTCGCCGTCTGGCTGGCGCTCCTCGCCGTCTCCGGCTCCCTCTCGTTGTGGGCGCTGTTCGTCGGGACGCTCGTGTTCGGCCTCGGCGAGACGCTGTTCGACAACGCGACCAACGCTGTGATCCCCGGCGTGGTGCGCCGAGAACAGCTCGACCGCGCCAACGGATGGATGCAGGCCGCGCAGATCACGATCGACAGCTTCATCGCGACGCCGATCGCCGGCGTGCTCTTCGCGCTGTCCGTCGGCGTGCCGTTGTGGGCGGGCAGCGCGGCGTATCTCATCCCCATCGTGCTCGCCGTCCTCCTCCCGGTATCGGCAGCGCGTCCGCTGCGGCGACCCGCTGACGACGCGGGTACAGAACCCGTACTGCAGGCGGGTGTCGCCGGCGACATCGCTGCCGGTGTGGTCGGCGAACCCGTCACCGACACCGTCCCCGCGCCGCGGGTGCGCACGCGGGAGGCGCTCGCGTACCTCTGGCGGCACCGCTACCTGCGGACGATGGTCGTCTTCACCTCGATCATCGGCTCGTCCCTGTCGTTCGCCCAGGCCGTGATCATCCTCTTCTTCCTCGACACGATGGGGGTGTCGGTGGCGGCGATCGGGTTCGTCACCGCCGGCATCGGTGTCGGCGCCCTCGCGGGGTCGCTCTTGGCGCCGCGTCTGGTCGCTCGCTTCGGGCGTGGACGCGTCATGTTCGGCGCGATCTTCACCGGCGGCGCCACCCTCGTACTCACGGGCCTGGCACCGGAAGCCTGGACCGCGGTCGGTGCGTTCGCGCTCTCCGCGGGGGCGGTGTCCGTCTGGAACGTGCCGTGGGGGAGTCTGCGTCAGCAGATCGTGCCCGGTGAGATCTTCGGCCGCGTCCTCGGCGTCATCCGCACGCTCACCTGGGGACTGTTTCCCGTCGCCACCCTGCTCGGCGGGTGGGTCGGGCGCACGGATCTCCGCCTGCCCTTCTGGATCGGCGGCGGCGTGATCGTGGTCGTCGCGGTGATCGCGCTGCCGCTGCTCATCGGCGGAACTCGACGGGCAGGGGCGGAGACACCCGCCTGACCGCCCTGCTGCCCCGGGTGCTTCCTTGAGGGGCGACGGGCCGGATCAGCCGAACTCGTCCTCGGAGTCGTGGAGCACGGTCACACTGCCGTCGGCCCGAAGTTCGACCAGGATGCCGGTGTCCAGCTCGGCGAGGGGCCGTCCTTCGAGAAACGTCAACGTCCAGCGTGGCCGCGGCTGGCCGAGCAGGTCGACCGGCAGTGCCCGGTCGACCTCGCCGATCTGCGCGTGAAGCACCGCCGGCACGGCCGACGGGATCGGATCGCCGCTGGTCCAACGGGTGCCGAGTTGCATCACGACTCCTGCGGGGCGAGCACGATGTCGGCCACCGCCAGCTCGTCGGCCACGGCGTAGGTGACCGCGCCGATCCGTCCGACCGCCTTGAGGTCGCCCTCCGCCGCCGCAACGGCGTCGAGCGCCGCCTGAGGCCCCGAGATCGTGAGCGTCTCGACGGCGGTCTTCTGCGACGCCTTCGCCTCGGTCTTGGCTCGCCGGACCGCGATGAGAGTCTCGCCGACGCGGCGGAGCACCATCGGGTCGCCCTCGATGCCCAGCGGTTCAGGCCACGACGCGGTGTGCACGGATCCCTCCTCGAACCACGACCAGGCCTCCTCGGCGGCGAACGCGAGCACGGGAGCCAGGAGCCGCAGGAGCGCCGACAACGCGGTGCGCAACGCCAGTGCGGCGGATGCCTGGCCGGTGTCGGCCTGGTTGTAGGCGCGCTCCTTGACGAGTTCCAGATAGTCATCGCAGAACGTCCAGAAGAACGCCTCGGTGATCTCGAGCGCGCGGGCGTGATCGTACGCTTCGAACGCCGTCGTCGCGTCGCGGATCACCTGGTCGAGGGTCGCCAGCATCGACGCGTCGAGGTCGTGCGTGATCGTCGCGCCCGTCGGAACCGGGAAGGACAGCACGAACTTGGCGGCGTTGAGCACCTTGATCGCCAGCCGGCGTCCGATCTTCACCTGGGTCGGGTTCTGGGGATCGAAGGCGGCGTCGGCACCGAGCCGGCTCGACGCCGACCAGTACCTCACGGCATCCGTGCCGTGCCCCGCCAGGATGTCGGCGGGAGTGACGACGTTGCCCTTGGACTTGGACATCTTCTTGCGGTCGGGGTCGACGATGAACCCGGAGATCGAGGCGTCGCTCCACGGGGCACGGCCGTCTTCGAGCGCGCTGCGCAGCATCGTCGAGAAGAGCCAGGTACGGATGATGTCCTGACCCTGGGGGCGCACGTCGAAGGGCGCGACGAGGTTCCACAGCTCGGGATCGCGCTCCCAGCCGCCGGCGAGCTGGGGCGTCAGCGACGACGTCGCCCACGTGTCGAAGATGTCGCGCTCTCCCTCGAAGCCGCCCGGAACGCCGCGCTGCGACTCGTCGTAGCCGGCGGGGGCGTCGATCGTCGGGTCGACCGGTAGCTGCCCGAGATCGGGAGTGATGACGCGGTCGTAGTCGCGCTCACCGTTCTCGTCGAGGCCGTACCACACGGGGATCGGCACGCCGAAGAAGCGCTGCCGGGAGACGAGCCAGTCGCCCGTGAGTCCGTTGGTCCAGTTCTCGAACCGCACGCGCATGAAGTCGGGATGCCACGACATCTCCTGCCCGAGCGCGATCAGCCGTTCACGCAGCTGCTCGTCGCGCGCACCGTTGCGGATGTACCACTGCCGCGTCGACACGATCTCGAGGGGCCGGTCGCCCTTCTCATAGAACTTGACAGGGTGGGTGAAGGGCTTCGGCTCGCCGACGAGGTCGCCGGACTCCTGAAGCAGCTCGACGATGCGCTTCTTCGCGCTGAAGACGGTCTTGCCGGCCAGCTCGGCGTAGGCCGCGCGTGCCTCCTCGGTGACGATCACATCGGGAGCCTCGGCGAGCACTCGGCCGTCCTTACCGAGGATCGTGCGGTTGGGAAGGTCGAGTTCACGCCACCAGATGATGTCGGTCACGTCGCCGAAGGTGCAGATCATCGCGATGCCCGAGCCCTTGTCCTTCTGGGCGAGCGGATGGGCGAGCACCGGGACTTCGACGTCGAACAGCGGCGTCCGCACCGTCGATCCGAAGAACGGCTGGTATCGCTCGTCGTCGGGGTGCGCGACGAGGGCGACACACGCGGGGAGAAGTTCCGGACGCGTCGTCTCGATGTGGATGTCACCCGATCCGTCGGACTTGTGGAACGCGACACGGTGGTAGGCAGCGGGCTGCTCGCGATCCTCGAGCTCCGCCTGCGCGATCGCCGAGCGGAAGTCGATGTCCCACAGGGTGGGCGCCAGCGACTGGTACGCCTCGCCGCGCTCGACGTTGCGGAGGAACGCGAGCTGGCTCGTGCGAATCGTGTCGTCCGAGATCGTGCGGTACGTCTGCGTCCAGTCGACGCTCAGGCCGAGCTGACGGAACAGCGCCTCGAAGTGCTTCTCGTCCTCCTCGGTGAGGCTCTCGCACAGCTCGATGAAGTTGCGGCGGCTGATCGGAACCTGATCCGCCGCGCGGCTCGACTTGTTGTCGCCGCCCTGGAACGGGGGAGTGAAACCGGGGTCATAGGGGAGCGAGGGGTCGCATCGCACGCCGTAGTAGTTCTGCACGCGCCGCTCGGTCGGGAGCCCGTTGTCGTCCCACCCCATCGGGTAGAACACCGTCTTGCCCCGCATACGCTCGAAGCGCACCTTGATGTCGGTGTGGGTGTAGCTGAACACGTGGCCGATGTGAAGACTGCCGGATGCCGTCGGCGGCGGAGTGTCGACGGAGTAGACGCCGTCGCGACCCGCGCGTGATGCGGCGGCGCGATCGAACAGGTACGTACCCTGGGCCGACCACGCGGCATCCCACTTCTGCTCGAGGCCTTCCAATGCGGGCTTGTCGGGAATGTGCGCCACGGGAGTCTCCTCGATCGGTATGGGCGGCACTGTGTGAGCGTGCCTGAATGTGGGTGCGGCACGAGTCTACCGGCGACACCCGACCGCCTCGCGATCAGTCGCGGATCTTCACTCCGAGGGCATCCGCGAAGGCTGTCCCGTGCGTTTCGCACTGGCGCGCGGTCAACGTCGCGCCGCGCAGCGCAGAGGGATCGGTGATGGAGAGCACCTCCAGTCCACGGAGGTCGAGATCGACCGCCCGCAGGCCACGGGTGTCCATCTCGTCCGCGCGACAGTCCTCGAAAGCGACGCGCTCGGCGCGCGCCTCCGGCAGGTCGATCGTGCCGAAACGGCATCCCACGAAGCGCACGTGTGCCAGGTGGGCAGAGGGCGACCCCAGATAGTCGATGCGGATGCCGCGGAAGGTCACGCCGTCCAGTTCGGCGCGCTGGAGATCGACCGTGCCCAGCCGCCCGCCGTCGATCTCGACGTTGCGCCAGCGCGCATCGCGACCGACGACGACGGTCACCCGCGCATCGGCGATCCGGCTGTCGACGATCCGCGCACCGGTCAGATCGAGTCGGTCGAGCGTCGGCGCCTCCCACAGGGTCTCGACCAGCTCTGCGTGCGATGCGTCGACTTCGCCGTCCAACCCGTCGATACGCGCTGCGTGCACCTCGCCCCGTGGGACGAGCCGTGTCACCGGTTCGAGCATCGGCGGGAGATCGGGCGTGCTGTCGCGGGGCGGAGCGGGATCGTCGCGGCGGGCCATCCGGCGACTCTACCCCCGCGTATGATGGGGGGATCAGCACCGATCCGGCCATCACCGGGGAGCTCTCGGAAGAACGTCGTCACCACGCGCACGCAGGGGACGGCCAGTAGAACCGGGCGGGTCAGGCCCGTCACAGCCGCAGTGAGAGAGGTCGCCGTCGCACCGACGGTGGCAACGCGGGGTGGTACCGCGGCTCCTCCGTCCGGGGAGTCGTCCTCGCAGGACGCATCGCAACCTGCTGGAGTGACATGAGCTACCCCCTCGGATCCGACGGATCCCCCGCGACCGAGCCCGTCGTGCCGAGCCCCCGGTTCCCGCAGATCGAGGACGACGTGCTGCGGTTCTGGGAGCGCGACGACACGTTCCGCGCCTCGATCGCGCAGCGCGAAGGCGCACCCGAGTGGGTCTTCTACGACGGGCCGCCGTTCGCCAACGGTCTCCCGCACTACGGTCACTTGCTCACCGGATACGCGAAGGACCTCTTTCCGCGGTTCCAGACCATGCGCGGACACAAGGTCGACCGCGTGTTCGGCTGGGACACGCACGGACTTCCCGCGGAGCTCGAGGCGATGAAGCAGCTCGGCATCACCGAGAAGAGCGAAATCGAGGAGATGGGCATCGCGGCGTTCAACGCCAAGGCGAAGTCCTCGGTGCTCGAGTACACGCGCGAGTGGGAGGACTACGTCACGCGGCAGGCGCGCTGGGTCGACTTCGAGCGCGGCTACAAGACCCTCGACACGGGGTTCATGGAGTCCGTGCTGTGGGCGTTCAAGGAGCTGTGGGATAAAGGGCTCGCCCACGAGGGCCACCGCGTGCTGCCCTACTGCTGGCGCGACGAAACCCCGCTCTCGAACCACGAACTGCGCATGGACGACGACGTCTACAAGATGCGTCAGGACCCGTCCGTGACGGTCACGTTCCCCCTCGTCGGCGCGAAGGCGGAGACGCTCGGCCTCACGGGCGTCCGCGCGCTCGCGTGGACCACCACGCCCTGGACGCTGCCGACCAACCTCGCGCTGGCGGTGGGGCCCGAGATCACGTACGTCGTGGTCCCCGGAGGCTCCGCGGGAGCGGCCGACATCCGCCCCGGTGACGAGTCGGTCGAAGCGGCCGCCCACCGCTACCTTCTCGCGGCAGAGCTGCTCCCCGGATACGCGAAGGACCTCGGCTACGCCTCGGCGGAGGAGGCACAGGGGGCCGTCGAGCAGACCGTTCTCGGCGCCGACCTCGCCGACGTCCAGTACGACCGGCTCTTCGACTACTACGCCGATGCCGACACCTGGGGCACGGAGCGCGCGTGGCGCATCCTCGTGGACGACTACGTGACCACCAGCGACGGCACGGGCATCGTCCATCAGGCACCCGCCTACGGTGAGGACGACCAGCGGATCACGGAGGCTGCCGGCATCCCTCTCATCATGAGCCTCGACGACGGGGGCCGGTTCCTTCCGCAGGTCGCCGACGTGGCGGGCGAGCTGTGGATGGATGCCAACCGGCCGCTCATCCGTCTGCTGCGCGCCGAGGGCCGCCTCCTGCGCGAGGCGTCGTACGAGCACTCCTACCCGCACTGCTGGCGCTGCCGGAACCCTCTCATCTACAAGGCCGTCTCGAGCTGGTTCGTGCGCGTCACCGCGATCAAGGAACGGCTTCTCGAGCTCAACGAGCAGATCACGTGGGCTCCGGAGAACGTCAAGCACGGACAGTTCGGAAAGTGGCTCGAAGGCGCGCGCGACTGGTCGATCAGTCGCAACCGCTTCTGGGGCTCCCCGATCCCCGTGTGGAAGAGCGACGACCCCGAATATCCGCGCGTCGACGTGTACGGCTCTCTGGCCGATCTCGAACGCGACTTCGGCCGGCTACCGGTGAACGAGGCGGGCGACGTCGACCTGCACCGTCCCTACATCGACGACCTCACGCGCCCGAACCCCGACGATCCGACCGGGCGCAGCACGATGCGACGCATCGAGGACGTGTTCGACGTGTGGTTCGACTCGGGCTCGATGCCGTACGCGCAGGTGCACTACCCGTTCGAGAACCGCGAGTGGTTCGATTCGCACGCCCCCGCCGACTTCATCGTCGAGTACATCGGCCAGACGCGGGGCTGGTTCTACGTCATGCACGTCTTGTCCGGTGCGCTGTTCGACCGTCCCGCGTTCTCGGGCGTCGCCTGCCACGGCATCGTGCTCGGCAGCGACGGACAGAAGATGTCCAAGTCGCTGCGGAACTACCCCGACGTCAGCGAGGTCTTCGACCGCGACGGCTCCGACGCGATGCGCTGGTTCCTCATGAGTTCGTCGGTGCTGCGCGGGGGCAACCTGGTGGTGACGGAGGAGGGCATCCGCGCAGGAGTTCGTGAATTCCTCCTGCCGGTGTGGAACGCCTGGTACTTCTTCGCGACGTACGCCAACGCCGCGCACGGGGGAGCCGCGGCCGGCGGCGGGTACGCCGCACGTTGGCGCACGGACTCCACCCACGTGCTCGACCGTCACATCCTCGCCCTCACCGGCGACCTCGTCCGTGACGTCGCCGCCGACCTCGACGCGCTCGACTCCACGATGGCGGCCGCCAAGCTCCGCGACTTCGCGGAGGTGCTCACCAACTGGTACATCCGCCGCTCGCGGGACCGCTTCTGGGTGGGGGTCGACCCCGAGGATCCGACGAGCACCGAGGCGTTCGACACGCTGTACACCGTGCTGGAGACCCTCACGCGGGTGGCCGCCCCGCTCATCCCGCTCGTGTCCGAGCGAATCTGGCAGGGCCTCACCGGCGGTCGCAGCGTTCACCTGCAGGACTGGCCGGATGCCGCGGCGTTCGCACCGGCATCCGACATCCGCGACGCGATGGATGCCGTGCGCGAGGTCTCCTCTGTGGCCAACGCTCTGCGCAAGCGCGAGGGCAAGCGCGTGCGCCTGCCGCTGGCCTCGCTCACCGTCGCCGTGGCCGGGGCAGCCGATCTCGCCCAGTTCGAGGAGATCGTGCGCGACGAGCTCAACGTCAAGGCGGTCGAGCTGATCGAGCTGACGGAGGGTCTCGCGGAGCGTTACGGGATCAGTCAGCGCCTCGCGGTGAACGCCCGGGCCGCGGGTCCCCGCCTCGGCAAGCAGGTGCAGCACGTCATCGCCGGTGCACGCGCGGGCGTCTGGACGCAGGAGGGCGACGTCGTGGTCGTCGACGGCATCGCACTCGAGCCGGGCGAGTACGACCTCACCCTGGAGGCCGGCGGCGTTGCGGAAGGCACGGCGATCGCGCTACTCGGAGGCGGCGGCTTCGTCCTGCTGGACACCGTCACGACCCCCGAACTGGAGGCCGAAGGGCTCGCGCGCGACATGATCCGCGCCGTCCAGGACACACGCAAGGCTGCGGGCTTCGACGTGAGCGACCGGATCCGCCTCCAACTTCTGTTCGCGTCTGCGGAGGACGCCAGAGCGGTGGCGGCGGCGTTCGACCTGGCGGGCGTCGCGGCTGAGACACTCGCCGTCGACTACGCGGTGGTCGACCCCGACGGCCGTGCGCTGGTGGGCGAGGGATCGGTCATCGCCTCGGCGAGCACGATCGACGCGGAACACGTCGCGACCGTTGCCGCGGGAACATACGCCAACACCGGGGTCGTGACGGTCGCCGTCACCCGGATCGGAGAGAACGCATGAGCGATCGCCACCGCGCAGACGCCGTCTACACGGCGCTGCTGAGCCGCCAGGGAGAGCAGTGGGTGCAGCCGCGCGTGGAGCGCACCCGGCGCGTTCTCGAACTGCTCGACGACCCGCAGCGCACCTACCGCGTCGTCCACGTGACCGGCACGAACGGCAAGACGTCGACGAGCCGGATCATCGAGAGCGTCGTCCGCGCCCACGGCCTGCGCACCGGGCTGTTCACGAGTCCGCACCTCGAGCGGTTCACGGAACGGATCATGGTCGACGGGGAACCGATCGCCGACGCCGCGGTAGCCGAGGCCTGGGACGAGATCGCCCCGTTCGTCGACCTCGTCGACGCCGAGCTCGCCGCCACCGGCGACGCACCGCTCACCTTCTTCGAACTGCTGACGGTGCTCGCGTTCGTCGCGTTCGCCGACGCTCCCGTCGACGTCGCGGTCGTCGAGGTGGGGATGGGCGGGGCGTGGGATTCGACCAACACCGCCGACGGAGACGTCGCTGTCTTCGCTCCGATCGACATCGACCACGCCGACCGTCTCGGCGAGACGATCGCAGAGATCGCCGCGGTGAAGGCGGGGATCATCAAGGGCGGAGCCGCCGCCGTGTCCGCACGGCAGGTGCCTGCGGCCGTGGCGCCGCTTCAGGCTGCGGCGCGTGCCGCGGAGGCGACCCTCGCCTTCGAGGGCACCGATTTCACGCTGGAGGACCAGCGCCTGGCGGTCGGCGGCCAGCAGCTCACGGTCCGCGGTCTCGCGGGCCGGTACGAGGACCTGTACCTGCCGCTCTACGGTGCCCACCAGGGCGCGAATGCAGCCCTCGCTATCGCGGCGGTCGAGTCGCTGATCGGCGGCGGCAGCCAGCCGCTCGCCCTCGACGTGCTGACGGACGGGCTGGCCCAGGTGACCTCGCCCGGTCGACTCCAGCTCATCGGGGTCGCTCCCACGGTCCTGGTCGACGCGGCTCACAACCCGCACGGCGCGCGCTCCCTCGTGGCGGCGCTCCGCGACTCGTTCGACTTCGACGAGTGGGGCCTCGTGCTCGGGGTCTTCGCGGACAAGGATGCCGTCGGCATCGCCCGGGAACTCGTCCCTGCCGCCGCCCATGTCTTCGCGACCGCACCCGACTCCGACCGCGCGGCCGACCCCGAGCGGATCGCCGATCTCGTGGAGGAGGCGGAGGTCCCCGTGACCGTCCATCCGGCCCTCGCAGACGCTGCGGAGGCGGCGCGAGAGTGGGCGTCCGCATCGGACCGCCGCGCCGTGGTGATCGCGGGAAGCGTTGTGCTCGCCGGAGAGGCGCTGCAGCTCGCAGCCGAAGAGGACTGGAAAGACGGATGGCAGCGGTGACCCGCCCGCGCCGCGCGCGGGGAGCCCGGGAATCGCTCGCGTCGGTCGTGCTCGGCTTCGAGTCGATCGTCGTGTTCCTGGGAGGGCTCGTCGTGTACGGCCTGGGCGCCCTGCCCGACTCGATCCCCGACGCCTGGGGTATCGCCGCCGGCAGCATCCTCGCGGTCGTCATGATCCTCACGGTGGGAGTGCTCCGGCATCCCTGGGGGATCGGCCTGGGCTGGGCCCTGCAGCTGGTCGTGGCGCTCGGAGCGATCCTGGTGCCGGCCCTCGGCATCGTCGCCCTGGTTTTCGGGGGGATGTACGCGTATGCGACGATCAAGGGCGGCGAACTCGACCGACGCAACGCCGCTCGAGCCGCCGACGCCACGAACGGAGATTGACATGCCCACTGAAGAGACCCTCGTCCTCATCAAGCCCGACGGCGTGGCTCGCGGCCTCACCGGAGCGATCCTCGCGCGCATCGAGCAGAAGGGGTACGCGCTGGTCGACATCCGCCTCGTCGAGCCCGACCGCGACACCCTCGAGCGGCACTATGCCGAGCACGCCGGCAAGCCCTTCTACGAGCCGCTGGTGGAGTTCATGCTCTCCGGGCCGTCCGTCGCCATCCGCCTCGCCGGCAATCGCGTCATCGAAGGCTTTCGCTCGCTCGCGGGCACGACCGATCCCACCACCGCTGCCCCCGGCACGATCCGCGGCGATTTCGGCCGCGATTGGGGTGCGAAGGTGCAGCAGAACCTGGTGCACGGCAGCGACAGCGTCGACTCGGCCACCCGCGAACTCGCCATCTGGTTCTGACCGGGCGACGTCCCGGGGCGCCCGACCGGACGTGGTCGACCGCGCCCTGGACTAAAGGGTGCCGATCCAGTCGAGGCGCAGCTGCGCGATGAGCGCGACCGCCGCGTAGCTCACGACCGCCAGGAGCGGCAGCCATCCCATGACGGCGCCGGCCACTTCGCGCAGGCGCGTCGGAATCGGCACGATGCCCGATCGCAGCAGGTGCAGGGTCACCGCGTAGAACGTCGGGATCGTCACGATCCACGTGACCATGCACCACGGGCAGAGCGTGCCCAGCACGAAGATGCTCTGCGTGATGAGCCACACGACGAAGCAGAAGGCGAACGCGATCCCGGCCCAGAAGCACCACCAGAACCACCGGGCCATGCGCGATCCGGCGAGGATCGCCGCGCCCACCACGATCGGCGCGACCCAGCCCGTCAGCCCCAGGAGGGGGTTGGGGAACCCGAAGACCGAACCCTGCGCGGAGGCGAGGTTGGCACCGCACTGGACGATCACGCTGAAGTCGCAGGATGCCGAGGAACCCGGGTTCTGCAGCAGGTGGAACTTCTCCACCGTCAGCGCGAACGCCGCGATCCAGCCGATGACGCCGGCGACGATCAGCCAGATCGCGAGACCGGTGGGACGGGTGTGGGTGAGACGGCTCGGCATCCGGCGATTATCCCACCCGCGGCTTTGCGTGAGGTCCGCCTGCGCCCCGCCGACACGCGCCGTCCGCGGGCGGGATCGCGGATCCGTCCGAGATGGTGCGATAATGACTCTCGATGCACCCGCGGCCGCGCCGCGACGGCATCACAGAGACTTCGGGCGATGAACGCCCTTCGCAGCGCGAGCCTTGCGCCCGCTGCAGACCGAGTGAGTTCGCGGCCCGGCCTTCACGGAGCGGCGCCGCCAGATTTTCGCCGGACGGCGCGCGGAGCCGTCGGCTAGGAGTAAGCCAGTGATGGCCGATGAGCACAACGACACCCAGACTCCCGAACCGACGGATGCCGTCGACGCGCTGACGTCCGATACCCCGGCCGTCGACGAGTCCACCGCGCCGGCTGAGGCCGACCCCGCCACGGAGACGGTCGAGACCGCGGACGAGCCTGCGGCCACGCCGGCATCCGAAACGGATGCGTCCGAGGCCGAGGCGCCTGCTGCGCCCGAGGCGGAGGCGCCCGCCGGTCCGGAGCCCGAGTCCGAGCGCCAGGTGCCCGCCGCAGATGCCGACGTCCCCGCTGACGGCGCACCGGCGACCGAGGCCGCTCAGCCGGACGCACCGGCAGCGTCAGGGGCGGTCACGGCCGTCTCTCTGGGACTGCTGCCCGAGGTGTTCGTGTCGGAGGTCTCCACCGCTCTCCATTTCTACGCGCCCGAGATCATCCCGCTCCCGGCTCTCCCTGGTTCCGACCGCGACGACCGCGACGACCGCGACGGCGAGGCGGAGGGCTCGTCGAGCTCACGTCGCCGCAATCGCCGTCGGGGTGGTTCCGGCGGGGGAGCGGAGAGCGACGAGAGTGCACCCGCCGCTCCGCGCCGTCGGGCGGTCGAACTCATCACCGAACCGCAGCGCATCAAGGGGTCCACGCGCCTCGAAGCGAAGAAGCAGCGCCGCCGTGACGGCCGGGAGGCCGGGCGCCGTCGCGCTGTCGTGACGGAGGCCGAGTTCCTCGCCCGCCGCGAGGCCGTCGACCGCGTGATGATCGTCCGCTCCAAGAACGGTCGCATCCAGATCGCCGTGCTCGAAGACAACGTGCTCGTCGAGCACTACGTCGCGCGCAACCAGGACGCCTCGCTCATCGGCAACGTCTACCTCGGTCGCGTACAGAACGTGCTTCCCAGCATGGAAGCCGCCTTCGTCGACATCGGCCGGGGCCGCAATGCCGTGCTCTACTCCGGCGAGGTGGACTGGGATGCCGTCGAGACCGGCAACCAGCCCCGTCGCATCGAGCTCGCACTGAAGTCGGGCGACAAGGTGCTCGTCCAGGTGACGAAGGACCCGGTCGGCCACAAGGGCGCGCGCCTCACGAGCCAGATCTCGCTGCCGGGCCGCTACCTGGTCTACGTCCCGGGCGGTGCGATGAACGGCATCTCCCGCAAGCTGCCCGACACCGAGCGCTCTCGCCTGAAGAAGATCCTCAAGGAGGTGCTTCCGGAGTCCAGCGGCGTCATCGTGCGCACGGCCGCCGAAGGCGCCACGGAGGAGCAGCTGACGCGCGACGTCCAGCGACTCACGGCGCAGTGGGAGCACATCAGCACCCAGGCCGGCACCGGCTCCGCGCCGTCGCTGCTGCACTCCGAGCCCGATCTCCTCGTCAAGATCGTCCGAGACGTCTTCAACGAGGACTTCTCGCGGATGCTCATTCAGGGTGAAGACGCGCATCACACCATCTCGGCCTACCTCACCGGTGTGGCGCCCGACCTGCTGGAGCGCATCGAGAAGTACGAGGACGAGCAGGACCCCTTCGACGCGTTCCGCGTGACGGAGCAGATCGAGAAGGCGCTCGACCGCAAGGTGTGGCTGCCGTCGGGCGGCTCACTCGTCATCGACCGCACGGAGGCCATGACGGTCGTCGACGTCAACACCGGCAAGTTCGTGGGTTCCGGCGGAAACCTCGAGGAGACCGTCACCAAGAACAACCTCGAGGCCGCAGAGGAGATCGTCCGCCAGCTGCGTCTGCGCGACATCGGCGGCATCATCGTCGTCGACTTCATCGACATGGTGCTGGAGTCCAACCGCGACCTCGTGCTGCGCCGCCTCGTCGAGTGCCTGAGTCGCGACCGCACGAAGCACCAGGTCGCCGAGGTCACGTCGCTCGGCCTCGTGCAGATGACGCGCAAGAAGCTCGGCCTCGGCCTCCTCGAGACGTTCAGCGAAGCGTGCGAGGTCTGCGCCGGCCGCGGCGTCATCGTGCACCACGACCCCGTCGTGAAGCACCGTGCCCCGCAGCAGCAGAACGGGTCTTCGCGCCGTGGCCGCGGATCGTCGTCCAACGGCGGAGGCGGAGCGGCTCCCCAGGGCGGCGGCACGCACGTCATCACCGAGGGGGCCAAGTCGGCTCTCGCCCAGATCGCGGCCTCCACGATCCACCCGGTCGATGTCGTGCCGGCAGTCGAGCTCGAGTCGGCTGAGACGCAGCCCCCCGCGGAGCGCCCCAAGAAGGCGCGCAAGAAGCGTGCGGAGTCGCCGAAGACCGAGAAGGACATGCTCCTGGACTCGGTTCTCAACGCGCTTCCGGAGCCGAAGGCGCCCGGCCAGGGACGTGCGCGCCGACGGGTGACGACGGCGGCCCTCACCGGCACGCCGGTGTCGGCGACCCCCGAGGACTGACAGCGGGCGGGGTCAGTCCCGCGCGCGGCGTTCCTTCGCGGTCACGCGAAGGCCGGAGGCGATCAGCCGCCGGACCAGCTCATGTCCGCTGACCGCCTCGGCCCCACCCGCCACGAGCCGAGGAATGGCGTCCTCCGGGACGTCGTAGTGGTCGAGATCGAAGGCGCGAGCAGGGATGCCGTGGGCCGCGGCGAACCGGTGGAGCTCATCCAGATCGGAGTCGCTCACGAGGTGGGCCCACAGGCGACCATGAGCCGGCCAGCGGGCGTCGTCGACGAGAACAGTCATCGACTGGCATCCTACGGCGACACGCCTCGGCCCGCTTTTGCCCATCTCCGCCCCATCCGGTAAAGTAGAACTTCGGTGCGCCCGCGTCGCAGGCCTATGGCGATGCTTCGGAGAGACTCAACAGCCCCCTGTCGAGGCCCCGCACCAAGACTTCCCAGTCTCACAAAGACAATCGGAGCCGTGCGCTCCAACAGAAGAAACAGGTGTGAAGTGGTTTACGCAGTTGTGCGCGCCGGTGGCCGTCAGGAAAAGGTCGAGGTCGGCACGATCGTCGTCCTCGACCGCCAGCAGGCCAAGGTCGGCGACAAGCTCGAGCTCCCCGCGGTGCTGCTCGTCGACGGCGACGCCGTCACGACCGACGCCGACAAGCTCGCGAAGGTCACCGTGACCGCCGAAGTCCTCGGCGAGGAGCGCGGCCCGAAGATCATCATCCAGAAGTTCAAGAACAAGACCGGCTACAAGAAGCGCCAGGGACACCGTCAGGATCTCACGCGCGTCAAGATCACCGGCATCAAGTAAGCCAGGGAGACGCTTCAGATGGCACACAAAAAGGGCGCAAGCTCCACTCGTAACGGTCGTGACTCCAACGCTCAGCGACTGGGCGTGAAGCGCTTCGGCGGCCAGACCGTCAGCGCCGGCGAGATCCTCGTCCGCCAGCGTGGCACCCACTTCCACCCCGGCGCACTCGTCGGCCGTGGCGGCGACGACACGCTGTTCGCTCTGGCTGCCGGCTCGGTCGAGTTCGGCAAGAAGGGCGGCCGCAAGGTCGTCAACATCGTCCCGGTCGCGGAGTAATCCCGACCGACGCGGGCGTCGACGACTCCGGTCGTCACACAATCCCATGACGAGGGGCGGGCTTCGGCTCGCCCCTCGCCTGTTTTTCTGAGGAGTTCCGACATGGTCACGTTCGTCGACCGGGTGACGCTGCATCTGCGCGCCGGCAAAGGCGGTAACGGCTGCGTGTCGGTCCGCCGCGAGAAGTTCAAGCCCCTCGCCGGGCCCGATGGCGGCAACGGCGGGCACGGCGGCGACGTCGTGCTGGTCGCCGACCCGCAGGTGACCACGCTCCTGTCGTACCACCATTCACCGCATCGCTCCGCCGGCAACGGCGGCTTCGGGATGGGCGATCACCGCTCCGGCGCCGCCGGCGAGCACGTCGAGCTGACCGTTCCGGTCGGCACGGTCGTCAAGGACGTCGACGGGGAGGTGCTGGCCGACCTGGTCGTTCCGGGCACGCGTTTCGTCGTCGCTCAGGGCGGTCAGGGCGGTCTCGGCAACGCCGCTCTCGCGTCGCCCAAGCGCAAGGCGCCGGGGTTCGCCCTGCTGGGCACCCCGGGTTGGGAAGGCGACGTCCAGCTCGAGCTCAAGACGGTGGCCGACGTGGCCCTCGTCGGGTTCCCCTCGGCGGGCAAGTCGAGTCTCATCGCCGCGATCTCCGCCGCCCGACCCAAGATCGCGGAATACCCGTTCACCACGCTTCACCCCAACCTGGGCGTCGTACAGGCCGGCGAAGCGCGCTTCACCGTTGCCGACGTGCCCGGGCTGATCGAGGGTGCGAGCGAGGGGAAGGGGCTGGGTCTGGAGTTCCTTCGCCACGTCGAGCGCTGCACCGCGCTCGTGCACGTGCTCGACTGCGCCACGCTGGAGCCGGGACGCGACCCCCTCAGCGATCTCGACGTCATCCTCGAGGAACTCGGCAACTACCCGGTTCCGGAGGGCCAGTTGCCGCTCCTCGAACGTCCCCAGTTGATCGCGCTCAACAAGGTCGACGTTCCCGAGGCCCGCGATCTCGCCGACCTCGTCCGCCCCGATCTCGAAGCCCGTGGCTACCGCGTGTTCGAGATCTCTACCGTGAGCCACGACGGCCTGCGGGCACTCACTTTCGCCCTCGGCGACATCGTCACGACGCATCGCGCCGCCCAGGCAGCCGTCGTCGTCCCCGAGCGCGTCGTCATCCGTCCGCACGGAGCGGAAAAGGACTTCACTGTTCGCGTCGAAGGCGGGACGTACGGCAATGTCTACCGGATCCTCGGCACCAAGCCGGTCCGCTGGGTGCAGCAGACCGACTTCCAGAACGAGGAGGCCGTCGGCTTCCTCGCCGACCGCCTGGAGAAGCTCGGCGTCGAGGACGAGCTGTACCGCGCCGGGGCCGTCGCGGGCTCGACGGTCGTCATCGGCGAAGGCGACGGCATCGTGTTCGACTGGCATCCGTCGCTGTCGTCTCCTGCGGAGCTCATGACGGCGCCGCGCGGCACCGACCCGCGACTCGACCTCAACCCGCGCCGTACGACCTCTCAGCGTCGCGAGCGCTACCACGAGCGGATGGATGCCAAGGCCGAGGCGCGTGCCGAGCTCGAAGCCGAACGGCTGGGAGGTCGCTCGTACGACGAGGATCCCGAGTGACCCTGCGGGAGCGCGCCGATCTGCTCGGCGCGCGACGCGTCGTGGTGAAGGTCGGATCGTCGTCGATCAGCGGGGAGAACGCGCACAAGATCGAACCGATCGTCGAAGCCCTCGCTGCCGCGCACGCGCGCGGCACGGAAGTCGTGCTGGTGTCGTCGGGAGCCATCGCGACGGGGATGCCGTACCTCGCGCTCGATGAGCGCCCGAGCGACCTGGCGACGCAACAGGCGGCCGCCGCCGTCGGTCAGAACGTTCTGATCTACCGATACCAAGACGCGCTCCGTCCGTTCTCCATCGTCGCGGGCCAAGTTCTCCTCACCGCGGGCGACCTGGAGAATGCCACCCACCGTTCCAACGCCCGGCGCGCCATGGAGCGTCTGCTCAGCCTCCGGATCCTCCCGATCGTCAACGAGAACGACACCGTGGCGACCCACGAGATCCGCTTCGGCGACAACGATCGGCTGGCGGCACTGGTGGCTCAGCTCATCGGCGCCGACGCCCTCGTCCTGCTGAGCGACATCGCCTCCCTCTACACGCGTCCGCCCAGCGAACCCGGGGCGCGCCCCATCGAGCGGGTCGAACCCGATGACGACCTCTCCACCTACGAGTTCGGCTCCGTCGTCGTCAACAGCGTGGGCACCGGTGGCGCGGCCACGAAGGCCTCCGCCGCACGCCTCGCGTCCGCCGCGGGAATCGGCGTGCTCGTGACGAGCGCCGATCTGGTCGCAGAGGCCCTCACGGGCGCGTCCGTGGGCACGTGGTTCCTGCCTCATCCCGACGCCGTGCCGACGGTGGGCACGACTCCCGTGCCCACCGTCTGACGACCCCCCGCCTCGGTAGACTGTGCTGATGACCATGATCGCCACGACGGCCGAGGAACGCCTGCTGCGGGCAAAGGACGCCGCGCGCCAGATCGGCCTTCTCGACGACGCCCGCAAAGCTGCGGTGCTGTCCTCGATCGCCACGTCGATCTCGGCCCACCGCGACGCCATCCTCGCCGCGAACGCGGAGGATGTCCAACGCGGCAAGGAGAGCGGCCTCTCGGCCGGTCTGATCGATCGCCTCAGCCTCGATGACGAACGGATCGCCGCGCTGGCCGACGCGGTGCGCGCCGTCGCCGACCTGCCCGACCCCGTCGGCCGCATCCTCGATGAGCGCACGCTGGCCAACGGCGTCACGCTCCAGAAGGTCTCGGTCCCGTTCGGCGTCGTCGGCTCCATCTACGAAGCCCGCCCCAACGTCACCGTCGACATCGCGGCACTGGCGCTGCGTTCGGGCAATGCGGTGGTGCTCCGCGGCGGCACGGCCGCACAGGCATCCAACGCCGCCCTCGTCACCGCCATGCGCGATGCGCTGGCCGACGAAGGCATCGATCCGGAAGCGATCCAGACGGTCGACGACTTCGGGCGCGAGGGGGCGCGCGCGCTCATGAACGCGCGCGGCGTCGTGGACGTGCTCGTCCCGCGGGGGAGCGCGGAGCTCATCGAGACCGTCGTCACGCAGTCGACCGTCCCCGTCATCGAGACGGGCGCCGGGGTCGTGCACATCGTGCTCGACTCGAGCGCCCCGCTGGAGTGGGCACGCGACATCGTCGTGAACGCGAAGGTCCAGCGTCCGAGCGTCTGCAACTCCGTGGAGACGCTGCTGGTGATCGCCGATGCTGCCGAACGGCTCCTGCCGGACGTGGCATCCGCTCTGCGCTCACACGGCGTCACCGTCCACGGTGACGAGCGAGCGCGTGCGATCGTTCCGGACGTCGTTCCGACGACCGACGCGGACTGGGCGACCGAGCACATGAGTCTCGACATCTCGGTCCGAGTGGTCGACGACCTCGACGAGGCGCTCGCGCACATCCGCCGGTACTCGACGCACCACACCGAGTCGATCGTCACGACCGACGAGGGCAACGCCGAACGGTTCCTCGCGGAAGTCGACTCCGCCGTCGTCATGGCCAATGCCTCGACGCGGTTCACCGACGGCGGCGAGTTCGGGTTCGGGGCGGAGGTCGGTATCTCGACGCAGAAGCTCCACGCGCGCGGGCCGATGGGCCTTCCCGAACTGACGAGCACGAAGTGGCTCGCTCGCGGCGCCGGGCAGATCCGCGCATGACCGCCTAAACTGTACCTGCGCACCCGCAACCGAACGGAGCCCCATGATCCTCTCGACGATCGCCTCTCTCGCCGCCCAAGAGGCCGAACACCACGGCAACGTCCAGGCCGAGACGTTCGTGTTCGGGGTGATCGCGTTCGTGGTGTTCTTGGCGCTCGGTCTCGTGACGGTCTCCTACCGCAACGTGGCGAACCGCCACGCGCACAAGGCGGAGGCCTACGCGAAGACCCACGGCAGCGACCTCGCCCAGGCGGGACACGGCCACCACTAGGCCGCCGTGATGGCAACGGCACGCGCTCCGCGTATCGGGGTGATGGGTGGGACGTTCGATCCCATCCATCATGGGCACCTGGTAGCGGCCAGCGAGGTGGCCGAGTCGTTCGATCTCGACGAGGTCCTCTTCGTTCCCACGGGACGGCCGTGGCAGAAGGAAGACGTCACCGAGAGCGAACACCGCTATCTCATGACGGTCATCGCGACAGCCTCCAACCCTCGGTTCACGGTGAGTCGCGTCGACATCGATCGAGCAGGGCCGACCTACACGATCGACACCCTCCGCGACCTGAAGAAGCAGAGGCCAGACGCCGACCTGTTCTTCATCACGGGTGCCGACGCGATCGCACAGATCCTCGGATGGCGCGACCACGACGAGTTGTGGGACCTGGCTCATTTCGTCGCCGTATCTCGCCCGGGGCACGAACTTCGAACCGATGGGCTCCCCAGCGAGGACGTGAGTCAGCTGCAGATTCCCGCCCTGTCGATCTCCTCCACCGACTGCCGCCAGCGCGTACGACGAGGCCACCCGGTGTGGTACCTCGTCCCGGATGGCGTGGTCCAATACATTGCGAAGCATCACCTCTACCGGAGTCAGGCATGAGCACACCCGAAGAGCCGCCTCAGCTCACGCGCAGACAGCTGCGCGAGCTGCGCAACACCGCAGCCACCCCGATCGTCACCGACGTCCCGACGTCTGACGCGCCGCCCCCCGTACCGCTCCCGCGCGAGGCCGAGCCCGTGGACCTCCCTGCCCCTCCGGTCGCGATCCCCGAGGAGCCCGAAGAGGAGTCACCGGATCGCCAGCCGTCGTCTGTCACCGCGGCGTCGCCGTCGCGGACGCTGACCCGGCGAGAGGTACGTCAGCGCGAGCGCCTGCGCACGGCATCCGTGCCGGTGATCACCTCGGAGATCCTGGCGGCGACCGAAGCCGAGAGGCGCGCGCTCGAGGAAGAGGCCGCTTCCGCCGGCACCCGTGACGCTCCGTCGTCCGAAGAAGCACCCGAGGATGCGCCCGCTTCCGAGGAGCTCGTGAGCACCGCGGACGCTTCTGACGACATTGTTGACGCGGTTGTCGTCGAGCCCGTCGACGAGCCGCTCGCCACTGCAGAGGGCGAAGCTGCCGAGCCCGCCGAGGGCGTGACAGAGCCCTCGGAGCCGCCGAGCAACGCCACCGACGCAGACGAGTCGGACCGACGGGTGATCGCCGAGGAGTTGGGATCCGACATCCTCCGCGGCCACGCCGCCGACGTCGAGGTCCCTGCGTCGTTCGACCAGCTCCTCACGCGCGGGAGCGCGAGCACCGGCGCGCTGTCGATGCCGAACGCGCTGATCCTCTCGCAGACACCCGAAGGTGCCGGATTCACGTCGCCCGTCGCCGCGACCGGTGAGGTGCTCATCACGGGCACCTTCGCCCTGCCCGATCACTACGGCTCGACAGGCTCGGTGCCCGGCCACTCCGACGGCAAGGATGTCGACGCGGTCCTCATCGACGGTGAGCTCCCGCCGGCATCGTCACCCACCCCAATCGCCGCGAGCGCCGCCATCAGCACGATCAAGAGCGCGGAGGACATCATCCGGCCGCCCGCTCCAGAGAAGGGGAGCCGTCTCACCTGGGCGCTGATCGTGGTCGTGGGCGTCCTGGCGGTCGCCGTCGGCGGGGTCCTTTTCGTTGCCATCACCTCAGGAGTCTTCTCATGACACTCGCCGACAGTTCGATCGAACTGGTTCAGATCGCCGCGGCCGCCGCAGATGCGAAGGGTGGCGAGGACTTCGTCGCATTCGACGTCTCCGAGCCGCTTCCGCTCGTAGATGCCTTCCTGCTGGTGACCGGCTCCAGCGAGCGCAACGTGGCCGCCATCGCCGACGCGATCGAAGACCGTCTGCTGGAGGCAGGTGTCAAGCGCCTCCGCCGCGAAGGTCGCTCCGAGGCGCGCTGGGTACTCCTCGACTTCGGCGACCTCGTGGTGCATGTCTTCCACGAGGAGGAACGCGCTTTCTACGGACTGGAACGACTGTGGAAGGACTGCCCGATCGTGCCTGTCCAGCTGCCGACCGCCGCCGCGTCGGAGTGACCCGCGTTCGTTGCACGCTCTCCGATGTAGTAAGCTAATCGAGTTGCCGCGAGCGGCGACGATGGGCCTGTGGCGCAGCTGGTAGCGCACCTGCATGGCATGCAGGGGGTCAGGGGTTCGAGTCCCCTCAGGTCCACCATGATCCCCGGTTCGCCGGGGATTTTGTGTTTGCGGCGGCGTATTGCGGCGTTCCGTCGCGCACGGGGGTGAGCGATGTCCTGTCTCGCCGCGCGGCGGATATGTCGATGTCGGCGCCTGCTGGCACACTGTCACAGTGTCCCCGCAATCCTCGTCCGCCGCTGACGAGGAGACCGTCGCCACGCGGCCCGCACGGGCCGCAGCGCCCGCTCGCCGCACCATGACCACGACCGACGTGCTGGCGCGCGCGCAGCGCTACCCCCGCATGCGCTACATGGGGTCGAAGTATCTGCTCCTTCCCCATCTGGAGCGCGCGTTCGCCGAGGTCGGAGGCACGACGGCCGTCGACGCGTTCTCCGGCTCGGGCGTCGTCAGCTATCTGCTGAAGGCGCAGGGCTTCTCCGTCACGGCGAACGATTTCATGAGCTTCGCCACGACCGTCGCGCGAGCCACGACCGAGAACTCGCATGTGCGGCTCGATCTCGACACCGTCGAGCGGATCTGCGGTCCCGCCGCCGACGACCGCGACTTCATCCGGCGTACGTTCGGTGGCATCTTCTTCGATGAGGACGACCTCGCCTTCCTCGACTCCGCGTGGTCGCACATCGAGACACTCGAGGGTCACCTGCGCGATCTCGCCCTCGCAGCGCTCATCCTGTCTGCCGCGCGCAAGCAACCTCGCGGCGTGTTCAGCTACGCCGGCACCCGCTATGCCGACGGGAGGCGCGATCTGCAGCTCACGATGGCCGAGCACTTCCGAGAGCGCGTAGCGGAGTACAACGCGACCGTGTTCGACCGCGGCACCGTGCATCGCGTGGTCACCGGTGATGTCTTCGCGCTCGATGTCGCTGCTCCGGACGTCGTCTACCTCGATCCGCCGTATGCGCCACCGGCCGACGACACCGACTACATGAAGCGGTACCACTTTCTCGAAGGTCTCAGCGTGTACTGGCGGGGAGTCGAGATCATGCCCCACACCAAGACGCAGAAGATCGCGAAGCGCTACACGCCCTTCGCCTACAAGCGCTCCATCGAAGATGCGCTGACCCGCACGTTCGACCAGTTCGCCGACGCCGGCGCCATCGTCATGAGCTACGGGTCCAACGCACTCCCCGGACCGGAACGCATCGTGGAACTGCTGAGGCGGGTGAAGCCGCGTGTCGACGTCCAGGAGATCGATCACCGTTACAGCTTCGGCACGCACGCCGCAGCCACGCGCCGCTCCGCGTCGGAATTCCTGTTCATCGGGCGGGACTGATGGCTGCCGCACTCCCGTTCGCCGCGTATCTGGAGTCGTTGGGGCAACTGACACCGCACGCCGACCCGACCGCCGTCACCTCCGAGACGCAGACGATCGCCGACGCCTTCGCGTCTCTGGCCGGCATACCCGACGACGCGCTCGACGCGGCCGCACTCTCCGAGTGGGTGCAGCGGCATCCGACCTGGGTCCCCGTCCTGGGGCTCGCGGTCGGCCTCAGCCAGGAGCGATTGAAGAACGTTCTCAGAGATCGTTTCGGCTCCAGCGGCTGGACCACGCTGGCACGCACGCGGAGCGCCTTGCTGGTCGACTGGTTTCAGACCGAGTTCGACCTGCTCGGCGTCCTGGGGGCACAGCGCCACCGCACCTACGACTTCGGCGACATCCTCATCGCGCGAGCGGGCACTCGCGCCACCGCTGCTCGAGCGGGCGTGTCCGGGCGTCGGGTGGAGGACGAGATCGAAGCGATCGCCCGCGACCTGTCACTGCCCTACCGCACCCGCACGCGATTCACGGGGCGAAACGGTCTGACAGCTCCCTGCGACCTTGTCGTGCCCGACGACAGCGACGCGCAGATCGTCGTCGCAGCGAAAGGGTTCGACAGCACGGGGTCGAAACTCACCGACGCGGTGCGAGAGATCCAGGAGATGGCGGCGATACGCAAGCCGAATCAGTTCGTGCTCGCCGTCATCGACGGGATCGGGTGGAAGTCGCGTGTCGCCGACCTCCGGCGCATCCACGGGTTGTGGGAGTCCGGCGAGATCGACGGCATGTACACGCTGGCGACGCTGAGCGCTTTCCGCGACGACCTCTCGCACGCCGCGCGCCTGCGCGGCTTCCTCTAACGGCCCTGATCTCCCTCCAGGCTGCCGAGCAGTCTCAAGGCTCGAGTGGATCGATCAACGACGGGTCGTTGTTCCGCACATTCCCCACGGCACTTCCGACGGCGTGGTGCGCCATCGTCTCTGCCAGGAGCGGGGCGGCATCGATCGCCGCGTCGAGCACGTCTCCGACGTTCTCGGTTGTCGGGTCGAGCCACGCGTCAGCGTGATCGGCATCGAGGAACAACGGCATCCTGTCGTGAATCGAACCGAGATCGCCGACGGCATCCCTCGTCATGATCGTGAAGCTCAACATCCACCTCGCCGGATCATCGTCGGCCTTCGAGGGATCGCGCCACCATTCGTAGAGACCCGCGAACAGCAGCGGTGATCCGTCGCCCGGATGGATGTAGTGAGGGGTCTTCACCCCCTGGTCGGTGTGCCACTCGTAGTACCCGGATGCCGGGACGACAGCGCGGCGTTTGATGAGAGCCTGCCGGAACATCGGCTTGTCCTCGACCTCTTCCGCTCGAGCGTTGAACGCGCGGGGCCCGATCGACGGATCCTTCGCCCACGCGGGTACGAGCCCCCACCGTGCCGCTTCGAGGCGACGGGTGGGCGGCTCGGTCTTCGCGGAGTCGAGGACGATCGCAGCGCGGTCGGTCGGCGCGACGTTGAAGGACGGCTGAGGGAGATCGTCTCCGACCACGTCGACGCGGAGTACGCCCACGAGTTCCGAACCGACCTGGGCAACGACGAACCGACCACACATGCGCTCAGCCTAAGCCCGGCCTCCGACGTCGATCGGACGCCCCGGCGTGTCAGGACTCGACGACGACGCCCACCGCAGCGAGACGCTCCAGCAGCTCCGCACCGTCGGGTCCCGTGACCCAGGGGACACCGGCCGCTGAATGGTCGTTGACGGCGGTGCGTCCGCCCGCGAGGACCGCCTCTGCGGTCGACAGCTGCCGGATCGCGACAGCTTCGACGTGTCCCGGGGACTCGCTCGTGAAGGCCGTGTACAACTCGTCGTCGTGCTGACCGTCATCGCCGATCAGCATCCAGCGCACGTCGGGGAACTCGCGCGCAAGGCGTCGCAGGTTCTCGCTCTTGTGGTCCTTCCCGCTGCGGAACCAGCGGTCGTGGGTCGGGCCCCAGTCGGTCAGGAGCAGCGCTCCCGACGGGAAAAGGTGCCGACGCATGAACCTGACGAGCGTCGGGGCGACGTTCCACGCGCCGGTGGACAGGTAGATGATGGGCGCGCCGGCATGATCGCGGACGAGCCTCTCCAGGAGCACCGCCATGCCGGGCACGGGCTGCCTCGCGTGCTCGTCGAGCACGAAGGAGTTCCACGCGGCCACGAACGGGCGGGGGAGCGCGGTCACCATGACCGTGTCGTCCACGTCGCAGACGATGCCGAAGCGCACGTCCGATCCCACGACGAACACCTTCGTCTCCACGGGCTCGCTGCCCTCGACCGACATCGTCAACGTCTGCCACCCCGACGCGAGCGAGGCCGGGAGCACCGTGTCGATCACGCCACCCCTGTCGGCGACGACCTCGTGACGCACCCCGTCGACCGTCACGATCACCTGCGCATAGCCGATGGGAACCGACGCGAAGCTGCGCCACCCGCGCACACTCGCGTACTCACCGCCGCGCCGGGGCTTGAGGGGCGGGACGATGAGCACGCGGCCGAGCACGCGCACCCAGTCCGACCCGCCGTAGCCCGGATAGGCGGCGACGGTGGGAACCTGTCCGCGCCCACGCGCGCGACGCTCACGCCACGAGTGGAATCGGTACTCGAGTCTCGCGAGCCACAGGACCTTCGGCCGGGGGGACGGATCGGCAGACATCGATTCAGTCTTTCACGTCGCCGTCGACGTCGTCGGACGCCATCTCGTCTTCGAGGCGCAGATGCCGAGCCTCCCGCGCGACGATGACGCGCTTGGCGACATAGATGAGGAGAAGGAACACGACGATCACGGCGACGAACAGGTACCCGGCGTAGTGCAGCCGATCGGCCAGTTCTCGGTACGTCCCCGCAGCCGCGGCCGCCACCGAGACGTACACGATGGCCCACAGGGCGCACGCCGGGGCCGTCCAGGCCAGAAAGCGCCGGTAGGCGAACCCGCTCATGCCCACGGTGAGCGGCACGAGCGAGTGAAGTACGGGAAGAAAGCGGGAGATGAAGATCGCCGGCCCGCCGCGGCGACGGAGATACAGCTCTGCGCGCGTCCAGTTCTCTTCCCCGAGCCGCATGCCGAGACGCGAGAAGCGAATGCGCGGCCCGAGCCATCGTCCGAGCCAGAATCCGATGCTCTCGCCCACCAGCGCACCGACGATCACCACGGCGATGAGCGCACCCGCCTCCCACGGCGATGCGACGGCCGTTCCCGCGACGATCACGATGGAATCACCGGGCACGACCAGACCGATCAGCACGCTCGTCTCGAGCATGATCGCGACGCCGGCCAAGATCGTCCTCACGACGGGGTCGACGCTCTGCACGGCGTCGAGCAACCATGTGAGGAACTCGTTCACCGTCCCAGCCTACGTCCCCACCGCCGTCTAGCCTGGGAACGTGATCGACGCCCTCTCGTCCCGCGAGCTGCCCGCCTGGACAGAGCCCGAGCGCCTCTTCTTGGCGGGCCCGGCACGCGACGAGAACTGCTTCTGGCTGGACGCCGGTGAGGACGCAGTGGACGGGTGGAGCTGGGTCGGGACCGGGGCGCCGACGGGCGGGCCGGCTCACGACCTCGATGTGACCCGCGCGCTCACGCCCGCGGACGCGGGCGGGCCGTTCCGCGGCGGATGGGTAGGGTGGCTCGGCTACGACGATGCTGCTGCATCCGCCGGCGCGCCCGCGAGCATGGAGGACGGCGTCGCGCACACCGCCGGGCTTCTCGTCACGCGCTTCGTGGCCTTCGAGCACGCGACGCGACGCGTGTGGGCCTGGGCTCCGCACGGAGACCTGGACGAGTTCGTCGCAGAGGTCGCCCGCTGGCAGGATCACGACATCTCGGCTCCAGTCGAGGTCGGTGCCGGTCCGTCGCCCGCCGTCGCACACCACGCGCGCGCACGGCACGATCCCGCGGAGTATGCCGCGCTCATCGAGCGCTGTCGCGACGCCATCCGCGACGGAGACGCCTACCAGCTGTGCCTGACGACCAGGTTCGACGTCTCGGCATCCGTCGATCCCGTCGCCGCCTTCCTCCGCCTACGCGCGGCCACACCCTCGCACCACGGCGGGCTCGTGCGCGTCGGCCCCCATGCCCTGGTCAGCGCCAGCCCGGAGCGCTTCCTCGAGATCGGCGACGGCGTCGTCCGCACACGGCCCATCAAGGGGACCCGACCCCGTGGTGCCGACCCCGTCAGCGATCACGCCCTCGCTGCAGATCTGGCGGGCAGCGTCAAAGAGCGCGCGGAGAACGTGATGATCGTGGATCTCATGCGCAACGACCTCCAGCGTGTGTGCGACCCGGGCACCGTCGCCGTCGAACGTCTGTTGGAGGTCGAGACGTATGCCGCGGTCCATCAGCTGGTGAGCACGGTGGCGGGGTGTCTGCGCCCCGGATCGACCTTCTCGGACGTCCTGGGGGCCGTCTTTCCCGCCGGAAGCATGACCGGCGCTCCGAAGCTCGCGGCCATGCGCATCCTGCACTCCTTGGAGAATGCCCCCCGCGGCGTGTTCGCCGGGTGCTTCGGCTGGGTCGGCACCGACGGACGAGCCGACCTCGCCATGGTCATCCGCTCGATCGTCATCCATCCCCACGGGGCCTACGTCGGCGCGGGTGGAGGAATCACCTGGCGTTCCGTTCCCGCCGACGAAGTCGCCGAGGTGGCGGTCAAGGCACGAGGCCCCCTGGCGGCGGCGGGCGCGCTCCTGCCCGCAGGCTGGTGACCTGGTCGGTCCGCTAATCTGGAAGGACGCCTGCGCGCGTTCCCGAACTCTCCACGATTGGTGCTCCGTGTCCTCGACGTCTTCCGCTACCCCCGCCGCCCACACGGAGGGCAGCGGGTTCGACCCGTACGAGATCCAGACGAAGTGGCAGCGCCGGTGGACCGAGGCCGACCCTTTCCGCGCCGGCGGCGAGGACGACACCCGTCCGCGTAAGTATGTGCTCGGCATGTTCCCCTATCCGTCCGGCGACATGCACATGGGCCACGCGGAGAACTACGCCTACGTCGACTCGGTGGCACGCTTCTGGCGTCACCGCGGATACAACGTGCTCAATCCCATCGGGTGGGATTCCTTCGGCCTCCCCGCCGAGAACGCCGCCATCCAGCGTGGCGCCGACCCGCGCGAGTGGACATACTCCAACATCGCGCAGCAGCGGGCTAGTCTCCAGCGATTCGGAACGTCGTACGACTGGAGCCGGGTGCTGCACACGAGCGACCCCGACTACTACCACTGGAATCAGTGGCTCTTCCAGAAGCTCTACGAGCGTGGTCTCGCGTACCGCAAGGAGAGCCCGGTCAACTGGTGTCCCCACGACCAGACCGTGCTCGCGAACGAGCAGGTCGTTGACGGGCGCTGCGAGCGCTGCGGCCACGAGGTGGTCAAGAAGAAGCTCACGCAGTGGTACTTCAAAATCACCGAGTACGCCGATCGCCTCCTGGACGATCTGAACCAGCTCGAGGGCTTCTGGCCGTCGAAGGTCATCCGGATGCAGCGCAACTGGATCGGACGTTCGGTGGGCGCCGACATCGACTTCGAGATCGAGGGCCGCGCTGAGAAGGTCACGGTCTTCTCGACGCGACCCGACACCCTGCACGGGGCGACCTTTTTCGTCGTCGCGCCCGAGAGCGATCTGGCCGCCGAGCTCGCCGCCGGTTCGACCGCGGAGGTCCGAATGCGGTTCCAGGACTACCTGGAGCAGGTCGGCAAGGCCAGCGAGATCGAGCGTCAGTCGACGGATCGGCCGAAGACGGGCGTCTTCCTCGACCGCTTCGCCATCAACCCGATCAACGGCGAGCGTCTGCCGATCTGGGCTGCTGATTACGTCCTCGCCGATTACGGTCACGGCGCGGTGATGGCTGTGCCGGCGCACGATCAGCGCGACCTCGACTTCGCCCGCGCGTTCGATCTGCCGGTGAAGGTCGTCGTCGACACCACTGCACCGGTCACGGGCGCGATCACAGTGATCGAGGTCGACGATGACGGTGTGCCGATCGATCCGGCGGGGGAGTCGCTGGACTCGCTCGACCCCGCGGTGACCGGCACGGCGCTGACGGGTGAGGGACGCCTGATCAACTCGGGGTCGCTGAACGGACTGAGCAAGCGCAACGCGATCGCCCGTGTCATCGAGCAGCTCGAAGCGTCGGGATCGGGGCGAGCATCGAAGTCGTACCGGCTGCGCGACTGGCTGATCTCCCGGCAGCGGTTCTGGGGAACGCCCATCCCGATGATCCACACCGAGGACGGACGGATCGTTCCGGTGCCCGAAGACCAGCTGCCACTTACGCTCCCGGATGCACATGGTCTGGACCTCGCACCGAAGGGCACCTCGCCGCTGGGCGGCGCCACCGAGTGGATCGAGACCGTCGACCCGGAGACCGGCGCACCGGCCCGCCGCGACGCCGACACGATGGACACGTTCGTCGACAGCTCCTGGTACTTCCTGCGCTTCCTCGCGCCGGGCGACGCGACACAGGCGTTCTCCTCGCGGGAGGCGGACAAGTGGGCCCCAGTCGACTCGTACATCGGCGGCGTCGAGCACGCGATCCTCCACCTGCTCTACGCACGCTTCATCACGAAGGTGCTTTTCGACATGGGTCTGATCGGGTTCACCGAACCCTTCACGACTCTCATCAACCAGGGCATGGTCCTTCTGGACGGCTCCAAGATGTCCAAAAGCAAGGGCAATCTCGTCGAGTTCGCTTCGAGCATGGTCGACCCGGGCGCGGATGCCGTGCGGGTCGCGATCGCCTTCGCAGGCCCCGTCGAGGACGACATCAACTGGGAGGACGTCTCCACGACGGGAGCGCAGAAGTTCCTCGCGCGTGCCTGGCGCGTGGCGAAGGACGTCACGAGCGACCGCGACGTCGTCTGGGCCGAGGGTGACGCATCACTGCGACGCGTGACGCATCGTCTTCTCGCCGATGCCCCAGGGCTGGTCGAACAGACCAAGTTCAACGTCGTCGTCGCGCGCTTGATGGAGCTCGTCAACGCCACGCGCAAGACGATTGACACCGGCGCAGGCCCGGCCGACCCCGCTGTGCGCGAGGCGGCCGAGGCGACCGCGATGATCCTCGACCTCTTCGCGCCGCACACGGCGGAGGAGATGTGGGAGATCCTCGGTTATGAGCCCTTCGTGGGTCTCGTGACCTGGCGACAGGCCGACCCGACGCTTCTCGTCGAGGAATCCGTCACCGCGGTGGTGCAGATCGACGGCAAGGTTCGCGGCACGCTCACCGTTCCGGCACGCATTTCCGCCGACGAACTCGAGCAGCGCGCGCGAGACGATGAGAAGGTGCGCCGTTCGCTCGGCGACCGCACGATCGTTCGCGCGGTGGTGCGCGCGCCGAAGGTGGTCAGCTTCACCACCGCGTAGCCTTCTCCCCGGCCGTCGGTCGGCATGAGTCCTCCACGGGAGGGCGCGAACTTCGCCCACCGACGGCGGCATCTTGCACGCTGGACCGGTGACTGCAGATCCCTCTCCGCGTTCGCGTCTCCGCTGGGGCGCTGCCATCGTGCTGGTCGTCGTGGCACTCGCGATCACCGTCGTCACGGGAATCGTCCGCACGATGGCGAGCCCTGTCGAGTCGGTCGCGAGCGTCGCGGTGACTCCCGCGGCAGTGGCGACAGCCAGCCCGGCCGCCGAACTGTACGTACACGTTCACGGGCAGGTCGCGCGACCCGGGATCTACCGCCTCTCCCCGGATGCACGCGTGATCGATGTGATCACCGCCGCGGGCGGGCTCACCCGCAAGGCTGAACCCTCCGGTATCAATCTCGCGCGCCCCCTCACCGATGGCGAACAGGTACGGGTGCCCGCGCGGGGGGAGGAGGCGTCAACGCTGTCAGAGGGGAGCACCGGTGTCCCACCGGCATCGAGTGCGGACGCCGGGGCGGCGCCCGGTGAGCTCGTTGATCTCAACACGGCCGACGGTCCCACCTTGGAGACGCTGCCGCGCATCGGCCCGGCGCTGGCTCAGCGCATCCTCGAGTGGCGCGAGCAGAATGGCCGCTTCTCGAGTGTGGACGACTTGCTCGCTGTAGCCGGGATCGGCGACAAGATGCTCGACGCGCTCCGCGAACTGGTCACGGTGTGAGCGTGCGCGCACGCGACCTGCGGCTGGTGCCCATCGTCCTCACGGTCTGGGTGGCGGCGGCAGTCGCCATCGTGGTTCCTGACGCCTCGGGGCCTCTGTCCGTGGGGTTCATCGCGCTTTCCCTCGCCGGAGCGCTCATGCTCGCGCTCCGTCGCTTTCCTCTCGCGGCGGTGTCCGTGTGCGCGCTGGCGGTCGCTGCGGCCGTTCTCGCGGGCACCACTGCTGCCCAGGTCGCCTACTCCCAACCTGGCCGAGCGGCTGTGAGCGCGCTGCCGATCGACGGCGGGCGCGCCCTGTCGTGGGAAGTGCGTGTGGTCGGCAAAGTCGAGCGGTCGGCGCACGGTGTGCGATTCGACGCCGTGAGTTCGCAGGTCACGGTGGGCGGCACCGTCATGCGCGCCTCGGCACCACTGATCGTGCGCGCCGCGGAGATTCCCTCCGGGATCGACGTCGGTGCCGCCGTCTACGTTCGCGGCACCGCGCTTCGCGCCGACGCGGGCGCGCGCGCAGTGCTCATCGTCCACGCTTCCGAGGTCGTGGTGCGCTCCCGACCCGAGGGGGTCCTCGCCGTCGTGGCCTCTCTTCGGCGCGGCTTACACGAGGCCGTGTCGGGATTGCCTCAGCCTGCAGCAGGGCTGATCGCCGGGTTGGCCGTCGGTGACACGAGTGGGGTGACCGCGGAACTCGATGAGGCGATGAAGCGAGCGTCGCTGTCGCACCTGACGGCCGTCTCCGGTGCCAACTGCGCACTCGTCGTGGGACTCAGCGTCGCTGTCGGTGCCGCACTGGGGCTGCGTCGCCGAGCTCGGCTCGCGCTCGGCGCCGGCGTGCTCCTGGCATTCGTCGTGCTCGTCACGCCAGAACCGAGCGTCGTTCGCGCGGCGGCAATGGCGCTCATCGCCATGCTCGCGCTGGTGCACGGTCGTGCGGGGACGGGGATTGCCGTCTTGGGGATGGCGGTCATCGTGCTTCTCATCCTCGACCCGTGGCTCGCGCTCTCCGCCGGCTTCGTACTCTCGACCGTCGCCACGGCTGCGCTCCTGCTCCTCGCAGGTCCGCTTGCCGACGGGATGTCGCGCTGGATGCCGTCGCCGCTCGCACTCGTCATCGCGGTGCCGCTCTCGGCTCAGCTGGCATGCGGACCGGTCCTCGTGCTGCTCGATCCGACCGTGCCCGTCTACGGCGTCCTCGCCAATCTCATCGCCGGACCGGCCGCCCCGGTCGCCACCGTCATCGGCCTCCTCGCCTGTCTCACCACTCCCATCCCGGTGCTCGCCCACGGGTTCGCGACCCTCGCCTGGTTGCCTGCCGCCTGGATCGCCGAGACCGCTGCCGTCATCGCCCGGTTGCCGTGGGCGACGGCGCCGTGGCTGGGTGGTCTCACCGGAGCAGGCGCACTGACCCTCGTCGGTGCGACGATCGTGGTCGCCGTTCACCCTGCCGCTCGCGGTCGGCCGCGGCTGCGTGCCGGCGCGGTGCTCGCTGTCGCGGGTCTCGCCGGCGCGGGGATCGCCGGGGGACCCGCGCTGACATGGCTCGAACGCGAGCGAGTTCCGCACGACTGGGCCATCGTCGCGTGCGACGTCGGGCAGGGCGACGCCGTTCTCATCAGGTCGGCGCAGAGAATCGCCTTGGTCGACACCGGACCCGACCCCGCACCGCTGCGGCAGTGTCTCGAGCTCTTCGGTGTCCAACGAATCGATCTGCTCGTGCTGACGCACTTCGACCTCGACCACCGCGGGGGCGTGCCCGCCGTCGCGGGGAGGGTCGGCCACGTGATCCATGGTCCGGTGCCGGATGCCGCGGGCGCGCAGTCTCTGCACACACTCGAACGCGGCGGCGCACGCCTCACGGAGGTGAGCGAGGGAGTGGTGGGCACGCTGGGCGATGCCCGCTGGCGCGTGCTCTGGCCACCTCCCCTCGGAGCGACGTCCACGGCCTTCACCGGCAACGACGCGAGTGTGATTCTCGAGATCAGCGGCGGTGGGGTGCCGCGGACTCTCCTGCTGGGAGACCTGTCCGCGTCTCCGCAGATCCCGCTCGCGTCGCGGCTGGCCGGCGCCTATGACGTCGTCAAAGTCGCCCACCACGGCAGCGCCGACCAGTACCCACGAATCTACGAGGTCGTGGGTGCACGCCTGGCTCTGCTCACGGTCGGTGAGAACACCTATGGTCATCCCCGGAAGGAGACTCTCGACATCCTCGCCGACACGGGCACACGCGTCGCCCGCACCGACCACTCCGGCGCGATCGCGGTGTGGATGGAAGCCGGAGACCTCCGCCTCTGGCGTCAGCGCAGCGTCGGCGGCGCTGAGTAGGCTGGACGCATGGCAGCTCGCAGACCGGCATCCCGCACCGCGTCGGCCATCCCGCAACTGTCGTGGCGCTCGCCACAGCCCGCGCCGATCGTGCTCGTCTCCGGACCCGAGGAGGTGTGCGCGGAACGGGCGATCGCCGGCGTACGGGACTACCTGCGTGCGGAGGACGAGAGCCTCGAGGTCAACGACGTCCGCGCCGACGATTACGCGTCCGGCACTCTTCTCGCCGTCACTTCTCCCTCTCTGTTCGGCGAGCCCCGACTCGTGCGGGTGTCGGGGGTCGAGAAGTGCTCCGACGTCTTCCTCGCCGAAGCGCTCGCCTACCTCGACGCCCCCCAAGACGGCGCGACGGTGATCCTTCGCCACACCGGCGCCAGCGTACGCGGGAAGAAGCTCCTCGATGCGATCCGTGCCGGTTCCGGCGGCGGGGTGGAGATTGCCTGCACCGCCGTCAAGCGCGACTCCGACCGATTCGATTTCGCTGCGGGCGAGTTCCAGGCGGCGCAGAAGCGCATCGCTCCGCCGGCGCTTCGTGCGCTCGTGAGCGCGTTCGCCGACGACCTCACCGAACTCGCCGCAGCCTGTCAGCAGCTGATCTCCGACGTTCCCGGTGACATTTCGGTGGAGACGGTGGAGCGGTACTACGGGGGGCGCGTCGAAACGTCCGCCTTCACGGTCGCCGACACCGCGATCGCCGGGCGCTACGGCGACGCGCTGGTCGCTCTGCGGCACGCGCTGGCCAGTGGCGCCGACCCCGTGCCCCTCGTCGCCGCGATCGCGTCGAAGCTGCGGACGATGGCGCGGGTCGCCGGTTCGCGCGAACCGGCCGCTGCCCTCGCCGCTCGTCTCGGCATGAAGGACTGGCAGGTCGATCGTGCCCGGCGTGATCTCAGCGGGTGGAACGAGGGCTCGTTGAGTATCGCCATTCAGGCAGCGGCGCGAGCCGACGCCGAGGTGAAGGGCGCGTCCCGCGACCCGGTGTTCGCGGTGGAGAGACTGGTCACGGTCATCGCCACGCGCGCTCCGTTCGGAGGCTGAACCGTCCGCCCGCATTCTCCGGAGCGGGGGAGCGGGCGCTCGGGGAAACTGACGAAGGCCCGTCCCCTGAGGGAACGGGCCTTCGTCAGTTGAGACGGCTCAGAGTCAGAGCGCAGCGACCTGCTTCGCGATGGCCGACTTGCGGTTCGCGGCCTGGTTCTCGTGGATGACGCCCTTGCTCACGGCCTTGTCGAGCTTCTTCGTCGCCGTCGCGAGAGCCTTCTCAGCGGCGGCCTTGTCGCCCGCGGCGATCGCTTCGCGGGTGCGACGCACCTCGGTCTTCAGCTGGCTCTTGACGGCCTTGTTGCGCTCACGCGCCTTCTCGTTGGTCTTGTTGCGCTTGATCTGCGACTTGATGTTCGCCACGTTCGAGGGCTCTTTCGTTCGGAGTGTTCGTTGGATGTGCCGAGTGACAAGAGAGGGCTGCCGCACGGCGGTCGTGTGAGGGAGAAGCCCACACGCAAGCCAAAAGCCGAGTCTACCAGGTTTCGTCGTGCGACCCGCGCCGACACCGAGCGGCATTTCATGCTGTGCAGGAGTCTCCGGGTGCGGCATGATCGGGTCAACCGGACCCGACCGGCTCGACGATGCGCTCGACGAAGGAGATGCCGTGGCATCCGATCCTCTCACGCTCGACCCCGCGCCCTCCCTGCGACGGCTCACCCTGCTGCGGCCGCCGTTCCGCTGGTCTGCAGCTACGGCGGCCTTCCAGATCGAGGGCGCTCGTAGCGCGGACGGACGCGGACGCAGCATCTGGGACGACTTCGTGGACACACCCGGCGCGGTGAAGGACGGGTCGACGGCCGAGCCCGGGCCTGACAGCTGGCGTCGGTCAGCCGAAGACGTCGCGCTCTTGGACAGGCTGGGCGTCGATCGGTATCGATTCTCGGTGTCGTGGACCCGCGTGCAGCCGGGTGGGCGTGGAGGCGCGAACAGAGCCGCGTTGGACACCTACTCGCGGCTGGTCGACGAGCTGCTCGGGGCGGGGGTCACACCGTTCCCGACCCTGTATCACTGGGACCTTCCCAGCGAGTTGGAGACGGAGGGAGGGTGGCTGCAGCGAGAAACCGCCTTCCGCTTCGCAGACTTCGCCGCGCTCGTGATAGAAGCGCTCGGCGACCGCGTGCGGCACTGGTACACCATCAACGAACCGGTCTCGACCACGCTCCAGGGCTATGCGATCGGCGAACTCGCGCCCGCACGGCAGCTGCTCTTCGACGCTCTGCCGACCGTGCACCACCAGCTCCTGGCGCACGGTCTGGCCCAGCAGATCGTGCGTGACGCGGATGCCGGTCAGGTCGGGATCGTGAACAATCACACGCACGTATCCGCCGCCACGGCCTCTCCGGAGGATCAGGCCGCTGCCGCCGCGTACGACGCCCTCCACAATCATCTCTTCGCCGACCCCCTCTTCTTCGGGGAATACCCCGATCTCGGTGCCCTGGGCATCCCGGAACAACCGGTGCACGACGGCGACCTCGCGCTCATCTCCGAACCCAGCGACTTCTACGGCGTCAACTTCTACAACCCGACAGTGGTGGGCGCGGCCTTGCCCGAAGCCCCGATTCCGTTCTCCCTCCAGCCCGTCCCGGGCGCCGACGTCACCGGCTTCGGCTGGCCGATCGTCCCCGCCGCGCTGACCGAGGTGTTGCTCGGTCTCCGCTCCCGCTACGGTGACGCGTTGCCGCCGGTGATCGTCGGCGAGAACGGTGCATCCTTCTCCGAGCCTTCTCGCTCCGCCGGGCGTATCGAAGACACCGAACGCATCGCGTATCTCGCCGCGCACATCGAGGCGATCGCCGACGCCAACGAAAGGGGAGCGGACGTGCGGGAGTACACCGTGTGGTCACTGCTCGACAACTTCGAATGGGCGGAGGGATTCTCCCAGCGGTTCGGGCTCGTGCACGTGGACCACGAGACCTCGCAGCGCACGCCGAAAGCCTCCTACGAGTGGTACCGCGCCCTGATCGAGGAGGCCCGAGCATGACGCCGCCGCGCGTCGGCCGGCAGTGGTTCGCGCTGTTCACCGTCGCCTGGCTCGCGCTGTGGACCGTGCAGCTGACGCCGCTGCAGCTCCTCATCCCGCTGCAGTTGAACACACCCGACGACGCCGCCGGCTGGATCTCGGGAGTGGTGTCGTCGGGACTGGTCCTCGCGGTGGGGGGCATCGCCGCCGTCGTCGCCGGACCTGTCGCCGGTGGACTGTCCGACCGTACGCGAGGCGCGCGGGGGCGACGTCGACCGTGGGCCGTGGCGGGAGTCGCACTCGCCACGCTCTCCCTCGTCTGCCTGGCCGGAGCGAGCGGTCCGTGGCTGGTCGGCGCTGCGTGGATCGGTGTGTCGGTGGGCACGGCCGTCGCGGCCTCCGCCTTCACGGCGCTCATCGCCGATCAGCTCAGCGCGCAGCGCGGCGCGGCGTCGGCGGCCATCGCCTCCTCGCAAGCCGTCGGGATCGTGCTCGGAGTCGGGGCGATCGTCCTCCTCGGCCTGGGCACGCTCGGGGGATACCTCGTCCTCGCGGGCTTCCTCGCGGTCGCGGGTCTGAGCGCGGCGCTCATTCTTCCCGACCCGCCGGCCCCTTCGGCGTCCGAGGCCGCACGTGTGCCCCGCGGATTCGCCGAACGGACAGCCGCGCTTCGCGACCACGACTTCGCCTGGTTGCTCACGGGCCGCCTCGTCGTGAACATCGGCAACGCGTTGGGTACCGGTCTGCTGCTGTTCTTCCTCTTGTACGGAGTGGGGCAGTCGCCGGAGGCGGCCGAGGAGCAGCTTCTCCTGCTCATCGTCGTCTACACGGTCTTCGTCGTGGCCGCGTCCGTGCTGTCCGGGCGACTTTCGGACAGGTCCGGCCGGAGGATCGGCTGGGTGGTCGGTGCCGCGATGGTGCAGGCCGTGGCATCCCTTCTCCTGGCCGTCACTCCGTCGTTGGAGGTGGCCTTCGTCTCCGCTGCTCTTCTGGGAATGGGGTACGGCGCGTACATGTCGGTCGGCCTGGCTCTCGCGACCGACCTCTTGCCGTTCCCCGACGATCACGCCCGCGACCTCGGATTCGTGAACGTCGCGGCGAGCCTCGGGCAACTTCTCGGGCCGCTCATCGGTGCGGGACTCGTCGCCCTCGTCGGCGGTTTCTGGCTCCTCTTCGCGGTGGGTGCGGTCCTCTCCGCGCTCGGCGGTCTCGCGACGCTCCGCATCCGCGCGGGCGCCCCAACCCGGGGTCGAGCCTCAGCCGGCTGATTCGGCCGCGGCGACGTCGACGCTCGCGACGGCCAGGCCGAGGAGAGCGTTGAAGACGCGAGGTCGCATCGCGGTGACCAGATGGCTCGTTCGCGGGACGACGATCAGTTCCGCTCCCGGGACGAGCCCGACGAAGAGACGCTCGTTCGCACGCAGCTGGTCGTACTGCCCGTTGATGAACCAGGTCGGCACATCGATCCGGCCGAGCGCGGCGAGCAGATCCAGCACCGAGAGGCTCCGTAGCGCGACATCCTGCGCGTCGTACGCGTAGCCGCCGGCGCCGAAATCCAGGCGAGTCTCGGAGGGCAGCGTGCGATCGAGCACCCAGTCCGCGATGCCCTGGCCGCGGCGAGGAAGGCGGTCGAAGCCTCGCGCCAGCGCGCGGTAGGTGGCGAGGCCGACGCCGCGGGGAAGGGCCGTGCACGACGCCGCGATGAAGGCGTCGATGGGCGGCTTGTCCTCGCGACCCGCGTAGGCGAGAGAGAGGAGTCCTCCCATGGAGTGTCCGACGAGCACCACCCGGCCGCGCTCAGCGGCCCCGCGGACCGCGTGGTCGATGGTTGCGAACGCCTCGTCGAGGGTGAACTCCTCGGACATGCGTGTGCCGTGTCCGGGCAGGTCGACAGCGGTGGCGGGGATGCCGCGTTCGTTCAGATGAGCGACTTGCGAGCGCCACATGGTGGCGGAGGTACGAATGCCGTGCACCATCACCACGTGCGTCACCATCTGTCCAGCCTACGATTCGTCACACGTCGAACGGGCTCGCGACGCCGTGTCGCGAGCCCGCTCGATTCGGATTGCCTCCGGCGGGAGGACGGGGTCAGAACACCACCCTCACACGCACCGCCTTGCTCGCGGAGCCACTGGAGACGGTCGGATCGGCCGGCACGAAGACGGCCGTGTACTGGTGAGTGCCACGGCTCAGCTTGCCGAGCGTGTAGGCGGCGAAGCCCCGTCGGACAGGAACCGTGGCGACCACCTCAGTGCCCTCACGGAACTCCACCACACCCTCCGGCGAGCCTTCCTCCTGGTCGACGTACGCGACGAGCGTCGTCGGCAGGAGCCGGTTGATGTGCACGGGGAGGAGTGCGACCAGTTGCGTCGTCGTCGCCTGGGGCTCGACGGCCGCTTCGACCTCGAGGGCGACCCGCACCACGGTGCCCGAGTCCGGCGCGGTGAGGGTGATCACCGTGAGGCCGGCGGGGAGGTCGGCGGGGAGAGCGACCGACACGGATGCCGCACCCGCCGTCACCGGAACCTCACCGAGCTCGGTGTCACCGATGGACACGGCGAGCGACGTGTTCTCCGGAGCGCCCCGGCTGGTCATGTTGATGCCGCTGACCTGGAAGGTGACGGTGTCACCGGCGGTCGCGGTCGCCGGGGCTCCGGAGACCTGCACGGCGTGCTTGGCGAAGTCGGGCGCCAGAGGCGAGCCGTCGGCGATGTAGTCCATCCACGCCTCGTAGTCGAGGAGGCCGGTGTCCACGTAGTCCGACCCCTCGGTGAAGGCGCGGAAGTTGTCGCCTCCCGTCGCCAGGAACGAGAAGGTGCCGACGCGGTACTCTGCGGCGGGATCGAGCGGCTGACCGTCGACCGTGACCGAGGTGACGCGCGACCCTTCTGGAAGCGTCGCGTCGTACGTGTACGACACGTTGTCCGACAGCCCCAGCTGGAGATACGGCCGCTGAGGGACATTGCCCTGCGCGTCGCGTTGCCACTGCTGCTCCAGCAGCGTCGTGAACTGCTCACCGGTCAGGGTGACGAGGGCGAGAGTGTTGTTGAACGGCAGCACGGCATTGGCTTGCGAGAACGAGACCGTGCCGTCGGCCAGCCCCGGGATCGCCGTTGCGCCGAACTCGGCCTGCGTGTCCCACAGGTCGGCGCGCAGGCCACCCGGGTTCGTGACACCGATCTGCGCGCCCTGGGGGAGCGTGGAGAGCGAGTCGCGCAGCATGTTGGCAACCGTGTTGCCGAGCGCCGACTCCGAGGCCCGGTCATCGCGGGAACCGCCCGTCCAGACGCCGCCCACGAACGATCCACCGGCGTAGGCGGTCGTGATATCGCCCGACACCTCTCCGATCGCCGTGTTGCCCACCTCGGCGGCCGCCGCACGAGCGGCCTGGACGATGCGATCCACCTCCGCAACGCGCGGATAGGCGGCGATGAGGTCGGCGGCGGGCGTCGTCGTCCGGGGCACGATCCGCTCGGTGTGGGCGGTCACGTCGCCGCCGTCGATCGAGAGCACGATCTCTCCGATGTTGCCTCCGTAGGAGCCCGTCTGCACGACGGGGCGGGTGCGATCGGTGCCGGGGATCGGCGCCGACCATGCGTACTCCTTGTGGGTGTGGCCGGTGAAGAGCGCGTCGACCTCGGGGGAGGTGTCGTTCACCAGAGCGGCGAAGGGACCGCCCGCGGCGAGCTCTTGCTCGAACGTGGCACCGTCCGGGGTTCCCGCGCCGGCACCCTCGTGGTAGAGCGCGATGATCACGTCGGCCTCACCGTTGGCGTCGTCTCCGTCGCTCAGTTGCGCAGCGACGCGGTTGACGGCGGCGACGGGGTCGCCGAACTCCAGATCGGTGATCCCGGCCGGCGACACGAGCGACGGCGTCTCTTCCGTCACCGCGCCGATGATGCCGACCGTCACACCGTCCTCCTCCCGCAGGGCGTACTCGGGGAGCGCGGGGGTCTGCGTTCCGGCGAGGTAGACGTTGGCGCCCAGCTGCGGGTAGTCCGACGCGTCGGTGACACGCCCCTCCAGATCGGCGAAACCGCGGTCGAACTCGTGGTTGCCGACGGCCGTCGCCTCCAGACCGAGCGCGTTGAGCACGTCGATCGTGGGCTTGTCCTGCGCGACGGAGGAGGCGAACAGCGATGCGCCGATGTTGTCTCCCGCCGACAGGAACAGCGTAGGTCCGTCTGCGGCATCCCTCAGCTGTTCCACGGTGCCGGCGAACGCCACCGTATTGGCGTCGATGCGTCCGTGGAAGTCGTTGATGCCGAGCAGGGTCAGCTCGACGGGAGCGGCCTCGGCCGACAGCCCCACGAGCACCGGGTCGTGGTCGCTCGAGCGGTACACGTCGTTCGCGAAGAACTCGGTGCCGTGCGAGCGGAATCGGCTGTACTCGAGGGCGACGGACTCGCCGGAGTTGATGTTCCAGATGTCGGCACCCGTGGCACGCGCCAGGGCGGCGTCGTTGAGGAGAACGTGGTCGAGCGAGCCCGACAGTCCGGAGAAGCTGTACGAGGACGAGTCGACCTCGAAGTGCTGCTCTACGTCGGTGTAACCCGCTGCGTACAGCACCTGCAGTGGGTCTTCCTGCCCGTACGAGTTGAAGTCGCCCGCGAGGGCCACGGCCGCCACGTCGCCTTGGATCTCTTCGATCCAGTCGCGCAGCGCCGTCGCCTGGCGTACGCGCGACTCGTTCGACGAGCCCTGGCCGTCTCCGGCGTCCGCGTCGCCCGGCCACGGACCTGCCGAACCCTTCGACTTGAAGTGGTTGACGACGAAGAGGAGCTCGTCGCCGCCGGCGGCGGGAGCGAACACCTGTCCGAGCGGCTCGCGCGCGTTTCCGAAGGCCTCGCCGTCGGCGCTCTGGTCGCCCAGCGCGCGCGCGGACCCGACCGTGCTCACGGCATCCGGCTGGTAGATGATCGCGTTGGTGATGACGTCCTGCTCGGATGCCGGGGGCAACTCGTCCGAGGACGGGACGAAGGCCCAGCGGTCCTCGCCCGCCGCGGCGTTCAGAGCGGCCACGAGCGTCGCGGTCGCCTCGTCGGTCTCTTCGCCGAGGGCCGCCGAGTTCTCGATCTCCATGAGACCGACGACATCGGCATCGAGCGCGTTGATGGCGGCGACGAGCTTGGCCTGCTGGCGAGCAAGGTCGTCGGCGTCCCACGCTCCGCGCTGGTCGCAGCCCTCGCGGACGGTGACGCCGTCGCCGAAGCGATCGGTGTACGCGACGCACGAGGCCGACTCCGTACCGAGGGTCGTGAAGTAGTTCAGAACGTTGAACGACGCGACGGAGATGTCGCCGCCGACCTCGTCCGGAGCGGACGTGCGCGGGTTGTCGAACACGACACCGTCGGTACCCGTCCCGTCCGCGGCAAGCGGAGCCGACGGGTTCAGCTTCCACGTGTTGTTGCGGTAGTCGACGATCACGGGGTCGGTGAACGTCACCGATGCGCCGACGACGATCGGTTCGGCCAACGAGACGTAGGCGGGGGTGAGACCGCTGTTGGCCGCGGAGAGGAAGTTGGTGCTCGCTCCGTCATCGAGCGCGACGGCGCGTGCGGCGTTGTCGGCGGCCACGTCGGCTGCCTCGGCGCTGCCCGGCCGCGCCACGTCGGTGGGCTGACGCAGCGGCGCGTCGCCTGCGGCCAGTCCCACTTCGCCGTACTGGTTGGTGGCGTAGGTGTTGCTGACCGTGAACGAGCCCTGGGGAGCGACGAGCATCGACTCGAGCGTCTCCCGCTGCGCGTTCGTCGTGGGCCAGGCCACGGTCGCAGGCACGGGAGCCTCGGCATCGGCGATGACCGTGGCGGCGCCGGCACGGACCGTGATCTCGGTGAGACCGTTCCACTCGGAGACGACGCCGGTGACCTCGACCGTGTCGCCGAGGGCGACCTCGCCCACGGCGCCCGGCGCATAGACGAAGACGGCATCCGACGCGGCGTGGGTGTCGAGGTCGATGTCACCGCCGGTGCCGGCGGTCTGGATCACATAGCCGTCGAACCCACCGGTCGGGTAGTGGGCCGTCACGACTCCGGTCGTCGTCACGGTGGCGCCGGCCAGCGGCGAGGCGTCACCCGTGCCCTGGATGTCCGCGATCGCGACCATCTCCGGGTCTTCCGTCGGCGTCGGCGTGGGCGTCGGCGTCGGGGTGGGGGTCGGGCCGCCGTCGTCCGCGCCTGCGGGCGTCGGCACGCCGGCCGTGAAGTCAGCCGCGTTGTCGGCCGTGTTGGCGTCGTCGCCGTTGCGCGAGATGCTCGTCGCGTTCGTGGTCGCCGGCGCTGCGGCGGCACCCGCGAAGTGCGTCGCTCCGCCCCAGCCGACGAAGTCGACAACCTGCGCGAGGTCGACCAGTCCCGTCGCGCCGGAGAGGGCCGCGGTTCCCGCCACGAGGGCGACCTTGCCCTGCGTGCCGCTGAGGGCGATGGCGCCGTCGACATCCGCTTCGAACCCGGGGAGCGTACGGTCGGAGCCGTAGGCCTGGCCGATCAGCAACCGTTCACCGGCGGGTACGGAGACGCCGTCCAGTGCCGTCACCTGCCACGTGGCGCCGGTCGCCGAGGCGTACTGGAGGCTCCAGCCGTCGAGGTCGATCTCGGCATCCGTGACGTTTGCCAACTCCACGAAGTCGCGGTTGTACGCGCCGCCGTTGTTGCCGCCGCCGCCGTACACCTCGGCGATCACGATCGGCGCTTCCGCCGACACGACGGCGCCCGCCGCGGTCGGCAGTGCTACCAGGCCGGCGACCGCGAGGGCTGCGGCCGTGGAACCGGCCAGCCAGCGCGTGCGCGGACGCAGGGGCGAACGGAACTCTGCTGTGTGCATGTCGTCGTCTCCGAGGCGGTCCGCGCGCGGCAGGGAGGATCGCGCAGGCTTCGGCCGCCAGATTGAGCATCCTGTGGGCACGCGGAGTTCGACAAGTGTCAAATCGGTTAACTCTTTCTCATGGGCTGATGCGCTGGCGTGTTCGGCGGATCGTCGGGTATTGTCCGCGCGGGCGCAGGTCTGCCCCGGCGATCGGACGGCAGCGCCACGCGGCCCCCGGTAGACTTCACGGGACATGTCACCGCGCGCCTTCACGCCTCTCGAGCCTGCCTCCACGCCGCCCGAGTTCATCCGCAACTTCTGCATCATCGCCCACATCGACCACGGCAAGTCCACGTTGGCCGACCGCATGCTGCAGATCACCGGCGTGGTCTCGGATCGCGACATGCGCGCGCAGTACCTCGACCGGATGGACATCGAGCGTGAGCGCGGCATCACGATCAAGTCGCAGGCCGTGCGGATGCCGTGGGCCACCGCCGACGGCACGTTCGCCCTCAACATGATCGACACCCCCGGACACGTCGACTTCACGTACGAGGTCTCACGTTCGCTCGCCGCGTGCGAAGGGGCGATCCTCCTCGTCGACGCCGCCCAGGGGATCGAGGCGCAGACGCTCGCGAACCTCTACCTGGCGCTGGAGAACGACCTCCACATCATCCCCGTGCTCAACAAGATCGACCTTCCCGCCGCCGATCCGGAGAAGTACGCCGCGGAACTCGCGAACCTCATCGGCGGCCGCCCGGAGGACGTCCTCCGCGTGAGCGGGAAGACAGGTCTCGGCGTCGAAGAGCTGCTCGATCGCATCGTCGAGGGCATTCCGGCGCCCACCGGAGACGCGTCGGCGCCGGCGCGCGCGATGATCTTCGACTCTGTCTACGACTCGTACCGCGGCGTCGTCACCTACGTCCGGATGATCGACGGCAAGCTCGAACCGCGCGAGCGCATCCAGATGATGTCGACGAAGGCCACCCACGATCTGCTGGAGATCGGTGTGTCCAGCCCGGAGCCGGTTCCCACCAAGGGCCTCGGCGTAGGGGAGGTGGGCTACCTCATCACCGGCGTGAAGGACGTGCGTCAGTCCAAGGTCGGCGACACGATCACCCATCACCGCAAGCCCGCCACCACGGCGCTTCCTGGCTACACCGACCCGAAGCCCATGGTGTTCAGCGGTATCTATCCGATCGACGGCAGCGACTACGCCGACCTGCGCGAAGCCCTCGACAAGCTCAAGCTCTCCGACGCGTCCCTCCAGTACGAACCGGAGACCTCCGTGGCCCTCGGGTTCGGTTTCCGCTGCGGCTTCCTCGGTCTCCTCCACCTCGAGATCATCACCGAGCGTCTGTCCCGCGAATTCGGGTTGGACCTCATCACGACGGCACCGTCTGTCACGTACGAAGTCATGACCGACACCGGTGAGACGGTGACGGTCACGAACCCGAGCGAGTACCCCGACGGACGGGTCGCCGAGGTCTCCGAACCTGTCGTGAAGGTCGGCATCCTGCTGCCGAAGGACTACGTGGGAACCGTCATGGAGCTGTGCCAGACGCGCCGTGGGACGCTCCTGGGAATGGACTACCTCAGCGAGGACCGCGTCGAACTGCGCTACAACATGCCGCTCGGCGAGATCGTCTTCGACTTCTTCGATCAGCTCAAGTCCAAGACGCAGGGATACGCGAGCCTGGACTACGAACCGGCCGGTTCGCAGACGGCCGACCTCGTGAAGGTCGACATCCTGCTGCAGGGCGAGAAGGTCGACGCGTTCAGTTCGATCGTCCACCGCGACAAGGCCTACGCCTACGGCACGCTGATGACGGAGCGGCTGCGCAAGCTGATCCCACGCCAGCAGTTCGAGGTGCCGATCCAGGCTGCGATCGGCGCGCGGATCATCGCCCGCGAGAACATCCGGGCCATCCGCAAGGACGTCCTCGCCAAGTGCTACGGCGGCGACATCACGCGCAAGCGCAAGCTCCTCGAGAAGCAGAAGGAGGGCAAGAAGCGCATGAAGATGGTCGGCCGCGTCGAGGTCCCCCAGGAGGCGTTCATCGCTGCGCTGTCGGGCGACGTCGAGGGCAAAGACAAGAAGTAGCCCCCAAGAGGCGAAGGTAGGCTGTTCGCATGCGCCGTGGAAGCTTCCAAGACGGGACGGTGGACTACGCCGCCGTCGGGGCCACGCAGGCCGCCGACCTCATGGGGTATCCGCCCGAGCGGAGTCTCCCCGCGGAGGCTTCGTGGCGCATCGGAAGCGGCGAGGCACGTTTCGAGACCTCGGCGGACACGCTCCTGTCGTGGGCGGCGCTGCGGGGAGCGGGACTCACCGTCTCGGATGTCCGACCGGCATCCGGACCGATGTACTCGGGAGTGAGCTTCGACGCCGAGGGCACGCCGCTCGCGCCCAGCAGGCTCGAGGCCGACCAGCGTTTCGACGCCGACGGTACCCCGTATGTCGGCGCCGGGACGACCGTCCGCGTGCACGGGCGCGTGAAGGGACACCGCGCCGACGCCCAGCTGCGCGTCATCTACGTGATCGAGGAGCCTCGCCGCGTCGGCTTCGGACTCGGCACCGTCAGCGGCTCGGTCGTGAGCGGCGAGGAGTCGTTCGTGTTGGAGTGGACGGATGCCGATGAGGTGTGGTTCACCGTCCGCGCCTTCGACCGTCCGGTGAAGACGTTGTACCGCATGCTGCCGGCCCTGGTGAAGCGTCGCCGACGCGAGTTGTTCCAGGGCTACCTGCGGGCGTTGTCGCCGTTGTACACGACGCCCGCCTGATGGGCGCTGCGCTGCCTCTGGGCGACCCCGCGCCCGCCGACGGGTCACTCCCGTCCGATGTGAGCATCTCGCCGGAGACGCCGTTCGGTGTGTACCTGCACGTGCCCTTCTGCCGGGTGCGCTGCGGCTACTGCGACTTCAACACCTACACGGCGACCGAGCTGCGCGGTGCCCGGCAGGACGCGTACGCCGACGAGGTGCTGCGGGAGATCGCCCTCTCGGCGGACGTCCTCCGCGCACGAGGCCCCCTCCGCCCGGCGGCGACGGTGTTCTTCGGCGGCGGCACCCCCACGCTCCTTCCGGGCGACGACCTGGCTCGGATGCTCGACGGCATCCGCACCGCGTTCGCGCTCACGGAGGATGCGGAGGTCACCGTGGAGGCCAACCCCGACACGGTGACGCCGCTGCTGGCGGGGCGACTCAAGGATGCCGGCGTGACGCGCCTGTCGATCGGCATGCAGTCCGCCGTGCCGCACGTGTTGGCGGCGCTCGACCGCACCCACGACCCGGCGGGCGTCGCCACGGCCGTCGACGCCGCTCGGAGCGCGGGCCTGGCGGTGAGCCTCGACCTCATCTACGGGGCACCGGGGGAGAGCCTCGACGACTGGCGGCGTTCGCTCGAGACCGCGGTGGCGCTCGACCCCGATCACATCTCCGCGTACGCCCTCATCATCGAGGACGGCACGAAGCTCGAACGACAGATCCGCAGAGGCGAGGTGGCCGCGCCCGACGACGACCTGCAAGCGGACATGTACGAGCTCGCCGACGAGCTGCTCGGCGGCGCGGGCTACGCCTGGTACGAAGTGTCCAACTGGGCGAAGGCGCCGGGGCAGCGGTCCCGGCACAACCTCGCCTATTGGCAGGGACACGACTGGTGGGGGTACGGCCCGGGCGCCCACAGCCACATCGACGGCTTGCGGTGGTGGAACGTCAAGCACCCCGCCGCCTATGCGCAGCGTGTGTCATCCGGTGCCTCGCCGGCGGCCGGTCGAGAGCGCCCCGATGCGGCGGCTCGGCGGCTCGAGAGCGTGCTGCTGCGATCGCGCATCTCCGACGGGCTCGCCGTCTCCGACGTCACCGGCGAGGGCCGGCGCGCCGTGGCATCCCTCATCGCCGACGGTCTCATCGACGGTGCCGCTGCCGTGCGCGGTCGCGTCGTCCTCACGCTGAGGGGGCGGCTTCTCGCCGACGCCGTGGTCCGCGCGCTGACGGCCTGAGGACGCAGATCGGACCCGCCCTCCGGTTCGTCACGCGCCTGGCGTGCTCCCGAGATAGAATTGGCACTCAGCACTCACGAGTGCCAGTGCGGACGATCGGACGGAGGACAGGCATGGTCTCGGAACGCGGACTCCAGGTCTTGCGGGCCATCGTGCAGGACTACGTCGACACGCACGAGCCCGTGGGCAGCAAGTCGATCGTCGATCGCCACCAGTTCGGCGTCTCTGCCGCGACCATCCGCAACGACATGGCGCTCCTCGAGGACGAGGATCTCATCGTCGCCCCGCACACGTCCTCGGGTCGCGTGCCCACCGACAAGGGCTACCGCGTGTTCGTCGACCACCTCGCGGAGCTGCGTCCCCTCACGGCGGCCCAGCGGACGGCTATCGCGTCGTTCCTCGACGGACCCGGCGACCTCGACGACCTCCTCGTGCGCACCGTCCGTTCCCTCACCCAACTCACGGGACAGGTCGCGATCGTCCAGTACCCGTCGTTCGCGCGCGCGAACGTGTCGCACGTCGAGTTCGTCCACCTCGGCGCCCGCCGTGTGGTCGTCATCGTGGTCACCGACACCGGCCGCGTATCGCAGCGGCTCGCCTTCCTCCGGGAAGAGCTCGATGAAGCCGAGGTCGCCCGAGTCAAGCGCGGGGTCGGCGATCTCGTGACGGGCAAGAGCGTCCGCGACGGCGCCCAGGCGCTCGCCGAGTTCCTCGCCACTGCGGCCACCGACGAACGCATCGATCAGGCGCTGCGGACCGTCGCACACATCGTGGCCGAAGAGCTCGAGGAGTTCCGGCAGGACAAGCTCGTCATGGCGGGGAGCGCGACCCTCGCCCGTCGCGAGGCGGACTTCCGCGGCAGCATCTACCCTCTGCTCGAGGCGATCGAGGAGCAGGTGACTCTTCTGCGACTCATGGGCGAGATGGTGGCCGACGAGCAGGGGCTCGCGGCGAGCATCGGCCGGGAGAACGAGCCGTTCGGCCTTCCGGAGGCGTCGGTCATCGCGGGCGACTACGACGCCACGGGTACGCGCGCGCGGGTGGGCCTGCTCGGCCCCACCCGGATGGACTATCCCACGAATCTCGCGGCGGTCCGCGCCGTCGCGCACTATCTGAGCCGACTGCTCGACGAAGACGAGAAGTCTCGCTGACGCGATCGGCATGACCGCGCCCGGCAGCGGGCGGAAAGGCGAATGTGGCTGACCACTACGAGGTTCTCGGAGTGTCGCGCGAGGCGACTCCCGACGAGATCAAGAAGGCGTACCGGCGCCTGGCACGCGAACTCCACCCCGACGTCAACCCGGGGGAGGACGCGTCGGAGCGGTTCAAGCTGGTGACTCACGCCTACGACGTGTTGAGCGATCCCGAGCAGCGTCAGCGCTACGACATGGGTGGCGACAGCAGCCCGTTCGGGGGCGCCGGAGGCGGGTTCGGCGGGTTCGGCGACGTCTTCGAGGCCTTCTTCGGAGGCGCGGCCGGAGGGCGATCCGGACGACCCCGGTCACGCCGCGAGCGTGGCCAGGATGCTCTCGTGCGCGTCACGCTCGACCTCGGCGATGTGGTCTTCGGCGCGCACCGCGACGTGGAGGTCGACACGGCGGTGCTCTGCGACACGTGCGAAGGCTCCTGCTGCCAGCCGGGCACCCAACCGGTGACGTGCGACATCTGCCACGGTGCCGGACACGTGCAGCGCACCGTGCGCAGCCTCCTCGGCAACGTCGTGACCTCGCAACCGTGCACGACCTGCCAGGGCTATGGCACGACCATCCCCTACCCGTGCGGCACGTGCGCCGGTCAGGGCCGAGTGCGCGCACGTCGGACCGTGTCGGTCGACATTCCCGCCGGCGTCGAGACGGGCCTGCGCCTGCAGCTTCCGGGGTCCGGTGAGGTCGGCCCTGCCGGCGGCCCGAACGGCGACCTCTACCTGGAGGTCACCGTGACGCCGCACGAGGTGTTCAGCCGCGACGGCGACGACCTCCTCGCCACCCTCGAGGTCTCGATGCCCGACGCCGTGCTCGGCACGGAGACGACGATCGAGTCGCTCGACGGTCCCGTCGACCTCGAGATCCGCCCCGGCATCCAGGCCGGCGACGTCCTCACCATCAAGGGGCGCGGCATCACGCCGCTGCGCGGAGGACAGCGCGGCGACCTCCGCGTCGGCGTACATGTGGTCACCCCGACGCGACTGGATGCCAAGCAGCGGGCGCTCATCGAGGACTTCGCCAAGAAGACGAAGGCCCCCGCCCCTCACCTGGCCGAGTTCCACCAGGGGTTGTTCGCGAAGCTCCGCGACCGGTTCCGAAACGGCTGATCCGACGTGGCGCTGCACTTCCTCCTCGACGACGGCGGGCTGCCCGACGGGGTCGGTGACATCGCGGCCCTCACGGGTGCGGAGGCCCATCACGCGGCGGTCGTCCGCCGGGTGAGGGTCGGGGAAGCGGTGACGCTCGGCGACGGGCGCGGCGCGTGGCTCACCGGTGTGGTCGAATCCGTCGCCCCGAAGGACGTGCGGGTGCGCATCGAGTCGCGCCTCGGCATCCCTCGCCCCGCGAAAGAACTCGTACTCGTGCAGGCGCTCGCGAAGGGCGACCGCGACGAGCTCGCCGTGCAGGCGGCGACGGAACTGGGCGTGGACGAGATCGTGCCGTGGCAGTCGGCGCGGAGCGTCTCCCGGTGGGATGCCGCGAAGAGCGCCAAGGGTGTCGCGCGATGGAGCGCCATCGTGCGGGAGGCGGCGAAGCAGGCCCACCGGGCATGGGTGCCCGATGTGCACGAACCCGTGGCGACGTCACGAATCGCGGATCTCGCCGACCTCGTGCTGGTGCTGGAGCCGACGGCATCCACGGCGCTCACCGACATTGATGTCGCGGACGCCGCGCGTATCGCCCTCGTCGTCGGTCCGGAGGGCGGGATCACCCCCGAAGAGATCTCCACCCTCGCTGCCGCCGGCGCACGCGCGGTCCGTCTCGGGGACACCGTGCTGCGCACGTCGACGGCCGGCCCCGCGGCAATCGCCGTCGCCAGCGCGCTCCTCGGGCGATGGTGAGCCCCCGCCCGCGCCGCATCGCCCTCGATAGACTCGGATCATGAGCGAACCCTCGATCTTCACGCGCATCCTGCAGGGCGAGATCCCGTCCGAGATCGTGGCGGAGACCGAGAACGCGTTCGCGATCCGCGACATCGCCCCGCAAGCGCCCGTGCATCTCCTCGTCATCCCGAAGACGCAGGAGTATCGCAACGTCGTGGAGCTCGCGGCAGGCGACCCCGCCCTCCTGACCGAACTGGTGGGCCTCGCGAACACGCTCGCCGCCGAGCATGCCGACGGCGACTTCCGGCTCGTCTTCAACACCGGCCCCGCCGCGGGGCAGACCGTCTTCCATGTGCACGCGCACGTTCTCGCCGGCGGTCTCGAGGAAGGAGCCCTCGGTGGCTGACACCCCCGAACCCACCGTTGCGCACCTCCACGCCGATGGCGTCGCGATGGTCCAGCTGCTCGGGCCCCAGGACCGGCTGCTGCGTGTCGTCGAACGCGAACACCCCGATGTGGAAGTGCACGTCCGCGGCAACGAGATCCGCCTGACGGGGGATGCCGCGTCCGTCGCGGGCGCACAGGCGCTCATCGAGGAGCTCATGGCGATGGCGCGCGCGGGCCAGGGCCTCGACCCTGCCGACGTCACGGCATCCAGCCGCATCATCCGCGCCGACACGGGGATGCGACCGTCCGAGGTGCTCGGGGAGGCGATCCTCACATCGCGCGGCCGGGTCATCCGACCGAAGACCCTCGGCCAGAAGGCGTACGTCGACGCGATCGAGGAGAACACGATCGTATTCGGGATCGGCCCCGCCGGCACGGGGAAGACCTACCTGGCGATGGCGAAGGCCGTGCAGGCGCTGCAGCGCAAGGAAGTCAGCCGCATCATCCTCAGCCGGCCCGCCATCGAGGCGGGCGAACGACTCGGTTTCCTTCCCGGCAGTCTGACCGACAAGATCGACCCCTACCTGCGTCCGCTCTACGATGCGCTCAACGAGATGCTCGACCCCGAACTGGTGCCGAAGCTCATGGCCTCGGGAACGATCGAGGTCGCGCCGCTGGCGTACATGCGCGGCCGCACGCTGAACGACTCGTTCGTCGTGCTCGACGAAGCGCAGAACACGACGCCCGAGCAGATGAAGATGTTCCTCACGCGCCTCGGGTTCGGCACCCGGATGGTCGTGACGGGCGACATCACGCAGGTCGATCTGCCGCAGGGAGCGTCGGGACTCCGGCTCGTGACCCGCGTCCTGAAGGACATCGACGACATCCATTTCTCCTACCTCACCAGTGACGACGTCGTGCGGCACACGCTCGTGGGCCGCATCGTCGACGCGTACACCGAGTACGACGAACAGCGCATGGCCGCGCGCCGCGAGCGGGACGAGGCGACCGAGTTCGCCAACCGGGCAGAGCGGCGACGCGCGCAGGACCCGCGGCGCGGTCAGACCCGTGCACCGGGACCTCACGACCATCTCCCCAAGCGAGGACGATCATGACCATCGAGATCACCAACGAGTCCGGCGTCCCGATCGACGAGACGGTGCTCCTGCGTCTCACCGAGCAGAACCTCGCCGAACTGCACGTCAGTGCGGATGCCGATGTCGCGATCCTCCTCGTCGACGAGGGCGCGATGGAGTCCCTGCACGTCCAGTGGATGGACGAGCCGGGACCGACCGACGTGCTGAGCTTCCCAATGGACGAGCTGCGACCGGGGACCGAGGACCAGCCGGCGCCGGCGGGTCTCTTGGGCGACATCGTGCTGTGCCCGCAAGTCGCCGAGACGCAGGCGCAGGCGGCCGGGCACGCGACGATCGACGAGCTGATCCTCCTGACGACGCACGGCCTCCTCCACCTCCTCGGCTTCGATCACGCCGAGCCCGACGAGGAGCGAGAGATGTTCGGGCTGCAGCGCGAGCTCATCGCCGCCTTCCAGGCGACCGAGCGCCGACGACGCGCATGACCGAGACTCTCCTCCTGATCGCCGCCGTGGCGCTCGTCGCGCTCGGCGGTCTCATGGCGGCGCTGGATGCCGCGCTCGGCGTGACGTCGCGCGCGGATGTGGCCGAGCTCTCCCAGACGGGCCGCAACCGGACCTCCCTCGGGAGGATCGCCGCCGACCCGGAGGCCCACGGCAACGCCGTCGTCTTCATCCGCATCCTGGCCGAGACGACGGCCGCCGTGCTCGTCATGGGCGCGTTCACGCTGCTGTTCGACAGCATCTGGTGGGCCATGCTCGCGGCGGCGCTCCTCATGACGGCGGTGTCGTTCGTCCTCGTCGGGGCGAGCCCTCGCAGCTACGGACGCCAGCACGCGAAGGGACTGCTCCGCGGCGGCGCCCCGATCATCCGCGGTGCACGCATCGTGCTCGGCCCTCTCGCCCATCTGCTCGTCATCCTCGGCAACCGGGTCACGCCGGGCGTCTCCCGCGGCGCGTCTTTCGCGTCCGAGGAGCAGCTGCTCAGCATGGTCGACGAGGCGGCATCCCAGGATCTCATCGAGGAAGACGACCGCGAGCTGATCCACTCGGTGTTCGACTTCACCGACACCTTCGTCCGGGCCGTCATGGTGCCGCGGACGGACATGGTGACGATGAGCGGCACCGTCACGACGGAAGACGCGATGCGCCTCTTCCTCGACAAGGGCGTCTCACGCATCCCCATCGCCGACGACGACGCGGACGACATCACCGGTGTCGTGTACCTGAAAGACCTCGTGCAGTTCGCCTACCGCGACGAGCGCTCCTGGCGCGACGCTCCCGTCAGCAGGATCGCGCGGCCCGCGGTGTTCGTCCCCGAATCGATGAAGGCCGAGACTCTGCTCCAGCAGATGAAACGGGATGCCGTGCACGTGTGCCTCGTCGTCGACGAGTACGGCGGGGTCGCCGGGCTCGTCACCCTCGAAGACCTCATCGAAGAACTCGTGGGAGAGATCGCCGACGAGTACGACCCCCGGTCCAGCGAGGTCGTCGACCTCGGCGACGGTCGCTATCGCGTGAGCGCACGGCTCGGCCTCGACGAGGTCGGCGAGCTCTTCGGCCTCGAACTGGAAGATGACGACGTCGACTCGGTCGGCGGCCTGCTCGGCAAGCTCCTCGGTCGGGTCCCGCTTCCCGGCGCGACCGCCGAGCACGGCGGACTCGTCTTCACCGGTGGCACCTCGCGCGGCCGCGGCCGAGGGCTGGCCACCGTCTTCGTCGAACGCAGCGCCGCGCTCGACGACGTCGACGGCGCATTCGTCGGCACCATCCCGCCGCCCAGCGGCCCCATCCCGACCATCAAGGGGGAGTCGTGAGCAACGAACCGCAGCAGAGCGCGCAGCCACCAGCGGATGCCGGACGGTCCGGTTTCGTGACGTTCGTCGGTCGTCCGAACGTCGGCAAGTCGACGTTGACCAATGCACTCGTCGGTGAGAAGGTCGCCATCACGTCCGACAAGCCGCAGACGACGCGGCGAGCGATCCGCGGCATCGTCAATCGACCGGCCGGTCAGCTCGTCATCGTGGACACCCCCGGCATCCACAAGCCCCGCACTCTCCTCGGTCAGCGCCTGAACGACCTCGTCGAGCAGGTTCTCGGCGACGTCGACGTGATCGGCTTCCTTGTGCCGGCGAACGAGAAGGTCGGCCCGGGCGACCGGCGCATCGCTGCCTCGCTCGACGGATACGGGCGTGCCAAGAAGGTGGCGATCGTCACGAAGACCGACATCGCCGCGCGCGACGAGATCACCGAGCGCCTCCTGGAGGTCGACGCGCTCCGGGAGGACTGGGCAGCCGTGATCCCGCTCTCCTCGGTGACGGCCGATCAGCTCGATGTGCTCGCCGATGAGCTTCTCGGGCTCATGCCGGTCGGCCCGGCTCTCTACCCGGAGGGCGTCGTCACGGATGAGTCGCTCGAGGACCGCATCGCCGAGATCATCCGCGAATCGGCCCTGTCGGGTGTCCGTGACGAGCTTCCGCACTCGATCGCCGTGACGATCGAGGAGATCGCCCTGCGCGACGGGGGCGGCATGACCGACGTCTACGCGAACGTCGTCGTCGAGCGCGACAGTCAGAAGGCGATCATCATCGGTCACCGCGGATCGCGCTTGCGCGACGTCGGCTCACGCGCGCGGGAACAGATCGAGCCGCTCGTGGGAACCAGGGTCTTCCTTAAGCTGCACGTCCGTGTGGCTAAGGAGTGGCAGCGCGATCCCAAGCACCTCGGCCGGCTCGGCTTCTGACGCCGCTCAGCCGACCTCGCGCAGCGTCGACCGGATGATCACCGTGTCGGATCCGTACTCACCGTTCGCGGCGTCCTGCCAGGTGCCGTCGTCCCACAGGACGTCCACGAAGAGCCAACCGTCCTGGGGGTAGGAGGCGAAGTAGGCATCCCCCAGACGATCGGGGAGCTCCTCCTGAATGCGCAGGAGATCCGCTTCCGTACCCGCCCCGGGCTCGCCGCCGGTGGGATCTTCCAGCGGCATCGGGTCGTAGAGCGCGAGCATGATCGGAGGCTGCGTCACCGTGAGCGTCTTCCCGTCGTACGTGCCCTGCACGACGAAGCTGCCCCAGCGCACGCCTCCCGTCTCTTCCACCCCTTCGACGCCGTCCCAGGTCCAGTCGACGAGGGGGATGCCGCTGCACTGCGGTGGGGCGGACTCGGCGACGGGGCCGAGACACAGTTCGGCACCGTCCTCCACCTCGAGCACCGTTCCCTGACCCATCACCGGCCCGTCGGGGAGGCCGGGGGAGACCTCACCCAGACGCGGGGTCTCGTCCGGCGACGACGCGGCCGGTGACGGGGAGGCGCACCCCGACAGGGCGAGGCCTGCGGCCAGGAGCAGGGCGGCGGGAGCGGCGACGATGCGGCGATTCATACCCCTGGAGTGTCGCCGCACGCGCGACCGTCTCATCCGTGATCGATGCCGTCGCCCCTGCCATGCCCGGCGCCCGAGACGCGGAGCGGCGCGAGCGGGTGTATCGTGTCACCATGCGCTTCGGTGGGCTCCTTCTTCTTAGCCGCCGCGACGAGACCTCGTAGCAGGGCCTCCCTCGTCGCGGAGATCGTCGTCGGCCCGTTTCCATCCCGCGAAGAGAAGCGATCTCCATCATGAAGAACCATCAGAAGCCGTCCGGCATGCCGACCGCGAAGTATCGTCCGTTCCACGAGCAGATCCGCGTGGATCTGCCGGACCGCACCTGGCCGTCCCGTCGAATCGAGAAGGCGCCGAGGTGGTGCGCCGTCGATCTGCGAGACGGCAATCAGGCCCTCATCGATCCGATGAGCCCCGAGCGCAAGCGGATCATGTTCGATCTGCTCGTGCAGATGGGCTACAAGGAGATCGAGGTGGGGTTCCCGAGTGCGAGCCAGACCGACTTCGACTTCGTGCGCCAGCTCATCGAGGACGACCTGATCCCCGACGACGTGACCATCCAGGTCCTCACTCAGGCGCGCGCCCACCTCATCGAGCGCACCTACGAGGCCATCGCGGGCGCCAAGCAGGCGATCGTGCACCTCTACAACTCCACGAGCATCCTTCAGCGTGAGGTCGTGTTCCGTACCGACCGTCAGGGTGTCATCGACATCGCGCTCGAGGGCGCGCGGCTGTGCCGGGAGTTCGAGTCACGCATCCCCGAGACGGCGGTCTACTACGAGTACTCGCCGGAGTCGTACACGGGCACCGAGTTGGAGTTCGCGCTAGACATCTGCAACCAGGTGCTGGAGGTCTTCGAGCCGACGCCCGATCGCAAGGTGATCATCAATCTTCCCGCGACGGTCGAGATGGCGACCCCGAACGTCTACGCCGACTCCATCGAGTGGATGAGTCGTCACCTGAACCACCGCGAGAACGTCATCCTCTCCCTCCACCCCCACAACGATCGTGGTACGGCGATCGCCGCGGCGGAGCTCGGCTACCTCGCCGGCGCAGATCGCATCGAGGGATGCCTGTTCGGCAACGGAGAGCGCACCGGCAATGTCGACCTCGTCGCGCTGGGCATCAACATGCTGACGCAGGGGATCGATCCCGAGATCGACTTCAGCGACATCGACCACGTCAAGCGCACCGCGGAGTACTGCAACCAGCTGCCGGTGCACGAGCGCAGTCCGTGGGCGGGCGACCTCGTCTTCACCGCGTTCAGCGGCTCCCACCAGGACGCCATCAAGAAGGGCTTCGAGGCGATGGCCGCGCGGGCCACGGCATCCGGTGTTTCGGTCGACGAGATCGACTGGGCCGTGCCCTACCTCCCGATCGACCCGAAGGACCTCGGCCGCTCCTACGAGGCGGTCATCCGGGTGAACTCGCAGTCCGGCAAGGGCGGTGTCGCCTATCTGCTGAAGACCGACCACTCCCTGGACCTGCCGCGGAAGCTGCAGATCGAGTTCTCCGGTGTCGTGCAAGCCAAGACGGATGCCGAGGGCGGCGAGGTCTCGAGCGACCAGATCTGGGCGATCTTCACCGACGAGTACCTGCCGGCAGCCGTGAGCGACGACAAGTGGGGCCGCTTCGAGCTGCTGTCCACCCGCACGCAGAGCGACATGTCCGGCGAGGTCAGCCTCGACGTGTCGCTGCGTGACGGCGACGAGCAGATCAGCACGACGGGCGTGGGCAACGGACCCGTGTCCGCCTTCCTCGAGGTCGTGCGCGCGCAGGGCTTCGACATCACGCTGTACGACTACGTCGAGCACACCCTGAGCGCGGGCGGCGACGCGCAGGCCGCAGCCTACGTCGAGCTCCAGGTCGACGGCGAGCGTCTCTGGGGTGTCGGCATCGACGGCGACATCTCCACGGCCAGCCTCAAGGCGATCGTGTCGGGCGTGAACCGCGCCATCCGCACCCGCGAGCGCTCCGGGGAGCTTGCCGCCGTCTGACCCGACGTCGCGGAAGCGCCGTGACGACGGCTCGGAGCGCCCGCTCAGGGCTTGATGATCGGGATCGCGCTGGTTTCCAGCGCCACCTTCCGGCGGTGCAGCGCGCGCTGCTCCGGGAGGGAGATGTCGAAGATCACCGCCAGCACACGGATCACCGTGGTCACCGCCACCGAGACGATGGCCGCCGCCACCAGCGGCGCGCCGAGCGCGTGCGTGGCCGCCAGGACGGCACAACCGACACCGGCGGCCACCGCGTACAGCGACCCGACGTGCATGATCGCCACCGGCAGCCCCATGATGACGTCGCGCAGGATGCCGCCGCCGGCGGCGGCGCACACTCCCACGAAGACCGCGGGGACGGGAGGAAGCCCGAGCGCGAGCGCCTTCGTCGTGCCGAACGCTCCGAACAACCCGATGACGACGGCATCCAGAGCCACGATCACGCCGTTGAGTCGTTGGAAGAGGTTGGCCAGCAGCATGCCGGCGAGCGAGGCCGCCGTCGCGGTGATGAGATACCAGTTGCTCTGAAGCGTGGTGAGCTCCACGTTCAGGAGCAGGTCGCGGATGATGCCGCCGCCCATGCCCATCACGATGCCGATGATCGCGACGCCCAGGAGATCGAGTCGGCGCTGGCCCACGAATCCGGAGGCGAAGAGGGCTCCCTGCACGCCGCCGAGCCCGACGGCGAGGAGATCGGCCCACAGCGGGATCACGAACAGCGGCTCTGTCACGCCTCCATTGTCCCCGGTGGCGGGGATAATCGAGAAGTGACGGAACCACGACGGCGACAGGGGGAGCGACGTGCCCACCTATCGCGATGAGGTCGTGGTGCTGCGCACCCACAAACTGGGCGAGGCCGATCGCATCGTGACGCTGCTGAGCCGCCGTCACGGCAAGGTGCGCGCTGTCGCGAAGGGCGTGCGCCGCACCTCCTCGCGGTTCGGGGCCCGTTTGGAGCCCTTCATGGTGGCCGACGTGCAGCTCTACCAGGGGCGCACGCTCGACATCGTGCAGCAGGCCTCATCGATCGGCGCGTACGGAGCACCGATCGCGGCGCATTACGACCGGTACACCGCTGCGCACGCGATGGTCGAAACGGCCGACCGACTGAACGAAGCCGAAGCGACGGCACAGCAGTACCTGTTGCTCGTGGGCGGCCTGCGTGCGCTCGCGCGCGGCGAGCACGCGGCACGCTCGGTGCTCGACTCCTATCTTCTCCGCGCGATGGCTCTCTCCGGCTGGGCGCCCTCGCTCAGTGAGTGCGCCCGCTGTGGCACGGTCGGGCCGCAGGACTGGTTCGTCGCCCAACTCGGCGGCACGGTCTGCGGATCCTGCGCGCCAGCCGGCTCCGCGCGCCTGCGTCCCGAGACGGGGGATCTGCTGCGAGCCCTCATGTCGGGGGAGTGGGACGAGGTCGATGACGCCTCCGACGCCGCCACCGCCGCGGCATCCGGTCTCATTGCCGCATACGCACAGTGGCATCTCGAGCGCGGCATCCGATCGCTCTCCCACCTGGAGGCCCCCCGGTGACGCCGAAGCCGTACACCCACCGTGACGCGGTGCCCTACCGCCCCCTCGACTGGACGGGCATTAACCCGCCCGCGTTCCCGCGCGGCGGCGTTCCGAATCACGTCGCGATCGTCATGGACGGCAACGGCCGCTGGGCCAATCGTCGCGGTCTCACCCGGATCGAAGGGCACCGGGCCGGCGAGGAGGTGCTGCTCGACGTCGTTGCCGGAGCGGTGCAGGCGGGCGTGAAGCATCTCAGCGTGTACGCGTTCTCCACCGAGAACTGGAGCCGTTCCCCCGACGAGGTGCGGTTCCTCATGGGGTACAACCGCGACGTCCTGCACCGACGGCGAGATCAGCTCAACGAGTGGGGCGTGCGCGTGCGGTGGGCCGGCCGGAAGCCGCGCCTGTGGGGTTCGGTCATCAAGGAACTGCAGTTCGCCGAACAGCTCACGCAAGCCAACGACACGCTCACCCTGACGATGTGCGTCAACTACGGCGGCCGCGTCGAACTTGTCGATGCGATGCGCGCCATCGCCGACGACGTCGCAGCCGGACGCCTCCGACCGGGAGCCATCACCGAGAAGACGATCCGCCGCCGCCTGTATGTGCCCGACATGCCCGACGTCGACCTGTTCATCCGGTCCTCCGGCGAGCAGCGCACGTCGAACTTCCTCCTCTGGGAGTCCGCCTACGCCGAGATGGTCTTCCTCGACAGATTGTGGCCGGACTTCTCGCGGACAGACCTGTGGGATGCCATCGGCCTCTACCTTTCTCGCGATCGCAGGTTCGGTGGGGCCGTCGACGCCCCGACCGGCGACGAGTCGGCTTCGGAATAGATCCCGCGTCGCTGCGCGTTGTGTCGGATGTGACGGACGCAATCAAGATCGACGTGTGGAGCGACATCGCCTGCCCGTGGTGCTACATCGGCAAGCGCAATCTGGAGACGGGACTGGCTGCGGCCAGCGCCGACCCGGACGCGCCTGATGTCGAGGTCGTCTACCACTCGTTCGAACTTTCCCCTGACACGCCCGTCGACTTCGACGGCGGCATCGCCGACTTCCTGTCCGAGCACAAGGGCATCTCGCGCGAGCAGGCAGCGCAGATGCACGAGCACGTGACGGGGATCGCCGCGAACTCGGGTCTGACGTACCGTTTCGACCTGCTCCAGCACACGAACACCGTGAAGGCCCACGAGCTGCTCCACTTCGCCAAGGCCGAGGGCCGGCAGCACGAGGTGGCCGAGCGCCTGATGTCCGCCTACTTCACGGAGGGCCGTCACGTCGGCCGCATCGACGATCTGGTGATGTTGGCGGCGGAGGCCGGCCTCGACGCGGACGCCGCACGCGAGGCGCTCGAGTCGGACCGGTATCTGCCCGACGTGCGCGCCGATCAGGCGCAGGCGCAGGCCTACGGCATCCAGGGTGTTCCGTTCTTCGTCATCGACGGGAAGTACGGCGTGTCGGGCGCTCAGCCCGCGGAGGCTTTCACGCAGATCCTCCGTCAGGTCTGGTCGGAGCGCACGCCGACCGCATAAGGCCTGTGCGCGCCACCCTCCCGCAGGGCGCACTCGCCGTCGTCTCCGTCTCCACCGCTGGGGCCTGACGACACGTTCTCCACGAGGTCCGCACGCGTGCCGCCGACGAGGCGCGCGCGTCTGGGAGAATGGACAGGATGTCTTCGACTCTCGCCCCCGCACCGGCCCTGCGCATCGGCCCCATCGCGCTGGACGCGCCGGTCGTCCTCGCGCCGATGGCGGGCATCACCAACACCGCCTTCCGACGGCTCTGCCGGGAGTACGGTGCCGGCCTGTACGTCAGCGAGATGATCACGACGCGCGCGCTCGTGGAGCGCAACGCGACGACCATGCGACTCATCACGCACCACGAGTCGGAAACGCCCCGTTCCATCCAGCTCTACGGCGTCGACCCGGCGACCACCGAGGCCGCCGTCCGGCTCCTCGTGGAGGAGGATCGCGCCGACCACATCGACCTCAACTTCGGCTGCCCCGTCCCCAAGGTCACCCGCAAGGGCGGGGGAGCAGCCCTCCCGTGGAAGATCGGTCTCTTCCGCGACATCGTCACGCGCGCCGCGCGCGCCGCCGGAGACATCCCCCTCACGGTGAAGATGCGCAAGGGCATCGACGGCGACCACCTCACTTTCCTCGACGCGGGGCGGATCGCTGAAGACGCCGGCGTCGCCGCCGTCGCCCTCCACGCACGCACTGCCGCAGAGTTCTACTCGGGCGCCGCCGACTGGGAAGCGATCGCGCAGCTCAAGCAGGCGGTGACCAGCATCCCGGTGCTCGGCAACGGCGACATCTGGTCGGGCGCGGACGCCGCTCGGATGATGGCCGAGACCGACTGCGACGGCGTCGTGGTCGGTCGCGGATGCCTCGGGCGGCCGTGGCTCTTCGGCGACCTCGCCCGGGAGTTGGGCGGCCCCACCGCCGCGGCCGGCGCCCCGGTCGATGCGACCCTGGGCTTCGTGGCGCGCGCCTTCCGCCGCCATGCGGAGCTGCTCGTCGAGTTCTTCGAGGACGAGGGCCGCGGATGCCGCGACATCCGCAAGCACGTCGCCTGGTACTTCAAGGGCTATCCCGTGGGCGGAGAGACGCGTGCGCTCCTCGCCACCGCATCGAGCCTGGCCGAGATCGACGACATCCTCGCGACGCTGGACCTGGAGGCACCGTACCCGGGCGCCGCCGCGGAGGGACAGCGTGGGCGGGCGGGTACCCCGAAGCGGCCGGCGTTGCCGGATCGGTGGCTGGAGTCACGAGACCTCGATGCGGCGGAGACGTCCGCCATCGCCGACGCGGAGCTCGACCACAGTGGCGGCTGACGCGTCGACGAGCACGGGGGTCGGAACGAGCGTCTCGGTCGCACCCGGCCGCCCGTCGGGGTACACCGATCACGACGCCGAGCGATTCCACCCCGAGAAGCACCGCTCTCAGCGCGACAGCTTCGCCCGCGACCGCGCGCGCGTGCTCCACTCCGCCGCGCTGCGGCGCCTGGCATCCAAGACCCAGGTGCTGAGCCCTGCGAGTCCTGCCGACTTCGCCCGCAATCGACTGACGCACTCGCTCGAGGTCGCTCAGGTCGGACGCGAGCTCGCCATCGCCCTGGAGCTCTCCCCGGACGTGGTCGACACGGCCTGTCTCAGCCACGACATCGGGCATCCGCCGTTCGGACACAACGGGGAACGCGCGCTCAACGAGTGGGCCTCCGACATCGGCGGCTTCGAGGGGAACGCCCAGACACTGCGGATCCTCAGCCGCCTCGAGCCGAAGGTGATCGACGAGAACGGCGCGAGCTTCGGGTTGAACCTCACCCGCGCGAGCCTCGACGCGGCGTGCAAGTATCCGTGGACGTCCGAGCACGGGGTTCCCGACCCCGGGGGCCGTCAGAAGTTCGGCGTGTACCCGGAGGACGAGGAGGTGTTCCACTGGATGCGACAGGGAGCGCCGGGACGCGCGCGGTGCATCGAAGCCGAGGTGATGGACCTGTCCGACGACATCGCGTACTCCGTGCACGATCTCGAAGACGCGATCCTCAACGGCTACCTCGATCCGCGTCGACTCGCCGACGCGCGGGAGCGGGAGGCGCTCCTGACGGCGATCCAGTCGTGGGTCGGTTACGGGTACTCGCGCGACGAGCTGGCCGATGCGCTCTACCGTCTCACGCAGCTCCCGGAGTGGCTGAACGGCTTCGACGGCTCGCGTTCTGCCCTCGCCGGGCTCAAGAATCTCACCTCCGACCTGATCGGTCGCTTCGCCCGCGCAGCGACCGCCGCCACGCGGGAGCACTTCGACAAGCCGATCCTCACCCGCTACGAGGGCCGCGTGATCGTGCCCCGCGTCATCGAGGTCGAGATGGCGGTGCTGAAGGGCGTGCTCGGAGCTTTCGTGGTGTCGATCGACGGGCGGAAGGGCCTCTACAAGGAGCAGCGCCGCGTGCTGAAGCGGCTGGCGACGGCGCTGTGGGAGCATCCCGATCACCTCGACCGGGTGCATGCGGAAGAGTTCCTCCTCGCCGATTCCGACGCCGCCCGCCGCCGCGTCGTGGTCGATCAGGTTGCGACACTCACCGACAGGTTCGCGATCGACTGGCACGCCCGGCTGATCGGCCCCGTCGACCTCCGCGAGCTCGGCCTGGTGTCCTCCGACGGGCGGGCCACCGTCGCGCACGGCTTCGCCCTCCCCGAACCCCTCGAGGGGCTCTGATGGCGCGCATCCGACAGGCCGACGTCGACGAGGTGAAGGCGCGTACCAACATCGCCGACATCGTCGGAGAGCGTGTCGCGCTCAAGTCGGCCGGCGTGGGCTCTCTAAAGGGGCTGTGTCCCTTCCACGACGAGAAGAGCCCGAGCTTCAACGTACGACCGCAGGTCGGTTACTACCACTGCTTCGGCTGTGGCGAGTCCGGCGACGTGTACTCGTTCCTGCGCGCGCTCGACCACCTCACCTTCACCGAGGCGGTCGAGAAGCTCGCCGCCCGCATCGGCTTCACGCTGCACTACGAGGACGGCGGCGCCGCCCCGGAGACGAGCGGACGCACGCGGCTCTACGCCGCCAACACTGCCGCCGCCGAGTGGTTCCGGGCCCAACTCGCCACCCCCGAGGCCGAAGCCGCGCGCCGCTTTCTGGGGGAGCGCGGTTTCGACGCGGGAGCAGCGGCGCACTTCGGCATCGGCTATGCCCCGAAGGGCTGGAACGCGCTGCGCGACGCACTGCGGGCGCAGAAGTTCTCCGATGAGGAGCTGTCCGCGGCCGGACTCGTCTCCCAGGGCCAACGCGGCGTCTACGACCGTTTCCGCGGGCGCGTCATCTGGCCGATCCGCGACATCACCGGACAGACCATCGGATTCGGCGCCCGGCGCCTGTACGACGATGACCAGGGTCCCAAATACCTCAACACGCCCGAGACGGCGATCTACAAGAAGTCGCAGGTGCTCTACGGGCTCGACCTCGCGAAGAAGTCGATCAGTCGCGACCATAGAGTCGTCGTCGTCGAGGGGTACACCGATGTCATGGCGTGCCACCTCGCGGGCATCACGACCGCGATCGCGACATGTGGAACGGCCTTCGGGTCCGACCATATGGGCGTTGTCGGGCGCGTCGTCGGGAGCGACGCCGCGGGTGAGATCGTCTTCACGTTCGACCCCGATGCGGCAGGGCAGAAGGCGGCGGTACGCGCATTCGCGGAGGCGCGAGGCTCTTCGCTGCGCAGCTACGTCGCCGTCGGTCCCGAAGGACTCGACCCGTGCGACCTGCGTCTCGAGCGCGGCGATGCCGCCGTCCGCGGCATGGTCGAGCTGAAGTCGCCCCTGTTCGAGTTCGTCATCGATCGCCGCATCGCCGAACACGACCTGGGCTCGGTGGAGGGGCGCCTTGCGGCGTTGCGCTCGACCGCTCCCATCGTCGCGGACATCAAGGACGGGGGTATCCGCACGCGCTACGAACACCTCCTGTCGAAGCGTCTCGGCGAGGAGCTCTCCGAGGTCCGCCGCGCCGTGGCTCGCGCCGCGGCGCGGGATCGTGACACGCCGACGTCGCCACCGGCTGAGCACGCGGGTGACGCTGCGCCGACACCGAGCACGGCGAGGGTGACGATCGCGTCGCTGCCGCGCACCGCAGACGTCGCCATCGAGCGCGACGCGCTCATGGGCATCCTTCAGTACGGTCATGTTCTCGCGCCGGAAGAAGTGGATGCCGCCCTGATCCTGCCGATGCAGCATCCCGCGCTCGACGCGGTGCGACAGACCATCGCCGCGCAACCCGATCGCACACGGATCGGCTGGGCGTCGACGGCGGCCGAGTCGGTCCGCGAGCCCTTCCGGTCGCTCGCCGTCGAGCTGCTCACGGCCCCCTTCCCGGCCCTGACCGAGGCGGAGGCCGCGGCATCCGCTTTGTCGCTCTGCCGGCGCCTGCGCGTCCGCGCGATCGATCAGCAGAAGCGGGAGCTGCTCGGTGCGATCCAGCGCGTCGCTCCCGATTCGGAAGAGGGCCGGGCCGTGCGCGTGTCGATGCGGGAGCTCGACGCGCGTCGCCGGGAGCTCGCCGAGCTCGGCTGAACCAACCGCCGGTACCGCGACGGCGCACCGTGAGGCAGGATGAGACGCATGTCCCCCCGCGCCGACGCCGCCGTCGCCCTCGACGTCAGCGACCTGTCCATCGCCCGCGGCAGTGATGTCGGCCGTGTGGTGGACGGTGTCTCCTTCACCGTCGATCCCGGTGGCGCCCTCGCCGTCATGGGCCCCACCGGCTCGGGGAAGTCGAGCCTCGCTGCCGTCTTGGCCGGTGTCGAAGATCCCTCAGTGAGCGTGGACGGGGGAGAGGCGCGTGTTCACGGCCTCTCCGTGCGCAAGCGTGGACGCACACTCCGGATGCGCCGCTATCTCACGGGATTTCTTCCCCAGGGTGCCGGGGCGGCCCTGCCTGCTCGACTCACGGTGTCCGAACTCATCGCCGCGCCGATCACGTCGCGCGACCGGCGCGTGAACCAACGCGCTCTCGCCGTGCGCGTCGCAGCTCTGCTCGACGAGCTCGAGCTTCCCCTGGGCGCCGCAGCGAAGTACCCCTACGAACTGAGCGCCGGCATGCGTCAGCGCGTGGCCTTCGCCCAGGCCCTCGTGCTCGACCCGAAGGTGTTCGTCGGTGACGAGCCGTATGCGAACCTCGACCTCGAAGTACGTCGAGCCGCCCGCGATGCGCTGCAGCGACGGCGCGCAGACCGCGGGATGGCCCTCTTGGTCGTCACGAACGATCCTGTCGCGGTAGAAGAACTGGATGCCGACGTGCTCGTGCTGCGCGGCGGGCACACCGTCGCATACGGTCACGGGTCGGACGGGTTGCTCTGGACGCCGGACGGCGGAGCCCGGATCGTGACGTGATTCGACGAGCGATCGTGTGCACGACCACCCTCTCGGCTTTGCTACGATAGTCAGGTTGCCCGCCGCGAGGGGGGCTGATCCTCGGTAGCTCAATTGGCAGAGCAATCGGCTGTTAACCGATAGGTTCTTGGTTCGAGTCCAAGCCGGGGAGCGCAACGGCTCCGGGCTCCACCCCGGAGCCGTTCTTCTTTGTGTCCGCGCCTCCGAATGGCCATGCCGAGGCGAAGGCGCCTGCGGCGGCGTTCCTCCCTCGTTCAGGCGTCGAGGTCGTCGATCCCGGGAGTCCAGGACTGACCAGGCCTGCCCCAGCCTCGCTTCCGGGCGATCTTCTGCACCGTCTTCCAGTCGGAGTCATCCAGACGGTCGATGTAGAGGATGCCGTCGAGGTGGTCGAACTCGTGCTGCATGATGCGTGCGCGCCAGCCGTCGACCTCGAGCTGCACGGGCGCGCCATCGAGGTCGATGCCCGTCACCCGTACGCGCTCGGACCGCCGCAGCGCGAAACGCTCGCCGGGGAAGGACAGACATCCCTCCGATTCCTCGTCGGGGTCGGGCGCACCGGGTTCGAGGGGTCGCATCCAGAGATCGGGATTGATGATCACCCCGCGCCAGGGCTGACCCTCGTCGTCCTCGTACGTGTACGTGTAGATCCGGAGTCCCACGCCGACCTGCGGCGCGGCCAGACCGACGCCGGGGGCGGCATCCATCGTCTCGAACATGTCGGCCACGAGCTGGCGGACCTCCTCCGTCACCTCCTCCACGGCGGCGGCGGGAGCGTGCAGAACGGGGTCGCCCATGATGCGGATCGGAAGAACAGCCACGTCCTGAGCCTATCGATCGACCGGTGCCGTTAGGGTCGAGGGGTGATCATGGCGGAACTGGCGATCGACGAGCTGGCCGACGAACTCGTCGGGGTGTTCCGCGACCCCGCCATCCTCATCGGCATTCCTCTTGCGCTCCTCGGCGCCGTGTTCATGTCGTTCGGTGCGCAATACCAGCATCGCGGGGTGCAGAAGGTCGAGCGGATGACGCAGACCTCGGGGGGAGCGGGGCTCACGGGCGGCCAGCTGCTCAACCTGCTCCGTCGGCCGTCTTGGGTCGTCGGCACGCTCATGCTGGGCCTGGCGATCGTGTGTCAGCTCTCGGCGCTCTCGTTCGCACCACTCATCCTGGTGCAGCCGGTCGGGGCGATCTCGCTCGTCATCACGACCCTGCTCAACGCACGCATCTCGGGGCACCGGCCCACGCGCCGCTCGCTAGCCGCCATCACCATGTGTGTGGGCGGAATCTTCATCTTCGTCACGATCGCCGCACTGTATGCGACCGAGACGGCCGTCTCCGATCAGCAGCTGATCACCATCCTCCTCATCCTTGCCGGCGTGATGATCGTGCTCGCGGGACTGTGGATCTGGCTGCGCGACCGCATGCGCGCACTGTTCTACATCGTCGCGGCCGGCATCGTCTACGGCTTCGTCGCGACCCTGGCGAAGGTCGTCATCAACCGCATCCAGAACGGCGACTTCGAGTGGCTCACCGTCGTGTGCGTCGTCGCTCTCCTGGCCGGCACCGGCATCGGCGCCTACTTCGTGCAGACCGCGTACGCGTCGGGCCCTCCCGACCTCGTGATCGCCGGGCTCACCGTGATCGACCCGATGGTCGCGATCGTCATCGGCCTGACGGTGCTGGCCGAGGCCGCCAATGCACCGGTGGGCGCCTACATCGGCTTCGCCGTCGCCGGGGCACTCGCCGTCGCCGGCGTCTTCCAGCTTGCGCGCTACCACCCCGAGGTGATCAGCAACAGCCAAGAGCTGCCCATCCCGCGAGGCAGCACCGGCAGTGAGAACACGGATGCCGTCGACCCGCACGCGCCCAAGACACGGTCGGTGCGCCTGACCGAAACGGTCTCGAAGGTCTGGCCCGACCCTCCCGTGGACGACGACAGAGATCTCGGTAAGCGCCGGTAGGCTCGTCGTAGCCGATCGAGATCGGTGGGGGGCGGTGGCCAAGCTGGTCAAGGCAGCGGGCTCATAACCCGACGATCGTGGGTTCAAGTCCCACCCGCCCTACTGAAGTGGACGAAGTCGACCGTCACACCACATCGACGGCGAATCACACGGTTGTCATTCGAGGCCGACGTCCGCAATAATGGGCATACAACCGCATACTCGCCGCACATCGGCTCACACCGTTCAGGTCGTAGGGGAAGACGTACCTGACGAAACGGAGAGAACGATGGCGACACCTCAAGCGCGTGGAGTGATCTTCATTCACTCCGCGCCACGCGCGTTGTGCCCCCACCTCGAGTGGGCGGTAGGGCGTGCCCTCGGGCATGCCGTCAACTTCGACTGGGCCGACCAGCCGGTGCTCAACGGCAGCCGCCGGGCCGAGTTCTACTGGGAGGGCTCAGCGGGCACCGGAGCGGCGCTTGCGACGGCCATCCGCGGCTGGGAGCACCTGCGCTTCGAGGTGACCGAAGACCCCACCCCGCGCAGCGACGGCGGTCGCTGGCTCCACACTCCCGGCCTCGGCATCCACTTCGCCCAGACCGACACGGCCGGAAACGTCGTCATCGGCGAGGACCGCATCCGCTACGCGATGGAGATCGCCGCCGGCGATGTCTTCGAACTCCAGCGCGAGCTCGACATCGCGCTCGGCGCGGCCTGGGACGAGGAGCTCGAGCCGTTCCGGCACGCGAGTGACGACGCACCCGTCGTCTGGCTGCACAAAGTCGGTTGAGACGATCGCGCACCGCGCGACACTCTCCGAACGACACACAATTGCACAGACCTGGCGGCGCAGGCGCGTCCGTACCGGCCTCGGACGGCTTCCCGGGGAACGGGAACACGTGCCGGCCGCCATACCGAAGAAAGGACGCCCTCCGCTTGGCTTCGCGGAGGGCGTCCTTTCGTGTCGTATCAGACGGATGCGATGGCAACCACGGCGTTGTGTCCGCCGAACCCGAACGAGTTGCTGATCGCCAGCTGGTCGCCCGCGCCCAGCGGCGTGGGAGCTCCGGACAGCCGGAACGGAACGGCCGGGTCCTGCTCGGTCAGGTTGATCGTCGGCGGGGCCACGCGATCGCGCAGCGCCAACACGGTGAAGATCGCCTCGAGCGCACCGGTTCCACCCAGCAGGTGGCCGGTCGACGCCTTCGTGGCGGAGACGGGGATCTCGTCGATCCGATCGCCGAACACGCTCTTGAGCGCGACGTACTCGTTCGGATCGCCGACCGGCGTGGAGGTGGCGTGCGCATTGATGTGCGTCACCTCATCGACGGAACGTCCCGCCGACTCGAGGGCCATATGGACGGCGCGCGATGCGCCGGCACCCTCGGGGTCGTTCGCGGTGATGTGGTACGAGTCCGCCGTGACGCCCCCGCCCGCGATCTCCGCGTAGATCTTGGCGCCGCGGGCCTTGGCGTGCTCTTCGGTCTCCAGGATGAGGACGCCGGCGCCCTCTCCCATGACGAAACCGTCGCGGTCGATGCTGGCCGGGCGCGAGGCGGTCTCGGGGGAGTCGTTGCGCCGCGAGAGCGCCTGCATCGACGCGAACGAGGAGATCGTGATCGGGTGGATGACCGACTCCGTGCCACCGGCGATGACGACGTCAGCCAGACCGTCGCGCAAGTGCTCGACGGCGTTCACGAGCGACTCGGTGCTCGACGCGCACGCGCTCGCGACCGTTCGCGCATAGGCGCGCGCGCCGAAGTGGAGGGACAGGTTCCCCGCTGCGGCGTTGGGCATCAGCATGGGCACCGTCATGGGCAGGACCCGTCGCGGGCCTTTCTCGCGGAGCGTGTCCCAGGCGTCGAGGAGCGTCCAGAGTCCGCCGATCCCCGTGGCGAAGTCGACGCCGAGTCGCTCGGGCGCGACCTCGGGTGCCCCGGCATCCGCCCACGCCTCCATCGCGGCGACGAGCGCGAACTGCGACGACGGGTCGAGGCGCTTGGCGATGGGACGTTCCAGCACGGTGTCGGGACGCACCTTCGCCTGCGCGGCGAAGGTCACGGGCAGCTGGTACTTCTCTACCCAGTCGTACTCCAGGGTGCGGGTGCCGGACGCACCTGCGAGCAGGGCGTCCCAGCTCTCGGGGGCGGTGGCACCGATGGGGCTGGATGCCCCGATGCCGGTGACGACGATGCGCGGGTTGCTCATGTGTTCCTCGTGATGCTGCGGTGGGGGTTCAGTGCGGCTGAGCGGCTCTGGCCCCCACCGCGTGCGGTGCAGGTCAGGCCTGGTTCGACGTGATGAACGTCACGGCGTCGCCGACGGTCTTGAGGTTCTTGACCTCTTCGTCGGGGATGGTCACGCCGAACTTCTCCTCGGCGTTGACGACGATCGTCATCATCGAGATGGAGTCGATGTCGAGGTCGTCGGTGAACGACTTCTCGAGCGCGACCTCGTCGGCCGAGATGCCGGTCTCGTCGGTGATGAGCTCGGCAAGCCCGGCGAGGACCTCGTCGTTGCTGAATGCCATGTGTTTCTCCTTGTTTTCCGTTGGGATCGGGCCCGGCGGGGCCGGTAGTCAGTCTAGGTGCGGGGCGTGCGCCGTCACGGAAGCACGACGACCTGCGCGCCGAACACGAGACCGGCTCCGAAGCCGATCTGCAGAGCGAGGCCCCCGGACAGTTCCGGGTGCTCCTCGAGCAGACGGTGGGTGGCGAGCGGGATGGATGCCGCGGACGTGTTGCCCGTCGTCTCGATGTCGCGCCCGATCGCCACGGTGTCGGGGAGGCCGAGCTGCTTGGCGAACTCGTCGATGATGCGCATGTTCGCCTGGTGCGGCACGAAGGCAGCGAGATCGGCGGCCGTGATGCCCGCCTCCTCCAGCGCGCGCTTCGCGACCTTGACCATCTCCCAAACGGCCCAGCGGAACACGGTGGGCCCTTCCTGGCGAAGAGTCGGCCACGGTGCGACGCCCGCCCGGAACTCGTTGAGGGTGTGGTTCATGCCGACCGCGTCGGACTTCGAGCCGTCGGAGCCCCAGATCGTCGGGCCGATTCCGGGGAAGTCGCTCGGGCCGACGATGGCTGCACCTGCCCCGTCGCCGAGGAGGAACGAGATCGAACGATCGGTGGGATCGACGATGTCGCTGAGCTTCTCGGCGCCGACGACGGCGACGTAGGTCGCCGCTCCTGCGCGGATCAGGGCGTCGGCCTGAGTCACGCCGTAGGCGAAGCCCGCGCACGCGGCGTTGACGTCGTACGCGGCGGCGGGGTTCGCCCCGACGCGGTCGGCGACGATCGCCGACACCGACGGCGTCTGCTTGGGGTTCGAGATCGTGGAGACGATCACGGCATCCACCTGCTGCGGATCGATCCCCGCGCGACGGATGGCTTCGGCCACCGCGTCGCTCGCCAGGTCGATCGCGGTGGTCTCCGCGACGGCGCGCGCACGTGTGACGATGCCCGTGCGCTGACGGATCCACTCGTCGCTGGAGTCGATCGGTCCGACGAGATCGTCGTTCGGCACCAGGTTCTCGCCGCGCGCTGCTCCGTAGGAGTAGATGCGCGTGTGCGCGGGACCGGTGGGCTGTCTGAGCGTGGCGGTCACGCGTGGTCTCCTGTCAGCAGGGCGGCCGCAGCCGCAAGGTCGTCGGGCGTCTTCACCGCGACGGTGGGCGTGCCTCGCAGCGCGCGCTTGGCGAGTCCGGTGAGCGTTCCGGCGGGGGAGAGCTCGATGATGCCCGTGACGCCGCGCTCGGCGAACGACGCCATGCACAGATCCCAGCGCACCGGGGAGGCCACCTGGTCCACGAGATATCCCACGGCGGTGCTGCCCGACGTGACCGTCGATCCGTCACGGTTCGTCCACAGCATGAGCGTCGGGTCGGCGACCTCGACCTCACCGGCGGCATCGCGCAGCGTGTCGACGGCGGATGCCATGAAGCGGGTGTGGAAGGCGCCGGCCACCTGGAGCGGGATGACCCGCGTCGATGCCGGCGGTTCGGCCGCGAGAGTCTGCAGGGCCCCGAGGGCTCCGGCGGCGACGATCTGCCCGCCGCCGTTGTAGTTGGCCGGCGTCAGGTCGAGTTCCGCGAGGCGTGCCACGACGGCATCCTGATCGCCGCCGAGGACGGCGCTCATCCCGGTCTGCTCCGCCGCGGCCGCTCCTGCCATGGCGCGGCCACGGATGCCGACCAGGCGCATGCCGTCGTCGTCGGAGATGGCACCGGAGGCGACGAGGGCGGCGATCTCGCCGACGGAGTGTCCGGCGACGCCGGCGGGTGCGATCGCGGTGGCCGCGTCGAGCGCGTGCCACGAGAGCAGACTCGCGGCGACGATCAGCGGTTGGGCCACCTGCGTGTCACGGATGCGATCGGCGTCCCACTCGGTGCCCGCGGCGACGAGGTCAACTTCCGCCAGCTCGGAGTAGCGTTCCAGACGCTCCCTCGCTCCCTCGAGTTCGAGCCAGGGTGTGAGGAAGCCGGGCGTCTGGGAGCCCTGACCGGGGAAAACGGCAATGATCACCTGTCTATCCTCCCAAGAAGCGGGCGCCGGTGACTGGCGATGCAGTCACAAGAAACCCGAGATGCTTTGTGCGTGCCGTACAGCGATCCTGTCACGGTCGTCGAGGGACTGCAGCCCGACGGCGCGTGACATCCGTACCGATGGAACCGATGATCAGCGCCGTCTGGAGGATCAGCGCCTCCCGAGGGCCCGTGGCATCCCACCCGATGACATCCGAGACGCGCTTGAGTCGGTAGCGCACGGTATTGGGGTGCACGAACAGTTCGCGCGCCGTCGCCTCCAGCGATCGTCCGTTGTCGAGGTAGCTCCACAGCGTCGTCACCAGGTCGGCCGAGTGGGCCTGCAGGGGACGGAAGATGCGCTCCACCAGCGTCGCCTTCGCGAGGGGATCGCCCGCGAGGGCGCGCTCGGGAAGGAGATCGTCGGCCTCGACCGGACGCGGCGCGTGACGCCACGCCTTCGCGACCGCGAACCCCGCGAGTGCGGCGCGCGCGCTCTGTCCGGCGTCGACGAGGGCGGGCACGGACGGCCCGAGGACGAGGTGACCGGCGCCGAAGCCGGGTTCCAGGCGCTTCGCGATCTCGAGGAACGGCAAGCGATCGTCCGGCTCGTCTTCGCCGGGAGCGTCGGCCCGGCCGATGACGAGCACGAGACGCGATCCCTGGACGCCGATCAGGACGTCCACCCCGAGCTTGCGCGCCAGACGACGAAGATGGTCGACGTCGAACTGCGGGGGAGCCGTGCCCACGAGCACGGAGACCTCGCCGTGCCCATGCCACCCGAGGGCCGCGATCCGGCTCGGGAGCTCTTCGTCGGCCTCACCCGTGAGGATCGAGTCGACGACGAGCGCTTCGAGCCGAGCGTCCCAGAGCCCTCGCGCCTCAGCTGCGCGTGCGTACACGTCTGCTGCGGCGAAGGCAACCTCTCGGGAGTACAGCAGCATGCTCTCGCGCAGATCGTCTCCACGCCCGGCGACACGCTCCTCGGTCACCTCCACCGTCACCCGGATGAGCTGCAGCGTCTGGGTGAGACTCACACTGCGCAGCAGCTCTCTGGGGGCGGCGGCGAAGATGTCCGCGGCGATCCAGGGCTGTGCGCCCGGGTCGTCGTACCACTGGATGAACGCAGAGATGCCGGCCTGGGCGACCAGGCCCACCGCCGATCGTCGAGCCGGCGGCATCTCGGCGTACCACGGCAGGGAATCCTCGAGCCGCTTGATCGTCGCCGTCGCGAGATCGCCGGAGATGCGTCGCAACCAGGCGAGCGTCTCCGCCTTCTCCTGCGCCGTGGGTCGGATCGGCATCCCGTGGATCAGCTCTCGCCGCCGGCGTTGCCGCTCGTTCCCGCCGTCACGTCGTGGAGCCGGTACTTCTCGATGGCCTGCGCCGACAGCGAGCGGTCGACCTTGCCCTCCTGAGCGAGCGCCTGCAGCGTGCGCACGACGAGCGACGGGCCGTCGATCTTGAAGAACCGACGGGCCGCAGCGCGCGTGTCGGAGAACCCGAAGCCGTCGGCACCGAGCGTCGCGAACGTACGCGGCACCCACGGACGGATCTGATCCTGCACGGCATGCATGTAGTCGCTCACCGCGATGACAGGTCCGTCGGTGTCGCGCAGCTTCTCGGTGAGATACGCCGTGCGCGGCTCATCGAGAGGGTGGAGGAAGTTGTGCTCGTCGGCGGCGAGGCCGTCGCGGCGCAGCTCCGTCCAGCTCGTGACCGACCAGACGTCGGCCACGACGCCCCAGTCGTCCTTCAACAACTGCTGGGCCTCGATCGCCCACGGCACGCCGACGCCGGATGCGAGCAGCTGCACGCGGTGGCCGTCGCCCTCACCGGTCGAGATGCGGTGGATGCCGCGCACGATGCCCTCGACGTCGACCCCCTCCGGCTCGGCGGGCTGCACGAGCGGCTCGTTGTAGAGCGTGATGTAGTACATGACGTTGGGGTCGGGGTGGTTCCCGCCGTACATGCGGTCGATGCCCGCACGCACGATGTGCGCGATCTCGTATCCGTAGGCCGGGTCGTACGAGACCGTCGCCGGGTTCGTGGATGCCAGCAGGTGCGAGTGGCCGTCGGCGTGCTGGAGACCTTCACCGGTCAGGGTCGTCCGGCCCGCGGTGGCCCCCATGATGAAGCCGCGCGCCATCTGGTCGCCGGCAGCCCACTGCGCGTCGCCGGTGCGCTGGAAGCCGAACATCGAGTAGAAGATGTAGACCGGGATGAGCGGTTCACCGTGCGTCGAGTACGAGGTGCCGACGTTGGTGAAGGCGGCGAGAGCACCGGCCTCGTTGATGCCGACGTGCAGGATCTGGCCCTGCGGGCTCTCCTTGTAGGCCAGCAGGAGCTCACGGTCGACCGAGGTGTAGTTCTGCCCGTTGGGGTTGTAGATCTTCGCCGTCGGGAAGAACGCGTCGAGACCGAAGGTGCGCGCTTCATCCGGGATGATCGGCACGATGCGGTGGCCGAAGTCCTTCACCCGGAGCAGGTCCTTCAGCAGGCGCACGAACGCCATCGTGGTCGCGACCTCTTGCGTGCCCGAGCCCTTCTTGGGCAGCGCGTACGCCGCGTCGTCGGGAAGCGCGATGGGCACGTGGTGGGTGCGACGCTCGGGCAGGAAGCCGCCCAGGGCACGACGCTTCTCCACCATGTACTGGATGGTCTCGTCCTCCATGCCCGGGTGGAAGTACGGGGGCGCGTAGGGGTTCTCCTCGAGCTGCGCGTCCGTGATCGGAATGCGCATGGAGTCGCGGAAGTGCTTGAGGTCGTCCAGCGTCATCTTCTTCATCTGATGGGTCGCGTTGCGACCCTCGAAGTGGTGACCGAGACCGTAGCCCTTGATCGTCTTGGCGAGGATGACGGTCGGCTGACCCTTGTGCTCGGTCGCCGTCTTGTAGGCCGCGTAGACCTTCTGGTAGTCCAGACCGCCGCGACGCAGCTTGCCCCAGATGTCGTCGTCCGACCAGTCCTTGACCATGTCGAGGGTGCGCTCATCGCGGGCGAAGAAGTGGTCGCGGATGAACTTGCCGTCTTCGGCGCGGTAGGTCTGGAAGTCGCCGTCGGGGGTGCTGTTCATCAGGCCGACGAGCGCTCCGTCGCGGTCCTGCTGCAGCAGCTCGTCCCACCCACGTCCCCAGACGACCTTGATGACATTCCAGCCGGCGCCGCGGAAGAAGCTCTCCAGTTCCTGGATGATCTTGCCGTTGCCGCGCACGGGTCCGTCGAGTCGCTGCAGGTTGCAGTTGACGACGAAGGTCAGGTTGTCGAGGCCCTCGTTCGCGGCGACCTGCAGCTGGCCGCGGCTCTCCACCTCGTCCATCTCCCCGTCACCGAGGAACGCCCACACCCGCGAGTTCGACAGGTCCTTGATGCCGCGGTTGGTGAGGTACTTGTTGGTCATCGCCTGATAGATGGCGTTGATCGGGCCGAGACCCATCGAGACCGTGGGGAACTGCCAGTAATCCGGCATCAGACGCGGGTGCGGGTAGGACGGGATGCCGACCGGCGCCTTCGACTTCTCCTGGCGGAATCCGTCGAGCTGCTCGGAGGACAGCCGGCCCTCGAGGAACGAACGCGCGTAGATGCCAGGGGAGGCGTGGCCCTGGACGAACACCTGGTCGCCGCCGGAGGGATCGTCGAGTCCCCGGAAGAAGTGGTTGAAGCCCACTTCGTAGAGCGAGGCCGAAGACGCGTAGGTCGAGATGTGGCCTCCCACGCCGATGCCCGGTCGCTGCGCCCGATGCACGGTCAGCGCGGCGTTCCAGCGGATCCATCGGCGGTAACGACGCTCGAGCTCCTCGTCGCCGGGGAACTCGGGCTCGTTCTCGGGTGCGATCGTGTTGATGTAGTCCGTCGTCGGCACCTGGGGGACGTTCAGCTGCAGCTCGTGGGAGGCGTGCAGGAGGCTCAGCATGATCTCTCGACCGCGTCCGGCACCCTTGGCCTCGACGAGCTGGTGCAGCGATTCCTGCCACTCGTGGGTCTCTTCGGGATCGCTGTCCTGCGGGCCCTGCGAGTACGGATCCTGATCGTTGACAGTCACGGGCGACCTTTCTTCATCTGGCAGATCGTGCCAGGACGGGGCTACGGATGCGGTCGGCTTTTGTTCAGCACGGACAACACACCGCCCATCAGCCTAGTCACTTCCCGAGGGTGCAGAGCCTCGTAGACTGAACCCGAAGGGCCTTTAGCTCAGCTGGTAGAGCGCCACGTTTACACCGTGGATGTCGTCGGTTCGAACCCGGCAGGGCCCACCATCCGTCCGCGACCCGTTCAACCGTCGCGACCGACGATCTTCGGCTCAGCCGGATTGAGATAGAGCCCCTCGTCCTTGCCCAGGCGCGAGTGCCTCCTCGAGTACGTGAAGTAGACGACGAATCCGATCGCGAGCCACACGAGGAACCGCAACCACGTCTCCACCGTGAGGTTCAGCATCAAATAGGTGCAGACGGCGGCCGAGACGGCGGGGAGGACGGGGCTCCAGGGGACCCGGAATCCGCGCGGCAGATCGGGCCGGGTCCGGCGCAGCACGATGACGCCGATCGAGACGAGCACGAACGCCGACAGCGTGCCGATGTTGACCATCTCCTCGAGCACTCCTACCGGTGTCACTCCGGCGACGACGGCGACGACCACGGTCACCATGATCGAGATGATCCAGGGCGTGCGGCGGGTCGGGTGCACCTTCGCGAGGCGCACCGGCAGAAGGCCGTCGCGCGACATGGCGAAGATGATCCGGGTCGCGCCGATGAGGAGGGTCAGCACGACCGTCGTGAGGCCGGCCACCGCGCCTGCAGAGATCACGGTCGCCATCCAGGCCTGTCCGTGGTGGACGAAGGCGTTCGCCAGAGCGGCAGCGGGATCGAGATCCTGGTACGGCACCATGCCCGTGACGACGAGGGCGACGATGCAGTAGAGAGCCGTGCAGATGACCAGCGAGGCGATGATCCCGATCGGGAGATCCCGCTGCGGACGCTTGGTCTCCTCGGCCGTCGTGGCGACGACGTCGAAGCCGATGTAGGCGAAGAAGACGAGGGCGGCGCCGGCGAAGATCCCGCCCAGCCCGAACGCGGTGGGTTCGATGCCCGAAAGGAACTGCAGCAGCGGCTGAGTGAGTCCGGTCGTGGCTTCTCGGGGCGCCGGATCGGGGACGAACGGCGAGTAGTTCGCCGGGTTGACGAAGAGGATGCCGGCGACGATCACGAACAGCACGATGAAGAGCTTGACGGCGACGAGGACCAGATTGACCCGCATCGACTCGCGGATGCCGTAGGTCATGAGCGCGCCCAGCACGAGCACGAGCAGGATCGCCATCACGTCTACGGTTCCGCCGTAGCCGATCTCGGCGGGTATCGGCATCCCGAGCTGTTCCAGCAGGACTCCGAGGTACGCGCTCCACCCCTGCGCGACGACCCCCGCGCCGAGGAACATCTCGAGGATGAGGTCCCAACCGATGATCCATGCGAGGAGCTCACCGAGCGACGCGTAGGAGAAGGTGTAGGCCGAGCCGGACACGGGAACGGTCGAGGCGAACTCCGCGTAGCACATCGCCGCGAGTCCGCACGCGATCGCGGCCACGACGAAGCTGATCACGATCGCCGGCCCCGCCACTTCGTGGGCGACACGTCCCGTGAGGGTGAAGATGCCGGCGCCGATGACCACACCCACGCCGAAGACCGTGAGGTCGAAGGCGGACAGGGACTTCTTGAGCCGGAACTCCGGCTCCTCGGTGTCGGCGATGGACCGCTCGACCGACTTCGTGCGCATCACGCTCATCGGAATGCTCCTCTGTTCGTCAGGGACCACATGCTAGTGGGCACGTTCTGCCGCGCGGCTACGCGCCACCGCGCTGGGAGGGTGTGTCCGGTGCGGTGTCCGTGCGGCGCGGTAGGTTGGGAGGCGTGAAAGCGCGCCCCGAAGACCAGCTCCGCCTCGTCGACCTCGCCGCCCTCGATGCGACGGCGCGGGCTGCCGATCACGCCCGGCGCAACCCGGAGCAGGCAGCTCGGGTGCAGGAACTCCTCGCGCAGCGCCAGACCCAGTCGACCGAGCTCACGCGACTCCTCGGGGTCCGCGACGACATCGCGGCCGAACTCTCGCGCGTAGAGTCCGACGTCGCCGTGGTCGACGCGCGCGCCGCTCGAGACGCGGAACGTCTGAGCGCGGTCACCAACCCGAAAGACGCTCAGGGACTCGAGCACGAGATCGCATCGCTCGCGAAGCGCAAGAGCGACCTCGAGGACGCCGAGTTGGAACTGATGGAGCGGCTCGACCTCGCGGCGAGCGAGGTCACGGCCCAGGAGACGCTCATCGCCACGACGAACGACGAAGGCGCGCGTCTGAGTGCCGCGGCCAAGGCCGATGTCGCCGCCGCGACGGCACGGCTGGAGGCCGCCGGCCGCGACCGATCGGCGCTGGCATCCTCCTTGCCCGGCGACCTGCTCGCCCTGTACGAGAAGCTCGCGGTCCGAGGCACGGGCGCGGCCCTCCTGCGCCAACGCACATGCGAAGGATGTCGCATGGTTCTCGCCGGCACCGATCTCCACTCCCTTCGCCAGGCCGCCGATGATGACGTCGTGACGTGTCCCGAGTGCGGATGCATCCTCGTGCGCACCGACGAGTCCGGCCTGTGAGCACCACGCCGCGCATGCCATGACGACCGGCGGACCGGCGTGGACCCTCGTCGCCGGCAAGGACGCCTCCGACCTCACCCTCATCGAGGTGACCGCGACCGGCGAAGAGATCTCGCGCCGGGACGTGCCGCGTCGCGAGCTCCCCGGGGTGATCGCCTCGCACTCGACGGCCCACCGTTGGGTATGGTCGGACACCGCGCGATGGTATCCGCCCCTGCTCGCGCAAGGCGTGTCCGTCGCGCGCTGTCATGACCTCCGCCTGAGCCACGCCATCCTGAGGGGGAGCGCCCTCGTCACGGACACCGCCGACCTCCGTGCCGCCGTGGCGTGGTCGCACGCGGCCGCCGCGGAAGACACCGCGCACGACACCCTGTTCGGACTGGAGGAGAATAGCGACGCCCTGGAGGACTCCGACGAGGTGCTCCTCGAGTTCCGCCGCCAGCAGCGCGCCGTCGCGTCGTCCACGAATCCCGACCGGCTCCGGCTCCTCGTCGCCGCCGAGTCGGCCGGTGCGCTGATCGCCGCTGAACTCCACGCAGCCGGCGTTCCCTGGGATGCTGCGACGCACGAACGCATCCTCACCGAGATGCTCGGGGCGCGACCTGCCGGGGGAGGACTCCCCACCCGCGTGCAGGCATGCGCCGACGCCGTGCGCGCCGCGCTGGGCGACCCGCACGCGAGCCTCGACTCCCAGCCGAAGCTGCTCCGCGCGCTCCACCGCGCGGGGGTTGCCGCGCGTTCGACGAGCAAGTGGGAACTTGCGGAGTTCGACCACCCGGTGATCGAGCCGCTGCTGGCCTACAAGCGGATGACACGCCTCCTGAGCGCGAATGGCTGGGCGTGGCTGGCGGAGTGGGCACCCGCCGGGAGGTTCCGTCCTGTGTACGTGCCGGGCGGTGTCGTCACGGGCCGGTGGGCATCGTCCGGCGGGGGAGCGCTGCAGTTACCGCGCCAGTTGCGGGCCGCCGTCCGCGCCGATCCCGGCTGGACGCTGGTCGTCGCCGACGTGGCACAACTCGAGCCCCGCGTACTGGCAGCCATGTCGCGCGACACTGCACTGGCCGACGCTGCACGCGGCGTCGATCTCTACGAGGGAATCGTCGCCGGCGGCGTCGTGTCCACCCGACAGGAGGCGAAGATCGCCGTGCTGGGCGCGATGTACGGCGCGACCACGGGCGACAGCGGCCGCCTCGTCCCCGCCCTGCGCCGCGCCTACCCGAGAGCGATGGCGCTGGTCGACGACGCCGCACGCCAGGGGGAGGACGGCGGGATCGTCACGACCTGGCTCGGACGCTCGAGCCCTCCTCCGTCCGAGGGATGGCGCGCTCTGCAGGCGCGGGCGACGGATGCCGAAGCGCAGGCAGGCGATGACGTGGCGGCGCGACGGTCAGGACGCGACCGCGGCCGCTTCACCCGCAACTTCGTCGTGCAGGGGACGGCCGCCGAATGGGCACTGGCGTGGTTGGCGGACCTGCGCACGCGCCTGGCGGACCTGCCTTCGGTGGATACGGCGTCGGCGGCCACGGCATCCGGCCCGCTGTTCTCCCGTCGAGCTCATCTGGCGTTCTTCCTCCACGACGAGATCATCGTGCACGCCCCTGCCGAGCAGGCCGACCTCGTCGCCGCGGCGGTGCGCGCGAGCGCTGAACGAGCTACAGAGCTGCTCTTCGGAGGCTTCCCGATCGACTTTCCGCTCGACCTGCGGATAGCCCCCGACGCCGCCAAGGACTGACGCGCCGCGTCACCCGCACGCGAGCTCGCGCACGGGCAGTTCGTCAGGAGGGAACAGCAGGGGCGTGTGCAGGAGCCGAGGCGAAACCTCGCCCAGCTCGGGGGCGACGAAGCGTACTTCGATGAGCGCGGACTCTCCCGGAGCGAGCTCCACCTCTGTCGCGCTCGTCGGGAAGCCACCGTCCTCCACGTCGACCGACACGACCCGCTCTGCGTCGACGGTCGTTCCGCCGGGGAACCATCCCGCCGGCGCAGCGACGGCGATCGCCGTCGCGATGTGACCCGCGGTGACTCCCCACCGGCCGCTGCCGGTCATGCTGAACGGCCACTTCTCGCCCGCGTCGGCGGGGGCATCGTTGGTGAGTCGAACCTGCACGGCGACCTCGGTGCGTTCGTCGGCGCGGCACGATCCTGCGACCGCGCCGAGTTCCACGCGGAGGCTGCTGTCCATCTTGGCGCCGGTCGCATCGTTGAGATACACCATGAAGGCATCGTCACCCGCCTGGCGGTGCCGCTCGAGTGCTCCGGCGAAGGGGGAGCGGGCGATGACTTCCGCCTCTCGCTCATCGTCGCTCCAGACGGAGATCCGGCCCTGGTCGATGGGCGCGCGCAGCGCCGTGATCCATGCCGACGGCGGGGCGGAACTCGACAGCACGCTGCGGAAGAAGCGGTCCGTGAGGTCCTGGAAGAAGACGGTCTGCTCCTTCGGCTCGCGATGCAGGTACGGCGCGATGAGCACGCGGGAGATGAAGCCGTCGCGCTCGAGCACCTTCCCGTCCTCGAGCGTGATGGGACCGGTGACCGCCAAGAGAGCGCGCAGCACGAGGGGATCGATCGACACCACAACGTCCGGTCGGTGGCCGGTCAGCCCTTCCCACCACGTGGATGCCAGTCGGGCGGACAGGTCGAAATCGGGTGTCGTGGTGGTGTTCTGCACGTATCGCCCGACGATGTCGCCGTAGAGGGCGGTCGTGGACGCCGGAACCGGCAGGATCTCCGTCTTGGTGCGGCGGAACTCGCTGGAGTCGGCCTGCCGCGTGAGCTCGATCTTCCCCCCGTCGGCGACGAGTTCGGCGAACGACCCCGTGATTCCACCCCCGGAGCGCAACTCGGCGTTGTTCTGCAGCATCACGAGGATGCGGCGCGGTTCATCCGATCCCAGCATGCCCGGCAGGACATCGCTGAGGTCGGCAAGACCGCTCACGGCGGACCCGACAGAGCTCAACATGCTGCTGACGTCGTCGACCCCGCTCGCCACCTCACCGAGGAGACCGTCCCGTGGGATGCCGTCCACCACCGACTGCACGTCTCGCAGCGTGGTCCGAGCCTCGTCGAGCGGTGCAGCGGCCGACGACACCAGCGCCACGTCGATCGCGCCGTCGGAGAGAAGCTCCCCGGCGGTGAGCTGTTCGGTGAGCGCCAGGACCGGATCGGCCACGTCGAGGGCGATGCGGTGCAGTTGCGTCGTGACGACGCGCGCGGCGTGAAGGTTCTGTCCCAGACCGGGCACCGTCTCGGCCGCGCGCCAGAAGGGATCGGAGGCAGCCGCCTGAGCGGCATCCACCCGACGATCGAACTCGGAGACCACATCGCCCAGCGTGGCGACGTCGCCGTCCTCGAGGGCCCTCTCCGCGCGCTGCTGAAGCTGGGCAACTCCCGCGAGCTCGTCGCGAACGACGAGCACGCGCGACGTCACCCACACGCCGACGCCGACGAGGATGACGAGGAGACCGGCAACGGTCCACCCGACGATCCTGCGTCGGCGGCGACGAGTCGGATCAGGCGATGCCTGACCCATGGATCAGTTGGTGCGACGACGCCGGCCGGCGACCAGCAGTCCTGCGCCGACGAGGAGCACCGCTCCGCCGCCGACCACGAAGGGCAGCGCGTCGAAGTCGGAGCCCGTCACCGCGAGAACCTCGCTGTCGACACCGGCGGGCTCACCCGTGATGTCGGGGCGGGCGCTGCAGTACGGGCTGCTCGGCGGGTAGCTGAGCGCCACCGCGATCTCCGGGTTGACGACGACCTTCGCCGAGATGTCCCCACGGGTCCACGCGAAGTTGTCGTTGGTCTCGACCCAGGAGCCGTCGACGAATGCCCAGCCCGGCCACCCGGTGGGCGTGCCGTCCGCGGCGATCGAGGCTCCGGGCCACAGGATGCGACCGTCGAGGTGACCGTCGGCATCCAGCGCGCCGAGCTGGATCGTCGTCGACTGCGAACCGTTCGAGAGCACGAGGCTCGCGGTGTGGTTCGTCGCCTTGTTGTTCGTGTCGGTGAGGACCACCGAGTACTCGATCCACGGCACATCGTTGTCGCAGACGCCCGCGACCTCCGAACCGGCGAGCGTGAAGCTGCCGTCGACGCCCGGCGTATAACCGTCGTCCTCGGTTGCGGCGTGCGCTGCGGTCGGCAACGACAACAGCAGGATCCCCGCGAAAAGCGCGCGTGCGAACACAGATTTCTTCATGACAAGCCCCCCAGCCTGCTCATCGGGCCCTCCCCAATCGGGCCCATACACCGCGATGGTACACCACGTTCGGGCTCCGCGCGGTAAACTCGCCGAGCGAATGGGTCGGCTGGACGGTCGCGTGGCGGGAGACCGCCCCGAGGAACGTCCGGGCTCCACAGGGCAGGGCGGTGGGTAACACCCACCCGGAGTGATCCGCGAGACAGTGCCACAGAGAGCAGACCGCCCGCCGTCACGGCGGGTAAGGGTGAAAGGGTGGTGTAAGAGACCACCGGGGTCGTGGTGACACGACTCGCACGGCAAACCTCGCCCGGAGCAAGGCCAGACAGGGGATGACGACGCGGCTCGCCGAGTCCCCGGGTAGGCCGCTGGAGCGGCGCGGCGACGCGTCGCCGAGAGAGATGACCGTCCACGGGGCTCACGCCCCCGGACAGAACCCGGCGTACAGGCCGGCCCATTCGCCCCATCTGTCGCCCGAAAGTCCCGGGCTGCCGACGAGAGTCAGGCGACCGCGAGCGCAGCGGCTCCGATGATTCCGGCGTTGTTGCGGTGTACAGCGGGCACGATCGGCGTGCTCAGGTCGAGCAGCGGCAAGAACTGGTCGGCGTGCTTGGAAACGCCACCCCCGACGATGAACAAGTCGGGGCTCAGCAGGAATTCCAGATGGCGGTAGTACCACTGCAGGCGCTCAGCCCACTTCTCCCAGCTCAGTTCGTCGCGCTCCATGGCGGAGTACGCCGCCCAGGCCTCGGCATCCTTCTTGTGTCCGGCGCGCTGCAAATGACCGAGCTCCGAGTTCGGGATGAGCACGCCGTCATGGATCATGGCGGTGCCGATGCCGGTTCCGAGCGTCGTCAGGATCGAGAGACCGGCCTGTTCGCGCGCCGCGCCGTAACGCAGCTCCGCGACGCCCGCCACATCGGCGTCATTGGCGAAGTGGATCTCGCGACCGAGTCCGTCCTCGAAGAAGTGCTCGGCTTCGAACCCGATCCACGCATCGGACACATTCGCGGCCGACAGCGTGCGACCCCGCTTCACGATCGCGGGGAACGCGACTCCGAGCGGGATGTTCTCCTCCCGCACCTCGAGACGGTCGAGCACGACCCGGACGGCGTCGAGCACGTCGTCCGGCTCCGCTCCGGCGGGCGTAGCCACCTTGATCCGATCGGTGAGCAGCGTACCTGCGGCGAGGTCGACGATCGCTCCCTTGATCCCGGTGCCGCCGATGTCTACCCCGACAGCGCGGGTCGTTTTGATCGCCATGCCGCCAGCCTACCCAGCCGACGCGGGCCCTCGTAGGATCGGAGGCACCGCCGGAGATCACCGGCACAGAGGGGAGCCGCCATGACCGGAGACGACCAGAAGTTCTGGTACAACCTGCGCACCGGCGAGGTGGAGCGCGGATTCGAGTCGCCCTCCGTCGATCGCGCGGGGCCGTTCGAGACCGCCGAAGAAGCCGCTCGCGCTCCCCAGGTGATGGCCGAGCGCTCGCGTGCCTGGGCAGACGAAGAGGCGCGCGAGGACGACTGGAGCGCTCCGCGATCCGGGTCCGTGTCGACGGACGGCGAGGGCGATCAGGGCCGATAGTCTGGCTTCAATCGTCATCGGAGAGGACGCGATGGACAAGCAGCGGGACTTCGTACTGCGCACGATCGAGGAGCGCGGAGTCAAGTTCGTGCGCCTCTGGTTCACGGATGTGATCGGAACCCTCAAGTCGGTCGCGATCGCGCCCGCCGAAGTCGAGGGCGCCTTCACCGAGGGACTCGGCTTCGACGGCTCGGCGATCGAGGGTCTCACGCGGTCGTACGAGTCCGACCTGCTCGCGCATCCGGACCCGACGACGTTCCAGACCCTGCCGTGGCGCGGTGAGATCGACCCCACCGCACGCATGTTCTGCGACATCACGACGCCCGACGGGCAGCCTGCGGTGGCTGACCCTCGGCACGTCCTCAAGCGCACCCTGGCGAAGGCCGCCGACGCTGGCTTCACCTTCTACACGCATCCCGAGATCGAGTTCTACCTGCTGAAGTCGTCGACGTACGGGCCCGAGGGCCCGGAGCCCGTCGACTCCGCCGGATATTTCGACAACGTTCCCGGTGGCACGGCACACGACTTCCGCCGCCGTTCGGTGCGCATGCTCGAAGACCTCGGGATCTCGGTGGAGTACAGCCACCACGAAGGCGGCCCCGGGCAGAACGAGATCGATCTCCGCTACGCCGATGCGCTGGCCACCGCAGACAACATCATGACCTTCCGCACCGTCGTTAAGGAGGTCGCGATCGAACAAGGCGTCTACGCCACGTTCATGCCGAAGCCGCTGAGCGGTCACCCCGGCAGTGGCATGCACACGCACATGTCCCTGTTCGAGGGCGACGTGAATGCGTTCTACGAGGAGGGCGCGCAGTACCAGCTCTCCCTCACGGGGCGTCGCTTCATCGCCGGACTCCTGCGGCACGCGAACGAGATCGCCGCCGTCACGAACCAGTTCGTCAACTCCTACAAGCGCCTCTGGGGCGGCGACGAAGCGCCCAGCTTCATCTGCTGGGGTCACAACAACCGCTCCGCCCTCGTGCGCGTGCCCATGTACAAGCCGAAGAAGGGGCAGTCGACCCGTGTGGAGTACCGCGCCCTCGACTCCGCCGCCAACCCCTACCTGGCGTATGCGCTCATGCTCGCCGCCGGCCTCAAGGGCATCGAGGAGGAGTACGAGCTGCCGCCCGAGGCCGAAGACAACGTCTGGTCGTTGACGGATGCCGAACGCCGCGCACTGGGCTACGAAGCGCTCCCCGCGAGCCTCGATCACGCGCTCGAGTACATGGAGGAGTCGGAGCTGGTGGCCGAGACGCTCGGCGAACAGGTCTTCAACTACGTGCTGCTCAACAAGCGCCGCGAGTGGCAGGAGTACCGCGCGCAGGTCACGCCTTTCGAGTTGAAGAGCAACCTGGAGATGCTCTAGTCCCCATGTCCGCGAGTTCGCGTTCCGGCGCCCTCACCGGCCTCGCTCGCGCGGGCTTCGGCGACCTCGCCGAGACGGACCGGCTCCTCGACGAACTCTCCGCGCTGGTCGGCATCGATCGCGACGCGCTCACCGCCCACGCAGACCGGGCAGCCGACCCGGACGCGGCTTTGGGCGCGCTGGCACGCGTCGCGCGCCGCGACCCCGCCGCCGTCACCACAGCACTGCAAGCCGTTCCCGGCATCCTGTGGTCGCTCCTGGGCGCCTCTACGGGATTCGCGGACTTCTACCTGCGCCACCCCGAAGAGCTCGCCCACATCGCCGATCCCGCAGCAGGGCTGCCGACGGCTGCCGAACTCCGAGAGGAGCTCGCGGAGGCCGTGGGCACGGATGCCGAGGGATTCGCGGCGCACGGCGACGAATCCGCCTGGGTCGCGCTCCGGGTGCGCTACCGGCGTCTCCTGGCGCGCATCGCTGCCTACGACCTCGCCGCCTCCGACGCCACGATGGTGCTGGCCCCCGTCGCTGCTGCCCTCGCCGACGCGGCGGGAGCAGCACTGGAGGCCTCGTTGAGCGTCGCGCGCACACGGGTCGTCGCGGGCGGTGCCGGCACCGGACTGTTCCCCCGGGAGCAGGTCGCGGCGACCCGCCTCGCCATCATCGGCATGGGCAAGACCGGCGCGCGCGAGTTGAACTACGTCAGCGATGTCGACGTCATCTTCGTGGGCGGCGGAACCGCCGAGGGCGTGAACGAGTACGGGGAGAGCCGCCTCATCGACATCGCGACGCGGCTGGCCGTCCAGACGATGCGCGGCATCTCCGGCGTCGAGATCGAGCCGCCCCTCTGGGAGGTCGACGCCAACCTCCGGCCCGAGGGCAAACAAGGCGCTCTCGTCCGCTCGCTCGGTTCCCACCTTTCGTATTACGACCGCTGGGCGAAGAGCTGGGAGTTCCAGGCGCTTCTCAAGGCGCGCCCTCTTGCCGGCGACGCCGCACTCGGCGCGGAGTACGTCGCAGCCGTTCAGCCCAAGGTGTGGACCTCCGCCGCACGCGAGAACTTCGTCGACAGTGTCCAGCGGATGCGGGAGCGGGTCACCGAGCACATACCCGCCGCCGACGTTCCGTATCAACTGAAACTCGGTCCGGGCGGCATCCGCGACATCGAGTTCACCGTGCAACTCCTGCAGCTCGTCCACGGCCTCCAGGACGACCGCATCCGCCAATCCGGCACGCTGCCCGCGCTCGGCGCGCTCGTGGCGGAGGGGTACATCGGGCGGGACGACGCAGCGAGCTTCTCGCAGCACTACCGCACCCTCCGCGTCCTCGAGCACCGCGTTCAGCTCGCCGGTCTCCGACGCACCCACCTGATGCCTTCGGACCCCGAGAGCCTGCGTGTGCTGGCACGCGCGTCCGGCCTGGCCGAGTCGGGGCCTGCCGTCTGGGCGCTGTGGGAGTCCGTCAAGCGCCAGGTCCGCGAGATTCACGTACGGCTGTTCTACCGGCCCCTCCTGTCAGCGGTCGCAGCCCTCCCCGCCGATGAGCAGACCCTGTCGCCGCAGCAGGCGCACGATCGGCTCGCAGCCATCGGGTTCCGCGATCCGGCGGGTGCGTTGCGGCACATCGGGGCGCTCACGAGCGGCCTCAGCCGCAAGGCGACGATCCAGCGTCACCTGATCCCGGTCATGCTCCGCTGGTTCGCCGATGGCGTCGACCCTGACTATGGGCTCCTCGCCTTCCGACGGATCAGCGAACGACTGGGGGACACCCCCTGGTTCCTTCGCATGCTGCGCGACTCGTCGGGTGCCGCCGAGCGGCTGACCCGGGCGCTGTCCGGCTCCCGCTACATCGGCGAGCTCATGGAGTGGATCCCGGAGTCGGTCGCCTGGCTGGACTCCGAGGAACCCCTGCGCCCGCGCCGCGGAGTCGCCCTCCAGGAGGAGGCGCGTGCGATCCAGACCCGTCACCGATCGATCGACGATGCGATGAGCGCGGTCCGGGCGCTCCGGCGACGCGAACTCCTGCGGCTCGCGCTGGCGGCGGTCGTCGGCACGGTGACGATCGAGGATCTCGCGCAAGGACTCACGACCGTGAGCGAAGTGACCATCCAGGCGACGCTGCGGGCCGTACGCCGCGAAGTCGTTCCCCCTGAGGACGACGGCCTCGACTTCGCTGTCATCGCCATGGGTCGGTTCGGCGGGGCGGAACTCGGCTTCGGTTCGGACGCCGACGTCATGTACGTCTACGACGCGAACGGGATCGATCCGCAACGCGCCCACGACCTGGCCGTCCGCCTCGCGACGGGTCTCCGCACGTATTCGGAGGATCATCGCCTTCCCTTCGAACTCGACGCGGACTTGCGCCCCGAAGGCAGGAACGGTCCGCTCGCCCGCTCCTACGATGCGTACGCCGAGTACTACCGTCGCTGGTCGCTCTCTTGGGAGGCGCAAGCGCTTCTCCGTGCCCGCGGCGTCGCCGGAAGCACCAAGCTCATCACGCGGTTCATGGCGCTGGCCGATGACGTGCGCTACCCGGCATCCGTCGAGATGCAAGCGGTGAGGGAGATCAAGCGCATCAAGGCGAGGGTCGAGAGTGAGCGCCTGCCGCAGGGAGTGGATCGCACCCGTCACCTCAAGCTGGGACCTGGCGGGCTCAGCGACGTCGAATGGCTCGTGCAGGTCTTGCAGCTCTCCCACGCGCACCGCGTGCCGGGCCTGCGGACGACGTCCACCATCGCCGCCCTCGAGGCTGCACGAGAAGCGGGGCTGGTCCCGGACACCGCGGCCGAACGGCTCAGCGAGAGCTGGCGCCTGGCGAGCCGACTGCGCTCGGCGAACACTCTCCTGTCGGGTCAGACGAGTGATGTCCTCCCCACCGATCGCGGGAAACTCGACGGCATCGGGCGCGTCCTGGAGTATCCGGCCCGCTCGGCCACGCTCGTCGAGGAGGATTGGCTGCGCACCGCGCGTCGATCGCGCCGCGTGTTCGAGAAGCTCTTCTACGGCTGAGAGCATCTCAGCCGTAGAACGCCGAAGCGCCCCGGACAACTCCTGTCCGGGGCGCTTCGAACCGAGTGCGTCAGACGCCGAAGTACAGCTCGTACTCGAACGGGTGCGGACGCGCCGCGAGCGGCTTGATCTCGTTCTCGATCTTGTACTCGATCCAGGTCTCGATCAGCTCGGGCGTGAACACACCGCCGGCGAGCAGGAACTCGTGGTCGGCACGGAGAGCCTCCAGCGAGTCCAGCAGCGAGTTGGGCACCTGCGGGATGTTCTTGGCCTCCTCGGGCGGCAGCTCGTAGAGGTCCTTGTCGACCGGCTCGTGCGGCTCGATGCGGTTCTTGATGCCGTCCAGACCCGCCATCATCTGCGCGGCGAAGGCCAGGTAGGGGTTGCCGGAGGCGTCGGGCGCGCGGAACTCGATGCGCTTGGCCTTCGGGTTGGAGCCCGTGATCGGGATGCGGATGGCCGCGGAGCGGTTTCCGGCGGAGTACACGAGGTTGACGGGGGCTTCGTAGCCCTTCACGAGGCGCTTGTAGGAGTTGAGCGTCGGGTTGGTGAACGCCAGCACCGCGGGAGCGTGTGCCAGCAGACCGCCGATGTACCAGCGCGCCGTGTCGGACAGTCCGCCGTAGCCCTTCTCGTCATAGAAGAGAGGCTCGCCGTTCAGCCACAGCGACTGGTGGGTGTGCATCCCCGAGCCGTTGTCGCCGAAGAGCGGCTTCGGCATGAAGGTCGCGACCTTGCCCCACTGCTCGGCGGTGTTCTTGACGATGTACTTGAACTTGAGGATGTCGTCCGCCGAGTGGACCATCGTGTCGAAACGATAGTTGATCTCCTGCTGACCGCCGGTGCCCACCTCGTGGTGCGCGCGCTCCAGCACGAGACCCGACTCGATGAGCTTCAGCGAGATGTCGTCGCGCAGGTCGGCCGTCTTGTCGACGGGGGAGACGGGGAAGTAGCCGCCCTTGTACGGGGTCTTGTTGGCGAGGTTCCCGCCCTCTTCCTCACGGCCGGTGTTCCAGGCGCCCTCTTCGGAGTCGACGCTGTAGAAGCTGGCGTTCTGCGTCACCGAGTAGCGCACGTCGTCGAAGATGTAGAACTCGGCCTCCGGCGCGAAGAACGCGGTGTCGGCGATCCCCGTCGAGGCGAGGTACTTCTCGGCCTTCTTGGCAACCTGACGCGGGTCCTTGGCGTAGATCTCGCCGTTGCGCGGGTTGTAGATGTCGAAGACCATGATGAGAGTCTTCGCCTCGCGGAACGGGTCGAGGTAGGCGGTGGAGACATCCGGGATGAGCTGCATGTCGGACTCGTGGATGTTCGCGAAGCCGCGGATCGAGGAGCCGTCGAACAGCTGACCGACGGTGAAGAACTCCTCGTCGACGGTCGATGCAGGGATGTTGAAGTGCTGCTGCACACCCGGGAGATCCGTGAAACGGATATCGAGGAACTTGACGTCCTCGTCCTTGATGTACTTGAGCACCTCGGATGAATCTTTGAACATGGAGTCTCCAAGATCGGGTGAGAACCGCCACTACCGGCAGGTTGTCTCGAAGCTATCGAAACGGGGTTGCCCGGCAGTATCTCGCATGTTTCCGACATGTTACAGAGCCATCGTTACGCTGGAGCGGTGACGGATCGCGACAGCACGTACCCTGGCGAGCGACTCGGGATGCCGGAGGCGGGAAGCGGAAGCATCGCGCGTCCCGGCCGCCGGATCGCCGCACTCGCCATCGACTGGGCGTGCGCGGTCATCGTGTCGATCGCGTTCTTCTCGTACGACTCGTTCGCGACGCTGATCGTCTTCGCCGTCGTCCAGCTGCTGTTCCTCCCCACGCTGGGAGGGAGCCCGGGCCATCGCCTCGCGGGTCTGCGCCTACAGCTGCTCGGCGGCGGGTGGGTGGGGCTGTGGCGTCCCATCATTCGCACGCTGCTGCTCCTCGTGGTCATCCCCGCGGTGATCTGGGATCCGGATCAGCGAGGACTGCACGACAAGGCGGCCGGCACGGTTCTCGTGCGCGCCTGACACCTCAGCGCGGGCGGGGCGCCCGCGCCTTGGTCGGGTCGATCCCCTTGGGGATCGGCAGGGAGGTGACCGACTGCGAAACGGAGTCGACGCGCTTGACGACGGCCGCCATCGTGCCGCGGTCCACCTTCTTCGGGAGCGCCTTGATCGTCGCGGCCAGCTTCGAGATCGGGATGTCGCCCTCACCGTGACCGACGTGGAAGACGTGAACAGGCACGCCCGATGCCACACGCTGCACCTTGACACGCTCGTCGTTGATGAGCCTCGTGAGACGCCCGGCAGCACCCTCGCCGACGATCACGACACCGCCGCGGCCGATGACGCGGTAAACGGCATCCTGCGTTCGGGGGTTGACGCCGACGGGAGTGTCGGACGCGACCCATCGCCGCCCCAGCGACGTCGACAGCACGTGACCCGCGGCACCCGGCATACCGTCGATCTTCTTGTACATCGCCTTGGTGGACAGGCGAGTGAGCGTCATCATCGCAGCCAGGATCCCGAACATCACGCCCGTCACGGCCCACAGGATGATGCTCCAGACAGCGACCGGCGGCACGAAGAACCCGACGAGGACGCCGATCCCCGCAGCCGCGACCACGATGGCCAAGAGTACCCAAGGCGCCCACGAGTAGACGTCGCGGGTGAAGCTGACGAGCGAGCGGATCTGGCGGAAGAAGCCGGGCCGCTTTTCGGGGGCGGAACTGCGCGATGACATGGCTCTAAGCCTACCTTCGCCCACACGCCTTCTTCACAGTCCTCGCGGCCTCGACCCTGTCCACGGCGTTCCGGCTGCGAGTATGGCAGCGGCACACCGAGCCTCACACTCGGAGCATGACCAGGCCCTATCTCGCCACACCTCTCCGCCATCTCTCCGCGGAGGACGCTCCGATACCCGGCGCCCTCCTTCCTGCGGTCGGCGGGCAAGAACCACTGGTACGGACACCTCTCGACGCCTGGCGGGAGAGTCCGGCATGGCGCGCCGACCCCGATGGTCATCTGCTCGCGCCACAGGACGTGGAGAACGCTCCCGACCGCCAGGGTGTTCTGGTCCTCCACTGCCCCTTGCGGCTGAGCAGTTGGCTCGACGGACGTGCCACGGTAACGGATGCCGAGGCCGTCACCCTCTGCGTGAGCATTCTGCGGGGCGCGCTCGAAGCCGACAGACTCGGGATCGCCGAGGGCACCTGGTGGGTGACCTCGACCGGCCGTCCTGTGCTGGCGGCGGGAGGCTCGACGCCGTGGCGTTCCGAAACCGATGCGATTCTCGCCGAACTGTGCCTCGGGACCGCGGAACGTGCGACCTCCATCGGCGCCGCGCGGCGTGCGATCGCCGACGCGCGGCTTCTCATTCGAGACCACGAGGCGGTCGAGAACGGCCTGTTCTCGCTCGCCGATCCGAGCCCCATCTCGGCGGAATCGGCTCGCCCGGCCCGATCCGTCGCCGAAAGCGCCCGCGGCGACGTGGAGCGGCTTGCCCGAAGGCGGGAGCCGGCCGCACTCTCCGTCGTGCGCGATCACATGGATGGCGAGTGGGCCGATCGCGTGCGCGATGCCTGGGACGGAGTGAGAGCGTCATGGCGCTCTCGCGCGGCAGGAGAAGAGCGCGGTCGCGCCGTCGGTACGCGACGACGCGTCGTGTTGACCGGTCTGACCGTATGCACGCTCGTGCTCGTGGGCGGGCTCCTTCTGCCGCACGACGAGGGCGATCCCGCGGCGGCCGAACGCCGCGGCATCCACGTCGATGCGAATCGCCCCACGATTTCGTCATCCGTCAGCGGGAGCCCGTCCTCTCCTCCCACGCCGTCGGCGGAGTCGGGATCCCCGGAGGGAGGCACTGGTCGGGGTGATGCGCCTGAGGCGGTGGTCGCGCTCGTGGAACGTCTGAGCGCCTGTGTCCCTGAGGGATGCTCGTCGGAGGTCGTCGAGAACACGCAGGATGTGTTTCCCGCCGGCGCCGCTACGACCGTCGTGAACAATCGGGAGGTAGCGCTCATCGACGACTACGGCGGTGTCGCCGCCTACCGTGTCACCGCTGGCGAGCATCGCGGCGCGCAGATCGTCGTCGTCGTGGCCTCCGACGAAGAATGGCTGGTCCGCGACGTGTACGACGTCACGGACCAGCCATGAACCCTTCGATGAGCCGGAAGGCCCGATCAGATGCCGAGCTGCGACTCGAACTCCGCCGCTTCCAGCCGCGCCTTCACCGCGCCGAGGAATCGGGCCGCGTCGGCGCCGTCGATCGTCCGGTGGTCGTAGGACAGCGCCAGGTACACGTACGAACGGACCGAGATCGCTTCCTTCCCGTCGACCGTGACGACGCCGGGACGCTTCACAACCACGCCGGTGCCGAGGATGGCCGACTGAGGCAGGAACACGACGGGCGTGTCGAACAGCGCACCGCGGGAACCCGTGTTGGTGAGCGTGAACGTTCCGCCGGCGAGCTCGTCGGGCTTCAGCTTGTTGTCTCGCGTACGAGCGGCGAGGTCCGCGATCTCGTGAGCGATCTGAGCCAGGTTCTTCGAGCCGGCGTCGCGCAGCACGGGCGTGAGCAGACCGCGCTCGGTGTCGACGGCGATCGAGAGGTTCTCCGTCGGCGGGTAGACGATGTCGGTGCCGTCGACCGTGGAGTTGATGATCGGGTAAGCCTGGAGCCCCTCGGCCGCGGCGAGCGCGAAGAAGGGAAGGAACGACAGCTTGTCGCCCGTCTTCTCTTGGAAGGTGCCCTTCACCTTGTCGCGGAAGTTGGACAGCTTGGTGACGTCGACCTCGATGACCGTCGTCAGCTGCGCCGTCTGCTGCATCGAGGCGACCGCACGCTCGGCGAGAACCTTGCGCAGGCGCGACATCGGCTGCGTCGTGCCGCGCAGGGGCGAGACCTCGACGACCGGCGCCGCCGCCGGTGCACTTGCCTCGGATGCCGTCGGGGCAGCCGAGGCTGCCTCTGCCGCCTTGAGGACGTCCTCCTTGCGGATACGACCGCCGACGCCGGTTCCGGTGACGGACGCCAGGTCGACACCCTGCTGCTGGGCGAGTCGGCGGACGAGCGGGGTCACGTACGTGGGTCCGTCGTCGTCGACCGACGCTGCGCTGGAAGCGGGCACCGGGGACGGAGCTGCGGGCGTCGGCGCTGCGGGGGTGGGAGCGGGAGCTGCAGCCGCCGGAGCCGCTGCAGCCGCCGGAGCCGCGGGAGCGGGAGCTGCAGCCGCCGGAGCGGGCGCAGCGGCAGCCGTGGGCTCGGCCGCAGCCGGCGCAGGTGCAGACTCGACGGGTGCTGCCGCGGCGGGGGCACCCGAACCGATGCGCGCGAGCACGGCGCCGACGGCGACCGTCTCGTCTTCCGCGACGACGATCTCCTGGAGGGTTCCGGCGAACGGAGCGGGAATCTCGGTGTCGACCTTGTCGGTCGAGATCTCCAGCAGCGGCTCGTCGGCCGCGACGTCGTCGCCGACCTGCTTGAGCCAGCGGGTGACGGTGCCCTCCGTGACGCTCTCGCCGAGCTCGGGGAGCACGACATCCTTCGCGTCGCCAGCAGGTGCCGCAGCCGGAGCCTCAGCAGCAGGTGCCTCAGCAGCAGGAGCCTCAGCAGCAGGTGCCTCAGGGGCGGGAGCCTCAGCAGCGGGAGCCTCCGCAGCAGGAGCCTCAACAGCGGGAGCGTCGGCATCACTGCCGGCTCCGGAACCGTCGCCGATCTTCGCGAGCACCGCGCCGACCTCGACCGTCTCGTCCTCCTGAACCAGGATCTCCTCGATGACACCGCTCACGGGCGACGGGATCTCGGTGTCGACCTTGTCGGTCGAGATCTCCAGCAGGCCCTCATCGGCCTGAACGGTGTCACCTACCTGCTTGAGCCAGCGGGTCACCGTACCCTCGGTGACGCTCTCTCCGAGCGCGGGGAGGACCACGGATGTGCTCATGGGTATGTCTCCTTCAGACGTGTCGATGTCATCTTTAGCTTACTGACCCGCGGGACTGCGTCGTCAGAGTGCGTGCAGGGGCTTGCCGGCGAGCGCGAGGAACGCCTCGCCCAGAGCTTCGCTCTGCGTGGGGTGGGCGTGGATCAACGGCGCAAGGTCCTCGGGATGGGCTTCCCATCCCACCGCGAGCTGGCCCTCCGTGATCAGCTCGCCCACGCGGTCGCCCACGAGATGCACGCCGACGACGGGCCCGTCGGCCAGACGCACGACCTTGACGAGCCCGGCGGTCCCGATGATCTCGCTCTTGCCGTTGCCTGCCAGGTTGTACTCGTATGCCACGACACGGTCACCGTGCTCGGCACGTGCATGGGCCTCCGTGACGCCCACCGATGCCACTTCAGGGCTCGAATAGGTGACGCGCGGAATCGTGGTCTCGGAAACTGCCACGGGGGCAAGGCCCGCGATCTCCTCAGCCACGAAGATTCCCTGCTGGAACCCGCGGTGGGCGAGCTGCAGGCCGGGCACGATGTCTCCGACGGCCCACACATGGGGAACGTTCGTACGCAGCCGCTCATCGACCGGCACGAATCCTCGGTCGAGCGCGACACCGGCATCCTCGAATCCGAGACCACCGGTCGCAGGGCCCCGACCGATAGCGACGAGGAGGTAGTCGGCGACGAGTTCGTCACCGCCCTCCAGGCGCACGGTGACGCTGTCGTCCGACTGCTCGGCCGACGCGAATCGCTGACCCAGCTTCGCCACGATGCCGCGCTTGCGGAATGCTCGCTCGAGCCCCTTGCTCAGCGCGATGTCCTCATTGGGCACGAGATGGTCGAGCGCTTCGACGATGGTGACCTCGACGCCGAAGGAGCGCCAGACGCTGGCGAACTCCACCCCGATGACGCCTCCGCCGAGAATGACGACCCGGCTCGGAACCTCCTGCAGGGCGAGGGCCTGCTCGCTCGTGAGAATGCGTCCGCCCGCCTCGAGGCCGGGGATCATCTTGGTGAAAGAGCCGGTGGCCAGCACGACGTCGGTACCGCGATAGACGTCCTCGCCCACCGCGACGCCGCGGTCGGCGAGCAAGCGCCCCTCGCCGGCGACGACGGTGATCCCGCGGGTCTTCACGAGTCCCTCGAGTCCCTTGAACTTCTTCGCGACGATGCCTTCGCGGTACGCCGTGACGCCGGGCATGTCGATCCCGTCGAACGTGGCCGTCACTCCCACCGACGCCGCCTCGCGAACGTGCTCGGCAACCTCCGCCGAGTGGAGGAGCGCTTTGGTCGGGATGCAACCGCGGTGCAGGCACGTACCCCCGAGCTTGTCCTTCTCGATGAGCACGACGGACTTGCCGAGCTCCGCGGCCCGCAGTGCGGCGGCGTAGCCTCCGCTCCCGCCTCCGAGGATGACGATGTCGGCTGCGTGCTCGGTCATGATGCGTCTCCTGTGACGAACTCGATGAGTGAACGGACGGTCGCTGCTGTCGGGCCCTTGTCCGTCGACCCGAACGGGGCCTTTGTGGTTCCGGAACCCGCGATGTCGAGGTGCACCCACGGGATGCGCGGCGCGTCAGGCTCCTCGGAGACCCGGCCGACGAATCGCCGGAGGAAGAGGCCCGCGAAGAGCGATCCGCCGGCGGGATCGCCGATCTTCGCGTTCTGGAGATCGGCGATGGGGGAGTCCAGCTCCTCCTCCATATGCTCGGGCAGCGGGAGCGGCCAGGCCGGTTCACCGGCGCGTTCCGCGGCGGCGAGGTATTCGCCGACGGCGACGTTATCGCCCATGACGCCCGTGTGCCGGTTTCCCAGCGCGACGGAGATGGCGCCGGTGAGAGTCGCCACATCGATGAGGACATCGGGCAGCTCGCGGCTGGCGGCAACGAGACCGTCGGCGAGCACGAGCCGGCCTTCGGCATCCGTGTTGAGAACCTCCACCGTGGTGCCGTCGGCGATGCGCACCACGTCGCCCGGGCGCGTCGCGCGCCCCGACGGCATGTTGTCCGCGATGCAGAGCCAGCCCGTGACGCGTACCGGCGCCTCCATCCTGGCGGCGGCGGTGACGACGGCGAGCACGGTGGCGGCACCGCACATGTCGTACTTCATCCCCACCATGCCCGCGGGGGGCTTCAACGAGAGGCCTCCGGTGTCGAAGGTGATCCCCTTGCCGACCAGAGCGATGTGACGTGTCGCTCCCTCGGGGGCGTACTCCACTCGCACGAGACGGGGCGGTCGATCCGAGCCCTGCCCGACCCCGAGGATGCCGCCGTAACCCTCTTCGGCGAGCCGCTGCTCGTCGAAGACGTCGACCGACACAGGCAGACCCGCCGCGGCCTCGACGGCGCGGTCGGCGAGATCCTGCGGGCCGAGCCACTCCGCGGGGGTGTGCACGAGATCCTTCACGAGCGCGACGGCCTGCCCGACAGCGGCAACGACGCGCTGGTCGGACTCCGCAGGCACCTCCGGCGCGGCGATCACGACGCGAGAGGCGCGGGTCTTGCCGGCATCGCGCTTGTACCCCTGGAACCGGTAGCCGCCGAGCACGACGCCTTCGGCGACGGCTCGGACCAGTGCGGGGGCAGTGGGCGCCGACACGGCGAGCGTGTCGAATCCCGTCGTCGTGCGGACGGCCGCGCCGATGGCGTCGCGCACGGAGGTCGCGTCGGGGTTCGCACCGATGCCGACGACGAAGAGCGGCAGGGCGGTGACGGACGGCGCGAATACGCGGATGACGCTTCCCGCCGCACCGGAGAAGCCGACTCCCTCCAGCACGTCCCCGAGCCCGGGGAGTGATGCCAGCGCGTCGCCGGCGGCTCCGATCGGGGGGAGGGCCAGCACGAGGGCATCCGCCTCGATGTCGGCCAGGGCGGACGTGGTGAACGACAGCTCCGGGAACGGCATGGGCTCCATCCTAGTTTTGGTTTGGCGGCGTCGCGCCGCACTGGCCGGTCGCGTGTTCGCTGTCAGCGCGACCGATGCGGAGCCCGCCCGCGCGACGGCTCGTACAGTGGAGTCATGCCCCTGTCCGGTCCTCTGTATGAGCGTGTCGCGACCGCCCCGCCCATCCCCAGCGGTCTGCCGCTGGTGATCGTGTTGACGGGTTTCACGGATGCCGGGAGCGCGGCGTCGCGGATGGTCGACTTCTTTCGCGACGATCTCGACCCGACCCCGGTACTCTCGTTCTCCTCCGACGTCCTGCTGGACTACCGCGCTCGACGCCCGCTCATCACCTTCGAGGCGGATCACCTGACGGGGTATCGACCGCCACGTCTGGAGCTGGCGCTCGCGCACGACTCCCTCGGTCAGCCGTTCGTGCTTCTGTCCGGCTACGAACCGGACTTCGCCTGGGAGGCCTTCACGGAGACCGTCGTCGGACTCGCCGAGGGTCTCCAGACGTCGACGGTCACCTGGGTGCACGCGATCCCGATGCCGGTTCCCCACACCCGCCCCATCGGCACGACCGTCAGCGGCACGCGAGCCGATCTCACCAAGGCTCACTCCGTGTGGCAGCCGCACACGCAGGTGCCCGCCACGGTGGGTCACCTGCTGGAGTATCGGTTCGCACAAGCCGGCGCCGACGTCGCGGGCTTCGTGCTGCTGATCCCGCATTACCTCGGTGACACCGACTATCCCGCGGCCGCGATTGCCGGGCTCGATAGCGTCTCCGTCGCGACCGGGCTGGTATTCGACCTGGACGACCTTCGCGAAGAGAACCGGGAGTACCTCGAGAAGGTGACAGAACAGGTGTCGGGGAGCGACGAGCTCACCGCGATGCTGCACAATCTCGAGGAGCGCTACGACTCCTACATGGCAGGTGCCACGCGCGCCCAGCCGATCATCCACACCGGCGATCTGCCCAGTGCAGACGAACTCGCGGCCGAGCTCGAGCGCTACCTCGCCACCCGTCCTCCGGGTGACGAGGACAAGAGGGGCCGTCTCTGACCCCTCCACGGTCCGCCGACAAGTCGTGCCCCGGGAGACTGCTCCCCGTCGGCAGCCGCATCGAGACCCACTCGTCTCGCGTCCCGCGACGACACGGCCTCTTCCGCGCGAGAACTGTGAGAGAATAGATGATCTGACCCGTTGTCACCCTCTGTCGTCTGCTCGCGCAGACCGCTGAGGACTTGACAAGGGTCTTACTAGTGTCCGAAAACCCGACGGCATCCGTCGGTGAAAGGCGAGACGTGACGTCAGGCACGAAGAGCACCCGCACCCGCAAGGCTGAGGACACCGACGAGGCGACCACGGCCGAGCAGACGGCCCCCGCGAAGAAGCCTGCGGCCAAGACGCCGGCGAAGGCGAAGGCCACGCCCGCCAAGAGCCGGGCAGGCAAGGCAAAGGCCGCGGCCGACGACGAGGACGCCGATCTCGAGGACGAGGTCGACATCGAAGAGGCCGACCTGTCGGATGACGCCGACGAGTCCGAGGACAGCGACGACGCCGACGCTGAGAAGAAGGCGAAGAAGAGCGACTCGGACGACGAGGACGACGAGGAAGATGCAGCCAAGCCGGCATTCTCCGAGCCGCTTCCGACCGGCGCCATCGTCATCACGTCGAGCGACGAGGACGATGTCCCCGTCTACTCCACCCAGATCACGGGTGCGACCGCCGACCCGGTCAAGGACTACCTGAAGCAGATCGGTAAAGTTCCGCTGCTGAACGCGGCCGAAGAGGTCGAACTGGCCATGCGCATCGAGGCCGGCCTGTTCGCCGAGGAGAAGCTGTCGCACATGACGGCGAGCGAGAAGTCGGCGCAGCTCGGACTGGACCTGCAGTGGGTCGCTCGCGATGGTCAGCGCGCCAAGAGCCACCTGCTCGGTGCGAACCTCCGCCTGGTCGTCTCGCTGGCGAAGCGCTACACCGGCCGTGGCATGCAGTTCCTGGATCTGATCCAGGAGGGCAACCTCGGACTCATCCGCGCGGTCGAGAAGTTCGACTACACCAAGGGCTTCAAGTTCTCCACGTACGCCACGTGGTGGATCCGCCAGGCGATCACCCGTGCGATGGCCGACCAGGCCCGCACCATCCGCATTCCGGTGCACATGGTCGAGGTCATCAACAAGCTCGCGCGTGTGCAGCGTCAGATGCTGCAGGATCTCGGTCGCGAACCCACGCCAGAAGAGCTCAGCCGTGAGCTCGACATGACCCCCGAGAAGGTCATCGAAGTGCAGAAGTACGGCCGTGAGCCCATCTCTCTGCACACGCCCCTCGGCGAAGACGGTGACAGCGAGTTCGGCGATCTGATCGAAGACACCGAAGCCGTCGTGCCGGCGGACGCAGTGGGCTTCACGATGCTGCAACGACAGCTCGAAGCACTGCTCGACTCGCTGTCCGAGCGCGAGGCGGGCGTGATCCGCATGCGCTTCGGCCTCGGCGACGGGCAGCCGAAGACGCTCGATCAGATCGGCGACACGTTCGGTGTCACGCGCGAGCGCATCCGGCAGATCGAGTCGAAGACGATGGCCAAGCTCCGGCACCCGTCGCGGTCGCAGTCGCTGCGGGACTACCTCGAATGAGCGCACAGGCGAACGACGGGAAGTCGCTCGAGATCGCGATCGACGGAGCGTCGTACGCGCGTATTCCGTTGCGCACCCGCGTCGTGATGCCCGGTGACGACCTCGACGAGTTCATCACCGAGTACGCCTCCGGCCACCTGGTCGACGGTGACATCCTGTTCGTCACCGAGAAGATCGTGGCGATCACTCAGGGGCGTTCGTACCTCGTCGAGGACATCGCTCCCCGGCCGCTGGCGCGATTCCTGTCGCGCTACGTCGTCAAGACGTCGTACGGAATCGGTCTCGGGATGCCGGAGACGATGGAGATGGCCCTACGAGAGTGCGGCACGCCGCGCATCCTGTTCGCCGCGGCCGTGAGTGCGGTGGGCAAGCTCGTCGGTCGTCGCGGGGACTTCTACCGCATCGCCGGCGACAAGGCGCGCTCCATCGACGGACCGACGCGGCACACCATCCCGCCGTACAACAAGGCGGTCGTGCTCGGTCCCCTCGAGCCGGAGAAGGTCGCGGCGCATCTCAAAGCTCTCCTCGGCGGCACGAACGAGGTCGCCGTCGTCGACATCAACGACATCGGCGGCAACATCCTCGGATCGACGCTGGATCGCGCGGGCGAGCGGCATCTCGTATGCATCCTCGGCGACAACCCGCTGGGCCAGGGTCACCAGTCGACCCCGCTGGGCATCATCCGCCGCACCGCCGGGGTCTGACGTGCGAGCGCTGAACCGGCTGTACCGTCGCGCGCGCTTCTTCGTCAAGCGCGTCATGTCTTTCGACCGCGAGCGGGTGCTGCAGTTCGCCCGGCAATCGGCGACGCTCTCGAAGGCACCGCTGTGGTGGGTCGTCATCGACATGGCGTGGTGCGCCGTGCGTTATGAGACGACGTTCGAGAACTACTCGGAGTGGGATTTCCGCCTGCTGCGTGCCCGCGAACGCAAGACCTACATGACCGATCCCAAGTCGTTCCACCTCTCCCGCAAGCTCAACGACAATACGCAGCGCTCGATCTTCGACGACAAGCTGCGCTTCGCCGAGCACTTCGGCGACGAGCTCGGCCGCGCGTGGCTCGACGTCTCCGTGACCGGCGTGGAGGAGCTCGGCGAGTTCGTTCGGCGGTTCGATCGCATCATCACCAAGAATCCCGGCGGCGTGGGCGGCAACGGCATCGCGCTGCGCGACACCGCCGACATCGACGACATCGACGCCCTCCGCGGCGACCTACTCGCTTCTGGGCAGACGCTCGTCGAGGAGGTTCTCGTGCAGCACCCGGAGATGGCGCGCCTCTACCCCGGGAGCGTCAACTCGTTGCGCGTCGTGACGTACCTCGACCCGGACGACGAGGTCCACGTGCTGGCCGCAGTCCTCAAGGTCGGCAACGGTGGCGTGATCGACAACTTCAGCAACGGTGGGATGTATACCATGCTCGACGACGGCGGCCGCGCGCTCCACGCCGCCAGTGACGAGGAAGGACACCCGTTCGAGGTGCACCCGATCACGGGCGTCGCGATCACGGGATACCAGGTGCCGCTCTACGACGAGGTGCTCGCGCTCGTGGACACGCTCGCGCGCCGCGTACCCGCATTGCCCTACATCGGGTGGGACATCGCGATCACGCCCGACCGTCCGGTCGTCATCGAGGGCAACCACAACACCGGTGTGTTCCAATCGAAGCCGTCGGTCTCCGGCATCCGTCGCGGCCTCCTGCCGCGCTACCGCGCCGCCATGCGCTTCTGAGAGCACCGAGGGAAGGGAATCACCGATGGGGAAAGCCACCGTGCGTCTTCGCTACTTGGCGCGCCGTGCCCGCAAGCTCCGCCCGGGCAACCTCATCGAGTTCGCCCGCCAAGCGCAGAAGGTCTCGCGTGCGCCCCTGCCGGTGCTGATAGCCGACATGCTGTGGTGCTCCCTCAAGTACGACATGGGATTCCGCGACTACGCCGTGTGGGATATCCGTCTCCTCTCCGCGAAGGAACGCGCCACGTGGATGACGCACCCCAAGTCGTTCCGCATCACCCGGATGCACAACACACCGGAGGGCCGCGCAAGACTCGAGGACAAGCGACGGTTCGCCCGTGAGTACGCCGACCTGCTCGGGCGCGAGACGATCGATCTTCGCGACGTGGACGACGCCGAACTGGGCTCATTCCTCGCGCGCCACCCGAAGGTGCTCGCGAAGCCGTTCGAGGGTCAGGGCGGTGGCGGCATCACGTTGTACGAGAACGTGACGGATGCCGCGGCGTTCCGCGCCGAGATCACGGCAGCAGGACAGTCGATCGTCGACGAGTTCATCGTCCAACACCCGCAGATGAGCGCACTGTACCCGGACAGCGTCAACACCGTGCGGATGATCACGTTCCTCGACACGCGCGGGGGAGAGCCCGGGCGTGTTCACCTGCTGGCGGCGGTGCTGCGCATCGGCAACGGCGACGTCATCGACAACTTCGCGTCGGGCGGCATGTTCACGATGCTCGATGAGCAGGGTATCGCCCTGTACCCCGGCGTGGACAAGAAGAGCAACGTCTACGCGGAGCACCCGGTAACGGGCACTCCCATCGTCGGCTTCGCGGTCCCGATGTACGACGAGATCGTCGCGCTCACCGAGAAGCTCGCACGCCGCACCCCCGAAGCCCCCTATGTGGGGTGGGACCTCGCGATCACGCCCGAGGGTCCGGTCGTGATCGAGGGGAACCACAACTCCAGCGTGTTCCAGCCGAAGCCGTCGGCGTCGGGAGTGCGTACCGGACTCCTGCCGGTCTACCAGGCTGCCGTCGGCTTCTGACGCACGCGCCACGGACGGCGCGCAGGCACCGCAAGGCGCCGGGACACGACCTCTGTCAGGGGAGGAGTCGCGCGGTCTCGTCGTGCCACGACGTGGCGACGGCGCGCAGCTTCTCTTCGTACTTACGTCCGTGGTGCGCGCAGAAGAGCAGTTCGCTGCCGTTGACCTCTGCCGCGATGTAGGCCTGCGCTCCGCACGAGTCGCAACGATCCGCCGCCGTGAGGCGGTGCTCGAGGACGGCGGGCTCTGCTGTGGTCGAGATGCTCATTCTGGGTGCCTCCTCGGTGCTTCTACTCCGGTGCGGGTTCATTAAATACAACCACGCGATACCGAGGACGATGCCCGCGGGAGGTCACATTTCGCTGTACGCGTACGGCGTGTTGGCTGACCGGGTGTGCGTGCGCGGCCCCCACGTGTGTCGAGAGCCGCAGGAGACGGAGGCGCGGATACGCTGGGAGATTGTGACAGCCGAGTATTCCGCCCATCATCTCCAGGTGCTCGAGGGGCTCGAGGCGGTGCGCAAGCGGCCGGGCATGTACATCGGCTCGACGGACTCTCGCGGCCTCATGCACTGCGTGTGGGAGATCATCGACAACTCTGTCGACGAAGCCCTCGCCGGGTACGGCACTCGCATAGACATCGTGCTGCACGCCGACGGCAGCGTGGAGGTCCGCGACCGGGCCCGCGGCATCCCGGTCGACGTCGAACCGCGTACCGGGCTGACGGGCGTCGAAGTCGTGTTCACCAAGCTTCACGCGGGCGGAAAGTTCGGCGGCGGGTCGTATGCGGCCTCCGGCGGCCTCCACGGCGTCGGCGCCTCCGTCGTGAACGCGTTGTCCGAGCGGCTCGACGTCGAGGTGGATCGCGGTGGCAAGACCTACGCGATGTCGTTCCACCGCGGTGAGCCCGGCGTCTTCTCCGGGCCCGGACTCGACGCCACCTTCACACCGTTCGACGCATCATCCGAACTACGGGTCATCGGCAAGGCCGCGAAGGGGGTCACCGGCACACGCATCCGCTATTGGGCTGACCGTCAGATCTTCACGAAGGATGCCGCGTTCGGTCTCTCCGAGCTCGAGCAGCGCGCCCGTCAGACGGCGTTCCTGGTACCCGGACTGGAGATCGTCATCGTCGATCACCGGCCTGTCGACGACCCCGAGGTCACGGTGCCCCGCGAGACGAGCTTCCGCTACGACGGCGGGATCTCGGAGTTCGCCGAGTTCCTCGCCCCTGACGCTGCCGTCACCGACACCTGGCGACTCACCGGCCAGGGAACGTTTACCGAGACCGTCCCCGTGCTGCAGCCTTCGGGGGCCATGGTTCCGACCGAGGTGCTGCGCACGTGCGAGGTCGACATCGCCCTGCGCTGGGGCACTGGGTACGACACGGTGACCCGCTCGTTCGTCAACATCATCTCGACTCCCAAGGGCGGCACGCACCAGGCCGGCTTCGAGCAGGGGCTCATGAAGCTCGTGCGCGATCAGGTGCAGCAGAACGCGCGACGCCTGAAAGTGGGCGCGAACGAGAAGATCGAGAAGGACGACATCCTCGCCGGACTCACCGCCGTGCTCACGGTGAGCTTCCCCGAGCCGCAGTTCGAGGGTCAGACCAAGGAGGTGCTCGGCACGCCAGCGATTCGCGCGATCGTGTCGAACGTCGTCGCGAAGCAGCTGGGGGAGCGCTTCTCGTCGACCAAGCGCGACGACAAGACCCAGACGGCTCTCCTGCTCGAGAAGGTCGTCTCGGAGATGAAGGCGCGCATCTCGGCGCGCACGCACAAGGAGACGCAGCGGCGCAAGAACGCGCTCGAGTCCTCATCGCTGCCCGCCAAGCTCGCGGACTGTCGCACCAACGACGTCGCCGAATCCGAGCTCTTCATCGTCGAGGGTGACTCCGCACTCGGCACCGCGAAGCACGCGCGCAACAGCGAGTACCAGGCACTCCTCCCGATCCGCGGCAAGATCCTCAACGTCCAGAAGGCATCGATCAGCGACATGCTCTCCAACGCGGAGTGCGCCGCGATCATCCAGACGATCGGCGCCGGCTCCGGCCGCTCCTTCGACATCGAGTCGGCTCGCTACGGCAAGATCATCCTCATGAGCGACGCCGACGTCGACGGCGCGCACATCCGCACGCTGCTGTTGACGCTGTTCTTCCGCTACATGCGCCCCCTCATCGAGCAGGGTCGCGTGTACGCGGCGGTGCCGCCACTACACCGTGTGATCGTCGTCAACCCGGGGTCCAAGCCCAACGAGACGATCTACACCTACTCGGAGCAGGAACTGCACGCCCTGCTCACGAAACTGCAGAAGTCGGGGCGCCGCTGGCAGGAGCCCGTGCAGCGCTACAAGGGTCTCGGCGAGATGGATGCCGATCAGCTCGCGACCACGACGATGGATCGCAACGGGCGCACCCTCCGCCGCGTGCGGGTGGAGCATGCTGAGGCTGCCACCGGGATCTTCGAACTGCTGATGGGGTCGGAGGTCGCCCCTCGCCGCGACTTCATCGTTTCCTCGGCGGACCGGCTCGATCGCGAGGCCATCGACGCCTGACCGGTGGGCCTCACGGCACGGACGAGAGTCTCAGCCGACGGGGCGCCGACGGTCTCAGCCGACGGGGGCGCCGATGGTGCCGACAACGGCATCCAGCGGCTGTCCCGATGCGTCGCGCTTCGCGCCGGGCGCCGGCAGTTGACGCACCGTGCCGTCAGCGCCCACGGCGCGCGGCTCTTCACCCACCCAGGCGAGCGCGAGGGTGTCCTCGCCCTTCAGGAAGCGCTGTGCGCGGACACCACCCGTACCGCGACCCTTCGGCGGGAACTCGGAGAACGGCGAGACCTTCCCCGAACCGGCGTCGGTTCCAGGGAGGGATTGCGTCGAGCCGGCGATCGTCGCGACGACGGTGTCGGCGGTGGGCGTCAGGGCCGTGAAGGCGATCACACGCTCGCCGGGCGTGACGCGGATGCCGGCCATGCCTCCGGCCGCACGGCCCTGAGGTCTGACCGTGTCGGCGGCGAACCGCAGCAGTTGGGCGTCGGAGGTCACGAAGACGAGTTCGGCGTCATCGGACGCTGCGGCTGCGCCGACCACGCTGTCGCCGGGCTTCAGGGCGATGATGTCGATGTCGGGCTTCTGCGCGATCTCGGCTGCCGATACGCGCTTGACGACGCCCTGCGCCGTGCCGATCGCGAGCGGCGGCACGTCCGCCAGAGCGACGATCGCGACGACGTGCTCACCCGCGGGCAATCCGACGTATTGATCGGCTCGCGTACCGGCAGCCAGCTGCACGGCATTCGCCGGGACGGACGGCAGGTCGACGGGGGAGAAGCGGACGAGGCGTCCCCGGCTCGTGACCGCGCCCAGGTCACCGCGCGTCGTCGTGTCGGCGGCGGAGCGAATCGCGTCGTGCTTCGAACGGCGCGCAGGAGGAACGATGGCGGCGTCGGCCGTCTCCGCTCGCACCATGCGTCCGGTGGCGGACAGGAACACGCGGCACGGCGTGTCCGCGATCTGCAGATCGACCGCCGCCGACGCGCGCGACCGCGACGCGACCGGGCCGCCGTTGAGCAGCAGCGTGCGGCGCGGTGTGCCATACGCTTCGGCGGCCGCGTCCAGCTCCCGGGCCACCTGTGCGCGCAGGAGCACCTCGCTGGCGAGCAGCTCCTCCAGCTGTGCGATCTCCGCCTTCAGCTCGTCGCGTTCGGTCTCCAGTTCGACGCGGGAGAACTTCGTGAGCCGCCGCAGGCGCAGCTCGAGGATGTACTCGGCCTGCGGTTGCGAGAGGTCGAACACGTCCATGAGGCGGGTGCGCGCCTGTTCCCCGTCATCGGAGGTGCGGATGACCTGGATGACCTCGTCGATGTCGAGGATCGCGATGAGGAGGCCCTCCACCAGGTGCAACCGATCCTGGCGGCGCGCCAGCCGGTAGCGGCTGCGTCGCGTGACGACCTGGATCCGGTGGTCGAGGTAGACCCGCAGGAGCTCTTTCAAGCCGAGCGTCTGCGGCTGGCCCTCGACGAGCGCGACGTTGTTGATGCCGAAGGAGTCTTCGAGGGGTGTCAGTCGGTACAGCTGCTCGAGGACGGCGTTCGGGTCGAACCCCGTCTTGATCCCGATGACGAGACGGAGACCGTGGTTGCGGTCGGTGAGGTCGGTGACGTCGGCGATGCCCGTGAGCTTCTTCGCCGTCACGGCATCCTTGATCTTCTCGATCACGCGCTCGGGACCGACCATGTACGGCAGCTCCGTCACGACGAGGCCCGTTCGCCGGGGGCCCAGCGACTCGACGGAGACCTTCGCCCGCGTGCGGAACGTGCCGCGTCCGGTCGCGTAGGCGTCCTTCAGGCCGTCGAGACCGACGATGACCCCGCCGCCCGGCAGATCGGGCCCGGGCACGAACTCCATGAGCTCGTCCAACGTCGCGTCGGGATTCTCGAGGAGATGGCCGGCGGCGGCCACGACCTCGATGAGGTTGTGCGGCGCCATGTTGGTGGCCATGCCGACCGCGATGCCGGTGGTGCCGTTCACCAGGAGGTTCGGGAAGGCCGCGGGGAGCACATCGGGCTGCAGGAACTGCCCGTCGTAGTTGGGCACGAAGTCGACGACGTCCTCGTCGAGGTTCTCCGTCAGTGCCAGCGCCGACGGCGCCAGTCGGGCTTCGGTGTAGCGCGCGGCCGCGGGGCCGTCGTCGAGCGATCCGAAGTTGCCGTGTCCGTCGACGAGCGGAACCCGGAGGGCGAAGTCCTGCGCCAGGCGCACCAGCGCGTCGTAGATGGCGGAATCGCCGTGCGGGTGGAGCTTGCCCATGACCTCGCCGACGACGCGAGCGCTCTTGACGTGGCCTCGATCCGGGCGAAGACCCATGTCGGCCATCTGGAACAGGATTCGGCGCTGTACCGGCTTGAGTCCGTCGCGCGCGTCGGGCAGCGCGCGGGAGTAGATGACCGAGTAGGCGTACTCGAGGAAGGACCCCTGCATCTCCGCCGAGACGTCGACGTCTTCGATGCGTTCGCCGCCGGCGGCGGACGCGGGGTCAGTGCGCGAAGCAGCCATGGGGAAGTGCGGTCCTCCGGAGACGGGAACGAAAGAGCGGAAACAGGGTGCCGCCGGGTGTGTGCGAGACTGACCCCGATGCCACTCAGCCTACCCGCGGACCCGCCCTCAGCCCGGAGCCTCACCGGTGTCGTGCCGCAGACGATCGCCGCTCTCCACGGGCGTTCGGACTGGTTCGGATCGGCGCGCGGGGCGGTCGTGCTGCTCCTGGACGGCCTCGGCCGGGCGAACCTCACTGCGCGGTCAGGACATGCGCGTTTCCTGGTTTCGAAGATGACCAAGCGCGACGCGCTCCGCACGACATTCCCCTCGACGACGGCGACCGCCGTCACGGGTCTTCTCACCGGCCGCGACGCGGGAGAGCACGGCATCATCGGCTACCGCGCGCGAGTGCCGGGCACCCTCAACGCCCCGAATCAGCTCAAGGGCTGGGAGACCGACGGACTCGATCCGCTCGTCTGGCAGCGCTCGTCGCCCCTTCTCGAGACCGAGTCGCGCGCCGGTCGCCCGTGCGTCGTCATCACCAAGTCCATGTATGCGGACACGGGCTTCACCCGCGCCACCCAGCGCGGTGCGGAGTTCATGGCAGCCGAGAGCCTCGAGGAGCGCCTCGCCCGCGCCGCCGACGTCACCGCGGCACGAGACGGCGCGCTCGTGTACGTCTACGCGCCCGAACTCGACACGATCGGGCACGCGCACGGCTGGGAGAGCGACCGCTGGACTCACGGGCTCGAGCGCGTCGACGCTGCCGTCGCGGACTTCGACCGGTCTCTGCCGCGCGGCGTCGGCGCCGTCGTCACCGCCGATCACGGAATGGTCGACGTTCCCGCCCACCGTCACGTCCTCCTCTCGGAGGGGGACCCGCTCCTCACCGACGTCGAGCTCGTCGCGGGGGAGCCGCGGCTCCTTCAGCTCTATACGGCATCCGGCGCGTCCGAAGCGGTGCTCCAGCGATGGCGGGATGCCGAAAGCCACCGCTCCTGGGTGATGAGCCGCGACGAGGCGATCGCTGCGGGGCTGTTCGGCGTCCGCGTGGACCCCGAGGTGGCGCCGCGCATCGGCGACGTGCTCGTGGGCGCGCGTTCGAGCGTCGCGTACTACGACGACCGCCTCGCGGATAAGAGGCCGCAGCGAATGATCGGGCAGCACGGTTCGCTGACGGATGCCGAGAGGGTCGTCCCGCTCATCCGGCTCGGTGCGTTCGCCGGCTGACTCAGCCGGTCGGTGAATCAGCCGTCTTCCGTGCGCGCGCCGAAGACGATCTCGTCCCAGGAGGGCATCGACGTGCGTCCCTTGCGACGCGAGGTGTCGGCGGAGGGCTCTTCGACCGGAGCCTCCGGACGGCGCTCCTCAACGGGAGCTTCGTCGTAACCGGGCTCGAGCGCGTCGAACAGCGCGACGGGACTCGACGCGGCGCGCGGGCTCTCGGACTCGGAGGCCTCACCGGGCATGGCTTCACGCTGTCCGCGGCGGCGGCGCAGTGCTTCCAGCAGATCGGCGGTGTCGGTCGACGTGATCGCCTGTTCCGGTGCGCGCTTGATGGCTGCCTGTTGCACGGCGGGGGACGCGGGTTCGCGGACCTCGGGTGCGTCCAGGTCGGCATCGGGGAGACGACGCGGACCGAAGGCGCCGCTGTCGAAGCGCGTGGCATCCTTGACGCCCGACGCGTCGAGCGCGCGCAACCGGGGGATGAGTCCTTCGGGAAGCGAGCCCTGGCGAGACAACTGGGTGGCATCGGCGTTCTGGGGCGCGAGCGTTGCACGACGGGGATCGAACGACCACCGTGCGTCATGATCGACATCGCCCGCCGTGAACTCGAGCTTCACGATCCAGCCGCTCTGCTCGCGCCAGCTCGTCCACCGCTCGCCGACGGCGCCCGCTTCTGCGAGCTTCGCGCGCACCGCGGTGCCGAACGTCGGCTGAGCATCGGGGTCGAGCTCACCACCGAGAAGGACGGGCACCGCCAGCGCCTGACCGACGATGTGCTCGCGCTCGGCGAGCACGGGGCCTTCGAAGCGGGCGACGTCCTCGACGCGCACACCGAGCAACGTGGCGACCTCCTGCGCGGAGAGTCCGGCACGGATGTGCGACTGGATATCGCGCGGGCTCGGCCTCGCGGCGCGGGGTTCGGCGTCTCGCGTCGTGCGACGCAACTGCGTGCGCAGCGTCTCGTCGACGGGCAGAGCGAACCGATCGCCGGACTCCGTGGCGAGCACGAGTACGCCGTCTTCGATCCCGATGACTTTGAGCTGCTCCATGCGAAACACCCCTCCCGTTCCTGCGTGTGCGCCCATCGTGTCACGCGGCCTGGGGGATGACGGGAATATCCCGCGCGCGCCGCGAGTTTGACGCGACGAACCGGCGGGATCGTCGGCGGCAGACGACGGCATTTGCGAAATGCAGTGCGGTCGTGCAAACTATGGCCGCCCGACTCGGGCCCGCGAATACGAAACACTGGAAGTAGAGACGTTCGAGCAATGGCTACGGATTACGACGCCCCCCGCAAGACCGACGACGACAGCGAGTCGATCGAGGCCCTGAAGGAGCGCGTCCCCGACAAGCTGTCGGGATCGGTCGACTCCGAGGACGCGGACAACCCCTCGGGCTTCGAGCTGCCCGGGGCGGACCTGTCCGACCTCGAGCTCGATGTCGTCGTGCTGCCCCCGCAGGAGGATGAGTTCACCTGCATCGAGTGCTTCCTCGTCAAGCACCGCACCCAGATCGACCACGAGTCGGCGGCCGGCGCCGTGTGCATGGAATGCGCCGCCTGACCACCACCGCCTGACGACCGCAGGGCCGTCCGTGCGCCCGCTCCTCAGGACGCGCGGGCGCGGCGGAGGGCCGCTGCGACCCGATCGGGCGTTCGCGTCGAGAAGACCCACTCCGTGACCGAGTCGTCGGGATCGGTGAGCGGTACGCGAACGAGGCCGTCGATCCCCGGGCGCAGAAGGTGCCACGCCGTCCTCGAGAGCCCCGGGCCACGCAGGAGACGCGCCTCCTCGCCGGATGCCGTTTCCGGCTCACCGAGCAGTTCGACGGGCACGTGAGCACGACCGACCTTCAACTCGCCGCCTTCGACGGCGATGACCGGCGACGCCGCGACGAGCCCGATCACCAGCGCAAGCGCGACCCCGACTCCCGCGGCGAGGGCGACCGTGGGGTCGAGCGGGACGAAGACGAGTGTCACCATCGGTGCGCTCACGGCGGCCGCAGCCAGCACCCAGAGCGAGGGGCTCAGCCGTTCGCGGTAGGAGACCGCGTGCGGTCTCAGGTCGCTCGTCATGTTGTGCATTACCCTCATGGAGTGATCCAAAGCGTGGACATTCCCATCATCGCATCGCACGTGCCCGTCTACGCCCATCCCGGCGACGCGGGAGCCGACCTCGTCTCGACGGAGGCGGTGCGTCTGGAGCCCGGACAACGTGCGCTCGTCGGCACCGGCGTGCGTATCGCCCTTCCCGAGGGCTACGTCGCCTTCGTGGTTCCGCGCAGCGGGCTCGCCGCCAAGCACGGCATCACCATCGTCAACGCTCCGGGAACGGTCGACGCGGGCTACCGCGGCGAGATCAAGGTCTCCCTCCTCAATACCGATGCCACGCAGGCGTACGACATCGCCGCGGGTGATCGGATCGCCCAGATCGTGATCATGCCCGTGCCGCAGGCCCGATTCATCCCCGTGGACGAACTGCCCGACAGCACGCGCGGCGAGGGCGGCTTCGGTTCCACCGGCTACCAGACAGGAAGACACGCATGACCGACGGAGAAATCCGCAAGGCGTCACCGGCCGATCGCTCGGCGACGGGACCCTTCGACGAGGCCGAAGCGAACCCGGTTCGTCCGTACATCGACCTCGGCGGCATCAAGATCCTCCCGCGCGAAGGACTCAACCTCCGCCTCGAAGTGGAGGAGCAGACCAAGCGCATCGTCGCGGTCGGACTCGACTACGCGGACTCCACGCTGCAGGTTCAGCCCTTCGCCGCCCCGAGGTCGACCGGCCTGTGGGACGAGACGCGCGAGCAGATCCGCCAGCAGATCCGCCAGCAGGGTGGACGGGTGGAAGAGCGTGAGGGGCCGCTCGGGCACGAGTTGCTCGCGGAGGTCCCGGTGTCGGGCGCCGACGGGTCGAGCGGAAAGCGGATCGCCCGCTTCGTGGGCGTAGACGGTCCGCGGTGGTTCCTGCGTGGCGTCATCGGCGGCGCTGCTGCCGCTGACGTCGAGGCCGCGGCACGGGTGGAAGACCTCTTCCGGTCGATCGTCGTCGTGCGCGGAGGGACGCCCATGCCGCCGCGCGACCTCATCCCGCTGAAGATGCCCGCAGCACCCGGGTCGGCGTGAGCGACCTCTCTCGACCCGACGCTTCGGACGGCGCCAGCGAGACCGCCGCCCGACCGGACCTCACCCCGCCGGAGGCGTCGGCATCCGACATCCTCGGTCAGGCGTTGGGCAGTGCCGCTCGTCGCGCCGGTCTCGATCCCGCGAAGGACGCCTCGACGGGGCACGTCGTCTGGCACGCGATGGGCGGATGGCGAGGCGTGCTCGAGGCGGTGCTCCCGGGGCTGGCGTTCGTCGTGCTGTTCACGACGACGCGCGATCTCGTGCTCTCTCTCGTCGCGTCGGTGGCATTGGCCGCCGTGTTCACGGTTGTCCGGCTCATCCAGAGATCGACCCTGAGCGCAGCCCTCGGCGGACTGATCGCCACGGCTGCCGCCGCGGGACTGGCTCTGTGGACGGGTCGCGGCGAGGACAACTTCGTTCCAGGCCTGATCACGAATGCGGTCTACGGAACGGCCTTCCTCGTGTCGGCGCTCGTCGGCTGGTCGCTGATCGGCTTGGCGGCCGGGTTCCTGATGAACGAGGGGACGGCGTGGCGCGCCGACGCTCGCAAGCGCCGGACGTTCTTCTGGCTCGCCCTCGCATGGTCGGCGCTCTTCTTCACGCGGCTGGGAGTGCAGCTTCCTCTGTACTTCGCCGGGGATGTCGCCACCCTCGGAACACTCAAGCTCGTCATGGGGCTGCCGCTGTTCGCTCCGCTCGTCGCCGTCACCTGGCTGGCCGTCCGCGCGGTGTACCCGCGAGCCGAAGCGTCCGACGCGGCGTGATAGATTTATCTTGATATCGAGATAAATCTTCACGACGGGCGGTTAGGGGAACCTCACTAGCCTGGGCCTCCGGGCCGCGCGAAGATGGAAGCGACGTGGTGCGCGCCCGTCCCCGCCGACGAAGGCGCCCGCGGCCCAAGATAAGGAGACCAGACGTGTCCACAGTTGACAGCTTCGGAGCCAAGAGCACCCTGACAGTCGGCGGCACCGACTACGAGATCTTCCGCATCGACACCGTCGCCGGATACGAGAAGCTCCCGTTCAGCCTCAAGGTCCTGCTGGAGAACCTCCTGCGCACCGAGGACGGTGCGAACGTCACCAAGGCGCAGATCGAAGCCCTCGGCGGATGGGATGCCGCCGCAGAGCCCGACACGGAGATCCAGTTCACTCCGGCACGCGTCGTCATGCAGGACTTCACCGGCGTTCCGTGCATCGTCGACCTCGCCACCATGCGCGAGGCGGTCACCGCACTCGGCGGCGACCCCAACAAGATCAACCCGCTCTCTCCGGCCGAGATGGTCATCGACCACTCGGTCATCGCCGACCTCTTCGGACGCGAAGACGCCCTCGAGCGCAACGTCGAGATCGAGTACGAGCGCAACGGCGAGCGGTACCAGTTCCTCCGTTGGGGGCAGACCGCGTTCGACGACTTCAAGGTCGTGCCGCCCGGGACGGGCATCGTGCACCAGGTCAACATCGAACACCTCGCGAAGGTCATCTACGACCGCAACGTCGAGGGCACGCTGCGCGCCTACCCCGACACGTGCGTGGGCACCGACTCGCACACGACGATGGTCAACGGCCTCGGCGTGCTCGGCTGGGGCGTCGGCGGCATCGAGGCGGAGGCCGCCATGCTCGGCCAGCCCGTCTCCATGCTCATCCCTCGCGTGGTCGGCTTCAAGCTGACGGGGGAGATCCCCGCCGGCGTCACGGCGACCGACGTGGTGCTGACGATCACCGACATGCTGCGCAAGCACGGCGTCGTCGGAAAGTTCGTCGAGTTCTACGGCGAGGGCGTCGCACAGGTGCCGCTCGCCAACCGCGCCACCATCGGCAACATGAGCCCCGAGTTCGGTTCCACCGCCGCGATGTTCCCGATCGACGACGTGACTCTCGACTACCTGCGTCTGACGGGCCGTGACGACCAGGCCGTCGCCCTCGTCGAGGCCTACGCCAAGGAGCAGTCGCTCTGGCACGACCCGGCGCGTGAGCTCGTCTTCAGCGAGTACATGGAGCTCGACCTCTCAACCGTCGTCCCGTCGATCGCCGGCCCGAAGCGCCCCCAGGACCGCATCCTCCTGTCCGAGGCGAAGACGCAGTTCCAGAAGGACATCCTCAACTACGCGGATGCCACGGAAGAGGACTCGGTCGAGCTCGAGGGCACGTTCCCCGCATCCGACCCCGGCGTCATCCCCGGCCAGGACCACGAGCACGTGTCCGCCGGCGGTGTCTCGCACCAGCACGAGGACGCGCACGCCGAGGCGCTGCTCTCCAGCGGTGCGGCGCACGCGGCATCCAAGCCCGTCCGTGTCACCACTCCCGACGGCGAGGCCTACCTGCTCGACAACGGCGCGGTGACGCTGGCCGCCATCACGTCGTGCACCAACACCTCGAACCCGTCGGTCATGATCGCCGCGGGGCTCCTCGCGAAGAAGGCCGTCGACAAGGGGCTGAAGCGCAAGCCGTGGGTGAAGACCACGCTCGGCCCCGGTTCCAAGGTCGTCACGGACTACTACGAGAAGTCCGGTCTCGACAAGGCACTCGAGGGTCTCGACTTCTACACGGTCGGTTACGGCTGCACGATCTGCATCGGCAATTCGGGACCCCTGATCGAGGAAGTCTCGGCGGCCATCAACGAGAACGACCTCGCCGTGACGGCCGTCCTCTCGGGCAACCGCAACTTCGAGGGGCGCATCAGCCCCGACGTGAAGATGAACTACCTGGCCTCGCCGCCGCTCGTCGTGGCGTACGCCCTCGCCGGGTCGATGAACTTCGACTTCGAGACCGACCCGCTCGGCAAGGACGCGCAGGGGGAGGACGTTTTCCTCAAGGACATCTGGCCGTCGCCGGAAGAGGTCCAGGACGTCATCGACCACTCGATCTCCCGCGAGCAGTTCATCACGCAGTACGCGACGGTGTTCGAGGGCGATGAGCGGTGGAAGAACCTGCCCACCCCGACCGGGCCGGTCTTCGAGTGGGACGAGAACTCGACGTACGTGCGGAAGGCGCCCTACTTCGACGGGATGCAGCACGAACCGCAGCCGGTCACCGACATCTCCGGCGCCCGCGTCATGGCGACGCTCGGCGACTCGGTGACCACGGATCACATCAGCCCTGCCGGCAACATCAAGGCGGGCACCCCCGCCGCGCAGTACCTCACCGAGCACGGCGTCGCACAGAAGGACTTCAACTCCTACGGCTCGCGCCGCGGGAACCACGAGGTCATGATCCGTGGCACGTTCGCGAACATCCGGCTGAAGAACGAGATGGTCGCCGCCGTCAACGACGGGCAGGTCGTCGAGGGCGGCTTCACGCGCGACTTCACCCTCGAGGGTGGACCGCAGGCGTACATCTACGACGCGAGCACGAACTACCAGGCGCAGGGAACCCCGCTCGTGGTCTTCGGCGGCAAGGAGTACGGCTCCGGCTCGTCGCGCGACTGGGCGGCCAAGGGCACGAGCCTGCTGGGCGTGAAGGCCGTCATCACCGAGAGCTTCGAGCGCATCCACCGGTCCAACCTCATCGGGATGGGCGTCGTTCCGCTCCAGTTCCCCGAGGGCGAGAGCTGGAAGTCGCTCGGACTCGACGGCACCGAGATCGTCTCGATCGAAGGGCTCGAGCAGCTCAACGAGGGCGTCACGCCCAAGACGGTCACCGTGACGGCCGCACCCAGCGAGTTCTCGCCCGCCGGCAAGGAGACCGTGGTCTTCGAGGCCAAGGTGCGCATCGACACCCCCGGAGAAGCGGACTACTACCGCAACGGCGGCATCCTGCAGTACGTTCTGCGCTCGCTGGTCTGAGCATCCGGAGAAGGCCCCGGTCCTGCCGCGTCGCGCGGCGGATCCGGGGCTTTCTCGTATCGGCATGCATACAATCGAGAGATGAGTCTGCTCGCGTCGATCACCGGTCCTCGGGACCTCGATGCGCTCAGCGCCGACGACCTTCGAGCGCTGGCGCAAGAGATTCGCGAGTTCCTCATCGCCAATGTGTCGCGGACAGGCGGCCACCTCGGCCCGAACCTGGGCGTGGTGGAGTTGACCCTCGCGATCCACCGGGTCTTCGACTCGCCGAACGACCCGATCGTCTTCGACACGGGCCACCAGTCCTACGTTCACAAGCTCCTCACCGGCCGTCAGGACTTCGACGGCCTGCGGGCGCGCGGCGGCCTCGCCGGGTACCCGCAGCGATCCGAGAGCCCGCATGACGTCGTGGAGTCCTCGCACGCGTCGAGCTCGCTCAGTTGGGCGGACGGCATCTCGCGCGCACTGACGCGGACGGGCCGCGACGATCGTCACGTTGTCGCCGTCGTCGGCGACGGCTCACTCACGGGCGGGATGACGTGGGAGGCTCTCAACAACATCTCCGACGACAACGACCGGAACCTCGTCATCGTCGTCAACGACAATGGACGTTCCTATGCACCCACGATCGGCGGAATGGCGCGCTATCTGAACCGCGTGCGCACCACCGACGGCTACGAGCACCTGCGGCGTCGGTCCGACTCGCTGTTCCGCAAGCTGGGGCCCGCCGGACGAGCGCTGTACCGCGGCGTCCGCGGCGGGACGCACGGATTCCTGTCGCGGTTCACGAACAATGCCGCGCTCTACTCGAACCTCGACATCAAGTACCTCGGACCCATCGACGGTCACGACGTCGACGCGCTCTTGGAGACGCTGCAGCTCGCCAAGGAGTATCGCGCGCCGGTCATCGTCCACGCGATCACCGAAAAGGGCCGCGGCTACGAGCCCGCGCGCAACGACGAGGCCGACCAGTTCCACGCCGTGGGCAAGATCGACCCCGTCACCGGTGAGCCCCTCGGCGGATCGGACGCCCTCGCCTGGACCGATGTGTTCGCGGAGTCGCTGGTCGCCGCGGGAGAGCGACGAGACGACGTCATCGCGATCACCGCGGCCATGCTGCGTCCGACGGGGCTGCAGCCGTTCGCGCAGCGTTTCCCCGACCGCACCTACGACGTGGGCATCGCCGAGCAGCACGCCGTGGCATCCGCTGCCGGTCTGGCCTACGGGGGTCTTCACCCCGTCGTCGCCATCTACGCGACGTTCATGAACCGCGCCTTCGATCAGGTCATGATGGACGTCGCGCTGCATCGCGCGGGCGTCACCTTCGTGCTGGACCGGTCCGGCGTGACGGGACCGGACGGACCGAGTCACCACGGCATCTGGGATCTCGCCATGCTGCAGCTCGTTCCCGGCATCCGCATCGCTGCTCCTCGCGACGCTGCGCGCCTGCGCGAGGAGTTCGACGAGGCTCTCGAAGTCAGCGACGCGCCCACCGTCATCCGATTCCCGAAGGGCTCCGTCGCCGACGATCTGCCGGCCGTCGAACGGCGTGCCGACGGCGTGGACGTCCTGTACCGCGCGGGCGGCGAAGACGTGCTCATCATCGGTATCGGCTCGATGGCGCAGCTGTCGGTCGAGGTCGCCGAGCGCTTGCGCGCGCAGGGCATCGGCGCAACCGTGATCGACCCGCGGTGGGTGGTTCCCGTCGCGGCGTCCGTCGTGGAGCTCGCCGCACGCCACCGACTCGTGATCACCATCGAGGACGGCATCCGCGTGGGCGGGATCGGCACGCGGGTACGCCAGGTGCTCCGCGAGTCGGGCGTCGACACGGCGGTCGACGAGCTCGGACTTCCCGACGCGTTCATCGACCACGCGTCGCGCGAGCAGATCCTCGCCGATGCGGGGCTGACCCCGGCGAAGATCGCGCAGGACGTCGTCGCGCAGGTGCTCGGCACCCGCATTCCCGTCGCCCGTCCGACGTCCGACACGGGCACGCTGTGGCTCGCCGACGATTCCGGATCGCGAGCGCGCTGACGACGACGTGACAGCATGGAGATGTGTCTCCGTCCTCTTCCGTCACTCCTCCCGCGACCGCGAATCTGACCCGCGAGGAGACGTCTGCGCGTTCGTCCGCCCTGCGGCTGGACACGATCGACGTCGACCTCGATCTGCGGCACGCCGCGGACCTCGCGACCGAGACGTTCGAGACGTCCGCGACCTTCGTCTTCTCCGCGACGACGAGCGAGACGTGGATCGACTTCGTCGGCGCGGAGGTGGATGAGCTCATCGTGAACGGCGAAGTACGGGCCGTCGAATGGGACGGGGCTCGGCTCCGCGTCGACGATCTGGCAGCGCACAACGTGGTGACCGTCCGCGCACGCGGGGTCTTCAGCCGGTCGGGCGAAGGGTTGCACCGGTTCACCGATCCCGTCGACGACGAGGTCTACCTGTACACGCAGTATGAACCTGCGGATGCGCGGCGCGTCTACCCCGTGTTCGAGCAGCCGGACCTGAAGGCGCGTTGGCGCTTCCGGGTGAGCGCACCCGCGGGATGGGTGGTGCTGTCCAACGGCGCGGCCACGCACCGCGCCGACGTCGACGTCGACGGGGGAGTGCGGCACTCGTTCGCGGAGACCCTGCCGCTCTCCAGCTACATCACGGCTGTCGCCGCCGGGCCGTACCACCGCGTGGACGGTGTCTGGACGGCGGCCGAACGGCGCATCGACCTGTCGGTCCTCTGCCGAGCCTCGATGGCACCCCATCTGGATGCCGAGGAGATCCTCGACATCACGCGACGAGGTCTCACCTTCTTCGAGGAGGCGTTCGCCTTCGCCTACCCGTGGGGGAAGTACGACCAGATCTTCGTCCCCGAGTACAACCTGGGCGCCATGGAGAATCCGGGTCTCGTGACCTTCACGGAGGCCTATCTCTTCCGCGGTGCGGCCACCGCCGCCCAGCACGAGGCTCGCGCCAACACGATCCTGCACGAGATGGCGCACATGTGGTTCGGCGACCTGGCGACGATGCGCTGGTGGGACGACCTGTGGTTGAAGGAGTCGTTCGCCGACTTCATGGGCTCGCACGTCTCGGTGGCGGCCGGGATTCATCCCGAGGCGTGGGTGAGCTTCGCGAGCAGGCGAAAGGCCTGGGCGTACGAACAGGATCAGCTTCCGACGACGCATCCGATCGTCGCCGACATCACCGACCTCGAGGCGGCGAAGCTTAACTTCGACGGCATCACCTACGCGAAGGGCGCGTCCGTACTCAAGCAGCTCGTCGGCTTCGTCGGTGAGGACGCGTTCTTCCGCGGCGCGCAACGCTACTTCGCCGACCACGCGTACGGGAACACCACTCTCACCGATCTCCTGCGGGCGCTCGAAGCGGCGTCGGGCCGTGACCTCGCCGCGTGGAGTACGCACTGGCTGCAGACCACGGGGATGCCGGAAATCCGGCTGACCCGCACGGACAGCGGTCTCGTGGTGCACCAGACGCCGGCACGCCCGCACCGCATCCTCATCGGCGCCTACGACTGGGAAGACCGGCGTCTCGTCCGCCGCGCGGGTATCTCGGTGGACCTCTCCGCCGAGCAGACGACGATCACAGCGCCGGTGCTGCCCGATGCCGCGCTCCTCGTGCCGAACGACGACGACGTGACGTACGCGAAAGTGCGCCTCGACGAACGCTCGACCGCCGCCGTCGCCGAGGGCCTCAGCACGCTCGCCGATCCGCTCACGCGATCGGTCATCTGGGCTGCGCTGTGGAACGCCGTGCGCGACGGCCTGCTGCCGGTGGCCGCGTACGTCGACATCGTCACCGCTCACGCGTCCGAAGAGACGTCGGTGTCGCTGCTGTCCGACGTCATCGCCCGTACGACGTACGCCCTGGACCACTATGCGCCCCGGGGCGACCGCGCGCGCCTCTCCGCCACGTGGCTGGCGACCACCTGGGACGCGCTGCACCGAGCCGAGGCGGGCAGCGACGCCCAGCTCGCCTGGGCACGCGGCCTCGCCTCGGCGGCGCGCGGCGACGATAGCCACGCCGCCGGCATCCGTGATCTTCTCCGCGGCGTGGTCACGCCCCCGGCCGGCCTCGCGCTGGACCCCGACCTGCGCTGGGCGTGGCTGATCGCACTCGCGACCACCGGGCATGCTGACGCCCGCGACGCCGACAGCGAACTCGCCGCAGATTCGTCCGCCGCCGGCCGACGCGCCCACCGCACCGTTCTCGGCGCGCGGCCCGACCGCGCCGTGCGCCGCGCCGGATGGCACGCAGCCTGGAACGACACCACCCTCAGCAACGACGAGCTGGACGCGACAATCGCCGGGGTCCGCGCCGGACGTCATCGCGAGTTCGTGTCAGACCTCGACGACGAGTACTTCGAACGCATCCGGACGGTGTGGGCGACGCGCAGCATCGAAATCGCGCGCCGCCTGGTGCGCGGGCTGTTCCCCGCCGCCGACGATCTCGATCGCGTCGACCAGTGGCTCGCCGACAACGAGGACGCGCCCGCGGCACTGCGGCGGCTGATCATCGAGCAGCGAGACGGCCTCGCCCGAGACCTGCGCGTTCGCGCTCTTCAGCCCACGGGTTGAAGAGCGCGTCCGCGTCAGACCCTTACACCCCGGATCGGCGGCTCGTGGAAGGTGGCTCCGAACGTGCGCTCGGATGCGCCCTCGCGGTCGAGGTACGGTGAGGCTCCGCCATCGATGAACGGCCAGCCCGCACCGAGGATGAGGCAGAGGTCGATGTCCTCGACCTCCGGCACGACGCCCTCATCGAGCATGGTCCGAATCTCTTGCGCCAGCCCGTCCTGCACCCGGCGCAGGATCGTCTCCGCCGAAGCCGGATGGGAGCCGACGTGCCCCTTGAGGACCTTCTCCGCCGCCTTGGTGAATCCGGTGACCCTGCCGCCCTTGTCCTTCTCCACGACCTCGGTGAGCTCGGCGAGGGCGTGGAAGTTCTCGTTCGCGTAGAAGCGATCGGGGAACGCGCGCACCATCGTGTCCTGCACGTGCGCGGCCACCTTCCACCCGACCAGATCGATCAGCTGGAACGGTCCCATCGGCAAGCCGAGCGGCCCGAATGCCTGCTCCACGTCTGCGACGGGCGTGCCGTCGTAGACGGCGCGGGCGGCTTCTCCCATCACCTTGGCCAACAGCCGGTTCACGACGAATCCCGGGGCATCGGCGGTGAGCACGGCGTTCTTGCCGAGACCGCGGGCGACCACGAAGGCCGTGGAGAGCGCCTCCTCGGAGGTGTGCGGCGTCTTCACGATCTCGATGAGCGGCATGACGGCGACGGGATTGAAGAAGTGGAATCCGACCAGGCGCTCGGGGTGCGCGAGCTTCGCGCCGATCTCCTCGACCGACAGCGACGATGTGTTCGTCGCGAGGACCGCATCCTCCGCGACGACCGCCTCGATCTCTGCGAATACCGCCTGCTTGACGCCCACCTCTTCGAAGACCGCTTCGATCACGAAGTCGCAGTCCGCGTAAAGGCTCTTGTCGGTCGTGCCGGTGACGAGGGAGCGGAGCTTGTTCGCCGCGTCGCCGTCGAGACGCCCCTTGGCCTCCAGCTTGCCGATCTCGTCGTGGATGTAGGCGACACCCTTGTCGACGCGCGCCTGATCCAGGTCGGTGATGAGCACCGGCACCTGGAGCTTGCGCACGAAGAGCAGGGCGAACTGGCTGGCCATGAGACCCGCGCCGATGATGCCGACTTTCGTGACCTTCTTGGCCAGAGCCTTGTCGGGAGCGCCCACGGGTCGCTTAGCGCGCTTCTGCACGAGATCGAAGGCGTACATGGACGCGGCGAACTGATCGCCCGTGACCAGCTCGGCCAGTGCCTCGTCCTCGCGGGCGAACCCGTCGGCCTTCGAGCCGCTCTTCGCCTTGTCGAGAAGATCGAGTGCGACGTAGGGAGAGCGGGGAACCGTGCCGATCTTCGATTCCAGCATGCCGCGGGCGACCTTGATCGCGATGGGCCACTTCGTCAGGCGCTCGATCTTTCCGGGCTCGTTCTTCCGCTCGACCTTCCGGCTGCCGGTCAGCACCTCATCGGCCCAGCGCAGCGAGTCTTCCAGGTAGGTGGCGGCCGGGAACTGCGCATCGACGATGCCGTAGTCGAGGGCCTGCTGCGGTTTGAGCATCCGGTTCTGCTTGAGCGGATTGCTGATGACGACCTCGAGGGCGTTCTCGATGCCGATCAGGTTGGGCAGCAGGTACGCGCCACCCCACCCGGGGATGATGCCGAGGAAGACCTCGGGGAGCGCGATCGCCGCCGTCGACGCATCGACCGTGCGGTAGGTGGAGTTCAGCGCGATCTCCAGACCGCCGCCGAGGGCGAGTCCGTTGATGAACGCGAAGGACGGAACGCCGAGGTCGCCCAGCTTTCCGAGCACGTGATGACCGAGCTGCGCGATCAGTCGAGCGTCATCGCGCGAGCGGACGAGACTGATGTCGGAGAGATCGGCACCGGCGGCGAGGATGTACTGCTTCCCCGTGATGCCGACCGCATGGATCTCTCCGGCCGCCGCTCGAGCCGCCAACCCGTCCAGACGCGAGCCCAGCTCCGTCAGGGTCTGCGGACCGAGCGTATTGGGCCGCGTGTGATCGCGCCCGTTGTCCAGCGTGATGAGGGCGAGCACCTTCCCCGAGGCGAGACGCACGTCACGTACGGGGGAGTGCGTGACGACCTCGTCGGCGGTCAGGCCCATCAGCGGCGAGAAGTCGATGTCTGCGTAGTTCGTCATAGTTTCAGCGCTTCTTTCCGTCGAAGTGGGGGTTCTCCCAGATGACCGAGCCGCCCTGGCCGAGGCCGACGCACATCGCCGTCAGCCCGTACCGGACGTCCGGACGCTCGGCGAACTGTGCGGCGAGCTGGATCATCAGACGGACCCCGGATGCCGCGAGCGGATGCCCGAGTGCGATCGCACCTCCCCATGCGTTCACGCGGGGGTCGTCGTCGGCGATGCCGAAGTGATCGAGCAAGGAGATGACCTGGATCGCGAAGGCCTCGTTGAGTTCGAAGAGGCCGATGTCGTCGATCGTCAAGCCCGCCTTCGCCAGAGCCTTCTCCGTCGACGGGATCGGGCCGATGCCCATGATCTCGGGCTGCACGCCGGCGAACGCGAACGACACCATCCGCATCTTGGGGCGGAGGCCGAGCTCCTTCACGGCGTGACCTCCCGCGAGGAGCGACATGGTCGCGCCGTCGGTGAGCGGCGAAGAGGTACCGGCGGTGACACGCCCGTGGGGGCGGAACGGCGTCTTGAGCGCGGCGAGATCGGCCATCGTGGTCTGCGGCCGACGCCCCTCGTCCTCGGTGGCGAGCCCCCAGGCGCCGTCGGCATCCTTCACAGCCACGGGAACGAGGTCGGGCTGGATCTTCCCGGCGTCGTAGGCCGCCTGCACCTTGTGCTGGCTGAGCATGCCGAAGCGGTCGGAGCGCTCCTTCGTCAGGTGCGGGAACCGGTCGAAGATGCGCTCGGCCGTGACGCCCATGTTGAGGGCGCCCGGATCGACCATCCGCTCGGCGACGAACCGGGGATTGGGATCGGCGTTGCCACCGATCGGGTGGTGGCCCATGTGCTCCACGCCGCCCGCGAGGGCGAGGTCGTACATGCCCACGCCGATCGATGCGCCCATCGTCGTGACGCTCGTCATGGCGCCCGCGCACATGCGCTCCACCGCCAGGCCGGGAACGGTCTGGGGGAGTCCGGCGAGGATCGCCACCGACCGTCCGAGGGTGAGCCCCTGGTCACCGGTCTGGCTCGTCGCCGCGATCGCGACATCATCGATCCGGTCGGCGGGTACCGAAGGATTGCGCTCCATCAGGCCGATCGTGGCCTTGACCGCGAGGTCGTCGGCGCGGGTGTTCCAGTACATGCCCTTCTCACCCGCACGACCGAACGGGGTGCGCATACCGTCGACGAAATAGACGTCCGAGAGCTCGGCCACACTGCCTCCAAGAGATTGAGATCCAGTCCAGCCTAAAGTGACACCGGGTGCCGTGAAATCGGTTGGGTCGAACCTACGAACCGGATTCGGATGCCTCGGCGGCATCCTGCACGGATTCCACAAAGGCTTCCGCGATGACCTGTGCTGTTCGCTCAATCTGCCAGGGTCGCGCACCGTGCGCTGCGAGCGCCGCCGCGACCCCGTCCACGTCCAGCGGCGAGGGAGGCGTCCAGGCGAGCCGCCGCAGCGTGTCCGGGGTCAGGAGGTTCTCGGTCGGCATCCGCAGATCCGCCGCCAGCTGCTCGATACGGGGACGGGCAGCCTTGAGCCGGGCATCCGCGGCGGGATTTCGGTCGACCCATGCGCGGGGCGGCGGAAGCCCGTCTCCTGCCATGCGCTCCGACGGCAGGCTCTGGTCGGCGCGGCCCGCCTCGATCGCAGCCCACCAGCGGTCCAGCTGCGTGCGGCTTGCGCGACCCGTGAACTCCTTGAGGCGCGCGAGGTCCTGTTTGGTCGCCGGGTCTGCGATAACCGCGGCGACGAGGGAGCGATCCGGGACGAGGCGACCCGGCGACACGTCCTCGTCCTGGGCGAACTGCTCGCGGGCGGTCCACAGCGCGCGTGCGACGGCGAGCGCACGGCGACCGCGCACCGTGTGCAGCCCGCTCAATCGGCGCCACGGCTCTTCGCGAGGAGGCTTGGCCGGACGCGTCAGGACCGCGTCGAACTCCTCCGCCGCGATCCGTGTCTTGTCCTGCTCTTCGAGTTCGGCGACCAGGACGTCACGAACGTCCACGAGGTGCAGGACATCGAGCGCGGCGTACTCCAGCCACGACTGGGGGAGCGGTCGGGTCGACCAGTCGGCGGCGGAGTGCGCCTTCGCGAGGGTGATGCCGAGCGTGTCCTCGACGACCGCGCCGAGTCCGACCTTCTCGTGACCCAGCAGACGCGCGGCGAGCTCGGTGTCGAACATCGAGGCCGGTTCCAGCCCGTCCTCGCGCAACGACGGGAGGTCCTGGCTGGCCGCGTGCAGAACCCACTCGACATCCCCGATGGCCTCTTGCAGCGCGCCCATGTCGCCGATCTCGGGCGGGTCGAACAGGAACACCCCGGCGTCCCGCCGAAAGACCTGGATCAGATAGGCGCGCTGCGAGTAGCGGAAGCCAGAGGCGCGTTCGACGTCGACGGCAGCAGGCCCCGTGCCCGCAGCGAGAGCCGCGCACGCGTCCAGGAAGCCTTCGCGATCGGCGATGACGACGTACTCAGTCACGCGAGCTCCTCTGTGCACCGAAGACCGCGATGCCCTCTGACCCGGGAGGAAGCCCGGCCAGCATGCACACCAGCTCCGCCCAGGCGCCCACGTGGGCGGCGAGATCGCCGGAGGGCGTCCACGATGCACGCAGCTCGATCTGCGCGCCGTCCCCCTCGACGCCGAGACTGCCGAATCCCTTGGAGAGGGTCTTCGTGGCCGTGCCGGATGCCGAATGGAACTCCGCGCGGCGAGACTGCAGGGCATCGACGAGCCACGACCACGCGACATCGGCCAGCAGGGGATCGGTGCCGATCTCCGGCTCGAGCGGCGCCTGCGCGAAGCACACGATCCGCCACGCACCGCCCCACTGGTCGGGTTCGGTCGCATCGTGCAGCAGGACGAAGCGCCCCGTGCCGTACTCGGAGTCGCCACCGTCCGCGGACGGGCGCACGTCGCCGGCGAAGGCGACGGCATCCGGAGCGAGCGAGGCCGGCGCCGCGATCTCGCGAACGATGAAGTCGTCGCGGAACGTCAAGGCGCGCAAGGCATCGGCCACTGCGGCGAACCCGGACGCGGAAGAAGGACGGGAGTCATCCACATCCACAGACTAAAGTGAGGCCACGATGAAGGCATCCAGGCGCGCCGTCGGCGCAACCCCGACCGACGCCCTGCGCGCGGTCCTCTTCCTCCTCACGGGAGCACTGGCGGTCATGACGGCGCTGCTGGCGTTCGTCGCCGCTCGGATGGCCCGTCGCGTCGTCACTCCCGCCGGACGACGCACCGACACCCGCATCCTCGATGTCGACGTGGCCGCACAGACGATCACCCTCACTCGAAGCCCCGACACCGCCCTTCCCGGGAGGTACGGTCTGTTCACGGCAGGGACCGAGGGGTACCTCAAGCTGGGCTCGGTGCTCTCGGGCGATGAAGACTCCGTCACGCGGAAGCTGCTCACTCACATCGGCTCGGACGCCCACCTGGCTGCGGATGCCGCATTCAGCGGTTGGTACTTCGACCGTCCGGAGCAGTTGCACCTTCCTTTCGAGTCCGAGCTCGTCGGTTCCGCAGTGGGGCCGTGCCCCGCGTGGATCTTCCCGGCGGCAGAACCGACGGACACCTGGGTCATCCAGGTGCACGGTCGGGGCACCAACCGAGCCGAGTGCCTGCGCGCCGTCCCTCTCTTCCATGGTCTCGGGATCACGTCGCTGCTCGTCTCGTACCGCAACGACGGCTCGGCGCCGCGAAGTCGCGCCGGTACGTACGGGCTCGGTGCGACGGAGTGGCGTGACGTGGATGCCGCGATCGGACTCGCCCGTCGTCGCGGCGCACGGCGCATCCTCATCATGGGCTGGTCGATGGGCGGCGCGATCGCCCTGCAGGTGGCCCTCAGCTCCGCGCACCGCGACCTCATCGTCGGCGTGATCCTCGAGTCTCCCGTCGTGGACTGGCGCCGCGTGCTGACCTACCAGGCACACCTCATGGGACTTCCCACGGCTGTCGCCGGGCTGGCGATCGGAGCGCTCAGCACGGAGTGGGCGACACCCCTCGTGGGCACGGAGGCGCGGATTCCGTTCGAGCGACTGGACGTCGTCGCGCGGGCGAGCGAGTTGCGGCATCCCATCCTCATCCTCCACAGCGACGACGACGGCTTCGTCCCGTCCGATGCATCGCACGATCTCGTGGTGGCCCGACCCGACCTGGTCGAACTCCAGGTGTTCGATACGGCACGCCACACGAAGCTGTGGAACTACGACCAGGACAGGTGGAGCGCCACGATCACCGACTGGCTCGAACGGCACGACTTCACCCCGCAGCACGCGTGAGCACGCGGCTTCCGGCAGCGGTCTCGGCATCTAGGGTTGAGGGGTGAACAGCGTCCCGGCCGGCATCGTGCACCTCACCGATCGCACTCCGCAGGTGTCGGGCGCCGAGATGGTGGCCGCGCTCGTTCCGCCGCCCCAGTTCGACGACGCGACGTTCGAGACGTACCGCGTCGACCCGCAGTACCCGTCTCAGCAGGAGGCCAAGGACCTGCTGGTGACCTTCAGCGGCGGTCAGCGCGCCGCGGCGCGCGCCGGCGGGCTCTTCCGTCGGCGCGAGAAGGCACCGGAACTCAAGCCCGGGGTCTACCTGGACGGCGGGTTCGGCGTGGGGAAGACGCACCTCCTCGCCGCCGTCTACCACGCCATGCCCGCGCGCCGGAAGTACTTCGGGTCCTTCATCGAGTACACGGCGCTCGTGGGTGCGCTGGGCTATCAGCAGACCGTCGCGCTGTTCCGCGGTGCGGACCTGCTGTGCATCGATGAGTTCGAGCTCGACGACCCCGGCGACACCATGGTGATGACGCGTCTGCTCGGGGAGCTCGTCCCGACGGGTACCCGGTTGGCGGCGACCTCGAACACGCCGCCGAACGCGCTCGGCGAAGGACGCTTCGCCGCGCAGGACTTCCTCCGCGAGATCCACGCGATGTCCGCGAGCTTCCAGACCCTGCGCATCGACGGCACCGACTACCGCCAGCGCGCCATCGACGGACACGGCAAGACCCTCACGGATGCCGAATACGCCGACGCGCTCGCGGCAGCCGACGGTACGGCATCCGACGACGCGTTCGCCGACCTCATCCGCCACCTGGCGACCGTGCACCCGTCCCGCTACCTGCGTCTCATCGACGGCGTCTCGGCGATCGGGCTGCGCGAGGTGACCCAATTGGACGATCAGTCGGCCGCCCTGCGCTTCGTCGCGTTCGTCGATCGCGCGTACGACGCGCAGATCCCCGTGCGCGCCACGGGCCGCCCGCTCGACGAGGTCTTCTCGGAGGAGATGCTCGCGGGCGGATATCGCAAGAAGTACCTCCGCGCCATCTCACGGCTCGTCGCACTCACCCACGCCTGAGCGAACTGCCAGCGCACGGTCGGGGCGCGGAAACGTGGAATTTACGTAACGGGCATCCGTGTAATCAAGGCGAAACACGGGCCGTACCCCCGAGGAAACCCCGTGTCGGAACACTGGGGGCACCCGACGCTACACCTGCGTCCCTGCAGAGAGGTTTCTTCCGAGATGGATCAAGGCAACACCGCATTCATTCTCATCGCCGCAGCGCTGGTCCTGTTGATGACGCCCGGTCTGGCGTTCTTCTACGGCGGCCTCGTCAAGGCGAAGAGCGTCATCAGCATGATGATGATGAGCTTCGGGGCTATGGGCCTCATCGGCGTCCTCTGGGTGCTCTACGGATACGCGATCGCGTTCCCGGGCGCCGAGGGAACGATCTTCCCCTGGGCCATCGACACGTCCGCACTGGGCCTGTCGAGCCTGCTCGAGACTCCTGAGGGCGCGGCGTACCCGCCGCTGGCCTTCGTCGCGTTCCAGGCGACGTTCGCGATCATCACGGTCGCGCTGGTCTCCGGTGCGATCGCAGACCGCGCCAAGTTCGGCGCCTGGATGGTCTTCGCGGGCATCTGGGCCACGGTCGTCTACTTCCCGGTGGCCAGCTGGGTGTTCAACTTCGGCCTCGCCGAGGACGGCAGCTTCGCGTACGGCGGTTGGATCACGCACGGTCTGCAGACCGCGTTCGGCGTCGGCGCGATCGACTTCGCCGGTGGTACCGCGGTGCACATCAACGCCGGTGCGGCAGCTCTCGCCCTCGCGCTGGTCCTCGGCAAGCGCGTCGGGTTCCAGAAGGGCGTCCACGTGCCCCACAACCCGCCGTTCGTCCTCCTGGGCGCCGGTCTGCTGTGGTTCGGATGGTTCGGCTTCAACGCCGGTTCGGAGCTCGCCGCCGACGGCACCGCCGCGCTGGCGTTCGTCAACACCATCGCCGCTCCCGCGGCCGCGCTGCTCGCCTGGCTCCTGGTGGAGAAGATCAAGGACGGCAAGCCGACCTCCGTCGGAGCCGCTTCCGGTGCCGTCGCAGGTCTGGTGGCGATCACTCCCGCCTGCGCCTCGCTGCAGCCCATCTGGGCGATTCTCCTGGGCCTGATCGCCGGCGCGGTGTGCGCCCTGGCCATCGAGCTCAAGTTCAAGTGGGGCTTCGACGACTCGCTCGACGTCGTGGGCATCCACCTCGTCGGCGGCCTCATCGGCACGCTCTACCTCGGCTTCTTCGCCAACGGCACGGGCCTGCTCGTCGGTGGCGACGCCACCCAGCTGCTGGTTCAGGCCATCGCAGCCTTCGCCGTCCTCATCTACTCGTTCGTCATCGCCTACGTCATCGGCTTCGCGATCGAGAAGACCATGGGCTTCCGAGTGAAGAACGAGGACGAGATCGCCGGCATCGACACCGTGGTGCACGGCGAAGAGGGATACGTCCTCGCCGACACCAAGGCCTGATCGCTCCGCTACACAGCACCCGGAAGGGCGCTGGGCTTCGGCCCGGCGCCCTTTCGCGTTGCTAGCCTGACGGCATGGGTGGATCTCGCAGCGGGTCGTTCGTCCGCGACCTCTTCCGCACCGTCACGGACGCGCTGCGGGGCGCGCAGACGTCAGAGCACGCTCCACCCGCAGACGCGACATCGCCGGCGGGGCGAGCCGGGCAGACCGTGGAGATGGACCCGCGCGACGCACACGATCTTCTCCTCACCTATGCACCCGATCCCGACGGCGATCCCGATGCGGGGGAGATCGTCTGGACGTGGGTCCCCTACGCCGAGGACGACGGCCGGGGAAAGGACCGACCGGTGCTCATCATCGGCAGGCAGGATGCCGCGCACGTGTACGCCGTGAAGCTGACGAGCAAATCGCACGATGGTGACCGCGACTTCCTGCCACTCGGAACGGGGGACTGGGACCCTGCCGGACGCGCATCGTGGGTCGATGTCGACCAGTTGTACAGCGTGCCGGTCGACGGGGTCAGGCGCGAGGCGTCAGCGCTCGACATCGATCGGTTCACGACGGTCGCCCGCGCGCTGCAGGTGCGCTACGGCTGGGACGCGGGTTCCTGATGTTCGCCTGGCTGCGGCGACTGTTCGGCGGACGCCGTGAACGGTCGGCGAAACCCACGACGGCTCGGCGCGAGGCGGCTTTCGACCGCGTCACTCTCACGTGGGAGGTACCCGAGCCGAAGAGCAGGCCGGTGCACATCGTCTACGCGCCTCGGCGCGACAGCCTCCCGGATGCCGGTGAAGTGGTGTGGGCGTGGGTGCCTTTCCAGGAGAACCCCGCAGACGGCAAGGATCGCCCGCTTCTCGTCATCGCTCGTCACGACGTGCAGCGGGTGTACGCGCTGAAGCTGACGTCGCGTCCGCCGCAAGGACGCCGCGACCACGTGTCGATCGGGGTGGGCCCGTGGGACAGGCAGGGGCGCGAGTCATGGGTCGACCTCGACAAGCTCTACAGCGTGCACCACGGCGGCGTGCGGCGGGTGGGTGCGGCACTGGAGCGGCGCACGTTCGCGGCCGTCGGTCGCGCGCTTTCCGCCCACCACGGATGGCGATTCGACGGCTGATCGGTCGTCGTCCCGGAGACGACGAAACCCCCGCCGTGGCGGGGGTTGTGCGGTGGGCGATACCAGACTCGAACTGATGACCTCTTCCGTGTGAAGGAAGCGCGCTACCAACTGCGCCAATCGCCCGTAGCTCCTGAGGAGCCGACACCCGATGCTACCCGATGCGGGCACGCACGCCGAATCGACGGAGAGACACGCGCGGGGCGCGCTCGGTTTTGCACTTCGTCGCGGGTGGGCTAAAGTCGATCAAGCGCCCGGGGCAACCAGGGAGCACGCGGATGTAGCGCAGTTGGTAGCGCATCACCTTGCCAAGGTGAGGGTCGCGAGTTCGAGTCTCGTCATCCGCTCGAGTGCGGGGATTCCCTTTCGGGGGAGTCACGACACGTGGGTCGAACCACACACGGTGGCGTGGCCGAGCGGCTAGGCACCGGCCTGCAAAGCCGTTTACACGGGTTCGAATCCCGTCGCCACCTCGCTCATAACTGAACAGCCTTTACAGGCGCGATTGGCGCAGCGGTAGCGCGCTTCCCTGACACGGAAGAGGTCACTGGTTCGATCCCAGTATCGCGCACCACCGAAACCCCCGGAAAGCCGGGGGTTTCTTCATATGCATCCCAGGCCGTGGACCTAACTTGTGCTGAGTCACCTGACTCACCCGGCCACGACGTCGTGGCGGTTCCGACGACCCGAACTGCCACAGCTGACAGGTCGCGCCGAGTGGCGCGCGTCGTCGGCTGAACCTGTGAGGCGCACATGTTCGGGGCGTACCGTCGGGTCATGGAAACACAGACACGAACGGGCGGCACGGATGCCGTGGCGCTGGGCCTCGGATCGGTGCTGGTGGGTTCGTTGCCTGCTGCTCTGATGACGGATCATGCTCCGGATCGCTACACGGTGGAGGCGGTGTTCACGCGACGCCCTGAAAGGGACGAGATCAAGGAGATTTTGGGGAGCGAGACGAAAGCTCGCCTAGCCGGTGCGGGTTACCCGACCGTCGAGGTGACGGTATCGGATCGTCGACTCGAGATTGCAAACACGAACCTCGAGGAGTTGCGCGACGGTCTCGGAAGCGTGCTCGCCGACCGACTCGCGCAGATCAGCGCGGCCGTGCGGGCCAGGCAGGACGAGGCTGCGATCCACTTCCGGGATGCCGCCAGCGGCGAGCAGGCGAGGGCGGCTTCGGTAGCGGCCCTCGCGGAGTCGGTGACGTTCCACGCGTCCGGCGACGCAGGGCCGGCCCCCCGATCAGAAGCCCAACGACAGGACGGTCGCGGTCACTCAGAACGATGACCGCACCACCTGATGCGACCGCCGCGAGTCGCAAACTCGCCGCGGTCGTCTACAACCCGGCGAAGACCCCTCTCGATCGCCTTCGCCGAGCAGTACTCCAGCACGAGGAAGCGCATGGGTGGGAGCAGTCACTCTGGTTTGAAACCGACAGCGCTGACTCAGGGCGGGCGGCCGGCCAGCGTGCCCTCGCAGCGTCGCCAGGCGTGGTCATCGTCGCTGGTGGCGACGGCACGGTTCGCGCCATCGCCGAAGTGACGCAGGGTGGCGGAGTCCCGATCGCCCTGGTGCCCGTGGGCACTGGGAACCTTCTTGCTCGCGATGTGGGCGTTCCGCTCAACGATCTTTCAGCCTGTGTGTCTGCGGCGTTCTCAGGCGAGGATCGTGCGGTCGATGTAGGCGTGGCTGAGCTACAGGACGAGGACGGGAACCGACGAGAGCTGACGTTCGTGGTCATGGCGGGCATCGGTCTGGATGCGGCGATGGCCGACAGCACGAGCTCGATCGCCAAGAAGCACCTCGGCTGGTTCGCGTACGTCGCACCGATAGCCCGCTCGGTGATCTTGAACAGGCTGTTCCATCTCGACTACCGGATAGACGGCGGTCGTGTGAGATCGACGCGAGCGCACACAGTGATCGTCGGCAACTGCGGAACGCTCACCGGCAACATGCTCCTGATCCCCGCTGCGACCGTCGACGACGGTCTCCTGGACGTCGTAATGATGCGCCCGGCGGGTCGCATCGGGTGGGCGCGGATCGGCACTCGCCTCACCCTGCAGGGCCTCGCCCGCCGGTCAAGTCTCACTCGTAGCCTTCTCCAACAGGCCCCCGAACTGCACTCGCTCGCCTACGTCCAGGGCCGACGGTTCGACGCACACTTCAACATCCCCCACCTCATCGAACTCGACGGCGATAGCTTCGGGCATATCACCCGTCTCCGCGTGACTGTCTGCGCAGGCGTGCTACGGGTGCGGACGCCGAGCGGATCCACAGCGGTGTGAGGCGGGACGACGAAGCACAGACGCCTCACCGCGGCAGATCATGCCTTGGTTCGCCGGGCGCGTTGCCGGAGAATCCCGAAGATGATCGTGCCGACGAAGAGCACGATGCCGATGATGGCCAACCAGAGCAGGCCCTCGAACACGAATCCCACGATCGACAACACCACCCATGCCACAAGCAAGATGAGAAGTACTGTCCACATGTTGCTCACCTTACGCACGATCTCTCTCGGAAGGCAGCGGCCTCGACTCGTGCCCCTGGTTCGATCCCGGCCTCGCACAACCTCAAACCCCCGGCCCGTCCGGGGGTTTCGTGTCTCCGGGCGAGGACGCTCCCGCCGGACTAGGCTCGGCGCATGGCCCATCTCGTGCTCTCCGTGGTCGGCGACGACCGCACCGGTCTGGTCAGCGCACTCGCAGACGCCGTGGCGGCACACGGCGGCAACTGGGAACGCAGCGAGCTCGCCGAGCTCGCGGGCGCGTTCGCCGGCATCGTGCTCGTCTCCGTTCCCGACGCCCGTGCGGCAGAGCTCACCGAGGCGCTGCGCGGTCTCGACGGGCTCCTGCGGGTCACGACGCACACCGGCACCCCCGCCGCGGCGCCTCCGGGCAGGTCTCTGACGTTCACCGTGCTGGGCAACGACCGTCCCGGGATCGTGCGCGACGTCACGACCGCCGTCAGCGCGCACGCGCTCAGCATCGACGGTTTCACGAGTCGCACCCTCGAGGCGCCCATGGCCGGCGGCACCCTGTTCGAGGCCACCGTCACGGTCCGCATGTCCGAGCACGCCGATGCTACGCCTGTCATCGCGGCCCTGGAGCGGCTCGCTGACGAGATCCAGGTCGACCTGAGCGTCGGATGACGGTCACCGCGCTCCCCGAGCGGATACGCGTCGAGCTTCGCGCGGCAGCGGACGCCTCGCGCGCTCGGAGCCAGCAGGCGTACATGAAGTCGGATATGCCCTTTCTGGGGGTTCGAGTTCCCGACGCGCGACGCATTGCGCGAGCCGCCGCCCGCGGTGTCGAGAGCCCCGACCACCTCCGTGCCGCAGCTCGGGAGATGTGGGATGCCGCGACCCACCGCGAAGAGCGCTACGCCGCCGAGGCGCTGCTGACGCTGCCTCCTGTCCGCGGCGACCTGGCATCCGTTCCCCTCATCGAGCACATGGTGCGGTCGGGCCGCTGGTGGGACTTCACCGACGAGCTCAGCGGGCGCATCGCCGAGATGCACGACCGGCACCGCGCGGAGACGGCGGCACTCGTGCGCACCTGGAGCTTCGACGACGATCTCTGGGTGCGCCGACTCGCGATCCTGTCGCAGCTCGGCCGGCGCGAAAGAGTCGATCGCGACCTGCTCTCCGAGGTCATCGCGCCGAGCATCCCGAGCGACGAGTTCTTCCTCCGCAAGGCCATCGGCTGGGCGCTACGCGACTACGCGCGCTTCGCGCCGGACTGGGTCGCGCAGTTCGCGGCAGAGCACCCGCTCAGCGCGCTCAGCCGGCGCGAGGCGCTCAAGCACATCTCGCGCTGACGAGGCACACCGTTCAGGCGCGAAGAGCGAGCGGGAGGACCGCGGCCGCGACCGTGAGTGGCGCTGCGAGGAGTCCCCACAGTACGTAGCGCCGCCAGGGCACCTCGACGCCGACAGCGTGCAGCCGCTGATGCCAGAGGAGGGTGGCCAGCGAGGCCCAGGGCGTTATGAGCGGCCCCGCGTTGACACCGACGAGGAGCGCCGCGAGACGTTCGGGGCTGTCGGCGGCCGACTCGAGCGCAAGGTACGCGGGCAGGTTGTTGCCGACATTGGCGGCCACAAGACCGACGCCCGACAACCACCAGAGATCGCCGGCCCCGGAACCATGACCGGCGACGGCCTCGATGAACTGCCGGGAACCCGCGGCCTCCAGCGCACCGACGACGAGGAACAGTCCCGAGGCGAACACGACGAGCTGCCAGGGGAGGAGGGAGAGCGTCAGTGCTCTCGGCGACCGCCAGACGAAGAACGCGCCGAGCACGACGGCCGCCCCCGATGCGGGGATCCACGGTTCGAGCCCGCTCACCAACAGAGGCATCATCACGCACACGACAACGGCGGCGAAACGCAGTTGCAACCGGTCCGCGATGACCGGGGGCGCAGCGACCGTGAAACGGCCCGCGAGTTCACGGCGGTGAAGGACCAGAAGCAGGCCCACCGTGACGATGACCGCCACGACCGCAGACGGACCGAGCAAGAGCAGGAACGTGCCGGCGTGGGCGCCGTCGAGCTGATGCATCGCCAACAGGTTCGTGAGGTTCGAGACGGGGAGGAAGAGCGACGCGGTGTTCGCGAGCCACACCGTCGCGAAGGCGAACGGCATCGGGCTGAGCCCGTTCGCCCGAGCGACGGCCACGACGACCGGCGTCAGCAGGACTGCCGTCGTATCGAGCGAGAGGAAGGCGGTCGCGAGCACCGCGAGCGCCACGACGGCAAGCCACAGCCGCACCGTGCGGCCTCCCGCGAGCCTGGCCACGCGCGAGGCCACCACGTCGAACACCCCCGCGGCGGCGGCCAGTTCGGCCACGACCGTGACCGCCACGACGAACAGCAGCACCGGCCACACCCGCTCACCGATGCCGAGCGCCTCCGCCGGACTCAGCACCCCCACCGCGACGGCGACGCCGCCCGCGAGGAGCAGGACGACACCGATGAGAGCGAGCTTCACGGCATCCATCATGGCCCGCACCCACGCGCACGGACGCAGCGCCACGGCACGGGTGCGCGGCGACGATAGACTCGGTGCATGGAACACCGCCGGAGCCTCGCCGCGGCCTTCGTCGCGCGCACCGGCACGCGAACGCCTCACGCCTGAGCGGGCAGGACGCTGACGCGTCCGAAGCTGAGCAGATCATTCCACCCAGCTGGACAACAGCGATTCTCTGGAGAAGCTCCTTTGACTGACGTCACCACCCCGTCGGACGTGTCCTATCCCGCCGACGGCTTCGCCCTCTTCCCCGACCGCTCCGTCATCGCGCTGCGCGTCAACGGCGAACTGAAAGACCTCGCGACCGTCGTCACGGCAACGGATGCCGTCGAGCCCGTCGCGATCGACAGCCCCGACGGGCTCGCCATCCTGCGCCACTCGACTGCGCATGTCCTCGCCCAGGCCGTGCAGCGCATCCGTCCGCAGGCGAACCTCGGCATCGGCCCGCCCGTCGTCGACGGCTTCTACTACGACTTCGGAGTCGACGAGCCGTTCACCCCCGAGGATCTGAAGGCCATCAAGAAGGAGATGGAGCGGATCGTCCGCGAGGGGCAGCGCTTCGTGCGCCGTGTCGTCACCGACGACGAGGCCCGCGCGGAGCTCGCCGACGAGCCGTTCAAGCTCGAGCTGATCGGCCTGAAGGGCGGCACGAAGGAAGTCGCGGAGGGCGCGTCGGTCGAGGTCGGCGCCGGCGAGCTCACGATCTACGACAACGTCACCCGCGACGGCGAGACCGCCTGGAAGGACCTGTGCCGCGGACCCCACGTTCCGTCGACCCGCATCGTCGGCAACGGGTGGGACCTCACGCGCATCGCGGGCGCCTATTGGCGCGGCAGCGAGAAGAACCCTCAGCTGCAGCGCATCTACGGGACGGCGTGGGCCACCAAGGACGAACTGCGCGCCTACCAGCAGCGTCTCGAGGAAGCCGCCAAGCGCGACCATCGGAAGCTCGGCAAGGAACTCGATCTCTTCTCGTTCCCCGACGAGATCGGCTCGGGCCTCAGCGTCTGGCACCCGCGCGGCGGCATCGTGCGCGGCGAAATGGAACAGCACGCACGTCGGCGGCACATCGAGGGCGGCTACACCTACGTGTACACGCCCCACATCTCGAAGGAGGATCTGTTCCTGACCTCCAACCACCTCGTCACCTACAAGGACGGCATGTTCCCGCCGATCCGGATGGACGAGGAGACCGACGCCGAAGGCAACGTCACCAAGGCCGGGCAGGACTACTACCTGAAGCCGATGAACTGCCCGATGCACATCCTCATCTACAAGGAGCGTGCGCGCAGTTACCGCGACCTGCCGCTGCGTCTGGCCGAGAACGGCACCGTGTACCGCAACGAGCTGTCGGGGGCCCTGCATGGACTCACCCGGGTGCGCGGCTTCACTCAGGACGACTCCCACCTGTTCGTCACGCCCGAGCAGCTCGAGGCGGAGGCGACCCGCGTGCTCGAGTTCGTCATCTCGATGCTGCGCGACTTCGGCCTCGACGACTTCGAGCTCGAACTCTCGATGCGCGACGACGAGAAGGCGAAGTGGATCGGCAGTGACGAGTTCTGGGAGTACTCCACGAACGCGCTCCGCAATGTCGCCGTGGCGAGCGGCCTGAAGCTCACCGAGGTTCCCGGAGAGGCCGCCTTCTACGGTCCGAAGATCGACCTGAAGACGAAGGATGCCATCGGCCGCACCTGGCAGCTCTCCACGGTGCAGGTCGACCCGAACCTGCCGGAGCGCTTCGGCCTGGAGTACACCGGCTCCGACGGTGAGAAGCACCGACCGATCATGATCCACCGGGCGCTGTTCGGCTCGATCGAGCGCTTCTTCGCGATTCTGCTGGAGCACTACGCCGGCGCCTTCCCGGTGTGGCTCGCGCCCGTCCAGGTCGTCGGCATCCCTGTCGCGGAGGACTTCGCGCCCTACCTCGACGGCATCATCGACCGCCTCCGGTCGGCCGGCGTGCGCGCCGAGGTGGACCACTCCGACGATCGCATGCAGAAGAAGATCCGCACGCACACGACGCAGAAGGTTCCCCTCCAGCTCATCGCCGGCGCGCAGGACAGCGCGGCGGGAACGGTCTCGTTCCGCTTCCGCGACGGCACGCAGACCAACGGCATCCCCGTCGACGAGGCGATCGAGCGGATCGTCCGCGCGATCGCGGAGCACACGCTCGTCAACACGGCGGAGGACCTCGCGTGACGGACGGCCTGGAAGACGCCGCACGACTCGGCGGGGTGCCCGACGAGTTCCAGCGGCTGTGGACGCCGCACCGCATGGCGTACATCCAGGCCGGCCCGGAGGCCATGCAGGAGGAGTGCCCCTTCTGCGCGGCGCCCGCGCGATCCGACGCGGACGGCCTGATCGTCGCGCGCGGTGAGACCGCCTACGTGCTGCTGAACCTCTTCCCCTACAACTCGGGACACGTCCTCGTGTGCCCGTACCGGCACATCGCGACGTACGACGAGGCGACGCCGGAAGAAGTGGCCGAGATCGGGGCGCTCACGCAAACGGCCATGCGCGTGCTGCGGGAGGTCTCACGCTGCGATGGATTCAACATCGGCATGAACCAGGGACGGGTCGCCGGGGCGGGTGTCGCCGAACACCTCCATCAGCATGTCGTCCCGCGGTGGGCCACCGACGCCAACTTCTTCCCGATCATCGCCAAGACGAAGGCGCTGCCGCAGCTGCTCGGCGAGGTCCGCGAGGCGGTCGCGTCGGCATGGCCGCCCGCGTGAATCGACCCCGCGGTCTCAGCGCACCTGCGAGACGGCGAACTGCAGGCGAGGGTGCGCGTAGTACTCCTGCGCTTCGATGAGCTGAAGCTCGCGCGCGCCCGACTCGTGGGTCGTGGTGAGCAGGTCGAAGACGCTCGACACCGTCTTCGCCAGCGCATCGGCGGCGTCGCCCGTCGCCCGGTAATGCGCCGTGAAGAGCGCGGCGGTCACGTCGCCCGAACCGTTCGCCTTCATCGGGATACGAGGAGTCTGGACGATCCAGGCGCCCTCGTCGGTCACGGCGAGCATCTCGATCGTGTCGGCGGGACGGTCGGGACGTTCGACGCTCGTGACGAGCACGGTGGACGGCCCCATCGCGCGTGCAGCGTCCGCAGAGGCGAGCGTGGAGGCGAGGTCGCCCGGCTCCGTGTCGGTGAGGAAGCCCAGTTCGAACTGGTTGGGAGTGATGATGTCGGCTGCGGGGACGACACGCTCGCGCAGGAGCACGGGAATGGCGGGGGCCACGAAGCACCCGCTCTTGGCGTTTCCCATCACGGGATCGCACGCGTAGACCGCCGACGGGTTGGCCGCCTTCACGCGCGCGACGGCATCGAGGATGACGTCGGCGATGCCCTCGCCGCCCTGGTAGCCCGACAGCACGACATCGATGTCCGCGAAGGCACCGCGCTCCTCGATCCCCGTGATCACGTCTCGCACGTCGTCGGGGCTGATGAGAGGACCTCGCCATGCACCGTACCCCGTGTGGTTGGAGAAGTTCACGGTGTAGACCGGCAAGACCTCGACGCCGATGCGCTGGAGAGGGAAGACGGCGGCGGAGTTCCCTACGTGACCGTAGGCGACGGCGGATTGAATCGACAGGATCTTCACGGGGAGATCATCCCACCCTTCGGGATTCGGTCGCCGACGCGACGGCGGCGGCGAGGTCGGTGGCCAGGCGCTCGGCGTCGGCATCGGAGAGGTCGTGGACGGTGAGACGTAGGCGCCGGGTCGCGGCGGCATCGGCGAGGACGAACTCGTCTCCCGTGCGCGCGAGCCAGCCTCGACGCATGAGCTGCTCCGCAGCGGCGCGTGCGGGGACGGGGAGTTCGACCCACAGGTTGAGGCCGTCGGCAGTCTTCGCCGGCAATCCGTGAGCGTTCAGACGCTCGGCGAAGGCGCTGTTACGACGCGCGTAATGCGCGGACGCCGCACGGATGCCGTCGCGCACCGTCTCGTCGGTGAGGAGAGCGAGCACCAGACGCTGCAGGAGGTGACTCACCCACGTGGTGCCGGGGCTCAACCGCATCGCCAGCCGCTCCGCGGTGTCGGGGTCGGAGGCGGTGACGGCGAGGCACATGTCGGGCCCCAGGAACTTCGACACCGACCGCACGAGCGCCCACCGTCGGTGGTCCGGTCCGATGAGTGAGACGTACGGAGACGTGGAGAGGAGCGAGAAGTGGTCGTCCTCGATGACGAGCACGTAGGGATGGTCTGCGAGCACGTCCCGCAGCGCGGCGGCACGACGGGCGGTGAGGCTCGCGCCGGTGGGGTTCTGCGCCCGCGGCGTGCAGACGACCGCACGCGCTCCGGCATCCAGCGCGGCGCGCAGGCCCTCGACGGTCATCCCCTCGCCGTCGACCGGCACCGGTACGGGTCGGTACCCGCCGAGGCGCACCGTGTTCATGCTCGACAGGAAGCACGGATCCTCCAGGGCGACGGCATCGTCGCGCGTGAGCGTCTGCGCGAGCAGACGCTCGATCGCGTCGGAGGCTCCGCTGGTGATCGTGAGACGAAGGGAGAGAGCGGGATCGATCGACTCGCGCATCCAGGCATCCGCCCACTGCTCCAGCTCGCGGTCGATGACCGGCTCGCCGTAGAGCACGGGCCGCCCGGCGACCTGCGCCAGCGCTCGCGAGAGGTCAGGGATCAGGTCGGGGTCGGGGTTGCCCGTGCCGATGTCGCGGAGCACCGAGTCGGCGGCGAATCCCTCCTGTGCGACGCGGGCCGGGTCGGCGATGGCGGTACCGCCGCGGCCGCGCGTGACGACCACGCCCGCCTGGGTGAGCTGCCGATACGCCGCGACGACGGTGTTGCGGTTCACACCGAGCCGATCGGCGAGACTGCGGACCGGGGGGAGGGGGTCGCCCGGCCGGAGGACACCGCGCTCCTGGAGCGTGCGAACGCTGTCAGCGATGTCCGCAGCCGAACCGCCGGTGATCTCTTCTGTCAGCGTCACCCTCCCGATCCTAAGTGGCACGCGCGCCTGTCCGGACATGCTAGTTTTTGGCCTAGGTCAAACCCGAATGGAAAGGGACACATCGTGTCGGTCACCGGATCCTCCCGCGTCAAGCGCGGCCTCGCCGAGATGCTCAAGGGCGGCGTCATCATGGATGTCGTCACTCCAGACCAGGCGAAGATCGCCGAAGATGCCGGCGCCGTCGCGGTCATGGCGCTCGAGCGGGTTCCCGCAGACATCCGCGCCGAGGGCGGCGTGTCGCGCATGAGCGACCCCGACATGATCGACGGCATCATCGACGCCGTCTCCATTCCGGTGATGGCCAAAGCGCGCATCGGCCACTTCGTCGAAGCGCAGGTGCTGCAGGAGCTCGGCGTCGACTACATCGACGAGTCGGAGGTGCTCTCTCCCGCCGACTACGTCAACCACATCGACAAGTGGGGCTTCACGGTGCCCTTCGTGTGCGGTGCGACGAACCTCGGGGAAGCCCTGCGGCGCATCAACGAGGGCGCCGCCATGATCCGCTCCAAGGGCGAGGCGGGCACCGGCGACGTCTCGGAGGCGACCAAGCACATCCGCAAGATCCGCAGCGAGATCAACGCGCTGCGCTCGATGAGCAAGGACGAGCTGTTCGTCGCGGCGAAGGAGCTGCAGGCACCTTACGACCTCGTCGCCGAGGTCGCGGAGACCGGCACCCTCCCCGTCGTGCTGTTCGTCGCCGGCGGTGTCGCCACCCCCGCCGACGCGGCGATGATGATGCAGATGGGCGCTGACGGCGTGTTCGTCGGCTCCGGGATCTTCAAGAGCGGCAACCCCGCCCAGCGTGCCGCCGCGATCGTGAAGGCGACGACGTTCTTCGACGACGCGAAGGTCATCGCCGATGTCTCGCGCGGTCTCGGCGAGGCGATGGTCGGAATCAACGTGTCCGACCTTCCCGCTCCGCATCGCCTCGCCGAGCGTGGCTGGTAGCCCGCGCGTCGGCGTTCTCGCCCTCCAGGGCGACGTGCGCGAGCACCTGCGCGTGCTCACGTCGCTCGGAGCGGACGCCGTACCCGTGCGTCGGCCGGAGGAACTGGCATCCGTGTCGGGACTCGTGATCCCGGGAGGGGAGTCCAGCGTCATCGACAAGCTCGCTCGCTCCTTCGGCATGCAGGCGCCCGTGCGCGCGGCGATCGCCGAGGGGATGCCGATGTACGGAACCTGCGCCGGGCTGATCCTGCTGGCTGACCGACTCACCGACGCCATCGCCGGTCAGGAGACGTTCGGCGGGCTCGACGTCACCGTGCAGCGCAATGCCTTCGGCACGCAGGCGGATTCGTTCGAGGTGGACCTCGACGTGCCGACGGTGTCTCCGACACCCGTGCATGCGGCGTTCATCCGCGCGCCCCTGGTCATCGACACGGGGGAGGGCGTGGAGGTGCTCGCCCGGCTGGCCGACGGGCGCATCGTCGCCGTCCGGCAGGGCACCCTCTTCGGCACCGCGTTCCACCCGGAGGTGACGGGGGAGAGCGGGTTCCACGCGCTGTTCCTCGACGCCGTGCGCGCAGGCTGACCTCCTGACCCCTCAGCCGCCCGGATGCGCGACGGGTCGCCGCGGCGCGGGCCACCACGGCATCCCCATAGACTGGACGCCATGTCCGGCCACTCCAAGTGGGCGACGACCAAGCACAAGAAGGCCGTCATCGACGCGCGTCGTGCCAAGTCGTTCGCCAAACTCATCAAGAACATCGAAGTCGCCGCCAAGCTCGGCGGTGCCGACCTCGCAGGCAACCCCACGCTGTACGACGCCGTACAGAAGGCGAAGAAGACCTCGGTCCCGAACGACAACATCGACCGCGCCATCAAGCGCGGTGCGGGAATCGGCGGCGAGTCGGTCGAGTACACGACGATCATCTACGAGGCGTACGGCCCGAACGGCGTCGCGCTCATGATCGAATGTCTTACCGACAACAAGAACCGTGCCGCCGCCGAGGTGCGCACGGCCCTGTCGCGCAACGGCGGCACGCTCGCCGACCCCGGCTCCGTGGCCTACAACTTCCACCGCAAGGGCGTGCTGGTCGTCTCCGGCGAAGGCGTGAGCGAGGACGATGTCATGCTCGCGGCCCTGGAGGCCGGCGCGGAGGAGATCGAACCTCACGCGCAGGGCTTCGAGGTCATCACCGACCCGTCCGACCTGGTCTCGGTGCGCAGCGCGATCCAGGAGGCCGGGCTGGACTACGAGTCGGCCGACGTGGAGTTCGTGCCCTCGTTGAAGGTAGAGATCGACGCGGAGACGGCGCGGAAGATCTTCCGCCTCATCGACGCGCTCGAAGACAGCGACGACGTGCAGAACGTCTTCAGCAACTTCGATCTGCCCGCAGACGTTCAGGCGGAGCTCGAGAACGACGAGTGAGCTCGCCGGGCATCGTGTCACCGCGTGCCTGACGACTGAGCGCGGACGGGCCGCGTAGCGTGAGGGGATGGCATCCGTCCTGCGCGTCCTCGGCATCGACCCCGGACTCACGAGGTGCGGCGTCGGCGTCGTCGACGTGAGAGCGGACCGCTCCGCCTCGCTCGTACATGTCGGCGTCGTGCGCAGCGAACCCGACGCGCCCATTCACGAGCGCCTCGCCGTCATCGCCGCAGGGCTTCGTGCCGTCGTCGACGATCACGCTCCGCATGTCATCGCGGTCGAGCGTGTCTTCGCCCAGCAGAACCGCCAGACCGTCATGGGCACCGCTCAGGCCAGCGGCATCGCGCTGCTGATCGCGGGGGAGCGAGGGCTTCCGGCGGCCACGCACACCCCGTCCGAGGTGAAGGCGGCGATCACCGGCTACGGGTCGGCAGACAAGCGGCAGGTGCAGACCATGGTCGCTCGGGTGCTGCGCCTCGACGCTCTCCCACAGCCTGCCGACGCCGCCGACGCGCTCGCCATCGCCCTGTGCCACGCCTGGCGGCGCGGCACGCCCGGTGCGGATCGCGGAGCAGACGCGCTGACTCCTGCGCAACGCGCGTGGGCGGATGCCGAGCGCCTCGCGCGTCGCTGAGCACCGCCGCCGCGTGTCGCTCGAACAAATGTCCGAACCGCACCGTAGGCTCGCCGCATGATCTCATCGCTGCGTGGCCGCGTGCTGCACCTCGACGCCGAGAGCGTTGTGATCGACGTGGGCGGAGTGGGTTTCGCCGTCGCCGTCACTCCGCAACTCGCCCGCGAGTTCCACGTGGGCGATGAGATCGTGATCCACACGACGCTGATCGTCCGAGAAGACGCGCTCTCGCTCTACGGATTCCGGGAGCGAGAAGAGCTCGTGGTCTTCGGCCAGCTCCTCGGAGTCTCGGGTGTCGGTCCCAAATCGGCACTCGGAGTGCTCTCCTCGCTCACGGTCGCTCAGATCGCGTCGGCAGTCGCCGCCGAAGACGACGCGCCCTTCCGCCGCGTGTCGGGCATCGGGCCGAAGACGGCGAAGCTCATCGTGGTCCAACTGGCGGGGAAGCTGCACGCCGTTGCGGCAGCCGCCACGGGTGTCGCCGGCACGTCCGCACCCGCCCTCAGCAGCCAGGTGGTCGCGGCGCTCGTCGCCCTCGGGTGGAACGAGCGCGTGTCCACGGAGGCGGTCTCGACCGTCCTCGCGGAGTCGGACGAGACGGCATCGGTCCCGGCGCTGCTCAAGCTCGCCCTCGCACACCTCGGCCCCGCACGTGCGGAGCAGCCACGTGGCTGAACAGCGCGACCCGGCGTTCGCCGAAGATGAGAGCGAACTGGCGGTAGAGGGCGCGCTTCGCCCGACGTCGCTGGCCGAGTTCGTCGGACAGCAGAAGGTTCGCGGGCAGCTTCAACTCCTCCTCGACGCCGCCCGCATCCAGCAGCGGCCTCCCGACCACATCCTCCTGTCCGGGCCTCCCGGTCTCGGCAAGACGACGCTGGCCATGATCGTCGCCCACGAGAGCGAGCGACCCCTGCGCATGTCGAGCGGACCGGCGATTCAGCACGCCGGTGACCTCGCGGCGCTGCTCTCGAGCCTCGTCCCGGGAGAGGTCCTCTTCATCGACGAAGTCCACCGCATGGCCCGGTCCGCCGAGGAGATGCTGTACCTCGCGATGGAGGACTTCCGGATCGACATCATGGTCGGGAAGGGGGCGGGGGCCACCAGCATCCCCCTCGATCTCGCACCGTTCACACTTGTGGGGGCAACGACACGTTCGGGCCTCCTTCCCAACCCTCTGCGCGACCGCTTCGGATTCACGGCGCACCTGGAGTACTACGAGCCCGCGGAACTCGAGCTCGTGATCGCTCGCTCCGCGGGGATGCTCGGAGTCGACGTGCCCGCGGCGGCTCGCGCCGAAATCGCCCGGCGTTCGCGCGGAACGCCTCGCATCGCCAACCGCCTGCTCCGACGCGTGCGCGACTACGTCATCGTTCATGGCGGCCCGGGGCGCAACGCCGCGACGGAGGCCGACGTGGCCGCAGCCCTCGAGCTCTACGACGTCGACGCCATCGGCCTCGATCGCCTCGACCGAGCTGTGCTCGACGCCGTGATCCGGCGCTTCCGCGGCGGACCGGTGGGGCTCAACACCCTCGCGGTCACGGTGGGTGAGGAGTCCGAGACCATCGAATCGGTCGTGGAGCCCTACCTCGTTCGCATCGGGTTCCTCGGTCGCACCCCTCGCGGGCGTGTCGCCACTCCGGAGGCTTACGCGCACCTGCGCGTTCCCCGCGCCGACGAGGCGCTGAGATTCGATGACCTATAATCACTGAAGGCTCTCGCCAGATCCCTTGTTGGCCGCTTCGCGCGGCATGCCCGTCGTGAAAGGCGCCCTTACTCCATGATCTTCGCAACGTCGCAGGACGCGCCCCAGATGGACCCGGTCTCCTCGTTCTTCGCCCAGTACGGAATGCTCCTCCTCCTGCTGGCACTGATCGTGTTCATGTTCTGGAGCTCGCGTCGCCGCTCCGCGCGGATGAAGGCAGAGCAGGAGAGCAAGCAGCGGGCCATGGTCCCGGGCGTCAAGGTGCTCCTGCAGGGCGGCCTCTACGGCACGCTCGTGTCGTTCGACGCCGACGACCTCTCACGTCCCGCCATCATCGCGCTCGCCCCGGGCGTCGAGATCGAAGTGCACAGCCAGGCCATCATCCGCGTCGTCGAGGACGAGGAGCCCGTCACCGAAGACGAGTACGTCGCGGCCGAGACGGATGCCGTCGAGGCCGACCCTGTGGCGACTGCCGACTCGGACGTCACCCCCGACGCCGACGACAAGCCCCGGGCCTGACACCGCTTCCGTCGTTCTCGAGAAGGACTCTCCGTGGCCGCTCCCACCCCTGTTCGCCATGCCTGGCGCGCCCTGACCGGACTGCTGGTGCTCACGGCGCTCCTTTTCGGCATCAACGCTCTCGGCGTCTACGTCTTCACGGACTCCGAGGGCAACCCCGGCAGCTCGTGGGCCCCTGAGCTCGCGCTCGACCTCCAGGGCGGCACCCAGATCATCCTTCAGGCCACCACTCCCGACGGGAATCCGCCGTCGACGGAGCAGATGGAGCAGGCCGCGTCGATCATCCGTCAGCGCGTCGACGCGTCGGGAGTCGGAGAAGCCGACATCACGACGCAGGCCGGAAACCAGATCGTCGTGCAGGTTCCCGGTCAGGCCGACGAGGAGACGCGCAACCGGATCGAGGCATCCGCACAGCTCCAGCTGCGAGCGGTGCTCTATACGGGCACACCGGCGACGTCCTACGTCGGCGACGACGGCAACGAGACGCCGTACCCGAGCCCCGACCCGACCCTCAACGCGACCCCCACGGCCGAGCCCAGCAACGGCAGCGACCCGAGTTGGATCACCGACGCTCTCTACGCCGAATTCCTCGCGTACGACTGCACGAACCCCGACAACTCGCCGGCAACCGAGCCGGCAGATCAGCCGCTCATCACCTGTCAGGACGACGGCTCCGCGAAGTACATCCTCGGACCCGTGGAACTGGATGGCTCGTCGATCTCGGACGCATCGAACGGCCTGAACACGCAGAACAACCAGTGGGCCGTCAACATCGTCTTCGACGGGGAGGGCACGGAGACCTTCGGCAAGATCAGCCAGCGGCTCTACGGAGCCACGGCTCCGCTGAACCAGTTCGCCTTCGTCCTCGACGGGTCGGTGCTCTCCGCACCGTCGATGAACGCCGTCATCCTCGACGGCAAGCCGCAGATCACCGGTAACTTCACGCAGGAGACCTCGAAGGTTCTCGCCGACCAGTTGAAGTACGGAGCGCTCCCGCTCAGCTTCGAGGTGCAGAGCTCCAACTCGATCTCGGCGACACTCGGCTCGCAGCAGCTGCAGATCGGCCTCGTCGCCGGACTCATCGGGCTTCTCCTGGTCGCGATCTACTCGCTCGTGGTCTACCGCGCGCTGGGCTTCGTCATCATCGCTTCGCTCGTCGTCATGGGTGTTCTCACCTACATCACGCTGTGCATCCTGGCCTGGCGCATGGGCTTCCGTCTGTCGCTGGCCGGTGTCGCGGGATTGATCGTGACGATCGGCTTCACCGCCGACTCCTTCATCGTGTACTTCGAACGCATCAGAGACGAACTCCGCGACGGGAAGTCGATCACGAGCGCCGTCGAAGACGGTTGGGGGCGCGCGAAGCGCACGATCTACATCTCCAAGTCGATCAACATCCTCGCCGCCGTCGTGCTGTACATCCTGGCCGACGCCACCGTGAAGGGCTTCGCGTTCACGCTCGGGCTCACGACGCTGATCGACATCGGCATCTTCATCCTCTTCACGCATCCGGTGCTCCAGCTCCTCGCGCGCACCCGGTTCTTCGGGGGAGGCCACCCGCTCTCCGGTCTCGACCCCGAGGCGCTCGGCGCCGTCTACCGCGGCCGTGCGCAGTTCCGGGCTCCCGTCGATGCCGGCGGTCGCAGCGCCGCGCAGCGCCGGGCGTCCAAATCGCGCGGCGAGGCTGAGCGCCGGCAGACCATCGCGGAACGAAAGCTGGCCGAGCAGGGCAGCAATACCCGCTCCACGACGGAGGGAGACGACTGATGCGCTCCATGAACGAGCTCGGTAACGACCTCTACACCGGCAAGACGTCCTTCCCGTTCGTCGGGCGGCGTCGCCTCTGGTTCATCATCGCCGCGGTGCTCGTGATCGGCGCGGCGCTCGTGCCCGTGTTCCGTCCCGTGCAGTTCTCGATCGAGTTCACCGGCGGTTCGCAGTTCACGGTCAACGACGTCGCCTCGCCCGACCAGACGCTCGCGACGGAAGCCGTGCAGTCGGTCGTCCCGGGTGCCGCGACGAAGGTGACGACGATCGGCGACGACGCGGTGCGCGTTCAGACCGACCAGATGACCGACGCCGACACACGTGCCGTCACCGCAGCCCTCGCGGAGGTCTACGGCGTCGATCAGGACAGCGTGAGCTCGTCGTTCATCGGACCCAGCTGGGGCCAGGACGTCACCCGGCAGTCCCTGTGGGGTCTGGCGATCTTCCTCGCGCTGACCTTCATGATCCTCGCGATCTACTTCCGCACGTGGAAGATGTCGGTCGCCGCCATCATCGGTCTCGTCGACGTGCTCGTCATCACCGTCGGTATCTACGCGGTCTTCGGGTTCGAGATCTCTCCCGCGGCCGTCATCGGCTTCCTCACGATCCTGTCGTACTCGCTCTACGACACGACCGTCGTCTTCGACAAGATCCGTGAGAACACCCATGAAGACGGTGAGAAGTCCGGCCGCACGTTCGGAGAGTCCGTCAACCTCGCGGTGAACCAGACCCTGATCCGCTCGATCAACACGACGGTGGTCGCGGCGCTCCCGACCGGTGCGATCCTCTTCATCGGCGCCCTCTGGCTCGGTGCTCAGACCCTCACCGACATCTCGCTGTCGATCTTCGTCGGAACGATCGTGGCGGCGTACTCGACGCTGTTCGTGGCCGCCCCGCTCTTCTCGCTGTTGCGGGAGAACGAGGCGGACATCCAGGCTCGCGATGCGCGCATCCTCGCCGCTCGCGAGAAGGCTCTGACGACGGCCTGAGCGGGAGAGCAGCGGGCGTAGGATTGACGGGTTCTGACACGGTGGAGGTGACCTGATGACCGAAACCGTGCCGTCCGCGGCCCAGAACCCGCCGCCGAGCTCACTGCGCCGCCTCGTTCCGCGGCTGTTCTCGCGCGCTCCGTCACGCAACGGTGTCGAGCAGCTCATTCGGACGGTGCGCACGCACCATCCCAAGGGTGATGTCGCCATCATCGAGCGCGCCTACGGCGTGGCGGCTCGGGCGCACGCCGCGCAGAAACGTCAGAGCGGTGAGCCCTACATCACGCATCCGCTCGCCGTCGCGCAGATCCTCGCGGATCTGGGGTTGGGGCCGCGGGCGATCGCGGCTGCCCTCCTGCACGACACCGTCGAGGACACCGAGTACGGACTCGATCAGCTGCGCACCGAGTTCGGCGACGAGGTCGCGATGCTCGTCGACGGTGTCACCAAGCTGGACAAGGTCAAGTACGGCGACGCCGCCCAATCCGAGACCGTCCGCAAGATGATCGTCGCGATGTCCAAGGACATCCGCGTACTCCTCATCAAACTCGCCGACCGCCTCCACAACGCACGCACCTGGGGATTCGTGCCGCCCGAGAAGGCCGCGAAGAAGGCGACCGAGACGCTCGAGATCTATGCGCCGCTCGCGCACCGACTCGGCATCCAGGCGATCAAGAGCGAGCTCGAAGACCTCTCGTTCGCCGTACTCCACCCGAAGCTGTACGTCGAGATCGACAGCCTGGTGAAACAGCGCACGCCGCAGCGGGAGCAGTACGTCCAGAACGTGATCGAGGCGGTGGAAGCAGACCTGCGCGATCTCCGCATCCGCGGGCGGATCATGGGGCGCCCCAAGCAGTTGTACTCGGTCTACCAGAAGATGGTCGTGAGGGGCCGCGAGTTCGACGACATCTACGATCTCATCGGCATCCGCGTGCTCGTCAACACCGTCCGCGACTGCTACGCGGTGCTGGGCGCGATCCACGCGCGCTGGACGCCACTGCCCGGTCGCTTCAAGGACTACATCGCAACGCCCAAGTTCAACCTCTACCAGTCTCTCCACACGACGGTGATCGGTCCCGGCGGACGGACGGTCGAGATCCAGATCCGCACCAACGAGATGCACCAGCAGGCCGAGTACGGCGTGGCGGCCCACTGGAAGTACAAGGAGAGGATGAGCGGAGGCAAGACCGACGAGAAGTCGGTCGACACCGACATGGCGTGGCTCGCGCACATCTCGGACTGGCAGGCCGAGACCGCCGACCCCGGTGAGTTCCTCGACTCGCTGAGGTTCGAGATCGGCGCGAAAGAGGTGTACGTCTTCACGCCCAAGGGTCGCGTCATCGGCCTTCCCGCGGGAGGCACTCCGGTCGACTTCGCATACGCCGTGCACACCGAAGTCGGGCACCGCACGATGGGCGCCAAGGTCAACGGTCGCCTCGTGCCGCTGGAGTCCGAGCTGCATTCCGGCGACGTCGTCGAGGTCTTCACGTCGAAGAATCCCGACGCCGGCCCGAGCCAGGATTGGCTGGGCTTCGTCAAGTCCACTCGCGCCCGCAGCAAGATCCGCGGCTGGTTCACCAAGGAACGCCGCGAAGAGGCCGTCGATCAGGGCAAGGATGCCATCGCGCGCGCCATGCGCCGACAGAACCTGCCGTTGCAGCGCTTGATGAATCAGGACTCCTTCACCGAGGTGGCCCATCAGCTGCGCTACGAGGACGTCACAGCGCTGTACGCCGCCGTGGGTGAAGGCCACGTCTCCACGCAGTCCGTGATCGAGAAGGTCACATCACTCGTCAGCGCGCAGGAGGACACCAGCACCGGACCGATCGACCTCCCGGTGGTCGGACGGTCCAAGGCACCCCGCGGCGGCGACTCCGGCGTGCTCGTCCGCGGCGCGCCGGACATCCTCGTCAAGCTCGCCAAGTGCTGTACGCCAGTGCCTGGCGACGACATCGTCGGCTTCGTCACCCGCGGGAGCGGGGTGTCGGTCCACCGGAGCGACTGCACGAACGTGAAGTCGCTCAAGGATGACCCCGATCGCATGATCGACGTCTCCTGGGCGCCGACGACGAAGAGCGTCTTCCTCGTTCACATCCAGGTCGAAGCCCTCGATCGTTCGGGTCTTCTCAGCGACATCACCCGGGTGCTCAGCGAGCATCACGTCAACATCCTCTCGGCATCCGTGCAGACCAACAACGACCGGCTGGCGCTCAGCCGGTACGTCTTCGAGATGGGCGACATCGTCCACCTCGACCGCGTGCTGAACGCCGTGCGACGAATCGACGCCGTCTACGACGTCTACCGCGTCACGTCCTCCTGACGGCGGCGCGCAGGTACTCCTGCGCGGCGCGCTTGTGGTGCACGGGGCCCGCCTGCTCGAGCCACCGGAGTCCGTCGTCGGCAAGGCCGGGTCGCCACTCGAGCATGATGCGCACAGCGCGGTCGGAGTCACCCTGGTCGAGCACCCGGTCGCGCAGCAGGTCGACGAAAGTGCGCACGACGGTGGACACCGCAACGCCGCCGACCCACTGCACGTCGCTCTCGGGGATCCTGACATCGCGATAGCGCAGGCGCCCATCGAGGACGTTCTGCGATCGGGTGGCGACACACCGCTGCACGCAGTGGAGAGCGGGCGGGTCTGGAAACGCCCCGTGCACCCAGCCCGCCGACTCGTGCGTCAGCGCCCACCTCGCGCCGACGACGCGTCCGAGCGAACCGGCCCGGAGCTCCGCCGTCTCGACGGCATCGGCCGGCATGAAGGCCTCTCCGACCTCGACGAGGTCGCCGTCAAGACGAGCGGCACCCAGCTCTGCGGACGAGAGCGGGCCGTCGGGGAAGTAGAGGAAAGGCCATGGCATCCCCGCACTCTGCCCGAGTTGCGCGCAGCGTGCGACGACAGACGCCTATCTGTGGACAGTCCGCCGCGGCAGCGGCAGGGGAGGAGTACTCAGCCGCCGAGAGCGGAGAGCCACGCCTTTCGCGCAGCCAGCGCTTCCTCTGCCTTCGCGATTTTGGCCTTGTCCTTCGTCTTCTTGGCGGCGTCGACCTCGTCCTCGAGCTTCGCGATGGCGTCGTGAAGCTGCTGCGTCATGTCGTTCTGACGCGCCTTCGTCTCGGGGTTGTTGCTCTTCCAATCGGCGTCTTCTCGCGCCTTCAGACCCTGCTCGATCTTGCGAAGGTCGTCGTCGAGTCCGCGCTCGGCCTCGCGGGGGAACACGCGTCCGATGTCGTCCCAGCGACGCTGGATGCCGGTGAGGAGTGCACGCGCCTTCGCGGTGTCCTTCTCCTTCGGCACGGCGGCAGCTTCCACTAGGAGCGCCCGCTTCGCCTCGATCTTCTCCTTGGATGCCTCGGCGTCGGCGTGCTCGCGCTCGGCGCGCGCCCCGTACAGCGCGTCGCCCGCCGCCTTGAACCGCGCCCACAGGGCGTCATCGGCCTTCTTGCCGGCGCGTCCCGCCGACTTCCACTGGTCGAGGAGCCCACGGTAGGCGGCGATGCCGTCTTCTCCGCGGGATGCCAGCGCCTCCGCGCGCTCGACGAGTGCAGCCTTTGCATCGCGGGCCGACTTGTGTGTCTCGTCGAGGCTCGCGTAGAACTCGCGGCGGTGACGATCGAACACGGCGCGAGCGTCACGGAATCGCTTCCACAACTGCTGCCCGACGTTCTTGGGGAGCCGAGGACCGGTGGCCTGATGAGCCTGCCACTTCTCGAACAGTTCGGTCACTTCGGCGGACGTCTGCTTCCACTGGATCGAACGAGGGTCGCGCGCCGCGATGACCTCGATCTGCTCCACGAGAGCCGTTCGCTCGGCGATGGCGGCATCGACGGCCTCACGCTGGGCAGCGGCCTCCTCTGCCGACGCTTCGCTCAGCGCCGAGTCGAGCACAGAGAGCCGCGCCTCGAGCGACGCGAGGTCACCGACGGCCGCCGCCCCCGTGACGCGCTCGCGAACGGTCTTGAGGGTGCTGCGCAGGTCGGATGCCGACGCACCGCCACGACGGTGCCGCGCTTCGATCAAGGCGACCTCGCTGGCGAGATCGGTGAACTTCCGCTCGAAGTACGCGAGCGCCTCGGCAGGCGTGCCGTCGGGGTACTGACCCACGACGCGCCACTGATCTCCCTCGCGGACGGACACCGTGCCATCGTCTTCGACACGACCCCAGTCACCGCTCGGTGCGGTGTCGGCGAGTGCGGGAGCGAGCGGCGCCGACGCCGTCGGCGCGGGTCGCGGAGCGCGCGGCAGCGGAACACCCGGGCGGGGACGGGGGATGGGGGCCGGAGAGGCGGCGGGCTGCGCGGCCGCCTCCGTGGCCGACTCCTCCGTGACCGACGTGTCAGCCGGCTCCTCGGCGGCCGGCTCCTCGGCGGCCGGCTCCTCGGCGGCGTCCGCGGTCGAGGTCTCCGGCTCGGGCGCCGGCTGCTCTGCCACCGACTCGTCGGTTGCGGGCGCTTGCGCCGACGGGTCCACAGGGGACTCCTCGGCCGTGGGGTCGGTCGTTGCGGATTCTTCGGGAACGGAAGTCACGGGTAGCACCTCGTCGCGGCGGGGCCTGTCGGCAAAGACAGGCCGCCTAGGGGTTCGGTCGGCTGCAAGCCTATACGGCGGCGGTCAGGGCGTGGGAGAGGGCGACGTCGACGACGAGGGCGTCGGATCCGGCGTCGGGGAAGGACTCGGTGTGCCCACGGTCGGGCTCGGACTCGGGCTCGAGCTCGGTGCCGGGACGGGCTGCCCGGGACCGACGGTGTAGTAGGCGACCTGGCCTCCGACGACGGCGAGGATGAGCGCGCCGCCCGCCACGCCCGCGATCACGTTGTCACGGCGGCGGCGGCGCTGCAGGCTGTCCTGGAACTCCTGGCGGGCCTGGTAGAGCCGCGCCCGATCTCGCGCGGCACGCGCGCTCTTCTTGTCTGCGCCGGATCTGCTCGCACCGGTAGCCACGGGACCTCCTCGATTCCCGGACGCCCGGGCCTCCCCGAGCCTACGGGCACGCGCGCGGGTGCGACAAACGCGGCCCACGTCGGTGGGCGCGGCTAGCCTGGACGGGTGACCACCCCCGCCGCGCTCTTCTCCGGGCAGACACCTCTCGCCGTGCGTATGCGGCCGGTGTCTCTCGACGAAGTCGCGGGCCAGGGGCACCTCCTGCGCCCGGGTTCACCGCTGGTCGCCCTCGCCGACGGCGGGTCGCCGACGCGGTCAGCCGTGTCGGTCATCCTCTGGGGTCCGCCGGGCACCGGTAAGACGACACTCGCGCAGGCCATCGCGCGGACCTCGGGCCGCCGCTTCGTGGAACTGTCGGCGGTCACGGCCGGCGTCCGCGATGTGCGCGAGGTCATGCAGGAGGCGATGAACCAGCGCGACCTGTACGGCGTGTCCACGATCCTGTTCCTCGACGAAATCCACCGCTTCACGAAGGCGCAGCAGGACGCGCTGCTTCCCGGCGTCGAGAACGGCTGGGTCATCCTCATCGCCGCGACGACGGAGAATCCGTCGTTCTCGGTCATCTCCCCGCTGCTGTCGCGGTCGCTCCTGCTCACGCTGCAGCCGCTGACCGACGACGATCTCGGTCACCTCATCGACCGTGCCGTCTCCGACGCGCGAGGACTCGCCGGGGCTGTCGAGCTCACGCCGGAGGCTCGCGCTGCGCTCGTCCAGCTCGCTTCCGGAGACGCCCGCCGAGCTCTCACCTCGCTCGAGGCCGCGGCATCCATGGTGTCCGGCGACGCGGGCACCGAAGGCGACCCTGAGAGCGGCGCCGACGAGAAGGTGCCGGTCATCAGCGCAGAGCAGGTCGCACAGGCGGTCGACCGTGCCCTCCTGCGGTATGACAAACAGGGTGACGAGCACTACGACGTCATCAGCGCGTTCATCAAGTCCATCCGCGGCTCCGACGTCGACGCCGCGATGCACTACCTCGCGCGCATGATCGAGGCGGGGGAGGACCCTCGCTTCATCGCACGACGCCTCGTCATCTCCGCCTCGGAAGACATCGGCCTGGCCGACCCGCAGGCGCTCGTGATCGCCGTGGCCGCCGCCGACGCCGTCGCCTTCATCGGCATGCCCGAGGGGCGCATTCCCCTCGCCGAGGCGACGGCGTACCTGGCCACGACCGCGAAGTCGAACGCGGCCTACGTCGCGATCGATGCTGCGATCGCGGACGTGCGTCGGGGTGGCTTCGGTCGCGTACCGCTGCATTTGCGCGACGCCCACTACCCGGGCGCGAAGCGGCTCGGCCACGGCAAGGGCTACGTCTACCCGCACGACCTCGAGGTCGGCGTCGCGACCCAGCAGTACCTGCCCGACGAACTGGTGGGTCGTCGGTACTACGAACCGACGGGCCGCGGACTGGAGCGCGACATCGCCGCGCGAGTGGAGAAGATCCGGAAGATCCTGGGCGAATGAGTGCTTCGCAGGAGAGCGAGAGCCGCGGCGATCCGGACTCGGTCTGGACCAAGATCGGCTCCGAGTCGATGTACACCGGATACATCGGCGTCCGACGCGATCAGTACCGGCTCCCTGACGGCTCGGAGAGCGGCTGGGACGTGCTGCTCATCGGCGACACCGTGTCCGTTGTCGCCTTCACGGAGGACGACCGCGTCGTCCTGTTCGATCAATACCGCGTAGGCCCCGAATCGGTGCTCGGCGAGCTCCCCGGCGGCCTCATCGACCCGGGCGAGGACGTGGTCACGGCCGGCGCGCGTGAACTCCGGGAGGAGACGGGCTACGAAGCCGGCGTGCTCCACCACGCGGGCGCGGAGTGGGCGGCCGCGAACTCTCGACGCCGCAAGAACATCCTCATCGCCGGAGGATGCCGACGGGTCGGCGACCCATCGTGGGGCTCGGAGGAAACCGGTCGGGTGCGCACGATCGCAGCGAGCGACCTCATGGACCATCTGCTCTCGGGAGAGCTCAGCGATGCGGGCGCCGCGCTGCGAGGGCTCCACTCCTTCTCCCGAGCTGCCGTGCATTCCGCTCTGCAGCCGCTGCAGGAGCGCGTGAAGGAGTTGCTGACCCCATGACGGACGCCGCCTCCGCACGCGATCTGTTCGACAACGCCTCGCAGCGTGACGCCGCCGGCGACGAGCATGGCGCCATCCCGCTCTATCGGGCCGCCCTCGATCGCGGGCTGGAGGAACCAGAGCGCACGCGGGCGATCATCCAACTCGCGAGCTCGCTGCGCGTGGTGGGCGATCCGTCGGGGGCCATCGCGCTCCTGAGAGATGTGCGGGGGGAGGACCCGTTGTCGCGCGCCGCGCAGGCGTTCCTCTCGTTGGCGCTCTTCGACGACGGCAAACCGGCGGCGGCGCTCCGCACGGCGGTCGACGCACTCCTACCGACGCTGTCGGACTATCGCACCTCGCTGTCCGCGTACAAGGAGCAGCTCGATGCTCCGCCGCGCGTACGTGCCATCGTCGTGGGGCTCGTCGTGGTCGACGGGTGGCTGCTGGCGGAGGAGTACGCCGCGAACGGGCGTCACGACGGGTTCCTTCGCGCGCCGGGAGGCGGGATCGAGTTCGGAGAGTCGGTGCACGCGGCGCTCCGCCGCGAATTCGCGGAGGAACTCGACGCCGACGTGCGCGAAGCGCGGCTGCTCGGGGTGACGGAGAACGTCTTCGACGCGCACGGCGCGCGCGGGCACGAGATCGTCCACGTCTTCAGCGTCGACTCCGAGCGTCTGGCGGCACTGCCGCGAGACGCCCACGAGCCCGTCCGCGACAGCGACACCACCGTGGGCTGGTACCGGCTCGAAGCCGTCCGCGAAGGGAAGCACACCTTCTACCCGCCGGGCGCGCTCGATCTGCTGACCACATGACGCTCACGTCGCGGCCCGTTCGACGGCGCGAACGGAGCTCCGGAGCGCTCTGATAGACTTGACCTGCTCGAAACCGAGTTTTCGGGCATCTCCCTCTTCCGACCAAGACCTTCTGGCGTGCCCCGGCGTGCAGTCCAGGACGGGCGAAGAGCGGGGGATACGTCCGTGAGTCGTGAAATGCACGGCCACGTCAGGAAGGAACACTTCGTGGCTACGAAGTCCCAGGACCGCCGCAAGGTCCGCCTGTCGCGCGCGCTCGGCGTCGCGCTGACCCCGAAGGCCGCCCGCTACCTCGAGAAGCGTCCCTACGCTCCTGGTGAGCACGGTCGCACCAAGCGCAAGGCCGACAGCGACTACGCGGTCCGTCTCCGCGAGAAGCAGCGTCTGCGCGAGCAGTACGGCATCCGCGAGAAGCAGATGCGCAACACGTTCAACGAGGCTCGTCGCCAGGACGGCCTGACCGGTGAGAACCTCGTCGAGCTGCTCGAGATGCGCCTCGACGCGCTCGTCGTGCGCTCGGGCTTCGCCCGCACCACGGCGCAGGCCCGTCAGCTCGTCGTGCACCGCCACATCCTCGTCGACGGCCAGCTCGTCGACCGCCCGTCGTTCCGCGTGAAGCCGGGCCAGCTCATCCACGTCAAGGCCAAGAGCGAGGGCCTCGAGCCCTTCCAGGTCGCGGCTGCCGGCGGTCACGCCGAGGTCCTGCCGCCCGTTCCGGCCTACCTCGAGGTCGAGCTCGACAAGCTCCAGGCGCGCCTCGTGCGTCGCCCGAAGCGCGCCGAGGTGCCCGTGACCGGTGACGTCCAGCTCGTCGTCGAGTACTACGCCGCTCGCTGAGCGACGCGTCGCACCAACACACGAACGCCGAGGGGCGTCGGGGTCATCACCCCGACGCCCCTCGGCCGTTTGCACCTAACATGGAACCCATGAAGAACGCGCTGTGGTTCGTGCTGGGCATCGCCGGCGGCTTCGTCGCGGCCCACCTCGTCAACAAGGACCCGCGCGGTCACGAGGTTCTGGCCGAAGTCGACGCCCGCATCTCGGAGTTCACCGATCGCATCGGCGACGCGTACCGCGCACAGGAGGCCAAGATCGAGGGGCTCGTCGCCGACGCCAAGACCGCGGCATCCGGCGCCCTCGACTCCGCACGGGATGCCGTCTCCGACGCGGCCCACGCCGTCGCCGACGCCGCCGAAGACGGCGCCGCCCGCGTCTCCGACTGACCGAACGACCGATCGACGAACCCGGTTGCCACCGGGTGCGCGCCCCTGCATTCCCGAGGACACCCCATGAAGACCGCTGAGATCGCCCAGCGCTACCTCGATTACTTCGAGAAGAACGGCCACACGATCGTTCCGTCCGCCTCTCTCGTGACGGACGACCCCGCGCTGCTGTTCACGATCGCCGGCATGGTCCCGTTCATCCCGTACCTGAGCGGCGATGTCCCGGCACCGTACCCGCGCGCCGCGGACAACCAGAAGTGCATCCGCACCAACGACATCGAAGAGGTCGGCAAGACCCCGCGCCACGGCACGTTCTTCCAGATGCTCGGCAACTGGTCGTTCGGCGACTACTTCAAGGAAGGCGCGATCCGCTACGCCTGGGAGCTCCTGACGACGCCCGAGGCGGAAGGGGGCCTCGGCTTCGACGCGAAGGACCTCTGGGTGACGGTCTACGAGGAGGACGACGAGGCGCACGACCTCTGGCTCCGACTCACCGACCTCCCCGAGGAGCGCATCCAGCGCCTGGGCAAGGACACCAACTACTGGACCACGGGCCTCCCCGGACCCGCTGGACCCTGCTCGGAGATCTTCTTCGATCGCGGGCCCGCCTACGGCATCGACGGCGGACCGGCGACCGACGACGACCGCTACGTGGAGATCTGGAACCTCGTCTTCATGCAGTACGAGATCGCCGATGTGCGCTCCAAGTACGACTTCACGATCGTCGGGGAGCTCCCCGCGAAGAACGTGGACACCGGGATGGGTCTCGAGCGGATCGCCTTCCTCAAGCAGGGCGTCGACAACATGTACGAGACCGACCAGGTCCGCCCCGTGCTCGACCGGGCCGTCGCGCTCTCCGGCAAGACCTACGGCGCGAATCACGACGACGACGTGCGATTCCGCGTGATCGCCGACCACGTGCGATCGTCCCTCATGCTGCTGTCCGACGGCGTCACGCCCTCCAACGAGGGACGCGGCTACATCCTCCGACGCCTGATGCGTCGCGCCATTCGTGCGATGCGGCTGCTCGGTGTCGACGGACCGACGTTCGCCGAACTGTTCGCCGCCTCCCGCGACGCGATGAAGGAGGCGTACCCGGTCGTCGAGGCCGACTACGAGCGGCTCTCTCAGTACGCGCTCGCGGAGGAGGCGACCTTCCTGCGCACCCTGGCAGCCGGCTCGGAGCTGCTGGACGAATCCGTCGCGCGAACGCGCCGCGACGGCGGCGCTCAGCTGAGCGGCAGCGAGGCGTTCCTGCTGCACGACACCTACGGCTTCCCGATCGACCTCACGATGGAGATCGTCGAGGAAGCGGGTCTCACCGTCGACCGCGGCGCGTTCGACACGCTCATGCAGGAACAGCGCGCGCGGGCCAAGGCGGACGCCCGCTCGCGTAAGCGCGCCCTTGCGGACACGAGCGTGTACCGCGACCTGCGGGCGCAAGGGGAGACGGTGTTCACCGGGTACTCCGACCTGGAGACCGAATCCACGGTGCTCGGCCTCCTCATCGACGGGCTGCCCGCCTCCCGTGCGTCGCAGGGCCAGATCGCCGAGGTGATCCTCGCCGAGACCGCGCTGTACGCCGAGTCGGGCGGTCAGGTCGCCGACAAGGGCGTCATCGTCGGCCCCGGGTTCGAGCTCGAAGTGCTCGACGTCCAGAAGCCGGTTGCCGGCCTGGTGAGTCACACGGTCGAGGTGACGTCGGGCGAGGTCGGGGTCGGCCAGCCCGCGACGTCGGTGGTCGACGCCGTGAACCGCCGCGCCGCCCAGCAGGCCCACTCTGCGACGCACCTCGTGCACGCTGCCCTCCGGGACACCCTGGGCAAGACGGCAACGCAGGCAGGCTCCCTCAACCGCGCGGGGTACATGCGCTTCGACTTCACGTGGGGACAAGCACTGTCGGACGCGACGAAGAGCGAGATCGAAGAGATCGCCAACAACGCAGTGCGCGACAACCTCGAAGTGACGACGCGCGTGCTGCCGTTGGATGAGGCGAAGTCGCTCGGAGCGATGGCGCTGTTCGGCGAGAAGTACGGCGACACCGTACGGATGGTCGACATCGGAGGGCCGTGGTCGCGCGAGCTCTGTGCCGGAACGCACGTCGGACGCAGCGCCGAAGTCGGCCTCATCAGCCTCGTCGGCGAGTCGTCGGTCGGCGCCTCGAACCGGCGCGTGGAGGCGCTCGTGGGCCTCGACGCGTTCCGCGAGCTGGCCGCAGAGCGTGCGCTCGTCTCCCAGCTCACCGCGCATCTGAAGGCACCGCGCGACCAGCTGCCCGCACGGATCGCGGAGCTCCAGGCCAACCTCAAGGCGGCCGAGAAGAAGATCGCGCAGTTCGAGGCGAAGGCGCTGGGGGAGCGGATCCCGGCACTGGTCGAATCTGCTCAGCGCTCCGGTGCCCAGCGTGTCGTCGCGCAGTCGCTCGGCACTGTGGCATCCGCGGACGACGTGCGCACCCTTGCACTGCAGGTGCGCGATCGCCTCGGTGCGGATGCCGCCGTGGTGGCGCTCGGGGCGACGGTCGGCGACCGGCCGATCGTCATCGTGGCGACCAACGACGCGGCGCGGCAGGCCGGAGCGAAAGCCGGCGTCCTCGCCAAGGGTGCGGCGAGCATCCTGGGCGGCGGCGGCGGCGGTCGCGACGACGTCGCACAGGGCGGTGGGACGGATGCCACGGCACTTCCGGCCGCACTCGGCGACATCGTCGCCCGACTGGAGAATACGGGCGCGTGACGGGCTTCCGACGCGGCGTCCGGCTCGGCATCGATGTCGGGAAGGCGCGCGTCGGTGTGGCACGGTGCGATCGTGACGGTCTGCTCGCCGTTCCGGTCGAGACCGTGGCCCGCGACGACGGCACCACGCGCCGGATCGTCGAGCTCGCCCGCGAGTACGAGGCGTTCGAGCTCCTGGTGGGTCTTCCCCTCAGTTTGAGCGGGGGCGACACGGCCTCGACGGCCGATGCGAGACTCGTCGCGGGGCAGCTCGCCGCGGCATCCGGTCTCCCCGTCCGCCTCGTCGACGAGCGCCTGAGCACGGTGTCCGCGCACGCGGCGCTGCGCGATTCCGGGAGATCCCAGCGTTCGTCTCGTAAGCTTGTCGACCAAGTAGCGGCGGTCGTCCTCCTCCAGCAGGCGATCGACGTCGAGAAGAGCACCGGCATCCCGGCCGGCGCTCTCCATGATCCCCCGGAGCCCGTCTGATGCCCGACACCCCGTCGTCCGACGATCAGTTCGCCGACCTGTTCGGCAGGTTGCCGTCGCCCCCGAACCGTGCCACCTCGTCTTCGCCCGCCGATGCCGGCGCTTCGACGCCCGCACCGACGAGTCGTCGCGCCGCGAGGGAGGCGGCCACGGCATCCGGCGAGACGCGGGTCACTCCTCCCGTCGAGACGAGCCCGGTCAGCGCCCCCCGCACGGCCGTTACGCACGAGCCCGAGCCTGCCGCACCTCTGACCGCCGCGGCCTCGTCGGACTCTCTCCCGCCCGGCCCGCGGCGCACCCCGGGCTCGATCGACGCGTTGTTCGGTGCGGAGGCCGTCCACGAGGCCGACGACCCGAAGAAGCGACACGACCGCGATCGGCGGAAGAGCAGGATCGCCGGCTGGGTGGTCCTGGGCGTCGTGGTGGCGATCATCGGCGGCCTCGTCGTCGGCGGCACCTTCGTCTGGACGACCTACGAGGACAAGATCCGCGCGTTCCTCGGTTGGGAAGAGCCCAAGGACTTCGAGGCGGGCATGGCCAACGGCGAGGTCGTCGTGACGATCGTCGAGGGCGACACCGGCTCGTCGATCTCGACGACGTTGTACGACGCGGGGGTCACGAAGACCTCGGATGCCTTCTACGACTACCTCATCTCGAGTGCGTCCGCCGCGACCTTCCACCCGGGCGCGTACCGGCTGCAGTACGAGATGACCTCCGAGGCGGCGCTGGCCGCCCTGGAGGACCCGGCCAACAAGCTGGAGAACACGGCGCAGTTGCGCGAGGGTCTCACCGTAGAGCAGTCTCTCCCGATCCTCGCCGACGGAACGGGCATCGCCCTCGAGGACTTCCAATCGGCCGTCGCCGACCCCTCGAAGTACGGCGTGGCGGCCGACAGCCTCGAAGGCTGGCTCTTCCCGGCGACCTACACGTTCGATCCCGGGGCCACGGCGACAGACGTCGTCCAGACGCTCGTGGACCGGACGATCACGTCGCTGGACGACGCCGGCGTGCCGGAGGACCGCCGGGAGGAGATCCTGACGATCGCCTCCATCATCGAACGCGAAGCGCGCTACGAGGACGACTTCTACAAGGTCTCCCGCGTCATCCAGAACCGCCTCGATCCGTCCAACGACGAGACGTTCGGCAAGCTCCAGATGGATTCGACGGCGCAGTACGGCTACGGCGAGATGCACGACGGCACGGTGAGCTCGACCGCCGAAGCCCTCGAGGACGACAATCCCTGGAACACCTACGTCCACGAAGGACTGCCGATCGGCCCGATCGCCAATCCCGGCGACACCGCGATCAAGGCCGCGATAGAGCCCGCCGACGGACCGTGGCTCTACTTCGTGACGGTCAACCTCGAGACCGGCGAGACGGTGTTCACCGAGACCTACAGCGAGCACCTCAAGGCCGTCGACCAGTGGCGTCAGTGGTGCGCGGACAATCCTGACGGCGGCTGCTGAGGCATGACGGGTCAGCCGACCGCCCTGGAGGTGTGGGGCAATCCCATCGCGCACAGCTTGTCTCCGCGGCTGCACGCAGCCGCGTATGCGCAGCTGGGCTACGACTGGACCTACGGTCGTCGACGCGTCGACGAAGCGGGCTTCGACCGTGAACTGGCGGGGCTGGGGGCCGAGTTCCGCGGCCTGTCCTGCACGATGCCGCTCAAGGCGGCCGCCTACGCCGCGGCCGACGAGCGCGACCACCGCGCAGTACTGACTGGCGCGGCGAACACCTTGCTGCTGACGGGCGGCCGTCGGCGCGCGTTCAACACCGACGTCGGCGGCATCGTCCGCGCTCTCGCCGACCTCGGGGTGACGCGCGTGTCCTCTCCTCGGATCGTGGGTGCCGGTTCCACGGCGACATCGGCTCTCGTCGCACTGTCCGAACTGGGAGCCGACCGCGTCACCGTCGCGGCGCGTCGTCCCGGGGCCGTGGCACCGCTGATCGAGCTCGGGACACGTCTCGGCATCCGAGTGACTGCCGCCTCGCTCGACCAGGACGGGACCGACACGCACGACCTCACCGTGTCGACCCTCCCCGGGGCCGCCGCGATCGCCTCCGACACGGCGCGTCGGCTGGCCGCCGCCGGAGGAGTGCTGTTCGACGTGGTCTACGGGCACGGGCCGACCGCGCTCGCGACGGCCTGGGAGCAAGCGGGACAGGTCGCCGTCAACGGCGAGGGGATGTTGCTGCACCAGGCCGTGCTGCAGATCCGGCTCTTCGCCTCCGGCGACGTGTCCGCCGCGTTGCCGGACGAGCAGGCCGTCGTGGCCGTCATGCGCAGCGCGCTCGTGGGAGGATAGTCGAATGCTCCGCGTGCTCACGGCCGGCGAATCGCACGGCCCCGAACTCGTCGCCCTCATGGAGGGACTGCCCGCCGGCGTCCCCGTTTCCCGCGCCGCCATCCAGGCCGATCTTGCGCGCCGCAAGCTGGGCTACGGCCGCGGCTCGCGGATGAAGTTCGAGGAAGACGAACTCACGATCTCGGCCGGCGTCCGCCACGGCTACAGCTTGGGCAGCCCGATCGCTCTGCGCGTCGGCAACACCGAGTGGCCCAAGTGGATCGAGGTCATGAACCCCGAGCCCGTCGAGCTGACCGAGAAGTCGCGCGGCCGCTCCGCCGCCCTCACGCGCCCGCGCCCCGGTCACGCCGACCTCGTCGGCATGCAGAAGTACGGCTTCGACGAGGCCCGGCCGATCCTGGAGCGCGCGAGCGCACGCGAGACCGCCGCACGAGTGGCACTCGGTGCGGTGGCGCGCGGGTTCCTCGCCGAGCTCGGCATCCGCCTGGTCAGCCACACCCTCTCCATCGGTCCCGTGCGGGTGCCCGACGGCTCGGCGCTGCCGATGCCCGACGACGTAGACGCGCTGGATGCCGATCCGCTCCGCTGCTTCGACCCCGCCACGAGCGCCGCGATGGTGGCCGAGGTGGATGCCGCCCGCAAGGACGGCGACACCCTGGGCGGCATCGTGGAGGTGCTCGCGTACGGCCTTCCGCCGGGGCTCGGCTCGCACGTGCAATGGGATCGGCGCCTCGACGCGAAGCTCGCCCACGCGCTCATGAGCATCCAGGCGATCAAGGGCGTCGAGGTCGGTGACGGTTTCGAGACGACGCGACGCCGCGGATCGGCGGCTCACGACGAGCTCTTCGCCACCGACGGAGGCATCACGCGCTCGAGCGACAAGGCCGGCGGCACCGAAGGCGGCATGTCGACGGGAACGGTGCTGCGCGTGCGTGCGGGCATGAAGCCGATCGCGACCGTGCCGCGGGCCCTCCGGACGATCGATGTGGCCACCGGCGACACCGCGACCGCGCACCACCAGCGCTCGGACGTGTGCGCGGTTCCCGCGGCCGGCGTGGTCGCCGAGGCGATGGTCGCCCTCACCCTCGCCGATGTCGTGCTGGAGAAGTTCGGCGGCGACAGCGTGGCGGAGACGAAGCGCAATCTCGATGCGTACCTCGCTGCCATACCCGCATCGCTGGCCACAACGGCCGACAGCGACGACTCCCTGGGATGAGTGCGCGCGCGGTCGTCCTCATCGGCCCGATGGGAGCGGGAAAGACGAGTATCGGCAAGCGCGTCGCACGTGCTCTCGGCGAGACGTTCTACGACAGCGATGCGGCCGTCGTGCGCGAGCACGGCCCGATAGACGCGATCTTCCGCGATCACGGCGAGGATCGCTTCCGCGAGTGGGAGCGGGTCGCGGTGCGCGACGGAATCGACAGGGGCGGCATCGTGGCCCTCGGCGGCGGAGCAGTGCTCCACCCCGACACGCAGGCCGATCTCGCAGCGCATCACGTGATCCTGCTGACCGTGGGCCCTCAGACGATCGAGTCCCGCATCCGGGGCACGAAGCGCCCCCTGTTGCAGGGCGAGGATGCCGTGGCCCGCTGGTCGGCGCTCTACGCGGCACGCCGACCGCTGTACGAGCAGCTCGCCGACGTCACGTTCGACACGTCCTCCGGACCACTGCAGGAGGTCGTCGACGCCCTCGTCCAGTGGATTCGCACCGCACCGACGCCCGCGCCCGCGGACGTCCCCACCGAGCCTGGAGATCCGTCGTGAGCGAGAGCACCGTCATCACCGTCGCGGGGGAGCAGCCGTACGACATCACGGTGGGCCGCGGCATCCTGTCCGGGCTCGCCGATGCGTTGCCGCCGTCGGCGCGGAAGGTCCTCATCGTGCATCCGCCGACCCTGGCCGACCAGGCCGCGCGGCTGCGCGAGACGCTCGCCGGCGAGCGGCAGGTGCTGCTGGCGGAGATCCCCGATGCGGAGCAGGGCAAGCGCGTCGAGGTCGCCGCCTTCTGCTGGCAGGTCATGGGGCAGGCGGACTTCACCCGCACCGACGCGGTGGTCGGATTCGGCGGCGGAGCCGTCACCGACCTCGCCGGGTTCGTCGCGGCGACCTGGCTGCGCGGTGTCGCGGTGGTGCAGGTGCCCACGACGGTGCTCGGCATGGTCGACGCCGCCGTGGGCGGCAAGACCGGCATCAACACGGCGGAGGGCAAGAACCTCGTCGGCGCGTTCTGGCCTCCCCGCGCCGTGCTGTGCGACCTCGACCTGCTCGACACACTGTCCGACAACGAGCGTGTGGCGGGTTTCGCCGAGGTCGTCAAGGCCGGATTCATCTGGTACCCGGAGATCCTCGAGCTCATCGAGGCCGATCCGAAGGCCGCCGTCGACCCGCACAGCGAGGCCTTCCGACGCTGCATCGAGCTCGCCATCGACATGAAGGCCCGCGTCGTGGGAGAGGATCTGCGCGAGGCGGGACTGCGCGAGGTGCTCAACTACGGCCACACCCTCGGGCACGCGATCGAACACGCCGAGCGGTACCGCTGGCGCCATGGCGCAGCCATCTCGGTCGGCATGCTGTTCGCCGCGGAGCTGTCGCGGCTCGCCGGACGCCTCTCCGACGACGCGGCGCAGCGGCACCGAGACATCCTCCAGCTCCTGGGCCTGCCGACGAGCTACCGAGCCGGCGCCTGGAATCAGCTGCTCGCGACGATGCAGCGCGACAAGAAGACGCGCGGCGCCATGCTGCGCTTCATCGTGCTCGACGACATCGGCAAGCCGACCGTGCTCCAAGCGCCCGACGAGTCGCTGCTCTTCGCCGCCTACCAGGAGATCGGCGACTGACGAGGCGTCACTCGGCGACGACCTCCACCTTGAAGCCGTCGGCGTTCTCGATCCACCCCGCATAGTGGTCGGGACCGCCGGCGTGGGGGTATCGGTCCTGGTAGAGCGCGCTCCAGCCGTGCGCCGCCGACTCCTCGAGGATCGCGTCCACCTCCGCCGGAGACCCCCCGCGGAACGCGAGGTGATTGAGACCCGAACGCCGGCGATCGTGCGCGCCGGCGAGCGCAGGAGCGGTCGTGAAGGTGAGGTAGACGCCCTCGGCTTCCCAAGACACCCCATCGCTCCACTGCGCGGTGCGCACGAATCCCAGCCGCGGCAGCAGCCATCCCCAGTCGGCATCCACCGCCCCGGGGTCGGCGATCCAGATCTCGACGTGATGCAGTCCCGGCATGGATGCCATCCTGCCACCGCGCGCGCACCCCGCCGCCGCCGTCGGATCACTGCCGGTAGGGTGCTGACGTGCCCTCCACGCCTCGACGCCTCCTCCTCGTCAACGGACCCAACCTGAACCTCCTGGGCGTGCGCGAGCCCGACATCTACGGCCGGGAGACGCTCGCCGACGTCGAGGCGCTCGTGACGCGCACGGCGGGGGAGTCCGGCTTCGACGTCCGCGCCGTCCAGAGCAACCACGAGGGCGTGCTCCTGGACGCGATCCACGCTGCGCGCGAGGACTGCGGCGGGATCGTGATCAACCCAGGAGGCCTCACGCACACCTCGGTGGTGCTGCGCGACGCCCTCTCGGGAGTGTCGCTGCCGGTGGCCGAGGTGCACATCTCCGACATCTCGGCGCGCGAAGAGTTCCGTCGTCATTCGTTCGTCCGCGACGTGGCCGTCGTCCATGTGAGCGGGGAAGGGGTGGCCGGCTACGCCCGCGCGGTGCAACTGCTCATCGACGTCATCACCGGCCGCGCCGACGGCTGAGCGGACGATCCCGTAGAATCGACTGTCGGCCCGCGCCGGATCCTCCGGGCGCCGCGGCCCCGAACTCCCACACGAAACGGAACTCCACACTCATGGCATCCACGGCAGACATCAAGAACGGCGTCGTCCTCAGCATCGACGGCCAGCTCTGGAACGTCATCGAGTTCCAGCACGTCAAGCCGGGCAAGGGCGGGGCGTTCGTCCGCACGAAGCTCAAGAACGTGGTTTCCGGCAAGGTCGTCGACCGCACCTACAACGCGGGCGCGAAGATCGACATCGAGAACGTCGACCGCCGCGACTTCACCTACCTCTACAACGACGGCGAGGGGTTCGTGTTCATGGACGTCGCCGACTACGACCAGCTCACGGTGGGTGCCGCGACCGTCGGTGACGCGGCGAACTTCCTGCTGGAGAACCAGCAGGTGCAGATCGCCCTCAACAACGGCAACCCGCTGTACGTCGAGCTCCCCGCCTCCGTGGTGCTGGAGATCACCTACACCGAGCCCGGCCTGCAGGGCGACCGCTCGTCGGCCGGCACCAAGTCCGCGACGGTCGAGACCGGCTACGAGATCCAGGTCCCGCTGTTCGTGGAGACCGGTACGAAGGTCAAGGTCGACACCCGCACGGGTGCCTACCTCGGCCGCATCAACTGATTCCGGCCGCCTGACATATGAGCGCCCGCAGTAAGGCGCGCAAGCGCGCCCTCGACATCCTGTACCAGAGCGACGTCCGCGGCGACGACCTGGCGACGACCCTCGCGGCGGAGGCCAAGCGCGCCGCGAGTGAGCCCGCGCGCGAAGCGTCGTGGTTGTATGCCCGCGAGATCGTCGACGGCGTCGTGGACAACCGTGACGAGATCGACGAGCAGATCATCACCCACGCGCGGGACTGGAAGATCGAGAGGATGCCGGCGGTCGACCGCGCGGTGCTCCGTATCGGCGTGTGGGAGATCCTGTTCAACACCGAGGTTCCCACGGCGGTCGCGATCGACGAGGCCGTCGAACTGGCCAAGGAGTTCTCCACCGACGACTCCGGTTCGTTCGTTCACGGCGTCCTCGCCCGCATCGCCCGCGCGAGCTGACGTCCGGACGTCGGCGCCCCCTGCGAGGATCGCACGCATGACCTCGTCGACCCGTCCGCCCGCCTGGCGCGCGATGGTGTCCGACGAGGGGTACGAGGCAGACGTGGCGCTCGGCCTTCAGCTGCGTCAGCGCGAAGGCGATGAGGCGCACTGGGGCCCGCGTCGGGTGCGCACGGCAACGGCGCGCACCGTCGCGACGACGGCCGGTCAGCTGCGGATCGCCGCTCGACCCCTCGTGCGCAGCGCGACGTCGGACGAGTGGGTTCAGGGCGACGCGTCGTGGGAGGCGCTGCGCCGCGGACCGTCGGCACACGCGTTCCGGCTCGACACGCGTCGGTGGCGCTGGTTCACGACCCTGTACGGCCTGGCTCACGATGTCCGCGTGTTCGGCGGCTTCGGCGACTCGGAGTGGTTGACGCTCGACGGGGTCGACAGCGACCTCCTCTGGCCGCACCTCGACGCGGCGGCGGGTCTCGGCATCCCGCTGGTCTCGAGCGTGCGCACACAGCAGTTCACGATCGGCGCCTCCGCCGAGGTCGCGGTGCGGGCCGAGCGGGCGGGCGACGGCCTTCTCCTGCACGCCGACGTGCGCGTCGACGGCGCCGCGCCCGCGACCCACGCCCGCCCGATCGGTCACGTCGGGGTCTACACCGTCGAAGGAGAGGGCGACTCGCTGCGCGTGCGCTTGGCGCCGGTCGCCCTCGGCGGGGCGACACGGGCCCTGCTGTCGGCGGGCGCGCCCGTGCCGGTGCCTGCTGACGACCGCACCGACTTCCTCCGCGACGCCTACCCGCGGCTGGCACGTGAGAGCACCGTCGTGGCGGGCCGCGGGGTCACGCTCCCGGCGCCGGAACCCACCGCCCTGGTGCTCACCGTGCAGCAGCAGCCGCGCGACGTCGTGGATTACGCCTTTCGGTGGCACCCTCCCGCGGCACCTCGCGCGGACTGGGACGAACCGACCGACGTGCCCGGCCTCACGTCGTCGGAGAGCCGTGAGCGGCGGCGCACGGTGAAGGCCGCATGGCAGGGGGCGACCGACGTCCCCTTCGCCGGCGCGGGTCAGCTCGTCGGCGCCGACGCCGCGGAGTTCGTCGCGCGCGTCCTCCCCGCGCTCGAAGCGGTGAGCGGTCTCCGCGTCGAGGTGTCGGGACTGCAGCGCGCCTATCGCGAGCTGTCCGGAGACCCGCGCATCACCGTGCGCACGGTCGAGACGACGGATGCCGACTGGTTCGACCTGGGTGTCCACGTTCACGTCGACGGTCGGCGCATCCCTTTCGCGGCACTGTTCACCGCTCTCGCGCAGCGACGCAAGAAGATGCTGCTGTCGGACGGCGCCTACTTCTCGCTCGCCCATCCGGCGCTGGACCGGCTGCGCGATCTCATCGACGAGTCGCGAGACCTCGTCGAGTGGGAGGCCGGCCCGCGCGTGAGCCGCTACCACGTCGAGGTGTGGGAGGAGTTCGAAGACCTCGCGGATCAGTCGGAGCCCGCGGTCACCTGGCGCGAGACGGTGCGGCAGGCGGCGTCGGCGTCCTCGCTCGAGCGTGCACCCGATGCCCCCGACGCGCTGGCGACACCGCTGCGCCCTTATCAGCTCGACGGCTTCCGCTGGCTGACCGCCCTGTGGGAAGCGGGGCTCGGCGGCATCCTGGCCGATGACATGGGCCTCGGGAAGACGCTGCAGGTGCTTGCGCTGCTCGTGCATGTGAAGGCGAAGACGGATGCCGCGCCCGCGCTCGTCGTGGCACCCACCTCCGTCGTGCACGCGTGGCGCGAGCAGGCCGCCCGGCACGCTCCCGGGCTGCGGGTGCATACGGTCGAGGGCACCGGCATCCGCCTGGCCGACATCGAGGCCGATGTCGTCGTGACGTCGTACGCGCTGCTGCGCCTGGACGAGCGCGCCTACACCGATGTGGACTGGTCGGTCGTGGTCCTCGACGAGGCGGGGGCTGTCAAGAATCCGCGCACACGGGTGCATCGCGCCGCGCGCGAACTGCGTGCGCGCGCTCGATTCGCGCTCACGGGCACGCCGCTGGAGAACAGCCTCACCGACCTGTGGGCGATCCTCGCCCTCACCTCTCCCGGGCTCTTCCCGTCGGCGCGGCAGTTTCGCACCGAGTACGTGACGCCGATCGAGCACGGTCGCGTGGCCGAGAACGCCGAAGACGGTGCGGCCCGCGCCCGACGCCTCGCGCGGTTGCGGCGCCGTCTGCGCCCCTACCTGCTGCGTCGCACGAAAGACGTGGTCGCCGCCGACCTGCCTCCCAGGCAGGAGCAGGACCTCCGTATCGAGCTGACGAGCGGCCACCGCGCCGTGTACGAGCGCGTGCTGCAGCGCGAACGCCGCAAAGTGCTCGGACTGCTCGACGATCTCGACAGCCATCGCTTCATCGTGTTCCGCTCGCTGACGCTCCTGCGCATGCTCGCACTGGCTCCCTCGCTCGTGGATGCCGGAGGCCCCGGTCTGGAGTCCAGCAAGCTCGACGCGCTGCGGGAGCGCCTCCGTGAACTGGCCGCCGAGGGCCACCGCGCGCTCGTCTTCAGCCAATTCACGTCGTACCTGGACATCATCGAGGCCGATCTACGGGTCCACGGCATCGACTTCGTGCGCCTCGATGGCTCCACGACGCGGCGCGGCGACGTCGTCGAGGCGTTCCGGACGGGCGAGCAGCCGGTGTTCCTCATCAGCCTCAAGGCGGGCGGCGTCGGGCTCACACTGACCGAGGCGGACTACGTCTTCCTGCTCGACCCGTGGTGGAACCCGGCGGCCGAGCGCCAGGCGATCGACCGCACGCATCGGATCGGACAGACGCGCCCCGTGACCGTCTACCGGATGATCGCCGCGGGCACGATCGAGGAGAAAGTCGTGGCGTTGCAGGAGCGCAAGTCGCGCCTGTTCGATGCCGTCCTCGACTCGGACGGCGCATTCTCCACCGCTCTGACGGCGGAGGACATCCGCGACCTCCTCGCCTGACGCGTGCAGACACGGCCGGCATCCCCGGTCGCGCAGGTTCTCCTCGCGTAGACTCGACGGGCTCGACGGGAGGGAAATCATGCGGATCACGGGCCTGGGCCACGCGGGGATGTTCATCGAGACCGCGGGCGGAAGCATCCTGTGCGACCCCGTCATCGGACCGAGCTTCTTCGGCTCCTGGTTCCCGTTCCCCGACAACCGCGCACTCGACTGGGAGCGGTTCGGCAAAGCCGACTTCCTCTACATCTCCCACCGGCACCGCGACCACTTCGACCCCGCACTGCTGCGCCGGTATGTCCGCACCGACATCCGAGTGCTGCTGCCGGAGTATCCGACCGACGATCTGGAGCGCGACCTGCGCGCCCTCGGCTACGAGAACCTCGTCTACACCCAGGCCGGGGTGCCGCTGGAGTTCGGGCCGCTGAAGCTGATGGTCACGCCGCTACGCGCTCCGAGCGACGGTCCGATCGGCGATTCGTCGCTGAGCGTCGACGACGGCACGGCGAGCGTCCTGAATCAGAACGACTCGCATCCGCTCGATCTGGAGCGGCTGTTGTCGTTCAGCAAGCCGGACGCCTACTTCACGCAGGTGTCGGGCGCCATCTGGTGGCCCATGGTCTACGACCTCCCACAGGACTCCAAGCAGACCTTCGCGCAGCTCAAGCGCGACGCGCAGAACAAGCGCGCGATGTATTACATCGAGAAGGTCGACGCTGAGCACGTCTTCCCCATGGCCGGCCCGCCGATGTTCCTCCGTGAGGAGCTCTTCCGCTACAACGGCTGGGGGGAGGAAGACGATTCGATCTTCACCGATCAGCGCCAGTTCCTGACCCACATGCGACAGTTGCGCCCCGACCAGAAGGGCTACGAGTTCGTGCCCGGCACGCAGGTCGACCTCGTGGACGGAGCCGTGACGGTCACGCAGACCCTGTACACGGAGGCCGAGATCGATCGCGTCTTCGACGACAAGTGGGCCTACCTCGCGGAGCAGCGCGACAGCCGTCAGGCCGAAGTGCGCGCTGAAGAGGCCACGCGAGCCGCCGTCCTGCCGCCCGATGAGATGCTGCAGGCCATCAAGGAGTGGTGGGAGCCGCTCCTTCGCCGCGCGCGGACGATCCGCACGGGCGTCGGCGGCAACGTCCGGTTCCGGATCGGCGAGCTGGACATGGTCGTCGACTTCCCCAAGGCGAAGGTGCGCGAGTACGCGGGGGAGGAGTGCATCTACTGGTACACGATCCCCGCCGACCTCGTCTCGACGAACATCGCCGACGGCGAGATCGACTGGTCGAACTCCATCTTCCTGTCGATGCAGTTCGAGGTGGGACGCAGCGGCAAGTTCAACGAGTTCCTGACGACGTTTCTGAAATGCCTGTCGCGCGACCGCATCGAGTACGTCGAGAACTGGTACGCCGAGCAGACCGACCACACCGAGGATGCCGAGATCGGCGAATGGACGGTCCAGCGCCGGTGCCCGCATCTGCGCGCCGATCTGACGAAGACCGGCAAGGTGGAGGACGGCGTCCTGACGTGCGCTCTGCACGATTGGAAATGGGATCTGGCGACGGGCACCTGCCTCACCACGCCGGGTCATCCCATCCGGGCCAGCCGCTCGGTCGACGGCGGGCTCACCGAGTCGGCCACCCAACCCGCGGCCTGACGCGACAGGAACCGGGGGACATCGTGCGCGCCACCCGTCCGCGGCTCATCCAGCCGATCGATGTCGTGGACGTCTTCGTCTACGTCGTGGTGCTCGCTCTGACCGTCCAGTTCCTCCCCGAGGTCCTCTCGGAGAGCTTCGTGCTCACCCTGCTCACCGCCGTGCTGCTGAAGATCATCCTCGAAGTGGTCCTCGTCGTGAAGAAGGCCGTCGCGGGGCGCATCCGGTCTGCAGACCGCGTCCTGCCGCGCATCGTGGCGATCGCGACCCTCGTCCTGGTTCTTCCGGGAAGCAAACTGCTCGTCCTGTGGGCGGTCGACACGGTCTTCGGTGATGCCGTGAGCCTCGGCGGCTTCTTCGCCGTGACGGGCCTCATCATCGTGCTCATGCTCTCCCGCGCGGGAGTCCGCGCGGTGCTCACGCCGAAGACGGAGGCCACCACGGTCCGCTAGAGTGGTCCCGAACCACAGCAACCTTTAACACCGTCCTGTGAGGCGGAGAAGGGAGCGGCGGATGAGCACGCGAACCGTGCTGCACGGCGCCGACATCGCCCGGGCACTGACTCGGATCTCCCACGAGATCCTCGAGTCCAACAAGGGGCCCGAAGGCCTGGTGCTCCTCGGCATCCCGACACGAGGCGTCACCCTCGCCGAACGCATCTCCGCTCTCATCGCGGAGTTCTCCGGGCACGCCGTTCCCGTGGGCGCCCTCGACGTCACGATGTACCGCGACGATCTTCACCGCAATCCGACCAGGACACCGCACCCCACGCAGATTCCGCCGGGCGGAGTCGACGGGCGCACGGTCGTCCTCGTGGACGACGTGCTCTTCTCCGGGCGGTCGATCCGCGCCGCACTCGACGCCCTGAGCGACATCGGACGACCCGCGGCGGTGCGCCTGGCGATCCTCGTGGACCGCGGACACCGCGAGCTGCCGATCCGTCCGGATTTCGTGGGCAAGAACCTGCCGAGCGGGCGGGACGAGCGCGTCAACGTCCGCGTCGCCGACGTCGACGGCGTCGAGGAGGTGACGATCGAGTCATGAGGCACCTGCTCGACACGAAGACCCTCACGCGCGACGATGCCCTCCGCATCCTGGATGTCGCCGAAGACATGCGCGACACGCAGTCGCGCGAGATCCGCAAGCTCCCGACGCTGCGCGGCAAGACGGTCGTCAACCTCTTCTTCGAGGACTCCACGCGCACCCGCATCTCCTTCGAGGCGGCCGCCAAGCGGCTCTCCGCCGATGTCATCAACTTCTCCGCGAAGGGCTCGTCGGTTTCGAAGGGGGAGTCGCTGCAGGACACCGCTCAGACCCTGCAGGCGATGGGCGCGGATGCCGTCGTCATCCGCCACGGCGCATCAGGCGCGCCGCATACCCTGGCGACGAGCGGCTGGATCTCGGCGGGCGTCGTGAATGCGGGAGACGGCACGCACGAGCACCCGACGCAGGCCCTGCTGGACGCCTTCACGATCCGCAAGCGCACCTTCGGCGACGACAGCCGCGGTCGCGACCTCGCCGGCATCCACGTCACGATCGTGGGCGACGTGCTGCACTCGCGGGTCGCCCGGTCCAACGTGTGGCTCCTCACGAGTCTGGGTGCGCGCGTGACGCTGGTGGCGCCGCCCACCCTCGTTCCCCAGGACGTCTCGGCGTGGCCCGTGACGATCCGGTACGACCTCGACGACGCCCTTGCCGATTCGCCCGACGCCGTCATGATGCTCCGCATCCAGCTCGAGCGGATGAACGCGGCCTATTTCCCCACTGAACGGGAGTATTCGCGTCGCTGGGGTCTCGATGCCCGGCGCCTCGCGTCGCTGCCGGAAGGTAGCATTGTCATGCACCCCGGACCCATGAACAGAGGTCTGGAGATCTCCGCCGACGCCGCCGATTCGCCGCGATCGACCGTGCTCGAGCAGGTCGCCAACGGCGTCTCGGTGCGCATGGCGGCGCTGTACCTGCTGCTGTCCGGCGAACGCACCGAACCCACCGCCGAGGAGGATGCCCGATGACCCGTCGAGACGCCGAGGGCACCGTCCTCATCCGCGGTGCGCGCATCCTGGGCGGCGCCGCGACCGACATCCTGATCGCCGACGGACGCATCACTGAGATCGGCGACGGCCTGCAGCGAGGCGATGCCACCGTCGTCGACGCCGACGGCCTGATCGCCCTGCCGGGCCTCGTCGATCTGCACACGCACCTCCGCGAGCCGGGGTACGAAGCGTCGGAGACGATCCTCACGGGCTCGCGCGCGGCCGCCGCGGGCGGGTACACGACGGTGTTCGCGATGCCGAACACCTCGCCCGTCGCCGACACCGCGGGAGTCGTCGAGCAGGAGCTGGCCCTCGGCGAAGCCGCGGGGTACGTCCACGTGCAGCCGATCGGCGCCGTCACGGTCGGGCAGAAGGGGGAGCGCCTCGCCGAGATCGGCGCCATGGCATCCTCTCGGGCAGCCGTGCGCGTCTTCAGCGACGACGGCTTCTGCGTCTTCGACCCGCTGATCATGCGGCGCGCGCTCGAGTACGTGAAGGCGTTCGACGGTGTCGTCGCCCAGCACGCGCAGGACCCGCGCCTTACCGAAGGCGCGCAGATGAACGAGGGCACCGTCTCCGCCGAGCTCGGCCTCGCGGGCTGGCCCGCGGTCGCGGAGGAATCGATCATCGCGCGCGACGTGCTGCTCGCCGAGCATGTCGGCTCGCGGTTGCACGTCTGCCACCTGTCCACGGCCGGTTCCGTCGACATCATCCGGTGGGCCAAGAAGCGCGGCGTGAACGTCACGGCCGAGGTCACGCCTCATCACCTGCTCCTCACGGAGGAGCTGGTGCGCGGCTACGACGCGCGCTTCAAGGTGAACCCGCCGCTGCGCCGCGACGAGGACGTCCAGGCTGTACGCGAAGGACTGGCCGACGGCACCATCGACATTGTCGCGACCGACCACGCGCCGCATCCCGCGGAATCCAAGAGCTGCGAGTGGCAGGCCGCCGCCAACGGCATGGTCGGACTCGAATCCGCGCTGCGCGTCGTGCACCTGGCGATGGTCGAGACGGGGCTGCTCACGTGGGACGACGTGGCGCGAGTCATGTCGGCCGCTCCGGCCCGGATCGGCCGCCTCGATCACGCCGGCACCGACATCGCCGTCGGCGCGCCGGCCTCCCTCGTGCTGTACGACCCGGCTGCACGGCAGCCCTTCGGTCGCGACGACCTCCGTGGCCGCAGCGCCAACTCGCCCTACCTCGGACGCGAGCTTCCCGGTTCCGTACGCTGGACCTTCTTCCGCGGCACGCCCACCGTCGCCGACGGTGCCGTCGTCGATCTCGCGGAGGTGCCCGCATGACCCGCGAACTCGCGCTCGTGATCATCGCCACCTTCGCCCTGCTGCTGGTCGCGGCCGGAGTGTGGGCGTGGCGACGACGCGCGCGCCGCGACAGCGGTATCGCGGCGCCGACGGGGGAGATCCCCGCGGATGCCGACGTGCTCGCCGTCTTCTCCGGTTTCTACGTCGCGACGACGGCGCACGAGCAGCCGCTGGAGCGTCTCGCCATCCGCGGACTCGGCTTCCGTTCGCGCGTCGACGTGACGGTGACCGACGCCGGCCTCGCGCTCGATCTCACCGGCCAGCCCCGCTTGTTCCTCACCCGAGAGGCGCTGGTGTCGGTCGGACGCGCGACGGTCGCGATCGACCGCGTCGTCGAACGCGACGGACTCGTCCGCGTCAGCTGGCGCACGAACGACGACACGGTCGCCGACACGTACCTCAGACCTCAGGACGCCTCCGCCGGCGCCCTCACCGAAGCCGTTTCCGGCATCCTCTCCGCCCCGACCTCGACCACTCCGACGGGACCCGACGCATGACTCGCTCCACCTTCTCCCCGGCCCTCGACCCCGCTGTGCTCGTGCTCGAAGACGGCTCTCGCCATCCCGGACGCGCCTACGGCGCGCGCGGCACGACGCTGGGGGAAGTCGTCTTCGCGACCGGAATGACCGGCTACCAGGAGACCCTCACCGACCCGTCGTACGCGGGTCAGATCGTGCTGCAGACCGCTCCGCACATCGGCAACACCGGGATGAACACCGAAGACGTCGAGTCTCGGCGCATCTGGGTCTCGGGGTACATCGTCCGCGACCCCTCGCGCGTCGTGTCGAACTGGCGCTCCGAGGAGTCGCTCGACGACGCCCTGGAGCGCGACGGGATCGTCGGCATCAGCGGCATCGACACGCGCGCCGTCACGCGCGTCCTCCGGTCGGCGGGCAGCATGCGCGGCGCCATCTTCTCGGGCGACGCCGCGGCGATCGATGCGGAGGAGCAGCTGCGGATCGTCCGCGAGGCGCCGCAGATGTCGGGACGCAACCTGTCGGCGGAGGTCTCGGTCGCCGCCGCAGAGGTGACGCCGGCAGCCGACGGCGTGCCACGTCTCGGAAACCTCGCCGTCCTCGACCTGGGGGTCAAGCAGGCCACGGTGCTCAACCTCGCCGCTCGCGGCTTCGAGGTGCACGTGCTCCCGCAGAACGTCACGATCGACGACATCCGCGCGATCGACCCGGTCGCGGTGTTCTACTCCAACGGCCCCGGCGACCCCGCCGCCTCCGACGACCACGTGTCGCTCCTGCGAGCGGTGCTCGATGACCGCCTGCCGTTCTTCGGCATCTGCTTCGGCAACCAGCTCCTCGGGCGCGCGCTCGGGTTCGGCACCTACAAGCTGCCCTTCGGTCACCGGGGCATCAACCAGCCCGTGCTCGACAAGCAGACGGGTCGGGTGGAGATCACGGCCCACAACCACGGCTTCGCCGTCGACGCGCCCCTCGAGGGCACGGTCGACAGCCCGAACGGCTACGGCCGCGTGGAAGTGAGCCACGTGGGGCTCAACGACAACGTCGTCGAGGGTCTTCGCGCCCTCGATCTGCCGGCGTTCTCGGTGCAGTACCACCCCGAAGCCGCCGCCGGCCCCCACGACGCCAACTACCTCTTCGACCGCTTCGCGGAGCTGGTCGTGTCGAACCAGAAGGACAACAACTGATGCCCAAGCGCGACGACATCACCAGCGTCCTCGTCATCGGCTCCGGCCCGATCGTGATCGGTCAGGCCTGCGAGTTCGACTACTCCGGAACCCAGGCCTGCCGGGTGCTCCGGGAGGAGGGCGTGCGCGTCATCCTCGTCAACTCCAACCCGGCGACGATCATGACCGACCCGGACTTCGCCGACGCCACCTACATCGAGCCGATCACCCCCGAAGTGATCGAGACGATCATCGCGAAGGAGAAGCCGGATGCCATCCTGCCGACCCTCGGCGGACAGACGGCGCTGAACGCGGCGATGGCCCTCCACGACCGCGGCATCCTCGAGAAGTACGACGTCGAGCTCATCGGCGCGAAGGTCGACGCGATCCGCAAGGGCGAGGACCGCCAGATCTTCAAGCAGCTCGTACTCGACGCCGGCGCCGACGTCGCACGCAGCGTCATCGCGCACACGATGGACGACCTCCTCGCGGGTGCCGCGGAGCTCGGTTACCCGCTCGTCGTCCGCCCGTCCTTCACGATGGGCGGGCTCGGCTCCGGGTTCGCGTACGACGAGAACGATCTGCGCCGTATCGGCGGAGCGGGACTGCGCGACTCCCCGACGACGGAGGTGCTGCTGGAGGAGTCGATCCTCGGGTGGAAGGAGTACGAGCTCGAGCTCATGCGCGACACCTCCGACAACACGGTGGTCGTCTGCTCGATCGAGAACGTCGACCCCGTCGGAGTCCACACGGGCGACTCGATCACGGTGGCGCCGGCGCTGACCCTCACCGATCGCGAGTACCAGAAGCTGCGCGACATCGGCATCGACATCATCCGCGCCGTCGGCGTCGACACCGGCGGCTGCAACATCCAGTTCGCCGTCGACCCCGTCACGGGCCGCATCATCGTCATCGAGATGAACCCTCGTGTGTCGCGGTCCTCGGCGCTGGCCTCGAAGGCCACGGGGTTCCCGATCGCGAAGCTTGCCGCGAAGCTCGCGATCGGCTACCGACTCGACGAGGTTCCCAACGACATCACGCAGGCGACCCCGGCGAGCTTCGAGCCGACGCTGGACTACGTCGTCGTCAAGGTTCCGCGCTTCAACTTCGAGAAGTTCCCCAACGCCGACACCACCCTCACGACGACCATGAAGTCGGTGGGCGAGGCGATGGCCATCGGCCGCAACTACACGACGGCGCTGCAGAAGGCGCTGCGCTCGCTCGAGAAGCGCGGGTCGAGCTTCCACTGGGGCGCCGAAGAGCGCTCCGTGGAGGAGCTGCTGGAGATCGCTCAGCGCCCCACCGACGGACGGATCGTCGTGCTGCAGCAGGCGCTGCGGAAGGGCGCGACGGCCGAGCAGGCCTTCGAGTCGACGAAGATCGACCCCTGGTTCATCGATCAGATGGTGCTCATCAACGAGGTCGCCGAGTACATCCGCCAGGCCGCCGATCTCGACGCCGACACCCTCCGTGTCGCCAAGGAGCACGGATTCAGCGACGCGCAGATCGCTCAGCTGCGCGGGCTCACCGAGGTCGAGGTGCGCGGCATCCGCTGGGGTCTCGACGTGCGACCCGTGTACAAGACGGTCGACACGTGTGCGGGCGAGTTCCCCGCCCTCACCCCGTACCACTACTCCTCGTACGACACCGAGACCGAGGTCACCCCGTCCGATCGGCGCAAGGTCGTCATCATCGGCTCCGGCCCGAACCGCATCGGTCAGGGCGTGGAGTTCGACTACTCGTGCGTGCACGCGTCGTTCGCCCTGTCGGATGCCGGTTTCGAGACCATCATGGTCAACTGCAACCCCGAGACCGTATCGACGGACTACGACACGAGCGACCGCCTGTACTTCGAGCCGCTCACCCTGGAGGACGTGCTCGAGGTGCTGCACGCGGAGTCGCAGTCGGGCACGATCCACGGCGTGGTCTGCCAGTTGGGCGGCCAGACGCCGCTGGGGCTCGCGAAGGGCATCGAGGATGCCGGGTACACGATCCTCGGCACGAGCCCTGCCGCGATCGACATCGCGGAGGAGCGCGAACTGTTCTCCCAGCTCCTCGACCGCGCCGGGCTCGTGGCGCCGCGGCACGACACGGCGGTCGACGAGGCGGGAGCCGTCGCCATCGCCGAGGAGATCGGGTACCCCGTGCTCGTGCGGCCGAGCTTCGTGCTCGGCGGACGCGGCATGGAGATCGTCTACGACACCGAGAGCCTGCGCGACTACTTCGTCCGCACCGCCGGCGAGGTGGTCATCGAGGAGGGCAAGCCGCTCCTCGTCGACCGGTTCCTCGACGATGCGATCGAGCTCGACGTCGACGCGCTTTACGACGGGCACGAGCTCTACATCGGCGGCGTCATGGAGCACCTCGAGGAGGCCGGCATCCACTCCGGCGACTCGTCGTGCACCCTTCCTCCCGTGTCGCTCGGCCGCACCGAGATCGATCGGGTGCGCACCGCGACGCTCGCGATCGCGGAGGGCGTGGGCGTGCGAGGCCTCCTGAACGTGCAGTTCGCCGTGTCGGCCGGCGTGCTCTACGTCATCGAGGCCAACCCCCGCGCGTCGCGGACGGTGCCGTTCGTCTCCAAGGCGCTCGGCATCCCGCTCGCGAAGGCGGCCAGCCGCATCATGGCCGGCTCGACCATCGCCGAGCTCAAGGCCGAGGGCCTGCTGCCGCAGGACGACGGCTCGCGCGTCCCCCTCGACGCCCCGGTCGCCGTCAAGGAGGCCGTGCTGCCGTTCAAGCGGTTCCGCACCGCCGACGGCCACACCGTCGACTCCGTGCTCGGGCCGGAGATGCGCTCCACGGGCGAGGTCATGGGAATCGATCGCGACTTCCCGACGGCCTTCGCCAAGAGTCAGGCGGCGGCGTACGGCGGGATGCCGACGGAGGGGACCGTGTTCCTCTCGGTCGCCGACGACGACAAGCGCGCCGTCATCCTGCCCGCCCACCGGCTGCAGGAGCTCGGGTTCCGACTGACCGCCACGGAGGGCACCGCGGAGATCCTCGCGCGCAACGGCATCCGCGTCGACGTCGTGAACAAGTACTCGGCAACGCAGCAGACGGGGGAGCGCAACGTCGTCGACCTCATCAACGCGGGTGAGATCGACATCGTCGTGAACACCCCCTCGGGCGGCATCGCCCGCGCCGACGGCTACGAGATCCGGGCCGCCGCGGTCGCCGCCGACAAGGCGCTGTTCACGACGATGGCCGTGCTCGGCGCCGCCGTCAGCGCCCTGCCCGTGCTGCGCGAAGGCTTCGCCGTGAAGAGTCTGCAGGAGTATGCGGCCGAACGAGAGGCCACGGCGTGACGAGCTTCGGGGAACGACTGCGCGCGACGGTCGCGATGCACGGACCGCTGTGTGTCGGTATCGACCCGCACGCGTCGTTGCTGCAGGACTGGGGGCTCGAGATCTCGGCGGCCGGAGCCCGCGAGCTGGGTCTGCGGGTCGTGTCGGCCGCCGCAGGCCGCGTCGGCGTCGTCAAGCCGCAGGTGTCGTTCTTCGAGCGTTACGGCTCGGCCGGGTATGCGGCGCTGGAAGACGTGCTGCGCGCCGCGCGCGAGGCGGGACTGCTCGTCATCGCGGATGCCAAACGCGGCGACATCGGCACGACCATGGATGCCTACGCCGCGGCCTGGCTGGCATCCGGCTCGCCCCTCGAGGCCGACGCCGTGACGGTCAGCCCGTACCTCGGCGTCGGTGACGACGGCCTCGTCGAAGGACCGCTCGCCTCGACGTTCGCCCTCGCCGCCCGGGAGCGCAAGGGCGTGTTCGTCCTCGCCGCGACGAGCAACCCCGGTGCGGCCGCCCTCCAGGGCGCCCATGTGGTGGGCCGAGGAACGGTCGCCTCGTACGTCGCCGAAGAAGTCGCTCGTGCCGAGCTGGACCGAGACCCCGACGCGTGGGCGAGCGTCGGGCTCGTCGTGGGCGCGACCGTCGACATCGCCGCCGCCGGCATCGCCGAGACGACCGCCGCCCGGCTGCCGATCCTCGCCCCCGGGTTCGGCGCGCAGGGCGCTCAGCCCGGCAACCTCGCAGGGATCTTCGGATCGCTCGCCCCGTTCGTGCTCGCCAGCGAGAGCCGCAGCGTGCTGTCGGCCGGGCCCGCCGATCTCGCGGCACGCATCGAGGAGCGCGTGGGCCTGTACCGTGAGAGTGCCCATGTCTGATTCCCGTCGCCCACCCGAAGTCGATCGCGTCGCCGCGTCACGGCGCGCCGTCGCCGCCCGACGTGAGCGCGCCTCTCTCAAGCGCGACGTCGCGACCCGTGTGATCTCACCGCAGGAGCTCCTGCGCCGCGCCCTCGCCGACCCGCAGTCGCCGGCCGGCGCGATGCGCGTGACGGAGTTCCTCACGGCACTGCCGGCGATCGGCGAAGGCAAGCGCGATCGCATCCTCGCCGATCTGGAGATCTCTCCGGTGAAGCGCCTGGGCGGACTGGGCGCACGGCAGCGCCTCGCCCTGGCGGAATTCCTCGACGGGCGGTGGCCCGAGCCCCGCCCGCGCGACGGCCGCAGTCGTCTCGTGGTCCTCGCGGGTCCCACCGCCGTCGGCAAGGGCACCGTCGCGGCGCACATCAAGGACCACCACCCGGAGATCCTGCTGTCCGTCTCCGCTACGACCCGCGCTCCGCGACCCGGTGAGGTCGAGGGGGAGCACTACTTCTTCGTCGACGACGCCGAGTTCGACCGCCTCGTCGCAGACGGCGCCCTTCTGGAGCACGCGACCGTGCACAACCGTCACCGGTACGGCACGCCGAAGGCGCCGATCGAGGCCGCCCTCGCCGAGGGGCGCACGGTGCTGCTGGAGATCGATCTGCAGGGCGCCCGCCAGGTGCGCGCCGCCGCGCCGGATGCGAACCTCGTGTTCCTGCTCCCGCCGAGCTGGGACGAACTCGTGCAGCGGCTCGTGGGTCGCGGCACGGAAGACGCCGAGGAGCGGGCCCGTCGGCTCAAGACGGCACGCGTGGAGCTCGCCTCGCAGGGCGAGTTCGACCACCACGTGGTCAACGACGACATCGCCCGCGCCGCTGCAGAGGTCGCCGCCCTCGCACGCTGAACGGCATCCGGGCTGTAGAATGGTCGGATGCCACTGCGTCGTCCGACGGGACGACATGCGAGGCTCACAGATTTCCCACCGCCATCCGATTCAGGAGGTCCCACATGGCCACTCGTGACCAGGGCATCATCGACCCGCCCATCGACGCGCTGCTCGAGAAGGTCGACTCGAAGTACCAGCTCGTGATCTACGCATCCAAGCGGGCGCGTCAGATCAACGACTACTACTCCGACCTCCACGAGGGGAACCTCTTCGACAACGTGGGGCCGCTCGTCGACTCGACCGTCGAGGACAAGCCCCTCACGATCGCACTGCATGAGATCCACGAGGACAAGCTGCGCCTGCGCTCGCTCGACTGATCCATGACGCCGTGTGGCGTCTCCGTGCCCGCGTCGCCCGCTGTGTCGGGAGACGCGGGCATGATGGTTAACACCCCCGATCCTGTCCGTCGTCTGGAGCATCGATGACTCAGCTGCGCCTGTTCACCTCCGAATCCGTCACCGAGGGCCACCCCGACAAGATCTGCGACCAGATCTCCGACAGCGTTCTCGACGCACTCCTGGCCGTGGACCCGAGCAGCCGCGTCGCCGTCGAGACGCTCGTGACGACGGGACTCGTCCACGTGGCCGGCGAAGTGCGCACCGACGGCTACGTCGACATCCCCGGGATCGTCCGCAGCGTCGTCAACCGCATCGGGTACACCTCCAGCGAGACCGGCTTCGACGGCGACTCGTGCGGCGTGACCGTCTCGATCGGGGAGCAGTCGGGCGACATCGCGGCCGGCGTCGACAACGCCATCGAGCACCGCGAAGAGGGCTCGGTCGACCCCGTCGACGCGCTCGGCGCCGGCGATCAGGGCATCATGTTCGGCTACGCCACCAACGAGACGCCCCAGCTCATGCCGATGGCGATCTGGACGGCCCACCGCATCGCGGAGCGCCTGACCGACGCCCGACGCAGCGGCGCGCTGCCGTTCCTGCGGCCCGACGGCAAGACCCAGGTCACTCTCGGCTACGACGGGCACGTTCCGCGCACCGTCGAGACGGTCGTCGTGTCCACGCAGCACAACCCCGACATCTCGCTCGCGGCGCTCCGCGCTGCGGTGCGCGCCGAGGTCATCGACCCCGTCATCGCCCAGACCGGCCTCGAGATCGGCGACGTCGAGTACGTCATCAACCCCGCCGGCCCCTTCGTCATCGGCGGCCCCAAGGGAGACGCCGGCCTCACGGGACGCAAGATCATCATCGACACGTACGGCGGCGCGTCGCGGCACGGAGGCGGTGCCTTCAGCGGCAAGGACCCCTCCAAGGTCGACCGCTCCGCGGCGTACGCCATGCGCTGGGTGGCCAAGAACGCCGTCGCGGCGGGACTCGCCGACCGCCTCGAGGTGCAGGTCGCGTATGCGATCGGCCGGGCCGCTCCGGTCGGTCTCTACGTCGAGACATTCGGCACCGGCCACGTCTCCGACGAGGTGATCAGCGACGCGATCCGCGACGTCTTCGACCTGCGCCCGCAGGCGATCATCGATCGCCTCGACCTGCTGCGCCCCATCTACGCGCAGACGGCCGCCTACGGTCACTTCGGCCGCGAGCTGCCCGACTTCACCTGGGAGCGCACCGACCGCGTCGAGGAACTCCGCGCCGCCGCAGGCCTCTGACGCCCGCCGTGGTCACCGTCGCCCGCGTTCTGGTCGACTCGCCGCTGCCTCAGCTCGATCGGCCGTTCGACTACGCCGTGCCCGCGCCTCTGCAGGACGACGTCGTGCAAGGCATCCGGGTGAAGGTACCGCTGCGCACCGCGGGGCGTCTCGTGGAGGCGTACGTGCTGGAGGTGGTCACGACCGCGACTCCAGAGCGACCGCTGTCAGAGGTCGACAGCGTCGTCTCGCCCGTCGTCGTCCTGCCCGACGCGCTCTTCGCGCTCGCACGACGCGTCGCTGACCGCGCAGCCGGCTCGGCGGTCGACATCCTGCGCCTCGTCATCCCCAAACGCATGGTGCGCGCCGAGAAGACGTGGCTCGCCGCCGACCCTCCGCCGGCTCCCGACGTGGCACCCGAGCATCTCGTGTGGGCGCACGGCATCCTCGACGCCTATCCGGGACTGCGTGAGGCGCTGTCCGCGGGGGAGCGGCTGGCGCTCGACGCGCCGCCGAGTCCCTCGCCCGACCGCCCGTGGGGGCGATGGGCGGAGGTGCTCGCGGCGATGGCCGTGGAGCGGCTCGCCGCCGGGCGCAGCGCGGTTCTCGTCGTGCCCGATCATCGCGACCAGTCCCAGGTGCTGGCCGCCCTGGCGGAGCGTGTGCCGGACGCTGCCGTCGTCCGCGACGACGCTCGCCGCTCCGGGCCCGAAAGGTACGCGACCTACCTGCGGCTGCTGCACCCGGTGCCGTGCATCGTCGTCGGCAACCGTTCGACCGTCTATGCTCCCGCGCACGACGTCGGTCTCGTGGCGCTGTGGGATGACGGCGATCCCCTCCTCGCGGAGCCGTTGAGCCCGGGCGTCCACGCCCGGGACGCGGCCCTCGTGCGACAGGAGGATGAAGCATCCGCGCTCGTATTCGCCGGCCACTCCCGTACGACGGATGTGGAGCGACTCGTCCATCTCGGGTGGGTGCGCGCGATCGGCACGGCGCGACGGGAGAGTCCGCGTGTCGTCCTGTCGGGCACCCAGGAGGGTGCCGTGCGAGGGCAGCGCGTACCGTCGGCGGCGTTCGCGGCGGCACGCGAAGCACTCACCCACGGTCCGGTGCTCGTTCAGGTCTCCCGTCCCGGCTACGCCCCGGTGCTCGTGTGCGCGGACTGTCGCACGCCCGCCCGATGCCCGCACTGTGCGGGGCCGCTGCACGCCCGACACGCGGGCGCCGCCCCCGAGTGCGGCTGGTGCGGTCGCTCGCATCCGCACTGGAAGTGCGCGAACTGCTCGTCGGAGCGGCTGCGCATGGCGTCGTCGGGATCGGAGCGGACCGCCGACGAACTGGGGCGCGCGTTCCCGAACACTCGCGTCATCGTCTCCGACGGTGCTCATCCCGTGGCCGAGCTGGACAACCGGCCCGCTCTCGTGATCGCCACGCGCGGCGCCGAGCCGATCGTACCGGGCGGCTACAGCGCCGTCCTCCTCCTCGACGGCGACAAGATGCTCCTCGCCGAGCAGTTGCGCATCGGGGAGGCGTGCCTGCGGTGGTGGTCCAATGCCGCCGCCCTCGCCGCGCCCGGCGCCCCCGTGCATCTTGTCGGCGTCACGGGGCCGGTGTCCCGTGCCCTGGCCACCTGGACCCAACCGGCGTACGCACGCGCGGAGCTCGCCGATCGCACGCCCCTTCACATGCCCCCCGTCGTGCGGGTGGCGACGGTCGAGGGAACGACGGCGGCGGTCACGGCCGCCCTCGCCCGGGTGCGCGCCGAGGTGCCCGCGCTCGCCTCCACCGCGGTGCTCGGCCCGGTTCCCGTCGCCGAGGGCGCCGTCCGGGCGCTCGTGCGCTTCGAGTACGCTCACGGCCGTGCGGTCGCGGAAGCGCTGCGCGCCGAGGTGATCGCCGACGCCCTCCGTGGCCGACGCGCGGCGCGGGGAGCCGGCCGGCCGCCTCGCGGAGGCACGCCGACTACACTCAGGGTGCGACTGGACGTCCCCGAGCTCGATCTCTAGCCCGTCCCTCCCTTCTGCTCTCGACCCACCCAGGAACCCGCATGCGCATCGTCTTCGCCGGGACACCCCAGCCGGCGGTGCCCTCCCTCCACGCCATGGCCGAATCGGCGCACGACCTCGTCGGCGTCGTCACGCGAACCGACGCTCCGCAGGGCCGTAAGCGCGTCCTCACGCCGTCCGCCGTCGCCGCCGCCGCGAACGCCTACGACGTCCCCGTGATCAAGACCGACCGGCTGGATGCCGAGGCCACCGCGGCCGTCGACGCGCTGCGACCGGATCTCGGCGTGATCGTCGCCTACGGCGGGCTCGTGCGGGAACCGCTCCTGTCGCTTCCGACGCACGGGTGGATCAATCTCCACTTCTCCCTCCTGCCGCGCTGGCGGGGTGCCGCGCCTGTACAGCACGCGCTGATCGCGGGCGACCGCACGACCGGCGCCGCCGTGTTCCAGCTCGTGCCGGCCCTCGACGCCGGCGACGTGTTCGGCGATCTGCGCTACGACGTGCCGACGGATGCCACGGCCGGCGACGTGCTCGATGCCCTCGCCGACCGCGGCTCGCATCTCCTCCGCGAGGTCGTCGACGCGATCGGCGCGGGAACCGCTGTGGCGACGCCGCAGGCGGGCGAGCCGACGCTGGCTCCCAAGCTCACGCTGGCCGACGGCAGGCTCGACTTCTCGGCGTCGGCGACGGCCGTCCTCGACCGCTATCGCGGGACGACGCCGGAGCCGGGAGCGCACACGCTCGTCGGCGGCGTCCGGCTCAAGGTCCTGGCGGCGCGGCGCGGCGCCGACGACCGGTCGTTGGCCCCGGGGCGCATCGCCCTGCGTGACGGCCTGCCGACCGCCGGCACGGCCGACGGCACTGTGTCGCTCCTCTCGGTTCAGCCCGCGGGGAAGGCCGCCATGCGTGCCGCCGACTGGTGGCGAGGGCTGCGTGTCGACGAACTCGCGACCGACCCGACCGACATCGCAGCCGACGAGGGGAGCGCGTCATGACTAGCCCGCGATGGGTGGCGTACGACACGCTCCGCGCCGTCCACGAGTCCGACGCCTACGCCAACCTCCTGCTCCCGCGCGAGATCGCCCGCGCGGGACTGTCCGGCACCGACGCTGCGCTGGCGACCGAGCTGGCGTACGGCACGCTCCGGCGCGAGGGAACGTACGACGCGATCATCGCCGATGCGGCGGGGCGCGGCGTGGAGCGGATCGATCCTCCCGTGCTCGACGCGCTGCGCCTCGGCGTGCATCAGCTGCTGTCGATGCGCACGCCCGCCCACGCCGCCGTCAACGAGACGGTGCGACAGGTGCGCGCGGCCTCGGGCCCGTCTGCGGCGAAATTCGCGAACGCCGTCCTGCGGCGCGTGTCGGAGCGTTCGGTGGAGGAATGGCACGCCCGGCTCGACGACCTCGCTCGCTCAGACGACGAGCGGCTCGCCGCGCGCTACTCCCACCCGGTCTGGATCATCCGCGCGTTCCGCCGTGCGCTCGCCGCGGAAGGTCGTGCCGACGAGCTCGTCGCGCTGCTGGATGCCGACAACGCCTCACCCGGTGTGACGATGACCGCGCTTCCGGGTCTCGCGGAGGTACCGGCCGACCGCACGCGGACGGCGCTGTCTCCGATCGGCTTCCATCTGGGCGGGGGAGACCCGGGGGCGCTCGTGGCGGCATCCCACGGTCGGGTGCGCGTGCAGGACGAGGGTTCGCAGTTGGCGGCGCTCGCGCTCACGCGGGCGGTCGAGGTCCGCCCCGGCGAGCGGTGGTTGGATCTGTGTGCCGCGCCGGGAGGCAAGACCGCCGTGCTGGCGGCCGAGGCCCTCGCCCACGGCGCGTCGCTCGAGGCCAACGAGATCTCACCCGCACGCGCCGGACTCGTCCGCGACTCGGTGGCCGGGGTGCCGCTCACCGTGCCCGTTTCCGAGGAAGACGGTCGCACGCGGGCCGGTCACGGCCGCTACGACCGCATCCTCGTCGACGCGCCGTGCACCGGGCTCGGTGCCCTTCGTCGTCGCCCGGAGGCGCGGTGGCGGAAGTCTCCCGCAGACGTCCCCGAGCTGGCGGCGCTGCAGGGCGAGCTGCTGCGCGCGGCGGTCGGGGCGCTCGCACCGGGCGGCATCGTCGCCTACGTCACGTGCTCGCCGCACCTGGCCGAGACGGCGGCCGTCGTCGCCGACGTCCGGCGCGACCTGGGCGACGACCTCGAGGAGCTCGACACGCGCGAGGTCGTGGCATCCCTCGCCTCGACCGATGTCGACCTCCCGGCGCCCGCGGACGGCTCGGGACGCGCGCAGCTGTGGCCGCATCGTCACGGCACGGACGCGATGTCCATCTCGTTGCTGCGCCGCCGGTGAGTCGACGATCGGGCGAGGCGGCCCCACCGGAGCGCTCGACTAGGGTGGTGCCGTGACCGGCGCCGACCTTCGCATCAACCCCAGCATCCTCGCCGCAGACTTCGTGAACATGCAGGCGGAGCTCGCACGAATCGCCACCGCCGACTTCGTGCACGTCGACGTGATGGACAACCACTTCGTGCCGAACCTCACCTTCGGACCGCAGATGGTCGAACGCATCCAGGCGACGAGCCCGATCCCTCTCGACGTGCACCTCATGATCTCGGATGCCGATCGCTGGGCCCCGGGGTACGCAGAGCTCGGAGCGGCCTCGGTGACGTTCCACCTCGAAGCCGCCGCAGACCCTGTCGCCCTCGCCCGGCGGCTGCGCGCGATCGGCTCTCGCGCGGGTGTCGCCGTGAAGCCTGCGACGCCCGTCGAGGGCCTGTTCGACGTGCTCGACGAGTTCGACCAGATCCTCGTGATGACGGTGGAGCCGGGGTTCGGCGGGCAGTCCTTCCTGGCCGACCAGATGCCCAAGCTCGCCCTCCTCCGTGACGAGGCCCGTCGCCGCGGTGCACAGGTGTGGCTGCAGGTGGACGGCGGGATCGGCGAGGCGACGATCGGCCAGGCCGCGGAGGCCGGTGCGGACACCTTCGTCGCGGGGTCCGCCGTCTTCGGCGCGGCCGACCCCGAGCAGGCGATCGCGCGGCTTCGCGCCGAGGCGGGTGCGCACCGGCACTGACGGCGGCGGGGTCACGGCCCGCGACGGCGCACTCCGACGCCGGTCACACGCGCACCGGGCGCCCACGGGGACCGGTAGCCTGGGAGGGTGAAGACCTTCGACGCGCTGTACGCCGAGCTCACCGAGATCGCCGCGACGCGTCCCGAGGGCTCGGGCACGGTCGCGCAGCTGGATGCCGGCGTCCACGCGATCGGCAAGAAGATCGTCGAGGAGGCCGCCGAGGTCTGGATGGCGGCCGAGTACCAGTCCGACGCCGAGACGGCGGAGGAGATCTCCCAGCTCCTGTATCACCTGCAGGTGCTGATGCTCGCGAAGGGTCTCACGCCCGAGGACGTGTACCGACATCTCTGAGCGCTGCTCCCAACGCCGACCGCTCTGACACCGAAAGCTCTGCACCATGCTGCGAATCGCCGTGCCGAACAAGGGATCGCTGGCCGAGACCGCGACCGACATGCTCGCGGAGGCCGGGTACACCGGCCGCCGCGACCCGAAAGACCTCCACGTGATCGACCCGGTCAACGAGGTCGAGTTCTTCTACCTCCGCCCCAAGGACATCGCGACCTACGTCGGCTCCGGTGCCCTCGATGTCGGCATCACGGGCCGCGACCTGCTCCTGGACGCGCGGATGCCGGGCGCCCGCGAGATCGAGAAGCTCGGCTTCGGGGCCTCGACCTTCCGCTTCGCCGGCCCGCCCGGACGCTTCCACGAGCTGCGCGACCTCGAGGGCGTGCGGGTCGCAACCGCGTATCCGGGTCTCGTCGACGCGTATCTCGACGAGCACGGCGTCGCCGTCGACCTCGTCCCGCTCGACGGCGCCGTGGAGTCGGCGGTCGAGCTGGGGGTTGCCGATGCCGTCGCCGACGTCGTGTCGACCGGCACGACCCTTAAGCAGGCGGGGCTCGAGATCTTCGGCCCGGTACTCCTCGAATCCGAGGCCGTCCTGATCGGCGCGCCGACGGAGGCGGACGGCACGGAGATCCTGTTGCGTCGCCTGCGCGGCGTCATGGTGGCCCGGCAGTACGTGCTCATCGACTACGACCTCCCCGCAGAGCTCGTGGATGCCGCCGTCGCGATCGCGCCCGGCATCGAGTCGCCCACGATCTCGCCGCTGCGCGACCCCGCGTGGGTGGCCGTGCGAGTCATGAGCCCGCGCAAGACGGTCAACCAGGTCATGGACGCGCTCTACGCGATCGGTGCCCGCGCCATCCTCGTGACGGCGATCCACAATGCGAGGCTCTGACATGCGGGGACAGCGATCATGACTCTCGCCTGCCGCGTCATCCCGTGTCTGGACGTGAAGGACGGCAAGGTCGTCAAGGGCGTCAACTTCGAGAACCTCCGCGAGATGGGCGACCCGGTGGAGCTCGCCCGGCGGTACTTCGCGCAGGGCGCCGACGAGCTCACCTTCCTCGATGTCACCGCCACCGTCGATGACCGCTCGACCACGTACGAAGTCGTCCGACGCACGGCCGAGGAAGTGTTCATCCCGCTGACCGTCGGCGGGGGAGTGCGCTCGACCGACGACGTCGCCCGGCTTCTGGGTGTGGGCGCCGACAAGGTGGGCGTCAACTCCGCCGCCATCGCACGCCCCCAGCTGATCGACGAGATCGCCGATCGATTCGGGGCACAGGTGCTCGTCCTGTCCCTCGACGTCAAGCGCGCACCCGGCACGGACTCCGGATTCGTCGTGACGACTCACGGCGGACGCAGCCTGACGACGATCGACGCCCTCGACTGGGCCCGGGAAGCCATCGACCGCGGCGCCGGAGAGCTCCTCGTCAACTCCATCGACGCAGACGGCACGAAGGACGGGTTCGACCTCGAACTGGTCGGCCTCATGCGCGAACTGTCGTCGGTTCCCGTGATCGCCTCCGGTGGCGCCGGGGCCGCCGAGCACTTCGCCCCCGCCCTCGAGGCCGGCGCCGACGCGGTGCTCGCGGCATCCGTGTTCCACTCCGGTCAGCTCACGATCGGCGACGTCAAGGCGGCACTGGTCGCCGAGGGGATCGAGGTGCGCGCATGAGCGAGGGCAGCATCGACGCGGTGCACGAACCCGAACGCGCCATCGAACGAGTCACGTTCACCCCCGACGGCCTCGTGCCGGCGATCATCCAGCAGCACGACTCTCTCGAGGTGTTGATGCTGGGGTGGATGGATGCCGAAGCCCTCCGCCGCACGCTCACGACCGGCCGGGTGACGTTCTGGTCGCGCTCACGACAGGAGTACTGGCGGAAGGGCGATACGTCCGGTCACATCCAACTCGTCAAGGGCGCACGGCTGGACTGCGACGGCGACACGCTCCTGATCTCGGTGGACCAGATCGGGGCCGCGTGTCACACCGGCGACCGCACCTGCTTCGACGCCGACGACCTGCATCCCGTCACGGAACCCGCATGACGCGCCGGCTACGCTCCCTGAGCGTGCTGACGATCCTCGTGGCGGGGGCGGTGGCGCTCATCGCCTCGACGCAGACCTGGCTCGACGTCACCCTCCGCGGCACCACGAATGCGCCGCTCGCCGTCGCCGGTGCAGCCGCCGTGCCGTTGCTCGCGCCCCTGAGCCTCGCCGCGCTCGCCCTGGCCCTGGCGCTGTCCATCGTCGGGCGCATCCTGCGGTACGTCTTCGGCGGGCTCGCGATCGCGATCGGGGCGTCGCTCGCCGTCGCCGCCGTGCGGATTCTCGTCGAACAGCCCGTGGATGCCGTCGCCGGCGCCGTCACGGAGGCGACCGGCCTCGCCGGGGCGGAGACCGTACGCGCCCTCGTCGCCGAGATCACCTCCACACCGTGGCCGCTCATCACGGTCGTGGCCGCGATCGCTCTGGCCGCCGGCGGAGTCGCGACCGTCGTGACCGCTCACCGCTGGCCAGGAGCGGGACGCCGCTACCGCACGGAGACGTCGGACGTCGCTGCCGGCTCTCGCCCGCACGACGCCATCGATTCCTGGGACGACCTCTCCCGCGGCGACGATCCCACCGCGTGACAGAGCCCGCGATGCCGGTCAGCACGGGCGGGACCGCCCGCTAGACTGGCGGGAGCGAACCGCCACGCGAAGGAGAACCATGAGCAACCCCATCGACGACCCCGGCCACGGACACTCCCCGGCTGCCTGGACGGCCGTCGTGATCATGCTCGTGGCGATCTCTCTCGGCACGCTCTTCTTCTTCCTCGAGATGCCGATCCTCGTGTGGATCTCGGTGGGTCTGCTCGTGGTCGGCGCACTGTCGGGCTGGGTGCTCGCTCGTGCCGGCTACGGCGTGAACGGCGCCAAGTACAGCCCGAAGCAGCACTGACGTGCTCGCCGACCTCACCGCCGGCGCGGTGGAGGATGCCGAGACGCGCGCCGTCGACCGGCCGCTGGCCGACGTCGAGCGTGCCGCGCTCGCGCAGGCCCCCGCGCGAGACGCCCTGCAGGCGCTCGCTCCCGCCGACCGGGTGAAGATCATCGCCGAGGTGAAGCGGGCGAGCCCGTCCCGCGGGCACCTCGCGGAGATCCCCGACCCGGCCCACCAGGCCGCTCTCTACGAGCAGGGCGGGGCCTCGGCCATCTCCGTGCTCACGGAGGGTCGCCGCTTCCGCGGGAGCCTCGCCGATCTGGAGGCCGTGCGGTCCCGCGTGACGCTGCCGGTGTTGCGCAAGGACTTCATCGCCACCCCCTATCAGGTGCTCGAGGCTCGCGCTTCCGGCGCCGACCTCGTCCTGCTCATCGTCGCGGCGCTGGAACAGCCGCTGCTGGCGGAACTGCACGAGCTCGTCCTCGAACTCGGAATGACGCCCCTGGTCGAAACGCACTCCCGCGACGAGGTGCTGCGCTCGGCCGACATCGGCGCCCGCCTGGTCGGCGTCAACGCCCGCGATCTGTCGACCTTCGAACTCGACCGCGACCTCTTCGGTCGCCTCCACGACGATCTCCCGGCCGACGCGGTGAAGATCGCCGAGTCGGCGGTGCTCTCACCGGCCGATGTCTCCCACTACCGCGCGGCGGGCGCCGACGTGGTGCTCATCGGCGAGGCGCTGGTCACCGGCGACCCCGTCGCCACCCTGCACGCTTTCCTGGAGGCCGGCGTATGAGTCTGCGCGATGCCCACGGTCCGTTCTTCGGCGACTTCGGGGGCAGGTTCATGCCCGAGTCGCTCATCGCGGCCATCGACGAGCTGACGGCGGAGTACGAGTCCGCGAAGGCCGACCCCGCGTTCGACGCGGAGTTCCGCCGCCTTCTCCAGTCGTACGCGGGTCGTCCGTCTCCACTCACCGAGGTTCCGCGCTTCGCGGAGCACGCCGGCGGCGCGCGGATCTTCCTCAAGCGCGAAGATCTCAACCACACCGGCTCCCACAAGATCAACAACGTCCTCGGTCAGGCGCTTCTCACGCAGCGACTGGGCAAGACACGCGTGATCGCCGAGACGGGCGCGGGGCAGCACGGTGTCGCCACCGCCACCGCCGCGGCCCTCTTCGGCTTCGAGTGCACCATCTACATGGGCGAGGTCGACACCCAGCGCCAGGCGCTCAACGTCGCTCGGATGCGTCTCCTGGGCGCGGAGGTCGTGCCTGTCACGACAGGCTCGCGCACCCTGAAGGACGCCATCAACGACGCCTACCGCGACTGGGTCGCCTCCGTGGAGACCACCAACTACATCTTCGGCACGGCGGCCGGTCCGCACCCGTTCCCGGCGATGGTCCGCGACTTCCAGAAGGTCATCAGCGAGGAGGCGCGTCAGCAGCTCCTCGACGAGACGGGGGGACTCCCGGACGCCGTCATCGCCTGTGTCGGGGGCGGCTCCAACGCGATCGGCATGTTCGATGCCTTCCTCGATGACGACGGCGTGAAGCTCTTCGGTGTGGAGGCGGCCGGTGACGGCGTCGACACTCCGCGCCACGCGGCATCCATCGGGCGTGGTCGTCCGGGAGTGCTGCACGGCGCGAAGACGTACGTGCTGCAGGACGAGGACGGCCAGACGATCGAGTCCCACTCCATCTCCGCCGGACTCGACTACCCGGGCGTGGGTCCCGAGCACGCGTGGCTGGCCGACATCGGCCGCGCTGAGTACATCCCGGCCACCGACACCGAGGCGATGGACGCGCTGCGTCTCCTGTCGCGCACCGAGGGCATCATCCCCGCGATCGAGTCGGCGCATGCGCTGGCCGGCGCGCTGCGCCTGGGACGCGAACTCGGCCCCGACGCCGTCATCGCCGTTAATCTGTCGGGACGCGGCGACAAGGACATGGACACGGCCGCGAAGTGGTTCGGTCTGTACGACGAGGGTGCAGACCCCGTCGAGGCAGGACCTCAGGTGCCCGAGGCCAAGGGCGAGGGGACCGAGCTGTGAGCCGCGTCGCCCAGGCGCTCGATGCCGCCCGCGCCGAAGGTCGTGGGGCGTTCGTCGGCTATCTCCCGTTGGGCTATCCCGACCTGCAGACCAGCATCGAAGCGGCGGTCGCCCTCGCTGAGAACGGCGCTGACGTTCTCGAACTCGGTCCGCCGTACTCCGACCCGGTCATGGACGGCACCGTCATCCAAGAGGCCACCCAGGTGGCCCTGGCCGGCGGTTTCCGCCTCCGCGACACGTTCACGGCGCTGCGCGAGATCACGTCGCGCGTCGACGTGCCGGTGCTCGTCATGACCTACTGGAACCCCGTGCTCCAGTTCGGCGTCGACCGCTACGCCGACGAACTCCTCGCCGCCGGGGGAGCGGGCCTCATCACGCCCGACATCACACCCGATGCGGCCGGCGAGTGGATCGCGGCCTCCGAGCGCACGGGGCTCGACCGCGTCTTCCTGGCCGCCCCCACCTCGACCGACGAGCGGCTCGAGCTCATCGTGCGACACTCCACGGGATTCGTCTACACCGTCTCGACCATGGGAATCACAGGGGAGCGGGCAGAGCTGGATGCCGCGGCCCGCGGTCTCGTCGCGCGCCTGCGCGACCACGGCGCCGAGCACGCGTGCGTCGGCATCGGGATCTCGACGCCCGACCAGGTGCGGAGCGTGCTCGACTACGCCGACGGCGCCATCGTGGGCACCGCCCTCGTGCGTGCGCTGCGCGACGGCGGCGTCGAGGGTCTCGCCGCCGAAGCGCGGCAGCTGGCCGCCGGCGCGGCGCGCTGAGCGGGCGAAGTAGACTGCCCATCGTGTTCTCACCCGCCTCGGTTCTCACCAGCATCCCCAGCCCCGACGTCAGCTCGTTCGACATCGGACCTCTGACGATCCACTTCTACGCGCTGTGCATCCTCGCGGGGATCGTCGTGGCCACCCTGCTGACCAACTACCGGCTGACCAAGCGCGGTGCCGAGCCGTGGGTTGTCGTCGACATCGCCCTGCTGGCCGTGCCGATCGCGATCATCGCGGCGCGGATCTTCCACGTCGTCACCCACCCGGGCTTCTATTTCGGCGACGGCAAGGACATCTGGGCGATCTTCCGCATCTGGGAGGGCGGCATCGCGATCTACGGCGCCCTCATCGGCGGCGCCGTCGGTGCGTGGCTGGGTTGCCGGTGGACCGGCATCCGTTTCTGGAGCTTCGCCGATGCTCTGGCCCCCGGTCTGCTGCTGGCGCAGGCGCTCGGGCGATTCGGCAACTGGTTCAACCAGGAGCTGTTCGGACTTCCGACCGACCTGCCGTGGGGCCTGGAGATCGACTACCCGAACGCGGCGTGGCCGGCAGGCCTTCCCGAGGGAACGCTGTTCCACCCCACGTTCCTCTATGAAGTCGTGTGGAACACCCTCGGCGTCCTCGTGCTCCTGTGGGCCGGTCACAAGTTCCGGCTGCAGTGGGGCCGCTTGTTCGCGCTCTACCTCGTCTGGTACTCGGCTGGCCGCATCGTGTGGGAGTCGATTCGCATCGATCCGAGCGAGATCTACCTCGGTCTCCGCACGAACGTGTGGGCGGCGATCTTCGGTGTGCTCGTCGGTCTCGTCATCTTCGTCGTGCAGACGCGGCGCCACCCGGGCTTCGAGCACTCGCCCTACGTGGCGGGGCGCGAGTGGACCGGCAATGGGGCTGTACAATCACAGGACACCGATGACTTCGTGGACGTGAGCGCACCCCCCACGTCCGAAGCTCTCGAGGGCGCAGCCACAAGCACCGACTCCCCGAAATAGCACCCGAGCGTTGACACGCCGAGCGCACCCGTAATCCCGCGCACCGTCTCTCGGAGCGCGAGTAACCACAGGGCCGACGTCGTCCCAGTTGAGCATCAAGTGAGGACGGTCAGGTATGCCATCGAGCCCCCGTCAGGTAATGGCCGCGAGCCGCACCAGCGGATTCCCGGCGAAGCAGGGCATGTACAACCCCGCGTTCGAGAAGGACGCGTGCGGTCTGGCCATGGTCGCGACGCTGCGCGGCGAAGCCGGTCACGACATCGTTCAGCTCGCCCTCACGGCGCTGCGCAACCTCGAGCACCGCGGCGCGATCGGCTCCGACGCGGGAACGGGCGACGGCGCCGGCATCCTCACCCAGATGCCCGACGACTTCTTCCGTGCGGTCGTCGACTTCGACCTCCCGCCGGTCGGCGAGTACGCCGCAGGCCTCGCTTTCCTGCCGCTGGAGGAGTCCGCCCGTGAGGCTCTGAAGGCTGACATCGACCGCGCCGCCGCCTCCGAAGGTCTCACCGTGCTCGGCTGGCGCACCGTGCCGACCGCCGACGACAACCTCGGCAAACTGGCCTTCGAGGCGCGACCGTCGTTCGAGCAGATCTTCCTCTCCCGACCCGCCGTCGGCGATGCGCCGGCGCTGTCGGGCATCGCGCTCGACCGGCGCACGTATCGTCTGCGCAAGCGTGCGCAGCACGAACTGGGTGCCTACTTCGTCTCGCTCTCCAGCCGCACGATCGGCTACAAGGGCATGGTCACGACCCTCCAGCTCGAGCCGTTCTACCCCGACCTGCAGGACGAGCGCTTCACGAGCGAGCTGGCGGTCGTGCACTCGCGCTACTCGACCAACACGTTCCCCTCCTGGCCCCTCGCGCAGCCGCTGCGCATGCTCGCCCACAACGGCGAGATCAACACCGTGGGCGCCAACCGCAACTGGATGCGCGCACGCCAGTCGCAGCTCGAGTCCGAGTTGCTCGGCGACATCCGTCCGCTTCTGCCGATCTGCACCGATGGCGCGAGCGACTCGGCGTCGTTCGACGAGGTGCTGGAGCTCCTCACGCTCACAGGCCGCAGCCTGCCGCACGCGATCATGATGATGGTGCCCGAGGCCTACGAGAAGCAGGCGGACATCGACCCGGACCTGCGGGCGTTCTACGAGTACCACTCGATGCAGATGGAGCCGTGGGACGGGCCGGCCGCGCTCATCTTCACCGACGGCACGCTCGTCGGCGCCACCCTCGACCGCAACGGCCTGCGTCCGGGACGCTGGACCGAGACGACCGACGGTCTCGTGGTCATCGGCAGCGAGACCGGCGTGCTGGACTTCGAGCCCGAGCGCATCCGTCGCCGCGGCCGCCTGCGTCCCGGCCGCATGTTCGTCGTCGACACCGCTCAGCGGCGCATCATCGAAGACCAGGAGGTCAAGGCGCAGCTTGCCGCGCTCGAACCGTGGCAGGAGTGGCTGGATGCCGGTCGCGTGCGCCTGAAGGACCTTCCCGAGCGCGAGCACATCGTGCACCCCATCGCCTCCATCACGCGGCGCCAGCGCACCTTCGGCTACACGGAGGAGGAGATCAAGATCCTCCTGACGCCCATGGGGCAGACCGGCGCCGAGCCACTGGGCGCCATGGGCTCCGACGCGCCGATCGCGGTGCTGAGCAAGCGCCCGCGCCTGCTCTTCGACTACTTCACACAGCAGTTCGCGCAGGTCACCAACCCGCCGCTGGACTCCATCCGCGAAGAGGTCGTCACCTCGCTCTCGCTGGGCCTCGGTCCCGAGCGCAACCTGCTCGAATGGGGACCTGAGCACACGCGCACCGTGACGCTGGACTTCCCCGTCATCGACAACGACGAACTCGCGAAGCTCCAGAACATCGACAAGGCTCTGCCCGGTCGCCGTTCCGTGACGATCCGGGGGCTGTATCACGTCGAACAAGGCCCCGACGCGCTCGAATCGAGGCTGGCGGCGATGTGCGACGAGGTCGACGCGGCGATCGCCGATGGCGCCGAGTTCATCATCCTGAGCGACCGCGACTCGAACAAGGACCTCGTCCCCATCCCGTCGCTCCTCGCACTGTCCGCCGTGCACCACCACCTCATCCGCCGCGAGAACCGGATGAAGGTCGGTCTCGTCGTCGAGGCAGGCGACGTTCGCGAGGTGCACCACGTCGCGACGCTGATCGGCTACGGCGCCTCGGCGGTGAACCCCTACCTGGCGATGGAGACGGCCGAGTACCTCGTCCGCGCCGGCTACATCACCGGCGTCACCCCCGAGAAGGCGGTGAAGAACCTCATCTACGCGCTCGGCAAGGGCGTGCTGAAGATCATGTCCAAGATGGGCATCTCCACGGTGTCGTCCTACGCCGGGGCTCAGGTGTTCGAGGCGGTCGGTCTCTCGCAGGAGTTCGTGGACCGCTACTTCACGGGCACGGAGACCAAGCTCGGTGGCATCGGCATCGCCGAGATCGCCGTCGAGAACCAGGCGCGTCACGATTTCGCCTACCCGGAGGACGGCGCCGCGCGCGCGCACGAGCGCCTCTGGACGGGCGGCGAGTACCAGTGGCGCCGTGACGGGGCTCCGCACCTCTTCAACCCCGACACGGTCTTCCGGCTCCAGCACTCGACACGGACGCGGCGCTACGACGTCTTCCGGGAGTACACCAAGCTCGTCGACGACCAGGCCGCCGAACTGAAGACGCTGCGCGGCATGTTCCGGCTGAAGTCGGGGCAGCGGCCGCCGGTGCCGATCGACGAGGTCGAGCCCGTTTCTTCGATCGTGAAGCGGTTCTCGACAGGCGCCATGAGTTACGGCTCCATCTCCAAGGAGGCGCACGAGACCCTCGCGATCGCCATGAACCGGCTGGGCGCGAAGTCCAACACCGGCGAAGGCGGCGAGGACGTCGATCGTCTCCTCGACCCCGAGCGGCGCAGCGCGATCAAGCAGGTCGCATCGGGTCGGTTCGGTGTCACGAGCATGTATCTCACCCACGCCGAGGACATCCAGATCAAGCTCGCGCAGGGCGCCAAGCCCGGCGAGGGTGGTCAGCTCCCGCCCGGCAAGGTGTACCCGTGGATCGCCCGCACCCGCGGTGGCACCCCCGGCGTCGGGCTCATCTCGCCCCCGCCTCACCACGACATCTACTCCATCGAAGACCTCAAGCAGCTGATCTTCGACCTGAAGCGGGCCAACCCGGCCGCGCGAGTGCACGTCAAGCTCGTCAGCCAGTCGGGCATCGGCGCGGTCGCGGCGGGCACCGCCAAGGCTCTGGCCGACGTCATCCTCGTGTCCGGACACGACGGCGGCACCGGCGCGAGCCCTCTGAACTCGCTCAAGCACGCGGGCACGCCGTGGGAACTGGGCCTCGCCGAGACGCAGCAGACGCTCATGCTCAACGACATGCGCGACCGCGTGGTGGTCCAGGCCGACGGCCAGCTGAAGACCGGACGCGACGTCATCATCGCGGCGCTGCTGGGTGCCGAGGAGTTCGGCTTCGCGACGACGGCACTCGTGGTCGAAGGCTGCATCATGATGCGCGTCTGCCACCTCGACACGTGCCCCGTCGGCGTCGCGACGCAGAACCCGGTGCTGCGCAGTCGGTTCAGCGGAAAGCCCGAGTTCGTCGTCAACTTCATGGAGTTCATCGCGGAGGAAGTCCGCGAGTATCTCGCCGAGCTCGGCTTCCGCAGCCTCGACGAGGCGATCGGTCGGAACGACCTCCTCGACGTGAACGGCGCGGTGGATCACTGGAAGGCGAACGGCCTCGACCTGACGCCGATCCTGCACGGCCCCGCATTCGCCCCCGAAGCGCCGCGTCGCGCGATGCGCACGCAGAACCACGAACTCGAGCAGCACTTCGACGTCGGCCTGATCGAGCGCGCGCAGGATGTCATCGCCCACGGCGGTCACATCTCGATCGACCTGCCGATCCGCAACACCGAGCGCGCCGTCGGCACCATGCTGGGCAACCGCGTGACCCTCGCGCACGGCGCGAACGGGTTGCCGTCCGGGTCCATCGAGGTGAACCTCACGGGTTCTGCCGGTCAGTCCTTCGGCGCGTTCCTTCCCGCAGGAATCACCCTGCGACTCGAGGGCGACTCCAACGACTACGTCGGCAAGGGACTGTCGGGGGGTCAGGTCGTCGTTCGTCCGCCGAAGTCGGCGACCTTCGACGCGTCGGAGAACGTCATCGCCGGCAACGTCATCGGCTACGGCGCAACGCAGGGCACCATGTTCCTGCGCGGCGTCGTGGGGGAGCGCTTCCTCGTGCGCAACTCCGGCGCGACCGCCGTCGTCGAAGGCGTCGGCGACCACGCGTTGGAGTACATGACCGGAGGGCTTGCGGTGATCCTCGGCACGACGGGCCGCAACCTCGGCGCCGGCATGTCGGGCGGCTCCGCCTACGTCTACAAGCTCGATCGCAGCCTCGTCAACCGTGAGGCGATCGCGAACGGCGAGCTCGAGCTCCTCGAGCTCGGTTCGGGGGATGCCGAGATGCTCCGCGATCTGCTCGAGCAGCACGTCGCCGAAACCGGATCGACGCTCGCGGCGCGCATGTTGGACGACTTCGACGCCGAGATCGCGAACTTCGTCCGTGTCCTGCCGCGCGACTACGCCGCGGTGCTGCAGACCCGCCAGGAGGCGGCCGCCGAGGGGCTGGACCCCGACGGCGACGTCGTCTGGAACCGCATTCTGGAGGTGACCGGTGGCTGACCCGAAGGGCTTCCTCAAGACCACCGAGCGCGAGCTCCCGCCGCGCCGGCCCGTTCCCGTCCGCATCATGGACTGGAAAGAGGTATACGAGCCGGGCGACTCGGCCGTGCTCCGACGCCAGGCCGGACGCTGCATGGACTGCGGGGTGCCGTTCTGTCATCAGGGCTGCCCGCTGGGCAACCTCATTCCGGAGTGGAACGACCTGACGTGGCGCGGCGAGGGCCGCGCGGCGATCGAGCGGCTCCACGCGACGAACAACTTCCCGGAGTTCACCGGGAGGCTGTGCCCCGCGCCCTGCGAGAGTTCGTGCGTGCTCGGGATCAACCAGCCCGCCGTCACGATCAAGCAGATCGAGGTCAGCACGATCGACGAGGCCTTCGCGAACGGCTGGGTCGAGGCTGAGCCGCCGGGCCGCCTCACCGGCAAGACCGTCGCGGTCGTCGGTTCCGGTCCCGCCGGGCTCGCCGCCGCGCAGCAGCTCACCCGCGCCGGCCACACGGTCGCCGTCTACGAGCGCGACGACCGCATCGGCGGTCTGCTGCGCTACGGCATCCCCGACTTCAAGATGGAGAAGCGCCACCTCGAGTCGCGCCTCCGTCAGATGCAGGACGAGGGCACTCGCTTCCGGGCGGGCGTCGAGATCGGTCGCGACATCTCGTGGGACGACCTGCGGGCGCGCTATGACGCGGTCGTGGTCGCCACGGGCTCCACGCTCCCTCGCGACCTCTCCATCCCGGGGCGCGACCTCGACGGCGTCCACTTCGCCATGGAGTACCTCGTCGAGTCCAACAAGGCCGTCGCAGGCGACCAGGTTCCGCACCAGATCCACGCCGAGGGCAAGCACGTCATCGTGATCGGCGGCGGCGACACGGGAGCCGACTGCATCGGCACGGCGCACCGTCAGGGAGCGCTCAGCGTCACGAACCTCGCGATCGGAAAGCAGCCGCCCTCCCAGCGTCCCGACCACCAGCCGTGGCCGATGATGCCGACGGTGTTCGAGATGCAGTCCGCGCACGAAGAAGGCGGCGAGCGGACGTTCCTCGCCTCGACGGTCGAGTTCCTCGCGAACGATGCGGGCGAGGTCCGTGCCCTGCGGATCGCGGAGACCGAGTACACCTCGGACGGCCGCCGCGTCCCCAAGAGCGGCACGGAGCGCGAGATCCCGGCCGACCTGGTGCTCATCGCGATGGGTTTCACCGGCCCGGAGCGCAGCGCCCTCGAGGACCAACTCGGTACCGTTTTCACGGGCCGCGGCAACGTCGAGCGCGGCGACGACTACCAGTCGACCACCCCGGGCGTCTTCGTCGCGGGCGACGCGGGCCGCGGTCAGTCGCTCATCGTGTGGGCGATCGCCGAGGGCCGTGCCGCCGCCGCGTCGGTGGACGAGTACCTCATGGGCCGGACGACCTTGCCGTCGCCCGTGCGCCCGACCGACATCGCTATCGGCCTCCAGCCCGCGTAGGCTGGAAATCCTTCCCGAACAACCAAACACAGACCGGAGAGTCAGTCAGTGAGACGCGCGAAGATCGTCGCAACCCTGGGTCCCGCCACCGAGTCGTATGAGATGATCCGCGCGATCATCGACGCCGGTGTCGACGTGACCCGTATGAACCTCAGCCACGGATCGTATGCGGAGCACGAGGTCCGCTTCGCCAACGTCCGCAAGGCCGCCGACGACTCCGGTCGCGCCGTCGCCATCCTCGTCGACCTGCAGGGGCCGAAGATCCGGCTCGGCAAGTTCACCGACGGCCCGCACGAGCTCGCTGTCGGCGACATCTTCAAGATCACCGCGGAAGACGTCCCCGGCACGAAGGAGCTCGTCTCCACGACCTTCAAGGGGCTTCCCGGAGACGTCAAGCCCGGCGACTTCCTGCTCATCGACGACGGCAAGGTGCGCGTCCAGGTCGAGAGCGTCGACGGCCCCGTGGTGACGACGAAGGTCATCGTCGCCGGTCCCGTCTCCAACAACAAGGGCATCAACCTGCCCGGCGTCGCAGTGAGCGTGCCCGCGCTGTCCGAGAAGGACGAGGCCGACCTGCGCTGGGGCCTCCAGGCCGGTGCGGACATCATCGCGCTGTCGTTCGTGCGCAACGCCGCCGACGTCACGCGCGTGCACGAGATCATGGCGGAGGAGGGCCGCAAGGTCCCCGTCATCGCCAAGATCGAGAAGCCGCAGGCCGTCGACAACCTCGAAGAGATCATCGACGCGTTCGACGGCATCATGGTCGCCCGCGGCGATCTGGGTGTCGAGCTTCCGCTGGAAGCCGTGCCGATCGTGCAGAAGCGTGCGGTCGAACTCTGCCGCCGCATGGCAAAGCCCGTCATCGTCGCCACGCAGATGCTCGAGACGATGATCGAGAACCCGGTTCCCACGCGCGCCGAGACGAGCGACGTCGCCAACGCCGTCCTCGACGGCGCGGATGCCGTCATGCTCTCGGGTGAGACGAGTGTCGGCAAGTACCCCGTCGTCGTCGTCGAGACGATGGCGCGCATCGTGGAGTCCACCGAGGAGCACGGCCTCGAGCGCATTCGTCCGTTCACGGCGAAGCCGCGCACGCAGGGCGGCATCATCACGCTCGCCGCTCACGATGTGGCCGAGTTCGTCGAGGCGAAGTACATCGCGATCTTCACCGAGTCCGGTGACACCGCGCGCCGGATGTCGCGTCTGCGCTCCGGCATCCCGATGATGGCCTTCGCCGTCGATCCCGCGATCCGACGCCGGATGGCGCTGACGTGGGGCGTGCAGTCGACCCTCGTCGAGCACGTCGAGCACACCGACCTGATGTTCGTGCAGGTGGACGAGTTCTTCCTGAACAACAAGCTCGCCGAGGAGGGTGACAAGGTCGTCGTGATCTCCGGCTCGCCTCCCGGGATCATCGGCTCGACCAACGACATCCGGGTGCACCGGATCGGCGACGCCGTTCACGGCAAGGCGCCGATCTACCAGGCTGCCAAGTAGGTCGAAAGACGAAGAGCGGATGCCGGCCGGCATCCGCTCTTCGTCGTTTCCGAGTGTTGTCGTGCCGGTGGTGGGAGTCGAACCCACACGCCCTCGCGGGCAACCGAGTTTGAGTCGGTCGCGTCTGCCATTCCGCCACACCGGCGCACGTCGAATCGACGATACCGCAGAAGCAGGCACGGTCCTGGCTCTAGGATGGACAGGTGACAGAGCAGGAACTGAGCGCAGCCGCCACGGCACCCGCCCCCCGACGCGTCGTCGTCGCCGAGGACGAGTCGCTGATCCGCCTCGACATCGTCGAGATTCTCCGCGACAGCGGGTTCGACGTCGTGGGTGAGGCGGGCGACGGCGAGACTGCCGTGCAGCTGGCCACCGAGCTGCGGCCCGACCTGGTGATCATGGACGTGAAGATGCCCGTCCTCGACGGCATCAGCGCGGCCGAGAAGCTCAGCAAGGCGCACATCGCCCCCGTCGTCCTGCTCACCGCCTTCAGCCAGAAGGAGCTCGTGGAGCGCGCGAGCGAGGCGGGCGCCCTCGCCTACGTCGTGAAGCCGTTCACCCCGAACGACCTGCTGCCGGCGATCGAGATCGCGCTGGCCCGCTACGAGCAGATCATCACGCTCGAGGCCGAGGTCGCCGACATGGTGGAGCGGTTCGAGACCCGCAAGCTCGTCGACCGCGCCAAGGGCCTCCTGAACGAGAAGATGGGCCTCAGCGAGCCGGAGGCCTTCCGATGGATTCAGAAGGCGTCGATGGACCGCCGACTGACCATGCAGGACGTCGCGAAGGCGATCATCGAGCAGCTGTCACCGAAGAAGGGCTGAGCCCCACAAGGCTGAGGGGCCGCCGAGCGGCGCGCGTCAGCGCTGCGCGAGGTCGCGGATCATGTTCGTGATCCGGATCGTCGAACACCGGCGCCCCTGATCGTCGGTGACGACGATCTCGTGCACCGTGATGCTGCGACCGAGATGCACCGGCGTGCACACGCCGGTCACGGTGCCCGAGGTGGCCGAGCGGGTGTGGGTCGCGTTGATGTCGACGCCGACCGCGAGCCGATCGGGGCCGGCGTGCAGGTTCGCCGCCATCGAGCCGAGAGACTCACCGAGCACGACGTATGCCCCGCCGTGCATCAGGCCCACGGGCTGCGTGTTGCCTTCGACGGGGAGCGTGGCGACGCACCGATCGACCGAGAACTCGAGGAACTGCATGCCCATCTTCTCGGCAAGCGCACCCATCCCTCGTCGGGCGGCCCACTCCAGGCCGGTGGACGCGTCGGATGAGTCGGGTCGATCGGATGCGGCGGGGGCGGAATCGGGCGTCATCGCTCACCTTCGAAGGGGGCCGTTCGGGGTGTCCGCCCTCGCGTCTAGGCTTGCAGGGTGACGGACTCCGGAAAGCCTACCCTTCTCGTCGTCGACGGCCATTCGCTGGCCTATCGCGCATTCTTCGCCCTCCCGGTCGACAACTTCTCGACGAAGGACGGGCAGCACACCAACGGCATCTACGGGTTCCTGTCGATGTTCGTGAACCTCGTGAAGGCCGAGAAGCCGACGCACCTCGCGGTGGCCTTCGACACCTCGCGCCACTCGTTCCGTACCGAGCAGTACGCCGAGTACAAGGCGAACCGCTCCGAATCGCCCGCCGAGTTCAAGGGGCAGATCCCGCTCCTGCAGGACTGTCTCGCCGCCATGAACGTGACCGTGCTCACGCGCGAGGGCGTCGAGGCCGACGACATCCTGGCCACCCTCGCCACCGAGGGTGCCGCGCAGGGCTACGACGTGCTGGTGTGCTCGGGCGACCGCGACACGATCCAGCTCGTCACCGACGACGTCACCCTGCTCTACCCGAGCGTGCAGGGCGTGTCGCAGCTCAAGCGGTACACGCCCGATGCCGTCGTCGAGAAGTACGGGCTTCCCCCCGCCAACTATCCCGACATCGCGGCGCTGGTCGGCGAGACGAGCGACAACCTCCCCGGCGTGCCGAAGGTGGGCGAGAAGACCGCCGTCAAGTGGCTCACGCAGTTCGGTTCGCTCGAGTCGCTGCTCGAGCGCGCCGATGAGATCAAGGGCGTCGTGGGGGGCAACCTCCGCGACCATCTCGACACCGTGCGCCGCAACCGCACGCTCAATGCGCTCCTGCGCGATGTCGACCTCGACGTCACGCCCGCCGACCTCGCGGTGCGCCCGATCGACGCCGAGCAGGTCCGCGACATCTTCGCGCGCCTGGAGTTCCGCACCCTGCTCCCGCGCGTATTCGAGGCGATGGGGGAGTCGGGCGATACCGCGCACGAAGCACCCGTCGCCGACGCCCCCGTGCCCGCCGAACCGGATGCCGCGGGCCTCGCCGCCTGGGTCGCCGCGGCCGACGGGGCGACGGTCGGACTGACGCTCACGCTTTCCGGCGGGCTGCCGCAGCGCATCGGCCTCGCGACGATGCAGGGCGCCGTCGAAGCGACGTGGTCGGCCGAGGTCGAGGCGGCCCTCCGTCCCTGGCTCGAGGGTGACGCGCCGAAGGCCGTATCCGACGCGAAACCGCAGGTGAAGGCGCTGCGACGTGCCGGCATCCGTCTGGGCGGTCTCACGTTCGACCCGCTGCTGGCCGGGTGGCTCCTCCGGCCGAGCTTCCCCGACAAGGGCCTGGGCGACCTCGTGGGGCGCTACCTCGATGAGAAGCTGCCGGAGGCAGACCCGACCCAGCTCGTTCCCGAGACCGAGGGTGCGACACCGGGGCAGCTGTCGTGGTACGTCCTCCGGGTGACCGAGGCCATCCGGGCGGAACTGCCCGACAGCGTCTCGCGCGTCCTGACCGAGATCGAGCTGCCGACGCTCGATGCCCTCGCCGACATGGAGCTCGCGGGCGTCGCGGTCTCGCACGAGCAGTTGTCGTCGTTCTCGGCAGATCTGGGGGCGCGCGCCGACGCCGTGGCGCAGCTCGCCTATGCCGAGATCGATCGGGAGGTGAACCTGGGGTCGCCCAAGCAGCTCCAGGAGGTGCTGTTCGAGCAGCTGCAGCTTCCCAAGACGCGCAAGACGAAGACCGGCTACTCGACGGATGCCGCGGTCCTCGCCGATCTGCAGGAGTCGCACCCGCATCCCTTCCTGGATCTGCTACTGCAGCACCGTGAGGCCACGAAGCTCCGGCAGATCATCGAGTCGCTCGACGCCGCGATCGCGGCGGACGGACGCATCCACACGACCTACGTGCAGACGGGCAGTCAGACGGGACGCCTGTCCAGCACCGATCCCAACCTGCAGAACATCCCCATCCGCACCGAGGAGTCCCGACGCATCCGTGCGGCGTTCCAGGTGGGTGCCGAATACGAGACGCTCCTCACCGCGGACTACTCCCAGATCGAGATGCGCATCATGGCGCACCTGTCGGCAGACCCCGGGCTCATCGAGGCGTTCAACTCGGGCGAAGACCTCCACCGGTTCGTGGGCGCCCGGGTGTTCGGCGTCGATCCGAGCGACGTCACACCGGCGATGCGCACCAAGGTGAAGGCCATGTCGTACGGCCTCGTCTACGGTTTGAGCGCGTTCGGGCTCTCCAAGCAGCTGCGCATCGAACAGGCCGAGGCCAAGCAGCTCATGACCGAGTACTTCGCCCGGTTCGGGGCCGTGCGGGACTACCTCCGCTCGTCGGTCGGGCAGGCGAGGATCGACGGCTACACCGAGACCATCTTCGGTCGGCGCCGCCCGTTCCCCGATCTGGCCAGTCCCAACCGTGTGCTGCGGGAGAACGCCGAGCGCGCCGCGCTCAACGCCCCCATCCAGGGGAGCGCCGCCGACATCATGAAGATCGCGCTGTTCCGCATCCACGACGAGTTCGTGACGCAGGGACTCGCGTCGCGCGTACTCCTCCAGATCCACGACGAACTGGTCGTCGAAGTCGCCGAGGGGGAGTGGGGTGCCGTCGAGGGCATCGTGCGCGCCCGCATGGGCGATGCGGCCGATCTGTCCGTACCGCTCGATGTGCAGATCGGTCGCGGCGGCGATTGGGACACCGCGGGCCACTGACGGCCGGCGGGATCGCATCGTCCCGGACGCACGCTCGGGCTCCGATGGCCTCCCTGAGATTCGCGCGCCCCGGGGATAGGCTCGGAGGATGACTGATGCACAGCGCGCTTCAGAAGAGCGCACCCCCACGCCGATCGATGCCATCGCCGACGCCTGGGTCGACACGGCTGCCGAACTCTCGCCGGGCTTGGCCACGTACATCGGACGTTTCGAGTACAACGACCGGCTCGACGACCTCTCGCCGGAGGGCGCGCAGCGCGGCTACGACGCCGCGAAGGCGACGCTGGCGGCCCTGGAGGCCGCGGAGCCGGTGGATCAGGTCGACGTCGTGACGCAGGCCGACCTCGCGGGCGATCTTCGTCTTCACCTCGAGCTCCACGAGGCCTCCGCCCACCTTCGCGACGTGAACGTGATCGCCTCGCCGGCGCAGGAGATCCGCAGCACGTTCGACCTCATGCCCACCGACTCGGTCGACGACTGGTCCGTCATCTCCGCGCGCCTCGGCGCTGTTCCCGGCGCCATCGCCGGCTACATCGAGACCCTTCGCGCCGGCGTGGCCGAGGGAGTCGTTCCCGCGCGCCGGCAGGTGACCGAAGTGGTCACGCAGATCGGTCGCTACACCTCCGACAACGGCTTCTTCGCCACTTTCGCCGGTGACGCGGCGCCCGCCGAAGGCAACCTGCCGGCCTCGCTGGCGCGCGACCTCACCGACCACGCCAACGCCGCGCGCGTGTCGTACGACGAGCTCGCCACCTTCCTCGCCACCGAACTGGCTCCCGAGGCCGCGGAGGAGGATGCCGTCGGGCGTGACCTGTACGCGCTCCACTCGCGTCGCTTCCTCGGTGCCGTCATCGACCTCGACGAGACGTACGAGTGGGGGCTCGAGGAGCTGGCCCGCATGGTCGCCGAGCAGGAGTCGATCGCGCGGGAGATCAAGGCGGGCGCGACGGTCGAGGAGGCCGTCGCCTTCCTGGAGGGCGACGAGAGCAGGAAGCTCCACGGCACCGACGCACTGCAGAAGTGGATGCAGGAGACGAGCGACCGCGCCGTGGCCGAACTGGGCAAGACGCACTTCGACATCCCCGAGCCGATCACCCACCTACAGTGCATGATCGCCCCGACGAATGAGGGCGGTATCTACTACACGGGGCCGACCGACGACTTCTCGCGGCCGGGCCGCATGTGGTGGTCGGTGCCCGAGGGCGTCGATTCGTTCGACACGTGGCGTGAGCTGACCACGGTGTACCACGAGGGTGTGCCGGGGCACCACCTGCAGATCGCGCAGGCCGTGTACAACCGCTCCGAGCTGAACTCGTGGCGCCGCCTGCTGGCCGGCTCCAGCGGACATGCAGAGGGCTGGGCGCTGTACGCCGAGCGCCTCATGGAGCAGCTCGGGTATCTCGACGACCCGGCGGACCGGCTGGGCATGCTCGACGGGCAGCGCATGCGCGCCGCGCGCGTGGTCCTCGACATCGGCGTGCACCTGAAGAAGCCGCGCCCGGACGGTCAGGGCGTCTGGGACGCGGACTTCGCGCTGGAGTTCATGCGCCGCAACGTCAACATGTCCGACGAGTTCATCCAGTTCGAGGTCAACCGCTACCTCGGCTGGCCGGGACAGGCGCCGTCGTACAAGGTCGGACAGCGCATCTGGGAACAGATCCGCGACGACGTGGCGGAGCGCGAAGGCGCCGCGTTCGACATCAAGCGATTCCACATGCGTGCGCTCCGCCTCGGCGGCGTCGGTCTCGACACGCTCCGGATGGCGCTCGCACAGGGCTGATTCCGACGCGGCATTCCCGCCTGTGTCCACGCGGGCGGGAATGCCGCGTCTTCCTTCCCTGTTCCATTCACCGGAATAGAACATCGGCAGAGGAGACCCCCATGGACGCGGTGCATCAGGTGCAGCTCGGACTCGACACGTTCGGCGACGTCACCGTCGACGACGACGGCGCGCGCGTCACCGACGCGCAGGCCATTCGCGACACGGTCGACCAGGCCGTCCTCGCCGACCAGGTGGGTCTCCACTTCTTCGGCGTGGGGGAGCACCACCGTCACGAGTTCGCCGTCTCGAGCCCGGAGATCGTCTTGGCCGCAGCGGCGGCCCGCACCCGCGACATCCGCCTCGGAACGGCCGTGACGGTGCTCTCCAGCGACGACCCCGTGCGCGTGTACGAGCGCTTCGCGACCCTGGATGCCGTGTCCGGTGGCCGCGCCGAGGTGATCCTGGGGCGCGGGTCGTTCATCGAGTCCTTCCCGCTGTTCGGCTACGACCTGTCGGACTACGAGGTGCTCTTCGAGGAGAAGCTCGAGTTGTTCGCGAGGCTCCGCGAAGAGAAGCCGGTGACGTGGCAGGGCACGACGCGCGCCGCACTGCGCGACGCCGACGTGTACCCGAAGACCGAGAACGGGTTCACGGCGTGGGTCGGTGTCGGCGGCTCGCCCGAGTCGGTCGTGCGCACCGCCCGCTACGGCTACGGCTTGATGCTCGCCATCATCGGCGGCGCGCCGGCGCGCTTCCGTCCGTACGTCGACCTGTTCCACCGGTCGCTCGACTCGTTCGGCCGTGACCGTCTGCCCATCGGCATCCACTCGCCGGGCCACATCGCCGACACCGACGAGCAGGCCTGGGAGGAGCTGTACCCGGCGATGGAAGCCAACCGCAACGCGATCGGCGCGGAGCGCGGGTGGCCTCCCTACAGCCGGCTCCAGTTCCAGCACGATGTGGGGCCGGAAGGCTCCGTGTACGCCGGCTCGCCCGAGCGGGTCGCGCGGAAGATCGCCGACACCGTGCGGACGCTCGGGGCGGACCGCTTCGACCTCAAATACTCCAACGGCACGCTCTCGCACACGCGCATGATGCGCTCGATCGAGCTCTACGGCAGCGTCGTGATGCCGCGGGTGGCCGAGCTCCTCCACGACGACGCGGAGGCTCCGCGTCCGTAGCCCTGCGGTCGCGGGGGGGGCGCTCCCGACACGCGCCGAGGCGCGGTCGCCGGACCATAGAGTGGATGCCATGGCATCCGTCCGTTTCGTCGCGATCGGCGACTCGTTCACTGAGGGCGTCGGAGACGAACGGGCCGACGGCAACGTCCGGGGCTGGGCAGATCTCGTCGCGCGGGGATGGGCGGACTCGCGCGGGGAGAGCGTGCATTACGCCAACCTCGCGATCCGCGGCAAGCTGGTGTGGCCGATCGTCCGCGAGCAACTCGAGCGCGCGCTCGCCCTGGAGCCCACACACCTGTCGTTCAACGGCGGCGGCAACGACATGCTGCGTCCCCGCACGTCGGTCTCGCACATCGCCGACGCCTTCAGCCACGTCCTCCGTCGGTGCGATGAACAGGGCGTCCGCCTCATCCTGCTGTCGGGAGCGAACCCGTCCGGTCAGCTTCCCCTCGGTCGCGTCGTCCAGCGGCGCGGCGACCTCATGTCCGCCGCGGTGGTCCGGCGCGTGGCGGATCGACCCGACGTCGTCCGCGCGCTCAACTGGCCGGACCGCGAGCTCTCCGACCCTTCCTACTGGTCGGAAGATCGCCTGCACATGAACAGCCGCGGTCATCACCGAGTCGCTGCACGGGTGCTGGACGCTCTCGGCGAGCGCGTTCCCGAGGGATGGTGGTCGCTGCCGCCCCTTCCCGACGCGGTGCGCCTGGCGCGTGGCGACTACATGCGGGATCACCTCGGGCCGTGGGTGCGCCGCCGTCTCACGGGAACATCGTCCGGCGACGGAAGAGAGGCGAAATACGGCACCTGGACGGAGATCTCGCCGTCCTGAGCCGGGGCCGCCTACCCACGTCGCAGGGTGCCGTGTCAAGGGGTTCCTTCCGCGCCCGCTGCAGAGGACCATGGCATCACCACCAGCTGATCGGAGTGTGCACATGAGTATCGGAGCAGGCATCGCTCTCTTCGTCATCGGCGCGATCCTCGCGTTCGCCGTGAACGTCGATGTCGAGTACGTCGACCTCGACCTCATCGGTTACATCCTCATGGGTGCCGGTGCCGTCGTCTTCGTGATCGGACTGGTCCTCGTCGCGCGGCGGCGCTCGACCGAGTCGGTCACCCGGACGGTCGACCCCGTCGCCGGAGAGCGCGTGACCCACACGGAGTCCCGCACGTCGGGCGACCAGACCATCTGAGTCGCACGCCGCGCCGCCGCATCCTCACCGGGTGCGGCGGCGCGGCTCTTCCATGCCGAGGTGGATGCGCGTCCGGCGCCGCTCGACGATGATGAACGCCGAGCCCAGCAGCCACAGCGGGACCTGGGTGAGGAACGCGAGGCGGAACGCGTCGAGCGTGTAGGTCGCGGGCGTTCCGGCCCCCTGCAGGTCCAGCGCGAGGCCGATCATGAGGATGGCGAGAAGCGCCGCGAGGAAGCCGCCCGCGTTGGTCACGCCTGTGGCGGTGCTCAGCCGGTGGGCGGGGTTGTGGGTGCGTGCGTGGTCGAAGGCGATCATCGAGGCGGGACCACCCATCGCCAGCGCGACGGCGAGCGCGATGAGCAACCAGATCGGCGCGGGGCCGGGCCAGACGATCACGGCGACCCAGGCCACGAGCTGTACGCCGATCGAGGGGAGCACCAGCACCCGCGAGCGCAGGTGGGGGATGCGTCGCGACAGATCGCCCATGACGGGACCGACGACCATACCCACCACGACGTAGGTCGAGATGATCGCGGATGCCGTCGCCTTGCTGAGTCCTTCGCCAGCGGTCAGGAACGGCATGCCCCACAGCAGAATGAAGGCCGTTCCTGCGAACGGTGAGGTGAAGTGCGACCAGAAGGCGAGGCGGGTGCCGGGGTGCGACCAGGCCGCGCGAATGCCGACGCCGGTGTCGACCGCGGAGGTGACGACGCGGATGGCGCCCGTGTCGGTGTCGACGGCCACGTCCGAGGCGAGTTCGGGCGGCCGGTTGCGGATGAGAAGCACCACGAGGAGCGTGAAGAGCGCGCCGAGTCCTGCGATGCTCCCGAAGGCGATCGTCCACGACGTGGCGTGCAGCAGGGCGGCGAGGGGGATGAGCGCCACGAGCTGACCCGACTGACCGACGATGCCCGTCAGCTGGACCATGAGCGGCGCCCGCTGCGCGGGGAACCAGAGCGCGATCAGTCGGAGCACGCCGGGGAAGATCGCGGCGTCGCCGGCGCCGAGGAGCACTCGCGCCAGGATGGCGACGCCGACGCTGGGGGAGAGGGCCATCGTCAACTGCCCGATCGCCATGAGGATCATCCCCACCGTCATGACGGGCCTCGCGCCGTAGCGATCGAGGAGCACGCCGATGGGGATCTGCATGCCCCCGTACATCGCGAGCTGCACGACAGCGAAGAGGGAGAGGGTCGCGGCGTCCGCCTGGAAGCGCTCCGCGGCATCCACTCCCACGGCAGCGAGCGAGGTGCGGTTGGTGATCGCGAGCACGTAGGCCGCGACGCCGACCGTCCAGATGATCCACGCCCGGGCACTCGGCGCGCTGGCGGCGGAGACTGTCATGACAGCGTCCACGTTACCGAGCGCTAGAGTGCGTCGGTGACCGACATCGAGATGAGGGCGATCGCCGGCGGGCGGGTCGAACTGCACGACGCGCGTCGGAAGATGCGACGTGCGGTCGACCTGGAGCCCTTCGAGATCGGTGTGTTCCCGCTCACCGAAGAGGTCCATGCAGAACTCCTCGGCGAGACCGCACGGCATCCGCGGCGCCCCGCAGCGGACATCTCCTGGTTGCGTGCCGTGCGGCTGTGCAACGCGGCATCCGAGTGGGAGGGCCTGGACCCGGCGTACACGTTCGACGGGGAGGATGTCACGTGGCACGTCGACAGCGACGGGTTCCGCCTGCCGACGGAGGCGGAGTGGGAGTTCGCGTGCCGGGCAGGCTCGACGGGACCGCACTACGGGCCGCTCGCCGACGTCGCGTGGACCGCGGCAGACGGCGTGACGAGCCCTCAGGACGTCGGCGGCAAGCACCCCAACCTCCACGGGCTCTTCGACACGCTCGGCAACGTGTGGGAATGGTGCTGGGACCTGCTCGACCCCGCCCGGTACGGCGACTATCGCGTCTTCCGCGGCGGGGGCTTCGCCGACGACGCCTGGAGTGTGCGCGCGTCCACCCGGCGCGGGGGAGCGCCCCGCATGCATCACGAAGACGTCGGCGTGCGGTTGGCGCGCGGCGGCTTCGACTCCCCGGCCGCGGCCCAGGGTTGGTCGACCGCCGCGGACCGAGAGCGGGCGGATGCCGACGGGCCGTTGCCATCGGGGTGGACGCCGCTGCGCTGACCTGCGCTGACCTGCGCTGACCTAGGGTGGGCTCGATGTCGCCTCGCCGAAAAATCTCGGCCGACGTGTCGATTTCGTCGATTCTCGTTCGACGTCATAGTGAGAGGGTGCCGCGGGCACCCGGATGAAGGAGACGAACAGATGAAGCACATGCTGATCATGCGGACCACGGCCGAAGCGCTGGAGGCATCGAAGGAACTCGACTTCGAGGCGGTCATCAACGCGATGGGCGCCTACAACGAGTCGCTCATCAAGGCGGGAGTGCTCGCCGGCGGAGACGGGCTCGCCCCCGAGGCCGGCTACCTGGTGACGTTCTCGGCGGATGAGCCGCCGCTCGTGTCGGACGGCCCGTACGGTGAAGTGCACGAGCTCTTCAACGGCTTCTGGATCCTCGACACGGCGACGGCGGAGGAGGCGATCGAGTGGGCGAAGCGGTGCCCCCTGGGCCCCGGGAACACGCTGGAGGTCCGGCGGATCACCGACGAGTCCGATTTCGCCGACTTCGCTGACAACGAGTTCGTTCAGAAGGAGGCCGGCTGGCGCGAGCAGCTCGGCACCGTCTGATGCCGCTCGACGTCACGCGGACCGTCGAGGCGGTCTGGCGGATCGAGGGTCCCCGCATCGTCGCGACACTCGCGAAGATGACGGGCGACCTCGGCCAGGCGGAGGACGTCGCCCAGGAAGCGCTCGCGGAGGCTCTGACGTCCTGGCCGGAGTCCGGGATACCCGCGAACGCGGGCGCCTGGCTCACGGCGACGGCCAAACGCCGCGCCATCGACGCGTGGCGTCGGCGCGAGCGCCGCGACGATCGCTACCGGCTCATCGCGCACGAGCTGTCGGAGTCGGCGGAAGACACGTGGGAGCCGATCGACGACGACCTGCTGAGGCTCGTCTTCACGGCGTGCCATCCGGCGCTGTCACGGGAGTCGCAGGTCGCGCTCACCCTCCGCGTCGTCGGCGGTCTCACCACGACCGAGATCGCCCGGATGCTGCTTGTCCCCGTCGCGACCGTGCAGGCACGGATCACGCGAGCGAAGAAGACCCTGTCGGCGGCCGGTGTCGCCTTCGAGACACCGGAACCGTCGGAATGGCGAGCGCGGCTCGACGGCGTGCTCGGCGTCGTGTACCTGATCTTCACCGAGGGCTACGCAGCGACGGCGGGGGAGCGGTGGATGCGCCCGGAGCTCGCCGACGAGTCCCTGCGGCTCGGACGGGTGCTGTGCGGGCTCGTCCCGCGAGAGCCGGAGCCCGCGGCGCTGGTAGCTCTCATGGAATTCCAGCGCGCCCGGTTCGCCTCCCGCGAGGACGCCGCCGGCCGCCCGGTGCTGCTCGCCGATCAGGACCGAACGATGTGGGACCGCCGCCAGATCACGCGCGGACGAGAAGCGCTGCGGCGAGCGGACCTCCTCGCATCCGGTCGGGGGCGGGGGACGTACGCGCTGCAGGCCGCCATCGCCGAGTGTCACAGTGCGGCATCGCACGTCGACGACACCGACTGGGAGACGATCGTCGTGCTCTACGAGGCGCTCGGACGGATCGCGCCGAGCCCGATCGTCGAACTCAACCGCGCCGTCGCCGTGTCGATGGCGACCGGTCCCGCCACCGCGCTACGGATCGTCGACGATCTGGCTCGGCGCGGAGAGCTCCGGGGCTCACCGCTGCTGCCGAGCGTGCGCGGCGAGCTCCTGGCACGGCTCGGGCGCGCCACGGAGGCGCGGGAGGAGTTCTCGCACGCCATCGCCCTGACCGCCAACGACGCGCAACGCCGAGTGCTCGAAGAGAAGGCGGCAGCACTGGGCTAGCTCGCGTCGTGCTCGACCCTCACATACTCCGAGCCCGATCGCGTGCGTTCGACGAGTCCGTGGTCGACCAGATACCGCCGCAGCACGGCGACATCGCCCGCGGGGGCGTACGGCTCCAGCCGCGCGTTCACCGCGGCCTCATCGAGCACCACACCGTGCGGCAGGGCCCGCGCCGCGACCCACGTCAGAAGAGCCTGCCGGTCAGCGCTGCGCAGCGGGTAGCGGTCGATCCGTCCGTCGCGGTCGAGGAAGCGGGCGATATCGTCGGCGGCGGCCCGGGCGCGCGGGGCGGGGCGGCTCCACCGACGGCCGGAACCGCCGGCATCCCCGGGCGTGAACCCCAGCCGGCGCGCGAGGGCCGCAGTAGCCTCGTCGCCCGCGTCCACCTCGGCGACGTAGCGCACGTCGTGGCCCCACGGCGCGGAGCCGAGCAGGCGGCCGACCGCGGCGCGCGCGATCCCGCGGCGCCGGGCAGACTCGTCCACCTCGACGAACAGCTCCACGTCGCCGCCTCGCACCGTCCCGCGCAGCACGCCGACATCGATGCCGTCGACGCGAAGCGTCCACGTCGTCGTGTCGACGTGGGGGATCAGTTCGAGATGGATCCGGGCAGACGGCATCCCGTCATTCTGCCCTTCCGAGCACCCTGCTTGGCAATATCACTGTCGCCTGATATAAATGCATCGTGAACTCATTCGACCTCTTCGGCGATCCGGTGCGGCGGCGCATCGTCGAGATCCTCGCCGTCGCCGACCGCACCTCGGGCGAGATCAGTCGGGCCATCGGCTCGGAGTTCGGCATCTCACAGCCCGCCGTCTCGAACCAGTTGCGTGTGCTGCGCGACGGGGGAGTCGCCGAGGCGCGCCCCGACGGCGCCCGGCGCCTGTACGCGCTGCGCCCCGAAGCCCTCGACGAGGCCGCGGCCTGGGTCGCGCAGCAGCAGGCCCGATGGACGCACCGGCTCGACGCCCTCGACACCGAGCTGCGACGCGGAGTCGCACACTCCGAGAGCGAGGCGCAGGATGACCATGCGTGACCTGGTGCTTCGGAGCCTGACAGGCTCGTCGCACGAGCCGATCGTGACGATCGTGCGGCGCTACGCCGCGACTCCCGACGATGTGTGGTCGGCACTCACCGACAGCTCCCGCCTCGCCCGCTGGCTCGGCGACGTGGAACGGGATGCCGATGACCCCACCCTCGTGCGCATCCGCTTCGCAGATGACCCCGATACGCGCGCTGCGCTGCGCATCGAGCACTGTGCTCCCGTCGATTCCCTCGCCGTGTCCTGGACTTGGGCGAACGAGGCCCCGAGTCGCGTGCGGGTCGACCTCCGGCGTGACGGCGACGGCACGATTCTCACCCTCGAACACCGCCTCGGCGAGGCCGATCACATCGCGGACTACGGCGACGGATGGGAGTCGCACCTGCGCGCATTGGCCGAGCTCCACGGGGGAGCGGGCGATGGTGAGGACGTTGCCGCACCGTGGGCCCAGCTCGCGCAGCGTCCGCTCCACCTGGAGATCGCGCTGTCGTCGCCGGTCACGGAGGTATGGGCCTCTCTCACGCAGCCCGAGCGGCTGCGCACCTGGTGGTGGAACCACTGGGACGACGTCGAGATCACGGCCGACGCCCGCCCGGGTGGCGCCTACCGGTTCGCGGCGGGAGCGGCAGGCATCGCCGTGGCGGGGCACTATCTTGCCGTCGAGGCCCCGCACCGCCTGTCGTTCACCTGGCGGTGGACCGACGCCGACGGCGAGAGCCGCGACGAGGCATGCGACATCGAGCTCCGCGAAATCGCCGCCGGGTGCGTCCTGACCCTGCGGCACACGGGCCCGTGGACGGACGACGGCCCTGTCGAGTCGTATCGACAGGGGTGGGAGTTCGTCTTCGCGGCACTGCGCGTGAGCCTTGGAGAGAGCGGCGCGCGATGAGGTTCGATCACGCGAACGGCGAACGCTACGAGGATGCCGGGGGAGGCCGCGTCATCCACTCGGCTCCAGGGTTCCCGGGTTTCCCGCCTCGCCTTGCCGTTGAACTCTTCGAGCGGGCGCGTCTCCTGACCGGTCGCGAGCGCGTCGGCCTGTGGGATCCGATGTGCGGCGCGGGCGGCATCCCCACCGCCGTCGCGTTGCTGCGACCCGAGAGACTGCAGCGGGTGCTGGCGAGCGACGTCGATCCCGCCGCCGTCACACTCGCCGCGAAGAACCTCGCGCTGGTGACGCCCACCGGGCTCGCGGAACGGCGACGCGAGCTGGCCGACCGCGGCGCCGACGACGATCGCCTGGCCGCGATCGATCGACTGCTCGATGTTCCCGGGCGCTCCTCCGCACCCCGCACCGACGCGGTGGAGGCCGATGTCACGGATGCCGGTTCACTGGCACGGCTCGACCTCGACGGCATCCATGTGGCGCTCTGCGACCTGCCCTACGGCACGCAGACCGCGTGGTCGACGTCGACGCCCGGCCGGGCTCCGGCGGCGGTCGCTCTCGATGCTCTCGAGCGCGTGCTGCCTCCGGGCGCCGTCGTCGTGCTCGTCACGACGGAACGCGACGATCTGCGGCCGCTGCAGAACGCGACGCGGTCGTTCAAGCACGGCCACCGGCACATTCGGATGTATCGCCTCGGTGACGCCGCACGGGATGCGGACTGAGCAGGGGAGAGGTTTCGCCGTGACGTTCTCACGAGCCCTGCGAAGGCCTCGCGCCATCCGGCCACGCCGCGAGGCACACCTTGTTGCCCGCGCGATCGGCGAGGATCCACGCACTCGGCGCCTCACTGTCGTCGACGATCCGTCCGCCGGCGGCGACAGCGGCCTCCAGCCGCGCCGCGATGTGCTCACGGGGGAGTGACACGTCGAGGTGCATGGCATGACGCAACGGCTTGCCGGGGTCGAGTTCCTGCATCCACACCGTCGACCCCTGGCCCAGCGGATCGAGGCCGTTGTCGTCGTGCAGGGCCGCGTAGCCGAGCACAGCCCGCCAGAACGGCAGATCGATCGCGTCGGGCTGAGCAGCGATGGCGACCTGGACCTCCTGCACCGACGACGGGTCGGCGACCGCCCCGTGTGCGCGTGCCACGTCGGAGATCGCGTGAGCGACGGCGATGTGCTCCGGCTTGGTGCCCCACATCTCGCGGGTGAGTTTTACCGTGAGGTGGTCGGACGTCGCCGAAAGCAGCGTGCGGTCGCCGAGTCCCGGCACCTCGGCGATCGCTGCGGCGAGCCGCGCAGCTTCGGCCAGTGAGCCGACGCGGAACACCGCGGACGGGCCGCCATGGAGAATGACCCAGTCCTTCGGGTCGTCGTCGAGAAACGCGCGCCAGCCGTCTTCGCTCATGCGCGACACCCTACGCCCGTGCCGCGCTCGCACGCAGCGAGGGGAGACCGGAGGGGGGCCGCTTCCACCGGCTCCACTCGGCGAGTTGACATAATGTGCATTATCGGAGAATGAACGATGGAGATGGCACCGGCGGAGTTCCCGGCGGCTCTAGGCTCGAAGGATGCTGGAGGCGCTCACGGGTTTCGTCGTTATCGGCGTCGCCATCTTCGTGGGATGGCTCCTCGGGCGCATCGATCTGCTCGGGCCTCACGCGCGTCACGTACTCGGACGGCTCGTGTTCTTCGTCCTCTCGCCGTTCCTGCTCTTCGTCGTGCTCTCGCAGGCCGACGTCCACACGCTCTTCTCCGCCATGCTGCCGGTCTCGGCGATCGCCGCCGTCGCGATCTTCGTCGTCTTCGGTCTGGTGGCTCGGCTGTGGTGGCGCCGAAGCATCGGTGAGAGCCTCATCGGCGCACTGTCGGCGGGACAGGTCAACTCCAACAACATCGGCATCCCGCTGTCGCTGTATCTCCTCGGCAGCGCGGCGTATCCGGCGCCGGTAATCCTGCTGCAGCTCGTGGTGTTCACGCCGATCGCGATGGCGGTGTTCGAAGCCGTCTCCACGGGTCAGCGCCGCGTGATCCCGATCGTCCGGCGCACCGTGAGCAACCCGCTCGTCGTCGGTTCGGTGCTCGGAATGCTCGTTTCGCTTTCGGGCTGGTCGCCGCCCCCGATGATCATCGAACCCGCCACGCTCATCGCCAACGCGTGCGTGCCGGTGATGCTGATCTCCTACGGCATCTCCCTGCACGGCCGGCGTGTGCTCGGAACTCGCGGCCGGCGCCGCGACGTCCTGGTCGCCTCCGCGCTCAAGCTGCTCGTGATGCCCGTGATCGCCTGGGCAGTAGCGGCTTACGTCTTCCGCCTCTCCCCCGCTGACGTTCTCGTCGTCACCGTGTTGGCCGCTCTCCCCACGGCTCAGAATGTCTTCAACTACGCCCAGCGGTTCGACATCGGCGAGCCGATTGCTCGTGACACGGTGTTCCTCACCACGATCGGCTGCGTTCCCGTACTGCTGCTGATCACGGTTCTCCTCGGAACGTGACGCTTCGTTTGCGGGATGTGTAACCGGTTCCGCGCGCATACCCGCGCGACGGCCCTGATGGGGCTATCCTGGCGCTGATCCCACTCAGGGAACTCCCAGAAAGGGGTACTCACTCATGTCAACTGACGTTCCGCTTGCGAAGTCCGAGGTCAACAGCATCCGCACGACACTCGGTCTCGCCGGACTCCTCACGCTCGTCGCCGGCATCCTGATCCTCGTCTGGCCCGGCCAGACCGCCGTCGTCGTGACGTGGATCCTCGCCATCTACATCATCGCCGCCGGCCTCGTCTACGCCGGCTTGGGCATCTTCAGCAAGACGAAGGGCGGATGGGCTCGTGTCGGCCATATCGCCCTCGGCCTGCTCTTCATCATCACCGGAATCATCACGTTCTCGAACCTCACCGCCACGACGGTCTGGCTCGCGGTCTTCGTCTCCGTCTTCATCGGGATCAGCTGGATCGTCGAGGGCATCGTCTCGCTCTCCACGCTCGGCGACTCGAAGTCGAAGGCCTGGACCGTCTTCTTCGCGATCGTGAGCGTCATCGCCGGCCTCTATCTGCTGTTCTCCCCGCTGTGGGGAGCCGTCGTCCTGTGGTGGCTGCTGGGCATCATGCTCATCGCCATGGGCGTCCTGAACCTCGTCCGTGCGTTCACGTTCGGCAAGTAGTGAGCTGACGCCGACCGACTCTGACGTCGACACGAAGAGGGCCCCGGGATGCGATCCCGGGGCCCTCTTCGTGTCCCATGCCTGAAACTCAGACGGTGGGCAGGTAGCGCTGCCACCAGTCGAGGACCGCGGCGAACCGCTCTCGGCGATGGCGCGGCTGGCCCGATCGCGTCAGCTCGTGATCCTCCCCCGGGAAGATCAGCATCTCGGCATCCGTTCCCTGCCGTTTCAGCGCCGCGTAGTAGCGGGTGGCCTGCTCGAGCGGGCAGCGGAAATCGAGCTCCGAGTGCAGCACGAGCGTCGGAGTCGTCACCTGAGCGACAACGGCCATGGGGCTCTGCGCGGCCATCGCCTCCGGATCGACGCCCACGTACTCGTCGCCGAAGAACGATCCGATGTCGCTCGTGCCCTGGAAGGACGCCGGGTCGAGGAAACCGCGCTCGACGATCGCGCCGGCGAAGCGGTGGTCGTGCGCGATAACCCAGGCCGTGAGGTAGCCGCCGTAGGAACCTCCCATGATGCCGACGCGCGCGGCATCCAAACGGGGGTCGGCTTCGAGTGCGGCATCGAGGAAGTCGATGACGTCGTGGAAGTCGACGGTACCCATGCGCTGGCGGATGCTGCGGCCGTGCTCGCGTCCGTATCCCGCACTGCCCCGCGGATTCGAATAGACGACGGCATACCCAGCGTCCACGAGAACCTGCGTCTCGTCGAACGCATGGATGCCGTAAGAGGCATACGGTCCGCCGTGGATCTGCAGAATGACGGGGAACGGCCCGTCGCCCTCCGGGACGGCTACCCAACCATGCACCGGGTATCCGTCACGACCAGGGATTTCCTTCTCCACTGGCATGACGATCCCGGCGTCTTGCAGAACCTTACCGAAGTGCGTGAGCGGCCCGGCATCCGCGAGGAACAGCTCTCCGGCGGACTCCGGCGTGGCCACGGATGCCACGATCCGCTCGCCCGTACCGCTGGCGGCATGACCGGACACCTCGACGTCACCGCCGATGACCACCGACATCTCTCCCTGACGCGTCACCCTAAGCAGTTCGACGCGACCCCGCGTACGGTTCTGCACGAGGAAGTCGGTACCGGCGGCGCCGATGTGGGACCCGACCTCTCCCAGGTCGATCGTCTCGGGGTCGGTGAGTCGACGCGGTCCGTCGTCCTCGACCAGCCACAGGGCATCACCGGGAGCAATGAAGTCGACTCCGCTCTCCCCCATGTCGGCGGCGGTCATGGCGATGACGCCATCGGGCGCGACGAAGACATCGTCGATCGCCAGGCCGCGGTCGGCTGCCACGACCTCTCGCTGGCCGCTCCCATCCGTCCGAACCGCCACGAGGCGCGAGCGCAGGTCGCGCCGATCGTGCTCGATCTCGTCGGGCACCGTGAGCACCTCGGAACCGTCGCCCGTGAAGACGACACCCGAGTAGGAGGCATCCCCCGCGGTGAGCTGACGCGCCCCGGCGACGACGACGCGCTTCGTGGGCGCCTCGGCACCTTCCGGCAGCACGGCCGGTGCGGGCTCATAGAACGGTTCGGCGTCGGTGGCGGGCACCGCGACCACGAAGACGTGCGCGGGGCGATCAGCCAGGTAGCCGAGCCCGTTGGCGTGCCAGCGGATGCCGGTGATCCGCCGCGGGGATTCCGCCGCCGAATCGAGGCCCTCCACGCTGCCGTACCGACCGGCTTCGACGACGCGCGAGGTATAGGCGAAAGCGTCGCCGTTGGGCGACCACGCGAAGCTCCCCACGCCGCCGGGGGCATCCGTCGCCTGGACGGCTTCCCCGCCCTGCGAGGCGATGACGTGGATCTGAGCCTTCCCGCGCGCGTCGGCGCGGAGGAACGCAACCGCCTGCCCGTCGGGCGAGATCTGCGGAGCCGAGTCGGCCACGCCGCGGGTCAATCGTCGCGGTGCCCCCTCGGGCAGGTCGATTCGCCAGAGCTGACCGACGTTGCGGTTGGCGGGAGTGTCGGGTCGCGATGTGGCGAACACAGCGAACGCGCCGTCGGTGGAGATGGACGGCCGGCCGACGCTGATGAGTGCATCGATGTGGTCGGCGCGCATCTCACTCCCCGCCGAACGACGCCACGTCGCCGATGAGGCGCGTGTTGTCCGCCGGGATCGGCTCGACCGCTGCCAGGGCGACCTCGGCGGCGAATTCCGAGACGTTGTAAAGCTTGCCGGCCGACTCGCGGCGGGACTCGATCGCTCCCGGGTTGGCACGCTCCAACAACGTCGCCGTGATCGTTCCTTCGATCATGTCGCCCGACACGACCACGAATCCGATGCCGTGCTCCGTGAGCGCCGGGATGCGCTCACGAAGCGCATCCTCCCCCGCCCGCTTCGACAGCGCGACCACCTCGTACTCGGGCATCGTCGGCGTCGTACGAATGAAGTGCGCCTGGTGGCTCGTCACGAACACGACGCGGGAGCCGTCCTGCAGCACGGGCAGCGCGGCTTCCAGCACGCCCACCTGTGCGTCACGGTTGAGGGTCATGGCGTAGTCCTCCGCCATTCCCCCCTCCATGCCGCCCGAGGCGTTGAGCACGAGGATGTCGAGCGATCCGAAGCGCTCCTTCACGGCCGCGAACATCTCGCGCACCGAGTCCGCGTCGGTGAGATCGGCACCCACGACGAGCACCTCCACGCCGAGTTCGCGCAGCTCAGCGGCGAGCTTCTCGGCACGCGGCGCCTTGTTGCGGAAGTTGATGACGACGTTCGCGCCCGCCTGTGCGAAGTAGCGCACGGTGTCGGCGCCGATGCCCCGCGAAGAGCCGGTCACGAGGGCGGTGCGGCCGGCCAGAGTGCCGGCGGGAATGGGGTGAGACATGCTGCCGAGCCTATCAATCGACCCCCCTTCTCGACGGGGTGTTAGGGTTCGAGGACGCACCCGGAAGGAGCCTGGCCGTGCTGCCCGATCTCACGCAGTACCTCTGGATCGCCTGGCTGGTCCTCGCACTGGTGTTCGTCATCATCGAGCTGCTGACGCTCGAGTTCACCTTCCTCATGCTGGCCGCCGGCACGCTCATCGGCGGGCTCGGAGTCAATCTCCTCGGCGGCCCCTGGTGGGCCCAGGTGCTCGCCGCCGCCGCGATCGCTGCGCTCCTCCTCTTCACGATCCGTCCGCTGCTCCTGCGCGCTCTGCACCGCAGCAGCACGCTGCACCCGACGAACGTCGACGCCCTCTACGGGCTCGGCGCCCGCGTCCTTCGTCCGTTCGTCGACGGTGACGGGTCGGTCAAGCTCGACAACGGCGAGACGTGGACCGCTCGGCTCGTGGGCCCGGATCCCGGTCTGGATGCCGGTTCCCGCGTCACCGTCACCGCTGTCCGGGGGGCGACCGTCGAGGTCTCCCCCATCATCGAGGCCGCCCCGGGTGAGCCCACTTCGGAGAGGAGCATCTGATGGACGTCAATGTCGGCGCTTTCATCGGTCAGATCTTCATCATCGTCCTGCTGGTCGTCGTCGCGATCTTCGTGATCGTGGTGCTGTTCCGGTCGATCCGCATCATCCCGCAGGCCTACGCGGGTGTCGTGGAACGGCTCGGGCGCTACCAGCGCACCCTCTCCCCCGGACTGAATCTCCTCGTGCCGTTCATCGACCGGCTCCGCCCGCTCGTCGACATGCGCGAGCAGGTCGTGTCGTTCCCGCCGCAGCCCGTCATCACGGAGGACAACCTCGTCGTGTCTATCGACACGGTCGTGTACTTCCAGGTGACCGATGCCCGCGCCGCGACGTACGAGATCGCCAACTACCTGGGCGCCGTCGAGCAGCTGACGACCACGACGCTGCGAAACGTCGTGGGCGGCCTCAACCTCGAGGAGGCGCTCACGAGCCGTGACGAGATCAACGGCCAGCTCCGCGTCGTCCTCGACGAGGCCACGGGCAAGTGGGGCATCCGCGTGTCGCGAGTCGAGCTGAAGGCCATCGATCCGCCCCACTCGATCCAGGACTCCATGGAGAAGCAGATGCGAGCTGAGCGCGACCGCCGCGCGGCGATCCTCACGGCGGAAGGCTCCAAGCAGTCGCAGATCCTCGAAGCGGAGGGTCGCCGACAGGCGGCGATCCTCGGCGCAGAGGGAGACAAGCAGGCGGCCGTCCTCCGAGCACAGGGCGAGTCGGAGGCCATTCAGATGGTCTTCAACGCCATCCACCGCGGGCAGCCCGACGAGAAGCTGCTGGCGTACCAATACCTGCAGACCCTGCCGAAGATCGCTCAGAGCCCGTCGAGCAAGTTGTGGGTCATCCCCAGCGAGCTGACCGAAGCACTCAAGGGCATCGGCGACGCGTTCGCCGGTCGCGCCACGGCACCCTCGCCCCGGCCGTCCGACGATGTTCCCGGGCACGGGAGCGGTTCTGCGGCCGCAGAGGCCGCCGCCGCGGCGCGTGCCGCAGCTTCCGCCGCCGACGAGATCGCGAGCGAGGCGCAGGCCACGACTCCGCCGGCCCTCGACGACGGCGCCTCGTCGACGCCGACCTCCTGAGCACCGTCGTACACATGCATCCGTGGTTCGCGGCATCCGCGGCTCCGCGCGTGCTCGCTCACCGAGGTTTCGTCCCGCCCGGGGCGGAGGGCGTGGTCGAGAACACCGCGGCGGCGTTCGCCGCGGCACACGCCGCCGGAGCCGCCTACGTCGAGTCCGACTGCCACCTGACAGCCGACGGAGAGGTCGTCCTTTTCCACGACGACGATCTCTCGCGGGTCACCGGCGACCCGCGCCCCGTGTCGGCCGTCACGTTCGCCGAGCTGGAGAGGATCATGGCGGACCGCGGCGGCCTCCTCGGACTCCGCCAGGCGCTCGATGCGTTCCCGACGCTGCGACTCAACCTCGATGTGAAGGCGGCCGCCGCAGCCGACGCCGTCGGACGTGACGTCGCCCGCGAGTCTTCGCGTGTGCTGCTCACGAGCTTCTCCGACGACCGGCGGCGCCGCGCCCTCGCCGCCGCCCGCGCATCCGGTGGTGACCCGGCGACCTCCGGAGGCCGCGCGGTGATCACGACGCTGCTGGCCGCCGTGACGTCTCGATCTCCTCGGCTCGTGCGGCGCGCGCTCGCGGGTGTGGATGCCGTGCAGGTGCCCGAGCGGTACGGACGCGTGCGTATCGTCACCCGGCGATTCGTGGATGCTGTCCACGGCGCGGGTGCCGAAGTGCACGTGTGGACGGTGAACGACCGGCACGACATGCTCCGCCTGCTCGACCTCGGCGTAGACGGACTCGTGAGCGACCGCGCCGACCTCGCGGTGGAGGCTGTCGCCTCCGAACGCTGAGGTGGGCAATCCCCCATAACCCGCGCCACCCCGGTCAGTCTCGGAAGACGCTGGGCATCGACTGTGAAAAACCGCCTGCGTCTGCCCGTTCGGATGATGCGCACAGGTGAGGGCGTTATACCTGACGGAGACGAGAGGACCACACAATGGCAGATCGCAGCCTGCGCGGCATGCGGATCGGCGCATCCAGCCTACAGAGCGAGGATGGCGTCGTTTTCCACGAGCGCGCGAACTTCACGTACGTGTGCACGCAGTGCTCACGAGAGACCGTCATGACCTTCGCGGCCGACGCGGAGGCCCCCGAGGCGTGGGAGTGCCGCACCTGCGGTGGAGAGGCCGTGCTCCGCACGGGCGACACCGTGGCGGAGGTCGATCACTCCGGTGACAAGACCCCCCGCACCCACTGGGACATGCTGATGGAGCGTCGCACCATCCCGGAGCTGGAGGAACTGCTCGAAGAGCGCCTCGCTCTCGTGCGCGCGCGGCGTGGCGACGGCGACGGGACCACCCGGCTGACCGCCTGATGCACGTGCGTCAGCTTCGCTGACCATCGACGACGCCGGCCTCCACCACGGGGGCCGGCGTCGTGGTGCGCCGCCGCACCCGCTGCAGGATGCCGAGCGCGAGCAGTGCCACGAGGCTCCCCACCCCGATCAGCGTCTGGATCGCACCGCCGAACAGCACCGACGGCGTGAGTCCCGTGCGCAGCGGCACGTCGGTCACGAGCGCGCCCGCTCCGCCGGCCGGAAGGGAGTCGACGGTCGTACCGTCGGGAGCGATGACCTGACTCGTGCCGACCGTCGACAGGTTGACGACGGCACGCCCCGTCTCGATCGCACGCATGCGTGCGAATGCCAGCTGCTGCAGATTCTCGTCGGTGTCGCGGAAGTCGGCGTTGTTCGTCTGGAACATGTACACCTCCGCACCCTCCCGCGCACCGCTCCAGATCACGTCGTCGTAGATCACGTCGAAGCAGATCGCGAGCCCGACACCGACACCGTCGACGTCCATGAAGGGCGCGTTGGTACCGGGGGTGTATTCGCGTTGGATGAGGCCGACCAGGTCGGGGGCGAGCTTCTCGAAGAACCAGCGGTCGGGGACATACTCCCCCATCGGCACCGGGTGGCTCTTGTCGTGGAAGGCCACCGGATTGTCGGCGCCCGCCTGCCACAACATCGACGTGTTGAACGTGTCGCTTCCGCGCTGCGTCGCCGCATTGACGATGAGGGGCGCATCCAACGAGGCGGAGAGCCGATCGAGCACACGCGCCACCGAGTCGTTGCGGGTGGGATCGGCATCGATACCCCCCTCCGGCCAGAGCACGACATCGACGTCCTGACCGAACAGGGGCGCCGAGGCATCCAGTTGGGATTGAAGCACGGCGTACGGCTCGCGCTCGTCGAAGTAGCCCGCCGGACCGTTGCCCTGCACCGCCCCGACCCGCATGGTGCCGGCATCCGTCGTGGGGAAGGCGGGAGTCAGCACGAGGAGCACGAGAGCCGCGGCAACCGGCAGCAGGGATGTCGGGGAGAACGACGCGGATCGCTCCGGCGCGCCGCTGGCGCGCCGCATCCGCCCGCGAGCGACCTCCAGCGCCACCTCGATGGCGGCCGCACAGAGGAAGACCATCAGGAACGTGAGACCGCTGACGCCGACCCACGATGCGACGTGCGCGAGAGGGCTCTCCGCCTGACTCATGCCGATGCGGCCCCACGGGAACCCGGTGTACGGCCACCCGCCGAGCCACAGCTCGCGGGCCGTCCACAATCCCGCGACGAGCGTAGGAAGAGCGAGGCGGCGCGCGCAGCGCCCCGGTGCGACCCGCGGAAGCCACCGGTAGGCGAACGCGATCGCGATCGCCCCCACGGCGCTGAGGATCGTCTCCACACCCGCGAGCGCGAACCACGGCACCGGACCGAGGTACCGCGTGATCCAGACGATGTGGACGAGGTAGAAGCTGGCCGCGAAGGCGGCTCCCACGGCCAATGCCCCCGGCGCGGAGCGTCCGACCAGAGTCACGAGGGATGCCGTCACCCCGACGAACGCGAGCGGCCACCAGCCGATGTCGGGGAAAGCCAGATCGAGGATGACGCCCCCGGCGACGGCGACGAGGACGGCAGACCACAGCGGCAGGAGCGGTCGATCGGGTGAGCCCAGCCGTCCACGCGCGGAGTCGGATGCAGGGAGAGCCACGGGGGAAGCCACGGAAAAAGCCTAGGCGAGCTCAGACGGCCGAGTACGCCACGATGCCGCGGCGTACGGCGTCGAGCGCCTGCCGCGCCGTGGTCGCGACGGGCGGGTCGGCGACGATCGACAGCTGATCGAGCAGGTCGATCGTCTGCTTCGTCCACCGCACGAAGTCGCCGGCAGCGAGGTCGGCTTCGGCGAGCACTCGATCGAGCGCCGCACCACGCGCCCACGAGTGCATCGCCTGGGCGAGGCCGGCCGCGACCGGCTCGGAGCCGGGCAGGCGGTGATCCCGCTCGAGATCGTCGAGCACTGCCCAGAGCTGCTGCGTGTCGCTCAGCGCCGTACGGAACGCACCGCGAGGCAGGGCGCGATCGCCGCCTTCGTCGCGCCGAGGCTCGTAGACGAGGCAGCAGGCGAGAGCGGCGAGCGACGGCGCGTCGAGCGACGTCCAGATACCGGTGCGCAGCGACTCCGCGACGAGAAGGTCTCTCTCGCCGTAGATGCGCTTCATGATCGCGCCGGCCGGGGTGAGGCGCAGCCCGCCGTCGATGTCGGGGGTGACGTACTCGAGCGCGGCGAGCACCTCGACGACACGGTCGAAGACGCGCGCCACGGTGCCGGTGCGGGTGTCGATCTGCTGGCGCAACTTGTCGGCCTGGCGACGCAGCTTTCCGTAGCGCTCCCCCCACCGCGCGTGACTCTCGCGGTCGGGGCAGGTGTGACACGGATGCCGCTGCAGCGCGCGACGGAGGCTCTGGATCTGATTCTGACGCTGCTGGCGGATCTTCGCCGGCGCCGTCCGGTCGGCGCGATTCAGCTTCTCGACATCGCTCAGCTCGCGCCGCAGTGCGGCGTACTCGGCGAAGTCGCCTCGGTCGCACGCCATCGCCTTCTCGTAGCCGGCGAGCGACTCCTCGGCATCCTTCACCTGCCGCGCCAGGCCGACGACCGCGCGATCCGCCTGGAACTGCGCGAAAGACGACTCGAGGATCTCGCGCGCGCGGGGGCGACCGAACTGGTCGATGAGATTGACGGCCATGTTGTAGGTCGGACGGAAGCTCGAGTTCAGCGGATACGTGCGGCGGGAGGCGAGCGCGGCCACGGCCTGCGGGTCGAGACCCTCGGTCCACTGGATGACCGCGTGACCCTCGACGTCGATGCCGCGACGGCCGGCGCGTCCGGTGAGCTGGGTGTACTCCCCCGCGGTGATCGCCACCCGCGCCTCGCCGTTGAACTTCTCGAGCTTCTCCAGCACGACGGTGCGGGCCGGCATGTTGATGCCGAGCGCGAGCGTCTCCGTCGCGAAGACGACCTTCACGAGCTTGCGCTGGAAGAGCTCCTCGACGATCTCCTTGAATGCGGGCAGAAGACCCGCATGGTGGGCCGCGACCCCTCGTTCGAGGTTGTCGCGCCATTCCCAGAAGCCGAGGACGGCGAGATCCTCGTCGGGGATCGTGCGAGTGCGCTCGTCCACGATCTGACGCACCTCGTCGCGTTCCTCACGGCTCGTCAGCCGCACACCGGCTCGACGCACCTGCTGCACCGCACCGTCGCACCCGGCCCGACTGAAGATGAAGAAGATCGCCGGAAGGAGGTTCGCGCGCCCCAGCAGCTCCACGACCTGCGGGCGGTCGATGCGTTCGATCCGCTGCACGTTGGCGGAGCGCACCGGCCGGCGTCCGCCCTTGTTCGGCCGCCGCCGCTGCGCCTCGTATCCCCCCGACGAACGGAACTCCTGCACCCGTCGGTTGTTGTCGAAGTTCGCGCCCTTCACCGAGCGGATGCGCATGAGCTCCTGATTGACCTGCGCGGTCGCGATCCCGGCGCGGTCGTCGAAGAGCGGCAGCAGGTCGCCGCGCACCAGGACGTGCTGTTCGAGGGGAACGGGGCGCGTCTCCGACACGATGACCTCGGTGTCGCCGCGCACGGTGTCGAGCCAATCGCCGAACTCCTCCGCGTTGGACACGGTCGCCGAGAGCGACACGAGCCGGACGGCGGGCGGGAGGTGGATGATCACCTCTTCCCAGACGGCTCCGCGGAAACGGTCTGCCAGGTAGTGCACTTCGTCCATCACGACGTAGCGGAGTCCCCGCAGCGCCGGGGAGTCGGCGTAGAGCATGTTGCGCAGGACTTCCGTCGTCATCACGACGATCCGCGCGCCGCCGTTGATGTTCGTGTCGCCGGTGAGCAGTCCCACCTCGCTCTCGCCGTAGACGTCCTGCAGCTCGCGGAACTTCTGGTTCGACAGCGCCTTCATCGGCGTCGTGTAGAACGCCTTCTCACCGGGCTCCTGCATCGCCAGGTGGATCGCGAACTCTCCGACGATGGTCTTGCCCGCGCCCGTCGGGGCCGCCACCAGAACACTGCGTCCCGCTTCGAGCGCGTGGCACCCCGCGATCTGGAACGGGTCGAGGTCGAAGCGCTGCGCCGCAGCGAACGCGGTCGTCAGAGGATGCGTGCGGGCCGCCTCCGCGCGGGCGAACCTCGACGCGGGATCGTTGGCTGCGCTCACACGAGCCCGTCTCTTGCCGCCTGCTTGGCGCGCCGGCGATCGAAGAGCATCGACACCCCGGCGGCGGCGAAGAACAGCACCACGAGGATGCCGGCGAGCAGCAGCATGCTGACGACATCGGCCGCCGGTGTCGCAAGGCCCGCGAAGACGACCGCGATGATGACCGCGACCCGCCAGCCCTTGATGATGGCCCGACCGCTCATGACCCCGGCGAGGTTCAGCGCGACGAGGAAGACGGGGACGACGAACGAGACCCCGACGACGAGGAGGAGTTTGAAGACGAAGTCGTAGTAGTACTTGCTGTCGAACCAGTTCGCGGCACCGTCGGGTGTGAAGGTGGCCATGATCTCGACGATGTGCGGCATCACCCACCAGCCGACGTAGACGCCCGCGAAGAAGAGCGGGACGGCCGCGGCGACGAAGCCCACCGTGTAGCGGATCTCCTTGCGGGTGAGGCCGGGCATGAGGAAGGCCCAGATCTGCCAGATCCAGATCGGGGCGGACAGCAGGAAGCCCACCGCGAACGCGATGCGCAGCCGCATGTCGAACGGCCCCGTGACCGTCTGGTACATGAGGCCGACCTTGTCCTCCATGCCGCGCTGTTCGGCGACCATGCGGATCGGCTCCGTCATCGCCCAGATGATGAAGTCGGTGAGGAAGAAGGCGAGGATGCCGGACACGACGAGCGCGATGAGGGCGATGATGAATCGCCGGCGCAGTTCCTTGAGGTGCTCGGCGAGCGACATGCGCCGGTCACGGCGCGGCGAGTCTTCGGCGGTGTCCGCTCGCTGGACTGTGGCCACGCGAGGCTACGGCTTGGGTGTGTCGACGCCGCCCGTGCCCGCGGTCGGATCGGCCGGAGCCGGAGCCGTCGGCTCGGCGACGGGGGTGTCGGCGGCCGCGGAGGCGACCGTCGCGTCGTCGGTCTTCATCGCCTTCATCTCACCGCGGAAGATCCGGGCGGACTGACCCATGCTCTTGGCCAGCGCGGGGAGCTTGGCGGCGCCGAACAGCAGCAGGATGACGATGAGCAGGATCCACAGGTGAGGACCGGCAAACAGGTTGGACATGGCATCCCCTCGTCAGAGCTTGTCCGCAAGTCTAACCCGCCGCGTGACGCGGAACGCTCTCCCGCTCCGCGTCAGCGGTACTGGGCCAGGCCCGCGTCCGCCCAGGCCGCGACGGCGTGGCGCGCCTCCCGCGGCGCGCGCACCTCGACGTCGCCGCTGTGACGGGCGGCCACGCGCTTCAGACTGCGTTCGTCTGCCACCCTCACCTGCGCGGTGCGGAACTCGCCCTCGCCGGCGACGGTCGACAGATCGAGGAAGTCGGACAGGAGCGGGACGACCGCGGCGCGCACCCGGAGGTCGACGACGGCATCCGAATCGCTCGGCGCGAACAGCCCCGGCACGGGGTCACCGCCGTGGGTGATCGGGATGTCGGTGAGGCGGACGTCGGATACGCGGTCGAGGTGGAACGTTCGCACCGCCTGCCGGAGATGACACCAGCCCTGCAGGTACCACTGGCCCGAGGCGATGTGGACCTTCACCGGATCGACCGTCCGCGTCGTGATCGGCGCGTCGGGGGCCTGGTAGGTGAAGGAGACCGCCACGCCCTCCCGCAGCGCCTCGGCCACGGCCACGCGCACGTCGTCGACGGCTTCCGGCGCGACGATCACCTCGGCGGGAACGGCGGACGCCCCGCGTGCGAGCTTGGCCAGCAGCCCCTGCACGAGACCGCTGTCGCCGACTCCCGGAAGCGTCGCAGCCAGCTGCAGGCCCGCCAGCAGCGCGGCCGCCTCGCGCGCCGTGAGGCGCGGCGTGCGCTCCAGTCCGACCGTGTTCGTGATCGAGACGACGCCGTGCTCGTCCAGCAGATCCCAGTCGATGTCGAAGAGGTCGTTCGCCATCTGCCAGAACCCACCGTCGCCCGGCAGACCGATCACCGTGAGCTTCTCGACCATCGAGCGCATCTGTGCCTCGGTCACGTCGAACTCGTCGGCTGCCTCGGCCAGCGACACCTCGCCCTTGCCGATGAGATACGGCACGAGTTGCAGGATGAGCGCCGCCCGATCGGTCGCCAGCAAGGGGCCCGCGGTCATGAACCGTCTCCGTCTCGATGGGTTGCCACCGTGCGCTCCAGCCGCACGACGACCTGTTCACGCAGCTCCGCAGGTTCCACGACCCGAACTTCCGGACCGTAGGAGGCCAGTTCGTCGGCGAACACGTGCACGTCGACGTAAGGCACGAGGATGCCCTGGCGGGGGGCGTCCTCGGAGCCGGCGACCGCTCGGCGCTCGAGCCGCAGCGCAGCCTCCGTGCCGGGTGCGACCTCCACGAGCGCCCGTTGCCGAGCCGCCACTTCCTGGAGTCCCCGAAGCGCCTGCTCCCCCGCGCCCTCGCGCAACGCGGGATCGAAACCGCGTTTGGTGACCTGGACGGCCGACGAGATGCGCGACAGGAGGAAGGTGCGCACGGCATCCTGGACGCGATCGAAGCCGTACACGTGCCAGCGGCCCTCGTACTCCAGAAGCGCCAGCGGGCGCACGCGACGACGCATCGCGGCGCCTCCGCCCGGTTTCAGGTAGTCGAACTCCGCCTCGCGCGCCTGCTCGATGGCGCGCTGCAGCGGGGCGAACGCCGGCTCGTGCAGGCTGATGCGCGGTGAGTATCCGATGATGGGCGCGTCGACGTCGTTACCGAGAGCGCGGATCTTGCGCAGGCCGCTGCGCGCCTGGGCCGACATGGAGCTCTCGCTCCAGACACCTCCGGCGAGATTCAGCACCGCCAGCTCGGCAGAGGTGAAGTCGATGTCCACGGGCAGCTCGTACTCGCTCGTCGGGATGCGATACCGCGCCTCGCGGAGGTCGTCCGGATCGGCGAAGTCGCCGATCGTCTCGATCGGGACGCCGAGGCCGCGGAGGTTCTCCTTGTCGCGCTCGAACATCTTCTCGAGCGCGTCTTTGCCCGCTCCGGCCTCGCTCTGCTCCCGGTAGCCCGAGACGGAGGTGAGGATCGTGTCCTTCGTCAGCCCCTGCTCGGTCGCCAAGAGGGCGACGACGAGGTTGACCAGCCGCTCCTCGGGTGCGATGCGCGTCGATTCGGTGGCCACGCGACTCATCCTAGGACGGTCACCGGCACCTCCGGCGCGACTACTCCGTGGGCGCGGCGGCGGGCTCGTCGATGCCGAGGACGTCGATCACGAAGACGAGAGTGGCGTTGCCGGGGATCGACCCGGTGCCCTCCTCGCCGTATCCGAGGTCGGGAGGGATCACGACCAGCAGCTGCGAGCCCACCGTCGCACCTTCGAGCGCCTGGGCGAATCCCGGCACGACGCCGTCGAGGGTCACGGCCGCCGAGGCGCCCTTGTCCCACGTCGAGTCGAACACGGTACGCTCGGCCCAGGTGACGCCCGTGTAGTGGATGCGGATGCTGTCGTCGGCCGTGACCGCGGGGCCTTCGCCGCGCTTGAGCACCTCGACGGCCAGCTCGGACGGCGGAGCGGCATCGGGCACGATGATGCCGGGAGCGCCACTGGGGGCGAGCACGACCGACGGCATGCCCGGTCGGTCGTTGTACTGCGGGATGCCGTTCGCGGCGGGCAGATAGACCTTCTGGAGGTCGAGCACGACGGCGAGCGACTGGCCCTCGGTGAGCCCCATGCTGGAGGCCGCCTCAGTCGAGACGGCGTCGAACGGGAGGGCTCCGACGATGCGCGACCCCTCGGTGGCGCACTGCATCATGTCCGCCAGGCCCGCATAGTGCTCGGCCCAGCCGGACACCGGACGCACATCGGTGCCCGAGGAGATGAGCGTCTCACCCGACGCGCCGTTGGCGATCGCGACGGAGAAGACGACGTCCTGCGCGTCGGAGGTGACGGCCGGACCGTCGCCGACGGTGACGTCCTCGAACGACGTCTCGTCGACGTATACCGGGTCGGCGAGCGTCACCGCGGGCGAGCCCTCAGCGCCGGAGGCATCGATCAGCCCCAGGGCGGACGAACCGGCATCGGGGCGTTCGCACGCCGCGGGAGCCGACGACGAGCAGCCCACGAGGGCGAGGGCGGACAGGCCGATGACGGCGAGAGCAGCAGGGATCCGACGCAGCACCGGATCAGTCTACGGCGTCGGCACCACCGGACTCGGACGCGCGGCGCGCTCCGTCTACCGCGCGCTGCGCCTCCCGCACGCGCTTGCGCAGGTTCTTGTCCGTGATCTGCCGGTCGCCGACGGCCCCCGGGGTCCAGATCTCGACGTCCTCGTCGGCGTACGACGGCTTCTTGAGAGCCCGCTTGCGGACGTCGGGCGGCACGGCCCCCGGGGCCAGTCGTCGAGCGGTGAGGAGGAATCCGGTGTGCGCGACCATCCGGTGGTCCGGCCGCACGGCGAGTCCCTCGACGTGCCAGCCCCGCACCATGGTCTCCGTCGCCTCCGGATCGGTGAACAGGCCCGTCGCGCGCAGGTACTCCGCAACCCGGCTCAGCTGGGTCGCGGTGGCGACGTAGCAGAGCACGACCCCACCGGGGGTGAGGGCGTCGGCGACGACGTCGATGCACTCCCAGGGCGCGAGCATGTCGAGCACGACGCGATCGACGGATGCCGGGGCCACCGCCTGCGGCAGCTCTTCGACGAGGTCGCCGACGACGACCTGCCACGTGTCCGGGTAGTGGCCCAGGAACGTCTCCACGTTGGCCTCGGCGACCTGGGAGAACTCCTCCCGTCGCTCGAACGACACCAGACGTCCCGCCGGACCGATCGCCCGCAGCAGCCACAGCGACAGCGCGCCGGAGCCCACCCCGGCCTCGACCACGGTCGCCCCGGGGAAGATGTCCGCGGCAGCGAGGATCTGGGCGGCATCCTTCGGGTAGACGATCGCCGCGCCGCGCGGCATGGACATGACGAAGTCGCGCAGCAGGGGGCGCAGAGCGAGGTACTCGTGGCCGCCGCTGTTGGTGACGACCGAGCCGTCGGGCTGGTCGACGATGCTCGCGTGCTTCAGGACCCCGTGGTGGGTGTGGAGCTCCCCGCCGTCACGGAGCGTGATCGTGTGCAGGCGACCTTTGGGTCCCGTCAGCTGGACGCGGTCGCCGTAGCGGAAGGGGCCGCTCGGTCGCAGATCGGTGTTCACGCGGGGGTCTCCTGGCGGTGAGCGGCATGGAAGGCGGCAAGATCGGCGACGGTTCGTCCGTCGAGCGTGGGCCACAGCTCGTGGGCTCCCACTCCGACCAGCGAGACCACGTTCGGTACTCCGATCGAGGCGATCCCGGCCGCGAGCGACGAGCGCAGTCCGTTCGGCGAGTCCTCGATCGCCACGACGTCCTCGGGTCGCACTCCGAGCGCCTCGCACGCCTGCAGGTAGGGGTCGGGGAAGGGCTTGGGCCGTGCCACGTCGTCGCCGCCGACGACCAGATCGAACGCCTCGAACTCGATGAGATCGACGATCTCGGTGGCCATCCGCCGCATCGACATCGTGACGAGCGCCGTCGGGATGCCGGCATCCCGCAGGCCGAGGAGCAGCTCTTTGGCCCCGGGGCGGAAAGGGACTCCCTCGGTGCGGAGCTGACGCATCACTTCCGATGTGAGGAGATCGATGATCTCGTGGACGGGCATGCGCACGCCGGCATCCTGCAGGATGCGCGCAGCGTCCTCGAGGCCCATGCCGACCATCTGCAGCGCCTGCTCGTGCGTCCACGTGCCCCCGAAGCGTTCGACGAGAGGCGCCTCCGCAGCGATCCAGTAGGGCTCGGTGTCGACGAGGGTGCCGTCCATGTCCCAGAGGACCGCGGCGGGAAGGGCGGGAGTCACGTCTCCATCGTAACGAGCGCAGGGCGGCATCCCCGCGGGCCGACGCCCCGGGCAGGGCGGGCGGGCGTATCGTGGGGGAACGCCGCACGGACGGAAGGAGCGGGGTGGACGGTCTGGGTCAACGCGTACTCGTCATCGCCTTCGACGGGTGGAACGACGCCGGAGAAGCCGCCTCGGCGGCCGCCGCTCACCTGCGCACGACGCGCGACTACGAGCAGGTGTACACCGTCGATCCCGAGCTGTACTTCGACTATCAGTACACGCGCCCGCACGTCCGTCTCACGGCCGAGGGCGCACGCGAGCTGGTCTGGCCGGACGCGACGCTCTGGCGGCCGCCCTATCTGCCCGGGAGCGATGCCGAAGCCCCGCGGCTCTGGCTGCTGACCGGCGTCGAGCCGGCGCGCGCGTGGCAGGCGTTCGCGGCGGAGCTCGTCGACGCGGCGCTCAGCGAGGACATCACCGGGATCGTCGCACTGGGATCGATGATGTCGGATGTGCCGCACACCCGCCCGATCTCCATCTTCGCCGGCAGCGACAACGACGCCCTGCGCACGACGCTGTCGCTCGAGCGCCCCACGTACGAGGGCCCCGTCGGCATCCTGAGCGTGCTGGGAGCGGTCGCCGAGGAGGCGGGCATCCCCACCGTGGCCCTGTGGGCGAGCGTTCCCCACTACGTCGCGGGGCACACGCCGTCGCCCAAGGCGACGCTGGCCCTCCTCGATCGCCTGTCCGACATGACGGGCGCCGACGTGGAGCGCGGGCAGCTTCCGGCGGAAGCGCTCGCGTGGGAGGCCTCTATCGACGCGGCCGCCGCGGACGACGAGGAGATGACGGAGTACATCCATCAGCTCGAGGCCACACGCGACACGTGGGACTCCCCCGAGGCCTCCGGCGACGCGATCGCGCAGGAGTTCGAGAAGTACCTCCGCCGCGGTGGCGAGGGCCCGCAGAAGCCCGGCCGCGACGACCCTCGCCGCTGAGCGCTCAGTAGGCCTGCATCACGCCCGTCGCGAGCAGGATGAGTAGCACGGTGCCCAGTGCGAGTCGGTACAGCACGAACGGGAGGAAGCTCCCCCGGCTGAGGTAGCGCATGAGGAAGGCGATCACGGCGAGGCCGACGCCGAAGGCGATGACGGTCGCGACGGCGGTCTCGACCATCGTGAAGACCTGCGCTCCGGGCTCGCGGATCGCGTGGTACAGCTCGTAGAGCCCGCTGCCGAACACCGCCGGGACGGCGAGGAGGAAGGCAACCTCGGCGGCGGCAGGTCGCGTGTACCCGAGGGCGAGACCCATCGTCGTGGTCGCGCCCGAGCGCGAGACACCGGGAACCAGCGCCAGCGCCTGCGCGACACCGAGGGCCAGACCGTGAGGATAGGTGAGATCCTTCTCGGTGCGCACGCGCTTGCCGAGCGCGTCGGCCGCGCCCAGCAGCAGACCGAACACGATGAGCACGATGGCGACGAGCCACAGATTGCGGAACGTGTCGCGGATGACGTCCTGGAAGAGGAACCCCAGGATGCCGATCGGCAACGTCCCGAGGATGACGATCCACCCCATCCGCGCATCGGGGTCGTTGCGCGGCACACGCCCCGTGAGCGAGCGGAACCACTGCGCGATGATCCGGACGATGCGGTGCCAGAAGTAGACGAGCACCGCCAGCTCGGTGCCGATCTGCGTGATCGCCGTGAAGGTGGCACCCGGATCCTGGGCTGCGGGCAGGATCTCGCCGACGATGCGCAGGTGAGCGCTCGAGGAGATCGGCAGGAACTCGGTGAGCCCCTGCACGATGCCGAGGATGATCGCGTCGAAGAACGAACCCATGAGGGCCTCTCAGTAGCTGCGGAGAAGGTCGGTGAGCACTCGCTGACCGAAGGTGAGCGCATCGAGCGGCACGCGCTCGTCCACCCCGTGGAACATACCGGTGAAGTCGAGTTCGCGCGGCAGGCGCAACGGGGCGAAGCCGTACCCAGCGATGCCGAGCTCCGCGAGCGCCTTGTTGTCGGTGCCGCCGCCCATGAGGTACGGGATCACCGGCACACCCGGATCGTGGCGGTCCAGGGCGCCGACCATCGCCTCGACCAGGGGGCCCGAGAACGGCACCTCCAGCCCGATGTCGCGGTGGGAGATCTCCACGACGATGTCGTCGCCGACGATGCGCTGGATCTCCGCGAGCACCTCGTCCTCGCGTCCGGGGAGCGTGCGGACGTCGATCGTGGCGACCGCGGCATCGGGGATGACGTTGTGCTTGTAGCCGGCGGTGAGGCCGGTCGGATTGGTCGTCGTGCGGAGCGTCGACCGAAGGAACCCGGACGCGGGACCGGTGCGGTCGGCGACGGCATCCGGATCGCTCGGGTCGCCTCCGCAGAGATCGGCCAGGCCTGCCACCGTCTGACGGGTCGTGTCGGTGAGCGCAAGGGGCCAGGCGGTGCGACCGAGAGCGGCGACGGCCTCGGCGAGTCGGGTGACCGCGTTGTCGGTGTGGAACCGACTGCCGTGGCCGGCGACGCCGCGGGCGCGCAGGCGCAGCCACACGAGGGCCTTCTCGCCCACCTGGAGCAGATACGCCTGCCGATCGCCGACGGGGATCGAGTAGCCGCCGACCTCGCTGATCGCCTCGGTCGCTCCGGCGAACCACTCCGGTCGCTCGCGGACGACGAGCTGGGAGCCCTCCACACCGCCGTTCTCCTCGTCGGCGAAGAACGTCACGACGAGGTCCCGTTCCGGCTGCTCACCGGCCCGGAGGATGGTGCCGAGGGATGCCAGGATCATGGCATCCATGTCCTTCATGTCGACGGCGCCGCGACCCCACAGCATGCCGTCGCGGATCTCGCCGCCGAACGGGTCGACGCTCCAGTCCTCCGCGACCGCGGGCACGACATCGAGGTGGCCGTGCAGCACGAGGGCGGGCTTGGTGCGATCGCGTCCGGGGACGCGCACCGACAGGTTCGTGCGGCGCGGCACCGGTTCGAAGTATTCCGGCTGGAGGCCGAGTCCTTCGAGGTAGGCGCCGACGTACTCGGCGGCCTCGCGCTCCCCTGCAGACCGACCCTCTCCCCAGTTGGTGGTGTCGATCCGGATGAGGTCTCGCGCGATGCGAACGACCTCGGGCAGTTCCACGGGCTCGGGCATGCGCTCCACGCTACCGGAGACGGCGGCGCCCACCCGTCGGACGTAACGCCACCCGGGAATGCGAAAAGGGCCCCTGTCGGGACCCTTTTCGTTCTGTGCGCGAGGGGGGACTTGAACCCCCACGCCCTATACGGGCACTAGCACCTCAAGCTAGCGCGTCTACCTATTCCGCCACCCGCGCATGGGTGTGTGGTTGTCGCCAACCGAGGATCGAGCCTAGCACGTTCCGGAGACCCCGACGAACCGGAGTCAGCCGACCGAGACCCCGAAGACGAGCCCGAGGACGTAGGTGATCGCGGCGGCGCCGAACCCGATCGCCAGCTGGCGCAGCCCCCGGCGCAGGGGCGGTGCGCCCGACAGCAGCCCGACGGTCGCGCCGGTCGCGAGGAGCGCGATGCCGACGAGGGCGAGCGCCAGCACGATCGCGGCGACGCCCGAGAGACCGAAGAGCCACGGCAGCACCGGGATGATGGCGCCCGACGCGAAGAAGAGGAAGCTCGACCCGGCGGCGCCCAGCGCGCTGCCGACGACCTCGTGGTCGGTGCTGCGCTCGTGCGTCCGCACGACCGCCGCCTCCTCCCCCTGGGCACGCCCCACGATCTCTCGGGCGTGCGCGAGCGCCTCGTCCTCGGTCATGCCCCGCGTGCGGTACACGAGTGCGAGCTCGTTCGCGTCGATGTCGAGCTCCGCGAGCACGTCGTCGGCGTGGTCGTTCGGCTCGGTGGCCTCGAGCAGCTCGCGCTGCGACCGCACCGAGACGTACTCCCCCGCCCCCATCGAGAGGGCGCCCGCGAGCAGGCCGGCGATCCCGCTGAAGAGCACGAACTGCGCGCCCACCCCCGTTGCGCCGATGCCCATCACGAGGGCGAGGTTGGAGACGAGGCCGTCGTTGGCGCCGAAGACGGCCGCACGGAACGTGCCCGACAGGCGTCGCCGGCCGCGCGCCGCGAGCCCGCGGACGACTTCGCCGTGGATCTTCTCGTCCGCGGCCATCCGCGAGGTCGCGAAGGGCTCGGAGTCGTACGGCGAGCGCGACTCGGCGTTCTGGGCGAGGGCCAGCACGAAGATCGAGCCGAATCGCCGCGCCATCCACCCCAGCAGGCGCGAGCCGACACTCGGCGCCGGCAGTTTCCCCGGCTCTCCGCCGAGCAGTTCGAGCCAGTGCGCCTCGTGGCGGCCCTCGGCATCCGCGAGCGCCAGCAGGATCTCCCGCTCCTCGCCCTCGCGCCGGTCGGCGAGCTCGCGGTAGACGCGCGCCTCGCTCCGTTCATCGACGAGGTACTGCGCCCAGCGGCGGCGGTCGCGGGAGGTGGCGGGCGCGGGGGAACCGGGGGAACTCACCCCCTCACGCTAGAGCTACGTCCGTTCCGAGCCGTCCTCGAGCGCGACATTGCCAGCATTTCGGGGTTCCGAAGCAGTTCATCGCCGGCAGCGGCCAAGGGCGGTTCAGGCCCGCACGCGGGCGCGGAGGAGCTCGATGCGCGCCTGCAGCTGGGCGACGGTCGCACGCGAGACCTCCGGCCCGCCGCAGACCCGACGCAGCTCCGCGTGCACCGACCCGTGCGGCTCACCGCTCTGACGGGCGTACAGGCCGACGAGGCTGTTGAGGAGCTGACGCTGCTCGCGCAGGGTGCGGTGGAGCGGCGCCGGGAGTCCGTCACCGGCATCCGGGGCACTCCCCGCCTCGGACGTCGACGACTCGCGCAGCCGACGGTGGCGGGACTGGCGCGCTTGCCGCTGCATCAGGAGCTCGTGGACGTGCTCGGGCTCCAGCAGGCCGGGAAGGCCGAGGAACTCCTCCTCCTCGGGAGTCCCGGGCACCGCGAGCTGTCCGAACTCCTTGCCGTCGAAGAGCACGCGGTCGAAGTGCGCGACCGAGCCGAGCGCCTGATAGCTGAACTCCTCGGTGAGCGCGTCGGATGCCGAGTCCTCGCGCTCGGCGGACTCCAAGAGATCGTCGTCGAGCCCGTCGCCGTCGCCGTCGGTCTCGCGATCGAGCGCGTGATCGCGTTCGCGTTCGAGCTCCCCCGCCAGGTTCAGCAGCTGCGGAACGTTCGGGAGGAAGACGGATGCCGTCTCGCCGCGACGCCGGGCGCGGACGAACCGGCCGATCGCCTGCGCGAAGAACAGGGGTGTCGAAGCGCTCGTGGCGTACACGCCGACCGCCAGCCGAGGGACGTCGACCCCCTCGGACACCATGCGCACCGCCACCATCCACCGCGATGTCGACTGGGCGAAGGTCTCGATGCGCCCCGACGCGGCCTTGTCGTCGGAGAGGACGACGGTCGGCTGCTCGCCGGTGATGTCGCGGAGGATCGCCGCGTAGGCGCGTGCGGCCGTCTGGTCGGTCGCGATCACGAGGCCGCCGGCATCCGGCACGTCCTGTCGCACCTCGCTCAAGCGCCGGTCGGCGGATTGGAGGACCGCCGGTATCCAATCCCCCTCCGGGTCGAGGGCGGTGCGCCACGCCTGCGCCGTGATGTCCTTCGTGTTGTCCTGCCCGAGGTGGGCTTCCAGCTCGTCGCCCGCCCTGGTGCGCCACCGCATCTTGCCCGCGTAGACGAGAAAGAGCACCGGACGCACGACGCCGTCGGCGAGCGCCCGCCCGTAGCCGTAGTTGTAATCGGTGCGGGAGAGACGGATGCCCTTCGCGTTCGGGTGGTACTCGACGAACGGGATGGGGGCGGTGTCGCTGCGGAACGGCGTTCCCGACAGGAGGAGGCGGCGGGTGGCCCGGCCGTAGGCCTCGCGCAGGGCCTCTCCCCAGCTGAGCGCGTCGCCGCCGTGGTGCACCTCGTCGAGGATGACGAGTGTGCGGGCGTCCATCACGAGTCGCTGATGCACCGATGCCTTCACCGCGACCTGCGCATAGGTCACCGCCACCCCGTGGTAGTGACGGGCGGGTGCGTGGTGGCGATTGCTGAAGCGCGGGTCGAGGCGGATGGAGACGCGGGCGGCGGCGTCGGCCCACTGCGTCTTCAGATGCTCGGTGGGAGCGACGACGACGATGCGATCGACCACGCCGCGGCGCAGGAGCTCGGAGGCGAGCCGCAGGGCGAACGTGGTCTTGCCGGCGCCGGGTGTCGCCGCGGCCAGGAAGTCGCGCGGGCCGTTGCCGACCCCGTCGGGACCGTCAGCCGCGAAGTACGCCTCGAGGGCCTCAGCCTGCCAGGCGCGGAGATTCTGGGCGGTCCCCCACGGCGCGCGCTGGGGGAAGGCGGGCGACAGATGCTCGGCGGCGAAGCTGCCGAAATGCGTCTGCTCGTCCCCTGTCACGAGTGACCACCCTAGACGCTCGTGGGCGGGAGTAGCCTCGAAACGACCCCCCTGACCCCTGACCGGGGCCCGTCTGTGTCGAGGAAGAAGCATGCGCCGAAACGAACCACCGAACGACGATCACCGCGCACCGTACGTGCCCAACGAGGTCGCCCATCCGTGGCGGCGCATGGTGGCGATCGGAGACTCCTTCACGGAGGGCATCGGCGACCCCATCCCCGGCTCCCCCGGTGAGCACCGCGGCTGGGCCGACCGCGTCGCCGAGGTGCTGGGGGCGCAGGTGGACGACTTCGCGTACGCGAACCTCGCCGTCCGCGGCAAGCTGATAGGGCAGATCGTGGCCGATCAGGTGGAACCGGCGCTGGCTCTCAATCCCGACCTGGTGACCTTCTCCGCCGGCGGGAACGACGTGATCCGTCCGGGCGGCGACCCCGACGCCGTGGCGGCACAGTTCGAGGATGCCGTCGTGCGCCTGTCGTCTCGAGGCGCAACGGTCGTCGTCTTCACCGGGATCGACACCGACTTCACCCCCGTGTTCCGCGGTATCCGAGGGCGCGTCGCGATCTACAACGAGAACATCCGCGCGATCGCCGATCGTCACGACTGCATCGTGGCCGATCAGTGGGCGCTCAAGGAGGTGCAGGACATGCGCTTCTTCGACGACGATCGCCTGCACTACAACTCCCTGGGCCATCACGAGGTGGCTCGGATGGTCCTGCGGGCGCTCAACGTTCCCAACGACCTGCGCCCCATGCAGCCCGACCCCCTCCCGTCCTTGACGTGGCGCGAGGCGCGCGGGAACGACATCGTCTGGGCGCGTCAGTACCTCGTGCCGTGGGTGCTGCGGCGCCTCCGCCACCAGTCCTCGGGCGACGAGATCGTCGCCAAGCGCCCCGACGCCCTGCCGATCGTCACCCTCGCCCCGGGCGCCGACTTCGACGCTCCGCGCGGTCACTCGGTCTAGCGGAGGGCCCACAATGCGACGGCCGCCGCCGCCGCGACGTTGAGCGAGTCCACCCCGCCGGCCATCGGGATGGTCACGACGGTGTCGGCCGCCGCGAGCGCGCGCCGCGACAGACCGTCGCCCTCCGCACCGAGCAGCAGCGCCACCCGCTCTGGTCGCGCGGCCGCGAACGCGTCCAACGGCACGGCTCCGTCGGCGAGGGCGAGCGCCGCCACGTGGAGGCCTGCGTCGCGCAGCACGGCTCCGGCATCCGGCCACTCCGGCAGCCGCGTCCACGGCACTTGGAAGACGGTGCCCATGCTGACGCGCACGCTGCGGCGGTAGAGCGGGTCGGCGCAGCGGGGGCTCACGAGCACCGCATCGGCACCGAGGCCCGCCGCCGCGCGGAAGGCCGCTCCGACGTTGGTGTGATCGACGATGTCTTCGAGCACGAGCACGGTGCGCGCAGCGGCGATCACGTCGGCCACCGACGGAAGAGCGGGTCGGTGCATCGCCGCCAGCGCGCCCCGGTGCACGGCGTAACCGGTCACGGCCTCCGCCACGTCGGCGGGGACGACGAGGATCGGCACGTCGACGGCATCCGCCTCGCCGAGGAGCGCGGCCACCTCGGCGAGCCACTTCTCCTGCACCAGCACGGAACGCGGCCGGTGGCCCGCGCTCAGCGCCCGTCGCAACACCTTCGCGGATTCGGCGATGTACAGACCGCCTTCCGGCTCCCGCACGCGCCGCAGCGCGACATCGGTGAGGTCACGGTAGTCGGCGAGCCGACGGTCGTCGGCGGAGTCGACCCGGGAGATGTCCATGGCATCCACTGTGGCACGGGCCGCCGCCGTAACATCCCCGAAAACGGGCAGGCGTAGTGTCGGACGCACGCGAACGCGAAGGGGGTGGGACGATGACGAGCGTGCTGGACCTCGATCACGCAGCGACCGCCGCCGTCGGCCGCGCCGTCGATGTGCTCGCCGGCCGCCGCGTGGCCGTGCTCACCGGCGCCGGCGTCTCGACCGACTCCGGCATCCCCGACTATCGAGGCAAGGGCGCGCCCGTCCGCACGCCCATGACGGCGCAGGAGTTCCTCTCCAGCGAAGCGGCCCGGCGACGCTACTGGGTCGGCAGTCACCTCGGATGGAACGCGTTCGCGGCATCCGCGCCCAACGGAGGCCACGAAGCCCTCGCCGCGCTCGAGCACGCCGGGATCGCGACGGGCATCATCACCCAGAACGTCGACGGACTCCACGTGCGTGCAGGCAGTCGCCGCGTGGTGGAACTCCACGGCACGATGCGGCGCGTGTTCTGCACCCACTGCGGCCAGGTGTTCGACCGCCGCGACCTAGCGGTGCGCGTGGAAGCCGACAACCCCTGGATCACGGTGCCCGAGAACGTGCGCCTCGGTCCCGACGGAGACGTGCTGCCCGAGTCCAGCGACGGCTTCGTCGTCCCGGCGTGCAGTGTGTGCCAGGGCATGTTGAAGCCCGACGTCGTCTTCTTCGGCGAGTTCGTCCCCGTCGAGAAGTTCCAAGAGGCCGAGCAACTCGTGCGTTCGAGCGATGCGCTCCTGGTGGCGGGTTCCTCCCTCGTGGTGAACTCCGGGGTGCGACTGGTCGAGCGCGCTCGCCGCCGCAAGCTGCCGGTGGTGATCGTCAACCGCGGCGAGACCCGCGCGGATGCCAAGGCGACCGTCAAGATCGATGCGGGAACGACCGAAGTGCTCCGTGCGCTGACCTCGGCCCTCTCGGCGCTGCGCTGACACCCGACACGGTCGGGAGGCCGGCCGCGCCCGGTTAGGCTCGAAGGGTGACGACCCTGACGCTCGTCCGCCACGGCGAGACGGACTGGAACCTGCAGCGACGAATCCAGGGATCCACCGACATCCCGCTCAACGACACCGGGCGGCGGCAGGCTCGCGACGCGGCGGAGGTGCTGCGGGCCCGGCTGGCCGGAGACGGACCGCTCGTGGTCGCCGCGAGCGACCTCTCCCGAGCGCGCGAGACGGCCGGCATCATCGCCGCCGCCCTGGGTGCGGCGGAACCGCGGACCTACCCGGAGCTGCGTGAGCGGAACTACGGGGATGCCGAGGGCGTCGACATCGCCGAGTTCCGCGAGCGCTGGGGCGACTGGGATCACGCCGTCGTCCCCCGCGCGGAGGCGTGGGCGGACGTTCGAGTGCGGGCGCTGTCGGGGCTCCGCGCCGCGATCCGCGATGCCCGCCGCACATCGTTCCCCATCGCACCGTCGCTCGTCGTCGTCTCGCACGGCGCGCTCATCCGCGAGGTCATCCGCCACGCGTCCGGCGGCGACTTCCCGCTGGCGGGCGAGCGGCTGGCCAACGGCTCGGCGCACACGTTCCTGATGGAACGCGACCGGTTGAGCCTCCTGGACTACTCCGGCATCTCCGTCTGAGTCGCGCGCGCCACGATGGTGCGGGCATGGCGGAGCACGGGTTCGTCGACCATTCGCCCCTCGAAGCGGAACACGCCCGGCTGGTCGGCCGCCGCCGTGAGCAGGCGGCGGGCACGGGCGAGGTCGTCGGCATGCGGCCGGTACGCGGCGCGCACGACCGCGACCTGCGACGGGTGGATGCAGGCGGTCCCCGTGAAGCCGCTCGCTGCGGCATCCTCCGCTTCGCGTCGCTGACCGCGCTCGTCGGCGATGTCGAGGTGCACGGCGTCGTAGGCCGCCTTTCCCCGCGCCCCGGCGGCCAGGAGCACCCGAGAGCGCGCGTAGCGGGCGATGTCGCGGTAGCCGCCCTTCTTCTTGCGGCTCGAGGTTCCGCCCAGGGAGGCGATGAGGTCTTCCGCGCCCCACATCAGTCCGACGACGGCGTCGAGCGCCGCTATCGCCTCGGCCTCCGCCACCCCCGCGGCCGTCTCGCACAACGCGATCAGCCGGAAGCGGGGATCGATCTCGCCGAAGTGCCGGGCCGACTCCGCCTTGGCGACCATGATCGTCCGGTAGTCGGTCTGGGAGAGGGTGGCGAGGTCGGCGACGAAATCGGCGGTGTCCGTCGGGTTGACGCGCACGATCACCCGGTCGGGGTCGATCGGCACATCGATGAGGTGCCCGCGTGCCGCCGCCTTCGCGCCGGGCCCGACGGCATCCTCCAGGTCGAGGATCACGGCGTCGGCGCGCGCGAGTGCCTTCTCGAAGCGTTCGGGCCGGTCGGCGGGGCAGAACAGCAGAGCCGGACCGAGCGGGGCCGGGGATGCCACGGGGTGCGTCACGATGTCACGCTACCGGTCACGCGATGCCGAGAGCGCGGGCGATCACCAGCAGCTGCACCTCGCTCGTCCCCTCCCCGATCTCGAGGATCTTCGAGTCGCGGTAGTGACGGGCGACCGGGTACTCGTTCATGAACCCGTTGCCCCCGAAGATCTGGGTCGCATCGCGTGCGTTGTCCATCGCGGCGTCGCTCGCCGTGAGCTTCGCGATGGCCGCTTCGGTCTTGAAGGGCCGTCCGGCATCCCGCAAGCGGGCCGCGTGCTGCCAAGCCAGCCGTGCGATGTGCAACCGCTGCTGCATGCGGGCGATCGTGAACTGGACGCTCTGTCGCGTCGAGAGCGCTTCACCGAAGACGGTGCGCTGGCGGGCGTAGTCGACGGCTGCCTCGAGGCATCCCTCCGCCGCACCCGTCGACAGCGCGGCGATCGCGATGCGGCCCTCGTCGAGGATGTGCAGGAAGTTGGCGAAACCGCGCCCCTCCTCGCCCAGCAGGTTCGCGGCCGGCACGCGCGCACCCGCGAACGAGAGCGGGTGCGTGTCGGAGGCGTGCCACCCGACCTTGTCGTAGGCGGGTCCGACCTCGAAGCCCGGCGTCCCCGAGGGCACGATGATCGTCGAGATGCGTTTGCGCCCCTCGTGCTCTCCCGTCACGGCGGTGACGGTGACGAAGCGGGTGATCTCGGTTCCCGAGTTGGTGATGAACTGCTTGGCCCCGTCGAGGACCCACTCGTCGCCGTCGCGACGCGCGGTCGTGCGGGTCGCGCCCGCGTCGGAGCCCGCCTCCGGTTCGGTCAGGCCGAATCCCGCGAGCGCCTCGCCCGCCAGGAGGGACGGCAGCAGCTCGCGCTTCTGCTCCTCGGTGCCGAAGCGGAAGACGGGCATCGCCCCGAGGCTCACGGCGGCTTCGAGGGTGATCGCGATCGACTGGTCGACACGAGCCAGGGCTTCGATCGCGAGACAGAGCGCCATGTAGTCGCCGCCCTGCCCGCCGTACTCCTCGGGGAACGGGAGCCCGAACAGACCCATCTCCCCCATTGCGGCGACCACGTCCAGCGGCAGCGTCTTCGTGCGATCGGCTTCGTAGGATCGCGGCGCGACGACCTCGTCGGCGAACTGCCGGACGAGGTGCGCGAGTTCGCGCTCCTCTTCGGTGAGTGTCATGTCATCTCCATCGACGTCACGATCCCGTCACAGCCGTTGTCGCTCGAAGACCCGACCGGTTAGGTTTCACTAACTGATTCTCTGTAGGTTAGCGAGGATTAACTGAGATGGCAACGGGGACCACGGAGCGCCACCGCGCCAAGGTGGAGCGACACCACTCACTTCTGCGCGCCGCGGCGCGCCTCTTCGCGGAGCGCGGCTTCAGCGGCGTGAGCCTGGAGGAGCTGGGGGCGGCGGTCGGCGTCAGCGGCCCCGCCGTATACCGGCATTTCGCCAACAAGCAGGCGCTGTTGGCCGAGATCCTCGTCGGCGTCAGCCGGCGCCTGCTCGACGGCGGACGCGAGGTCGTCACCGGCACCACCGACACCGCAGGGCAGTTGACGGCCCTCGTCGACTTCCACGTCGACTTCGCCCTCGCGGATGCCGACGTGATCCGCGTGCAGGACCGCGACCTCGCCAGCCTCACCGCCGACGACCGCGCCACGGTGCGCGAACTGCAGCGCTCCTACGTCGATGTGTGGATCGACGCACTACGGGGCCTGCACCCGACGCGGAGCACCGATGAGCTCCGGATTCGGGTCCACGCCGCGTTCGGCCTCATCAACTCGACACCGCACACGGTGCGCACCGCGCGCGGCACGACCGACACCGAGGGACTCCACGGCATCCTGCGCGACATGGCGCTGGCCGCCCTCCGCGCCTGATCGCGTTCTCGAGCGACCAGGCGCCCGGGTCGCTCAGCGCAGGAGCATCGCGCGGCCGGGCTCCCTCAGCACGTCGGCGACATCGCGCAGGAAGCGCGAACCCTGCTCGCCGTCGACCAGCCGGTGGTCGAAAGAGAGGCTCAGTGTCATGACGTCGCGAAGGGCGACACCGCCCTCGAACTCCCACGGCTGTCGGCGCACCGCGCCGAGACCGAGGATGCCGGCTTCCCCGGGATTGAGGATCGGCGTACCGGCGTCGACGCCGAAGACGCCGAAGTTGGTCAGCGAGAACGTCCCACCCGTCAGCCGGTCCAGTCCCGCCCGACCGCTGCGGGCGACCGAGGTCAGCTCCGCGAGCGCATCAGCGAGGGCGACGAGATCGAGCGCCTCGGCATCCTTGACGTTCGGAACCACCAATCCGCGCTCGGTTGCGGCCGCGATGCCGAGATTCACGTAGCCGTACTGGACGATCTCGCCGGCCTCCTCGTCCCATCGGGCGTTCAGCTCCGGATGCCGGCCGAGGGCGAGACAGACCGCTTTGGCAACCACGGCGAGCACGCCGACCCGGTGTCCGTCCAGCCGCCGATCCTCGCGCAGAGCGTCCAGCAGCCGCATCGTCGCGGTGACGTCCACCGTGAGGAAGGTGGTGACGTGCGGCGCGGTGAAGGCGCTGCGCACCATGGCGGCGGCGGTCGCTTTCCGCACCCCGCGAATCGGGATCCGGGTCTCCCGCGCACCGCCACCGTCGCCGATCGGAGCGGCAGCGGTGTCGATGGCGTGCGCCTCGTCCGACGAACCCGCCGGCGCGGACGCCGGAGCGAGCCGCAGGGCGAACGCCTCGACGTCGGCGCGGGTGATGACCCCCGTGACGCCGGAGGCCTCGACCAGCGCGAGATCGACACCGAGGTCCTTCGCGAGCTTGCGCACCGGCGGCGTCGATCGCGGCCGCTCGTGGCGCGGCTCCTCCGAAGCGGCAGGCGCGAGGAGGTCGTGCGGCGCGTCGAGCACCGCGGTGTCGCCGGTCACGGCTCGCGAGCCCGCCCGCGCACGACGCTGCGGCCGTCCGGCGGCCCGAGGCGGCGCGCCGTATCCGACGAGGTTCGGCGTCCGAACCTCGTCGGGCGAGGTCGCCGCGGTTCCCGAGTCGCTCACCGGAGCGGCATCCGCAGGCGCCTCCTCCTCGATGTCGAACGTGATGAGCAGCTCCCCCACCGAGACGACATCCCCCGCGGCGTGCGAGAGCTCGCTGACCACACCGGCAAAGGGCGACGGCAGTTCCACGATGGCTTTGGCGGTCTCGACCTCCGCGATCGTCTGGTTCAGGGTCACGCTGTCCCCGGGAGCCACGTGCCACTGCACGATCTCGGCCTCGGGCAGCCCTTCGCCGAGATCCGGGAGACGGAACTGCGCGATCACTGCGCGACCTCCGAAAGGCTGTGGGGCCGATCCAGCACGCGATCGACAGCGTCGAGGATGCGGTCGAGGTCGGGAAGGTGATGCCGCTCGAGCTTCGCGGGCGGATACGGGATGTCATGGCCGGTCACCCGGACCGGAGCGGACTCCAGATAGTGGAAGCACTTCTCCGTCACGCTGGCGATGAGTTCCGCACCCACACCCGCCTCCCGGGCCGCCTCGTGCGTCACAACCACGCGACCGGTCTTGCGCACCGAGGCCGTCACGGTGCGATAGTCCACGGGCGAGAGGGAACGGATGTCGATCACCTCGATCGAGATGCCGTCATCTTCGGCAGCGGTCGCGGCATCCATCGCCGTGGTCACCTGTGCCCCATACGTCAGAAGCGTGACGTCGGTCCCCTCTCGGACGACGCGGGCGAGCCCGAGCGGCGCCGCGTCGGCGACGTGACCGGCGAGATCGACCTCACCCTTCGAGTGGTAGAGCCGCTTGGGTTCGAAGAAGATCACCGGGTCGTCGCTCGCGATCGCCTGGCGGAGCATGGTGTACGCGTCCTGGGGGTTCGACACCGCGACCACCCGCAGTCCGGCCGTGTGGACGAAGTAGGCCTCGGGCGACTCGGAATGGTGCTCGGCCGCGCCCACGCCGCCGGCCCAGGGGATGCGGATGGTGATAGGCAGCCGCACTTTGCCACCGGTCCGATAGTGGAGCTTCGCGACCTGGCACACGATCTGGTCGAAGGCCGGGTACACGAAGCCGTCGAACTGGATCTCCACCACCGGGCGGAACCCCCGAAGAGCCAGGCCGACGGCCGTGCCGACGATGCCCGACTCCGCGAGCGGAGTGTCGATGACGCGAGCCGCACCGAACTCGTCCAGCAGGCCGTCCGTGATGCGGAACACCCCGCCGAGACGGCCGACGTCCTCCCCCATGATCAGCACGCGGTCGTCATCGGCCATCGCCTGGCGCAGCCCTGCGCCGAGCGCCTTCCCCATCGTCATCTCGGGCATCAGCGCGTCTCCTCGTCCGCGAATCCGGCGAGGTAGGCGGCGAAGTGCTCGCGCTCCTCGTCGATGCCGCTGTGAGGCTCCGCATAGACGGAGTCCAGCAGCGCGAGCGGTGGGCGCGTGGTCGCACCGACCGCAGCCGCGCGCATCTGCGTCGTGTACGAGAGCGCATCTGCGTCGACATCCGCGCGGAACGCATCGTCGAACGCGTCGATCTCGCGGAGGTGCGCCTCCAGGCGCAGCAACGGGTCCCGTGCGCGCCACTTCTCGAGTTCGGCCGCGTCGCGGTAGCGCGTCGGGTCGTCCGACGTCGTGTGCGGACCCATCCGATACGTCACCGCCTCGAGGAACGCCGGTCCCTCGCCGCGCCGTGCGTGATCGAGCGCCCAGCGCATCGCCGCCGTGCAGGCCAGCACGTCGTTGCCGTCCACGCGCAGACTCGGGATGCCGAAGCCCGGCGCACGTCCGGCGATCGGGAACTTCGACTGCACCGTGACGGGTTCGGAGATCGCCCACTGGTTGTTGGAGCAGACGAACACGACCGGCGCGCCGAACGACGACCCGAACACCATCGCCTCGTTCACGTCGCCCTGACTCGTCGCCCCGTCGCCGAAGTACGCGACGGCGACCTGGTCGCCTCCGTCGCGCTGCACGCCCATCGCGTAGCCCACCGCATGGAGAGCCTGCGCGCCGATGATGATCTGCGGCGGGGCGGCGTGGAGCTCGTGCGGGTCGTAGGTCGAGAGCACCTCACCGCGCCACGACAGCACGAGGTCGGCCGGTGCCGCCCCCCGAACCAGGAGAACGCCGAGTTCGCGGTAGCTGGGGAAGAGGAAGTCGTCGGGCCGGCAGGCGCGTGCGCTGGCGATCTGAATGGCCTCCTGGCCCTGCGCGGGAGCCCACAGGCCGAGCTGCCCCTGACGTTGGAGCGCCACCCCCTCCGCGTCCACGCGGCGCGCGATGGCCATGTCGCGGTACAGCCCCTGCAGCGCCTCGGCGTCGAGGTCGGCGATCCACGGTTCCAGTCGCGCATCGTGGCGACGCTCGCCCTCGGGGGTCAGCAGCTGCAGCGGTGCATCGAGATCGGTGTGCTGCGCGGTGTCGGTCGTCGGGGTGTACGTCATCGTCGTCCCTTCTGCGAGAAGCCGCGCCATCTTGTGGACGACACGGTCGTTTCCCTTCGCCGGCCTCGTCGCCGGTGACCCGAGGCTACGTCGCTCGCGCACCTAGCTCAAGCATTGCCGTTCGTATTGAGCATGTTGCGCAGACATGATTCGATCGCGATGCTATGGTTTCGCACTATGGGATCTCTTGACCACGTCGATCTCGAGCTGCTGAACGCCCTGGCCGACGACCACCGCGCGACCGTCGTGGCGCTCGCCGAGCGTCTCGGGTTGTCGCGCAACACCGTCCAGGCACGGATGGCGAAGCTCGAGCGTTCCGGAGTGTTCGGGTCCTTCGAGCGCGCGATGGCGCCCGTGGCGCTGGGCTACCCGATCGAGGCGATGGTGAGCATCGTCGTCCGTCAGGCCGACCTCCCGCGCATCACGGAAGAGCTCGCCCGCATCCCCGAAGTACTGCAGGCCCACGGCCTCAGCGGACAGGTCGACCTCCTGGCGCGCGTCGCCGCACGCGACACGCAGCACCTCTTCGGCATCGACGCCCGCATTCTCGCCATCGACGGCGTCGAACGCACCGAGACATCGCTCGTGATGGGCGAGGTCATCGGCTATCGGGTGCGCCCTCTGCTGGAAGCGGCTCGGCGAGAGTCGTGACGGCGGGCGTGGCCTCCGCGTCCATGCGGACGAGGACGACGCCGACGAGGATGAGCGCTCCCCCGAGGAACTGGATCGGCGCGGGGGTCTCGGCCAGGAGCAGCCACGCGAACATGAGGGCGAAGAGCACCTCCGACAGTCCGATGAACGACGCGAGGCGCGACCCGGTGCGCGGTACCGCCATCACGCCCAGCGCGTAGCCCACGGAGGTCGCGACCCCGCCGACCCACAGGAGCGGCACCCAGCCGGCGACCTCGATCCCGCGGAAGGCGACCGTCACGTCGGGGGCGGCGAAGGGCAGGATGCCGACGAGCGCCAGGAGCCCCGTGAACAGCGCGCCCACCACGAGCCCGCCCGATGCGAGGGCGAGCGGGGGCAGGTCGTCACCGGTGCGCTCCGACATGACGAAGTACACGCAGACGCACAGGGCCGCTCCGAGGGCGAGCAGCGTGCCCAGCAGATCGAAGCGCGCGCCGGAGATGTCGACGACGAGCACGAGTCCGGCCATCGCGACCGCCGAGCCCACGAGAACGAGACGCGACGGAGCCCGGCGCGTGCGCAGCCAGACGAAACCGACGAGGAACACCGGCGCGAGGTACTGGATGAGCAGTGCGACGGCCACCGGCATCCGCTGCATCGCCGAGAAGAACAGCAGCTGACATCCGGCGACGGGGATGAGCCCGAAGGCGAGCAGCGCGAGCCCGTGGCGTCGGACGAACGCGCGCTCCCGCCGAACGGCACGGACCAGCGCGGGCGACAGCACGAGTGCCGCGAGTCCCATCCGCACGATGAGGGCTGCCGACAGCGACCAGCCGGCCTCCAGAAGCGGCTTGACGAGCGGTCCGCTCGACGAGAACGCCAGTGCCGACGCCACCGCCATGAGCACGCCGACGCCGCGTCCGTGCGACGATCGACCCGCCTCGCCGACGATGGGGCGGATCACGGGGAGCGGCGCGGTCTGGGTCACGGAAACCTCGGCTGTCAGGAGTGATCGTTGTTTACACTGGTGACAGTACTGCCCCCTTCAGTCAGGAGTCAACATGGTCTTCATTCGTGACACCGAGCTCGCACTGCGCGCCGGAGTCGCCCTCGTGAACACCCTGCCCGACACCGACACCGAGGGCGTGGATCGCCTCGAGACGCCGGCCGACCTGGCCGCGTTCCTCGTCGACTATCCCTACACGGGAACCATGACGCGCGACGAGGCCGAACTCTCCGCCGTACGCGGCATCCGGGGCCCGCTCCGCGCCCTGTGGGATGTCGATCGAGACGGCGCCGTGCCCATCGTCAACGCCATGCTGCGCGACGGGCGAGCACTCCCCCAGCTCGTCATCCACGACCAGTTCGATTGGCACATCCACGCCACCGACGACTCCGCACCGCTCGCGACGCGCATCCTCGTCGAGGTCGCGATGGCGTTCGTCGAGGTGATCCGCGCCGACCAGTGGGACCGCGTGCGCCTCTGCGACGCGGACGACTGCCGATCGGTCTACGTCGACTACTCGAAGAACGGGTCGAAGCGGTATTGCGACACCGGCAACTGCGGCAATCGCATGAACGTCAACGCGTACCGGCGTCGGAGGGCGAGAGAAAGCGCGTGACCGCCGCAGCGGCCTGATCGGGCGTCTCGTAGTGGATGAGGTGCCCGACGCCCTGGATCTCGACCAGCGTCGCGTCGGCGAAGAGCGTCTGCAGGTGGCGCTCGGCCTCGATCGGCGTGATGTCATCGCGGTCGGCGGCGACCAGCAGCGTCGGCTGCGCGATGCGGGGCGCGAAGGCCCGTACGTCGTGCGACACCGAGGCGACGAACGCGTCGCGCAGCACATCACGATCGGCGAAGTCCGAGAAGTACGTGTCGTGCTGATCGTGGATGAAGGCGCGCAACCCGCGATCGCGCGTCTTCGCCATCGAGACGCTCATCACGCGCACCACGAGGCGATTGCGCAGCAGGGCCTCCCCGAGGCGCCGCGGCAAGCGCGCTCCCGCCGCGTAATAGAAGACCGCGAGGCGGGTGAGGATGCCGCGGGGCCCCTCGAGCGCGGGGGCGCCGATGGGATTGACGAGCACGAGGCGATCGGTAGGGAGGCCGCCCGCCACCGCCGCGGAAGCGACGATCGACCCGAACGAGTGTCCGAGCACGATCGCTCCCGGTGCTGCGGCCGCCGCGAACTCGGTCAGCCACCGCGCGTAGGTCTGCAGCGTGTGCGTCAACCCCGGAAGGGGCGGAGTCTCGCCGAACCCCGGAAGGTCGGGTGAGACCACTCGGATGCCGTCCAGGTGCGCCACGACGGGTTCGAGACCGTGATGGTCGCCGCGGAAGCCGTGCACCGCGAGGAGGGTGACGGGCGCATCGGCCGGGCCGTACACCCAGTACACGGTGCGGCCTCCCAGGACCTCGACCTCGCGACGCTCGACCGGGATACGCGCGAGGCGCTCGGCGTAGGGGTTGGTGACCACCCGTCGAGTCTACGAGGCGCCGCGCGCGCCGCGTCGCGGATGTCGGAGCGCCCCCGTAGCGTCGGAACATGGTCGAATGGCGCTCCGTACCGCTCCCGTTGTGGGACGACGACGAGATCGCCGAAGCGTCGATCCGCACCGCCCCGCCCCTCGCCTCCGCGCTTCCGGAGTGGGCCCAGCGCGTCGGTGTGTTCGACCTGGAGACCACGGGGGTCGACGTCACACGCGACCGCATCGTCACGGCGCACGTCGGCGTCCTCGACCACACCGGGCAGGTCGTCTCCGCCCGCTCCTGGATCGCCGACCCCGGGATCGACATCCCCGCCGGAGCCACCGCCGTCCACGGCATCACGACGGAGCATGCCCGAGCACACGGTCGCCCCGCGCGCGAGGTCGTCGCCGACGTGGTCGACGATCTCCAGCGGCTGTTCGACCTCGGCATCCCCGTCGTCGCCTACAACGCCCCCTACGACTTCTCGCTGCTCAAGTACGAGGCTCTGCGCCACGGCATCGTCCCCATCGCCTCGCCCTCTCCCGTCGTCGACCCGCTCGTCCTCGACAAGACGTACGACCGTTACCGCAAAGGCAAGCGCACGCTGGAGGTGGTCGCCGCGCACTATGCCGTCGCGCTCGAGGGTGCACACGACGCGTCGGCGGATGCCGTGGCCGCCGGCCGCGTGGCGCAGGCACTGGCGGCTCGCTACGCCCTCTCGCACGAGGTCGAAGAGCTCCACACCCAGCAGATCGGGTGGGCTCGCTCGCAGGCGGAGAGCTTGACCGAGTACTTCATCTCGGTGGGGCGGCTGAGCCCCGACGACGCCCTCGACGGCAGCTGGCCCATCCGCTGAAAGCCAGGCCATCGCAGAAACGACGAAGGCCCCGCCGGAGCGGGGCCTTCGCGGAAGCGGCTTACTTGCTGGAGCCGCCGAAGTTCTTGAAGCGCTGGTTGAACTTCTCGACGCGGCCGGCCGAGTCCATGATGCGCTGCTTGCCCGTGTAGAACGGGTGCGAGGCGGACGAGATCTCGACGTCGATGACCGGGTAGGTCTCACCGTCCAGCTCGATCGTCTTGTCGCTGGACACCGTCGAACGGGTCAGGAAGGTCTCACCGGAGCCGAGGTCGCGGAACACGACGGCCTTGTACTCGGGGTGGATGTCAGTCTTCATTGGGTTCCTCACGAGATGCCCTGGATTTTGCCAGGGGCGGGTGGAAGTCTGCGGTGCGAACGCACCAAAGAACGATCTTACCACTCCCGGCACCGGCGAACCGACCGAGCGTGGTAGAAGGTCAGTACGCGCCCGCCGCCGCGCGCGCCGCGTACCGGCCGCCGTCCTCCGTGAGGACGATCTCGGCCCCGAACGTCGCGGTCAGGTTGTCGGCCGTGAGGGCCTCCCCGATCGGGCCGGCCGCGACCACCTGCCCGTCGCGCAGCAGCAGCACGTGGGTGAATCCGACCGGGATCTCCTCCACGTGGTGGGTCACCATCACCATCGCCGGCGTCGTCGGCTCCTGCGCGTAACCGCTGAGAAGCGCGAGCAGCTCTTCGCGCGCCCCGAGATCGAGGCTCGCGGTCGGCTCGTCCAGCAGCAGGAGCTCCGGGTCGGTCATGACGGCCCGCGCGATCTGCACACGCTTCTGCTCGCCGTCGGACAGCGTTCCGAAGGTGCGCTCGGCGAGGTGCTCGAGCTTCCACGTCGCCAGGACGCGGCGGGCGCGACGTTCGTCGATCGCCTCGTACGACTCGTTCCACCGGCCGAGCACCGAGAACGCGGCCGTCAAGACGACGTCGAGCACGGTCTCCTCCGGCGGCACACGCTTGGCCATCGCCGACGATGCGAATCCGATCCGGGGACGAAGCTCGAATACGTCCGTGCGACCCAACCGCTCGTCGAGGATCGTGACGGAGCCGGACGTCGGGTGGATGAGCGTCGACGCCAGTTGGAGGATCGTCGTCTTGCCCGCCCCGTTGGGACCGAGGATCACCCACCGCTGGTCGTCGGTGACACTCCATGCGAGATGGTCGACGATGTTTCGAGCATTGCGGCGGACGACGACGTCAGCGAACTCCAGGACCAGCGGCATGCTCCCAGCCTATCGACTGGCGGGGGTCACTTCCCCGTCACCTCGCGGTACAGCGCCGAGGTGGCATCCGCGATCGCCTGCCAGCTGAACTCGTCCGCGGCTCGCCGTCGCCCCGCCTCGCCGTAGGCACGCGCCGCCTCGGGATCGGTGACGACCTCGGTGAGGGCGGCGGCGAGGTCGGCGACGAATCGGTCGGGGTCGGTCGGGGTGCCCGTGCCGTCCTGCACCTGGTCGATCGGGACGATGCGGCCCGTGACGCCGTCGACGACGACCTCGGGGATGCCGCCCGTCCCGGTGCCCACCACCGCTGCCCCGCACGCCATCGCCTCGAGGTTGACGATGCCCAGCGGCTCGTACACCGATGGGCACACGAACGTCGTGGCCGCCGTCAGGATCGCGCAGAGCTGGTCGCGCTGGAGGAACTCGTCGATCCAGACGACACCGTCGCGCTGTTGCTGCAGCTCACGGACCAGCCCCTCGACCTCGGCAAGGATCTGCGGCGTGTCGGGCGCTCCGGCGCACAGGATCACCTGCACGTCCGCGGGGAGCAGCGCGGCCGCGCGCAGGAAGTACGGCAGGCCCTTCTGGCGGGTGATCCGGCCGACGAACACCACCGACGGTCGTGACGGGTCGATCCCGAACCGCTCCAGCAGCGCTTCGTCGTGCACGGGGCGCCACGACTCGACGTCGATGCCGTTGTAGATGACCTTGACCCGGTCGGGATCCAGCGACGGGTAGCTGCGCAGGATGTCCTGGCGCATGCCTTCGCTGACCGCCACGACGGCCGCCGCGCCTTCGTAGGCGGTCTTCTCGATGAAGCTCGAGACCGCGTAGCCGCCGCCGAGCTGCTCCGCCTTCCAGGGGCGCAGCGGCTCGAGCGAGTGCGCTGTCACGATGTGCGGGATGCCGTGCAGCAGCGACGCGAGGTGACCGGCGAAGTTGGCGTACCAGGTGTGACTGTGGACGACATCGGCGCCCGCGACGTCGCCGACGATCTCCAGATCCGTGCCCAACGTCTGGAGCGCCGCATTCGCCTCGGACAGCTCCGCGGGAACGCCGTAGGCGGTCGTCCCGGGCTCGTCGCGAGGGGCGCCGAAGGCCCGCACGCGCACGTCGATGTGGTCGCGCAGCGCCTTGACGAGCTCCGTCACGTGGACCCCCGCGCCTCCGTAGATCTCCGGCGGGTACTCCTTCGTGACGATGTCTACGCGCATGGGACGAACGCTAGTACAGACGCGATCACGGGGCATAGTGTGGTGCCATGCCTGCAGCGCCGAAGGTCTTTGGAATCATCCTCGCGGGCGGCGAGGGGAAGCGGCTCATGCCCCTCACCGTCGACCGAGCCAAGCCCGCCGTGCCCTTCGGTGGGCAGTACCGGCTCATCGATTTCGCGATCTCGAATCTCATCAACTCGAGCCTCCGTCAGATCGTCGTGCTCACCCAGTACAAGTCGCACAGTCTCGACCGCCACGTCTCGCAGACCTGGCGGATGTCGGCGCTGCTCAACTCGTACGTCACCTCTGTCCCGGCGCAGCAGCGGTTGGGCAAGCGGTGGTTCTCCGGCTCCGCCGACGCGATCCTCCAGTCCCTCAACCTCATCCACGACGAGAAGCCCGACATCGTGATGGTGATCGGTGCGGACCACGTCTACCGGATGGACTTCGAGCAGATGCTGCAGGCCCACATCGAGTCGGGGGCCAAGGCGACCGTCGCCGGCATCCGTCAGCCGATCTCGCTGGCCAACCAGTTCGGGGTCATCGACGTCGACCCGACCGACAACATCACGATCCGCGACTTCCTCGAGAAGCCCCAGAACCCCACGGGCCTCTCGGACAACCCGAATGAAGTGCTCGCCTCCATGGGTAACTACATCTTCGATGCGCAGGCCCTCATCGAGGCCGTCGAGGCCGACGGCGAACTGCCGACGTCGAACCACGACATGGGCGGCGACATCATCCCCTACTTCGTCGGTCGGGGCGAAGCCGCCGTCTACGACTTCAAGCGCAACGACGTGCCCGGTTCCACAGCCCGGGACAAGGACTACTGGCGCGACGTGGGCACGATCGAGTCGTTCTTCGACGCGCACATGGATCTCATCTCGACCCTTCCGATCTTCAACCTCTACAACACGGACTGGCCGATCCACTCGCAGTCGCTGAACTCGCCGCCTGCGAAGTTCGTGCGAGACGGCGTCGGCCGGATGGGCAACGCGATCGACTCCATCGTGTCCCTCGGTTCCGTTCTGTCGGGCACGCACCTGGAGCGCAGCGTCGTGGGTCCGTGGACGTTGTCGGGAGGCGGGTCGACCATCACCGACTCGGTGCTGTTCGACCACGTCAACGTCGGCGCCGGCGCACGGGTGCATCGCGCGATCCTCGACAAGAACGTCGTCCTCGACGCGGGCGCGACAGTGGGCGTCGATCGCGAACGCGACCTTGCGCGCGGCTACACGATCACCGAGAGCGGCATCACGGTCGTCGGGAAGAACGTGCACGTCACGGCCTGACCGGCTCGGTAGGTTGGGAGCGTGCCTGACGCCCGCTTCCTCGTCGTCTTCGACGCCGACTCCACTCTCATCCGCAACGAGGTCATCGAACTCATCGCCGACGAGGCGGGGCGCGGCGCCGAAGTCGCTGCCGCGACGGAGGCCGCGATGCGCGGCGAGGTCGACTTCGCCACGAGCCTGCGCAGTCGCGTCCACGCCCTGCGCGGCGTTCCGGTCTCCGCGTTCGCCCGGGTTCTCGCGCGGATAGAACCGACCCCGGGCGTCCGCGAACTCATCGCCGAGATCCATCGTCGCGGGGGTATCGCCTCCGTCGTCTCCGGCGGGTTCCACGAGATCCTCGACACGGTGGCCCCCGACCTCGGCGTCGACGTGTGGCGTGCCAACCGGCTCACCGTCGACGAGGGCGTGCTGTCGGGCTCCGTCGACGGCCCCATCGTCGACGCCGCGGCCAAGGCCGACGCACTCCGTCAGTGGGCCGCCGAACGCGGCATCCCTCGCCATCGCACCATCGCCGTCGGCGACGGAGCGAACGACCTGCACATGATGGCGGACGCCGGGCTCGGCCTGGCCTTCAACGCCAAGCCGACCGTGCGCGCGCGTGCGGACCTCGTGATCGATCGCGTCGATCTCCGAGAGGTCATCCCGCTTCTGCCGTGACGACGCAGACCCTCGGTGGGTCGCCGTTCCGTGGGCTGTCGGCTTTCGTTTTCCGGCTCGCGAGGAGGAATCCCGCCGGCCCTGGTCAGTGGCCCATGCCGAGCCCGCCGTCGACGGGGATCACCGCACCCGAGATGTATGCCGCGTCGTCCGATGCCAGCCAGGTGACGACACCGGCGACCTCGTCGGCCGTGGCGAACCGGCCCGCGGGGATGTTCCGCTTGTACTCGGTCTGCGTGTCCCCGGGGAGCTCCGCGGTCATGTCGGTCTCGATGAACCCCGGCGCGACGACGTTGGCCGTGATGCCGCGCCCGCCGAGCTCGCGGGTGAGCGAGCGCGCGAAGCCGACGAGGGCGCTCTTGGAAGACGAGTAGTTGATCTGCCCGGCGGAGCCGTAGAGTCCGACGACGCTCGAGATCAGGATGACGCGACCCCACTTGGCGCGCAGCAATCCCTTCGCCGCGCGCTTGACGACGCGGAACGTGCCGCCGAGGTTCGTCGAGACGACCGAGTCGAAGTCGTCCTCCGACATGCGCAGCAGCAGCGTGTCCTTCGTGATGCCCGCGTTGGCGATGACGATCTCGACGGGGCCGAGCTGCTGCTCGACCTCGGTGAAGGCGGCATCGACCTGCGCGGCATCCGTCACGTCGGCACGTACCGTCAGGGTGCCGGCGGGACCTTCGCCCGACCGCGCGGTGACGGCCACGCGGTAGCCCGCAGCGACGAAGCGCTCGGCGATGGCGCGGCCGATGCCGCGGTTGCCTCCCGTGACGAGAACGACGCGATCGGTCGACATGAGTGCTCCTGGAGTTCGATGGCGGCTCAGCGACCCCGGAAGGGGCGCATCGGGCGCGTAGCGCCGGTCTAGCCTACTGGGACGGCCGGGCCCTCTCCCGGGTTCGGTGGCAGGACCGATAGCCTGGATCGCAGGCAACCAGAGGAGATTTCGTGAGCGAGCCCACCCCGCCGAGCAACGCCCCCGTCCCCGAGGGCCTGACGCCCCCCGCCCCCGGCGCCGCCTCGCAGAACCCGCCGCTTCCGCCGTACGCGGCCGCGCAGCCGCCGGCCGGTGCGACACCGTACCAGGCGCCCGCCTACCCGCCTCCCGCCTACGGCGCCCCCGGACAGGCGGGCGCGCAGCCTCCCGCCGCCGGCTACCCGTCCGGCGCCTATCCCCCGCCCGCCGGGTACGGCGCTCCCGCCGCCTACGCCCCGCCGGCGTATGGCGCTCCCGCAGGCTACGCCGCGCCGTACGGCTACGCGACCGTGCGGACGAACCCCCTCGCGGTGACCTCGATGGTCGCCTCGCTCGTGGGCTTCGTGCTCGCATGGACGTGGGTGCTCGCCCTCGGCCTGATCGTCGGCGTGATCACCGGACACATCGCGCTCGCCCAGATCACCCGCACGAAGGAGAAGGGCCGCGGCATGGCCCTGGCAGGTGTGATCGTCGGTTGGATCGGCATCGGCTTCGGCGTCCTGCTCGCCGTCATCATCGGACTGTTCGTCACGACCTCACCGTCCAACTTCTGACGGCGTCGCGATCCGGCGGACATGCGTCCGCGATGTCCCGGACCGGCGTAGCCTGGATGCACCGTGAAAACCTCGGAGCTGTCATGAAGTCGCGCACGCCGCAGTCGGCGACGTCTCTGCGTCGCGCGCCGCGCGATGACGCCCACGCGCGGATGACGAAGTACTTCATCATGATGAGCGTTCGCGTCGTCTGCTTCGTCCTGATGGTCGTCATCACGCCGTACGGCTGGCACACCGGCATCCTCGCGGTCGGGGCCGTCGCACTCCCCTATCTGGCCGTGATCGTGGCGAACGTCGGGTCGGCTCCGGACGAGCCGGATGCCGTTCCGCCCGAGCGGCAGATCACCGCCGCGACGGCGCCGCCCGCACCGGCGAACCCGACCGTCATCCGCATCTCCGAGTCGCAGGCGAAGCCGCCGGCCGAGTCGTGAGCACCACCGTCTGCTCGCGCGCCGGGTGCCGCGCCGATGCCGCGTGGCAGGTCGTCTGGCGCAATCCCCGGATTCACGCCGCCGACCGCCGAAAGATCTGGACCGCGTGCGAGGACCATGTGACGTATCTCCGCGACTACCTCGCCGCTCGTGACTTCCCGGTCGAGGTAGAACGCTTCGACGCCGCGGGTGCATCATGAGGACCGGTGCCCGCTGGGCGGGGTACGTGGCGTTCGCGGTGGTCTTCGCCGTCGCGTGCGGGTTCCTCGCCGACTGGCAGTTCACCCGCAACGCCGACCGCGAAGAGCAGTTGACCCTCATCGCCGCCAACTACGACGCGGCCCCCGTTCCCCTCGCGGAGCTGGTTGCCGCCGACGGCGAGTTCGATCCGGCGGACCAGTGGCATCCGGTCGTCTTGGAGGGCCAGTACCTCCCCGACGAGCAGCTTCTCGTGCGAAATCGACCGCACGGCGGGACGAGCGCGTTCGAGGTGCTCGTGCCCTTCCGCCTGGACGATGGTCGAGTGCTCGTCGTCGACCGGGGATGGGTGCCGCCCGGAGAGAACTCCCCCGACCCGGATGCCGTCCCCGACCCTCCCACGGGCGAGGCGACGGTCATCGTGCGGCTGCAGCCGGGTGAGCCGCTTCCGCGATCGGGACGCACTGCGCCGGAGGGTCAGGTACCCACCATCCATCTGCCGCTGATCGCCGAGACGATCGCGTCGGGCGACGCCACGATGACCGATGTCTACGGCCTGATGGTGTCCGAGTCGCCTGCACCGGCTACGCAGCCCTCGGCCCTCGCGTCGCCGTCGGAAGACCCGGGACCCCATCTGTCCTACGCGATCCAGTGGATCCTCTTCGCCGTGATGGGGTTCGTCTTCATCTGGTACATGATCCGCACCGAACGGCGGCACCGCCGAGAGGATGCCGAGGACGGCGACGGCCGGCCCCGCGTTCCGCGGGAGAAGCGGCGACGCGACCGCGACATGCAGGAGGAGGACGCGCTCCTCGACGCGGTCACGCCAAGGTGATCAGGTCGATGTAGTCGCGACCCCAGATGTCCTCGACGCCGTCGGGCAGGATGAGGACGCGCTCGGGGTTCAGCGCCTGCACGGCACCCTCGTCGTGGGACACGAGCACCACTGCGCCCTCGTAGTGGGCCAGCGCGCCCAGGATCTCTTCGCGGGACGCGGGATCGAGGTTGTTGGTCGGCTCGTCGAGCAGGAGCATGTTCGCGCTGGAGACGACGAGCGTCGCAAGGGACAGTCGGGTCTTCTCCCCTCCGGAGAGCACACCGGCGGGCTTGAGCACGTCATCGCCCGTGAAGAGGAATGAGCCGAGCACCTTCCTCGCCTCGGTGGCGGTGATGTCGGGGGCGGCGGACATCATGTTGTCGAGCACCGATCGACTCACGTCGAGATTCTCGTGCTCCTGCGCGTAGTACCCCACCTTCAGGCCGTGTCCCGGCTCGATCGATCCGGTATCGGGGGCATCGACGCCCGCGAGGATCCTCAGGAGTGTCGTCTTCCCCGCGCCGTTCAGTCCGAGCACGACGACCTTCGAGCCGCGATCGATCGCGAGGTCGACGTCGGTGAAGATCTCCAGCGATCCGTACGACTTCGACAGGTTCTTCGCCATGAGCGGCGTCTTGCCGCAGGGGGCGGGCTTGGGGAACCGCAGCTTCGCCACCCGGTCGTCCTGGCGCACCTCGTCCAGTCCCGACAGCATCTTCTCGGCACGTGCGACCATCTGGTGCGCCGCCGCAGCCTTCGATGCCTTCGCGCCGAACCGAGCTGCCTGCTGCTGCAGAGCGGTCGCCTTCTTCTCGACGTTCGCGCGCTCCTTCTTGCGGCGCTCCTCGTCGGCGACCCGCTGACGCAGGTAGTTCTTCCAGTTCATGTTGTAGACGTCGATGACCTGGCGCATGGCATCGAGGTAGAACACACGGTTCACCGTTTCGCCCACGAGCTCGACATCGTGACTGATGACGATGAGCCCGCCCTTGTAGTTCTTGAGGAACTCGCGGAGCCAGACGACGCTGTCGGCGTCGAGGTGGTTGGTCGGCTCGTCGAGGATCATCGTCTGAGCGTCGGAGAAGAGGATGCGCGCGAGCTCGATGCGGCGACGCTGTCCTCCGGAGAGCGTCTTGAGCGGCTGGTCGAGGATGCGGTCGGGCAACGACAGGTTGTGCGCGATGGATGCCGCCTCCGCCTCGGCGGCGTAACCCCCGAGCGCCTCGAAGCGCTCGGTCAGGTTGCCGTAACGCCGCATGGCTTTCGCAGCGACGTCGGCATCGTCCGAACCCATGAGCTCGCTGGCCTCGTGCATACCCAGGAGCAGGGAGCCGAGCCCGCGCGCGTCGAGGATGCGGGTGCGTGCCAGCATCTCGGGGTCGCCCGAGCGGGGGTCCTGCGGCAGGTATCCCAGCTCGCCCGAGCGCTCTACTTTGCCGTCGGCCGGGAGCAGGTCACCCGCGAGCACCTTCGTCAGGGTTGTCTTCCCAGCGCCGTTGCGGCCGACGAGCCCGATCTTGTCGCCGTCGGACACACGGAACGACACCTCCGACATGAGCGTGCGTGCGCCCACGCGGATCTCGAGGTCGTGCACGGCGAGCACAGCGGACGTCCGTTCGGTCGTGAATGGGTGATGGCCGAGTGGCCAGCCTCCGAGTCTACCGGCCGGGGAGGCGCGACGCGTCCGGCCGCGGGCGTCGACCCACCCGCGCGCGTGGTCGAACCCCGACAGAAATCGCCGATCCTCTTGTCGGACTCGGTACACAAAGTCGCACGGCACCGCCCATAGGATGAGTCGCGACGTCGCCGACCTGTCCGGCGCGCTTCCGGATCAGCTCGGCACACCATGCCCCGAAGGAGACCGCATGTCCCTCACCGCCTCCGCCCGCCGCCCCGTCCTCACCGACCTCATCGCCCGCCCTCGTGCGGGCGCTCGGGTGTTCGCGCTGGATGCCACGCTCGTCCTCGCGGGCGCCGCGGTGGTCGCTCTCCTGGCGAAGGTCTCGTTCTTCATCGGCCCCGTGCCGATCACGGGGCAGACGCTCGGCGTGATCGTCGTCGGAGCGGCGCTGGGATCGCGCCGGGGTGCAGCCTCGCTCACGACCTACCTGCTTGCGGGCCTGGCGGGCGCTCCGGTCTTCGCGGGAGCGACGGCGGGGCCCGCCTACGTGCTGGCTCCGTCCTTCGGCTTCGTTCTGGGCTTCATTCCCGCCGCGTTCCTCGCAGGCTGGTTCGCCGAGCGGGCCTGGGACCGCACACCGTGGCTCGCATTCGTGGGCTTCATCTCGGCATCCATCGTCCCGTTCCTGATCGGCGTCCCGTACATGGCGCTCATCTTCGCGACCGTGCTCGACAAGACCGTGACCGTCGACGCCGTTCTCGAGGCCGGCGTGTGGCCGTTCATCGTTCCGGGCCTGATCAAGGCGGCGTTCGCCGCCCTCCTGATCCCGGGAGCCTGGCTCCTCGTGCGCACCCTGGAGCGCGGCGCTCGGCGCTGACGACGGGCAGGGAGACCTTCAGTCAGCCTGCAGCGGATTCGCGCACCAGAGGCGAGATAAGTAAAGTAAGGCTGTCCTTACTAGCTCCCCTCTGGAGGAACCTGTGCCCCGATTCCGCACAGCCTCGGTCGCCGCGATCGCGGCCGCCCTGCTGCTCACCGGCTGCGCCACCACGACCACCCCGACGGGCTCCGGCTCCCCCGAGAGCAACGCGAGCGCCGACGCCTTCCCGGTGACCATCACGCACGCATTCGGCGAGACGACCCTCACCGAGAAGCCCGAGCGCGTCGCCACCGTCTCGTGGGCGAATCAGGAGGCCGCCCTCGCGCTGGGTGTCGTTCCCGTCGGCATGCCTGCCGTCACCTGGGGCGACGACGACGGCAACGGCGTGCTTCCGTGGGTCGAGACCAAGCTCGAAGAGCTCGGAGCCGAGACCCCCGTCCTCTTCGACGAGACCGAGGGAATCGACTTCGAGGCTGTGGCGGACACCCGGCCCGACGTCATCCTGGCGGCCTACTCCGGCATCACACAGGAGGACTACGAGACGCTGTCCAAGATCGCTCCGGTCGTGGCGTACCCCGATGTCGCCTGGGGAACGACCTGGCAGGAGCTAACGGTCATCAACGGCACGGCGCTCGGTCTCCGCGACGAAGCAGAAGCACTCGTCGACGACCTGACGGCTCACATCGCCGAGCTCGTCAGCGCGTACCCCGCCGTCGCGGGCAAGACGACGCTGTTCAGCTCGTTCGATGCGACCGACCTCAGCCAGTTGGGCTTCTACTCGCTCGAGGATCCTCGTCCGCTCTTCCTCAACGACCTCGGCCTCGTTCCGGCCGCCACCGTCACCGAGCAGTCGGCCGAGAGTTCCGAATTCTGGATCACCAACAGCACCGAGGAGATCGAGCGGTTCGAAGACCTCGACGTACTCGTCACCTACGGCGACGACGCGACGCTCGCGGCGATGCAGGCCGACCCGCTGCTGTCGCGCATCCCGGCGGTCGCCGACGGCGCCGTCGTCGTGCTCCCGATCGCCAACGCGCCCCTGTCGGCCGCCGCGAACCCGAGCCCGCTGTCGCTGACCGACGACCTCACCGCCGAGTACGTCTCGCTCATCGGCGAGGCCGCTGAGAAGGTCTCGGAGTGACCGGCACCATGAGCGTCCCGGTGCCGTGAGCGTCGACACCCTCACCGCTCCCGCCGCCTCGACCCCCGCTCTCGGGCGCGGGTCGAGGCGGCGGCGGGTCGTGTGGCTGCTCGTCCTGGTCGCATTGCTCGTAGCGGCCGGCATCCTGTCGGTCACCTTCGGAACCCGATCGGTGGCTGTCGGCGACATCCTGGCCGGCCTCGCGGGCGACCTCGACACGGCCTCAGCGGCGGCCGTCGCGAAGCGGGTGCCGCGCACCGTGCTCGCGATGCTCGTCGGCGCGGCGCTGGCTCTCGCGGGCGCGATCATGCAGGGCGTCACGCGCAACCCCCTCGCCGATCCCCAGATCCTCGGCATCAACGGAGGGGCATCGCTCGCGGTGGTCATCGGCATCGCCTTCTTCGGGATCACGAGCGCGTTCGGGTACATCTGGCTCGCCCTCATCGGCGCGGCGGTATCCGCCGTCTTCGTCTACGCGATCGGCTCGCTCGGTCGCGGCGGTCCGAGTCCGCTGAAGCTCGCGCTCGCGGGCGCCGCCACCGCCGTCGCGTTCACGTCGCTCATCAGCGCGATCCTGCTGCCCCGCATCGACGTCATGAGCGTTTTCCGCTTCTGGCAGATCGGCGGCGTGGGTGGCGCGACACCGGACAAGATCGCGCTCGTCATCCCCTTCCTCGCCGTCGGCGCCGTGCTGTGCATCATCAGCGCCACGTCGCTCAACTCGCTCGCACTCGGCGACGAGCTCGCGGCCGGCCTCGGAGAACGCGTGCGCACCGCCCGCCTGGTCTCCGCGCTCGGTGCGGTGATCCTCTGCGGCGCCGCGACCGCCGTCGCCGGCCCCATCGGGTTCGTGGGACTCATCGTCCCCCACATCTGCCGCCTTCTCGTCGGGCCGGACCACCGCTGGCTCCTACCGGTGACCGCCCTCACCGGGGCGATCCTCCTCACCGTCGCCGATGTCGTCGGCCGCGTCATCGCGCGACCCGAGGAAGTCGAGGTCGGAATCGTGACGGCCCTCATCGGTGCGCCGTTCTTCATCGCGATCGTCCGCCGCCAGAGGATGCGTGCCCTGTGAGCTCCCCGGCATCCACGGAGCGGGTTCCCTCCGCCCCCTCGACACTGCGCATCGTGGCGAAAGCGCGAGCCCGACGCGCACGCCGACGCCGCGTCGTCACGGGCGGGCTGCTCGCGGCGGTCCTCATCCTCTTCGCCGCCTCGCTCATGGTCGGCCAGACCTTCTACGGGCCTGCCGAGGTCTGGGGGGTCCTCACGGGTCAGACCGTTCCGGGCGCATCTTTCACGGTCGGCGAGCTCCGACTCCCCCGCGCCACCGTCGCCCTGTTGACGGGTTTCTGCTTCGGCATGGGCGGTGTCGTCTTCCAGACGATGCTGCGCAATCCGCTGGCCAGCCCCGACATCATCGGCGTGAACTCCGGGGCGAGCGCCGCCGCCGTCGTCGGGATCGTCGTCCTTTCCCTCGACGAAACAGCTGTCTCGTTCCTCGCCACCGTCGCGGCACTGGCGACGGCGCTCACGATCTATCTGCTCGCCTTCAAGGACGGCGGCGCGAGCGCCCGATTCATCCTCATCGGCATCGGCGTCGCGGCCATCTTCAACAGCGTCGTCTCGTACGTCATCTCCCGGGCGGCGGAGTGGGACCTGCAGGCGGCCATGCGCTGGATCACGGGCAATCTGAACGGGAGCTCCTGGGATCAGGCCGTGCCGCTCGCCCTCGCCATGGCGGTGCTCGTGCCGGTGGTGCTCCTGCTCGCCCGCGACCTCGAACTGCTGCGGCTGGGCGACGAGACGGCATCTGCGCTCGGCGTGCCGGTGGAGCGTCGACGGGTGCTCCTCATCGTCGCCGCCGTCGGCCTGCTCGCCTTCGCCACGGCCGCAGCGGGGCCCATCTCGTTCGTCGCGTTCCTCGCGGGTCCGATCGCCGCGCGGCTGCTCGGCCCCAACGGCTCACCCGTGCTGCCCGCGGCACTGTTCGGCTCGGCTCTCGTCCTCGCCGCCGACCTCGTCGCACAGTACGGGCTCGGCACGCGCCTCCCGGTCGGCGTCGTCACCGGCGTGCTCGGAGCCCCGTATCTCATCTTCCTGCTGATCCGCAGCACTCGCTCGGGGGGTTCCCTATGACCGCTGACCGTTCTCTCCTCGCCAACGGTGTGCAGCTGAGCTACGGCGACCGCACGATCGTCGACGGCCTCGACCTGGAGATCCCCGCGGGTCGCGTGACCGCCATCGTCGGCGCCAACGCATGCGGCAAATCGACCCTGCTGAAGGCGATGGCGCGACTGCTCACACCTCGAGCCGGTCAGGTGCTGCTCGACGGCAAAGACATCCATCGCCTGCCGACGAAGCAGGTGGCCCGCGACCTCGGGCTCCTCCCCCAGTCGCCGATCGCGCCCGAGGGCATCACCGTCTCCGACCTCGTGAGCCGCGGGCGCACGCCCCACCACGGCCCCTTCGCGCGCTGGACGCGCGCCGACGACGAAGCGGTCGCCCGCGCTCTCGACACGACCGACACGACGGCGCTGGCAGACCGCTCCGTCGACGAGCTCTCCGGCGGACAGCGGCAGCGGGTGTGGATCGCCATGGCACTGGCACAGGAGACCGATGTGCTCCTCCTCGACGAACCGACGACATTCCTCGACGTGAGCCACCAGATCGACGTGCTCGACCTCCTCACCGACCTCAATCGCACTCGGGGAACGACGGTCGTCATGGTCCTCCACGACCTCAATCTCGCCGCACGCTATGCGGATCACCTCGTGGCCATGGCCGACGGACGCCTCTACGCCGCCGGAGACCCCACGAGCGTTCTCACGACCGAGACGGTCGATGCGGTCTTCGGACTCGTGAGCCAGATCATCCCCGACCCACTCACCGGTCGCCCGCTCGTTCTTCCCATCGGTCGCCATCACGTGCCGGCCGCCTCCACCGACACCGCCTGACCCCCCTCCCGGACGGACCCCATGACTGACACTCTCCGCTTCTTCCGCGCCCCCGTGCGTGCGATCTCCGACGTGACGCCCAGCTTCCGGCGGTTCACCTTCGGTTCCGCCGACCTCGCCGACTACGGCGACCCAGGGTTCGATCAGCGCGTCAAGATCCTGTTCCCCACCCCCACGGCGTCCCTCGACGACATGCCCACGGGCGACGACTGGTACGACCGCTGGCGCGAACTGCCTGACGAGCGACGTCCGGTCATGCGCACGTACACGACCCGAGCCGTGCGCAACGACGCCGGCGAGGTCGACATCGACATGGTCGCCCACGACGTGGTGGGCCCTGCGTCGGCCTGGATCTCCGAGGCATCCGTCGGCGACGAGGTGCTGATCCTCGCTCCGACCAGGTCTCACACCGGCGTCAGCTACGGCATCGACTTCGTCCCGCCCGCGCGCAGCGAGAACATCCTCCTCGCGGGCGACGAGACCGCCGCGCCCGCGATCGCCGTCATCCTCGAGCAGCTTCCGCCCGAGGCGCGCGGCGTCGTCGTCGTCGAGTTGCCGCACCCTGCCGACGCCGAGTACCTGCCGCGACATGACGGGTTCGAGTACCACGTGTCGGCGCGGGAAGGCGATGCCACACGCCACACCCATCTGCTCACCGCCGTTGCGGAGTGCGCGGAGCGGCTCGTGCCCGGTGGTCGTGGTGCCGATGTCGAGGAGATCGACGTCGATACCGACATCCTGTGGGAAGTCCCCCGCACGGCGAAAGGCGGTGCCGCGCTGAAGAGCGCACCGCTCTACTCGTGGCTCGCCGGAGAGGCCGGAGCGATCAAGACGCTGCGACGGCATCTCGTGACCGAGCGAGGGGTCGACCGGCGCGCGGTGGCCTTCATGGGCTACTGGCGACTGGGACGCTCCGAGAACTGACGTCAGCGCGCGGGAGCCTGGTGTGCGTGACCGAGGCGCAGGCCCGGCACCAGTGCGAGCAGCGCCAGCGCCGCGGCCAACAGGAACACCGCGACGAAGCTCGCGACGGTGGCCTGCAGCATCACGAACACGAGCCCCATCGCGGCGATCGATGCAGACGCGCCGATCGAGTCGGAGATCGATAGCGCCGACGAGTTGAACCCCTGGTTCTGCGGCGTGGAGTAGGCGAGGGTGAGCACCGTCAACCGGGGATACATCAACCCCATGCCACCTCCGGCGAGTGCCCACCCCACGATCAGCACCGCGGGGTGCAGGGCGAACGCTGCCGTCGCCGCGGCTGCGAGCGTCGCGGCGAGGAGCTGGACGGTGCCGAGCAGGGTGATGCGTGTGTTCCCGAGCCGATCGCCGAACCGTCCCTGGAGGTCTGCTCCGAGCGCCCACAGGAGCGCGGCGGTCGTGAGTCCGAGCCCCGCCCAGGTCGAGGAGAAGCCGTACTCCTCGATGAGGAGGTACGGCACGTAGATCTCGGCCCCGAAGAGGGCTCCCGCGATCAGACCCCTCATGAGGATGACGCTCGGAAGGCCGCGCCTCGCACGCAGGGTCGACGTGGGAAGGAGCGGGCGCGCACCCCAGCCGATCGCTGCCAGTGACAGCGCGATCACCGGCAGCGACCAGGCACCGGCCTCACCCGCCAGACTCAGGCCGAGGGCCCCCACCGCGACGACGATCGCCCACGACAGTCTGCGGAGCACCGGGGCATCCGAGGGCTCGCTCGTGCGAAGCGGCAGTCCGCGCAGACGCAGGAAGACGACGATGAAGGCGATCGCGGTGAGTACGGCCACCCCGAGGAACACCCACCGCCAGTGCAGGTAGTCCGCGACCGCGCCCGCGAGCACGGGGCCGACGATCGAAGGCACGACCCACGCCGCGGAGAACGCGGCGAAGACGCGCCCGTGCAGCGCCGTCGGGTAGACGCGAGCGACGACGACGTAGAGCGCGACGGTCTGGCCCCCGGTCCCGAGCCCCTGCACCAGGCGCCCGACGACGAGCGTGGTCATGTCGCCGGCGGCACCCGCGATCAGCAGACCCACCACGAAGAGCCCCACGGCGGATGCCAGCGGGAGCACGGGATCGGTCCGATCGCACCACGCCCCGACGGCGACCATGCCGATGACGCTCGTGGCCAGCGTTCCGGCGAAGGCCACGGCGTACAGCGCCGCCCCATCCAGGTCGGCGCTCACCACCGGCATCACGGTCGTGACGGCGAGCGCCTGCGTGGCGGCGAGGAAGATCATCGCCACCGCACCCGCGGTCACCCAGACGTACTGCGGATGCCAGATCCGTTCGGTCGTGGTCACGATGCGGCGGCAAGGGCTCCGATGCGCGCGATCGCCGTGCGGAGCAGGTCGGGCGAGCATCCGAAGTTGAGCCGTACGTGGCCGATGCCCTGTGCGCCGAAGAGCGGGCCGTGGTGGAGCGCGACCTTGGCATCCGTCAGGATCCGCCGCGCCGGGTCGTCGCCCCAGCCGTACGCCGAGACATCGATCCATGCGAGGTAACCCGCGTCGGGCACACGGTAGCGCGCGAGCGGGAGGTGCTCGGCGAGCAGCTCGGCCAGCAGGCGACGGTTGCGGTCAAGGGTCGTCTTGAGCCCGGCGAGCCATGCGTCGGAGGCCTCGTCGAAAGCGGCGACGCCGGCCAGCGCCCCGAACAGGCCGGTCCGCCATTCCACCTCCGGCCAGAGTCCGCGGAGAACCGCGCTGGGGCCGTCGGCCGCCGTGATCATCAGCGCGCACTTCAGGCCCGCGAGGTTGTAGGCCTTCGAGGCGCTCGTCACGGCGTACCCCACCTCTGCCGCGGTGTCGGACGCGGCGAGGAACGGCGTGAACGGACCGTCATGAACGAGCGGCGCATGGATCTCGTCGCTGATGACGACCGCACCGTGGCGATGGGCGAGGTCGGCGAGGGCGGCGAGCGATGCCCGGGAGTGCACGGTGCCGGTCGGGTTGTGCGGGTTGCACAGGAGCACGGCGCGGGCTCCGCCGGCGAGGGCGGCGTCGATGCCGGCGAGGTCGAGCGACCAGCCCGCTCCGTCGTCGATGAGCGGCACCTCCTCGACGACACCACCGGCTTCGGGGATGCACATCGAGAAGGGCGGGTAGACGGGGGGCGCGATGATGACGCGGTCGCCCGGCTGGATCGTCGCCCGGAGGAGCTCGACGACGCCCATCATGACGTCGCCGGTGGAACGTACCCGTGCGGGGTCGACCGTCCAGCCCCAGTGTCGGGCAGCGTAGGCGGCGAAGGTCGCGCGGAGGCCGGGATCGGGCGGGGTGTACCCCGTGTCGCCGGCGTCGATGGCCGCGTGGAGGACAGCCGTGATCGGTTCGGCGAGCGCGAAATCGGTCTCGGCGACGAACATGGGGATCACGTCGTCGGGATACGACTGCCACTTGGTGCTCGAGCGGCGGCGAAGCGCGTCCAGGGGCAGCGCCTCCAGCGGTGGAGTCTCGGGGACGAGGGTGTCGAGGGGCGGTACCGTCACCTCTCGACCCTATCCCCGGCCGCCGACTCCGGCCCCTCCTCCGTGACACCGTCCGTCACTTTGGCCGCCGGGGGCGCACGACGAAGTCGCGGAGTCTCCCGGATCAGATGGCGAAGCCGAGTGCCCGCATCATGTCGCGTCCGTCATCGGTGATCCGCTCGGGACCCCACGGCGGCATCCAGACCCAGTTGATCCGGAAGCGGTCTACGACGTTGTCGAGCGCCTGCGCGGTCTGCTCTTCGAGCACGTCCGTGAGAGGGCAGCCCGCCGACGTCAGCGTCATGTGGATGACGAGAGCGTCGTTCTCGTCATCCCAGCTGAGGTCGTAGATGAGGCCCAGGTCGACGACGTTGATCCCGAGTTCCGGGTCCATGACGTCCTTGAGCGCCTCTGTGACCTCGTCGTGCTTGTCGGGGCTGAGCGTGGCGGTCATGCGTCGATCCTAGGCCTCGACGGCATCCGCGGGCTCGGACGAACCCTCGTCGAGGTACCGGTCGTAGCCCTCGTCCTCGAGGCGATCGGCCAGCTCCGGCCCGCCCTCCTCGGCGATCCGGCCCTTGACCATGACGTGCACGAAGTCGGGCTTGATGTAGCGGAGGATGCGCGTGTAGTGCGTGATGAGGAGCACGCCGAGGTCGGTCTCGCCCTTGGCGCGGTTGACGCCCTCGGAGACGATCTTCAGGGCGTCGACGTCGAGCCCGGAGTCGGTCTCGTCGAGAACGGCGATCGCGGGGCGCAGGAGTTCCAGCTGCAGAATCTCGTGACGCTTCTTCTCGCCGCCCGAGAAACCTTCGTTGACGTTGCGGCTCGCGAACTTGGGATCCATGCGGAGGTTCTTCATCGCCCCCTTGACGTCCTTCGTCCACGTGCGGATGGCGGGAGCCTCGCCGTCGATGGCCGTCTTCGCGGTGCGCAGGAAGTTTGTGACGGTGACGCCGGGGATCTCTACCGGATACTGCATCGCGAGGAAGAGCCCCGCTCGCGCCCGCTCGTCGACGGACATCTCCAGCACGTCTTCGCCGTCGAGGGTGATCGAACCGGAGGTCACCGTGTACTTGGGGTGCCCGGCGATCGTGTACGCCAGGGTGGACTTGCCCGAGCCGTTCGGGCCCATGATGGCGTGGGTCTCCCCGGTGCGAACCGTCAGGGTCACGCCGTTGAGGATCGGGGTCGTGCCGGCGTCGGTCTCGACCGTCACGTGGAGGTCGCGGATCTCGAGAACAGCCATGTCAGTACCTTCTTCAGTTCACTTCTTTGGTGACGGTCGGGTCGATGAGGACGTCGTCGCCATCGATGGTCACCGCATAGACGGGCACCGGCTCGTAGGCCGGAAGGTTGAGGGGGCGGCCGGTGCGCAGCGAGAAGGCGGAACCGTGGGCCCAGCACTCCAACGTCTCCCCCTCGACGAAACCGTCGGCCAGGGAGATGTCGCCGTGGGTACAGGTGTCGCCGATCGCGTGCACCTCACCATTGCCGTCGAGCACGACGGCCATCGGCACGCCATCGATCTCGACGCGCACGGCGGCGTCCTGCTCCAGTTCGCTGAGCTTCAGCACCTTCTGCGCGGTCATGCCTGCACTCCCGCGGCGAGCTCGGCCTCGATCGCGGCGATGAGCTCCTCTTCGAGGGCGGGGATGCCGGTCTTCTGCACGATCTCGGAGAGGAACCCGAGCACGACCAGACGCCGCGCCTCGGTCTCGGCGATGCCGCGAGCCTGCAGGTAGAACAGCTGCTCGTCGTCGAATCGACCGGTCGCGCTGGCGTGCCCGGCCCCCTGGATGTCGCCGGTCTGGATCTCCAGGTTGGGGATCGAGTCGGCGCGGGCGCCGTCGGTGAGCACGAGGTTGCGGTTGGCTTCGTAGGAGTCGGTGCCGACGGCATCCGGCCCGATGAGCACGTCGCCGATCCAGACGCTGCGCGCGTCGGCGCCCTGCAGGGCACCCTTGTAGAGCACGTCTCCGACGGTGTGCGGACCCTTGTGGTGGAGGTAGACCTGGCTCTCGAAGTGCTGCCCCGCGTCGGCGAACGACAGCCCGTACAGCTTGCCGTCGGCGCCCGCGCCCGCGAGTTCCACCGAAGGGTTCACGCGGACGAGGCGACCACCGAGGGTCACGACGATATGCGTGAGAGACGCGTCGCGGTCGACGCGCGCCTGGTGGGATGCCAGGTGCACCGCGTCGTCGTCCCACCGCTGCACGCTGATGACCGTGAGGGCGGCACCGTCGCGGACGATGATCTCGACGTTCTGGGCCTGGTGCGCGGTGCCTTCGTGGCGGAGGACGACGGTGGCGCGGGATGCCGGCTGGGCCTCGATCACGACGTGGGCGTGGGCGAGACCGCCGCTGCCCGTGAGCCGCACGATGACGGGCTCCGCGAGCTCGACCCCGGCGGGGATGCGGATGAGCGGCGCGTCGGTCTCCTGCGTCCAGGCGATGGCGCTGGCGAGGTCTTCGGGACGGAACACCTCTCCGCGCGGTGCCTGGTCGGGACCGAGTCGGAGTTGCTCGACGCCCTCGGGTGCGGTCACCTCCACGGAGATGATCCCGTGAGGACCGGCCTCGTTCTGGAGAAGGGGCTGGGCGAGCGAGATCGGCGTGTGCTTCCAGTTCACCTCGCGCCCCGTCGGGGTGCCGAAATCGGCGGGATCGAACGAGGTGGGCCGCTCCGAGCGGGTCTGCACGGGGACGAACGCCGCCGCAGGGTCGATGTGGCCCTCTGCCGCGGCAGGGGCCTGAGTAGCGGTCGCCATCAGCCGACGGATCCTTCCATGCCCATCTCGATGAGCTTGTTGAGCTCGAGCGCGTACTCCATCGGGAGCTCCCGCGCGATCGGCTCGATGAAGCCGCGGACGATCATGGCCATGGCCTCGTCCTCCGGCATCCCCCGGCTCATGAGGTAGAACAGCTGCTCCTCGCTCACCTTCGAGACGGTCGCCTCGTGGCCGAGCTGCACGTCGTCGACGCGGATGTCGATCGCCGGGTAGGTGTCGGAGCGGGAGATGGTGTCGACGAGGAGCGCGTCGCAGCGGACGGTGTTGGCGGAGTGGTGCGCGTTGGCATCCACCCGCACTTCACCGCGGTAGCCTGCCCGGCCGCCGCCTCGCGCGATCGACTTCGAGACGATCGAGGACTGCGTATAGGGCGCCATGTGGATCATCTTGGCGCCGGCGTCCTGGTGCTGGCCCGGGCCCGCGAACGCGACGGAGAGCGTCTCGCCCTTGGCGTGCTCGCCCATGAGGTAGATGGACGGGTACTTCATCGTGACCTTGGAGCCGATGTTCCCGTCGACCCACTCCATGGTGGCGCCCTCGTGAGCGACGGCACGCTTGGTCACGAGGTTGTAGACGTTGTTCGACCAGTTCTGGATCGTCGTGTAGCGCACGCGGGCGTTCTTCTTGACGATGATCTCCACGACCGCCGAATGCAGCGAGTCGCTCTTGTAGATCGGGGCCGTGCAGCCTTCGATGTAGTGCACGTAGGAGCCCTCGTCGGCGATGATGAGCGTCCGCTCGAACTGGCCCATGTTCTCGGTGTTGATGCGGAAGTAGGCCTGCAGCGGGATCTCGACGTGCACGCCGGGCGGCACGTAGACGAAGGAGCCTCCCGACCAGACCGCGGTGTTCAGCGCCGCGAACTTGTTGTCTCCGGCGGGAATGACACTGCCGAAGTACTCCTCGAAGAACTCGGGGTGCTCCTTGAGCGCCGTGTCGGTGTCCATGAAGATGACACCCTGCTCCTCCAGCTCCTCCTGGATCTGGTGGTAGACGACCTCGGACTCGTACTGCGCGGCCACGCCGGCGACGAGGCGGGCGCGCTCCGCTTCGGGGATGCCGAGGCGCTCGTACGTGTTCTTGATGTCCTCGGGAAGGTCTTCCCACGACTGCGCCTGCTTCTCCGTCGAGCGCACGAAGTACTTGATGTTGTCGAAGTCGATGTCGGAGAGGTCGGCGCCCCACGTCGGCATGGGCTTGCGACCGAAGAGCTGGTGGCCCTTGAGTCGCGTCTTCAGCATCCACTCGGGCTCCGACTTCAGCGCGGAGATGTCGCGGACGACAGCCTCGCTCAGGCCGCGCTTCGCGCTGGCACCCGCGGCGTCCGCATCGTGCCAGCCGAACTCGTAGACACCGAGGCCCTCGAGTTCCGGACGGTCGATCAGCACATCCGACATGGTTTTCCTCCTCTTCGGCCGCAACGGTGTCATCCGCTCCGGCATTCCCCCGACCCCGTCGTTCTCACGCTGGAGGGTCGTGGACGTGGAGAGGGATGCCGCTTTCAGGGCCGTTCGTGTTGTCGCTCCTCCCGGACGGACCGGGCGGAACCGGCGCTGACGACGCGCCTAGACTTAGGGGGACAGCACGCGCATCGCGCGACTGTTCCAACCCTTCGAGTCTACAGGCAACGCCCGACCCCGTGGCGTGGCCTCACGCCCTTCCGGGCACCATCACAGGAGGCGACGCGCATGTCGGGTGCGACCAGCGGCGTGGAGATCGACCAGCGCCCCGCGGGCGAGGAACGACTCCGGAGCCGCTTCCGTCTCCCCGGACGCATCGGCCGCGCCACGCGCGTGCTGGCGTGGCTCGTGCTGGCGAGCAACGTGCTGATCGTCGGAACCGGCGGGCTCGTGCGCCTCACCGGGTCGGGCATGGGGTGCGAGACGTGGCCCTACTGCACAGCGGACTCGCTGGTGCCTACACGCGAGCTCGGCATCCACGGGCTCATCGAGTTCGGCAACCGCACGCTCACGGGCGTCCTCGTCGTGGTCGCGCTCCTCGCGTTCCTCTCCGTCGTGCGCCTGGCCGCGCCCCGCCGCGACCTCGTCGCCCTGACACTCGCCGTCGGACTCGGCATCATCCTCCAAGCGGTGATCGGCGGGATCACGGTGTGGATGCACCTGCACCCGAGCATCGTCGGCCTGCACTACCTCATCTCCGCCGCGCTCGTCGCCGTCTCCACGGTCTACGTGCACCGCGTCCACGCCGCCCCCGGGCCGCGCGTGCGTCGCGTGACTCCGGCGTACGCCGCTCTCGTCCACGCGACGAGCGCCGCCGTCCTGGTCACGGTGGTCGTCGGCATCCTGCTCACGGGGGCAGGCCCCCACGCCGGCGACGACGCCGCCGCGCGCAACGGTCTCGATCCCGTCTTCTGGCAGCACGTCCACAGTTGGCCGGCCTATGTCACCCTCGCGCTGACCCTCACGATCTTCGCGCTGTCGTTCCGGATGCCGGGAGAGCTGCGCCTGCCCCGGTGGACGGGACTGCTGCTGCTCGTCGAGTTGGTGCAGATCGGGGTCGGCCTCTGGCAGGCGCGGACGGGTCTTCCGATCGTGCTCGTCAACATCCACATGGTGCTCGCGGTGTGCCTCGTGGCCGCGATGACGGCGGTCGTCATGAACCTGAAGGCGAGCGACGAGTCGGTCGTCACCCCGAAGAGCGCGTACACAGCGGTCTCATAGGCGTCGCATCGGCCCCGCACGGGTCGGTCCCGCACAGTGTCGGAGGCCGCGAACCCGCGGCACCGGCGCTCCGCTTTCCTGCGGGGCACGGTTGCGACACCCGAGGAGCACCCATCCATGTCCACTCGTCCCCGTCTGACCCACAGCATCCCGTTCTGGGCGCTCGTCGCCTTCTCCCTGGCATCCGGTCTGACCGGCGCGTACCTGCTCGTCGAGAAGCTCGGCGGTATGGACGCCCGCCTCACCGACGGCACCGCCACGAGCAACGACGTGTATGTCGGTCAGATCTGGGCTATCCTCGGCGCGATCCTGATCGGCGCGGGTGTCGTCGGCCTCACCCTGGCGCTGACCGTCGCCGCGCTGCGCTCCTTCGTGCCTGCGCAGGCGGCCGAGGTCGTCGAGCCGCCGGCATTCGACGACGAGCACTCCGCCGACGAGTACGGCTACGACGCCCAGCTCGGGTACGAGGCCAACGAGACCACAGAGGCCACGGCGGAGAACTCTGACGCCGACCGCGAGGCCGCGCCCGCGGCACGCTGAGTCCGCCTGGAGGATCCGCGCTTCGCCGGGCCGCACCGCCCCCGCCGGTCCGGCGAAGCGCCCACTCCCGCGATCGCCGCGTCGGAACGCGAGATCAGAACGGCAGCAGCGGGTCGACGGCGATGGCGACGAAGAGCAGCGTCAGATACGTGATCGATGCGTGGAACACGCGCATGGGCTTGGTCTGCTCGCCGCGCACCGCCCGGTTGTAGAGCACGTGGGACTCGTAGATGAACCAGCCGCCGAACACCAGGGCCGACACGGTGTACACGACGCCCATGCCCCCCACGGGGATGAGCAGGAGAGAAGACGCGACGGTCGCCCACGCGTAGAGGATGACCTGCAGCCCGACCTGCGTGCCGCCGCGGGTCGCACCCAGCATCGGCACGTCGACGTCGGCGTAGTCGCCCTTGTACTTCATCGACAGCGGCCAGTAGTGCGGCGGGGTCCACAGGAAGACCAGCAGGAAGAGGATGAACGGCGTCCACGTCAGCGACGCGGTGACGGCCGACCATCCGATCAGCACGGGGAAGCATCCCGCGATGCCGCCCCACACGATGTTCTGCTCCGTACGACGCTTCAGAAGCATCGTGTAGATGACGACGTAGAAGAAGATCGCGGCGACGCTGAGCGAGGCGGCGAGCCAGTTGGTCGTGATCAGCAGCCAGACGGTGGATGCCACGGCCAGCGTCCACGCGAAGACGAGCGCTCCCCGCGGCGAGACCTCGCCCGTCACCAGCGGCCGGTTCTCCGTGCGGTGCATGTGCGCGTCGATGTCGCGGTCGAGATACATGTTGAACGCGGCGGCCGAACCCGCGCTGAGCGACCCGCCGACGACGGTCGCGAACACGAGCCACAGGTCGGGCAGACCGTTCTGCGCGAGGATCATGACCGGCACGGTCGTCACGAGCAGCAGCTCCAGCACGCGCGGCTTCGTCAACTGAACGTATGCCCGGACGGTGCGGCCGAGGGAGGGCTTCGGCGTCGTGCGCCCGCTCGTCGTCGTGATGTCCATCGCCCCCGCCGTTTTGTTCCGGTCGGTTCAGTCTATGGCATCCATTTTCCCGGCTATTCCGGGCGTGGACCCGGTTCGGAAACCGTGTCACGGAACGCGACACATGGCCGTGGACGCATGCCACAGCGATATGCTGAACACACCTGCGCGCGCGACGCCGCACTCCCCCTTCTGAGGCTCCGATGGGTCGCGCACGTGCCACGACGAAAGGCGAAGTGTGTCAGAGCTGCTGTGGGACGAGATCGATCGGCGCGCGGTGGACACCGCTCGTGTGCTGGCCGCGGATGCCGTGGAGAAGGTCGGCAACGGCCACCCCGGCACCGCGATGAGCCTGGCACCGGCGGCCTACCTCCTCTACCAGCGAGTGCTGCGCCACGATCCGACGGACGTCGACTGGCTGGGGCGCGACCGCTTCATCCTGTCGGCCGGTCACTCCTCACTCACGCAGTACGTGCAGCTCTACCTGGGCGGCTTCGGGCTCGAGCTCGATGACCTCAAGGCGCTCCGCACGTGGGGCTCGCTCACCCCGGGTCACCCCGAATACGGCCACACCAAGGGTGTGGAGATCACGACGGGTCCGCTCGGTCAGGGCCTGGCTTCGGCGGTGGGCTTCGCCTACGCCGCTCGCTACGAGCGCGGACTGTTCGATCCCGAGGCGCCCGCGGGCGAGAGCCCGTTCGACCACTTCGTCTACGTCATCGCCGGCGACGGCGACCTTCAGGAGGGTGTCACGAGCGAGGCCGGATCGCTCGCCGGTCACCAGCAGCTCGGCAACCTGATCGCCATCTACGACTCCAACCAGATCTCGATCGAGGACGACACCAACGTCGCGTTCACGGAGGACGTGCAGAAGCGCTACGAGGCCTACGGCTGGCACGTGCAGACGGTCGACTGGAAGCGCTCGGGCGAGTACGTCGAGGACGTCGCCGAACTCCACTCGGCCATCGAGGCCGCTCAGGGCGTCACCGACAAGCCCTCCCTCATCATCCTGAAGACGATCATCGGATGGCCCTCGCCCGGCAAGCAGAACACGGGCAAGATCCACGGGTCCGCGCTCGGCGCCGACGAACTGGCCGCCACGAAGAAGGTCCTCGGCTTCGACCCGGAGCAGACCTTCGCGGTCGCCGACGACGTCATCGCCCACACGCGCGCCCTCGCGGAGCGTGCCGCCGACGCGCGTGCGGCCTGGCAGACGTCATTCGACGCGTGGGCCGCGGCGAACCCCGAGCGCAAGGCGCTGCTCGACCGGCTCGAAGCCGCCGAGCTCCCCGCCGACCTGTCGGCCCCCGTCTTCGAGTCGGGCAAGGAGGTGTCGACGCGCGCGGCATCCGGTCAGGTCATCAACGCGCTCGCCGCGCAGCTCCCCGAGCTGTGGGGCGGGTCGGCCGACCTCGCCGAGTCGAACCTCACGACGATCAAAGACGCCAAGAGCTTCATCCCCGCCGAGTGGTCGACGCACGAGTGGTCAGGAGACCCCTACGGGCGCGTGCTGCACTTCGGCATCCGCGAGCACGCCATGGGCGCCATCGTCAACGGCATCAAGCTCCACGGGCCCACCCGCCCATTCGGCGGCACGTTCCTGATCTTCAGCGACTACATGCGCCCTGCCGTGCGGCTGGCCGCACTCATGGACATCCCGTCGATCTTCGTCTGGACGCACGACTCCGTCGCCCTCGGCGAGGACGGCCCGACGCACCAGCCGATCGAGCAGCTCGCCACGCTGCGGCTGATCCCGAACTTCACGGTCGTCCGGCCCGCCGATGCGAACGAGACCTCTGCGGCCTGGCTGGAGATCGTGCGCCGCACGAGCGGCGGCCCGGTGGGTATCGCCCTCACGCGCCAGAACATCCCCGTGTTCCCCCGCGGTGAAGACGGCTTCGCCACGGTCGACGGCGTCGCGAAGGGCGCCTACGTGCTCGTGGATGCCGCCGGCGGCACTCCCGACGTGATCCTCATCGCGACGGGCTCCGAGGTCCAGCTGGCCGTCTCCGCCCGCGAGACCCTTGCCGCCGATGGCATCGACGCGCGCGTCGTCTCGGCCCCGTCGCTGGAGTGGTTCGCGGAGCAGGACGACGCATACCGCGAGTCGGTGCTCCCCGCAGCGGTCACCGCTCGCGTCTCCGTCGAAGCCGGCGCGACGCCCCTGTGGCGCAGCATCGTCGGCGACCGCGGTCGCTCGGTCGGCATCGATCACTTCGGCGCATCCGCCGACTACAAGACCCTGTTCGAGAAGTTCGGCGTCACCGCCGAAGCGGTCGTCGAAGCGGCTCGCGCAACTGTCAAGGAGAACGCATGACCACGCCCACGCAGCAGCTGTCCGACGCCGGCGTCAGCATCTGGCTCGACGACCTGTCGCGCTCGCGCATCACCTCCGGCAACCTCGCCGAGCTGATCGAGAGCCGCACGGTCTCGGGTGTGACGACCAACCCGTCGATCTTCCAGGCGGCGATCGGCAACAAGGAGGACGACTCGTACCAGTCGGCCCTCGAGGCGCTGGCCGCGCAGGGCGCCGACGCGGATGCCGCGATCTTCGCCCTGACGACCGACGACGTGCGCAACGCCGCCGACATCTTCCGTCCCGTGTACGACGCGACGAACGGCGTCGACGGTCGCGTGTCGATCGAGGTCTCCCCCGACCTCGCTCACGACACCGAGGCGACGGTCACCGAGGCGAAGAAGCTGTGGGAGACGGTCGCCCGCGAGAACGCGCTCATCAAGATCCCCGCGACGAAGGCGGGCCTTCCCGCGATCACCGAGGTCATCGCCGCCGGCATCTCCGTCAACGTGACGCTGATCTTCTCGCTGGAGCGCTACGCCGAGGTCATCGACGCCTACCTCGCGGGGCTCGAGCGCGCCGACGCCGCCGGGATCGACCTGTCCGGCATCCACTCGGTGGCCTCCTTCTTCGTGTCTCGCGTCGACACCGAAGTGGACAAGCGTCTCGTCGCGATCGGCTCCGACGACGCCCTCGCGCTGAAGAGCCTCGCCGGGGTCGCCAACGCCCGCCTTGCGTACGAGCTGTTCGAGAAGGCGTTCGCCGATGCGCGCGCGACCGACCTTCTCGCCCGCGGCGCTAACGTCCAGCGGCCGCTGTGGGCCTCGACGGGTGTCAAGGACCCGGCCCTGCCCGACACGCTCTACGTCACCGAGCTCGTCGCCCCCGGCACGGTCAACACCATGCCCGAGAAGACCCTCGAGGCGACGTTCGACCACGGCGTGGTCAGCGGCGACACCATCACCGGCGCCTACGCCGGAGCCCACGACGTCTTCGATCGCCTCGCGGCGGTCGGTGTCGACTTCGCCGACGTCACCCAGGTGCTCGAAGACGAGGGCGTCGAGAAGTTCATCGTCTCCTGGCACGACCTCCAGACCACCGTCTCCGCCGCACTCTCGGCGACGCCGGAGGGCTCGCGTTGAGCTTCGAGATCCACGTCTCGGGGCGCGTCGCGCGGGTGGTCGAACAGACCCTGCCCGGTCTCGTCGATGACCTCGTGGCCAGCGGAATCACGGCCGGCGACGCCGACCTGTGGGGTCCCGCGGCTGCGGACGAGGCGTCGCGGCGCCTCGGCTGGGTGCAAGCGGTCTCCGTCTCGCGGCCGCTCGTCGGCGAGATCGAGGCGCTCCGCGCGGAGCTGCACTCGCGCGGTGTGAGCCGCATCGTTCTCGCCGGCATGGGAGGGTCCTCTCTCGCGCCGGAGGTCATCGCCCAGACCGCCGGCGTTCCGCTGGTCATCCTCGACTCGACCTCGCCCGGCCAGGTGCTCGCCGCGATCGACGGCGACACGGCGACGGGCGGTCTCGCCCAGACCGCGCTGGTCGTGTCCTCCAAGTCGGGTTCCACCATCGAGACCGACTCGGCACGCCGCGCGTTCGAGGCGGCGTGGCGCGACCTGGGGATCGACCCCGCGGAGCGCATCGTCGTCGTGACCGACCCCGGCTCGCCCCTCGAGGCCTCGGCGCGTCAGGCCGGCTATCGCGTGTTCACCGCCGACGCCTCGGTGGGCGGCCGATACTCGGCCCTCACGGCCTTCGGGCTGGTCCCCGCCGGCCTCGCAGGCGTCGACATCGCCGAACTCCTCGACGAAGCGGAAGCCACGCTGCTGGAGGTCGCCATCGACGACCCCCGCAACCCGGCGCTCGTGCTCGCGGCGGCGATCGCGGGCACGGATGCCACGGGCGTCCGCCGCGACAAGCTCGCGCTCGCGAGCGACGGCACCCACATCGTCGGCCTCCCGGACTGGATCGAGCAGCTCGTCGCAGAGTCCACCGGGAAGGAAGGCACCGGCATCCTGCCCGTCGTCCTCCTCCCCGTCTCGCCCGAGGTCGAGCAGACCCCCGACGACGTCCAGGTGCTTCGCATCGTCGACGACGCGGAGCACTTCCGTCTTCTCGAACAGAACCCCGACGAGATCCTCATCAGCGGCTCGCTCGGCGCACAGTTCATCGTGTGGGAGTACGCGACGGCCATCGCCGGACGCCTGCTGGGCATCAACCCGTTCGATCAGCCCGACGTCGAGTCGGCGAAGGTGGCCACCCGCGGCCTCCTCGACGCCCGCCCCGATGCGGGCGCCCCCGTCTTCACGCAGGACGGCGTCGAGGTGCGCGTGACCGACCCCGCGCTGGCGGCGTCCGGCACGCTCGAGGGCGTGTTCGATGCCCTCTGGGCGCGCGTTCCCGCCGACGGCTACGTCGCCGTACAGGCCTACGTCGACCGGGGTACGCTCCCGCAGCTGTCCGGCTTGCGAGAACTCATCGCCGCCGACAGCGGACGCCCGACGACCTTCGGCTGGGGACCGCGGTTCCTCCACTCGACGGGCCAGTATCACAAGGGCGGACCGGCCCAGGGGGTCTTCGTCCAGATTCTCGAGTCCACCGACGTCGACCTCGAGATCCCGGGTCGTCCGTTCACCTTTGGGGAGCTCATCCGCGCCCAGGCCGCCGGCGACGCGCAGGTCCTGGCCGCGCACGGCCGCCCCGTCGTCACCCTGACCTTGACCGACCCGCAGGTCGAGGTCCTCGCGCTGTTCGAAGCAGCCCAGTAGGAAGCACCCATCCGATGACTGTCGAGATCTCGCGCGGCCACAATCCGCTGCGCGACCCCGATGACCGCCGCCTGAACCGCATCGCCGGACCGAGCGCCCTGGTCATCTTCGGTGTGACGGGAGACCTGTCGCGCAAGAAGCTCATGCCTGCCGTGTACGACCTCGCCAACCGTGGGCTTCTCCCGCCGGGCTTCGCCCTCGTCGGGTTCGCGCGCCGCGACTGGGAGGACCAGGACTTCGCGCAGGTGGTCTACGACGCCGTGCGGCAGCACGCGCGCACCCCGTTCCGCGAGGAGACATGGAAGCAGCTTCTGCAGGGCATCCGCTTCGTCTCGGGCGAGTTCGGCGACGCCGATGCGTTCCGACGGCTGCGCGAGACGGTGGAGCGGCTCGACACCGAGCGCGGCACGATGGGAAACCACGCCTTCTATCTGTCGATCCCGCCCAAGGACTTCCCGATCGTCGCGCGGCAGCTCAAGGACTCCGGCCTCGTCGACGACACGGCAGATGAGGACAGCTGGCGCCGCGTCGTCATCGAGAAGCCGTTCGGCAGCGACCTCCAGACCGCACGGGAGCTGAACGCTGCGCTCGAGGTCGCCTTCCCCGCCGACTCGATCTTCCGCATCGACCACTATCTCGGCAAGGAGACGGTGCAGAACATCCTCGCGCTGCGCTTCGCGAACGAGCTGTACGAGCCGATCTGGAACGCGAACTACGTCGACCACGTGCAGATCACGATGGCCGAAGACATCGGGGTCGGCGGCCGCGCCGGGTACTACGACGGCATCGGTGCCGCCCGCGACGTCATCCAGAACCACCTGCTGCAGCTTCTGGCGCTCACCGCGATGGAGGAGCCGATCTCGCTCGACGCGACGCACCTCCGCGCGGAGAAGGAGAAGGTTCTCGCGGCCGTCCGCGTGCCAGACGACCTCTCGACGGCGACGGCCCGCGGACAGTATGCGGGCGGTTGGCAGGGCGGCGAGCAAGTCACCGGCTTCCTCGACGAGGACGGCATGAACCCGTCGTCGACGACCGAGACCTACGCCGCGGTGAAGCTCGAGATCGCGACGCGCCGGTGGGCCGGGGTTCCCTTCTACCTCCGCACCGGCAAGCGCCTCGGACGACGCGTCACCGAGATCGCCGTGGTCTTCAAGCGCGCGCCTCAGCATCTGTTCCTGCGGAATCAGACCACCGAGCTCGGCCAGAATGCGCTCGTCATCCGCGTGCAGCCCGACGAGGGCGTGACGATCCGATTCGGATCGAAGGTGCCGGGCGCGGCGACGGAAGTGCGCGACGTCACGATGGACTTCGGCTACGGCCACGCGTTCACGGAGTCGAGCCCCGAGGCCTACGAGCGACTGATCCTCGACGTGCTGCTCGGAGACCCGCCCCTGTTCCCGCGTCATGAGGAGGTCGAGCTGTCCTGGCGCATCCTCGACCCCATCGAGCAGTACTGGGCGAACCTCGACGAGCCGCTCGAACAGTACTCCCCCGGCTCCTGGGGCCCCTCGTCAGCCGATGAACTCTTGGCCCGCGATGGCCGCGTCTGGAGGCGCCCGTGATCGTCGACCTGCCCGACACCACTGTGTCGAAGATCGCCCGCTCGCTCGTGAACGTGCGCGAGGAGGGCGGCGCCGTCGCGCTCGGCCGTGTCCTCACCCTCGTGATCGTCACCACGCACGGACTGGAGGAGGAGGCGATCGAAGCGGCCAACGACGCGTCGCGCGAGCACCCGATGAGGGTCATCGTGCTCATGACGCAGCCAGAAGGCCCTTCGAAGCTCGACGCACAGATCCGCGTGGGCGGCGACGCCGGCGCCAGCGAGGTCGTCGTCCTCCGCGCCTCGGGCGACGCCGCCAGCAACGACGAGAGCCTCGTCACGGGTCTCCTGCTCCCCGACGCGCCCGTCGTGGCTTGGTGGCCCGATAACCCGCCGGCTGAGCCCGCCTCCTCGCCCATCGGCCGCATGGCGCAACGGCGCATCACGGATGCCGCGACGAAGCCCTACTCGAAGGACCGTCTGTCGCTGCTCGGCCCTCACCACGCCCCCGGCGACACCGACCTGGCGTGGACGCGTCTCACGCACTGGCGCGAGCAGCTCGCCGCCGTGCTGGACCAGCCCCCGTACGAACCCGTCACCGCCGTCGAGGTCGTCGGCAGCGGCAGCTCCCCCTCGACGGGACTGCTCGCCGCCTGGCTCCGCCTCAAGCTCGACGTGCCCGTCGACTGGCGCTACGCGCCCCGGGAGGAGTGGCCGCACGGCATCCAACGTGTGCGGCTGACCCGCGCCTCCGGAGACATCCTCCTCGAGCGCAGCAACGACACCGACGCCACGCTGACGCAGCCGGGTCAGCCGTCCCACGACATCGTCCTTCCGCGCCGAACCCTTCGGGAGTGCCTCGCCGAGGAGCTGCGCAGACTCGATCCCGACCTCCTGTATGGTCGAGTGATCACCGAGGGCTGGGAGCTTCTCGGACCGCCCGAGTCGTCGTCCGGGGAGTCCCCCGTTCCGACCGCGTAGACGACGAAGGAGTCACGATGGCAGTGTTCTCGACCGAGAAGCGAGTAGTCATCAGTGCGGATGCCGGCACTCTGGCCGCCGCCGTTGCACGTCGCTTCCTCGACCGCTTGGTGCGTCGGGGCGCGGCCGGGAAGACGAGCCACGTTGCGCTGACCGGCGGTCACATCGGCACCGACGTGCTGCGTGCCGCCGGTGCTGACCCTCGGCGCGAAGACGTCGACTGGACACGGGTGCACTTCTGGTGGGGTGACGAGCGGTTCGTCCCGCGCGACGACGAAGAACGGAACGAGCGTGCCGCGCGTCAGGCGCTGCTCGACCACATCGCCGTGCCCCCGGAGAACGTGCACGCCATGGCGTCGACGGAGGACGGCCTCGATCTGGATGCCGCCGCGCAGGCCTACGCCGACGAGCTCGCTCGCTTCGGCACCGATGAGCAGGCATGGCCGACGTTCTGGGTCTGCTTCCTGGGCGTCGGGCCCGACGGCCACATCGCCTCGCTGTTCCCCGATCGTGCGGAGATCCAGGTGACCGACCGCTCAGTGGTCGCGGTGCGGGACTCCCCCAAGCCGCCCGCGGATCGCATCACCCTGACACGGCCCGTGATCAACTCGTCCCGCTGCGTGTGGATGGTCCTCTCGGGCGTCGACAAGGCGGCGGCGTTGGGCCTCGCCCTCGCGGGTGCGAGCTACGACAGTGTGCCGGCGGCAGGGGCTAAGGGTCAGAAGCGCACGATGCTGTTCGTCGACGAAGCGGCAGCACAGCACGTTCCGCCGGAGCTCATCGATCCCGAGTTCTGAGCGGCACGACTCGCGTCACGCAGCGATCCGTACCGTCCGCCGGAGAGAGTGGGCAGTCCCGGTTCGCCTCATCGGTGACGACGGTGTCGTCGCGACGAAACCGTCCGGACCGTTCGGCGGCGGCCGTCAGTCTTGACCGCGACGCTCGCGCAGCTGCTGCAGCGCGTCTCCCAGGAGGGCTTCCGCCTCTTCCTCGGTGCGACGCTCCTTCACATAGGCGAGGTGCGTCTTGTAAGGCTCGGTCTTCGCGACGGCCGGCGGGTTCGCCTTGTCGCGCCCGGCCGGAAGCCCGGAGTGGGGAGAGTCGATGACCTCGGGGATCTCCTCCTCGGCGATGCCCGCCGCGAAGTAGCGGACGGTCTCGTTGCCGAGAGCGTCCCAATAGGACACCGCCACACGGTCAGCGTGATGCCCGTGGTCCTGCTCGCCCATCGGTCCCGCACCGACACGGGTGCCGCGGATCGCATTTCCTCCGGTAGCCATCAGAGACCCTGGAACTTCGTGATGAGGCCGAGGGAGACGATCGCGACGAACCATACGAGGGCGAGCACGATCGTGAACCGGTTGAGGTTGCGCTCCGCGAGGCCCGACGAACCGAGCGCGGAGCTCATGCCACCGCCGAACATGTCGGAGAGGCCACCGCCGCGGCCCTTGTGCAGGAGGATCAGGAGCGTCAGCAGGAGGCTGGTGATTCCCAGCAGCACCTGCAGCACGAGCGCGATGATGTCCACAGTCGAAGAGCCTTTCGTGGCGCCCACGGGAGGCGCACAAGGGTCGAGTATACCGGCTGGTGCGGCACGAGACGGCGCCGCACCAGCCGGTGGCCGGGATCAGACCCCGACGTGCTTCTGGTAGCGGATGATCGCGGCGAACTCGTCGGCGAGGAGGCTGGCTCCCCCGACGAGTGCGCCGTCGACGTCGGGTTCGCGCATGAAGCTCGCGATGTTGCCCGACTTCACCGAACCGCCGTACAGCACGCGCGTGCGCTCGGCCGCATCGGCACCGAGCGTTTCGGCGATGACGGCGCGCAGCGCGACGCAGACCTCCTGGGCCTGCTCGGGCGAGGCGACCTGGCCGGTGCCGATCGCCCAGACCGGCTCGTAGGCCACGACGATGTCGGCATCCGCGGCCACGCCCTCCAGCGCCGCACGGAGCTGGGCCACGGAGACGGCCGTGGGACCGGACTCCTCGCGCTGCTCGAGAGTCTCGCCCACGCAGATCACGGGGACGAGACCGTGCTTCAGCGCGGCCTTGACCTTGGCGGCCACGACCTCGTCGGTCTCGTGGTGATACTCACGCCGCTCGGAGTGGCCGATGATCACGTAGTGGACGTCCAGCTTCTTCAGGAAAGCGCCGGACACCTCCCCCGTGTATGCACCGGCATCCTGTGTCGAGACGTCCTGCGCGCCGAGCGCGAACGGGATCTTGTCCGCGTCGAGAAGCGTCTGCACCGTGCGGATGTCGGTGAAGGGCGGGAAGACCGCCACCTCCACCGAGTCGTCGTCGTGCTTGGCATCCTTCAGGGTCCAGTGCAGCTTCTGCACGAACGCGACCGCCTGAAGGTGGTCGAGGTTCATCTTCCAGTTGCCGGCGATGAGGGGCGTACGCGTCACTGCCATCCGAGGATCTCCAATCCGGGGAGCTTCTTGCCTTCCAGGAACTCGAGGCTGGCACCGCCACCCGTCGAGATGTGTCCGAACGCGTCGTCGGCGAAGCCGAGTTGACGCACAGCCGCGGCCGAGTCACCACCGCCGACGACGGACAGTCCCTCCACCTGGGTGAGAGCCTCGGCGACGGTGCGGGTGCCTGCCGCGAAGGCGGGCATCTCGAACACTCCCATGGGGCCGTTCCAGAACACCGTCTTCGAGCCGCGCACGGCGTCCGCGAACAGCATCGCGGTCTCGGGACCGATGTCCAGGCCCATGCCGTCGGCGCCGAAGGGCGTCTCCTCCAGCGCGTCTGCGCGCGCCACCACGTGATCCGCATCTGCGGCGAACCCGGATGCCATGACCGCGTCGACCGGCAGCAGCAGCTCGACGCCGCGCTCCTCCGCCGTCGCGATGTAGCGCTTCACGGTCTCGATCTGGTCGGCTTCGAGAAGGCTCTTGCCCACCTTGTGACCGAGCGCCGCGAGGAACGTGAACAACATTCCGCCGCCCACCAGGATCTTGTCCGCGCGCGGAAGCAGGTGCTCGATGACGCCCAGCTTGTCGCTGACCTTCGAGCCGCCGAGCACCACGGCGTACGGACGCTCGGGGTTCTCGGTCAGGCGGTCGAGCACGTCGACCTCCTTCTCGATGAGGTAGCCGGCGGCGGACGGCAGGAGCTCGGCGAGGTCGTAGACCGACGCCTGCTTACGGTGGACGACGCCGAAGCCGTCGGAGACCAGAGCGTCGCCGAGAGCCGCGAGCTCTTCGGCGAAGGCGCGACGCGCAGCATCGTCCTTGGCCGTCTCCCCGGCGTTGAAGCGGAGGTTCTCGATCACAGCGATGTCGCCGTCTTCGAGGGCATCCACAGCCTCGTGCGCCGAAGTTCCGACCGTGTCGCGCGCGAACGCGACCGGCTTGCCCAGCAGTTCGGACAGCCGCTGCGCGACGGGCTCGAGGCTGTACTTCGCGTCCGGCGCCCCGTCGGGACGGCCGAGGTGGGAGCAGGCGATGACGCGCGCCCCCTGATTGAGCAGATGGTTCAGGGTCGGGAGAGCTGCCCGGACACGACCATCGTCCGTGATGACGCCGTCCTTGAGAGGAACGTTGAAGTCAACACGGACGATGACGCGTTTTCCGGCCAGCGAACCCAGCGAATCGAGGGTGCGCAGAGCCACGGGTCTACCTCAGAGCTTTTCGGCGACGAGCTCGGTGAGGTCGACGAGGCGGTTGGAGTAGCCCCACTCGTTGTCGTACCAGGACGACACCTTGACGAGGTTGCCGCTCACGTTGGTCAGACCGGCGTCGAAGACCGACGAGTGCGGGTCGAGCTGGATGTCGCTGGAGACGATCGCGTCCTCGTTGTACTTGAGGTATCCGACGAGCTCGCCCTCCTCGGCCGCCTTCTTGTAGGCGGCGTTGATGACCTCCGCCGTCAGGCCCTCGGTCGGCGTGACGATCGTCAGGTCGACGATCGAGCCGGTGGGAACCGGGACGCGGTACGACGAGCCGCTGAGCTTGCCGTTGAGCTCCGGGAGGACGAGGCCGATAGCCTTGGCCGCACCGGTGGAGGCCGGCACGATGTTGATCGCGGCGGCGCGGGCGCGGTGCAGGTCGCCGTGCGGGCCGTCCTGCAGGTTCTGGTCGGCCGTGTAGGCGTGGGCCGTCATCATGAAGCCTCGCTCGATGCCGAAGTTGTCGTTGAAGACCTTGGCGAGCGGGGCGAGGCAGTTGGTCGTGCACGACGCGTTGGAGATGACGTGCATCGTCTCCGAGTCGTACGTGTCGTCGTTCACGCCCATGACGAACGTGCCGTCGACATCGGTGCCGGGAGCCGAGATGATGACCTTCTTGGCGCCGCCGTCGATGTGCTTCTTGGCGTCGACCGCCTTGGTGAAGCGGCCGGTGGACTCGATGACGATGTCGACGCCGAGCTCGCCCCAGGGCAGGTTCGCGGGGTCGCGCTCTTCGAACACCTTGATGGACTTACCGTTCACGGTGATCGAGTCCGCGTCGTAGGAGACCTCGGCGTCCAGGCGGCCGCCGACGGAGTCGTACTTGAGCAGGTGCGCGAGCGTCTTGTTGTCGGTGAGGTCGTTCACCGCCACGATGTCGAGGTCCGCACCCTGCTCCAGCGCGGCGCGAAGGAAGTTACGTCCGATGCGGCCGAAGCCGTTGATTCCGATCTTGACAGCCACGGAAATTCTCCTGAGTGTGTCGTGCGCGAGTGCGCGGTTGTTGCGATTCGAACAGTGGACAACGGCGTCCGGCCAGGTCGTCAGGAAGCGACGACCGTGACGATCATGACAGTACCAGCAGCCCCGAGGTCTTCTCCCGAGCCGTGTCAAAGCGGGCCTGGACGTTGCCCCAGTTGGCGATGTTCCAGGCGGCCTTGACGTAGTCGGCCTTGACGTTCAGGTAGTCCAGGTAGAAGGCGTGCTCCCACATGTCGAGCTGGAAGATCGGAACCGTGCCCTGAGCGGTGTTCGACTGCTGGTCGAACAGCTGCTGGATGATCAGCCGGGCCCCGATCGGGTCCCAGCTCAGCACGGCCCAGCCGGAGCCCTGGATGCCGGTCGCGGCCGCGGTGAAGTGCGCCTGGAACTTCTCGAAGCTTCCGAAGAACTCGTCGATAGCCGCCTTCAGCTCGCCCTCGGGCTGGCCGCCTCCCCCGTTGCCGGCCGGCGCAAGGTTGGTCCAGAAGATGGAGTGGTTGACGTGACCGCCGAGGTTGAACGCGAGGTCCTTCTCGAGCTTGTTGACGTTGGCGAGGTTGCCCGAGTCACGGGCCTCCGCCAGCTGCTCGAGAGCGGTGTTCGCCCCGGTGACGTACGCCTGGTGGTGCTTCGAGTGGTGAAGCTCCATGATCTTGCCGCTGATGCTGGGCTCCAGCGCCGCGTAGTCGTAGGGGAGCTCGGGAAGCGTATAGGTCGCCATGTTCTCTTCTTCCTGTCGTGCCGCGCCGTAGCGCGACGAGGTGACACTGTGTCGGACTGGGCTTATCTCAATCCTATTGAGGATTGGACCGGTCGGCACCGGGTTGCGCCCTCTGTGACGCGGGTGTAATCGCCTCAGTCCTCGAGACCGGCGGGCACCGCGGACTCGGTGTCGGGGATGCCGTCGGCGGCGGCCTTCTTGTCGGCCATCGCGAGGAGGCGGCGAATGCGACCCGCGACGGCATCCTTCGTCAGCGGGGGGTCGGCGTGGTGACCCAGTTCGTCCAGGCTGGCGTCGCGATGGGCGAGTCTGAGGTCGCCGGCTTCGCGCAGATGATCGGGGACCTCGTCGCCCAGGATCTCGAGGGCGCGCTCGACGCGTGCGCACGCCGCGACGGCGGCCTGCGCCGATCGCCGCAGGTTCGCGTCGTCGAAGTTCACGAGACGGTTGACGCCCGCACGCACCTCGCGGCGCTGGCGCAGCTCTTCCCACGCACTCGCGGTGCGCGCCGCACCCATCTCGGCGAGGGCGGCGCGGATCGCTTCTCCGTCGCGCACCACGACGCGGGGTGCGCCACGCACCTCGCGCGCCTTCGCAGCGATACCCAGACGGTGCGCCGCTCCGACGAGCGCCATCGCCGCTTCGGGGGACGGGCACGCGATTTCGAGGGCCGCCGACCGGCCGGGTTCCGAGAGCGCGCCGGCCGCGAGGAATGCCCCGCGCCAGATGGCGGCGAGGTCGCCGCGGGAGCCGGTCGTCAGACGGTTGGGAAGCCCTCGCACCGGGCGACGACGCTGATCGAGAAGACCCGTCTGCCGGGCGAGTGTCTCGCCGCCCTCGATGACACGCACGGCGAAGTGCCCGCCCGCGCGTCCCCCCGACGCCTGCACATGGGCGAGCTCCGGACGTACGCCGTAGATCTCCATGAGTTCACGCGCGACACGGCGAGCGAGGCCTTCGCTCTCGAGTTCCGCCTCGACCGCGACGCGTCCAGCGATGGAGTGGAGGCCGCCGGAGAACCGGAGCAGGGCCGTCAGTTCGGCCACACGGGCCGTCGGCCGGGGGTCGCGCACCGCCGCCAACTCGATCTTCACGTCAGCGGTCAGGGGCACGGCGGTCCTTCGGTCGAGGGGTGGGGAAAGGGGGCGCGGGATCCTCCGCGACGATGTTCCAGCCTACTCGCGGCCCAGGTCGCGATGTTTCACGCGGACGGCCACACCGGGCACGTCGGCGAGCCGTGCCGCGAGCTCCTTCACCGTCACGACCGACCGGTGCTTGCCTCCCGTGCAGCCGACGGCGACGACCGAGTGCTGCTTGTTCTCCCGCTGGTAGCCCTCCAGCACCGGACGCAGCGCGAGCGCGTACGCGTCGATGAACGCCACCGCGCCCTCCTGGGCGAGCACGTAGTCGCGCACGTCCGGGTCCTCCCCCGTCAGCGCCTTGAGCTCGGGAACCCAGAACGGATTGGGCAGGAACCGCATGTCGGCGACGAGGTCCACGTCGGTGGGGAGTCCGTACTTGAATCCGAAGCTCATCACGGTCACGGTGTGACGAGCCTGATCCTCGGCTCGGAAGATGTCGAGGATGCGCGTGGCGAGCTGGTGGATGTTGAGGTCGCTCGTATCGACGATCAGATCGGCTCCCTCGCGGACGACGGCGAGCCGTTCCCGCTCACGACGGATGCCATCGAGGATCGTTCCGTCGCCCTGCAGCGGATGAGGACGGCGCACGGACTCGAACCGCCTCACCAGGACGTCGTCGGACGCGTCGAGGAACAGCACGCGGAGCGAGCGCCCCCCACGCAGAGCCTGGGTGACCGCGGGCAGCGCGGAGAACAGATCGCGCCCGCGGACGTCGACGACCGCCGCCACCTTCGGCAGTGCTCCGGCCGCGGCCTCCGACATCTCGAGGAGGGGTCGCAGCATGAGGGGCGGGAGATTGTCGACGACGTACCAGCCGATGTCTTCGAGCGCGTTGGCCGCTGTCGTGCGGCCCGCCCCGGACATCCCGGTGACGATCAGGACCTCGCCTGCCACGTCCGCCACGTGCGCCCCTTCTCTCGTGAGATCCAGCCTAGCGACTGGTCGCAGGCCCGTGGCGGCCCCTCACCCCGCGGACAGGTGGCCGCGGATGGCCGCCGCGAGCGTCGGGCCGATGCCCGGGAGCTCCGCGATCTCCTCGGGGCTCGCATTGCGCAGCGCAGTCACGGAGCCGAAGTGACGAAGGAGTGCTTTGATCCGTGCGTCGCCGAGACCCGGCACCTCGCTGAGCACCGAGCTGATGTCACGCTTGCGCCGCTTGCGCTGGTGGGTGATGGCGAACCGGTGCGCCTCATCGCGCAGGCGCTGCAGCAGGTAGAGCGCCTCCGAGGTGCGCGGCAGGATGACGGGGAAGTCGTCGCCGGGGAGCCACACCTCTTCGAGCCGCTTCGCAATGCCGCAGAGCGCGATGTCCTGGTGTCCGGCGTCGCGGAGCGCTCGTGCGGCGGCTTCGACCTGCGGCTGCCCGCCGTCGACGACGAGCAGCTGCGGCCGATACGCGAACCGCGGCCTCTTGCGGGCGGTCACGACGGGTTCGTCGTCGCCGTCCGCCGTCGGATCGGGCAGGTCTTCGCGCTCGTCCGCATCGATGTGCGCGAGCCGGCGACGAAGGACCTGGTAGAGGGAATCCGTGTCGTCGGTGGTCTCCGGGACGCCGAACGAACGGTACTGGTCCTTGCGCGGGAGCCCGTCTTCGAAGACGACCATGGATGCCACGACGTTCGTGCCGCCGAGGTGTGACACATCGAAGCACTCGATGCGCAGGGGCGCTTCGGACATCCCCAGTGCTTCCTGCAAGTCGGTGAGTGCGCGCGTCCGAGCCGTGTAGTCGCTCGTCCGGCGGGTCTTGTGCAGCATCAGCGCCTGTCGGGCATTGAGCGTCGCCGTCTTCATCAGCTCGGCCTTGCGCCCGCGCTGCGCCACCTGCACGGTGACCCGCTTGCCCCGGCGTGACTGCAGCCACGCCTCCAGCTCGCTCGCGTCGTCGGGAAGCGTGGGCACCAGCACCTGCCGGGGAATGTCCGCCGGACTCGCGTCGCCGTAGGTGCGCTGGAGGACCTGGTCGACGAGCTCAGCTCCCGAGATGTCGAGCTCTTTGTCGATCGTCGTCGCGCGGACACCGCGAACACGACCACCACGGATGACGAAGTGCTGCACCGCAGCGGAGAGCTCGTCTTCGTCGATGCCGAACAGGTCGGCATCCGTGTCCTCCGCCAAGACGAGCGCGCTCCGGTTGAGCACGGCGTCGATCGCCTGCAGCTTGTCGCGGTAGACGGCGGCGGACTCGTAGTCCATCGCCGCCGCGGCTTCTTTCATACGCGCGGTGAGGGTGCGGGTGAAGCGCTGGTCGCCACCGGACATGAAGGCGACGAAGTCGTCGACGATGGCCCGGTGCTCCGCCACGGTGACCGTCATGGAGCACGGGCCCCCGCAGCGGCCGATCTGCCCGGGGAAACAGGGGCGTCCCGTGGCCATCGCCTTCTTGTAGGAGGCGTCGCTGCACGTGCGGATGGGGAACACCTTGATCATGAGATCGATCGTGTCGTGGACGGCCCAGACCTTCGGGTACGGGCCGAAGTACTTCGCTCCCGGGATCCGACGATTTCGTGTGACGATCACGCGCGGAGCCTCGTCGGCCAGCGTGACGGCGAGATACGGGTACGACTTGTCGTCTTTGTATCGCACGTTGAACGGCGGCGAGAACTCCTGGATCCACATGTACTCGAGCTGCAGGGAGTCGACGTCGGTCGCGACGACGGTCCATTCGACCGACGCCGCCGTCGTGACCATGCGCCGCGTGCGTTCGTGGAGCGTATGCAGGGGTGCGAAGTAGTTCGACAGTCGGGCGCGCAGGTTCTTCGCCTTGCCGACGTAGAGCACGCGACCGTCGGCGTCGCGGAAGCGGTAGACGCCGGGGTTGGTGGGGATCTCGCCCGGCTTCGGCTTGTACGGGAGCGCGGACGCCACCTCAACCTGCCTTGCGCGCAGTGGCCGCTCTCGTCGCCGGGAGAATCTCGGCCAGGAATGCGCCGGTGTGGCTCTCGCTGACCGCCGCCACCTGCTCGGGGGTGCCCGTCGCGACGATCTGGCCGCCGCCGGCGCCGCCCTCGGGCCCCAGATCGATCACCCAGTCGCTCGACTTGATGACATCGAGGTTGTGCTCGATCACGATCACCGTGTTCCCCTTGTCGACGAGTCCGCCGAGCACTTCGAGCAGGCGGCTGACGTCCTCGAAGTGGAGACCTGTCGTCGGCTCGTCGAGCACGTAGATGCTGCGGCCGTTGGACCGCCGCTGCAGCTCGGTGGCGAGCTTGACCCGCTGTGCTTCACCGCCGGAGAGAGTCGTGGCCGATTGCCCCAGCCGCACGTAGCCGAGACCCACATCGACCAGCGTCTTCAGGTAGCGGTGAATGGCTTGGATGGGTTCGAAGAACTCCGCCGCCTCGGCGATCGGCATGTCGAGCACCTCGGCGATGTTCTTGCCCTTGTAGTGCACCGCCAGGGTGTCACGGTTGTACCGCTTGCCGTGGCAGACCTCGCAGTCGACGTACACGTCGGGCAGGAAGTTCATCTCGATCTTGATCGTGCCGTCACCCGAGCACGCCTCACACCGACCGCCCTTGACGTTGAAGCTGAACCGCCCGGGCTGATATCCGCGGACCTTCGCCTCGGGGGTTTCGCTGAACAGCGTGCGCACCCGGTCGAAGACGCCCGTGTATGTCGCCGGGTTCGAGCGCGGAGTGCGCCCGATGGGAGCCTGATCGACGTGGACCACCTTGTCGAGGTTGTCCAGCCCCGTCACCCGCGTGTGCTTGCCCGCCACGCGTCGAGCACCGTTCAGCTTCGTCGCCAGGACTTCGTACAGGATGCCGTTGACCAGCGTCGACTTGCCCGATCCGCTCACTCCCGTCACGGCTGTCAGCACGCCGAGCGGGAAGTCGACCGTCACGTTCTTGAGGTTGTTCTCCCGTGCCCCGACGACGGTGACGACGCGCTTCTTGTCGATCTTGCGACGGCGCGCGGGCGTCTCGATCGCGCGGCGTCCGCTGAGGTAGGCGCCGGTGATCGAACGCTCATCGTCGAGGAGCGAGGACAGGGGCCCGGAGTGCACGACCTCTCCCCCGTGCACGCCCGCGCGCGGTCCGATGTCGACCACCCAGTCGGCCGCGTCGATGGTCTCCTCGTCGTGCTCGACCACGATGAGCGTGTTGCCGAGGTCTTTCAGCCGCACCAGCGTCTCGATGAGGCGACGGTTGTCGCGCTGATGGAGCCCGATCGAAGGTTCGTCGAGCACGTACAGGACTCCGGTCAGGCCGGAGCCGATCTGGGTCGCGAGGCGGATGCGTTGGGCTTCGCCGCCCGAGAGAGACCCGGCCGACCGACTCAGGCTGAGGTAGTTCAGTCCCACCTGGATGAGGAAGTCGAGGCGTGCGCGGATCTCCCGCAGCACCGCCGCGGCGATCTGCGCCTCGCGATCGGTGAGCTCGAGGTCGGCGAAGTAGGTCTGCGCTTCGCCGAGACTCATGCGAGAGGCATCCGCGATGGAGCGTCCGTGCACCTGGACGGCGAGAACTTCCGGCTTGAGTCGATCGCCCTTGCACACAGGGCACGGCACCTCGCGCAGATACTCCGACCAGCGCTGACGCTGCGTGTCGGACTCCGCCTGCGTGTACTGCCGCTCGATGTACGGGATGACGCCTTCGAACCCGGACGTGTAGCGCATCTCACGGCCGTAGCGGTTCTTCCAGCGGACGGTGACCTTGAAGTTCTCGCCGCGCAGCACGGCATCCTGCACGCGATCGGGAAGGTCGCGCCACGGGGTGTCGAGGGAGAAGTCGAGATCATCGGCGAGACCCACGAGCAGGCGCTCGTAGTACTGGAAAAGCCCCTTCCCCTGCGTCGTCCAGGGCAGGATCGCCCCCTCGTTGATCGACAGCTCCTCGTCACCGAGGAGCAGGTCGACGTCGACGGACATGCGGGTGCCGAGCCCGGAACAGGCCGGGCAGGCACCGAACGGCGCGTTGAAGGAGAACGTGCGGGGCTCGATCTCGGTGAGCTGGAGCGGGTGACCGTTCGGACACGCCAGCTTCTCCGAGTAGTTCTGCCACGCGTCGTCGCCCTCTTCGTCGACGAAGTTGACCTGCATGGTCCCGCCCGCGAGCCCGAGCGCCGTCTCGACCGAATCGGTGATCCGCCCGAGCAGATCCGGCGCGGCGACGAGGCGGTCGACGACGACGGCGATGTCGTGCTTGTAGCTCTTCTTCAGTGTCGGCGGCTCGGCCAGCTGCACGAGCTCACCGTCGACGACGGCGCGCGCGTAGCCCTTCGCGGAGAGCTCCTTGAAGAGGTCGACGAACTCGCCCTTCTTCTGGGTGACGACGGGCGCGACGATCTGATATCGCGTGCGCTCGGGCAGTTCCGCCAGCTGATCGGCGATCTGCTGGACGGTCTGTCGCTGGATACGCTCGCCGCACTCGGGACAATGCGGCACACCGATCCGCGCCCAGAGGAGGCGCATGTAGTCATGGATCTCGGTGATCGTGCCCACCGTCGAGCGCGGATTGCGGTTGGTCGACTTCTGATCGATCGACACCGCCGGGCTCAGCCCTTCGATGAAGTCGACGTCGGGGCGGTCGACCTGCCCCAGGAACTGACGCGCATAGGAGCTCAGCGACTCGACGTAGCGACGCTGCCCTTCGGCGAAGATCGTGTCGAACGCGAGACTCGACTTTCCGGACCCTGACAGGCCCGTGAACACCACGAGCGCATCGCGCGGGAGGTCGAGGTCGACGTCTTTCAGGTTGTGGACGCGGGCACCGCGGACACTGAGTTTCGACGGGGAGGCGACGGGGACAATGGGCACCGGACAAGTCTAGGTCGGGCCTCGGACATCGGCTCCGGCAGGTGCGCGGAAGCACCCGCCGACGGGTGTCAGCGCCGGGGGCCGGCAAAGCGCACGAGGGCGTCACGCAACGCGGCGACCTCCGCGGCATCCATTCCCGTGATCTCCAGGATGCGCTCGGGGACAGCGAGCGCTTCCTCGCGCAGCGCCAGGCCTTCGGCGGTCAGACCGATCTCCAGCACGCGTTCGTCGTCGGCGCTGCGGGCGCGGACGACCCGCCCCTGCGCCTCGAGCCGCTTCACGAGGGGCGAGAGGGTGGCAGGCTCCATCGCCAGTTCGTCGGCGAGGCCGGCGAGCGAGCGCGGTGCGCTCTCCCAGAGCGCGAGCATGACGAGGTACTGCGGATGAGTGAGACCGAGCGGCTCGAGGACCGGTCGATAGAGCGCGACGACGTTGCGGGCCGCCGTCACGACAGCGAAGCAGAGCTGATTGTCGAGCTTCAGGAGGTCGGCACGCTCATCCATGCGCCGAGTGTAGCAATTACTTAGTACACTAATCATCATGACGCGAAGCGAATCACGCCCGCCGCTGCGAGAGCGGGTGCGGGAGGCCGGCGGCTGGTATGCGTACCTCAACAGCCGGCTCATCCGCGTTGCGGGCCCCGCTTCGGTCGGCCCGTACGACACTGACCCGGAGCCTGTACGCACCGAGCGGGCCTGCCCCTTGTGCGGCGCGCCGATGTCGCAGCACAGTTTCGATCGGAGCGGGCCCAAGCCGCTCATGCACTGCCCGTAAGCATTTCCGACGAGCACTGCCCGGGAAGTGTCAGGACGCAGCGCAGGTCATTGCCCGCCGAGAGAGACCGTCCCGTCTGCGGCGAGCCTCCACCCCGGATTGACGGCGACTTCCCACGGATGTCCGTCGGGGTCGACGAACACTCCGGAGTATCCGCCCCACGCGGTCCGCGCCGCTTCCCGAGCGACACGCGCCCCGGCATCCCTTGCCGTCTGCAAGATGCCGTCGACCTCCTGAGCGGTCTCCACGTTGTAGGCGAGAGTGATCCCTCCCCACCCGCCGGCGTCATCGACGCCCGAGTCGGCCGCGAGCGAGTCACGTGACCACAGGGCGAGGACCATCCCGCCCATCTGATAGAACGCGACCTCACCCGGGACGGACGCGTCGTGCGGCTCCCATCCGAGCGCCGCGTAGAACGAGCGCGAGCGCTCCAACTTCGCCACTCCGAGGGTGATGAGACTGATGCGCTGTTGCATGGAAGTTCCTTCTCCGACGAATGGCCGGGCGACGGCTCAGGCGTGCCCCGCACGCTCCATGGCGCGGAGTTCCCGCTTGAGGTCCTGCACCTCGTCGCGAAGACGCGCGGCGAGTTCGAACTTCAGCTCCCCCGCAGCGGCGAGCATCTGGTTCGACAGATCCTCGATCGTCGCCTCCAGTTGGTTCGCACCCTCCGCGGCGATGCCCTCCCGCCGGAGTCCGGGCGTGGGACTCTTCCCCTTGCCGGACTTCGTCTTCTTCGACAGCATCGCCTTCGTGTCAGACGCCTCACGGGCGAGCACATCGGTGATGTCGGCGATCTTCTTGCGAAGTGGCTGCGGATCGATGCCGTGTGCGGTGTTGTAGGCGATCTGCTTCTCGCGGCGACGGTCGGTCTCTTCGATGGCCGCTCGCATGGAGTCGGTCATGTTGTCGGCGTACATGTGCACCTCGCCCGACACGTTGCGCGCCGCGCGGCCGATGGTCTGGATGAGCGAGGTCCCGGATCGGAGGAAGCCCTCCTTGTCGGCGTCGAGGATCGCGACGAGCGACACCTCCGGCAGGTCGAGGCCTTCGCGGAGGAGATTGATGCCGACCAGCACGTCGTAGACGCCCGAACGAAGCTCGGTGAGCAGTTCCACGCGGCGGAGAGTGTCGACGTCGGAGTGCAGGTAGCGCACGCGCACACCGTGCTCACCGAGGAAGTCGGTGAGCTCTTCGGCCATCTTCTTCGTGAGCGTGGTCACCAGTACCCGCTCGTCGCGCTCGACGCGGAGGCGGATCTCTTCGAGCAGGTCGTCGATCTGTCCCTTCGACGGCTTGAGGATGATCTGCGGGTCGACGAGGCCCGTGGGGCGGATGATCTGCTCGACCACCCCGTCGGCGATCCCCATCTCATAGCGGCCGGGCGTCGCGGACAGATAGACGGTCTGTCCGATGCGCTGCTTGAACTCGTCGAAGCGCAGTGGACGGTTGTCGAGCGCGCTCGGAAGCCGGAAGCCGTGGTCGACGAGTGTGCGCTTGCGGGACGCGTCGCCCTCGTACATCGCGCCGATCTGCGGCACGGTGACGTGCGACTCGTCGATCACCATGAGGAAGTCGTCGGGGAAGAAGTCGAGCAGCGTGTGCGGGGGCTCCCCTGCACTGCGCCCGTCGAGGTGACGCGAGTAATTCTCGATGCCGGAGCAGAACCCCAGCTGCTGCAGCATCTCCAGGTCGAACGTCGTGCGCATGCGAAGACGCTGGGCCTCGAGGAGCTTGCCCTGGCCTTCGAGCTCCGCGAGCCGTGCCGCCAGCTCGGTCTCGATCGTGCCGATGGCCCGCTGCACGGTATCGGTCCCCGCGACATAGTGGGATGCCGGAAAGATCGGCACACTGTCGAGCTTCTGCACGACCTCGCCCGTGAGCGGGTGCAGCATGTACAGCGCCTCGATCTCGTCACCGAAGAGCTCGATCCGCACCGCGTACTCCTCGTACACCGGGATGATCTCGATGGTGTCGCCCCGCACACGGAAGTTGCCCCGCGAGAAGTCGACGTCGTTGCGGTTGTACTGCATCGCGATGAACTTGCGGATGAGCGCGTCGCGGTCGTACCGCTCACCCACCTGCAATGCGACCATCGCGCGCATGTACTCCTCGGGCGCGCCGAGGCCGTAGATGCAGGACACCGTCGACACCACGACGACATCGCGTCTGCTCAGCAGCGAGTTCGTCGTCGAGTGGCGCAGCCGCTCGACCTCGGCGTTGACCGAGGAGTCCTTCTCGATGAAGGTATCGGTCTGCGGAACGTACGCCTCGGGCTGGTAGTAGTCGTAGTAACTGACGAAGTACTCGACCGCGTTGTGGGGCATGAGGTCGCGGAACTCGTTGGCCAGCTGGGCGGCGAGGGTCTTGTTGTGCGCAAGCACCAGCGTCGGCCGCTGCACCTGTTCGATGAGCCATGCAGTGGTCGCCGACTTGCCCGTACCGGTGGCTCCGAGGAGGACCACATCGGTCTCGCCCGCGTTGATGCGGGCGGCCAGATCGGCGATCGCCTGCGGCTGATCGCCGCTCGGGGCGTACTCGCTGACGACCTCGAAGGGCCGGACGGATCGCGTGGGCTGCATCATTCCAGCGTAGGCCGCACCTCCGACATCGTGGGTCGGATGCGGAGGCGCCGCGTACGCTGGTGGCGTGATCGAGTTCCTCGTCGGATCGGGCTTGGCGGCCGCCGCCGGCCTGAACGCCTGGATGCCGCTCTTCCTCCTCGGCCTCGCCGATCGCTTCGTCCCCGCCGTGGAGCTTCCCACCGCCTGGGCGTGGCTGTCGAGCGACGTGGCCCTCTGGATCACCGGCGCGCTGCTGGTCGTGGAGATCGTCGCCGACAAGGTGCCCGCGGTCGATTCGATCAACGACGTCCTGCAGACGGTCGTCCGACCCGCATCGGGTGGGATCGTCTTCGGGGCCGGCGCGACCAGCGAGACCGTGCGGGCGACCGACCCGGCATCCCTGTTCGTCGACAACGCGTGGGTCCCCATCGTGGTGGGCGTCGTGATCGCGCTCGCCGTTCACGCTGTGAAGGCCTCGGTACGCCCGGTTGCGAACCTTGCGACCGCGGGCGTCGCGGCACCCGTCGTGTCCACGATCGAGGACGTCACGGCATTCGTCCTCGTCGCGGCCGCGATCTTCGTTCCGGTACTCGCCGGCGTCCTTCTGATCGCGCTCGTCGTCGCGGCGATCGCGCTGCTGCGCCGACGCCGACGCCTGCGAACCCTGCGCGCCGGCGCTCAGTCCTCGCCCGGCTGACGCCCGAGCGGCGACGCACCGCGCAGACGCTCCCACAGGCGGTCCGTCTGATCCTGCGTCGCGCTGAGCTGCCCGCCGGTGTCGATCACGACATCGGCGATCGCGAGACGACGATCGTCGGAGGCTTGCGCTCCGATGCGTGCCGCGGCATCCTCCTCTGTCATCCCGCGCACCTCCACGAGCCGGCGTCGACGAACGTCCGCCGGAGCGTGGGCGACGACCACGAGATCCCACGGGTCATCCACACGCGCCTCCACCAGCAAGGGGACGTCGTAGACGACGACCGCCGCGGGGTCGTCGGCGAACGCCGCAGCGAACCGGCGAGCCGACTCCTCGCGCACCGCAGGATGGACGATGCCGTTCAGACGGGCGAGCGCCGCCGGGTCGCCGAAGACGCGGGCTCCGAGCGCGGCCCGGTCCAGCTCGCCATCAGGCCGCAGCACGTCGTCGCCGAACTCGGCGGCGATCGCAGCGAGCACGGGTGAGCCGGCGCGCTGCACCTCGCGGACCAGCGCGTCGGCGTCGACGACGACGGCACCGAGGGCCTTCAGCCGCGCCGCGATGGTGGATTTCCCGGAGGCGATCCCGCCGGTCAGAGCGATGAGAGGCATGGCTAGAGGATGTCATGACCTTTCGCTGATGATCTCCTCTCCCAAGCCCAAGCGACGCTTGAGGGCGTCTTGAGGGAAACCTGAGACTGCCCCTCTAACGTCAGTGATGCAGGCAGAGAGACCCGAAATCGAAGCCTCACCGAAGCGGGACCCGAACCCGCCTCGGTCACATCGAAAAAATCCGGTCAGCCCGAACACGACCGACACAGCCCCGCCCCGGAGGACCCGAACCTCCGGTGGCGCGGCGCTGTTCGGCGCGCTCGAACACCGACACCATCGCCTGAAAGGCCCCCCGAAATGACCTCGAACGACATCACCACCGCTCCCGTCCAGACCGAGGAGCGCAAGAGCAAGCGCCGCGCGATCGTGGCCTTCACGCTCGCCGCCCTCGCCGTCGGCGGCATCGGCGCCGCGGCCACGAGCGCCGCCTGGACCGACAACGTCTTCTTCTCGGCCAAGGCCGAGGCGGCGACCTTCAACCTCCAGGGCTCGCTCAACGGCACCACCTGGCAGGAGTCGGACAACAGCGGCTCGATCCAGCTGGTCGTCCCCGCCTCGAGCCTCGCGAACCTGCTGCCGGGTGACACCCGCACCATCAACCTCTATGTGAAGAACCTCGGCACGGCCGCCGCCTCGCTGACCTCCTCGGTCGCCTGGGCCACGTCGCCTGCCTCCACCTTCACCACCAACCCGACCACCGCCGTCGAGGGCCTCTCGGCCACGCTGACGCCGGCCGGCGGAGCGACCGAGACCGACCAGTTCCAGCTGAAGGTGACCACCGACAGCGCCTGGGCCTCGAGCAACCAGGGCAAGTCCGGCACGATCATCGTCACGATCGCCGGCACCGCCGTCGCGCCGTAATCGCGACACCGCACACGACACCAGACCCACCGCAGCTCACACAGGAAAGAGAGGAACGACGATGAAGCTCCTGCGCCGACTCGCCGACATCACCCTCTGGATCCTCGCCGCGGTGGGTCTGGCGTGTGCCCTGGTCTGGGGCGCGACCGCCCTCGGCCTCATCAAGCCGCTCATCGTGATCTCGGGCTCCATGGAGCCGGGGATCATGACGGGTGACCTCGTTGTGGATGTTCCGGTGGCTACCGCCGACGTCGTCGTGGGAGACGTCGTGAGCTTGCCCTCGGACCTCACTCACAACCTGGTGACACATCGAGTCCAGAAGATCGTCGCCCTGGAGGACGGCCGTTTTCAGATCTCGATGAAGGGCGACAACAATGCCGCTCCGGACGCCCTCGATTACTACGTGGGCGACCGGGTGTGGCAGCCGGTGCTGCAGTTCAGCGGCTGGGGGGCCGCCGTGCAGCGTCTCACGACACCGGCTGTCGCCCTGCCTCTGGTGATCGGGCTCGTAGCACTGCTGGGGATAACTCTGCTGCTGCCCGCTCCGAAGAGCCGGCGTTCCGGTGCGGTCGCGGGGGCTCCTTCCGTGCCGGACGCCACAACGGTCACGACCACGGTCACGACCGACTCCGACCGTGCCGACGCTGAGCTGGTGCTGCGGTGACCGCGGCCCGCGCGCGCCTGGTCGCGCTCGCCGCCGTCGTCGGCGCGACCGCCGCGATGGGGATCGCCGGCGCGTCGCCTGCCAGCGCTCGCACGGTGCCTCTGACCTACGACCTCGGCGTCGTCCTGCCCGGTCAGACGCGCTCGATCGAACGCACCATCGACATCCCTCGGGATGCCACGGTGGTCGCCGCACAGTTCGCGGACAGTGCCGGCGGAACCGGCTGGGACGCCCAGCTCTGCTTGGACGATGACTGCTCCGCGGTCAACGACCTGACCGATGCGGCCCTGGCTGCGGGGAAGTATCGTCTCGTCGTGACCCTCGCCATGCCCGCCGACGCCACGGGCGTCCTGAGAACCTCTGCCGCCGGATCGTTGACTCTCGTCGACGCCGGTGTGGATGCGAACGCGATTCTCCCCGCCACGGGCGGCACGATTCCGCTCGCGGCCGGCCTGGTCGGCGGCGCTCTCGCCGCGGGCGGGATGCTCCTCCTCCTTGCGGGCGGACGACGCCGTCGGCGTCCGGCATCCGCCGAGGCCCGCTCATGACCCGCGTTCGCGCCGCCCGCACGCGCTGGGCGACCGCTGTCGTGGCGGTGCTGCTCGCTGTCGGCGGCATCGGTGTCGCGGGCGCCGTTCAGGACACGCAGGCCGCATGGACGGACCGCACGTATGTGTCGGCCGTCGCCACGGGTGGCAGCTGGGTGGCTCCGACGACGTACGGATGTACGGCGATGAACGCCAACGGCACCGAGAAGAACGGTGGCCGCTGCACCGTCACGTCGGTCACGGCCAACGAATGGGGAACTGCCCCCGACCGCCAGCGCGGCTACACCGTGACCTTCAACACGAATGCCGGCAACGGCTACGTCCAGTTCTCGATCAGCCTCGCCGTTTCCGGCGTCTCCTCGAACTTCTCCTGGAGCAACGCGGGCGTCCTCGACAACGGTCAGGTCACCCCGAACAACGGTTGGACGTGCGCGCAGCTCCCGACCCTCACGGGCAAGACCCCCACCAACTGGGGATGGGGAAGCTCGAGTCAGATCTACTTCCAGGTCACCGAGAACCGCTCCAGCGCGACGGTGACCTGCGGATGAGCCCACCGACACAGCCCTCGTCCGTCCGGTTCCGATCCGTGTTCTGGGATATCATCTCGGATGCCGGTCCCCTCACCGCCATCTCCGACCGGCAATCGGAGGGAACCCCGTTGCCGGACTCACAGGTCGCCGTCGTCGTCGAAGACGATCCGGACATCCGCACACTGATCACGGACGTCCTGGATCAGGCCGGCTTCCGCGTCTACCCTGCGGGATCGGGAGTCGAGGGTCTCGCGCTCATCGCCGAGCACCAGCCGATCGTGACGACTCTCGACGTCAGCCTTCCCGGCATGGACGGCTTCGAGACCGCTCGACGCATCCGCTCGGTCAGCGGCACGTACATCGTCATGCTGACGGCGCGCGCCGACGAGATCGACACCCTCCAGGGGCTCCAGGCAGGCGCCGACGACTACATCACCAAGCCGTTCCGCCCCCGCGAGCTGCGCGCCCGCATCGAGGCGATGCTTCGCCGCCCCCGCACGTTCGGGCTTCCCGACCTGCCGGCCGGCGTCGAGTCGACGGTACCGAGCATCCCCGCGCCCGCGCCCGATGAGGGCGGGTGGCTCGAGCACAAGGGACTGCGTCTGCACCCTGACATGCGCATCGCGTCGGCCGACGAGGAGACCCTCGACCTCACGCGCAGCGAGTTCGACATCCTTCACAACCTCTTGAGCGCAGGCCGGCGGGTCGTCGGCAAGAACGAACTCGCTCTGATGCTTCGCGGTGAGAGCCATCTGGGCATCGGGTTCGTCAGTGAGCACGACACCCGCGCGATCGAAGTCCACGTGGCGAACCTGCGCCGCAAGCTCGGCGAGTCGGCCGCGCAGCCCCGCTGGATCGAGACGATCCGCGGAATCGGCTACCGCCTTACCCTCTGAACCACTCGCGGTTCATCCGGGCGTCACTCCGCTTCCGCGAGGATCACGGACGCGTCCGGGCTCGTCGAAGACCGTCGCGCGGCGCGCTGAGCGGCCTCCACCAACGCGCTCGCGTCGTGTCCGAGGTCGTCACTCAGGGCGACACCGATCCCGATCACGGGGATGACGGCACTCCCCCGGGCGGCAAAGTCATCCAGGAGTCGACGCTGCACACGGCTCGCGATGCGTCGGGCGTCAGCGGCGGTGGGCGGCTCGAACGCGATCAACATGGCATCCTCCGCCTCCCCTACGAGGGAGAACGTCGGCGCGTAACGGCGCACTCCTCGCCGGAATCCCTCATCGATCGCCTCCTGCTCACCGGTGCCGAAGGCCACCCCGATGTGAGAGAGGTCATCGATGCGCAGCGCGACGACGCCGAAGAGCTCGCCGGAGTTCTGCGCACGGGTCAATACGCTCGGCAATGCAGCCCGGAAGGACGTCGGACTCAGGATGCCGTCCGGCGACACCTCCAGGATCGCGTGATCCCTGTCCTGACGCACAGTGACTCGGCCGCTGCGGAGCATCGTCGCGGTCGTCAGCGCGACGATCGTCAAGACGATCGAGACGAGGCCCGTGATGCTCGACGAGAACCAGGTCATGAAGATCGGGCTCTCCGGGCCTTGCGTGGCGAGGACGAACGCGCGCCCGTAGTAGTAGACCGCGACGAGTGCCAGCACGATGGTGAACCCGAGCGAGCTCAGCACGGCTCCCATCGCGCCGCGGCGGGACTCGATGGAACCGAGCAGGGAGAACGTGGCGATGCCGAGGAACATCTGCACCGATCCTGCCCAGTCCCCCGCCTGCGGACCGGGAAGGAGTGTCGCGAGGAGCTGACCCACGACGGCGGCGGCCACGAGGACGCCCGGGATGCGGATGCTGCGCCCGTTGAAACTGCGACCACCGAGCCAGAAGAATCCGCCCGTGGCGACAAGCGAGGAGTTGCCGATCGCGATGGCGATCCACGGCTCAGAGGTCGCCTGCCAGACGAGGTAGGCGGTCACCGTGAGCATGCCGCTGAGGAAAGCCAGCGCCCACACACGGCCCGCACCGACCTCCCGGCGCAGAAGCGTCTCCACGAGGTACAGCACGCCCGCCGTGAGGGTGACGATCGCCACGATCAGATTGACGGTGAACAGGTCGATCACGGAGCGCCCTCCTCGGCGTCGGGGGAATGAGCGGGTTCCGCGCTTGCAACGGTTGCCTCTTTCGGGTGCGCGAGCGGCAGGCGCACGATGAAGGTCGCGCCTTCGTTGAGTCCGGTGCGGACGGTGATCTCGCCCGCGTGAGCCCGCACGATCTCCCTACTGATCGCGAGGCCGAGTCCGCTGCCGTGTGTCGTCGAGTTGCGCACGAGACCGGAACGGAAGAACCTCTCGAACAGGCGGGGCAATTCACTCTCAGGGATGCCGGGGCCGTTGTCGCTGACGGCGAGCCACACGTGCGCCTCGTCGCTGGTGAGACCCACCGTGACCCTTCCCCCGGAGTGGCTGTACTTGATCGCGTTGGACAGCAGGTTGTCGATCACTTGGCGCATCCGCAGCGGGTCGGCGACGGTGCGGACGTCTTCGACCGCGTCGGTCTCGATCGTCATGCGGCGCTCCGTCGCGCGCGGGAGGGCCGACTCCACGGCGGCGTCCACCAGCTTGGCGAGATCGACGAGTTCCGGACGAAGCGTGAGCTCCACGCCGCGGTGCGACGCCGCCGACGCCGTCAGCAGGTCGGCGACCAGATCGAGGAGCCTGCTGGAGTTCCGCTCCACCACCTCGAGACTGCGCCGGCTCACGGGCGACAGACTCGGGTCGTCCAGCGCGAGCTCGACGTAGCCCATGATCGACGTCAGCGGGGTGCGCAGCTCGTGCGAAACGGATGCCACGAGGTCTTCCCTCGCACGCAGTGCGAGCTCTTCAGCCGTGACGTCGAGGGTGACGATGATCATGCCGGCATCCGTCAGGTCTTTGTCGACGAGACGGCGAGCGGTGGAGCGCAGCGCTCGCCGCTTCTCCTCACCGGGGTCGCCGTGCCAGACGAGGGCGTTCTCGAACTCCTCACCGCGGCGAGCACGCGCGAGCGGCAGGTCGTCGTCGCCGATGGGCGTGATGCCGTCGGCCGCGTACGCTCTCGACGCACCTGCACTCGCCCGCTGCAGGCGGCCGTGCGCCTCATTCGTGACGACGAGCGATCCATCGGTCGTGAGACGGATGACACCGAAATCGACGGCTTGCAGCACCTCCGTCACGAGATCTTCCTGGCTGCGCGCCCGATCCACGGAGCGCTGCAGGTATTGGGACTGTTTGTCCAGCAACACCCTCTGCACGAGTGCGCGACGAGAGCCGAGGGCGGCAACGGTCGCGAGACCCGCGATCATCACCGGGAAGAGGAACGTCGACGGGCTGAGCGTCTGCGACGGGTCCAACGCCATGAGCGACCAGTACGCGGCGGAGATCACGGACACACCGAGGAAGGCGCCCCACCCGCCGAACGCCGAGGCGATCCAGATCGCGGGGAACGCCCAGAGCAGTCCGAGCGCCGCCTCGGGGGCCGCGGCGCGCAGCAGCATGATGGCGCCGATGTCGACGAGAGGCAGGATGAGGATCGCGAGGGAAGGGAACCGCGTCCACGGCAGGATGAAGGCGGCGCCGGTCGCGAGGAACACGATGGTCACTCCGTACATGAGGAGCGGGCTGCTCACCACCATGTCGAAGAGCACCACGAGCACCGAAGCCAGGAGCACGACCGCGCCGAGCAGCACCTGATTCAGGAGCAGCGACCGGTCACGACCGCGCCCGATGGTGCGGGGGGTCGGCGCCGGTCGGGTGAAGCTCACATACAGACGCTACAGCCCGAAGTCCCCGCAGACGCGGAAGGGGGCCGCGACCTGACGGTCACGACCCCCTTCGGAGCGATTCGACTCAGCGGCCGGAGAGCTTCTCGCGGAGCGCCGCGAGCGCCTCGTCGTCAGCCAGCGTGCCGCCGACACTCGACGTGTCGGACGAGAAGGACGAGCCGCCGGCCTCGGCCGGGGCAGCGGCCTCGGCCTCGAGCGCCTTGGCGACAGCGGCCTTGTGAGCCTCCCAGCGACCCTGGGCCGCGGCGTACTCCTGCTCCCACTTCTCACGCTGAGCGTCGAAGCCCTCGAGCCAGGCACCCGACTCGGGGTCGAAGCCCTCGGGGTACTTGTACTCGCCGTTCTCGTCGTACTCGGTGGCCATGCCGTACAGCGCCGGGTCGAACTCGGTGCCGTTGGGGTCGACCGACTCGTTGGCCTGCTTGAGCGACAGCGAGATGCGACGACGCTCGAGGTCGATGTCGATGATCTTGACGAAGACCTCTTCACCGACGGACACGACCTGCTCGGCGAGCTCGACGTGCTTGCCCGAGAGCTCGGAGATGTGCACGAGGCCCTCGATGCCGTCGGCGACGCGGACGAACGCACCGAACGGAACGAGCTTGGTGACCTTGCCCGGCGCGACCTGACCGATCGCGTGCGTGCGGGCGAACACCTGCCACGGGTCTTCCTGCGTCGCCTTCAGCGACAGGGAGACACGCTCGCGGTCGAGGTCGACCTCGAGGATCTCGACGGTGACCTCCTGGCCCACCTCGACGACCTCGGACGCGTGCTCGATGTGCTTCCACGAGAGCTCGGAGACGTGGACGAGGCCGTCCACGCCGCCCAGGTCGACGAACGCACCGAAGTTGACGATCGACGACACGACACCCTTGCGGACCTGACCCTTGTGCAGGTTGTTGAGGAACGTGGTGCGCGACTCGGACTGCGTCTGCTCGAGCAGGGCACGGCGCGAGAGCACGACGTTGTTGCGGTTCTTGTCGAGCTCGAGGATCTTCGCCTCGATCTCCTGGCCGAGGTACGGCGTGAGGTCGCGGACGCGACGCAGCTCGATGAGCGACGCGGGCAGGAAGCCGCGGAGGCCGATGTCGACGATGAGACCACCCTTGACGACCTCGATCACGGAGCCGGTGACCACACCGTCGTTCTCCTTGATCTTCTCGACGTCGCCCCAGGCGCGCTCGTACTGCGCGCGCTTCTTGGAGAGGATGAGGCGGCCTTCCTTGTCCTCCTTCTGGAGAACGAGGGCTTCGACCTCGTCGCCGACCTTTACGACCTCGTTCGGGTCGACGTCGTGCTTGATGGAGAGCTCGCGCGAGGGGATGACACCCTCGGTCTTGTACCCGACGTCGAGGAGGACCTCGTCGCGGTCGATCTTCACGACGGTGCCTTCGATGAGGTCTCCGTCGTTGAAGAACTTGAGGGTCTTCTCGACCGCGGCCAGGAAGTCTTCAGCAGATCCGATGTCGTTGATGGCGACCTGCTTGGTGGCCGGGGCGGTCGTTGCGGTAGTCATGTAGTGGGTTGTCCTTGTTGGGTTGGGTGTCGGGCTTCGCGCCAGGACCGGGCGGTCCCGGCATCCGTTCGAGGACGAGCGGATGCCTCAGCCGAAGCGATGTGGATGGGATTGCGTGTCACGCAGACATGACGATATCGCCACGCGTGTGACACTCCAGGTTATCAGAGCACGGACGCCGCGGACAGTCGAGCCCGATCAGGTGACGTCGCCGTCCACGTACCACCATCGATCGCGCTGGAACACGAACCGACTCCGTTCCTCGAGAAAGCCGTCTGCTCCCCCGCCGGTCCACTGCGCGCGGAATTCGACGACGCCCCGTCGGTCGCCCGGCAGACCTCCCTCGACCCCTGCGACCGTCAGCCGCGTCCACTGGAGCGAGTCGTCGAGATCGACACGGGCGGGGCGAGTCGACGGATGCCAGGTCGCCTCGAGGTAGGTCGCGTCGTTCACTGCGAACGCCGTGAATCGAGAGCGCATGAGGGCGACCGACGTCGGCGCCGCTTTCCCGGCCAGGTAGGGACCGCAGCACGCTTCGTACGCGCCGCCGCCGCACGGACACGGAGCTTCCGGGGCGACCACCCGCCGCCGTCGCGCCCCGAACGCCGCACCGGTCGATGTCGTCGGATCGGATGCCACGCAACGACTCTAGGCGAGCCGGCGGCGGGCGGAGCGCCTGTGGACAACCGCCGAGCCTGCAACGCGCGGATGGCTACGGTGACCGGGTGATGATGCGGAAGACAGTAGTGACGAGCCTGGCGGCGACGGTGCTGGTTGCGGCGCTCTGCGGTTGCGCGCCCGATCCCTTCGCCGACCCGACACCCCCACCGACGCCCAGCGGCGTGGTGTCCGGCTTCGCGTCCGACGAGGAAGCCTTCGCCGCTGCCGAGGCCACCTACCGGGCCTATGTCGATGCCGGAAATGCGCAGCGTGCGGGTGATCCTTCCGCAGACCCCGCACAATACTTGTCCGGCAAGATGCTAGTTGCGGAGATCGAGTCGTATGAGACATTCGAGAACGCTGGTATCCGCCTTGAAGGCAAGATCCGACTGATCTCGTTCGAAGTAAGTAGTGCTTCGCAAGATCAGATCGACGCCACCGCGTGCATTGACGTCACCGAGACAAGGGTCTTCAACTCGAAGGACGAAGACGTTACTCCGCGGTCCCGGCAAGACGTCTTAGGTCTCGACCTCAAGCTCGAGAGCACCACGATCACGGGCAGATGGCTGATCACTTCCAGCGAACCGAACGAGGTGTCGTGTGATTGAGACCATGGTGGCCACCGCCTTCGTCGCAATGTCAGTGGGCGGATGCACCAATGATCTGCGGGCCGCCGGCGCCTGTGGCGTCAACAGCCAGGTACTGGATGGTGCGGTAGAAATCTATGCGGTCGACAACGGGAGTGAGTCCCAAAATGGGTCGGCGAAAGAGCAAGGCGAAAACCCGTCTGCCGACGACTCGACGGAGTGCACCGATCCGCTGAACCGGTGCTTGTCCTTCGAGGTCGTGATGCGCGAGGAGCCGACACTCAGCGACGTCGCCTCGTTCGCTCCGACGCTGACGCCGCTCTCGCCGGAGCCGGACGGCATCGGCCTGGCGGGGCTTCCTCTCAACGTCGTCGCCCACGCAGAAGCCCACACGCAAACGGGCGAGCTGTTCGACCTCCCGGTGACCGTGCGGTTCCGCCCGGTCTCCTTCACGTTCGACTACGGCGACGGCACCACGCGAGAATCGGCGACGGGCGGCGCCACGTGGCAACAGCTCGGGGCTGCGCAGTTCACCGCGACGGACACCAGCCACGCCTATCGACAGCGGGGCACCTACACGATCACCGCCGTCGTGCACTTCGCGGCGGACGTCGACTTCGGCAACGGTTGGCAGCGTGTGCCCGGTCTGCTCGGCATCCCGGCGGGCTCGACGACCGTCGAGATCCTGGAGGCGCGCACGGCGCTCGTCGAACGCACGTGTGCGGAAAACCCCAGCGGCATCGGATGCTGACCACCGCTCGGCGCGGCCCCCGCGACCGGGCGAGCGCGTCGTGACGACCTTCACACGGACGCGTCGCGTGCCAGGATGACAGCGTGACCGACCGACTCATGCTCCTCGACACCGCCTCGCTCTACTTCCGGGCCTTCTACGGCGTCCCCGACACGGTCAAGGCGCCCGACGGTCGTCCGGTCAACGCCGCGCGGGGCCTGCTCGACATGATCGCGAAGCTCGTCACCACCTACGAGCCCAGCCATCTCATCGCCTGCTGGGACGACGACTGGCGCCCGCAGTGGCGCGTCGACCTCATCCCCAGCTACAAGACCCACAGAGTCGCGGCGGAAGTCGAGACCGGACCCGATGTCGAAGTGATTCCCGACCCTCTCGAGATCCAGGTGCCGATCATCCGCGAGGAACTCTCCGCGCTCGGCATCCCGATCGTCGGCATCGCCGCACACGAAGCAGACGACGTCATCGGCACCCTCGCCACCACGACTCCCGGACCCGTCGACGTCGTCACCGGCGACCGCGACCTCTTCCAACTCGTCGACGACGACAGCGATGTGCGCGTCATCTACACCGGCCGCGGGATGAGCAACCTCGAGGTCCTCACCGACGCCGTCGTCGTGACGAAGTACGGCATCCTTCCGACCCAGTACGCAGACTTCGCCGTGTTGCGCGGCGATGCGTCCGATGGACTCCCCGGTGTCGCGGGTATCGGCGAGAAGACCGCCGCAACCCTCCTTGCCGCCCACGGCGACCTCGCCGGCATCATCCGCGCTGCCGAGGCCGGTGACGGCATGAGCGCCGGCGTACGCGCGAAAGTCCTCGCCGCGCTCGACTACCTGGCCGTCGCCCCGACCGTCGTCGAAGTGGTCCGGAATCTCCCCCTCGACGTCGACCCCGACGAGGCGCGGCTGGCCGCACCCGACGCCGCCACGCTCGCCGACCTCACTGACCGGTGGAACCTGGGGAGCTCGCTCGATCGCGCTGCGGCAGCGATCTCCGCGCGCGCCTGAGCCGCCGCGATCGTCCACCGGGCCGACACCAGCACGGTCCGGTTCACGCGTGCCGTGCGGTCCACTCCCGCAGCTGCTCCAGTGGCCACGTCGTCACGATCCGCTCCGGCGGAACCCCGGCGCGCTCGGCACGGGCGGCGCCCTCGCTGAGCAACGCGAGCTGTCCGGGCGCGTGCGCATCGGAATCGATGGAGAACAGGCATCCCTCCGACACCGCGACCGCGATGAGCTCGTCGGGCGGGTCCTCCCGCTCGGGCCGAGAGTTGATCTCCACCGCCACGCCATGGGCGGCGCACGCCGCGAAGACCGCCATCGGGTCGAACGTCGACGGCGGCCGTGTGCCCCGGTGCCCGCTGACAAGCCGGCCGGTCACATGGCCCAGCACGTCCACGTGCGGGCTCGACACCGCCGCTACCAACCGGCGGGTCATCGCCGCCGACTCCATCCGCAGCTTCGAATGGGCCGAGGCCACCACGACACCCAGCTCCGCCAGCAGATCCTCCTCCTGGTCGAGCGCACCGTCGTCGAGGATGTCGACCTCGATGCCGCTCAGCAGCGTGAATCCGTCCGTTGAGAAGGACGGCACGAGTCGGAGCTGCTCGCGCAGACGCTCGGGAGAGAGTCCGCGGGCTACCTTCAGGCGGGGAGAGTGGTCCGTCAGCGCGAGGTACTCATGCCCCAGTGCGCGAGCGGCATCCACCATGAGATCGATCGACGTCAACCCGTCCGACCACTCCGAATGTGCGTGCAGATCTCCACGCAAGCGGGACCGCAGGGTCGAGACAGCGGCCTCCGTAGAACCGCGAAGCTCTGCCAAGTAGCGCGGCACCCCACCCGCGAGCGCCTCCTGGATCACCGCGAGCGACGAATCGCCGATGCCTTTGCGTCGCCGCAGCGCTGCGGTGTCCGCCAACTGCTCGGCCGTCAGCCCCTCGATGGCGGCCGCCGCCGCCCGGAAGGCCTGCGAGCGGTACCGCGAGGCTCGTTCGCGCTCGAGGAGCGTCGCGATCTCGGTGAGCGCTTCTCTGGGCTCCACACAGTCCTCCGGTCGTCGACGTCTTCACCGGGCGAGTCGTGCGGAGTGCGGACACGCGAACGGGCCCGCGCCGGAGCACGGGCCCGTTGCGCTCAGGTCAGGATGCCACTGCGGAGCGGCGCACCACCACGGGCACCGACGCGAGGCGCCGGATCGCCCAGCCGAACAGGATCGAAAGGATGCCGATTCCGATGGCGAACGCCGCGACTCCGAAGGAGACGACCGAGGTGAAGAGCGATGCTCGCAGGAACGAGGCATTCATCATGACGGCGCGTACGGGGTCGTCCTGGTCGAGTTCGGCGTACGTCTTGCCGCCCGAGATGCCCATCGCGTGGTGCTGGATGATGTCGGCCTGGACGAACGCGATCAAGGGGCCGGCGACGGTCTGACCCTGGAAGGCCATCGCATCATCGGGGACCACGATGTTCTCGGCGCGCAGCTGACTCGACACCATCACCCAGACGACGACGCCCACGACGATCAGCGCGATGCCCCCCAGGATGCCGAGGACTCCGACGGCCTTCACCAGGCCGACCTTCTTGACGGGGGGCTCGACAGTGTCGGCTGTGACGACGGATTCTTCGGACATGGGGGCGTTCCTCTCTGGCATGCCGGGGTGTTGCCCACAAGGTATCGCCGCGCGCGAGCACCCCGCCAGGGTGCAAGGCCGGAGAAAACCCCTGCCGAAAGTGGGGAATCGTCAGCGAGAGGTGGCTGCAACCCAGCTGTCGAGCGTGGCCGCGGACTTTCCGGTGTCGATCGCTTCGGCCGCGAGGTCCTTCGCCGCCGACAGCCGCTCCACGATCGGAACCTGCACCTGCGCGGCGTCCCGGAACAGCTCGTAGGACACGATGCCCGCCGCGGCGTTCAGCAGCACGATGTCGCGGACGGGCCCGGCGTCACCGCTGAGCACGCGCCGCACCACCTGCGCGTTGTGCGCCGCGTCGCCGCCGAGGAGGTCGTCGATGTCTGCCAGCGGGATGCCGATGTCGCGCGGATCGAGGTCGTGCTCGTGGATGTCGCCGCGAGAGATCTCCCACAGCCGGCTGTGGCCCGTCGTGGTGAGCTCGTCGAGTCCGTCGTCGCCTCGGAAGACGAGCGCAGTGGCACCGCGGGTCTGGAACACCCCGGTGATCAGCGGCACCCGATCGAGCTGGGCCACCCCGACGGCATTGGCCTCGGCCCGCGCGGGATTGCACAACGGTCCGAGGAAGTTGAAGACGGTGGGGACGCCGAGCTCGGCGCGCGTGGCACCGGCGTGACGGAAGCCCGGGTGGAAGGCGGATGCGAACGCGAAGGTGATGCCGACCTCCGCCAGCACGTCGGCGACGCGCTCGGGGGTGAGCGACAGATCGATGCCGAGCGCGCCGAGCACGTCCGAGGACCCCGAAGCCGAACTGGCTGCCCGATTGCCGTGCTTCACGACAGGGATGCCGGTGGAGGCGGCCACGACGGCAGACATGGTCGAGATGTTCACGGTTCCGAACCGGTCACCGCCCGTTCCGACGATGTCGAGCACGTCCGCGGGTACGGGAAGGGGAAGCGCGGCCTCCAGGATCGCGTCGCGGAAGCCCACGATCTCGTCGACCGTCTCCCCCTTTGCACGCAGCCCGATGAGGAATCCCGCGAGTTGAGAGGAGGTCGCATCACCCCGCATCACCTGGCGCATCGCCCACGTCGATTCGGACACGCTGAGGTCACGTCGCGCCAGGACGTTCGTGAGGATCTCGGGCCACGAGTAGAGCTCCGCCATGGGCATCGATCCTATCGGCAGTCTCACGGCGGCTTCACGGCGCGTACCGATGCCTCTCTCAACCCCTCCGAAAGTCGAACCCACCTTCAGTGATGAGGAAACCGTGCTCCGAATCAGCCATAATGAGAGCGTGACGACCTCTCCAGCTACCTACTCCCAAGCCTTGCGATCCGTCAAGCGGCCGGATCCGGTCGCTGTCGGCACCATCGTGTGGCTCGGCAGCGAGGTCATGTTCTTCGCGGGGCTGTTCGCGATCTACTTCACGCTCCGCAACGCGTCGCCCGAACTGTGGGCCGACCGCACGGAACTGCTCAACATCCCCTTCGCCGCGGTCAACACGCTCATCCTGGTGCTCTCGTCGTTCACCGCCCAGGCCGGCGTCTTCGCCGCCGAGCGTTTCCAGCCGTACCGCAAGGGCACGATCTGGCAGTTCCGTCAGTGGGGCATGGTCGAGTGGTTCTTCCTGACCTTCATCATGGGCGCCGTCTTCGTCTCCGGTCAGGTGTGGGAGTACGCCACGCTCGTCGCGGAGGGGATGCCGATCAGTGCGGATTCCTATGCCTCGGCGTTCTACCTCACCACCGGCTTCCACGCCCTCCACGTCACGGGCGGCCTCATCGCGTTCCTCCTCGTGATCGGTCGCGCGTACGCCGTCAAGAACTTCGGACGCAAGGAGATGACTTCCTCGATCGTCGTGTCGTACTACTGGCACTTCGTCGACGTCGTCTGGATCGTCCTGTTCATCGTCATCTACTTCGTCAAGTAAGAGAGCGGAGCTGAGTACCTCCATGGCATCCAAGACAGCGCGCCGTCGCACCGGCCGCCGCAGCACCTGGGCAGCCGCCGCCCTCATCGGCATCGGCCTGCTCGTCAGCGGCGGTGTCTACGCCGGCGCGTCCGCCGCGATGGCCGCCACCGAGCCGTCCTCGGCGACCGCCTCGACCCTCACGGTCGAAGACGGCAAGAAGCTCTTCCAGGCGAACTGCGCCACGTGCCACGGCCTGAACATGGAGGGCACCCCCGACGGACCGTCGCTGTACGGTGTCGGCGAGCTGGCCGTCGAGTTCCAGATGTCGACGGGTCGCATGCCGCTGCAGATGCAGGGGCCGCAGGCGCCGCAGAAGCCGGTCCAGTTCACCGAGGACCAGATCAAGGCGATCGCCGCGTGGGTCCAGTCGACCTCCCCCGGTCCGACCTATCCCGCCGAGTCGATCCTCGACGGCGGCGGGAACGTCGCGAACGGCGCGGAGCTCTTCCGGATCAACTGCGCCATGTGCCACAACGTCGCCGCAGCCGGTGGCGCCCTGACGGAGGGCAAGTACGCCCCCGCGCTCACGAGCACGAGCCCGCTGCACATCTACGCGGCCATGGTCACCGGCCCGCAGAACATGCCGGTGTTCAACGACATGACCCTGACCACGGACGAGAAGCGCGACATCATCTCCGCGCTGATGTGGATGCAGCAGAACGAGTCTGCGGGCGGCTTCTCGCTCGGTTCGCTCGGTCCGGTGTCCGAGGGCCTGTTCATCTGGATCTTCGGCATCGGCGCACTGATCGCCCTCACCGTGTGGATCACGGCGAAGTCGAACTGATCGACACACTTCACTGACGGAACGTACGAGGAGCACCATGGCACACGAGGAAGACGCGCTCGAGCACGAGAGGGCTTCATGGAAGCCGTCTCCGGGGCTCGCGGTCGCGGTTCCCGACCCCGTGCAGAACCCCGGTCTGCCGCCGCACCGGGCGCGCACGACCGACAAGGACCCGGCCGCCATGAAGCGCGCCGTGCGCACGGTCTACACGCTCTTCTATCTGTCGCTCGCCGGGAGCATCTGGGCGGTCGCCGCCTACATGCTCTTCCCGATCGAGAGCGGCCAGATCATCGACATCCGGCACAACAACCTCTTCATCGGACTCGGTATCGCCCTGGCGCTCTTCGCGCTCGGGGTCGGCGCCATCCACTGGTCGAAGGCGGTGATGTCGGACAAGGAGTACATCGAGCCCCGACACGCCACCCGTGGTCGCGACGCCACCCGTGAGGGTGCCATCCAGGCGTTCCGCGATGCCAACGAGGAGTCGGGTTTCGGCCGTCGTGCCGTCATCCGCAACTCTCTGATCGCCGCCCTCGTGGCATCCGTCGCTCCGGGCATCGTGCTGTTCCGCGGACTCGCGCCGGAGAGCTCGGAGGAGAACCCGATTGCGGGCGACCCCGTCGCTCTCCTCAGCCACACCATGTGGAAGAAGGGGATGCGTCTCGCGCACGACCCCAGCGGCGAGCCGATCCGCGCCGCCGACCTCACGCTGGGCTCCGCGGTTCACGTCATCCCTGAGCCGCTCGCCGAACTGAGCCACCACGAGGGCTACCTCGAGGAGAAGGCCAAGGCCATCGTCCTTCTGATGCGCCTGCTCCCCGAGCAGCTCCCCGCCGAGCACAACAACCTGGAGTGGGCGTACGACGGTATCGTCGCCTACTCGAAGGTGTGCACCCACGTGGGTTGCCCGGTCGCCCTGTACGAGCAGCAGACGCACCACCTCCTGTGCCCCTGCCACCAGTCGCAGTTCGACGTGTCGCGCTCGGCCGCGGTGATCTTCGGACCCGCCGCCCGCCCGCTGCCGCAGCTGCCGATCACCGTCGACGACGAGGGTTACCTGATCGCGCAGAGCGACTTCAACGAACCTGTCGGCCCGAGCTTCTGGGAGCGCCATTGAGCACCGCGACCGTCAACCAGACACCGACGGAGAAGTCGCAGGCTGAGAAGCCTCTCGGCGGTCGATTCGTCGCCGGCGCCGCGAACTACATCGACGAGCGCACCAGCATGTCGGGCCTCGTCAAGGAGCTCGGCCGCAAGATCTTCCCCGATCACTGGTCGTTCATGCTCGGTGAGATCGCTCTGTGGAGCTTCGTCGTCGTGCTGCTCTCCGGCACGTTCCTGACGTTCTTCTTCCAGGCGTCCATGGTGGAGACCCACTACGAAGGTGCCTACCTGCCGATGGTCGGCGTCGAGATGTCCGCAGCGCTCGACTCGACGCTCCGACTGTCCTTCGATATTCGTGGCGGCCTCCTGGTGCGCCAGATCCACCACTGGGCCGCGCTCGTCTTCGTCGCCGGCATCGGCGTGCACATGCTGCGCGTGTTCTTCACGGGCGCGTTCCGCAAGCCGCGCGAGCTCAACTGGGTGATCGGCTTCGTGCTGTTCATCCTCGCGATGGGCGAGGGCTTCACCGGCTACTCCCTGCCCGACGACCTGCTGTCGGGCAACGGCCTCCGCATCATCGACGGCATGATCAAGGGCATCCCGCTGATCGGCACGTGGACCTCGTTCCTGCTGTTCGGCGGCGAGTTCCCCGGCACCGACATCGTCGGCCGCCTCTATGTGCTGCACATCCTCCTGCTGCCGGCGATCCTGGTCGCGCTGCTCGCGGTGCACCTCATGCTCATGATCGTCAACAAGCACACGCAGTTCGCCGGCCCCGGTCGTACGAACAGCAACGTCGTGGGCTACCCGATGATGCCGGTCTACATGTCCAAGATGGGCGGCTTCTTCTTCATCACCTTCGGCGTGATCGTGCTGATCGCCTCGCTGTTCACGATCAACCCGATCTGGAACTACGGGCCGTACGACCCCTCGCCGGTCTCGGCCGGAACCCAGCCCGACTGGTACATCGGATTCGCCGACGGAGCGCTGCGTCTCGTGCCGCCGCACCTGGAGTTCGTGCTGCTCGACCGCACCTGGTCGTTCAACATCCTCATCCCCCTCGGCGGTCTGGGCCTGTTCATCGTGCTGGTGATGCTCTACCCGTTCATCGAGGCGTGGATCACGGGCGACAAGCGCGAGCACCACATCGCTCAGCGTCCGCGTCACGCTCCCACCCGCACCGCCATCGGCGTCGCCGGAGTTGTCTTCTACGCCGTGCTCTGGGCGGCAGCGTCGTCGGACATCATCGCGACGCACTTCCACCTCACGATGGAAGGCGTCATCCACGCACTGCAGGCACTCCTCATCATCGGCCCTGTGTTCGGGTACTTCATCACGAAGCGCATCGCTCTCGCGCTCCAGAAGAAGGATCGTGAGATCGCCCTTCACGGCTACGAGTCCGGCCGAATCGTGCGGCTGCCGGGCGGCGAGTACATCGAGGTCCACCAGCCCGTCGACGAGTACGAGCTCGTCAAGCTCGTGGACTTCGAGACGAACGCGCCGCTCGTCGTCCGTCCGGATGACCGCGGGCGCATCGCCTGGCACCAGAACCTGCGTTCGGCGATCTCGCGCTGGTTCTTCGAAGACCGTCTCGTCCCGCTGACGCAGGCAGACATCGACGAGGCGCGTGCACATCAGCACCACACCCTCGAGCACATCGCCGAAGAGGAGGCCGCGGAGCTCCAGGGCGCCCACGAACGCGCGGGAGTCCCCGACGCTCCGCTTCACCCGATCGATGACGGGCACAACGGCGAGACCGCGAACCGTCCGTCCAACGTGATCATTCCGGACGACGACGAGGGCAAGAAGAGCAAGAAGAAGCCCACGTCCGACTGACGTCGACGAGCAGAGCGGCGAGGCGACGACCGTCAGGTCGAGCCTCGCCGCTTTCGTCATCCACTCGCGAGCGCCGGCGCACAGGCATCCGCTCACTACATGCGTGCGATGCGTGCGGGTCAGCCGGTCAAGCTTGCGAGATCGACGGCGAACCCATCGGCGGCTGCCCCCGCCCACATCGGCTCGTCCGCGTCAGGCACTCCCCTGCGCACGTCGCAGACGACAGCGGTGACATTGTCACGGGAGCCGGCTTCGAGTGCCGCGTCGACGAGGTTGCGCGCGGCGAGTTCCGCATCGGAATCAGTGCGAAGGATCTCCGCGATCACCTCATCGGGCAGGTAGTCGCTCACGCCGTCCGTGCAGAGCAGCCAGCGATCGCCGGCCACCGGCACCCGCTCCACGACACGCACGACGTCGTCCGCGTCTCCCCGCAGGGACGCCGTGATGATGTTCCGCCGCGGATGGTGCATGGCATCCTCGACGCTCACGATGCCCTGGTCGACCAAGGTTTGGACGTAGGAGTCGTCGCGGGTCTGACGGATCGAATGCCCGTCCCGGAGCAGATAGGCGCGAGAGTCGCCGGTGTGCGCGAGCAGCAATCCCCCGCTCCGGTCGAGCCACACGCCCGTGAACGTCGTCGCCATGCCCGCCAGACCTGGGTCTCGCCGCACGTGGGCCGCGAGATCGTCGTTCGCGCCGTGGAGCCTGCGTTCGAGCTCGTCGGCGTCTCTCACATCGCTTCCGCCGGAAACCAGCCGATGGAGGAGCGCTGCCGACGCCAGGTCTCCCGCCGGACCGCCGCCGACACCATCGGCCACGGCAGCGCCCCAGGATGCCACGAAGGCAGCGTCCTGGTTGGCGTCACGGTGCGGACCTATATCCGACCACACGCCGGCCTGGAGCCGGAACGTCATTCGATCAATCAGCGCGCGAAGTATCCGCGGTAGTACTCGTAGACCCAGCCGACGATGGCCACGACGAAGACGGCGACACCGATGGGAAGGAGGAACGTACCGACGGCCAGGCCGACGATCGCGAGCGCGGCGGAGAAGGCGAGCACGAGCGGCCACCACGACCAGGGGCTGAACTCACCGAGCTCAGGGTCGCCGTCGTCGATGTCGGCCGTGAGGGTGTCCTCAGGGAGCTCGCCACGCTGTGCACGGTGGACGCGGTGAACGTAGAACGCGATCATCGCGGCCATGAAGACCGTGAACAGCAGCGCGGTCGATCCCACCCACTCGATGGCGTTGTACCACGGGAGGCTGGAGTGCTCGATGATGTTCCAGCCCGTGTACAGCACGGTGCACAGCAGGAAGAAGGCGGCGAGGATCCACCACAGGTTGACGTTGGTCTTCACTTACTTCACCTCTCCCTCGGCGAGGTCGACGACGGGTGCATCGGGTGCATCCTTGGCCGGACCGACTCCCACCGGGATACCCGCTTCGGGGTGGTTCAGGTCGAACGCGGGGCGCTCGCTGCGGATGCGCGGAATCGACGTGAAGTTGTGTCGAGGCGGGGGGCAGCTCGTCGCCCATTCGAGAGACGCTCCGTAGCCCCACGGGTCGTTCACGGTCACCTTCGGTGCCGTGCGCGACGTGAGCCACACATTCAGGAAGAACGGGATCATCGAGGCGCCGAGGATCATCGCGCCGACGGTGGAGACCTGGTTACCGAGCGTCCAGCCGTCAGCGGCCGAGTAGTCTGCGTAGCGGCGCACCATGCCGTCGACACCCAGCCAGTGCTGGATGAGGAACGTCATGTGGAACCCGACGAAGAGCATCCAGAAGTGCACCATTCCGAGGCGCTCGTTCAGCATGCGGCCCGTCCACTTCGGCCACCAGAAGTAGAACCCGGCGAACATGGCGAACACGACCGTGCCGAAGACGACGTAGTGGAAGTGCGCGACGACGAAGTAGGAGTCGGACGTGTGGAACGTCAGCGGCGGCGACGCCAGGATGACGCCGGTGAGACCACCGAACACGAAGGACACGAGGAAGCCCAACGAGAAGACCATCGGCGTCTCGAACGTGACCGAGCCTCGCCAGAGCGTGCCGATCCAGTTGAAGATCTTCACGCCGGTCGGAACCGCGATGAGCATCGTCATGAGCGCGAAGAACGGAAGCAGGACGGCGCCCGTGACGTACATGTGGTGCGCCCACACCGAGACCGACAGTGCGGCGATCGCGATGGTGGCATAGACCAGCGTCTTGTATCCGAAGATCGGCTTACGGCTGAAGACCGGGAAGATCTCCGAGACGATGCCGAAGAACGGCAGCGCGATGATGTAGACCTCAGGGTGACCGAAGAACCAGAACAGGTGCTGCCACAGCAGCACGCCGCCGTTGGCGGGGTCGTAGATGTGGGCACCGAGCACGCGGTCCGCCGCGGCGGCGAAGATCGCGGCCGCCAGCACAGGGAAGGCCATCAGCACGAGGATGCTCGTGACGAGCGTGTTCCACGAGAAGATCGGCAGACGCCACATCGTCATACCCGGTGCACGCATCGTGATGATCGTCGTGACGAAGTTCACCGCACCGAGGATGGTGCCGAAACCGCTCATGCCGAGTCCGAGCATCCAGAGGTTTCCGCCGGCACCGGGCGAGAAGCTCGCGTTGGCGAGAGGCTGATACGCGAACCATCCGAAGGCCGCAGCACCCTGCGGCGTGAGGAAGCCGGCGATCGCGATGAGCGATCCGAAGATGAACAGCCAGAGCGCGAAGGCGTTGAGGCGCGGGAACGCCACATCAGGAGCGCCCAGCTGCAGCGGCAGGATGGCGTTCGCGAAGCCCGCGAACAGCGGCGTCGCGAACATCAGCAGCATGATCGTGCCGTGCATCGTGAACAGCTGGTTGTACTGATCCTTCGTCGGGATGACCTGCATACCCGGCTCGAAGAGCTCAGCGCGGATGATCAGCGCCATCACACCGCCGAGCAGGAAGAAGAGCACCGAGGCGATGAGGTACATGTACCCGATCGTCTTGTGGTCGGTCGACGTGATCCACTTGACGATCACGTTGCCCTTCTCCTCCACGCGCGATGCGCTCAAGAGAGCTGCCTGACGCGGCGGCAGAGTGGACGGACGGCCGTACGTCTCGCCCTGGAGCGGAAGCGTCGTCGCCATCAGTGGTCTCCCTCGGAGTCGGTCGGCGCGCCCGTGCCCGGCAGATTCTGCAGGCGGTCGTAGGCGTCGTTGATGTCCCCGGTCTGACCGGCATCCCGCAGCGATGCGAGGTACGCGTCGTACTCGGCCTGCTCGACCACCTTCACCTTGAACAGCATCATCGAGTGGTACTGGCCGCAGAGCTCCGCACACTTGCCGTCGTACTCGCCGACGCGGGTCGGGGTGAACGACCAGTAGTTGTCCTTCCCGATGTACATGTCCTTCTTGTACAGGAAGTCGATGATCCAGAAGGAGTGGATGACGTCGCGAGAGACGAGCTTGATCTTCACTTCCTGGTCGACCGGGAGGTAGAGGGTGGGCAGCTCGCTGGTGATGTTGCCCTGCGGGTCGGTCTGCGCCTGGACACCCATCGACCAGACGGCGTCGTCAGCCTGCTCGCAGTCGCTCTCGGTGTACTGGAAGTCCCACGCCCACTGCTTGCCGATCGCGGTGATGCAGACGTCGGGGTCGTCGTACTGGGTCTCGAGGATGGCCTGATCACGAGCCGTGAACGCGAAGAATCCGATCACCAGGATGAGCGGCACGATCGTGTAGAAGATCTCGATCGGCATGTTGTAGCGCATCTGGACGGGGAGTCCCGTCTGGCCCTTGCGGCGACGGTACGCGACCGCCGCGAAGCCCATGAGCGCCCACGTGATGACGCCCACGACGAGGAGCACGATCCAGGAGTTGACCCAGAGGCCGGAGACCATCTCGGTGCGGTTGGTCGCCTGAGTCCCGTCGTCGGTGAACCCCGGGAGGAAGCCGTTCAGCTCGGTCGGAGTGCATGCCGCAAGGGTGATCGCCGTGGCGAGTCCCAGGGGGATGACGGCCCAGCGGAGGCGACGTTTGACGCGCACGGTGCACCTTTCGGGGTCATGAAGGTCGAACACCTGCCAGTCTAGGGCAACCTCTCACTCGATTCAGGCCATCCGCCCAGGATGTCCCGACTCTCGGAGGGGGCGCACAGCCGCCTGGCCCGGTGTCAGTGGAAGCTGTCGCCGCAGGCGCAACTGCCCGCCGCGTTGGGGTTGTCGATCGTGAACCCCTGCTCCGAGATGGTGTCCTTGAAGTCGATCGTCGCACCGTCGAGATACGGCACCGACATGTCGTCGACGATGACCTCGACGCCGTCGAAGTCGACGGCCTTGTCGCCGTCGAGGAAGCGCTCGTCGAAGTAGAGCTGGTAGATCAGCCCCGAGCATCCGCCCGGCTGCACGGCGACGCGCAGACGCAGATCGTCGCGGTTCTCCTGGTGCAGCAGACTCTTCACCTTCGCGGCGGCGGCATCGGTCAGTGCCACGCCGTGGTCGGGCGTGACGGCAGCGGGCGACGTGGCGATGTCAGTCATGACTCTCCTGGAGTGTCGGGCCGTCAATGCCCTTCAGGGGCCGGGACGGCGGATGCCACGATTCTACCGCCTCCCCGGCATCCGCGGCCTGGCGTGCCGCGAGCCGCGGGACTCAGAGCGCCGTCGCGTCAAGGCTCTCCAGCAGCAGCGCCTCCGAGACGAGGGCGTGGCGGAACGTGTCGAGATGCAGGGACTCGTTCGGGCTGTGAGCGCGAGCGTGAGGATCTTCGACGCCGGTGACCAGGATCTGCGCGCCCGGGAACTCGCGCACGAGATCCGCGATGAAGGGGATCGAGCCGCCGACGCCGATGTCGACCGGTTCCACGCCGTAACCGGTCGCCAACGCGTCCCGCGCCTTCTCGACGGCCCAGCCGCTCGTATCGACGAGGAATGCGTCGCCCGAGTCGACGTCGCGGAAGGAGAGCTCCGCGCCGAACGGCGCGTGCGCGCGCAGGTGCGCCTCGATCGCGGCGAACGCCTCGGCGGCGGGCTGTCCGGGAGCAACGCGCGCGCTGATGACGACCGACAGCTCGGGCGTGAGCGTGTTGGACGCGTTCTTGACCGACGGGAAATCGATACCGGTCACGGTGATCGACGGCTTGTTCCAGATGCGGCTCAGGATGGTGCCGCGTCCGACCGGCGAGACCCCCGCAGGCAGCCCGGCCTCGCTGCGCAGCGTGTCTTCGGTGTAGTCCGGGGTCGGCGCGTCGCGCTCGGCGAGCCCGGCCACGGCGACGGCGCCCTCGTCATCCCACAGCGTCGACAGCAGCTTGACGGTCGCGAGCATCGCGTCGGGCACCGCTCCCCCGAACATGCCCGAGTGGGATGCGTGGTCGAGGGTCTTCACGCCGAGGGTGAACCGTGTGTTGCCGCGCAGCGAGACCGTGAGGGCAGGGGTGACGGCATCCCAGTTGCCGGAGTCCGCCACGACGATGACGTCGGCGCGCAGCGCGTCGGCGTTATCCTGCAGGAACTGCGCGAACGATGCGGAGCCCGCCTCCTCCTCGCCCTCGATGAACAGATTCACGCCGAGGTCGAAATCCGTGCCGAGCGCGGCGACCAGGGCGCGCAGCGCCCCGACGTGGGCCATGACGCCCGCCTTGTCGTCGGCCGCGCCGCGACCGTACAGCCTGCCGTCGCGCACCGTCGGCTCGAAGGGCGCGGACTCCCACAGCGTCTCGTCCCCCACCGGCTGCACGTCGTGGTGCGCGTAGAGGAGGATCGTGGGCCGACCATTGCGCGCGGCTCGGGTGGCCAGCACTGCCGGCATCCCCTCCTCACCGGTCGCCGGCACCACCGCCGTCTTCACCTCGACGCGGTCGAAGATGCCGAGCCCGTTCAGCAACGCTTCGACGGCGGCGGCGCTCCGTGAGACTTCCGCGCGGTCGAACCCGGGGAACGCGATCGACGGGATGCGGACGAGGGCTCCGAGATCGGCGAGGGCGGCGGGGACGGCATCGGCGGCAGCGGCGCGCACGGCGTCGGACCGGGACAGTTCGGAGGTCATGCGGGTAATCTTATGGGGCCCGCTCTCCGCCGATCCGAGGTATCCCGTGGCCAAGACACCCGCCGCCCCCGCTCCAGACACCGAGCCCGACGCTCCCGCCGGTCCCGGGAAGAACCGCCCCACGCCGTCGCGCGCCGAGCAGGAGGCCGCTCGCAAGCGTCCGCTCGTCGCAGACACGAAAGAGGCGCGGGCCCGGGCGAAATCCGACCTGGCGGCGCAGCGCGAGAAGGCGCGGATCGGCATGGCCAACGGCGAGGAGAAGTATCTGCCCGCCCGCGACAAGGGTCCGCAGCGACGCTTCGCGCGAGACTTCGTGGATGCCGGCTGGCACATCGGTGAGCTCATGATGCCCCTGATGGTGGTCGTCATCCTGTTGAGCCTGTGGCCGAACGCGGCCGTCGTCTATTACGGCTTCGTCGGTCTGTGGGTGTTCATCATGTTCGTCGTGGCCGACATGATCATCACGAGCATCCGGGTCAAGCGGGCTGCGTCGGCGAAGTGGGGCGATCGCCGCGAGAAGGGCCTCGGCTGGTACTCCGCAATGCGCACGATTCAGATGCGCTTCATGCGTCTGCCCAAGCCGCAGGTCCGGCGCGGCCAGCACCCGGCCTGACACCGCACGACGTACCGCGCCGGCACGGCAGAGGGCCCGCACCCCATCGGGTGCGGGCCCTCTCGCATGTGCGACGTCAGGACGTCGACATGACCTTGTAGGTGTACTCGATCTTCACCTTGTCGCTCGTGAAGCGCGACTTGCCCGCGAGCACGACGGCGAGATCGATGCTGCGCGCCGATCCCTTCAGCGACAGGCGGCCGAGCGACCGGTCCCCCTTGACGACGAGATCGCTCTTCCCGGTCTCGGCTCCGGTGCGGTTGTATCCCCACGCGACGGTGCCGGCGAGGTCGGTCGTGCTGAGCACGACGCGAACCGTGCCGTCGCCGTACTTGTACGAGTTCCGCACCGCAGCGGGGACGCCGAAGGTTCCGACCGCCGCGACCGAGAGGAAGCCCTCGGTCGCGCCGACGCAGCGGAAGCTCGACGAGCCGACCTCGGCGCAGCGGCTGCGCGAGTCGAACGCGATCCAGTCGTCGAACGCCCGCTGGGCCGAGTACCAGGTCGACGTGGTCTTCGTCACGAGCTTGCCCTTCTTGACGACGACCTTCGTGCTGGAGGTCTTGGTGCCGCCCTCCGGACCCTTCACCGCCACCGTGACGGTGTAGGTGCCGGGCACGAGACGGCCGGAGACGGTCCCCGCCCAGGTGGCCGACCAGGTCTTGCTCGAGGTGAGCTTCCACGACGTGACCGTCTTGCCGTCGCGTGACACCTTGACGGAGCCCGTGACCGGGATGGTCGCGCCCGTCGTGGTCGACGTCCGGACGGCGATCTTCGTCGCATCCTTGTAGCCGTCCTTCGACGGATAGATGGTGGCCAGCGAGACGGAGACCTTCGTCGCGGTGACCGCCGTGGTGCGGACGGTCAGCGGGACGGCAGCACTCGCGACCACGTCGGAGCCCGCACCCGTCACGAGCGCCCGCGCGGATCCGCTGCCTGCGGCGAGTTTGGAGCCGGTGACGGTCGCGGTGGCGGCGGAGCCGGTCGACGAGGCGACGCTGACGGTCTGCGTCTTACCACCCACCGACGCGACGACAGAACCGGTGAACGGAACCGCCAATGCCGTCTCATCCACCGCGACCACGGTGGCGGTCGTCTTGGGGCGGCCGCTTCCGGACCACGAGAAGATCGACGAGGCACCGAGCGACAGCGCGACGGATGCCGGGCGGCCCGAGCCGACGGTGAGCGCCACCGATACGGGGTCGCCGACGGCCGGTGTCGCCCGCACCGACAGGGTGCCGGCGGGGAGGTCGGTCACGGGCACCGCGATCGACGTGCTCAGCGCGTCCGCGGGGAGGGCGACGCTCTGCGTACGCAGGATGCCGATGCCGTCGGCGGCCAGCACGTCCACGGTGACGTCGGTGGCGACGTCGGAGGACAACGCCAGCGTCGCCTCGTCGCGGACGCCGTCGTCGTCGGGCAGGGTCAGCAGCGTGGACGGAGCACCGAGGATCAGCGTCGCGGTCTCGTCGACCGGCAGGGGCTCTTCCTCTCCGTCGACAGCAAGAGCGGGCGCGGCGGTGGCCACGAGGGCAAAGGACAGCAGGACCGCGCTCGCGCGCGACATCGCCGGCCTCATGGATTCGGGTTTCATGAGTTCCTCACAGGTAGATGAGAGAACTCTAATCTGGCATCGGCGGCAGAGAGAAGCCTTCGCGGAAAGAATCCCGCGGGACCGAATCAGGCGCGCACGAGTCCCCGATTGATCTGCCGCGCCCAGAACGGACCGCGGTAGATGAAGCCGGTGTATCCCTGAACGAGGTCTGCGCCCGCGTCGAGGCGATCCTGCACATCCCGCGCCGACTCCACTCCCCCGGCGGCGATGACGCAGAATCCAGGGGGCACAGCGCCTCGCACGATCCGCAGCACCTCCAGCGCGCGCTCCCGCAACGGCGCACCCGACAGGCCGCCGGCACCCGCCGCGTCGACCTTCGCGGCATCCGTCCGAAGCCCTTCGCGGGCCACCGTCGTGTTCGTGGCGACGAGTCCCGCCAGGCCGGCATCGACCGCGAGCCCGGCGATGGCCGACACCTCCTCGTCGGCGAGATCCGGTGCGATCTTGACCAGCAGAGGCGTCTCTCCCGCGGCTGCGCGCACGGCTTCGAGCAGAGGGCGGAGGGTCTCGACGGCCTGGAGTCCACGCAGACCGGGAGTATTCGGGGACGACACATTCACCACGAGGTAGTCCGCGACGGGCGCGACCAGCTCGGTGCTGCGTACGTAGTCGCCGACGGCATCCGCGACGTCGACGACACGACTCTTGCCGATGTTCGCCCCGATGATGGGGCGACGGGTTCGGCGGCGAGCCCGCGCCAGTCGATTCGCGGCCGACGCCGCACCCGCGTTGTTGAAGCCCATGCGGTTGATCAGCGCGCGGTCCTCCACGAGGCGGAAGAGTCGCGGGCGGGGGTTCCCGTCCTGCGGGATCGCCGTGACCGTGCCGATCTCGACGTGACCGAAGCCGAGCGCGTGCAGGCCCGAGATCATGACGGCGTTCTTGTCGAATCCGGCCGCCACGCCGAACGGCGAGTCGAAGACGAGCCCGAGCGCCTCGGTACGCAGGCGCGGATCAGGGCGCGTCATCGCTCGCACGGCCCAGGCGATGGGACGCCATCCGGAAACGCGGATGACCGGGATCACGAGGTGATGAGCGAACTCGGGGTCCATGCGCGCGAAGAACGTGCGGAAGATGAAGGGATACATCGGGACCAGCCTAGGACCCGCGCGAGGGACCCCTCGCGACGGGTGGCCGGGAGTAAGCGTCGTCAGTCGCCCGTCGATGCCGCAGCAGCATGATCGGCGCGCAACTGCGCGATCGACGACTCGAAGTCATCGAGCGAGTCGAACGCCTGGTACACGCTGGCGAAGCGCAGGTACGCGACTTCGTCGAGGTCGCGGAGAGGTCCGAGGATCGCGAGGCCGATCTCATTCGTGTCGATCTGGGATGATCCGGTCTGTCGCACGGCCTCCTCGACCGCCTGCGCGAGCACGGCGAGGTCGGAGTCGGTGACCGGGCGGCCCTGACAGGCCTTCCTCACCCCGGACATGACCTTCTCGCGGCTGAACGGCTCGATCACGCCGGAGCGCTTGATGACGTTGAGGCTGGCCGTCTCGATCGTCGAGAAGCGGCCTCCGCACTCGGGGCACTGACGGCGGCGGCGAATGCTCAAGCCGTCATCGCTCGTGCGGGAGTCGATGACGCGGGAGTCGGCGTGGCGGCAGAACGGGCAGTGCATGGTGACTCCAGACTACGTCGCGGACCGATCCGCGAAGCGCGCGGTGACCGCCTCGCCGTGGGCAGGCAGCGCCTCGGCATCCGCGAGCGCCACGATCCCGTCGTGAACGGCCTCGAGCGCGGCACGATCGTAGACGATGACCTGCTGCGGACGCAGGAACGTGGATGCCGAGAGCCCGGCGGCATACCTCGCCTGGCCCCCCGTGGGCAGCACGTGATTGCTTCCGGCGAGGTAGTCGCCGAGACTGACCGGTGAGTGCTCGCCCACGAAGACGGCGCCGGCGTTCACGAAGTCGTCCACCCGGGGGTCGGCGAGGTGCAGCTCGAGATGCTCCGGGGCGTAGGCGTTGCTGAAGGCGGTCGCCGCCTCGACATCGTCGACCAGTACGATCGCCGACTGCGGACCGATGAGTGCCTCGCGGATGCGCGCGGAGTGCCGAGTGGCTCCGGCACGCAACATGACCTCCGATGCGACCCTCTCGGCGAGAGCGGGAGATGTCGTCACGAGCACCGCCGCCGCCTGCTCGTCGTGTTCGGCCTGACTCACGAGGTCTGCCGCCACGAGGGTCGCGTCTGCCGAGGCGTCGGCGACGATGAGGATCTCCGTCGCGCCCGCCTCGGAGTCGGTGCCGACCATGCCCGCGACGACCCGCTTGGCCAGGGCGACGAAGTTGTTGCCCGGCCCCGAGATCACGTCGACCGCGTGGAGACCCAGCGAGGGCACGCCGTGGGCGTACGCGCCGATAGCACCGGCGCCGCCCATCGCATACACCTCGGAGACGCCGAGCAGCTTCGCCGCCGCCAGGATCACGGGGTGTACCCGTCCGCCGAAATCGCGCTGCGGCGGCGAGGCGAGTGCGACTTCCGACACGCCGGCAACCTGAGCGGGGACGACGTTCATCACGACGCTCGACGGATACACGGCCTTGCCACCGGGCACGTACACACCGACGCGCTGCACCGGACGCCACCGCTGCTCCACCCTGGCCCCTGGACCGAGCTCGGTGACCAGGGGCGGGGGAACCTGAGCCGCGGACGCGAGTCGGACGCGGGCGATGGCCTCCTCGAGCGCGCGTCTCACGTCGGGATCGAGCGATGACAGCGCTTCGTCGAGGTGGGCGGCCGGGACGCGGATGTCATGGCCTTCCGCGCCGTCGAAGCGCGCGGCCTGCTCGCGGAGGGCCTCCTCGCCTCGGACGGACACGTCGTGGACGATCTGAGCCGCCGTGTTCAGAGCCTCGTCCCGCGCGGCGGTGGCTCGAGGAACGGCGGCCAGAAGCTCGGCCGGCGAGAGGACGCGGCCGCGCAGATCGATCGTGCGAAGCATCCCTCCAGCGTACTGGCGACGCCGCGCCACCTCGGACGCGTTCGGCTCCCTCGTGGGCTCAGCCGCGAGTCACTCCCGAGACATCGGTGAGATAGCCGACGCGTCCATCCTCGTGGCGGATCACGAAACGATCGCCCCGATCCTCGATCACGAGCGCCCATGCCGTGGGTCCGACGGTGAAGACCGGGAAGCCGTTCTCGTCGACGACGTCACGTTCGACGGGAGAAAGAGCCCAGAACGCCTGGCTGGCCGCGGGGGCGGCGGCAGCCGGCTCCTCTTCGACGGCGAACGGGAACGCCGCGGTCGCGTCGTCGGACGCCGCCTCGACGCCGACCTGCTCGCCGACGGGTTCTGCGGCGCGCGGCGCATACGCCGGCTCCGGGGCCTCGCCGTAGGGAGATGCCTCGGGCGCGGCCGCTGCGGGGCGGGGACGGGGAGTGGTCGGCCGCGGCGTCACGGGTCGGACGGGACGCGCGTTGCGGTGCGCGAGCACCTGCTCTTCACGGAGGAAATCCTCGTCGAAGGGTCGGATGAAGGGAGCGAGCACCGTGAGGAACACGCCGGCGACCATGAGGAAGAACTCGAGCCACACGACCCAGCTGCTCAGCCAGAGTCCCGTCTGGATGCCGCGGGCCACGTTGGTCCAGAGCACTCCGAGCCAGACCACGGCCGAGACCGAGAAGGCCACCGACGCGAACTGATCGACCGCGAGCGAACCGACCCGTCGGATGCCGTCGGGCGAGAAACGCCGCAGCACGATGAGGAAGACCGCGACGGTCGGTACACCGATCGTCAGCACCCAGTCGATTCCCGAGCTCCACACCGAGCCCAGGTCGAGCAACGCTGAGGACCCCGGGCCGTCGACCCAGATCGAGAAGAAGGAGACGATGAAGGCGAGCAGCCACACACCGAGCAGCGACACTTCCCGAATCGTGAAAGGCCCGACCCCGTACTGGACGGAGCCTCGCTGGTCTGCGGGCGGAGCCGCCGTCTCCTGCGACGTGTGGTCGGCGAACGGGGTGGTGTCGTACTCGTCACTCACGAGGGTGTCCTTTCGGCGTCGGGAGATCGCTCCGGAAAGCCTACCCGCCTCACCCTCGCCTCACCCGAGCCTCACCCGAAGGACGATCTGGAGTGCGGAGAACGCCTCACCCCAGACACTGCGGCCCGAGCAGGCCCTTGAGCTCGCCGTACAGGTCCACGGTGATCGCCACCGGGTGCGGCACCTCGAAGACCTTCGCCACAGAACCCTTGTGAAGCTTGAGGGTCACTTCGGTGGCCCCCGGATGACGCCCCAGCACCTCCGCGAGTTGCGACACGGTCGATTCGGTGGCGCGGTGCTCAGGGATCATCAGCACGAGCGGACCGGAGGCGTCGACGGAACCCAGATCGGGCGCGAAAGCCGACTGCCCGTGCAGGTTCAAGCCGTCGTCGCGGCGCGACACACGTCCGCGGACGACGAGGATGGCATCCTGCTGCAGCATCGACTGGAACTCGGTGTAGGTCTTGCCCATGAACATGACCGTGACCTCGCCGTCGAAGTCTTCGATCGTGATCATGCCGTAGGGGTTGCCGCTCTGCTTCGCTACCCGGTGCTGGACGCTCGTGACGAGCCCGGCGACGATCACCTGGTCGCCATCCTGCACGTCCTCGGAGGCCAGGAGATCGTGGATCGAGGTCGAAGCGTGCTTCGCGAGCGGCATCTCAAGACCGGCGAGGGGATGATCGGAGACGTACAGCCCCAACATCTCCCGCTCGAAGGCGAGCTTGTCCTTCTTCGTCCACTCGGGGCGCGGCGGCACCTTCGGCGGGACCGCCTCTTCTGCGGCGTCGTACAGGCTGTCGAAGTCGAAACCGATCGCCCCCTGCGCCTCGTTCCGCTTGCGGTCGACGGCCGCTTCGGTGGCGTCTTCGTGGATCTCCAGAAGTGCGCGGCGCGTGTCGCCCATGGAGTCGAACGCGCCGGCCTTGATGAGCGACTCGACGGTGCGCTTGTTGGCCACGTGCATCGGCACTTTCGCGAGGAAGTCGTGGAACGACGTGAAGGCGCCGTCGCCCCGCGCCTGGACGATGCCGTCGACGACGTTGGACCCCACGTTGCGCACGGCACCGAGACCGAAGCGGATGTCCTCGCCGACGGCTGCGAAGTAGCGGATCGACTCCCCCACGTCGGGCGGCAGCACCCGGATGCCCATTCGGCGGCATTCGTTGAGGTACACAGCCATCTTGTCCTTGGAGTCACCCACGCTCGTCAGCAGCGCGGCCATGTACTCCGCGGGGTAGTGCGCCTTCAGGTACGCCGTCCAATACGACACCAACCCGTAGGCGGCGGAGTGCGCCTTGTTGAACGCGTAGTCGGAGAACGGGAGCAGGATGTCCCAGAGGGCCTTGATCGCGGCGTCTCCGAAGCCGCGCTCCTTCATGCCGCCCGAGAAGCCCTCGTACTGCTTGTCGAGCTCGGACTTCTTCTTCTTGCCCATCGCGCGCCGCAGGATGTCGGCTTGACCGAGCGAGAAGCCGGCGACCTTCTGCGCGATCGCCATGACCTGCTCCTGATAGATGATCAGGCCGTAGCTGATGTCGAGGATGTCGCGGAGAGGCTCCTCGAGCTCCGGATGGATCGGGGTCACCTCCTGCTGACCGTTCTTCCGCAGGGCGTAGTTGATGTGGGAGTTCGCCCCCATCGGCCCCGGGCGGTAGAGCGCGATGACGGCGGACACGTCTTCGAAGTTGTCGGGCTTCATGAGCCGCAGCAGCGATCGCATGGGGCCGCCGTCGAGCTGGAAGACCCCGAGGGTGTCACCGCGGGTGAGCAGTTCGTAGGCCGCGCGGTCGTCGAGGGCGAGGTGCTCGAGGTCGAGCTCCTCGCCACGGTTCATGCGGATGTTGTCGAGCGCGTCGGAGATGATCGTGAGGTTGCGAAGCCCCAGGAAGTCCATCTTGATGAGGCCGAGGGTCTCGCACGACGGATAGTCGAACTGCGTGACGATCTGACCGTCCTGCTCGCGTCGCATGATGGGGATGATGTCGAGCAGCGGCTCGCTCGACATGATCACGCCGGCCGCGTGGACGCCCCATTGCCGCTTCAGCCCCTCGAGTCCGAGGGCACGATCGAAGACGGTCTTCGCATCGGGATCGGTGTCGACCAGCGCGCGGAACTCGCTCGCTTCCTTGAAGCGAGGATGCTGAGCGTCGAACATGCCGCCCAGCTCCATGTCCTTGCCCATGACCGCCGGAGGCATCGCCTTCGTGAGCTTCTCGCCCATGCTGAAGGGGAAGCCGAGAACGCGACCGGCATCCTTCAGCGCCTGCTTGGACTTGATCGTTCCGTAGGTGACGATCTGCGCGACGCGTTCAGAGCCGTACTTCTCGGTGACGTAATCGATGACCTCGCCGCGGCGGCGGTCGTCGAAGTCGACGTCGAAGTCGGGCATCGAGACACGATCGGGGTTGAGGAAGCGCTCGAAGATGAGGCCGTGCTCGAGCGGATCGAGATCGGTGATCCGCATGGCGTACGCGACCATCGAACCGGCACCGGAACCACGGCCCGGCCCGACGCGGATGCCGTTGTCCTTCGCCCAGTTGATGAAGTCGGCGACGACGAGGAAGTAGCCGGGGAATCCCATCTGAAGGATGATCCCGGTCTCGTACTCGGCCTGAGCGCGAACCTTGTCGGGGATGCCCTCGGGGTAGCGGTAGTGCAGGCCCTTCTCGACCTCCTTGATCAGCCAGCTGTCCTCGGTTTCACCGTCGGGCACGGGGAAGCGCGGCATGTAGTTCGCCGAGGTGTTGAACTCGACGTTGCACCGCTCGGCGATCAGGAGCGTGTTGTCGCACGCCTCCGGGTGATCGCGGAAGAGCTGCCGCATCTCGGCCGCCGTCTTGATGTAGTAGCCGTCGCCGTCGAACTTGAAGCGGTTCGGGTCGTCGAGGGTCGACCCGGACTGCACGCACAGCAGGGCCGCATGGGCGTCGGCCTCGTGCTGGTGCGTGTAGTGGGAGTCGTTCGTGCCGACCAGCGGGATGCCGAGATCCTTCGCGAGGCGGATGAGGTCGGTCATCACGCGACGCTCGATCGACAGACCGTGGTCCATGATCTCGGCGAAGTAGTTGTCCTTGCCGAAGATGTCCTGGAACTCGGCCGCCGCCGCCCGGGCGGCGTCGTACTGCCCGAGTCGCAGCCGCGTCTGCACTTCTCCCGAGGGGCACCCGGTCGTCGCGATGAGTCCCTTGCCGTACGTCTGCAGCAGCTCACGGTCCATCCGCGGCTTGAAGTAGTAGCCCTCCATGCTCGAGAGCGAGCTCAGCCGGAAGAGGTTGTGCATGCCCTCCGTGCTCTCGCTCCACATCGTCATGTGGGTATAGGCGCCCGACCCCGAGACGTCGTCGCTCTTCTGATCGGGGGAACCCCACGCGACACGCGACTTGTCCGTGCGGTGCGTGCCCGGGGTGACGTATGCCTCCAGGCCGATGATCGGCTTGATCCCGGCCGACTGCGCTGCGCGGTAGAACTCGAACGCGGCGAAGGTGTTCCCGTGGTCGGTGACCGCGATCGCCGGCATCCCGTAGTCGGCTGCGGCCTGCGTCATCGCGCCGATTTTGGCGGCGCCGTCGAGCATCGAGTATTCGCTGTGGACATGCAGATGAACGAAGGAGTCGGTTGCCACGGATCGAGTCTACGTTCCTGCGCCGACATCGCTCCGGGAGCCCGGATCTAGGCTGGACGCCATGGGCACCCCCGAATTCGTCACCGCGCTGCGCGCACACGTCGGCCACGCACCGCTCCCCCTCGTCGGGGTCACGGCGGTCGTCTTCAAGGATGAGAGGGTGCTGCTGGGGCGCCGCGCGGACAACGGTGCGTGGCAGTGCGTCTCCGGGATCGTCGACCCGGGCGAAGAGCCCGCCGATGCCGCAGTCCGCGAGTGCCTCGAGGAGGCGGGCATCGTCGTGAAGGCGACGCGTCTGGCGCTCGTGCAGCAGCTGCCCCGCGTGACCTACGCCAACGGAGATCAGGTCGACTACCTCGATCTCGTGTTCCGCTGCGACTGGGTGTCGGGCGACCCTTATCCCGCCGATGGAGAGCTGACCGAGGTCGGCTGGTACGGCCTCGGCGAACTCGTCGATGTCGAGCAGTTCCACGTGCGCAAGATCGCGCTGGCCCTCGCCGAGGATGATCCTGCGGTGTTCACGGGCGGCCGTTGATCCCGGACCACGCGCCCTAGCGGAGATCCTTGCGCATGAGGAGCCGGGGGAAGCCGTTGATCACGGAGTCGGTCACCGTCTCGACGCGGAATCCCGCTCGCTCGAACAGCGCGCGCGTGCCGACGTAAGCCATCGTCAGATCGACCTTGCGCCCGTCGTTGTCCACCGGATATCCCTCGATCGCAGGGGCGCCCTGGCTCCGCGCGTACTCCACCGCCCCCGCCAGCAGCGCGTGGGAGATCCCGTGGCCGCGGTGACCCGGCCGCACCCGGATGCACCACACGCTCCACACGTCGAGGTCATCGATGTGAGGGATCTTGCGGTTCGTCGCGAACGTGGTGTCCGCGCGCGGGTGCACAGCAGCCCAGCCGACCACGACATCACCCTCGTACGCGAGGACACCGGGCGGACCCTCCCCGAGGAGCCGGCGCACGCGCTCCCCTCGAGCAGGTCCCGACAAGGCGCGATTCTCTGCTCCCGGAATCCGGTAGCTCAAGCACCAGCAGACGTTGGAGTTCGGGTTCTTCGGCCCCACCATCACCGCGACGTCGTCGAACTCCGTCGCCGGACGCACTTCGATGCTCATGTCGTCAGGATGCCGCGGACCACCGACATCCGACAACCGTCTCACTCGCCGCGCAGAACGTCCAACGCGTGCGCCAGGTCGGCGGGGTACGGCGAAACGTTGGTCGTCCACTCGCCGGTGACCGGGTGGGCGAAGGACAGCTGATGCGCGTGCAACCATTGGCGCGTGAGCCCCAGCCGGGCCGACAGCGTCGGGTCGGCACCATAGAGAGGATCGCCCGCGCACGGATGCCGGTGGGCGGCCATGTGCACGCGGATCTGGTGGGTACGGCCGGTCTCGAGGTGGATCTCGAGCAGTGACGCGCGAGGGAACGCCTCCAGCGTCTCGTAGTGCGTGACCGAGTCCTTGCCGTCGGGCGTGACGGCGAACTTCCACGAGTGGGACGGGTGGCGTCCGATGGGGGCGTCGATCGTGCCGCTGAGCGGATCCGGATGCCCCTGCACGACGGCGTGGTAGATCTTCTCGACCTCCCGCTCCTTGAAGGCACGCTTGAGAGCGGTGTAGGCGCGCTCGCTCTTGGCGACGACCATGAGCCCGCTCGTACCGACGTCGAGGCGGTGGACGATCCCCTGACGCTCGGCGGCGCCCGTCGTCGCGATGCGGAAGCCCGCCGCCTTGAGTGCGCCGAGGACCGTGGGCCCCTCCCAGCCGACGGAGGGGTGTGCGGCGACACCCGAGGGCTTGTCGATCACGACGATGTCATCGTCGTCGTACACGATGCCGAGGTCGGGCACGGCGAGGGGAACGATCTCCGGCTCGCGGCGCGGCTCCCACCGCACGTCGAGCCACCCACCGGCCCTCAGGCGGTCGGACTTGCCGAGATCACGTCCGTCGAGACTGACACCGCCGGCATCCGCCACTTCTGCCGCGAAGGTGCGGGAGAAGCCGAGCATCTTGGCGAGAGCGGCATCGACGCGCACCCCATCCAAACCGTCGGGTACAGGAAGAGAGCGGGCCTCCACGTCAGTCCCGTGGTCCGGCCGACGCATCCGCATCGAGCTCGTCGCCAGCACCCTCGCGGCGCGCCTCCCTGCTTCCGTCGAGTCGTCGGCCGAGCAGCACCAGGAGCGCGACGGCGATCATCATCGACACGATGAAGATATCGGCGACGTTGTAGATCGCGGGCATCATCCACGGCGTGTGGATGAAGTCGACGACGTGACCCACGGGAAAGCCCGGTGCGCGGAACAGCCGGTCGGTCAAGTTGCCGAGGATGCCCCCCAGCAGCAGACCGAGAACCACGGCCCACAGCAACGAGCGGACGCGACGGAGAGTGAGGAACACCACCGCGACCGCGGCGCCGGCCAGCACCAGCGTGAACACCCACGTGACGTTCTCGCCGAGCGAGAAAGCCGCACCGGGATTGAACGTCAGATAGAACTGCAAGAAGTCGCCCCACACGGGAACCGGTGTGCGTTCGGGAAGCGTGGCGAGTGCGAGATTCTTGGTGAACTGATCGGCCGTCAGCACCGCTCCCGCCAGCAGAACGACGAGAACGGTGGACAGCGCGGCGCGGCCCGCCGAGGATCTCTCCCCGGCGGGCCGCGAGTGCGAACCTGTCAAAGGCGCGGCCTAGAGACCGGCGGACGACACGGCGGACGCGCCCGAAGACGTGCCGGTGACATCGAGGTCGCGAAGCTTCTCCTCGATGAAGCCGCGCAGCTGCGTGCGGTAGTCACGCTCGAACGTGCGGAGCTCGCTGATGCGCGACTCGAGCGTGGCGCGCTCGCTCTCGAGGCGGGACAGTTCGTCGCGACCCTTGGCCTCGGCCTCCGCGACGATGGCCGCGGCCTGCGCCTGCGCCTCGGAGATGAGCTTGTCCTTCTGAGCCTGGCCCTCGGCCACGTGCTCGTCGTGCAGGCGCTGGGCCAGCTCGATGATGCCGGCGGACGCTGCCGCGGGGGCGGCGTCGGCGGCGGGAGCCTCGGCGACGACGGGCTCCGGAGCGGCCTCGACGACGGGCTCCTCAGCAACCGGCGCCGGAGCGGGCGCGGCCTCGGCGGGAGCCGAACCGGACTCGTACGCGGCAAGCTTCGCCTTGAGCTCTTCGTTCTCGGCGATGGTCTTGCGCCACTCGACGACGATCTCGTCGAGGAAGTCATCGACCTCGTCCGGGTCGAAGCCCTCCTTGAAACGGACGTGCTGGAACTGCTTGGTGACGACGTCTTCGGGAGTGAGAGCCATGGTTGTTGTCCTCATTTCAGAGCTTCACGACGGAGCCGTTACGGGGGACCCGCGGTCGGCGAGCCGTATCCGAACAGCATAGTGCGACCTCCACGAGGTCGCGAGAAAGGGTGATGTATGCGCAGTGGGCACCACGTCACGACCGCAGGATGACTCCGGTGATCGACAGGAGCACGAAGCAACACAGCATCGTGATCGGAAAAGCGAGATCGATCGCGATCGCGCCGAGCCGCAGCGGAGGAATGAACCGGCGGAAGAACCGCAGGGGCGGATCGGTGAGCGTGAAGACGACCTCTGCCACGACGAGGAGCGCGCCTTTCGGACGCCACTCGCGATTGAACAGCGGGATGTACTCGAGGATCACCCGGGCCAGCAAGACCAGGATGTACAGCACCAGCACCGTGTTCACGATGCCGGCGATGAGACGAACGGCCTCCACGACTACGGGACGAAGGGAGCGGCCTCGGGGTCGGCCTGCACCAGAGCGCCGTCACCGGACACCGCGATGTTCTCGGGCGAGAGCAGGAAGACCTTGCTCGTCACGCGCTCGATCCGTCCGAACAGTCCGAGCGACAGGCCGCTCGCGAAGTCGACGAGACGCCTCGCGTCGGCGTCGCTCATCTGCGACAGGTTGATGATGACCGGGATGCCGTCACGGAACGCCTCCGCGATCCCCTGAGCGTCGCGGTACTGCTTGGGGTGCACGGTCAGGATCTCGCTGACAGCACCAGCCGCGGGCTGGCGCACGACCGCAGGACGGTGCAGCGGAGTCACGGGCGCGGTCTTCTCGACCGGCTTCTCACGACGGGGGGTGGCAGCGGCAGCAGGCTGCTCCTCGTAGATCTCTTCCTCGTCGGCTAGGCCCAGGTAGACCATGGTCTTCTTCAGCGGATTCGACATCGCATTCCTCCGTTTGCTCGTCTGTTTCGAGGTTAACCGGGCACCGCGCGCGGACCCGTGATTGCCGTCCCGATCCGCAGGTGTGTCGCGCCCGCCGCGATCGCTTCGGCGAAATCGCCCGACATACCCGCCGAGATCCACCCGGCATCCGGGACGACCCCGCGTACCGCATCGGCCGCAGCGGCGAGCCGCGCGAACGCCTCCGCGGGAGCCTCGCTGAGCGGGGCGACCGCCATGACTCCGCGGACGCGAAGCGACGAGCACTGCGCGGCGATGTGCTCGGCCAAGGGGGCCATGGCATCCGGAGCGGCGCCCCCGCGCAGGGGATCGTCGGTGAGATTGACCTGCAGGAGCACGTCGAGCGGAATGGCCGCGTCGGGGTCGGCAGCGTGCAGAGCGTCGGCGAGGCGATCGCGATCGACGGAGTGGACCACGGATGCCGCCGCACGGATGGCGCGTGCCTTCTTGGTCTGCGCCTGCCCGATGAAGTGCCAGACGAGGCCGTCGAGCGGGGGCAGCGAGGCGCGCTTCGCCGTGAGCTCCTGCTGTCGGTTCTCGCCCACATCGCGCACCCCGAGCGCGTGCAGACTCGTCACCAGCTCGGCGGGGTGGAACTTCGTGACGACGATCCGTGTGAGCGCCGCCGGGTCGCGGCCCGCCGCCCTCGCCGCATCAGCGATGCGAGCGTCGAGGGCGGCGAGCCGCTCCGCGAGATCCACTTACTTCAGGAAGTCGGGGACGTCGAGATCGTCGTCGCCGAAGACCGACTCGTTCGAGGCCGACGCGACGGACACCGGCACCGCGGGCTTCTCGTCGACCTCGGCGAGGTCGCGCGCCGCCTCGTCGGCCGGCACCGCGGGGACGACCGGGGCGCTGAGCTGCGCAGCGATCGGCTCGATCCTCGTCTGAGGCTCGCCGCCGTCGAATCCGGCCGCGATGACCGTGACGCGCACCTCGTCGCCGAGCGTGTCGTCGATGACGGTTCCGAAGATGATGTTGGCCTCGGGGTGCGCCGCCTCCTTCACGAGCTGCGCCGCGTCGTTGATCTCGAAGATGCCGAGGTTCGAGCCGCCCTGGATCGACAGCAGGACGCCGTGTGCGCCCTCGATCGAGGCTTCCAGGAGCGGCGACTCGACGGCGAGCTCGGCGGCCTTGATGGCGCGATCCGCGCCCCGCGCGGAACCGATGCCCATGAGGGCGGAGCCGGCTCCCTGCATGACCGACTTCACGTCGGCGAAGTCGAGGTTGATGAGACCCGGCGTCGTGATGAGGTCGGTGATGCCCTGCACACCGGCGAGGAGCACCTGGTCGGCCGTCGCGAACGCCTCGATCATCGAGATGCCGCGGTCGCTGATCTCGAGGAGACGATCGTTCGGCACCACGATGAGGGTGTCGACCTCTTCCTTGAGCTTCGCGACGCCGGCCTCCGCCTGGCTCTGGCGGCGGCGCCCTTCGAAGGAGAACGGCTTCGTGACGACACCGATCGTGAGCGCTCCGATGGACTTCGCGATGCGAGCCACCACGGGTGCGCCACCGGTGCCGGTGCCGCCGCCCTCGCCCGCCGTCACGAACACCATGTCGGCTCCCGCGAGAGCCTCCTCGATCTCCTCGGCGTGGTCTTCGGCGGCGCGGCGACCCACCTCGGGGTCTGCGCCGGCACCGAGGCCGCGCGTCAGCTCGCGTCCCACGTCGAGCTTCACGTCGGCGTCGCTCATGAGCAGTGCCTGAGCGTCGGTGTTGACGGCGATGAACTCCACGCCGCGCAGACCGAGCTCGATCATCCGGTTGACGGCGTTCACGCCGCCGCCACCCACACCGACGACCTTGATCACCGCGAGGTAGTTCTGGTTCTGGCTCATGCCGGCCTCCGTATCGTCCCGAACCACGTCTCTCGACGTACTGTCTAAACCTTCAACCTCAACAAGAGGTTTAAAGAATTGCCGAGTATGCAATTCCCGATCTCGAAGGTAAGCGCGCAGAAGGCGCACACCCCCCAGGCGGCGGGCGTGTCGCGGATCGCGTGTCGGAAGTCGGCCGAATCAGCGCACGACGACGGCGCCGGGCGAGGACACGTCGTAGCGCGAGACCTTCGACGGCGGCCGGGAGACCATGATCGACGCCAGCACGACGGCCTTCCGAGCCGACTCCGAGGCATCGCCCCAGACGATGTCCGTGTCCGTCTTGCCGAGGGTCAGCGTGACGTCGTTGGCCGTCGTGGCGCGCATCGCGGTGACCTGATCCCGGATGTCGCTCGGCAGCGACCGGTAGACCGTCCCGAGCGCCGTGAACGCCTTCGACGATACGCCCGTCAGCCCGCCGGGGACCGTGATCGCGGGGAACCCGCCCGGACGCTTCGGCGTGGTGGCCAGAGCCACACCCGCGGCATCCACGAGCGTGTAGCCGGCGCGCGACTTCACGGTGCCGATGGGCGTGCGCTCCACGATCCGCACGACGAGCTCGTGCGGAGGGCGAGCCTCCAGCGTGTACGACTCGACCAGCGGGAACGCGACGAGCGCGGCCTTGACCTCACTCGAGTCCACGAGAGGCAACGGGCGGCCCACCTGACCCGCCAGCGCCGTAGCGACGTCATCCGCGGAGAGCTGGTCAGTCCCCACGACACGCACCCGCTCCACCGCCAGCAGAGGGCTGTACGCGGCCCCGACCGACCCGAGCACGAGAAGCAGGACGGCGGACAGCGACGCGATCCACACCGTCCGTCGATGCCGCTGCCTCGCCGTGAAGCGGCGCACTTCCGCGCGCAGCGCGCGACGCCGCGCGCGCGCCGCCGCCCACACGTCTCGCGCCTGAAGCGGCGTCGTGCCGTCGTCCTCCGCCCCGGAGTCCGACGGCGAGACCTCGTCGGTGGAGGGCTCGCGCGGCAGGGTCAACGGCAGGATCGGGGCCGTCTCCCCCTCCGCGTCGTGCGCCGTCACTCGATCGCCGGAGACGGCCACGGCATCCGCATCGTCGACGGGCCTCCCCGACGACGGAGCCACCGGCAACCGGACCTCGAGCTCTTCGCCGGACGTGCCTTCGTCTCGTGCGGGCGGCGGCGGGAGCGGCGACGGGCGGCGCACGGTCAGTCCTGCTCGGCGGGCGGTGACGACTCGAGGGCGTCGAGCACCTGCGGAATGATCAGGTACACGTTGCCGCAGCCGAGCGTGATCACGAAGTCGCCGTCTCGGGCCACGGATGCCGTGTAGTCCGCGGCCTGCTGCCAGTCGGCGACGAAGGCGACCTTCGAGGCATCGTCGAACGCCCCGGAGACGAGCTCGCCGGTCACGCCCGGCACGGGGTCTTCCCGCGCGCCGTAGACGTCGAGCACGACCGTGTGGTCGGCGCGCGACTCGAGCACCTCGGCGAACTCACGGAACATCTCCTGCGTGCGCGAGTAGGTGTGCGGCTGATGGACCGCGATGAGCCGGCCGTCGCCGACGACCGTGCGGGCGGCATCCAGCGCTGCGGCCACCTCCGTCGGGTGATGGGCGTAATCGTCGTACACGCTCACTCCCCGGGCCGAGCCGTGGAGTTCGAAGCGCCGGACCGTGCCGCCGAAGCCCTCGACGGCGCGCACAGCGGGCTCCAACGCGTACCCCAGGGTGAGCAGCACGGCAACGGCCCCCGCGGCATTGATGGCGTTGTGCGCGCCGGGCACCGCCAGCTGCGCGGCGACGCTCTCGGAGCCGCGGACGATCGTGAACGCCACGGGCCCGTCAGTGGTGATGTCCACGACGCGCACGTCGGCATCTTCCGCCTCACCGAAGCTCACCACCGTGCGGTGGGAGAGCGCGTCGGCAACCCGACGCGCCCCGGCGTCATCGGAGGAGATGACCACCGCCTCGCGGGCGGCATCGGCGAACCGCACGAAACCGTCGTAGAAGGCGTCCCGGCTGCCCCAATGGTCCAGGTGATCGGGGTCGACGTTCGTGATCAGTGCGATCGACGTGTCGTACAGGAGGAACGTGCCGTCGGACTCGTCGGCCTCGATGACGAACAACTCGTCGGAGCCGGTGGCGCTGGAGACGCCGAGATCGGCGATCACTCCCCCGTTGACGAAGGTCGGCGCGCTGCCCAGCGCACGAAGGACCGTGACGATCATGCCCGTCGAGGTGGTCTTGCCGTGCGCGCCCGCGACCGACACCAGTCGGCGACTCCCGATCAGCCACGACAGCGCCTGCGACCGGTGGATCACGGCGAGGCCGCGCTCCTTCGCCAGGACGAACTCGGGATTCTCCGGCCAGATCGCGCCGGTGTGGATCACGGTGTCGACATCGACCGGGAGGTGCGAGGCGTCGTGTCCGACGTAGACGGTCGCGCCCCGCGCGGCCAGCGCACGGAGGGCGGCGCTGTCAGCGCGATCGGAACCCGACACGCGGATGCCTCGGTCGAGGAACATGCCGGCGAGGCCGGACATGCCCGATCCGCCGATCCCGATGAAGTGGGCAGCGGTGATGTCCTCGGGAATCGGGAGGCTCAGGTCGGGTCGAATCATGGCCCGTCAAGTCTAGGTCGCGCGAGATGGGCGGTCGCTGCGGCACGCTGCGCGACCGACTCCCCGACGCGCGACACGGTCGCGGCTCCGGATGGTGCGCCGCGTCAGCGACCCAGGGCCGCGTCGATCATCGAGATGACGTTCTCGGTGCCGCGGAGCGTTCCCACGCCCGCCGCGCGATCGCGCATCCGTCCGAGGGCCTCCGGATCCCGCAGGAGGGGCACGACGCTGTCACGCAGCCGCTCCGCGCTGAAGTCGGCATCCGGGATCAGCTTCGCCGCCCCCGCGCGGACTGCGGCGGCGGCATTGAGCGCCTGCTCGCCGTTGCCGACGGCGTACGGAACGTACACCGCGGGGATGCCGAGAGCGCTGATCTCGCTCACCGTCGCCGCGCCGGCCCGCGAGACGATCGCGTCGGCGACCGCGAACGCGTCGGCCATCCGGTCGAGGTACGGCACGACGTGATAGTCGGGATGTCTCGGATCGACGATCTCGTTGCGCTCCCCCGCCGCGTGGAGGATCTGCCAGCCCGCGTCGGTCACCGCCGACCACCCGCCGGCCACAGCCTCGTTGATCCGCCGCGCTCCGAGCGACCCGCCGAAGACGAGGAGAACGGGGCGAGAGGGATCGAGGCCGAACGATGCGGCGGCCGCCTCCCGCCGTGCGGCGCGATCGAGGTCGACGATCTCGCGGCGCAACGGCATCCCCACCACCCTCGATCGGCGCAGCGGGGTGCCCTCGAACACGGTCCCCACGCCGGCAGCCGTGCGGGCGCCGAGGATGTTCGCGAGCCCCGGCTTGGCGTTGGCCTCGTGGACGACGAACGGGATGCGTTCGCGGCGTGCAGCGACATACGCGGGCGCGGACGCGTACCCCCCGAAGCCCACCAGCACGTCCACTCCGCGCTCACGGATGTGCCCGCGGACCTGCGCGATCGCGCGGCGGAAGCGGGCGGGGAACTGGGCCGCGGCGGCATCGGGCCGGCGCGGGAACGGCACCTTGTCGACGAAGAGGAGCTCGTAGCCCCGATCGGGCACGAGACGCGTCTCGAGGCCCTCGCGGGTTCCGAGCACGAGGACGTCCGCAGCCGGGTCGCGCCGTCGCAGGCCGTCGGCGACGGCGAGCAGCGGATTGACGTGACCGGCGGTGCCACCGCCGGCGAGGAGATAGGTCGGCGCGGAGTTCGGATCGCTCACCGGATCGAGCCTACCGGCCACCCGCCGCGGGACTCGTGCGATGGGCCGGTCGTGAGACGGTCACGGGCGTCTGCAGCGCGCGAGACTCCGGAAGCGTGCGGGCGAACGACAGCAGCACCCCGCAGGCCATGAGCACCGACAGGAGCGACGTGCCGCCCTGGGACATGAACGGCAGCGGGACACCCAGGACGGGGAACACCCGGAGCACGACCCCGATGTTGACGAGGGCCTGGCCGACGATCCACACCGTGATGCCGCCGGCCGCGATGCGGATGAACGGGTCGTGGGTCTTGCGGATGACGTGGAAGGCGCCCACCGCGAAGAGCGTGAACAGTCCGAGCACCACGATGCAGCCGATCAGCCCGAGCTCCTCGCCCACGATGGCGAAGATGTAGTCGTGTTCGGCGGCGGGAAGCCAGTCATACTTCTCTCGCGAGTTCCCGAGGCCGAGGCCGAAGATGCCGCCGCCGGCGAGACCCCAGACGCCGTGCAGCGCCTGGTAGCAGTCGCCCGTCGCCGCGAGATAGCAGTCGGACGAGTCCACGTTGAGGAAGCTCATGATGCGCCGCATGCGGTTGGGACTCGTGATCGCGAAGACGCCCGCCGCCACCACGACGCCCAGGAGAGGCAGGAGGAAGATGCGGAGCTTCACTCCCGAGAAGAACAGGCATCCGAGCAGCACGGCCATCAGCACCAGGCCGGTGCCCAGGTCTCCACTGCCGACCGCCACGAGCCCGATCACGAGCGCACCCACCGGCACCACCGGGATGAAGACGTGACGCCAGAGTCCGAGGAGCGTCTGCTTCCGGTACAGCACATAGGCGAGCCACAGTGCGAGGGTGAGCTTGAGGAACTCGGACGGCTGCATCTGCACACCGGCGATAGAGATCCAGTTCGTGTTCCCGTCGTTCTCGACGCCGAGGCCGGGCACGAAGACGAGCATCTGCAGGGCGATGGCGGCGATGAGCCCCGGCCACGCGATCCGCTTCCAGAACGAGACCGAGAAGCGGCTGAGCACGAACATGAGCGGCACCCCGAGCAGCGCGAACAGCGATTGCTTGAGAACGACCTCGAACGGGCTGTCCCCCCGGGCGACGGACGCCGCCATCGTCGCCGAGAGCACCATCACGAGACCGAAGAGAGTGAGAATCAGCGCCGTCGACGCGATGAGCAGGAATTCGCTCGGCACGGGGGCGAAGACGCGCCCCAGCGAGACACGCGCCGCGAACCCGTGGCCCTGAGGAGTGACGTCGTCAGGCCCCGGCGTGCGGGGTCGGTCGGTGGTGGTCATCACCGCTGCCCCTCTCGATCCGGTCTCGCACGGCGTCCGCGAAGCGCGTTCCCCGGTCGGCGTAGGACGCGAACTGATCGAAGGATGCCGCTGCCGGAGCCAGGAGGACCGTGTCTCCGTCACGCGCGACACTCGCCGCCAGTTCTACGGCCACCGCCATGACGTCTTCAGTCTGAGCGTGGTCGACCTCGAAGATCGGAACCGAGGGCGCGTGTCGTGCGAACGCCGCCACGATCTCCGCCCGATCCACGCCGATGACGACCGCCGCCTTCGCCCTGTTGCCGCGCGCGGCGACGAGGTCCGCGATGTCCACGCCCTTGAGCAGACCGCCCACGACCCACACCGCCCCCGGGTAGGCCGCGAGCGACGATGCCGCGGCGTGGGGGTTCGTCGCCTTGGAGTCGTCGACCCACGTGACACCGCCTGCCACCGCGACGACCTCGATGCGATGCGGATCCAGCCGGAACCTCTGCAGCGCATCGCGGATGTTCTCGGGGGCGACACCGAGAGACCGCGCCAATGCGGCGGCGGCGAGGATGTTCGCCACGACATGCGGAGCGCTCAGGCCGCGCTGGGCGAGCTCGGCGAGCGTCGTCAGCTCCAGCGCGCTGTGATGACGGTCGTCGTGGAACGCCCGGTCGACCAGGATCCCGTCGACGATGCCGAGATCGCTGGGCCCGGGTACGCCGAGATCGAAGCCGATCGCTCGGCATCCTTCGACGACCTCCGCCTCCTCGACCATCTCGCGCGTCGCCACGTCGGACTTGTTGTAGACGCACGCGATCCGCGTGTTCTCGTAGACGAGGGCTTTCGCATCACGGTACGCCGCGCGCGAGCCGTGCCACTCGAGATGGTCGTCGGCGAGGTTGAGGCAGACACTGGCGTGCGGCGAGAGTCGATCCGACCCGCGCTGCTGACCCAGGTACCACAGCTGATGGCTGGACACCTCGACGACGAGCACATCGAAGCCCGCCGGGTCTCGCACGGCATCCAGGACGGGGACGCCGATGTTCCCGCAGGGCGCCGCCCGCAGGCCGCTCTCGGCGAGCATCGTGGCAGTCAGCTGCGTCGTCGTGGTCTTGCCGTTGGTGCCGGTGATCAGCACCCAGTCGGCGGGGTTTCCGTCGGCGCGGGTCACCTTGTCGCGCACACGCCAGGCGAGTTCGATGTCGCCCCAGAGCGCCGCGCCGCCGGAGGTGGCCCACGAGATGACCGGATGATGCGGGGGGAACCCCGGCGAAGCCACCACGACATCGGGCGTGAAGGCGAGGAGCTCGGCCGGCACCGCGGCGAGCGAGCCGGTCCACAGGCGCGCACCGATGACCGGCAGCAGCCGGGCGTACTCCTCGTCGGCCGATTCGGTCACGACCAGGACGTCCGCCCCGAGCTCCGCGAGGGTGTCGGCGACGGAGAAGCCGGTGACGGACAGGCCGAGCACGGCCACCCGCAGCCCCTTCCAGTCGGCGTGCCAGCTGGTGAGGGTGTCCAGACGCGAGCCGCTCATAGCGCGGCGAGCCAGGCGACGTAGAACAGGCCGACGCCGGTGACGGCGAGCATGCCCGCGATGATCCACATCCGCACGACGATCGTGATCTCGGGCCAACCGCGCATCTCGAGGTGATGGTGGAAGGGACTCATCAGGAAGAGCCGCTTCCCGCCGGTCGCCTTGAAGTAGTAGCGCTGCAGAATCACCGACCCGGGACCGATGATGAAGACGCCCGCGATGATGACCGCGAGGATCTCGGTGCGCGAGAGCACGGCCATCGCGACGACGACGCCGCCGATGGACATGGAGCCCACGTCGCCCATGAACACCTTCGCCTTCGGCGCGTTCCACCAGAGGAACCCGACGAGCGCGCCCACGAACGATGCGGCGATGATCGTGAGCCCCATCGGATCGCGCGTCGGGTAGCACGCGTTCGCGTACGCGTCGACGAGAGCAGTCGTGTGACAGCGCTGCTGGAACTGCCAGAACGTGACGAGGCTGTAGGCGGAGACGGTGAAGATGCCGGCACCCGTCGCCAGTCCGTCGAGCCCGTCGGTGAGGTTCGTCGCGTTCGACCACGCCACCGACATGAAGGTGATCCAGACGAGGTAGAGGATCCAGCCGATCACCGCGCCGAGCGCCATGAAGGACAGCGCCGGGATGTCGCGGAAGAAGGAGACGTAGGGAGAGGCAGGGGTCTCGCCGTACGAGTTGGGGAAGTTCAGCGCCAGCACGGCGAACGGCACGGCCACCGCGATCTGTCCGACCACCTTGCGCCACCCCGACAGCCCGAGGCTGCGCTGTTGACGGACCTTCATGAAGTCGTCGATGAAGCCCACGGCGCCGAGCCCGACCATCATCCAGATGACGAGCAGCCCGGAAGTCGTGGGAGGGGTTCCACCCGCGTAGCTGCCCACGAAGTACCCCACGAGGGAGCCCACGATGAAGACGATTCCGCCCATCGTCGGCGTGCCGCGCTTGGTGTGGTGGTTCGGGTTGTGCTGGTCTTCGGGCGTGCGGATGACCTGACCCCAGCCCAGCTTCTCGAAGAGCCGGATGAACAACGGTGTCAGGAACAGGGTGAATGCGAGCGAGATCGTCGCAGCAGCCAGCAGGGATCTCACGAGAACGATTCTCCCAGACGATCGCCCAGATGACGGAGTCCCGCCGAATTCGACGACTTCACCAGTACGCGGTCTCCGTCGCGCAGCTCGTCCACGAGGTAGTCGTACGCCTCGTCGGCGGTTTCGAAGAAGACCGCTTCGCCGTCCCAGGACCCCTCCCCGATCGCGGCGAGATACAGGCGGCGTGCGGCGGTACCCACCACGACGATGCGCTCGAAGCGCAACCGCACCGCGAGAAGGCCGACACGGTCGTGCTCCTCGCCCGCGTACTCGCCGAGCTCGCTCATCGCGCCCAGGACGGCGACTTTGCGCTGCCCCGGTTCGGCGATCTGGGCGATCGTACGCAGGGCGGCGGCCATCGAGTCCGGGCTCGCGTTGTACGCGTCGTTGATGATCCGCACGCGGTCGGAGCCGAGCGGCTGCATGCGCCAGCGCTCCGCGATCTCGAGCGTCTCAACCCGCGAGACCGCGTCCGGGATCGACACTCCGAGGCTCTCGGCGACGGTGATCGCGGCCAGCGCGTTCATCACGTGGTGCTCTCCCAGCACGCGGAGCCGGAGCGGGGTCCGTTCGCCGCCGACGACGATCGTGCAGGTGGTGCCGGATGCCGTGACCTCGACGTCCTCGGCGCGCACCTCCGCCGCGCGAGAGCGCCCGAACCAGCGAACGGCGACACCCCGCTCCGCGGCGATCTCCGCCATCGCCGCCACCCGCGGGTCGTCGGCGTTCAGCACGGCGACACCGCCCGGGCGAACGGATGCCACGAGCTCCGACTTCGCCTTCTGCGTCTCCTCGACGCCACCGAAGCCGCCGGCGTGGGCGAGCCCCACCATCAGTACGGCGCCGACGTCGGGGTGGACCAGGCCCGCGAGCTCGGCGATGCGGCCGATGCGGGAAGCGCCGAACTCGCTCACGAGGTAGCGCGTGCTCTCCGTCACCCGCAGCATCGTGACGGGCGCGCCCACCTCGTTGTTGAAGGAGTCTCGCGGAGCGACGGTCTCACCCTCGTCCTGCAGGATGCGCGCGAGCATGTTCTTGGTGGTCGTCTTGCCGTTCGACCCGGTGATGCCGACGATCTGCAGCGGGCCGACAGCGCGGACACGCGCGATCACCTCGCGCGCCAGGTCGGCAAGGGCCTGAACGGCATCCGCGACGACGATCTGCGTCACCGGCACGTCGACCGTCCGCTCGACGAGGGCGACGACGGCGCCGGATGCCACGGCGGCATCCACGAAGTGGTGACCGTCGGTGATCTCACCGGGCTTGGCCACGAAGACCCCGCCCGGGCCCATCGCGCGCGAGTCGGTGTCGACGACGCCGGAGACGATCGTCTCGCCCGTGTCGTCACCGTGGGTGTGCAGTGTCCCCGAGACGGTGTGTGCCATCTCAGCGAGCGTCATCCGGATCATGGCGTGGCTCTCCTCGTGCGCGCTCGCGTCACTGGGTCAACGGAAGCAGGGGGGTCTCCGACTCGGAGGGCATGATCCGGTAGTGCTTCAGCACCTGGGTCATCGCCTTCTTGAACACCGAGCGGTTGGCCGACGACATGCGCTGCTTCTTGGGCTCGTCGAAGACCGTCAATACAACGTACTGCGGATCCTCCGCGGGGGCGTACCCGACCAGCGACGTGAAATACAGGTTCTTCTTGTACCCGCCCTTGCCGTCGCTGATCTGCGCCGTACCCGTCTTGCCCGCCATGCGGTATCCGTCGATCCGGATGTCGTCGGCGAGCGTGCCCTGCGCGAAGACGTTCTCGAGCATCAGGCTCACCTCGTCGGCGGTCGACTCCTTGATGACGCGAACGGGTTCGGGGAGATCGGGCGTGACGACCGTGCCATCGGACTTCGTGCACGACTCCACCAGCTGGGCCGGCATGCGGACGCCGCCGTTGGCGATCGTCTGATAGACGCTCGCCACCTGCGTGGCGGTGACCGTGAACGCCTGACCGAACGTCGTCGTGTAGAACGTCTGGTTGTCCCAGTCCTGCGGCTCGAGCGAGAAGCCGGTGTGGGGCTCCCCCGACCAATTCAAAGCCGTCTTCTGCCCCACGCCGAACTTCGTCAGATAGTCGTAGCGTGTCTGCGCGTCGACGAGCGACCCGAACTCGCTCATCGCGACGTTCGACGAGCGGACGAGGCCGCCGGTCAAGGTCATCTGCTCCGTCGCATGCTGCTCGGAGTCGTTGATGACGGCGCCGTTGTCGAACACCTTGCGCGACGGGACGAGCACCGACGAGAGGTGGGTCGCACCGCCCTTCTCGATGACCGTCGCCGCCGTCACGGGCTTGTAGGTCGATCCCGGCTCGTACGAGAACCGCGCGAGCCGCGAGCCGCGATCGGCCGAGTCCGAGGCGCCGGGATCGTTGGGGTCGACGGCATCCGTCTCGGCGAACGCGCGGATCTTCCCGGTCGCGACCTCCATGACGATGATGCCGCCCCAGTCGGCGCCGTAGCGCGTGGACTCCTCCGAGATGAGCTGCTGCATGTACCACTGCAGGTCGCTGTCGATCGTGAGTTGCAGCGTGCCGCCGTCGACGGCCGGCTTCTCGGTCTCGGTTCCGGGGATGATGACCCCGTCCCGGCCTCGCAGATAGCGCAGTTCGCCCGACGTCGCCTGCAGGCACGAGTTCTGCAACTGCTCCACGCCCTCGAGCGCATCGCCGTCGGAGTTCAGGAAGCCGAGCACGTTGCCGGCGACGGCCCCGTCCGGATAGGTGCGAGAAGGGACCGCTTCGAAAGTGAGGAACGGCAGACCGAGTGCCGCGAGCTCCCGATAGGTCTCGGTCGACACGTAGCGCTTGACACGTGCCCACCGCGAACCGGGGTCGGCCGCGACGGCATCCTCGACGATGGCGATGACATCGTCGACGGACTGACCCGTGACGGGCGCGATACGCGCGGCGAGCTCGGGCCACGCGATCATCTCGGGCTTCCCGTCGGCACCGCGGACGACCTTGCCCGCCGCGTCGGTCTTCTTGAGTCCCTGGGCGGCGAGCTGCGGGTCGATGTTCACGTCGTAGACGAGCGTGCTCGTCGCCAGCACACTGCCGTCGGTGTCGACGATGTCTCCGCGCGTGCCCTGCAACGGAATCTTCGTGCCGTTGGCGAGCTTCGACTGCTCGGCGATGTGGTCGCTCGCGTTCACGATCTGGATGTCGACGAGTCGCACGACGAACCCGCCGATGACGGCCAGCACGACCATCAACGCGATCACAGTGCGGCGGCGGGGGCTGCGGGTGGCGCGTGTCGTCATGGTGTCAGTGCGTCTTCGGGGTCGGGAGCGCGTCGGCGACGGCGGGGGGTACGGGTGAGTTGACGACCTGCTCGCCGCCGGAGGCAGCGCCGGCGCCGAGGCTCACGTCGGGGTCGGTCACGAGAGGCTTGTCCTCGACGAGAGAGTTGGGGACAGCCGGCTTCTTCAGCGCGTCGATGCTCGAGGCCGCCGTGGCTGCGGAGCCCTTGCCCATCACCGCACCGTCGCTCAGCCGCAGGTAGCGGGGCGCGGCACCCGTGACCATGCCGAGGTCCGCCGCGTTGGCGGCGAGGTACTGCGGCGAGCTGAGTCCCGCGACATCGTCTTGGAGGATCTGCTTCTGCCACTCCGCTTCGCGCTGCTGCGCCGTGAGCTCCTTGAGCTCGTACGACCCCTGCGTCGTGAGGATCGACAGCCCCATCTGCGCGCCCGCGATGGCGAGGGCGCCCGCCACCGCCAGCAGGCCGTACATCAACTTCGGTCGTCGGGCGGGGGCCGGGAGGTCGACGGCGTGCAGCCGGCGGTCCTCCGTCGTGCGAGGGGCGGGCGCGGACAGCGGGTGCACGGACACGAACGGGTCGAGGTCGAGCGCGGTGGTGCTCATGCGTCCTCCCTGATTCGCTCCGCCGCACGCAGACGCACGGGGGTCGCCCGCGGGTTGCGCGCGCGTTCTTCTTCCGACGCCAGCTCGGCGCCGCGCACGAGGAGACGGAACCGCGGCGCATGCTCCGGAAGCTCGAACGGCAGCCCGGCCGGAGCGGTCGAGGATGTGGCATCCACGAAGGCACGCTTGACGAGACGGTCCTCCAGCGACTGGTACGACATGACGACGATCCGGCCACCCACGGGCAGAAGTCCCATGGCGGCGGGGATGGCGGTGTCGAGGACGGCGAGTTCCCGGTTCACCTCGATGCGCAGAGCCTGGAAGACCCGCTTGGCCGGGTGCCCGGAGCGCTCGCGCTGCACCGCGGCGGGCGTGGCAGCGACGAGGACATCGACCAGCTGGGCCGAACGTGTCAACGGCGCCTCCTGGCGGGCGGCGATGATCGCGCGCGCATAGCGCCCCGCGAGCTTCTCCTCGCCGAAGCGCTCGAAGATGCGGCGGAGGTCTCCCTCGCCGTAGGTGGCGACGATGTCCGCGGCGGTGGTTCCCGTCGTCTGATCCATCCGCATGTCGAGGGGTGCGTCCTGCGAGTACGCGAAACCACGCTCCGCCTCATCGAGCTGAAGCGAGGAGACACCCAGATCGAAGAGGATGCCGTCGACGCGATCCCGGCCCGTCGAGGCGACCGCCTCGACGATCCCGTCGTACACGGTGTGCACGAGCGTGACGCGGTCGCCGAAACGAGCGAGCCGCTCCCCCGCGATCCGAAGGGCGTCGGTGTCGCGATCGAGACCGATGAGGTGCACGTGCGGGAACCGCTCGAGGAGCGCCTCCGAGTGCCCGCCCATGCCTTCGGTGGCGTCGACCAGCACCGCGTCGTCTCGCTCGAGGGCAGGTGCCAGCAACTCGACGCAACGGTCGAGCATCACGGGGGTGTGGATGTCGCGGAGGTTCATGATGTGCGGCCGGGTGATCCGGGGTCCTGATCCCCATCCGCCCCGACCTGACACCGGGGAAGTGTGTCAGGGCGTGCGGCTGGGAGTCAGGATCACGGCTCAGAAGAGACCGGGGATCACCTCCTGCTCCATGTCCGAGTAGGCGTCTTCGTTGCCCTGGGAGTAGGCCTCCCAAGCTTCGGCATCCCAGATCTCCGCGTGCGCGCCGACGCCGGTCACGACGAGCTCACGCCCGAGGTTCGCGTACGTGCGCAGGTGCGGCGGGACGGTGATGCGGCTTTGGCTGTCGGGCTTCTCGTCGCTCGCTCCCGAGAGGAACATGCGCTGGAAGTCGCGGGCCTGCTTGTTGGTGAGCGGCGCCTCGCGGATGCGCTCGTAGATGCGCTCGAACTCCTTGGTGCTGAAGACGTAGAGGCAGCGCTCCTGCCCGCGGGTGACGACGACACCGTCGCCCAGATCGGTGCGGAACTTCGCGGGAAGGATGACGCGACCTTTGTCGTCGAGCTTCGGGGTGTAGGTGCCCAACAACATCGCACGCCACCCCCTTCTCTGCCCGGCCGCCTGAAGTTGTCGCCACTTTACTCCACTTTCCTCCACTTCACTATGAGAAATGCGGCATTGCCTCCCCCAGCGCTCCCCCAACGCAAAAAAGCACCGACCCGAAGGTCGGTGCTTTTTGGTATGTGCGGGGCGCTACCCCATGGCGTTACTCACTCGCGGTCTTGACGGCGGTCCCAACGATCGTTCATCCGATCCATGAAGGAGCCTCCCGCGGCGGCGCGGGGGGATGTGCCCGGAGCCGTCTTGCGGGTGCCTTCGGAACGGCGAGTGCCGGCCCCTCCCCGAGTGGGCGTGACCGCCAGGACGACACCGGCCACCATGAGGAGGAACGCGATGACGCCGACGACGATGAGCGAGGTCGAGACTCCGACGACCAACCCGGCGAGACCGAGGAGGACGAGGACGCTGCCGTAGACGATGTTGCGATAGCTGAGCGACTGACCCTCACGGGGCGCGCTGACGACATCGGCGTCGTTGCGCATGAGATGGCGTTCCATCTCGTCCAGCAGACGCTGCTCCTGTTCTGACAGTGGCATGCATCCCCCTCTTGAGGTGTCGAGTGCTCCAAGTGTACGCGGGAGCGTCGGAACTAGGCTAGGCCCGTGAGACCTTCCGCAGACATGATCGCGTCAGTTTCCCAGCGGATGGAGAGGTTCGTCGAGGAGCGCCTCGCAGACGCCGGTGATCTCGGGGCCGACGCCGTGGCGTTCACTCGCGCGGCGGCATCGACCCTCGACGGAGGCAAGCGACTGCGCGCACGTTTCTGCCTCACGGGGTGGCAGGCCGTCGCCGACGCGGAGAGCGGAGGTCGGGACGCTGACCATGACGGAGTCATCGCTGCCGCCGGCGCTCTGGAGATCTTCCATGCCGCAGCTCTCGTGCACGACGACATCATCGACAACTCGGATACCCGGCGAGGCCGCCCCGCCGCACATCGCGCGCTCGAGCAGCACCACACCGACGCCGGCTGGTCGGCGAACCCCGCCACGTTCGGCCGCTCGGCAGCGATCCTCTTGGGTGACCTGCTCGTCGCGTGGAGCGACGACCTCCTGGAGGGAGGGCTTCGCCAAGCGCCCCATGCCGCGGCCGCTCGCGTCGAGTACGCGCGCATGCGTCGGGACGTCACGCTCGGTCAGTACCTCGACATCGTGGAGGAAGTGGCTGCCGCAACGGTCCCCAATGCGGACCACGCCGACCGCGCACTGCGCGTCGCGACCTACAAGTCCGCCCGTTACAGCGTTCAACAGCCTCTCCTCATCGGTGCGGCTCTCGCCGGAGCGGATGCCGCTCAGCTTGCCGCCCTGGAGGCGTTCGGGCTGCCGGTCGGGCTCGCGTTCCAGCTCCGCGACGACGTGCTGGGCGTGTTCGGCGACACCGCCGTAACCGGCAAGCCTTCCGGTGACGATCTGCGCGAGGGCAAGCGCACCCTTCTCATCGCCTACGCCCGCGAGGCTCTCCCCCAGGGAGCGAGGCGCGCGATGGACGAACTCTTGGGCGATCCGGACCTCGACGACGAGCAGGTCGCGTTCCTGCAGCGAACGATCACCGATTCGGGCGCGCTCGCACGCGTGGAGGATCTCATCGCCGACTACGCAACGGAAGCCGACCGCGCGCTGCGCGCCGTCCACCTCGACAACGCCGCGGTGGGTTCGCTCCGCGACCTTGCGCGAGCCGCGGTGGCGCGAGCGTCCTGAGGGCGGTCCCGGATCAGGCGAGCGCCTGAGCGACCCGCCGCACTTCGCTCTTGCGGCCGGCGCGGAGCGCCTCGATGGGGGCCATCCCGATGGACTCCTCGGTCGCCATCAGCCAGTCGATCGCCTCGTCGTCGGAGAACCCGGCATCCTGCAGCACGATCACCGTGCCGCGCAGAGTGGTGACGGGCCGCCCGTCGAGGAGGAACGCCGCGGGAACCCGGAAGGCGCCATCACGACGCGAGCCGATCAGCTGCTTGTCGTCGAGAAGCCGACGGACGCGCCCGAGCGGCTCGCCGGTCAGCTCGACGAGGTCGGGAAGCGACAACCACTCGGTCGGAAAGGAGGAATGAGGTGCACCGGTCACGCCTCCACTATTCCACTCCCGCCCCGCTGTGACGCGCGTGCCGAGACCCGGAACGCGCAGCCTCGACGGCTCGTTGTTCACATCTTTCACTTCAGTCACTCTGGTTGACACCTGTTTACTTCCGTGGCACGGTGTCGGAGGTCGACTCAGAGGGGGAACTCGTGAGACACAAGCCCGTATTCACCGCCACCGCGCCCGTCGCGGTGATCGGAACGATCGCGCTGTCGTTGACGGCAGCCCCCGCCCACGCGGGCGCGACGACCGAACGCGACGCGCCGGGGTCGATGACCCCGTCCCTCACCGCGCGCGATGCCGCCGCCGCTCGCACGGCTGCCGTGCTCGCTGCCGCACAGGAGTACGCCGCCGCACGCAAGCGTGCCACGCACACCGTGGTGCGCGGAGACACGATCAGCGGCATCGCCGCACGCCACGGCCTGCGCACGGCCGACGTGCTGGCTTGGAACGACCTGGGCTGGAAGTCGATCATCCACCCCGGCGATGTCATCCGGCTCTCCGCCTCGAGCACCGCCGCCACCGCCCAGCGCACGTCCAACACCTCGGCCGCACCAACGTCATCGGGATCAGAATCGTCGAGCGGAACACGCACGCATACGGTCGTTCGCGGCGACACGCTCTGGACCATCGCGCAGCGCTCGGGCATCAGCCTCGCGCGCCTGCTGCGAGCCAACGACCTCACCTCGGCCTCGATCATCTACCCCGGCGAAAAGCTCCGCATCCCGGGCGCGGGGACGTCTGCATCCGCCGACACGGCGACGTCGTCCTCGAAGAAATCACGCAGCGACGGCGGAAAGAAGGCCGCGGCATCCAGCGCCACGGTAAGCCTGGATGCCGAGCAGATCCGCGGTGTGAAGACGATCATCACGATCGGCCGCGACCTCGGCGTCCCCAAGAAGGGCATCGCGATCGCGCTCGCGACGGCGATGGTCGAGTCGTGGATCCGCAACGTCGACTACGGCACCCACGACTCTCTCGGACTCTTCCAACAGCGGCCGAGCATGGGTTGGGGCACCGCCGAGCAGGTGCAAGACCCCCATCACGCGACGCGTGCCTTCTTCGGCGGCAACAGCGACCCGAACGGCACGGCGACGCGAGGGCTCCTCGACATCGACGGGTGGCGCGACATGGAGTTCGGTGCTGCCGCGCAAGCCGTGCAGGTGTCGGCATTCCCGCACCGTTACGGTCAGTGGGAAGAGCAGGCCTACGCCTGGATCGAGGCCTACGGCTGACCGTCCTCCCGCCGCGCGCCCGGTGGTCGTGCCACGGATTCCGGCTGCGTAACGGTGTCGCGATGAGGGTGAGCCGCTCCCCGGGCGCACCGTCCGCGCTCCGTAGACTCGTCGCGTGAGCACGAACCCGCAGACCGACCCGCTGATCGGCCGTTTGGTCGACGGCCGGTACCGGGTGCGTGCTCGCATCGCGCGTGGCGGAATGGCGACCGTCTACGTCGCCACCGACCTGCGCCTCGAGCGTCGCGTCGCGCTCAAGGTGATGCACGGACACCTCTCCGACGACACCGTCTTCCAGAGCCGCTTCATCCAGGAGGCACGCGCGGCCGCGCGGCTGGCCGACCCGCACGTCGTGAACGTGTTCGACCAGGGCCAGGACGGCGAGATGGCGTACCTCGTCATGGAGTACCTGCCCGGCATCACGCTGCGCGAGCTTCTGCGCGAGCAGCGTCGGCTCAGCATCCCGCAGACGATCACCATCATGGATGCCGTCCTGTCCGGGCTCGCGGCGGCCCACCGCGCGGGCATCGTCCATCGCGATGTGAAGCCCGAGAACGTGCTGCTCGCCGAGGACGGGCGCATCAAGATCGGCGACTTCGGGCTCGCCCGAGCGACGAGCGCCAACACGGCGACGGGTCAGATGCTCCTGGGGACGATCGCCTACCTCGCCCCCGAGCTCGTCACCCGCGGCACCGCCGATGCCCGCAGCGACATCTACGCGCTCGGCATCATGCTGTACGAGATGCTCACGGGAGAGCAGCCGTACAAGGGCGAGCAGCCCATGCAGATCGCGTATCAGCATGCGACCGACTCCGTGCCGCGGCCCAGCGCGAAGAACCCCGGAGTGCCCGAGCCGCTCGACGAACTCGTGCTGTGGGCCACGGAGCGCCAGCCGGACGACCGCCCCGACGATGCGCGCGCGATGCTCGATCGCCTGCGAGAGATCGAGAAGGAGCTCGGCGTTCACCCGCACGTCGTGCGTCCTGCGCCAGCCGGGATCGTCGTCGGAGACTCCGGCGTCGACTCCGGCGAACTGACGAAGGTCCTCCCGGGCACCTTCACCGCTCCCGTCGTCTCTGAAGAGGTCGACAACGCGACGAAGCTGCGACGCCGCGCCCGACGCAACAGCGCGAAGGGCGCCTGGCTCCTGATCCTCGTGCTGCTGATGGCCGGCGCGGCCGGTGGCACCGGTTGGTGGTTCGGATCCGGCCCGGGATCGCTCGTCGCCGTTCCCGGCCTCGCCGGAGCGACGTTCTCGGACGCGGAGTCGACCTTGGCGGACCTCGACCTCGTGGCGGTGAAGGGTGGGGAGCACTCGCTCGACGTCGCGGAGGGCCGCACGATCCGCACCGACCCTGGCGAGGGCACCCGTCTCCCGAAGAGTGCGGACGTCGAGGTGATCCTCTCGCTGGGTCCGGCGACCGCCACTCTCCCCGCCCTGCAGGACCGCACCGTCGACGAGGTCACCGCGTTGCTGGCCGACGCGAACATCGAGGTGACGGCATCCGACCCGTACTTCACGTCGTTCGGCGAGAACCGGGTCGTGCGGGTCTATGTGACCCAGAGCGAGGATGCCGAGCCCATCGCGTGCGCCGACGGATGCGAGGTGCTCGAGGGTTCGACCGCCGAGATCCGCTACTCGCTCGGACCGGTGCCCGACGTGGTCGGCGACAAGATCGCCGACGCGGAGGCGACTCTGAAGGACGTGGGACTCGATGTCGACACCGTCGAGGACTTCAGCGACTCCGTCGACGAGGGTCGCGTCATCCGTATGCGCGAGCGCGAAGGCGGGGGTTCCTTCCGTCCCGGTGAGACGGTGACCCTCGTCGTGTCGAAGGGCCCCCAGCTGTTCGAGGTGCCGAGCGTCGTCGGGATGACGCGCGACGGGGCGGTGCAGACACTGCGCGACGCAGGGTTCGAGGTCGCCGGCGTCGTCTTCCCCTGGAACATCGCTATCAACGACCTCACCGAGGTCGTCGGTCAGGATCCGAGCGCGGGCTCGTTGCAGCGCGCCGGCACCACGGTGACGATTTCGATCGACGTCCGCGAGGACTGATCGATCCGCGAAGCGGATCGGCCTCAGCGCTTCTCGAGCTCCTCGGCGACCAGGAACGCGAGCTCGAGCGACTGCATGTGGTTCAGACGCGGGTCGCACAGGCTCTCGTAGCGCGTCGCCAGCGTCGCCTCGTCGATCATCTCCGAACCGCCCAGGCACTCCGTGACGTCGTCGCCGGTGAGCTCGACGTGGATGCCACCCGGGAACGTTCCGACGGCGCGGTGGGCCTCGAAGAACCCGCGCACCTCGTCGACGACGTCGTCGAAACGACGCGTCTTGTAGCCGGTCGGCGTCGTGATGCCGTTGCCGTGCATCGGATCGGTCACCCACAGCGGGGTCGCCCCGGCATCCTTCACGGCCTCCAGCAGCGGCGGCAGCGCGTCGCGGATCTTGCCCGCGCCCATCCGGGTGATGAACGTGAGCCGTCCGGGCTCGCGCTCCGGATCGAGCTTGTCGATGAGCGCGAGGGCTGTGTCGGTCGAGGTCGTGGGGCCGAGCTTCACGCCGATCGGGTTGCGGATCTTCGAGAAGTAGTCGACGTGTGCGCCGTCGAGATCACGCGTGCGCTCCCCGATCCACAGGAAGTGCGCCGACGTGTTGTACGGCGTGTGCGTGCGCGAATCGATGCGCGTCATGGGTCGCTCGTAGTCCATGAGCAGACCCTCGTGGCCCGTGTAGAACTCGACGCCGCGGAGCTCGTCGAAGTTCGCCCCCGCCGCTTCCATGAACTTGATGGCGCGATCGATCTCGCTCGCGAGGCGCTCGTACCGAACGTTCGCGGGGTTCTTCGCGAAGCCCTGGTTCCAGCTGTGCACTTCGCGAAGGTCGGCGAAGCCACCCTGCGTGAAGGCCCGGATGAGGTTCAGGGTGGACGCCGCCGTGTGGTAGCCCTTCAGCAGGCGGCGCGGGTCGGCGGCGCGGGAGGCCTCGGTGAAGTCGTAGCCGTTGACGATGTCGCCGCGGTATGCCGGCAGCGTCACGTCGCCGCGCGTCTCGGTGTCGCTCGATCGCGGCTTCGCGAACTGACCGGCCATCCGGCCCATCTTCACGACCGGCATCGACGCGCCGTAGGTCAGGACGACCGCCATCTGCAGCACCGTCTTGATGCGGTTGCGGATCTGCTCCGCCGTCGCTCCGGCGAAGGTCTCCGCACAGTCGCCGCCCTGCAGCAGGAATGCGCGACCGCTCGCGGCACGCGCGAGCCGGTCCCGCAGGTTGTCCACTTCACCGGCGAACACCAACGGCGGGAGTGTGGCGATCTCGGCGGAGACGGCGGCGACCGCATCGAGGTCGTTCCAGAGGGGCTGCTGCTTGATGGGAAGCGAACGCCACGAGTCGAGGGCGTCGAGCGGTGCGGGCATCCGTTCAGTCTAGTGGCGCGGGGTGACGCCTCGGATCGATGTGACGCTCCCGGGAACGCCCGCTCACGTCACGCTCGGGACGCGGTCCTTCACCGTGGAGGCGTACACGTCGTCGTACTCCTGCTCCCCCAGCCGCTGCAGCGCGACCATGATCTCGTCGGTCACCGAGCGCAGCACGTAGCGGTCGCTCTCCATCCCCTGGAAACGCCGGAAATCGAGCGGCTCCCCGATCACCATGCCCACCCGTCCGATGCGGGGAATGGAACGACCGATGGGCATGATCGTCCCGGTGTCGACCATGACGACGGGGATGACCGGCACTCGCGCCTCCAGGGCCATTCGCGCGAGGCCCGTGCGTCCTCGGTACAGCTTGCCGTCGGGGCTGCGCGTCCCCTCCGGGTAGATCCCGAGAAGATCACCCCGACCCAGCACCTGCAGTCCCGTGTTGAGCGAGTCTTCGGATGCCTTGCCGCCCGTGCGGTCGATCGGGATCTGCCCCGTCGCCTTCATGAACATGCGCGTGGCCCAGCCTTTGATCCCTTTGCCGGTGAAGTAGTCGCTCTTGGCGAGGAACGACATGGGCCGGTCGATCATCAGCGGGAGGAAGATCGAGTCGCTCACCGAGAGGTGATTGCTCGCGAGGATGGCGGCGCCCGACGACGGGATGTTGCTGCGGCCCACGATCCATGGCCGGAAGATCGCCTTGACGATCGGCCCGATGACCACGTACTTCATGAACCAGTAGAACATCGTCAGCCCCGGATCCTCGCGAGGTCTGCCACACCGATGAGCCCGGCGTCGTTGCCGAGCGTCGCGATCGCGAAGCTCGCGACCGGCCGGTCGCCGTAGCCGGGGAGCGAGGTCTCATACGCGAGGCGGACGGGCGCGAGGAGCGCATCGCCCAGGTCGGCCACTCCGCCCCCGATGACGAACAGTTCGGGGTCCAAGACCGCCTGAAACTCACCGCACGCCTCACCGAGGGCCGTCGCCACCCGGTTGAGAGCCTCGAGAGCCCCCGGGTCCGCCGCCGTCACGAGGCGCGCCATGTCCGCTCCGTGGACGATTCCACGTTCGTCCTGCGCCGCCGCCATCGCGGCGCCGATACCACCGGCATCCGCGATGTCGGCGATCTCCCGCTGCAGCGCGCGTCCCGACGCGTACTGCTCCAGGCATCCGTTCTGCCCGCAGCCGCAGGGACGCCCGCCGCGGATGAAGCGGATGTGCCCCAACTCGCCGCCGATGCCGTTGCCGCCGACCAGCAGCTTGCCGTCGATGATGACCGCTCCTCCGACGCCGGTGCCGAGCGTGAGCATGACGAGATTGGCGCACCCCTGACCGGCACCGAAGCGGTACTCGCCCCAGCCGGCTGCGTTCGCGTCGTTCTCCAGCGTCACCGAGCGGCCGATTCGGGCCTCCAGCTCGGCTCGCAAGGGCTCGTCGTGCCAGTCGATGTTGGGTGCGTGGACGATCACCGAACGGGTGGCGTCGATGAAGCCGGCCGCGGCGACACCGACCGTGCGCACGTCGTGGCGGGAGGCGAGGTCGAGCACCATCGCGGCGACGGCGTCGGCGAGCTCGGCGGGCGCCTCGGGTGTCACGACGCGAAGTCGTTCGACGATCGAGCCGTCTTCCGCGACGACGCCCCCGGCGATCTTCGTCCCGCCGATATCGATGCCGACGCTGTGCACGCTGCTCCTCCCACGCCGGCGCGGCGCGCGCGGCATCCGCAGAAGTCTAGTCCGCTCCCTTCGCCGCACGCGGGCCGGTGGACCGGGTATTGCCACCGGCTAGACTCAGTGCCAACCCGTCACTTCCGACGCTGTACCGGTACCGAAGGAGTTGCCGCCCATGAGCGCCGTCCAATTCGAAGTCCCCGCGGTCGTCCCCGCCGACCCTCAGGCCAACGTCAGCGACCTGTTGGTCGAGCGCGTCAAGGCCACGCCATCGCTCGCTCTGTTCGCCGTACCCGAGGGCGACGGCTGGCGCGACATCACCGCCGCCGAGTTCCAGCGCGAGGTGGTCGCCCTGGCCAAGGGCTTCGCCGCCGTCGGCGTACAGCCGGGCGACAAGGTGGGTTTCATCGCCCGCACGACGTACGAGTGGACACTCGTCGACTTCGCCCTCTTCTTCGCCGGGGCCGTCATGGTGCCCATCTACGAGACCAGCTCCGCATCGCAGGTCAGTTGGATCCTCTCCGACTCCGGCGCCGTGGCCGTCATCGCGGAGTCCGCCGATCACGCCAGCCGCGTCGCGGAGATCCGCTCGGAGGTACCGCTCGTCCGGGACGTCTGGACGATGGCCTCGGGCGACCTCGACGAGTTGCGCGCGAAGGGCACGGACGTATCGGACGATGAGATCGAGCGGCGACGCAACCTCGCCGTCGGCGCAGACATCGCGACCCTCATCTACACGTCCGGCTCGACCGGACGCCCGAAGGGCTGCGTGCTGACCCACAGCAACTTCGTCGAGCTCTCCCGGAACTCGGCGAAGGCACTGTCGGAGGTCGTGAACACCCCGGGCGCCTCGACGCTGCTGTTCATCACGACGGCTCACGTCTTCGCACGGTTCATCTCGATCCTCGACATCCACGCGGGAGTGAAGACGGGCCACCAGCCCGATACGAAGCAGCTCCTCCCCGCGCTCGGCTCGTTCCAGCCCACGTTCCTGCTGGCCGTCCCGCGCGTCTTCGAGAAGGTCTACAACTCGGCGGAGCAGAAGGCCGAAGCCGGCGGCAAGGGCAAGATCTTCCGCGCCGCCGCCCACACCGCGATCGAGCACTCGCGGCTCCTCCAGGAGGGGAAGAAGGTTCCGCTGGGCACGAAGATCAAGTTCGCCCTCTTCGACAAGCTCGTGTACAGCAAGCTGCGCGCCGCCATGGGCGGTCGCGTCACGTATGCGGTCTCGGGGTCGGCACCGCTCGGAGCCCGCCTGGGTCACTTCTTCCACAGCCTCGGCGTGACGATCCTCGAAGGCTACGGCCTCACCGAGACGACAGCCCCCGCCACCGTCAACCTCGCGAAGAAGTCGAAGATCGGCACGGTCGGTCCGGTGCTCCCCGGTGTCGGCGTGCGCCTGGCCGACGACGGCGAGATCGAGGTGCGCGGCATCAACGTCTTCAAGGAGTACTGGCGCAATCCCGAAGCCACCGCCGACGCTTTCGACGACGGCTGGTTCAAGACGGGCGACATCGGGTCGTTCGACGAGGAGGGCTTCCTCACGATCACCGGTCGCAAGAAGGAGATCATCGTCACCGCGGGCGGAAAGAACGTCGCGCCGGCCGCCCTGGAGGACCCGATCCGCGCGAACCCGATCGTCGGTCAGGTCGTCGTCGTCGGAGACCAGAAGCCCTTCATCTCCGCGCTGGTCACCCTCGACCCGGAGATGCTGCCGGCGTGGCTGAGCAACAACGAGCTTCCGGCCGACATGTCGCTGGCGGATGCGGCGAAGAACCCGAAGGTGCGCGCAGAGGTGCAGCGTGCGATCGACATCGCCAACAAGGGGGTCTCGCGCGCCGAGTCCATCCGCAAGTTCGAGATCCTCGATTCGGAGTGGACCGAGGCCAGCGGCCACCTCACCCCGAAGATGAGCATCAAGCGCAACGTCATCATGAGCGACTTCGCGAAGCAGATCGAGGACCTCTACGCGGTTCCGGTGACCACGACGAACGTGTCGCTCGGCTGATCGGGGGCGCGGGTCCGACGGGTGTCAGAACCAGTCGGACTCGCGCACCTCGCGCATCGCGACCTTGCGCGTGGCGGGGTCGAGCCGTTCGAGATAGAGCATGCCGTCGAGGTGGTCGGTCTCGTGCTGCAGCGCCTGTGCGAACAGACCGTCGCCCTCCAGCACGAGTTCGTTGCCGTCGAGGTCGATGCCCACGACCTTTGCATGCGGGTAACGGATAGCGTCGTGCCAGAGTCCCGGCACCGAGAGGCATCCTTCGCCTGTCGGCTGCGGCTCACCCGACAGCTCGACGATGACCGGGTTGAGCACATAGCCGATGACGCCGTCGACGTTGTAGCTGAAAGCGCGAACGCCGACCCCGATCTGCGGCGCGGCCACCCCCGCGCGTCCCGGGAGCTCCACGGTGTCGAGCAGATCCTGGACGAGCGCTCGCACCCCGTCGTCGATCGATTCCACGGGTGCGGAGGGGGCGCGCAGCACGGGGTCGCCGAAGAGGCGAATGGGACGGACGGCCATCAGGCGGATGCCAGGATGCGCAGGCCCTCGACGACCGTCGCGGCCAGTTCGCGTGCCGCCTGACGGGTCGCGGGCTGCAGGTCACGGAAGGAGACGGCGCTGCCCGCGGCCAGGTGCGGGTCGTACGGCATCCGCACGACCGTGCGCACCCGGGTGCCGAAGTGCGCTTCCAGTTCCGACGCGCGCACGAGCGGCGTGCCGGGTCGGGCGGTGTTGAGTACCACCACCGCGTTGCGAACCTGGTCTTCGTAGCCGTTCGTCTCGAGCCACGTGAGCGTCTCGGATGCCAGCCGCGCCTCGTCGACGCTGAGCCCCGCCACCACGACGAGCACATCGGCGAGCTGGAGGGTGGCCTCCATCACCGAGTGCACGATGCCGGTGCCCGTGTCGGTGAGGACGATCGAGTAGTAATGGGCGGCGACGGATGCAACGTCGTGATAATCGCGGTCGTTGAACGCCTCGGACACGCGCGGATCGGCGTCGGACGCGAGCACGTCGAGTCGCGTCTCGTCGCGGGCCACGATGGAGGAGAGATCGTTGAAGCCGACCACTTCCCCGCGCACGCGCACGAGATCACGGACGGTCTTGCCGCTGACGCGGCCGATGCGATCGGCGAGCGTGCCGCGATCGGGGTTGGCGTCGATCGCGATGACGCGGTCGTCGCGCGCATCGGCCAGGGCCATACCCAGGAGCGTGGAGACGGTCGTCTTTCCGACGCCTCCCTTGCGGGAGAGGATCGGCACGAACTTGGCTCCGCCTCCCAACGGCGCTGCGATGCGGCGGTCGAGCTCCTTGCGGGCGCGGGCACGCTTGCCGTCTCCCAGGTTCACCCGGTGGCCCGTGACCGAATACACGAAGTGCTGCCACCCGCCCTCGGGCTCGGGGCGCACGACGTGAGCGGGGTCGAGCAGGCGATCGGCGGTGAGAAGATCGGAGCTCTCGCGTCCGCCCTCGAACTCGCCCAACCGGCGTGACTGCAGGGGAACATCCGCCGTACGGGTGTGGACCCGCTCGACGGCGTGCTTGGCGTCGTGGTCGCCGAGGTGATGCGCTTCGCGTCGGCTGATCGGCTGCGGTCCCGTGCCGGCGTCGACGACGAGCTCCGCATCGACGGTGTCCTCCGGGTGGTTGCTCGGCCGGTCGCCGAGCAGGTCGTCGGCCTCCGCGAGCAGCTCCTCCTCGGTCAGGAGATCGTCCTCGTCGGCCGTCAGGGACGGCAGGTCGACGTCGACCTGCGCGGTCGAACCGCCGATCAGGCCGATACCGGCGGTGTCGATGCTGCCTGCGGTCAGCACCCCGTTTTCGAGCTCGTCGGGCGTCTCGTCTTTGCGCTCAGGCGTCACTGCTGTTCACTCCAGATAGATCCCCAGGTCGCGGGTGCATGTCGCGGCCCAGGGTGCAAGGCTACTCGGCGGGCCGCAGGACGACCAAAAGATCACCCGCTTCGACCTGCGCCGTCGTGGGGATCACCACCCGCTCCACGACCCCGTCGACGGGTGCAGCGATGGCCGCTTCCATCTTCATCGCCTCGATGGAGGCGACGGGCTGTCCCGCGCTGACAGCGTCGCCGACGGCGATCTTGAGGGTCACGACGCCCGAGAACGGTGCCGCCACCTGTCCCGGTCGTGATGTATCCGCCTTCTCTGCCTGTCGGCCTTCGACGGCGATGCTGCGGTCGCGCACGAACACCGGGCGAAGTTGCCCATTGAGCGTCGTCATGACCGTGCGCATGCCCTTGTCGTCGGCCGCGCCGATCGCCTCGAGGCCGACGTAGAGCTGCACGCCGCGTTCGATCTCGACGACGTGCTCGGTTCCCGGGGTGAGGCCGTACAGGTAGTCGGCCGTCTCGAGCACGCTCAAGTCGCCGTAGGCCGCCTTGACCTCGCGGTAGGTCTTCGTGGGCGCGGGAAACAGCAGTTCGTTGAGCGTGCGACGACGGGTCGCGGAATCCGCGGCCAGCGCCGTCTGGTGGGCGGCCGAGATCTCGGTCACCCCGATCTTCACCTCACGCCCGCGCAGCACCTTCGTGCGGAAGGGCTCCGGCCACCCGCCGGGGAGATCTCCGAGCTCGCCGGCCATGAAGCCCACGACCGAATCGGGCACGTCGTACTTCTCCGGGTTCGCCGCGAAGTCCGCGGGGTCTGCCTTGACCGCCGCGAGGTGGAGCGCGAGATCACCGACGACCTTCGACGACGGCGTCACCTTCGGCACACGGCCGAGGATGTCGTTGGCCGCCGCGTACATGTCCTCGATGAGCTCGAAGTCGTCCGCGAGTCCGAGCGCGATGGCCTGCTGTCGGAGGTTCGACAGCTGTCCGCCGGGGATCTCGTGCGTGTACACGCGGCCGGTGGGACCCGGCAGCCCCGACTCGAACGGGTGGTAGAGGTGGCGCATCGCCTCCCAATACGGTTCGAGGTCTGCCACGGCGGGCAGGTTCAGCCCGGTGTCACGGTCGGTGTGGGCAAGAGCGGCGACCAGCGCCGACAGCGACGGCTGGCTGGTCGTTCCCGCCATCGGAGCGGCCGCGGCATCCACGGCATCCGCGCCCGCGGCGCTCGCCGCCAGCAGGGTCGCGAGCTGCCCACCCGCGGTGTCGTGCGTGTGCACATGGACCGGAAGGTCGAACCGGTCCCGCAGAGCGGTGACGAGCGTCGCGGCCGCACCGGGGCGCAGCAGTCCCGCCATGTCCTTGATGGCGAGGATGTGCGCGCCGGCCTCGACGATCTGCTCCGCGAGTCGGAGGTAGTAGTCGAGCGTGTACAGATTCTCGGTGGGATCGAGGAGATCGCCCGTGTAGCAGAGCGCGACCTCCGCGACGGAGGTGCCGGTCGACAGCACCGCGTCGATCGCGGGGCGCATCTGGGAGACGTCGTTGAGAGCATCGAAGATGCGGAAGATGTCGACGCCGGATGCCGCGGCCTCTCGGACGAAGGCATCCGTCACGGCGGTCGGGTACGGGGTGTAGCCCACCGTGTTGCGTCCGCGGAGCAGCATCTGAATGGCGACGTTCGGGAGAGCCTCCCGCAGCGCGTCGAGTCGTTCCCACGGGTCCTCACCCAGGAAACGGAGGGCCACATCGTACGTGGCACCGCCCCAGGCCTCGACCGAAAGCAGCTGAGGCGTGAGTCGCGCGACGTACGGCGCGACCGTCACGAGGTCGCGTGTGCGCACCCGGGTCGCCAGGAGGGACTGGTGTGCGTCGCGGAAGGTCGTCTCGGTGACGGCGAGAGCCGTCTGAGCACGCAGGGCTGCGGCGAAACCCTCCGGGCCGAGCTGCTGGAGACGCTGGCGCGACCCGGCCTGCGGCTCACCGGACAGCGCGATCGCGGGCAGCTTGGACGCCGGTGTGATCGAGATCGGATTCTCGCCGTGCGGCTTGTTGACCGTCACATCGGCCAGCCACGCCATGATCTTCGATCCGCGGTCCTTCGATTCCCGTCCCTTGAGCAGCTGAGGACGCTCGTCGATGAACGCCGTGCTCAGATCGCCGACCACGAAGGCGGGGTCGTCCAGCACCTGCTGGAGGAAGGGGATGTTGGTCGACACCCCGCGGATGCGGAACTCCGCCAGCGCTCGCCGCGACCGAACGACGGCGGCCTCGAAGTCGCGCCCGCGACAGGTGAGCTTCGCGAGCATCGAGTCGAAGTGCGGGCTGACCTGCGAGCCCGCCGCCGTGGTGCCGCCATCGAGACGGATGCCGGCACCGCCGGGCGAGCGGTACGTCGTGATCTTGCCGGTGTCGGGGCGGAAGCCCTGGGTCGGGTCTTCCGTGGTGATGCGGCATTGGAGCGCGGCTCCGCGGAGACGGATCTGCTCCTGACGGAGTCCCAGATCCTCGAGGGTCTCCCCCGCCGCGATCCGCATCTGAGACTGCACGAGGTCGACGTCGGTGACTTCCTCGGTGACGGTGTGCTCCACCTGGATGCGCGGGTTCATCTCGATGAAGACGACCTCGCCGGTGCGCGGGCCGGCCGTCTCGAGCAGGAACTCGACGGTGCCCGCATTCTGATAGCCGATCGACTTCGCGAACGCCACGGCGTGATGGTGCAGGGACTCGCGGATGTCATCGGAGAGGTTGGGCGCGGGCGCGATCTCGATCACCTTCTGGTGACGTCGCTGCACGGAGCAGTCGCGCTCGAAAAGGTGGACCGTGTTGCCGGTGGCGTCGGCGAGGATCTGCACCTCGACGTGCCGCGGGCGCTGGACGGCCTGCTCGAGGAACACGCGGGCGTCGCCGAAGGCGCTGTCCGCTTCCCGCATCGCTTCGGCCAGCGCGGGCGCCAGCTGCTCCGGCGTCTCCACGCGCCGCATCCCCCGTCCGCCGCCGCCGGCGACGGCCTTCACGAAGATCGGGAAGCCGATCTCTGGCGCCTGCGCGACGAGCGCGTCCACATCGTCGGACGCGGGCGTCGAGCGCAGCACGGGCACGCCGGCCGCGATGGCGTGCTCCTTCGCCGTGACCTTGTTGCCGGCCATCTCCAGTACGCGCGAGGGCGGGCCGATGAAGGCGATCCCCGCGGCGGCAGCCTCGGCGGCGAGTTCGGGGTTCTCGGACAGGAAGCCGTACCCGGGGTAGATGGCATCCGCACCGCTCTCCCTGGCGACCCGGATGATCTCCGACACGTCGAGGTACGCGCGGACGGGGTGACCCTTCGTGCCGATCTCGTAGGCTTCATCGGCCTTCAGGCGGTGCAGGGAGTAGCGGTCTTCGTACGGGTAGACGGCGACGGTGCGAGCACCGAGTTCGAAGGCGGCACGGAAAGCGCGGATGGCGATCTCTCCGCGGTTCGCGACCAGGATCTTTCGGAACATGCTCACCTCACGTGGGATGACCGGGGCGTTCACGTCATCGGACGCCGGATGCCGGGAGGCGCCGGAGCGCCTGAGTGTCCTCACAGCCTAGGGGACGGTAACGTAGTGCCTCGTGCACGTACTCTCCGTCAGCTCTCTCAAGGGCGGGGTCGGCAAGACGACGGTGACCCTCGGACTCGCCTCGGCGGCGTTCGCCCGAGGCGTCCGTACCCTCGTCGTCGACCTCGACCCGCAGTCCGACGTGTCGACGGGGATGGACATCCAGGTCGCAGGTCGACTGAACATCGCCGACGTGTTGGCGAACCCGAAGGAGAAGGTCGTCCGCCAGGCGATCACCTCCAGCGGCTGGGCGAAGGTGCATCCCGGCACGATCGACGTCATGATCGGCAGCCCGTCCGCCATCAACTTCGACGGTCCGCACCCGAGCGTGCGCGACGTCTGGAAGCTGGAGGAGGCGCTGGCGACGATCGAGGCCGATTACGACCTCGTCCTCGTGGACTGCGCCCCCTCGCTGAACGCACTGACCCGCACCGCCTGGGCCGCCAGTGACCGCGTCATCGTCGTTACCGAGCCGGGTCTGTTCTCGGTTGCCGCGGCCGACCGCGCGCTCCGCGCCATCGAAGAGATCCGACGCGGACTCTCGCCGCGGCTTCAGCCGCTGGGCATCGTGGTCAATCGCGTTCGACCGCAGTCGATCGAGCACCAGTTCCGCATCAAGGAACTCCGCGACATGTTCGGCCCCCTCGTGCTCTCCCCTCAGCTGCCCGAGCGCACCTCGCTTCAGCAGGCGCAGGGCGCCGCGAAGCCGCTCCACATCTGGCCGGGAGATTCCGCTCAGGAACTCGCGGGCGATTTCGACGCGCTCCTCGACCGGGTCATGCGCACGGGCCGCATTCCCGCTGCCGGCGAAGCGCGCGCGTAGCGCTTCACGTCGGCGGCGACGCTCCGACGCTCGCCGAATCGGGCCTCGGGACGAGGCCACCGGATCGCGTGAAGGTCAGGCGGACCGCACGGCTCGTCGCGCCGCCAACTCATCGACGGGATCGGGTGCCTGCGGGTCGAACTCCAGGAGCGTCGACTCGACCTCGTGGAGAACCTTGCCCACCGCGATGCCGAACACGCCCTGTCCGCGGCTGACGAGGTCGATGACCTCGTCGTTCGACGTGCACAGGTAGACCGAGGCGCCGTCGCTCATGAGGGTGGTGCCCGCGAGATCACGGATGCCGGCAGCCCGGAGCTGCTCGACCGCCGTGCGGATCTGCTGCAGGGAGATGCCGGTGTCGAGAAGTCGCTTGACGAGCTTGAGCACGAGGATGTCGCGGAAACCGTACAGGCGCTGCGATCCCGAACCCGACGCGCCCCGGACCGTGGGCTCCACGAGTTCCGTGCGCGCCCAGTAGTCGAGCTGACGGTACGTGATGCCCGCCGCGCGGGCGGCGACCGCCCCGCGGTATCCGACTTCGTCGTCCATCTGCGGGAGGCCGTCGGTGAACAGCAGGTCAGTCATGAACTGCGGCTCGCCGATCGCGTCATGCGCGGTCATTTCGCCTCCTACATCGGGTTGTCAGTTCCACGCTAGATGAGGGATGCTCACCCGGCAACGACATCCGGCCGTGTCGCCTCGGCGTGTCGCGCTGCGGTCAGGGGGTCAGTCGCTCGAGCGCCGTCTGCAGAATGCCGGCGCGAAGCTCGTCGAGTCGACGCACGAGCTCGGGCGCCAGCTCGTGCGCGCGGCCGCGAGAAGCGGGATCCGACTTGCGCAGAAGGGGCGCCAGCGCGTTCTCCACGAGCGCGACGTCGCGCTCCGCCGCCTGCCGCAGACTGCGGAGGTGGCGCGGCTGGATGCCGTGCGCGTCGAGTGCGGTGAGTGAGCGCAGCATCGACAGCGCCCTGTCATCGAAGCTGTCGCCGGCGGGGATGAGACCGGCGCTGATCGCATCGGTGAGGAGACTCGCCGACGCGCCCGAGGCGGTCAGCATCTCGTCGCGCCGGTGCCGGCGCGCAGTCTGCACGATCGACGCGGGCATGGACGAGAGATCGCCGGAGGGGTCGTCGAGATATTCGCGGATGCGAGCGAGAGGGATGCCGTAGTCGCGCTGCATCGTGAGCGTGGTGCGCAGTCGCTCGACATCGACGGGCGAGAACTTGCGGTACCCCGACTCGGTGCGAACGGGCGTGACGATCCCTTGAACTTCGAGATAGCGGAGCTTGCTCGCGCTGAGCAGGGGGAATTCGGGGGTGAGTCGCGCTAGCACCTGGCCGATGCTGAGGTGACCCGCGGACGTCGAACGTCCGCGGGGAGCAGTCGCAGGGCTCACCCGGCCGACTCGCGATCGGCCGGCGAGGCGAAGAAGTTGAGACGGAACTTGCCGATGCGCAGTTCCGCGCCGTTCGTCAGGACCGCACGATCGACGCGCTCTCCGTTGACGTACGTACCGTTCAGCGAACGCTGGTCGACGAGTTCGAACGTCGCACCGGTGCGCGTGATCTCGGCGTGACGACGCGACACCGTCACGTCGTCGAAGAAGATGTCGGCCTCCGGATGGCGGCCCACCGTCGTCACGTCGTTGTCGAGGAGGTAGCGCGCGCCCGCCGTGGGGCCGGACCTCACCAGCAGCATCGCGGAGCGCGACGGAAGCGCGGAGATCGCTTCGAGTTCGACCTCGCTGAGATCACTTCCGAAGGGGATGAAGGACAGATCCGAGTCGTGCCCGAACGTCTGTGTCGTGTCAGATGACACACGCTGCGGCGACTCGGCTTCTCGCCGGATCTCGTCGGGGCGACGGTTCTCGTCCACGATTTCCTCCTCCTGATTCACCCTAACGGATCACCGTGCTCACGGGAGAGCAGATCCGGGCACCGAACCGCCCCGGGCATGGGCGATCGGATTGTTTCCCCGCGTTTCTTCGGCTGCGACGGGGCGACGGGTGTTCGCCTAGCCTGTCGGAAACCGCGCCCCACGACAAGGAGTTCCCGTGTACGCCTCGCACGACCGCCTCACGCCCGCACCGGTGCGTCAGGATGCCCCGTGCATGTGCGCCCACGGCGGAGCGTGCTCCTCGTTCGCTCCCGGGCACGCCGTCCACCTGATCCAGGCACGGCTCGTATCGGCGACGCCGGCGCAGTGGGAGGACGCGATCGTCACGACGGTGGAACGGAGCGCCGGCCGGATCGTGCTGCACCGACTGGAGGACGGTGCCGACGTAGAGCTGTGGAATGGCGCCGGCATCGTGGATGCCGTCGTTCCCGGGAGCCCCGTCGCCTACCACCCGCGCCACCACGCGGTCCACGCGGCCGGACGAGTGTTCAACGTCGCACCGCTGGCGTGAGCAGCAGCTGCGCCGAGGACACGGGTCACCCCGCGGACACGGCATCTTTCATCGCCATGCACGCGTCCATGCACGCCTGACAGGCGTCGGCGCACATCTTGCACACAGGGCTCATGTCCGCGTGCATCATGCACATGTCCATGCAGGCCTGACACATCGCGATGCAGGCGTCGAGCATCGCCATCATCACGGGCGGTGTCATGCCGGACATCCGCATCATGGCGCGCATCATCGTGTTGCACATGTCGGCGCAGTTGGAGCAGGCCGGCGCGCAGTCCATGGGACGGCCGTCCATCATCTGGGCGGAGCACACCGTGCACGCCTGCTCGCACGCTGCGCAGGCATCCATGCACGCCTGCATCAGCGCCATGTCGAGGTCGGGCATGCCCTCCATCGACATCATCTCCGGCGTCATGGCATCCCGCATCATGGCGTCCATTCGACACCCCTCTCCCCTCGACGGCGCGCCCGGACGGCGCGCACCTGCCGCCATGGTAGGCCCGCGTGCGCTCCGGCGACAGGGCTCGCAGCGCTCGGCTTCGGTAGGCTGGATCGGGTGACCGTCGAGCGCCTCCGTCCCCGTGTCCTCGCCATCTTCAGCGCCCTCGCCGCCTTGCTTCTCGTCGGTGTCGCGGCGCCCGCGTCGGCCCACGACGAACTCGTCGGATCCGATCCTGCCGCGGACGCGGTCGTCGAGACCCTGCCCGATGCGCTCACTCTGACGTTCAGCGGCGTGCTCCTTTCGGGCGACGGTGCGACGGAGGTCGTCGTGACGGATGCCACGGGCACCGACCTCACGGCGGGTGAGCCCGTCCTCGACGGGGTGCGCGTCTCGCAGCCCCTCTCGGGCGACGCCTCCGGCACCGTCGAGGTCGCATGGCGAGTGGTGTCCAGCGACGGCCACCCGATCTCGGGCGAGTTCGCCTTCTCGGTCGGCGCCCCGTCCTCCCCCGGCGACGGTGCGACGCCCGCCCCGTCGTTGCCGTCCGAGGGCTCCGGCGACGGACTGCTTCCGGTGTGGATCGGGATCGGCGTGATCGCCGTGGCGGGAGCCGTGGTCGCCTTCGCCGTGACGAGGAGACGCCCCTCCCGCGAGGACTAGGCTGGAGGCATGCCTCATTACAACGTCGTCGTCCTCGGTGCCGGCCCTGGTGGGTATGTCGCAGCGGTCCGGTCCGCGCAGCTCGGACTGTCCACCGCCATCATCGAAGAGAAGTACTGGGGCGGCGTCTGCCTCAACGTCGGCTGCATCCCCTCGAAGGCGCTGCTGAAGAACGCCGAGATCGCCCACACGCTCAAGCACAAGGCCGAGTTCTTCGGCATCTCGGGCGAGTTCTCGCTCGACTACGGCGTCGCCTGGGACCGCAGCCGCGACGTGGCCGATGGCCGGGTCAAGGGCATCCACTACCTGATGAAGAAGAACAAGGTCACGGAGTACGAGGGTCGCGGCTCGTTCACCGGCCCCAAGGCGATCTCGGTGACCAAGAGCGACGGTCAGGTCGAGGAGGTCACGTTCGACAACGTGATCATCTCCACCGGCTCGACCGTGCGCCTCCTTCCCGGCGTCACACTGAGCGAGAACGTCGTCACGTACGAGGAGCAGATCCTCTCGCGCGAGCTCCCGGGCTCGATCGTGATCGTCGGAGCGGGTGCCATCGGCATGGAGTTCGCGTACGTCATGTCGAACTACGGCGTGAAGGTGACGATCATCGAGTTCCTCGATCGTGCCCTCCCCAACGAAGACGCCGACGTCTCGAAGGAGATCGCACGTCAGTACAAGAACTACGGCATCGACCTCCTCGTCTCGACGAAGGTGGAGTCGGTGGTCGACGCGGGCGACAAGGTCACCGTCACGTACACCGACAACAAGAGCGGCACCCAGGGCTCCATCGAGGCCGACAAGGTGCTCATGTCGATCGGCTTCGCACCGCGTGTCGAGGGCTTCGGTCTCGAGAACACGGGCGTCGAGCTCACCGATCGTGGCGCCATCGCGATCGACGACTTCATGCGGACGAACGTCGAGGGCATCTACGCCATCGGCGACGTGACCGCGAAGCTCCAGCTGGCCCATGTCGCCGAAGCCCAGGGTGTCGTGGCCGCCGAGACCATCGGCGGCGCAGAGACGATGGCGCTCGGCGACTACCGGATGATGCCGCGGGCAACCTTCTGCTCGCCGCAGGTCGCGTCGTTCGGGTACACCGAGGCGCAGTACAAGGAAACCGGTCGCGAGTACAAGGTCGCCACGTTCCCCTTCATGGCGAACGGCAAGGCGCACGGCCTCGGCGAGCCCGTCGGCTTCGTCAAGCTCATCGCCGACGCCGAGCACCTCGAGCTCGTCGGTGGCCACCTGATCGGCCCGGATGTGTCGGAGCTGCTCCCCGAGTTGACCCTCGCGCAGAAGTGGGACCTCACGGCGCTGGAACTCGCGCGCAACGTCCACACGCACCCCACGCTGTCCGAGGCGCTGCAAGAGGCCTTCCACGGCCTCGCGGGCCACATGATCAACTTCTGATCGATCGCCCTCTGACCAGGTTGCATTTGACTGCATAGGTCGACGGAGTACGCTGAGCCTCCACCACTGACGCCGCCCCGACGAAGCCGGGGGCGGCGTCAGTGCCGTTCTGAGGGATGCCGAGGGCGGCGTCAGAACCCGAGCGCTCGACCCAACTTCGAACCGGATGCCGAGACCGAACCGCCGACAGCCGACACGAGTGCGTCCGCGGCGGCGAAGAGCGCGTCTCGCCCCTCGTCGTCGGCGGGGGCGGCGGGCCCGAGCTCGAGCTCCCACTCGCGCCAGCGCGTCTCGACTCCCCGACGCACGTCGGTCGCCGAGACCCGATCGTCGACGAACTCCGCGACGAGGTCGCCCCGCGCGTTCCGCAGCGCGTATGCCGTGCGCTCGTTGCGTATCCGCGCGACCGTCGAGAGCTCACCGACGGCGCCGAAGCCGTGTTCAGCCGCAAGCGTCGCCGTTACGGCATCCGGCACGATGATTTCTGCATCGGTCGACGCATCGTCGAGCGGCCACCTCGCCTCGTGTTTGCCTTCGGGCGTGGCGTGCTTGATGTGCCAACCTTCGTCGGGGCCGCCCGTCCGGCGCCGCAGGGCGACGGCCGCACGTCCGAGCCGGCCGTCGTCGGTGTCGAGGTAGCGCGCATCGAGCGCCCTGCGCTCCGGTGCGCCGACCGTCGTCACCCCCGCAAGCTCACGCCAGTCGGGGATCGGCGTCTCGTCGCCGACGTCGTACTTCCGCTCGATCTCGAGCGTGCGCTCAGCGTCGCCGCCGGTCACTCGTCTCGGCTGTCGGGGTCGGGATCGATGTCGTCCTGAGCCTCGAGGTAGTGGAAATCGGACGACGTGGGACCGTCGCCCTCACCCGTGTTCTCGGGAGCGCCGCCGCGTTCGTAGACCACCTGGGTCTCGCTGTAGGGAAGGATCAGACGATCCTCCGCCGCGTCGTCGATCGGGATGACCTGCCCGTCGAGCGGGCCTCCGTGCAAGCGTGCAATGGCCATGATGACCTCCCTTTCCGCGTCGACTCCAGCCTAGTCCGGGGCCACGACAGCCCGCGCTTCCGGCTCAGTGCGTCGGGAAGCCGAGACTGATCTGGCTCTCGCTCGGCTCGGGCCATCTCGTGGTGATCACCTTGCGACGCGTGTAGAACGCGAAGGCCTCGGGGCCGTACATGTGCGTATCGCCGAACAGCGAGTCCTTCCACCCACCGAAGGAGTAGGCCCCGATCGGAACCGGTATCGGCACATTGACGCCGACCATTCCCACCTCGATGTCGAACCCGAACTGCCGCGCAGTCTTCCCGTCACGAGTGAACACCGCCGTGCCGTTGGCGTAGCGGCTGGCGTTGACGAGGTCGACGGCCGCCGCGTAGTCGGCGACGCGGACGATCGAGAGCACGGGGCCGAAGATCTCCTCGTCGTACACGCGCATTCCCGGTCGCACGCGGTCCACCAGAGAGGGCCCGATGAAGTGGCCGTCGCCGGGAAGGCTCCCCTGACGACCGTCGACGACGAGGTCGGCCCCTTCCGCCGTCGCGCCCGCCACGAAGCCGGTCACGCGATCGAGCGCGTCACGCGAGATGAGCGGGCCCATCGCGGTGGCGGGGTCACGCCCGTCGCCGACGACGAGACCGGGCAGCCGCTCGGCGATCCGCGCGACGAGGTCGTCGGCGACGTCGCCGACGGCCACCACGACCGAGATCGCCATGCAGCGCTCCCCCGCCGAACCGTAGGCGGCCGAGACGGCGGCGTCGGCCGCGGCATCCAGGTCGGCGTCCGGCATGACGATCATGTGGTTCTTCGCGCCGCCGAGGGCCTGCACACGCTTGCCTGCAGCGGCTGCGCGCTCGTAGATGTGGCGGGCGATCGCGGTGGAGCCCACGAAGGACACCGCCCGGATCACGGGATCGTCGAGGATGGCATCCACCGCCTCGCGGTCGCCGTGCACGACGTTCAGGATGCCGTCGGGCACCCCGGCCTCACGGAACGCGTCGGCGAGCCACACCGCGGCGGAGGGATCGCGCTCGCTGGGCTTGAGGATGACCGCGTTCCCCGCGGCGATCGCGGTCGTCACCATCCACAGGGGCACCATCGCGGGGAAGTTGAACGGGGTGATGCAGGCGACGACACCGACCGGCTGCCGGAGCTGATACACGTCCAGACCCGCGGAGACCTGCTCCGAGTGGTCTCCCTTGAGATGGTGCATGAGCCCCGTGCAGAACTCGACGTTCTCGAGTCCGCGCGCGACCTCGCCGAGCGCGTCGTCGACGGTCTTGCCGTGCTCGGCCGTGATGATCCGCGCGAGCTCCTCGGCCCGCGAGGAGATGATCTCGCGGAGGCGGAACATGATCTGCTGGCGACGACCGAGCCCGGTCTCCCGCCACGCGCGCTGGGCCCGTTGAGCGATCAGCGCTGCCTCGTGGACCCGCTCGGCCGAAGCCCACACGACCTCGCCCGTCTGCCTTCCCGTGGCGGGATCGAAGACGGGCCCGACCCGCTCGGCGTCGAGAATGCGTTCGCCGCCGATGACGTGCGGGATGAGGACGAGGTCGAGGGCCGTGGTCATGAGAGCTCCTGGGCGGGGTCGGGGGACGATGACGGATGCCATCCGGGTATGGTGCCGTCGGGGGAAGGGAATCGGGCGACGAGAGTGCAGTCCCTGCCTCCGAGGCCGTCCGCGGCGAGTTGCTCCAGCTGCGACTGCGCCAGCTCGGCGGCCGGCAGCCGGAGTCCTGCCGCGGTCCCGGCGGCGACGGCGAGCGAGCAGTCCTTGAGGGCGAGATCGACCGAGAACGATGCCTCGAAGTCGCGGTTGGCCGCCGCGGTCTCGACGACCCCCGGGACCGGGTACCAGGTGCGCACCGCCCACGACGATCCGGAGGAGGCGCTGGCGACCTCCCAGAACACCCGCGAGTCGAGGCCGAGGCGTGCGGCGAGTTGAGCTCCCTCGGCCATCGCCATCACGTTCACGAACAGCATCATGTTGTTCGCGAGCTTGGCGGCGATCCCGGCCCCCGCGCCGCCGCAGCGGACGACGGCTCCGGCCATCGGTGCGACGAGACCGGCGGCGCGCTCGACGGCATCCGGCTCACCGCCCAGCATGAAGGTGAGCGTGTGGGCGGCGGCACCGGCGGTTCCTCCGGAGATCGGCGCGTCGACGAAGGCGAGGCCGCGCGCGGCGGCTTCGAGATGACACCAGGCGGTGGTCTCGACGTCGACGGTCGACGTGTCCAGGAGCAGCGTGCCGTGCGCGCTGCGCGCCAGGATGCCGTCCTCTCCTCCGTAGACGGCGCGCACGTGCTCGGGGCGCGGCAACGACGTGACGCAGGCGTCGGCGCCCTGCACCGCCTCGGCCGCGGAGTCAGCGATCTCCACGCCCTGCGCCGCGGCAGCCTCGGTCGCGCGGGGATCGAGATCGACCCCGACGACCCGATGACCGGCGGCGACGAGATGTCCGCTCATGGGCAAGCCCATGTGTCCGAGCCCTATCCACGCGATCGTCGCCATCGCCGCTCCCTTCCTCGCGAGCAATCGGCACGGAAGGCCGATGCGAGTCACGGTACGCGTGCGACAGGTTGCGTTCAACGCACAGAGGCGAGCGAGTTTGCACCGCAACTGTGCATTCCTGCACACTCGAGGGATGCCTGTCGCCGACGAACCGCCGCTCGACGCGCTGATGACGTTCCTCGCCGTCGCGCGACGCGGGCGCTACACCGCCGCGGCGGACGCCCTCGGTCTGAACCACTCCACCGTGTCCCGTCGGATCGCAGCACTCGAACGCACGGTCGGCGTGCGCCTCCTCGTTCGTTCCGCGGCCGGGTGGGACGTCACAGAGGAGGGCCAGCGCGTCGTCGCGATCGCCGAACGCGTCGAGGCATCGCTGCGAGACCTCTCGGGCGGCGACCGAGCGGTCCCGTCCGACACGAGCGCCGGCGGCGAGCACAGCGGCGGCCTGCGCGGCGCGGTGCGCATCGCGGCGCCCGAGGCTTTCACAGCCCACGTCCTGGCACCCGCCCTGACCAACCTGCGTCGGACCCATCCCTCCCTCACCGTCGAACTGGTGGCCGTGACGCAGCGCGCGCGCCAGCATCGCTCCGGTGTGGACCTCGAGATCGTCGCCGGCCGCCCCGAGGTCTTCCGGGCGTTCGCGACGCCGATCTTCGACTACTCGCTCCGTCTCTATGCATCTCGCGACTACCTCTGCGGGCACGGCGCCCCCTCCGACGTCGGCGGGCTCGCCCGGCATCCGCTCGTCTTCTACATCGAGTCGGCCCTCCAGGTCGACGAGCTGGACCGGGCGCTCCACGCGCTTCCCGACTCCCCCCCTTCGCTGCGCTCGACGAGCGTTTTCGCGCACCTCGAGGCCACCGCCGCGGGCGCCGGGATCGGGCTCCTGCCGGACTTCGTCGCCGACCGGGACGACCGGCTCGTGCCCGTACTGTCCGATGCGTGGGAGCATCGACTGTCGTACTGGGCCGTCGCCCGCGACGAAGGCGCGAGGAATCCCGTCGTCGCCGCGACCCTCGCCGCGATCCAGGACCAGATCACGAACCGGGAGGAGGAGCGATGAAGCCGTTCCTCCTGCTGGCCACCCGCGCCGAGGACGGTCCCGCGGACGAGGAGTACGCGCTGTTCCGGCGGTTCGCAGGCCTATCCGAGGACGAGCTGGTGCGGGTGCGGATGGAGGCCACCCCGCTCGGACATCTCGACCTCGACGACTGGTCCGGAATCTTCGTCGGCGGCGGACCCTTCAACGCGTCCGACCCGCTGGAGCGTAAGTCGCCGGCGCAGCGTCGCGTCGAAGCGGAGTTCGACACGCTGCTCGATGAGGTCGTCGGCCGCGACTTCCCCTTCCTGGGGGCCTGCTACGGCATCGGCACGCTCGGCGCCCATCAGGGCGCCGTCATCGACCGCACCTACGGCGAGCCCATCAGCGTCGTCGATCTGAGGCGCACGCCCGCCGGCGCCGCCGACCCTCTCCTGGCGGGGATCCCGGACGAGTTCACCGCCTTCGTCGGGCACAAGGAGGCCATTTCGGCACTCCCCCGTTCGGCCACACTCCTGGTGAGCGGCGCCGCCTGCCCTGTGCAGATGTTCCGCGTGGGCGACAACGTGTACGCGACGCAGTTCCACCCCGAACTCGACGTGGACGGCATCGTCACGCGCATCCATGCCTACGCCGATCACGGCTACTTCGCGGCGGACGAACTCGACCTCACCCTCGCAGCCGTGCGGCGGATGCCGGTGACCCACACGGGCAGCATCCTCCGGTCGTTCGTCGAACGGTACGCGCGCTGACCGCGATCAGATGACCGGCGGCGTGTGCCAGATGCGTTCGATGTAGTCGCGCATCGACCGGTCGGAGGAGAAGAACCCCGAGCGGGCGATGTTGAGGATCGCCGATCGCGTCCAGCCCTCCTCGTCCTGGTACGCCGCGTCGACCTTCGCCTGCGCGGCGATGTAGGACGAGTAGTCGGCCAGCACCATGAATCGGTCGTCGTACAGGAGGTTGGAGACGACCGGTTCGAACACACTCCGGTCGCCGCCGGAGAAGGCACCCGACGCGATGAGATCCATGGCCCGGCGCAGGTTGTCGTCGGCCTGGTAGAAGTCCGCGGGCTTGTACCCGCGCGCCCACAGTGCCTCGACCTCCGGCTCGCTCATGCCGAACAGGAAGAAGTTGTCGTCGCCGACCAACTGGCGGATCTCGACGTTCGCGCCGTCGTCGGTCCCGATCGTGAGAGCGCCGTTCAGGGCGAACTTCATATTTCCGGTTCCCGATGCCTCCTTTCCGGCGAGCGAGATCTGCTCGGACAGGTCGGCGGCGGGGATGACGCGCTCCGCGAGCGTCACGTTGTAGTTCGGCGGGAAGAGGACCTTCAGGCGTCCCTCCACCCGGGGATCGGCGTTGACGACCGAGCCCACGGCGTTGATGAGGTGGATGATCCGCTTCGCCATGACGTAGCCGGGCGCGGCCTTCGCGCCGAAGATGAACGTGCGCGGCTGGACGTCGGCGGCGGCGACCCGGCCCGACACGATCGCCTCGTAGGAGGTGACGATGTGGAGCAGCTTCAGCATCTGCCGCTTGTACTCGTGAAGGCGCTTGACCATGACGTCGAGCATGTGCCCGTCGCTCACGTCGAAGCCGTCGCGCGCGTGCAGCACCTGCGACAGGCGCCGCTTGTTGGCCGCCTTCACCTCGCGGAAGCTCGCCCGGAAGTCCGGGTCCTCGGCATACGCCTCGAGCTCGCGCAGCCGCTCGAGGTCGGTGATCCAGCCCGCGCCCAGGGCGTCGGTGATGAGGCTGGAGAGCTCGGGATTGGCGAGCCTCACGAACCGTCGCGGCGTGATGCCGTTGGTGACGTTGGTGAACTTCCCCGGGAAGAACTCGTCGAAGTCGGGGAGCACCTTCTCGCGGAGCAGCTGGGAGTGGAGCTCGGCGACGCCGTTGACCTTCGCGCCCGCCACCGTCGCCAGGAACGCCATCCGCACCGAGCGGTACGGCACCTCGCCGATGATCGACATGTTCCGGATGCGCATCTCGTCGTCGCCGAACCGCTCCCGCACCTCGGCGAGGAACTCGTCGTTGATGCGGTAGATGATCTCCAGGTGGCGCGGCAGCAGGCGTCCGAGGAGCTCGACGGACCAGACCTCCAGCGCTTCAGGGAGCAGCGTGTGGCACGTATACGCGAAGCACTCACGCGTGATCGACCACGCGACATCCCAGTCGAGCTTCTTCTCGTCGACGAGCACGCGCATCATCTCGGGCACACCGATGACGGGGTGGGTGTCGTTGAGCTGGAAGATCACGCGATCGGCGAGCTTGGTCATGTCGAAGCCGTCGACCAGTTGGTGCTCGAAGAAGTCCGCGATCGAGGCGGCGACGAAGAAGTACTGCTGCTGGAGGCGCAGCTCCTTGCCCTGGGGCGTCGAGTCCTCCGGGTACAGAACCTTCGAGATGTTCTCGGCGAACGTCTGCGCGCGTACCGCCTCCTCGTAATCGCCGGAGTTGAAGACGCGGAGGTCGAACGAGTTGGTCGCCTTGGCGCTCCACAGTCGGAGCGTGTTGACGCGTCCGTTCTGATAGCCGGGGACCATGTAGTTGTAGGGCACAGCCTGGACATTCCAGCCGGGAATCCAGCGCGAGCGCAGAACACCGTCGTCGTCGTAGGTCTCCGTGTGTCCGCCGAACGAGATCGTCTGCGCGGCCTCGGGGTGCGGGAACTCCCACGGCGAGCCCATCGACAGCCAGGCGTCGGGCTGCTCCACCTGCTGCTCGTCGACGAACGTCTGACGGAAGATGCCGTACTCGTAGCGGATGCCGTAGCCGATGTTGGGCACACCGAGCGTCGCGAGAGAGTCGATGAAGCAGGCCGCCAGCCTGCCGAGACCGCCGTTGCCGAGCCCCGGCTCGACCTCCTCCGCACGCAGCTGGTCGATGTCGATGCCACAGGATGCCATCGCCTCGCGCGCGATGTCGGCGAGCCCGGATGCCAGGAGGTTGTTGTCCAGCTGGCGCCCGAGGAGGTACTCGGCGCTCAGGTAGCAGACGCCCTTGGCCTGCTGCTCGCGCTGCCGGCGCTGATCCTCGAGCCAACGCGCCATGAGGTAGTCGCGCACCGTCATCGCGAAGGCGAAGTAGCGATCGTTGGCGTTGGCGGCCGACAGGGCGACGCCTCGCTCGTAGTTCAGATTGCGCAGGAACTGCCGGACGAAGCCGTCAACGGTGCTCGCGGGCCCCGTGACGGGGGCGAGGGCGAGCGGGTGGGTGACGGACAGCGCTGCAGCGGAGGTCTCGATCTCGGGCACGATACGAAGGTACACACTCGGCGGGCCCGCTGTGACCGCTCTCAGGTGGCGGTAATACGACTTTCACATCCGCGACGTCGTTCGCATAGCGGATAGCGCCCTCACGCGCGGCCGCCTCCGCCGCGTGTCAGGAGGATCGCTCCGCCGCCAGGGCCTCCCGTGCGGACGCGAGCTCCGACGCCGCCACGGCGACGGCATCCTCCGCGGTCTGCACTTTTCGTTCCGCGAACGTCCGGGCGCCGTGTCGGACACGGAGCCGATCGGCGTCTTCGGTCGCGGACTCCACGACGTATGCACCGGCGATGAGGATCACCTGAGAGGAGAGATTCACCCACAGGAGAAGGGCGATGAGCGCTCCGAACGTGACGAGGAGCGGGTTCGACGTCGCTCCCCCGACGAACAGGCCGGAGAGCGTCTGCAGGACGGTGAGGCCCGCCGCACCGATGAGCGCGCCCACCCAGAAGGCCCGTGCGGGGGCGACGATGCCGGAGAGCATGCGGAACACCACGAACAGCACGATCGCATCGAGCGCGAACGTCACGGCGATGGCGACCACGCGGGTTCCGATCGCGACCGCGGGATGGTCGTCGGACCAGCCGAACCACGCCGCCACCGTGCCGACCCCCGCCGTGCCGAGCACCGTCACCGAGGCGGACACCGCCAGCGCGACGCCCACACCGAGCGCCAGCAGGAGGTTGCGCAGGATGACCCAGATCCACAGGACGTCGTCGAGCGGGCGGTCGGCGATCGTGTGGAGCGCGGTCCGGAGCGATCCGATCGCACCGATGGCGGCGCCGATCAAGCCGACGAGGGACACCGCACCGGCGATGGTCAGTCCGGCGGGGGCGCTGATGGCATCCGCGTCGATGAGTCCGCCGGGTCCGACGAGGCCGGGAATGGCCTGATCGACCGCATCCACGAGCGCGGCCCAGGCGGCGGGGTTCCCCGCAAGCCAGAGGGCGGCGAACGAGAAGCCGAGCAGCACGCCGGCGAAGATGCTGAACAGCGCCCGATACGTCACGCTGTCGGCGAGCATGGGACCGCGGTGCTCGCTGTAGCGCAGGAACGCGCGGACCGGTCTGCGGGCGAGAGCCCATGCGATGAGGCGAGCGACGTCCATCGAGTCAGGATATCGAGGGCACCCCCGACGCCTCGCGGGGTTGACAGCCGCGGGACATCCCCTACGCGCCAGTCACACCAGCCACAGGAATATTCTTCTTTCACACCGACACCGGGGCGTCGTAGGATACAGGCGGGGAGAGGATGCGCCGTGAAGGGACTCGCGGAAAGCCTCGTGCAATCTGGGGCTGTCAGTGCAGACGACATGTGGGACGCCGTCGCCGAATTCGGCGAGGGTCCCGAACTTCGTCGACGGCTCGTCGAGTCTCAGCTGATCTCGCAGACCCAGCTCGCGCAGGGCATCGCCCGCCAGCTCGGACTGAAGTTCGTCGACCTGCCCGAAGCGGAGCTGACCGCTGAGGTCATCGCCGCCGTTCCCCCCACCCTCTGCCGCCGCTATCAGATCATCCCGATCGAGCGCGGTCGCCGCAGCCTCACGATCGGCATGGTCGACCCGACCGATCTCATCGCGATCGACGACATCGCCACGGCGACGGAGCTGAACGTGCGCCCGGTCGTCGTGGCGGCCGACGCGCTCGAGACGGCCTTCTCCCGCTTCCTCCGCTCCGACGAGGAACTCATTGACCTCTCGGAGCAGATCGGCGAGATCGCGGCCGCCGACGGGTCGAGCGGCACCGAGTCTATCGAGGAGCAAGTCGACGACGCCCCCGTGGTGCGGTTCGTGAACCTCCTCATCGCCCAGGCCATCAACGACCGGGCCAGCGACATCCACATCGAGCCTGGCGAGAAGAACCTCACCGTCCGCTACCGCATCGACGGCGTGCTGCACGAGATGCAGCGCGCCGACCGAGCGATCCAAGACGGCGTCATCTCGCGGCTGAAGATCATGGCATCCGTCGACATCGCAGAGCGGCGCAAGCCTCAGGACGGCCGCCTGTCCGTGCACCACGACGGGAGGCAGATCGACCTGCGTCTCGCGACACTGCCGACGGTGTGGGGCGAGAAGATCGTCATGCGCATCCTCGACAGCTCGGCACAGTCGCTGACCATGTCGGACCTCCGCTTCTCGATCCGCAACGAGCAGCGGTTCCGCGCGGCGATCACGCGCCCGCACGGCATGGTTCTCGTCACCGGCCCGACGGGCTCCGGCAAGTCGACGACGCTGTACACGGCCCTCAACACGGTCGCCAACCCTCGGATCAACGTCATCACGGTCGAAGATCCCGTCGAGTACCGGATCGCGGGGATCAACCAGGTGCAGGTGAATGCCCGCGCCGGCATGACCTTCCAAGCGGCGCTCCGCTCGATCCTGCGATCCGACCCCGATGTCGTGCTCGTGGGTGAGATCCGCGACGAGGAGACCGCGACGATCTCCATCGAGGCGGCCCTCACGGGACACCTCGTGCTGTCGACGCTGCACACCAACGACGCCCCCAGCGCCCTGACGCGTCTCGTCGAAGTCGGCTGCGAGCCGTACCTCGTCGGCACGGCGCTGTCGGCCGTCGTCGCACAGCGCCTCGCGAGGCGACTCTGCATGAAATGCCGCGAGGCGTATACAGAGACACGCGAGGTTCTCTCCTCGGTGAAGTTCCCTCACAACCCGCTCGATCCGCCCGTGCTCTACCGCGCGGTGGGATGCCAGGAGTGCTCCGGCACCGGCTACCGCGGCCGGGTGGCGCTGCACGAGGTCATGGAGGTGACCGAGAAGCTCGAGCAGCTCGTCGTCACACACGCCACGGGAACCGAACTGCGGTCGACGGCACTGGAGGAGGGCATGATCTCCCTCCGGGAAGACGGCTTCAGCAAGGTCGCCGAAGGCATCACGACCATCGAAGAGGTCATGCGGGTCTCGCTCTGACCCCTCCTCGCCGGGGGGAAAGAGCAGGGCGCGCGTCCCTCCCCAGTTCCGCGCGCCCTGCCGTCTGTGACGGAGTCAGCCGGATTGTCCGAGCTCTCCGTAAATCGAGAAGATCGGCAGGTACAGCGAGATGACCATGCCGCCGATGATGATGCCGATGCCGACGATGAGGATGGGTTCGATGGCGGAGGTGAGCTGCTCGGTCGCGGTCTGCACCTCGCCCTCGTAGAAGTCGGCGATGCTGGCCAGCATGTCGGGCAGCGTGCCCGACTCCTCGCCCACCGCCGCCATCTGAGCGACCATCGGCGGGAAAACCCCGGCCTTGGCCAGCGGGGCGGAGAAGGACTTCCCCTGCTTGACGGACTCCTGAACGGCTCGGACGGCCTCTTCGATCTTGTGGTTGTTCGCCGCTGAACCGACGATCGCGAGCGCCTGCACGAGCGGCACGCCCGCCTTCAGCATCATCGAGAGCCCGCGGCTGAACCGCGCGACGGCGATCTTGGTCGCGAGCGGACCGAAGATCGGCAGCCGCAACTTCAGGGGATCGACCACCTTACGGACCGCCTCCTCGTTACGGTTCTTCATCCACCACAGCCATCCGACGACGCCGACGACCAGCATGAGGGGGAAGATCCAGAACATGTTGTTCGAGATGGAGACGATGATCTGGGTGGGCAGCGGCAGCTCCGACCCCAGGTTCTTGAACATCCCCTCGAAGATCGGCACCACGAAGGTCACCATGGCGATCACGCCGAGGATCGCGATGCTGAGGACGATCAGCGGGTACGTCGTCGCCGACTTGATCTTGTCCTGCAGCTCCGCCTCGTTCTTGTACGTGTCGGCGACCGTCGTGAGGGCCTGGCCGAGGAAGCCGCCCGACTCGCCGACCCTCACCATGCTCACCATGAGGGGCGGGAACACGTCGGGATGCTGTCCGAGGGCGGCGGAGAAGGCACTCCCCGACTCCACGGCGCCGTGCACCTTGACGAGCGCGTCGCGCAGCATCCGGTCTTCCGACTGATCGATGAGGATCGAGAGGGTGCGCATGAGCGGGAGACCAGCGTTGATGAGGCCGGCCATCTGCTTGGCGAAGACGGCGAGCGTCGCGACCTTCACGCGCTTGACGAAACCCGGAAGCGAGATCTCGCGGTTGAGCCCGGTCTTCGACGTGAGAGCCACCTCGAGCGGCGTCAGCCCCTGGGCGCGGAGCTTGGCGGCCACCGCGGTGTCGCTGGACGCTTCGATGGTGCCCTTGACGACGCCGCCGCCGGTCGCATCGACGGCACGGTAGGTGTATTCCTCGATGAGCGACATCAGTTGCCCCAACCGACCGACGAGCGCTCCGATGCGTGCATCGTCCACGCCTCCGCGTCGTAGTCCACCGGGCGCACGCGGGTGTCGTCAAACGACTTCGGGTCTTCCGCGATCTCGCGCGCCAGAGCGAGCGAGATCGACCCGTCCGCGACGAGCCGCTGCAGGTCCTGGTCCAGCGTGTGCATGCCCAGCGAACCGCCCGCCTGCAGCATCGAGTAGATCTGGCTCACCTCCCCCTCGCGGATGAGGTTCGCGATCGCCGGCGTGTTCACGAGCACTTCGGTGGCGATCACCCGTCCTTCCGACTGCGCGCGCGGAAGCAGCGTCTGGGTGATGATCCCCCGGAGCGTGTCACCCAGCTGGGTGCGCACCTGATTCTGCTGATCCGACGGGAAGGCATCGACGATGCGGTTGATCGACTTCGCCGCGCTCTGGGTGTGCAGCGTCGACATGACGAGGTGGCCGGTCTCGGCCGCAGTCAGGGCCGTCGAGATCGATTCCGGATCGCGGAGCTCACCGATGAGGATGATGTCCGGGTCCTGGCGGAGCACGCGTCGGAGCGCTTCGGAGAAGGATGCCGTGTCGCTGCCGATCTCGCGCTGGTGGATGAGTGCGCGCTTGCTCGTGTGCTGGAACTCCACCGGGTCTTCGACGGTCACGATGTGCGCGGGTTTGGTGCGGTTGACGACGTCGATCATCGACGCGAGCGTCGTGGACTTGCCGGAGCCTGTCGGTCCCGTCACGAGCACCAGTCCACGCGGCTTCATGACGAGATCGGCCGCGACGCGGGGCACACCCAGTTCGTCGAAGCTCTTGATGCGGTCCGGGATGAAGCGGAGCGCGACGGCGACCTGGCCGAGCTGGCGGAAGATGTTGACGCGGAATCGTGCGACATCGGGCACGGTGATCGAGAGGTCGACTTCGCCCGAGGTGCGGAACTCCGCGACCTGGTCGTTGGACAGGATGCCGCCGATGGCGGACTCGAGCCAGTTCGTCGACGTGGGCTGCTCGTAGCCGGGGATGGTCTCCAGGTCGCCGTCCACGCGCATCTGCGGCGGGTGGTTCGCGGTGAGGTGCACATCCGACGCGCGCGACCGGGCGGCGACGGCGAGCAGGCCCTGCAGGGGGGCGACATTCTGAGTCATGAGGCATCCTCTGTCTGGAAGAACGCGAGCGCGGACACGACGACTTTCCCGTCCGCGAAGTTCACATCGATGATCGAGACGAGCCGCGGCCCCTCGCGGAGACCGTCGACGAACGCCGAGACCCGCTTCGCGGTGGACGTGAGGGTCTCCTCGTCGACCTCCGTGCTGTCCTCGACGTCGGTGCCCTCGTCGCCTCCGCCGAGGAACGGCAAGGTCATGTCGAGGGTGATCGTGAGGAGCACCTGCTGCTGGGGAGTGAGCTCCGTCGCGGGTGCCTCCGGCTCCGCCGCCGGAGCGGACTCGCCGTCGCCGCCGTCGCCGTCGGTCGCGGCGGGGGTCGGCGAGGCGGCGGTGTCGGCCGGCTCCTCCTCCGCGGCGACCGCGACGCCTTCCTCGTCGATGACATCGCGCGCCACCCACGACTCTGCGGGCTCGGCGGCGATCGACTCGACGCGGGCATCGACCCGTTCGGCCGAGCGGGCGATCAGGGCGTGCACCTCGTCGAGGCGCGGGGCGCTGGCGATCTCGGTCCGCAGCGTGGCGAGGTCTTCGTCGACCGCGGCGATCTCCTCCTCGGCAGCGGACAGGCGGGCGATCTGCTGCTCGTAGGTCGAGTTGCTCTGCTCGACGGTGCGCTTCTCACTGTCGATCGCGAGCGACCCGCTGTAGAACGGGAGCGCGACCAAGACCACACCGGCCACGAGGAGGATCACGACGACAAGCGTGCCGGCGAGGTTGACGAGTTGCTTGCTGGCGTTCATCCGTCGCTCTCCCCCGCGAAGGCGCCCGTGTAGACGGATTGGTCGAGGGCGACCCTCACCACGTGGTGATAGCTGTTCTCCTCGAAGCTCTGCGTCCAGCCATCGGCGTCGAGCACACCCGGCAGCGCACGGATGGAACGGATGAGCGGCGCCATGTCGCGGGGGTCTCCCCCGGTCAGGAGCAGATCTCCCTGCAGCCCGATCTCCGCGGCGGGGTCATCGCCCTGAAGCAGACCGCCGGGCGAGAGGTCCCAGCCCTCGAAGAACAGCCCGTCCGGCAGCGCCCGGGTGAACTCGGCGATGACGGGGGCCCACGCGATGTCCGTTCCCATCGCGCGGCTGCGGAAGTCGGTGAGATCGGTCTGCAGTGCGAGCTTGGTGCGGACGGGCTGGAGGCCTGCCAACTCGGTGAGGAGCCCGCTGGTACGGGCGTTCTCCGCATCGAGCCGCTGCTGCGCGGCGGCTTGGAGCGTATAGGCGCCGGCGCTGACGACGGCGATGACGAGCAGGGTCGCGGCGAGCACCCACACCCACTGGCGCAGGAGCGTCGCGCGCTGGCGCCGTTCGATCGCGGCGCGGGGCATGAGGTTGACGCGCGGAGCGCCGCCGAGCGCCATGGCAGGTGTCGCGGAACGCAGTGCCATCAGCGTGCACCCCCCAGCGCGAGCCCGACCGTCGGGACGAGATCGAAGTCGACGTCGCCGACCGGAGCGGCGATCTTGGTCTCCACGACGCTGGACAGCCCCACCGGGTGCACCGGCATCGGGAGGCTCGCCGCGAGAGACGCGACGATGCCGTCGACGGCCACCCCGGCACCGCTGACGAGCACGCGAGTCACGGGGGCGTCGGCCGATCGGTCGGCGTAGAAGCGGAGGGTGCTCCCCAGCCGTGCCACGACGTCGCGCACGTCGGCCTCGCTCATCGTGAGAGTGCGGCCCGTCCCGCGCGACGCGGCGCGTCGGCGCATGGGGGCGTCGCCGGGGGGAACGGTCTCGAGCATCTCCTCGACGACGGGGGCCGTGGCATCCGTGTCGGTCTGGGCTGCCGCCCGCGCGCGCACGGCCTCGGTCACGATCTCGGTCGGGATGATGCGCACGAACCGCGGCACGCCGTCCTGGACCACGACGACGTAGGTCGTATGGTCACCGAGGTGGAGAGCGGCGACGGTCTCGCCCGCCGCGGCCACCGCCGTGACGGCGCGAGCGAGCGCGAACGGCGCGAGGTCGACCACGTCGACGGTGAGCTTCGCCTTCGTGACGGCCGAGACGAGCTCGTCGACGGTCTCGGCGACCGCCGCGACGAGCAGCCCCGACACCTGGTCGCCCTGCTGCGAGATCGGGTAGAAGTCGAGCACGGCCTGCTCCGCAGGCACGGGAAGCAGGTCCTGCACCTGGAACGGCAGCGCCTGGGCGAGAAGGTCGGGGCGCATCGCCTGCATCGTGTAGTCGCGAACGAGGATGCGGCGGCTTCCGATGCCGAGCACGACGTTCTTGCTCTTGATGCCCGCCCGCGTCCACAGCTGACGCAGCGCCAGCACGACGGCATCCGTGTCGAACACCTCGGAGTCTTTCGCGGCGCCAGGAGGGAGCGGGACCGAACCGAACGCAACCACGCGCGGGCTGCGCCCGACGGTCACCTCCGCCGCTCGGACCCCCTCCTCGGTGATCTCGAGCCCGACGATCGTCTTCGCCATGCTCTCTTCCTTTCTCTCCGCCGCCGGCTCAGCCGATGACGAGCATTCCCACGTACCAACGAGCGACGGTTTCGCCCGCGAAGATTCCCACCCAGGCGCCCGCGAGCATCCACGGGCCGAACGGTATGGCGGTCTTGCGCCCCGCCCGCCGCGTGAAGAGGAGGACGACGGCCATGAGCCCTCCGAGCACGAACGCCGCGAAGGCGCCGACCACGAGAGTTCCCCACCCGAGCCACCCGAGCGCGATGCCGAGCACCCCGGCGAGCTTGACGTCGCCCCCGCCCATGCCGCCCGGGCGCGTCAGCCGGAGCACGGCGTAGAAGGCGAACAGGGCGATGCCTCCGATCGCAGCGCGCAGCAGCGACTCCCAGGGGGCGCCGAACACGCAGGACGCCGTGAAGAGCGCCGCGAGCACCGCGTAGGCCGGAAGCACGATCACGTTCGGCAGTCGACGGGTGTCGGCGTCGATGAGGGCCAGCGCGATGCTGATGGCCGTCAGGTACAGGAAGGCGACCGTCTGGAGGATCGTCGCCGGCCAGGGCGCGGTCGCCGAGCCGAGCGATGCCCACACGACAGCCAAGAACGCGAGACCGGTCGCGAGCTCGATCAGCGGGTACCGCGCGGAGATCGCCGCGCCGCACGACGCGCAGCGTCCCCGCAAAAGCAGCCACGACACGAGCGGCACGTTCTGCCAGGGACGCACCGGGGCGTCGCAGGACGGGCAGCGGCTCTCGCGGGTGAGCGGGATGCCGGCCGGCACGCGGTAGACGACCACGTTGAGGAACGAGCCGATGACGAGGCCCAGGAGGGCCGCGAAGACGAGCAGGAAGACGGTGAGGGCGGGAGTCAGAGTGGACATCAGTTGATGGTCTCGTAAGGGACGTCTCGCGATGAGATCAATCCACCGATGCCGCCGCTGCCCGAAGAGCCGCTCTCGCTGATGCCCATGCCGGGGACCCCGATGGGGTCGGCGGTGAAGGTGAGTCCGCCGCCGTAGCTCCAGCCGCCGCCGTAGAACGAGCCGTTCCACTTGTCCTGCAGTCCGTAAGCGCCGCCGGCGACACTGATCTTGCACGGCGAGTAGGCCATCGCCTTCACCGTGAGGTCGGTGACGGTGCCGTTGATGAGGAGTTCGCCGTACCCCGATCCGCACGTGGGCGCGGCGTCGGTGGGCGTGGGGTCCTCCGTCATCACCCAGAACTTGGGCTTGCCGGCGACGCCGGTTCCCGCCTTCACGGTGAGCCCGGAGAGGTCGAACTTCTTGGCGAGCAGCACGACGTTGGTCTTGATGCCCACCGTGGGCTTGCTCCCGTTGTTGCTGCTCAGGGTGGAGCAGGCGCGCGCGTCGATGACGACGGGGCTCGTGTACGTCTGCAGCGACGTCCACGCCGCGCCGGGCGAGCTGTTGAAGCCGTTGCACGTGTCGCTCGCCGTGCCCGAGGTCTTCAGGGTGACCACCTGATAGCCGGGCCAGTCGGAGGTCTTGAACTTGTACTCGAACCAGCCGGGAAGCGTGGGCGCCGTGGGCCCGGCGACCGTCGTCGGGCGCACGGTGCCGCCGACGATCGTTCCGCTCTGCATCGAGAGCGTGCGGGCGGACGGCATCGTGAGACTTCCGTTGATGCGCACGTTGCCGAGCTGCACGTTGCCGTTGGCGATGACGGAGCCCGCGACCTGCTTGCCCTCCCAGCCGAAGGAGATCTCGCCGTTGGTGTGCAGGCTCCCCTTGAGGGTGCCGCGCACGGTGCTCGAGCCGGTTCCCGAGGTCGCGACGTTGCCCTCGATCGTGTCGCTGCCGCAGCACATGTCGAGGACGCCCGCGGCGGAGGTGACCGTGCCCTTGATCGTGCAGCCGCCGTTCGCACTGACGGTGCCGCGGGCCGTGATGTTCCCCGGGATGAGTGACTGGCAGGTGAACGAAGCCTGCGGCACGACGATGTTGAGCAGCCTGCCGTCGGCGGACGTCTTCACTTCGGAGGTGAAGGTGACGTTGCCGCTCCCGAAGAAGACCATGTCTCCGCCGGAGCTGGCGGCGGGAGTCTGCGCGTAGACGGACTGGACGGCTGTGCGTGCGCCGTTCACGGCGGAGTTCACGCGCACCGTCGCAAAACCGGAGCCGCAGGTGACGGCGTAGTCGTATTGGAGCGAGCCGGTGCCGTCGACCGCCACGTTGTGACCGGTGGCACCGCAGGCGACCTCGCCGCGCTTGAGGCTCGCGACGACCTCGGCGAGCCCGGCGTCGGCGGTGACACGCGACTGCGATTGGCTGCGGGTGTCGACGACGATTCCGGTCGTGTTGGTCACGATGGTCGCGAGGGCGAGACCGCCGATGGTGAGGACGAGCATCACGACGAGCACCGCGACGAGCGAGGAGCCCTCGTCGCTGCGCAGCAGACGCTGAAGCCGGCTCAGCATGTCGGTGCGCTTCCCTGGATGACGACCTGCGCGGTGACGGCGTCCGACAGGCGGACGGTCTGGCCGCCCGCGGCGACGTCGAGACCGATCGTCAGGCGCTTCTGCGCCTCGACGCTGCCGGTCCCCTGCTGGAAACCCGCCCCCGAACCGAGGATGCCGGTGAGTCCGGTGGCGAGGGGGTTGCGGCCGGTGACGATGTTGGCGGGCCGCGCGGTGGCGCCGACGCTGTAATAGAGGGAGCCGCCGGAGAGCTTCCAGGCGCGGCACTCCCACGTGAGGGTCGAGGAGACCTGCGCGACGGTCGCGTCGACCCGTGTGCCGCTCTCGCTCACCCGGATGGTCGCGGCGTGGCGGATCGACGTGTGAAGCTGCGAGGAGACGACGTTGGCGCGGCCCGTCGCGGTGTCGCGGGCGGTGGCCTGCTCCTGCGCCTGGAGTCCGTTGACGAACATGAGCGCGAGGAACCCGACGAACATGCCGGCGATGACGATGGTGACGATGAGTTCGATCATGGTCACTCCTCCTTCATCTCTCCGGAACGTGTGGGGGGTCATCAGGGCGCTCCGACCGGAAGGCGCGTGACGAGACGCACGACGGTGTCGCCGTCGGAATCGGTGACCGTCACGGTGACGGGCACGGAAGCGGGGTAGCCGGCGGACGTCGCCGGGCAGGGGTTCACCGCGACGGCGGCGGTGGTGCCGTCCGGGCCGGCGATGCCGGTGCGGGCCTGCGTGCGGAGCGAGGCGCAACTCGTCGTCGCGGAGTCCGCGGGGAAGGCGGTCTTGATGGGGGCGAGCTGGGCGTTCGCGAAGGCGGTGGCGGTGGCGAGATCGCGGTTCGACACGCTGACGCGGGTCGCTCCGACGAGGAGCGGCAGCACCGCCAGGGCGAGCATGGCCAGGAGGAACAGGGAGATGAGCACCTCGACGAGGCTGAATCCCTCGTCGGTGGAACGCTGGAACATGTCACCTCCGGGAGGACGAGGTGGGGTGTGGGGAGATGCCGCGAGGCCGGCCCGTTCGGGCGGACCGGCCTCGCGTCAGTGCAGCTGGTTAGCAGCCGGGGCCGGACTCGGACGCGGTGTCGCCGGGGCCCGTGACGGTGATGCAGAACTCGTCGAGGCTGGCGCCGTCTTCGACGGCGAACGTGTACGTTCCGCCGTCGGAGAGGTTCGTGAAGTCGTCGGCCTCGACCGCCAGGCCGTCATTCGCGATCGATGCCGCCGCCTGAGTGGCTGCATTCGCGGCGACGGAGTCCTGCGCGGACTGCTCGGCCTGGCCCTGCAGACCCAGGAAGACCGGGATCGCGACGGCGGCGAGGATGCCGAGGATGACCACGACGACGATAAGTTCGATGAGCGAGAAGCCCTCGTCACCGTTCTCCTCGCGGCGGGCCTTCTCAGCCTGGACAATGTTGCGGATAGTGCGCATGTGCGTGCCTTCTCCTAGGGGGGTGAACAGGTTTCACCGGCACGGTAGGAGTGCACTTCGGGGGGAAGGTGCACAACTGGGGGGAATCTCGGAATCCGGGGGGAGAACTCCGAGACTTGTGCCGGGTTGGATTGAGAGGCCCGCCGCGAGGACGTTTCTCCCTCTCCGACACCAATCATTAGAGGTCTCTCATGTTGTTGTCAATGAGAAATCTGGGAGAAATGTGAATTCTGTGTTTTGTGTGACGGATGTGACGAAACTTGTGCAAGGGATTCCGTGGGGTCCGGATCAGGCGTCGAGCACCTCGAGGACCACCCCGATGACATCCCCCTCGGCGACGCCCTCGGCATCCCTCACGGAGCGCTTCAACGGCAGCACGTAGGCCCCCTCGTCACCCGCCGGGAAGATCGACGTGCGCCAGGTCGTCGACCCCACCGCCGCGCGCACCGCGACCGCACCGAAACCCCTCGGAATCCGCGGAATCTCGCGGATTTCTTCCGACAGTTCGACCGGCAGCGCGACGAAGAACCAGGCCTCCGCGCGGGCGTCCCAGCGGTAGACGGATGCCGTGAAATCAACCCTCATAGTCCGAGACTATCGACCGGGTTCGCACCCTTTCCGATGGTCTATCGGCACGCCGTCTCACGCCGTTAGACGACGTGTTCCGAGCCCTCGCGCGATGCCCTCGACAAGCTCCCGCAGGGGATCTTCGATCGCCGTGAAACGCCTCGACGCGAGAGCGAAAAAATCTTCTCCGACCCGAGAATCGTCGCGTGGAGGCTGCTCCGAAGATGAGAAATCGGCTCGTCGACCCCGTTAGGGGTCACCACTGAGGGTGGATCTCGGCCCTCAGGTAGCGGTCGTAGACGTCGACGACGGCGGCGTCGAAGGCCGTGAGGTCCACTTCCGACTCCCCCGCCTTCGCGTTGGCCACGGCCTGCGCGACGCTGCGCGCACCGGGGATGACGCTCGTGATGCCGGGGCGGGAGGCGATCCAGGCGAGAGTCGCCGCCGGGAGGGTGAGCCCCTCGGGGAGCGCCCGCTCGAGTTCCGAAACGGCCTGGAGACCCGTCTCGTAGTCCACGCCCGAGAACGTCTCGCCCTTGTCGAAAGCTTCGCCGTGCCGGTTGTAGGAGCGGTGGTCGTCGGCCGCGAACCGCGTCGACGCCGAGTACTTCCCGCTGAGGAGCCCGGATGCCAGCGGCACCCGCGCGAACACAGCCACCCCGGCGCGCTCCGCGGCGGGCAGCACCTCGTCGAGCGGCTTCAGGCGGAACGGGTTCACGATGATCTGCACATTCGTCACGTGCGGGCGCGAGATGGCCGACAGCGCCTGCGCGACCGTCTCCACCGACACACCGTAGGCGGCGATGTCGCCGCGCGCGACGAGCGCGTCCAGAGCGTCGTAGGTGGCATCCGCGTCGATGACGGCCGACGGCGGGCAGTGCAGCTGCACCAGGTCGAGCGTGTCGACGCGGAGATTGCGACGCGAACGCTCGGTCCACGCGGCGAAGTTCTCGGGGGTGTAGTTCTCGGGCTCCTGCGGCAGTCGGCGGCCCATCTTGGTGGCGACCGTGATGCCGTGGTCCGGCCGCTCTGAAAGGAAGTCGCCGATGAGCGACTCGCTGCGGCCGTCGCCGTAGACGTCGGCCGTGTCGAACAGGGTCACCCCCGCGTCGACCGATGCCGCGAGCACCGCGCGGGCGTCCGACTCGGAGACGTCGCCCCAGTCGGCTCCCAGCTGCCAGGTGCCGAGACCGATGGCGGAGACGGTGCGACCGGTGGAGCCGAGGCGACGCTGCTGCATGCTCCCAGCCTAGAAGACGCGGCGCCGTTCGCCTCGGAGGTGAGCGCGTCGCGCACATACGGGGCTCACGAACGAAACAGCGAGGGCCGGGTATGCTCCCCCGGCCCTCGCTGCGGCTCCGATCAGGCGCTCGCCTTGGCGCGTCCCTTCGTCTTGGCGGTCTTGATCGTGCCGGTCACTGCGTCGCTCTCGGCGTGCGCACCCGTTCGCTGGGCACGCACCTCGTCGAACGACGTTCCGTAGTAGGCCGCTTCCATGAGCGTTTTCATGTCGGCGATCATCGGCATCCGCGGGTTCGCCGGCGCGCACTGGTCGCCGTAGGCCGCCATGGCGAGGTCGTGCAGACCCGCGATGAAGGCCGTCTCGTCGACACCCTGCTGCTGGAACGAGCGCTCGATGCCGACGCGGTCACGCAGCTCCTCGACGGCGCGGGCGTAGCTCTCGACGCCCTCCTCCGGCGTGGAGGCCGGCAGCCCGAGGTGGGCGGCGATCTCCTGGAAGCGCTCCGGGGCGATGTACCGCTCGTACTTCGGCCAGCTCGTCAGCTTCGTGGGGATGCGCCCGTTGTAGCGGATGACGTGCGGGAGGTAGACGGCGTTCGTGCGCCCGTGGATCAGGTGATAGGTCGCGCCCGTCACGTGGGCCATGGCGTGCACGATCCCGAGGAACGCATTGCCGAAGGCCATGCCCGCGATGGATGCCGCGTTGTGCATCTTCTCCCGGGCCTTCAGCTCCGCGGCATCCGTCGAGTTCGGCTGCGCCTTCGCGCTCTTCTCGATGTTCTCGAAGATCAGCTTGATCGCGTGGAGGCACAGACCGTCGGTGTAGTCGTTCGCGTAGACCGACACGTACGCCTCGGTGGCGTGCGTGAGAGCGTCGAATCCGGCGTCGGCGACGAGGAAGCCCGGGAGCACCTTGGTGAGCTCCGGGTCGATGATCGCGACCGACGGGGTGAGCGCGTAGTCGGCGAGCGGGTACTTCATCCCCGACTCGTCGTCGGTGATCACCGCGAACGGCGTCATCTCGGAGCCGGTGCCCGACGTGGTCGGGATGCACACGAGCTTGGCGAGCTTGCCCATCTCCGGGAAGGTGAAGGCGCGCTTGCGGACGTCGAAGAACTTCTCGCGCATGTCGGAGAACTCGATGCCCGGGTTCTCGTACAGCAGCCACATGACCTTCGAGGCGTCCATCGGGGAGCCACCGCCGAGCGCGATGATCGTGTCGGGCTGGAACTGGCGCATCGCCTCGGCACCGGCGCGCACCTCCGACACCTTCGGCTCGGGACGCACCTGGTTGAGCAGCTGCACCTGCACGCGGTTCTCGCGGCGGTTCAGCACGTCCATGATCTTGTCGACGTAGCCGAGCTTGGTCATGGTCTCGTCGGTGACGATCGTGACGCGCTCGACACCGCGCATGTCGGCGAGATAGCGGATCGCGTGGGGCTCGAAGTAGGTCTTGGCGGGGATCTTGAACCACTGCAGGTTGTTGTTCCGACGCCCGATGCGCTTGACGTTCAAGAGGTTCACCGCCGAGACGTTGTTGGAGACCGAGTTGTGTCCGTAGGAGCCGCAGCCGAGGGTCAGCGAGGGCATGAAGGCGTTGTAGATGTCACCGATGCCGCCGAGGGCCGACGGGCTGTTCTCGATGATGCGCACGGCCCGGACGACCTCGCCGAACTTGGCGATCACGGCCTGGTCGTTGGAGTGGATCGCGCCCGAGTGCCCGAGACCGTCGAAGTCGACCATCTGGCGGGCGAGGTCGATACCCTCCTCGGGGGTCGCCGCGCGGAGCACCGCGAGCACGGGGGCGAGCTTCTCGCGCGTGAGCGGCTCGTGGGGTCCGACCCCGGAGACGTCGGCGAGGATGATCGAGGTGTCCTCCGGAACGGTGAACCCTGCCTGCTCGGCGATCCACTGGGGCGACTGGCCCACCACACGCGGGTTGAGCTTCGCGTCGGCACAGTTCACGCTGTCGGCGGCGACACCGAAGATGAACTCCTCGAGCATCTTCTTCTCGGCCGGCGTGGCCCGGTAGGCGTGGAGACGGGCGAACTCGGCGAGGGCTTCCTCGGCGATCGGCTCGTCGAGGATGACGGCCTGCTCGCTCGCGCACACCATGCCCATGTCGAACGACTTCGACAGGACGATGTCGTTGACGGCGCGACCCACCTTGGCGGTGCGCTCGATGAAGGCGGGGACGTTGCCCGCACCGACGCCGAGAGCCGGCTTGCCGCAGGAGTACGCGGCCCGCACCATGGCGTTGCCGCCGGTCGCGAGGATGAGAGCGACGCCCGGGTGGTTCATGAGCTCGCCGGAGGCCTCCATGGAGGGCTCTTCGATCCACTGGATGCAGTTCGCGGGGGCGCCGGCGGCGACGGCCGCGTCACGCACGATGCGCGCCGCCTCGACGGAGCACTTCTGGGCCGACGGGTGGAAGCCGAAGACGATGGGGTTGCGCGTCTTCAGGGCGATGAGCGACTTGAAGATCGCGGTCGAGGTGGGGTTCGTGACGGGGGTCAGCGCGCAGACGACACCGACGGGGTCGGCGATCTCGGTGATGCCGGTGAGCTCGTCGTGCGAGATCACGCCCACCGTCTTCTGGTTGATGATCGAGTTGGTCACGTGCTCGCAGGCGAACATGTTCTTCACGGCCTTGTCCTCGAACAGACCGCGACCGGTCTCCTCGACGGCCATGACGGCGAGATCGCCGTGGTGATGGAGCGCGGCCACAGACGCCTTGCGGACGATGTGGTCGACCTGCTCCTGGGTGAATGATGCGTACTCCGCCAGGGCGACCTGCGCCCGTTCGACCAGAGCATCGATCGACGTTGACATTGTGGGTCTCCTACCCGGCGCAGATGCTGCATCCGCACCCTTGCTGATTCGGTCGGGATGGTTCCCCGCCCTTGTGATCTCATTATCACGCGTGTGGTCTGACCACACAAGAGCGTAAGGGGTGTGAATAAATCGGATGCCGCGGCATCCGGTTATCCACGTCGATCGCGCGGGCGGGCGCGGGCGCTGCGGATCACACTGAGGTCATGGCGAAGGTTCCGCTCTACTACTACTCGTCCTCATCGAATCTGACCGGGCGGTTCGCGGAGAGCCTGGCGCGCACCGACGCGCGCCCCGTGTTCAATCTCGCCGACCCCAAAGTGCGTCGCACCGAAGCTCCCGGACCGTGGGTGCTCCTCACCCCGTCATACAAGGCCGGCAACGCGAACGAGGTGACGCTGCCCGCGGGAGTGCGGAGCTTCCTGAAGTCGCCGATGAATCGCCGGCGGCTCATCGGGATCATCGGCTCCGGCAACCGGAACTTCGGCATCTACTACCAGGCGGCGGCGCGACGGCTCGCTCAGCGGTCGGGCCGCCCGATCCTCTTCGAGTTCGAGCTGTCGGGAACGAGAGAAGACGTCGAGCGGTGCGCCGCGATCATGGCGGAATTGGATGCCGCGTTGAACGCCATTTGACCCTCACACTGTGTCATGGTCGACAGTGATCGACATCATGTACACCATCGGAGAGTTCGCCGCCCTGGGACGGGTGAGCGTGCGGATGCTGCGTCACTACGACGCCATCGGCCTGCTCGCACCGGCGCAGGTCGACGCGCGCACCGGCTACCGCCTCTATGCGATCGACCAGCTGCCGCTGCTGCTGCGCATCGCGGAGTTGCGGGAGTTGGGCGTCGGGCTGGAACGTATCGCGGTGCTTGCCGGGGCGGAAGACCCGGATGCCGCGTTGCGCTCCGTGCTGGTCGAGCGCCACCGCGACCTCGTGGCATCCGTCACCGAGGACCGGCAGCGCATCGCCCGGATCGAGCGGCGTCTTCGCCTTCTGGAAGGAACCACCATGTCGGATGTCATCTACACCTCCCTGTCCCCCGTCACCGTTTACGCCGCGCACGGCGTCGCGCAGGGGATGGGGAACGAGAACATCGGCCCGCTGATCGGCCCGCTGATCGGGCGGCTCGATGCGGCGCTGGAGGCCGCGGGGCGCCCGCTGATCGAGCCCGGCATCTTCTGGTACGACGCGCAGAACGAGGACGGCGTCGGCGTACACGTGTCGTACGTCGCGGAGGCCGAGCCGGTGGCCGGCGAAGGCTACGACGTCGTCGAGCTGCCGGGGTTCGAGACGGCCGCCACCCTGCAGCATCGCGGCGACATGAGCGGCATCGGCGAGGCGTGGTCGCGGCTCATGGAGCAGATCGTCGCCGACGGCTACCAGGTCGTCGGCGCCTGCCGCGAGGTGTATCTGGAGGCCGACGGCCACGTGCCCGGGCCCGACTGGCTCACCGAGCTCCAGGCACCGGTCGCGCGCGCCTGATCGCCCGCCCCCGCCGGTCCCGCTGACTCACGTCGCCGCCGCATCGTCCTCGTCTTCGGTAGGACGCGCGGCGGCGATGTGCGCGATCGGACGCCACACGAGGAGCAGGGTGAGGGCGGCCCCGACGAACGCGAACCACCACGGCGCCGTGAGACCCCACACCTGCGCGATCACGCCACCGAGCGCCTGCCCGATCACGAGGCCGCCGAACACGCCGACCATGTTGACCGAGGCGATGCGTCCCTGGAGCTCGTGGGGCACCAGGCGCTGACGCACCGTCGTGGAGATGGTGCCCCACACGAACGCATACGCGCCGAAGGCGAACATGATGACGAACGCGACCGCGCCCGATGTCGTGAGGGCGAAGGCGAGGTGCATGAGCACTTCCGCACTCAGACACACGCGCATGAGGAACCGGAACGAGAAGCGGCGTTCGAGCCAGCCGAAGCTCAGCGTCGACAGCAGGCCGCCGATCGCCGACGCCGTCGTCAGGGCGCCGTAGCCGACCGGCCCCATCTGCAGGTAGTCGGTCGCGTACAGCACGAGCACGCCCCAGGGCGCGGCCCACGTGATGTTGAACGTCAGGATGATGATCACGAGGGTGCGCACGGGCGGGTTGCGCCAGAGCCAGCGCATGCCCTCGAGGATGTCGGTGTGCACGGCGGTGCGAGGGGCGTCGGCATCCCTTTTCGGCGCCCGTGTGGTCGCGATGCGGGAGATGAGGACCACGGCCAGCGCGACACACACCGCTTGTGCGACGAACGGCCAGAACGACCCGAGCGCGAAGAGGAAGGCTCCCAGCGGCGGCCCGCCGAACTGGTTCGCGACGAGGAACCCCGCCTGTAGGCGCGCGTTGCCGATCCCGAGGTCCTTCTTCTTGACCATCATCGGGAGGAGGGTGCTGCTGGTCGTGTCGACGAACACCTCCGCGCAGCCGTAGACGAACGCCACGACGAGCACGATCCAGATGGTGGCGACACCCGTCACGAGGAACGCGCACAGCGCCACGAGCACGAGGGCCCGGATGCCGTTGGCCACCATGATCAGCACGCGTCGGTCGACTCGGTCTGCGATCGCGCCGGCGTGCAGTCCGAACAGGAGCCACGGCAGGAACTGCAGCACGGCCCCGGATGCCACGAGCACCGGCGAGTCGGTCATCGACGCGATGAGCAGCGGCGAGGCGGCGAGCGCGATCCCGTCGCCGACGTTGCTGGTCCAGGACGCGGAGAGCAGCCACCGGAAGTCTCGTCCCAGTCGCCGCGGCGCGACCCACTCTCCGATGCTCACCGGTCGAGCCTAGGCCACCCCTCGGACGCGACGTGGAAGGGTCGTCGATTTGCGCTGCGGATACCCCCGGGCGTATTCTCATTATACCCCAGGGGGTATCAAGACGAGGAGAAGCCGCATCATGTGCAGCAGAGTGACGTGTGAGACGTGTGGAAAAGCGACGTGGGCCGGGTGCGGTCAGCACGTCGAGCAGGCCCTGGCGGGTGTCGCGGCGGCCGACCGCTGCCCCGGCCACGACGAGAGCGCCTCGCGATGAGGATCGTCGTCGTCGGCGGGGTCGCCGGGGGAATGAGCTGCGCGGCACGCGCGCGCCGTCTCGACGAGAGCGCGGAGATCATCGTGCTCGAGCGCGGCGCTCACGTCTCGTTCGCGAACTGCGGTCTGCCGTACTTCGTCGGCGGTGAGATCACCGACGAGCAGAAGCTCCTCGTCCAGACGCCCGCGTCGCTGCGGGCCGCGCTCGCGCTCGACGTGCGTACGGGAAGCGACGTCGTGGCGGTCGACACCGACGCGAGGCAGGTGACGGTGCGCACGGCCGACGGCGAGAGCGCGCTCTCCTACGACGCCCTCGTCCTCTCCCCCGGTGCGACCGCTCTCCGCCCGCCCCTCCCGGGACTCGACTCCCCCCGCGTCCGCACCCTCCGCACGGTGGACGACGCCGTCGCCCTCCGCGACCGTGTGCACGACGGCGCACGGCGCGCCGTGGTGCTCGGCGCCGGCTTCATCGGCCTGGAAGCGGCCGAGGCGCTCGCGGGCCAGGGTCTCGAGGTCACAGTCGTCGAGCTGGCGGCCCACGTGCTGCCGCCGCTGGAAACCGAGCTCGCCTCCCTCGTCGCGCAGGAACTCGGGCGGCTCGGCATCGACGTGCACGCGGGCGTCGGCGCCGCCGCCATCGAACCCGGTGACGATGCCGACACGGTCGTCCTCACCGACGGCAGCCGCATCCCGGCCGACCTCGTCGTGCTCTCGGTGGGCGTCCGCCCCGACACGGCACCGTTCGAGGCCGCCGGCATCGTGTGCGAACGCGGTGCGATCGTCGTCGACGCCCACGGCCGCACCTCCGCGCCGGGCGTGTGGGCGGTCGGCGACGCCACCGTCTCGGTCGACGCGGTCACCGGCATCCGTCGCCCCGTCGCCCTCGCCGGACCGGCGAACCGGGCCGGGCGTCTCGTCGCCGACGACATCCTGCGCCCGGGCGCGGCCCGCGCGGTGCCCCGCCCGATCGGCACCGCGATCGTGCGGGTCGGCGAGCTCGCCGCAGCGCTCGCGGGCGCGAACCGTTCCTCGCTCGATGCGGCCGGCATCCCGTACCGCACGCTCCACCTGCACCCCAACCAGCACGCGGGGTACTTCCCCGGCGCAGCCCAGATCCACCTCGTCGTGCACGTCCGCACCGGCGACGGGCTTCTCCTCGGGGCACAGGCGGTGGGCACCGAGGGTGTCGACAAGCGCATCGACGTGCTCGCGACGGCGCTTCGTGCGGGAATGACCGTCACCGACCTCATCGACCTCGATCTCGCCTACGCGCCGCCCTACGGACAGGCGAAGGATGCCGTGAACCTCACGGGCATGGTCGGCGAGAACGTGCTGTCGGGGGCGCTCGCCCTCTGGTACGCCGAGGAGCTCGACGACCTGGCGGGCCGCGCGCTGATCCTCGACGTCCGCACTGCGGGCGAGTACGCCACCGGCGCGATCCCCGGGTCGCTGCACATCCCTCACACGGAGCTGCGCGAGCGCCTCGACGAGGTGCGCGACGCGGCGGCGGGTCGTCCTGTCCGGGTCACGTGCCAGTCGGGGGTGCGTTCGGCGATCGCCCACCGCGTGCTCACGCAGGCGGGGTTCGACTCCGCGTCGCTCTCCGGAGGCATGCTCACACTTCGCGCGTGGCTCGGCGAGCGCCAGTCCGACGTGCTCACCGCACCTTCCGTGCTGCAGGATGCCTGATCCGCAGCGCCCCACCCGCCCCACCGACAGCGACACCGAACGGGAGTGATCTCATGACCATGACAGACGCCGACGCACAGAAGCGCATCCTCAACCGCCTGCGCCGCGCGCGGGGACAGCTCGATGCCGTCATCGCCGCCGTAGAGAACGAACGCCCCTGCCGCGAGATCGTGACGCAGCTCTCCGCGGTGTCCAGCGCCCTCGACCGCGCCGGCTTCGCGATCGTCTCGACCGCGATGAAGGACTGCATCAGCGACCCCGACGCCGCACTCGAGAATGACGGCATCACAACGGAGGAGCTCGAGAAGCTCTTCCTCATGCTCGCCTGACCGACCCGACGACCGAAAGCGAGACGAACGATGTGTTACGCCACGACCTGCCGGAAGTGCGGCAAGACGACCTGGTCCGGCTGCGGACAGCACGTGGACCAAGTGATGCGCCGCGTACCCGTAGCTCAGCGCTGCGCCGGACACAGCGCCGAGCCCTCCACCGGGTTCTTCGCGCGACTGTTCGGCCACTGATCCGAGGCAGGGGGCCCGTGCAGCGGAAGCCGGGTCTTCCACCCAGTGGCAGAAACCGTGCGGGAGTCGTCCGTCGGGCGCTCGCCCGTGGCATCCGCGGCCTTCCACACTGGGACCATGCACCTCGCGGACTACTCCCCTCCCGACACGCTCGCCGCCCGCGGCGCGCTCGAGATCGCTCGTGAGTATCAGACGGCATCGCTGACGAATCACGCGCTGCGCTCGTGGCTGTGGGCCGAGGCCTTCGCCGCCGTCGAGGGCTTCCACGACATCGACCACGAGCTGCTCTACGTCGCCGCCCTGCTCCACGATCTGGGCATCACGCCCGCGTTCGACAACCACACGCTGTCGTACGAGGATGCCGGCGGACATGCGGCCACAGTCCTGACCGCCGGCGCCGGGTGGTCCGCCGCCCGACGTCGCCGGGTGCACGAGGTCATCGTGCGGCACAACTGGCCGAGCGTGGACCCCGCGATGGATGTCGAGGGCTACCTGCTCGAAATCGCCACCGGGCTCGACATCTCCGGCGCGCGACCCGACGCCCTCCCCGAAGGGTTCCGCCGCGAGGTGCTGACGGCCCACCCCCGCGGTGCGCTCGCCGCCGAGTTCGGTGCGTGCGTCGTGGACCAGGCCGCGCGCAAGCCCGACACGCAGGCGCGGCGCCTCGTCGACGGCGGGCTCGTGGCCAAGCTGGCCGCGAACCCCCTCGAACGGCTCTGATCCGTCGCGTCCGAGCGGGTTCGCGGCTGGGCTACGCGACTACGCGGGGCTGCTCAGCTGAATGAGGTTGCCGCACGTGTCATCCAGCACGGCGGTGATGACCGGTCCCATCTCGGTCGGCTCCTGGGTGAAGCGCACCCCCTCACTCACGAGACGCGCGTGGCTGCCCCGCACATCGTCGACGGCGAACGATGCCGCCGGGATGCCGTCGTCCACCAGAGCGGCGGTGAAGGTCTTCGCCGCGGGGTGCTGGTCGGGCTCGAGAAGGAGCTCGGGACCGTCGGGAGCGTCGGGCGAGACGACCGTCAGCCACCGGAACTCCCCCAGCGGCACATCATGCTTGGTCACGAAGCCCAGCTTCTCGGTGTAGAAGTCGAGCGCCTTCGACTGGTCGTCGACGAACACGCTCGTCAGGTTGATGCGGATGCTCATGGGTCATTCCTTCGGTTCGATGTGCCAGCGTTCGGTGATGGCACGCAGCGGTTCCGTGTTCAGGTGCAGGAGCTTCGTCCGCCCGGCGCGCTCCGAACGGACCAGGCCAGCGTCCTCCAAGACGCCGAGGTGCTGGGAGATCGCCTGTCGGGTGGATGCGACACCATGCCGCATCGCGAGTCGCCCGCACAGCTCGAACAGGCTCTGCCCGTCGCGCTCCGACAACTCATCGAGGATGAGCCGTCGCGTCGCGTCCGCGAGTGCCTGATAGACGTCTCCCACGAGGGCAGTTTATGCAAGTGATGACTTGCATATCAAGAGGTGGGGGCGAGCGGCCGAGATCCGCGATCAGACTACGCTCAGATGCCCGCCCAGCGTTGCAGCAAAGATGACCATCCCTATGGTGACAGCGCCGATTGCCACAACAACCTCAGGAAGGAGAGCCATCGTCGCGTTCCGTGGCGCCGGGCCATCCGGGGCTTCCGATGCGAGGGCGTGGCGACGACGTCGAAGCCAGAAGGCACCACCCGCCGCGATCAGACCACCTACGAGCCCGACAGTCCAGAGAATCCACACCGGCGCGTACTCCGACAGCACGATGAGAGCGCGGAAGTTCTCGGGGAGCGGCGCACCGCGCAAGAGGCTCACCCCGAAGATGAGCAGCACTCCGGCCAAGAGGACCTGCACCACCACGAGCACAATCACGTATCCGCCACCAGAACCCGCCGGGATGATCCCGGCGCGCTCGGCATTGCGCGCCCACTGCACCCTACGGAGAAACACCAGCAGCGCGGAGCACATCACGAGAAGGGCACCGACGAGCGCCACAACGCCGATCACGATCACTCGCTCTCCCCCTGCTTCGCCGCGGTCGTGCCGCACTGATTCGGATCATTCGGGCCGGGCGGTGCAGTCACCTTTCACGGTAGCCCCCGACGTCGTAAGCCACTCATTCTCCTGCCATCGCGTGAGGCTATCCGCGTGGAGTGTCGCCTCTACGCCGTTCAGGTTGCGACGCGACTCTCCGGTATTGAAGAACACATAGGTCGGATGGTCCGAAACGACGATAGGCGTCGACGCTTCCACGGTGACCCCCGCGGGCGGCTGACTGATGGATACCTCCGCCCCGTGTTCGAGAGTGAAGTCACCAGTACCGGCGAGCGCTCGGACGTGCTCATTCGCATCATCCTGAACACGAAAGCTGATCCTCAACGCGCGCATCGGCGCCGTCGTCGGCCCGCACCACCGAAACACGACCTCCCCGTCCTGGACCGTCATCTGCAGCGGGTCAACGTTAGGCCTCATGGGAACGCAGCCCGCCAGCGCGATGACGCCGACGATGGCGAAGGTACCCACGACTGACTTCGGTCTCACCCCTACTCTTTTCCAGGTCATGCGAGATGCCGGAGTGCGGGCGTGTTCAGCTTTCACCGACTGCCCCAAAAGTAGCGATCGCGCCCAAGACGACTGCGACGCTAAGGACCGCGGTCGCGACGTTCCATCCGAGCGCGGCTTTCCGTGACCCTTCGACCCAGTACGACATCCCGACACCAAAGGTCACGATGACCAACGCTGCGAGGCTCGCCACTCCTCCGACCCTCGCGACGGGGCGGGCGACGTCGCCACCTACGACCACGATCACATAGACCGCGAGGACAGTCACAAGCGACGTGATCGCGAACGCAACGCCACCGACTCCGGTGACGGATTCCCATGCGGCTGCTCCTCTCTTGGCGCGCGAAATCCGCGCCAATTGGGATGTGACGTCCTCCGGAATCGCTACGTGGTCGGGGAGGAGACACAGACGCCGCAGAGACTCCTCATCAGCACCGATCGCGATGACGTGACGCAGGAAGACCGCCCGCTCCTCTGAGCTGGCGTACGGCATGCCGAACTCATACCGTCCTGCCTGATCGAGGTGTCCGGCGTCACGGTACATCTGCGCGAGAGCGCGCCTCAGCTCGTTGTCGCTCGGATCCTCGGCGAGCCGGTCGCGTAGCAGGCGGGCGCCGTTTCTGAGGTACCCAGACCTGGCGAGATCTTGAGCTCGCTCGATGATGGGTTCGGTTTGTGTCATTTCAATCGGTCTCGCCCTCCCGACGCAGATCACTCCCCCAAACGGATCTGGCTTGAACGCCCAGTATGTTCGTCGAGGCGCTCAGACGACAATCGACGTGGGCCAGCCGACATGCCGCGGTCTTCGTCGCAAGCCCACCCGACGCCTTCCGCATAGCTCAGAACGAGGCCTTCTCACACTCGACGCAAGCGATTCAGCTGGTCGACTACGCTTTGTCCTCCCTCCACCGTGACGCCTCGCGGCCGCCACGTGCTGCGCAGCTCGTCGAGAAGGTACATCGCGGCATACCCGCGGCTCGGCACGCTCACGACGAGCTTCGGGGCATCTCCGTAGATGGTGGGGGTCAGCTCTTGACGGAAGGAAGCGTCCTCGAGGGAAGTCTGAGCAACCTGACGCAATCGTCGCAGCCCTTCCCAATAGGAAACCGACTCCGACGTGAACACAGCCGCGAGAAGCCGCGGGAACTTGCTGAGGCTTGAGAGATCGATCAGTTCACCCACATCAGCTGGGTCGAGATTGAACGGCACCACAACCGCGTCCGGATAGCGACGACGCAACTCGGGAAGGCTCGCCGACACCCTCCAGCCGTACCAAAGAAGAACGCCCAACACGACGAGGATGCCGGGCACGATCGAGAGCAGGATCACATCGAGAGCAGCAAGGCCGGAGGATTCCCGTCCCGAGCTTGCGACCCACAAGCGAGCGACAAGCGCCGCCGACACCAAAGCGAGTGCGAGGACTATGCCCCAGCGACGAGGGCGCATCATGTCGTTCCCATTTCGGTCGAACGCGAACTACAGAAGCAACAGAGCTGACGTGACACTGACCAAACCGCCGCCCACAAGCGCGACGCCAATCCACCGTGTACGTCGCCTGGGCCGCTCACTCCGTCGCTCCGAAGCGACGAGGAGGAGCGCTAGTCCGGCGCCGACCGCGACCGCCCCACCAGACGCAAAGATGGCTGCGCCGGGGGACAGCTTCCACAAGCGAGGAAGGATGTTAGCGATGATCAAGAGGCATATAGGCACACCCATTACCGCTACAAACAGCAGATTCCCCGGCGTGGAGTTCTTGGCGACGTCTTCCCTGCCGAGCAGCCGCGGCGTGCCCGCTCGAATGTGGGATGCCATCAGCCTCGATACTTCTACACGAAAGGGCGTAGCGACGCCAAAGAAGCCCACGAGCAAGAAGACAACAGTGTTTCCGAACAACAGCTCGAAAGGCGGGTCGCTCACCATGACGTGCCCTCCGCTTGCTGCCTCAGACAGGGTCATCCACGACTCCCATCTCACTTCGGATGCCAAGGCCGACGCAAGCGCACTCTTGGCGCTGCGCAAGTCCAACCGCTCTCATGTTCTCAACCCATGCTCCCAGCAAGCCTTGTCCACACTCTCCGCTCGGGCGGGTCGAAGCACCCGAACCCGGTCGCGACCCGCCTCCGCCGACGTCAGTCGTCTACCAAGCGCCATCGCCCGCGGCTCGCGTAAGGTTCGCCATCCCAGACGAACTCGCGAGTTCCGGTGCTACTGCCGATGCGAATGGCCGCGTCCCACCCAGCGCGGGTCAAGGGCAAGCTCGCGATCAGGAAGGATCACCTCGATGTAGCCGCTGAGGACAAGTTCGGAGATCACCCCCGTGCCGAGTGAGCGACGCAACGCTTGGTCATGAACCTGCAGCGATCGTTCGATCAGCTCATCGACATCCTGCACGCTCAACGGGACCTCGCTGGCCTGCACGAGAGCGCGCGCCATAAGCGCAGACACCTCACCGGGCGGCGCCTCAACTCCCGTGTCGATCTCCGGATCAGGCTCGCCGTACGTTTCGTCGCCAACCCGCGACAAATAGATCCATCTCACCCTGTCATGTGGGGTGATTACGCGCTCGCGACGAATCTCCTGAACGCACTCCACATTGACGGCAGACCCCACCAGCATCTCGAAATCGCCGACCGTTTCGTCCACGTCTTCCTGGTCCCGCTCGCTGACCTCCGTCAGCTGGAACCGAAGTCGAACATGGTAGCCATCCACCTCCACCCCGTAGGCGAGCGTGTGAACCGGGATGTGTCCAAGCACCGCAGTGGTCGCCTGCGCCACGATGTAGTTCTCCCAGACCGGAGCCCTGCGGGGGTTGCGAGAGGTGGGGTATTTCATGGCGTCCAGTTCGGGTTGTCGGGGGCTACGCTCACGCGCTGAGTCCCCATAATGCGGAAAACGTTTGTCGCCTGATCGAGGTAGCCATTCCGATTATTAAGGTTGTAGCCGGTGACGAAAGGTACTCGACTCTCGAAGTGATCCACTTCGCAGCGTCCTCTGACCGGCACCGCGATCACGCGTCGGCGGACGGGTACCCCAAGACCACCGCAGATACGAAGAAGGGCACCGGCTCGCTGCCAGTGCCCTTCTTGCATTTCGACCGTATTTCCAACGGCCCTAACCGTCGACCTTGTTTACCTCTGTTCCACAAATTCGGAAACAGGGGTCACGACGGCCGCGATGCGCCGAATCCTGCGCGATTCCGCGGATGTTCGAACCCCTGGCGAGACCACCGCTACGCGACGGAAGTGGACGCGCCTGAGCGATGAAGCCCGCGCTGCGGTGATCGAGCGATACGAAGCGGGCGAAACGACGACGGCCCTCGCGCAGGCGTATGGCGTCGCCAAGTCCACGATCCTCGGCATCCTGCGGGCGAACAGTGTGGTCGTGCGACGGCAGCCACTGACGGCGGAGCAGGTGAGTGAAGCGGCCCGGCTGTACAACTCCGGGCTGTCGCTATCGCAGGTCGCGGCGCGATTGAAAGTGAACCAGGAAACGATGCGCGTGGCGATCGTCGCCAATGGCATAATCCTCCGGCCGCCGAGCGGCGGGAGTTGAGCCCGCTGAACGAGACTCATCGCGTGTACTGCTTGATTCGAGCGTGCCACGCCTTGAGCCAGGTGACTTCGCCGCAAAGCTCGTCAACTGTGGGCGCGACGTAGTTCTCTTCGGGCGCGTTGTCGTGTCGTGCCGCCCAGCTCGAAGTCTTCGCGTACGCGGCTTGGAACTCGTCATGATCGCCCTGCGTGAACTTCGGCAGGATCTTGAGCATGGTCGGGCGTACTTCGTTCGTTCCTCGATCGACGAGTTCGTTCACGATATGCAGATTGACGGCACGCTCAAGTGTCTCGGACAGTCGACCCGCGATCTGAGCGGTTCGCTCTGTGTAATCGTCCTCCGACAGACTCTCGCGCTCCTTCTTAAGCTGCGCGAGGTCTGCCTCAAGCTTGCTGATGCGCTCGGGAATGTCCTTCGCGGCCCAAGGGAGTTGGTCAACGATGAGACCGGGCTGAGCGCCACCCAGACGCTGAATCGACCGTGTTGTCGTGGCGATCGACTTACTCTTTGCCGCCTTGACCAGTGCGTGCACGAACGTGATCTCGTGTGTGAAGACAATCACCTGTCGCTGACTTGCCAGCTCCACCAGGCGCTGAGCGACCTTTGACCGCCGCTCGGCGTCGAGCGACGAGACCGGATCGTCAAAGACAACGCTTGAGAGCGATTTGTCGAGTTCCACTTCAGTGAGAAATCCCGCCAGGCCGAGCGCCGTCTGCTCTCCTTCACTAAGCACCTGATCGACGCCGGCGTTGCGTCGCGATCCCAGCAGACTCGGCTGATGTTCGAGCGCGGAGTTGCGGCCACGTCCGGTTCGATTGAGGGTGACTCGGCGCAGTTCGAGGCGCTCGGTTTCTCGCGTGAAGTGATCCCGAACTTCCGCTGTGACGTATGTCTCGGTCAGCTCTCCACGCTTCGTTGTGATCGCGTTCGTCGCGGTGAGCCGGCGAACGTCTTCAATCATCTTGCGTTCGGCGAGTCGCGTCACCTCAGTCTCGACGGCCAACTTTGCTTCGCTGAGCGTCTTGGCGTCCTGCAACTCGACGACCTTCTTGCTCGTCGTGCTGAGCGTTTGAGCGAATGTCGACGCGTCGATCTCTCGCGCCCTCGTCGTCAGCGCTTGTGCTCGCGTGCCGGCCTGGGCGCTGATCGAGGCTGTGAGCGCAAGGAGATCGGCACCTTCCTTCCCATCGAGCCAGGCAACCGCCGCTGCTGCAGCGCGCGTCCCTACTTCAAACCAGTCGAGCACTGACTGGACGTCTTCGCCAGCGTCCTGCAGTCGATTGATCGCGGCAGAAACCGCGACTGGCAGAGTTTGAAGTTCGACGAAGTGGTCTCGGAACATCGCAAGTGCCTTGGCGACCGTGTCCGCGTCACGTGACGTTGTGTCCGTGACGAACGCCTCGAATCGAGTGAGCCGGTCGGTGGCCTGTTCGTTCAAGGGCTGCTGGCAGAGAACGCAAACTGCGTCCTCGCCTGTCACTGGAAAGTCATGATCGTGGTAGGCGTCGGTGAGAGAGAACTTACGCGCCGCTTCCCACAGCGCCCGCCACGCCTCTGAGCCGACGCTAGAAAGGGGCTCGGTGTCGAAGGTTCGAGCGGATGCGATGCGGGCGGCTTCCTGGAGCTGAATGGACCTCTGCTGCAGCTCTCTAAGTTCGCGCTGCTCACTATCACCCAGGGCGGCTTCCACCGCCTTGGCGTGCGCTTCGACCGTCGACCAGTCACGCCCGAGGGACGTGAGGCGATCCTTCTCCTTGTTGGGGTCGCTCCCCTTAAGCCGAGCCTCCTCCGCGAGCTGCTTCGCAAGCTGCGTGTCGTGATCGTCGGCCAGGTTGGTAGCTTCTGCGATCAACTCCTTGGAGGTCGTGGCTGAGATTCCTGACAGGAACGTCGACGCCCGGGTTCCTGGGTGGAGCACCGGTAGTTGCGGTCGCTCAGTCTGGTTTGCCCCAAGGCGGCGACTGAGTTCAGCAGCGACCGCTTCGCAAGCATCGGACAGTTGGTCCAGGATTGTGAGCGCCGAAGGTCGGTAATTGGCCTCCGAGGCGGTCGTGACGTACGCGTCACCGCAGTCCTCGTCGTAGAAGCGAATTCGGGACAACTCGGTGCTCTGGGGCTCACCGAGATTCCACGTCTCGGCATTGGCTCCAACCTGGTAATCGAGCTTCGCCGTCTGCGCAGTGTCAACGTCCGAGAAGACGTCACCGAGGAGCTGCGCATCTTTCACGCGAGCCGTGACCGCTTCGCGTATGAGCCGAGCGTAGCCCGACTTGCCGCTGGCGTTGTTGCCGAAGGCGATCGTAAGGCCCGCGGCACCAAATGAGAGCGTTTGACCTCCAGTGAGCGCATTGACGCCCCTGACATCCGATACCTGAACAAGGCTGACAGGATCGCCTGCCGCCGTCGAGCCAGGAATGTCAGCGGCTTCGACGTTCACGGCAACCGGGTACGTTCCCGCGATCAGTTGGTCCGCAATGTTGGATACGTCCTCAGCTGACAACGTCTCGTTGCGGCAGAAGCGGGCAACGACGTCCTTCTGCCAGTGGGGCCGCGCCGCCAGGAAACTCGCAAGATCCTCATTGAGAGTCACTACTCTCCTCCTGAACTCAGTCCGAAGAACCGCTCGAAGAACAACCCAAGCTTCTCGATCACGCGCTGCTTCTTCTCTCCGTGGCCGCCATCGGCCGAGAACCGGGAGGCGGGCGGAAGCACCTTGGTGATCGCTGTCCCGGTCGTGCGGAGCGCACCGTCGCGGAACGCGATCTCGATAAATGCGCGAGTGGCGTCGGCGCGGAGCCGCTCGTCCTCGATGATGGCCTCGAGCTCGGCCTCGCGCTTGGCCGCGATAAACGCCTGCCACTCCTCGTCGATAGCACCGTCGACCGAGACGGAGTCGACGAAGGCTTCGATGAGGTCCTTCTTGTTGCGCAGTGTCGGGCTGGCGTCGACGGCGCGGGAGATCTCGGCGCGGATCTCCTTGTCCTCGCCATCGCCGTGCTGGCTGCGGTACTTCTGCACGAGCATCAGGATGTAGTCGACGTTGATCTCGACCTGCTTGATCAACTCGATCTCGAACACGACGTCGTCGTTGATGAGTTCCTTATCCGTGTCCTTGACCTTGCGGAACTCCGCGTACAGGTCGAGGTAGACGCTGCGGTAGTCCTGGCCCTGGCGCTCGGTGAGAATCTGGTTCCCGGCGAAGTCATCGAACGATGTCAGGATGTTCTCGAGCCGCAGGATCTGCCCGAACAGCTGGATGAACTCCTTCTGCGCAGCCTCTCCGATGATCTGGTGCCCGAGTGGGAAGGATGCCAGCAGCTCGTTGACCTTCTCGGAGTACTCACCGTAGTAGTCACCGTACGGCTTGAGCAGCACGACACCGCGGGCGTCCTTATTGCCGAACAACTCGAGGGCGGCGTTGGTCTCCTCTTCAAGGTCACGGAAGGCGACGATGTTGCCGTACGTCTTGACCGAGTTGAGTATGCGGTTGGTGCGCGAGTACGCCTGGATCAGGCCGTGCGCCCGCAGATTCTTGTCTACGAAGAGCGTGTTGAGAGTCGTGGCGTCGAAGCCGGTGAGGAACATGTTGACCACGATGACGAGGTCGAGCTCCCGGTTCTTCAGCCGCTGCGAGAGGTCTTTGTAGTAGTTCTGGAACTTGTCGGCGCTGGTGTCGTAGCTCGTGCCGAAGATGTCGTTGTAGTCCTGGATTGCGTCTTCGAGGAAGCTGCGCGCATCAGTGCTCAGCGCATCGGTGTCGAAGGCTTCGTCGTCGAGGATGCCGTCGTCGCTGGCGTCGTTCGCGCCGTAGGAGTAGATCAGGCCGATCTTCAGGCGCCGATCCGCAGGCAGGGCTTCCTGCTGGATCTGGAAGTGGTTGTAGTAGCGACGCGCCGCATCGATCGAGGCCGTCGCGAAGATGGCGTTGAAGCCACGCACGCGCTTACGCTCACGCACCGCCTCGGCCTGACGGCGGGCGCGTGTCGACTCGGCGACGTTCGTCACGACTGAGTGCTCGTAGCTCGAAGATCGCTTGGTCTTCTGATCGAAGTGCTCCAGGGTGTACTTCACGACCTGGCTGATGCGCTCCGGCGCCAGCAGTGCCTTCTCAGTGTCGATGGCCGACACCTGCTTGTCGACGATGGTGCCGACCTTGACGGTGTTGACGTAGTCGATCCGGAACGGCAGGACGTTCTTGTCGGTGATGGCATCGACAATCGTGTACGTGTGCAGCTTCTCCCCGAACGCCTGCTCGGTGGTCTTGAGCTGCGGGTTTCCGCCCGTACCGGCGTTGACCGCGAAAATCGGGGTGCCGGTGAAGCCGAAGAGGTTGTAGCGCTTGAACGCGCGTGTGATGTCGGTGTGCATGTCGCCGAACTGCGAGCGGTGGCACTCGTCGAAAATAATCACGACGTGGTCGTTCGTGATCGCGTGACCCTTGTTGGCCTTGATGAACGTTGAGAGCTTCTGGATCGTTGTGATGATGATCCGCGCGTTCGAGTCCTCGAGCTGCTTCTTCAGGACCGCGGTTGACGTGTTCGAGTTGGCCGCGCCCTTCTCGAAGCGGTCGTACTCGCGCATCGTCTGGTAGTCGAGGTCCTTGCGGTCTACGACGAACAGCACCTTGTCGACGCTCGGCAGCTTCGATGCCAGCTGCGCCGTCTTGAAGCTCGTCAGGGTCTTCCCGGAACCGGTGGTGTGCCAGACGTAGCCGCCTGCGGCGACGGTGCCGAGCTGCTTGTAGTTGGTGGCGATGTCGATGCGTTGCAGGATTCGCTCGGTTGCGACGATCTGGTACGGGCGCATCACCAGCAGGAGCCGGTCTGCGGTGAGCACGCAGTAGCGGGTGAGGATGTTCAGCAGCGTGTGCTTGGCGAAGAATGTCTTCGCGAATGAGGTCAGGTCGGTGATTGGCTTGTTCTGCGCGTCCGCCCACCACGACGTGAACTCGAACGAGTTCGACGTCTTGCGCCCCTTGGTCTGCTTCTTGCCCTCGCTGATGTGCTGAGTGCGGGTCGTGTTCGAGTAGTACTTGGTCAGCGTGCCGTTGCTGATCACGAACAGCTGCACGTACTCGAACAGACCAGAGCTGGCCCAGAAGCTGTCGCGCTGGTAGCGGTTGATCTGATTGAACGCCTCGCGGATGTCGACACCGCGGCGCTTGAGTTCGATGTGCACCATCGGGAGGCCGTTGACGAGCACCGTCACGTCATAGCGGTTCGCGTAGTTTGCGCCGCCCTCGGCCTGGCCGATCTCGTATTGATTGATGACCTGAAGTCGGTTGTTGTGGACGTTCTGCTTGTCCAGCAGTGTGATGTTCTTCGTCGAACCGTCGTCCCGCTTCAGAAGCTGGACGTGGTCCTCCTGGATGCGCACGGTCTTCTCGACGATGCCGTCGTTCTTGCCCGCGATCCTGTTGTCGAAGAAGTCCGCCCACTCTGCGTCGGAGAAGGTGATGTGGTTCAGCGCCTCCAGCTGGGTGCGCAGGTTCGTCACGAGCTGCGCCTCAGAGGTGACCGGCATGTACTCGTAGGCCTGGGACTCCAGGAGGCGGATCAGCTCCTGCTCAAGCGCCGACTCCGACTGGTATGCGGCCGACGCGTGGGCGTCTGGAATGTACTCCGCGACGACGGTGGACTCGGCCGAAACGGCGATCGGATCGTACTTGCGTGGAATGGCTTCACTCATGCGGCCGCCTCCGGGAACGCAAAGAGCTGGTCACGGTAGTGCGCGTACTGCTTGCGACGTGCGAGAAGTTCCGCAGGCAGACCGACACTCAGGTCATTGACGAGCGCGTCGAACTTGTCGAGAAGTTCAACCACGCGAGCCTGCACGACCTTCGGAGGTAGCGGAACTTCGACCGACCGCACGATCTCGGCATTGAGGTTCTTCACGGTGCCAGCGCCCGCCCGACGCGCGAACTCATCCTGCACAGGCGCCGAGCGGAGCAGGTAGTAGAGGTAGTCCGAAATGTAGGAGTCCTCGAAGGCGCTGATCGCAAGCCAGCCGTCGTGGATAGACCCTTCGATCCTCGAGATGTACGGCCTGCCGAAACTCATCGAATTCGACAGAACGAAGTCGCCGGGATGGACGCGACGAGACTTTGCGGCGCCTGCCGGACTAACTCGTTGTGCTGTCCCGGTGATGTACTTTCCACGCGCCGGAACGTCGCCGATCTTGATCCACGGCACGCCATCCGCGCCATCGGTGATGAAGTTCTGAATCGGGCGGGGCGAGGCGCCCCGCACGATCGTCGCCACGTCGCCGAAGCGAACACGCGGCACTTCGTCGTTGGCTTCCAGTAGCACCCCGGCGTAGTAGTCATACTGGCGCCGTCGAGCTTCCAGCTCCGCTTCCAGCTCCGCTTCCAGCCGGGTGAACTTATCCAAGACTCCCACGATCTCGCGCTGCACCTCGATAGGCGGCACGGGAAGTCGCACCTTCGCCAGCTGCCGTGCCGAAACGTCGATGACTTTCGTACCGGTAGCGAGCCCACGCTTTTGCACGGAGAAGGACTCGGACTGGAACCAATATGCGAGGTACTTGGGGTCGAGGTCGTGCTGAATCACTGTGGCGTGGCCGCCGGTGACGATCGGCTCGGTACCGAGCCAGGCAACGGCTTTTCCGACGTCCTCGACGTTCTCGCTGGTGTTGGTGATGATGATGTCACCCGGCTGCGCCTTCGCAAGCTTCAGGGCTGTCTCCGGTGCCACGAATGAGATCGTTTCGGTCGCCCAGACGCCGTACCTCGTATAGATCTGGCCGTAGTGGATGGCGCCAACGCCTTCATCAACGAGATCGGTCTTAGGCATGCCGTTGCCGCGAACGAATCGCGCGATGTCGCCGAGTGTGCGGAACTCCACGCCGTTGGGCGCGTGTGCGGCGATCAAGTCATCCACACGACTCACTGCGAACCCTCCAGGTCCGCGACGATCTCGTCAATTGAGATTCGCAGCTCAGTCTGTCGCGCGACGATCTCGGCAATCTTTTCGTTGAGTGCCGTGATGTCGACTACCTCGCGGGTGTCTTCCTCCTCGACGTACGACGAGACAGAGATGTTGTAGTTGTTGGCCGCGATGTCCTCGTTCGTGACGAGCTTCGCGAAGTGCTTCTCGTCTTCCCGCACGTCGAGCGCCATCAGAATGTTCTGCTGGTTGTCCGGCGTCAGCTTGTTCTTGTTGCCGACACGCTTGAACTCGTCCGACGCGTTGATAAACAGCACCGAGTTATCGGTCTTGGACTTCCTGAGCACGATGATGCAGGTCGCGATAGTGGTGCCGAAGAAGAGATCTGCAGGCAGATGGATCACGGCATCGACGTAGTTGTTGTCGATGAGGTACTTGCGGATCTTCTGCTCTGCTCCCCCGCGGTAGAGCACGCCAGGGAACTCAACGATGGCCGCCGTGCCGTTCACGGCGAGCCAACTCAGGATGTGCATCGTAAAGGCGAGGTCGGCCTTGGACTTCGGTGCGAGCACACCAGCCGGCGCGAAGCGCTCGTCGTTGATCAGGAGCGGGTTGGCGTCGCCCTCCCATTTGATGGAGTAGGGCGGATTAGAAACGATCGCTTCGAACGGCTCGTCGTCCCAGTGCTGCGGGTCGAGCAACGTGTCGCCATGCGCGATGTCGAACTTCTCGTAGTTGACATCGTGCAAAAACATGTTGATCCGCGCGAGGTTGTAGGTGGTCAGGTTGATTTCCTGACCGAAGAAGCCGCCGACGTTCTCGCGACCAAGTACCTTCGCGAACTTGAGCAGCAGAGAGCCCGATCCGGCAGCGGGGTCGTAGACTTTGTTGACGCGCTTCTTGCCCATGACCGTGATGCGGGCGAGCACCTCGGAGACTTCCTGCGGGGTGTAATACTCACCACCAGACTTGCCGGCCTGAGAGGCATACATCTGCATGAGGTACTCGTACGCGTCACCGAACAGGTCGATCGAATTGTCCTCGAAGTTGCCGAGCGGCAGGTCGCCGATCGCATCAAGCAGCTTCACGAGCTTCTCGTTGCGCTTGGCGACGGTGTTACCGAGCTTCGAGCTGTTCACGTCGAGGTCATCGAAGAGCCCCTTGAGGTCGTCCTCGCTGTCGGTCCCGACCGCCGAGCCTTCGATGTTCTTGAAGACGCGCTCGAGCGTCTCATTCAAGTTCTCATCCTTGGCCGCGCGACGACGCACATTCTGGAAGAGCTCGGAGGGCAGGACATAGAAGCCCTTCTCGGATACCGTCTCCTTGCGTCCGAACTCCGCCTGGGCATCGGGCAGTCGAGCGTAGTCAAAGTCAGTCTCGCCAGCCTCATGCTCGCCCTTGTTGATGTAGGCGGTGAGGTTCTCGGAGATGAAGCGGTAGAAGAGCATGCCGAGCACGTAGCTCTTGAAGTCCCAGCCGTCGACCGACCCACGCAGGTCGTTCGCGATCCGCCAGATGGTCTTGTGTAGCTCTGCGCGCTGGGATTCTTTGGTGGTCGGCGTCATTGACTTGTACTTCTCCTCGCGCCCAGTTCGGCGCACTTTATGTTGATGACCTCGGGTGCACCAAGGCTACTGGCGCGCGACGACATGGCCGGGCTGACAGCACCGCTTCGAGGCAAGGCCGACGCGTGGGAGCAGGCTCAAACCACGTGGCAGCGTCTGAGGATAATTGTATATCTATCAGGGATTTTCGTAAACGCCAAGCATCCACGCACCTAGAGCGCGGAGTTGGCTGGCACAGTGCGCGGGGCCTCGCGGTGATCAAAGACGAGGCGAGGCGAAGGGCGGACAACCAGGTCATGGGCCTCGTCCGCAATCTCGCGCACTGACTGGAAGTTCTTGGCCACGGTTGCCCACCTGAGGTATGCGATGTCATCGACTCGGCGCAGCGTCGAGGTGACTCCGGCCGACAGTTGAGCACTGAGGACCTTTCGTTGGCCTGCGAGATGGGCTAGGACCCAGGCCGCAACCAGTTGCGCATTGTCCACCGGCCGGTGCCGTCCGACGAGTGCCATCTCGATGCTGTTCGTGAATTGCTGGAGCCCGAACGCACGTGCTTCTCCGGACTTCTTGATGACGTGCGTTGGATGGGGCGTAACGACATCGGGCCACCACCGGTCGAGTGGGCGCGCAGGCTGGCGGGGGATCGCGCGCTTGAGATCCGAGTACGCGCCGGGCGAGTAGAGCCACTCGAGAAAGCCCTGCGCGTTCCGGAGACCTGCACGCCCGGGGGTGTCGACGCGTCCACGAATGCCGAGTGCGTATAGCACGTGCACCGAACGGTCGCTCGCCTGCCGGAGTCGCAACTCGGTGGCTTGACGAATGTCGGTGTCGACGATCGCGGCGGCGTAGCTGCCTGATGAGTGGTGTTCGCGCTCCTCGACGCTCAGCGGTTGAACCAACCCAGCAAGTCGCTCCTGCAGGTCGCCTTCGATATCGGCGATGATCTGGTTGATCTCCTCGTCAGGTAGGCGGCCGAGGACCGCAGTTCGAAGATCCCGACGAAGACGGGTAACGGAGTATCTCTCGGTGATCTGCTTGTCACTCGCTCGACGCACGAAAGTATCCTTCAGATCCTCGTGGCGGAGCGACTCGGTCGTATGGAACTTATGCTCCGCGTTTGCCTTGCACACCCGGCGACGGGTGGTAGAGCGGCCGTCAACAGCAAGCCGTGTATCGATGATGTTTGAGTCGGAGATGACGCCGTCGGCGCCGCAGCTCGGGCAGTACAAATCCTCGTCCCCCTAGTGCCTGGTGGGCAGGATTCTAGTGATCGCAGGCGATCTCCGATCACGGGCACACCACATGTTGGCAGCTCCGACCGAGATCTCTAGTCGCTGGCCACGCCCTCGCTAGGGATTCGTTGCCGACCGGTGGACGGCGGCGCACACTTGCGGCACAACCGCACGCAAGGAGGATGCCATGCTTACTCGGCTCGCAAGTGACCCCCCGGTGATCGCGCTTCTCGACGTGTTCGAGCGTGTTCGTACGCGCTTGGAACTTGGCGGTCATAGGTTCCCAACAACCTCCGACATCCTCATCACGTCTCAGAGCCTGATCGCGGCCGGAGCCGAGTTTTCCGATGTTGTGGTCGCTGCGCAGCAGGACTGGTTCCGCCGCGGACAAACGGGGTGCGTATTCGCTCGCATCGCCGCGCTGAAGCACACCGATGGCGCTTGGCCGTACCTGGTTGTCGACAACGAGACGACCCCGGAATACTTGGACAGTCGCGTGACCGAGCTGTGCGACGGCGACGGCATTCAGGTCGCCAGTATCGTGTTTCCACAGTGCTCATCGCTTTCGGACTTCGTCAAGGTCGTCGGCGAGCTCGTCCACACCACGACATTCTGGTGCGAGGGCTTGAAGGTCCTGGGGACCAGCGCGATCCTCAAGATCCGGCGCCCGATCAGCCCCGGTGTCGAAGCGTGGGTCATGGCATTCGGCCCGGACCCCTCGCTCCCGGCAACGCGCCGAGCGCCGTTCTATGAGCTGGCCCTCCGAGTCAAGTCGAAGCGAGGTGATGAGTATCGTCGCCTCAATCAGGATCCGTCCGTCGCCCATCTGGCGGATTTCCCGCTCACGATGCCGCCGCGACACTGGGACGATCGCTGGGACACCACCAAGCGCCGCACCGCGGCGATTCTTGGGCATGTTCCGGATCAAGTGTCGGCGGCGCGGTCAACACTGACGGTTCCGGTGGAGCTGCTTGACAAGTTTGGGCACGTCCCGCACAGTGTGCCCCAGACATGAGTGACCTACGACTCGACGACTTCTGGCAGGCGCTGGACGAACTGAACGGTTCGTCCAGCGCCTGCTCTCTCTATGACTCTTCAACCCCCGCGTCGCAGCTCCGGCGGCGCAACCTGAGTCGATACTTGGAGCTCATGGCCGCGAGGATGCCGAGTACGCTCCTGGTTGGTGAAGCGCCTGGCTACAGGGGAACGGCGGTTACTGGCGTCCCATTCATGAGTGTGCGCGAGATCACGTCCGCACCCGGTCTAGTGAGCGGCGCAGCTGATGGTGACGACTACGAGGTGCCCGACGAGCCCCCGTTCGTCCGCGAAGCAACGTCTCAGGCGATGTGGTCGACGCTTGCTGAAGACGCGGAGCTTCCGCTGTTGTGGGCCGCCTTTCCGCTTCATCCGCATGAGCCCGGGCATCCCTTCACGAATCGTCGGCCAACGCCAACAGAGATTCGCGCTGGTCTCTCCGTGACGCTCGCCCTTGTGCATGCATTCAAGATCGAACGAGTTATCGCTGTCGGCCGTGTCGCCCAGGCGGTCCTAGCACCGCATTTTCCTGCAATTCCATACGTCCGCCATCCGGCTCGGGGTGGCGTCGCTCAGTTCCGGTCCCAGCTTCGAGATTTGCGCGAGGAGCAATTGCGTTCGTGAGTGCCCGGTGCTGAATGATTGAGGGCGGCGACCGCGCCGGACGAGAACTCGGAGGTTCTCAAGTCCGGGCAGTCGCCGCCCTGTTGTCAGGCCGCGGATGGCGGACTGACGTTGGTTGACGCGATCTCGTCGTGGAGCACTGGCACTACACGGGTGTCTTCCGCGGCCGTCCAGCGCTCCAGGGTGACCATCGCCCAGACGAGCGCCTCGAAGTAGTCCGCGTACGTCCTCTGGTTGCGGTACCACTTCGGGTCACCGACAGTCCGCACTTCAACGCGCCACTCCCCCGGGTGGGCGAGCATGGCGACCACTTCGCTCGGGACATCGGCGCTGTCGCCGCTCCGGTCGGGCAGCCCCGTGATGAGCGCCGGGCCGACGAGCATGGCCCTCTGGCGAGCTTCGGGCACGAAGTACCACCAGAGGAATGTCGCCCGAGGATTGAAGGGGAGATTGAGCATCAGCCCCTCCTCGTGGACGTACACCGTCACGCCGAGCGCCGGGACGTCGACCGGCTCGATCGAGCCGCCCACCACGGACTGGTAGTCCTCGAGCGCGTCGACGTCGCACTCCTTGATCGGCTCGCCCTCGGTGGTCGGGATGACGAGCGCCTTCACCATGACCGGTCACCTCCGAAGAGGGGAAGCTCGGCGATGTGAATCGGTGGCTCGCTCCGAACTCGGAACCGAGCTCCGGGACGCATCGTGGCCTCGAAAAGCAGACACCAGAGGGCGGCGTCGAAGACGCTGTCGAAGCGCGCGAACGAGTCGCACCAGGAGCTGCGGTCGTACGGGCGGACCTGCACCACGAAGTTGTCGCGGTGAAAGATCTGCTCGACGACCACCTCCGGGATGTCGCCCTCGCGCTCCCGGTCGCCGACGCCCGTCAGGACGACGTCGCCGAGGATGACCGGGTGGGCCGTCGGATGTGCACTGTGGAGCCACCAGAACGCAGTGGCCCGGGTGTTCAGCGGACCGTGGGTCCGACGTTCGGCCTCGTTCATGTAGATGGTCACGCCGATGGACGGGATCTCGATGAGATCCAGCCAGCCGTCGACCGCCTCCTGGAACGCGCCAAGGTCGGCGAGCTCTACGAGGGCAGGGCGCTGCTCTGTGTCGTGCGGGATGACGATGCTGCGCACCATTCGTCCCACCTCCTTACTGTTGTCGCGGCCGAGAACCCCTCTCGGGTTCTCTTCCGAAGCCGCGGGGCAGCAACGAGGAACTGACCATGTCGGTGGTCACCAGAAGACTCCGACTCATGCCGACCTGCACGAAGACGCGCTATCGCGACCGGATCGCGGCGTTGCTGGTGCTGGCTCAGATTCAGAACCAAGACAAGCTTCGCGTCCGAAGCAGGAAGCGCGCGTCTACTTCTGCGACGACTGCCGTGGTTGGCATCTCACGTCGCGCAAGCGCTGGCGTTGATGGTGTACCGACTGTCCGGGACGAGCGCGATGAAGCGCCCAGTCCCGAACAGCCGGATCTCCCTGCATGCCGAACTGCGGTCAGGCGGAACCCGACGACCGGCGCGGCGTCTTGCCGCCGCTCGCACCGCCGAAGATGGCCTCGATCGCGCTCTGCTTGGTCTTGGCTTCGCGCTCGATCTCGGCGCGCACCGTCTCGGCGCGCTCGAGCACCTTCGGGTCGGACTTGCTGGTCTCGACCCACGACTCGAGGGCGAGGCGGATCTCTTCGGTGACGGTGCGGTCGTTGAGCTGGGCGAGCACGTCCAGCTGCGCCCGCAGGCCATCGGTGATACGAACGGCGAGCGTCCGCAACGGACCGAGTGCCGAGGCCGGCACGTCGGCAGGGGTGTTCTCACTCATGGTGAGCCTCCTCATCGGAAGCGACGGACGATCCCCGGTTGGGATCATCTACGCCGCACGCCGACGAGGAGCGAGGCCGATTATGCACCGCCTGTTCGCGGGGTCAATCTTCCGATCGCGAGCGTTGTCAATTCCGCAACGGCGGGCGACGCCAGGCAGCTGTGCTGTCTAGTGATCGCCCAGGCGGGCGTATGCCTCACGGAAGCCCGCGACGAACTGATCACGCACGTTGCCGAGCGGAAAGCTCAGGGCGCGGGTGTGAAGCAATGGCAGCCCAGCTTCGCGCAGCGGCAGCGCGAGCGCATCGAAGACATCGCTGCTGCAGAGAATGATGCCGTCCGGGTTGAGGGCGCGGGCGCGCTCGATGCAGCCTGGGACGTTCTCGCGAAGTATCGCCTTGCGCTGCTTCTTGCTTGATACATCGTTGACGGGGTAGGGAACCAGATCGATCAGGAAGACGCCGTCGGCCTGCAGCCGTCGCAGCCATGGGCGCTTGTCGTGCGAGCGCTTCTCCAGCCCACGGAGGTCGTACAGAGCCTCGACGACGCCACGGTAGAGGTTGTCGTAGCCGAGATGGTCGGCGTAGAAGAAGTTCCGCGGCCGAGTGCCGCCGTGGTCGGTCGGCGCGCTCTCGCCAATCAGGAGCAGGCGGACATGCTCGGGCTGATACTGGGCGCGCAGTTCGGCATACCAAGCGTCCTCGATCTCGTTCACCACTGCGGAAGCCCCTCGTGCCACTCGTGGTCTGGCGGTAGGCCGACGCGTTCCGTGAGCGCAAGGTCTCGGAAGCCCGAGGGCAGCAGAACCGGGGCGGCGCTCTGGTCAACTTCGAGCAGGTCCCAGCGGTCCTCGTAGTCGGCAAAGGTCCGAAGGAGCACCCGAGAGCGCTCGACCGGCGCATTCCGCTTTCCAGGGAGCGCATCGGGATGGGTGAGCCAGTTCATGTGCTCGATCCAAGCCGCCGCCGCGACGTGGACGCGGGGCACCACAAAACTGCGGGGATGGTCGCGGAGATCGTGAGGGATTGCGACCATGACGAAGTACTCCCGCTCGTGCAGGCTCGGTGCCTGCGACTTTGAGCCGAGCGGCCAGCTGATCGAGTCCATCTTGGCGCCGCGCGCTGCCTTCACCTGGACTTCGACGAGGCGACGCTCAGTGCCATCTGCGAGCACCGCGAGGATGTCGGTGCGTTCGAGTCCGTCCCGGGTGAGGGCCGGTGCCCAGCCGCGTCGAGCCAGCTCGGCGGCGACATGGTGTTCGCCGATCGTCTTCGTCTGCTTCGTATCGACCACGATCTGAGGCTATCGATGCGGCCGGACACCGATCGGCGCCGCTCCCTGCAGACATACGAAGAGGGCGCCCGCGAACTTGGGACGCCCTCTGCGTATGGCCTAGAAGCGGATCCTGTCGGGCTTGAGCGTGATCTTCGTGCCGTCGCTGATCAGCTGCGCCCACTCGGTCAGCTCGGGGTCGGTGATCTTGCCGTCGTAGCGCGCGAACAGGCGCTGCAGTGCGGGCTTGATCTCCTCGATCGGGCGACCGGTATACGTGGCGCTCATGCGCTCGAGCTCCCGGTTCTGCTCACGCGCCATCTGATCGATGCCCTTCTGGGCCTCGCGCTGAACCTCGCGCATGAATGCGTTCTTGTCGAACTTGAACGAACTGCTCATCTGGTGAACTGCCTCTCCGCTCGTGGGAGCGGGTAGCGAAGCAGTCGGAGCACCTGGAGCGGTATCGCGTCGCGTGAAGTGCTGGTAGGGAGGGCCGACCAGCAGGTGATCGACCCTCCCCGGTGCTCAGCCCTTGCCGAGCGTCGAGCCGGCCTTCGACTTGGCGGTCTTGCTCGACGAGTCGGACGCAAGCGTCCGTCCCGCCTTGCTGAGTGCCGCCTTCGAGGGCTTTCCGGACGACCGTGACGACGACTTCGCCATCAGGTACTCCTTCCGCTTCTTGAGTTGAAGCAGATCTCTCGAGGACCGGCTCACCGGGTCGCGAAGAGGCCATCTGAGCCTCTAGAGTCGAGTAGTCCGTCCAAGACACTCAGCCCCGATCTGCTGCGATTCGAGCCTTGCGCCGAACCAGTCGGTCGGGGCTTTTCTCGCACTCCATAGCCTACCGCGCACCGCCGACAGGCGGCCAGCTGTGGCTTTGGGGTCCCGTTTGGGTACCGAACCTTATGCACAAGCGTTTCGGGCGCTAGGGGCGCCCCTGGGGGCCTTCTAGGCCCGGATTTCCGGTCTAGTCGACCAAATCGATACTTACAGCCGTGTAATTCTCCACAGGCAACGGATGCTTCGACGAGCTATCCACAGTCCGATGTTGTGGAAACTGCGTCAAGCGGTCGCTATCCAGGTCGCCGCCCAAAACAACAAAGCGCGGATCATCGCCAGAGACTCACTCGAGCGCTGGAATTTCTCTCGGTGGTCAGCCTCGCGCCGAGCCCTGGGGTCTTGAGCATCGTCCCCGTTTGCCAGATGGGCCACACCGGCATCACCCAGAACACCTCGATAACGAACTCGTCGTCGCCGGGACTTGCGGGCGGTAGCAAGGGGATGTTGTCGAAGCGCTCCTGCGCTGTCGCGAAGAACTCGCTCGTCTCGGAGTCGTGGAGCACGAAGTCGCGCTCCTGGTACTCCCCGTTGATGTGCACGTGCGGTCGGCGCCACTGGGATCCGTGCAGGACATCGACTATCACTCCGGCAACGACAAGTCCGTCCATCTCGCTGACGACGATCTTCCCCCAGGGCCGCTCGATCGTGAGTGTGTCCCGCAGGATGTAGCTCAGCTTCTCGGCACCGCGGTCGCTCCGCCGAAGCCCGGTGCGCTGTTCGACGTGATGTTCCTCTGCGTAGACCTTGAGACGCGCATCGAGCGTGTCGCCTGGCGTCTGGAACCCGCTGGTGTCGAAGTAGGCGCGGATATCGCTCTCGGTATCGGCGCCGTGACGAACAAGCGCATCGAGCATCGCCCCGTACGCACGCTCGATGCTTCCGCGACCGACGACGTCGGTAAGCATCTCAGACATGGCCATCCGCTCCATACCAAACTCACCTGGGCCGCGACGCAATTGCCGCAGTTCGGCGAGAATCTCGCGCCGAAGCGGATCATCCTTCATCCCGCCATCGTGTCAGTTTCGTGTCAGTGACGCTGTTTCCTCCGTACACGAGCCTGGAATTACCAACTCCCCATCCGCAGGGAGCTACCTCCAGGAGGCAGAAGATGACCGCATCCGAACTGCTCCCCACCACGGGGAGCGCCATGAGCCCGCAGGGGTTCTCTTCGTTGTCGCTGGGCATCCAGCGGCAGACCCGCCGCGAGGTGGAGCGAGTGCAGTCCCGCGCCATCGTCGCCAAGCTCACCGAGGACGGCCGCGCGTTCGTGACGCACACCGCGCTCGAGCACGTCGGTGCCCTGACGGCGCTGGAGCAGCACCTCATCACGGTCGCACCGCTCGGCGAAGCCCGCTACCGCGAGATCGTCGACAGCTACACGCTGGGCGCCTCTGCAGCGATTCGGCGGTGGCAGTGATGGCCACCACGACCCAGGGCGCCTTCGACCGCCTGGTCGACGTGTCGGCCGAGACGATCCAGTGGGCGCGTGACCTTGTGGTCGCGGTCCGGAACTCCTTCGGCGAGCGTCGTCGGGCGCGCATCGAGGCCGAGCTCGACCGCAAGCAGGAAGAGCTGCGCCGCACCGTGCTCCAGCTGGCCAATGCGCTCGGCATGGAAGCGCACGAGGCGCGCAAGGCGCTCATCCGCGAGTCCTTCCTCGCCTCGGGGAGCACGCCGAACGAGTCGTCGGACTCGTGATCTGAACCGCGCGGCGGCGCGGGCGATGACCACCCGGCGTCCGCGTCGCCGCATCAACTGCTCGTCAGCGTCCCGGTCGTTGTGGTTTTCGCAACGACCGCGACCGGAATATTGACGACTCGTTCTCGGACGCGCATAACCAGTCCTCGCCATCGCTCGCACCCTTTGCTGCGGGCTGGAGAAAGGAGTTCCTTGACATGACCAAACTGACCCCGGGCGCCGCCGCGGCGTCCACGCACAAGAAGTACGCCGTGATCTACGCCGATCCGCCCTGGGATATCGCCCAGGCCGGCGCCCGCGGCGCCATCAACCACTACGACCTGATGACCTTAGACCGCATCAAGCAGATGCCGGTCGCCGAGCTCGCCGCTGAGAACGCGACGCTGCTGCTGTGGACGACCAATGCCGCACTGCCTGGAGCACTGGAGGTTATGAAGGCATGGGGCTTCACCTATAAGACGAACGCCGTCTGGGACAAGTACTACATGGGCCTCGGGAACTACTTCCGCGGCTCCCACGAGATCCTGCTGCACGGCGTGCGCGGCCGGGCACCGTTCAAGTTCCGCGGCCAGCGCTCGACACTGCTCTTCCCACGGCAGGCGCACAGCCAGAAGCCCGAAGAAATGATCCCCCTGATCGAGCGCGTCCTCGACGGCCCGTACCTCGAGCTGTTTGCGCGGCAGCGTCCGAACAGCCACGCGGACTGGTCGGTGTGGGGGAACGAGATCGACTGCGACATCACGATCCCGGGGTATCCGGTGCCGAGCGACTTCACCAGAGCCGGCGCAGATGGAGGGGTCGGTGATGACTGATGCCCGACGACACCCCCGCGCCCACGCCGATGCGCTTCTTCCGCGCCTGCCTGCTCATTCTCGGCGGCATCGTCGCTCTCTGGCTCGCCTTGGAGCTACTCGCGCAGTTCTGGGGCTGGGTCCTCCTGATCGTCGGCATCGCTCTCGTCTGGTGGTGCGCGGTCATCGTGTACCGCTACTGGTGGGGTCGACGGTTCTAAGCATGAGCGAGTTCACCTCTGTCGGGTCGTTGTGGAATGGACAACGGCGCTTGAAAACGCTTGACAAATCGAGCGTTCGAGTTCGTAATAGGCGCCATTGTGCTCATTCGGCTTATGGCTATGAGCGATCCCAACGTCCTTCCGCGACCGTGACGCGAACCAATCAGCCCTTCATGGGCAGCGGTGGGAAGGAGGTTGTCTCATGACCCGACACACCCGCGGCCGTCGCCGCTACCGGAAGAGCGTGGACCGGCGCGTCCAGGTGTTCTCCGAGTCCAACAGCGATACGCGCACCGAGCGGATCGCTCGCATCATCACCAGCGCCGGTCTCGAACAAGCTCGCCTCGAAGCCGCAGCTCGCGCCGAGTACTTCGAACGTGACAAAGGAGGCGACCATGCCTGACTTGGTCTTCACACGTCTGCATCTGCCGCGCCCACTCGGCGCCGACAGCGTGGCTCAGCTGATGACGCGCCTGATGAGCGCCGACGCTCCACGACCGCTCGTCTTCGAGGTACACGCCAGCGCGGACGGCGTGACGCATCTCGTCGGCTACCCGTCCGCGGCCGCACCGCGCCTCAAGCGCCTCCTTCGGGGCCACCTTCCAGGCCTCGCCCTTGAGCCCGCCACACGGCCGGACGTGGCCGCTGTCAGCCGGGTCGTGGCGCACCCCGCCATCCTGCCGCTCGCCGACACCGACCCGGAGCAGGTCACGTCGGCGATATACCTCGCACTCGCGGCACGACGAGGCGAGGAGCACGTTGCGCTGCAGCTCGTCCTGGGACGTACGCAAGCGGCGCATTCGGTCTCAGCGAAGTCGGCCGACCCGATGCAGCCACTCGCGTCCCTCGTGTTCGAAGGTGTCCGCGCCGTGGAGCCTGAGACGCGCCGTCGGCTTCAACTGCGAGCTGGCCAGCCCACGACCGCAGTGACGCTCCGGATCGGGGTCACGGCTGGCACCCAGAAGCGAACCGGCGCGCTCGTCTGGGAAGTGTTCGGTGCCCTCCAGCTACTGCAGAGTCCCGGACTTCGGCTCAGCCTCAACTACGACTCGTCGAGCCGCTGGCGCGCGGCAACCGCTCGCGCCGCGTTTCGGCTTTCACCGGACGAGCTGACGTCGATGCTGGCCTGGCCGCTCGGCGAGCGCGACTATCCCGGCATCGCCGGCACCCATCCGCGTCGCTTGCCGGTGCCCGAGATCGTCAGCGCGACGTCGTCGGTATTCGCGACCGGTACCGCACCGGGTCCGGAGCGTCTGATCGGGATGGATCCGGCCAGTCGGCTGCAGCACCTGGTGGCGACCGGGCCAACGGGCTCGGGCAAGTCCACCGTGCTGGAGCACCTCATCCTCTCCGACATCGAGGCTGGTCGGGCCTGCGTAGTCGTCGAGCCCAAGGCGCAACTGGTCGACAGCATCCTCGATCGCATCGCCCCCGAGCATGCGCAGCGCGTTGTCGTGCTGGACGCTGCCGACACGATGCCGGTGGGCTTCAACCCGCTCGACATCGGCGACCGCGATCCGGACGTCGTGGTCGACGGCATCATCGCCGCCCTCGCCGCCGTCTTCGAGGAAGGGTGGGGACCACGCACCGAGTACCTGATCCACGGTGCGCTCCTATCGCTCGCCCGGGCTGGGCAACGGACCATCGATCCGTACACGCTCATCGATCTGCCACGCCTCCTCACGGACGCTGCCTTCCGACGCCCAGTGATCGCCGCGATGCAGGACGACGCGACGCTGGCCTCCTTCTGGGCCGAGTTTGAGGAACTCAGCCCCGCCCAACGCGCTGCCATGATCGCTGCACCTCTGAACAAGCTTCGCAAGATCCTGTTGCGCGCACCGCTGGTTCTCGTGCTCGGGCAGGCACGACCGCGCTTCCGGCTCCGCGACGTCTTCCGCGAGCGCAGCGTCGTCCTGGTACCGCTGAACGATGCGCTGATCGGGACCGGTGCGGCCAAGCTGCTCGGCAGCCTGATCGTCGCCGAGATCTGGAACGCGACGCTGGAGCGTGCCCGCGAGAAGGACCCGACGAAGCGGCCGGGGATGGTGTTCATCGACGAGGTGCAGAACTACCTGCACCTGCCGACCTCGATCGCCGACGCCCTCGCGACCTCACGTTCCTATGGCGTCGCCTGGCATCTGGCACACCAGTACCGAGGCCAGCTTCCACCCGCCATGCGGGCGGCGCTCGATACGAATGCGCGCAGCAAGATCTGCTTCGCCGTCGGCCCGGACGACGCCCGCGATCTCGCCCGGATGGCCCCCCAACTGTCTGCCGGCGACTTCCAGGCGCTGCCTCGCTTCGAGATCTACGCCCACCTGGTTGCCGGGAGCGTGCCAGCCGGATGGTGCTCGGGGCGCACCCTTCCACCGCGCCCAGCGCTCGGTACCCGCGACGATGTCCGCCAGCGCAGCCGAGATCGCTACGGCGCCCTGCCGCCGACCACCTCCGAAGTCGCAGCAACCCCGTCACCAGAGGACCAGGCGGACCGCCCGACGCACCAGAAGGCGAGGCGCGCATGATCGCTCGGCACGCCCTCAACCACTGGATCGCCCTGTCCGCTCGACGCTCCGTCCGCTGTTCACTTCACGACGAACACCCGCCGCCACGTTCGGCCCCGTTCCGGCGAACATCGGCCGGTGCGGGCGCGGACTGCCTCCGCGTTGCAGGACACTTCACCCCAGTCCGGAGGGCAGCCTCGTGATGGCCGCTGTTCGTCATCTCGACCTCGAGGAGCACCTCACTGAGCGCGACGTTCGCATCCTCGAGGATCTGGAACGCTTTCGACTTCTCACCACTCGACAGCTACAGCGACTGCACTTCCCGGCGGCACCCCTGGGTCCACATGTCACCGCGAGCGGTGCGACGCGAGGGACGACCCGCGTGCTGAACCGACTCGAAGCCCGCGGTGCAATCACGCGGCTGGCCCGGCGTATCGGCGGCATCAAGCACGGCTCAGCCGTCACGATCTGGCAGCTCGGGCCAGCGGGCGACCGCTACCTTCGTGCCCGACGCGGCGAACCGCGGAGGCGGCGCTACGACGAGCCAGGTCTCACATTCGTCGCTCACACCCTCGCCGTCGCCGACATCGCGGTCAGTCTGCTTGAGCAGGCACACGCCCAAGGCTTCGAACTCCTCGAACTCGAACTCGAGCCGGCCAGCTGGCGCAGCTTCAACAGCAGCGGCGCCTCCGTGATCACGCTCAAGCCCGACCTCCTGGTCGTCACTGCCGACGCCAGCACCGAGACGCACTCGTTCATCGAGGTCGACCGCGCCACCGAGCATCTGCCCGCCGTACTTCGAAAGTGCCAGACCTACCAGCGCCACCAACGCACGGGCATCGAACAACAGGCGCGGGAGCTGTACCCGGCCGTCGTCTGGATCGTCCCCACCATCGACCGCGCCCAGAAGATCCGCGAGGCCATCGCAGCTGATCGCGGACTCGAGCCGGGCATGTTCACCATCATCACCGGCGAGCAGACACTCGCCACGCTGGCCCCGTACGGGCCGTCATCATCATTCACCCCGAAAGGAGGAATCACATGAACTCATCAACCATCCCCGTCGCGCCGACTGGCGCCGAAAACAACGACCTGCGCACCAAGCCCAAGTTCCCGAAATGGATGCGCACCATCGACCAGACCGAGCACGCACACTTCATCATCGATGCCTGGCTCACGCTCGACCCGAACAGTCGCGATGCCTTCCTGGCGCAGCTCATCGCGGCCACCATTCACGATGGCCCCGGCAGCGCACTCGAGCGCTTCGCCGGAACCGGCATCCTCGACGCCGAAGCGGCGCTCGCTGAACTCAACGACGTCACCGTCCCGATCGAGCGAGAGCCCTGGCTCGACGCGCTCGGGCGCTACATCATCACCGCGGGGAAGCGCTCATGAGCGAGCACGAGCCCACTGTCACACCCGAAATGCGTCTCGCACCTGAACGCATGTCACCCGACTGGCGTCGACTCGAAGTCGCCTCCCACCGCTTCGAACATCCCATCGCGAACGGCATCGCAGCCGCACTCGCGGAACACCGGGAAGTCGACCACGACACCGCCCGCTGCATCGCCCACGCGCTCGGGCGCGCGCTCGGACGAGAGTCCGCCCTCGCCGAGTTCGGGAGGACGGGCGAGAGCACCTACCTCGATCTTCGCGAGGAATACCTACGCCTCTACACCGACGAGGACGCCACCGCCGAGGTCAAAGAACTCATCGACTGGTTCGGTACGTACCTCATCGACAAGATGGGAACCGGCTCCGGGCGGACGTATCAGAACGAGCATCTGCCACCCAAGCTCGACCGTCTCCTGGTGCGTACCACTCTCACCACCAGCGGTAGGCCCGTCACGGTGCATGTCCCCGCCAGCCTCGACGCCGCCGGGATGGAGCAACTGATCGTCCGTCTCGAAGAGTGCGACGAGTTCTTCGGTCCCGCATTCAGAGCGTTCCTGGCGCTGCCGGATGTGAACGCCGCCGCGGCGGATCTGCTCGACAGCTTCCAGGAGAACTACGTCGGCAGTTTCAACTCCATCGATGACGCGGTCTACGCGCTCAGTCCACTCGAGGACTGGGAGATCGAGCTCGGCAACTGGGCTGATGATCACAGCCTGCCCGCTGACGCCGTCCACCTGAACATCGACTACGTCATCGAACGCACCCGCGACGTCTATGACTTCGTCGAGGAGGGGGGCATGCTCTATGCCTTCAACAAGTAGCAGTGACCCACCCCGCAGACGAGGGCGCCCACGCGCAGACCGGCGCATCGACATCACACCCGTCTGGCGTGCGCGACCCGATCCGCGTCGGCTCGCTCGCGTACTCCTCGGCCTCGTCGTTCACCTAGAACAGCCAACGAAAGAGCCCCAGACACAAGAAGGGAAGGGCCATGGACGAGCGCCCTGAGCGAGGTGAAAACTACATCGCCGACGCGACCCCGGTCGACGGCGGTGTAGGTGCCGGGAAAGCCGCCAAAGGACTGGACTTCCCGGCCGAGAAGAGCGTAAATCCGGAGGACCTAACCGAAGGAGGGCCTCATATGTACCAAGAAGGCGAGGAAGCGGCAGCCACCCTGGCAAAGCCGAATCTCACATCAGTCGCAGGGCTTGAACACCTATTCAAGGGCGACGACACGATGCACGTCCCGCTCCGCACGGGCGTGGCAATCAGCTATCTGCGCGTCTCCACGACGCGCCAGCTCAACACCGCAGCCGACCTCGACGAGGACGGCAACAGCATCGCCACTCAGCGCGAGTGGGCGATCCGCAAGGCGAAGGAGCTCGGCGTGCCGATCCTTCGCGAGTTCGTCGAACCGGGCCAGTCCGCGCAGACCATCGACAAGCGGCCGGAGTTCAAGAAGCTCCTCCGCTTCGTCGATGCCAATCCGGATGTGCGCTACGTCGTGATCTACATGCGCTCGCGCGTCTTCCGCAACCACCTCGACGCCGCCATCACCAAGCGCCAGCTGCGCGACAAGGGCGTCGAGCTCATCTCGGCCAAGGAGAACTTCGGCGACGGGTACATGGGCGACGCGATGGAGGCCATCACCGACGTCGTCAACGAACTCCAGGTCCGCATGAGCGGCGAGGACATCCGCATCAAGATGGCCCACAAGGTCGAACGGGGCGGCAGCGTTGGGCGGGCCAAGCTCGGCTACCTGAATGTGCGCAAGGACTTCGACGGACGACTCGTCAACACGATCGACGTCGACCCCGTCCGCGCACCACTCATCATCTGGGCCTTCGAGCAGTACGCCACGAACCAGTTCTCGATCACGCAGCTTCAGATGATGCTCGAAGACCAGGGCCTGACCACGCGGCAATCGAGCAAACGTGCCGCCAAGCCGCTGTCGAGCAGCCAGCTCGCCATGATCCTGCGCGACCCGTACTACACCGGAGTCATCCGCTACAAGGGGAAGCTCCACCCGGGCAGGCACACGCCCCTCATCTCGAAGGAGCTCTTCCTCGCGGTGCAGAAGATCCTCGACGGACGAAACCGCAAGGGCGACCGCGACCGGATCCACTTCCACTTCCTCCGCGGCCTGCTGTACTGCGCCGAATGCAAGTCGGAGGGGCGCACGAGTCGACTCGTCTACAGCCAGAACAAGGGGCACGGCGGCACATACGAGTACTACGTCTGCACCGCGAAGCAGCGCGGTCACTGCTCGATGCCGTCGGCGCGACTGGACGAACTCGAGGACGAAGTGGCGCGACGGGTAGCGGCCGAACGCTTCGATGCTGACGACATCGCGTCCGTTCGTGAGGAAGTTCGACGCGCCCTCGTCGAACTCCAGGCCGCGGATCAGGAGGAGAAGGACGCCCTGCGCACCCAGCTGAAGAAGCTCGAAGCCCAGGAGGAGCGACTCATCGAACTCGCCGCCGACGGAACGATCGCGGTCGAGAAGCTGCGCCAACGCCTCGAGTACGTCACGCTCCAGAAGGGCGCCATCACCGAGAAGCTCACCCGGACGGTCGAACGAATCCGGCACGGCGTCGACAAGGCCTTCGCGTTCGTCGACCTCCTCGAAGATCCCGCCGCGCTCTACAAGCAGCTGCCCGACAACGTCCGCCGCGAGCTGCTCACCGCGTTCTTCACGCGACTCGACGTCCAGGTCACCGACCGCGAGGTGAGCATCGGCGTCGAACGCACCGAACTCAACGCCGGCCTGCACGACTGGCGCGCCCAGCACCGCCTCAGCGCCTCGGCCCACACACCGGCCAAAGAAAAGAGAGCCTCCCGCATTCCTGCGGAAGACTCTCTTTCGGACCCATACCCGCTTACTCAGTCCAAAGGTTTGAATAAGCCTGTATTGGTCGGGATGACAGGATTTGAACCTGCGACCCCTTGACCCCCAGTCAAGTGCGCTACCAAGCTGCGCCACATCCCGGTCCGTCATCCGCACGCGGACAACTCCCCCATCTTACCCGTTCGCGCGACGACCCGCGAACCGAGCAGCGGGTGTCGGCACCCCGCGGTAGCGTCTGGCCATGTCAGAGATCGAGATCGTGCCGGCATCCGTGGCTCGCTTCGACGACGTCGAACATGCACTCACCGGCGGAGGCGACGGTGGTTCGTGCTGGTGCCAGTGGTGGATGCTGCGCGCGAGAGACTTCGAGGCCACCTCGAACGACGAGAAGCGCGAACTCCTCCGGCGCGATCTCGAGGCGGAGCCCGCGTCGGCACTCGTCGCGTACATCGATGGCGCGCCGGGCGGGTGGGTGAAGGTGTCCTCGCGTCCCGAGCAGCCGCGGCTCGCGCGCACGCGGAATCTCCAGCAGTCGCCCGAACCGTTCGACGACCCGTCGGTCTGGGCGATCACCTGCTTCGTCGTGAGGAACGAGCATCGCAGGCAGGGAGTATCGGAACGCCTGCTCGACGCCGCGATCGACCACGCGCGCGCACATGGGGCGCGGGTGATCGAGGGCTACCCCGTCGACACCGAGGTCGCCCGCACGTCGTCGAACGCCCTGTTCCACGGCGCGATGTCCACGTTCGCCGCGGCCGGCTTCACGGAGGTCGCCCGCCCGACGCCCAGCCGACCGATCGTGTCGCTCACCCTCACCTGAGCCGCCGTACGATGGGCTCACCCGCCCGCAGTGGCGCAACCCGAGAGCACGAGATGACGCAGCAGCGCACCCTGGCATCCCGCTTGGAGGCCACGCGCTGGTGGGGCTTCTGGCTGTACGGAGCGGTCGCCGTCGCGCACGTCGCCGCTATCGCTTTCGGATTCGACGCGATCGAGTATCCGACCAAGCTCATGCTTATGCCTGCACTCGCCCTGGCGGCGATGTGGGCGCTCCGCGGGAGCAGCCTCGACCGAGCGGCGACGATCCTGTACCTCGCGCTGGCCTTCTCCTGGCTCGGCGACGGGGCCGCCTCGTTCTTCCCCTACCTCGACGACGAACTCCCCGCGATGCTCGCCTGCTTCGGGCTCGCCCACCTCGCCTACATCGCACTCTTCGCGTTCCGGGTTCGCGAACGTGCCATCCCGCCATGGACACTCGTCTATGCCGCATGGTGGGGAGTGATGATCGCCGTCCTCTGGCCCCACCTCGGTGCGCTCCTCGTGCCGGTCATCATCTACGGCGCGGTGCTCGCCGGCACCGCTGTGCTCGCCACCCGCGGCAGCCGCATCACCGCAGTCGGCGGCGCCCTGTTCCTGGCATCCGACACCCTGCTGGCCCTGCGCCTGTTCTTGCCGGGTGTTTCCGTCGACGCCACCGGCCCGTGGATCATGGCGACCTACGCCGCCGGTCAGGGCCTTCTCGTGCTCGGGATCGTGCTTCTGCTGCGGCGAGGCCTGCGATGAGCGACACTGCGCGCGTCGACGCCTGGCTCTGGGCCGTCCGCGTCTACAAGACGCGATCCGCTGCCACCACCGCGTGTCGAGCCGGCCATGTTCGCGTGAACGGCGAGAAGGCCAAGGCCGCGCAAGCGGTGCGGATTGGTGACGAGCTCCGCGTGCGGATCGCCGGCTTCGACCGCATCCTCGTCGTGCGTCAGCTGCTCACCAAGAGGGTGGGAGCGCCGCTGGCTGCCGTCGCGGCGGAGGACCGCACCCCCGCACGTGAACCGGTCGCGATGCTCGCCGTCCGCGACCGCGGAGCCGGACGCCCGACCAAGCGCGAGCGCCGCGACATCGACCGCCTGCGCGGCCGCGAATAGCCGGCGTAGCCCGAGATCGCTTGGCAGCCATCCAGCGTCGCTCGATGAGCTCAGCCCGAGCGCTGCTCCCACGGGGAGTTATTCACAGGGCGGCGACAGACGCAGTCTGCCCGCGGTAGCGTCTACTTTCATAAATGAACGCTCACACATGAGCGACACTCGAGTACAACGACCAAGCGGCGCGGACGCCCGCGCACATCCCGACGCAGAGACCGACGCAGAGACCGACGATCACATGAGAAGAATGTTCAGCCTCCAGGCCGGCCGCGCACTGTTCGGGAGTGTGACCCGCACTCTCATCGTCGTGGGAGTGCTCGCGGCCTACTACCTGCTGGCGATGTGGGTAGCGCCCTTCATTCCGTGGTGGGCCATCACCGCCGCGGGCCTCGTCATCCTGGCCGGGCTGATCTACGTGGGTTCGGTGTGGCTCGACCGAGACATCATGCGCGAAACCACAGAGGATCCACCGGCGTAGCCAGGCGTCAGCCCAGGTCGCGCAGCCACGACACGGACCGCACCGACACACCCCGGATGCCGTCGGCACGCGCCGCCAGTCCACGGTCGCTCGTGACGACGGTCACGGCCCGCCCGGCCGCGCTGAGCCGCTCCGTCTCGCCCACGATGGCGTCGTCGCCGGCGGCCGGCGCGAGCACGACCGACAGGCCCTCGACGTCGGACGCGACGGCATCCTTCGCGGCACCCTCGAGCACCACCGACACCTCGGGGAACCAGACGCGCTCGCTCATGCCCAGCGCCTCCCCCGGCACGCCGACGGTCCGCAGGTCCGCCAGCCGTCGCAGGAGTCGCTCGGCGGCACCGGCGCGATCCTTCCACCACCCGTCGGGCACCGAGCCGACGACGTTCGCCGCGTCGATCACGAGCGCAGGGCGCACCGACAGGAGCGGGCGCAGGCGCCGCCACGACGCGGCGAACCCGGGGTGCAGCGGGTAAGAATCGACGGCGTCGACCGGCACCCACGCGAGCTCGCGGCTCTCGGGGTCGCTGATGACGGGCTCGAACGGGCGGACGACGTCGGCTACGACGGTGCTGTAGGTCCAGATGCCCGCATCGAAGACGCTGATGAGGCGCAGGGCCACGGCATCCGCGGGCACACCGGCTTCCTCGGCCGATTCACGCAACGCACCCTCGCACGCGGACTCGCCCTCGTGACGCGCACCGCCCGGGAGGGCCCACGTATCACCGTGGTGACTCCAGGAGACCCGGTGCTGAAGGAGCACGGCACCCTCGGCATCCGCTCGCGGGTCGAGCGCGAGAAGTCCCGCGGCGCCGTACCGACCCCAGTACTGGGTGCCATCGTCTGCCACCACCCACGCGTCACCGGAATCGCGCGGACCATGCGGCCGGCGCGGTTCTCCGGGGGCGGGCGGGACGATCGTCACTCCCCCACCCTGTCACACCCGCCCACCCGACCGCCCCGGGCACGACATCGGCGGACGCGAATCGGCGAACGAAACGCGCGACACGCCACATCTGTGCTCGACAGCGCAATCCACCACTACATATGGTGGTCAGACCACATCGGCGGGTTGCCCGCTGCTCGTCTTCTCAGAGAGGAACCCCCATGCCGTCCCCCCGTACCGTCACCGTCGCCGAAACCATCGACGAGTACCTCTCGCGCGCCGACTGGCGCGTCAACGCCAACGCGAACCAGGGCTACTCGCTCGGCGGCATGATCCTCAACTCCGCCGGCAAAGTCGTCGCCAACTACTGGCTCGACGAGGTGTACGCCCCCGAAGCGGGCCGCGCCCACCGCGACGGCGACCTGCACATCCACGACCTCGACGTCTTCGCCGGGTACTGCGCCGGCTGGTCGCTGCGCATGGTGCTCGAACAGGGCTTCAACGGCGTCGCGGGCAAGATCTCCTCCGCCCCGCCGAAGCACTTCTCCAGCGCCCTCGGGCAGCTCGTCAACTTCCTCGGCACCCTGCAGAACGAGTGGGCGGGCGCGCAGGCGTTCAGTTCCTTCGACACCTACCTCGCCCCCTACGTGCGCCTCGACGGGCTCGACTACGAGCAGGTGCACCAGGCGATGCAGGAGTTCATCTTCAATCTCAACGTCCCCTCCCGCTGGGGAACCCAGACCCCCTTCACCAACCTCACGTTCGACTGGGTCTGCCCCGACGACCTCGCCGACCAGCACCCACTCGTCGGCGGCACCGTGCAGGCGTTCTCTTATGGCGACCTCGCGGCCGAGATGGCCCTCATCAATCGGGCCTTCATCGAGGTGATGACCTCCGGCGACGCCGACGGCCGCGCCTTCACCTTCCCCATCCCCACCTACAACATCACGCGCGACTTCGACTGGGACGGCCCTCACGTCGACGCGCTCTTCGCGATGACCGCGAAGTACGGCCTCCCCTACTTCCAGAACTTCGTGAACTCCGACCTCGACCCGCACATGATCCGCTCGATGTGCTGCCGGCTCCAGCTCGACCTCACCGAACTGCTCAAGCGCGGCAACGGCTTGTTCGGCTCCGCTGAGCAGACGGGCTCGATCGGCGTCGTGACGATCAACTGCGCCCGACTCGGCTTCGTCCACTCGAGCGACGAGGCCGCCGCCATCGCCCGCCTCGACGAACTGCTCGAGATCGCCCGCGACAGCCTCGTGGCCAAACGCGCCGTCGTCGCACAGCACCTCGAGAACGGCCTGTTCCCCTACACGAAGCGCTACCTCGGCACGTTCGACAACCACTTCTCGACGATCGGCGTCAACGGCATCAACGAGTACGTGCGCAACCTCACCCGCGACACCGACGACATCACGACGGATGCCGGTGCCGCTTTCGCGGTGCGCCTCCTCGACCACGTCCGGGGCCGCATGGTCGAGTTCCAGGAGTCGACCGGCCACATGTTCAACCTGGAAGCGACCCCCGCCGAGGGCACCACCTACCGATTCGCCAAGGAGGACATCGCCCGGTTCGGAGCCGACGGCATCCTGCACGCCGGCACGGATGCGCAGCCGTACTACACCAACTCGTCCCAGCTTCCCGTCGGCTTCACCGCAGACCCCTTCCTCGCGATGGAGATGCAGGAGCCGCTTCAGGCGAAGTACACGGGCGGCACGGTGCTGCACCTCTACCTCGGCGAAGCGATGTCGTCGGCGACGGCGTGCAAACAGTTCGTCCGCCGGGCGCTGGAACGGTTCCGCCTGCCGTACATCACCGTCACCCCGACGTTCTCGATCTGCCCCCGGCACGGCTACCGGTCGGGCGAGCACCCGCAGTGCCCCGAATGCGGAGCGGTGTGCGAAGTGTGGACGCGCGTCATGGGTTACTTCCGGCCGATCGCTTCGTTCAACATCGGCAAGAGGGGCGAAGCTGAAGAACGACGCTACTTCGTCGCCGACGCCGTCGAGGAGGACTCATGGAGCGACAGCCTGCACCTTACGACCTGAGGATCGCCGGCCTCACGCCGTTCTCGACCGTGGACTGGCCCGACATGCTCGTGGCCACCGTCTTCCTGCAGGGCTGCCCGTGGGACTGCTTCTACTGCCACAACCCCGCCCTCATCGACCCGCGCGCCGAGACGGTGCTGGAGTGGAGCGACGTCACCGACCTCCTGTGCGATCGCATGGGGCTGCTCGACGGCGTCGTCTTCAGCGGCGGCGAACCGACGATGCAGCGCGGCCTCGTACCGGCGATGCAGATCGCCCGTGCACTCGGCTTCCGTGTGGGACTCCACACCGGCGGCGCCTACCCGTCGCTCCTGGCACGGGCGCTGCCGTTCGTCGACTGGGTCGGCCTCGACATCAAAGCGGCCAAGGAGGACTACGCGGGGGTGACGGGGCGCGGGCCCAGCGGCGATCATGCGTGGCGCTCACTGGAGCTCGTGCTCGCGCACAATCTCCTGCGTGCCGGCACGCGGCATCCGCTCGACTACGAGGTGCGCACGACCGTTCACCCGGCCGCGATCGACGACGCCGGACTGACCGAGCTCGGATGCCGGTTGGCCGACGCGGGCGTCGAGTCGTGGGCGGTACAGCGGTTCCGAGACGCGGGGGTGCGCAGTCCGCTCCCCCGCGTCAGCGAGACCGCGGCGCAACTGCACCTCGACGAACTGCCGGCGGAGAGGTTCGCGTCTTTCGAGATCCGCTGAGCCGCTCCGTTTTGTCTCGTCGCTTCGCTCCTCGCTCAACGACCGAGGCCCCCTCCCGCCGCCGCCGCCGGTCGTTGAGCGAGCGCAGCGAGACGAAACGCCGCCCTCCAACGGTCGTTGAGCGAGCGCAGCGAGACGAAACGCCACCCGCCACCACCGGTCGTTGAGCGAGCGCAGCGAGACGAAACGCCCCCGGCCGCCCGGTCACGTCAGCGCTGGCGACGCTCCCGCACGCGCATGTTGGTGACGATCGGCGTACCCACGAAACCGAACAGCTCGCGCAGACGCCGCTGGATGAACCGGCGGTAGCCCGGGTCGAGGAACCCGGTCGTGAACAGCACGAACGTCGGCGGCCGCGTCGAGGCCTGCGTGCCGAACAGGATGCGCGGCTGCTTGCCACCGCGCAGCGGGTGCGGGTGCTCGGCCACGAGTTCGGCGAGGAAGGCGTTGAACTTGCCCGTCGGAATCCGCTGATCCCACGACTCGAGGGCCGTCTCGAGCGCCGGCACCAGTTTGTCGAGGTGCCGTCCCGTACGCGCCGACAGGTTGACGCGCGGAGCCCACGTGACGTGCGCGAGGTCCTGCTCGATCTCCCGCTCCAGGTAGCGACGCCGGTCGGCGTTGTCCATGTCGGGGTCGTTCAGGCGATCCCACTTGTTGAACGCCAGCACGAGCGCACGGCCCGACTCCAGCACGAGGTCGATGATGTTGAGGTCCTGCACGCTGATCGAGTCGGTCACGTCGAGGACGACGACGGCGACCTCCGCCTTCTCGAGAGCGGCCGACGTGCGCAGCGACGCGTAGAAGTCCGCGCCCTGCTGCAGGTGCACACGACGACGGATGCCGGCCGTGTCCACCAGGCGCCACAGCTTGCCGCCGAGTTCGACGATCTCGTCGACGGGGTCACGGGTGGTGCCCGCGAGGTCGTTGACGACGACGCGTTCTTCACCGGCGGCCTTGTTCAGCAGCGACGACTTCCCGACGTTCGGGCGACCCAGGATCGCGACGCGACGCGGGCCACCGAGCTCGTTCTTCGCGACGGCGGAGACCTCGGGCAGCACCTTCATGATCTCGTCGAGGAGATCGGCCACACCGCGGCCGTGGATCGCGGAGACCGGGTGCGGCTCGCCGAGGCCGAGGTTCCACAGCGCGGCGGCCTCCGGCTCCTGGCGGGCGTCGTCGATCTTGTTGGCCACGAGGAAGACGGGCTTGCCCGACTTGCGCAGCAGGCGGACGACCTGCTCGTCGGTGGAGGTGGCACCGACCATCGCGTCGACCACGAACATCACGACGTCGGACAGGTCGATGGCGACCTCGGCCTGCGCCGCGACCGACCGGTCGATGCCCTTCGCGTCGGGCTCCCACCCACCGGTGTCGACGAGGGTGAACTTGCGGTCCATCCACTCGGCCTTGTAGGTCACGCGGTCGCGCGTGACGCCGGGAGTGTCCTCCACGACCGCTTCACGACGACCGAGGATGCGGTTCACCAGCGCGGACTTGCCGACGTTCGGTCGCCCGACGATCGCGACGACGGGAAGTGCCGGAAGCACCTCCACGATCTCGCCGCCGGCGGTGAAGCCGGCCAGGAGCGCGTCGTCCTCGTCGTCGAGCTCGTACTCGGCGAGCGACGCCCGAAGCGCGGCGGCGCGCTGCTCGGCGAGTTCCTCGTCGAGGTTCGCGAGCTTCTCCTCGAGCTGGTCGGGACCGCCCTCGTACTCTTCGTCCACTGCGGCCATCAGCGCGCTCCCGTTCCCTCGCCGACGACGGCCAGCACGGCCTCGACGGTCTGTGCGAAGTCCAGCTCGGTCGAATCGACGACCGTCACCCCCGGAGCGGCCGTCAAGAAGTCGACCACCTTCGAATCGGCCGCGTCACGCTGATGCAGTGCCGCGGCGACCGCGGCGGCATCCTGCGTGGTCACCTCTGCGCTGCGCCGCGCGGCTCGCACCTCGGGCGCCGCGGTCAAGAGGATGCGCACGGGCGCATCGGGGAACACCACCGTCGTGATGTCGCGACCCTCGACGATCACGCCGGGCACGTCGGCCTCGGCGACCAGCGAGCGGAACAGGGCGTTGACCGACTCACGGACGGCGGGAACGCGCGCGACGCCGCTGACGGCTCCGGAGACCCGCGGATCACGGATCGCCTCGGTCACCAAGGCGTCGCCCACCCGCACCCAGTAGTCGTCGGGGTCGAGGGAGATGGCGAAGTCGAAGTCGGCCACCGCCGCGAGCACCGCATCGGCATCCGCCGTGTCGGCACCGCGGTTCAGGACGTGCCAGGCCAGCGCACGGTAGGCGGCGCCGGTGTCGAGGTAGCCGAAGCCGAGGCGGCGGGCGACGTCCTTCGACACGCTCGACTTGCCGCTGCCCGCCGGCCCGTCGATCGCGACGGCGCGCACTTCGGCGCCGTCGATGGTCGGGGTGTCAGTCATTCGAGAGGCTCGCAATCTTCCAGCCGCGCGCTTCCAGACCGTCGACCGCGTGGCGAAGCACCGCGGGATCGACGCTGATATCGGCGAGGCCGAACTGGGCACCCGGAGAATGCTCCAGGCGCAGGTCTTCCACGTTCACGTCGAGCTCACCGAGCTCGCCGAAGAGTCGTCCGAGCTGGCCCGGTGTGTCGTCGACCATGACGACCAGCTGCTCGAAGCGGCGGTTCTGCCCGTGCTTGCCCGGCAGACGCTCCACGCCGTCGTTGCCGCGGCGGATCGTCTCGGCGACCGCACGCCGGGCGCCCGGCTCCTCCGGAGACCGCAGGGCCGCCGCGACCGCCGACAGGTCGTCGGCGAGCGCCTCCAACACGTCGACGACGGGGGCGGCGTTCGCGCCGAGGATCTGCACCCACAGCTCCGGGCCCGACGCGGCGATGCGGGTCGTGTCGCGCACACCCTGCCCGGCGAGGCGGAGCGACCCGTCGGGAGCGTCGACGAAACGCCCGGCGAGAAGGGATGCCACGAGCTGCGGAACGTGCGAGACGAGCGCGACGGCCCGGTCGTGCTCCTCGGGGGTCATCTCGATCGGCGTGGCCCCGAGGTCGAGCGCGAGACCTTCCACGAGGGCGAGATCCGCCGCCGATGTCTCCTCGTCACGGCAGACGACCCACGGGCGACCGATGAAGATGTCGGCCCGCGCCGAGATCGCGCCGCCGCGCTCCCGTCCCGCCATCGGATGCGACCCGATGTAGTGCGTGAGGTCGACGCCGCGGGCACGCAGGGTGCGCAGCGGCTCGAGCTTGACGCTCGCCACATCGGTGACGACGGCATCGGGAAACGAGGCCAGCTCACGCTCGACCACATCGGCGGTCACGTCGGGCGGCACGGCGACGACGATGAGCGACGGGCGGTCGCCGTCGGTGGCGGGCCGCCCGGCACCGTAGTCGACCGCCAGCCGCAGCTGCGCGGGCGACGCGTCGGCGAGGACCACGTCGACGCCGAGAGACCGCAGAGCGTGACCGATGCTCGACCCGAGCAGACCGGCGCCGACGACGCGGACGGTCCCCGACGTGCGCGCCGCGCGAGCGCGCGCAGCAACGGAGGTCGAGTCGGTCACGGCAAATCCATCTCAGGTGGCGTCGGCATCGGCCGAAGGAGCGGCCTGGCGCGCGAGAGTGAGCAGCGCGCCGCGTTCCATCGTAGTCAACTCGCGAGCTCGGCCCGCTGGGAGCGTGCCCAGGTGGAGCGGGCCGAACTGTCGGCGAACGAGTTCGATCACCGGGTGACCGACGGCGGCCATCATCCGACGGACGATGCGGTTGCGGCCCGAGTGGAGCGTGAGCTCGACGAGGCTGGTGTCGCTGCTGGCATCCAGGAGCCGCGCCTTGTCGGCGGCGATCGGACCGTCTTCGAGGTCGACGCCGCGTGTGAGCGTTGCGATCGTCTGCGGCGTCACGCGCCCGTCGACCTTCGCGATGTACACCTTCGTGACACCGAACGAGGGATGCGCGAGCACGTGCGCCAGGTCGCCGTCGTTCGTCAGTACGAGGAGTCCGCTCGTCTCGGCATCCAGCCGGCCCACGTTGTACAGGCGCTCGGGCCAGTCCTTCGTGAATCGCCGCAGGTCGGGGCGGCCGTGCTCGTCGTTCATCGACGACACCACACCGGTCGGCTTGTTGAGCACGACATACCGCTTCGTCGCGTCGAGCTGGATCGCCGTACCGTCGACATCGACGAGGTCGACGGCGGGATCGATGCGGCTGCCCAGCTCCGTGACGACGGTGCCGTTCACCCGCACGCGCCCGTCGACGATGTACTGCTCGCACACGCGACGCGACGCGACGCCCGCATTGGCGAGCACCTTCTGGAGTCGGACACCGTCGGTGCGCTCGGGCAGGATGCTGCTCATCGCAGGACCTCGCTCTCAAATCCTTCGGCGCCGTCGTCGAGCAACGGCGAGATGTGCGGCAACTCGTCGAGCGAGTTGATGCCCAGGTTCACGAGCAGGGCATCGGTCGTGCCGTAGTTGATGGCCCCGGTGTCGGGGTCGGTGAACAGCTCCGTGATGAGGCCGCGGGCCACGAGGGTGCGCACGACGGAGTCGACGTTGACGGCACGGATCGACGCGACCTGGCTGCGGGTCACGGGCTGCTTGTAGGCGATGACGGCGAGGGTCTCCAACGCCGCCTGCGACAGCCGCGACGGCGCTTGCGCGTTGACGAACTCGCTCACCAGGTCGTCGTGCTCCTCGCGCACGTACAGACGCCAGCCGCCGCCGACCTCACGGAGCTCGAACCCGCGCCGCGGCCCCGCGCCCTCACCGTCGTAGTCGGCGACGAGAGTCTCGATCGCCTGCCGCACGGCCGGCACGGGGGCACCCACCGCGGCAGCGAGCGCGACCAGGCTGTGCGGCTCGTCGACGACGAGGAGGATCGCCTCCAGCCGCCGGGCCACATCCGCGGGCTCGGACGAGCGCGCGGGCGCCTCGTCGTCGGCACCGCCGGGCACGGCATCCATGACGGGTTCGGTCACATCATCGGTCATAGTCGGCTCCCAGCGAGGCGAGACTCTCTTCGGACCACCGTTCGGCGGTCCAGCGCAGCGTGAGCTCGCCCAGCGGCTCCAACTGCTCGAAAGTGAGGGCGGCGTGACGGTAGAGCTCGAGCACCGCGAGGAACCGCGCCACGACGACACCGGTCTGATCCACGCCGGCGATGAGCTCGCGGAAGTTCAACTGCCCGGCGCCGCGCAGCAGCGTCACGACGACGGCCGCCTGCTCCCGGATCGAGATGAGCGGCGCGTGCAGATGATCGAGCCCCACGTGCGGGATCTCCTTGGGCGCGAAGGCCAGCATCGCGAGGGCGGCGAAGTCCTCCTTCGACAGCGTCCACACCAGTTCCGGCACGGCGCGTCGATACTTCTCGTCGAGGCGGACGGCCCGCACATGCCGTCGGTCCTCCCGCTGCATGCAGCGCTGGAACCAGGCCGACACCTCCTTGAAGGCGCGGTACTGGAGCAGGCGGGCGAAGAGCAGGTCGCGCGCCTCGAGCAGCGCCACCGACTCCGCATCGACGAGTTCGCCCTGCGGCAGAAGCCCGGCGACCTTCATGTCCAGGAGCGTCGCGGCCACGACGAGGAACTCCGACGCCTGCTCGAGCTCCTCCTCGTCCTCCAGCCCCTTGAGGTAGGAGATGAACTCGTCGGTGACCTTGCTGAGCGACACCTCGGTGATGTCGAGCTCGTGCTGCGAGATCAGGCTGAGCAGCAGATCGAACGGACCGTCGAAGTTCGTCAGCGAGACCCGGAAGCCCTCGGCGGCGGCATCGGGATCCACAGGGGCATGGAGCGTCTCGGCGGCCTCGCCCCTCCCGTCGGACGCTGCGACGTCGTCCGTCGCGGTGACCTCGCCGCTCTCGTCAGGCGACGGCGCCACGGGCGACCAGCTCCCGCGCTAGGCGCAGGTAGGCCTGTGCCGCGGCGTGCTCGGGCGCGAACTTCGTGATCGGAACGCCCGAGACGGATGCATCGGGGAACTTGACCGTACGGCCGATGACGGTCTCGAGCACGTCGTCGCCGAACGCCTCGACGACCCGCTCGAGCACCTCGCGCGAGTGCAGCGTCCGCGGGTCGTACATCGTCGCGAGCACACCGTCGAGCGTGATCGACGGGTTCAGCCGGTCACGCACCTTGTCGATCGTCTCGATGAGGAGCGCGACACCGCGCAGCGCGAAGAACTCGCACTCCAACGGGATGAGCACGCCATGGCTCGCGGTGAGCGCGTTGACCGTCAGCAGCCCGAGGGAGGGCTGGCAGTCGACGAGGATGACGTCGTACTCCCCCGCGACCTTCCTCAGGACGCGAGCGAGGATCGTCTCGCGGGCGACCTCGTTGACGAGGTGCACCTCCGCGGCCGAAAGGTCGATGTTGGCGGGAATGACGTCAAGGCCGTCGACCGACGTCGGCACGATGACCTCGTGCGGATCGCGCTTGGTGTCCAGGAGCAGGTCGTAGATCGTCGGCACGTCGTGCGTCTGGAGCCCGAGGCCCGCCGATAGCGCGCCCTGGGGGTCGAAGTCGACGGCGAGGACACGGCGACCGTACTGGGCGAGCGAGGCCGCCAGGTTGATGGTCGTCGTCGTCTTACCGACGCCGCCCTTTTGGTTGCACAGCGAGATGATCCGCGCCGGACCGTGACCGTCGAGCGCCGGCGGAGTCGGGAAGCCGTGGTACGGACGACCGGTCGGCCCCATCGGGGTCTCGTCCGGGGAGGCCTTCTTCGTCCCCCGCGTCATCTCCGCCACCGACACTCCTGCTCTCTGTTGCGTGCCTTCGATTCTCGCACAGCAGCGGCGGCGTCAGTCGATGCCTCGCAGGGTGTCGACATCGACCAGCCCGGCCCGGAGCCGGCCCCCGGAGATGAGCGACGGGATGGCGACCGTGCGGATGTCGTCCTCGACGACCTCGCGGGTGCGGGCGAGGGCTGCGGCGGCCTCGTCCGACGCGGCGAGCGCGGCGAGCTGCGAGATCTCCGGCTGGTCGTAGCCGGCCTCTCGGAGCCAGACCTCGAGCTGCGCGCGCGCCTCAGCGGCGGTGGCGTTGTTCATCCAGAGCTGCCAGTCGAGGCCGTCGTCGTTCTGCTCCGAGAAGAGCTTCTCGAGGATGAACCAGTCGGCCGTCACGCCCTCGGGCTGACCGTCGGTCCGCGCCTCGAAGAGCCGGATCGCGGTGAGGTACGACGCGACGAGCGGCGAGTTCGCGAACCGCGGGCCGTCGTCCGAGGTGATCGGGTAGACGAGGTACGTGACATTGTGGGTGCCGTCGAACCCGGCCTCGCGCATGTTGCGGAACAGCTGTGCGCAGAACCGGCATCCTGGGTCGATGATCTCCAGCGCGACCGGGCGGCCCTCGACGTACCCGCCCACGTAGGTCGCGTCGTCGGACGCGAACTCCGCGGCATCCCATTCGCGGAGGCGGCTGGGAACGGCGCCGATCGTCTCACCCAGCGACGCGAACTCGTTGCCGAACGCGCCGATGACGTCGCCCGCACCCACGGACTCCCAGAAGCCGGGGGGTCCCGCGTCGATCGAGCACATCTCGGCGGCGAGCGAACACGACTGACCGTCCTGCTTGTCGCACGTGCCGTACACGAAGAGGTTCAGCCCGCTGCGCCCGAGGATGAACAGACTCACGACGAAGGAGAGCACCATGATCCAGGCCACGACCTCGATCGCGACGCTCGCCGGACGCACGAGTCGCGGCGCCCGCGTCGCCAGCGGCGCGAGCATCGAGCTCTTCACGTCTTCGCGGAAGGTCGTGTCGCAGGGACGGAAGGTGACCCTCCGCCACACGCAGCCCCACGCGCGCCCGAGGAGCCGACGATATTTCGCCGATACCGCCGACAGCACGAGCACGACGACGAACGCGACGACGCACAGCATCAGAGCCCTCGCATCAGACGACCCACGACCGCGAGGGTGCGGGCGATGTCTTCTTCGGTGTTGTGAGCGCCGAGGCTGAACCGGATGAGGGGGTCGAGGCCGAGACGCTCCTTGAGCCAGTGGTGGTTGCAGAAGTAGCCGCTTCGCACCATGACGCCCGCCTGGGAGAGGAACACGGCGAGCCGGTGGGCGTCCACGCGCGCCGGCACGGCCGACATGACCGGCGCCGCTCCTCCCAGGAGGCGGAGATGGGGCAGCTCGCTGAGTCCGACGTGCAGCGTTCGCGCGAGGTGCGATTCGTGCGCTTCCATCGCGTCCACGCGAGGTTCCAGCCATTCCAGCGCCGCCCCGAAGGCGATGATCTCGCCCCACGCCTGCAGCCCGGGCTCCAGCCGCGTCCTCAGCTCCGGGAGGAGCGTGTGACCCTCCTCCGATACGTCGGACACCTGCCCGCCTCCGATGAAGGAGATGTCCAGGGATGCCACGAGTTCGGCATCGGCGACGATCACCCCCAGCGAGGGCCCGTACATCTTGTGCGCCGAGAAGCACAGCGCGTCGGCCTCCAGGCCCCGCAGGCGCGTCAGAGCGTGGGGCGCCGCCTGAGCGGCGTCGATGATCACGACCCCTCCTCGGCGGTGCACGTCGGTGACGAGCTCCGGAAGTCCCGCCGTGAACGTCCCCGACACGTTGTCCATCGCGGAGACCACGACCACGGCATCCGACAGGTCGCCGTCGCCCGCGACGATGCGGCCATCCTCGCCGCGGTCGACGACGATGCGCGGCACGCCCAGCCGGCGCGCGGCGGTCATGGTCGCCACGAACACCGCGTTGTGCTCGGTGTGGGTCGTCACGATCCGCGCGAAACGCCCCGTCGGCAGTTGCTGCAGCAGCAGGTTGATCCCGTAGGTCGTGTTGAGGGTGAACGCGCAGACGTAGCGTCGCGCCGGCAAGCGCAGCGCGGCGAGCACGCGGCGGCGAGTGGATGCCACGCCGTCTTCCACGCGACGACCCCAGGCGTACTTCACGCGATCACCGCACGCGCCGTAGCCGGTGTAGTACTCGGCGAGCGCGTCGATCACGGGGCGCGGTCGCAGCGTCTGACACGCACTGTCGAGATAGATGTCGTCGGCACCCAGATAGTCGAAGTCGTCCCGCGGCGCCACGACGGCGGCCGCCCGACGACCGAAGAGCGAACGGAGCGGGGCGGTCGCGGCCATGGCCCCATTGTGCGTTCCGACAGGGATGCGTCGAGGGTCGGTTCGCCGTGAAAATCGAGGGCTACAGGCTGCCCAGCACGTCGAGTCGCAGCTGCGCCGAGACGGCGATCAGAAGGTAGTCCAGCAGCACCACCACCGGCAGCCACGACAGCAGCCAGCGGCCCGCGCGCCGCGGCGCGCTCCCCCACACCCCGGCGCGCAGGGTCCACCCCGCGACCGTCCAGAACAGGGGGATCGTGACGAGCCAGACGACCATGCACCACGGGCACAGCGATCCGTACTCGAACACGCTGCGGTAGGCGAGGAGATGCACGAACAGGAACGCCCCTGCCACGAAGACGGCGAAGGTGCGCCAGTACCAGTCCGCGAGTCCGCCTCGCGCGGCGAGCGCGCTCACGCCCGCGAACACCGGCCCCAGGAACAGCACGACGCCGATGAGCGAGTTGCTGAAGCCGAGCAGATTTCCGCCCGGCGAGAGCAGGTTGGGTCCGCAGGTGACGATGGGGCTGATGTCGCAGGAGATGATCGCATCCGCCCCTGTCAGCTGGCCGATGTACTCCAGGTACAGCAGGAACGACACGACCCACCCCGCGAGGCCCGCGGCGATCCAGAAGATCGACCGGGCACGGCCCGGGCGACGAAGGCCTTCGGTGGGGACGGTCACCGTTCCAGTGTCGGCGCCGACGGCATCCGAGGTCCGTCATGTCGGCCGTGACAAATCCGCCGCGTCAGACTTTCAGGCCGGATGCCGGTGCCGTTCAGCGCGCCCGCGGGTGTGCGGTGACGTACACGTCGCGGAGCGCGTCGACGGTCACGTGCGTGTAGATCTGCGTCGTCGCCACCGAAGCGTGTCCCAGCAACTCTTGGACGACACGCACGTCCGCGCCGCCCTGCAGGAGATGCGTCGCGAAGGAGTGTCGGAGGGTGTGCGGCGAGACGTGAGCGGTGAGCGCCGCGCGCTCGGCCGCCTGCTGGATCACGAGCCACGCGCTCTGCCGCGACAGCGGCGCGCCGCGAGCACCGAGGAAGAGCCGCGGCGTCGCCTTCCCCCGCCGCGACAGTTCGGGCCGCGCCCGGGCGAGGTAGGCGTCCACGGCCGCGCGCGCATACGATCCGACGGGCACGATCCGCTCCTTCGACCCCTTGCCGCGCACGCGCAGCACGTCGCCGTGGGCGAGGTCGTCGACGTCGAGCCGGATGATCTCCGACACCCGCGCACCCGTCGCGTACAGGAGCTCCAGCAGCGCCCTGTCCCGCAGGCGTACGACACCGGCTTCCCCCGTCTCGACGGCGACAGCCGTCGCTGACTCCGCATCGGGCGCGTCTCCGCCGGTCGTCGGCGCGGGGCCTGCGCCGTCGAGCAGCGCCTCGACCTGTTCGATGGTCAAGGCTTTCGGCAGCCGCTGCGGGGTCTTCGGCGGGCGGAGCCGACCTGTCGGGTCGTCGACCGCTACGCCCTCGCGGGCCAGGAATCGGTGGAACCCGCGCACGGAGGACTGCAGTCGCGCGAGCGACGTCGCCGCCGGGGGCGGCTGTGCGGACGCGCGATCGGCGGCGAACGCGACCACGAGCGCCGCGGTGACGCCGTCGGTGTCGTCGACGCCCTGCTCGGCGAGCCACGCCAGGTACACCGCGAGGTCGCGGCGATACGCCGAGACCGTGTGATCCGACAGCCCGCGCTCGATCGTCACGTGACGCAGATACGTCTCGACCGCACGGGAGAGCCTCATGGCCGCGTCGTCAGCCCTGCGCGGACCGCCGGGCCCGCTCCGCCGCCGCCATCACCCCGGCCGCCAGGATGCCGTTGCGCATGCGTCCGGCCAGCACCGCGTCGACGGCATCCGTGAGCGGCACCCACTCCAGTCGGATGTCGGCCTCCTCCTGCTCGCGGTCGTGCGCGTGCGGCGCCGGCGACAGACCGCGGGCGAGGAAGATGTGGACGATCTCGTCGTTGCCGCCGGGCGTCGTGAAGATGCTGAGCAGCGGTTCGACCGAGTCGGCGACCAGATCGACCTCTTCGGCGAGTTCCCTGCGCGCCGTGTCGATCGGCGGTTCCCCCGCGATGTCGAGGAGGCCGGCGGGGATCTCCCAGTCGCGATGGCGGATGGGGTGACGGTACTGCTGGATGAGCGCCACGCGTTCCTGATCGTCGATCGCGACGATGGCGACCGCACCAGGGTGCGCGACGTACTGGCGAACCATCTCGCCGTCGCCGTAGCGGACGGTGTCACTGCGGACGTCCCACACCTTCCCGCGATAGACGAGGTCGCTGACCACGACCTCCGCCTCCACCGGTTCGTCGACGAGCGACGTCACCGCCGCGGTTGCACGCGCCTCAGGCATCGGCAGCGGTCACGTAGGGCTCGTCGTCGAACAGCTCGCTCGCGCGGTGCCGCTCGAGCGCCGCCGCGATCAGGCCGCGGAACAACGGGTTCGCCTCCGTCGGCCGCGACCGCAGTTCGGGGTGCGCCTGCGTCGCGATGTAGTACGGGTGCACGTCGCGCGGCAGCTCGACGTACTCGACGAGGTTCCGATCCGGGGACAGTCCGGAGAACGAGAACCCCGCCGTCGCGATCTGCTCGCGGTACTTGTTGTTGACCTCGTAGCGGTGACGGTGCCGCTCCGATGCTCGGGTCGCGCCGTACACCTCCGCCGCGAGCGAGCCCTCGGCAAGCTCCGCCTCGTACAGCCCGAGTCGCATCGTGCCGCCCAGGTCGCCGCCGGCGATGATGTCGACCTGTTCGGCCATCGTCGCGATGACGGGGAACTCGGTGTCCGGGTCGAACTCGCTCGACGACGCGCCCGCCAGTCCAGCGACGTTGCGCGCGTACTCGATCACCATGCACTGCAGTCCCAGGCAGATCCCGAGCGTGGGGATGCCCTGTTCACGCGCGAACTTCAGCGCGCCGAGCTTGCCTTCGATGCCCCGGATGCCGAAGCCGCCGGGCACCACGATCCCGTCGAGCGGGGCGAGCGCCTTCTCCGCGCCCTCGGGGGTCTCGCACAGGTCGGACGGGATCCAGGTCACCTGGACCTTGGTCTCCTGGGCGAACCCCCCGGCCTTGAGCGCCTCGGTCACCGACAGGTACGCGTCGGGAAGGTCGATGTACTTGCCGACCAGGCCGATCGTCACTTCGTGCTTCGGGTTGTGGACGGCCTGCAGCACCTTCCCCCACCGCGTCCAGTCGACCTCGGCGGCCTTCGCCAGCCCGAGCTTGTCGACGATGTAGGCGTCGAGGCCCTGCTCGTTCAGCATCGACGGAATGTCGTAGATGCTCGGCACGTCGACCGCGTTGACGACGGCATCCTCGTCCACGTCGCACATGAGGGCGATCTTGCGCTTGTTCGACTCGGTGACGGGCCGGTCGCTGCGCAGCACGAGCGCGTCGGGCTGGATGCCGATGGAGCGGAGCGCGGCGACGGAGTGCTGCGTCGGCTTCGTCTTCTGCTCGCCGGACGCACCCATGAACGGCACGAGCGAGACGTGGACGAAGAAGACGTTCTTGCGGCCCAGCTCGTGGCGGATCTGGCGGGCGGATTCGATGAACGGCTGCGATTCGATGTCGCCGACCGTGCCGCCGATCTCGGTGATGATCACGTCGGGCTTCGGCGACTCATCGGCCTGGAGACGCATGCGGCGCTTGATCTCGTCGGTGATGTGCGGAATCACCTGCACGGTGTCGCCCAGGTACTCCCCGCGCCGCTCGCGCGCGATGACCTGCGAGTAGATCTGACCCGTCGTGACGTTGGCGGCCTGGCTGAGCTCGATGTCGAGGAAGCGCTCGTAGTGGCCGATATCGAGGTCGGTCTCGGCACCGTCGTCCGTCACGAACACCTCGCCGTGCTGGAACGGGTTCATCGTTCCCGGATCGACGTTGAGGTACGGGTCGAGCTTCTGCATGACGACGCGAAGCCCGCGCGCCGTCAGCAGATTGCCGAGGCTAGCGGCCGTCAGACCCTTGCCCAACGAGGAAACGACACCGCCCGTCACGAAGATGTGCTTGGTGGTGTCGTTCGAAATGATGCCCGCGTCTGAAGTGTCCGTCACGGGCTTTCATCCTATCAGGCTGTTGCGGCACCGAGGCTCAAGAGCTCCCGTGCGTGTTCGAGTGCGGTGTCCGAATCGGCCAGTCCCGACAGCAACCGCGCCATCTCGGCTTCGCGCTCGGCACCGTCCAGTCGGCGGACGCTGGAGGCGGTGACCGATCCGTCCCCGGACTTCACGACGCTGAGATGGTTGCCGGCGAAGGCCGCGACCTGGGCGAGGTGGGTGACGGCGATCACCTGACTCGATCGCGCGAGTTGAGCCAGGCGCCGACCCACCTCGATGGCCGCCGCGCCGCCGATCCCGGCATCCACCTCGTCGAACACAAACGTGGGAACGGGGTCGGTGCTCGCGATGACGACCTCGATCGCGAGCATCACGCGGCTGAGCTCACCACCGGACGCGCCCCGGGCGACGGGCCTCGGATCGGCGCCCGGATGCGGCGCGAGGAGGATCGTGACGTCGTCACGGCCCGACGCGCTCTCCGCCCCCGGCTCGACCGCCACCTGCACGCGGGCGTCGGGAAGGGCGAGGTGTCGGAGTTCTTCGGTGACAGCGGAGCCCAAGCGTGAAGCTGCTTCCCCGCGGGCGCGTGTGAGTCTCGCTGCGGCATCGTCCAAGGCGGATGCCGCGGCGGCGTGCTCCATCGCCAACCGTTCGACGCGGTCACCGTCGTCGTCCAGCTCGAGCAGGCGCGCCGAACCGGTCTGCTGAAGGTCGATCGCGGCGGCGAGCGACCCGTGCCTGCGAATCAGCGCACCCAGCGCTGCACGACGCTCCTCGACGGCCGCGAGCTCCTGCGGTCCCGCCTCGTCGAGGTCGGCGACGTACCCGCCGAGCTCCGCCGCGAGGTCGGCGGCACGGTAGCCCAGCTCCCCCACCTGATCGGCGAGCGCGGCAAGCCGAGGATCGCTCGACGACGACCGCTCCAGCGAGCGCCTCGCCTCGCTGAGCAGGCTCGAGGCATCCGGTCGGTCGTCGTCGTTGGCCAGGGCATCGTGCGCCGTCGCGGCAGCCCACCGCAGCTCCTCGACGTTGGCCAGTCGCTCGGCGCGACGGGCCAGGTCGAGGTCTTCGTCGGGCTGCGGTTCGAGCATCTCGATCTCGGCGAGCGCCGTGCGCAACTCTTCCGCCTCGCGGGACCGCTCGTCGCGGTGCGCCGTGAGTCGCTCGAGTTCGGCGGCGATCTCGCGCACCCGTGCGAACGCCGACCGGTACTCGTCGAGCGCGTCGGCGACGGGCGCTCCCGCGAAGCGGTCGAGGGCGTCGCGCTGCGCCGCGCCGCTGCGCAGGCGGAGCTGGTCGGACTGTCCGTGGACGACGACGAGGTCGTCGGCGAGGTCGGCCAGCACGCCCGCGGGAGCCGTGCGTCCGCCGACGGTGGCGCGGCCGCGCCCTTCCGCCGAGATCGTGCGTCCGAGGTAGAGTTCGGCGCGTCCCGCGCCGACCGGCTCGACGTCTCCCCCGGCTTCGCGCACTCGCTCCGCGACGCGCCCATCGTCGGGGACGATCCAGACCCCCTCGACGGATGCCTGCGCGGCTCCCGAGCGCACGGCGCCCGAGTCGGCACGCTGGCCGAGGAGCAGACCGAGGCCTGTGACGACCATCGTCTTGCCCGCGCCCGTCTCACCGGTGATCGCGGTGAAGCCGGGTCCGATCGGAAGCGTCGCATCGGCGATGACGCCCAGATCGCGCAGTCTCATCTGCTCGATCACTCGGCCTCCATGACCGTGCCGGCGGGACCGCGCCAGCCTGCGACGGGAAGCCGGAACTTGCGCACCAGTCGGTCGGTGAACGAGGCCGGGTGGAGACGTGCGAGACGCACCGGACGGCTCGAGCGACGCACGACGACCCGCGCACCGGGCGGCAGGTCGTGGGAGCGACGGCCGTCGCACCACAGGATGCCGGTGCCGTACGTGCGGGCGAGCACCTCGATCGCGACGGCCGCTTCGGGGCCGACGACGAGAGGTCGGGCGAAGAGGGCGTGCGCCGACAGCGGCACCACGGCGATGGCCTCCACGGTGGGCCAGATGACCGGACCTCCCGCGGAGAAGTTGTACGCGGTGGAGCCCGTAGGGGTCGCGACGACCATGCCGTCACAACCGAACGTCGACAGCGGCCTGCCGTCGACTTCGATCACGACCTCCATCATGCGCTCCCGCGATGCCTTCTCGACCGTGGCCTCGTTGAGCGCCCACGTCTCGTAGATGACCGAGCCGTCGGTGTCCTTGACCCGGACCGACAGCGCCATACGCTCTTCGACGGTGTACTCACGGTCGATCACGCGGCGGATCGCTTCGTCGAGGTCTTCGGCTTCGATCTCCGCGAGGAACCCGACATGGCCCATGTTGATCCCGAGCACCGGCGCGGTGCCCTCGCGGACGATCTCGGCCGCGCGCAGGATGGTGCCGTCGCCGCCGAGGACGATGGCGAGCTCGATCTCATCGATCGTGACATCCGTACCGAGCACGGCGAATCCGCCGACACTGCGCAGCGCGTCGATCAGCGCGTCGTCGTCGCCGGGGAGCACCGGACGGGCACCGGCCGACGACAGCGCAGATACGACGCGCGCGGCGGCGGCGATCGTGTCGGCCCGGTGCGCGTGGGCGACGACGAGGATGTCGCGAGTGGTCATCAGGCTCCCGCCAGTCGGTTCACGGTGCTCAACCATTCTGTCGGATTGCCGTGGTCCGAGCCGTCTTCTCTCCCCCGGAAGTGGGCGAGGTACTCCGCGTTGCCGTGCGTGCCGACGATCGGCGACGCGATCACGCCGAAGGTGCCGAGGCCGGCATCCCACGCGGACCAGAGCACCCCGGCGACCGCATCGGCACGCTTGCCAGGGTCGGTGACGACGCCCTCACGCACGCCCGTGCGTCCCACCTCGAACTGCGGCTTGATCAGCAGGACGACGTCGCCTCCAGGGTCGAGGACGGCGGCGACGGCGGGGAGCACGTGCGCGAGGGAGATGAAGGACAGGTCGCCCGTGACGATCTCGGGGCGCACGTCGAACCCCGCGGCCTCGGCAAGGGCGGCGGTCGTCATGTGCCGCACGTTGAAGCCCTCGACCGAGGTGACGTCGGGGTCGTCGGCAATCAGCGGCGACAGCTGGCCGTGGCCGACGTCGACCGCGACGACCGGCGCCGCCCCGCGCTCGCGGAGCACCTGGGTGAATCCGCCGGTGGAGGCACCCATGTCCAGGGCGGCTCTCCCGTCCACGCCGATCCCGAAGGCATCGAGGCCGGCGATCAGTTTGTGCGCGGCGCGACTGACGTAGTGATCGGATGCCGCGACCTCGATCCGCGCGTCATCTGCGACCTTCGCCGACGGTTTGACGACGCCCACCCCATTGACGGTCACGAGTCCCGCCTCGATGAGCTGCGTCGCGTGCGTGCGCGAACGCGCCAGTCCTCGGGCGGCGACGGTGGCGTCGAGCCGACCGCTCATGCGTGCGTGTCGCGTGGCCCGGACTCGAGGCGTCGAGCGAGCTCGTCGTGCAGCGCTGCGTAGGCGACCGCACGCTCTGCAAGCGGCTGCTCCTCGATCACCTCGAGCGTCGAGAGCAGATCTTCACGACGCGCCTCGTGGCCCTCGGCATCCATCGACATGCCTCCAGCCTACGGGGCGGCGGTTCAGGGACGGTGGAATGGATCGGCGTAGAGCCGTTCCGGCACGCGGAATCCGTAGATGGCACGTCCGGTGGACCAGATCGCCGCCGTTCCCGCGCGCACGAGGTCGACGGGACGGTCGCCCTCCGTGAGGATGTGCACGTCGGCGCCGTCGATGCGCACCGAGGCGCCGCCGACGGTGGTCACGTCGCCCTTGACCACGGTCTCCGGGTAGGGCTCGTGGAGTTCGCGGAGGTCGGACAGGATGAAGTCGGGCCGCGAGTGGGTGGGCGCAGCAAGGAGATGTTTGGGCCGATCGATTCCGGTGAGGACGAGGGCGGATGCCATCCCGGCGGCCTGGGCGCCGGCGATGTCGGTGTCGAGCCGATCGCCGATGAAGAGGGGGCGATCGGCGGCGAACCGGGCGACGGCTTCGTCGAAGATCGGACGCTCGGGCTTTCCTGCCACGACGGCCAGACGGCCGACCGCGGTGTGCACCGCCGACACCAGCGTGCCGTTGCCCGGCGCGATGCCGCGCGCCTGCGGGATCGTCCAGTCGGTGTTCGTGGCGATCCAGGGGATGCCGCCCTCGTCTTCGGGTAGCGCCAACGCGTACGCCGCTTCCGCGAGCTGCGACCAGCCGACGTCGGGCGCGAATCCCTGGACGACGGCGGCTGGGCCGTCGTCGGCGCTTCGCGTCACGCGGAAGCCGGCTTTCTCGAGTTCGTAGACGAGGCCGTCGCCGCCGACTACGAGCACGAGCACCCCTGCGGGCACGCGATCGCGCAGCAGACGCACCGCCGCTTGGGGGCTGGTGACGACGTCCTGGGGTTCGGTGCGAAGGCCCAACTCGCGCAGGTGAGCGGCCACGGTAGCGTCTCGTCGTGACGCGTTGTTCGTGATGTAGCCCAGTGGGCGCGCCTCTGCTGCCCGGTTCAGGCTCTCAACCGCGTGTGGGATCGCACCAGGACCGGCGTAAACGACACCGTCCAGGTCCGCGAGGAGCAGATCGACGCCTTCGAGCGGTGTCGGTCGTGCACGCGAGAACAGCGCCATCAGTCCTCTCGTTCCGAAGGACTGTCGATCCGGGATGCCAGTTCCGCCGCTTCGTCCACATCGGTGGTGTCGTCCACATCGCTGACGTCGTCGTCCGCGCCGTCCGCGTCGCTGAGGTCGTCGACGTGAACCGAATCGTCGCCGGACTCCTCGTCGTCCAGGTCGTCACCGTCCACGTCCAGCTCGCGGTCGTCGTCGAGCTCGATCTCCTCGATCTCGTCGACCTCGATCTCTTCTAGATCCGCGTCGCTGGCACCGAGTGCCTCGGCGGCGATCTCGGCACGCTCACGCCACTGGGCTGCTTCGTCGGCGCGGCCCAGTTCTTCCAGCACCGCCGCACGAGCGGCGAACAGCCCGGGACTCCAGGAGAACGCCCGATTCGGGTCGAGTTCTGGGATGTCGAGCTCCTGCAGCGCGCGTTCATTCTGGCCGAGGTCGAGGCGCGCGCCGGACATGGCGATCGCGAGTTCCACACGGACGTCGACAGGAAGCGACGCACGGTCGACCGCGCGACCGACCTCGAGCGCACGGTCGGAGCGTCCGACGCCGCGCTCGCTGTCGACCATGAGTGCGATCTGGTCGTCGCGCCCGGAGATGCGACGGTAGGTGCGCAGCTCGCGTAGAGCGAGCGCGAAGTCGCCCGTGGCGTACGCCGTGATCGCGACGGTCTCGCGGACGACGGCAATGCGGCCGGCGCGACGGGATGCGGCGAGAGCGTGCTCGTGCGCGAGCGTGGGATCCTCGTCGATCAGCCGAGCGGCCATGGCCAGGTGTCGAGCGACCTCTTCGGCGTTCTCCTTGCTGAGAGTCTTCAGCTCGTTGCGCGCCGGCCCGTTGAGATCGCGACCGGTGACGTCCTCCGGGATGACCGGTCCGCGCTCACGACGCCGGTCGTCATCCTGCGGCGGACGGGACGCCCGGCGGTCTCCGTCACGCTTGGCGTAAGGACGGTCGCCCTCGCGCTTGGCGTAAGGACGGTCGCCCTCGCGCTTCGCGTACGGACGATCCCCGTCACGCTTCGCATACGGACGATCCCCGTCACGCTTCGCATACGGACGATCCCCGTCACGCTTCGCATACGGACGATCCCCGTCACGCTTCGCATACGGACGATCCCCGTCACGCTTCGCGTACGGGCGGTCGCCCTCGCGCTTGGCGTACGGGCGGTCCCCGTCGCGCTTCACGTAAGGGCGGTCCCCCTCGCGTTTCGCGTACGGGCGGTCCCCATCACGCTTCGCGTAAGGGCGGTCGCCCTCGCGCTTCGCATACGGACGATCCCCGTCACGCTTCGCATACGGACGATCCCCGTCACGCTTCGCATACGGACGATCCCCGTCACGCTTCGCGTACGGACGGTCGCCCTCGCGCTTGGCGTAAGGACGGTCGCCCTCGCGCTTCGCGTACGGACGATCCCCGTCGCGCTTTGCATAACGCCGGTCGCCGTCGCGCTTCTGACCGTCACGAGGACTCGAGTCTCGCGAGCCCTGGCGGTCGGGGCGGCCACGACGTGAACCACTGTCGGCAGGGGCGTACCGCGGCTTGTCGTCTCGGCGGGGTCGCTCTTCTTCTGCCATCGCAGCAGTCCTCTCATGCGCGTTAACGAGAAATGGCCACCCAACTTTGGGTGGCCATTTCACGAAAGAAGTCCGGCGGTGTCCTACTCTCCCACAGGGTCCCCCCTGCAGTACCATCGGCGCTGTGAGGCTTAGCTTCCGGGTTCGGAATGTAACCGGGCGTTTCCCTCACGCTATGGCCGCCGAAACACTATTGATGTTTCAGTCTGCACAACGTTGATCACGAAGATCATTTCGTTATGCGGTTCTCGACCGTACATCGAGAACCACTCAGTGGACGCAAGCACCTAAAACGGTGTGTTATCAAGTCATCGGCTTATTAGTACCGGTCAGCTTCACGTGTTACCACGCTTCCACATCCGGCCTATCAACCCAGTAGTCTGGCTGGGAGCCTCTCGCCCGAAGGCATGGAAATCTCATCTTGAGGCCGGCTTCCCGCTTAGATGCTTTCAGCGGTTATCCATCCCGAACGTAGCTAACCAGCGGTGCTCTTGGCAGAACAACTGGCACACCAGAGGTTCGTCCAACCCGGTCCTCTCGTACTAGGGTCAGATCCTCTCAAATTTCCTACGCGCGCAGCGGATAGGGACCGAACTGTCTCACGACGTTCTAAACCCAGCTCGCGTACCGCTTTAATGGGCGAACAGCCCAACCCTTGGGACCTACTCCAGCCCCAGGATGCGACGAGCCGACATCGAGGTGCCAAACCATGCCGTCGATATGGACTCTTGGGCAAGATCAGCCTGTTATCCCCGAGGTACCTTTTATCCGTTGAGCGACAGCGCTTCCACAAGCCACTGCCGGATCACTAGTCCCGACTTTCGTCCCTGCTCGACCTGTCAGTCTCACAGTCAAGCTCCCTTGTGCACTTACACTCGCCACCTGATTGCCAACCAGGTTGAGGGAACCTTTGGGCGCCTCCGTTACTTTTTGGGAGGCAACCGCCCCAGTTAAACTACCCACCAGGCACTGTCCCTGAACCGGATTACGGTTCGAAGTTAGATATCCAGAGTGACCAGAGTGGTATTTCAACAATGACTCCACAAGAACTGGCGTCCCTGCTTCAAAGTCTCCCACCTATCCTACACAAGCCACACCGAACACCAATACCAAGCTGTAGTAAAGGTCACGGGGTCTTTCCGTCCTGCTGCGCGTAACGAGCATCTTTACTCGTAGTGCAATTTCGCCGAGTTCGCGGTTGAGACAGTTGGGAAGTCGTTACGCCATTCGTGCAGGTCGGAACTTACCCGACAAGGAATTTCGCTACCTTAGGATGGTTATAGTTACCACCGCCGTTTACTGGGGCTTAAATTCTCAGCTTCGCCTTGCGGCTAACCGGTCCTCTTAACCTTCCAGCACCGGGCAGGCGTCAGTCCGTATACATCGTCTTGCGACTTGGCACGGACCTGTGTTTTTAATAAACAGTCGCTACCCACTAGTCTCTGCGGCCTCCAAACGCTTTCGGAGCAAGTCCTAATACGTCGAAGGCCCCCCTTCTCCCGAAGTTACGGGGGCATTTTGCCGAGTTCCTTAACCACGATTCTCTCGATCTCCTTGGTATTCTCTACCTGACCACCTGAGTCGGTTTGGGGTACGGGCGGCTAGAACCTCGCGTCGATGCTTTTCTCGGCAGCATAGGATCACCCACTTTTTATCCGCATCGTGTCTCAGCCTATGTGAGAGACGGATTTGCCTATCTCTCGGCCTACGCACTTGCACCAGGACAACCATCGCCTGGCTTGGGCTACCTTCCTGCGTCACACCTGTTAATACGCTAACCGCACCAGCATGGGGTCGTGCGCTAGCTCCAACGTTCTCACCCCGAAGGGATCGATACAGAGGAATTCGGGCACTTAGCACCACTGGATTGATTGGGGCGGTTCTTCGCCGGTACGGGAATATCAACCCGTTGTCCATCGACTACGCCTGTCGGCCTCGCCTTAGGTCCCGACTTACCCAGGGAAGATTAGCTTGACCCTGGAACCCTTGGTCTTTCGGAGGACGTGTTTCTCACACGTCTTTCGCTACTCATGCCTGCATTCTCACTCGTGTGGCCTCCACGGCTGGTTTACACCGCCGCTTCGCTGGCCACACGACGCTCTCCTACCCATCAACACGGCTGGACCACGAAGGCCTACCAATAATGTCAATGCCACAACTTCGGTGGCGTGCTTGAGCCCCGTTACATTGTCGGCGCGGAATCACTTGACCAGTGAGCTATTACGCACTCTTTCAAGGGTGGCTGCTTCTAAGCCAACCTCCTGGTTGTCAAGGCAACTCCACATCCTTTCCCACTTAGCACGCGCTTTGGGACCTTAGTTGGTGGTCTGGGTTGTTTCCCTCTCGACTATGAAGCTTATCCCCCACAGTCTCACTGCTGCGCTCTCACTTACCGGCATTCGGAGTTTGGCTGACGTCAGTAACCTTGTAGGGCCCATCGGCCATCCAGTAGCTCTACCTCCGGCAAGAAACACGCAACGCTGCACCTAAATGCATTTCGGAGAGAACCAGCTATCACGAAGTTTGATTGGCCTTTCACCCCTATCCACAGCTCATCCCCTCAGTTTTCAACCTAAGTGGGTTCGGCCCTCCACGACGTCTTACCGTCGCTTCAGCCTGGCCATGGATAGATCACTTCGCTTCGGGTCTAGGACACGCGACTGAATCGCCCTATTCAGACTCGCTTTCGCTACGGCTACCCCTCTCGGGTTAACCTCGCCACGTATCGCTAACTCGCAGGCTCATTCTTCAAAAGGCACGCTGTCACAGCTGCTAGGGCTGCTCCAACGGTTTGTAAGCAAACGGTTTCAGGTACTATTTCACTCCCCTCCCGGGGTACTTTTCACCTTTCCCTCACGGTACTTGTCCGCTATCGGTCATCTGGGAGTATTTAGGCTTATCAGGTGGTCCTGACAGATTCACACGGGATTTCTCGGGCCCCGTGCTACTTGGGATACTCTTCGCGCCAAGGGAGGCATTTCGACTACGGGGTTGGCACCCTCTATGACCTGGCTTTCAATCCAGTTCGTCTATACCTTCTTGTAACGCCGGCTGTTCGGCAGAACAGCCTGAAAAGTCCCACAACCCCGAATACGCAACTCCTGCCGGATATCACACGTACTCGGTTTAGCCTGTTCCGGTTTCGCTCGCCACTACTAACGGAATCGCGGTTGCTTTCTCTTCCTGTGGGTACTGAGATGTTTCACTTCCCCACGTTCCCTCTACCCGCCCTATATATTCAGGCGGGAGTCACTGGGTCGGCACGCCGCCCAGCGGGGTTTCCCCATTCGGAAATCCTCGGATCAAAGTGTGCTTATCCACTCCCCGAGGCTTATCGCAGATTGCTACGTCCTTCTTCGGCTCCAGATGCCAAGGCATCCACCGTTTGCTCTTAAAGACTTGAAATCACATGAGTTTGAATCGTCAATTGAAATTGACTAATGATCTTTAAGATCATCTTCACGAGATGATGAATCATCTCGAAGATGCTCGCGTCCACTGTGTAGTTCTCAAAGTACGGGCGGTACCTTCCCCGCTTGCCGATTCGGCAGCCAGAAAAGGTCCTGAGGTTGGCTGGCTCCGAAGAGCTCATCCGGTCCCTCAGGACCCAACAGCGTGCATGTGCCGGCTGGCTTGCTCCAAACGTTTCCAGCTGCAAGCAGCGTACTGAGTTCGGAGGTCGCCCTCCGGCACCTTGTCAAATGTTCCACCCATGAGCTAACCGGCAGGACGCATTCGGTCCTGATCCGGCGCCTGGACACCCGAGGGTGCCAGATGCTCCTTAGAAAGGAGGTGATCCAGCCGCACCTTCCGGTACGGCTACCTTGTTACGACTTAGTCCTAATTACCGATCCCACCTTCGACGGCTCCCTCCACAAGGGTTGGGCCACCGGCTTCAGGTGTTACCGACTTTCATGACTTGACGGGCGGTGTGTACAAGACCCGGGAACGTATTCACCGCAGCGTTGCTGATCTGCGATTACTAGCGACTCCGACTTCATGAGGTCGAGTTGCAGACCTCAATCCGAACTGGGACCGGCTTTTTGGGATTCGCTCCACCTTACGGTATTGCAGCCCTTTGTACCGGCCATTGTAGCATGCGTGAAGCCCAAGACATAAGGGGCATGATGATTTGACGTCATCCCCACCTTCCTCCGAGTTGACCCCGGCAGTATCCCATGAGTTCCCACCATTACGTGCTGGCAACATAGAACGAGGGTTGCGCTCGTTGCGGGACTTAACCCAACATCTCACGACACGAGCTGACGACAACCATGCACCACCTGTTTACGAGTGTCCAAAGAGTTGACCATTTCTGGCCCGTTCTCGTATATGTCAAGCCTTGGTAAGGTTCTTCGCGTTGCATCGAATTAATCCGCATGCTCCGCCGCTTGTGCGGGTCCCCGTCAATTCCTTTGAGTTTTAGCCTTGCGGCCGTACTCCCCAGGCGGGGAACTTAATGCGTTAGCTGCGTCACGGAAACCGTGGAATGGTCCCCACAACTAGTTCCCAACGTTTACGGGGTGGACTACCAGGGTATCTAAGCCTGTTTGCTCCCCACCCTTTCGCTCCTCAGCGTCAGTTACGGCCCAGAGATCTGCCTTCGCCATCGGTGTTCCTCCTGATATCTGCGCATTCCACCGCTACACCAGGAATTCCAATCTCCCCTACCGCACTCTAGTCTGCCCGTACCCACTGCAGGCCCGAGGTTGAGCCTCGGGTTTTCACAGCAGACGCGACAGACCGCCTACGAGCTCTTTACGCCCAATAATTCCGGATAACGCTTGCGCCCTACGTATTACCGCGGCTGCTGGCACGTAGTTAGCCGGCGCTTTTTCTGCAGGTACCGTCACTTTCGCTTCTTCCCTGCTAAAAGAGGTTTACAACCCGAAGGCCGTCGTCCCTCACGCGGCGTTGCTGCATCAGGCTTGCGCCCATTGTGCAATATTCCCCACTGCTGCCTCCCGTAGGAGTCTGGGCCGTGTCTCAGTCCCAGTGTGGCCGGTCACCCTCTCAGGCCGGCTACCCGTCGACGCCTTGGTGAGCCGTTACCTCACCAACTAGCTGATAGGCCGCGAGCTCATCCCTGACCGAAGTTCTTTCCAGCTGCTGAAGATGCCTTCGCAGCTCGTATCCGGTATTAGACGCCGTTTCCAGCGCTTATCCCAGAGTCAGGGGCAGATTGCTCACGTGTTACTCACCCGTTCGCCACTGATCCAGCGGAGCAAGCTCCGCTTTCACCGTTCGACTTGCATGTGTTAAGCACGCCGCCAGCGTTCATCCTGAGCCAGGATCAAACTCTCCGTAAAGAAATGTTGCTGCGATCAGTCGGAAATTGACTGAAGCAGCGAGTTCGATCTGACCAAAGGGATGTCATTGCTGACTATCCGTTGCCGACACCGAAGTGCCGGACTTTGATCCAAAGGAATCTCATTCAGCCGAAGCTGAATCGAGGTTTTTTGGCATTTGACAAGTGCACGCTGTTGAGTTCTCAAGGATCGGATGCTCCTGCTGTTTGGCCTCTCAGCCTCCCCCGCAGGGCAACTTCTCTATCTTATCCGTCCCGTTCCGTCTGTCAAATCGACGCGCCGGGATCTTCAGATCCACGGAGACAGTCAATGACCGCGGTCCACGAGGTGGAAACTCCATCCTAGACCCGAAGGTCTTGTTTCCTCTACGAGGAGTTTGGGTTGGAGGTGGTTCTCCGCTTGAGGGGGCGAGGCCTTCCGGCCTTCTCGCTCTTCCCTGTGGGGCGAACAAGTAATAAGTTACGTGGGTTCTGGCACTTGGGCAAATCGGGCCCGCATCCCGGGCGTGTCGCGGGTGTGAACCCCGGAATTCCGCGGATTTCGGTCGGACCGTCTTCCGCGCCCCACGCGTCGCGGCGTAGCGTCGGGCCATGAGCGACGGCAATCCCCTGCGTGCGGCACGCTCTCCCGTCCTCGCACTCGCTGTCGCGGCCGTCTCTGCAGCGAATACGGCGGCGGCGCTCCTCGCAGGACGTCGCGCGTCCGATGTCGACCCCGATCGTGTCGCCGTCGCCTACTCGAGCGAACGCTGGTTCCGTCTGGACGCCAGGCAACCCCGGGCCTTCGCGCCGGAATCGGCTTTCTTCCCGACGCGGGACGGATGGGTGCGCACACACGCCACCTACCCGCATCACGCGCGGGCACTTCTCGCCGCTCTCAGACTCCCCTCGTCGTCGACCGCCGCCGAGGTCGCATCGGCACTCGCCGCAGTGTCCACGCTCACCGCTGTCACGTCCGTCACGGCCACCGGTGGACTCTGCGTCGCCGTGCTCCCGGCGTCCGAGGCCGAGGACGCGCACCTTCGCCAGGCACCGCTCATGCGCCTTGACCGCATCGGCCGGGCCCCCCGACGGGCGGCGCTCGTCGGCGACGCCCGCGCGCCACTGCGCGGCATCCGTGTGCTGGACCTCACCCGCGTGCTCGCGGGACCCGTCGCCACGCGCACCCTCGCCTTGCTGGGCGCAGACGTACTCCGCGTCGACAGTCCGCGGCTCCCCGAGATCGTCTGGCAGCACCTCGACACCGGCCACGGCAAGCGTTCGACGCTGCTCGACCTCGCCTCGCCGCGCGACCGCCCGGTCTTCGACGGGCTGCTCGAGACCGCGGACGTCATCGTGCTGGGGTATCGCCCCGGCGCCCTCGACACATTCGGACTCTCGCCCGACGCGCTCGCCGAGCGGCGGCCCGGCATCGTCATCGCGCGGGTGAGCGCCTGGGGCGACGGCGGCGGTCGCGGCTTCGACAGTCTCGTCCAAGCCGCGAGCGGAATCGCCCTGCACGAGTCATCGGACGGTCACACTCCTGCGGCGCTTCCGGCCCAGGCCCTCGACCACAGCGCCGGTTATCATCTCGCCGCCGCGATCCTCACCGCGATCGACAGGCAGGTCGAGGAGGGCGGCTCCTGGATGGCGACCACGAGTCTTCGGCGAATGGCAGCCGAACTGCTCGGGGGGCGCCACGGCGAGCACAGCGGCGTATCGAATCGCCCGGTCGCCGCACAGCCGCCGTTCGACGCGACGCGCCACCTTCAGCACTTCACCGTCGGCGAGCACGCGCTCACGACCACGGCACCGGCGATCTCCTACCCCGACGGCCCCACCGCCTTCGCATCTCCGCGCCCGTGGGCGGGCGACTCTCCCGCCTGGAAGGACCCCCGCCGTGTTGCCTGATCCGCGTCTGCGTCCGCGCGACCGCGCCCTCGCCGCGTGCGCACTCTTCGGTCGCCAGCGCGTGGTGACGTGGTGCGGCGAGCTGCTGTCAGGTCGAGTACGCGATGACGATCCGCGCTGGCCGGACATCACCTGGCTGGGAGGGACTGTGGGGTGGTCCGACTACTGGACGCGAGTGTGGGGCGCGCGCGGGCTGCTGCACCTCGGTCCGCCGGCAGACCACGCCATCGTGCTCGACGCGCTCGACGACCCCGCGTGGCGCGTGCGGGAGATGGCTCTCAAGGTCATCGCTGCACACGATCTCGAGGATCCGCTCGGCCGCGTCGACGCATGCACCGACGACCCGGTGGCGCGCGTGCGGGCTCAAGCGTGGCGGGTGCTGGGCCTGCCGCCGCCGCTCTGACGCCGCCGCATCACCAGGAGCGCGACGCACAGGGCGAGCGAGCCCGCCCCCCAGACGGCGCACGCGGGAGGAAGCACGCGGTAGCTCAAGTGGGCCGCCGTGAAGGTGCCCTCGATCGGCCCGAGGACCGCCAACCCGATGAGCCATGCGGCGACCAGGATCACCGGCAACGAGAGCCACCAGACGGCGCGCACGAGCGGCGGCAGCATCCGGACAGGCTCCGAAACCGGACGGCGGGGCAGCCACACGGCCGCGAACACCGTGAGCACCACGAGACCGAGCGCCGTCGATCCGTACTGAAGCCACTTGAAGCCCAGCAGCGGACCCCACGGTTCCTGGAGTGTCGGCAGCATCTGAAGGCCCCAGCGACCCTCGTGCGTGAAGGCGTCCCAGACGATGTGCGAGACGACGCCGATGAACAGCGAAAGGGCGACGAGGACCGGCAAGACCGCGCCCGAGCGCCAGACGTCGGCGCGCGAGCCACGCCGGGGGGCGCGGACGTGCCGCCAGGCGGCGGCGCCCACGGCATCCCACTCCGGGGGAAGACGCCGGGCGAGCCACGTCGGCGACAGCTCCCGCACGGCTGGACGCAGGATGCCGTACCAGAGCACCAGAAGCACAAGCGCGAGCAGCATCGAGAGCAGGACGTTCGTGTGGGTGAGCTGGTAGGTGACCGGCGTGAAGCGGACGAAGAGCGGTAGATCCGGTGTCATCGCCCCGACCGCGATCGCCGCGGGAAGCAGCGGCGTGCGGACGAACGGCAACGCGACGATGGCGTGCGACGGCGTGAAGGGCACGATCAGACGACGAAGAGGCCGGCGAGCGTCTTCTTGCCGCGCCGCAGGACCGAGACTCCCCCGGGAAGCGCCCCCGACACGGCCGCGCCCTCGTCGTCGACCTTGAGGCCGTCGAGAGTGACGCCGCCCTGGGCGATCGCGCGCCGCGCTTCGCCCAGGCTCGCGACGAGCCCCGTGTCGACGAGCGCCTGCACCACCAGCGATCCGTGCGCCACCTCGGCGTGCGGAAGCTCGCGCAGCGCGCTCCGCAAAGTCTCGGCGTCGAGCGCCGCGAGGTCACCCTGCCCGAACAGAGCCTCGGATGCCGCGATGACCGCGAGCGTCGCGTCGACGCCGTGGACGATCGTGCAAGCCTCCAGCGCCAGCCGCTTCTGGGCGGCACGACGGAAGGGCTCCGTCTCCACGAGCTGCGCGTACTCGCCGATCTGCGCGCTCGTGAGGAAGGTGAACACCTTCAACCGCTCGATCACGTCCGCATCGGCGGTCGACAGCCAGAACTGGTAGAACGCGTAGGGGCTCGTCAGCTCGGCATCGATCCAGATGGCGTTGCCCTCGCTCTTGCCGAACTTGGTGCCGTCGCTGTTCGTGATGAGCGGAGTGCCGATGGCGTGCACCGACACCCCCTCCACCCGATGGATCAGGTCGGTGCCGCTCGTGAGGTTTCCCCACTGGTCGGAGCCGCCCGTCTGCAGCACGCAGTCGTACTGCCGGTAGAGCTCGAGGAAGTCGAGACCCTGCAGGATCTGGTAGCTGAACTCGGTGTAGCTGATCCCCGCATCGGAGTTCAGCCGCGCCGCGACGGCATCCTTCTTGAGCATCGTGCCGACGCGGTAGTGCTTGCCGATCTCCCGCAGGAAGTCGATCGCGCTGAGCGGCGCGGTCCAGTCGAGATTGTTGACCATGCGCGCGGCGTTCTCACCGTCGAAGCTGAGGTAGCGCTCGACCTGCGCACGCAGGCTGGCCACCCACTCGGCGACGGTCTCGCGGGAGTTGAGCGTGCGCTCCGCGGTCGGTCGCGGATCGCCGATGAGGCCGGTGGACCCGCCCACGAGACCGAGCGGCTTATGGCCCGCCAGCTGCAGGCGACGCAGCGTCAGCAGCTGCACGAGATGACCGAGGTGGAGCGAGGATGCCGTCGGGTCGAATCCGCAGTAGTAGGTGATCGGCTCGCCGCCGAGAAGCGCACGCAGCGCCTCCTGATCGGTGGACACGTGCACCAGGCCACGCCAGACGATCTCGTCCCACACGTTGTCGAACGCGGGATCGTTCGCGGGCGCCAGCGCACTGATCTCGGGAAGCGCGCTCACGTCGGAATCAGACACGCGCTCCAGGCTATCAGCGGCGGAACGGCCGCCTGGGCGGTTTCAGCCCTGGCCGCCCCACCAGAACAGGAACGCCGCCCCGAGCGCCGTCGCCCAGCTGACGAGACTGCCGATGAGGAAGTACTCCGCGCGCGTGCCGTTCTCGGTGTCGCGAGAGATCTCCGGGAATCGAACGATCCCCTTGGCGGCCAGGACGGCCGCCAAGAGCGTGAAGGCGCCCGTGAGGGTGAGCGAGAAGACGAGGACGCGTTCGAGCGGTCCGATGAGGCGCCCGCCTTTCAGCGCCGCAGGCTCTTCGTCCGAGAGCGCGCCGTCTCGGAGGGCGGCGCGCACGACCACATTGCCGGACTCCGCCAGGAACGCCAGTGCGCCGACGACGAGGACGGCGGCGTCGAGGCTGAGGGCGCCCAGCGGCGTCTCGGTCGGCCACGCGTCGGACAACGGTCCCTGCTCCGCCCTCGCCCCCGTCGCGGCGACGGCGAGGACACACAGCGCGGCGACCAGGACCACCGGCCACAGACCCGCCCGTCCGCCTGTGCGGCGAGGCGTGCCGAGCATCCACAGCGCCGCGGCACCGACCGCGACGAACATCCACGCGACCGCGTCGGCGCCGGCGGACAGCACCAGCAGCGCCACGGCGACGCCGGCCAGCGCGAAGGGCCGCCCTCGCGACGGGGTGTACTTCCGGATGAGATCCCCGCCGCCGACGGCGAGCAGGATGACGCCCGCGCCGATCATGCGTCCTCCTCGAGCGCCGTGAGTCCCGCCAGCAATGCAGGTACCCCGGCCGACGACAGCGTCTGCGATACCGCGGGTTGGGTGATGCCTTCGTCGAGTGCGAGTTCGCGCTGCGTGCGCCCGAGGGCACGACCGTAGGCCAGTCGCCGCGTGCGTTCGCTCATCCCGCCGACGAGCTCGTCGCGTGCGCGGAGATACGCGTTCGCCAAGGGGATCCGTGCAGACATAGCGGCATCCTCCTCCAGGGCTCCGACGACGCATGTGCGCGCCCGCGGCATGCCGCGATCCTGGAGCCGGTGCGCCTGATCGACGGCGGCGCGGGCGGCCCACCAGCCGGGACCGTCGAAGATGGCATCCGTCGCCGAGCCGACCGCGTCCACGGCACCGACTCCGACCCCGAAACGCAGTTCGATTCCCTCGGGAAGTGCGAGCTGGATGAGCAGAAGCGACCGCAGGGCATCGCTCACACTGCCGTACTCCGCCTGGAATTCATCGCCCACGGTGGCCGTCAGAGGCCGACGTGCGAGCGGGTGGTCACGTTCCGCCCGGGCGACGGTGTCTTCGATGGCGCGCTGCGCGGCCGTTCGGTCGGGCAGCATGCGCGATCCGACGATGTCGGCGATGACGACCACGACGGGGGACATGAGATAACGCTATCACTTATTTGTCGCGAGAATAAGCCAATGACTTATTATTCGCGCGTATAAGGTCACAGTCCCAGCGTGCGAGCCGCCTCCTGCGCACGGGCCACGAGCTCGGCGCGCTGTTCTGCGACGCGAACCGGCGCCGTGCCGCCCGCCCCCGTGCGGCTGGCCACCGATCCCTCGATGGAGAGCACGTCCCGTACCGCGGGTGTCAGGTGGGCGGACACGGATGCCAGGAGAGCGTCATCGGCATCCTCCAGCCCGATCCCCTTCTCCTCGCACGCGCGCACGAGCGACCCGGAGACCTCGTGCGCGTCGCGGAAGGGGACCCCCTGCTTCACGAGCCACTCGGCGACATCGGTGGCGAGCGAGAATCCCTCCGGCGCAAGCGCCGCCATGCGCGCTGTGTCGAATCGCAACGTCGCGATCATTCCCGCGAACGCGGGAAGGACGACCTCGAGCGTCGCCACGGAATCGAACACCGGCTCCTTGTCCTCCTGGAGGTCGCGGTTGTACGCCAGCGGCAGAGCCTTCAGCGTCGCGAGCAGGCCGGACAGGTTGCCGATCAGGCGGCCCGCCTTCCCGCGGGCGAGTTCGGCGATGTCGGGGTTCTTCTTCTGTGGCATGATGCTCGACCCCGTCGAGTAGCCGTCGTCGAGCGACACGAAACCGAACTCACGCGTGTTCCAGATGATCACGTCCTCGGCGAACCGCGACAGGTCGACGCCGATCATCGCCGCGATGAACGCGAACTCGGCAACGACATCGCGGGCCGCAGTGCCGTCGAGCGAGTTCTCCGCCGGGCGGGCGAGGCCCAGCGCATCGGCGACCCGCTGCGGATCGAGTCCCAGCGTCGCACCGGCGAGCGCTCCCCCGCCGTACGGAGAGACCGCCGCACGAACCGACCAGTCGCGCAGACGTTCGAGGTCTCGCACCAGCGGCCATGCGTGAGCCTGGAGGTGGTGCGCGAGGAGGATGGGCTGCGCATGCTGCAAGTGGGTGCGCCCCGGCATGATCGCGGTGGCGTGCGCCTCGGCCTGCGCCACCACCGCGTCCACCACCCGCAGCAGGTCGCGGGCGATCACGCGCGCGTGGTCGAGGAGGTACAGCCGGACCAGCGTCGCGATCTGGTCGTTACGGCTGCGGCCGGCACGCAGCTTTCCGCCCAGTTCCGGACCGACCTCCGCGATGAGCGCCGCCTCCAGCGCACCGTGGACGTCTTCATCGCCCGGCAGCGCGACGAGCGTGCCGTCCTGCACGGCGCGGTCGAGGGCATCCAGGCCTGCGTGCATGCGCGACTCCTCGTCGGCCGTGAGATACCCGGCGGCGGCGAGCGCGGCGGCGTGGGCGTGGGACCCCGCCAGATCGTAGGGCGCGAGCACCCAGTCGAAGTGAGTGGACCTGCTCAGCGCTTGGAGTTCGGGAGAAGGTCCGGTCGCGAATCGGGCGCCCCAGAGCGCTCCCTCGTTCGTGCCATGCGCTGCTGTTTCGCTCACCCGCCCAGCCTAGCCGGGCCGTCATGGCCGCCCTTCGCCGTCAGGGACGGACGACCACCGCGGCGGCCCAGGCGGTGACGCGCTCGAGGGGTCCGCGCCCGAACAGGAGCGCCCACGCCGTGCAGAGGACGAGCGTGGTCCATACGAACGGACCGAGCGGATCGAGCGCGCGGAACCCGCCGAGGTCGCCGGTGTCGCCGAGCACGAGGGAAGCGATGATCGCCCACGCCACGAGTTGTCCGACGTACGCCGTCAAGGGCATCGAACCCACCGCGCGAACCGGGAAGGCGACCCAGCGCACGAACGTGCGGCACACGAGGAGCGAAGCCCCGAGGACGGCGACCGCGAACCCGCCCGAGCCGATGACCTCGGGGATGCCGGCGGAGTGCGGCGCAGCGCTCCACACCGCCTCCGCCCACCCCTCGCGCACTCCTCCCGTCGACGGACTCAACGCGGCGGCGCCATACCCGGCGACAGCGGCCCCGATCCCCCCGGCGAGGAGCACGAGCTGCGTGCGCAGTGCGGTCAGTCTGCTGCGGCCCACGGCCATCCCCGCGGCGACGAAGGAGATCCAGACGGTGAACGGGTAGTGCCAGCCCAGCACCAGTTCCACGTCGGGGCCGGCGAGCGCCACGACCTGGTCGATGCCGGGTTGAAGGAGCGGCATGATCAGGGCGGTTGCGCCTGCCAAGGCCCAGAGGGCGGGCGGGCGCCACCGTAGGAGCGGAACAGCCAGGAGGAACAGCAGCGCATACGCCGGCAGGATGACGAACACCGGCACCCCCGTGAGGATGAGAGCCGCACCGAGCACCCAGAGCACGAGCGCCCGGACGGCAAGTCTCCCCCGCACGATCCTCAGCCGGTCTCCGTCGACCGCGGACCGGCCGCCGCTGAGAAGCGCGATCGACACCCCTGCCAGGAGCGCGAACAGGATGGATGATCGGCCATCAACGATTCCGCTCCATGTGCCGGGGTCACCCCACCGCAGTTCCTCGGTCGTCGCCAGGTGGGCGGTGAGCATGCCGAGCACGGCGAGCCCGCGCGCGAGGTCGACGCCCGCCAACCGGTCGCCGGCGTCCAGCAGGGTCTTCGCCCGCGTCACGGCGACCGGGTCACTGCTGTCGGAGCAGCCACACCAGGAGCGCCTTCTGCGCGTGGAGGCGGTTCTCCGCCTCGTCCCACACGACGCTCTGAGGCCCGTCGATGACCTTCGCATCGACCTCGTAGCCGCGGTCGGCGGGGAGGCAGTGGATGAAGATCGCGTCATCCTGCGCCAGCGACATCGTCTCCTGCGTCACCTTGTACGCGCCGAGGTCGCGGAGCCGCGCGATCTTCTCCTCCTCCTTGCCCATCGACACCCAGGTGTCGGTGACGACGACGTCGGCGCCGCCGGCCGCTTCCAGCGGATCCGTGTAGAGGGTCACCGAGCCGCCGGTCTGCGCGGCGATCCTGTCGGCATCCGCGACGACGTCCTCCCGAGGTGCGTAGTCCTCCGGAGACGCCACCCGCACATGCATCCCGGCCGTGACGCCGGCCAGCACGTACGAATGCGCCATGTTGGACTTGCCGTCGCCGAAGAAGGTCAACGTGAGACCCGCGAGGTCTCCCTTGTGCTCACGGATCGTGAGGAGGTCGGCCAGCAGCTGACAGGGGTGGAAGTCATCACTGAGGGCATTGACCACCGGGACGCGCGTGCCACGGGCCATCTCCTCGAGACCGGCCTGCGCATAAGTGCGCCACACGATCGCGGCCACCTGCCGCTCGAGCACCCGAGCCGTGTCCGACGGCGTCTCCTTGCCTCCGAGCTGGCTGTTGGCGGTCGAGATGATGAGCGGCGAGCCGCCGAGGTCGGCGATCCCCACGGCGAACGACACCCGCGTCCGCGTGGACGACTTGTCGAAGATGACCGCGACCGTCTGCGGCCCCTCGAGGGGCTTGAGCTTCCAGCGATCCTTCTTAAGAGCGAGCGCGAGGTCGAGGATCTCCGCCTGCTCGGCGGGGCTCAGATCGTCGTCGCGGAGCAGATGGCGGGTCATGCGGGATCCTCCGGGGTCGTGGGGGTTTCTTCCAAGAGCAGCGAGTCCGCGACGGTGTGGAGCGCGCGTGCGAACAGGTCGAGGAACTCATCGACCTCGACATCGCCGATGTTCAGCGCCGGGGCGAGACGCACCGTGTCGTCGTTGGCGGCGTTCACGATCAGTCCGTGCTGCTGCGCGGCGGCGACGACGGCGCCGGCGACGGGATGCCGCAGGCTCACACCGATCAGCAGGCCCTGCCCGCGAGTGGACTCGATGAGCGGGGAACCGAGGTTCTCGATCGCGTGGCGAAGCTGAGCGCCGCGCTCGGTCGCGTTGGTCAGGAGGTCGGCGCGCTCGATCTCGCGCAGCACGGCGGTGGCTACGGCGGTGCCCAGCGGGTTACCGCCGAAGGTCGACCCGTGGGTGCCCGGGTAGAACAGGTCGCCGGCGTCGCCGAAGGTGATGAGCGCACCGATAGGGAACCCACCGCCGATCCCCTTCGCGACGGTGATCGCGTCGGGCACGATGCCGCTGTGCTGGAACGCGAACCAGGCGCCCGTGCGCCCGGCACCGGTCTGGATCTCGTCGATGATGAGCAGCGCACCGTGCGCGCGGGTGAGCTCGCGCGCGGCGACGAGGAACCCCTCAGGCAGTTCGACGACGCCCGCCTCACCCTTGATGGGTTCGACGAACAGCGCGGCGACGCGGTCGTCGATCGCCGCCTCCAGCGCCTCCACCGTCGAGTCGATGAACTCGACGCCCGGGATCATCGGAAGGAAGGGCTCCTGCATCGAGGGTTTCCCGGTGATGGCGAGAGTGCCCATCGTGCGCCCGTGGAACGCGTTCTTCAGAGCCAGGATGCGCGGGCGAGCGCTGCCGCCGTTGCGGTCCGCGGCACCGTGCAGGCGCGCGAGCTTGAACGCCGCCTCGTTGGCCTCGGCCCCCGAGTTGCCGAAGTACACGCGACCGGCGTCGCCCGCACCCGCGAGCTCCTTGAGCAGGGCGGCGAGCTCCAACTGCGTCGGGGTCGCGAAGAAGTTCGACACCTGCGCGAGGGTCGCAGCCTGCCGCGAGATCGCGTCGACGAAGACGGGGTGCGCGTGGCCGAGAGAGGTCACCGCGATCCCGCCGAGGAAGTCGAGATAGCGTCGCCCGTCCTGGTCCCACAGATACGCGCCCTCGCCGCGCGTGAACATCGCCAAGCGGTCGGAGGCGTTGCGCACGAGATGGCGCGAGGCATCCTCCTGCCAGCGTGCCTGCGTCGTCGTGTCGGTCACTTCGCCACCACCTCTGTTCCGATTCCCTGCTCCGTGAAGATCTCCACCAGCACCGAGTGCGGCTGCCTGCCGTCGATGATCGCCGCCGTCTCGACGCCGCCATCCACCGCGTCGAGGCACGCCTGCATCTTCGGGATCATGCCCGATTCCAGACGGGGCATCATCGCCCGCAGCTCTGCGGCAGTGAGGTGGGAGACGAGCGAGTCTCGGTCGGGCCAGTCGGCGTAGAGGCCGGCGACGTCGGTGAGCACGACGAGTTTGGTCGCTCCGAGGGCGACGGCGAGCGCCGCCGCGGCGGCGTCCGCGTTCACGTTGAGGGAGTGACCCGGGTTGTCGTGATCGGGCGCGATGGACGAAACGACCGGGATACGACCCGCGTTGAGCTGATCGATGACCGGCCGCGGATCGACGCCGACGACGTCGCCGACGTAACCCAGATCGTGCTCGACACCGTCGAGCAGCACTCCGCGACGGCGACCGCGGAACAGACCGGCATCCTCACCCGAGATACCGGTGGCCAACGGTCCGAAAGCATTGATCCGAGCGACGAGCTGGGGATTGATCTGACCGGTCAGGACCATGCGCACGACGCCGATCGCCTCGGTCGACGTCACCCGATACCCGCCCTTGAACTCGCTCGGAATCGACAGCCGGTCGAGCATCCGCGAGATCTGCGGTCCGCCGCCGTGCACGACGACGGGCTTGACCCCGACGAAGCGGAGATAGGCGATGTCCTGCGCGAACGCGTCCTGGAGCTGCTCCGAGATCATCGCGTTGCCGCCGTACTTGATGACGATGATCTGATCGCGGAAGCGCTGCAGCCACGGCAGCGACTCGATGAGGACCGCCGCCTTCTCCGCGGCCTCCTCCGGGGTGGTGTGCTGGAGATCGGTCATGAGGAGTAGGCGCTGTTCTCGTGGACGTAGTCGTGCGTGAGATCGTTGGTCAGGATCGTCGCTTCGGCCGGGCCCGACTTGAGGTCGATGAGGATGTCGGTCGCGCGCGGGGTGAGATCGACGTCCTCCCGCGGGCAGTCGGGAGCCCCGGCGCTGCACACGCGGACTCCGTTGAACCAGACATCGACGTCGTAGGGATCGAACGCCGCGTCGGTCGTGCCGATCGCCGCGAGCACGCGACCCCAGTTGGGGTCGTTGCCGAAGATGGCCGCCTTGAAGAGGTTGTTCCTCGCGACGGAGCGTCCGACCGCGACGGCGTCGTCGTCGGTCGCGGCGTGCACGACACGGATGGCGATGTCGTGACTGGCCCCCTCGGCGTCACCCTGCAACTGGGTGGCGAGGTCTTGGCACACCTGCACGAGCGCGGACTCGAAGGCATCCGCGGCGGGACGGATGCCGCTGGCACCGCTCGCCAGCAGGGTCACCTGGTCGTTCGTCGACATGCAGCCGTCCGAGTCGAGGCGATCGAAGGTCACCGCCGTCGCGCGGCGGAGTGCCGCGTCCAGGTCTGCGGAGTCGACTACTGCGTCGGTCGTCACGACGACGAGCATCGTGGCCAGGCCGGGCGCGAGCATTCCCGCACCCTTGGCCATGCCTCCGATCGTCCAGCCGTCGCGCGTGACCACGGAGCGCTTCGGGCGGGAGTCGGTGGTCATGATGGCGAGCGACGCGTCGTCTCCCCCGTCTTCCGACAACGCCTCGATGGCGGCGGTCGTTCCGGCGAGGACCTTGGCGCGGAAGACCTCGTCGCCGGTGCCGATGAGCCCTGTCGAGCAGACGAGGACATCTCCCGGGCTGACACCCAGGAGCGTCGCCGCGGTCTCGGCGGTCTGATGCGTCGTCTGGAAGCCGAAGGCACCCGTGAAGCAGTTCGCTCCCCCGGAGTTCAGCACCACGGCCTCCGCGACGCCGTCGGCGATCGCCTGCTGCGACCACAGGATCGGATTGGCCTTTGCCCGGTTGCTGGTGAAGACGGCCGCAGCCGCCTTGTGCGGACCGCGGTTGACGACGACGGCGACGTCCCTGGCTCCGGTGGACTTGAGGCCGACCGCGACGCCGGCGGCGACGAAGCCCTGTGCTGCGGTGACGCTCACGGGGCGACTCCGTTCACGGTCAGGCCCGTGGCCTCGGGGAGGCCGAGGGCGATGTTCATGGACTGCACGGCGGCTCCGGCCGTGCCCTTGACGAGGTTGTCGACGGCGGCCACGACGATCACACGGTCGGCGGACCGGTCGATGGCGAGCCCCAGGAGTGCGGTGTTGGCTCCGAGCACATCTGCGGTGCGCGGGAACTGCCCTTCAGGAAGCAGCTGCACGAACAACTCTTCGCCGTACGCCGCCTCCCACGCCTGCCGGATCTCCGCGTCGGACACGCCGGGCGCGATGCGCGCAGAGCTGGTGGCGAGAATGCCGCGGGCCATCGGGACGATGACGGGGGTGAACGACAGCCGCACGTCGGCTTCGGCGATCCCCGACCCCGCGGCGACGAGCGCCTGCCGGATCTCCGGAATGTGACGATGCGAGCCGCCGACGGCGTAGGGGTTTGCCGACCCGAGGATCTCGGATGCCAGCAGGTGGGTCTTCGCGCTCTTGCCCGCGCCCGACGGGCCGACAGCCAAGACGCTCACGATGTCGCCGGGGTCGATCACTCCGGACGCGACGCCCGGCGCGAGGCTCAGGGCGACGGTGGAGGCGTTGCAGCCGGGGGCGGCGATCCGCGTGGCGCCCGCGATCCGCTCACGCTGACGTCCGCCCGCGACCGGCAGCTCCGGAACGCCGTACGCCCACGGCTCGTGGAAAGCGCCCCCGTAGAACGCGTCCCATGCCGACGCGGACGTCAGCCGGTGGTCGGCACCCGCGTCGATCACGAGCGGCACGTCGCCGAGCGCGGCGGTGTACTGGCCGGACTGCCCGTGGGGAAGGGCGAGGAAGACGACATCGTGACCCGCGAGAGTCTCGGGGGTCGTGTCCTGCAGCGTCAGGTGCGCCAGCGAGCGCAGGTGCGGCTGATGCTCGGCGAGGGGCTGGCCCGCGTTGGAGTGGGCCGTGACGGTGCGGATCTCGACATCGGGGTGCGCGGCGAGCAGGCGAAGGATCTCGCCACCGGCGTAGCCGGATGCGCCGGAGACGGCGACCGAATAGGTCATTGTTCAACCTTATTGTCTGGGAAACGGGCCCCTCGACGGGGCGCGGCTCGGGGGACGGGACTCGGAAGACCACGGCGACACCGGGAGCTCGACCCGCGGATGCGGGGAGCACGCAGCATCGCCTAGCGTCGGCGTCCGGCCCGGCGTCGGCGCGCGTCGAGAACCGTCGAGACGGTGAACGAGGCGGCCGAGGACATGCGGCGACCATATCGCCGGTGCCGCCGGTGCGCCAAATCGACCGTCATCCGCGGTCGTCGGAGGCGAGCGCATCAAGAAGGGCGACTTCGTCCTCACGGCTGACGCCGGCGCGGCGTGGACGATCCAATCCGCGCGCCCGCTCGTCGGCGAGGACGCGCTCGACCGTTTCGGAGAGCGCCCGGGTGCGCCCGCCGGCCGCCCGGAAGGCGCGGCCGTCACGGGAGGCGAATCCGGGCATGTCGTCCGGCAGCCACAGCGGCAATGAACGCGGTCCAGCCCAGTACGCGACGTCATGTGCCACCAGCCGAGCGGCCGGCACGGGAACGACGGCGCCCGTGTGACCCGCCGCCTCCCTCGCCGCCGCCAGCACCTCGGCGAGGGGAGTCGACGCACCCACGGCATTGACGACGCCGCGCCAGCCCCGCGCGGCCGCGGAGACGACGAAGGCGGCGAGATCGTCCACGTCGATCACCTGCGCCCACAATCCCTCCGGCTCGGGGATCATGACCGGTTCGGCGGCGGCTGCCGCGAACCGGGCCGGCCAATAGCCGAAGCGGTCGGTCGGATCGCCCGGCCCGACGATCAGCCCCGGCCGCGAAATCGCGACGCGATCGCCCAGCGCACCGACCGCACCCTCGGCCGCGGCCTTCGCACGGGCGTAGTCGTCCGCCGCCCCGTCCCGCGCGGGTTCGACGATCGCGGCCGACTCGTCGGCCCCGTACTCCGCGGCAGAGGCGTACACGGACACGCTCGACACATAGCTCCAGTGCACGGCACGCGACTCCAGCGCCGACACGGCATCCTCGACATGACGCGGGTGGGAGGAGATGTCGACGACCTCATCCCACTCCTGCCGGACGACCTCTTCGTAGGCGCCGGGGGCATCCCGATCCGCCGTCACGAGGTCTGCGCCCGCCGGGGCGGCTCGGCCGCCTCGCGCCAGGCAGGTCACCCGCGCTCCCCTGTCTAGCCACGCCTGCGCGATCCGCCCGCTCACCCATCCCGTGCCGCCGAGGATCAGGACATCCGTCATGCGCTCAGCCCATCACGCGGCGACCGAAGACGCCAGCGCGTCCGCTGTGGGCGGAGCATCAAACGGGGAAGGCCTTGATGCGCGCCAGGAGTTCGGGTGCCGTGCGGTCGAACGTTCTGCCGCCGAGGAGGACGCCGCCGACGATCGAGGCCGCGCCGAGGGCGAGGCCGACGCCCAGCGCGACCCATCCGAGTGCAGCGTTGCCGCTCGCCACCGCGACCACCGCGACCACGACCGCGGGAGAGGCCAGCACGAGGGCCGCCGCCCACACCACGAAGACCAGCAGGCTGTTGAGGAAGGTCTGACCGGGGACGGAGCGGAACGGACTGTCGCCCGGCGACGGGACAGGCGTGACGATCAGGGCGGAGGAGACGGCTGTCACACCGTAACCGCACAGCAGAAGCCCGAGAGCAGCCCCGAGGAGCGCCGGAAGCCAGGTGGTCGTTCCCGCCAGCACGCTCGTGACGACGGCGAGGACGACAAGGAGCGGGATGCCGACGCAGGCGGCCCCCGCGAGTCTTCCCAGCCGGTCGTCGCGTCCTCTCACGCCGGCGGCGAGCACGGAGGCGAACGCCGTCCCGTCGTACGACACGTCGGCGTACCCCGCGATCGAGAGGACGAGGGCGGCGAGCACGGCGGACCCCGCGAAGAGCCAACTGTCGACGCCGGCCACCAGGCCGAAGACGACGGGAAACAGCGGGACGACGAGCAACTGCCGGAGGTAGCGGGGATCGCGGAGCCAGCCGGAGAGCGATCGCGCCCACGTCGCACCCGTCGCGCCGGTCGGGAACCGGCCGAACACGTGCAACGCGCCCGAGCGGACAGCCCGCACCGTGGCGCGCGCGGGCGCCGCGGTCGTCGTGTCCACGGTTCGCCACCATGCCCCCGCGAGCACTGCGAGCCCTGCAAGGGCGATCGCGAACTTGGCGACCGCCTCTCCCCCGGCACCGGCAGCCACAGCGGCGGGCACCGACCACGCCGCGCCCAGCGGTGTCCAGCCGAGGACGACAGCGGCATCCGCGAACGTGCCCGCCAGATCGCTCGTCGCCCGATCGAGCACCGACAGCAGCCCCGTCACGATCGGACCAGCGAGCACCAGCAGGATCAGCACGATCGTGCCCATGACCTCCCGGCCGCGCCGCGAGCCGCTCGACTGCGCCAGAGCCGCCATCAGCTGCGTGGCCACGATGCACGTGGCGACCCCGACGACGACCGCCGGCAGCGCCGCTGCCACGGCGGCGGGCTGCGGCATCCACAGCAGCAGCGAGGAGAGCGCGGCGAGCGAGGTCATGATGCCGGGGATGCCGGTGAGACCGGTCGCGGCGAGCGCGGCCATCAGCTCCCCTCGGCGCAGTGGGAAGGGTGCCAGTCGGGCCGCATCGACGGTCGAATCGAGGCCTGCCAGCAGAAGCGGTCCGAGGAGCCAGCCGAGCAGCAGCGCCGATCCCCCGAGGACCATCACGGTGGCCTTCACCTCGAGCGCTTGCGTCGCCGAGAGGAGCAGGAACGCGGCGACCACCGCGACGAGCAGTCCGAGCGCCCACAGAACGCCCAAGCAGAAACCCACCAGCTGCCAGGGGCGCCGGGACAGGTTGTTCCCGAGCACCCGGTACCGCAGCTTCAGGACGGTCAGGACGGGCGCAGCCACTGCGGACCCTCCGAGGTGTGCCGGCCTCCCACGAGCTCGACGAAGCGGTCCTGGAGCGACTCCCCCGCGCGAACCTCGTCGACCGTGCCCGCCGCCCGCACGCGCCCGGCAGCGATGATCGCGACGTGGTCGCACATGCGCTGAACGAGATCCATCGAGTGGCTGGACACGATCACTGTGCCTCCCGAACGGGTGTAGCCGCGCAGCACGTCTTCGATGTTGGCCGCCGACACCGGATCGACGGACTCGAACGGCTCGTCCAGCACGAGCAGCCTCGGCGCATGGACGAGCGCGCACGCCAGCGCGACCTTCTTCGTCATGCCGGCGGAGTAGTCCGCGACGATCAATCCCGCCGCCTCACCGAGGTCCATCAGGGCGAGGAGATCGGCGACGCGCGGAGCGATCTGCGGGCGCGGGATGCCGAACATCATCGCGGTGTAGGTGATGAGCTGCTCCCCCGTGAGCCGGTCGAACAGCCGAACGCCGTCGGCGAGGTTGCCGATCATGCGCTTCGCGGCGATCGGGTCGGTCCAGACGTCCACGCCGTGCACGTACGCTCCACCGGCGTCCGGCCGCAGCAGTCCCGTCGCCATCGAGAGGGTCGTGGTCTTCCCGGCACCGTTGGGGCCGACGAGACCGAAGAAGGAGCCGGTCGGCACGGTGAGGTCGATCCCGTCCACGGCGACCTTCGGACCGAACTGCTTCCGGAGCCCGGTCAGATGCAGGGCGGGAGGGTTCGACGTCGGATCGCTCACCGTCCCGAGCCTATCCCGACCGCCGTGCGGCGCGGTCGGCCCGCTACTCGCGAAGTGCGGCGCCGAACCGCTCCGCTGCCACCGCGACCCCGGCGAGCTTCGCCTCGGTGGCCTCGGCCGCCGTGAGCGTGCGATCTTCGGCGCGGAAGCGCAGGGCGAAGGTGACGCTCTTCGCACCGTCCGCGACGCCGTGACCGCGATAGTCATCGACCAGACGGACCGACTCCAGGAGCGGACCCGCCCCCTCGGTGAGCGCGCGACGCACGTCGGCCGCCGGGACGTCCGCCCCGATCACCAAGGACACGTCCTGCGTGGCGGCGGGATAGCCCGAGAGCGACTCGGCGACCACGCGGGTTCCGGCCGCCTCGAGCAGCGCATCGAGGTCGAGTTCGGCGACGATAACGCGCCCCGGCAGGTCTGCAGCGGCCGCGACCGCCGGCAGCAGTTCGCCGACGTAGCCGACCTCGGCCCCGGCCACCGAGACCGAACCCGCGCGGCCGGGATGCAGTGCCGCGCGCTGCGCCTGCGCGATGTCGACGTCGACGCCCGCCGCTGCCGCGATGGCACGGACCGCGTCGACGCCGTCGGCCAGGTCGAAGGGTTCCGCCGCGACACCGGGCTGCTTGGCGATGCGGTCGCCCGTGAGCAGCACGGCGATACGGCGAGGCTGCGGGGGCAGTGAGGCATCGAGCGCGGCGAGGGTCGCGGCATCCGGGCGCACCGCGGCGGGCGGGACCACGGTCGTCCCGTAGCGCACGCCGGGGGCGGGGAGGAAGACCGTTCCGGTCTCGAACAGCGCGAGATCGGTGAGCCCGCGCGACTGGTTGCGGTGCGCGACCTGCAGGAGGCCCGGCACGAGGGAGCGGCGCAGGAACGGCGCCTGCCCGTCGAGCGGGTTCGCCAGCTTCACGCTCGGCAGGTGCTCGCCGGATGCCGACCCGTGCAGGTCGTTCTGCTCTTCGGTGGTGAAGCCGAACGAGGGGGTCTCGACGAACCCTGCCGCCGCCAGGGCATTCGCCACGCGCCGGCGCCCCGCCTGGGCGGGGGTGAATCCGCGTCCTGAGGGCGGCACGGGCAGGACAGACGGGATGCGGTCGTAGCCCGTGATCCGGGCGACTTCCTCCGCGAGCGTCCACTTGTCCGTGAGGTCGGGGCGCCAGGACGGCGGGATGACCGACCAGTCGTCGTCATCGTCGGCGGTGACCTCGGCTCCGATGGTCTCCAGCGCAGCGATCACTTCGGCATCCGTGTAATCGACGCCGATGAGTCCGGATACGAACGGGCGCGGCAGGGTGACGGCCTCGACGAAGACCTCGGCGAACAGCGCGCCGCCGCGATCGTCGAGGGTGCCACCCGCGTACTCGACCATGAGGTCGGCGACCCGACGCGCCGCGACGAACGGCACCAGTGGATCGACACCGCGCTCGAAGCGCTTTGAGGCCTCGCTCGGCAGCTTGTGGCGACGGGCCGTGCGGGCGATCGTGACCGTGTCGAAGATCGCGGCCTCGATGAGGACGTTGCGCGTCGCGTCGGTCATCTCCGTCGTGCTGCCGCCCATCACGCCCGCCAGACCGATCGGACCGGACTCGTCGGTGATGAGGAGGTCTTCGGCGTGGAGCGATCGCTCCTTGCCGTCGAGGGTCGTCAGCTTCTCGCCGGCATGCGCCCGGCGCACCGTGATGCCACCGGAGAGCCGGTCGAGGTCGTACCCGTGGATGGGATTGCCGAGCTCGAGCATCACGTAGTTCGTGATGTCGATGAGGATGCCGAGGGGGCGGATGCCGGCGAGCGTCAGACGCGCCACCATCCACGCCGGCGTCGGCTTGGTGGGGTCGACGTCGCGGACGGCCCGCACGACGAACTCGGATGCGCCGACGCGTCCCCGCACCGGCGCGTCGTCGACGACCCGCACCTCGAAGCCCTGGGTCGGCTGCGCGAGCTCGTCGAACGGCCGGTCCGCGGGGTCGCGGAACGCCGCGCCGGTCGCGTGCGAGTACTCTCGCGCCACACCCCGCAGGCTCAGCGCATAACCGCGATCCGGTGTCACGTTGATCTCGACCGCCACGTCGTCGAGCCCGAGGAGCGCGATGGCATCCGTCCCCACGTCGGGGTCGAGGCCCAGCTCGACCAGGCGAAGGATGCCGCTGTGCTCCTCGCCCAGGCCGAGCTCCTTCGCCGAAGCGATCATGCCGTCGGACACGTGACCGTAGGTCTTGCGCGCGGCGATCGGGAACGGACCGGGCAGCACGGAACCGGGAAGGGTGACGACGACCTTGTCACCGGCGAAGAAGTTGCGGGCACCGCACACGATGCCGCGGACGCCGCCGTGCGCGTCGCCGACGTCGACCTGGCACCAGCGGATGGTCTTGCCGTTGGCCTGGGGCTCTTCGACGAACTCGACGACCTGACCGACCACGATCGGGCCGGTGAGGCCGAAGCCGTGGACGTCCTCCTCTTCGAAGCCGACCGACACCAGCGACGCCAGCACGTCGTCAGGTGTCGCATCGGCGGCGACATCGACGTACTCGCGGAGCCACGAAAGCGGGACGCGCATCAGACCACCATTCCGAACTGCTCACTGAAGCGGACATCGCCCTCGGCCATGTCGCGCATGTCCTTCACGTCCGAACGGAACATGAGGGTCCGCTCGATGCCCATGCCGAACGCGAAGCCGGAGTACTCCTCCGGGTCGATCCCGGCGGCGCGCAGCACGTTCGGGTTGACCATCCCGCAGCCGCCCCACTCGATCCAGCGCGCCCCGCCCTTGAAGGTGGGGTGCCAGAGATCGAGCTCGGCAGAGGGTTCGGTGAAGGGGAAGTAGTTGGCGCGGAGCCGGGTCTTCGCCTCGGCGCCGAAGAGCGCCCGAGCGACGTGGTCGAGCGTGCCGCGCAGGTTCGCCATCGTGATGCCCTTGTCGATGACGAGGCCCTCGAACTGGCTGAACACGGGCAGGTGCGTGGCGTCGAACTCGTCGGTGCGGTACACGCGCCCCGGCGAGACGATGTAGATCGGAAGTTCGCGGGTCAGCATCGACCGCATCTGCACCGGGCTGGTCTGCGTACGCAGGAGCAGGTGAGCCGCGACGGGGTCGACGTAGAACGTGTCCTGCATCTGGCGGGCGGGGTGGTCGGCATCGAGGTTGAGAGCGTCGAAGTTGTACCACTCGTGCTCCAGCTCCGGGCCTTCCGCAACCTCCCAGCCCATGCCGACGAAGATGTCGCCGATCTGGTCCTGCAGAAGGGTGAGGGGATGCCGTGCACCCACGCGCGCGCGCTGCGGCAGCGCGGTGATGTCGACGCGTTCCGCTTCGAGGCGCGCCGTCGTCTCCGCCTCGGCGAGCGCCTCCTCACGTGCGGCGTAGGCCTGCGTCACCCGCGCACGAGCCTGTCCGACGAGCTTGCCGAACTCGGCCTTCTTGTCGTTGGGCACGTGACGCAGCTGTGCGTTGAGACGCGCCAGGGCGGACCCCTCGGCCGTGTGAGCGTTGCGCGCGATCTTCAGATCCGCAGACGTCGCGGACGCCTCGAACGCACGCAGCGCCTCGTCGATGGCGGACTCCACCGCCTCTGGCGTGATCTCTACCGGCTGGTTCTCGGGTGCGTCAGACACGAGAGTCGAGTCTACCGGCGGGAGGACGACGCGACCGCCCGCGCTACACGGCGTTCGAGTCGTGCTTTCCGAGCCCGCGACGCGCCGCAGCGATGTCCGCGGCGCTCTGCGCGCCGATGACCTGCGTGTCGGTGACGTCGTGTGCCGCGACGTCGGCGCGCGTGATCCCGGAGTTGCGCGGAGAGCGCCCCAGTCGCTTCTGCGCCATGAACGCGAGATAGCTGAGTGCGAGGCACATCGCGATGTAGATGACGCCCGCGATCATCGCCGACGGGATGAGCGGCGAACCGAACTGGGCGTTCGAGCCGAGGAGCTTCGCGGTGTAGAGGAGCTCTGGGTAGGTGATGATGAAGCCCAGCGCCGTGTCCTTGAGGGTGACCACGAGCTGGGCGATGATGACCGGCATCATGGCGCGGATGGCTTGGGGCAGCAGGATGAGACGGAGGACCCCCGCCTTGCGGAGGCCGATCGCGTACCCGGCCTCCTTCTGGCCGCGGGGAAGCGACTCGACGCCCGCTCGGATGACCTCGGCCAGGACGGATCCGTTGTAGGCGATGAGGGCGATCACCACGGCCCAGTAGCTGCTCACCCGGATGCCGATGACGGGCAGGCCGTAGAACAGCAGCATCATGAAGACGAGGACGGGCACGGCGCGAAGGATCTCGACGACCGCGGCGAACGGCCCGCGCACCCAGGCGTGATCCGACATCCGGCCGATGGCCAGCACGAAGCCCAGGATCACCGCGCCCACTCCGGCAGCGGCGAAGGCGGAGACGGTCGCGAGGGTGGCCTGCCCGATCATCTCCCACACGCGTGTGTAGGTGAACAGGTTCCACTTCTCGGCCGACAACTGACCCGTGTCGAGCAGCCGCCAGAAGAAGAATGCAAGGACGGCGGCGACCACCACGACCGTGAGGATGCCGATGAGGCGGTTGCGGACGATCGCGCGCGGACCGGGGACGTCGTAGAGCACAGAGCTCATCGTGCGATCCTCCACTTCTTCTCGAACGCCCGCTGGGCGGCTGCCAGTACCAGCACGAGGGCCACGAAGATCGCCATCACGAGAAGGATGGTGACCATCTGGTTCTCCCCGTTCTCGCTCATGTTGGCGCGGATGCTTCCGAGGTTCATGACGGAGAACCCCGATGCGACGGTCGTGTTCTTCAGCAGGGCGATGAACACGCTCATCATCGGCGGGATGACCGAGCGCGCAGCCTGCGGGAGCACGACGTAGCCCATGACCTGACCGAATCCCATGCCGAGGGCGCGCGCGGCTTCGGCCTGCCCCACCGGCACGGTGTTGATTCCCGAGCGCAGAGTCTCGGCCACGTAGGTCGCCGTGTAGATGCCGAGCCCCAGAATCGCCAGCAGGAGGAAGCTGCCGCGTGGGACCTCGATGAGGATCGGTACGGCGAAGGCGAAGAAGAACAGCACCAGCGTGAGCGGGGTGTTGCGGATCGTGTTGACGTACACGGCTCCCACGACTCGCGCCGCCGGGATCGGCGAGACGCGCATCGCACCGACGATGAAGCCGAGCACGAGAGCGATCGCGCCGCCTGCCACGAAGAGCACGAGGGTGCCCACCACGGCCTGCTGCCACAGCTCGGGGTACTCGAAGATCTGGTCCATCACGCTCCTCCTGGCATCGGACGGGGCCCGGGGCGGCGCGCGCCGCCCCGGGCGTGACTCACTCCGCGGGATCGACGGCCGGCTGCGTGCCGTCGACGCCCGCAGCGCCGAGGTTCTTGTCGAAGATCTCCTGCCAGACGTCGCCACCGTCGGTGAACAGCGTGTTGACGTGCTCGACGAATGCCGTGTCGCCCTTGACGATGCCGACGCCGTAGCGCTCCTCGCTGAACGGCTCACCGACGACCTTCAGGTTGTCGGGGTCGTTTGCCGCGTAGCCGATGAGGATCGCCTCGTCGGTGGTGACGGCATCCGCCTGGCCGTTCTTGACCTGCTCGACGCACTCGGAGTACTTGCTCAGCTCGACCGTCTTGGACGGGGTCTCCTCCTTGATCCGCTGGATCGAGGTCGACCCCGTGACCGAGCAGACGACGGTGTCGGCGGTGAGGTCGTCGACACCCGTCAGCGCGGAGTCCGCGGCGACGAGCAGGCCCTGACCGGTGATGAAGTAGGGACCCGCGAAGCTGATCTGCTCCTTGCGCTCGTCGGTGATGGAGTAGGTGCCGACGTAGTAGTCGATCTGCCCGTTGATGATGGCCTGCTCACGGTTGGCCGAGTCGACGACCGTGTACTCGATCTTGTCCTCGTCGTAGCCGAGGGATGCCGCGATCCAGCGGGCGATGTCGACGTCGAAGCCGCTGCGCTCGCCCGTGGTCGGGTCGAGGTAGCCGAGGTTGGGCTGGTCTTCCTTGACGCCGATGTTGACGGAGCCGCGCGACGTGATCGCGTCGAACGTGGGGCTCCCCTCGAGGGTGACGTCGGTTGCGACGGTCCAGGGGTTCTCCGCCGGCTCGTCACCGCCCTGGCTGGGGTCGGCGCCGGGCGTGCCGCTGTTGCACGCGGTCAAGGCCAGCGCTGCGACGGCAATGCCGGCGAAAGCGCCGGCGACACGGGTGATACGCATGTGATTCTCCTGGTTTCGTTTCGTATCTTCTGGGGCACGCGTCGCTGCAGGACGCGTGGGTCTCAATGGGTGATGAGCTTGGAGAGGAAGTCTTTCGCGCGGTCGCTCTTCGCGTTCGTGAAGAACTCGTCGGGCGTCGCCTCTTCGACGATCTGCCCGTCGGCCATGAACACGACCCGGTCGGCGGCCTTGCGCGCGAAGCCCATCTCGTGGGTCACGACGATCATCGTCATGCCCTCCTGCGCGAGGGTGACCATGACGTCGAGCACCTCGTTGATCATCTCGGGGTCGAGCGCGCTCGTGGGTTCGTCGAAGAGCATGACCTTCGGCTTCATGGCGAGCGCGCGGGCGATGGCCACGCGCTGCTGCTGACCGCCCGACAGCTGCGCAGGGAGCTTCGCCGCCTGGTGCCCGACGCCGACGCGATCGAGCAGCTCCTTGGCGAGCTTCTCGGCCTCCGCCTTCTTCATGCCCTTCACCTTGATGGGTCCGAGCGTCACGTTCTCGAGGATCGTGAGGTGGGAGAACAGGTTGAAAGACTGGAACACCATGCCGACGTCGGCGCGGAGGGCGGCGAGACCCTTCCCCTCTTTGGGAAGCTCCTTCCCGTCGATCGTGATGCTGCCGCTCGTGATCGTCTCGAGGCGATTGATCGTGCGGCACAACGTCGACTTGCCCGATCCCGACGGACCGATGACCACGACGACTTCGCCGCGGTTGACCGTGAGGTCGACATCTTTCAGGGCGTGGAAATCTCCGTAGTGCTTCTGCACGTTCTCGATGACCACGAGGGGGTCGCCGCGGCGGACGGAGATGTTGGACGTGGCCGGTGCGGACTCGTGTGCTGCGTCGTGCTCAGAAGCCGTCATCCGGCCAGCGTAGGCGCTACCGGGGGTGCGCGCTGGGGTTTTCCACAGCACCTTTACCGATCTGAAACAAACCACTCTCGCGCCCGTAACAGGGCTGTTCGACCGTCGCGTGCGCGCCTCGTGAGCGCACGCCGGTTGCGTCGCACGGCTGCTAGCACAGCCAGGATCATCCCCTTCCCCTACTCTCCCGGGAACCTCCCCAAGGTCCCCCAGGAGAGAAAGATGATCACCGAATACAAGAACCACGTCCGGAGTCAGACTCGCTCAGCCGCAACCGTACGAGCTCGCGACCACTACATCGACAAGCTCGCCGCTGCGCTCGACGTCGCGACCGCGACGGCGCCGCAGATCGAGACATGGCTCCACTCGCACGGCTGGGCGCCGACGTCCATCAACAGCGCGCTCGCATCCGTCCGGCACTTCTACCGCTGGGCCGTCAGGTACGGCTACCTCGACACCGACCCGACGCTCTACATGCCGCGGGTGCGGGAGCCTCGGAAGATGGGCCGCATTGCCAGCGACCAGACGATCGCGCGGGCCGTCATGCGGGTCCCGGTCGACACCCGTGCCATGATCCTCCTCGGCGCCGAGTGCGGACTCCGGCGGTCTGAGATCGCGAAGGTGCACCGGAACGACATCGAGGGCGAGTGGCTCTACATCATCGGGAAGGGCGGCCACCAGCGGATCGCGGCGATGTCGCCCGAGCTGCTCGAGCTGCTCGAGCTGCTCCCCGCCCGAGGCTTCCTCTTCCCCGCGAAGGACGGTCCCGGCCACTTGAGCGGCGACGCAGTTTACCGCCGCATCCGAAGGGCCGTCGGGGTCAACACCCACTCGCTCCGGCATCGCGCCGGCACGGCAGTGTTCGAGGGCACCGGGAACAACCTGCGGGTGGCTCAGGAGTTTCTCGGGCACGCTACCTCGGCGACGACGTCGAAGTACGTTCACACCACTCGAGCGGACCTCAAGCGTGCCGCGATGGCCGCGCGACTAGCGGCCTGAGCAGGTCGGGCGTCCTCAGCGTCGCCAAGTCGCGGGGACGCCCGACCCCACCGCCTGACCTACTGCCAGTGTCCGTCGAGCGACACGTCAGCGTCCCAGAGGTACAGCTCATAGTCGGTCTGGACGACGTCGACGCCGGGATCGCGGTCGAGATACTCACCCGAGGGCACCCATGACGACACCAGGAGCAGCGTGATGTCGTCGACGTCGGGCGAGCCGTAGAGCGCGACGGCGATCGCGTTGGCCGCGTCGATCAGCTGCTCCCTACTGAGGCCCGAGCTACACACACGAGCGATGATCTCGAGCTTGCCCGGATCGTCCGTCGATCCAACGATCTGGAGGCCAGGGTTTAGCACGACGCCCGAAGCCAGATCGGCGCGCTGGGCCGCGTCTGTGAAAGCGCTCTCATCCACCATGTCCGGGTCCGGCTGGTAGTCCAGGCATCCTTGTGGGGCAACCTGTGGGTCGTTCTCGGCGGCGGGGGTGGAGGGTTCCACGGCGGGCGTCGCTGGCCGCTGAGTGACTGATGGCGAGGAGGATGGTGTACCTGGTCCAACACAGGCGGCGAGCGCGGTGGCGAGCAGAACCACGGACGTCAAGATTGCGATTCGTCTCATCACGCCCTCAGCATAGGGCTGAGCGTGTCGGCGGGCGCGGCGTACGATGAGCTCTCCGGCCGGAGAGAGGATGCTCGGGCCGATGGGGACGAATCGCCGGTACGCGGATGCCGTCGACGCGCGGATGAACGAGCGCGTGCTGCAGACGGTCTCTCGCGGCGCGAAGCTGCAGACGCTCACTCCGCTCGAGCTGCGCCTCGACGAGGTGCCGTTGACGATCGACCCGCGGCCGCACCGCAAGGTGATGGCGTGGGTGCGGTTCGGTGACACGCCTGTCCGGGTGAGCGCGATCGCCGCCCGGTGGACACCAGACGCCGTCGGCATCGTGTTCTCGATCGACGGCCACGAGCACCGCTGCTGGGTGTGGACAGGCGCGGTCGACGAGCAGACGTGAAAGAGGCCCCCACCCCCGATGGCGGGGTGAGGGCCTCTCTGCTCAACGCTTCGGGCTAGAAGCGGTTGGGGTTTGCTTAGGCCACGGCCGCCTTACGCGGACGGCCGGGGCGTGCGGCGCGTTTCTCAAGCCAACGCTCGACGGCAGCTTTCGCCATGAGCGGTCCCTGAGCGGTTTCGATCACAGGCACCGGGAAACCCGACACCTGCGCGAACTGCCGGGCGCGCTGACGGGTCACACCCGCCAGCTCAGCGATCTCCGCGTACCCGACGACCTCCGGAAAGATCGGCGTGTTGAGCTCCGCCTCGAAAGCGTCCTCCCGCTGCGCCCGCAAGGACACAACGTCGCCCGTGACCTGGTGCGATGCGAGAGCATCAACAACCAGCTCGGAGGCTTTGGTGGACGCGTCGAGAGCGGAACCCGCTTCGACCGTGAGCAGTGCGCTCCCTGTAGTGAAATCCGGTGACACGCTCATGACTGCGCCGTAGTGGCCGAGCTCGCCCGCGACGTCGAAGACGGTGTCCTCGTCGAACGCGATAGCAGCGGCGAACTCCACCGTGACGTGCCATGTGTGCATGTCGCTCTCCTCTCCTCATCCTTTCGTTGGTGTGACATCTCTACCGAGATGCGAGGGATCGGGGTTAGAGTTGGGGTAGTCGCCCTGACAAGTTGACTACCCCAACCGATCTAGCCCTGATCGTCGAAGCCGGAGCGCTTGAGCTGAGCCATCATGTTCTGCCACGAGCGGCTACCACGAGCCGTGTTGTGGATCTGAACGAGAGGCTTGCTCGGGTCCGGGGGAACCGCGAACTGACCCTTTTTGGTCGGTCGGATTTCCCAGCCCTGCGCTTCGAGCTTGGAGAACAGGATCTTGAGATCCTTGTTACTCACTGCTCGTCCTCGCATCTCTGTGGATTTGTCACGTCCGAGGGGTTCCTCGAACAGACACCAGTCTAGCAGAAACTCTTCCCACTGGGAATAGTTTTCCAACTGTCACGAGCAACACTGCTGGGTGTGGACGCGCGCCGTCGACGACGATGGCTCCGCCGCCAGATCGGGTGCATCCCGGCAAGCAGGTGCGAATGCGACGGCGCGCAAGATCGGTCCGAGTAGGGCAGGCTTCCGCAGAATCACGCGGCGTGTCGCGGCGCGCGCTTGCTCCAAGCATCGCGCAGAATATAGGCAATGCTTGCGGCAAGCAGAAGTTGAGAGGCGATGATGACTGACATGACCATAGAAACGCCCGACGAGGCACCCACGCTGTTCGATGCGAGCGAGGGCGGCAAAGCGCGGGCGCGCAAGCTCAGCCCTGAGCGACGAGCCGAGATCTCACGGCGAGCAGCCGAGTCGCGGTGGGACAAGACCATCCCCCGTGCTACCTATACCGGTGCCATCGAGATTGGCGAACGGCGTATCGAATGCGCAGTGCTCCCCGACGGCACGCGGGTCCTCTCCCAGGGGACGGTGATGGCCGCTCTCGACCGCGCAACAAAGAGTGGCGTGCGGCGCAGCGCGGACGTCGCCCGCAGAGCGCCCTTCCTCAGCGCGAACAACCTCGACCCTTTCATCCCGGCGGGTTTGAACGCTGACCTTGAGCCAATCCGCTACCGGCTCGGCGGCCAGCAGTTCATCTCGACCGGATACCGCGCGGAGACGCTCCCGAAGGTGCTCGAGGTGTACCTCTCCGCCCGTCAGGCCGGTGTGCTGCAGGAAAGTCAGCTCGGCGCAGCCCAGGCGGCTGAGGTGCTGATGCGCGCACTGGCCCAGGTCGGCATTACGGCTCTCGTGGATGAGGCGACCGGCTATCAGGAGGTCCGTGCTCGCGACGAGCTCCAGCAGCTGCTCTCGAAGTACGTCAGCGAGACCTTCCGCCGCTGGGTGTCGGTGTTCCCCAATGAGTTCTTCCGCGAGCTCTATCGGCTCTACGGCTGGGACTACAAGGAGGGCAAGACCAAGCACCCGCAGTACATCGGCAAGTTCATCAACGATCACATCTACCGGCAGCTCCCCGAAGGGGTCCACGCCGAGCTCGAGAAGGTCAATCCCCGCGGTGCGTCGGGCCACCGCCCGCGCAAGCATCACCAGCACCTGACCGTCGACACCGGTATCGAGCACCTCGACAAGCAGATCCTCACCGTCGTGACGCTCTTGCAGGTGAGCGACGACCTGGATCAGTTCCGGGCTCTGTTTGATCGCCGCTTCCCGACCCAGGCGCCGCGGCAGGTCCTCCGCGTCACCGAGACCGATGACCACGGGTTCATCACCAACTTCATCGACGACTGGCTGGACGACCAGGCCTGAAACGATGAAGAGCCCCGGATCGCCGCACCCACGAGGGTGAGCGATCCGGGGCTCTCGTCTGTGCAGGGTTCAGCTGCGGACCCACACGAGCTCGTCGCCGACGTAGACCTTCTGCGCCAGGGCGCTGCCGGCGTAGATCTCTTTCACGGCGAACCCGTCGGGGCCGAGGATCGGGCGCCACGCCTCGACACCCTTCTGGGTGACGGCGACGTTGGAGCACTGGATGAAGTCGGCGCCGCGCGCGATCGCGAGATCGTGCCCGGCCTGGGACTGCACGACGTGCGCCCAGATGTAACGCTGCTTCCCGTCGATCGCGGTCTGCGCGTTGCACATCGCGCGCAGGTCGGTCCAGTAGCTGGCCGCTGCCTCGTTCGGCTCGATGTTCAGGCCGGCGAGGTCGACGTAGGGCAGCTTCGGCGGGATCGACGTGGCGAAGTTGGTCGTCGTGTCGTACCAGTACGCCGCGGTGACGTACGGGTTGCTCGGGTTGTGGTCCTTCACCGCCTGGAACCGCGACGCGGTCGCCGCGCCGTCGATCTTCACGATGAACCTCTCCGGGCCGCCGAGGCTGTCGAGGATGTTCAGGAACGCCGTGAGGTACGACGGGGTGCCGCCGGCCTGCTTCGGGTCGACGAGGAACACGAAGTCCTCGGGCAGCGTCTCGACGAGTTGCTGCAGCGTCGCGTATGGCTGGGGGCCGCCGGTCGCGCCGGCGTTCACGTGCAACGCGAGGATCTCCGCCGCCGTGCGGGCGCTGTAGTTCTGCCCGTCGTAGGTCGTCTCCTGCGTCACCCGGTCGAAGGTCTGGTCGTGGGCGCCGATCCACTGCTCGTCGCTCGTCCGCTGGCACGAGATCTCGATGATGCTCGCGCCTGCGTTCGCGGCCATCCGCACCCCGTACTCGGTCATCTCCGGGTACCCATTCGCCGGGCTCGAGCCGCTCGTGCCGAGCCCGCCGTTGCGGTGCGACCAGACCGAATGCCTGGTCTGCAGCATCTTGCGGATGGTTCCGAAGCCCTGCCCCGTGACGGCGGGCAGCGGGTCCGGGTCGGGGGTGTCGTCGACCTGGTTGATCGCGACCGTGAACGCGATGCACGCGCCAGACGCCTGGCTGAGCGCCGTGGCGCTCGAGGACCCGTCGGCCGCCTGCGCCACGAAGTTCACGGTGGCGCCGCCCCCGGAGGGGATGCGGGCGATCGACACGACAGAGTCGGAGACGCTGACCGTGTTGGCCGTCGGCGGCGACCCGCCCGGGTTCTCGTTCGTCGCCGCCGAGTTGGACCGCGCCTGGATCAGCAGCGTGCCGTCGGGGACGACGTGCCGGGTGAGCGAGGTCGACGCGCCCTTGTTCGTCATCGCGACGCCGAACGTGTCGGTGCGGGCGGCGATCGCCGGATAGGTGTCGCTGGTCTGCGTCGCCGTGTTGTACTCCGGGCCGGCTGCCACCGCCGACGACAGGTCCCAGTGCTTGCCGGCGTCGGGAGGGTAGGAGGCGACGATGCCGGCGACGCGCGTCGTCGCCGTCGAGCTCGTCGCCTTCAGGATGAAGTCGGCGGCCGCGTTGAACGCGGCCGCGTCAGCGACCACCCCGAGATAGACGCCGCCGAGGCGGTTGCTCCCGGACCCGTAGCCGGTGTAGCGGGTCAGGTCGAGGATGTCGGACAGCGACCCGCTGCCGAGGAGCGTGGCCAGCCAGGAGGCGAGGATCACCAGGTGGCCGTCCTCCACGAGGGGCCGGTCGAGCGACTGCGGTGACGTCTGCGTGTTGACCGACCCCGTCGTGGCGACGGACTTCGAGTCGTGAAGAGTGGTCATCGGCTCCTCAACTCACGGGATGATGTACGCCGTCGTCGCCGACGGGCTCGACAGCGCGTCGTACGCGGACTGCGTCAGAATGGCCAGCGCCGCGCCGGGCGTCGCCGCGCCCGCCTTCCCGGTCAGCTCGGTCTGAACGAACGCGGTCGTGGCGATGCTCACGTCGTTGTCCCCCGGCGCCGGCGTCGGCGCCGTCGGGTTCCCCGTCAGCGCCGGCGACGCGAGCGACGCCTTGAGCGCGAGCGCGTTGGTGATCGTCGCGGCGAAGTTCGCGTCGTCACCGAGCGCGGCCGCCAGCTCGTCGAGCGTGTCCAGTGCGCCCGGCGCCGAGCTGATCAGCGCAGCGATCGCCGTGGCGACGAACGCGGTGCTGGCCGCCGTTGTGCTTGCGTCGCCCGGCGCGGCCGTCGGCACCCGCGGGTTGCCCGTGAAGACCGGCGACGCGAGCGGCGCCTTGAGCGCGAGCGCGTTGGTGATCGTCGCGGCGAAGTTCGCGTCGTCACCGAGCGCGGCCGCCAGCTCGTCGAGCGTGTCGAGCGCGCCCGGCGCCGAGCTGATCAGCGCGGCGATCGCCGTGGCGACGAACGCGGTGGTGGCGATGCTCGTGTCGTTGTCGCCCGGCGAGGGGGTCGGCGCGGTCGGGTTTCCCGTGAGAGCTGGCGACGCCTTCGGGGCCAGGGCGGCGAGCGCGGCGGCGAGGTCGGTCTGGCTGGACATGGGGCCCGTGATCGAGCCCCAGGCTGCGGGGCCACCCTCACCGCCGCCTCCCCCACCGCCGGCCTCGACGAGGGCGATGAGATCGGCGATCCAGCCCGGGACGCCCCATCCGCCATGGTCGGGCGGGGTCACGTCGACGAGGTCCTTGAAGGCGACGGTGCCGGAGGTCGGCACCTCGCAGTAGCGCGGCGGCGAGGTGAACTCGCCGCCATTGATGATGAACTGGAACTCGTGCGCGAAGCCGTCGGGCAGCGGGTCGACCTGGATCGAGAAGGCGCCGTCGCTTTCGAGCTCGTGGCGCGAGGCGATGGGCAGCATCGTCACACCGCCGGCGGTGGTCACCATCTCGACAGGCCGGACGGTGATGTAGGACTTGTTCGGGCCGATCGTCGACGGGGCGACGCCGCTACCGACCCCGGCGTCGCCCGTGATCGTCGTCATTGCAGCTCAGCCCTCTCCGTCGACCGCGTCGGCACTGCCGGCGCTGGCCTCCTGGTACTCGGCCGGGACGCCCTTCGAGATGATCGAGAGGTAGGAGGCGAGACCCGCGAGCGGCGGGGACGCGAGAGCGACGCCGACGGTGATGCCCGCGACCAGCCAGTTCGGCTCCGCGGCAAATGCGATGATCGCCGCGGCGCTGATGCCACCGGTGGGGATGGTTGCGGCGTAGGCCTGTGCGGTGGTGCGGACGAAGCCGCGCTTGGCGGCGAGCTTCACTCCGGGAGGGATGACGGCGTCGGACATGGGGTTCTCCTTCAGGTGGTGGTGTTGAGCGGCGATCACGGGTGTGCTCGCCAGGGGTGATCCATCGGCATGGTGTCCTCGTCGAGGTCGGCGAGGTCCTCCGGGTTGAGCCGCGGCACGTGGTCACCCGGCCACTGCCGGGACAGTGCGCGGATGATGCGACCCTTGGACGCGTCGCGGCGCTCAGCGTTCTCCATCCGCGCGAGCAGGCCGGGGTCCTTCTCGTCGCCGTAGACGACCTTGGTGAGCGCATCGAGACGCTGCCAGAGCGTCTCGATGCGAGTGGGCTCCCGGAACCGCTTGACGATCAGCGAACCGATCCATCCGAGGATGGCGGTTAGAGCGATGCCGCCGAGCACGAACAGCTCCCCCGTGTAGTCCGCGGCCGCGGGCGTCACTGTGCGCTCCGGGTGAGCGGCCGCCTGACGAGCGAGTAGAACCGGATCGTGGGCAGCACGCACACCACGACCGGGACGAGCGACAGCGGGGCACTGTCCCAGTCCCCGCTGGACCCGGATCGGTAGATGAGCGCGAACGAGTAGGCGACGAACGACAGCACGAATGCGGCGGTCGACCACTTCTCGAACCGGTAGCGACCCGTCACCCACGTGCGCGCGACAGCTGCCGCGGCGAGCGTCGCAAAGGCCACCACGCACAGCGCCCACCCGAGCGCGAACGCCCGCGACCCTACGATGACGAACGTCGGCACCTCGACGATCGCGGCCCAGAAGCCATACGCTGCGAGGCCGACGTACTTGCCGAACAGCGCAAGAGTCAGCGCGCGCCCCGACAGACCGATCTCGCGATCCTGCAGGGGGTGGTGCCCCCCGCTCACTTCAGGTACTTCCGGAGGACGTACCCGGTGAGCACCTTCAGGCCCACGCGGACGCGGACCCTCCAGTACGCGGCCTTCGCCGAGCTGCCGTCGACGGGCACGGCGCGGAGGACGGTGACCTTCTGACCCCGCTTGAGCCGGGCCAGCCGCTTGGAGCCGCCCTTGCCGAGCTTCGCCGGGCGGTCGCGGAGAACGAGCGTCGAGCGTGCGACGGCCTTGGTGCGGAGGACTGCGAGGTTGCCCTGCACCCAGCCGGTGATCTTGCCGGCCTTGATCGGAGTCCACCCGGCGATGGTCTTGCCGGACTTGATCACCGTGCCCGGGTCGAGGGTCGCGATCACCGCGCCGCTGCGCGGAGACGTGCGCACGTTGACGTGGCCGAGGGCGACCTTCTCGTACGCGTACTTCACCGCCGCGCCCGCGGGAGATCCCTGCACGGCGTCGGGGTCCGGACCGGTGGTCACGTTGTGTCCGCCGATCCAGTCGGTCCACCCGAGGAACTCGACCTCGTTGGACGCCCACTTCCGCTCGAGCTCGTCGATCGTCGTCGCGCCGATGCGGCCACGGGTAGGCCAGTCCGTGGAGACGATGCGGTTGCCGCCCAGCGAGAGACAGATGTGCCCGGGCCACGGGTCGACGGTGCCGTCCTCGATCCGCAGCTTGAAGTACACGACCGCGCCGGCGGGCATGTTCCTGTCGCCAACGTGCCGGCGGCTCACCGGGGTGCGGTTCCACGACACCCGCGCGGACGTGTACGCGTTGGGCGCGTCCGACCTCTTGAACGGGAAGATCTGAAACACCTCGTAGAGGCACGCCAGCGGCCGGTTCACCTTCTTCGCGAGCAGCTTCCGCGCGGCGGCCTGGCCGTCGAGCGTCTCAGGCTTGAACACCATCATGTGCCTCCTCGGGCATGGCTGAGGCCCCCAGCTATGCCAGGGGCCTCATATGTGGGTGGTTGAGTCAGACGCCGTCCGGCGTCTCATCCGATCCGATAGGTGCGTCGTTGAGCAGCTGCTCGAGCTGCGCGTTGCGCTCGGCGATCAGGTCGTCACGCTCGGCGAGCTGGCGGGTGAGGTTGCTCACCTGGCCGGCGAGCGCGGCTCGCTCGGCCTGCAGCGTCTCGATCGTGATGTCCTTCGCGATGCCGTCGACGGTCAGCGCGGCGATGTGGCTGCCGAGCCGTTGCACCAGGTCTCCGGCGTTGACGTTGGTCATCTTGTGCTCCTTCAGTGGGTGGTGATGTCGGTGATCAGCTGGCCGCACGGGTTGCACACCACGAGCTCGAGGCAGCGGAGTGTGACGGGGATCTCCGCGTTGCCGCAGTCGGGCGTGTGGCAGACCACCGTCCGGAGAGGGGGCTCGGTCTCTGGGTCGTCCATGGCTATCCGTCCGTGCTGCTCTCGAACATCTGGGTGGCGTGCCAGGCGACCGGCGTGGTCGTCGTGCTCCCGCGGGTGAGGTAGACCGTGGTGCCCGAGGCGCTGGTGCCGGAGTAGCCGACGCCTTTCACACCTGTCGCGGTGCCCGGCACGGTGGTCGCGGCGGTCACCTGCAGGCGCGGCGCCCGGTTGAATCGCCCCACTGGGAACACGATCGACACGCCGGTTGGGGTGTCGGCGGCCGAGGGGGTGATGTCGACGAGGCCCTGCGCTTCGGCGTACGCGGTGTGTGCGCTGTTGATACGGCCGAGGATCTGGATCGATGACGATGCGCCACCGAGGATGATGTCGCCGCCATCGCTGTTCAGGCCCAGGGTCGAGACCGCCCCGTTGTTTCGCGCCATGATCTCGTTCGGATCGATGACGAGGTTGCCCGAGGTGTCGGCACCGATCTGGAACGCGTGGGCGGTACTGCTCGGCTCAGCGTCGTTCGTCGCCGAGAGGCGCAGCCGGGTCGAGTAGATGTCGCCGGCGACGTCGAGCGCCCCGCGCTCCCACCGCTTGCCGACACCGATGCCGCTCGGTCCGATGTCGAGCGTGACTGCGCCGACGCTCACCACGGCCTGCTGCGCCGATGTGGTGAAGCGATCGGTGACCTCGAAGCGGGCATCCCACGCGAGCAGCTCCGAGTAGGTGCTGATCACGAACGTCGCCGACAGGGCGATCCCCGAGTGTGTCGTCAGCGCGGTCGACGTCCAGACGGTCGTGTCCTTCTGCCGGGTGCGCGCCTGCCACTTCAGCGTGTTCCGCTGAGTGCCGTTGACCAGCGAGGAGACCGATGCGGCGACGGTGAACTTCAGCGAGGTGCCGTCGTCGTTGAGCGTCCCGTCCGGCAGACACCGCTGCACCTTGAGGAGGGTGATGCTCGGCGGCGCCCACGGCAGGACGTTGATCGCGACCGTGCGGGTCGCGGTGCGGCCGCGCGAGTCGGTCACCGTGGCGACGACGTTAACCGTCCCCGAGGCGGCGAGCGCGGCTGTCGTGCCGGACTGCCCGGTGAGCGTCTGCCCGGCCACGGTGACCTTGTACGCGGTGATCGTCGACCCGTAGACGCCGGCGGCGCCGCTGATGGCGTAGCTGAGCTTGGTCTGTGCCTGCACGTACGCGCCGATCGCCGAGGCGATCTCCGGCACCGCCTCGGAGACGGTGAGCGTGGATACGGTGGGGACGATCGACGAGCTGGCCCGGATGGTGAACGCGACCGACTTCGTGCCGACCAGGGTCGACCCGCTGTAGGTCTTCGCGGTGATCGTGCCGGACCCGGACACCGAGTCGGGGATGCGGTTGAGCAGCGACAGCGGCACGGTCCAGTCGTAGGAGCTGCCGACACCGGTGGCGATCGTGCCCGACGCGCCCTCGAAGCTGTAGGTGAGCGTGTGGGTGAAGCTGGACGAGGCCCGGGGCAGGTCGATCTCGAGGACAGATCCCGCGTTCACGGCGCCGCCGACGTCGGGCTGGGTAGCACGCGGGATGGTGGGGAGGGTGACCGAACCGGAGGGGGTGCCGGTGCCGAACAGCGGGCCACCCATGGACACCGACGCTGAGAAGGTGACGGTGCGGGTGCCGTCGGCGGAGTGGTTGATCCAGACTTCGTCCTCGTAGATCGTCTTCACCGAGTACTCGGTGAAGTCGTACGTGTACGTGCCGGACTCGTTGCCGCCGCCGGACAGCGACCAAGGGTAGCCGGTGTTGCTCCAGAGACCGGATCCTTCGTCCTTCCGGTTGCGGACCGTTCGCCGCACCAGCGACCGGTTGTTGGTGACCTCCTGCTTGACGAGCGTGATGACGAGCTCCGCGTCGTACTGGGAGTTGATCGCGTCCTTGAACGTGGCCACTACGAGACCGCCGTCACGTCGTGCAGCCGCACCTCGAACGGCAACGGCATCTCACGAGTGGCTGCCAGTAGTCCGAGCTCGGCGGCCTGCTCCTCCGACTCGGCGTCGACGAGCACGCCCATCCCTTCGTCGAAGGTGGGACCGACCGCCACCCGCACCTTGTAGCGCGTCATGTCTGCACCACTCTCACGATCGTGCGGTTGCCGGAGACCTCGAACTGCAGGTTTCCGATGACCGCGGTGTCGGATGTCAGCCGGGGCACGTCCATGCCCTGCGGCCCCCAGGTCGTCGCCTCGACCCCGTTGACGCTGAACGAGGCACCGTCGTTGCGGAACTCGAACGTGGTCGGGTCGCCCTCGCGGCCGATGACCGCGCCGTCCGGGCCGAAGCGGTAGTACTGGCCGGCTTCCTCGAGCTCGTCGACGCGGCCGGCGAGGATGAGAAACCCCTCGTTCGCCTCGAGCTGGATCTGCTCACCGACGTTCGGGGCGAGCATGTCGACCTCGATGACGCCGGCTTTGAGGATGCCGGTGGTCAGCTCAGCGATGATCGCGGTGTTGGCGAAGAAGTCGGGGATCGACTCGAGGTCGTCCGGCGTGAGCCCGATCACCGTGATGCTCGCCACCGTCGACGGGTTCGAGGTTCGGCCGGACGTGTCCCGCCAGAACAGGCGCACATACAGTTCGGTGCCGACCGCACCGCGCACGATCGCCACCTGCCCGTCGGTCGTCACGGGCGCGCCGGCGCGCGTCCACGCGCCGTCGGATGCGGGCGCAACCTCCGCGTACAGCTGCCAGAACGACGGGCCGACAGGCCCGGTCTCCAGCTGCCCGTCCCAGGAGATGATCACACCCAACGGCGTGGTCACCAGGATCGGCATCGTCGGAGCGGTGACGTCCTGCACGGGGCTCGCGGGTGTGACGGTGACCGGATCGGACAGCACCGACCAGGCGCCGTTGTACGCCCGCACCTGGACCGTGCGGAGATCGCCGGACCACTCCACCTCGGCGAACGTCTCAGAGCGCTCCAGGAGGGGCGCGGGGGACGCGTCGCCGACACCCACCCACACCTCGTAGGTGGTGACGGCCGTGTCGGCGCCGTGCACCGTCGTCGTCACCGGGTCCCACTCGAGGCGGATCTGCGCGTACGGTTCGCCGTTCGCGCGCACCATGCCTACGTTCGACACGACGGTGAGGCCGGTCGGCGCCGACGGTTCGGCCTTCGGCTTCACGACACCGGGCGGGATCGGCTGCCCGGAGCCGCCGGTCATTGAGATCGATCCGAAGGAGATCTGCGCCGCTCGAGCAGCGATCTTCGAGACGAGGCTGAGGAACCGCTCGCCGAAGGTCAGTCGCACCGTCACGCTGGAGTCGGACTTCGAGATCTGCACACCGACGAGTCGGTAGGCGCCGCCGGCCACGGTGAACAGGTCACCGAGCTGGAAGTCGATGAGCGGCCGGGCGGGCAGCATCGACATCGCGTCGTATGTCACGGTGAACTCGCGCCGCACCTGCGAGGCGGCGTCGATGATCGGCTGCGCCATCCGCAGCGCCACCGCGGCAGTGGTCGCGCCGGAGACGGTGACGACCGCCTCGCGCGGGCCGGCGCCGAGCTCGGGGCGGGTGACGATCTGGGTCGGCACATCGGTGTCGGTGACGACGTAGAACTTTGAGGCGGTGTCAGCGGTCGACTCGTTCGGCTCGATGCTCTTCGCGCCGGGCCCGATCGGGATCGTCTGAGTGCGGTCCTGCCCGCTGCCGGGGCGCACCAGGTGCAGCTCCGTTCCCTTCGAGTACCACTGGCAGTAGGCGCCGGCGGCGAGCGCGGAGAGGATCTGACCGCCGGACTGCCAGAGGCGGGCGGTCTGGTCGCTCTTGTCCGCGCTCGACCAGGCGTTGCCGTTGGAGTCGTGGGTGGGGGTGAACGTGGAGTGCCCGACGCCGGTGCCCGGGATGCGGGTGAGGAAGTCGTCGATGACCGCGCCGGCGGATGCGCCCAGCCAGGTGATCGTGTCGTCGGTGACGCCTTCGCTGATGTAGTGCCGGCCCATCCGGTCGGCGACCCATTGCACGCCGGTGTAGGAGCGCATGCCCGCGGGGTCCTTCTTGTCCCCCGTGCGACCGTGGAACACGAACAGGTCGTTGCGGGGCTTCTCCCACTGCTCCTCGCCGAGCAGCTCGACGGCCGCGTAGAACGGGGTCGGCAGGTCGCCGGCGATGACCTCCGACACCTGCAGCGTCAGTACCGCCGCGTCGTTCTCCACGGGGGTGAACGAGAGGATCGCCGGGATGACTTCGGCCGGTGTCGTCGGGGTCGAGTAGCGGCGCACCTGGATGTCGAAGTCATGCAAGGTGCGCTCCCCTCCCCCTGATCTCCAGCTGCGTCGACGCGCCTCGCGTCGCGGTGGTCACGGTGACGCGGCCGCGCTTGGGCTCGAGCGGGCCGACCTTGCTCGGGTAGATGCCGAACCGGCCACCCGGCCCGATCGACTGGATGCCACCGCTGGCCGCGGTGCCACCGATCCACGTGTCCGTGCTGGTGATGAATGCCTTGCCGGTGTCGAGGTGGAACCGGAGGTAGTGCCCCGCCGTGGCGAGGTCGCCCATCCGCAGCGATGCGCGGCCAGAGGAGATCACCAGGTTGGTGAACGGTCCACGAGCTCGGACCACCGCGTCGGAGACGAGGCCGCGCATCTGCCACAGGTCGAGCTCATGCGAGGCGCCGGTGATCGGCTGGGTGAAGGTCTGCTCGTCGACGTCGCGCCAGAACACCCCGGGGATGCGCAGCGTCGCCGTGACCTGCACGATCTCGTCGCGTCGCCCCTGCCCGACCGGGCTGCTCGAGAGGTACTCGATCGCCGCGGCGATCGAGTCGTTGTCGGTGCGGCCGAGCACCTCCCCCTCCATGAACAGCGAGAGGAGGGTCTCGTACTTGGACCGCGGCGCCTGCACCGCGAACGTGGGAGTCGGCGGGAGGAGCGAGGCCAGGTTGTCGTCGACGTTCGCGACAACACCGGGGCGCCCCGGCACACGCAGCGACGTCCGCTCGACCGAGTAGTCGGTGAGCGGCCGGGACGGGGCGAGGAGCTTCCACCCCATCCCGGGGTTGTGCAGCGCGATCCCGTCGACGCTATACATCCGAGCCTCCCATCGCCGCGCCCGCCACGATCTGCGCCGCCTCCCACGCCCGCTGCTCGGGATCGTCCGCGACAGGATGGTTCTGGACCACCGTCACGTTGATCACCTTCTGTGCGGGCCGCGTCGACGACGCGGCGGCAGCGGCGAGCGCATGCGATCCGCCTGTTGTGGTGACCGGTCCCCCGGTGGCGTAGGCGGGGATGCTGGTGAGCTGGCCGGCCAGCGCGGCGCGGCGGAGCGCCTCGACGCGGGAGTGCCCACCGGCACCCTGCACCTCGGCCGCGGTCCACATGTGCTCCTCGTTCGAGCCCCACAGGAGCACGGCATCGTCGGTCGGACCGCCGGGGCCGGAGATCCGTCCGCCGCCCGCCTTCTTGGGGGCGGCCTTGAGGCCCGAGGTGATCGTCCGGATGATGCGGTCGACCTCGCGAGACAGCGCCGCGCGGATGTCGTCGGCGTTCTTCTTGGCGTCGCGGACCTGCTTCTCCGCGGTCGAGATGAGCTTGGCGTAGGTCTGCTTCGTCTCCGGATCGATCTGCATCATCGCGACCTGGTCGCCCGCCTTGTCGGCGTACTTGTTGCTCGTCTTGTAGGACGAGTTGATCGACTCGACCTCAGCCTTCGTCGCCTTCAGCAGCGCGTCGACGACCGGCTCCCCTTCCTCGACGCCCAGCCCTGCGAGCTCGGCGATCAGTGCCGGGTCGAACCTCTTCTTGGCGAGCTGCTCGAGCTTGCCCGCGAACCGCTTGATCGCGGACGCCTTGGTCTTCGCGTCCTTCGCGATGCTCGCCGCGGTGAGCGACGTCTTGGAGCTGGTGACCGTGGTCACCGAGCTGCCGTCGATCTGCCGGGTCTGCGTCGTCGGCTTCGAGCCGAGCGAGCCCCAGGCGGAGACGTCGAATGCCCGGCGGAGCACGCTCGAGATCCCCGACGCGAACGACTCGACAGTGTCGCGGAAACCAGCCAGCCGCTCACGCGCCTTGTCGAGCTTCTTCTCGGCGGCCTCACCCGCCTTCTCGAGCCGCTGCAGCTGCCGCTCGGAGCGGACTGCCTCGTTGCGGAGGCGTCCCTGGGCGCGCTTGCTGGAGACCTCGATGACCTGGAAGAGCTCGTCGACGAGGGAGAGTGCGTTGCCGTTCATCCCGGCCTCGCGGTTCTCACCGCGGCGCTGCGACCGCGTCCAGTCCAGCAGCATGCGGCTGACCGCGCCGCCGGAGGCGAACCCAGGGATCTGCCCACGGAGTACTCGCTGCAGTTGGCCGGATCGGATCGCCGAGCGGAGGGCATAGATCTGGCCCTGTCCACCGGCCTTCACGACCTCTTCGGCCGTGAGCACGTGCTCGCCATTGGAGAGCATCGCGGGGATCTCGTCGTCCTTCGGCCCGCCCGGACCGGTGACCTCTCCGCCGCCTGCTCGGTAGCGGATGTTGGTGCCGGCAACCTGGTAGGTGTTGCCGCCCTCCGCGTCCACGGTCACGGTGATCCGTCGTCCGCTGTTGCGGTTGATGAACGTGTCGACCTCGGCCTGCGCGGCCGCGGTGTTCGAGTCGAACGTGAGCTCGCCGTTGGCGCCCTTCTTGACGGTGTTGATGAGCTTGCGGGCTTCGCCCTCGGTCTTGCCCATCTGCACCATCTGGTCGACGAGCGCGTCCTCGCCGTCCTTGTACCGCTGGGCAAGAGTCGCCTGGTCCTCGCCGGTCGCGGCCGCGGCGTCGCCCTGCTCCTTGAGCGCCTCGAGCGCGTCACGCACCTGCGACTTCATCGAGGCCGATCCGTCACCGACCTGGCTGATCGAGTCGGCGAGGCGCAGCGAGGCGTCGTTCAGGTAGCCGAGCGCGATCTGCTCGTCGGCGAAGCCGTTGAACTGCCCGCGCATTTCCTCGAGTCCTGCGACGGCATCCGCGGTGTTCTCGTCGAACCCGCGCATGCTGGCGGCCAGATCGTCGAGCTCCTTGGGCCGGCCCTCCATGCCGTTGAACACGTCGATGACGCCGGCGATACCGGACACCACCTCGGCGAGCGGACCCGAGACGAATGAGCCGAACGCCTCGGTGGAGCCGATCGCGAAGTCGATGGCACCGTTGAGCATGTCGCTGAAGAACTGCAGCAGCGGGCCACGGTTGGCCGAGACCCAGTCGGCGAAGTCGCCGAGCGGCTCGGAGAACGCGGTCGCGAGGGCGCCCTGGATGCCGTCGACGGCGACCTCGATGTTGCGCTTGGCGCGCTCGACCTTGGATGCGTCGTTCCCCGTGAGGGTGTCGAACATCTCCTGCGCGGCGCCCTTGACGCCATCGAGCTCGTCGACGGCTGTCGACAGGTCCATCGCGAAGAGCGCCTCGCCCAGGTCCTCCGCCTGGGTGCCGAACAGGGCCACGGCGGCCGCGTTCCGCTTCACCGGGTCCTCGGTGCGGCGGAGCTCGTCGAGGACCTCAGCGAGCCCGTCACGGGCCGCCTTGCCCCCCTTGGCGATCTTCGCGGTCATCTGCTCAGCGTTGAAACCGAGCAGCTGGAATCCCGCCGCGGATGCGTCCGTGCCGTCGGTCGCCCGGATCTGGAACTCCTTGAGCGCGTCCGCAGCGAGGTCGCTGTTCCGGGCGCCCGCCTCGAGGCCCTGGTTGAGCAGGCCCAGAGCCTCCTCACCAGACAGGCCGAGTCGAGCGAACAGCGCCGGGTACTCGGTGAAAGTGTCGAGGAGATCCTCGGCCCGGTTCACACCGTTGCGTGCGCCGGCGGCGAAGATGTCGAAGGCCTCCTTGGAGTTCTTCGCGATGCCGGTGCGGAGCATGGTGGCGACTGCGGCCGCGACCGGGCGGACGTCCTCACCGAGCACGTCCGCGATGCCGGCGAGTCCCTCGATCACGGACTGCGCGTCCCGGTTCGCGGTCTCCTCGTCGATGATGTTGAACTGCAGCGCCAGCCGGGCAGTGTCCATGTTCTGCTCGACGGACTCACCGAAGGTGTTCGCGTACGCCTCGCCCGCCATGGAGCCGAGACGCTGTGCCGCGACCTCGCTGATGCCGGTGAGCGCCTGCAGGCGGTCGCGCCCGGCCTCTTGCTGGAGGCCCTCGTCGAAGGCGTTCAGCAGGGCCTTGGCGGCCGCTGCGCCGAGAGCGACGACAGCGCCGGCGATCGGGATGGCGGCGAGCGCGGCGACGATCTCGGCGCCGAACTGCTCGCCGGCGTCCGCACCGGAGTCGCCGGCGGCATCGGCCGCGTCCGCCATGGCGTTCTCGGCCGGGGCGGTGTCGGCGTCGACCTCCATGACGGCACGGGCGGAGCGGAGGCCCTTGAGCTGGCGCTCGACCTTCTGCATGTTGGCTTCGGCGCGGGCGATGTCGGCGTTGACGTCGAGCTCGGTCTCCACGGAGCGGAGGTAGTCGAGCCGCTCCTTGACGCGGATGAACGCCTTCTCGGTGCGTTCGATGTTGGCGTCGACGGTGGCGACGGTGCGCTGGGAGACGATGCGCTTGGCCTGCTGCTCGACGCGGTCCATCGAGGCGAGGGCGCCCTTGGCGTCCGCGTCGACCTTCTGCTTGATCGGCTTGGACTCGATGCGCTGCCCGACCTGCTTGACGTAGGACTCGCCCTTGGCGATGCCGTCGACGTTCGCGGTGAAGAGCGTCTCGAGCTCGGCTACGCGCAGGGGCATCGTTCACCTCCGGATGGTGAGGGCGGCTCGCAACCGGGAGTCGGTGTGCAGCAGCGAAAGGATGTAGTCCCGCACGGGCGGCCACGGCCGGCGGAGTGTCTCGGGTGCGTGGATGTCGATCTGGAAATGTTGCGCGAGGTCGATCGCGACCGCGTCCCAGTTGGTGACGATCCCGTAGACGGTCGCGTCGACGCGGACCTCGTTGCCGTCCGCGTCTGGCTTGGGGCTGGCGGTGGCGCCAGCCGCCTCGAGCGCAGCCGCGGGCGGCCTGTAGTCGGCGAAGATCGGCAGCCCGTTCTCGTCGACGTCGATGGGCTCCCCTACGCCGTACTGGACCCACTCTTCCGGCGTGAGGAGCGCCGCGCTTTTGGGGCCGGGGTGTCCTCCCCCGCGGCGGCCTCAGCGGCGATCTCCGGGCCCCACATGAGCGCGGCGATGATGTCGGCGTACTCCTGGCCACGCGCCCAGTAGAAGACCGCGTAGTAGGCCATCCGGTCGATGCTGACCTGCGGCACCTTGTCGGCCACCATCTGGCGGTGCACCTCGTCGGTGAGGGCGAAGTGCTCCCCCTTGGACACGCGGCTGAGGATCTCCGTCACATCCTCGGGGACGTCGCCCCGGACCAGGCCTAGTCTGATCTCTCCGAGGACCGCGGCCGCGAGGATCTTCTGCGCCCGCTCGGTGTCGGGCGGCGGGACGGTGTACGTCTTGCCGCGCAGCTGCAGCTCGAGGTCGGGCTTGACCCAGTTGTCGAATGCGATGGCGCCCATGGTGCTCCTTCTACGACACAAGGGCGGAGGTCACCGGTGTTGGTGACCTCCGCCCTTGTGGTTCGTGGTTGTGTCAGGCTCCGCGCGTGTACGGGAGCGCCGTGGATGCGCCGGCCGGCGACGTGACGACGATCTGCGCCGATCCGGCCGACCCGGCGGGGAGGGACGCGATGATCGTCGACCCGCTGACGACGACGTAGTCGTCGGCGTTGGAGGCTCCGAACTTCACGCCGCCGGCGCCGGTCACGCCGACGAAGCCGGCGCCGATGATGGTCACCAGCTCGCCCTCGGCCGCGCCCTCGGGGCTCGCCGACGTCAGCTTCGGTGCGGTGACATCCCAGCCCGCGAACGGGTTGGCGATCACCTCGTAGGAGCCGACGCCCGTCAGCGTCCAGTTCCACACCTCGGTCTCGCCGCCGGGCCCGGTGTTGGACCGGGAGTAGGCGACCGTGACGTAGCCGCGGCCCGCGTCGGTCGGGTTGGGGGTGCCCGTTTCCGGCTTGTGGTACCAGCGCACCTCGACCTGCGCGGCCTCACCCTTGGCGGTCGGGAGCGTCCGCTGCCGCAGCGCCTCGATCTCGGGCAGATACTCGCCCGTGGTGGCCGACCGGTTGATGTTGGTCGAGACGGCGATCGCGAACGCCCAGCCGCCGACATCGGCGTTGGGGGCGCCCTTGTCGTCGTAGGTCTGCGCGTCGAATGTCTGCGGGGTCGGCGTCATGCCGAACCCGAACATCCGGCGGAGGGGCGCCCAGACCGGGGCGTCGTGCGTGCCCAGGTTGACGTCCATGCCGTACTCGAAGCTCTTGCCGAGCGTGGTGCCGGCGGGGAGCGTGACTTCGTTGACCATGTGAGATCTCCTCAGATCGTGTCGTTGTCGAACGTGATGATGTAGTTGTCCGTCCGCTCCTCGCGGGCGTCGTTGTCGGCACCCATCGGGGCCATGGACAGGTGGGTGATCCCACTGATCCCTCCCACGCGGGAGAGTCCTTCGAGCACCGCGGTCGCGGGCAGCTCGAGCTCGTCGGCGCCTCTGCGGACTCCCTTGCGGCCGCGGAGGCGCAGCTGCACGCGGCGGCCGCGGACGCCGCTTACGCGGGTGTCAGCGACGCCGTACACCCGCACCCCGACCGCCTGGTCGGGAGCGGTGCCGATCGCGCCGTAGAAGACGCCCACCGGGCTCGTCTTGACTGCCGGGTACTGCCACCCGGGGATGCTGCCGAGCGCCTGGCAGAGCAGCTCTGTGAGCTCGTGGTCGCTCATCATGCGAGACGCCTGCGCATCTCGCTGGCCATCTTGCCCTCGACGTCGTACTCGAGCGCGGCGTTTTCGAGGAACTTCGGCTCGCCGCCGTCCTCGTGCCGCCAGTCGAGGTTCTCGTGGTTGAGCTTGGAGACGAGCGAGGTGAAGCCGACCTGCACGGTGAGGTCGTCGCTCGCGACGAAGCCAGACTTGTCGGATGCGCCGGAGTCGGTGGGCGACTTCTCGCGGGCGCTCTTGAGCACGTCGCGGCCGACCGCCTTGAGCGACTCTTGGGCGGCCTTTTCGACGGTGCTGAGGATCGCGTTGTGGATCTTCACGCGTGGGCCTCCTACTCGAGCGAGAGACGAAGGAAGGAGTCGAGCCCGGAGCCCGTGTTGTCGCTTCGGCCGACGGCGATCACGCGCGCCTCCCGCTGCGAAGTCGTGCCGGACCACACGGTGACCAGCGACCCGATGGGGACGGCAGCGTCGAGCGCGACCTTCACCTCGGTGGACGAGACGACCTCGCGGCCATTCGCGTCGCGGACGAGCTTCTGCTCGTCCTTCACCTCGGCGCGCAGCTCACGCGGGTCTGCCCAGCTTTCGCCGCGGCCACCGTCCTCCACGAGGTCACGGACCGATACCCGATGCGGGTAGAAGAACGCCGGCCACTTCACGTGTAGCGACCTTCCGGCCAGAGGTTCGCGATCGCGCTGCGCTCCGGGAAGCTGCCCAGCGGCGTGCCCGGCGCGGCGGCCTGCGTGCACAGCGAACGCAGCGAAGTGATGGCGTCTGCGTCGAAGGCGGACTCGATGTCGGCGAACGTGATCGAGGTGCCGTCCCGACTGAGCGACTTCGCCCGGCGGGCGCCAGGGTCGGGCAGCTCTGCGATGACGCCCTTGAGGATCGCCACCGCGTCCTTGTACGGCTCGGTGTTCGCGATGAAGTTGTCGATGCAGGGGGCGATGGAGCGCGCGCGGACGAGTACTCGGCGTGCGAGGTCCTCGTCGGTGCTGATCGCCGTGGTCGGGATCATGTCCATCGCCCCCTGTCGGGTTGTGCGCCCGCGCTTACGCGGCGGGCGTCTGGTTGCCGTCGTCGTTGCCGGTGGGCTCGTCGACGGTGAACCTCTCGATGAGGCCGAGCGTGCTGAGACGCTTGATCTCGTCGTTGGTGACCGACTCCGGGAGCACGGCACCCTGGCGGAGGTAGACCTCCCCGCCCTGGGCGCCGGGCACCTTGGCGACGATCATGGTGGCCTTGACGCGGTGCCGCGTCTTCGAGCCGGCCATCAGGCGAACGCCCCGGTGATGGTCACGCCGGCCGTGGCGTCGGTGACGACGGGCACGGTGACGCGGCGCGAGCGCAGGAGGTAACCGTCGGTCTCCTCCTGGCGGATCGACTTGACCTCGACGCCCGGGAGCGCGTTGGTGTAGCCGGGGCCGCCGAGGTCCTCGTCGGCCATGCCGCCGAGCTCGTCGGTATCGACGAGCATGGGCGCCGTGGTCGGCACGAACGGCGAGCGCAGCCAGGTGAGGTCGAGCACCTCGGGCCACCGTCCCGTGATGAGCGGGTTGGCGGCCTCGCGCGGCAGGAGGCCGGCGTCGAGGAACAGCGACATGACGGTCGCGTACTGCGTGGGCTTGAGGACGATGGTGTCGAGCACGTGGCCCTCGCCGGACTCCTCGGCCGCGGCCTTCGCGGCCTCCACGGATGCGACGATCGCCTTGGCGGTCGTCCAGCTCGCCGTCGCGGCGCTGGTCTGGGTGACCTTCGACGCGATCACTCCGAGCGCGGCGGAGTCGACGAACTTGACCATGCGGTTGACGAGCTGCCGGGTCGCGCGGTCGACGACGTCGATGCCGCGGCGCTTGATCGACTCATCGGTGATCGGCACGTCGCGGCCCCACTTGTCGACCTTCGCCGCGGCGAGGTCACCGGCGGTGACCTGCGAGCGCGGGTACTCGCCGCCCGGGGCGATCGCCTCGGGGTTGTCGGGCGCGAAGATCGGCTCGCCGTTCTCGTAGAGCACGGTGCCGCCGACGGCGCGGAAGCGGCCCTTGAGCAGCGCGTCGGAGATGAACCGCTGCGCTGCGAGGGTGCGGATGCGTCGGCCGATGAGCGACTGGGAGCGGAGGATCTGGTGGATCTGTTCCGCGCTCAGCTGCGCCGTGTTGTCGATCGACGGGACCGGGTAGGTCAGGGAGTTTCCCATGGGTTCGTTCTCCTTATCGGTCCAGTGCGATCTGGACGAGGGCATCCGCGGCGCCGGCCGCGGTGATGGCGAGGCCGATGCCGGCCTCGCCGGCGCCGACCGTGACGACCTTGCCGGCGGCGGCGGGCTTCACCCGGGCGCCGGCGACGATCGCCGCGGAGGCGACGAGCTCCTGGACGCCGCCGCGCAGCACCAGGACGTCCTCGCCCGACTTGGTGTCCTGCGCGGCCGCGCCGAACACCTTGACGCTGTCGGCCGCGGCATGCGCGACCGCGCGGGCGCCCGTGATCTCCACGAGGCGCTTGCCGGTCACGTCGGCGCTGGCGGTGCAGGTGACCGAGGCGCCGGGCTTGAAGAGGTGGATGTGGTCGGCCATGATCAGGCCTCCTTGTTCTCGTCGGCGCCCCAGCCGGCCGCCGCGTACAGGGCCTCATCGGCGCTGTTCACGGTGTCGGAGTGACCGATCTCGGCCACGGGGACGGTGTTGGCGGGGAAGGACGCGAGCAGCTCCTTGGTGCCGTCCTCGTCCTTGTCGAGCGCGGCGCGCCACTTGTCGCGCGCGTTCGGCGAGATGCGGCCTTCGCCGAGCGCTTTCGCGACGATCGCGTCGCGTCGGTCGCTTTCCTGCTCGGCGCGGGCCTTGGCGCCGAGGGCCGCGTTGGTGCGGAGCTCCTCGAACGCGGCCGCGTCGAGCACGACGGCGCCATCGGGCACGGTCGCGGCCGCCGGGGCTGCCGGGGTGTCGGGCTGTTCGGCGAGCGCCTCGTCGAGCGCTGCGAGCAGCGTCTCGTCGGTGGCATCGGCGTCCTTCACGCCGAGCCGCTCGCGAAGGCCAGCCTTGATGGTGTCGCTCATGTTGAGCTTCTCCTTCTGGTTGGGTTCACCCGGCTCGGACGAGACCGGGAGCTTGGAGACCGAGGCCACGGCGGCGGCGATGCGGTCAGGGAATCGGGAGATGGGAACGACGAATGCCGCGTCCTCGATGAGCTCGCCGTCGTCCCCCTCGTCGGGCAGGTCGCCGACAGTGACGGTCTCGCCGGCGTCCTTCACTGTCGCGATGCGGTCGGCGAGGCCGAGGGCGACCGCCTCGGGGGCGGTGAGCCAGGTCTCGTCGGCGAGCAGCTTCGCCCAGTCCTTCTGTCCGGCCTTCGCGGTGTAGATCTCGATCGCGGACCGCTCGACCCCGTCGAGCATGTCGGCGGTCTTGCGGAGATCGACCGCGGCACCCCAGGTGATGGTCCACGGCGAGTGGATCATCTGCTGCGTGCCGGGCGACATGACGACCTCGTCGCAGCCGGCTGCGATGATCGATGCGGCCGATGCGGCGAGCCCGTCGACGATGGCGGTGACCTTGGCCTTGTGAGCGCGGAGGAGGTTGAGGATCGCGATCCCCTCGAACACTTCACCGCCGGGCGAGTTGATGCGGAGGTTGATCTGGGTGACCGTGTCGGGCAGCGCGTCGAGCACGCTGCTGACCTCCTTGGTGGAGATCCCCCACCAGCCTCCCCACGAGTCGATCGGCCCGTACATGCGGATCGTCGCGATCGTTCCGTCGCCGGACGGCGCCGGCGACGTGACCGCGTTGAAGATCTCGCTCTTCGACTTCGGCTGAGGGACGCTGCCCCAATACCGAGTCGCGCGAGGCGAGTGGTGGTTCATGCTGCCTCCTCAGCCGCCGTGGGCGGCGGCGTGTAGTTGGGATCTCGGACGGGCAGGCCGTACAGGGCGCGGACATGCGCCTCGAGAGCCGGGTCGTACCTGAGAGCACCGGACTCGAGCAGCGCCTTGATCGCCTCCGCCGTCGCCGGATGCTGCGCGCCGATCTTGGCCGGCACGATTCGGGGTGCCCGGACCGTGGGACCCCAGTTGCGGTCCACGAGGTCCTCGACGACGTGCTGCTGGGTGATGTCGGCGATGTGCTGCGCGACCGCGTTGAGCGAGTTCGTGAAGAAGTCCGCGAACGTCGACCCGAGCGCCCACGACCCTGTCTCGGTACCGAGGTTCAGGAAGTGAGCGAGCACCGCGCGCGCGATCTGCTCGTCGTGGTAGCGAATCGGCACGTCGCTGTCGGGCAGCTTGCCGGTGACGCCCTTGAGCTCGAACGTGGCCCCGTGCGGGAGAGAGACGCCGGATGTGTCGCCGGCGCGGGCCTCCTTGGCGATCTTGAGGCCCGACTTCACCTGCTCGTCGGCCCACTTCTCCTTGTCCTCGTACGTGCCGGCGTCCGGCGGCGGGGCACCCGTGTAGGTCGAGATGCCGAGGCCGTTTCGCTCGGCGGTCAGGGCCTGAATGCGCAGCAGTCGGTCCTTGAGTAGCCAGTTCTTGTACGCGGTGCGCAGCAGGGACCGGCCGAGCCAGTTGGAGCCCTCGCGCTCGTTGACGTACACGACCAGCCGGTCGACCGGGATGGTGACCTTGAGCTTGCCGGCGACGCCGTGCTGCTCGATCGCGATCAGGCCTCCGTCGGAGCCGACCTTGATGTCAGAGATGGTGCGCGGTGGCCGCCAGGCGAGTTTCGCGAGATGGAGGAGCCCTCCCTCCGGCCGGTACACCTGCTCGAAGATCGAGTGCCCGTAAGGCAGCTCGAGCAGCGCGAGTCGGACGTGGTCATTCCAGGAGAACCGGTTGCGGGTCCGCAGCGGTGCGATCGGATCGCGGCCCTTGATGGGGAGTCCGAAGTCGCCGGCGATGTGGGTGACGACCTCATCGTCGGCGCCGGCGGGATCGATCACCCACTCCGTGCTCAGGATCGGCTTGGTCACCGCCTGCAGGACCGAACCGACCTGCGCGTCCTCGGTCCGCATCCGGTCGTACACGTCGATCGACTGCGGCCACATGAGGTCCGGGTTGGTCTCGTGCGTCTCAGCGACGAGCTGCCCCCAAGTGGGGAGCATCCCCGTCTGGTAGCCGATCTCTTCGGGCAAGGGTGGTCCCCCTCTCAGAATCGGACGGTGGCGATGCTCTCGCCGTCGTCGAAGTCGTCGTCGAGCTCGTCCCGATTGACGGTCTGCGGCGGCGGTGGCGGAGGTGGCGGTTCCTGCACGGGCTGGCCGAGCAGCCACAGGGCGGCCACCCAGGCGCGCAACGCGGCGATCTCCACAGGCGAGTTGACCGGGTCGAGCACCCAGGTGCCGCCAGCGAGGTACTTCCGCTCAGCGGTCTGCGCCGCGAGGTCGAGAATCGGCCACGGCGTGTGCCACACCCGCAGCTCGCGGAGGGCGTCATCGGCGTCGGCGTGCGCGTCCAGCAGCTGCAGGTCGACGATCGGCACCTGGAAGCTCTGGTCCTGCTTGAGCTTCTTGATGAGCGTGGACTCCGGCGCGGCCTTCACCTGCCCGGTCACCGCCTTGATACGGCCCTTGCGCTCCGGCGCGGTCAGCCACTCGGCGACCCAGTCGGTTCCTGGGCGTCCGGTGACGATCTGCACCTGGGCGTCACCGTCAGGACGGCGACCGGCGAGCGCGATGAACGTTTGCACGCGCGAGCCCGCCTGCGCGATCCCGGCATAGAGGTCACCGACCATGCGGTCGACCTCCGGATGAGCAATGCGCTGCTTGCCCTCGTCGTCGACGAACGTCTCGATCGTTGTCGTCTCCCACGAGCCCGGGTCGAACGGGCCGGAGTTGGCGCCGTCGTTCCACTGGCACAGGACCTCAGTGCGGAACACCCACTCCGGGTCGGTGCGCATCGCAGACGCGATGGTGCGGTCGGAGATCGTGTAGTTGCGGGACGGGTTTGCCCACGACCATCCGACGCGGTCGCGCCGATCGCATCCGGGAGGGGCAGACCACTCGAGGATGAGAAGGGTGTCCTCGTCCTGCTCGAGGTCCTCGAGCGCGAGCTCGCCCTCGTCGTCGTAGTCGTCGAGCTCGTCGTCAGCGAACGGCTCGTCGAAGTCCTCCATGGACTCGAGGTCGAATGACGTCGGCGCCGAGCTGTTGGACTCCTCGGCCGCGGCGATGCCGTCCGGGTCGCCCAGGGCCCGATGCGCCATGAGGCGCAGATAGCGGAGCACGCGGGAGGTGACGTCGCCGGCGTTAGAGAGCGCGAGGATCAGCGCCTCGGCGCGGGCCATGGTGGTCTTGGTGATCGCTCCCCAGGCATCCCAGCTCTGGTGCTCGCGAAGCTCGTCGAGAAGAACGAGGTTGCCGGACAGTCCGCGGCCGGCGCGCCGGTTGGCGGCCTTCACCTTGTACTTCGAGCCGGACGTGAGGTTGAGCGACTTCTTGCCGTTGACCTTCGTGACGCCGGCGACGAGCGAGCGGAGCTCCTCGTCCTCGTGGACGATGTCGACGACCTCTTCCCAGAGCGCCTCAGCGACGTCGAGGTCCTGCGCAGTGCCCAGCGCGAGCGGCCAGCCCCACACGAACAGCAGCCAGATGGTGAGGACCTGCGCGAGTGTCGACTTGCCGTTCTGTCGGGCGACGAGGACGAGGACCGTGCGGAACCGGAGCGAACCGTCCTCGTTGAGCTCAAGCATCCGGATCAGCGCGGCCCGCTGCCACGGCAGGAGAACGACGTTGAGGACCTCGAAGGCGAAGTCGATGACCTCGAAGCCGAGGCTCGTCTCCGGAGTGAGCTCGCGCAGCGGAAGGGTGCAGATGCGCGGCTCGGCGGAACCGTAGTTGCGGGCGGTCTCGGGGGTGGCGACGTCGTGCTCGTGCACCTTGTCGACGTACAGCTGGCCGCATCCGGTGGGAATCGGCCAGTGTGTCCGGAGCGGTCGATTAGCCGGCGAGCGCCTGGCGGGCGCGGGCCGCGTCCTCGAACTTGCGGACCTTGCCACCACCAGTCACCTTCTTCGCGTCAGGCGGGAGCGACGCCGGCGTGATCTGCAGCGCGGCGCAGCCCTTGAGGTAGCTCGGAATCATCACGTAGGACGCCTGACGCAGGGAGTCGAGCCCTTCGCGTTGCGCCTCGTCGATCAGCCACGCCAGCGTGAGCACCGCCTCGCACGCCGCCTTGAACCGCTCGTCGTCGGCCAGCTTCGGCTCTGCGGCGATCGAGTGCTTCGTCGCGTCGTACATCGGCCCGCGCCGTCGGACGGCGGCCTTGGGCGCGTTGAACATCGGCGCCCAGTCCTTGAGCTGGTCGGCGAGCTGGCGTGCGGCGGCGAGCGCGGGATGCACGATGGCGCCACGCTTCTCGTCCGCGACGACCAGACCCTCGGTCGAGAGCTTCGCGGCGACGTCGCGGGACTGCGCGACGATCACGCAGTAGATCTCGAGCATCGCCGCGTCGGCCTTCGGAGAGATCGCACCGCGGGCGATGACCTCCCGCCACACCTCGCTCGCTGTCTCGCCAAGGCGGTCAGGCGGGCCGGCGGGGATCGTCGACGGTCGGCGAGCTGCCATCGTTCACGCTCCAAGTGTCATTCGGCCGACGGTCATCGTGCCGACGGTGAGCTGCCCGACCTTCATCACGCCGACGCTCGGTCGGTTGAGGTCCTCGGTCTCCCGCTCGAGGTACTCGGGACGCAGGCGGGCCACCAGGTCGGAGAGGGTGCGCCGGGACCCCGGCCAGTCGACGAGCTCTGCGATCTGCGCGACTTTGACTCGCGGGTAGTCGGCGAGCATGTCCCGCACCGCCGGCTCGTACTCATCCGCGAGGGTCTGCCGTCGGTACTCGAGCGCGGCCTCCGGGTCGAGCGCCCGTCGAACAGCGTTGCGGGAGGCGCCGGCCTCCCGGGCTATCCCCCGGATCGTGCCGCCCTTCTCGCGGCGATCGCGGATGTCGCGCCGGTCGTGCATGTCAGCCCGTCCGGGAGTAGCCGCACCGCGAGCACTGCGTCGCGACGCCGAGCGTGGACACGCCAGCCGCGCCGAGAAGCAGCATCGACGCCCGCCACAGATCCGACCAGCCGCACTCGGGGCAGTCCTCGTCGAGCCGGACCGGTTCGGTCGCGTCGACGCGGATGCCGAGATCGCGAGGCACGGTTCACGCTCCGACGTCGAGCGCAGTTCGCACCGCCGCGTCCTTCGACTCGAGCAGCTTGCGCAGAGCGACGGTGCGCTCCGGCGAGCGCGGCAGCGTCTCCACCAGCTGACGAGCTACCACGGCGAACAGCCGCGAGGTCTCAGCGAGGGGCCCCTCGGGCAGATGCGTGTGTGTGAAGTAGCGCAGCAGCGGCTCCTCCTCTGCCGGCGGCGCCGCAGGCTCACCGCCGACGAGCTCCCGCACGAGCTGGTCGACCCCGAGCGCGACCTTCAGCGCGGGAGCCTCTTCCGCTTCCTCGCTCTCGGGCTCCTCGCCCTGCCACGGTGCTGCGGTGCAGATGGTCACGAGCCGGGGTGGCTCGTGGAGCTTGAACACCTCGGCCAGCAGTTGGGCGACGTCGTCGAATCCGTACTCGACGCCCTCCTCCGCACCGCGGTTCTGCAGCTGGCGATACGAGATCGCTTCAGCCTCGCCGTAGGGGAAGGCTGCGTCGTTGACCTCGCGCGCCATGTCGGCGTTCAGCGTGACCAAGATGCGTCGGCGCCCGCGAGGCGTGGCATCCAGCCAGCGTGTGGCGAGCCACGTCTTGCCTTCCTGGCGTCCGCCGTAGATGACGTGCTCGGGTCCGTCCACCGGGATCGGAGGTGCGATGTGGCGCTCGAACTCGCGGCGGCGCAGAACCTCGGCGGAGCGCTCGGGGTCGGGGGCGATATCGAAGGGCGAGCCGATCATGCGCTTGGTCACGGTGGTGCTCCGTTTCGGTCGGTTGATGAGGGCGGGTCCGTTTTCGTCGCCACCCGATGCGCGTCGGGGGGTACCCCCTCGGCCTCGGGGGGAGAGGCAGGTTGCCCCCGCGGTTGCCGCCCCCATGGGGAGGCTGGATTTTCTGACGGATCACCAGTCCTCGAACGCCACACCCTGCACGTCGAGGTCCGCGTCGATCGCTGCCCAGCCCGGGAAGAGCGGGACGCCATCGGTCCTGTCATGGCGGCGGAACCAGGAGCGGAGGGCGACGAGCGTCTCGACCTTGTCGGTCCGGGCCCGCAGTCGGATGCGCCGCTCGAGCTCGTCGATCGGTGCGAGCATCAGGAAGGTGTGAGTGGCGCCGATCGCCTCGGCTGTCCGTGCTCGTGCGGTCGACGTCGCGCCCGATCGGATGACGACCGCCCGAGCGCCCCGCGTGCGGCCAAGCGCACTGAGCCCGGCACGGAACGTGACCTCGTCGGTCCATTGCGGATCATCACGGTCGAACACTTCGAGACCGGACGCGCGGGCGGCGGTCGACTTGCCAGCGCCGGGAGGACCGCACAGCAGCACGACCTTCCGCATCGGTCACCAGTCCTCGAACTCGACGCCCGGCTCCATTGGGTTCTCCCCCGTGCCGGCTGACGAGTTGCACGACTTGTGCGCCGGGGCCCAGTTCGACGGTGACCAGGTGAGATGCGGGAACAGCTTTCGAGACTTGACGTGCTGAACGGTGCAGCCGTCGGGGTCGGTCGAAGGCAAGCTGTAGTCGATCGGCTGGCGACAGAGCACGCAGGGCGTCCGCTCGCGCCGCCCGGCTGCCTTGACCTGACGGAGTGCCGCGGCCGCACGGCGTCCGTTCCATGCGGGGACGTTCACCTCAAGCTGACTACGAGGCATGCGGCCACCCTCCGGGGTGCAGCAGTGGGCGCCGACTTGCACAGCCGACGCCCACCGCCCCTCACAACCGCGCCCCACCGGATCAACGAGCGACTGTCGCGCAACGAGTTGTGGTCGCGTGTCACGGTGGGGCGGGCCCCGGCGAAGAGCACCAATCAACTCCGGGACGACTAGGGGCGGCGCGCGTCCGAAAGGTTGCAGCCTGGCCTGCACCACACACGCCTGAACGCTGACTCGGAAGCGAGACCTCGATGAGATGATCACGCAACGTGCGCCGCCCGAGAACCAGAAGAGCCCCACCCGATCGGGCGAGGCTCTTGGCATAGGTTCCGTGCACGCACAGCGTAGCACCCACCGCGGAAGTCATTCCGGCAATGACTCGCCGCCTGGCGTGTCGGCAGTCACCTCCTCGACCGGTCGTGCCCTTCCGCGCCGGCCGACGCTCCGCCGCGACCTCATGAGCTCCGCGGCCGCGTCGACCTGGGAGGCGTAGAAGTACGAGACCACCGAGCCGTCCGGCTCGCGCAGCTTCGCGCGAGGGACGAGCACGTCGGACTTCACCCAGGTGCGCAGCTGCCGATCGCTGATCTCCGCACGCTTCGCCGCGTCACGAGCCGGGATCAGCGGATCGAACCAGGGCTCCGGGATCGGGATGCGCCCCACCACCGTGCCCTCGGCGCTGGCGGCCACCGAGTAGACGTGGCGATCGCGTCGCTCGATCCCCCACCGTGCGGCCGCGTCAGCGAGTGACCAGGCATGCCGGTCGCCGTGCGCGTCGACCAGGTGCATGTCGAGGGTGGCCTCCCACAGGCTGTCGATCCATTCGGGCACGCTGAGGACGTCGTCGATGCCGGCGAGCGTTCGTGGGTCGATGAAGCGGTACCACTCGGCGAGGTTCGCCTCGATCTCGGTGAGCGCGTCGAGCAGCTCGGCGTCGATCTGCTCGGGCGCGATCGCCGCATGCCCGGGGACCTTGGTCGGCGAGTAGGCGACGGCCTTGCCCTGACGGGTGAGCGAGCGCAGTCGCCCGAGCAGGTCTGGGGCGTTGCGCAGGATGCCACGGACCCGGCGGTAGCAGGTCTCGCACACCAGGGTGTCGTTGTGGGTCTTCGCCGGTGCGCAGCCGGTGCAGTCGCCGTTCTCGGTGCCGTAGCTGGGGCACTCGGCGTAGTGCTTGCCCTCGGCGAGGCATCCGCGGATGCAGGGTCGCTCAGAACGGGGTGTCATCGCCCTGCCCCTCTGCGGTGCGCCAGAACTCATCGTCGGCGAGCTGCCTCTCGTAGCGGGCCTTCGCGAAGAACTCCCTGCGGAACTCCCGAGCGGTGCCGCAGGGACCACACTCCGAGGTCACGTTGCCGTGCGGATGATCCGGGCAGCCGATGGGCGGTGCGAGCATCTCGAGCGGGATCTCCGGAGGTGTCCGAGGAGTCACGGTCCGCAAGGTGGCCCAGTGGGCAGCGTTCGCGTTCTCGATCGCGCTCGCACGCTCTCGCGCCCTCGCTCGCGCGTTCTCCCTCTCTCTCTCCAAAGCCGTGGAATCGAACCCCGCGAATCCGGGCATCCCGGACGCCGGCTGCGGGCCAGGAGCGGGCGCTGACGGGGCGGCGAGCGCGGGTAGCGGCCGGTGCAGCGAGATCCACTCGGCGCCCTCCGCGACGTACGTCGAGAGGAAGCCACAGTCCTCGAGCGTGAGGACGTGCAGCACCACACGCTCGACCGCCTCCTCGAAGGTCGGAGGGGCCCACAGCCACCCGGCGGAATGCAGCTCCACCGTGAGGTCGACCGGGACGAGTGGGCGCCGGCCGTGAGCGTCCGTGAGACGCCAGAGCCCCTCGGCGGTCAGCTGCACCTCCGTCGGCGCCGACCGGTAGCCGGGGAACGCCCGATCCTGCTCGGTCGGTTCCCGTTTCAGCGGCCACCTGGGGGGTTGCATGTCCTGTGTTCTCCATCTCATCGGTCAGTCGTCGCGGCGAGCGCGGGCGTTTCGCTCGGTAGGCGTCTGGGGGGTTCTCGCCGTAGTCGGAGCCGTACGCGAACGCTTGCAGGCACAGCTCCCACGCGATCGCGATGTCCTCGCGGTCGACCGCGAAGCACTCGGTCCACCCGGAGCCGCGGATCAGGATGCCGCTGGCCTCCGAGGGGTGGTGGAAGGCCGGCTTGAACCGGGTCGCGAGGAACCGGAGCGCATTGAGCTCCCACGTCCCGTCGGTGTTGCCCTCGTTCGCGATCAGGTGCGCGCCCGACGCGAGCAGCATCTCGATCCGCCGACGAGACCACGCCCGACCCACCTTGAGCACGCCGAGGCCGGGACCGTGAAGATCAGGCCAGTAGGCGACGTACGTCCATGCGTACCGCGGCAGAGTGCGTAGCGGCGTCATCTCCTTGCCGCGGCGCTGCTGCTCGAGGTGACCGTTGCAGAACCCGCGGGCGCGGTGCTCCCGACTGCAACCCTCGAAGTCGCAGCCGATCCACGAGCGCCTCACGACTGATCACTCGATTTCGGGTCGATAGCCTCGAGCCGTCGGATGACGTCGACGAGGTGATCCGGCGCGCAGTCCTCCTGCGACTCCCACGAGATCGAGTAGCCGTCGCTGTAGGCGACCTCGATGCGCGTTCCCTTCTTGATCTTCACGACCCCTGTCCTTCCGATTCGTGCTGCGCCGGCCACCTCGCGCCGGTCTCGGAGTTCTCGTGCTCGTCGTGCTTTCCGACGAGGTGGCACCGCATCCAGTACGGGTCCACCTGCTGGGAGCGGAAGTAGTCCCACGACCACATCTGCGCGGCGCACGGAGTGTCGTCCACCGGCTCGGGCTCTGGGACGAGGCGCCTGAGCGGCCACGACATCGTGTCGTCCCTCACCCAGCCGACCGACGACTCGTCGTCCTCGTAGCGCACTCGGGTGTAGAACATTTCCCCGTCCTCGTTGCAGCTGAGGATCAGGAGGACGTCCATGTGGTCGACGACGGCCATCTCACCCGAGTCGTGTTCCTCGACGACCTCCCAGAGGTCGCGCATGTTCTCGATCATGAGTGCTCCTGTCCGGTGGATAGGTGGACCCACGATTCGAGACGGCTTGCGATCCGCCCACCGCATGTGGCACAGCGGTGCGGGCGGGACCGTCCATCCCACCGCGCTGCGTGCTCCGACTCCTGTCCTTCCGATTCGGGCGCGGGGTGGAAGCCGACTCGATCGCACTCCGGGCAGTTCTCCCAGTGGTGCGGGAACGTCCACTGCTGGCCCTCCCAGTTCGGCGGAGGGCCGTCGACCCGGACCATGCCCTCCCCGTCGCACGTTCCGCACGGCGTCGCGCCGGGGTGATGCTCAGGGCAGAACGTCTTCTCGCCGTCGTAGAACCACGTCACCTCGACATCGCCGAGGCCGACCTCCCGCGGCTCACGCAGCTGCTCTTCGACGTATGAGCGGGGCCAGTGCGAAGCCTCGTGCGTATCCTCGTCCGGCAGCGTGCGGCCGCAGTTCGGGGCCTCGCACTCGGCGCGGTAGAACGTCTCGCTGGTGATCATGACTGCTCCTGTCCGGTTAGTCGCGGATGCACATCGACCCGGGCCTGACGGACCGCGAGCGCCGCTTGCTTGCGGCGGTAACGTGCGAGCTCGCGGGCGCCTTTGCGGTGGGCGCCGGCCAGCGTCCAGGTGCTCCACCCCCAGCCGTCGTTGCCGCCGTAGCGCATGAAGAGCGCGACCGTGAGGTAGACGCGGTAGCGGCCGAGGGCGACGCTGGGCTCGATGGCTTCGACGATGTAGGTCCAGTCGGCCGGGTCGGTGTTGTCGTCGAGCGTGGGCGGAGGCGACGCCTTCTTTCTCATGAGCCGACCGCTTCCGTCGTGCCGTCCCACGTGAACTCGGCGACAGGGCGGTGCATCCGGCAATGGACGCAGTAGGTCGAGCCGTAGAAGCGCGGGTCTCGCGCGTACGTCTCGGCGATCGCGAGTGCCATCGTCGTGAGGGCTCCGCACGTGAGGTGGACATAGGAACGTCTGACGGGGCGCACGAAGCCCGCTGCGCGCTCGGCGTCGCTCAGCACGAGGTACGCCTCCGCCTGCGCGACGGGCTCAGTGTCGGAGCCTCGGGTCAGGCGCGGGTCGGTCGGATCGTCGGTGGTGCTCATGCGCGAGGCCTTTCGTGGATGTCGTCGTTGAGGAGGTCGAGGAGGCCGCCGGTCCCCCACTCCGGGGGCGGGCGGGACCCGGTGGGTCCGTAGTCGGTGTCGTCGAGGGTCCACCATTCGTCGCTCGCCATGTCCCACACGGACACCTGGCCGCAGGACGGGCAGCGGAACGCGTGGAGGTCGTATACCGCCCAGACGAGCGGAGCGCGGCGGCGGATCTGCGGGATCTGGGCCGCGGCCGCGACGCGCTCCTCGGATGGGTCGCGGCGGCCCCGCGCCGTGAAGGGCTGCTCGGTCGACCCGCACGAGCACGGCTCACGCTTCACGTCGGGGCAGAGGAACATCGGCGCCGGCGCCTCCCACCGGTCCCACACGACAGCGCGCCCGTCCCAGGCGACCGGGAGCGGGTGCGAGACGAGCTGCAGCGGGGTCATGCGACCGTCCGCTCGACGGGGATGGCTGAGCCGCCCCAGAGCTCGGGACGGTCGTCGATGAGCACGTCGCAGTTCGGGCAGCGCCACACGCTGCAGTCGGCGTAGCGCTGCACGACCGTGACGCGGGAGACGTCGTGGACGTGCCCGCACCACTTGCAGCGGTACGGGAACCTCATGGGCTCGGTGGCGGGCTCCCCGTGCGCCTCCTGTGCGCTCGCGGGTGGGCCCACTTCTGACGGTCGCCCGCCACCGAGGGTCGTGAGGATCATCGGGTCATCGCTGCTCATCTGCCGCCTCCTCGGCAAGGGCGGCGCTTTCGCAGAGCGCGGCGATCAGACGGGCGGTCGCGGACTTCTCATTCGGGCGCGGAGCGACCAGGACCGTGACCGTGCCGTTGAGATACGCGGCCGCGTAGTCGGCCTGCCACGGCAGCATGTCGAGGCCGAGTACTTCGCTCGCGTAGCGGGAGACCTCGGCGGGCGTATAGTCCCCGCCCCACATGCGGCCGCACTCGCACCGATGCGAGCGGTGCGGCCGCGTTCCCTCCTCGCAACGGTGGAACCGGTCGCCCGAGAACTCCTGCTCCTGGCAGTTCGGCGCGACGTGCGCCGTCGGCATGTCGCGGTAGCTCATCGCGCCTCCTCGGCGACCGCCGGCCACCGGTAGTTGCCCTCGTCGGCGACGCCCTCGAAGGAGACCGCGACCGGGCGCGAGATGTCGATCCACTCGCCGTCGACGAGCATCTCCACGCGCCGAGCATCATGTTGATCGCCGCCCCGGTCCCGGTGCATCCGGTCGATGCGTGCGATCGCCGCGGCGGCTTGTCGATCGATGCGTCGGTTGATCCACTCGAGGGCGGCGGCGGACCAGCTGGTGAGATCGTGGAGGTGCTCGAGCTCGATCCGCATGAGCGGATGCATGACCACCGTGCCGTCGCCGGTGAACACGGTAACGCTCCGACGAGGGACGTGCTCGCTCTCACGCACCTTGAGCCCGTCGATCTGAATGCCGATCACAGGAGGCCTTCCTGTCGGAGCTTCGCCTCAGCGAGCGAGACCCGCTGGAACGTGGCCGCGTCGCCGCCTATATCGGGGTGGCTACGGCGCTGTGCGCGGCGGAGGATCTTGTCTGTCGTGAGTTCTTCGGATGGTGAGCCCGCGGTGCGCCACAGGAAGTCCCACGCTGCGTCCGCGGTTGAGAAGCCGGCCGGCGCGGCGGTCGCCTCGATCGCGAGGAACCCGCGGTACTGCTCACCCCGCTTCGTCACCCCGTAGCGGTCGACCTTCCGCAGCGCCTCGAGCGCGAGTGCGACGGCGCGCAGGTTGGACTCCCACGTCGTGAACGTGTCGCACGGGTAGGACACGTGCCCGACCTTCGGGATCTCGAACGAGAGGATGATGCCAGGGTGCTCGGCGCGCGCATTCGCGTAGGGACGCCCATCAATGCGGAACTGCGACGGGGCGATCGCCACGAGCAGCTCGGCGTTCTTCGCGCCGAGCTCACGAAGCTCGCGGTCAAGATCCCGCAAGGTCTGCCCAAGCGGTACGGGAGTTCCGGGCACCCGCTTGCCGTCGACATACTTCGGAGGGCGGTTGAACGGGGATGAGACACGAGTCGTCGTCAGCTCGCCCGGCCACTCCCGTATGGGGGCGACCTTCATCGTGCTCGGCCAGTCGCTCATGACGCCGCCTTCCGCAGCCAGCGACGACGTCGCGCAGTTCCGACCGCAGCGTCCTCGATCAGTGCCCGGAGCCGGTCGCGCTCGACCCGCGCTGCGAAGGCCCTCTTGTCGGACTCGAGGAGCGCTGTCGCCACTTTGCGGGCGGTCTCCTGCAGGCCGCGGTGCTTCTCCTCAAGCGCCGCGAGTTTGTCGCTGAGATCCTTCGCGCGACTCTCTTCGGTGATCGCGCGCGCACGCTGGAAGGCGAGCATGCCGTGGATCATCGACAGGCGCCGCTCCTTGCTCGCCAAGGCGGTGTTCGCTTCGTCCCACTTCCGCAGTGCCAGGTCGAGCGCCGCGAGGGCCCGGTCCCGCTCCGCCTCCGCGTCCGTGAGGTTCAGGAACAGTCGGGCGGCGATCTCCCGCGCATGCTCGACATCCGCGGCCGCGGCGACATCTCCCCACTCCGGTCGCGGCGGTTCGTCGATCCGTGCGCGAGTCTCGTCGAGCATGTCCGACCGCTCGCTGTGCAGCAGACCCGCTGCGAGCTCCTCGACCGGGCCCTCGGCGAGGCCGTGCTCGACGAGGGCCTCGGCGGAGATGAGCGCTGCCGTCTCGGCGAGCTCCTGCTCGTCGACCACGATGGTGCTCTGCGCGGCCGCGTAGGCGGCGAGCGCGTCGGCAGGGATCTTGCCCTTGTCGGGGACGTGAGGGAAGCCGTTGGTGCGGCACCAGGCGCGGATCTCACGGCCGAGTGCTTTCGCCTGGCGGTCGTTGAGTCCCGCGGTGAAGTCGGAAAGGCGCGGCGGCGTGGGTTCGGCGTCGGCGCTCGTGGGGACGTTGCTGGTGGCCGTGGTGGGGAGCATGCTCGGGTCCTCGTTGAGCCAGGCGACGACGATCGCGTGTGGGATTCGGCCGGCCTTGGACACGGTGACCCCGTGCTCGGCGGCCCATGCGCGGATCTCCGCTCGGCGGCGCTTCTCGTCGTCAGCGGTGGGCGCCGGCTTCTCGGCCGCGGGTGTGGGATGCCCCATGCCCTCGTCCTCCGCCACGCCCTCACCGGGGGCCTGCACGGCTGAGGCCTCGTCGACCACGGGGGCCTCGTCTGATCCGCTGGGGTCGTTGGACCGCTCTGCAAGGGGCGGTGCAGCAGCCTCGCCGAGGTCGACAGGTTCGTCGGGGCGCTCGTCGAGTACTTCGGTGGGTGTCTGGTCGACGGCGGGCGTCGCGGGCTCGTCGTTGATGGCCGAATTCGCGCTCGGCCGATGCTGTGCGCGTTCCCGCATGGCGGCGGAGCGTTCGGCGAACTTCTCGTCCTCCTGCAGGACGTCGATGGTTTCGCCGCGGCGGATGGGCTTGAACCCGAGGGTGCGGGCGATCGCCTCGGGGCGAGGGTCCCGGCTCTTCGCCTTGAAGTACCGGTCCGGGGTGGTCGTCGAGCGGACGTACGCGTAGGTGCAGGTCATCCCGTGGGTGTGCAGGGCGGGGCAGTGCTTCTCGCCCTTGCAGCCCGCCTCATGGCCCTCCGGCGTGCCGTGCTCAACGCCCTCAGGGAGGTCGATGGTGGTCATGGCCGCTCCTGGTTCTTCGCGAGCCGGCGCAGCTGCCCGAGGGAGTTGAGGATGCCGGCGGCGATGCCCTCAGCGCCGGGGACCTCGAGGAGGATGCGCATGCGCTTGGTGGGTGTGCGATCACCGCCGGGCGCGAGCGGGAGGTCGTCGACCATGAACCCGTCGAGCTCGACGTAGATGGTCGGGGTTGCCGGCGAGACGCCCGCGGGGTCGCTCGCCATCGCCGCGTACACCTGGTAGCTGTCCGGCACGAACACGTCGGCCGTGTCGACCTCGCTGCCCGGGACGTGGGTGGGCTCACCGTTCCCGTTCATCGCTTGCCGCCCTTCTTGTGGGCGTCGACGAGACGCTGCTCGATGTCGGAGAGGCCGTAGCCCCACGCCGCGAGCTGGGCGAAGTACGGTCCGAGGGCCTCGTGCTGGCCGAAGCGGGGGTGCTTCGGGTTGCCGGCGGGGTACTCGACTTTGGCGATCGCGAAGGCGAGGAGGATGCGCAGCTCGTCCGCGGTCGACGCGGTCGCGAGCTGCTTCTCGATCGCGGCGAGCGCGGGACCGGAGTACATGCTGTCGACCCGCTCGAAGCCGAGGAGCTCGCACACGAGGTCCTTGGCGGTGTCGTCGCGGGCCTGGTCGTAGCGGAGGGCGTCGGTGTGCTCGACCATCGCCTTGACGATCCAGGTGCCGACGTCCTCGAGCTTGTGCTTGCCCGGGAGGAAGGTGTCGGACAGCCAGGCCCGGCGCACGGTGGTCGCGGAGGTCATCTCGGCCTTCGCCTGCCGCTTCGCCGCCCGAGCCGCCTTCTCCTCGTCGGTCAGGGGGCCCTTGCCGCCGCCGCTGTTCTCGAGCGACCACGAGGTGAGGCCTTTCTTCTTAGGATCTCGGACGCACCAGGTGACGCGGGCCTCGGTGCCGGCGCTCATCGTGTCGATGAACGCCACGCGACCCGGGATGTCGGTCGCCGTCTCGGGAGTGATCCGCGTCTGCTTCTTGTCGCCCTGTCGCCACATCCCGTCGAGGCGGTGGAGGCCGGCGGGCAGCCCGAACGAGTAGCGGTCCTCGCGGTAGACGACGTCCCAGCCGTCGTTGCGGGCCTTGTCGGCCTTCGACTGTCCGTCGCGGAGGCGTGCGACGCGGTCGCGGTGCTGCTGGGCGACGTGCTCGAGCTGGGCCGGGCGGGTCTTGGCGGTCTCGCGGAGGTCGGCGAGCGCCTGCTCGTCGTTCTCGAACTCGACGAGGGTGGCGGCCTGGTCGAGGGTGAGCTCGTGCTCGGTCATCTCGGCCGACGCGATCTTCGATGCGGCGACCTTGAGGGCGGTCTGGACGTGCTGCTTCGGGGCGTTGGTCTTGCGAGCGATCTGGTCTTCGGTGACGCCGAGGAGCGCGAGCTGCTTGTAGCCGGCGGCGCGCTCGGCGTCCGTGAACCCGACCCGCTGCTCGTTCTCCGCGATCTGCGCGAGGAGGCGCAGCTCCTCGGCCCGGTCGGCTTCGGCCTCCAGCTTCGGCTTGATGATCATGGGGATCACGGGCCAGCCGATCTCGAGCGCGGCCGAGATGCGGCGCTGGCCGATGGTGACGTGGGCGGTGCCGTCGTCGTCGAGGTAGCCGGTCGGGAGCTGCTCGAACCCGCGGACGCGGACGGATGAGACGAAGCTCTTGTCGAGGCGGATGTCCTTGCGGACGTTGGGGTCGATGATGATCTTCGCCCGGTCGATCTTCTGGACCGTGCCGGCGTCGGCGGTGGTCGGGTCGTACGTGGTGGCCATGAGTGGGTGCTCTTCCTTCGGTTGGCGATGGCTGGGGGTGCTGGCTGTCGGGTCGCTACGTGCTGTACCTCCGGGGAGGTGCGAACTCGGCGTGCAGCGCGTACAGCTGGTCGGACCGGCGGATCTTGGACCAGGCGGACCGCCACTCGGCCGTCGCCTCCGGGTCCTCGCTGATCCCCGCACGCGACAGCGTCATGCGCCGGCAGTCGAGGTCCTCGGCGATCCACGACATCGGCACGCCCTCAGCGCGGAGTACTCGAGCGCGCTCGATATCCGCCTCGGTCAGCGTCGACGCGCGGCCCATCAGTGCCCACCCCCGCACACGCCCTGGTGCATCACCCGCGCGAGGTGAGCCATCTCGCTGAGCAGCGCTCCCGCCTCGCCGCCACCACCCTCGACGTACGGGCCGGCGAGCGCGATCGCCATGGGGAAGTCCTCGTTGGCGGTAGCGGTGATGATCTGTGCGGCTGTCGTCTGTGCAGGCGTGCGGGGCTCGCCCGACGCCTGGGTGCCGAAGTGCGGAGAGAAGAGCACCTTGCCGGCGAGCTCGGGCGGGAGGGTGCGGTCGCGGACGAGTTGGAGGCTGCCCGCTCCCGCCGCGGCGAACCAGCTCAGGATCACGAGGTACGACGTGACGTCCTCGACGGCTTCGAGGACCCGGTCGAAGGTGGCCACCGCTTCCTCGCTGGTCTGCGGGTGCAGCAGCCCGGCTGAGTGCTCGGCCATCATCGTGCGGATCTGGTCGACGTTCGTCATGCGGCCGCCTCCTCCGCGAAGTAGTTCGCCGGCAGGCCGAGCTCGCTGCGATCACGGGCGATGGTCCGGTCGGTGACGCACAGAAGGTCAGCGAGCTCACCGTCGAGGTAGCCCCGGGCGTGGAGTCGCGGGAGCGCGATCAGCCGCTCAGCGCGCGTGAGTTGCACGCGGGCGCCGGCCACGGCGAGGTCGACCGCGAGGTCGTCGACGATCTCGAGCTCGTCGACGACTGCTGGGGCGTCGTCCGCATCGATGTCGTCCCATCCGAGTGGTGGCACCCATCCCCGCGCAGCGGCGCGCGCCGTGATCCTCGCGATCATCGCGCGCTGGGTTGCCGTGTCGGCCGGTGGGCGCACGGCCCACAGGCGCTCGTAGAGCGCGGCGACACCGCGGGCGGTGGACGCGTACACGCGATCCTCCCGCATCACCCGGCTGACGTTCGTTTCAGCCACCCCGAGGTGGGCTCCCAGCTGCGGGGTGGACCAGCCCAAAGCCTGCAGCGCCTGCAGTCGCCGGACCGTGCCCCTGGCGTCGACGCGCGCGTGGTCGGCGACGACATCGAGCGCGGGTTCGACGGCGAGAAGCTTGGCGGCAGTGGGCCGCGTTACCCGTTTCGCGGGCATGTAGGTCCCGTCGCTGGACTGCCGGCCCCAGCGGATACCAGCGATCGTCGACCGTGCGACGCCGGACGCGTTCGCGACCGCGGCGGTGCCCATCCCTGATCGGGCGAGGAACGCGAGGTGTTCGCGCACGGGTCCGGCGGGAAGCTGCTGGCGGTCGAAGGTGCCGTACGCGAGACGTCGGCGGCGGTCACGCATGCGCTGCGCCTGACCGGAACGGCACATGTCGCAGCGGCACCGATGGTGGAGGTAGCAGACGGTCGATGCGGCGTGGATGTGGTCAGGGGGGCACGTGAGTGCCTTGGTGGTGCTGGTGCTCATTCGGGGTTTCCTTCGAGGGGTGCGTCAGTCGAAGAGGGTGGGGTGGGCCGGCCTGGTCGTGGAACGTGCCGTGCCGGCGAGGGTGCGGCGGAGCTCGGTGAGGCCCGCGTTGGTGATGTGGATCTGGAGGTAGGGGCGGGCGTTGCGGCGCGGGCCGACGTAGACGGTGCGGAGGGTCAGCCAGTCGCGTGACGTCGCCGTCGACGTCGGAATCCACGCGTCGACACCCTCCGTGTTGCGCTCGATCCACCCGAGCTCGGCCATGTGGTCGAAGAGGCGATCGCGGCCGGTCGAGATCTCCGGGTCCTGGTCGAGCAGCCGCGCGGCGCCGGCGACCGTGTACGCCTCAGAGAACGCGGGCACACGGTGCGCCGCCTCCAGGACTTCCGGGGTGAGGTACTGCGGGAGCTCGGCCTCGACCCACTGCAGGAACGCGTCCGCCTTCGACGGTGTCAGCGACTCGTACCGGGCACGGTGCAGGGCGGTTTCGAGCGGGTAGTACTCGGCGCCGTTGATATCGACGACCTGGTCGTCGTCGAGGAGCAGCTTCTCCCCCGTGCCCCACGGCGGGATGCCGGCGAGCGCCTCAACGTCGTCGCGCCGCAGGTACACGTACGGGTGGTCGACGAGGATGTGCAGGTTCTGTCCGTCCACGCGCGGGATGATCGGCCGCGGCTGCTGCAGCTCCACCATGCCCATCAGCCCCGCTCGCTCTCGAGGGACGACGCCGCCTTGTCGTCAGCGCACGACGAGCAGAGGTCGTCCTCCACCCACCAGCACCCCGACGCGCACGCGACCTCATCGGTGCAACGGCAGACACGGCACCGCGGCTCGTCGATGAGCAGCGACTCGAGGGCCTGCGTCCGCCGCTCGAGTCGGGCAAGCGCCCGGAGGATCTGGCCCATCACGATGAACGCGATCAGCCACATCACAGCCGAAAGGCCGATGGCGATGAACTGCCACACAGGTCGGTCACGGCGCCGCCTCCGCGTTCAGCTCGTCGACGAGCTCGTCGATCGCTGCCACGTGGCGGCGAGCGCGGCCGAGTGCCTGGTTGAGCCACCAGCCGAACGCCATGACGATCACGCCGATCACCGCCTGGCCGGTGACGGTGAGGTCGGCGCAGTCGACCGTGAGGGCGAGCAGGCCGAGCACGATGATCAGGCGGGAGATCATGATGCACCGCCGTGAGTCTGGGTCCACCGGAGGCGGACCATCCTGGCGGTATCGCACGGCCCGCAGGGCTCGGTCGTGCCGCTGGGATGCTGGCTGCACGTCGACAGCGGGACGCCCTGACCTTGGTCGAGAACTCGACTTGCGATGAGCTCGTCGATGGAACCGAAGATGCGATCGGCCATGAGGTACATCAGCTCGGGCTCATCGATCACGGGAGCGACGATGTAGAGCCGCTTGCCGGCCGCGCCCGCGAAGTAGCCGGCCTCGAGGTGAGCGGAGCGCCCGCACGGGAGCAGCAGCACGCCGACCTCGGAGGCCCCCATCGCTGTCCAGTCGTTCTCGAACCCGCGGCGAGCGGTGTCGGTGGTGAGCGCCTGGCGGAATGACCACGGCGACCACCTCTCCCAGTCCGGATCGATGTCCGCCCAGCTGAACCCGCCCGAGTTGTCACCGAGGTTGTCGCTCGTCCACGGGGTCTGGGGATTGCGGAAGTCGTAGACCTGGTGACCGGCGCCACGGAGGCGGAACACGGCGTCCGGCTGGAACGCGTTGCGCCATGACGACGCGAGGTAGATGCGCGTCATCGGCGTGCCCGCTTCGGCGACTTCGGCGCGGCCCAGAAGATCGCGCCGACGATGACCAGGCAGATCGCTGAGAGCGCGACGGCGCGGATGCCGTCGCCGTTGCCACCGGTGGGCGGCAGGCGCCGCGCAGCGTGCTGCACGTCAGCGGGCGTGGTCGCGGCGGTCGTGTACTGCGGGGTGGGACCGACACCCTCGGTCTCGCTCGGCTGGGGTCCGGGCGGCGTCGCCGTGGGGGACGGCTGTGGGGACGGCTCCACCGTCGCCGTTGGGGTCGGCGTCGGTGTGACCGAGGGTGTCGGAGTCGGGGTCGGAGTCGCGCTCGGCGACGGGGTGGGCGTCGCCGTCGGAGTCGGAGAGGGGGTCGGAGTCGGCGTGGCCGTCGGCGTGACCGTCGGCGTCGGGGTGACGGTCGGCGTCGACGTGGGGGTGGGCGTCGCCGTCGGGGTCGCGGTCGGCGTGACGGTCGGGCTTGGCGATGTCGTCGGAGTGGGGGTCGGCGTGGCCGTCGGCGTGGCCGTCGGCGTGGGCGTGCCCGTCCAGGTCGGCGTCGACGTCGGCCGGCATCCGCGACCAATCGGAGGCTGGCCGCCCTCGCCGTAGTGCTCGTTGTAGAGCGACACCTGCACCCACGTGATGCACAGGGTGTCGGGGTCCGTCTGCAGCGCGGACCACGGGAGGAAGGACTTGCCGATGTAGAACCGGCGAGGCTCGCTCAGGTCCCAGTTGCGGTCCTCGAAGTGGATGCTGAGTGTGCGGCCATCCGACGTACGCACGTTGACGTGGCCGCCGTCGGGGAACGTGGCACCGTCGCGGAGCGTGAGCCCATCCTCAGCGACGATGTACGGCACGGGAGCGTCGGAACCGGCGGCGAGCGCAGCGGTCGCCGGGAGCAGCACGACCGCAGCCGCGGCGATCACGGCGGCGAGACGCCGGCTCACGAAGCCACCGCCTGAGGGACGCGCTCGACGAAGGTGACGCGGACGTCGTAGCCGAGCGCGCCTGCGATGCGAGCGAGGTCGTCGAGGGTGGTAGGCGTGTCCCCGGAGAGACGGCGTGCCATGGCCGACTGAGATAGGCCGACCCGCTCGCCGAGCGACTGCTGCGACAGCTTGGCCTCGGCGGCGAGGAAGCGGAGAGCGGGAGTCACTCGCTCAGTGGGTAGGTCATTCAGCATGCACACATGGTTACCCACGAAATGGGATCATGCAAGCACCCCGTACCCATCGGCGTGTTGCTTCACCCGCTGAGCGATGCTGGTTACCCGCTCAGCGGTTGCGCCACCCGGGATGAGCCGCTACTGTCGAGGCATGAGTGATATCGCTTTCCTGCCACGCCCGAACGTGGAGCGCCGTCAGACGATCGCCAAGAACGTGAAGGCTCACCTTGGGCATGCCGGCATCAGCGGCGCCGAGATGGGCCGCCGCATCGGGATGACCCAGTCGAAGATGAGCCGGCGAACCACCGCGGCCGAGCCGTTCGACATCGACGAGCTCGGCGCGATCGCTGACGAGCTCGACATCACGGTTGTCGACCTGATCACCGGAAAGCTTCCGTCTAACGATCTGTAACAGGCCCGGAACCTGGCGTGCGTGGGTCGCCCGGCGCTCTCAGGAGCGGCGGAACAGCGATCTCAGCCAGGCCGCCACGCGGCGCCACCAGGGCGGACGCGGGCCCTCGGTGCGACTGTTCGTCTTGGAGAACGGACTCACGGCCGCGCTCCGCTGCGCTGCGCGAAGGCGCTCTCGTAGAGGCAGACGCTGGCGGCGGTCGCAAGGTTCAGCGACTCGGCCCGCCCGTAGATGGGAAGGCGCAGCGTGAGGTCGACGAGCGAGAGCGCGCCCTCTTCCAGCCCCCTCGCCTCATTGCCGAAGAGCCAGGCGGTCGGCTCGGCGAGAGTCGGCCGATGCGCGAGGAAGTCCTCGCCGCCGACATCCGCCGCGACCACCCGCAGTCCCACGCTGTGCGCGCTCGCTACGACGTCGGCAAGGTCGGCCCCCACGGCGATAGGCAGGTGGAACAGCGAGCCCGTCGTCGCGCGGACGACCTTCGGGTTGTAGGGGTCGACCGTCCTCCCGGTGAGGATGACGGCATCCGCACCGGCGGCATCCGCCGCGCGGATGATGGTTCCCAGGTTGCCCGGGTCGCGCACCTCTTCACAGATAGCGATGAGCGACGGCGCAGCGGCGAACACATCCCTCACCGCGGACGGCGACTGCCTCGCCACTGCGACGATCCCCTGGGGCGTCACCGTGTCCGCCATCGCGTCCAGCACGGACTCCGTCGTGAACTCGACGTCCAGCCCGGCGGCCCGCGCGGCATCGCGCACATCCTGGTGCTTCTCCATCGCCGCGGGCGTCGCAAAGATCTCCACGATCGTGTCGGGGCGGTAGGCGAGCGCCTCACGAGCAGCTTGAGGACCTTCCAGGAGGAAGAGTCCGGTCTCCTGGCGGGCGCTGCGCTTGGTCAGCTTCGCGACGGCGCGCACACGCGGGGAACGGGGGTTCTCGAGCACGCTCTCAGTGTAGAGCCGACGCGCTCCCCCGCTGGGAACGACGACAGGGCGCCCTCCGAAGAGGACGCCCTGTCAGGAGTGCGGGGACGTTTACGCCTTGGGCGCGTTGACGTCGGCCGGCAGCGCCTTACGGGCCGTCTCGACCAGCGAGGCGAACACGGCGGGCTCGTTCACCGCGAGCTCGGCGAGCATACGGCGGTCGACCTGCACACCCGCCAGGCCGAGGCCCTGGATGAAGCGGTTGTACGTGAGACCGTTCTGGCGGCTCGCGGCGTTGATGCGCTGGATCCACAGGCGACGGAAATCGCCCTTGCGCTTGCGACGGTCGCGGTACGCGTAGACGAGCGAGTGGGTGACCTGCTCCTTCGCCTTGCGGTACAGACGCGAGCGCTGGCCGCGGTAACCGGAGGCGCGCTCGAGGATGACGCGACGCTTCTTGTGGGCGTTGACAGCCCGCTTGACTCTTGCCATTTCTTCTTACTTCCCTGTGTTCTTCAAACGCTCGATGCGCCGGCGATCAGATGCCGAGCAGCTTCTTGGCGACCTTGGCGTCGCCGGGGGCCAGGATCTTGTCGGCCGACAGACGGCGCGTACGCTTGGTCGGCTTGCCCTCGAAGTTGTGGCGGAGGTTCGCCTGCTGCTTCTTGATCTTTCCGCTTCCGGTGACCTTGAAGCGCTTCTTGGCACCCGAGTGGGTCTTCTGCTTCGGCATGGTTCTTCCTTCGTTGTGGTTCCCGCTGAGCGGGAGTCTGGGGGCCGGCGTGGCCGGAGTGCTTATTCCGCTTCGACCGTCTCGGCGGCCGGAGCCTGACCGGTACGAGCCTCGCGAGCAGCCTGCTTGTTCGCTGCGCGGGCGGCGTTCTGCTCGGTCTTGACCTCGGACTTGTTCTTGTGCGGGGCGATGACCATCACCATGTTGCGGCCGTCGATCGTTGGGTTGGACTCCACGGTTCCGAACTCGGCCACGTCCTCCGCGAACTTGCGGAGGAGACGCACGCCCTGCTCCGGGCGCGACTGCTCGCGACCGCGGAAGAGGATCATCGCCTTGACCTTGTCGCCCGCCTGGAGGAAGCCCTCCGCGCGCTTGAGCTTGGTCGTGTAGTCGTGCGCCTCGATCTTCAGACGGAAGCGCACCTCCTTGAGGATGGTGTTGGCCTGGTTGCGTCGCGCTTCCTTGGCCTTCTGCGCCGCTTCGTACTTGAACTTGCCGTAGTCCATGATCTTGACCACGGGCGGCTTCGAGTTGGGAGCCACCTCGACCAGATCGAGATCGGCTTCCTGTGCAAGACGCAGCGCCACCTCGATACGGACGACGCCGACCTGCTCACCCGCGGGGCCGACGAGGCGGACCTCGGGGACGCGGATGCGGTCGTTGGTGCGGGGATCGCTGATGTGCGGAACTCCTCTTCGTGCGGGGACTGCCACCGTGACACGGATGAGTGTCGCGGGCGGAAGATGATCACGTCCACCAGCACGATGCGCGCATCGGCTTCCCGTCTTCTGCACCCTGTTCCATGACGGACTACCCTGCGCGAGCCGGGCGGAGTGCGTGGACCCGGTAGCCTGGAACGGCAAGCGCGGGTGGGATGTGATCCTCTTTCGATCCGGAGTAGAACACTCCGGTGCGCGCCAAGTCTAGCAGAGAGCAGCACGTGAACACGATTCGGCCCGACCACGGCGACCAGGGCGAGAGCCACGACGCGCGGCATCAGCGCTGGGAGGAGCAGGAGCGCGCGGCACAGGCGGCCACGCGCGACATCGCCGACGTGCCCGCCGTCGAGGTCATCACGACGGCCGCCGTTCACCTCATGAGCGCCGCCGCCGTCAAGGTGGGGCTGGCCGACGCCCCCGAGACGCAGACCGACCTCGACGAAGCGCGCAAGCTGATCAATGCACTCGCGGGCCTCATCACCGCCGGAGCGCCCGAGATCAGCGACATGCACGCACGGTCGTTGCGCGACGGCCTGCGTTCGCTGCAGCTCGCCTTCCGCGAGGCGTCGGCCATTCCCGACCCCATCGGACAAGGACCGGGCGAGAAGTACACCGGACCGGTGAACTGAACGCCGGGATCAGGCTCCTCGTCGAAGCTTGACGGTCACCGAGTCGGCGAGCACGGCGATCCGATCGTCGGCGGCCCAGCGCTGAGCCAGCCGGCCGAGCACGGCGTCGAGCGCCTCGCGCGCCAATCCGTCCATCAGCTCCAACACCACCACGAGCTCGGGACCGCGCAGCCGCGCGTCGGGGTCACCCGCGACGACGACGACGTCGATCACGGACAACTCGGATGCCACGCTCTCCTGCAAGGCACGGAAGACCTCCGGCGAGTGGAAGCTCGGCTCCCACGGGATGCTCTGGGCGATAGCCCAGACGGCAGGTCTCCTCACCACGAACTCCGTCTCGGACGTCGGATCGATGACGATGAGATCGGTGTCCTCCGACGACGCCGACAGCGCGACGCGCACCGCTTCCACCGGTATGGGCCGGGCCGTGGCATCCCATCGACGCATCGTGTCGACCGAGCTGAACACCGGTTGCACGCGTCGGCCGTCGGGGGCGGCGACCGTCACGATGGAGAGCTCCTGCGTCTTGTCGACGCGTAGACCGCTGGGCGCGAGTCCTTCCTCGCCCTTTTCCGCGATCAACGGAATGAGCACACGCGCCGACCGCAGCGCGTCGACGACCTCCACCTGATCCCCCGTGCCGGCGCGGAACCTCATCAGGGCAGCGAGCAGGGCGGGGTCAGCTGACCCGTCGTCGGCCGCGTGGGGGTTGTCTGGGAAGCGTCGCCCCTCCCAGGGCACTCCCGCGGAATCGCCGGCGGGGTGACAGGCGTCCTCAGCCTGCGGCGACATCCAGCGCCTCGGCCAGGGTGAACGCCCCGGCGTACAGGGCCTTGCCGACGATCGCACCTTCGACGCCGAGCGGGACGAGCGCGCGAAGCGCGGCGATGTCGTCGAGGCTGGAGATGCCTCCAGATGCGACCACGGGCTTCGGGGTGCGGGCGACGAGTTCGCGGAGCAGCTCGAGGTTGGGGCCGCGCAGCGTGCCGTCCTTCGTCACGTCGGTGACGACGTAGCGGCTGCACCCGGCATCCTCCAGGCGCTCCAGCACCTCCCACAGATCTCCGCCGTCACGCGTCCACCCGCGCGCCGCGAGGGTCGTGCCGCGCACGTCGAGTCCGACCGCGATGGCGTCGCCGTAGCGGCCGATGACGTCGGCTGCCCACTCCGGGTTCTCCAGGGCCGCCGTGCCGAGGTTGATGCGCGCCGCGCCCGACTCCAGCGCGGCTTCCAGGGTCGCGTCGTCACGGATGCCTCCGGACAGCTCCACCTGCACGCCCCGCAGCTGCTTGATCACCTTGCGGAGGATCGCGGTGTTGCTCCCCCGGCCGAATGCCGCGTCGAGGTCGACGAGGTGCACCCAGGACGCGCCGTCCTGCGCCCACTGGAGAGCGGCATCGACGGGGTCGCCGTAGCTCGTCTCCGTGCCGGCCTCGCCTTGGGTCAGACGGACGGCCTTGCCGCCGGCGACATCGACGGCGGGAAGGAGGATGAGTTCAGGGGTTGACGCGAAATCGTTCATGGCTCCGGGAGATCTGTCGGGGGCGCGCGTCTGGCGCGCGTGCACAAGGAGAGAGGTTATCCCTGCGGGAGGGAATCGACCCAATTCGCGAGGAGACGGATGCCGGCCTCGCCGCTCTTCTCCGGGTGGAACTGCGTCGCCGACAGCGGGCCGTTCTCAACGGCGGCGAGGAACGGACTGCCGTAGTCGCACCAGGTCACGGCCGGCTCCCGGAACGGACGCATGACCTCGAGCGTCCACTGCTGGACACCGTACGAGTGGACGAAGTAGAACCGCTCCTGTTCGAGACCTCGGAACAGCACGGAACCCTCACCGGGACGCACCGTGTTCCACCCCATGTGCGGCAGCACAGGGGCATCGAGTTCGATCACCGTTCCCGGCCATTGCGCGAGTCCGTCGGTGACGTCACCGCGCTCGACACCCTGCTCGAAGAGGACCTGCATCCCGACGCAGATGCCCAGGACGGGGCGCCCTCCGGCCAGGCGCCGCTCGATCGCCTCGTCGCCGCGGCTGGCGCGCAAGGCATCCATCACGGCGCGGAACGCACCGACACCCGGTACGAGGAGCCCCGCAGCGTCCTGAATGAGTCCGCGATCGGAGGTCAGCCGTGCGTCCGCTCCCGCTGCCACGAGCGCTTTAACAGCGGAGTGCACATTGCCCGATCCGTAATCGAGTACGGCGACCAGCGGTGCGGGGTCGCTCACAGAGCGCCCTTCGTGCTGGGCACACCCCGCACGAGCGGGTCGAGTGACTTCGCCTGACGGAACGCGCGGGCCAGCGCCTTGTACTCGGCCTCCGCGATGTGGTGCGGGTCACGGCCGCCCAGCACGGTCACATGCATCGTGAGGCCCGCGTTGAAGGCGATCGCCTCGAAGGTGTGGCGCACCAGCGAACCCGTGAAGTGGCCGCCGATGAGGTGGTGTTCGAAGCCGGCGGGCTCACCCGTGTGCACGAGGTAGGGCCGGCCGCTGATGTCGACGACGGCCTGGGCGAGCGCCTCGTCGAGCGGGACGAGTGCATCGCCGTATCGGGAGATGCCGGTCTTGTCGCCGAGGGCCTGGCGGATCGCCTGGCCGAGCACGATGGAGACATCCTCGACCGTGTGGTGCGCGTCGATGTCGGTGTCGCCCGAAGCGCGCACCGTCAGGTCGGTGAGGGAGTGCTTCGCGAACGCGGTGAGCAGGTGATCGAAGAACGGGACCGTGGTGTCGATGTGGCTGACCCCGGACCCGTCGAGGTCGAGTTCCAGCTCGACGGTGGACTCGCTCGTCGCGCGGCGCAGTGTCGCCGTCCGGGAGGTGCTCATGGGCCGATTGTACCGAGGCGGGAGCGGACCCCGCGTCGTGTTGCACGGCCGCTGACCTCGCTCGCGGCCCCCAGGGCGGGCGAACGTCAGAGCGAAGCGAGCGCCTCGAGGAAGGCGGTGGACTCGTCGGCCGTTCCGGCCGTCACCCGAAGGCTGTGGGCGATCCCCACGTCGCGGATGAGCACGCCCCGGTCGTAGAGGCCCTGCCACGTCGCGGCCGGATCGTCGACGCCCGAGAAGAGGACGAAGTTAGTCCAGCTCTCGTACGGGGTGTAACCGAGCGCATCGAGGGTGGCGGAGATCCGATCGCGCTGAGCGACGATCTCGTCGACCATCGACAGCATCGTGGGAGCGTGGCGCAGCGCGGCCGTAGCCGCCGCCTGCGTCAGGGCGCTCAGGTGATACGGCAGGCGCACGAGACGCAGCGCGTCGATGACACCCGGATCGGCGGCGAGGTATCCGACGCGTGCTCCCGCGAACGCGAAGGCCTTGCTCATCGTGCGCGAGACGACGAGTCGTTCCCTCCCCGGGAGCAGGGTCAACGCCGACCGCTCGTCGCGCGGCGCGAACTCCTGGTAGGCCTCGTCGACGATCACGATCCCGCGCGATGCCTCGTAGACGGCGTCGATGACGTCGAGTGACATCGGCGTGCCGGTGGGGTTGTTGGGCGCGCACAGGAAAGTGACGTCCGGGTCGGCGTCGGCGACCTGAGCGGACGCCGAATCCGCCGACACCGTGTAGTCGGCGTCGCGCACGCCGGCGACGTACTCGGCGCCGGTCGCCCGGGTGAGGAGCGGATACATCGAGTAGGTCGGTCCGAATCCGAACGCCCGGCGACCCGGCCCTCCGAAGGCCTGGAGCAGGTGCTGGAGCACTTCGTTCGACCCGTTCGCCGCCCAGATCTGATCGCGATCGAGCCCGTGCCCGAGGTAGTCGGCGAAGCCCTCGCGCAGAGCCGTGAACTCCCGGTCGGGATAGCGATTCACCTCACGCAGAGCGAGGGCGATGCTGTCGAGAATGTCGTCTGCCACCTCTTCGGGCACCGGGTGCGTGTTCTCGTTCACGTTCAGCGCGACCGGGAGAGGCGCTTGCGGAGCTCCGTACGGTGTCAGTCCACGCAGATCGTCGCGGAGGGGAAGATCCTCGAGGCGGGCACGTCCGTCGGTAGGAGAACTCACTCCCCCATGCTACGGCGCGCCTCGTCGAGAGCGAGAAATCCGCGTAGCCGAAGGTCCCGCATGCCCACGCGCGCCGGGATGCCGCCGACCGCCGGTGGAAGGTCAGTCGCGAGCCGCGTACTCGGCCGGAATGGCGAGAGTGTCACCCGCGACGAGCTCGGCGGAACCGAGGGCGTTGAGGCGAGCGATGGCGTCGACCACGTCACGCGGATCGGCCGCCGGCGCGACTTCTTCCGCGATGGACCACAGGCTGTCACCCGGAAGCACGGTGACGGTGGTGAACGCCCCCTCCGCTGCGCCGTGATCGGCCGACGCGAGCGCGCCGCCCCCGGAGACGATCGCGATGCTGAGCGCGGCGATCGCGGGGAGAGCGGCGAGGAAGGCCACGACGCGGCGGCCGCGCACCGTGAGGCGCAGGCGCGTCGCCGAGGTCAGCGAGGGTGCTGCGGCGATGTCGATGGTGGTCATGAGTCCTCCTGGGGTTCGGAACTTCGTACCCGACCCTCGGCCGGGAGAGCCGGGTACGAAGTTCTCTTCCGAATCTATCTTCGATACATCTAGAGTGTCAAGCACGTCCGACATCGGAGATGAATCGAACGCGACACGCGATCCACTCACATCCATCAGCGGCGGAAGCGGATACGGTTTCGACAACAAGACCCCATCACCTACCTCCGACATTCGAAGGCGCAGACCTTCCGGAGGACTCGAGAGGAGCGCGGCCATGGACGAGATCCGGTCATCCCGGGACAGGCCCCAGACCCGACGGCGCACGTCGCTGAGCGACAAGCAGCTGGCGATCCTCGAGGTCATCCAGCGCTCGATCGCCCACCACGGCTACCCGCCGAGCATGCGGGAGATCGGCGACGCGGTCGGCCTGAAGTCACTCTCGAGCGTCACGCACCAGCTCAACCAGCTCGAGCTCAGCGGATATCTGCGACGCGACCCGGGCAAGACGCGCGCGATGGAGGTGCTCATCGACCTTCCCGGCAGCGCCGCCGAGAATCCCGCCGACGAAGCACCGTCTGTGGGGGACGCGGCGATGGTGCCGCTCGTCGGGCGGATCGCCGCCGGCATCCCCATCACGGCCGACCAGCAGGTCGAGGAGATCTTTCCGCTCCCCCGCCAGCTCGTCGGCAAGGGCGACCTGTTCATGCTGAAGGTCAGCGGCGAGTCCATGATCGACGCGGCCATCTGCGACGGCGACTGGGTCGTCGTCCGATCGCAGGCGACCGCGGACAACGGCGAGATCGTGGCCGCCATGCTCGACGGCGAGGCCACCGTGAAGACGTTCCGCCAGCGCGACGGTCACACCTGGCTCCTGCCGCGGAACACCGCCTTCGAGCCGATCCTCGGCGACGAAGCCGTCGTCCTCGGAAAGGTCGTGGCGGTGCTCCGCGCCGTGTGAGCGCTGAGCGCCGGTCACACGGCGGCCGCGACCTTCTCCCTCACGCGCGCCGTGGCGTCGACGAGATTCCGCAGGGATGCGACGGTCTCGTCGTAGCCGCGGGTCTTGAGTCCGCAGTCCGGATTGACCCACACCTGCGCGAGCGGCAGGCGCGCCGCGGCACGTTCGAGCAGTTCGGCCACCTCGTCGGTGGACGGAACGCGCGGCGAGTGGATGTCGTAGACGCCCGGGCCGACGCCGTGTCCGAAGCCCGACGCGGCGATGTCGTCGATCACTTCCCCGCGGCTGCGCGCGGCTTCGATCGAGGTGACGTCCGCGTCGAGAGCTTCGATCGCGCCGATCACGACATCGAACTCGGAGTAGCAGAGGTGGGTGTGCACCTGCGTGTGCGGCAGCGCCCCGGCCGTGGCCAGCGTGAAGGACCCGACGGACCAGTCGAGGTATGCGGGCTGCTCCGCGGCCTTGAGGGGAAGTAGCTCCCGCAGTGCGGGTTCGTCGACCTGGATGATGCGCACCTCGGCCGCCTCGAGGTCTGCGATCTCATCGCGCAGCGCGAGGGCCACCTGGTTGGCCGTCTCGCTCCACGGCTGGTCGTCGCGCACGAAGGACCACGCGAGGATCGTGACCGGTCCGGTCAGCATGCCCTTCACGGGACGATCGGTGAGCGACTGAGCGAACCCCGTCCAGGCGACCGTGATGGGCGCGGGACGCGAGACGTCCCCCCACAGGATCGACGGGCGTGTGGCTCGCGACCCGTACGACTGGACCCACCCGTGGCGCGTCACCGCGAAGCCGTCGAGATGCTCGGCGAAGTACTGCACCATATCGTTGCGCTCGGCCTCGCCGTGGACGAGGACGTCCAGACCCAGGTCCTCCTGCAGAGCGATGACGCGTGCGATCTCCTCGCGCAGGAACCGGTCGTACTCCCCCGCGGAGAGCTCTCCTCGCGCGTGCGCCGCGCGAGCACGTCGGATGTCTGCGGTCTGCGGGAAGGAGCCGATGGTCGTCGTGGGCAGGACCGGAAGATCCAGGTCACGCTGCGCCTGCCGACGCGCTTCGTCGTCGACGCGAACGAAGTCGGCATCGTTCAGTGCTGCCGTGCGCTCCCGCACCGCACCGTCACGAACACCCGGCGCCGCGGCACGGTCGGCGAGCGCGGTCGTGGCGTCGTCGAGGTCGGACCGGATCGCCTCGACACCCTCACGGAGCCCGAGGGCCAGCGTGACGACCTGCGCGGTCTTCTGGTCGGCGAAGGCCAGCCAGCCCGCGAGGCGCGGGTCGAGGTCGGGCTCGTCGGTCACGTCGTGAGGTACGTGCTGCAACGACGTCGACGTGGCGGCCACGACCCGTGCAGCGCCCAGAGCGGTCAGCGCGCCGAGGTCGTTCCAGGCGCGCTCCAGGTCACCGCGCCAGACGTTGCGGCCGTCGATGACACCTCCCAGGAGCACCTTCTCGGTGAGGCCCGGTACGGGCGCCGGAACAGCGCCGCGTCGAAGGTCGAGCGCGATCGCGTCGACCGGTGCTGCCGCGAGCACGCGCCAGGCGTCGTCGGAGAGCTGCGCGTACCCGGCGGCCACCAGGAGCTGCGGTCGCTCGGCGGCTGCACCCAGCACGGCGTAGGCGCGCTCGGCGGCGTCAGCCAGCTCGCGGTCCGTCAGCGCGAGAGACTGACTGACCAGCGCCGGCTCGTCGAGCTGCACCCAATCGGCGCCCGCGTCGCGGAGCTCCGCGAGGAGCGCCGAGTAGACGGGCAGGAGGTCGTCGAGCCGGTCGAGGGGGCGGAAACCGTCGGGTGCGCCGTCGGACGGCTTCGCGAGGGCGAGGAACGTCACCGGTCCCACGAGCACGGGCCGCGTGAGGTAGCCCTCGGCGCGCGCCTCGCGCAGCTGCGCGGCGAAGCGGTCGCCCGACCGCGAGAACACCGTCTCCGGCCCGATCTCGGGAACGAGGTAGTGGTAGTTGGTGTCGAACCACTTCGTCATCTCGAGCGGCGCTCGCTCCTCGTCGCCGCGGGCGACCGAGAAGTACGCCGACAGACCGATGGTGCCGTCGGCATCCCTCAGCGGATCGAACCGCGCCGGGATGGCTCCGACCGCCACCGCCAGATCGAGGACCTGGTCGTAGTACGAGAACGTCTCCGGGATGGAGGAGTCGTCGCGTCCGAGCCCGAGGCTCGCCAGGTGCGCGCGCGTCTGAGCGCGCAGCGTCGCCGCGGTCTGCTCGAGTTCCGTCTCCGAGGACCGGCCTGCCCAGTGCGACTCGACCGCGCGCTTGAGCTCGCGACGTCGACCGATGCGGGGGTAGCCGAGGATCGTTCCGGCGGGGAAGGTCATGCGGGGTTCTCCTGTTCGAGGGGACGGATGCCGGCCTCGCGGAGCACCGCGAGCACCGTGTCGTGATTGTTGAAGGCGTAGAGATGCACGCCGGGTGCTCCACCGTCGAGAACGGCGCGGGCGAGTCCAGCCGCGTGGGCGATACCGACGTCACGCTGCTCCTCGCTGCTCGATGCGCGCTCGAGCGCGCCGCCGAGCCCGGCGGGCCGTGCGTCGCCGGTGAGTTCGAGCACCCGCGCGAGACGTCCCGGGGAGGTGAGCGGCATCACGCCGGGAAGGATGGGGATGCGGACACCGGCATCCCGGGCCCGATCGACGAAGTCGAGATAGTCGTCGGCTTCGAAGAACAGTTGTGTGATGGCCAGAGTCGCTCCCGCGGCCTGCTTGGCCAGCAGCGCGTCGATGTCCTCGTATCGGTGTCGTGACCGCGGGTGGCCGTTGGGGAAGGCGGCGACCGAGATCTGCACGCGCTCGCGCGGGGCGACCCGAGCGGCCCCCGGGACGCCGGGCACCTCCGCCTCGCTGTACGGTGCCCGCTCCGCTTGCACGCGATCGATCAGCTGCACGAGCTGGGCCGCGCTCTCGAGGTCGCCGAGGAAGGCGTCTCCCTCGGCCGCCCCGGCGGGCGGGTCTCCCCGCAGCGCGAGGAAGCGGGTGATGCCGGCGTCGAGGAACTCGCGGATGAGCGCCGTCGCGTCGGCGAGCGTGCTGCCGACGCAGGTCACATGCGCCAGGGGCGGCACCGACGTCTCGCGCAGGATGTGCGTCAGCACCTCGAGCGATCGCCCGCCCGATGAGCCGCCCGCGCCGAACGTGACCGAGATGAACTCGGGTGACACGCGCGCGAGCTGCTGGATGGTCTCGTGCAGCGCCGGCATCCCCTCGGGACGGCGCGGCGGGTACACCTCGAAGGAAACGGGCACGGATGCCGGGGCGTCGGCCTCGGCGGCGGGATGCGACATGACAGATGGGTCCAGGGCGGGTCAGCGGGGGTGAGGCCGGTCGGCCGCGACCGCAACAGGCTGCGGTCTGCGGGCGGGTGCCGGGCTCGGCTGTCGCTCCTGCCCGTGACGCGTGACGCGTCGTCCGGGCTGTCCCGGCCGGAGCCGGGTCGATGCCCCCACTCTAGGACGCCGCCGCATCGCGCAGCCCTTCTGTGACGCGTTGTTTCGCAGGGACGACGCCGGCACGGCGCGTACCGTGGAGGGATGGTTGACACCCTCCCCTACGGCTCCTGGCCGTCTCCGCTGTCCGCCGCCGCTGCCGCGCCGCGCTTCGACGGGGCCGCGTTCGTCGGCGACGAGATCTGGTGGGGGGAATCGATCCCCTCGGAGGGCGGACGGACCACCGTTCGCCGCCGCGACGCGGACGGGCAGGTCGTCGACGTTCTTCCCTCGCCGTGGAACGCGCGCTCCCGCGTGCACGAGTACGGCGGCGGATCGTGGGCCGCGTCGCCCGACGGGCTGCTGTTCTTCGTCGAGAAGAGCGACCAGCGCATCTGGCTCCTCCGCAGCGACGGAACGACCGTCGCTCTCACCGACGACGACGGCGACGTGCGCTACGGCGGACTGTCGTGGCAGCACGGGATGCTGCTGGCCGTGCGCGAAGCACACGGGCGCTCTCCCGTTCCCGCACGATCGATCGTCGCGATCTCGACGGCGGGAGAACGGACCACGATGACCGAGGGCAGCGATTTCCTCGCTCAGCCCGCGCTCTCCCCCGACGGCGAACGACTCGCGTGGATCGCGTGGAACCATCCCGACATGCCGTGGGATCGCACGGCCCTCCGGGTGGGACGAGTGGCACACGGCCGCGTGGCAGACGTGCGCACCGTCTCGTCGGGGCGGACAGCGGCCCTGCAGCCGGAGTGGACCGCAGAGGGAGATCTGCTCTTCCTCGACGACCCGACCGGCAGATGGAACATCTTCCGCGTCTCGGGCGAGACCGCTCCCGCGGCCGTGTCGCCCGCCGATGCCGACACCGGCGGTGCGCTGTGGGTGCTGGGTTCGCGATGGTACGCGCCGCTCCCGCACGGCAACGTCCTCGCAATCCGCACCGACGGTCACGATGAGGTCGTCGTCGTGGACCGGGAAGGAGGCGTCACGCCCCTGGACATCCCCGTGCGCAGCCGCGCACTCGTGGAGGCCGTCGACGGCGCGCGCGTGCTCCTGTCGGGCGCCGCGCCGGGAGTGAGCGGCGTGTGGGCGGTCGACACCGCCTCCGGCTCGGTCGAACTCGTCCGCGGCGGCGGCTTCGAGGGTGATCCCGTCTGGCTCCCGCAGGGACGCGGCGTGACCTTCGACGGCCCGCACGGACCCGTCCACGCCGTCGACTACCGGCCGACGCACCCTCACGTCGTCGGACCGGACGGCGAGCGCCCGCCGTACCTCGTGTGGGTGCACGGCGGGCCCACGGCGCACGTGGGCGACGTGGCAGAACCGAAGGTCGCCTACTTCACGAGTCGCGGCATCGGCATCCTGGACGTCAACTACGGCGGGTCTACCGGGTACGGGCGGGCGTACCGCGAGCGGCTGCGCGGCCAGTGGGGGGTCGTCGATGTCGACGATGTCGTGGCAGCGGCCTCGGGCTTGGCCGCCCAGGGTGGCGCCGACCCCGGCCGGTTGGCCATCGAGGGCGGTTCCGCAGGCGGATGGACGGTGCTTGCTGCCCTCGTCAGCAGCGATGTCTTCGCGGCGGGTGTATCGAGGTACGGCGTCGGCGATGCGCGTGCGCTGGCCGCCGACACGCACGACTTCGAAGCCCGCTACCTCGACGGCCTGATCGGCCCGCTGCCCGAGGCTGAGCAGCTCTACGTGGAGCGCTCACCCCTCAGCCGCCCCGACGGATTCCGCGTGCCGCTGCTCATCCTGCAGGGTGCCGAGGATGCCGTCGTGCCACCGGCGCAGTCCAAGGCCATCCGCGACACCCTCGCCGCGCGCGGCATACCTCACGCCTACGTGCTGTACGACGGTGAGGGCCACGGCTTCCGGCGCCAGGAGACGATCGTCCACGCCCTGGAGACCGAACTGGCCTTCCTGGGGGTGGTCTTCGGGTTCCCCACGCCGGACGTGCCGCCGATCGACCTCCGTCCCGGAACTCGGGATGCCGGCGTTCAGACGACCGAGCCTCCGACCACAGCGGGTCAGACGAGGTAGGGAGAGAGCTCCGCGGCCAGCCGCGCATCCACGTGGGCGTGCACCGCGGTGCCACCCTCCTCGTGCGCCGTCGAGACGATGTGCCCCGACTCGTGCACCGCGTTGACGAGGTCGCCGCGGTCGTAGGGCACGAGGGCGCGCACCTCGACGGCAGGCAGCGGGAGTGCGGCTTCGACGGCCGCGCGGAGTTCGGCGATTCCCTCGCCCGTCCGTGACGACACAAAGAGCGAATCCGGTTCGAGGCCCCGCAAGACCAGCCGGGTGTCGGGGTCGATGAGGTCGGCCTTGTTGAACACCACCAGTTCGCGCACCGAACGCGCACCGACGTCGGCCATCACGTCGCGAACCGTCGCGAGCTGGGCCGCGGGGTCCGGGTGCGAGCCGTCGACGACGTGGACGATGACGTCGGCGTCGGCTACCTCCTCCAGCGTCGACCGGAAGGCCTCGACGAGCTGATGCGGGAGGTTGCGGACGAAGCCGACGGTGTCGGTGAGCGTGTAGATGCGGCCGTCGCTCGCCTGGGCGCGGCGCACCGTGGCATCCAGGGTCGCGAACAGCGCGTTCTCCACGAGGACTCCGGCGCTGGTGAGCCGGTTCAGGAGACTCGACTTTCCGGCGTTCGTGTATCCCGCGATGGCGACGGAGGGGATGGTGTGGCGCTTGCGCTCCGCACGCTTCGCCTCGCGCGCCGGCGCGAAGTCACGGATCTGACGACGAAGCTGGGCCATCCGGGTACGGATGCGGCGCCGGTCGAGCTCGATCTTCGTCTCACCCGGTCCGCGCGAGCCCATTCCCGCACCTCCCGCGCCGACCTGTCCACCGGCTTGACGCGACATCGACTCACCCCAGCCGCGCAGGCGCGGGAGAAGGTACTCGAGTTGGGCGAGTTCGACCTGCGCCTTGCCCTCACGGCTCTTGGCGTGCTGGCTGAAGATGTCGAGGATGACGGTGGTGCGATCGATGACCTTGACCTTCACGACGTCCTCGAGGGCGCGCCGCTGGCTGGATGCCAGTTCGGTGTCGGCCACGACCGTGTCGGCGCCGACGGCGGCGACGAGGTCGCGCAGCTCGGCCGCCTTGCCGCGGCCGATGTAGGTCGCAGGGTCGGGGTGGGGACGACGCTGCAGCACACCGTCGAGGACGACGGCGCCGGCCGTCTCCGCGAGGGCGGCGAGCTCGCGGAGCGAGTTCTCGGCGTCGTCCTGCGAGCCTTGGGCGTACACGCCGACCAGCACGACGTTCTCGAGTCGGAGCTGCCGATACTCGACCTCGGTGACGTCCTCGAGTTCGGTGGACAGGCCGGCGACACGGCGCAGCGCGGCACGCTCTTCGCGATCCCACTGTTCACCGTCGACATCGCCGTAGGCGACCGTCGACGCATCCTGGAGCGCCTGCGCGGCACCGAAGACGCGCACCCCGGATCGCCCGTCGGCGTGTGCGAGCACACGGTCCACCGGGTCGACCGGCGTCTCGTCGGTGCTCTGCGGGGTGGTCGTGTCGGTCATGTGGTCCTTTCGCTGTGGTCCGCCCGGACGTGCGGCCATCGTGCACTCTAGCCTCCCGCACTGGGAGGTCCTCCGCTACGCTCGGAGTCGATGTCGAGCGATCACTACTTCAGTGCGTCCCCGGCCAGTGCGGAGAATCTCCGTCGCATCCGCGTCTCGCTCGCCGGACGTGACGTCGAAGTCACCACGGCCGGCGGCGTCTTCAGTCCTGACCATGTCGACTCCGGCACGGCCGTTCTGCTGGCGAACATGCCACCCGCACCGCCGGGAGGCCACATCCTCGACCTCGGCTCCGGGTGGGGGCCGATCGCCCTCACTCTCGCGCTGGAAGCACCGCACGCGACGGTGTGGGCGGTCGATGTCAACGAACGCGCACTCGACCTCGTGCGGAGAAATGCCACCGCCCTCGGCCTCACCAATGTCAACGCTGTGCTGCCCGACGATGTTCCCGACGACGTCACCTTCCGCACGATACGGTCCAATCCGCCCATCCGTGTCGGGAAGCACGAGCTCCACGGCCTGCTGGAGCGCTGGATTCCCCGGCTGGATGAACGCAGTGACGCGTGGCTCGTCGTGCAGCGCAACCTCGGCTCCGACTCCTTGCAGCGCTGGCTGGCCGCCACGCTGGATCACGGCTACACGGTGTCTCGAGCGGCGACCGGGCGCGGCTTCCGGGTTCTCAAGGTGCGGCGGCACGGATCGCCGCCGACGGCGGCCATCCCTCTTCCGGATGGCATCGAGACCGCGTGACGGTGCTCGCCGTCAGGCCAGGGTGACCTGTCCCGAGTAGACAAGGACAGCGGGGCCGGACAGGAGGACGTGCTCGCCGTCTTCGTGGTGGGTGATCCGCACCCCCAGTCGGCCGCCGGGAACGTCGACGCGCCAGCGTTCCGGGGAACGCTCGCCCGCCCACAGCCGCACAGCGAGCGCCGTCGCGGCGACACCCGTGCCGCAGGACAGCGTCTCCCCCACGCCGCGTTCGAAGACACGCATGGTCACGGCACCGACGCCGTCGTCCACGAGGGGATCTGCGGGGACGACGAACTCGATGTTCGCCCCCGCGGGCGGCTCCGGCGTGAGCCGCGGCTGCACGGTGAGGTCGAGCCCGTCGAGCTCGTCCGCGCTCGAGAGGGCCACCACGACGTGGGGGTTGCCGACATCGATCCCTTGGCCAGGCCGCGGGATGTCGAGGCCCCGAGCCCGCACGGTGACCTCATCCGTCTCTGCGCGCCACAGGCCGAGGTCGACTTCGAAGCCGTCTTCACTCCGCGTCAGCGACTTCGTCCCGGCGCGCGTGCCCACGAGGAGCGTCGCGTCGTCGGGAAGGTCGACGAGCCCGCTGTCGACGAGGTAGCGCGCGAACACGCGGATGCCGTTGCCGCACATCTCGGCGGCGGACCCGTCGGCGTTCCGGTAGTCCATGAACCATTCCGCGTCGGGTGTCGCGGCACCTTCCGGAAGCTCTCGGGAGCGCACAACGCGCAGGATGCCATCGCCGCCGATGCCGAATCGGCGGTCGCACAGGGCCGCGACCTGCTCGTCGCTCAGCGACAGCGAGCCGTCGACATCCGGGACGATCACGAAGTCGTTGCCGGTGCCGTGGCCCTTGGTGAACGGGACGGTGAGCGCAGTGGACACCCGTCAAGTCTAGGCGCGCCGAGTGCGGGGCATCAGTCCGCGATGAGTCGCTTGCCGGTGGTCCACACCTCGAACGGCTCGAATCCGAGCGATGAGTAGAAGTCGTGCACCTCGACGTTCTCGGTGCGCACCATCAACTGCACCTTCGGGCATCCCAGGTCGATCAGGAACTCTTCCGCGCGCTCCACGAGACGGCGTCCGATGCCTTCACCGCGACGCTCGGGACTGCTGGCCAGGTAGTAGAGCCATCCGCGGTGTCCGTCGTAGCCCGCCATCACCGAGCCGACGATCTCGGACCCGTCGACCGCGACGAGGAAGAGCTCCGGCTGGACGCGGAGTTTTCGCGCGATGTCCTGGTGCGGATTGTTCCACGGGCGGGTGAGCCCTGTCTCCTGCCACAGCGAGATGACGGGCTCCGTGTCGGCGAGTTCGAATGCGCGGATGTCGAGGGTCATGCCGTCGAGTCTGCCAGCGCGCCGGGATCCGTGTCGGGGGGATACCAGGCGATCTCCGGATACCGACGAAACCAGGACACCTGGCGACGTGCATAGCGGCGGGTGAGCGACTGCGTAGCGGCGATCGCTTCCGCCTCCGTCAGCCGGCCGTCGAGCTGGTCGGCGGCTTGGGCGTATCCGATGGCACGGGAGGCGGTGGGTCCGTCGGCGAGCCCGAGCCCCTGCAGGTGGCGAACTTCGTCGAGGAGCCCGCTCGCCCACATCTGCTCCACGCGGCGGTCGAGACGGGCGACGAGCTCTGCGCGGTCGAGATGGACGCCGAGCAGCGTCGTTCGCGGATGCCACAGCACCGGCGCTTCGGGGAGGGTCGCGCCGTGCGTGCGTTCCCCCTGGGCGAGGACTTCCAGTGCCCGCACGATCCGCCGCCCGTTGCGCGGATCGACGCGCTCGGCCGTATCGGGGTCGAGCGCGCGCAGTCGGGCATGCAGGGCATCTGCCCCCTCGCGGGCGAGGTCTTCCTCCAGGCGCGAGCGGAGCGCGTCGTCGTGCGGGGGGAAGCGGAAGTCGTAGACGACGCTGGACACGTACAGGCCCGACCCGCCGACAAGAATGGCATCGGCGCCGCGGGAGAAGACCGCCTCGATGGCGTCTCGAGCCTGACTCTGGTACCACGCGACCGCTGCTTCGTCGGTGACGTCGAGGACATCGAAGAGGTGGTGCGGGATGCCGCGGCGCTGCTCGGGCGGGAGCTTGGCGGTACCGATGTCCATACCGCGGTAGAGCTGCATGGCATCCGCGTTGATGATCTCGGCCGGCCGGCCGCGTGAAGCGAGCTCCTCGCCGAGCCGTAGAGAGAGCTCTGTCTTACCGGTTCCGGTAGCGCCCACGACCCCCCACAGGCGGGGCGGGGGGATCGATTCGCCGGCGGCCCGAGCGGAAGACCCAGCCGTGGTCACGCCCCCGCGGGACGCAACACCGGCAGCCCCAACGACACGGCGCGCGGTGCCCCGTCGCTGGCGGAGGCGGGGACACCACACGACTCGGCCTGCGCCCGGTCCCAGGCGTCGCCGGCCCGCGTGCGTCGGATGCGCAGGGATCCGTCGTCGGCGCTGTCGGCGAGGAGATGGAACGGTGCGGCGTGCGTCACGGTCACGGTGACGACATCGCCCGGGCGAGGCACGGCCGATCCGGCCGGCAGCTCGAAGTGGACGAGGCGGTTGTCCTCGGCGCGTCCGGTGAGCCGGTGGGTTTCGGCATCCTTCTTGCCTTCGCCCGTGGAGACGAGCACCTGCAGTTCGCGCCCGAGCTGACGCTGGTTCTCCTCGAGCGAGATGCGCTCCTGCAGGGCGATGAGGCGCTCGTACCGGTCCTGGACGACAGCCTTCGGCACCTGATCGGGCATGGTGGCCGCAGGGGTGCCTTCGCGGATCGAGTACTGGAAGGTGAACGCGCTCGCGAAGCGTGACTCCTCGACGACCCGGAGAGTCTCCTGGAAGTCCTCCTCCGTCTCACCCGGGAATCCGACGATGATGTCGGTGGTGATCGCCGCGTGCGGCATGCGGGCCCGCACCCGATCGAGGATGCCGAGGAACCGCTCGCTGCGGTAGGAGCGGCGCATCGCCTTGAGGACGCGGTCGGACCCCGACTGGAGCGGCATGTGCAGCTGGGGCATCACCGCCGCAGTGTCGGCCATCGCGTCGATGACGTCATCGGTGAAGGCGGCGGGGTGCGGGCTGGTGAACCGGATGCGCTCGAGCCCGGGGATCTCGCCCGCTGCGCGGAGGAGCTTGCTGAAGGCCTGGCGATCGCCGAACTCCACGCCGTAGCTGTTGACGTTCTGTCCGAGCAGCGTGACTTCGATGGCGCCGTCGTCCACGAGCAGCTTGATCTCGCTGAGGATGTCACCGGGACGGCGGTCCTTCTCCTTACCGCGGAGGCTCGGGACGATGCAGAAGGTGCAGGTGTTGTTGCAGCCGACGGAGATCGACACCCAGCCGCTGTGAACGGCATCGCGCTTGGTCGGCAAGGTAGAGGGGAAGACCTCCAGCGCCTCGAGAATCTCCAGTTCGGCATCACCGTTGTGCCGCGCTCGCTCCAGCATCCCCGGGAGGGACCCCATGTTGTGGGTACCGAAGACGACATCGACCCACGGCGCCTTCTCGAGCACGGCGTCTTTGTCCATCTGGGCGAGGCACCCGCCGACGGCGATCTGCATGCCTTCGTGCCGGTCCTTGCGGCTCTTGAGGTGCCCGAGTGTGCCGTACAACTTGCCGGCGGCGTTGTCGCGGACCGCGCAGGTGTTGATCACGACGACGTCGGCCTCGGTGCCCGCCTCCGCACGGACGTAGCCCGCGCTTTCGAGGGAGCCGGAGAGCCGCTCCGAGTCGTGCACGTTCATCTGACAGCCGAACGTGCGCACCTCATAGGTGCGCGTGGTGCCGTCGGCGGCGAGAGACGCCGGCGAGTTCTCGATGATCGTCGGGGCGGAGGACGGGGAAGTCATGATGGGCTCCATTGTACGAGCCACCCTCCCCTCACCTCTCCGGTCGACCGAGGGGCACGCTCATCGTTGCGAGTCAGCGGAATCGGACACCAGACGAAGGGCCGGCCGCCTCGTCGAGCGCCTGTCGCGCCGCCGACATCGCGAGACTCCCCGCGAACCCGCGGCGCGCCAACTGGCCGTGCAGACGCCGCAGAGCCGTGTCGCGATCGAGCGAGACGAGATTGCGGGCCTTCTGCCGCGCAAACGCCAACGCGCGCTCGGCGTCGTCGTCGGGAAGCTCCGCCAGAACGGCATCGATCACCTCTCGACCGAGACCCCGGGCCGCGAGCGTCTGCGCGACCGAGTGCCGGCCCTGCGCCTTCCGATCAGTCGCGACGTGCACCAGCTGCTCTGCCAGACGAATGTCATCGAGGTAGCCGTGCCCGAGAAACGCCGCCACGATCGCATCGATCTCCTGCGGGTCGAGTTCGTGCTGCGCCAGCGCACCTCTCGCCTCGCGCTCGGACAACGAGCGTCCTCGCAGCTTCTTCAGCAAGGCGGTCTCGGCTTGCCGCCTGACCTCGGCGCGATTGCTCTCCGGCGAGACGGCATCCCCCTCCGCGGAATCGGTCTCCGCGTGATCGACGATCCAACTGCGATGCCAGTCGTCTCCCCTTGCTTGCGAAGCCGAGGCCTCGGCCGCATCCGCGCGCTCCCCCGCCCCGAAGAGCGGGATGACGGGGGCGAGCCGATCCCCCCGGTCCGGCCCACCCCCGCGCGAGTCCCCCGTCACCATGCGTGAACCCGAGTACTCGTCCGGCTCACGCGGGTCGGCGCGCGGCCAGTTCGTCGGCTGCCGGCGCCGCCGTCTTGGGCTGACCGATGCCGAGCTTCTGCTTGATCTTCGTCTCGATCTCGGCCGCCACATCGACGTTCTTGATCAAGAAGTTGCGAGCGTTCTCCTTGCCCTGCCCGAGCTGCTCACCGTCGTACGTGTACCACGCACCCGACTTCTTCACGATCGCGTGCTCGACGCCGAAGTCGATGAGACTTCCCTCGCGAGAGATGCCGACCCCGTAGAGGATGTCGAACTCTGCCTGCTTGAAGGGCGGAGCCATCTTGTTCTTGACGACCTTGACGCGCGTACGGTTGCCGACTGCGTCGGTGCCGTCCTTCAGCGTCTCGATGCGACGGATGTCGAGACGAACCGACGCGTAGAACTTCAGCGCCTTTCCTCCCGCGGTCGTCTCGGGTGATCCGAAGAACACACCGATCTTCTCGCGCAGCTGGTTGATGAAGATCATCGTGGTGTTGGTCTGGTTGAGACCACCGGTGAGCTTGCGGAGTGCCTGCGACATCAGGCGGGCCTGCAGACCGACGTGCGAGTCTCCCATCTCGCCCTCGATCTCGGCCTTCGGCACGAGCGCGGCCACCGAGTCGATGACGACGAGGTCGATCGCCCCCGACCGTACGAGCATGTCGGCGATCTCGAGAGCCTGCTCACCCGTATCGGGCTGGGAGACCAGCAGCTGATCGATGTCGACACCGAGCTTCTGCGCGTAGTCGGGGTCGAGCGCGTGCTCTGCGTCGATGAACGCGGCGATGCCGCCCGCGCGCTGGACATTGGCGATCGCGTGCAACGTCAGAGTGGTCTTACCGGAAGATTCCGGTCCATAGATCTCGATGATTCGACCACGCGGCAATCCGCCGACGCCGAGAGCGACGTCGAGCGCGATGGAACCGGTGGGGATGACCTCGACCGGGGCGCGCTCGTCGCTGCCCAGCCGCATGACCGAGCCCTTCCCGAACTGGCGGTCGATCTGGGCGAGGGCCGACTCCAGGGCCTTCTCGCGGTCTGCGGGTGATGGCATGACGTGCTCCTTCGTGCTCGCGTTCCGTCGCCTGTAGGCTGTCGCGCTCCCGCCGGTGGAGGGACGCTGCGACAAGGCGGAGGTGTCTCGATGACGCCGTCGACGCTACGCCGGGGTTCCGACATCCGTCGGGCGTCTCCGGCTCACGGGGGACGACTTCTCTGCGATACCTCTTGTGGAGGACACTACGCTCTATCGAACACCTGTTCGATGCGACACGCGGAAAGTCACTGACGAGATTCGAGGCGTCCGACGCCGTGACGACGCGCCATCGGCACATCGGCCTCGGCACACAGCGCCAGCCATACCTCCCGGGTATCCACCCCGTCGGCCAGGGCCTGCGACGCGGTGCGATACGACAGCGCGCTCAGCGCCAGATCCGAGACGAGCGCATCGCCTTGCGTACCGAACTCCGCCGTCACGGCGCGCGTGAACTCACTCAGACGCATGAACGGAACGAAACCGCGTTCAGCGCAGCGACAGCTCGGGCTGGGCGAAGTCCTCGTCGAGCGACGCGAGGTCGTCGGGCACGACATCGGGGAAGGTCTGCAAACCCTCGAGGACGGAGATGCGGTCGCCCACCTCGCGCATGATGGTCGAGATGGGCACATCGAGCGCGTCGGCCACGGCGGCCAGGATCTCGCTGGAGGCTTCCTTCTGACCGCGCTCGACCTCGCTGAGGTAGCCCAGCGCCACACTCGCGCGTCCGGCGACCTGGCGCAGCGTCTTGCCCTTCTGCAGGCGCATGTCACGAAGGACGTCACCGATCTCTTGACGAACCAGGATCATGTCAGGCCCCCTTCTGTGACGATGATTCCGCGGTCGCGGATGGACCACGGTACAGCACTTGGCTGTCACCCTAGCCCCGTAGTGCTGGAGAAAGGGTGGGAATCGCTCAGATGTAACGGAGGAGAAACACCGGCTATTCCCGGTGTCAGAGCGCGTCGAACGCGAGGCGCAGTGCGAGTGCCGCCGCCTCCGCGCGAATCTCCTGCCGATCGCCGGTCAGCACCAGCGATTCCACGCGCGAACCGAGCGGGGTCGACACGGCCAGGTGCACGGTGCCCACGGGCTGTCCGTCGGGCGACACCGGCCCCGCGATGCCCGTCGTCGCGATGCCCACGTCGGCCGCGTCGTCGCCACGCCCGAGGACGCGACGGACACCCTCGGCCATCTGGCGCGCGACACGCGGATGCACGGGGCCGTGGGCGGCGAGGAGGGTCGCATCGACTCCCAGGACCGTCTGCTTGATGTCGGTCGCGTAGGCGACGATGCCGCCGCGAAGCACGGCGGACGCGCCCGGAACCGAGACGACGGATGCCGCGACGGCACCGCCCGTCAGCGACTCCGCGACCCCGAGGGTCCAGCCAAGTTCCTTGAGGCGGTTGACGAGGCGCTCGGCATCCGAGGGGCGTCCATGCGACACGAGCGTCGCCTCGACGTCGTCCACCTCCCCCGCCTGTCGCGCGGCCCGGGCTTCACGACGCGTCGTCATGCGCTCTTCCTCCGTGTCGAGCGCGCGCCGCGGACTTCGGTGAGCACGTAGTCGAGACCGCTCGCCACCGTGAGGATCACCGCGATGGTCATGGCGACCGCGTTGACGAGGTGGATCCACTCGCCGACCACCGTCCACAACGGCAGCAGCGCGAGCGAGAGGGCGACCGCCTGAGCAACCGTCTTCAGCTTTCCCATCCACGCCGCAGCCACCACGTGGTCGCTCGCGACGACGAGTCGGTGCACCGTGATCCCTACCTCCCGAACCAGGACGAGGACCGTGATCCACCAGTCCAGTTCGCCGAGGAGGGACAGTCCCACGAACGCCGCGCCGGTCAACACCTTGTCGGCGATCGGATCGAGCAGTTTGCCGAGATCGGTGACGATGTCGTGCCTGCGCGCGAGGTAGCCGTCGATGCCGTCTGTGGCGATCGCGACGATGAACAGCGCCGCCGCGCCCCATCGAAGAGGGCCGTCCGCGCCGTCGTCGGCCAGGAGCATCCAGACGAAGACAGGGGCGCAGAGGATCCGAACGATCGTGATCGCGTTGGGGAGCTGCCGAGGGATCGTCACGTCGCCGAGCCTATCCGAGCCGATTGCCGCGCGAACCGCTCAGTCGCGTCCGGTGAGGCCCCAGGCATCCTCATCTCCCGCGTCGCCGTCGACGACCTCGTATCCGTCGAACTGGGCATCCACGGCATCCGACGATCCACCGGACGCAACCCCGACGGGCGGCTCCTCGCCGCGGAGCCGGGCGAGCACGGTCGGAAGCTGCTCGGGCGTCACCAGCACGTCGCGAGCCTTCGAACCCTCCGACGGGCCGACGATCTCGCGGGACTCGAGGAGATCCATCAGGCGGCCCGCCTTCGCGAACCCGACCCGGAGCTTGCGCTGCAGCATCGAGGTCGATCCGAACTGGGTCGAGATGATCTGCTCCGCCGCGGCCAGCAGCAGCTCGAGATCGTCGCCGATGTCGGCATCGATCTCCTTCTTCTCCGCGACGGCCTGAACGTCGGAGCGGTACTCCGGCTGCGCCTGCTTCTTGACGTGCGCGACGACCTTCTCGATCTCGCTCTCGGCGACCCACGCCCCCTGCACGCGGACCGCCTTCGATGCGCCCATCGGGAGGAAGAGTCCGTCACCCTGCCCGATCAGCCGGTCGGCGCCCGGCTGATCGAGGATGACGCGCGAGTCGGTGACGCTCGTGACGGCGAAGGCGAGGCGCGAGGGCACGTTCGCCTTGATGAGCCCCGTCACGACGTCGACCGACGGTCGCTGCGTCGCCAGGACGAGATGGATGCCGCTGGCCCGCGCGAGCTGGGTGATGCGCACGATCGAGTCTTCGACGTCGCGGGGCGCCACCATCATGAGGTCGGCGAGCTCGTCGACCACCACGAGAAGATACGGGTAGGGCTTGAGCACGCGCTCGCTGCCGGCGGGAAGGGTGATCTCCCCCGCGACGACCGCGCGATTGAAGTCGTCGATGTGACGGAAGCCGAACGACGCGAGGTCGTCGTAGCGCATGTCCATCTCCTTCACCACCCACTGCAGCGCCTCGGCCGCCTTCTTGGGGTTGGTGATGATGGGGGTGATGAGGTGCGGGACGCCCGCGTAGGAGGTCAGCTCGACCCGCTTGGGGTCGATGAGCACCATGCGGACGTCGCTCGGCTTCGCGCGCATGAGCAGGCTCGTGATCATCGAGTTCACGAAGCTGGACTTGCCCGAACCGGTCGAGCCGGCGACCAGGAGGTGCGGCATCTTCGCGAGATTCGCGACGACGTACCCGCCGCCGACGTCCTTGCCGACGCCGATGGTCATGGGGTGGGTCTGCGCGGCGGCGGCCTGAGAGCGCAGCACGTCGCCCAGGGTCACGATCTCGCGGTCGGCGTTGGGGATCTCGACGCCGATCGCGCTCTTGCCGGGGATGGGCGCGAGGATGCGGACCTCGTTGGAGGCCACCGCGTAGGCGATGTTGTTGGTGAGCGCGGTGATGCGCTCCACCTTGACGCCCGGTCCGAGCTCGATCTCGTACTGCGTGACCGTCGGCCCGCGGGAGAAGCCCGTGACACGTGCATCCACGGAGAACTGCTCGAACACGCCCATGATGGCCCGCACGACCTGGTCGTTGGCCTCCGAGCGCGCCTTGTGCGGCGTGCCGGCGGCGAGCGCCTCGACCGAGGGCAGCCGGTAGGGAAGAGCGGGCGGACGACCGTCGTGGTCGCCGCCGAGACCCGACAGCCCCGGAAGCAGACCATCGTCGTGGACCTCTTCCGCATCTTCTCGGATGCCGAGGTCCGCTCCCCGCGCGGCGCGCTGCGCACCGGCGACGACGCGCGGATCGATGATCTCCGTCGGAGCCTCCGACGGCGGCGCAGGAGGCGCGACGGCCGGAACGGCCTGGTCGAAGCCGCCCGTGGCCGACGACTCCAGCAGCGCCGTGAGGTCGTCCGAACCCAGGTGCCCGTCGGCATCCTCTTCTCGGCCCGACTTGTTGCGGCGCCACCACGGCAGTGCGTCGTCGTCCTTCTCGTCTTTGTCGGCCTTGCCGAAGGCGACGGTCGCGGCATCCGAGCCGGGCTCGCTGCGCTCTGCCCCGAACATCCAGGCGTACAGATCGCCCAGCCGCGATCCGATGCGGTTCGGCGGGGTCTTGGTGAGGATCAGGACGCTCAGCACGGCCAGCAGCGCGAGGACGATGTAGGCCGGGATGAGCGTGAGGTAGCTCAGCGGCTGCGCGATCATCCAGCCGAACAAGCCGCCCGCTGCGCTCAGCTTCAGCACACCCTGTGCGGGCTGCGGGGCGCCTCCGGCGAGGTGACAGAAGCCGGCGAGAGTCAGGACGAACAACCCGAAGCCGATCCCGATGCGTCCGTTGTCGTACACGGAGGAGGGATGCCGGAACAGCCATCCCGCCAGGAGCACGAGGAGAATCGGGAGCAGGAACGCCGCACGCCCGATGATGAGCCCGAAGGTGTAGGCGCTGACGTTCGTACCGATGTCGGTGCCGATGAAGAACCACTCGTTGACGCCGCCGGCGATGGCAAGCAGCACGAGGAAGAACGGGAAGCCGTCGCGACGCTGCTCCTTCTCGAGCGTCTCGGGGCCGAAGGCGCGGAACATACCCCCGACACCGTGGGCCAGGCCGAGCCACGCGCGCACGAGCGCGGGCGGCCGGTCGACGTCGTCGACGTACCGCTTCGGAGCCGGCTCGGGCTTCTTGGCGCGCGACGACGTCGAGCTCTTCGCGGACGTGCGCGGGCTCGTGGTCGGGTTCGTGCTCCTGGCCATTCCTCCACGGTACGACCGACACCTGACGTTCCCGCGTAGCGACGCGACCCTCCGGCGGCACGGACCCCACGGTCAGCGCAGGCGCTTGACCATCGTGTCTCGCCCGATCCCGGCGGTCGTCACCGCGAAACCCTCGCTCCGATACAGCGTGCGGGCGAAGTTCCCGCGCTCCACCGAGAGGCTCAGTCGCGCGTAGCCCTCCGCGCGCGCCTGGTCGCACAGCCGCTGCAGCAGGGCGCGCCCGACACCGTGGGCGCGCCAGATGGGCCGGACGCCGATGATCAGCTCCGGCACCCCGGTTCCCACGTACCCGAAGCCGGGTTCGGTGCGCGGCAGCATCCGGTACCACGCCGCCCCGATGGGCGTGTCCTGGGCGTCGATCGCGATGACCCCCGAGTCGCCCGGCCTCATCCAGCCGGAGAGGTAACGGGCATGGTCGGGCTGGGACAGCACCTCGTGTCGGGGTCGCGCCCCCTCCGAACGCCAGTTCGCCGCCTCGACGACCATGTCCGCGAGGAACGCACCATCGCCCTGGACGGCGGAGCGCACACGGAAGACAGCGGGCATGTGGCGATTGTAGAAGCCGCCGCACCCGGAGCCGACGCCGGAGGAGCCTGCGGTGCTTACGCTTCGATAACGAGCGGGACGATCATCGGGCGACGGCGGAGCGACTGGTTGACCCAGCGTCCGATCGTGCGGCGCACCACCTGCGACAGCGCGTGCGTGTCGCGCACCCCCGACTGGGCGGCCTCGGTGAGCGCGGCAGCGATCTTCGGCTTGACCGATTCGAACACCGCGTCGTCCTCGGCGAAGCCGCGGGCGTGGATCTCCGGCCCCGTGATGATGCGACCCGTCGACGCGTCGACGACCACGATCACGGAGATGAACCCCTCCTCGCCGAGGATGCGGCGGTCCTTGAGGTCGGCGTCGGTGATCTCTCCGACGGTCGACCCGTCGACGTAGACGAACCCGAGGTCCAACTGGCCGGCGACGCGAGCGACGCCGCCCTTCAGGTCGATGACCGTGCCGTTCTCGCCGAGGATCGTGTTCTCCGCGGGCACACCCGAGTCCTGCGCCAGCTTCGCGTTGGCCATGAGATGCCGGTACTCGCCGTGGATGGGCAGCACGTTACGCGGGGTCAGGATGTTGTAGCAGTAGAGCAGTTCCCCGGCAGCGGCGTGTCCGGAGACGTGCACCTTCGCGTTGCCCTTGTGGACGACGTTCGCACCCAGCTTGGTGAGACCGTCGATGACGCGGTAGACCGCGTTCTCGTTGCCCGGGATGAGGCTCGAGGCGAGGATGACCGTGTCTCCCGGACCGGGCTCGATGGCGTGATCGAGGTTCGCCATGCGCGAGAGCACGGCCATGGGCTCGCCCTGCGAGCCGGTCGACATGTAGACGATGCGATCGTCGGGGAGGTCCTTCGCCTTCTTGTAGTCGATCAGCACCCCCTCGGGCACCTGCAGGTAGCCCAACTCCTCGGCGATCGTCATGTTACGCACCATGCTGCGACCGAGGAAGGCCAGTCGACGTCCGTGCGCGTGCGCGGCGTCGATCACCTGCTGCACGCGATGGACATGACTGGAGAAGCTCGCGACGATGACGCGGCGCGGCGCCTTCGCGATGACCTGGTCGAGCACCGGTCCGATCGATCGCTCGAGCGGTGTGAACCCCGGCACGTCGGCGTTCGTGGAGTCGACGAGGAAGAGATCGACCCCCTCCTCGCCGAGGCGCGCGAACGCGCGCAGATCGGTGATGCGGCCGTCCAGCGGCAGCTGATCCATCTTGAAGTCGCCGGTGGCCAGCACCAGGCCGGCGGGCGTGCGGACCGCGACAGCCAGAGCGTCGGGGATCGAGTGGTTGACCGCGACGAACTCGAGGTCGAAGGGGCCGACCTGCTCTCGCTGGCCCTCCTTCACGGTCAGCGTGTACGGCTTGATCCGGTGCTCCTTGAGCTTCGCCTCGATCAGCGCCAGCGTCAGGCCCGACCCCAGCAGCGGAATGTCGTTCTTCAGCCGGAGCAGGTACGGCACGGCGCCGATGTGGTCCTCGTGACCGTGGGTGAGCACGACGCCGACGACGTCGTCGAGGCGGCCCTTGATGGGCTCGAAGTCGGGCAGGATCAGGTCGACGCCGGGCTGGTGCTCCTCGGGGAAGAGCACGCCGCAGTCGACGATCAGGAGCTTGCCGTCGTACTCGAAAACGGTCATGTTGCGGCCGACCTCGCCCAGCCCGCCGAGCGGGGTGACGCGGAGGGTGCCGGATTCGAGGGGGGCCGGTTCGGACAGGATGGTGGGCATGACACGCCTTCCCGGTGCCGTCACGGCATCCGCTGTCGGTGGTGGATGCCGTCACGGCATCCGATGTTCGGTTGTGCTGCTCTCAGCGCGTGGTGCCGTGCACCTTGGGCAGCGCGCCGCCGGCGGCGGCATTGCGATCGGGGCGGAAGTTCGAGAAGTCGGCACCCTCGACCTCCGTGACGAGGGCGAGTTCGTCCTCGATGACGGCGGCCTCCCACTCCTCCGGGCCGACGAGGGGAAGGCGCACGCGAGGGCTGGAGATGCGGCCGAGGCCGTGGAGGATGTACTTCGCGCTCACCGTGCCGGGCACGTGGGTCATCACGGCGCGGACGAGGGGCTCGAGCTTGCGGTGTGCGGCGGTCGCCGTGGCCAGATCGCCGCGGTTCACCGCGTCGACGATCGTGCGGTACGGAGCCGGGGCGATGTTGGCCGTGACGCCGATGAGCCCGGCAGCGCCGATGGCGAGATGCGGGAGGACGTTCGCGTCGTCGCCGGAGAAGTAGAGCAGATCGGTCTGGTTGAGCACGCGGCTGACCTCGCTGAAGTCGCCCTTGGCATCCTTGATCGCGAGGATGTTCGGGTGCTTGGCGAGACGGAGGATGGTCTCGTACTTGATCGGGACGCCCGTGCGGCCCGGGATGTCGTACAGGATGACCGGCAGATCGGTGGCATCGGCGACGAGACGGAAGTGCGTGAGGATGCCGGCCTGGGTCGGCTTGTTGTAGTACGGCGTGACGATCATGATGCCGTCGGCGCCGGCCTTCTCGCTCGCGCGGTACAGCTCGATCGCGTGTGCGGTCTCGTTCGACCCGCCGCCCGTGATGATCTTCGCCCTCCCGGCGGAGACGGACTTGCCGACCTCGACGAGTCGGAGCTTTTCGGGATCGGTGAGCGTGCTCGTCTCCCCCGTCGTCCCGGTGACCACGATGCCGTCGGCACCGGCGGTGATGACGTCGTCGATGTGCTTCTCCACGGCGGGCCAGTCGACTTCACCGTCGGCGGTCATCGGGGTGACCAGCGCGACGAGGACCTGTCCGAAGGGATTGCCCGAATGCGTCATGCCCCCAGGGTATCGGTTCGGCCACGGGGGACGCTTTCGTCCTCCCCAGCGGGACGACGAGTCGGCTCAGCGACCGGTGCGCGCCGGTCGGGCCGCGAGCGCGGCCGGCACGAGGCGTGTTGCCGCCACGAGGACCTTGTACCGCAGCGACGGAATCGACACGGCCTTGCCGCGGGCCGCGTCGCGCAGCCCTTCCCGGACGACGTCGTCGGCCGAGAGCCACATCCACCCCGGAACGCCCTCCTGCCCGGGCGGCAGACCCAGCCGCTCGTGGAAGTGGGTGTGGGTGAAGCCGGGACAGACCGCCGTCACCGTCACCGGCGCGTAGGCCGCGTTCGCCCAGCGACTGAACGAGACGATCCATGCCTTGACCGCCCCGTACGTGCCACGGGGAAGGAAGGCCGCGACCGAGGCGACGTTGATGATGCGCCCGCTCCCCCGCGCCGTCATCGCCCCGAGCGCCGCGTGCGACAGGCGCATCGTCGCGCGGACGTGCAGGTCGAGATGGCGCTCCTCGTCGACGATGTCGTTGGAGGCGAAGTCGAGGTCGAGCCCGAAGCCCGCGTTGTTGACGAGGATGCCGACGGGTCGGTCGGGGTCGATCAGTCGCGCGGCCACGGCATCCCGTCCGACCTCGGACGTCAGGTCAGCGGGCAGCACCTCGGCGCCCACCCCGTAGCGGTCGCGCACCTCTCGGGCCACCTCGTCGAGCGCCGCGCGGTCACGCGCGACCAGCACGACGTCGGCGCCCGAGGCCGCCAACTGCCGCGCGAACTCCGCGCCGAGGCCCGAGCTCGCGCCCGTGATCAGTGCCGTCTTCGCCATGCGCGCCAGCCTACGCGGCGACCGACGACGTCAGCGTTCGTGCGTGACGAAGCGGTAGCGGATGCCGGTGCGCGAGATCTGCCAGTCGCCGACGGCGGTGACCGGCCACCCGTCGCGAGACGGCGCACGGGTGTCGCCGTCGACGTCGAGGTCGAGCTCCGTCACCTCCAGCACGTCGATGACGTCCATCGCCTCGGCATAGAGCTGCCCGCCGCCGATGATCCACGCGTCCGCCGCGCCGTCGACGAGGGCGAGGGCCTCGGCGAGACTCCCCGCGCGATCGGCGCCCTCGGCCGCCCACTCCGGCGAGCGCGTGACGACGATGTTGCGTCGGCCCGGCAGCGGGCGGAAGCGATCCGGGAACGACTCCCACGTGCGTCGGCCCATGATCACGGGAGCCCCCATCGTGACGTCCCGGAAGTGCGCGAGGTCTTCGGGAACGTGCCAGGGCATTCCGCCGTCCGCGCCGATCACACCGCCGTGCGCCTCCGCCCAGATCGCGCCGACGCGACTCACGGTCATACCGCGACGGCTCCGCGGATCGCGGGGTGGTGCTGGTAGTCCTCCACGACGAAGTCGTCGAAGCGGTAGTCGAGGATCGAGTCGGGCGTGCGGGCGATGCGCACCGTGGGGTACGGGTACGGCGTGCGGCTGAGCTGCTCGCGCACCTGGTCGAGGTGGTTGTCGTAGATGTGGCAGTCGCCGCCGGTCCAGACGAAGTCACCGGGCTCCAGCCCGGTCTGCTGGGCGATCATGAGCGTGAGCAGGGCGTAGGAGGCGATGTTGAACGGCACGCCGAGGAACATGTCGGCGCTGCGCTGATACAGCTGGCACGAGAGCCGGCCGTCGGCGACGTAGAACTGGAAGAGCGCGTGGCACGGTGCCAACGCCATGTCGGGGATGTCGGCGGGGTTCCAGGCCGAGACGATCAGGCGGCGCGAGTCGGGGTTCGTGCGGATCTGCTCGATGACCTGCGCGATCTGGTCGATCGATGCACCGTCGGGCGTGGGCCAGGAGCGCCACTGCACCCCGTAGACGGGCCCGAGCTCACCGTCGGCGTCGGCCCACTCGTCCCAGATCGAGACGCCGTTGTCCTGCAGCCACCGGACGTTCGACTCGCCGCGCAGGAACCACAGCAGCTCGTAGGCGACCGACTTGAAGTGCACCCGCTTGGTCGTGATGAGCGGGAAGCCCTTCGAGAGATCGAAGCGGATCTGCCGGCCGAACACGCTCGTGGTGCCCGTGCCGGTGCGGTCATCCTTGTGCACACCCTCGGCCAGCACGACGCGCAGGAGGTCTTCGTACGGGGTGGGAACGGATGCCACGTCTGTCACGCCTGCCAGACTACCGGCGCCCGGCGACACCGGCTCTGTTACACGCCCGCCGTCATACCCGGCCCGACGGCGCCCACAGCATCCCGGTCCCGTTACGATGGTGGGTCGTGACCCTCGTCGGAGCTCTCATCGTCCTCGCCGCCCTGCTCGTGGCGACGGTCGCGCTGGGCATCTACCTCCGCTGGCAGCAGAACCGCCCGCGTCGACTCAACCCCGACGAGGTGGTCGACCCCGCCCGCTTCGGAGCACCCGCCCTCGGCGAACGCGCGACCCTGCTGCAGTTCAGCACCGAGCTGTGCTCCCGCTGTCCCGGAGTGCACCGCACGCTCGACGCGATCGCGTCCGCTCAGCCCGGCGTGGTCCATCTCGACGTCGATCTCACGCACCGCCCCGACATCGCCCAGCACTTCCACGTGATGCAGACGCCGACCACCTTCATCCTCGACCGGGACGGCGTCATCCGCTCCCGCTTCGGTGGCGCGCCCCACCGTGACGTCGTCGAGCTCGAGCTCGCGCGCGTGAGCGGCGACGTCCGAGTCTGACAGGTTCCCTCCGCCCGGCCCCCGGTCTACGCTCGGAACGGGCGCATCCGGCGCCGACCGACGGGAGGACACCGATGAGCGTCACGAGCGAAGCGAGCACCAGCTGGAAGGGGAGCCTCTTCGAAGGTTCCGGCGAGATCGCCCTGGAGAGCTCCAACCAGGGCCCCTTCCGCGTCGACTGGAAGGCTCGCAGCGAGGGCTCCACGTCGGTGACGACGCCCGAGGAGCTCATCGCCGCCGCCCACTCCTCGTGCTTCAGCATGGCGCTGTCCCACGCCCTGACCGAGAACGGAACACCGCCCGAGACGGTCGAGACGACGGCGTCGGTCACGTTCATCCCGGGTACCGGCATCACCGGCTCCCACCTCAACGTGAACGCCGTCGTGCCGGGCCTGTCCGCCGAGGACTTCGCGCGCATCGCGAACGAGGCGAAGGCGGGCTGCCCCGTCTCCGCCGCACTGGCGGGCATCGAGATCACGCTCGAGGCGACGCTTGGCTGATGACGCCGGGCGAGTCGTCGTCGCGGGAGCGTCGGGTCTCATCGGGAAGGCGCTGACCGCTTCCCTCGCGGCCGACGGCATCCCGGTGACGCGCCTCGTGCGGCGAGAGGCCGAGTCCCCCGACGAGGTCATGTGGGATCCGGCATCCCGCCCCCTCGACCCCGAGGTCCTGCGGGGCGCGCGCGCGGTCGTGTGCCTCAACGGCGCGAGCATCGGGCGTTTCCCGTGGACGAAGCGGTACAAGCACGAGCTGCTGTGGTCGCGTATCCAACCGACGCAGGCGATCGCGGCCGCTCTCCGAACTCTCGGCGACGATGCGCCGCATTTCGTCAGCGCGTCGGCGGTCGGGTACTACCCGTCTCTCCCCGGGATGCAGCTGACAGAGTCCTCCCCGCGCGGCGACACCTTCCTGGCGGATCTGTGCGGCGAGTGGGAGGCAGCGGCGCGCGCCGCCGGCCCTGGGGCGCGGGTGTCGATGCTCCGGACGGCTCCGCTCATCCACCCCGAGGGTGTCCTCAAGCCGCTCCTCCTCCTCACCCGGCTCGGGCTTGCGGGCCCGATCGGCTCAGGCCGCCAGGTGTGGCCGTGGATCTCGCTCGATGACGAGGTCGGCGCGATCCGCCACATCATCGACACCGGTCTCGACGGCCCCGTGAACCTCGTCGGTCCGCAACGGGCCACGGCCAACGATCTGGGATTCGCGCTCGCACGCCGCATGAACCGGCCCTATCTGTTCCGCGCCCCGGTGTGGGGCGTGAAGCTCTTGCTCGGCACCGACGCGACCGAGGCGCTGCTGACGAGCGACATGGACGTCGTGCCCGAGCGGCTCACGGCATCCGGGTACACCTTCGTGCACGCCACCGTGGAGGATGCCGTCGCGGCTGTCGTGCCGGCCGCCTGACGACGGGCGTCAGCGGTCGGAACGCTCCAACGCGATGGCGGTGCGGACCGCGTGGCGCGCTCGGCGGCGGTCGCCCGCGCCGTCGTAGGCGAGCCCCAAGCGGAACCAGGCTCGCCAATCGTCGGGGTGCGCCTCGACGTCGGCGCGGTACGCGGGGAACAGCGCGTCGGCCTGCGCCCGGTCGGGACGGCCGCTCTCGCGCACGTCGATCTCCTCGGCGGGAAGTCCGCCCTCGGCCTCGAGACGGCGCGCGAGAGTCTGCGCGCGCGAACCGAACCGCAGCTCACGCCACAGCCCCCACGCACCCAGCACGGGCAGCAGGAGCAGCGAGGCGCCCATCGCGATGGCGATCGGCTCACCACTGGCGAGCAGGAGCCAGGCCCGCTGCGCGACGAGGACGATGTACAGCGCGAGGGCGGCCGCCATCAGGACGACGCCGAGTCGCGCGGTCATGCGCCGGTGGTGCGCGCGACCTGCCCCGGCACGCCACCCTCGTCCAGCGGCGTCGGCGCATGCGTGCGCGGCGACCGGAAGCCGATGTCGAGGAAGCTGTCGAGACCCACGACCACGCCACGCTGCGCACGCGCGGCGGCGAGGGCCACGCGGATGCCGGGGCCGTAGGCGGCTGCCGGGTCGATCGTGTCGTGGGTGACGGTGAGCGATTCACCCGCTCCGGACAGGATCGTCTCCTGCCGTGCGACGACACCCGGGCGACGCAGGGAGTGGATCGGAACGCTCGCGACCTGCTGGCCGCGCGCCCGCTGATCGACGTGAGGAGACTCGACCGGACCGGCCTCTGCGCGCGCGGCCGCGATCAGTTCCGCGGTCCGCACGGCTGTGCCGCTGGGCGAATCGATCTTCGTCTCGCGGTGCGCCTCGATGATCTCGATGGAGGGGAAGAAGGGCGCGGCGGCAGCGGCGATCGCCGATCCGATCACCGATCCGAGCGAGAAGTTGGGGATGAAGACGGCACCGGTTCCGGCCGCCTCGACGAGTGGACGGACGAGCGCGATGCGTTCGGACGACCATCCGGAGGTGCCGACCAGGACGTTCAGACCACGGTCGATCGCCGCACGCACGACGTCGATCGACACCGCGGGGACGGACGCATCGACCACGAGGTCGGCGCCGTCCATCTCCCCCAGATCGCTCGAGGATCCCAGAACGGCCACGACCTCGAAGTCCTCGCTCGCGTCGATCACGTCACGGATGATCCCGCCGAGTTTGCCGGTCCCGCCCACGAGGGCGACGCGCGTCGTCGTCATGCCTCCAGCCTAGACGCGCGCCCGGCGACCGGCCGGGAGGGCGCGGCGCGCGGAGTAGCCTCGAAGGCATGGTGTCCTTGGAGCCGCTCCCCGCCGACGACCCCCGATCGCGCGCGCTGCTGACGGAGTATTTCGCCATGCGCGGTGAGTCGTTCCCGCAGGGTCAGACCTACCGGCCGGTCTTCCCCGACGCCGCGGTCTTCACCCCGCCCGCGGGCATCTTCCTGGTCGTCGTGGACGACGACGGCGTCGATGCCGGCTGCGGGGGCATCCGGCGTATCCCCGACGGGCCCGACGGCATCCGATACGAAGTGAAGCACCTCTACCTGCAGCCTCGAACGCGGGGGCGAGGGTGGGGCCGCGTGCTGCTCACCGCGCTCGAGGACCAGGCCAGGGCATGGGATGCCGCGGAGGTCGTGCTCGACACGCACCACACCCTCGAAGCCGCCGGCGCGCTCTACACCCGCGGCGGGTACACGACGATCGAGCCGTACAACGACAACCCGAACGCGACGCGCTGGTACGGCAAACCGCTCCGGTAGCGGGCGCTGTCCGGACGCTCTCTGAGCTCCCGGCGCTCCTGCGTCACTCGGCGCGGAGCTGGTCGATCGCGTGCGCGGACATGTCACGAAGCCACGCGTCGTCGGCGTCGGCGAGGAGGGTGGCGAAGGACACCGCCCAGGCACGAGCGCGCACCCACGTCGCGTCGTCGTAGCGGTCGCCCAGAGCGGCACGCAGCGCGCGCCGACCTCGAGGGCCGAACGCCGTCCAGGCGACTGCCATGTCGCACGCCGGGTCGCCCGCGCAGACGTCACCGAAGTCGATGACGGCGGCCAGGCGACCGTCACGGGAGATCAGGTTTCCCGCGTGCACATCGCCGTGCACCCAGACGTCGGGTCCCGCCCACTCGGGCGCGTGCAGCCCAGCATCCCACAGCCGCTCCAGCGCTGAGTCGCGCAGTCTCGGTCGCACGACGGCGTCGCGATTGCGCAGGGGCACTCCCCTCACCGGATTCCGCGGCGCATCGGGCGGTGCGTTCCGGTGGAGCGCCCTGAGAAGCGTGGCGACATCGCCGGCGAGGCCGTCTCGGTCGGCCACGGCGAGGTCGGCGACGCGGTCCCCCGCGAACCAGGGGACGACACTCCAGTGCCAGGGGTACGCCGCGTCGGGGATGCCGACGGCCACCGGCACCGGCACGGGCACCGGCAGCAACGGCGCGAGGTGCGGCAGCCAACGTTGCTCGTGCCGGACGAGGCGGGCGGCGGCCTCGCGACGCGGAAGGCGCACGGCGAGATCGTCACCCAGGCGGAAGACGTCGTTGTCCCAGCCGTGCGCGACGCGGCGGAGCGCACCGCCGAGCGCAGGATGCTGTGCGGCGAGGAGCCGCGCGACGTCAGCCGTCGTCAGCGAGATCTCGGCGGGCGGTTGCGGCATCCGCTCAGATGCGCGGGGTCTCGGGGAGCCCTGTGCGCAGCTCCATGGGAAGGTGCGCCAGGTCGTTGTGCGACACGAGCGTCCACGGTCGGCCGGGGCGCTGGGCCAGCACGGTGAGCCCGCAGTGAGCCTGGCTGAGCGTCAGCCATCTCCAGGCGGGCGCTTCGAGCACTTCACGCACGAACCAGGCGATCACGAAGTTGTGGGTGATGAGCAGCTCGTGAGCGTCGGGCTTGCGCGCCAGGAACTCGCCGATCGCGTCGGACATCTGCGCCGCCCCCGCTTCGATCTCGGCCTCGGTGATGCCCCCGAAGAAGGCTTCGTAGGCGGCGGGAGTGTCGGGAGTCATCCCCGTCGGCACGCAGTCGAACAGGAGCGCCGACGGCTCCGGAGCGACCGACGGCAGCCGCTGTGCGACAGCGCGCGCGGTCTCCGCGGCGCGCTCCAACGGCGAGTGCCAGACGGCCGACAGCGGCACCCCCGACAGACGATCCGCGAGGAGCTCGGCCTGTCGGCGCCCACGGGGCGACAGCGGGCCGTCTTCGAGTCCGTGCTCCGCGTCGAGGTGCTCGCCGTGGCGCACGAGGTAGAGATAGTGCGTCACAGGCGTCTCGATTCGCAGCGATGGGGGGTCATTCCCACCCTACGTCAGGGAGTCGGGGATCACTCCGATGCGCGCGCGATCTCGGCCAGTTGGGTGCGGCTGAGGCGCACTCCCACGCCCTGGAGGATCTCCTCGACGTGAGCTGCGGCGTAGACGTTGACGATCGGCGCGGCGACGATGCGCTGGGCGAGCAGCCACGCGATCGCGACCGCGGCCGCGGGCACCGAGAGCTCCGCGCCGATGCGGTCGAGCGCGCGCAGCGTGCGCGTGCCACGCCGGTTCATCGACGCGGCGAGCTGGACTCCCCGCACCGTCGAGGCGACGCGTTCGCGCGACCGGTGCGCACCCGCGAGGAAGCCGTGCTCCAGCGCCTGCGACGACGTGACGGCGATGTTCTGCGCCCCGGCGACGAGCCGCAGGTCTCCGTCGAGGTCACCCCGCCGCAGGATGTTGTACGGCACGTCGAGCACGGTCAGCCGGGGATAGCCCGCGGATGCCAGGATGCGCGCTTCGACCAGCTGCGCGGCGGTGTGACCGTACGCACCGAGGGCACGCACCTTGCCTGCCTCGACGAGCCACTCCGCGGTCGCCAAGGTGTCCTCCAGCGCCGTCTTCCCGTCGGCGGTCGCATCGAGATAGAGCAGATCGATGCGGTCGGTCTGCAAGCGCGTAAGTGACGCTTCGACGGCACGGATGAGGTTCACCGGCCCGAGGCCCGGGTGGTCGGCGTTGGTACCGACGCGCACGCTCACGACGAGATCGTCGCGGCTGCCCCGCGAGCGCATCCACTGCCCGATGATGTGCTCGCTGCGCCCCGCGCTGTACCCGTCGGACGTGTGGAGCGCGTTGCCGCCCCGCGCCACATAGGTGTCGAGGATCGTCTGCGCGGCGCCGGAGTCGACATGCCAGCCGAACTCGCCGCCGCCGAGGATCAACGGAAAGGCGTGAAGCCCGCTCTCCCCCAGCGGCACGCGGAGCGCCTCGCCCACACCGTGGCCCTGCACGGGAATGGGAGCCGAAGGATGCTGTGCGGCGACGGTCGCGACGCGACCCGGTCCCTCAGAGACGGGAGGCGAGGCGTGAGGAGTCGCGGCGGCGGATCCGACTCCGAAGAACCCCATCTGCACGCACCCCCTCACGTTGTCGTGGAGATCCGTGGCGTGCACGCATACCCCGATGCGTTACCTCCGAGGGTAGGCCCTGCTCGTGTGCAGGTGCGGTATTGCGGCCAACACGGGGTAAACATTGCATAACGCTTTGCGCCGGACGGAGTCGCGCTTCGGCGGCGATCCTCTTTCCGCGGACGACCGGCCCTTTCGTGCGGGATCCGAACGAAAACGACGGATGCCCGCCGCTCCGCGTCGTGAGACGCGAGGCGACGGGCATCCGTGCGGACTCGAAGGGATCAGCCCTCGGCGGGCGCGTCTCCCGGACCCTCGCTGGCAGCAGCGGAGCCTTCCTGGTCAGCGGCTTCCTCGAGCACCGGCTCGAGCGACAGCTTGCCGCGGTCGTCGATCTTCGTGATGCGCACGAGCAGCTTCTGCCCGACGCCCAGCACGTCCTCGACGTTCTCGACGCGCTTTCCGCCGGCGAGCTTGCGGACCTCGCTGACGTGCAGCAGACCGTCCTTGCCGGGCAGGAGTGAGATGAACGCACCGAAGGTCGCGATCTTCACGACCGTGCCGAGGAACTGCTCGCCGACCTCAGGGTTGGTGGGGTTGGCGATCGCGTTCACCTGCGCACGGGCCGCCTCGGCCGACGGGCCGTCGGTTGCGCCGATGTAGACGGTGCCGTCCTCCTCGATGGAGATCTGTGCGCCGGTCTCGTCCTGGATCGCGTTGATCGTCTTGCCCTTGGGGCCGATCAGCTCGCCGATCTTGTCGACCGGGATCTGCACGCTGATGACGCGCGGAGCCGTCGGAGCCATCTCGTCCGGACCGTCGATCGCGGCGTTGAGAACGTTGAGGATCGTGAGACGCGCTTCCTTGGCCTGCGTCAGCGCGGCCGACAGCACCGACGACGGGATGCCGTCGAGCTTCGTGTCGAGCTGGATCGCCGTGACGAACTCGCTCGTGCCGGCGACCTTGAAGTCCATGTCGCCCAGCGCGTCTTCGGCACCGAGGATGTCGGTGAGCGCCGCGTAGCGGGTCTGACCGTCGACCTGGTCGGAGACGAGACCCATCGCGATACCGGCGACGGGGGCGCGCAGCGGCACACCCGCGTTCAGCAGCGACAGCGTCGACGCGCAGACCGAGCCCATCGACGTGGAGCCGTTGGAGCCGAGGGCCTCGGACACCTGACGGATCGCGTAGGGGAACTCCTCGCGGCTGGGCAGCACCGGCACGAGGGCGCGCTCGGCGAGGAAGCCGTGCCCGATCTCGCGACGCTTCGGGCTGCCGACACGGCCGGTCTCACCGGTCGAGTAGGGCGGGAAGTTGTAGTGGTGCATGTAGCGCTTGCTCGTGACGGGCGACAGCGAGTCGATCTGCTGCTCCATCTTGAGCATGTTCAGCGTCGTGACACCCAGGATCTGGGTCTCGCCGCGCTGGAAGATCGCCGAACCGTGCACGCGCGGGATCACCTGGACCTCGGCGTCGAGCGCGCGGATGTCGGCGAGGCCGCGACCGTCGATGCGGACGCCCTCGCTGAGGATCCGGCCGCGCACGATCGTCTTGGTGACCGACTTGTACGCCGCGGAGAACTCGAGCGTCGCGACGGCGGGCAGCTGCCCGGCCTCGACGGCGGCGAGCAGTTCGGCCTTCACGGCATCCTTGATCGCGTCGTCGGCGCTCTGGCGCTCCTGCTTGTCGGCGATCTGGTACACCGGCACGAGCTGGTCGTACGCGCGACCGGCGACGAAGTCGTAGACCTCCTGGCTGTACGCGGGGAAGACCGGGTACGGCTGGATCTCCTTGGCGGCGGTGTTGGCGACCGCGTTCTGCGCGGCGACGAGCTCCTTGATGAAGGGCTTGGACGCCTCGAGGCCCTGAGCGACGATCTCCTCGCTGGGCTTGACGGCCCCGGCCTTGATGAGGTTCCAGCTGTGCTCGGTGGCCTCGGCCTCGACCATCATGATCGCGACGTCGCCGTCGGGCAGCACGCGACCGGCGACGATGAGGTCGAAGACGGCCTCCTCGAGCTGCGTCACGGTCGGGAAGGCGACCCACTGGTCGGCGTGCTCGCCGTGGCCCGGGATGAGCGCGAGGCGGACACCGGCGATGGGGCCCGAGAACGGCAGACCCGAGATCTGGGTCGACAGCGATGCGGCGTTGATCGCGAGCGCGTCGTAGAACTCGCCGGGAGCGATGGACAGCACGGTGACGACGATCTGCACCTCGTTGCGGAGACCGTCGACGAACGACGGGCGCAGCGGGCGGTCGATGAGACGGCAGACGAGGATCGCCTCGGTGGAGGGGCGGCCCTCGCGGCGGAAGAACGAGCCGGGGATCTTGCCGGCGGCGTAGGAGCGCTCCTCGACGTCGACGGTGAGCGGGAAGAAGTCGAACCCTTCGCGCGGGTTCTTGCCGGCGCTCGTCGCCGACAGGAGCATCGTCTCCTCGTCGAGGTAGGCGGCGACAGCGCCCTGGGCCTGCTGCGCGAGGCGGCCGGTCTCGAAGCGGATGGTGCGGGTGCCGAAACGTCCGTTGTCCAGGACGGCCTCGGCGGCGGTGATTTCAGGACCTTCCAAGAGGTCTCTCCTTCTTTGTTTAGACTCGCACGCGCGTTTCGCGCACGAGGTCGTTCGAAGGAGCAGGAACAGGCAGATCTCGACGCGCCACGCGGTCGCGGGACTCGTCAGCACTGGCCACCAGTAGAAAGTCACCGTGCGAGACGGGAACCCACCACAGGGGACCAGCTTCCTGCCGGCCTGCTCCAGGTTCTCAATGTGTCATTGAGAGCTCAGTGTGTAGTTGAGCGGATGCCAGACGGCAACCTGACCAAGCCTACCAGTCGGCTCCTCGCCTGCGTATCGTGGGGGTATGAGTAGTAGTGACGAGACCGCCCCCGGGGCGTCCGAGGACATGAAGCGCAAGTTCAAGGAGGCGCTCGACAAGAAGAACGCGCAGCACCGCGAAGGCGAGTCGCACCTGGACGGCGACTCCGCCGTGCACGGCACGCACAACGCGATGACCAGGCGCGAGTTCCGCCGCAAGAGCGGCTGACCCGCACACGCACGACGACGGCCCGGCGCTCGAAGGAGCGACCGGGCCGTCGTCGTGTGCTCACACCGTCAGCGCACCTCGACGACCTCGCGCTCGGGCAGCGCCGCGGGCTGGCCGCCGTGGTCGTGGTCGCCGGAGAGGGTCGACTCGTCGAACGGGAGACGACCGGCGAGCACCTCCTGGGCCCGCGTGCGGTCGAACTGCTTGGTCCAGGTCCCGATGAGGAGCGTCGCGACCGCGTTGCCGGTGAAGTTCGTCAGCGCACGCCCCTCGGACATGAACCGGTCGATCCCGACGATCACGCCGACGCCGTTGACGAGGTCGGGGCGGTAGGCCTGCAGGCCGCCGGCGAGGGTGGCGAGGCCTGCGCCGGTCACGCCGGCCGCCCCCTTGCTGGCGATGATCATGAACACCAGCAGACCGATCTGCTCCGGAATGGACATCGGGGCCCCCATACCCGCCGCGATGAACAGCGACGCCATCGTCAGGTAGATCGCCGTGCCGTCGAGGTTGAAGGAGTACCCGGTGGGGACGGTGATGCCGACGACGGGCTTCGAGACGCCGACGTGCTCCATCTTGGCGATGAGGCGCGGCAGGGCGGACTCGCTCGACGACGTGCCGACGATGAGCAGGTACTCGCGCCCGAGGTACTTCATCAGCCGGAAGATGTTGATCCGCGACACCGCCCACAGGAGGGTGCCGAGGACCCCGACGATGAAAAGGATGCAGGTGATGTAGAAGGCGATCATCAGGATGCCGAGGCTCACGATCGCGGCGGCACCGGTCTTTCCCACGACGGCGGCGATCGCACCGAAGGCGCCGACGGGAGCGAGCCAGAGGATCATGCCGAGGATGCGGAAGACGAGCGTCTGGAGCTGCTTCACGGCGAACATGATCGGCTCGCCCTTCTGACCGAGGCCCTGCAGCGCGAATCCGACGAGCAACGCGATGAACAGCACCTGCAGCACGCTCTCCCCCGTGAAGGCGGAGAAGAACGTCGTGGGGATGATGCCGAGGAGGAACTCGGTCGTCGTCTTGGCCTCGGGGAGGTCGCTCGTGTCGTAGACGGCGGACTGCATGTTCAGCCCCTCGCCCGGGTGGATGAGGTTGCCCACGACCAGTCCGATGCCGAGCGCGAACGTCGACATCAGCATGAAGTAGCCGAGGGCGAGGCCGCCGATCTTGCCGACCGTCGCGGCCTTGGCGATGGAGCCGACCCCGACGACGATCGTGCAGAAGATGATCGGCGCGATCATCATCTTGATGAGGCCGACGAACGCCTTGCCGAGCGGCTCGAGGGAGATGCCGACCTCCGGCCAGACCAGACCGATCGTCGCCCCCAGGACGACCGCGGCGATCACGGAGACATAGAGCCAGGTGTGCTTGTCCCAGGACTTTCCGGGGCGCCGGATGAAGTCCGGGATGCGGATGGATGTCGTCGAGAGGGCCATGTCTTCCTCCAGGGTGAACGGTCGTTGTTCGAAGACGCCGACGGTGGCGATGTCTTCAGATTCGGCGGCATTCCCGTCCCCGTCGATTTGTGGTCGTATTGGTCGCGAGGTTTCGGAAAGGACCGCGATGAGACGGAGCGAAGGACGCAGCGCCGCGTCGCGCGTGTTCCTCGCCCTCTCGGCGGCGGTCGTCGTCACCGCGCTCCTCACCTCCGGACTCCTGCTCCTGGAGAGCCAGCGCAGCGCCCGCGCGGAGGCCGAGCGCGTCACGCACGCCGTCGCCCAGACGCTCGCCGACTCCCCCGACGTCCGCGAAGCGCTGACGGACGCCGGCGACGGGGTGGATGCGACAGCCCTGCTCCAGCCGGTGGCGACCGCGGTCGTCGCCGACGCGCCGGTCGACTTCGTCACGATCATGGATGCCGACGGCATCCGGGTCACCCACCCCGATCCCGACGAGATCGGACGCCCGTATCTCGGGACCGTCCCCGACTCCCCGCGCCTGCTCACGGAGGAATTCACCGGGACACTCGGCCCGTCGCTGCGGACGATCGTGCCGGTGGAGTCCGCGGGCCGTCTCGTGGGCTGGGTCGCTGTCGGCGTCACCGTCGAGACGGTGTCGGCCGCGCTGGTTCCCCGGCTCCTGGCCACGCTCGGTATCGGCGCCGCGCTCGTCGTCGCCGGTGTCGCCGGGGCGCTGTTCGCGCGCCGCTTCACGCGTCGGGTCGCCGGGGACCTGCCCGCCGGTCAGATCCGCGACACGCTTGCCGCGGCCGAGTCGATGCGCACGCTCGGCGAGGCCCTGCGCGCGCAGACGCACGAGCACGGCAATCGCCTGCACGCGGCCGTCGCCCTGCTGGAGCTCGGACGTACCGACGAGGCGATCGAACTGCTGTCGGAGTCGGCACAGCGCAGTCAGACGCTCGTGGACCAGGTGACGGCGCGCACCGACGGCGACCCGACGGTGGCGGCGCTGCTGCTGGGCAAGACCTCGCAAGCGGCCGAGCGCGGCGTCGAGCTGATCGTCGACCTCGATCCGGGCGCCCCCTCGTCCCTCCTGTCCCCCATCGACCAGGTCGCCCTCGTCGGCAACCTCCTCGACAACGCCCTCGATGCCGCCGCCGGGGGCGAGGAGCCGCGGTGGGTGCGGGTGCGGGTGTCGCGCACGTCGGAGTCCGAACTGCTGCTGGAAGTCGCCGACAGCGGCCCCGGCATCCCCTCCCCGCTGCGCGAGCGCGTCTTCGAGCGGGGCTTCTCGACCAAGCCCGCCGGCGCGGAAGGCCGTGGCGTGGGTCTGTCCCTGGCGCGATCGGTCGTGGACGACATCGGCGGGTCGTTGACGCTCTCGGACGGCTCGCCCACCACCTTCCGCATCGTGCTCCCGACGGAGGCGTCATGATCTCGGTGCTGCTCGTGGACGACGAGGCTCTGACCCTCGAACTGCATCGCGACTACATCGCCCGGCTCGACGGCTTCACGGTCGTCGCGGAGTGCACGGGCGCCCACGCGGCCATCGAGGCCGTGCTGTCGCGTCCCGACATCGACCTCGTGCTCCTGGACATGACGATGCCCGACGGCAGCGGCGTCGATGTGCTCCGCCACGTGCGGGCGCGAGGCAGCGCCGTCGACGTCATCGCCGTGACGGGGGTGCGGGATGCCGAGGCCGTGCGTCAGACCGTGGGGCTCGGCGTCGTGCAGTATCTGGTCAAACCGGTGACGTTCGCCGTGTTCGCCGACCGCATGGCGCAGTATCGCGACTTCCACCGGCGCACGCAGGAGTCGTCCGGTCCGTCGACACAGGAGGAGATCGACGCGTTGCTCTCATCGTCACGAGCGACCGGAGCCGTTCGGGTCCCGTCGCTGCCCAAGGGGCTCGCCGCGCACACGCTCGAGCGGGTGACGGCCGCCGTCCGCGAGGCGCGCGCCGTCTCTGCCAAGGAGCTCGCGGAGCGCCTCGGGATGTCGCGCGTCGCTGCGCGTCGGTATCTGGAGCATTTGGTGACGGTCGAGCGCCTCGACCGGGTCGCGCGGTACGGCGGCCAGGGCCGGCCGGAGACCGAGTACCGCTGGCGGTCCTGAGCCTTCGAAACGGCGGGCCTCATGCGTCGGGCCAGTCCGCGGGACCGTGCGAACCCGCGGCATACTCCTCCAGCGGGACGGCCCCCGTGCGCCACGCCTCCTGCACGGGTGCGATGATGCGCCAGCACTCGACGGCGGCGTCTCCGCGCACGGACAGCGTCGCATCGCCGTCGAGGATCGCGCCGAGCACTTCCGTGTAGCTACGCTCCGCACCCGACCCGAGCTCGGCGGCCAGCGTCGCCCGATGGAGGCGGAAGGGGTCGCCCTCACCGTTCACATTGAGGACGCACTCCATGCGGTCGGGGCCCAGCCAGAAGCGCAGCAGGCCGCCCGCCTCGTCACCGGTGAATCCTCGCGGGAGGTGCCGCACCGGCCGGAAGTGAAGATCGATCCGCATCTGCGCGTCGCCCAGCGCCTTGCCCGATCGCAGCGTGAAAGGCACTCCGCTCCACCGTGCGGTGTCGACGGCGCACACGATCTCCGCGAGAGTCTCGGTCTCACGGTGAGGGTCCACGCCCTTCTCGTCCGCGTAGTCCGGCACCTGGCGCCCGGATATCGTCCCCGCGGTGTAGCGGGCGCGGCGGGAAGATGTGACAGGGTCGTCGCCCCACACCCTCGTCGCACGGAGCGCCGCCGCCGTCGCGGACCGGAAGTCGGCTTCATCGAGGGTTGCGGGAGGCTCCATAGCAACGACGGCGAGCACCTGGAGCAGGTGGCTCTGGATCATGTCCTCCAGCGCGCCGGCGCGGTCGTAGTAGCCGGCGCGGCCCTCCAGCGCCAGGGTCTCGTCGAAGACGATCGAGACCGCGGCGACGTTGTCGGCCGACCACAGCGGCTCGATGATCCGGTTGGCGAAGCGCACCCCGAGGACGTTCAGAACAGTCGACCTGCCGAGGAAGTGGTCCACGCGGAAGATCTGCTCCTCCGGCACCAGACCGCGCAGCACCGCGTTCAGCTCGCCGGCGCTGTGAGCATCCGAGCCGAAGGGCTTCTCGAGGGCGAGGATGCAGCCGGCCGGCAGGTCCTCGGGGTGGAGGGCGCGGCATGCGGCCGCGGTCACCGCTGGCGGAACCGCGAAGTAGAGCACCACAGGTCCGGCACCGGCGGCCGCGATGATCGCCTGCATGCCGTCACGGTCGGTCGCGTCGGCCGTGACGAAAGGACCCACCTGGAACCGGTCCGCGGGCAGCTCCCGCCCGACCGCCGCATGCACCGCCGTGGCCCACCGCGTGTCGTCCCAGGGCGACTGCCCCGCCCCCACGACGCGAACCCGACGGTCCTCCTGCGCGGCGATGAGGTCGCCCAGTGCGGGAAGGAGCAGGCGCGAGGCGAGATCGCCGCCGCCTCCGATGATGACGAGAGTGGTGTCCGAGGCCATGTTCGCCACCCTAGACGCGCGATCCGACGCCGACGCTGGGAGACTCGTATGATGAGCTCCCCCATCGAGGACTACGCCCTGCTGAGCAACTGCCGCACCGCCGCCCTGGTCGCGCGCGACGGCTCGATCGATTGGCTGTGCCTGCCGCGGTTCGATGCGGCGTCGGTGTTCGGGGCGCTTCTGGGTGACGACGACCACGGGAGCTGGCGGTTACGACCCAGCGATCCCGCCGCGGTCGCGGAACGCCGCTACGAAGGCGACACCTTCACGCTCGTCACTCGGTGGACGACCGCCTCGGGGGTCGCGGAGGTCCGCGACATCCTCCCGGTGGACACCCGCCGCCTCGACACGGTCCATCGGATGGACCTCGTGCGCCGCGTTGTGGGCGTCGAGGGGTCCGTGGAGTTCTCCCAGCAGTTGCGACTGAGGTTGGACTACGCCCGCGCGCTACCGTGGGTCCGCCGGGTCGGAGCCGGCGATGAGATCCGCGCCATCGCTGGGCCTGACGCGCTGCGCTTCACCGGCGCACCGGTCACCGCGACCGACCACGCCCACACCGGCGAGTTCACCGTCGACGCCGGCGACCGCCGGGACCTCGTGCTCACGTGGCATCCGTCGCACCACGAGCCGCCCGCGGTGCTCGACGTCGATGAAGCGATCTCCCACACCGAGGACTGGTGGCAGCGCTGGTCCGACCGTATCGAGGCCGACGGCGTCCATCGCGACGCCGTCGTGCGCTCGCTGCTGCTGCTGCGCGCCCTGACCCACCGCGACACCGGCGGCATCGTGGCGGCCGCCACGACCTCGCTGCCGGAGGACTTCGGCGGGGAGCGGAACTGGGACTACCGCTACGTGTGGCTGCGCGACGCCGCCCTCACCCTCGAGGCCCTCATCGCTCACGGCTTCCTCGGGGTCGTGGAGCATTGGCGGGCGTGGCTGCTGCGCGCGATCGCGGGCGATCCCGAGCAGATGCAGATCATGTACGGGATCGCCGGCGAGCGCGATCTCGCCGAGCGCACCCTCACGAGCCTGCCCGGCTACGCGGACTCCCGACCCGTCAGGATCGGCAATGAGGCAGCCGGGCAATATCAGGCGGACGTCATCGGCGAGGTCATGGTCGCCCTCCACGCCGGCCGCGAGGCGGGGCTCGAAGAGTCCGCCTTCTCGTGGTCGCTCGAGCGCGCGCTGCTACGCAATGTCGAAGCGCACCTGCCCGAGCCCGACCACGGCATCTGGGAGATCCGCGGTGAACCGCGGATGTTCACCCACTCCCGCGTCATGATCTGGGCGGCCTTCGACCGAGGCGTCCGCGCCGTCCGCTCGTTCGGCCTGGATGGGCCCGTGGAGCACTGGGAACGCCTTCGAGATCGCATCCGGGAGGAGATCGAGTCGCAGGGCATCGGCACCCACGGCGGCTTCACGCAGTCGTACGGAACCGACGACGTCGACGCCGCGCTGCTGCAGCTTCCTATGGTCGGCTTCTGTGCGGCGGACGATCCGCGGATGCTCGCCACGGTCGCCGTCATCGAGGAGACCCTGGTCCACGAGGGACTCGTGCACCGCTACCGCACGGCGACCGGGGTGGACGGGCTGAGCGGCGACGAGCATCCGTTCCTCGCCTGCAGCTTCTGGCTCGCCGAACAATACGCCGCGTCGGGACGACTCGCCGATGCGGAGCGTCTGCTCGACAGGCTGTGCGCGCTGCGCAACGACGTCGGCATGCTCAGCGAGGAGTACGACCCGGTGGGAGAGCGTCACGTCGGCAACACCCCGCAGGCGCTGTCTCATCTGGCGCTGGTGCGCACCGTCGATGCGATCACCCGTGCACGCGAGGAGGCCTCGATCCGCCCCTCCGCAGACGAGTGATCCGCCGCGTGCCCGACAATGGAGGCATGACCCTTCCGCGCATCGCGATGCCCGCCCGCCTGTCCGACGCCGAGGGCGCCGATGCGCGCGTCGGCCTGGCCAACGCGATCTTCGACGACGTCGCTGAGCTCGTGCGCGCGGAAGACCTCGACGTGGTCGTCGTGCGGACGGCCGACCTCACCGGGTTCGACGGCCTCGTGCTCCCCGGTGGGGGCGATGTCGACCCGACGCGCTACGGCGGCGACTCGGCGGCGCCGGTCTACGACGTCAACCCCGCTCAGGACGCCCTCGACCTCGATATCCTGGCGGCGGCGGTGGAGCGCGGCATCCCCGTGCTCGGCGTCTGCCGAGGGCTCCAGGTCGTGAACGTAGCGTTCGGCGGCACCCTGATCGAAGACCTTCCCGCCTCCGACGTGGGCCACGCCGCCGCTTCCGACGGGTGCGGCGGACTCGAGTGGGCATGGCACGACGTCGACGTCGCGGCGGACAGCCGGTTGCGCGACGTCGTCGGCGCGACGCGGATCCGCGTCGCGTCGGGCCACCACCAGGCGATCGACCGACTCGGGACCGGGCTCGTCGCCACCGCGGTGGCCGACGACGGCATCGTGGAAGCCGTCGAGCACAGCGATGCCCCCGTCCTCGCGGTGCAGTGGCATCCCGAGGCCGAGGGCACGCCGGCGGCTCTGGCGGCCGCGCCGTTCGCGGCGTTCGCCGATCTCGTGCACGCGCGCCTGGCGGCACCCGCGATCGGCTGAGCCGGCGTCCGGCTACTCGCCCGCGAGGCCGCCGAGCAGGTGGCCGAACGAGCGGCCCTCACCGAGGTAGCTGTCCGGATCGAAGGGATCGGATGCCGTCGCCGGCTCGCGGCGCGCGACCGCGTCGGCGAGTTCGCGCGCGCCGCGTTCGACGCGCGCGCTCAAGGGTGCGACCTCGTCGGCTGCCGCTCCCCAGTCGCTCGACGCTGCGAAGACCCCGGTGGAGACGGGCTCGGCGTGCAGGTAGGTGAACAGGGGGCGGATGGCGTAGTCGATGGCGAGCGAGTGCCGCGCGGTCCCCGCGTTGGCCCCGATGAGCACGGGCGTACCGGTCAGCGCGTCGGGGTCGAGCACGTCGATGAACGACTTGAACAATCCGGAGTAGCTCGTCGAGAAGATCGGCGTGACGGCGATCACGGCGTCTGCCGAGACCACCGCGTTGATGGCCGACTCCAGCGCCGCCGGCGCGAACCCCGTCAGCAGGTTGTTCGCGATGTCGTGTGCGTAGTCTCTCAGCTCGATCGTGTCGACCGTCGCATCGATGCCCCGCGCGGCGAGTTCGGCGACGGTCGCGGCGGCGAGCCGGTCGGCGAGCATGCGGGTCGAGGAGGGATTCGACAGCCCTGCCGAGATGACGGAGATCCTGCGGGCGCTCATCGTCCCACCCCCAGGCCGAAGGCGGCACCGGCCGGAGCCGGGGTGTCCTGGTAGGGCGAGGGGCCGCTGAGGTTGTCGCCGCGGTTGGCGCGCGGGCGTGCCTCGCGCACGGGGCCGTCACCGTACTCGGCGAGCACGCGCGCGGCGTGGGTCGGAGCGTCGGGCACGGTGGCCGGGCGGTTCTCCGCGAACTCGCGGCGAAGGACGGGGACGACCTCGCCGCCGAGGAAGTCGAGCTGCTCGAGCACGGTCTTCAGCGGCAGGCCTGCGTGGTCGACCAGGAACAGCTGACGCTGGTAGTCGCCGAACAGCTCACGCATGCCCGCGTAGCGGTCGATGACCTGCTGCGGCGAACCCACGGTAAGCGGGGTCATCTCGGAGAAGTCCTCCAGCGAGGGCCCGTGGCCGTAGACCGGTGCGTTGTCGAAGTAGGGACGGAACTGCGACACGGCATCCTGCGAGTTCTTCGCCATGAACGCCTGGCCGCCGAGGCCGACGATGGCCGTCTCGGGACCGCCGTGGCCGTAGTGCTCCCAACGCTGCCGGTAGAGGGCGATGAGGCGCTGGTAGTGCTCCGCCGGCCAGAAGATGTTGTTGGCGAAGAAGCCGTCGCCGTAGTAGGCCGCCTGCTCGGCGATCTCGGGCGTGCGGATCGATCCGTGCCAGACGAAGGGCGCGATGCCGTCGAGGGGCCGCGGGGTGGACGTGAAGCCCTGCAGCGAGGAGCGGAACTTGCCTTCCCAGTCGACGACGTCCTCGCGCCAGAGCTTGTGCAGCAGCGCGTAGTTCTCGATCGACAGCGGGAGTCCTTGGCGGATGTCCTTGCCGAACCACGGGTAGACCGGGCCGGTGTTGCCGCGCCCGAGCATGAGGTCCATACGACCGCCCGAGAGGTGCTGCAGCATGGCGTAGTCTTCAGCGATCTTGACCGGGTCGTTCGTCGTGATGAGCGTCGTCGCGGTCGACAGCACGAGACGCTCGGTCTGTGCGGCGATGTAGGCGAGCGTCGTGGTGGGAGAACTCGACCAGAACGGCGGGTTGTGGTGCTCGCCGAGCGCGAAGACGTCCAGTCCCACCTCTTCGGCGTGCTTCGCGATCTCCACCGTCGCGGCGATCCGCTCGCCCTCGCTCGGTGTGTGGCCCGTCGTGGGGTCCTGGGTGATGTCGCTGACGGTGAAGATGCCGAACTGCATCCCCGGCCAGGTGGTGGTGGTCTCGCTCACGGTTTCTTCCGCTTCCTGGATGCTCGCGGCATCCGATCCATGCAAGTGAATGTATCTCGTACAACGTGGCCACGTCCAGGTTATTCCCGGTCGTGTGGTGCGGTAACGAACGGCAACAACCGCGTCGCCCGAATACTCGACTGCCTATCCTCGGGGGATGCCGGAGCTGAACCTGCCTGTCCTCGACCTGTCCCTCCTGACGCAGGGGCCGGAGGCCGCCGCCCGCTTCCGCGACGAACTGCGTCGCGCCACCCACGACGTCGGGTTCTTCTACCTCGTCGGCACCGACATTCCCGCCGGGCTCGAAAGCCGGCTGCACGAGACCGCGCGCGCCTTCTTCGCGCTGCCCGAGGCGGACAAGCTCGCCATCGAGAACGTCGGCAGCCCTCACTTCCGCGGCTACACCCGCATCGGCGGCGAGCGCACGCACGGGGCGATCGACTGGCGCGAGCAGATCGACATCGGACCCGAACGGGATGCCGTGGCCGACCTCGCCGCGCCCGACTTCGCCCGACTCATCGGGCCCAACCTGTGGCCGTCGGCCCTTCCCGAGCTGCGCGACGTCACCGACCGGTGGCAGACCCACCTCACCGGCGTCGCACGCCGGCTGCTACGTGCGTGGGCGCTCGCGCTCGGCGCCGAGGAGAGCTACTTCGACGAGCACTTCGGAGAGCCGTCGACACTGCTCAAGATCGTCCGATACCCCGGCACCGACGCTCCCAAACCACAGCAGGGAGTGGGTGCGCATAAGGACTCGGGGGTCCTCACTCTGCTGTGGGTGGAGCCGGGCAAGGGCGGCCTTCAGGTCGAGCGCGACGGGGCGTGGGTCGACGCGCCGCCTGTTCCGGGGGCCTTCGTCGTCAATATCGGGGAGATGCTCGAATACGCCACACAGGGCTACCTGCTGGCCACGAACCACCGCGTCGTCTCGCCGCGGCTTCCCGACGACCGGATCTCGGTGCCGTTCTTCTTCAACCCGGCCCTCGACAGCCGCCTCCCTCTCCTCGACCTGCCCGCCGAGCTCGCGGCTCAGGCGCGCGGGATCACTCAAGACCCGACCAACCCGATCCACGCGCTCTACGGCGAGAACGCGCTCAAGTCGCGCCTGCGCGCCCACCCCGACGTCGCGGAGCGGTGGCACGCCGATCTCCTCGCCGCGCGGGCCTGACCGGCATCCGCTCGGTGCGGCAATGACGAAGGCCGCCCCACACCTGGGGCGGCCTTCTCAAGAATGTTCTGCGCGATTGAACGCTGCTCGCAATGCTTAGCGGCGGAGTCCGAGACGCTCGATCAGCGAACGGTATCGCGTGATGTCGATGTCCTGGAGGTAGCCGAGCAGACGACGGCGCTGACCGACGAGCAGGAACAGCCCACGACGCGAGTGGTGGTCGTGCTTGTGCTCCTTGAGGTGCTCGGTGAGGTCCTTGATGCGCTGCGTCAGCATCGCGACCTGCACCTCGGGGGATCCGGTGTCACCGGGGTGCGTCGCGTACTCTTCGATGATCGCCTTCTTGACGTCTGCTTCCAGTGCCATAGGTGATCCCCTCTCTCTTCGTTGCGCGGCGCCCGACGCCTGATGCGTGGGCTCTCTTTATCCGCGGCCGATCGAACGGCAACCTGACGAGTCTACCAGCGATTAGGCTCGATCCGTGCCGTCCCTCCGCCCTTCTGCGACCGACCGCTCCCCCGTCGACGCGCGGCGATGATGGCCCGATTGACCCGGGACTCCTTCCTCGACCTGCGACCGTTCCGCCACAGTCCCGCGTTCGCTCGGATGTGGATCGGCTCGACCCTCGCGGGACTCGGCGGACAGCTCACCGTGGTCGCCGTCATGCTGCACATGTTCGCCCTCACGGGCTCGACCTTCGCGGTCGCGATGATCGCGGTCGCCGGACTGCTCCCGATGGTCGTGGCGGGACTGTACGGCGGCATGCTCGCCGACGCGTTCGACCGGCGCCGCGTCGCGCTGATCGCCGCGTCGGTGACGTTCGCCTCCACGCTCGTGCTCGCCGTCCTCGCCTGGACCGCGCAGGAGACCGTCTGGTGGCTCTACGCGCTCAGCATCATCAACTCGGCGGCGAACTCCATCGTGATGGCGGCGCGGCAGTCGATCGTGCCGCGGCTGCTCCCCCGCGAGCTGCTTCCGGCAGCATCGGCGCTGGGCGGCATCACCATGGGGATCATGGTCATGGGCGGGCCGGCCCTGGCGGGGGTGCTCGTCGCCTTCACCGGCTACGCCTGGACCTATTCGATCGACGTCGTGCTCATGCTGGCCAACTTCCTCGGCCTGTGGACGCTGCCGGCGATCCTCCCCGAGGGCACGGTCGTGCGCCCGGGGTGGGCGTCACTCAAGGACGGCTGGCGGTTCCTGCGTCGAGCCTCGAACATCCGGCTGCAGTTCCTGCTCGATGTCATCGCGATGACGTTCGGGCAGCCGATCGCGCTCTTTCCCGCACTGGGCACGGTCGTGCTCGGCGGCGGGGCGATCACGACGGGGATGCTCACCGCGTCGATCGCCGCGGGCGCATTCCTCTCCAGCGTGTTCTCCGGGCCGGTGGGACGCGTGCGGCATCAAGGCCTCGGCATCCAGCGAGCGATCACCGCTTACGGGGTATCGATCGCCCTGTTCGGAATCGCCGTCCTCGCCGGGTCGCTGGGGCTGTTCGCGCCGGCACCCGTCGACGCCTCGCACGCCAACATCGCGGTGATCGCCGTCGCGATGGTCGCTCTGGCGGGCGCGGGCGCGGCGGACAACGTGAGCTCGATCTTCCGGAACACGATGGTGCAGGCGGCCGTTCCGGATGCCATCCGCGGCCGGCTCCAGGGGATCTTCATCGTCGTCGTCGCCGGCGGACCTCGACTCGGATCGCTGTACGCGGGATCGCTCGCGACGATCGCGGCACTGTGGTTCCCGCCACTGCTGGGCGGCATCCTCATCGTCGTGCTCGTGGGCGTGCTCGTGCGACTCAGCCCTCGGTTCCGCGCCTACGACGCGCTGGAACCGGCACCCTGACGCGGACCGCGCCAGCCGTCAGTACTTCGACGGGACGCCCAGGTACTCGTCGAGCGTGAGCGCGTTCTTGTAGAGGTGCGTCGCGACCTCGAGTCCGACGTGGCGCAGATGCCACGGTTCGTACGAGTATCCCGTGACGGACGTCTTGCCCTTCGGGTAGCGCACGATGAAGCCGTAGCGATGCGCGTTCTTGGCGACCCACCGACCTGCGCGCGAGTCGCCCCACGCCTGCGAGATGGAGTTGACATCGATGGCGAGCCCGGTCTGGTGCTCGCTGTGACCCGGACGCGCCGAGCGCTTCTCCGCCATCTCGAATCCGTACTGACGGATCTTCGAGGCGTAGACCGACTTCTGCGACGCGTAGGAACGGAACCCGGAGATGATCCAGAGGGAGACGCCGTCTCGAGCCGCCGCCGCGCGCATCTTCGAGAACGCGGAGGTGAGTTCGGGTCGCAGCCCGTTGCCGAAGGTCGACGGCAACGGGAGCGACTTGTTCACGATCAGGATGTCGCGGATGTACATCGGTTTGTTCGGGGAGACGGTGCGCACGGTCGGAGAGCCGGCCGCCTTCCACTGCGTGCGAGTGACCGGCGTGAGGTAGCCCTTCGAGCGGTGGTAGATCGTAGTCCCGATGGAGAGACGCACGAAGGAGTCACCCGGGACACGGGGGCGCACCTCCGCCTTCGGCTTGCCGATCTTGGCGTACTGGGCGGACGTCAGACGCACGACCTGATCGACGGAGCGGTCGCCCTTCTTGTGCGGCCAGGTGATGAGCGCGTGCACCGGACTGTACGACGTCTTGACGTAGACGGTGGGTGCGATCGCGACGCGCGGCCGACCGGCCGCAGCGTACTGCGTCGACGACACCGCGCGCTTGGTCCCGCTCGACGAGACGAAGTAGATGTTCGACGACCACTTCGCGCGGTAGTACCCGCCGTAGACGATCTTCAGCGCGGGAGACCCTGCGGCACGGTACTGCGAGGCAGTGAGTTTGTGTCGAATCCCGTCGGGAGTGCGAACGTAGCGGTCGGTGGAACTCGATGCGTATCGCGAGTACGTCGAGGTCGGTACGTGCGGGACCGTCGACACACGCGGCGTGCCGGCCGCGCGATACTGCGTCGCGGTGAGCGTGCGCACGCGATCGACCGCCGTGTCGCCGGCGCGCTGCGGAAACACGATGAGCGCGTACCGCGAGTCGGACCACGAGGTCTTGACGAACCGCACCGGGGCGGCCTTCTTGGCGGCACCGGTGGCTTTCCACGCGGCCTGCGAGATCTCCTTGACCGTGCCGTTGGTCCACGACTGGTAGACGGTCGTCGTCCACGGGAGCGAGTAGTAGCCGTACACGGTCGGCGCGGGAGCGGGCGTCGGGCTCGGGCTCGCCGTGGGACTGGGCGTGGGCGTCGGCGAGCCCGTCGGGGCCGGGCTCTCGTCGGGGGCAATGGTCTCCGTGACGCTCGGCGACGGAACGGGCTCGCCGTCGTCGGCGGCGGCGGGCGGGACGAGCGAGAGCGCGACGATCAACGCCGTGCCGACGGCGAGAAGGCGCCCGCGAACGGTCATCGTCATGATCGTGCTCCCCAGACTGTGGCGCCAGACTACACGATGCCCTGGTCGGCGAAGGAAAACGGGGTGGATGCCGGTCGGCATCCACCCCGTCTCAGGTCTGATGTCAGGCCTGGAGCGACCCCTGCAGGTCGAGCGTGATGGTGACGTCCTTGCCCACGAGGACGCCGCCGGTCTCGAGCGCTGCGTTCCAGGTCAGGCCGAAGTCCTCGCGGTCGATGACCGTCTTCGCGGTCGCGCCCGCCTTGTAGTTGCCCCACGGGTCGGTGCCGAAGCCGCCGAACTCGAGCTCGAACGTCGCGGGCTTCGTGGTGCCGCGGATCGTGAGGTCGCCGTCGACGAGGAAGTCGCCGCCCTCGTAGCGCACACCGGTGGAGACGAAGTCGAGCGTCGGGTAGTTCTCCGTGTCGAAGAAGTCGCCGGAGCGGAGGTGGTTGTCACGCCCCTCGTCCTTCGTGTCGATGGACGCGACGTCCACCGAAGCCTCGACGCGAGCCTCGAGCGGGTTCTCGGGAGCGACGATCGTGGCGTTCTTCAGGCCGAAGGAGCCGCGCACCTTCGAGATCATCATGTGGCGAACGCTGAACGAGACCTCGCTGTGGGCGGGGTCGAGCACCCAGGTGCCCGTCTTGTATCCGGGAATCTCGATCGTGGCGGTGGAGTCGGTCATGTCATTCCTTCGTGTCGGTCGCCGCTCTGTGCGGCAGGCATGACTGGTCCAACAGCAGGCGTGAGCGAATCTATTCCCGCGCATGCAAAACTTTGTGGCGCGTTCCCCGCGGGGGCGCCTGAGCGGCACGCGTTCGCGGTCCCGCGTGCACGAATCGCGGAGATGTACCCGATCGCGGATGCCGCAAGTCCGAGGCATCCGCGATTGTGCACATCTCCGCGATTCTGCGCGCCCACGATCCGCGCGGGCGGGAAAAGCAGGAGGGGCGGATGCCGTGGCATCCACCCCTCCGCGGGTACGCGTGACTCAGCCGACCGCGAGGAGGTCGATGATGAAGACGAGCGTCTTGCCGCCGAGGAAGTGGCCGCCCGCGGGACCGTAGGCCAGGTGCGGCGGGATGACGAGCTCGCGGCGTCCGCCGACCTTCATGCCCGGGATGCCGTCCTGCCAGCCCTGGATGAGTCCACGCAGCGGGAACTGGATGCTCTCGCCGCGACCCCACGAAGAGTCGAACTCCTCGCCGGAGTCGTACTCGACACCGGCGTAGTGGACGGTCACGGTGTCGCCGGGCTTCGCCTCGGCACCCTCGCCCACGATGAGGTCGCGGATGACGAGGTCAGAGGGAGCGGGCCCTTCGGGCGCGTCGAACTCGGGCTTGGTGCGGTCGTCAGTCATGCGTCCATCCAAGCACGTCGTCGTGCGTCGCGGTGCCCCACCGGCCTCGCCAGCGGGTCCCTTGACAGCGCCGCGAGGGCATGGGGACAATGGGAGAAGACCAACTCAGCGCTCGGTAGACACGCAGGCATCGCCGCGGCACCGGGCGCTGAGTCTGTGCGGGGCACCCCGCGGTGGCTCGTCGAAGCGACGCAGCCGAGGGTCCGCTCAGGGCGTGAGGAGCCGGGACCGCGCGGCGATCGTGCGAGCCAGGTACACCCGCTCGTCGTCGGCAGCGGCAGCATCCCTTCCCGTGAGCGCCCGCTGGCGCGCGGCGGCGAGCGCTGTCGCCTCGGTGATGAAGTCCGACATGAGCGCACGGCGGTCTCCCGCAAGGGTCCTCGCCCAGGCCAGCGCGTGACGACGCCCCCGACGCGTCGCGAGCATCTCCACCTCTCCCGAGCTGAACCACCCCGCGGCCGCGTACTCGCCCAGGCGCGCGCGGGTGAGGCGCGCCTCTTCTCGCCGCAGCAGGAGCACGCCCGCGACGAAGGCGAGGAAGAGCGGGATCTGAAGCGTCACGTACAGCGCGAAGAAGTCGGCGAAGACGGCCGAGCCGTTCCAGATCGCGTGGAGGACGATCGCTCCGATGAGCCCCAATGCCCACGGACCGAGGGCTGCGGCCGTCGTCGCGCCGTCACGTGCGGCCCGTCCGAGGGCGTAACCGGTGACGGCGGTGAACATGACGTGCGCGAAGGGCGAGAGGATGCCGCGGAGCACGAACGTGAAGGTGACCTCCGTCACGCCGCCCTCGATGAGGCTGGTGGCGAAGTAGAGGATGTTCTCGGTGAAGGCGAACCCTGCCCCGACGAGCGCGCCGTAGACGACGCCGTCGACGGGACCGTCGAAGGCACGTCGGCCGAAGATGAAGATGAGGAGCACGCCGATGCCCTTGGCGACCTCCTCGACGACGGGCGCCTGCACGACCGACGAGAACGCATCGCCCACGTCGGGATCGACGATCACCATCGCCGGTGCCAGCGCGAGGTCGACGAGAAGCGAGAGCGCAACGGCCGCGACAGCTCCCCACGCGACGGCGGCGATCACGAGACCCCGCGGTTCGGGTTCCCACCGGTCGACGATGCGGACGGCCAGGAGTACGCCCGCCAGCGGGATCAGCGCGAGCACGCCGCCGATCGCCGGCGCGGCGACCCCGAGGAAGGAGACCACGTAGGCGACGAGGCCGAGAGCGAGCACGACCAGCAGCGCGAAGAGCCACACCGGCGCCGTGCGTCCCCGGCGAACCGGCACCGGAAGGGCCGCGGCGGATGCCGTCGAGGCGACGACTGCGGGCGTTCCGTGCGGAGGCTGGGCGAACGGCGACGGGTAGGCCATGCCCTCAGCCTAGAGTCGGCTGCCGGTGCGCGAACGAACCGGATCGGACGACGGGCCGGAGCGCCCCTCCCCCCGGTCGGAAGAACCGCCGGGTAGCCTGGGGGGATGCGCTTCGCCCACGTGACCTCGGCCGCGTCCGACGATCCGCGGCTGGCCGTCGTCGATGACGGTCGTGCCCTGCCCGTCGCGGCACTCTTCGACGGTGCACCCGACGACCTCCAGACCCTCATCGAGGGCGGCTCCGACCTGCTCCAGCGCGTGCGCGACGCCGCCGCCGGAGCGACGGAATGGATGCCGCTGGACGGCCTCGGGTTCGCCACGGCGGTCAATCGGCCGCCCGTCGTCCTCGCGGTGGGACTGAACTACGCGGCGCACTCCAGCGAGCTGGGTCTGAAGGCCGACAAGGCCCCCACGGTGTTCGTCCTGTGGCCGGGCTCGCTCACCGGCCACGACGCGACCACCAGCTGGCCTCGATCCCTCAGCGAATCGGTCGACTACGAGGCGGAGCTGGGCGTCGTCATCGGCTCCCCCGCGAAAGACGTCGCCGAAGCCGACGCGCTCTCGTACGTGTGGGGCTACACGGTGGTCAACGACATCACCGCGCGTGACATCCAGTTCTCGGAGGCGCAGTGGTCGCGCTGCAAGTCGTTCGACGGCTTCACGCCCACGGGTCCTGTCGTCGTGACCGCCGACGAGATCGACGATCCGCAGGACCTCCACATCTGGGCGGTGGTCGACGGACAGACGGTGCAGGATGCCACGACGGGTCAGATGATCCGGTCTGTGGCGACGCTGGTCTCGCATCTGTCGCAGTCCGCGACGCTCCTGCCGGGCACCCTCATCTCGACGGGGAGTCCCGGCGGAGCGGGATACTCGCGGGACCCTCAGATCTTCCTCCGCGACCGCTCGACGGTCACGGTCGGCATCGACGGCATCGGTTCCCTGACCACCCACTGTCGAATTCTCGGCTGAACGGCGGACGAACGACGACGGGGGCGGTGCCACACGGCACCGCCCCCGTCGCATAGCGGCTCAGTAGTCGGTCGTGACCTGGCTGCAGGGCACCTCGACGCCCCAGAGCGTGACGACCGCCGACGGATCGGCCGCGCACGTCGCCGCCGCCGAGAACGTAGGCAGCAGGAAGGCGAAGAACAGGATCGCGCCGACGATCATCAGCACGACGCTGATGATGATGGCGGCCAGGGCGAAGCCGTTGCTGCGGCCCGCCTTGCGGCTCTGGACGAGCGCGACGATGCCGAGGATCAGTGCGAGCAGCTGGAAGAAGAACGACAGCACGAAGGCGATGATGCCCATCGTCTTGCCGGGAACGGGTCCTGCCGGTGCGACTGCCGGTCCGCCGGCGTTGTACGCGGGCGCTGCCGGCGGCGCGGCCGGGTAGGCAGGGGTCTCGTAGGCCGGCGGCTGCTGCGGGTTCTGCGGGTCGGTCATGCGGATCTCCTCACGTGGCCGGACGTCCCGGCATGGTGACGTTATCGGCATCCGCCCGTCGGAGCAAAGGGCCGCGCCGTCAGCCGCCCACCACGTTCTCTGCCGGCTGGATGACCGGGATGGCCTGCGTGATCGCCTCGAGACCCGACAGACGCGCCGGGGAGAGCTGCTTGTCGACCTCTTCCCGAGACATCAGTCCGGCCTCCACCACGAGGTCGCCCACGTTGCGGTGCGTCAGCAGCGCCGTCTTGGCCAGGGCTGCGGAGGCCGCGTATCCGATGAACGGCGTCAGCGCGGTGACGACACCCACCGACGCCCCCACCATGGCTCCGAGGCGGTCACGATTGGCGGTGATGCCGTCGACGCAGTTGATGCGCAGCGTGCGCATGGCGCGACGCATCCAGGTGATCGACTGGAAGATCGAGTGCGCGATGACCGGCTCGAACGCATTGAGCTGCAGCTGCCCGCCCTCGACGGCCATCGTGACCGTGAGGTCGGCACCGGCTACGGCGAAGGCCACCTGGTTGACGACCTCCGGGACGACCGGATTCACCTTTCCGGGCATGATGCTCGACCCTGCCTGGCGTGCGGGGAGGTTGATCTCCCCGAGACCGGCCTGCGGGCCGGACGAGAGCAGCCGCAGGTCGTTGCAGATCTTCGAGAGCTTGATCGCGTTGCGCTTGAGCGACGAGGAGAACGACATGAACGAGCCGGTGTCGCTCGTGGCCTCCACGAGATCGTCCGCGGTGGCCAGGTCGAGACCCGTGATCTCGCGCAGGTGCCGCAGGACGGCGGATGCATAGCCCGGGTGGGTCGTGATCCCCGTCCCGATGGCCGTGGCGCCCATGTTGATCTCGTACAGCAGATAGGCGTTCTCGGTGAGTCGCTGGTGGTCGTAGCCGAGCGTCGTCGCGAACCCGTGGAACTCCTGCCCCAGCGTCATCGGCACGGCATCCTGCAGCTGGGTGCGGCCGATCTTGAGGATGTCGTGGAACTCGACCGCCTTCGCGAGGAAGGACTCCCGGAGGAGGTCCAGTTCCTCGAGGAGGGTGAGGAGATCGAGGCTCAGGCCGATCTTCACCGCGGTGGGGTACACGTCGTTGGTGGACTGGCTGCGGTTGGTGTGGTCGATCGGCGACAGGTAGGCGTAATCACCCTTCTCGCGTCCCGCCATCTCGAGGGCAACGTTGGTGATGACCTCGTTCGCGTTCATGTTTGTCGACGTGCCGGCGCCGCCCTGGATGACGCCCACGACGAACTGATCGTGGAACTCGCCGTCGATGACGCGTTGCGCCGCACGGTCGATGAGGTCGGCGCGCTCCGGATCGAGCACCCCGATCTCGAGGTTGGCCCGTGCGGATGCCTGCTTGACCATCGCGAGGGCCTTCACCAGGTCTTTGTAGACCGAGATGGGGCGCTGGGAGATCGGGAAGTTCTCGAGGGCCCTCGCGGTGTGGATGCCCCAGTAGGCATCTGCGGGGATCTCGAGAGATCCGAGGGAATCGGATTCGGTGCGCGTCGTTGCGTCCAGAGCCATGTGTGGAGTCCTTGTGGGTCTCGGTGGGGGTTGGCGGATCGCCATCGAGCCTAGCCCGACGAGCGGAAGGCGACGATGTACGTGGTGTACATCGTCGCCTCCCACATGTACGACGCGGCGCTCAGCGGTTGAGCGGCGACATGTCGGCGTAGCGGTCGCCCACCGGCTCTTCCAAGGCTCCGAGCCGCTCAAGCTGCTCCGGCGACAGCACGAGCGCGTCCGCTCCGACGTTCTCCTCGAGTCTCTCCACACGGCGGGTGCCGGGAATCGGAGCAATGTCGTCGCCCTGCGCGAGCAGCCACGCCAGGGCTACCTGCGCGGGCGTCGCATCCACCTCCGCCGCGACGGCCTCCACGTCGGCGACGAGTCGGAGATTCTGCGCGAGAGCGTCGGCGGCGAACCTCGGGTTCGAGCGGCGGAAGTCGCCTTCGGCGAGCTGGTCGGCGGAGCGGATCGTCCCCGTGAGGAACCCGCGCCCGAGCGGCGAGTAAGGGACGAAGGTGATGCCGAGCTCACGCAGGGCCGGCAGGAGCTCCGTCTCGGGGTCGCGACTCCACAGGGAGTACTCGGTCTGCACGGCCGTCACGGGGTGCACGGCGTGCGCGCGACGAATCGTCGATACTGCCGCCTCCGACAACCCGTAGCCGCGGATCTTCCCCTCCTGCACGAGCTCGGCGAGCGCACCCACCGTGTCTTCGATGGGAGTCGCGGGGTCCATCCGGTGCTGGTAGTACAGGTCGATGTGGTCCGTGCCGAGACGGCGCAGCGAACCCTCGACGGAGAGCCGGACATTGGCGGGCGAACCGTCGAGCCCGTTCACGTCACCGGCCGTGTGACGGATCGTTCCGAACTTCGTCGCGATGACCGCGTCGTCCCGCCGCCCGGCGAGCGCACGCCCCAGCAGTTCCTCGTTCGCGTACGGGCCGTAGATCTCCGCCGTGTCGAGGAAGTTGACGCCGAGTTCCAGCGCGCGGTGGATGGTCCGCACGCCACCCTCGTCGTCTTCGCCGGCTCCCGCGTAGAAGGCGCTGATGCCCATCAGTCCGAGGCCCAACCGACCGATGTGGGGACCGTCCTGTCCCAACCGGATCTTCTTCATGCGTTCTTCTCCTTCTGCCGATACACGGCGATCTTGTAGTCGATGGCGGCGAGGCTCGCCGTGATCTCTTCGAGCTGCGCGAGCACCCCGATGCGGTGGCGCAGCAGGAGCTCCAGCCGTTCGTCGACGGTGTCCTCCCCCGCACGCACGAGCTCGGTGTAAGCCCGCACGGTGGCGATCGGCATCCCGGTCGAGCGCAGTCGCGTGAGGAACTGCACCCACGCGATGTCCGCGTCGCTGTAGCGGCGGTGGGTCGAGGATGCGCGGTCGACGGGTGAGAGCATGAGTCCGGCCCGCTCGTAGTAGCGCAGGGTGTGCGTCGACAGTCCCGTTGCGGCGGCGGCATCCGAGATCGAGAGTCCTTCGCGGAGCATGGTCATGACGCCACGGTAGAACTTCGAGCGCACTCGAAGTCAACCCCACCCCCTTGCGACCCGGCTAGCGTGGAAGGATGCCGCTCGCCTCGCGTACCGCCGCCCGCCCGCCCCGCCCCGTCCTCACGCTCGAGGTCGTGGCCGCGCACCGGCTGACGCCTCACCTCGCGCGAGTGACCCTCGGTGGAGACGGCTTCTCGCAGTTCGAGGACCGCACCGAGACCGACAAGTACGTCAAGCTCCGCTTCACCTCCCCCGACGGGATGCCGGTGACGCGCACGTACACGGTGCGACGCGTGGATCACGCCACCCGCACGCTCGACATCGACTTCGTCCTCCACGGTGACGAGGGACTCGCCGGACCGTGGGCCGCGCGGGCCGTTCCCGGCCAGACGATCGATCTGATCGGCCCCGGTGGCGGCTACGCGCCGCGAGCGGATGCCGATGCCCACCTGTTGCTCGGCGACCTGGCCGCCGTCCCGGCGATCGCCGCGGCGCTGGAGGCCCTCCCCGCGGACGCCATCGGGCATGTCCTCATCGAGATCGACGCGGCAGACGCCGAGTTCCCGCTGTCGGCGCCCGCCGGTGTGACGGTCACGTGGGTCGTCGACCCCACGCACGACGTCGAACTGCTGGCATCCCGCCTGCGCGCCCTGGACTGGCCGGAAGGCGACGTGCAGGTCTTCGCGCACGGCGAGCGGGAGTCGATGAAGGCGCTGCGCCGCGTGCTGTTCGACGAGCGCGGCCTCGACCGCGCGCAGGTGTCGCTGTCGGGCTATTGGGCGCGGGGGCGCACGGAGGACCGCTTCCAGGCGGAGAAGCGCGAGCCGATCGGTCGGATTCTCTGAAGCACCTCTCGCCCCAGCCCTTCACGCGCTGGGGAACTCACGCCGCGGGAACGCCGACCATCTCGGCGCTGCGATCCCACAGGGTGGACGCGAGGTGCGCGTCGGCGGCTCGCGGGTGGGGCTTCGCCGGGCGGTTCCGCTCGTAGTAGGCACCCGGCGTCCAGTCCCGACCGGGCACGCCGAGAGCCAGCCACGTCAGGCGCGCCCCTCCGACATCGACCGATGTGAGCAGGCGACGTGAGAGGGGGTTCGTGTACAGCCAGCGCCACGGCCCTCGGGAGTCCGCGGCGAAACCGCTCGCGATCACCCCCGGATGGAACGCGACGGCCGATACCCCCGGACGGGTCGCCGATGCGCCATGCCGACGCTGCAGCTCCACCGTGAAGAGGATGTTCGCGAGCTTCGCGTTGCCGTATGCCGTCGTCCGCGAGAACCGACGGGCGCCGTCGAAGTCGTCGACGTCGAACCGCGAGAAGCGCTGCGCGGCCGCACTGGAGGTCTGGATGACCGACGCTCCGCTCTCGGTCAGGAGATCCTGCAGCAGCGCGGTCAGGAGGAAGGGGGCGAGGTGGTTCACCTGGAACGTGCGCTCATGCCCGTCGATCGTGAGCGTGCGTTCGCCGAAGATCCCGCCCGCGTTGTTCGCGAGCACGTCGATCCGCGGGTGGTGGGTCCGCACGTCGGCGGCGAGAGCGCGCACCTGGTCGAGGTCGGCGAAGTCCGCGACGTATCGCGGCGCTTCGAGCGCATCGGCGACGCGCGCGGTCTTGACGGGATCGCGCCCGACGATGATGACCTGCTCCCCCGCGTCGTGCAGCTGACGCGCGGCGGCGGCACCGATACCGTCACTCGCACCGGTGAGGAGGATCGTGCGACTCACGGGCCCACCGTCCGCCGCGCGCGGAGCGTTCTCACCGCAGCCGCAAGGAGGCGCCAGCCCACCACGAAGAGCAGCAGCGTCAGGGTGGCGACGACGATGAACGCGAACGCCGTGCCCTGACCACTCGCGGCGCGCAGGAGCATGCCGCCGGTCACCGTCACCAGCCAGACGACGGTGCCCGTCCGCCACGGCGCGAGGGGGTCACGCCACGCGCGCGCCAGCAGCCAGCCGAGGCCGAGCGCCACCAGGAACGGCCATGCCGTCTGCGCGAGACCCGGGAGCACTGCCGACTCGTGGCTCGCACGGCCGACGGCGGCGAACGTCGTCACGAGCACGGCATCCGCCACGAGCGCGACCGCCGCGCGGCCCTTCACGCGCCCGCCTTCCGTGAGAACGCGTCGAGGCGCTCCTCCGGGGTGAGCGCGGCCATCGCCGCCACCCATTCCGGCGAGAAGTACTCTCCCGTGGGCGCCTCGACGACCGGCACCACCGTGTGGGTCACGGCGTCGTCGTACACGTGGACGAGGTGGAACGACTGACCGGCATCCATCCCGTTCACCGACGCGGGAGGCCGCTGCAGGTTCATCGTGTAGCAGGTGGCAGCCGCGACACTCACCGGGATACCTCCGAAGGTGCCGCTCATCGAATAGTGCAGGTGGCCCGCGAGGATCGTGCGGACGTCGGAGCCGGCGAGCACCTCGGCGAACTCGGCCTGATGACGCAACTCGAGGATGTCGAAGAACGGGATGTGACTGGGAAGCGGAGGGTGATGCATCGCGAGGATCGTCCCGAGCGGTGCAGGCTCGGCCAGCACGTCGCGCAGCCACGCCAGCTGGGCCTCGTCGAGGTCGCCGTGGTGCCATCCCGGCACCGTGGAGTCGAGCACGACGAGGCGGAGCCCGTCGAGATCGAGGACCTGGGTGATGGGCTCCTCGGTCGCCGGCGATCCGAACAGGCCCGCCCGCATCGCGGGACGCTCGTCGTGGTTTCCGGCCACCCATACGACGGGCGCGTCGAGACGGGCGGCGAACGGCTCGACGGCGTCTCGCAGTGCGCGGTACGCGTCGGGCTCACCCAGGTCGGTGAGATCGCCCGTGAAGACGATCGCGTCGGGACGGACGCCACTGCGCTCCACGGCGGCGAGGGTCGCGTCGAGGTTCGCCGCGGTGTCGTAGCTGCCGCCGAGCGGACGGTTGCCCGCCAACAGGTGGGTGTCGCTCAGGTGCACGACGGTGCGACGGGCGGGCGGGTGCAGACCGAACTGCACGGGGGCGACATCCATGTCCGTCAGCCTACGCGGCGGCGCCGACGGTCCCGGCCGAGCTCACCGAGCCATCGGTTACCGCGAGCGGCGACGCGAAGTCAGTGGAGGACGAGCAGGAGGAGTCCGCCGAGGACGGCGAGCGCCGACACCGCGAAGGAGGCGTAGGCCGCGACCAGCGCGAGCGTCTTCTGCCCCTCCGTCAGCGGACTCTTCTTCGCGGCCTTCGCGGCAGCCTTGGCCGCACGGTGGGCTTCCTTCTCCGTGATGATCGTGATCGCGTCGGTGAACTCTGCGGGGGCGACGACCGGCGCGCGACCGGCGCGCACGAGCAGTCGCAGGCCGAGCGCATAGAAGCCGACGACGAGTGCCGCGCCGGCCAGCGCGGCCGCGAACACCTCGAGGAAGGCGAACCAGTCGATCGCGACGCTCACTTGTTCTTCCCCTTGGACTTCGTTCCGGCCTGACGTGCACGATCGGCCGCGCGCCGTTCATCGGCGGCCTTCTTGGCATCCGCCTTCGCCTTGGCCTTGCGGGCCGCCTTGTCCCGCGCCTCCTGCTCGGCCCTCAGCCGCGCCTGCTCACGCAGGATCGCGCGCTGACGACGCGTGGGCGGCGGGTTGCGCTTGACCTTGACGGCGTGCCCGGAGTCGGCGACCTCGCTCATCGCGTTGCCCGCGTGAACGGCGTCGAGGCGGGAACGCCAGAAGATCGCGAAGATGATGACCACGGCGATCACCGCCCCCACCAGCACGCCCCAGATCGGGCCCAGCCACACGACGATGAGGGCTGCGAGCGCCCCGACGGCGCCCGCGGCCGGCAGCGTGAGGAGCCAGCCGATGGCGATGCGGCCCACCGTGCGCCAGCGCACCGTGGACCCGCGGCGACCGAGACCCGAGCCGATGACGGACCCGGACGCGACCTGCGTGGTCGAGAGCGCGAAGCCGAAGAAGCTCGACGCCAGGATCGTCGAGGCGGTCGACGACTCGGCGGAGAAGCCCTGAGCGGGCTTGACGTCGGTGAGGCCCTTGCCGAGCGTGCGGATGATGCGCCACCCGCCCATGTACGTGCCGAGGGCGATCGTGAACGCACACGCGAAGATCACCCAGAACTGCGGGTCGGCGTGCTCGCGGTCCTGCAGGCCGGCCGTGATGAGGGCGAGGGTAATGACGCCCATCGTCTTCTGCGCGTCGTTGGTGCCGTGCGCGAGGGCCACGAGGGACGACGTGAAGATCTGCCCCCAGCGGAAGCCGTCGCGACCGTCGGGCTTGTTGTCGTAGCGACGCGTCGCGGCGTAGGCGACCTTCGTCACGACGAAGGCGATCACGCCCGCCGTGAAGGGCGCGATGACGGCGGGGAGGACGACCTTGCTCAGCACGACACCGAAGTCGATCGCGGCGGCGCTGGCACCGACGAGGGTCGCGCCGATGAGACCGCCGAACAGCGCGTGCGACGAGCTCGACGGCAGGCCGAGGAGCCACGTGAGCATGTTCCACGTGATGGCGCCGATGAGGCCCGCGAAGATGATGGGCAGGAACGTGCCGGGATCGATGCCCGACTCGTTGATCATGCCGTGCGAGATCGTCTTGGACACCTCGGTCGACAGGAACGCACCCACCAGGTTCAGCACGGCAGCAAGAAGCACCGCGACCTTGGGCTTGAGAGCCCCCGTCGCGATCGGCGTCGCCATGGCGTTGGCCGTGTCGTGGAATCCGTTGGTGAAGTCGAAGAACAGGGCCAGTGCGATCACCAGCACCACGATGAATACTGCGGCTTCCACAGTTCGCTTTCCGTAGGAGATTGTGTGGGGATGCCGACAGAGCGTCGGCAGTGCGAACGAAGAGTTCACCGTGTGTTCGTGATCCGGCAACCGGACGACAGAAATCTTCGCACATCCGGAAGGGAACGGAGAACCCGGGGCGCCCGTTCATATCGGGTCCATTAGCGTGGAACCGTGAGCACGTCGCAGCCTCCTGTCGCCCCGGCCCGCCCCACGACCCGCAGCCATCATGGCGACGACGTCGTCGATCCCTACGAATGGCTTCGCGCGAAGGATGATGCGGAGGTGATCGCTCATCTCGAAGCGGAGAACGCCTACACCGACGAGCGCACCGCCCACCTCGAAGGCCTTCGCGGGAGGATCTTCGACGAGATCAAGGGCCGCACACTCGAAACCGACCTGTCCGTGCCGTCGCGCAGGGGGCAGTGGTGGTACTACGGGCGCACCGTCGAGGGGAAGCAGTACGGCATCCACTGCCGCGCCCCGCTCGCCTCGCCGGACGACTGGACGCCGCCCGAGCTCTCCCCCGACGCGCCCGTCCCGGGCGAGGAGATCCTGCTCGACGGCAACGTGGAAGCCGCGGGGCACGAGTTCTTCTCGCTCGGCAGCCTCGAGGTGTCCGCCGACGGCACCCGCCTGCTCTACGGCGTCGACGTCGAGGGCGATGAACGCTACACGCTGCGCATCCGCGACCTCGCGTCGGGGACCGATCTCGGCGACGTCGTCGAGAACACCTCCGCGGGCGCGTCCTTCTCCCCCGACGGTCGATTCGTCGTCTACACGACCGTCGACGACGCGTGGCGGCCCGACACCGTCTGGCTCCACGAGGTCGGCACCGCGGCCGATGCCGACGCCCGGCTGTTCCACGAGCCCGACGAGCGCTACTGGGTGGGTGCGGGCTTCACCCGCAGCGACCGCTTCCTCGTCATCGACGTGGGATCGTCCATCACCTCTGAGGAGTACCTCGTCCCCGCCGACGACCTGCGCGCGGAGCCTCGCGTCGTCTGGCCACGCGTGGAAGGCGTCGAGTACTCGTCCACCCACGCCGTCGTCGACGGGCAGGACGTGCTGTACGTGCTGCACAACCGGGACGCGCTCGACTTCGAGCTCGTACGGGTGCCGGCATCCGACCCCCACGCGGCCCCCGAGGTCGTCGTCCCTCACCTGCCGGGCCGGCGACTGCTCGACGTGTCGGCCTTCCGCGACTGGGGCGTCGTCGCGTACCGCCGGGAGGGCCTTCCTCGTCTCGGCGTGCTGGACTACGCGGCATCCACCGTCGCCGAGATCCCTTTCGACGAGCCGCTGTATGCGGTCGGGACCGCCGGCAACCCCGAGTGGGCGCCTCCGGTGCTGCGGCTGGGCTACGGGTCGTTCACGACCCCCGGCACCGTCTACGACTACGTCGTGGCGACCGGCGAACTCCTGCTGCGCAAGCGGCAGCCCGTGCTCGGCGGGTACGACCCGGGCGACTACGGCCAGCAGCGTGTCTGGGCGACGGCCAACGACGGCACGCAGGTTCCGATCTCGCTCGTGTGGAAGCGGTCGTTCGGCGAGCCGGGATCGAGCCCGCGCCCCGTGCACCTCTACGGGTACGGCTCGTATGAGCACTCGATCGAGCCCGGGTTCTCGGTCGCCCGTTTGTCGCTGCTCGACCGCGGCGTCGTGTTCGCTGTCGCCCACGTGCGCGGCGGCGGAGAGCTCGGTCGGCAGTGGTACGAAGACGGCAAGCTCCTCGCGAAGCGCAACACCTTCACCGACTTCGTCGCGTGCGCCCGCCATCTCGTCGATGAGGGATGGACGACGCCCGATCGGCTGGTCGCCGAGGGCGGCTCGGCCGGCGGACTGTTGATGGGCGCCGTCGCGAACCTCGCGCCCGAGCTCTTCGCCGGCATCCTCGCCGATGTGCCGTTCGTCGACGCGCTGACGACGATCCTCGACCCCTCGCTTCCGCTGACGGTGATCGAGTGGGATGAATGGGGCGATCCGCTCCACGACGCCGATGTGTACGCGTACATGAAGTCGTATACGCCGTACGAGAACGTCCGGGACGGCGTCACGTATCCGCGCATCCTGGCGACCACGTCGCTCAATGACACGCGCGTGCTGTACGTCGAGCCGGCCAAGTGGGTCGCGCGACTGCGCGAGGTCGGCGCCGACGCCCTGCTGCGCTGCGAGATGGTCGCCGGCCACGGCGGCGTCAGCGGACGCTACAACGCGTGGCGCCAGCGCGCCTTCGAGCTCGCGTGGCTGCTCGACGTCCTGGATCTCGCAGACTGACACCCGAGCATGTCCCACTTCGGGTGACCATGTCCCACTTCGGGTGGAGCATGTCCCACTTCGGGTGGACCATGTCCCACTTTCGGTCGTTCCCGACGCTCTCAATCGACCGAAAGTGGGACATGACCGGCCTGGGCTAGGTCAGTGGAGCGGTCGAGCGCCGGCGCGGGCCAGCGCAGCGCGAACCTTCTCCACCGCGGCGACCCCATCGCCATCGAGATGGTGCGACAGGATACGGACGAGGTCCACCCCCAGCGCCCGGACGGCATCCCACCGGTCCGCGTCGCGCGCGAACTGTCGGGCGTCCTGCGCGTGGACGCGGCCGTCGTACTCGATCCCCACCCCGAACTCGGGGTACCCGAGGTCGAGCTCCGCGATGAACGTGCCGCGCTCGTCATAGAGATTCCATGCCGTCTGCGGCTCGGGCAGCCCGGCATCCCGCAGAAGGAGACGCAACCGGGTCTCCCGCGCCGAGCGCACTCCGGCCCGCACGTCGTCGAGTGCACGAGACAGGATGCCGTTGCGCACATCGCCCATCCGCTCCACCTCGCCGCGCAGCTCTGCGACGGTCACCGGCGGCCGGGAGCCGGTGAGGAGGAAGTCGGCGGCCGCTACGAGGTCTCCGACTTGCCACAGCGACCCGCACTGCCGCCACGCCCGCACCGGGTCCTCGACGGGGAGTCCCGCCAGGTTTTGCATGGCGGAGCCGCGTCCTTGCAGCCGGTGGCCGGCGACGCCACGCGTACGGGGCTCGCGCAGCGGGCGATGCGCCGACACATGGAGGGCAGGCATGTAGGGCCACTCGGGCATCGGCGCCCCGTGCAGCAGGAGGGCGGTCTCGTGGCTGAAGAACTGGCCGTCGCGGAGGCGAGGGGCGTACGCGTGACACAGCGCCACGAGGCCCGCGGACTCACCGATCCGCCGCGACCGGACGCCGTGGAACGGCCGATCGAGCGTCCGTGTGCGAAGACGCCCGCGGGGAACGCCGGCAGCTGTCGCCTGGGCCACACTGAACGAGGTCGGCAGGGAGGAAGTCAGCGGCGTGCGGGGCGTCATGTCGCCCACCCTGCCCGGTCATCAACAGCCAGCGGGACTGAACTGCGGGGTCGGGGAGATGAGGCGACATCGGCGCGCTGTGGAGGAGCACGTGACGCAGCCGTGTCCCACTATCGGCTGTTCTGGACCTGCGAGAACGACCGAAAATGGGACATGCCCCACCCGAACTGGGACATGACCAACCGAAAGTGGGACATGCACCGCCCGAACCGGGACATGACCAACCGAAGTGGGACACGCAGCCGATGTGAGCCCGCGCCCCGCGGGGCGGCTCAGCCGAAGAGGGCGGCGGCCTCTTCGTAGCGGTAGTGGGGCACGGTGTTCAGCTCGCCGAGCGCCTCCTCGAACGGAACCCGCACGATGTCGGTGCCCTTCATGGAGACCATCTGACCCCACGCGGCTTCGACGACCGCGTCCGCGGCGTGCAGGCCGAGGCGCGTGGCCAGCACGCGGTCGAAGGCCGACGGCGATCCGCCGCGCTGGATGTGGCCGAGCACGGTCGCCCGTGTCTCGATGCCCGTGATGCGCTCGATCTCGGGGGCGAGCACCTCGCTGATTCCGCCGAGACGCGGGCGGTTGAAGGCGTCGAGCCCCTTGTCGGAGTAGGCCTCGTCCTGCCCGAGGAGCTTGAAGCCCTCGGAGACGACCACGAGCGGCGCGCGACCGCGGTCGTGCGCCTTCTGCACCTGGGCGGCGATGTCGTCGAGCGACATGGGCACCTCGGGGATGCAGATCACGTGAGCACCCGCGGCGATGCCCGAATGCAGGGCGATCCACCCGACGTGACGACCCATGACCTCCGCCACCATGCAGCGCTGGTGGGAGTCGCCGGTGGTGCGCAGCCGGTCCATCGCCTCGGTGGCGATGTTGACGGCCGTGTCGAAACCGAACGAGTAGTCGGTGGCCCGGAGATCGTTGTCGATTGTCTTCGGGACGCCGAGGACATTGATGCCGTCGCCGTAGAGACGGTTGGCGGCGGCGAGCGTGCCCTCACCGCCGATCGCGACGATGCCGTCGATGCGGTGGCCGTAGAGGGTCTTGGCGATGTTCTCGGCTCCGCCCCGCGGTCCCTCGTAGGGGTTCGTGCGGCTCGTGCCGAGGATCGTGCCGCCGACCTTGGAGAGGCCCTTGACCTCGTGTCGCGTGAGCGGGAAGAAGTCGCCGTCGACGACACCTCGCCAGCCGTCGCGGATGCCGACGAACTCGATGTTGTAGGTGGTCGTGCCCTTGAGCACGAGACCGCGGATGACGGCGTTCAGCCCGGGGCAGTCGCCGCCGCTGGTCAGGATGCCGATCTTCATGAGAGATCCTTCAGGTGTTCGGGATGGAGCTGGTGGCGACGCTGCCTCCCTGACACTATCGTCGCTGGACTGCCCGTGCCACCACGCCCGCCGTCGATAACCCGCGGGACGGCAGACGCGGATGCCACGCGGTCAGAACGCGCCGAGTGCCTCGCGGAGGAGGTGCATGAGCGCCGACAGCTGCACCGAGTCGCTCGAGCTCGGGTCGACCTGGTCGCCGTCGAGCGCGCGCTGGGCGAGGCCCTGCTTCGAATCGATGAGCTCGGCGATCTTCGTGTCGATCGTGTGGGCGGCGATGATGCGCCACGCCGTGACGGGCTCGTCCTGCCCGATGCGGTGGACGCGGTCGATCGCCTGCGTCTGCTCGGCAGCCGTCCACGACAGCTCCGCGAGCACGACGTTCGAGGCCGCCTGCATGTTGAGGCCGACGCCGGCGGCGGTCAGCGAACAGACCGCGATCGCGACGTCGTCGTCGCCGTTGAAGGCGTCGATGGCCTGCTGGCGTGCGGGCGTCGTCTGGTCGCCTCGGATCGACACGGTGCGCAGCCCTGCGGCGGCGAAGTGCGCCTCCGCGGCATCCATCACGTCGATGTGCTTCGCGAAGAAGACGACCTTGCCCACCGAACGCTGCAGCTGCACGGCGTAGTCCGCCGCCAGCAGCGCCTTGGCCTGACCGATCTTGCGGACCATCGTGAAGACGTTGTCGGCGCCGGTACCGGCGGCCTTGGACTCTTCGAGCTCGCCGTGGGCGACGAGGCGCACGATGTCCTCGTCGATGTCGTCGAGGACGACCCGATCGCCGCGCGCTTCGACGATGCGCCGGTACTTGGCGGCCAGGCGCTGTCCGAGCTCCTGCTCGGCGGCGCGGATCGACCGTCCGAACTCGTCGTCCAGCTCCACGGGCAGGTCGGCGACGAGCTTGTCGGGAAGGTCGGCGGCCACGTCCTTCTTCTTGCGTCGCACGATCCCGAGCGAGATCACCGCGTCGCGGGCTTCCGGATAGAACGCCTTGTCGGCCGGCGTCAGCCCCGTCGCGTCGAGACGCTGCATGAGGATCGGGCCGGGCTTCTCGCCGTTGGTCCAGCCGAGGAAACGCCAGATGGCGTCGAAGTCCTCGACATCGTTGATGAGGGGCGTGCCCGTGAGGGCGAGCATGAGCGGATCGCGCACCTGGCCGCGGATGCGTCCCGCCAGGGCGAGGACGTTCTGCGAGCGCTGCGACGTGAGGTTCTTGATGAAGTGCGCCTCGTCGACGACCATTCCGCGCAGCCCGATCTCGCCGAGCCAGGACAGATGCCGATCGAGCACCTCGTAGTTCACGATGAACACGTCGGCGAAGGCGTCGACCGTGTCGCCGTCGCCGTGGATGACGGTGGCGCGACGCTGCGGCGTCCACCGCTCGACCTCGCGGGCCCAGTTCATCTTGACGACGTTGGGGACCACCGCCAGCAGCGGGTAGGCGTCGGCGACGGATGCCGCGAGCACTGACTGCGCGGTCTTGCCGAGGCCCGGCTCGTCGGCGAGCAGGAAGCTGCGGTGGCCGAGGCGCACCGCCTCGAGGAATCGCGACTGGTGCGCCATGATCTCGAGGCCGCGCGGCGAGAGCCGGTCGAACTCGGGGACCGGCGGGAGCTCCATCGATGCGGCACCGCCTCCGGCGCCCATCTCGAACGCCTTGTAGAGCGGGCCCATGAGCTCCCAGCCGTCCAGCCGGCGGCGCACGTTCTCGACCGGCGCTCGCAGCGCGAGATCGGGGGCGAGGAACGGGTTCGCCTCGCGACGCGCCTCGATCTGCGGCGGCACGACCTGCCGCTCAGCGAGAGCGGCGGGCACGACGGGCGCCTGGACCGGCGCGGCGTCGGTGATGATGAGTTCGTCCTCGGCGAGCTCGGCACCCGACTCGAGGAGCCAGTCCCGACGCATGCGTCGAGCGACGGGCGACGCCGCCTGATCGACCTCGAGGAGCTGGATGAGCGAGGTGTCGCGCGCGGCGGTCTTGGCGAGGATCGTCGCGACGCCGTCGAGCCGCTTGAGCAGCTCGGCGCGTGTCGCAGCGGGGATCTCCGCCTCCGCTTTCACCCGCGCGCGCTCCTCGCGCACGAGGAAGGCGATGACCTGGAACTTGACGCGGTTGGTCGGGCCGAGCTTGCCGCGCTGGGCTTTGGCCTCGACCTCGCGCACCTTCCGGGCGAGGATCGGAATCAGGGGCGCGTCGTCTTCGCGACGCGCCGAAGAGCCGCGGCGACGACGGTTCGACGACGTGGGTGCGGCGGGTGCCGTAGTCGGCATGCTCCTCCTGAGCGTGTGGACCGGCGGAGGCCGGTGCTGCCCGCTCGTACCGTGAACGGGCGGTCGTGTCGCGGCGCGATGCCGCGGTGTGAGTTGCGGGTCTTCATACGCCGGCTGCGGGTACTCGCTTCTGCGAGCTGCGGCGACGACGGACCAAGGTCCCAGCGCTCATTGTAGCGCGATCGGTCATCCCGCCGTGCGAAGTCGCAGACTGTTGAGCACGACGAAGACGCTCGAGAAGGCCATCGCGGCGCCCGCGATCATCGGGTTGAGCAGCCCCAGCGCCGCGAGAGGCAGCGCGGCGACGTTGTAGGCGAAAGCCCAGAACAGGTTGCCGCGGATGACGCGCATCGTGCGACGGCTGAGTCGGATCGCCGTGACGACCGGAGCAAGACCGCTCCCGGCCAGGGAGATGTCGCTCGCGTGGAGGGCCGCGTCGGTTCCCCCGCCCATGGCGATGCCGAGGTCGGCGGTCGCGAGCGCGGCTGCGTCGTTGACGCCGTCGCCGACCATCGCGACACGGCGGCCCTCGGCCTGGAGGCGACGCACCTCGGCGACCTTCTGCTCGGGAAGCACCCCGGCGATCACGGTGTCGATGCCTGTCGCGCTCGCGACCGCGCGCGCTGCCCCGGGGTTGTCGCCCGTGAGCAGGACGACCTGAAGCCCGTGTTCGCGGAGGCGCGCAACAGTGGCGGCGCTGTCGGACCGGACGGTGTCGGAGACGGCGATGACGGCGCGCACGCGGCCGTCCCACCCCGCCACGACCGCCGTGGCACCCGAATCCTCCGCGTCGGCCACGGCCGCTTCCACCTCGTCGGTGAGGGCGTTTCCGAGCAGCTCTGCCGCGAACGACGCGCGACCGGCGAACACGGCGCGCCCGTCCACGGTCCCCGTCACGCCGCGTCCGGCGAGTCCCGCGAACCCGTCGACGGGCGCGGGAACCTCTGCGAGAGCGCCGAGCGCCCGGGCGACCGGGTGCTCTGAGGCGGACTCGAGCGAGCCGACCAGGTGGGCGACGGTGGCGGCATCCGCGTCTTCGACGGTGACGACCGAGGCGACGGTCATGCGCCCCTCCGTGACGGTGCCGGTCTTGTCGAGCACGACCGTGTCGATCTTCTCGGCACCTTCGAGCGCCTCGGGGCCGGTGATGAGGATGCCGAGCTGCGCGCCGCGTCCCGTACCGACGAGGATCGCGATCGGTGTCGCAAGACCCAGCGCGCAGGGGCACGCGATGATGAGCACCGCAACGGCGGCCGTGAACCCGAGGGAGACCGGCTGGCCCGTCACGATCCACACGAGGAGCGTGAGGACGGCGAGTCCGATGACGATCGGGACGAAGACGGCGGAGATGCGGTCGGCGAGGCGCTGCACGCGGCTCTTGCCCGCCTGCGCCTCCTCGACGAGCCGCGCCATGTGCGCCAGCCGGGTGTCTTCGCCGACAGACGTCGCCGCCACGACCAGGCGACCGTCGACGGAGATGGTACCGCCGGTGACGTCGTCGCCCGCGGCCACCTCGACGGGGACCGACTCCCCCGTGATCATGCTCTGATCGACCGACGCGCCTCCGCTGCGGACGCGACCGTCGGTGGCGATCTTCTCCCCCGGGCGTACGACGAAGACGTCACCCGGCCGGAGCGCGTCGACGGGCACGCGGCGCCCGTCCTCGAGCTCGACGTCCTTCGCGCCCAGTTCCATGAGGGCGCGCAGCGCCGCGCCCGCACGACGCTTCGAGCGCTGCTCGACGAAGCGGCCGAGGAGGAGGAACACGGTGACGGCGGCTGCCACCTCGAAGTAGATGAGGGAGGTCGCGTCGTGCGGAACGCCGAAGAGCGTCACCTCGTGCATCATCCCGATGCGTCCCGCCGAGCCGAAGAGCAGTGCCCACACGCTCCAGAGGTAGGCAGCGGCGGTGCCGAGCGTGATCAGCGTGTCCATCGTCATCGCGCCGTGCCGGGCGTTGGCGAAAGTCGCCCGATGGAAGGGCCACCCGCCCCATACGACGATGGGGGTGGTCAGCACCAGGGAGACCCACTGCCAGGCGGGGAACTGCCAGGCGGGCACCATCCCGAGGGCCACGACCGGCACCGCGAGCGCGGCGCTCACGAGCAGCCGGGTGCGCAGCGTCACGGCCCCGGGCCGGTCCTCGACGTCATGGTCGTGACCCCCGCCCGCGTTGTGGCCGTGATGGTCGTCGCCGTGGCGATCGTCGTCGTGCTCCGGACCACCCGCCGCCCGACGCGGCGAGCGCACGCGGCCGTCGTAGCCCGCCTCACGGACGGCCTCGACGAGGCGCTGCGGGTCGAGGTCAGCGGGATAAGTGACACGCGCCGACTCCGTGGCGAGATTGACGGATGCCGTGACGCCCGCCACGGTGGACAGCCGCTTCTCGACGCGGGCGACGCAGCTCGCGCACGTCATGCCCTCGATGTCGAGGACGGCGTCTCGCTGGTCGGGACCGGTGGTCTGCGACATCCGTGGCCTCCTAGATGGTGCGTGTCGTTAATGGGGTGACGGTCAGGCGCGACCGACGAGCGTGTAGCCCGCTTCGGTCACGGCCGCCGAGACGGCCTCGTCGCTGGGCACCGACGCAGCGGTCACGGTGAGGGTGCCGGCGGCGACGTCGACGGCGGTGTCGGTGACGCCCTCGAGGGCCGACACCTCACGGCTCACGGCGGCGGCGCAGTGTCCGCAGGTCATGCCTTCGACGCTGTAGGTCTGAACGTTCATGCGTGCTCCTCACGTTTCTCGAACGACAACCATAATACCCCCCTGGGGTATTCCCAGGCGTACGCTGGCGGTATGCCCCACATCTCTGAGCGCGCGCTGGCAGCCACCCTCGACCACGCGATCCTCAAGCCCGAACTCACGCGCGCCGACGTCGACGCCGAACTCGACATCGCCGCCGAGTGGGGCGTCTTCAGCGTCTGCGTGCGTCCGAGCGATATCCCGCACGCGGTCTCCCGGCTCGCCGAGACGGACGTCGCGGTCGGCACCGTCATCGGCTTCCCGCACGGCACCACCTCCACCGCCGCGAAGGTCGCCGAAGTGCAGCAGGCTCTCGCCGATGGCGCTGTCGAGTTCGACATGGTGATCAACATCGGGGCGCTCCGATCCGGGTTCGACCACGCCGTGATCGCCGACATCCGCGCCGTCGTGGCCGCGGCCGAGGGCCACGTGACGAAGGTGATCCTCGAGACCGCGCTGCTCGACGACGAGCAGATCGCCCGCGGCAGCCGCCTCACGGAGGCCGGAGGCGCCCACTTCGTGAAGACGTCGACCGGCTTCGCCGGCGGCGGCGCCACCGTCGCCCACGTCGCCCTCATGCGAGAGAACGTCGGCCCCGACGTGCAGGTCAAGGCATCCGGCGGTGTCCGCAGCTACGCCGACGCGCTGGCGATGCTCGAAGCGGGCGCGACGCGGCTGGGTACCAGCGGGAGCGCCGTGATCCTCGGTGAGGCACGTCGCATCGACGAGGGCGGCGAAGCCACGGGCGCCGTCGACGCGTCGTCGTACTGACCTTCCGTCAGCCCGCGAGGGCCTTCCGCACGCGGTCGACATCGTCGGCCATCTGCACGCGGAGGGGCTCGATCCCCTCGAAGGCGACCATGCCGCGGACGCGGTGCGTGAACTGCACCTCGACGCGGTGGCCGTAGAGATCGAGGCTCGTCTCGTCGAGCACGTACGCCTCGACCTGACGGACGGGCACGTCGTCGAAGGTCGGGTTGGTCCCCACCGAGATCGCTGCGGGGTACTTCGTCACGGCGCGCGACGGCGCATCGACGGGGCCCTGGTCGACCAGCCAGCCCGCGTAGACGCCGTCGGCGGGTATGAACCCCTCGGCATCCGTGGAGAGATTCGCCGTCGGGAACCCGAGTTCCCTGCCGCGCTTGAGCCCGTGGACGACCTCGCCGCGCATCGTGTGGGGTCGACCGAGCAGTCGGCCCGCACCCTCGACGTCGCCGGCCTCCAGAAGCGACCGCACCCAGGTGGAGGACACGCGACGCCCGGCACCCTGCACGTCGCCCACGACGTCGACCGAGAATCCCCGCTCGCGCCCCAGTTCGCGCAGCAGGTCGGGATCGCCCTCGCCGCCGCGTCCGAAGCGGAAATCATCGCCGACCATGACCGTGGTCGCTCCGAGCGCCTCGACGAGGAAGCGCTCCACGAAGGCACGAGCCGGTACCGCCGCCAGGTCGGCGTCGAAAGCGAGGACGAGGACGGCATCCACGCCTTCCCCCGCCAGCAGATCGATCTTCTGGTCCAGGCTCGACAGCGGCTGCGGGCACAGCTCGGGCCGGAGGAAGCTCAACGGATTGCGATCGAAGGTCACCGCCACGACACGCGCCCCCGTGCCCTCGGCCTCGATCCGGGCGCGCGCCACGACGGCTCGGTGCCCGGAGTGGACCCCGTCGAACTTGCCGATGGCGACGACGCTCGGCCCGAAGCCGGTCGGCACCTCGGACGGGTCGTGAAACACGATCACCACGACGATCCCTCCTCGACCAGCGCGGGCGGCGCTTCGGCGCTCTCCCGACCTCCCTTGACCAGCCACCACAGACCGAGCATCGGGAGCACCAGGGGCACCCAGAAGTACCCGTAGCCGTATCCCGACCACACGGTCGCGTCGTGCGCGAAGAGCTCCGGCGCCGCGAAGCTGAGCGTGCCCACGATCAGCACGCCCGCGAGCTCGAAGCAGATCGCGATCCACGCGACGAGGTACCAGCCGGGCGAGCCTGCCTTCACGAGCGCGACGGTGGCGACGATGTAGACGACGGCGGCAGCCGCCGAGAGGCTATAGGCGACGGGCGCCGCCTCGAAGTCCTCGACGATCTGCACGAACGAGCGGCCGGTGGCGGCGAGCGCCATGATCGCGTAGACGATGACGAGCACACGACCGATTCCGGTCATCCGGGGACGAGGCGAAGACATGACTCGTCAATGATAGGCGGGGCCGGAGGGAGGTCGATTCGGATCAACCGACCTGGACCGTCCAGATCACGTACATGCGCCACACCATGACGGCGACGGACAGCGCCGCGATCCCCATGATGACCGTGCTCCACCGGCTGCGTTCCACGAGCGCCCAGCCCACCGCGAGCGGCGGGAGCAGCACGGCGGAGACCAGGTAGACCCAGAACTCCAGGGGGCTTCCGCTCGGGGAGTTCCCGGCGAACGGCGCCGCGACGGCCACGACGACCTGTGCGATGAGCGCGAGCAGCAGCAGCGCGAGACTCCCGACGGTCACATCCCCCGGTCGCCGTCCCGCAAGTCCGGCGACGATGCACAGCACGCCGGCGCCCACGGCCACCGCAATCTGCGCGATCGTGAACCACAGGATCATTCGCCGGCCTCCTCGGGCATGTTCATGATGCTCTTGACGTCGTCACCGCGAACGCCGACGATCCCCACGAGGCGGCCGTCAGGATCGAGCGCGGCGGGCGTTCCGGCGGCGATGCGTGCCGCCGCGCCGACGAGACGCTTGCCGTGACGGAGGTCGCGCGCCTCGTCCGCCGAGACCGCCAGGATGCCGAGCACAGAACCGGCGACCTCCGCCCCTGCCCGGAGCGGCATCTCCGGCACGATCTCGGCCGCGGCATCGGAGACCTCGAACGGACCGATGCGCGTGCGCCGCAGGGCTGTGAGGTGTCCGCCGACACCGAGACCGGCGCCGAGGTCGCGGGCGAGCGCGCGAATGTAGGTGCCGCTGGAGCAGTCGACGACGACGTCCAGGTCGAGGATGCCGGTGCTCCGGCGCACGGCGAGCACCTCGAAGCGCGAAACGGTGACCTCGCGGGCCCGCAGCTCGACCTGCTCCCCCGCGCGTGCCAGGTCGTAGGCCCGGCGTCCGCCGACCTTGATGGCCGACACGGTGCTCGGCACCTGCGAGATGCGTCCGGTGAGCGCACGGATGCCGTCGGCCACCTGCGCGTCGGTCACGGCATCCACCCGTGCGGGGTCGGCGCGTGCCGTCTCCACACCGTCGGCGTCGTCGGAGTCGGTGGTCACGCCCAGGCGGATCGTCGCGACGTAGGTCTTGTCGAGCCCGACCAGGTAGGTGAGGAGGCGGGTCGCGCCGCCCACTCCGAGCACGAGGAGACCCGTGGCCATCGGGTCCAGCGTGCCCGCATGGCCGATCTTGCGTGTCGCGAGAGCACGACGGGCGCGAGCGACGACGTCGTGACTGGTCATGCCCCCGGGCTTGTCGACGAGGAGAATGCCCTGCGGGGCGGGTACAGCCGCCATCAGCAGAAGTCCTGGAAGGTGCGCCGGGGTGCGGCCGGGTCGGTGTTGTCGACGATCGCCGAGGCAGCGGCGCGCGGATTCGCCTCCCGCAGGTACAGCTCCTGCCCGACGCGGTAGCGCCGGTTGCGCTCGGATGCCGGGTCGGGATCGCAACCGTCGCGGGCCGCCATGCGTTCGTATCGCACGTCGAGCGGCGCATCGAGCCACACGGACCAGTGCCAGATTCCCCGCAGTTCCGGCCGGTGGAGGAAGATGCCGTCCACGATGAGGACGGCATCGCGCGGGGCGGTGACCCACTCGGAGGCGACCGCTTCGTCGCGCGTCACGTCGAAGGCGGCGAGCTGGAAGCCCGTGTCGGCCACGGCTCCCGATCGGAACGGGTCGATGAGCACGCGGCGGAAGGTGGCGTAGTCGTAGGAGTCGGCGTAAAACCCCTCGGGCGAGGTGCGCCCGCGTGCGTAGCGCTCCTGCCGCGGACGGTGGAAGCCGTCGATCGACGCGCGGAAGACCGCACCGCCGTCTTCGGCGAACACGGTGGCGAGGTTGTCGGCGAAACGGGTCTTGCCCGCGCCGTCTTCCCCGTCGACGGCGACCATCACCCGCCCTCGCGGGTAGTCGCGACGCACCTCGTCACGCAACGAACGCCAGAGCGTGGAGGCGGGGCTGACCGGCAGACGCATGCATCCAGCCTACGGCGCGGAGCCGGACGCCCTGAGCGACGTAGGCTGAGCGGGTGCCCGACCTCGCGACCCCGCTGCTGGCGTGGTATCGCGCCCACGCGAGGGAGCTGCCGTGGCGCCAGCCCGACTTCGGAGCGTGGGGCATTCTGGTCAGCGAGTTCATGCTTCAGCAGACGCCCGTCGCCCGGGTGATCCCGCACCTGGAGGCCTGGCTCGCGCGCTGGCCCACGGCCGCGCATCTCGCCGCCGCCGCACCGGCCGACGCGGTGCAGCAATGGGCGAACCTCGGTTACCCCCGACGGGCGTTGTGGCTTCACCGCGCCGCCGTGGAGATCCGCGATCGTCACGACGGCGAGGTCCCGCGCGACGTCGACGCGCTTCTGGCGCTCACGGGGATCGGCGACTACACGGCACGGGCGGTGGCGGTGTTCGCCTTCGGCGACCGGCATCCTGTCGTCGACACGAACACGAGACGCGTGCTCGCGCGCGCCGTCGACGGCCGCTCCCAGCCTGGACCGCCCGCGAAGAGCGATCTCTTCGCCATGGATGCCATCCTCCCCGACGACGATGTCGCCGCCGCCGGGGTGAATGCGGCCGCGATGGAGCTCGGCGCGACCGTGTGTACCGCGCGGTCGCCGCGGTGCGAGCGCTGTCCGCTCGCCGACCGGTGCGCATGGCGGGCCGCCGGCTACCCGGACACGGGTGATACCCGGCGTCGCCAGGCGCGTTACGAAGGCAGCGATCGGCAGGCGCGCGGGGCGCTGCTGCGCGTGCTCCGCGAGGCCGCGCCGGAGTCGGTGGATCTCCAGAGTGTGCTCGCCGACTGGCCCGATGCCGCACAGCGCGACCGCGCGATCGACTCACTCGTGGCGGACGGCCTGGCCGAGGCGGTTCACGGCCGCCTCCGCCTCCCCCTCGGCGCCCGCTGAGCCCGGGCTTTTCACGGGCCGGCGGCCGGCGAGCGCACCACGCCCGCGCCTAGAGTGCGCACCATGAACAGCCTCATCGTGTTCGAGTCGCAGTATGGCAACACCGAGCGAGTGGCGCGCGCCATCGCGAGCGGTCTGGGCGAGAGCGGACCGGTCGGACTGGTGGCCGTGGACGACGCGCCCGACACCCTGCCCGACGACGTGGATCTCCTGGTCATCGGCGGGCCGACGCATGCGTTCTCGCTGTCGCGCCCCGAGACGAGGGCGTCGGCTGCGAACGACGGCGCTCCCGGAACGGGTCGCGGTGTGCGCGAATGGCTTCATGGGCTGCCAACACCTCTGCCCGTGCCGCGCGTGGTGACCTTCTCCACGCGGCAGGGACACTCGTTCGTGTCGGGGTCGGCGGCGAAGTCAGCCGCGAAAGCGCTCCGAGCTCACGACACCGTGGCGCGTGACGTCGAAGACTTCTTCGTGATAACGAAGGCCGGCCCTCTGGAGGACGGCGAGCTGGAACGCGCTCAGGAGTGGGGTCGTCGGCTGGGCCGATGACTCTCCTCAGTCTTCGTCGTCGTCGTCCTCGTCGTCTTCCTCGCGGGGCTTGACGTACGGGTCGGCGTCACCGGCGTAGTGCGCGTCGCTCGCGAGACCCGCAACGGCGGCGTCGCGCTCGCGCGCCTCACGGAGCAGGTCCTCGATGTGACCAGCGTTCTCCGGCAGGGCGTCGTGGATGAACTCCAGCGTCGGGGTGAGCCGGATGCCGAGGCGGCGCCCGACCTCGCTGCGGAGCATGCCCGTCGCCGAAGTGAGGGCTGCCGCAGAGTCGGCGCGCTCCTGGTCGCTCCCGTAAACCGTGTAGAACACGGACGCGTGCTGCAGGTCACCCGTGACGCGCACGTCGGTGATCGTCACGAACCCGAGCCGCGGGTCGCGCAGCCCCTTATCGAGACGTTCCGCGATGAGCACCCGGATGCGGTCGGCCAGTCGCGCCTGTCGTTCCGAACTCATGTCCTTCTCCTCTGCTTCCCCACCCCAGCCCGCGAGCTGGGCCGCCGCGCAGGCGGCGGAGGCTGGAGGATTCGGATGCCCGACTGAGGCAATTGGGGAAGGGGCCCCACTCTTGCCGAAGGCGGGCATCCGAATCCGGAGGCCGTAGCGAGAGCTACGACCGAGACGATCAGCCGCGCGGCTTCTCGACCATTTCGGTGGTCTCGATCTCGTCGCCGATCTGGATGTCGTTGTACTTGCCGAGCCCGATACCGGCCTCGAAGTCCGTACGCACCTCGGTGACGTCGTCCTTGAAGCGTCGCAGCGACTCGATGGCGAGGCCATCGGCGAGCACGACGCCGTCACGGATGACGCGCGCCTTGGCGTTACGCGTGATCGTGCCCGAGCGGACGATGACACCGGCGATGTTGCCGAACTTCGAGGAGCGGAACACCTCGCGGATCTCGGCCACACCCGACTGGACCTCTTCGTACTCCGGCTTGAGCATGCCGGTGAGCGACTGCTCCACGTCGTCGATCGCGTTGTAGATGACGGAGTAGAAGCGGATGTCGACACCCTCGCGAGCAGCGCGCTCACGCGCCTTCGCGTCGGGACGCACGTTGAAGCCGATGACGATCGCGTTGTCGATCGTCGCCAGGTTCACATCGGACTCGGTGATCGCACCGACGCCGCGGTGGATGATGCGCAGCTGCACCGAGTCGTCGACCTCGATCTTGAGGAGCGACTCCTCCAGCGCCTCGACGGCACCGGAGACGTCACCCTTGATGATGAGGTTGAGCGACTCGACCTTGCCCTCTTCGAGAGCACGCGTGAAGTCCTCGAGCGAGATGCGCTTGCGGGCCTTCGCCAGCTGAGCGTTGCGCTCGGCAGCTTCGCGCTTCTCGGCGATCTGTCGCGCCGTGCGGTCTTCCTCGGTGACGATGAAGGTGTCGCCGGCTCGCGGCACGGAGTTCAGACCCTGCACCTGCACGGGACGCGACGGGTAGGCCTCCTCGACCGGGTCGCCGTTCTCGTCGATCATGGCGCGCACGCGGCCGTAGGCGGTGCCCGCGACGATCGCATCGCCGACCCGGAGGGTTCCGGACTGGATGAGGACGGTCGCCACCGAACCGCGGCCCTTGTCGAGCTTCGCTTCGATCGCGACGCCTCGTGCCGCCTTGTTCGGGTTGGCCGTGAGGTCGAGACCGGCGTCGGCGGTGAGCAGCACGGCGTCCAGAAGGTCCTGGATGCCGATGCCCTGACGGGCCGAGACGTCGACGAACATGACGTCGCCGCCGTACTCCTCGGCCACCAGGCCGTACTCGGTCAGCTGCTGACGCACCTTGGCGGGGTTCGCTTCGGGCTTGTCGATCTTGTTGACCGCGACGACGATCGGCACACCTGCGGCCTGCGCGTGGTTGAGCGCCTCGACCGTCTGCGGCATGATGCCGTCGTCGGCGGCCACGACGAGGATGGCGAGGTCGGTCACCTGCGCACCGCGGGCACGCATGGCGGTGAACGCCTCGTGGCCCGGGGTGTCGATGAAGGTGATGGCGCGCTCGATGCCCTCGTGCTCGGTCCATACCTGGTACGCACCGATGTGCTGCGTGATGCCGCCCGCTTCGCCCGCCACGACGTTGGTCTGACGGATCGCATCGAGAAGGCGCGTCTTACCGTGATCGACGTGACCCATCACGGTCACGACGGGAGGCCGGATCTCGAGGTCGTCCTCGCTCTCCGCCTCCAGCTCGGCCTCGAGGTCGAGACCGAAGCCCTCGAGGAGCTCCTTGTCCTCGTCCTCGGGCGAGACCATCTGGATCTTGTAGCCGAGCTCGGCACCGAGGACCTCGAAGGTCGCCTCGTCGAGCGACTCGGTCGCCGTCGCCATCTCACCCAGGTTGAAGAGGATCGTGACGAGCGTGCCGGGCTGAACGGTGTAGCCGTTCAGGGCCTCGAGCTTGTCGGCGAAGTCGGCGATCGACGCGCCGCGGCGCAGCCGGATGATCTCGCCGTTGCCGCGGGAGACGTTGACGCCGCCGACGACAGGCGCCGACCGCATCTCGAACTCCTGCCGCTTCGCCCGACGCGACTTACGCTGCTTGGACTTGCCGCCACCCTTGCCGAAGGCACCAGCCGTGCCGCCGCCGGGTCCACGGCCGCGACCACCGCCGCCACCGGGACGACCGGCGAAACCGCCGCCGGGCGCGCCGGCACCGGGAGCACCCGGACGCTGGAAGCCGCCGCCACCACCGGGGCGACCGGGACCACCGGGACGCTGCTGGAAGGGAGCACCCGGACGACCGCCGCCGCCGGGGCGACCGGCACCGCCGGGACGCGGGGCACCGGGACGCGGGGCTCCGGGACGCGGAGCCTGCGGACGCGGGATGTTGCCGGGCGTCGGGCGCTGCCCCATACCCTGCGCCGAGGCGAACGGGTTGTTACCGGGACGCGGGCCGGCGGGACGCTGTCCCATGCCCTGCGACGACGCGAACGGGTTGTTGCCGGGGCGTGCGCCGCCGGGACGCGGTGCCGCCGGGCCGGGCGTGGCCGGGCCGGGCGTCGCCTCCGCCGGAGCGGACGGAGCCGCCGGAGCAGGCGTCGGAGCGGAGGCGGCGGGCGTCTCCGCAGCCGGAGCAGCGGGCGCGGCGGGAGCCGGAGCGGACGGGGCGGGCTTCGCCGACGGTGCCGCGGGACGCGCGGGACCGGGCTTGGCGCCGGTGGATGCCGGGCTCGCCGACGGACGCGCGGGCGCAGCGGCGGGCTTGGCCGCGCCCTCTGCTTCGAGCGCCGCGCGGAGCTTGCGAGCCACGGGGGGCTCGATGGTGGACGAGGGGCTCTTGACGAACTCGCCGAGCTCCTTCAGCTTCGCGAGGGCGACTTTACTGTCGACGCCGAGTTCGGAAGCGATCTCGTGTACGCGTGGTTTTGCCACAATTCTCCTGTCTGGGGCCTACCCCGGACAGGGCAGACCGTTACGTGCGGACGGGTCTCATTTCGAGCCGTTCACTTTGAGTCCATAGCCGTTCAGCCGTTTCGCTGGTGGGTGGTTTGAAAGGTCTGCGTGTCAAGCGGGCCTGACACACGCAATGCTCGTCCGAAGGCGCGGCGCCGGATGGCGGTGTCCACGCACGCATCCGTGTCATGCACCCACGCGCCCCGACCCGGTTGAACGGCCTTCTCGTCTGCGACGAGCTCGCCGTTCCGGGCGACGACCCTCAGGAGCGAGGATCGGGGGGCACGCGCGCGGCATCCCACGCACGTTCGAACAGGTTCCATCCTACCCCCGTTGCCGGTCGTCGCCGTCACGACTCCAGGATGCTGTCAGGCTGGATGTCGATCTTCGCGCCGGTGAGCTTGGCCGCCAGGCGGGCGTTCTGCCCCTCCTTGCCGATGGCCAGCGACAGCTGGTAGTCGGGAACGAGAGCGCGTACGGCCTTGGTGTTCGCGTCGAGGATGAAGCTCGACGTGACCTTCGCGGGCGAGAGCGCGTTGGCGACGAACTTCGCCAGCTCCGCGTCGTAGTCGACGATGTCGATCTTTTCCCCGCCGAGCTCCTCGGTGACGGCCCGGACGCGGCGCCCGAGTTCACCGATGCACGCGCCCTTGGCGTTGATGGCAGGGTCGTTGGCCTTGACCGCGATCTTGGTGCGGTGACCGGCTTCGCGAGCGAGCGACACGATCTCGACGAGTCCCGACGCGATCTCGGGCACCTCGAGGGCGAACAGCTTGCGCACCAGGCCCGGGTGGGTGCGGGAGACCGTGATGGCCGGCCCCTTCATGCCCTTGGCGACCGAGGTCACATAGACGCGCACGCGCGAACCGTGGGAGTAGTCCTCGCCGGGAACCTGCTCCTCGGGCGGAAGGATCGCCTCGATCGTGCCGAGGTCGACGTGCACCATGCGGGGATTGGGTCCCTGCTGGATCACACCGGCGACGATGTCGCCCTCCTTGCCGCGGAACTCCCCGAGGATCGCGTCGTCGGCGATGTCGCGCAGCCGCTGGCTGATGACCTGCTTGGCGGCGAACGCGGCGATGCGGCCGAAGTCCTCCGGAGTCGACTCCTCCTCGCCGATGACGACTCCCTCGTCGTCGACCAGCGGGACGAACACGGCCACGTGGCCGGACTTGCGGTCGAGCACCGCGCGAGCGCCCTCAGGCAGCTCACCGGTCGGGGAGGTGTGCTTGGCGTAGGCCGTGAGGATGGCCTGCTCGATGATCCGCACGAGTTCCTCGAAGGGGATCTCCTTCTCGCGTTCGACCGTGCGCAGCAGTCCCAGATCGATGTCCACAGGTGCCTCCCTTTTCAGCTGTCCAGCCCCGGCGTCGCCGCCGCGGCATCCACACAACGTTACCCGATGCCCCGGGGAGCCGCGCGGGCTACCGTGAACGCATGACTTCGCCATCCGGCGCCGAAGGCGCTGCCAAACAGGCGGCCCGTGAAGCCCGCTCCTCCCCCGCACTGCGCCTGCTCGCCCGCGGCGGTTACGCCGCCAACGGCGTCGTGCACCTCCTCGTCGGGGGCATCGTGATCGCCGTGGCCGCCGGCGCCGGGGCCGACGGCGATCAGGCGGGGGCGTTCAAGGCGGTGGGTGCGGCGCCGGCGGGGTTCCTCGCTCTGTGGGCTCTCGCGCTCCTGCTCGCGGCGCTCGGCGTCTGGCACCTCGCCAACGCCGTCGTCATCACGCGGGGTTCCGACATCAAGAAGTGGGGGGTGCGGATCGGGGAGGGCGGACAGGCCCTCGTCTTCATCGCCCTCGGCGTCATCGCCGTCAGCGTCGCCCTGGGCGCCCGCCCCGACGCGGACGAGACCGCGCAGGACGCGAGCCGTGGAGTGCTGGCGATCGCGGGTGGACCGTTCCTGCTCGGCCTCGTCGGACTGGGGCTCGGCATCGGCGGGGTCGCCTTCGTCGTGATGGGGGTGCGACGCTCGTTCCGCACGAAAGTCGAGATCCCGCCCGGTGCGGCGGGGAAGGCGGTCACGATCCTCGGCGTCGTCGGGTTCCTCGCGAAGGGCGCGGCCCTGGTGGCGATCGGCATCCTGCTCATCGTCGCGGCCATCCGCGTCGAGCCGGAGGCGGCGGGAGGCCTCGACGGGGCGGTGCGTGCACTCCGGGAGATGACGGGCGGCCCGTTCCTCGTTGCGTCGATCGGCGGCGGGCTCATCGCCTACGGCCTCTTCTGCTTCCTCCGGGCCCGCTACGCCCGCCTCTGAACGGGAGGCGACGCCGGCGGCGCGCTGTCGAATGCGTTGACGGCCCGGATGAGGTGGAAGAGCTCGCCGACGCGGAACTGGTCGAAGTGCATGATGAGCCGCGGGAGGTCGACCCGATCGTCCTCCGCCACCTCGCGGCGCCGCGGCCCCGTGCGCTCGATGCGACCGTGCGTGAGCAGATGCGAGAACCTCTCGTTCAGATCGTCGATCTCGGCGTCGCTCGGGCGCGCCCGCAGCCGCAGCACGAGGCGATCCCCCATCCACCGCAGCGAGTCGTAGTTGCGCCAGAAGCCGGTGATCTCCTCGGCGGCGGCCTCGGCGGAGTCGGTGATGAGCACGCGGTCGAGGTCGTCGGGCGAGATGACCCCCGACGGAATGAGGTGGTCGTCGGCGAACCGCTGCAGGCCCTGCCAGAAGTCTCCTCCCGTCGCGTCGAGCAGCACGATCGGCGTCGGCTCGGCCTTGCCCGTCTGCTGCAAGGTCAGCAGTTCGAACATCTCGTCGAGCGTGCCGAACCCTCCGGGCATGCAGACGAACCCGCTCGATTCCTTGACGAGCATGAGCTTGCGGGTGAAGAAGTACTTCATCGCGACGTTGCGCGCGCTCGCGGCGACGATCGCGTTGGGCTTCTCTTCGAAAGGAAGCCGGATCGACACCCCCAGGGAGTTGTCGGGGCCCGCACCCTCGGCGGCGGCCTGCATGATCCCCGGTCCGGCGCCGGTCACCACCATCCAGCCGCGGCTGGCGAGTTCCCGCGCCAGCTCCACCGTCCGCACGTAGAGCGGATCGTCCGGGCGCGTGCGCGCGGAGCCGAAGACGGTCACCTTGGGGACGTCGCGGTAGGGAGCGAAGAGGCGGAAGGCGAGACGCATCTCCGAGAGCGCCGCAGAGGTGATCTTGAGGTCGAGTCGGCTGGTGGTGTCGAGCCCGAGGCCGACGCCCGTCGCCAGTATGCGGGAGATGAGCTCGACGTCCTCGGTGATGCCCGCGTCGGCCAGCAGCGAGCGGATGTCATCGGTGACCTCGGGCGGAATGGTGCTGTCCGTCATGGGCCCAGCCTGTCACGCCCGGCTACGCGACGACCAACATCCGGTGAACAGGGTCCCGAGGTGGCGTGGTTCCGGTGCCGGGACGGGCGCATCCGCGCTGTCAACCCCCTCGGCCGCCCACGGGGATCGTGCGACTCTCCCCCCATGAGTGACACCGACAACGAGCTGACCGGCCCCGATGCAATGGCGCGCGCGAAGGAGCTCGTGGAGGACATCGACTTCACGATGCTGACCACACGGGACGATCATGGGCACCTCGTGAGCCGTCCCATGAGCACGCGCGAGATGGATGCCGCGGGCGACATCTGGTTCTTCACCTCAGACGACACGAGGAAGGTCGACGAGGTCGAGGCCGACCACGACGTGGGGCTCTCCTACCTCGACGCCAAGGGCATGCGCTTCGTCTCGGTCGCCGGCACCGCCCGCATCGTCCACGACCGCGCGCGCATGGAGGAGCTCTACACGCCGTCGCTCGACGTGTGGTTCGAAGACGGGCTCGACACTCCCGGCATCGCGCTTCTGCGCGTGACACCGCGGGAGACCGAGTTCTGGGAGCCGGCCCACGGCAAGGTGGTCATGGCCGCCGGGATGCTGAAGGCCCTCGTCACCCGGGAGACGCCGGACGGGACGATGCGTCACGGCCGCATCTCCTGCTGAACACGGACTGTCGCCGGTTCCGGTGACGCGACCGCCTCGGCGGCGACTTCCGGCGCCGAGCCCCGTGCCGCTAGCGTGAAGACGTGACCGACACTCCCCCGCCGAGCATCGCGACGTCGGCGATGCGCCGCGCCGACCCCGGACTCATCGGACTCCTCGGCTTCGTCATCGCGACGCTCACGGCGCAGCTCGAGCACCTGGGCGTGCAGACCGAGAGCTCGGTCTTCTGGGTGGGTGCGGTCTTCGGCGGCGTCGTCCAGGTCATCGCGGGGATGCTGTCGTACTTCGTCGGCGACGACTTCCACTTCATCGTATACAACGCGTTCGGCTGGTACTGGATCTGCATGCCGGGGTTCCTCCTCGGCGGCGAACTCGGCTTCTTCGAAGTGACGGGCACCCCGCGCGGCGTCTTCTCGCTCATGTTCGCGATCCTCGCCGTGGGCTTCGCCGTGGCGGCAGCGACCCACAACACCGTCCTCCCGGTCACCCTCCTGTGCGTCGCGGTCGGACTGGCACTGGAGTCCGTCGGCGCGTTCGCCGGGATCGACGCGCTGGGCACAGCGGGCGCGATCGTCCTTCTCCTCGCGTCTGCGCTGGCGACATACCTGCTGATCGAGAAGTTCTATTGGCGCACCATGGGCCGCCGCGTCGTGCCGCTCGGCCCGCCGTGGCTCGCCGGGTCGACCGACCGCGAGTCCTGATCCGGACCGCGGCGCCGCCCCGCCACCGCAGGGCGGATGTGCGTCAGGCGCTCAGCCGGCGGACCGCGTCGGCGAACGGCACGACCTCGCGGTCACCGGTGCGCCGGTTCCAGAGTTCGACCTGACCGTCGGCGGCGCCCCGCCCGACGATCACGATGCGCGGCACGCCCACGAGCTCGGCGTCGGCGAACTTCACCCCCGGCGACACCTTCGGCCGATCGTCGTAGAGCACGGACTTGCCGGCGCTTTCGACCTCGGCGGCGAGCTTCTCGGCGAGGTCGAACGCGACGGCATCCTTCCCCGTCGCCACCACCTGGACGTCGAAAGGAGCCACCGATTCGGGCCACACAAGGCCCTTCTCGTCGTTGTTGAGCTCGGCGATGATCGCGAGGATGCGCGTTACGCCGATGCCGTACGAGCCCATCGTCACGGTGACCCGCTTGCCGTTCTCGTCGAGCACCTGAAGCCCGAGCGTCTCGGCGAAGAAGCGGCCGAGCTGGAACACATGGCCGATCTCCATGCCGCGTGCGAGCTCGACGGGACCCGAACCGTCGGGAGCGGGGTCGCCCGCCCGGACGGTCGCGACCTCCACGGTGCCGTCGGCGGCGAAGTCGCGCCCCGCGACGAGCGAGTGCACGTGCTTCTGGTCGATGTTCGCGCCGGTGATCCACGACGTCCCGTCGACCACGCGCGGGTCGAGCAGGTAGCGGATGCCGGTGGCCGACTCCTCGCCGAGGATCGAGCCCTGCGGCGACCACGGTCCGATGTAGCCCTTGACCAGGAGCGGGTGGCGTTCGAAGTCGTCGGGGGTGGCCGGCTCGACCGCCGCCGGGGCGAAGGCGACCTCGGCGCGCTTGTCGTCGATGTCACGGTCGCCGGGGAGCCCTACGACGACCAGCTCGCGCGTGCCGTCGAGATGCGTGAGAGCGAGGACGACGTTCTTGAGCGTGTCGGCGGCCGAGTACTCGCCGGCCAGCGTCGCGTTCGCGTGCGCGACGAGCGTGTCGATCGTCGGAGTGTCGGGCGAATCGAAGATCACCGGCTCGGCGAGCCCGTCGAACGGGATCGGGTCGGGAACGACCGTGGTGAACGCCTCGACGTTGGCGGCATAGCCGCCCGCCGACCGCACGAACGTGTCCTCCCCGACGGGCGTCGGGTGCAGGAACTCCTCCGAACGCGCACCGCCCATGAGCCCGTTGTCGGCGGCCACGATGACGTACTCGAGTCCGAGCTTCTGGAAGATGCGCTCGTACGCGTCGCGCTGCGACTGGTACGAGACGTCCTGCCCTTCGTCGGTGTAGTCGAAAGAATACGCGTCCTTCATGGTGAACTCGCGGCCGCGCAGGAGTCCGGCACGGGGACGCGCCTCGTCGCGGTACTTGTCCTGGATCTGGTAGATCGTCAGCGGCAGGTCCTTGTACGAGGAGTACAGGTCCTTCACGAGCAGCGTGAACATCTCCTCGTGCGTGGGCGCGAGCAGATAGTCGGCACCGCGACGGTCCTGCAGTCGGAAGATGCCGTCGCCGTACGACGTCCAGCGACCCGACGCCTCGTACGGGTCGCGCGGCAGCAGCGCCGGGAAGTGGACTTCGAAGGCACCGGCGTTGGCCATCTCCTCCCGGATGACGGCCTCGATCTTGGCCTTCACCCGAAGTCCGAGCGGCAGCCACGTGAAGACGCCGGGCGCGGCGCGACGGATGTAGCCGGCGCGCACGAGCAGCCGATGGCTCGTGACCTCGGCATCCGCGGGATCTTCACGGAGCGTGCGGAGGAAGAAGTTCGACAGACGTGTGACCACGAGGGTCAAGCTTACGGGGGCGCACCCGCGCCCGCTGATCGGCGCGATCTGCGCGCGGGAGCGTCTACGGCGTCGAGACGGCAGCGAGTACACGCTCCGTCGCCGCGATGAGGTCGTCGGTCTCGATCCCGTGACCGATCACCTCGACGAGGTTGGTCCCGTCCGAGACGAGCACCACGGTCCGGTACTCATTGCCCGAGACCTGCGCGTCGAATCCGGAGACAGCGAGCGCCTCCGGCGCCTCGAGACTCTCGGAGAGCTCCGGCTCCGACCACGCCCACGCCGCATCCGGGTAGACGACCAGGCCCACTTCGCGGAAGTCCTCGAGTTCTGCCCAGTCACAGCGACCCGACACGGCAACCGCTTCGGCCAGGATGCGATCGAGCGGACCGCCGCCCTCCTCGATGCGAGTGGGGAAGATCTTGCCGTCGCCGAGAAGCGACGGGACATCGATCTCGTCGGCGAGGTCGGCGCAGTCCAGCGGCAAGGCGACTGTGGTCGCGGACGGCGTCACCGGTGTGGCTGTTTCATCGCTGACGGCGACGGCGACGGCATCCGCGAGCTCGGTGAGCACCTCCGGAACCGGTGCGCCCTCCATCGACGGGGCGGACGGATTGTCCCCGTACACCCCGAGGGCGAGCACCCAGAAGTCGCCGCCGGTGCGCGTGTCCGAACACCAGACCTCGTCGTACGCACGACGGCAGCCCGGCTCCGATTCGTCGATCGACAGCGAGCCCGTCAAGGCAGAGGGGAGGACGACGACCGACCCGCCGACGGCATCCGCGGAGAAGCCGCAGGAAAGGCCGCCGGCCGTCTGCAGACCCACCCACCAGCGCTCCGTGGGGGTGCGCTGCTCGGCGGGGCCGATCGCGGCGAGTACGCCGTCTTCCTGGAAGAGAACGTCACAATCGCCACCGAACGGGGCCACCGGGATCGTCACGGCGGGATCGGCGGTCGGCGACGCGGAAGTCGTGGGCGTGACGGGCGGCACCGTCGATTCCGCCTCCGGCGATGCCGCAGGCGCGCAGCCGCTGACGCTGAGGCCCAGCAGCAGCGCGACGCACGCGGCGGCAAGGCGATGACGGTAAGCAGCAGCTCTGTCCATGACCCGAGCCTAGGGCGTGGCCCCGCCTACACTGGGGCCGTGCCCGCCCGTCGTTCCCGCCTCGTCCCCACCGAGGTGCGCGCCGAGCTCGCCGCCTCGCTCGCCGAGCTGCGTCGGAGTCTCGACGTGCCGGAGTCCTTTCCTGCCGCCGTCGCCGCCGAGGCGGAAGAGGCCGCCCGACGGGTGCCGACGACGCCGAGCGGCGACCTCGCCGACCTTCGCGAGATCCCGTTCCTGACGATCGACCCCGCCGGCTCCACCGATCTCGACCAGGCGCTGCATCTCGTGCGCACGGATGACGGCGGCGCGATCCTCCACTATGCGATCGCCGATGTGCCGGCGTTCGTCGCTCCGGGGGGCGAGGTCGACGCCGAGGCCCGCCGCCGCGGACAGACGATGTACGCACCCGACGGACGCGTGCCGCTGCATCCGGAGATCCTGAGCGAGGATGCCGCCTCGCTCCTCCCCGACCGTGATCGACGGGCCTTCGTGTGGCGGTTCGTGCTCGACAGCGAGGCCCGGCCGGTCGAGACCAGCCTCACGCGCGCCGTGGTGCGTTCGCGCCGGCAGTGGAGCTACGAGGAGGGTCAGCGCGCCATCGACGACGGGTCTGCTCCCGAGTCGCTCGCGCTGATGCCGTGGTTCGGCCAGCAGCGCGCCGAGCGCGAGCGCGAGCGCGGCGGCGCGAGCCTGAACCTCCCCGAGACGCGCATCGTCGCCGAGGGCGACGGCTATCGCCTCGAGCGGAGCGAGGGCGTCCCGCTGGAGGACCACAACGCGCACGTCTCGCTGCTGACGGGCATGGCGGCCGCCGACATCATGGTGCGCGGACGGATCGGCATCCTTCGCACCATGCCACCCGCCGACGCCGACGACATCGCCGACTTCCGCCGACAGACGGTGGCGCTCGGCATCCCCTGGCGAACCGATACGCCCTACGGCGACTATCTGCGTGGGCTGGACCGCTCCCCCGCCGCGCGAGCGGTGAAGGAGTACGCCGCGGGACTCTTCCGAGGAGCGGGCTACGCGGCGTTCGATGGCGAACTCCCCGAAGAGACCACGCAGGCGGCGATCGGGGCGCCCTACGCGCACGCGACAGCGCCGCTCCGCCGGCTCGTCGACCGCTGGGTGCTCGTGGTGTGCGAAGCGCTCGTACAGGGGCGCGAGGTACCGGACTGGGCCCGGGAGAGCCTCCCCGACCTGCCGTCGCTCATGAACGCGAGCGGGCAGCGCGTATCGCAGCTGACGGCGGGAGCACTCGATCGCGTCGAAGCCGCGGTGCTCCACGGGCACGAGGGCACGGAGTTCGAGGCGGTCGTGCTGAGCGTGCGCGCCGACGTGGCGCGCGTGCAGCTGCAGAGTCCACCCGTCGACGCGAAGGTGCACGGGCTGGATGCCACGCCCGGCAGCACCGTCCGGCTCCGCCTCGTTCAGGCCGACGTCTCCGCGGGGACGGTGGTCTTCGAGCCGGTCGACCGCACTGTAGGCAGGGGGGCGAGATGACGACCGTGCTGCTCACCGGCTTCGAGCCCTTCGGCGGTGACCGCGCCAATCCCAGCGGCGATGCCATCCGAGAGGTGGCGGCGACGTGGAGCGGACCGGAGGAGCTTGTCGTCGAGGTGCTGCCGGTGACTTTCGCCGGCGCCGCCGGCCGGCTCCGCGAGCTCATCGGCATCCATCGTCCGGACGTCGTCCTCGCGACCGGGCTCGCCGGGGGCCGCGCGGCCGTCGGCGTGGAACGGATCGCGGTCAACCTCGTCGACGCCCGCATCCCCGACAACGAGGGCGACCAGCCGATCGACGAGCCGAGCATCGTGGGGGCGCCGCCAGCCGCGTTCGCGACCGTCCCGGTCAAGGCGATCGCGGCGCGCATCCGCGACGCCGGCATTCCGGCGGAGGTCTCGCACACGGCGGGCACCTTCGTGTGCAACCACGTCTTCTTCACCGCGTTGGATGCCGTTCCCGAGGGCGCCGTCGCAGGATTCGTCCACGTGCCGTGGGCGACGGGGCAGGCGCCTGCTGCCGAGCCTGATCGTCCCGGCTCCCCCGAACTGCCGCTCGCCGACATCGTCGAGGCGTTGCGCATCGCCGTCCGCACGACGCTCGACGGCGCCGCGAACCCCGCGAGCGAGACGGTGACGGGCGATCTCCCGGGCGGCACCCTCCACTGAACGCTGCTGACGGCCTCCGCAGCGCTCGCTCCGTGCGATATATTGCATATCGTGCCGATCCCCTCACAGCAGCTACCGCCACGTCCGCTGTTGCGCGACGATGTGCTGAGCCGCCTGCGCGAGGCGATCGTCGACGGCACGCTCGCGCCCGACGAACAGCTGCGCGACTCCGAGATCGCCGCGTGGCTGGGCGTGAGCCGCACGCCGGTCCGGGAGGCGCTCCTCGAACTGGCCCGCGCCGGGCTCGTGCGCGCGACTCCGGGGCGGTCGACGGTGGTCGCTCCGCTCGATTCGTCGAGCGTCCGCGACGCACAGGCGGTCGTCGCGGCGATGCACGCGCTCGTCGTCCGGGATGCCGTCGCGCGGCTCACCGCGGAAGACCTCGCGGCGATGCGCTCCGCCAACGCCGCGTTCGCCGACGCGCAACGCCGCGGCGATGTCGACGCGGCGCTGGAGGCCGATGAGCGCTTCCACGCGATCGCCGTCGACGCCGGGGGCAACGCCGCCGCCCGCGCGGTGCTCGCGCAGTACGAGCCGGTGCTGCGGCGCGCGGAACGGCTCCGTTTCGCCTCGGTCGAGGGCGCCGAGTCGATCGCACGCCACGACCGACTGATCGAACTGTGCGAAGCGGGCGACGCCGACGGCGCAGCGCGCCTCGCCGAACAGACCTGGCAGACCCTCACCCTCGAGACCACCCCACGCCCCACCGACGAAGGGATCACCCCATGAAGCTCGCCGAGTTCCCCCGCTACCCGCTCACCTTCGGCCCGAGCCCGCTGCAGCATCTGAAGCGACTGACGCAGCACCTGGGCGGGGCGCAGGTGTGGGCCAAGCGCGAGGACGTCTCCAGCGGACTGGCCTACGGCGGGAACAAGGTGCGGAAGCTGGAGTACATCGTGCCGGACGTCCTCGCCTCCGGCGCCGACACGCTCGTCTCCATCGGCGGCTATCAGTCCAACCACACCCGCCAAGTCGCCGCCGTCGCGGCCCACCTGGGCTTGAAGGCACGCCTCGTCCAGGAAAAGTGGGTGCCGTGGGATGACCCCACCAACGACAAGGTCGGCAACATCCTGCTGTCGCGCATGATGGGTGCCGACTCGCGGCTCGACGACGCGGGGTTCGACATCGGCATCCGCGACTCGTGGAAGGACGCTCTGGCAGAGGTGGAAGCCGCCGGTGGCACCCCCTACCCGATCCCCGCGGGCGCCTCGGAGCACCGACTGGGCGGGCTCGGATTCGCGAACTGGGCGTTCGAAGTGGCGGAGCAGGAGAAGGCGCTCGGCGTTTTCTTCGACACGATCGTCGTGTGCACGGTGACCGGCTCCACCCACGCCGGCATGATTGCGGGGTTCGCGGCTCTCGAGGACCTCACCGGCGTGAAGCGTCGCGTCATCGGCATCGACGCGTCGGCGACCCTGGAGAAGACCCGCGCCCAGGTCGCCCGCATCGCGCGGAACACGGCGGAGCTGATCGAGCTCGGCCGCGACCTGCGCGACGACGAGATCCAGGTGCTCGAGGGCTGGGCGGGCGAGCTCTACGGTCTCCCCGTCGAATCGACGATGGATGCCATGGCCCTCGGAGCCCAGCTGGAGGCGATGATCACCGACCCCGTCTACGAGGGGAAGTCGCTCGCGGGTCTCATCGATCTCGTGGGCTCAGGCGACATCCCGAAGGACTCGACCGTGCTCTACGCGCATCTCGGCGGACAGCCGGCGATCAACGCGTATCACTCGCTCTGGAGCTGACCTTCTGCACCGCGCACGCGCCGGCAGCGGCGTGTGCGCGCTCGTGCTCCCGGGCTCACCCCATCTCGGCAAGCACGCGCTCCGCGATGCGGACGTCGACGTGCCCTCCCTCGACACCGACCTGCAGGACGTTGATGCCGTCGGTGGCCCACGTTGTGCCGCTCGCGATGCGATCCGTCTCTGCCGTGCTGAATCGGATCGCGTCCTTCGCGCCGCGCACGTCGGCGGGAAGACGATTGTCGGCTGCGAGGTCCGTCCACCGCCAGTGGCCGCCCGGCTCGAGGGTGAGCGACACGATGTAGTGCTCTTCACCTTCCGGGATCGCGGAGGAATCGCTCGACCACTGACAGAACTGGCCGACGCCGGCGGCCTCGAGGAGGAAGTTCTCGTGCTGCGGCGATCCCTCCCAATAGCCGCTGCGATAATCCGGACCGAGGAAGTCGGCGAGATCGATGGCTTCGCCGAGTTCGTCGCAATCCCGGATAGCCCACCACGATGCCTCGCGCGTCGCGGCGACAGGAGCGGGGTACTCCGCGAGGTTCGCCTCGGCCGCGTCCAGCGCGGCGACGAGCAGTTCGTCCGGCGGTGTCTCGATGTAGGCTCCGACCCTGGCCATGACCCATGTGGCGCCGCTGGTCCGGCCCAGACGACAGTTGGTGGCGTCGTACTGCGGGTCGCATCGTGCGTCTGCCAGGAGTGCGACCTCCTCTCCCCCCGCTGCGTCGGTCGGCATCGCGAGGATGCCGATCTGCGTCACTCCCTCCGGCAGCCCTTCGGCGTCGTCGGCCGCCATCCACCGGCAGTCGATGCCGCCGGCTCGCTCGAGCGGGCTGCTCGCCGGTGCGCGGTAGTCGGGATCGTAGTTCGCCATCCATTCCGAGAAGGGCAAGGCGCCGGCCCCGAGGATCTCCTCCACCTGCTCCTCCGTGAGGACATTCGCACAGTCGCCTCCGAACGCGACGACACCCGCCGCGGGAGCGGGCGGCGTGGGTGTCGGCGTCGTCGTCGCAGACGGGGTGGCCGTAGGTGTGGCGACGGGATCGGCCGCGGGAGCCGACGTGCAACCGCTGAGCAGGAGGACGGCGGCGATCACCAGACCGGCGGGGCGTCTCATAGAAAGGGCGGGGGGTCTCATGGAGAGATTGTGTCATTCGGCGAGACGCGGGCGAGCGGACCGACGCCGTCCCGGCGTTCGAAGACGAGGTTGGTCTCCGTCGTCCGGACGATCGGATGCACGGTGATGTGCTGGAGTACGACGTCGCGGAGGGCCGCGGCATCCTCCACTGCGACATGTACGAGGAAGTCGTCCTCGCCGGCGACATGGAACACCTCGATCGCTCCGGGCGTGCCCACGAGCGCATCGAAGAGGCTCTCCACACCTTCCCGCGTGTGACGTCCGAGTCGCACCCGGATGACAGCCTGCAGCGGCAGTCCGACGCTCGGAGCGTCGACCTCGACGCGCAGACCGCCCAGCACGCCGCGCGAGCGCAGCATGCGCAGACGGTACGCCGCGGTGGATTCCGGGATGCCGAGGTCGTCGGCCAGCGCGCGATTGGACCGCGCCGGATGGGCGACGACAGCCGCAAGCAGACGCAGATCGAGGGCGTCGAGGGCGGATGCGCGCTGTTGCGATTCGGCCAAGGGAGGACCCTCCTGATCACGGACTCTTGTCGACATCGTAATCTGACGAGCCAGGATGCCGCTTCTCAACAGGCTCTCTCGCGATCCTCGGTGATATCAGCAACACTTCGTCGCATGGCCCGCGCTCCCCACACCGACACCGTCGCCGTCCACGCCGGTCGAGACGACCTCACCGAGATCGGGGTCCACGCTCCCCCGATCGATCTGTCCACGACGTACCCGCTGCCCGACGTCGAACTCGGCGGCGACTCGTACGAGGCGCTGGCCACGGGCGGCACGCCGCTCCCCGGCGGCAGCAACGTCTACGCACGTCTGTGGAACCCGACCGTCGCGCGGTTCGAAGAGGCGCTCGCGCGCCTCGAGGGAGCGGAAGCGGCCGTGGCGTTCTCCTCGGGGATGGCCGCGATGACCGCCGCACTGCTGGCGCACACGACCTCGCGCGCCCGGCCCCACGTGCTGGCCGTCCGGCCGCTCTACGGCGGTACGGACCACCTGCTCGCGAGCGGACTCCTCGGCACCGAGGTGAGCTACTGCGAAGCCTCCGAGATCTCGTCCTCGCTCCGCCCCGACACCGGCCTGGTCGTCGTGGAGACCCCGGCCAACCCCACCCTGGACCTCGTCGACATCGCCGACGTCGTCGCGCAAGCAGGCAGCGTGCCGGTCCTCGTCGACAACACGTTCGCCACGCCCGTGCTCCAGAACCCGCTCGCACACGGAGCGGCGATGTCGCTCCACAGCGCGACCAAGTACCTGGGTGGGCATGGAGATGTCATCGGCGGGGTCATCGCCTGCGACGAGAAGACGGCGGAGTCGCTGCGACCCGTCCGCGCGATCACGGGGGCGATCCTCCATCCGCTCGCCGCCTACCTCCTGCACCGGGGCATGCCGACCCTGCCGCTGCGTGTCCGCGCGCAGCAGGCGACCGCCGCGACGATCGCCTCGTGGCTGCAGACCCATCCGGCCGTCGCCGACGTGTTCTATCCGGGGCTGTCGGGGAGCCCGCTGATCGGGTCGCAGATGCGCGGCGGTGGCGCGATGCTCGCCCTGCGGCTGCGCGGCGGGTACGACGCAGCCACGCGCGTCGCGTCGGGGCTGCGCGTGTTCTCGCACGCGGTCTCCTTGGGCGGCGTGGACTCGCTCGTCCAGCACCCCGCTGCGCTGACGCACCGCCCGGTCGCATCCGAAGCCAAGCCGGATGCCGGCATCCTGCGGTTCTCGATCGGGCTGGAGCACGTCGACGATCTCATCGACGATCTCGCCCAGGCGCTCGATGGCATCCTGTCCGGCGCTGTGCCCGAGCGGGTCGGGGCGATGCGCGTCTGATCAGGTGGTGACGACCTGCGCCGTGCCGAGCGGGGCGTCGGGGCCCATCTCGTCGGCGATGCGGTTGGCCTCCTCGATGAGGGTCGCGACGATGTCGGCCTCGGGAACGGTCTTGATGACTTCGCCCTTGACGAAGATCTGACCCTTGCCGTTGCCGCTCGCCACACCCAGGTCGGCCTCGCGCGCCTCCCCCGGACCGTTGACGACGCAGCCCATGACGGCGACGCGAAGCGGCACGGTCATGTCCTTGAGGCCTTCGGTGACATCGTTGGCCAGCGTGTAGACGTCGACCTGCGCGCGCCCGCAGGACGGGCACGAGACGATCTCGAGCTTGCGTTCGCGCAGGTTCAGCGACTGCAGGATCTGGTGACCGACCTTCACTTCTTCCGCCGGGGGTGCCGACAGGGACACCCGGATCGTGTCGCCGATGCCCTCGGACAGCAGGATGCCGAAAGCCGTCGCCGACTTGATGGTGCCCTGGAAGGCAGGACCGGCCTCGGTCACGCCGAGGTGCAGGGGCCAGTCGCCCCGCTCCGCCAGCAGACGGTAGGCCTTCACCATGACGACGGGATCGTTGTGCTTGACCGAGATCTTGAAGTCGTGGAAGTCGTGCTCCTCGAACAGCGACGCCTCCCAGACGGCGCTCTCCATGAGCGCCTCCGGTGTCGCCTTGCCGTACTTCTCGAGCAGCCGCCGGTCGAGTGAACCGGCATTCACGCCGATGCGGAGGGACACACCGGCAGCCTTCGCGGCCTTCGCGATGGCCCCCACCTGGTCGTCGAACTTGCGGATGTTGCCCGGGTTCACGCGCACCGCGGCACAGCCCGCATCGATCGCCTGGAAGACGTACTTCGGCTGGAAGTGGATGTCGGCGATCACGGGGATCTGACTCTTCTTCGCGATGATGTGGAGCACGTCGGCGTCGTCCTGCGACGGCACGGCGACCCGCACGATCTCGCAGCCGGATGCCGTGAGCTCCGCGATCTGCTGCAGCGTCGCGTTGATGTCGGTCGTCGGCGTGGTCGTCATCGACTGCACGCTGACGGGGGCATCACCGCCGACGAGAACCTTGCCGACCTTGATCTGGCGACTCTTGCGACGGGGGGCGAGGACGTCCGGCACGCGCGGCATCCCGAGGTTCACAGCTGGCACATCCACAGCCTACGCCGCCGACCGATAAGGAGGCTGTGAGCGGTGTACCTTTCCTGCATGACGACGACCCCCGCCGCCGAGAACCACGGCTCCCTGACACGCGGGTTCGCCCGCCTCACCGGCCGCGACCCGCGGGAACCGCACCGCACCGCGACGCCGCTGGAGTTGCTGTTCGACCTCACCTTCGTCGTCGCCTTCAGTCAGGCCGGTTCGCAGGCAGCGCACCTGTTCGAGCTGGGTCACACCGTTCCGGCCGCCGGGGGCTTCTTCATCGCGGTGTTCGCCGTCACGTGGGCGTGGATCAACGCGACGTGGCTGTGGTCGGCGTTCGACGCCGACGACGTGTTCGTACGGATCGCGACATTCGTCCAGATGATCGGCGTCGCCGTCCTCGCCCTCGGACTGCCCCCCTTCTTCCATTCGCTCGACGAGGGTCGACACGTCGACAACGCCCTCATGATCGCCGGCTACGTCATCATGCGGGTCGCGCTGATCGCGGTGTGGATCCGCGTCGCCGCGCACAACCCGCAGCACCGTCGCACGGCGCTCACGTATGCGACGGGTCTCGGCATCGTGCAAGTGGGCTGGGTCGTGGCGATCGTGATCGATCCGCCGCTGGGGATCGGCGTGACGCTGATGGTCGCGCTGGGGCTGCTCGAGATGATCGTGCCTCTCGTCGCCGAGCGGCGCGGCGGCGCCACCCCGTGGCATCCCCACCACATCGCCGAGCGCTACGGGCTGCTGGTGATCATCACCCTCGGCGAAGTGATCCTCGGAACCGTCCTGGCGATCTCCGCGGCCGTCGAGAACACCGTCTGGAGCGTCGAGGCCGGGCTGGTCGCCTTCGGCGGCATGCTGCTCGCCTTCACCGTCTGGTGGTCGTACTTCACGGTCCCCGCCGCGCGCATCCTGAGTCGGCGCCCGTCGGTGTCGTTCGTATGGGGCTACCTGCACATCGCACTGTTCGCCGCCGTCGCGGCGATCGGAGCCGGTCTGCACGTCGCGGCGTACGTGATCGAGGGCGAAGCCCACGTGGATGCCACCTACGCGCTCTTGACGATCGCCGTGCCCGCCTTCGTGTTCATCGTGATCCTCGGGGTGCTGTACGCCACGCTCGTCGGTCGCTTCGACGCCTTCCACCTGTGGCTGCTGGCGGGCTCGTCCGCGATCCTGGCGGCGGCGGTGGCCGCATCGTTGGCCGGTGCGTCGCTCGGCACGACGATCGTGATCGCGGGACTCGCGCCGCTGGTCATCGTGATCGGCTACGAAGTGGTCGGCCATCGCCACCTCGACGAGGATCTGGCCCGTCTCGGGGCCTGACGCACAGCGGGTCGGGGGCGGCGCCTGACGGACAGGCGCGGGCGGGGCACCGTGATAATGTGACCGCATGTTCGCGAACACCACGTGGTGGCCCACCCGCTGAGGCGGTGTGTTCGCAACCCTGATCACAGACCGCCCGCCGAGGCGGTCTTTTCGTTCCCGCGACGACCGCCCGACCAGACGAAAGGCCCGGCGATGACCGCGAGCCCCACCTCACTCCCCGCGAGCCTCGAAGCCGCGGTCGCCAGCGGTGCGCCGTTCGCCCTCATCGCGCGCGACGACGCGCGCGTCGAGGTGCTGACCGGCAGCATCGTCGACGTCCCGCTGCTGGCCGACATCCCCCTCCACGACGCCGATGGTGCACCGCAGGAGGTGCTCGCCCTCGTCCCCTTCCGTCAGGTCGTCGAGCGCGGGTTCGAATGCCACGATGACGCCGCACCGCTGCGCTGCCTGGTGGTCGGATCGCACGAGTCCGCCCCGCGCGACGAGGTGCTCGCGTCGCTCCCCGACGCAGACGTCGCCCTCGCGGACGCCGGTTTCGACATTCCCGACGAGGAATACGCCACGATCGTCCGCCGCGTGATCGCCGACGAGATCGGCCGCGGCGAAGGCGCCAACTTCGTCATCCGCCGCGACTTCACCGCGACGGTCGACGTCGACCCCGTGACGGCCGGACTCACCTGGTTCCGCGCCCTGCTGGAACACGAACGCGGCGCCTACTGGACGTTCCTCGTGGTCACCCCCGGACACGTCGCGGTGGGCGCGAGCCCGGAGGCGCACGTCAGCGCTCAGGCGGGCGTCGTGACGATGAACCCGATCTCGGGCACCTTCCGCCACCCCGACGGCGGCGCCACCGTCGACACGCTCACCGAGTTCCTCTCCTCCACGAAGGAGACCGAGGAGCTGTTCATGGTCGTCGACGAGGAACTCAAGATGATGTCCGCCGTGTGCAGCGACGGCGGACGCATCACCGGCCCTCATCTCAAGGAGATGTCGCGCCTCACCCACACCGAGTACATGCTGCGCGGCCGGAGCACCCTCGACCCGCGTGACATCCTCCGCGAGACGATGTTCGCCCCGACCGTGACGGGTTCGCCCATGCAGAACGCGTGCACCGTCATCCGTCGTCACGAACGCTCCCCCCGCGGCTACTACTCGGGCGTCGCGGCGCTTTTCACCCCGGCCGGCGACGGACACGACCTCGACGCCCCCATCCTCATCCGCACGGCATATCTCGTCGACGGCCGCCTGCGTGTGCCGGTCGGCGCGACGCTCGTGCGCCACTCCGACCCGTACGGCGAGGTCAGCGAGACGCACGGGAAGGCCGCAGGGGTCCTCGGAGCGCTCGGCGCTGTCGCACGCGACGTTCGGCGTGCCGATGTCGACGAAGACGCGCCCTCCGCCGAGCCGCGCCGCCTCGCCGACGACGACGGAGTGGCGGCCCTCCTCGCCGCACGGAACGAGCGGCTCGCCTCGTTCTGGCTCAACCCGCAGGACGCCCCGAGCGCAGCGCCCCGCTCGGCATGGGGCGGCGGGCGTACGGCGGTCGTCGTCGACGCCGAGGACCGCTTCACGACGATGCTGGCGCACCAACTGCGCCACCTCGGATTCGACGTGACGATCGTCCCGTGGGCCGACGCCGACCCCGCAGCGCTCGACGCTGCCGATCTCGTGGTCTGCGGCCCCGGCCCCGGCGATCCCCGCGACCCCGACAGCGCGCGCCTCGAGCGCATGCGCACGGTCGTCGCGGCGCGGCGTGCATCGGCTCGGCCGCTGCTGGCGGTGTGCCTCAGCCATCAGATCGTCGCCGACGGCCTCGGACTGGAACTCGCCCCGCTCGCCGCGCCCCATCAGGGCCTCCAGAAGGAGGTCGATATCTTCGGACGTCCGGCATCCATCGGGTTCTACAACACGTTCACGGCGCGCGTCAGCCCGGGGACGACCCGCGTCGGCGACACGGAGGTGGCCGCGGATGCCGTGTCCGGCGACGTGTATGCGCTCCGCGGGCCGGGCTTTGCCACCGTGCAGGGCCATCTGGAGTCGATCCTGTCGCGCGACGGACTCGACACCCTCGAGCGGCTCGTGCGGCACGCGCTGGAGACGGCGCCCGCCTGACGCGACCGGCGAGCCCAGGGAGCCCACCACGGTCAGTGCGTGCGTCGGGCGGCCAGCAGGCGCTGCTCGGCGACGTTGGAGGTGAGCTCCGCCGCGCGCCGGTCGGCCTCGTCGGCTTCGGCCTCCCTCCCGAGATCCCGGAGAAGGCGGGCGCGTACGGCGTGCCACAGGTGATACCGGGACAGCGGGCCGGCGAGGGCATCGACATCGGCGAGCGCAGCCTGCGCACCGGCGACACGCGACAGCACGACGGCACGGTTGAGCGCGACGATGGGCGAACCGTCGTACCCGCGCAGCATGTCGTAGAGCACGAGCATCTGCACCCAGTCGGTGTCGGCGATCGTCGGGGCGTCGACATGGCAGGCGGCTATGGCGGCGTGCAGCTGCCACCGTCCCGGGGACCGCAGGGCTGCCGCGCGGTTCAGTTCGGCGCGCCCGCGCGCGATCAGGGCCGCGTCCCACAGGCTCCGATCCTGCGCGTCGAGGAGGACGAGATCGCCTCCCCTCGACCGGGCAGGCTCGCGCGCACGGTGGAGCAGAAGCAGCGCGTGGAGACCTGCCGCCTCCGCCTCGCGCGGCAACGCTTCGGCGACCACACGAGCAAGCCACAGCGCATCGTCGGCGAGGTCGCGATCGGCGACGGCATCCGCGCCCGCGCGCAGGTGCGCGGCGTCGTAGAGCACCGAGACGACGGTGAGCACGATGTCGAGCCGGTCGACCCGCTCGGCTCCCTCGGGGATGCCGAGGGGGATGCCGACCGCCGCCATCTTCCGCTTGGCGCGCGAGATGCGCTGGCCGACGGTGCTCTCCGGCTCCAGCGTCGCGCGTGCGATCTGTGCGGTGGTCACGCCCAGCACGGCGCGCAGCGTGAGGGCGAGCTGCGCCTCGGGGGCCAGCGCCGGATGGCAGCACCCGAACAGCAGGGGCACGCGTTCGTCGGGTTCGTCGTCGCCACCGGTCGGGTGCCGGTCCTCGGCGGTCAGCGCGCGGACGGCCTCCAGCTTCTCGCGGTATCGCGTCTCCCGGCGTAGCCGGTCCAGAGCGTTGTGCCGTGCCGCCTGGAGGAGCCAGCCCCCCGGCCGAGTGGGAACACCGTGCTGCCGCCAGGCGCGCAGAGCTTCCTCGATCGCCTCGGCGGTCGCCTCCTCGGCGACGTCGAGGTTGCCGGTCGCGGCCGTCAGGATGCCGACGATGCGTGCGGACTCGTCACGCACGAGGCGCGCCAGCTGGTGATCGGATGCCGCGACCCCTTCGCCGTCCGGCGCTGCGGAGCGGGGCGGCGTCGCGGCATCCGTCGGGTTCACTGCTCGAACTGGCTGTAGTCCGTGACCATCGGGCGGATCTCGACCGATGTCCCGGGGAGATCGAGCATCGGCCAGGTCCGCGCGACCGCGATGGCGGCGTCGATGTCGTCGACGTCGAGCACCGAGAAGCCCCCGATGACCTCCTTGGCTTCCGAGAACGGTCCGTCGACGACGACCCCGCCGCCGCGGACGGTCGTCGCCGTCTCGGCGGGCTGCAGCTCGGCGCCGCCGTCCGCGAGGACCGCGTCGTGCTGCTGGAACCACTCGTAGACCTTCGCGTAGAGGGCCTGACCCTCCTCCGCGGACAGTTGCGCGTCGACTTCAGGGGTGGAGGTGAACATGATGACGTACTTCACGGTGGCGTCCTTTCGTCATGGGAACCGTGTCATCCCCACAGCGAACGGACAAGAGCGATTTCGACACGTCACGAAGAAATCGTCGCGGCGACGCCCGCGGCCTCAGCCGAACAGCTGCACCGGATTGACGATGTCGGCCAGGATGAGCACGCCTCCCATGACGATGAGGGCGATCACGACGACGAAGGTCACCGGCACGAGCTTCGTGGCATCCACCGGCTTCGGCGGCGGACGGCGGAACATCCGCGCCCAGGCGCGCTTGATGCCGTCCCACAGCGCGACGACGACGTGGCCGCCGTCGAGCGGCAGGAGCGGGATGAGGTTGAAGACGAAGAGGGCGATGTTGAGGCCCGCGAGCAGCTCCAGGATCGCCGCGGCGCGATTGAGGATCGGGGCGTCGACGGCCGCCACTTCACCGGCGAGGCGACCCGCGCCGACGACCGACAGCGGACCGTTGGGGTCTCGCTCGGCGCCCGTGAACATGTCGACGGCCGTCTGATAGACCTTGGCCGGGAGCTGCCACAGGATGCCGGCGATCTGACCCGTGCGCTCGACCGCGGTCTGCGGGCCCTCCCAGATCGGCTGCGGCACGTAGGCGACCGTGGCCGTCATGCCCACGAAGCCGACCTCCGCCGTCATCACCTCGCCGTCGGGCCCCATGACCTCCCGCTCGGCGGGCATCGGCGTCACCGACAGAGTGACCTGCTCGCCGCCCCGGTCGACGACGACGGGGATCGTCTCGTCGGCTGCGGCCTGGATGATGATCGACGCCTCGGCGAACGTCGAGACGGGTGTGCCGGCGACAGAGACGAGCACGTCGCCCGGAAGGATGCCGGCTTCGGCGGCGGGCGAGGCCGGGTCGTCGGCGGTGCACGCGGTCTGCGTCGATCCGGCCGGGAGCACGCACTCGTTCACCGACGCGATCGTCGTGGTCGCCGTCTGCAGGCCGATGCCGGACAGCACGATGGTGAGCAGGACGATCGCCAGCAGGAAGTTCATCACCGGACCGCCGAGCATGATGACGACGCGTCGCCACACCGACAGCTCGTAGAACGCGCGACGCTCGCCGGCACCGTCGAGGGTCTCGTCGTTGGCAGCCCGGGCATCCTGCACCATCGTCGCGAAGAAGCCGCCCGTGGCCCGGCCCTCGCGGCGTGAGGGCGGGTACATGCCGGCCATCGAGATGTAGCCCCCGAGGGGGAGCGCCTTCACGCCGTACTCGGTCTCGCCGATGCGCCGCGACCACAGCGTCGGGCCGAATCCGATCATGTACTGGCCGACGCGCACGCCGAACTTCTTCGCGGGCAGGAGATGACCGATCTCGTGGAGAGCGATCGAGACGGCGAGGCCCACGACGAGCAGCAGCACGCCGATGACGAATGCGAGGACGGTCACGATCGCACACAGTACCCCGACCGGCTAGGAATTGGCCGCGCGCCGCCCAGGTAGGCTCGTGGTGTGGAGCGGGAGCGGCGGGGCGTGCGACGTGTGACGCGTACGCAGCGCGCGCTGCGGGGCACTGCGTCCAGTGCCGTCGCCGTCACGGTGGCTGCCACCGCGCACACGCTCGCCGGCGGCGGTGCACCGGCCTGGTGGCTCCTCCTGGCCGTGACGCTGCTGGCATCCCCGATCGCCGTGGTCCTCGTCGGTCGGCGCCCATCGCTGCGGGGAACCGTCGCCGCGGCGCTCGTCTCGCAGGCTGCGCTGCACGCCGCGTTCGCCGCGGTGGGAACGGGAGTCGCGTCGATCACGACCGCACCCCACCATGCCCTCCCTGCGCTCTCTCCCGTGTCGGTGTCGCACCTGCACCTCGACGCGCCCATGATCGTCGCCCACGTCGTCGCGGCGGCCGCGACCGTGCTCCTCCTCCAATACGGCGAGCGGGCGCTCCGCCGCATCGCCCGCGGCATCCGTCGGCTGCTCACTCGCGCGCTCCCGACGCTCGACTTGCCCGTCGCACGCGCGGCGCGGAGCACTCCCGCCGTCGCACTCCCGCGCCCGGTCTTCCTGTCCGCGTTGTCTCGACGAGGTCCGCCCGCGCTCGCGCGGTGACCTCAGCCTGCCCTCAGCCCGACGGCAGAACCTCCGTGGCGCTCTCCGCGCCGCGGCCCTCGTCGAACGACCACAGAAAGCACACCATGACCACCTTCGTCCCTACCCGCCGCTCCCGTCTGCTCACGGGCGGACTCGTCCTCGGCGGCGCGCTCGTCCTGGCCGCACCCCTGGCCGCCTCCGCGCATGTCCACGTCACCCCCGAAGCGGCCAGCGCCTCGGCATCCACCCGCCTGTCCTTCAGCTTCAGCCACGGCTGCGAGGAGTCGCCGACGACGAGCCTCGTCGTGACGATCCCCGAGGGCGTCGACGCCGTGACCCCGGTGATCGACGGAGCGTGGACGATCGAGCGCGAGCTCGGCTCGAACGGCGTCGCGACCCAGGTCACCTACACGGCCGTGACCCCTGTCGAGAACGGCCTGAGCGCCGCGGTCGCGATGGACGTCGTGTTCGCCTCGTCCGTCGCCAACTCCGAGGTGGCCTTCCCGATCGTCCAGCAGTGCGAGGCGGGTCAGACCGACTGGATCGAGGTCGCCGACGAAGGCCAGAGCGTCGATGACCTCGAGGCGCCCGCGCCCGTCGTCTCCGTCGGTGCCGTCGCCGAGACGGACGACCACGGTCACGCGTCAGAGGAAGGCGACCACGCTGAAGGCGACCACGCCGAGACGGATGCCGCGGCCACCGAGTCGTCGGCCGCCGATCCCGTGGCCCGGTGGCTCTCGGGTGGCGCGCTCGCGGCGGCTCTCGCCGCCCTGGCGGTCACGATCGTCCGCCGGCGCCGCGCCTGATCGTCGCGGACGCGTCCGCGACCCCGCACGGTGACGGGCGGGGTCGGGTGAGAGGATGGAGGCGCTATGGCCGACATCGCCCCGACCCCGCCCGTCCTGCGTCCGGAGAACCCGCCGGGTCACCTCCTCGTCGAGCTCGCGGCCCGATTCGCGGAGCGCACCGTCGGCGAGCTCGCCGACGCGGCCGTCACCGGCATCACGCTCGCGACGGCCGATCTGCGCCCGGGTGAGGTCTTCGTCGCCCTGCAGGGGGTGAATCGGCACGGAGCGGAGTTCTCCGCCGACGCCGCCGCGAAGGGCGCGATCGCCGTGCTCACCGACGAGGCGGGCGTGCGGGAGGCGCGGGCCGCCGGGCTCCCCGTGCTCGTCGTCGAGGAGCCTCGGTCGCGCCTCGGTGGGATCTCATCGTGGGTGTACGGGACCGATCGCGACATGCCGCTGCTCCTGGCCATCACCGGCACCAACGGCAAGACGAGTGTGTCCCACCTCGTCGAAGGCATGCTGCGCGCCCTGGGAATGACGACGGGACTGTCCTCCACCGCCGAGCGCCACATCGCCGGCCAGGTGATCCCCTCCCGTCTCACGACTCCGGAGTCCTCCGAGATGCACGCTCTCCTCGCCCTCATGCGCGAGCGCGGCGTGGAGGCGGCGATGGTGGAGGTGAGCGCACAGGCGCTGTCGCGGCACCGGGTGGACGGGATCGTCTTCGACGTGGCCGGCTTCACCAATCTCACCCACGATCACCTCGACGACTACGGCGACATGGCGACCTACCTGGAGGCCAAGCTCGACCTGTTCCGTCCCGAACGTTCACGACGCGCCGTCGTGTGCGTCGACTCGCCCGAGGGCCGCGAGGTCGCACGTCGCAGCGGCGTGCCGGTCACGACGGTGCTCACCCCCGCGCTCGCCGACGGCCCCGTCGAGGCCGACTGGACGGTCGACATCCTCGAGGAACGGCAGGACGGCACCCGGTTCCGCCTGCACCACCGCGACGGTCACAACGTGGTGACGACCGTGCCGGTCATCGGCGGGCACATGGCATCCAACGCCGGTCTCGCGATCGTCATGCTCCTGGAGGCGGGCGTCGACGCCGACGACCTCTTCGGGCTGGTGCGCGACGCGCGGATCCCGGCGGAGCTGCCGGGGCGCATCCAGCGAGTGTCCGGGCCCGAAGGTCCCGCGGTGTACATCGACTTCGCCCACTCCCCCGACGCCTTCGTGAAGACCCTCGAAGCGGTCCGCCACGTCACCCCCGGTCGCGTCATCATGGTCACCGCCGCGAACGGCGACCGCGATGTCACCAAGCGCGCCGAGATGGGCGCGACGGCAGCGCAGGGCAGCGACATCCTGGTGATCACCGACCAGCACCCTCGCTCCGAGGACCCCGCCGGCATCCGCGCCGCTCTCGTCGCGGGCGCCCGCGCGGTACGTCCGGATGCCGACATCCACGAGGTCGTCCCGCCGGAACGGGCAATCGAGGTCGCCGTGCAGCTCGCCGCCGCGGGCGATGCGATCGTGTGGGCGGGGCCCGGCCACCAGCACTACCGGGAGATCTCGGGGGTGCGGGTTCCGTTCGACGCGGCCGAGGCGGCCCGAGCCGCTCTGACGGCATCCGGCTGGCCGACCGACGCCGCCCGCGGCGAGAGCGCGATTGTCGACTGACGACAACGCACGATTTTTCCCGGCGGGTTCTCCGCCAGACTTCGCACACCCTCCTGTTGTGGTCTGACCACACGCGGTACCCTGGGGTCATCCGGCACGCCGGGCGGGTATCGCACCCCTCGTCGTGACCGATCCCACGAGGAAGCAAGGAAGCGAAATGACCATCGTCAGCCCCACCGCACAGGACCAACTGCCCGTCGCCTGGAACGGGTTCACACCCGGCCCCTGGCAGGACGACGTCGACGTGCGCGACTTCATCCAGCGCAACTACACGCCGTACGACGGCGACGACGCGTTCCTGGCGGGCCCCACCGCTCGCACCACGCGCGTATGGGACACGCTCGCCGCGATGTTCCCCGAAGAGCGCGCCAAAGGCATCTACGACGTCGACGCGCACACCCCCGCCGGCATCACCGCGCACGCGCCGGGATACATCTCCCGCGAAGACGAGATCATCGTGGGCCTGCAGACCGACGCTCCCCTCCGCCGCGCCATCATGCCCAACGGCGGATGGCGGATGGTCGAAGGCGCCCTCGACACGTACGGCTACGAGGTCGACCAGACGCTCAAGACCGTGTACACGGAGTACCGCAAGACCCACAACCAGGGCGTCTTCGACGCATACTCCCCCAACGTGCGCGCCGCTCGCAGCAGCCACATCATCACCGGCCTTCCCGACGCCTACGGCCGCGGCCGCATCATCGGCGACTACCGCCGAGTGGCCCTCTACGGCGTCGACGCTCTGATCGCCGCCAAGAAGGTCGACAAGCTGGGTCTGGACACCACCCCCTTCACGGAGGAGGTCGTGCGCCAGCGCGAGGAGCACGCCGAGCAGATCCGCGCCCTGCAGGAACTGAAGACGATGGCCGCTTCGTACGGCTTCGACATCTCCGGGCCGGCCACCAATGCGCGAGAGGCCGTGCAGTGGCTGTACTTCGCCTATCTCGGCGCGGTCAAGGAGCAGAACGGCGCCGCCATGTCGCTCGGCCGCACCTCCACCTTCCTGGACGTCTTCATCGAGCGCGATCTCGCCGCGGGGACGCTCACGGAGGAGCAGGCGCAGGAGATCATCGACGACTTCGTCATCAAGCTGCGCATCGTGCGGTTCCTGCGCACCCCCGAGTACGACGCCCTGTTCTCCGGCGACCCGACCTGGGTCACCGAGACGATCGGCGGCGTGGGCGAAGACGGCCGTCCCCTGGTGACGAAGAACTCCTTCCGCTATCTCCAGACGCTCTACAACCTCGGCCCCGCCCCGGAACCCAACATGACCGTGTTCTGGAGCCCCGCGCTCCCCCAGGGCTTCAAGGACTTCTGCGCGCGGGTCTCGATCGACACGTCGGCGGTCCAGTACGAGTCGGATGACATCATCCGGCCCGCCTGGGGCGACGACGCGGCCATCGCCTGCTGCGTGAGCCCCATGCGCGTCGGCAAGCAGATGCAGTTCTTCGGCGCTCGGGTGAACCTCGCCAAGACGCTGCTGTATGCCATCAACGGCGGACGCGACGAGGTCACGGGCGCCCAGGTGTCGCCTGTCGCCGCCCCCGTCGGCGACGGACCGCTCGACTTCGACGACGTCATGGCGAAGTTCGACCTCACGATGGACTGGCTCGCCGAGACCTACGTCGAGGCGCTCAACTGCATCCACTGGTCGCACGACAAGTACGCGTACGAGCGTCTCGAGATGGCCCTCCACGACAAGGACGTGCTGCGCACCATGGCCTGCGGCATCGCCGGCCTCTCGGTCGCGACCGACTCGCTGACGGCCATCAAGTACGCCACGGTGACGCCGGTGCGCGATGAGCGCGGGATCGTCGTGGACTACGTGACGGAGGGCGACTTCCCCACCTACGGCAACGACGACGACCGGGCCGATGACATCGCCGTCGACCTCGTCGAGCGCTTCATGGCCAAGATCCGCCGCCACCCGATGTACCGCAACGCCCTCCCGACGCAGTCGGTGCTCACCATCACGTCCAACGTCGTGTACGGCAAGGCGACGGGCAACACCCCCGACGGTCGCCGGGCGGGTGAGCCGTTCGCGCCGGGAGCGAACCCGATGAACGGACGGGACACGCACGGGATGCTGGCCTCGGCCCTCTCGGTGGCCAAGCTCCCCTACGACCAGGCGCAGGACGGCATCTCGCTGACCAACACGGTCGTCCCGGCGGGCTTGGGTCGCACGAAGGACGAGCAGATCCGCAACCTGGCCGGCCTGCTCGACGCGTACGTCGGCTCCGAGGGCTATCACATGAACGTCAACGTGCTGAACCGCGAGACGCTCGAGGATGCCATGGAGCACCCGGAGAACTACCCGCAGCTCACCATCCGCGTCTCGGGCTACGCCGTCAACTTCGTGCGGCTGACCCGCGAGCAGCAGCTGGACGTGCTGTCGCGGACGTTCCACGGGTCGCTCTGAGCCGGCTCCCCTCGACCCGAGAAGAGCTGACGACATGGCCGCGACGATGCTCCGTCGCTCCGCGAGCGACGACCCCGGTCGCCCGCACCCCGAACCGGAGGTCCCTGCCCTCCCCGACGACGCGGTGCGCCTGGAGGTTCCCCTCCAGGCGCCCGCGGCCGGCGGTCGGCGCACCGGTGCCGGTGTCGACGGCCTGCACGTCGAGGACGTGGACCACCACGACCGCCTCGCGGCGATGCGCGACGGACGGCTCGGTTCGGTTCACTCCTGGGAGCTGGTGACGGCCGTCGACGGACCGGGCACCCGCCTCACCACGTTCCTCAGCGGCTGCCCGCTGCGCTGCCTCTACTGCCACAACCCCGACACCCTCGCGATGAAGGACGGCGCCCCGGTGACAGCGGAGGAGCTGCTCGCGCGGATCGCGCGATACCGGGCGGTCTTCCAGGCCACCGGCGGCGGGATCACGCTGTCGGGCGGCGAAGTGCTCATGCAGCCGGCGTTCGCGGCCCGCATCCTCCGCGGCGCGAAAGCCCTCGGCATCCACACCGCGATCGACACGTCCGGCTACTTGGGACGCAATGCCGGCGACGCGATGCTCGCCGACACCGACCTCGTGCTCCTGGACGTCAAGAGCGGCGACCCCGATGTCTACCGCCGCGTGACCGGACGCGAGCTCGAGCCGACGCTCCAGTTCGGGCGGCGCCTGGCCGCCATGGCCGACGGTCCTGAGGTCTGGATCCGCTACGTCCTCGTGCCGGGTCTCACCGACGACGCGGCGGGGATCGAGCGGGTCGCGGCCTACGCCGCCTCGCTCAATGAGATCCGGCCCGGCGCGGTGTCCCGCGTCGAGGTGCTCCCCTTCCACCAGATGGGACGGGACAAGTGGGAGTCGCTCGGCCGCACCTACGAGCTCGACGACACGCCCGCCCCGACCGTCGAACTGGTCGACCGCGTGCGCGAGGTGTTCCGCGCGCACGGGCTCACGACCTACTGAACGCCCCTCCGACCGCCCGCCCCCTGCGCGGGCCCGTCGCTCGACCCGCCCCTCCGCTTCCGGGGCGGGGCGAGCGGCATACGTCAGCGTGAGCGTCCCGCGGCGATGAGCCGGTCGGCTTCGGCGCGCGCCCACCGCTCGGTGTCGGCGAGGCTCTCCCGCGTCAGCTCGGACGGCGCATCGTGCGCGTCCACGACGCGCTCGATCGTGTCGACGATGTCGAGGAACGCGATGCGGCCCTCGTGGAAGGCGTCGACCGCCTGCTCGTTCGCGGCGTTGAACACGGCGGGGTAGGTGCCGCCGGCGCGACCTACGCGCTTGGCGAGCGCGACGGCGGGGAATGCGTGCTCGTCGAGCGGCTCGAACGTCCAGGCGGTCGCCTGCGTCCAGTCCAGGGGCACCCCGACACCCGCCACCCGGTGGGGCCAGTCGAGGCCGAGCGAAATCGGAAGACGCATGTCGGGGGGCGAGGCCTGCGCGATCGTCGAGCCGTCGACGAACTCGACCATGGAGTGCACGATCGACTGCGGATGCACGACAACATCGATGGCGTCGTACGGAACACCGAAGAGCAGGTGCGCTTCGATCACTTCGAGCCCCTTGTTCACGAGGGTCGCCGAGTTGGTGGTGACGACCCGCCCCATGTCCCACGTCGGGTGGGCGAGAGCCTCGGCGGGCGTCACGCCCGCGAGGTCGCTGCGCGCGCGCCCGCGGAATGGCCCCCCGGATGCCGTGAGCACCAGTCTCCGCACCTCCGCGTCGGTGCCCGCACGCAGCGCCTGCGCGATCGCGGAGTGCTCGGAGTCCACGGGCACGATCTGGCCGGGCGCGGCGATCGCGGTCACGAGGTCGCCGCCGACGATGAGCGACTCCTTGTTCGCCAGCGCGAGGGTGCGCCCCGTCTCGAGGGCGGCGAGGGTCGGACCCAGCCCGACCGAACCCGTGATGCCGTTCAGCACCACATCGGCCTCGACGTCGCGGACGAGGCGTTCGGCCTCCGCCGCTCCCAGCGCGGCATCGGCGACGCCGAACTCCGCCGCCTGCGCCGCGAGTCCTGCGCGGTCCGATCCGGCGGCGAGACCGACGACTTCGAAGCGGTCGCGCCGCGAACGGATGACGTCCAGCGCCTGTGTGCCGATGGAGCCGGTGGAACCCAGGATCAGGACGCGACGCATAGACGTCAGCCTAGGGCGTCACTCCGATTCGACGTGCTGGGCGCCGAGGATGTCGACGACGAAGACGAGCGTCTCACCCTTGAGGTCGGTCTCGTTGATCTCGCCCTCGCCGTAGCCTTCGGCGGGCGGGATGACGACGAGCACCTGCGAGCCCACGGGGAAGCCGGTGAGGGCCTTCTGGAAGCCTTCGACGAAGCCGGTGGTCTGCGCGGCGTAGGGCGTGCCGTCCCACGTCTGGTCGAACACCTCGCCGTTGGACCAGCGGGCGCCGTAGTACTGGATGAGGACGTAGTCGCCGTCCTGCACCTTGTAGCCGTCGCCCTTCTTGAGGGTCGCGACCTCGGTCTCGGTGGGCGGGTCGGCATCCGGGATCTCCACGCTCGGCGTGCCGTCCTCGGCGAGGGTCACCACCGGCATCCCGTCGACCGGGTCCTGGGGCGCGCCCCACGCCGCGGTCGGCACGATGTCGAGCACGTCGATCACGTAGACCTCGGCGGCGATCGCCGCTGCCGTCTCGGTGGCGGGGGTCGCGGGGAAGGTGGCGACGACGCGGGTGCCGGGGCCGTTGCAGCCCAGGATCTGACCGAGCGGGCTCTCCGCCGAGATCTGGGACGGCATGAGCTCGCCGGGCTTGTAGCCGAGCGTGACCAACTCGTCGCCTTCGTCGGCGCCGTAGGCCGTCAGCGCGTAGGAGATGTAGTCACCGGCGGACGTCTGCTCGCCGTCGCCCTCGGTGAGGACGGTGGCCTGGAGCTCGTCGACCTTCAGAGGGGAGTCGAACTCGATCGTGGGGGCGGAGCCGAAGTCGCCGCCGACCGTGACCGACTCGGATGCCGCGCCCGACGGCGCCATCGCGTCGCACAGGTCCACGGCTGCCGTGGACGTGGACGTGGGCGTCGGGGAGGCAGCATTGCCTCCGAGACCGGAGCACCCGGCCAGCAGAACGGCCGACGCGGCGGCGATGGACACGGTGACGAGCGGGCGCAGACGCACGGAGGTACCTCACGATGGGAAGACGGGGACGCTCCCATCCTTGCTCACTTTCTTCTGTCCCGGCTGTGAGCCCCGCCATGCCGAGGTGAGCATGGAATCGGGAGTACCCTCGTCTGGTGACCGAAGAGCAGACGCCGGAGGCGCAGACACCTCCCCCGAACGCAGAGGACGTCTCGCGGGTCGGTTTCACCTACTTCGTCGGCCGCTGGATCGTGGCACCGCTCGCGAGGTTCCTGTACCGCCCGCGGATCGAAGGCGTGAAGCACATGCCGCGCAAGGGACCCATCATCCTGGCGAGCAACCATCTGTCGTTCATCGACTCCTTCGTCATCCCGATGTTCGCGCCGCGTCCCGTCTACTTCCTCGCCAAGTCGTCGTACTTCGACGGCAAGGGCTTCAGCGGCTGGATCAGCCGTCACTTCTTCACGGCCATCGGCGCCACCCCGGTGGAGCGCGGTGCGGGCCAGGCGGCCCTCGACGCCCTCGACCAGCAGCGGCGCATCCTGCAGTCGGGCCGAGCGATCGCGCTCTATCCCGAGGGCACCCGATCGCTCGACGGCCGACTGTACAAGGGCCGCACGGGCGTCGCGTTCCTCGCGCTCGAGACGGGCGCCCCCGTGGTGCCGGTCGGGCTCATCGGCACGAACGAGGCGATGCCCGTCGGCGCCAAGTGGCCGAGGTTCTCCCCTCGCATGACGATCCGCTACGGCGAGCCGATCGACCTCTCCCACCACGGACCGGCCTCGTCGGGTCGCGCGCGCCGACTCGCGACCGACGAGATCATGGCCGCGATCCACGCGCTGTCGGGTCAGGAGCTGGCGGGCGCCTACAATGAGGCCCCCGCCCAGAACCCCGTCGAGCGGCTGAAGCAGGTCCTGCCGCACGAGCGCCGCTGACGGCATCCGTTCTTCGGCTCCTCGGAGAGCGAACCGCCGGGATCGCTAGTCGGCGACGACGATCGTCGGCTCGTGCCGCACGGGGAAATTGACGCTGTTCGCGATGAAGCACCACTCGTGCGCCTGCGCGTGGGCGGCGAGCGCGGCGTCGCGCATGCTCTCGTCGGCGATCGTGACCACCGGGCGGAGCATGACCTCGGTGAAGCCACCCCCGCCGCGACCGTCCTCGACCATGGTGCCCGTGGCGTCGTCGGTGTAGGCGACGACGACGACCCCCGCCTGCACGCACGCATGCAGGTACGACAGCAGGTGGCATTCGGAGAGGGCCGCCAGGAGCAGGTCTTCGGGATTCCAACGGGTGGGGTCGCCACGGAACGGCTTGTCGCTGGATGCCGCGATGTCGGGCTTGCCGGCGACCGAGAGCGTGACCGAACGGTCGTAGTCGCGGTAGCCGCTGGTGCCGGTTCCCCGGTCGCCGGTCCAGGTGGCGCGGAGTGCGTAGCGGTGTTCGCCGATCATGTCGCCAGTCTGCCATCGGAACGCGCCTCCGGCTCCGTGGCGAACGGGGGCCGCGGCGATAGGCTGGCGGACGTGACGCAGACTTTCGCCGTGCCCGCCGCCGTTCAACTCGCGGTCGTGGAGCGTAGCGGTTTCGTCGAGTCGCGTCACAGCGGATCGGCGATCGTCCTCGACAAGGACGGGGTCGCCGTGGAAACCCTCGGAGACGTCGAGGCGCCCATCCTCCCCCGCTCGAGCCTCAAGCCGCTGCAGGCCCTCGGATGCGTCACGGCGGGCGCTGCGCTCGAGGGCGAGCGACTGGCTCTGGCCACGGCCAGCCACTCGGGCACCGACCGCCACGTCGCCGTCGTGCGCGACGTCCTCGACGCCGCCGGCCTCGATGAGTCCGATCTCGGGTGCCCCCCGGCGTGGCCCGGCGACACCGAGACGCGCGACGAGCTGGTGCGTCACGACGGGTCCCCCGCACGGGTGCGGATGAACTGTTCGGGGAAGCACGCCGCGATGCTGCTCGCGTGCACCGTGAACGGCTGGGACACCTCGTCGTATCTCGACCCCGCGCATCCCCTTCAGGCGCACATCCGGGAGGTCATCGAGCGCCTCACCGGTGCCCGCGTCTCGGCGACGGCCGTCGACGGCTGCGGCGCTCCCGTGTACGGGATGAGTCTCACGGCGCTCGTGCGCGCCATTCACCGGATCGGCACCTCGTCGGAGCGGTCGCCGTTCGCGCTGCACCGGTCGGCGGGGGCTCTCGTGCGCGCTGTCCGCGAGAACCCGTGGACCATCGACGGCCCCGGCCGCCCCGACACGATCGCGATCGGGCGCCTCGGGGTGTTCTCGAAGGGCGGCGCCGAGGGCGTCATGGTGATGGTCGCGCCCGACGGCACCTCTGTGGCGCTCAAGATGCTCGACGGGAGCGGACGGGCGGCGACGGCTGTCGCGGTGGCGCTCCTGGAGAAGCACGGCGCCCTGGGATCCGCCGACGTGGCGGCGACCATGACTCAGCTTCCGTTGTCCATTTCGGGCGGCGGTCAGGACGTCGGCGCGATCCGCCCGACGGTCTAGGAGCCCGCATCCGGGCGCGGAGAGGAAACCCCATGAGGATCAGCGTTCCCACCGAGATCAAGAACAACGAGTATCGCGTCGCCCTCACCCCTGCGGGCGTCCACGATCTCGTCGCTGCGGGCCACGAGGTGCTCGTCCAGCGGGGAGCGGGTCTCGGCTCGTCCATGTCCGACGCGGAGTACACGGATGCCGGGGCGGTCCTGCTCGACGACGCCGCCGAGGTCTGGGCGCGGGCGGAGCTGCTTCTCAAGGTGAAGGAGCCGATCGCCGCCGAGTACGACTACTTCCGCGACGACCTGGTGCTCTTCACGTACCTCCATCTGGCGGCGGACCGCCCGCTCACCGACCGCCTCGTCGCCGATCGTGTCACCGCGATCGCGTACGAGACGGTTCAGCAGGCAGGGGGCGGGTTGCCCCTGCTCGCGCCGATGAGCGAGGTCGCGGGACGACTCGCGCCGACGGTGGGTGCCGCCACGCTCCTCCGTTCCGCCGGCGGGCTCGGCCTGCTGATGTCGGGCGTCCCGGGCACGCGCCCGGCGACGGTGACGGTGATCGGCGGCGGCGTCGCCGGTGCCAACGCGGCGGTGATCGCCGCCGGTCTGGGTGCCGACGTCACGATCTTCGACACGAACATCCAGCGTCTGCGCTTCCTCGACGATCACTTCCAGGGCCGCGTCAAGACGGCCTCCTCCAACCCCCTCGACCTCGATCGCGCCGTCGTGGCCAGCGACCTCGTGGTCGGCTCGGTGCTCATCCCCGGTGCCAAAGCGCCGAAGCTCGTCACGAACGACATGGTCAGCCGTATGCGGCCGGGATCGGTGCTGGTGGACATCGCCGTGGACCAGGGGGGCTGCTTCGAAGACACCCGCCCCACGACCCACGCCGACCCGACGTTCGCGGTGCACGGCAGCATGTTCTACTGCGTGGCCAACATGCCCGGTGCGGTGCCGAACACGTCGACGTCCGCGCTGACCAATGCAACCCTCCCCTATGTCCGGCGAATCGCCTCGCTCGGGTGGGAGCAGGCGCTGACGGCGGATGCATCGCTGGCGGCAGGTCTGAACACGACGGGCGGAGCTGTCGTGAACCCCGGCGTGGCGGCGGCGCACGGTCTCGAGCTGACGCCCCTGGCCGACGTCCTGAGCTGAGCCCGGTCATACCGGCAGCACGATCCGTCGTGTGGACCCGTCGGGTGAGCGCAGCCACGCTCTGCGCGCCCTCGGGTGCGCGAAGGGCGGCACCTCCGACGATCCGGTGATGGTGCGGTATTCGCTCGCGCACGCCGTGTCGACCACGAGCTGCGCCTCTGCCCGCGCGCTCGCCAGCAGGCGCCACTGCGCCAGCCACGCGTCGGGCGTGCCCCACAGCACGCCGCCGCGGCGCAGCTCGACGCCCGTCGCGTCGACGCGGCCGACGGCGACACCGCCGGAACGCCAGTGGTCGAGCGTCGCCCTCGTCGCAGACGTGTCGGGAGCGATGAATGCGACCGGCTGACGCGCCGGCATCCACGTCTCTCCGGCGACAGCCGGCTCCGAGGCGGGCGCGTGCTGCGGCTCGATCCAGAGGCTCTGCACCAGGATGCCGTCGCACCGGCCACGGCCGGGGCGCCACCGCGCGTAGTCGGCGCCCTCTCCCCCGGCCGCAACCCAATCGCTGCGAGATGCATGATCGAGCAGGAACCGCCGCGGGATCGCGTCCGCCACACGCGCGACGGCACCGCCCGGACGCTGTGCGGAGACGATGAGCCGGATGCCCCGAGATCTCGACTCGCGAGCCAGCTGTTCGAGCCGGTCCCGCACGACGAGCGCATGATCGGTGCCGAGGCGGGCCAGCAGCAGGTCGAGGTCGTCGGCGAGGACGACGGAACCGGGAGCGGCCTGCTCGGCGCGGCGGACGGCATCCCACCCCTCCTCCGGCTCCGCGGAGATCTCGATCGCCTGGTGCGTCTGCGACGCGATCGCGCGAAGGACCGAGGTGCGTCCGCTGCCGGATGCGCCGAGCACCAGAAGACCTGGCTCGTCAGGGGTGAGGAGAAGAGGACGTTGCCGCTGGAGGTCCGGTTCGTCCGCGACCCCGAGGACGAGCGCTCCGGGCGGCGACCCCGTGACGAGATCACCCGCTTCGATTCGCTCGGGCAACGCGGGAAGCCAAGGCTTCCGGGCAGGAGAGTGACCCACGGCCAGGATCGACGGGAGCACGTCGGCGTCGCACCGGGAGACGCGCACGGTGCGGGGAGCGGCGTCGGCCGGCCCCCGCACGAGGCAGACACCGCGCTCTTCGAGTCGACCGGAGAGCGCGGCTGCATCATCGACGCCCAGGACGGCGCGGGAATCGGCGGGATCGGAGACGCGCAGCGCGACCCGCAGCGGCGCGTTCGCGAGCACCGCGTCGCGGAACACCCCTGCGGATCGCTGCGAGGCGAGGATGAGGTGCATCCCGAGAGCGCGGCCTCGCGCGGCGATGTCGGCGAACAGCTCGTGGAGCGGCGGGTACGCGGCCACCAGGGCGGCGTACTCGTCGACCACCACGACGAGACGGCCGAGCGCGTCTCCCGCCTCCTCGACGTCACGCGCACCCGCGTCGGCCAGTACACGTTCGCGGTGACGCAGTTCCGCGCGAAGACTCCCGATCGCGCGGACGGCGGCCGCTTCATCGAGGTCGGTCAGCACACCCGTCACGTGGGGCAGCCCCGCGAGCGCATCGAACGTGCGACCGCCCTTGAAGTCGACCAGCAGGAAGGACACCTGCTGGGGCGTGCGGACGGCAGCCAGGGCCGCGACCCAGCTGGTGAGGAGTTCGCTTTTGCCCGCGCCGGTCACGCCGACGACGACCGCGTGCGGTCCGTCGGCAACGAGGTCGACCACGGCAGGACCGGTTGCGTCGACACCGACGATCGCGGGCAGCGTATCGCCGGCCGGTGCTTCCCGGCCCGAAGCAGATGCCGATGCCGATGCCGATGCCGATGCCGATGCGAGGAGCGTGGAGAGCATCGGAGCTGACTCCTCCGAGCGACCGCGCATCTGCCCAGCCCGGTCGATGAGCCACGTCACCACGTCTCGAGCGCGGTCTCGGGAGACGAGCTCCACCTCCACCTCGATACGTGTGCTGCCGTGCTCAACTCGGGCGCGCCCGGCAGCGACGAGCGTCACGACGACCGCGCACCGCGGCGGGGGTGGCCCCTCGCCGATGCAGACGATCGGTATGTCCACGGCATCCACGGCAGCACCCACTGCGGTGAACACGCCCAGCGACGTCGCCCCGGCGCTCGCGTGGTGCGGCAACGCGGCGAGGTCCGGCTCCCCCGCGGCGTCGAGCCGCAACGTCGCCGGCGGTTCGATCAGACACGTCTGGAGGGCGAGACCTCGTGCGACCGCGCTCGCCCAGACCGGCGGACCGACGATGGCGATGCCCGCTCTCGCCGGCACGACGACGGGAGCGCCCTCCAGCGACCTCGCGGAGCGACGAAGCTCGCGTCCGTCGTCATCGTCTGCGCCGCCGTCGAGCCGCACCGCGCTGGGCACCTCGCCCCGGCCGATCACCAGGAGCGCGCCCCGTCCGTCGACGCGGCGCCAGACGTCGTCGGGCCGACTGGTGAACTCGGCGACATCGGGATGCCGCGCCCACAGCGCGCGCCGCTCCTGCTCATGGCGCTCCCGCACACCGTCGCGAACCTCGGCCAGGCGCCGGCCGTACTCCTCGCGCGACCGTCGCTCTGCCCGTCGGCTGCCCCGCCTGCCGTCGAGCAGTCCCGCAACGGCGACGACCGGACCGAGGGCGGCGAACCAGAGCGCGTAGGGCGATCCCGTCACCGCCCACAACACGACGGCACCGCCCACCGGGACGATCGCCGACCACAGCGCGAACGGAGGATGCGCGGGCGGGGCCGGAGCCGACGGCATCCGCAGCGGCTCATCGAGGAGTGAGGTCACCCCCACAGTTCAGCGTCCACCGCACCGCGTCCAATCGTCGGAACGCCGATCTGTGGACGAGTTGACTCAGTCCTCTGTCGGGGAGGAGCCCGCGCGCGTGACGTTGAGCACGATGATCGTGATGTTGTCGCGCCCGCCGTTCTCCAGCGCGGCCTCGAGCATCGCGTCGACCGCCTCGGTCGGGTCTTCGTGCTGGAGCAGGAAGTGCAGGATGCCGTAGTCCGTCAGTTCCTTGGTGAGGCCGTCACTGCACACCACGAACCGGTCGCCGTCGACGACCTCCAGCTTCACGTAATCGGGAGCAACGCCGTCGGAAGGACCCACGGCTCGCGTGATCACATTTCCGTACGGGTGGTTCTCCGCCTCCTCCGGGCTCAGCCGCCCGGCGGCGATGAGCTCCTGCACGACCGAGTGATCGGTGGTGATCTGCGCGAGGCTCTCGTCGCGGAAGAGGTAGACGCGGGAGTCGCCGATGTTCAGCGTCACCCACGTCGGTTCGTCACCGCTGACGTCGAGGTAGACGCCCGTCACGGTCGTGCCGGTGCCCTCGTCGGTCGCCTCCGGGTGGGAGTCGATGTCGGCGACCGCGCGTCCGAGAGCCTTCTCGACCGCCTTGGTCGTGACGGTGCCCTTCTCGGCGACCGTTCGCAGACGGGTGATCGTACTGGTGGAGGCGATCTCGCCCCCGATGTGACCGCCCATGCCGTCGGCGACCACGAAAAGGGGGTAGAGCGCCAGCACGGCATCCTGATTCACATCGCGCCGACGACCCCGATGGGTCACTTCCGCCCAGGCGAGCTCGATATCGCCATCCGGCAACGAGACCGTATGCCTCTGCGTCGCGGAATCGGCCACGCTCCCACCCTTCCTGATCGTCGGTGGACGTGGTCACACTCTAGTGGACGGGCCTGTGGCGCCCGGACAGCGCCACAGGCCCGTGCCGTCGGGAGTCCTAGGCGCGGGGCGGCTCCGGCGCCGTCGGCGGCTCCGTCGTAGGCGGCTCCGGCGCAGCGGGCGGCTCGGGCGCGGCGGGCGGCTCGGGCGTGCCGGGAGCTGCCGGGGGCGTCGCGCTGGCCGCCGGCGGGGCGGGCGGTGCGGCGGGCGGCGGCGTGACGTAGCCGGGGGCGGTCACGGGGTTCGCCGGGTAGCCCCCTGCCGGGGACTGGCTAGGGATGCCGGCCCACGTCGTGGTGTCGGAGAGGAACGCGTTGCCGGCCCACGGCGCAGCCGGAACATTGAGGTTCCAGCGCGACTTGTCGAAGGCGTTGATTCCGAGCCAGACCGGGGAGAGGAAGAAGTACAGGATGACCCACACCGCTTCCTTCTGCAGCTTGAGTCCCACACGCCACGCCGCGAGGAGCGCGATGATGTGCATCGCGAGGCCGAGGATCGTGCCGAGCCCGGGGACCCAGAAGAGCACCACCGCGGCACCGCCGGCAATGAGCACGAGCCACGGGCTGAGGTCACCGAGCTTGCTGAACACCATGAAGTTGTAGATCGGCACCCAAGCGCGCCATCTGCCCTGCACGCCGGCCTTGTCGAAGATCTTCATGAGGAAGTAGGCCGTCACCACATACACGGCGACGCCGAGCAAGAAGGTCAAGAAACCCACGACCGCCAACGCAGCGAGTGCGGTTCCGTCCGAATAGTCCATATCGATCCCTTTCCGAGGGCGATGACGACGGCGAGCCGTCGGCCGAGGGTCCCGGCTGGTGCCATGCTAGCGAGCAGCCGCAGCGGTGCACAGGATCTCGACACCGGGAGTTCTTCACGCGTCGCGACCGCCGTTGCGCGCCCTGAAGCCGACGGAAGGAACCACCATGACCGACAGCACACCCACCCCTCCTCCGCTTCCCGACCGTCCGGCGGCGGAGGCCGCCGCGGCATCCGCCCCGGAAGCGGTCGACGACACGGGCGTGCCCCGTCTGGTGGGCGAGGTCGACGACATCGGACGCGGATTCCTCGCCGCCCTGTTCGACATCTCCTTCACGACGTTCATCACCCGTCGTCTTGCGAGCGCGTTCTACCTCGTCGGCCTCATCGCCGTCGGGATCGGCTTCATCGCGGCGTTCTTCGGGGGCATCATCGGGGGCATCAGGGCCCTCTGGTGGAACCTCGGCGGAGGGATCTCCCTCATCGTGTCGACCGTGATCGTCGTGCCGATCCTCGCGTTCATCGCCGTCGTCGTGCTGAGGTTCGTGATCGAGTCCGTCGTCGCGCTCATCGCGATCGCGGAGAACACCGAACGCACGGCGCAGAACACGCGCGAGAGCTGAGCCAGCTCAGACCATCAGCTCGATCTCACCGGGCTTGCCGTCTCGCAGCTCCCACCCGTGCGACGACGCCCAGGACGCGAAGCCGCCGAGCGACCGCACCCGCGGACGGCTGAGCGCCAGCGCGCGCACGAGTTCACCCTTGGCGTGCTTGTTGAAGTGGTTGAGTGCCCGCACCGCGCCGTCTGCACCGGCCGTCACGACACGCACGTACGCGTGGGGGATGTCGGCGGGCACGGGCCCGAGCACCGCGTACGCCTCCGAGCGCAGGTCGAGCACGAAAGGCGGCGCCAGCTCCCCGAGGGCGGCGGTCACGGCATCCGCCCAGTGACGGCGCAACGGAGGGATGCCGGGAAGCGACGCGCCGGCGGCGAGGCGGTAGGCGGGAAGCCCGTCCAGAGCGGCGACCGGCCCTAACGGCGCAGAGTGGACGAGCACGTGGGCGTGCAGCCAGCGTCGCGCCGCAGCGGGCAACGTCGCCGCCTCGAGCGCATCGAACAGGACGCCCGTGTAGCGATCCACGGCGGGCATCGTCGGGCTCTCACGGAGCGTCGCATTGGCGATGAGCTCACCGCGCTGGCGCTCGCTCAGTTTGAGGACCCGCATCGCCGCTTCCTCGTCCGCGCTCAGACCCACGAGCGCGGTGATCGCGGCATCCCGGGCCTCACGCAACGACGGCAACGCGAGGGAATCCACATCGAGCGGCGCACCGGTGCCTCCCGGACGCTTGGTCTCGGACGGCGGCAGCAGGATCAGCATGAGGATCGGACTCCGGGAACGGCAACGCCGCCCGGCGGAACCGGGCGGCGTTGCGACGTGTGTCAGGACTGCAGGCTGGCGTGGCCGGCGACGATCCGCAGTTCGTCGGCCTCCATCGAGAGGAAGCCGTCCTGCGCGCTGGCGACGACCTTCGTGCCGTCCACCTGCGTGATGCGGACCTGGCCCTCGGCGAGGATGGCGAGAACAGGCTCGTGACCGGACATGAAGCCGATCTCGCCCTCGACGGTCTTCGCGACGACGAGGGATGCCTCACCGTGCCAGACCTCCTCCTCGGCGGAGACGAGGGTCACCGTCAGTGCCATGTCAGCTGTTCTCCTTCTGGATCTTCGCCCACTTCTCCTCGACGTCGGAGATGCCGCCGACGTTGAAGAACGCCTGCTCGGCGACGTGGTCGAAGTCACCCTTGACGATCGCGTCGAACGACTCGACGGTCTCCTTGATCGGGACCGTGGAGCCCTCGACGCCGGTGAACTTCTTCGCCATGTAGGTGTTCTGCGAGAGGAACTGCTGGATGCGGCGCGCGCGGGCGACGACGACCTTGTCCTCTTCCGAGAGCTCGTCGACACCGAGGATCGCGATGATCTCCTGGAGCTCCTTGTTCTTCTGGAGGATCTGCTTGACCGCGGTCGCGACCCGGTAGTGGTCGGCACCGATGTAGCGCGGGTCGAGGATGCGGCTCGTCGAGGCGAGCGGGTCGACGGCCGGGTACAGACCCTTCGACGCGATCTCACGGGAGAGCTCGGTCGTGGCGTCCAGGTGGGCGAACGTCGTCGCCGGAGCCGGGTCGGTGTAGTCGTCGGCGGGAACGTAGATCGCCTGCAGCGAGGTGATCGAGTGACCGCGCGTCGAGGTGATGCGCTCCTGCAGCACGCCCATCTCGTCGGCGAGGTTGGGCTGGTAGCCCACCGCAGAGGGCATACGGCCCAGCAGCGTGGAGACCTCGGAGCCGGCCTGCGTGAAGCGGAAGATGTTGTCGATGAACAGCAGCACGTCCTGCTTCTGGACGTCGCGGAAGTACTCCGCCATCGTCAGGGCAGAGAGGGCGACGCGCAGACGCGTCCCCGGCGGCTCGTCCATCTGGCCGAACACGAGGGCGGTCTTGTCGAAGACGCCCGCCTCCTCCATCTCGTGGATGAGGTCGTTGCCCTCACGGGTGCGCTCGCCGACACCGGCGAACACGGACACACCACCGTGGTCCTGCGCGACGCGCTGGATCATCTCCTGGATGAGGACGGTCTTGCCGACGCCGGCGCCACCGAAGAGGCCGATCTTGCCACCCTGCACGTACGGGGTGAGGAGGTCGATGACCTTGATGCCGGTCTCGAACATCTCGGTCTTCGACTCGAGCTGGTCGAAGTTGGGGGCCTGACGGTGGATGCCCCAGCGCTCGGTGATCTCGATGGTCTCGCCGGGCTCGGCGTTGAGCACCTCGCCGGTCACGTCGAAGACGCGACCCTTGGTGACGTCGCCCACGGGCACGCTGATCGGGCCGCCGGTGTCGCGCACCTCCTGGCCGCGGACCATGCCGTCGGTGGGCTTGAGGGAGATCGCGCGCACGAGGTCGTCGCCGAGGTGCTGCGCGACCTCCAGGGTGATCTCCGTCGACGCGCCGTCGATCGTGATGGTGGTCTTGAGCGCGTTGTAGATGTCGGGGATCGAGTCGTGCGGGAACTCGATGTCGACGACGGGGCCGGTGACGCGCGCGACGCGACCGACGACCGTGGTCGCTTCAGCGGTGGCGGTGGTGGTCATGATGTGTCTCTTTCGGTGTGGTCGTTACTTGCCCGATGCCAGGGCGTCGGCGCCGCCGACGATCTCGGCGATCTGCTGCGTGATCTCGGCCTGACGCGCGTTGTTGCGCAGGCGGGTGTAGTCGGTGATGAGCTTGTCGGCGTTGTCGCTGGCCGACTTCATCGCCTTCTGCGTCGCGGCGTGCTTGGCCGCGGAGGACTGCAGGAGGGCGTTGAACACTCGGCTCTGGATGTACACCGGCAGGAGGGCGTCGAGGACGACCTCCGGGCTCGGCTCGAACTCGTAGAGCGGGTACACCTGCGACGGAGCGCCCGCCTCGGCCTCATCGGCTTCGACGACCTCCAGCGGCAGCAGGCGCACCGTTTCGGGCGACTGCGTCATCATGCTGACGAAACGGTTGTACACGAGGTGGATCTCGTCCACGCCGCCGTCTTCACCGCCGAGGTCGTACGCCTCCAGCAGCGCGCCGGCGATCTGCTCCGCCGTGTTGAAGTGCGGAGTGTCGGTGTCGCCCGTCCACTCCCCTGCCCACGGCATCTGCCGGAACTGGAAGTAGCCGACCGCCTTGCGTCCGACGAGGAAGTAGACCGGCTCGCGCCCCTCGCTGCGCAGCAGCTCACCCAGCTGCAGACCCTCACGGAGGATCTGCGAGTTGAACGCGCCCGCGAGACCGCGGTCGGACGCGAAGATGACGACCGCGGAACGGCGGATCACTTCACGCTCGGTGGTGAGCGGGTGCTGGACGTTGGAGTGCGTCGCCACGGCGGCGACGGCCTGCGTCACGGCCCGCGCGAAGGGCGAGGACGCGCGCACGCGCGCCATCGCCTTCTGGATGCGCGAAGCCGCGATGAGTTCCATCGCCTTCGTGATCTTCTTGGTCGTCTGAGCAGAGGAGATCTTCTGCTTGTAGACCCGGAGTTGTGCGCCCATAGGTTCTGCGTCTCAGGTGTCAGACGACGCGGCTCAGCCGCGACGTCCCTTGACGATCTTCTCCTGGTTCACGTCGTCGACGTTGGCCGCCTCGACTTCCTCGTGACCGGGCTTGTTGATGGCCTGGCCCTTGCCGCCCTGGAACTCCAGGACGAAAGCGTCGGTGACCTTCTCGAGCTCGGCGAGCGTGTCGTCGTCGAGGACATTCGTGTCACGCAGCGTGTCGAGGATCGACGTGTTGCGCTTCAGGTAGTCCAGCAGGTCGCGCTCGAAGCGGAGGACGTCTTCGACGGCGATCGAGTCGAGCTTGCCGTTGGTGCCGGCCCAGATCGAGACGACCTGCTCCTCGACGGGGTACGGGTCGTACTGGGGCTGCTTGAGCAGCTCGGTCAGACGCGCACCGCGGTCGAGCTGACGGCGCGAGGCGGCGTCGAGGTCGGACGCGAACATCGCGAACGCCTCGAGCGAGCGGTACTGCGCGAGTTCGAGCTTCAGCGTTCCGGAGACCTTCTTGATCGACTTCACCTGCGCGTCGCCACCGACGCGAGACACCGAGATGCCCACGTCGACCGCGGGGCGCTGGTTGGCGTTGAAGAGGTCGGACTGGAGGAAGATCTGGCCGTCGGTGATCGAGATCACGTTGGTCGGGATGTAGGCCGACACGTCGTTGGCCTTCGTCTCGATGATGGGCAGACCCGTCATCGATCCGGCACCGAGCTCGTCCGACAGCTTCGCGCAACGCTCGAGCAGACGCGAGTGGAGGTAGAAGACGTCACCGGGGTACGCCTCGCGGCCCGGCGGGCGACGCAGCAGCAGCGACACCGCACGGTAGGCCTCGGCCTGCTTGGACAGGTCGTCGAAGATGATGAGGACGTGCTTGCTGTCGTACATCCAGTGCTGGCCGATGGCCGAGCCGGTGTACGGCGCGAGGTACTTGAAGCCGGCCGGGTCGGATGCCGGAGCGGCGACGATCGTCGTGTACTCCATCGCACCGGCGTCTTCGAGAGCGCCCTTGACCGACGCGATCGTCGAGCCCTTCTGGCCGATCGCGACGTAGATGCAGCGGACCTGCTTGTTCGGGTCGCCCGACTCCCAGTTCGCCTTCTGGTTGATGATCGTGTCGATCGCGATCGCGGTCTTGCCGGTCTGGCGGTCGCCGATGATGAGCTGACGCTGGCCGCGGCCGACGGGGATCATGGCGTCGATCGCCTTGATGCCGGTCTGCATCGGCTCGTGGACGCTCTTTCGCGCCATGACGCCGGGCGCCTGGAGCTCGAGTGCGCGGCGGCCGGTGGTCGCGATCTCGCCGAGGCCGTCGATCGGGTTGCCGAGCGGGTCGACGACGCGACCCAGGTAGCCGTCGCCGACGGCGACCGAGAGCACCTCACCCGTGCGGGTGACCTTCTGGCCGGCCTCGATGCCGGAGAAGTCTCCGAGCACGACGACGCCGATCTCGTTCTCGTCGAGGTTGAGCGCGAGGCCCTCCACGCCGTTGTCGAAGCGCACGAGCTCGTTCGCCATGGCGCCGGGGAGACCCTCGACGTGGGCGATGCCGTCGGCGGCGTCGATGACCGTGCCGACCTCGGTCGCGGAGGCCGCGGTGGGTTCGTACGCGGCGACGAAGTCTTTCAGCGCGTCACGGATGACGTCGGGGCTGATGGACAGTTCTGCCATGGTCTTCCTTTGTTGTGAAAGTCGATGCAGGCGATGCCTGCGGTCCGCTCCCCGGTGGGAGCGGGGAAGTTCTAGCCAGCCAGTCGCTGACGCAGATCGTGGAGGCGGGCGGAGACGGTCGCATCGATGACGTCGTCACCGATCTCGATCCGGAGGCCGCCCAGGACGCCCGGGTCGACGACGGTGTTGAGCGCCACATCGGCGCCGTACCTCGTGGCGAGCGACGCCCGCAGCCGCATGAGCTGTTCGGCATCCAGCGGGCTCGCGGCGTAGACCGTAGCGACGGTACGGCCGCGCTGGTCGGCGACGAGGCGCAGTGCGCGATTGAGCAGGGTGCGAACCCGTCGCTCGCGCGGCTGCTGCACGAGCGACGACACGATGAGCGTCGTCGCCTCGCTGGCGCGTCCGCCGAGGATCGACTCGATGAGCTTCCCCTTCGCGGATGCCTCACCCAGACGGCTGCCGAGGGCGAGCTCGAGCTCGGGGTTCGCCGCGACGGTGCGCGTGACCTCGAACAGCTCTCCCTCGACGTCGACCTGCGGAGCGGCGAGCGAGGCGGCGCGGATGGCGAGCGCCTCGATGCCGGCGACGAGGTCGTCAAGCGATGACCAGCGCTGCGCAGCGGCGGTGGTCACGAGTGACGCCGTCACGGGCTGCAGCCCCGCGAACACCTGAGCGGCCACGCCGGCACGCGCGTCGCCCGGGATGCCCCAGGACGAGAGTGCGCTGCTCAGCTGCGACGACTCGCTGATCGTGCGCGCGGCGAGGAACAGCTCCTGAGCGATGCTCAGGTCGCTGATCTTCGCCGTCGCGAGCGCCGCTTCGGTCGCGGCGAGCGCCTGCGTGGTCGCGCTGCCCATTATTTGGCCGTCTCCGACTCGAGGTCGGCGAGGAAGCGGTCTACGACGCTCTTGGCCTTCGTGTCGTCAGCGAGGGTCTCGCCGATGACGCCGCCGGCCAGGTCGAGCGCGAGCGTGCCCACCTCACTGCGCAGCGAGACGAGGGCCGACTGACGCTCGGCCTCGATCTGCGTGTGTGCGGCGGCCGTCAGACGAGCAGCCTCGGTGGAGGCGTTCTCGCGCGCCTCGGCGACGATCTTCTTGCCGTCCTCACGGGCGGCGTCGCGGATCTCACCGGCCTCCTTGCGCGCCTCGGCGAGCTGCGAGGTGTACTCCTCGAGCGCGGCCTCGGCACGACGCTGAGCCTCGTCGGCCTTCGCGATGTTGCCCTCGATGGCAGCAGAGCGCGCGTCGAGCAGGGCCTTCATCCGCGGAAGGGCGACCTTCCAGAAGACGAAGAGGATGACGGCGAAGCAGACACCCGACCAGATGATGTCGTACCAGGCGGGGATGAGGGGGTTCTTGGCCTCCCCCTCCTCCGCGGCCACGATTGAGGCCTGGACAAGAGCGTTCAGCATCCTGTCTCCTTCAGGGTCAGTGCGGGCGGGATCAGAAGCCGAAGATGAAGGCTGTGGCGATGCCGATGAAGGCGAGCGCCTCGGTGAAGGCGATACCGATCCACATCAGGACCTGAAGGCGACCGGCCAGCTCGGGCTGGCGGGCGACGCCCTCGATCGTCTTGCCGACGACGATGCCGACGCCGATGGCGGGGCCGATGGCGGCGAGGCCGTAGCCGACCGTCGCGATGGAACCGGAGACCTCGGCGAGAACCGTAGTTGCGTCCACGGGTGTTTTCCTTTCGGTTGGGTGGGAGGGCGAGTGCCCGCCCGCTCAGTGCTCTTCTGCCACCGCGAGCTGGATGTAGACCGCGGTGAGGATGGTGAAGACGTAGGCCTGGAGGACGGCCACCAGAATCTCGAACAGAGTGAAGGCGAGGCCGAACGCGAGCGAGCCCGCTGCGAGCGCCGACCACCAGCCACCCAGGTCGAGAAGGAAGAACTGCGTCGCTGCGAAGAACAGCACGAGCATGAGGTGACCGACCATCATGTTCATGAGGAGTCGGAGCGTCAGCGTGACCGGCCGGATGATGAACGTCGAGATGAACTCGAGCGGCGTCACCACGATGTAGAGGAAGGGCGGGACCCCGGAGGGGAACAGCGCGTTCTTGAAGAAGTTCTTCGGGCTCTTCCGGACGCCGGCGTAGATGAAGGTCACGTAGCTGACGACGGCCAGCAGGAGAGGCACGGCGATGATGCTCGTGCCGGCGATGTTCAGGAACGGGATGATGCCCGTGATGTTCATGAACAGCACCATGAAGAAGATGGTGGTCAGGATGGGCAGGAACCGCTGCCCGTCCTTCTTGCCCAGCAGATCTTCCGCCACGTTGACGCGTACGAAGTCGAGGCCCATCTCCACGAGGCTCTGGAACCGTCCGGGCACGACCGTCATGCGGCGCGTGCCGAGCCAGAAGATCAGGACGATCGCGATGACCGCGAGGAACTGGATCAGGTGGATACGCGTGACCGGAATGACGCCGAACGCGTTGAAGATGACCTCGGGGAAGAATTCGTCGATCGACGGACCGTGAAACTCAGGGCCTTCTCCGGCGGATGTGGCGATCAGGGTCGCAGTCTGGGTAAACAGCGCTGGCTCCAGCTTCGGGGCACCGGCCAGGGCCGGGGCGACGATGGTCGATTGAGCGGACTCCGCAGTCGCTCCCGGAGGAACAGGGCGGGCTCTGAGGACAGCCTATCAGGCCCCGCGCGGGGTCTCGTCCTCGCGGGGGAGATCTCGTGACGGATCGTCGGCGCTGTCGAGGTCGGCCGCCGTCGGGAGGGTCACATCGCTCGCGTGCGGGATGCGCATCCGCAGCATCACGAGGACGTCGATGACGAGCGACGCGACGACGCTCACGATGAGCGCGACGAAGAACACCGCCGGATCCAGCCAGGGCTGACCGCGCAGCACGACGAGGACAACGATGAAGACCACGAACTTCAGTACCCAGGCGCCCATCACGAGCCCGAAGAAGATCGGCACGTAGAGCGCGTCTCCGTACCAGCGATTGGCGATGAGGATGCTGGCGCCGGTGAAACCCAGGAAGACGGCGGCGAGCAGGACCGCGACGAGCGCGCTCCACAGCCCGTCGGTACCGCGAACGCTCCAGCCGATGAGCGCGCCGATCACCGCCAACACGGCGGTTGCGATCGCGGACCACAGCAGGGTGGTGCGCAGGACCGGGGTACTGGAGACGACGGGGCGATTCATGAGACGGGCTTCCGTTCGGGCTGGGGCGGGAGCGGGACGACCGCGCGAGCGGCGCGGCGCGAGGGCAACAGGGTGACGATGAGGCACGCGGCGACGCCGATCACGGCGAAGGAGAGGCCCGGCCAGTACAGGCCCGGCCAGTCGGCGGTCGTGCCGATGTACATGAGGAGCACCGACAGGCTCACGACCGCCGTCCAGGCGTAGAAGATCAGCACCGCGTCGCGGTCGCTGTGCCCCATGTCGAGCATGCGGTGGTGGAGGTGCTTGCGGTCGGGCGAGAACGGCGATTTGCCCTTCGACATGCGGCGGATCACGGCGAGGCCGAAGTCGAGGAGCGGCAGCAGCACGACGACGATCGGCAGCAGCACGGGGATGAACGCACCGAGGAGCTGCGAGCGGCCGAACTGATCGTTGTCGGCGATGAGCTGATTGGGCAGGCTCCCGGTGACGAGCATCGCCGAGACGGCCATGAGAAGTCCGAGCATGAGCGCTCCCCCGTCGCCCATGAACATGCGCGCCGGGTTCCAGTTGAAGGGCAGGAACCCGACACACGCCCCGACGAGCACGATCGCGATGAACGCGGCGAGGTTGGAGTAGCTCGTGAACTCGAAGTCGCGTGCGAGCAGATACGTGTAGGCGAAGAACACGCCGTTGGCGATCAGGGCGACGCCGGCCACCAAGCCGTCGAGGCCGTCGATGAAGTTGACGGCGTTCATGACGACGACGATGACGAACACCGAGAGGATGACGCTCAGCCACCCCGAGAAGATGGTCTTGCCGCCGATCGGCAGCGAATAGATCTGCACGCCACCGGGGCCGACGATGATCCAGGCGACGAGGAACTGGGCGCCGAGCTTGAGGAACCAGTCGAGGTCCCACAGGTCGTCGGCGACGCCCACGAGGACGATGAGCAGGGTCGATCCGAGGATCGCCCACATGCGTACTGGCTCCTGCCAGATGATCTGGAAGTAGGGCACCGCGGTGGACAGCGCGAAGGCTCCGAGGACACCGAGGAACATCGCCACCCCGCCGAGGCGCGGCGTCGGATTCTTGTGCACGTCACGTTCGCGGATGCCGGGGTAGAGCTTGTAGCGCATGCTCACGCGCCACACGACCCACGTGAGGACGAAGGTGAGCGCCCCCGTCAGGATCAGGATGAAGACGTAGTGCTTCACGCGGAGTCGCCGACCGCGTCGGTGTCGGCGGGGTCGGGTTCGAGGAGGTCGCCGAGCACCTCGCGAAGGGCGGACCGCGCCACGGCACCCTCCCGGAGCACGCGCACGGGGCGGCTCTCGTCGCCGACGAGGCCCGTGGCATCCACGATCGTCGACGCCACTCCTGTGGGCGAGGCGCCGCCGTCGAGGTAGATCGAGACGCTGTCGCCGAGCATGTCGACCGCGTCGTCGACGGTCGTCGCTGCCGCCTTGCCGGTGAGATTGGCGCTCGAGACGGCGAGCGGTCCCGTCTCGGCGAGAAGTTCGAGCGCGATGCGCTCGGCGGGCATGCGGACGGCGACCGTTCCCCCGGTGTCGCCGAGGTCCCACGTGAGCGACGGCTGCGCCGGGAGGACGATCGTCAGCCCGCCGGGCCAGAAGCGCTCGACGAGTCGCTCGACGGCTTCGGGCAGTTCCGCGACGAGCGCACGGAGGGTGGGTACCCCGCCCACGAGCACGGGAGGCGGCGACTGCCGGCCCCGGCCCTTCGCCGCGAGCAAGCGTGCGACGGCGGCGGGGCTGAACGCGTCGGCACCAATGCCGTAGACGGTGTCGGTGGGGAGCACGACCAGCTCGCCGCGGGCGATCGCCTGCCGCGCCTGACGCAGGGCGGGAAGCAGCTGGTCGGCGTCGCGGGTGTCGAACACAGTGGACATAGCGGCTCCAGTCTACGGTCGCCGGGTCGGCGTTCCCTGTGTCGGCCGCCGCTCAGGCCCGGATGGCCGTCGTGGCGCGGTCGCGCATCGTGAGGTCGGGGTGGGTCGCCGCCGCGCGCCAACCGTCGGCGGCCAGCAGCTCGCGGATCGCGGGGCCCTGCCATTCGCCGTGCTCGAGGATCAGGATGCCGCCCGGGTGCAGCAGTCGCCTGCCGACCTCCGAGAGCGTACGCACGACGTCGAGTCCGTCGGGACCGCCGTAGAGCGCGGCCGGCGGATCCCAGTGGCGCACCTCCGGATCGCGCGGGATCGCGTCGTCCGGCACGTAAGGCGGATTGGACACGAGCACCGAGACGCTGCCGTCGAGGTCGGGGAAGGCGGCGGCAAGATCGATGAACGCGAGGGTGGCGCTCGGCGCGTGCTCGGCGAAGTTCTCCTTGGCCCAGACGAACGCGTCGACCGAGTTCTCGGCGGCGAACACGCGGGCGTGCGGCACCTCGGTCGCCAGCGAGAGCGCGATCGCACCCGACCCGGTGCCGAGATCGACCGCGAGGGGAGCCGGCGATGCCGAGGCGCGCAGCGCGTCGATGGCCAGCTGAGCGACGATCTCCGTCTCGGGCCGCGGCACGAACACGCCGGGTCCGACGCGCAGCTCGAGATGGCGGAAGGGCGCCCGTCCCGTCAGGTGCTGCAGCGGCTCGCGGGCAGCGCGGCGCGCGATGAGGCCCTCGAAGACGTCGAGGTCGGCGGGCACCGGGTCGCCGCGGAGCGCTGCAGCGGCCAGGGCCCCGCGCGACAGTCCCCACACGTGGGCGGCCAGCAGCTCGGCATCCACGTCGGGCGTCGGCACGCCGGCGGCGGCCAGGCGCGCGGTCGCGCTGCTCAGCAGCTCGCTCAGGCGCTCGGGCGCGCGGGAGTCGTCGACGGTTTTCATGAGTACGTCCAGCCTAATCGTGAAGAATCGTCATATACGGCTCTCTCCCGGGGCTCGACCGTAGGCTGGTGCGACCGCCTCGGACCAGCCCGAGACGCCCGCGAAAGCTGCACACCCGCACGAAAGGCAGGCCATGTCCGGCATCCACTCCGACATCACGAGCGCATTCGGCAACACCCCGCTCGTGAAGCTCAACCGCGTCACCGAAGGCCTGCCGGGGACGGTGCTGGCCAAGCTCGAGTTCTACAACCCCGCCTCGTCGGTGAAGGACCGCCTCGGGATCGCGATCGTCGACGCCGCGGAGGCGTCGGGAGACCTGAAGCCCGGCGGCACGATCGTCGAGGGCACGAGCGGCAACACCGGCATCGCCCTCGCGATGGTCGGCGCGGCGCGCGGCTACAAGGTGATCCTCACGATGCCGTCGTCGATGTCGGTCGAGCGTCGCCTGCTGCTGAAGGCGTACGGCGCCGAGCTCGTGCTCACCGATCCCTCGCTCGGTATGAAGGGCGCGGTCGCCGAGGCCGAGCGCATCGCCGGAGAGACTCCCGGTGCGGTCCTCGCGAAGCAGTTCGCCAACCAGGCCAACGTGGAGATCCACCGCAAGACCACCGCCGAGGAGATCATCCGCGACACCGACGGGGCCGTCGGCTACTTCGTCGCCGGCATCGGCACGGGCGGCACGATCTCCGGCGTCGGGCAGGTGCTCAAGGAGCGCCTGCCGGAGGCGAAGGTCGTCGCCGTCGAGCCGGCCGATTCACCGCTTCTCACGAAGGGCACGCCCGGTCCCCACAAGATCCAGGGCATCGGACCGAACTTCATCCCGCCGATCCTCGACCAGTCCGTCATCGACGAGGTCGTCGACGTGGCCTTCGACGACGCGATCGCGACGGCGCGCGAGGTGGCCACCAAGGAAGGCATCCTCGTCGGCATCTCCTCGGGCGCCGCCATCTGGACGGCGCTGCAGATCGCCGCCCGCCCGGAGGCCGCGGGCAAGAACATCGTCGTCATCGTGCCGTCGTTCGGCGAGCGGTACCTCTCGACGGCGCTCTACGAGCACCTGCGCGAGGACTGACCCGAGACGTGCCCGGCATCCATCCCGACATCACCACCGCCTTCGGCGACACTCCCCTGGTCCGGCTGAACCGCCTGACGGAGGGGCTCGCCGCCGAGGTGGTGGTCAAGCTCGAGTTCTACAACCCCGGTGCGAGCGTCAAGGACCGTCTCGGGTTCGCGCTCATCGAGGCGGCCGAGGCCAGCGGCGAACTGGTGCCCGGCGGCACGATCGTCGAGTCGACGAGCGGCAATACGGGCATCGCGCTCGCCCTCATCGGCGCGGCCCGCGGGTATCGCGTGATCCTGACGATGCCCGCCTCCATGTCGAAGGAGCGGCGAACGCTCCTGAAGGCGTACGGCGCCGAACTCGTGCTCACCGATCCCTACAAGGGCATGACGGAGGCCGTGGACACCGCTCACCGCATCGTCGCCGACACTCCCGGTGCGATCCTCGCGCGTCAGTTCGAGCACGAGGCGAACGCCGCGATCCACCGCCGCACGACGGCCGAGGAGATCTGGCGCGACACCGAGGGGAAGGTCGACTGGTTCGTCGCCGGCTCCGGAACGGGCGGCACGGTCACCGGCGTCGGGCAGGTGCTGAAGGAGCGCAATCCCGACGTCCGCGTGGTCGTCGTCGAGCCCAAGGACTCCCCCATGCTCAGCGAGGGTCGCGCGGGCGGCCACCGCATCCAGGGCATCGGACCGAACTTCGTGCCCCACGTGCTCGATCGCACCGTGATCGACGAAATCTCCGACGTCGAGTTCGACGACGCGATCGCCACGGCTCGTGACCTCGCGACGCGGGAGGGCATCCTCGCGGGGATGTCGGCCGGCGCCGCCGTCTGGACCGCTCTGCAGATCGCCGCGCGCCCCGAAGCGGCGGGACAGCGGATCGTCGTGATCATCCCGGATGCCGGTGAGCGCTACCTGTCGACCGCGCTCTACGCGCACCTGCGCGAGGATGCCGCGTGAGCGCCGTCGGCCGCGTGGCGCGGGCGCTGCGACGCTCGTCGGCCCGCGTGCGTGAGGACATCGCGGCGGCGAAGCTCCGGGACCCCGCCGCACGGTCCAGCATCGAGATCGCGCTCCTCTACCCCGGTCTCCACGCGATCTGGGCGCACCGCGTCTGGCACGCGCTCTGGGTGCGGCGCGTACGCTTCCTCGCCCGCGGCGGCTCGCAGGTCACCCGGTGGCTCACGGGGATCGAGATCCACCCGGGGGCGCAGATCGGTCGCCGCTTCTTCGTCGACCACGGCATGGGCGTCGTCATCGGCGAGACCGCCGAGATCGGCGACGACGTCATGCTCTACCACGGGGTGACGCTCGGCGGACGCACGCGTGACGCGGGCAAGCGGCATCCCACCCTCGGCGACGGTGTCGCCGTCGGCGCGGGAGCCAAGGTGCTCGGCCCCATCACGATCGGTGCGGGCTCGGTCATCGGGGCGAACGCCGTCGTGACCGTCGACGCCCCCGAGGACTCGGTGCTCGTCGGCATCCCGGCCAAGCCCCGCAAGCGCACTCCCGGAGAGGACACGCGCGCCGTGCTGACGGCGCCCGAGTACTACATCTGACGCGGCGCGTCAGCTGCGGCGCTCGGCGACCTTCTTCTTGATGAAGAGCATCGGCAGCAGGAGCGTTGCGAGCGCGGTGACGAGCCAGACGATGACCGGCGCGATGATCCACGTCCACCAGGGCGCGCCGATCGTGAGCCCGGCACCCGGGATGAGCACCACCACGACGAGCGCGACGAACGTCGACACGATACCGATGCCGCCCAGCAGCGCGGGTGCATTGCGCTGCGCGACGCGCGCGAGCCACGGCGCCAGCACGCTCTGCAGCACCGCGAAGATCACGATCGCGAGGATGAAGCCGATCGGGCTCCGCCACTCGATCGCGAAGCCGGGGAGGACGAGATCGGCGACGATGAGTCCGAGAGCCGCCGACACGAGGAAGATCAGCGCACGCAGCAGGAACATGACCATGACGCGAGCGTAGCGCTCAGCGCCGTCCTGTCGGAGACACGTTTCCGACCGTGTCAGGAGCCGAGCGCCGCCAACCGGGCCTCTTCGTCGGCCGCGATCGCGGACTCGATGATCGGGCCGAGGGCTCCGTCCATCACCTGGTCGAGGTTGTACGCCTTGTAGCCGGTGCGGTGATCGGCGATGCGGTTCTCGGGGAAGTTGTACGTGCGGATGCGCTCGGAGCGGTCCATACCCCGGATCTGCGATCGTCGCGCATCGGATGCCGCCGCGTCGAGCTCTTCCTGCTGCTTCGCGAGGAGCCGCGCCCGCAGCACGCGCATGCCGGCCTCCCGGTTCTGGAGCTGGCTCTTCTCGTTCTGCATCGAGACGACGATCCCGGTCGGCACGTGCGTGATGCGGACGGCCGAGTCGGTGGTGTTGACGGACTGCCCGCCGGGCCCGGACGAGCGGAAGACGTCGATCTTCAGGTCGTTCGGGTCGATCTGGATCTCCTCGGGCTCGTCGACCTCGGGGAAGACGAGCACGCCCGTCGTCGAGGTGTGGATGCGCCCCTGCGACTCCGTGGCCGGCACCCGCTGCACGCGGTGCACCCCGCCCTCGTACTTCAGGTGGGCCCACACGCCCTGCGCGGGGTCGGACGACGTGCCCTTGATCGCGACCTGGACGTCTTTGTAGCCGCCGAGATCGCTCTCGTTGCGTTCGAGGAGCTCGGTCTTCCACCCCTGCGAGGCGGCGTACTGGATGTACATCCGCAGCAGGTCGGCGGCGAACAGCGCGGACTCCGCGCCGCCCTCGCCCTGCTTGATCTCCATGATCACGTCACGCGCGTCGTCGGGGTCGCGCGGGATCAGCAGGCGGCGCAGACGCTCCTGGGCGGCCGCGAGGCTCTCTTCCAACGCCGGCACCTCCGCGGCGAAGGCGTCGTCCTCCTTGGCGAGCTCGCGCGCCGCGTCGAGGTCGTCGGATGCCGCGACCCACGCATCGTGGGCGGCGACGATCCGACTGAGCTCGGCATAGCGGCGGTTCACCCGCTTGGCGCGGGCGGCGTCGGCGTGCACGGCGGGGTCGGAGAGCTCCTCCTGGACCGCCTTATGCTCGTCGATCAGCCCCTGGACGGACTCGAACACGATCGTGGGCGGCGAGGGTCAGCGGATGCTGTTCTCGTGGCCGTGGCTGTGGCCGCCGCCGTGTCCGGTGGGCGTCGGGATCGACTTCTGCATCTGCACGAGGAACTCGACGTTGGACTGCGTCTCCTTGAGCTTCCCGAGGACGACCTCGAGAGCCTGCTGCGGGTCGAGTCCCGCGAGAGCGCGACGCAGCTTCCACGTGATCTTGACCTCGTCGGACGACAGGAGCATCTCCTCGCGGCGCGTGGACGACGCGTTGACGTCGACGGCCGGGAAGATCCGCTTGTCGGCGAGCGAGCGGTTCAGGCGCAGTTCGCTGTTGCCGGTGCCCTTGAACTCCTCGAAGATGACCTCGTCCATCTTGGAGCCGGTCTCGACGAGCGCGGTCGCGAGAATCGTGAGCGAGCCGCCGTTCTCGATGTTGCGCGCTGCGCCGAAGAAGCGCTTGGGCGGGTAGAGCGCCGAGGCGTCGACACCACCGGTGAGCACGCGGCCCGAGGTCGGCGCGGAGATGTTGTACGCGCGGCCGAGGCGGGTGATCGAGTCGAGCAGCACGACGACGTCGCGACCGAGCTCCACGAGGCGCTTGGCGCGCTCGATGGCGAGCTCGGCGACGGTCGTGTGGTCTTCGGCGGGGCGGTCGAAGGTCGAGGCGATGACCTCGCCCTTGACCGTGCGCTGCATGTCCGTGACCTCTTCGGGGCGCTCGTCGACGAGCACGACCATGAGGTGGACCTCGGGGTTGTTCGTCGCGATCGCGTTGGCGATCTGCTGGAGCACGATCGTCTTGCCGGCCTTGGGCGGGGCGACGATGAGGCCGCGCTGACCCTTGCCGATAGGGGCAACGAGGTCGATGATGCGCTGCGTGAGCTTCTCGGGCGCGGTCTCCAGGCGGAGGCGCTCCTGCGGGTACAGCGGCGTGAGCTTGCCGAACTCGACGCGCTCGGCGGCGTCGTCGACGGAGAGGCCGTTGACGGAGTCGACCTTCACGAGGGCGTTGTACTTCTGACGGCTGGACTGCTCGCCCTCGCGCGGCTGCTTGATCGCGCCGACGACGGCATCGCCCTTGCGGAGGTTGTACTTCTTGACCTGTCCGAGCGAGACGTAGACGTCGCTCGTGCCGGGCAGGTAGCCCGTCGTGCGGACGAAGGCGTAGTTGTCGAGCACGTCGAGGATGCCGGCGATCGGGATGAGGACGTCGTCCTCGCCGATCTCGGTCTCGAACTCGTCGCCCGTCTGCGCACCGCGGCGCTTGTTGCGCTGGCGTCCGCGGCCCTGACCCTGGCTCTGGTCGTCGTCGTCGGACGACTCGGCGGGCGCGTTGTTCTGCGCGTTCTGGGCGTTCTGGTTGCCCTGGCCGTTCTGACCGCCCTGGGCGGGCGCGTTCTGCGCACCCTCGCCGCCCTTATTGCGGTTGCGGCTGCGGCTGCGCGAGCGGCTGCGGCTGCGGCCGGAGGTCTCCGCCGTGCCGTCGCCGCTGTCGCCGGACTCGGTCGAGGCCTCGGCGGTCGCGTCGGCGTCGGCGCTCTCGTTCGCGGCGGCGTCGGCCTTCTCGGCGTCGCCCTTCTCCGCGGCGGGGGTCTCGGTGGCGGGGGTCTCGGCCTCGGTGGCCGGCGTTGCGTCGGCCGGCGCCTCGACCGCGGTCTCCTCGCCCGACGCCGCAGCGGCGGCTTCGACGGACGCCTCCGCCTCGGCGGGGGTCTCGGCGGGAGCGGCGGCGACCTCGGTGCTCTTGGCGCGACGCGGGGCGCGCTTGCGGGGCGCCTTGGCGGGCTTCTCGACGGGAGCCTCCTCGGCGGCGGGCTCCTGGGCGGGAGCCTCCGCAGCGGCGGGCTCCTGGGCGGTAGCCTCCGCGACAGCGGGCTCCTCAGCGGGAACGTCCGCAGCGGCGGGCTCCTCGGTGGCAGCGTCCGCCGCGGCGGGCTCTACGTTCTCGGCGGGCTGAGCCGCGTCGGTGGGGACATCCACGGCAGCGTCTTCGCGCGCGGCGTCATCGGTCTGGATCTCGGAGATGGACTCCACGAGTTCTCCCTTTTACATATGGATAGGACTGACCGTGTCTCGGGCCCGTCCATAGCGGCGCCCTCCCGCCCCGCAGTGGCGCGTTCGCGACCGTAGAGGACGGCGATCGCCGAAGCGGGGGGTAACACGGTGGTTCGCAGATTTGCGACGGAGGCCAGATTCACGAGCTGGTCGTGGAACCCTCCGTATACTCCCTCACTGTAGCACCCTTGACGTCGACAGCCAGCAGGAGCGGCTCCCACGGGGTGTCTCCCCCGGCTGCCACCTCGACGGCCTCGAGGCGACGTCCGGGCCCGTCCGCCAGCACGAGGACGCTCGGCCCCGCACCCGAGACGACGGCGGCGAAACCCGCCGCGCGCAGGCGGCGGACGAGCTGGTCGGTGGCCGGCATCGCCGACGCGCGATACGACTGGTGCAGCTTGTCCTCGGTGGCCGCCATGAGCAGTTCGGGGCTCTGCGTGAGGGCCGCGATCAGCAGCGCCGACCTCGAGACGTTGAAGACGGCATCCTCTCGGGTCACCTGCAGGGGCGCGAGCCCCCGGGCGACGCTCGTGGACATCGTGAAGTCGGGGCGGAACACGAGCGGCGAGACGCCGCGGTGCACGAGGAGCTTCTTGTGCTGCGGACCGCTCTCGTCCATCCACGCGATCGTGAGGCCGCCGAACAGGGCGGGCGCGACGTTGTCGGGGTGGCCCTCGAGCTCGGTGGCCAGGCGCAGGAGCAGGTCGGGTCCGAAGTCGACGTCGCCGGCGAGAAGGCCCTTCGCCGCCAGGAGACCGGCGACGACCGCCGCGCCCGACGACCCCATGCCGCGCCCGTGCGGGATCGTGTTGTGCGCGGACAGGTGGATGCCGGGCATCGTGCGGCCGACGGCGGCGTACGCGTGTGCGATCGCTCGGACCACCAGGTGCGACGCGTCGGTGGGCACCTCGTCGGCACCCTCGCCCGTCACGGTGATCTCCAGGCGTCCGGGCTCGGCGAGGGTCGTCACCGTCAGCTCGTCGTACACGCTCAGCGCGAGACCGAGCGTGTCGAATCCCGGACCGAGGTTCGCGCTCGTCGCGGGCACGCGCACCGCGACGGCGCGCGCCGGCGTAGCGGACGCCGCGCCCGTCATGCCGAGGGGGCCAGTCCGAGGACGGAGGCGACCTCGCTCGTCTCGGCGTCGACGACCGTGGGCTTCACCTCGGTGCCGTCCGCCTGGCGCAGGGCCCACTGCGGATCCTTGAGTCCGTGGCCGGTGACGGTGAGGACGACTTTCGAGCCGGCCGGGACGATGCCCGCCTCGGCGCGGTCGAGCAGCCCGGCGACGCTGATGGCCGATGCGGGCTCGACGAAGACGCCCACGGTGCCGGCGAGCAGCTTCTGGGCCGCGAGGATGCGGTCGTCGTCGATGGCGCCGAACCAGCCGTCGGTCGCGTCACGGGCCTCCAGCGCGAGCTCCCACGATGCGGGATTGCCGATGCGGATCGCCGATGCGATCGTCTCGGGGTTGCGCACGACCTCACCGCGGACGAGGGGCGCGGAGCCGGCGGCCTGGAGCCCGAACATGCGCGGGACGCGCGTCGAGACCCCGCGCTCGACCTCTTCGCGGTAGCCGCGGGAGTAGGCGGTGTAGTTGCCGGCGTTGCCGACGGGGATGAAGTGGAAGTCGGGGGCGTCGCCGAGCTGGCTGACGACCTCGTACGCGGCCGTCTTCTGCCCCTCGATGCGGTCGGGGTTGACCGAGTTCACGAGGTGCACGGGGTAGTGGTCGGCGAGTTCGCGCGCGATCTCGAGGCAGTCGTCGAAGTTGCCGCGGATCTGGATGAGCTGTCCGTTGTGGATGACGGCCTGGCTCAGCTTGCCCATCGCGATCTTGCCCTCGGGCACGAGCACGGCGGCCGTGATGCCGGCGTGGGCGGCGTAGGCCGCAGCGGATGCCGAGGTGTTCCCCGTCGAGGCGCAGATGACGGCCTTCGCGCCGTGCTCGACCGCACGGGACAGCGCGACGGTCATGCCGCGATCCTTGAACGAGCCCGTCGGGTTCATGCCCTCGAACTTGACGTAGACGTCGGCGCCCGTGATCTGCGACAGGGACGGCGCCGGGATCAGCGGCGTGCCGCCCTCGCCGAGGGTGACGACCGTCGAGGCGTCGGTGACGCCCAGCCGATCGGCGAATTCGCGGAGGACTCCGCGCCAGACGTGTGCCATGTCAGTTCCCTTCCACGCGCAGGACCGAGACGACGCGCTCGACGACGTCGCTCGCGCCGAGACGGTCGACCGTCTCGGCGAGGTCCTGCTCCTGTGCCTTGTGGGTGCCGATGACCAGGCGCGCCCGGCCCTCCGCTCCCGTGGTCTGCTCCGCGGTGGGCTCGCCGTCGAGCTCCTCCGCGATGATCGACTGCTCGACGGTGGCGATCGAGACGCGTCCGTCGGCGAGGATGCCCGCGATCGTCGCGAGCACGCCCGGACGATCGTCGACCTCGAGGGTGATCTGGTAGCGCGTGACGGCGCGGCCGACGGGCGCGATCGGCAGGTTCGCGCGCGTGGACTCCCCCACCCCGACCCCGCCGGCGATGTGGCGGCGCGCCGCCGAGACGACGTCGCCGAGCACGGCGGACGCGGTCTGGATGCCGCCGGCACCCGCCCCGTAGAACATGAGGTCGCCGGCGGCCTCGGCCTGGACGAACACGGCGTTGTTGGCGCCGCGGACGCTGGCCAGCGGGTGGTCGCGGCGGACGAGGGCGGGGTGCACGCGCACCGAGATCGCCTCGCCGTCGCCGTCGTCCAGCCGCTCGCACACCGCGAGGAGCTTGATGACGTAGCCCGCGGTGCGCGCGGCATCCATCATCTGCGCATCGATGCTGGAGATGCCCTCGCGGTGCACCGCTTCGAGCGGAACGGTCGTGTGGAACGCGAGCGAGGCGAGGATGGCGGCCTTCTGGGCGGCGTCGAAACCCTCGACGTCGGCCGTGGGGTCGGCCTCGGCGTAGCCCAGACGCTGGGCGTCGGCGAGCACATCGGCGTACTCGGCGCCCTCGCTGTCCATGCGGTCGAGGATGTAGTTGGTCGTGCCGTTGACGATCGCGAGGATGCGACGCACGCGGTCGCCCGCGAGGGAGTCGCGCAGCGGCCGGATGATCGGGATCGCGCCGGCGACGGCCGCCTCGTAGTGGACGGACGCGCCCACCTGGTCGGCCGCCTCGAACAGCTCCGGTCCGTGCGTCGCCAGGAGCGCCTTGTTGCCGGTGACGACGTCCGCGCCGGCGTTGAGCGCCTGGAGGAGCGCCGTGCGGGCGGGCTCGATGCCGCCCATGAGCTCGATGACGATGTCGCTGCCGACGATGAGAGGCTCCGCGTCGGTCGTGAACAGCTCCCGCGGCAGCTCGGTGTCGCGCGGGGCGTCGAGGTCGCGCACGGCGATGCCGACGAGCTCGAGTTCCGCTCCGGCCCGATCAGCCAGTTCGGCGGAGTGCTGCAGCAGGAGGGCGGCGACCTGCGAGCCGACGGAGCCGGCCCCCAGCAGTGCCACCCGGAGGCGACGGTTCTCAGTCATCGGTTCCCTCGGTCGTGGTCGGATCGGCGCCCACGTCGCGCGCCAGGATGTCGGAGATCGTCTCGCCTCGCACGATGAGGCGGGCACGTCCCTCTCCGACGGCGACCACCGGCGGGCGGGGCACGGCGTTGTAGTTGCTCGCGAGCGAATAGCAGTAGGCGCCGGTGGCCGGCACGGCCAGCAGGTCGCCGGGGGTCACGTCGGCCGGGAGGTATTCGGCATCCACCACGATGTCGCCCGACTCGCAGTGGCGACCCACCACACGCGCGAGGGCGGGAACGGCATCCGACGTGCGCGACGCGATGCGTGCGGAGTACTGGGCGCCGTAGAGGGCGGGGCGGGCGTTGTCGCTCATGCCTCCGTCGACGCTCACGTACAGGCGGCTGAGGTCGTCGGACACCCGGACGGGCTTGACCGTGCCGACTTCGTAGAGCGTGACGCCGGCGCGGCCGACGATCGCGCGGCCCGGTTCGAAGGCGAGGTTCGGCATGGGGATGCCGCGGACGTCGCACTCGCGGGCGACCGCCTCGACGATGCCGTCGGCGAGTTCCTCGATCGGGGTCGGATCGTCGACGGACGTGTAGGCGATACCGAAGCCGCCGCCGAGGTTCAGCACGGGGACGTCACCGCCCTCGAGGAGTTCGGCGTGCAGTTCGACGAGGCGCGCGGCCGACTCCGCGAAGCCCGCCGTTCCGAAGATCTGGGAGCCGATGTGGCAGTGCAGACCGATGAAGCGCAGCGACGGGATCTCGCGGATACGGGCGACGACGGCCGCCGCGTCGGAGAGGGCGAACCCGAACTTCTGGTCTTCGTGCGCCGTCGCCAGGAAGTCGTGCGTCTCGGCGTGGACGCCGCTGTTGACGCGCACGAGGACGTTCTGCGCCTCGCCGGAGCGGAGCAGGCGTTCCGCGATCGCGCCGAGCCGCTCCACCTCGATGGGGCTGTCGACGATGATCGAGCCGACGCCGACCGAGACCGCCTGCTCGAGCTCCGCGACCGACTTGTTGTTGCCGTGGAGTCCGATGCGGGCGGGGTCGGCGCCCGCGGCGAGCGCGATGGCGAGCTCCCCGCCGGTGGCGACGTCGACGGCGAGGCCCTCGCTCGTGACCCAGCGCACGACCTCGGTCGACAGGAACGCCTTGCCGGCGTAGTAGACGCGGGCCTGCACGCCGTGGCGTCCGGTCGCGGCGGTGAACGCCTCGCGGACGGCGCGGGCGCGGGCGCGCACCTCCGGCTCGTCGAGCACGTAGAGCGGGGTGCCGAAGCGTTCGCGCAGCTCGGCGACGCCGACCCCGCCGATCGACAGGGCGCCGTGGTCGTCACGATGAGCGGATGCCGGCCAGACCGCTGCGACGAGCGCGTTCGCGTCGTCCGGCGCGACGAGCCACTCCGGCACGGGCGCACGGTTCTCAGAGGCGGACACGGTGAGCACCAATCGGGTGGAGACGGGGGCTGCCGGCGGGATGATCACGCCTGGACAGTCCGGACATGCGGTGGTCAAAGTCTAGGGCACGGGGCCACCCGGTCCTGCCCCGATGACGGGCGGCGAGACTCAGCTGCAGGTGCCGTTCTCCTGGGCCGACGCGTCGCGCAGGATCGCGCTGTCGATCTCGAAATCGGCGACGACGGCATCCGGCTCCACCCGCACGCCCGTCAGAGTGACCGCGGCGGGCAGGTACTGCGCGATGCAGACGTCCCAGTCGCGGACGACCGTGGATGCCAGGGCACCGAACTGCTGCACGATCGACTCGGCGGAGATCTCGGCATCCGCGATCCGCAGCGACGCCGGCGACAGGACGAGGTCGCCGTTCTCGGCGCGCGGCGTGAGGGCGACGCCGACGGGCACCTTCGTGACGAGCGCGTTCAGCTCGAACGTCACCGCGACATCGGGGGCGTCGATCTCGACCGTGTCGGCCGGGAAGTCGTCGAGGGTCGCGAGGAGATCCTCCAGCTGGGCTTCGTCGAGGGTCGCCGTGGCGTGCGCACCGCTCCAGTCGCCCCCGCCGTGCACCGGGACGTCCTGCGCGACCACGGAGATGTCCGCCGTCAACTGGCCGAGCGGCACATCGTCGGATGCCACGCGCACCTCGGGCAGGTTCCCCACGATGAGGCCGAGGAGCACGGCGCCGTCGAGCTCCACGTCGATCTGCTGGTCGGCCGGGAGCGACAACTGGGTGATCGCCTGCTCGCGGATGGTCTGCTTGACGATGCTGCGGGCGATCGCGTCGCCCGCGAACCACGCGCCGATCGCGAGGGCCACGACGACGATCAGCGCGACGATCCACGCCCACCGGCGCCGACGGCGTGGCGACGGCGTCGGGCTTGACAGCACCCACTGCGCTCCCGGGTCGGGAAGCGGCTGCGTGGGTTGGCTGTCGGCGCTCATCGCGGCATCCGTCACATGCGCTCGGGGGCGGTGACCCCGAGGAGGGTGAGTCCGTTGCGGAGCACCTGACCGGTGGCGTCATTGAGCCACAGCCGCGTGCGGTGGAGGTCGGTGACCTCCTCGTCGCCGAGCGGCGTGACGCGGCAGTTGTCGTACCAGCGGTGGTAGAGCCCGGCGAGCTCTTCGAGGTAGCGCGCGACGCGGTGCGGCTCGCGCACCTCGGCCGCGAACGCGACGACGCGCGGGAACTCCTGCAGGGCGCCCAGCAGCGCCGACTCGGTCTCGTGGTCGAGCAGCTCGGGCGCGAACGCGTCGCGGGTGACCCCGGCCGCCGCCGCGTTGCGCCCGACGTTGTGGGTGCGCGCGTGGGCGTACTGCACGTAGAAGACGGGGTTGTCGTTCGTGCGCTTCTGCAGCACATCGAGGTCGATGTCGAGGTTCGAGTCGGCCGAGCTGCGCGTGAGGGCGTAGCGGGCCGCGTCGACGCCGACGATCTCGACGAGGTCTTCCATCGTCACGACCGTGCCGGCGCGCTTGGACATGCGCACCGGCTGACCCTCCTTGACGAGGTTCACCATCTGGCCGATGAGGATCTGGAGGTTGACGGACGGCTCGTCGCCGAAGGCCGCCGTCATCGCCATGAGGCGCTGCACGTAGCCGTGGTGGTCGGCACCGAGCATGATGATGCACCGGTTGAAGCCGCGCTCGCGCTTGTCGAGGTAATAGGCGAGGTCGCCCGAGATGTAGGCGGGCTGGCCGTCGCTCTTGATGACGACGCGGTCCTTGTCGTCGCCGAAGTCGGTCGAGCGCAGCCAGGTCGCGCCGTCGGCTTCGTAGATGTGGCCGAGTTCGCGCAGCCGTGCGACGGCCCGGTCGACCGCGCCGGAGGTGTGCAGGTCGTTCTCGTGGAAGTAGACGTCGAAGTCGACGCCGAAGTTGTGGAGCGACGCCTTGATCTCGTCGAACATGAGCCCGACGCCCACCTCGCGGAACGCCTCCTGCTTCGCGGCGGGGTCGAGCGCGTCGATGTCGCCGTCGTAAGCCGCGACGACGCGCTGGGCGATGTCGGCGATGTAGCCGCCGCCGTAGCCGTCTTCGGGCGTGGGCAGTCCCTCGTGCGCGGCGACGAGGCTGCGCGCGAAGCGGTCGATCTGGGCGCCGTGGTCGTTGAAGTAGTACTCGCGGGTCACCTGGGCGCCCTGCGAGGAGAGGATGCGGGCGAGCGCATCGCCCACCGCGGCCCACCGGGTGCCGCCCAGGTGGATGGGGCCCGTGGGGTTCGCGCTCACGAACTCGAGGTTGATGACCTCGTCGCTACGGGAGTCGTTCGTGCCGAACGCGGTGCCGGCCTCGACGATCGTGCGGGCGAGCGCGCCGGCCGCCGCGGCGTCGAGGCGGATGTTGATGAACCCGGGCCCGGCGACCTCGACGCTCGCGACGCCGTCGGTGGCGGCGAGCGCCTCGGCGATCTCGGCGGCGAACTCGCGCGGGTTGGCGCCGACGACCTTGCTGAGCTTGAGGGCGGCGTTGGAGGCCCAGTCGCCGTGGTCGCGGCTCTTGGGACGCTCGAGCACGAAGTCCTGCACCGTGAGGCTCTCGCTGGAGCCGGGGCGTCGGGCCTCCGCGAGGGGGGTGACGACGGCGAGCAGGGCGACGGCGAGCGCTTCAGGATTCATAACCCTCCGATTCTACGAGGGTGCGGCGTTTCGTCTCGCTCCGCTCGCTCAACGACCGAGGTCTGCCCCCGGTCGTTGAGCGAGGGCGCACAGCGCCCGAGACGAAACGCCGCCGCCCCCGCCGCTCCCCCGTCCGCTCCCCCGGTCGTTGAGCGAGGGCGCACAGCGCCCGAGACGAAACGCCGCCGCTCCCGTCCCCGAACGGGTCAGGCGAGCTGAACGAGCGATCCGAAGTCGTCGAGGGTCGGATCGGATGCCGCGGCCGCGGCATCCAGGGCTTCCACATCGGCCGTGTCGTCGGGCACCACGAGCGCGTCGACGCGCATCCGCTGCAGGCCCACATACCCGCCGTGGTAGCTGAGGAAGGCGCAGTCCGCGGCATCCCGGCCCGTCGCGATGCGCACGAGCGAGCGCCGGTTCGCGAGACGCGTGGCGTCGATGACGTACCAGGTGCCGTCGTGGTAGGCCTCGGCGACGGCGTGGAAGTCCATGGGGCGCAGGCCCGGCGCGTAGCAGGCGGCGTAGCGGGCGGGCATGTCCATGGCGCGCAGGAGCGCGATGACGACGTGCGCGTAGTCGCGGCAGACGCCCTGGCCCGTCATGAGGGTGGTGACGGCCGAGTCGGTGCCCTGGCTGAGTCCGGGCGTGTACGTGGTCGACGTCGCGACGAACTCGCTCACCGCCGTGATCAGCTCTTGGCCCTGCAGGCCACGGAACTGGCGACGTGCCTGCGAGAACACCTCGTCGGACTGGCAGTAGCGGCTCGGGCGCAGGTAGGTGATGGCTTCGAGGTCGCTCGTGGCGCGTGGGGAGACCTGTCCGTCGATGAGCGCTTCGTAGCGGATCTGGAGCGGCCCCGCCTCGCCCTGGAGGCGGTGCAGGCGGCTGCCGGACTGGTCGACGATCTCCGTCGGCATGTACACGCGATCCCCCTGGAGGAAGGTGAGCTCCTCGCGCACGACGGGTGCGGGCTGGGCCGCCGCGATCTGGAAGATGAGGTCGACGGGCGACCCCAGTTCCAGGTCGAGTTCGGCGGTGACGATGCGATGCACCGGGATATCCTCGCATGCCCTCAGGGGTGGTGGTTGACCCCCACGAGAGGAGGGGTCAAGAAACCGTTTCCCCCTGTGGGATTCGTGACATACCCTCATCGCATGGGGACGATGGGGCTCTCGACGCGGCGCGCGCCCGCACGCCTGCCCGCCTGGGCGATCGCGGCCCTCGCGGTGCTCGTCGCGGTCATCGCGGTGCTCGCGTTCTGGCGCCCGTGGGCTCCCCCGCCGGCCGCGCTCGTCGCCGGCGCCGACGAGGTCGCCGTGGCCACGCCGCCCGAGCCGATCACGCTGCCCGAGGGCGCACGGGTGCTGATCTTCGGCGACTCATGGACCTGGGGAGAAGCCGCCGCGCCGGGCCAGGGGTACGCGTACGTCGTGGCCGAGCTCACCGGCTGGACCACGGTGGTCGACGGCATCCAGGGCAGTGGATACCTCCGCCCCGGCAAGAGCGGCCTCACCTTCGGGCAGCGCATCGACCTGCTCGACCCGGCGCTCGACCCCGACCTCGTGATCGTGCAGGGGTCGATAAACGACCGCAAGCTCTACCCCGAGGGCTACCGGGATGCCGTCACAGACGCGTGGGACGAGCTCGCCGCGCTCTACCCCGAGGCGCCCATCGTGATCCTCGGCCCGGCGCCCCACATCCTCCCCCTCGAGGAGTCGACGGCCGCCGTCGACGCCGAACTGGCCCGCCTCGCCGCCGCGCGCAGCTGGTGGTACATCTCCCCCGTCGCCGAGAACTGGATCACGGATGCCGATTACCTCGACGTGATCGACACCAGCGAGATCGGTCGGCTCCACCCGTCGACGCCAGGACACCGCTACCTTGCCGAGCGGCTGGCCGCGGCGGTCGAGGCCATCACGCGGTGATAACCTCGATCAGTGCGCCTCCGTAGCTCAGGGGATAGAGCGTTGGTTTCCGGTACCAAAGGTCGCAGGTTCGATTCCTGTCGGGGGCACTTACTCTTCGGAGTTTGGGATTACTCGGCGTCAGCAGCCTCTGCGATAGGCAGCTGAGGTCGGGCCTGTCCTCTCTCGGGTGGTGGCGAACGAAGACCTTAGTCGCGGCCCACTACGTGTGCTTGCGAGATGTACAAGCGAGCAGACTCTGCGAAGTGGCGCTCAGAGTCTTCGGGATTGGTCCCTTCGCCAATTGCCCAACGGAGACGTGAAACGTGGATGTCGCCGACCTTCAGCGATGGGTGAAGTACCTCCATCTGAGCGAAGTCTGCGATAACCGCGTGCGGACTCTTGTATGCCGCGGCGAACAGGACGGCTTGGGCGAGGTCCTGGCGATTCCAGCTCCGATCACCAACTTTGTACTTGACGTCCCCCGTGAATGGAGGCGGCCCTATCTCAAGGTCTGGATTCACCGATACAAACGCTGGTAGCAGGTGGCGTCCACCGGTCTTGACGACGCGCATCGGGGCGAGTGCATCGGCGAGCACCTCGCGGATCGCATCCTCGGCAACGGCTGCCGAGTTGAAGAGGAACGTCCCAGAGGCGTGGTCGCCGGACTCGAGGGAGCGGCCGACCCCGGTAAGGATGTCGAACGCGTACTTCAGAGCTGTCTGGTAATGGCGATAGCGCGCGGGGAGTCGTTCGAGATCGACGTCGTCCCGCGCTTCACGGGACGCAGACGGAAGCTCGCGTGCAAAGTAGGCCAGCCTCATCCGAAGGCGGTCGTCAACCGCCGGGGAGCGAATCGACTGGGAAACAGCCGCTGCCAAGTACTGGTTGAACGGTGTGGCTTCGGTGAAATCGTCGAACTCGCAGTCCACGAGCACACGGCCCTGCAGCCACTGGCGGGATGTTGTCACCAAGTTGACATGCCCCCGCACGTGCGGAAGCCGTTCCGACGAATGCACGTAGTCCTTCACAAGACCCCGACGGAATACCGTGTCGAGCTCTCCAACGAACCATTCGATTACGAGTCGCTGAAGACCTGCAGCAGCATCGAGCGACGACATCGACGAGTCGACGCGAGGCATGCCGTTTGACCGGGCGAGCAGGTGCATGAAGTGCTGCATGCCAATCTTCGGTTCGACGATGATCGTCAGGTCCGGAAGTCCGACGACGCCAACTACGTTGCCAACTTCGATACTCCAGCTGCCTCCGAAGAGTTTGGTCAGCCGGAAGACGGATCGGAAATCGTCGCTGTGCGCGCCGTTGCTTCCCCACCACCGCGGCTCCCCCGCGAGCTTCTTACCGAGGAGAGCGAGCCTCCCCGCTTGGTCGTCGGTGAGCACATGTGTGGCTGTTCGCGCCTCCATGAGGCGGAGTATCTTCATTCGCCGAAGAGGGTCTCAACGCTTAGGCCATCAAGACTCGCGACGTTGCCGCCGACATAGTCCTCCAGTAGCGGCTGCACCTGCCGTTCCCACACTGCCCGGAGAGTTGCCCGACTCATTCGATCCAGCATGAAGTAGCTGTGGCCGATGCCGTGGTGACGATCACCCATGAGCGCGAAGACTGCTTCATTCAGGGCATCGAATCCGGAGTACAGGGACGGTCCGAGCTCATTCACATGAACGTCCTCGGAGTAGTGCGCCTTCAGAATCTCTGATGATGGGGTGACATCGAAGAAGTCGAAGCGCCTTCGTAGCGCGAAGTCGACGCTCCGGATACTCCGGTCCGCAGTGTTCATGGTTCCGATGATGAACAGCTGTTCCGGCAACGCGAACCTGTTCCGGTACATGAGTCGGACTTCCTGCTCGCGGTATTCAAGCAGGTAGTACAGCTCGCCGAATACTCGGGGAAGATTCGCCCGATTCATTTCGTCGATGATGAGTACGCGCGGCTGGCCGTCTTCTGCGATCGCGTCGGCCAGTTGGACGATCGTCCCGGCAACCGGGGCGAACTCGAACGCGCCGGTGGAGCCAACCGTAGGCCGGAGACCCTCGACGAACTCCTCATACCCGTAGGTCGGATGGAACTGTACAACTTCGATCTGCGGATTGTTGTCGACGTACCCCGCTTGCCCGAGAAGGTAGGCAGCAAGGTGGCGAGCAACGAAGGTCTTGCCCGTCCCTGGAGGTCCCGCCAACACGATCTGCGGACTCGCGTCCCGAAGGCTCTCAACCGTGTTCAGGATCTCGTCCTCAGACCAGTGGATCGCGTTTCGGATCGTCCTGAGTTCCGCCTCCTCCGCGTCTTGGAACGCCGGAGCCTCGCGGACTGCCGGCTCCGCCGGAGTGCGATTCTGACTGGGAAGTGCGTTGGTAGTCGGAAGAATCGTTAAGAGCTCTGACAGCCAGCGAAGGTGCCGTTTGATGTCCCCGTCACTCGGAATCTCGTCTCGGCTGTATCTGAAGGCCAGCAGGTTGCCGCGAGCGTATTGGGCGCCGAGACCGGGGTCGCGGAGGTCAACATCGCGAGTTGCTTCGTCCATCAATGGAGTCCTCGAGGCGGGCGATTCGGACACTCGCCCCCATCCATCTGAAACGTTAACTTCGATGCCTCCCGCATCCAGCTTGGTTACGCCCTGGTTGAGCGACAGATAGGCCGCAGATCCGTCCGCGGCGAAGAGGAGCACGACGTACCAGCCGAGTGTTGGTCGGGGCGATTGAGCAGGATCGAAAACCCGCACCCAAGGCACCTTTGCATTGTTGCCGGCCCCATTGCTTCCCTTCACCTGCGATACATGATCATCCGACGAAGCGAGAAGAGAGACGAACTCACCTGCGATTGCGTTGATCAGTTCGCGACGGCGCGACATCGCGGGCGAAGCCAGGGGGGTGAAGTGGACTTGGAGCTCGAGCACTCCCTGGATCAGTTCGCCAAGGCCACGCGGGAGGCTTTGGGGTTCGTCTGTCATCTCGCCAACCTATTGCAGGCGCTACTCCGGTGGGCGGAGCCATCCCGGTGCCCCGCGGGCGAGGGATCACACCATCAATAGCGGGGTCACCCGCTGCCCGATCCCCAAGCGGTGACATCGGGGGGAGTAACGGGACTTGAACTCGTTACTCACTCGACGACATACCCGTGGGTCATCGCGACCATCATGCCACGTCGGCGCGCCGCGGCATGATGGTCGAGTGCGCTCGTCAACCGGCAGCGCGGGGACGTGGGGAGAAGCATGGGCTGGCTCGATTGGCTGTTCGGCGGCGGTAGCGCGAAGAAGGATGCGGCGGCTTCGCGGGTAGTGCCGCCGCCGCCGGCTTCGCGCCCGCCCTACTTCGCCATCGTCGACTTGGAGACGACGGGCCTGTCACCGAAGAAGGACCGGGTGCTGGAGCTTGCGGTCGTCCGGGTGGATCGAGGTGGCAACGTCGTCGACGAGTGGTCGACTAGGTTCAACCCCGAGGGGCCTGTCGGCGCAACGCACATTCACGGCATAACGCAGGCCGATGTCGCGAACGCGCCTCTGTTTCGCGATGTCGCGGCATCCGTCGTGCCGTACATCGCGGGGCTGCCCATCGCTGCGCACAACGCACGCTTCGATCTCGCGTTCCTCCGCGCGGAGTTCCGCCGCGCTGGATGGGACGTGCCTTGGCTTCCGGCGTACTGCACGCTCGACGGTAGCCATCACTACCTGCCGAATCTGGACCGGCGTCGTCTGGTCGACTGCTGCTGGAGCGCTCGCGTCCCGCTGAACGATGCCCACTCGGCGCTCGCCGATGCTCGTGCGACCGCGGGACTTCTTCGTCACTATCTGCAGGCGCAAGGTCGAGTGCGTCCGCACCCGGCACTTGTCTCGGTGCAAAGTGACGCACGAGGCGTGGTGTGGCCCTCAGGACCGAGCCGGGCACCGCTTGCATTGTTGCCCGACGAGCGGGTCTCGGCTCGGTCGCGTCCGATCAGGGTCACCAAGGCGAAGCCGAAGCAGCCTGCGCTTATCACGCAGCTGTCGAAGCTCAGCCTCGTCGAAGTGCTTGACGAAGGCGCACCCGTAGGATCACTCACGTACGTCGAAACCCTGCTGGATGCGCTCGAGGACGGCGTCATCTCCGGAGACGAAGCCGCCGCTTTGCAGGACCTCGTCGAGGTCTACGAGCTCGGTGACGCCGATGTGGCTGACGCTCACCAGGCCCTCGTGCTCGCCCTCGCGCACAAGGCGCTCGACGACGGCCACGTTTCCCGCGACGAGCGGACCGAACTCGAGTCCATCGCATCGTCGCTGCGACTGTCGGGCGAACTCGTTCCGAAGCTGATCGCCGACGCAGACGCCGCGCGCGCAACACGGCTCAGCGCGAAACTCGTTCCGCTTCCTGCGGACTGGGCACTCGGGGAGCCGCTGCGCGTCGGCGAGAAGGTCGTATTCACGGGCTTCGATGGGCGCGAGCGTGAACGAGCACGGCTGGAGCAACGAACCCAGGAACTCGGCGTCCGCGTGATCGGAGCTGTTTCCGGCCTCACCGCGATGCTCGTCAGTGACGGCTCCTTCGCAGGGGGCAAGCTCGCGCGAGCGCACGAACTTGGGACCCGGATCGTTGATCCCGAGACGTACGCCATACTGCTCAACCACCTCCAACCCGCGAAGGCCTCCACACCCGAGACGAGACGTGCCTTAACAGCGGCCACGAAAGCGGTCGCTGGGAGCACGCCCGTCACGGTTCAAACGTCCACCTCTCCCGGTGAGATCCGCGCATGGGGCATCGAGAACGGCTACACCGTCGGAGTGCGCGGCAGGCTCTCGACCGAACTTGTTCAAGCATACGAACTTGCGCTGCTCGATGCGCAGAAGGAGCCCACAAGCCCGTAGGCCGATCCGCATGCGGGCAAAGTCGGTAAGCGGACGGGGTTCGTGCTGCGATCGAGCCACTAGGGTTTGGATGGACATTCGACGGGTCGCCTGAGCACACTCGGCACGGGTTCGGCGGCTTTCCAAAGGTGACCGAGCATTAGTCGCGAACCAGCCGCGCTCCGGGCCGCGGGTTGCTCGTCGTGGTTCTCCCTGCGGCGATCGTGCTCGGTGTTGTCGTCGTCGAGGCGGCGCTCCTGTTCCGACGAGACTTCGGTGGCCGCTGTTGCCATGGGTAGGAGCGAACCCGAACCGCCCACGTGCGGCCGCCCGGAGAAGAGCCGCCGTCGCTCGACGTGGGCTTTATCGTCGGGTTGAACGCGCCGGAGCGGCCGCCGCGGCTCGTGACTCAGCGAGTGCGCTCCGCACGAAAGCGAACCTCATCGTGCCGGTTCGCTGGCTCATCTACACCGATGTCGTTAGCCCCGAGCAGAATCTGGGGTGTGTGGAACGGGGCGAGTATGGGCGACGAGCCCGTCTTTGATTCGTTCGGGCTGAGGATGAAGTCGCCTGCCGCGCTGCCCCGCGCAACTCCTAGGGCGGGTAGAAGCACCTACTTCGAAATCCCGCTCGGAGGCTTGCCGTGGGCAGGAACGGTCATGCTCGACTGGAACATCAGCGCTCGCATCGAGAACATTCATCGGCGGCAGGCGCGTTTCGAGCCGTTGAACCTGACTTCAACCGAGATCCAACGGCTGCGCCGCCTCGTATTGGCAATTCCGAGAGGCGCGGCGGTTCTGGGGGCGTTCGCCGCAGCGGAACCTGAGACACGTCGTGCGCCTCAGGCGCACGACGTGTCTCGCTACAACGCTCGCACCGATGTCGCCTCGGTGTATTTGGCACAGGCACCGGGCTACCTCCTGCACCTACTGGATGGCGGGGATAGCGGCGGTCTGGTGATCGACTCAGTGGCCGACGACTACCCATATGAGCCTGATCCATTCCGGGCATGGTTCATGATCTCGTACGCGACATTCCTGAAGGCAGCCAGCCTCCATCGCGAGCGGCTGAACTCCCGTCGGGAGCGTGTGGAGCGCTTCGCAACGTGGCTAGAGCATGAACTCCGTGTCTCGCCTGGCCAGGAAGCATGGATCGGCTTCAAGCTCCTGGCAGGCCGCGGCGATCAACCCGGCAAAGCCGAACGGCTGCTCAAACTCGGCCGGCCGCGCGGCAGTGCGGACGCGGTCTGGGGAGCAACCTGGGACCTGATGTACACCCGGATCCCCGCGATGATGACCGTTCCGCCGTTACGAGGAACGTGGCCGCTTCCGATCTTGTTTGTCACCGACGACGCTGCGCTGGTCGATGTGTTCGACGGAAGAAGCTCCCCGTTCCTCGTCACGAACGCGAATGGAGTGACACTCGACGGCGGTCACGTCGACCTCACCCTCCTGCACGACGACGTGCAACCGATCGTCCGCAACTACCTCAAACGCGAGAAGCTCAGGGTCCTCACAAGGAGTCCGGGTGTAACCGATGACGCAATGAATCGCGCTGCGGCGCTCGCTCAATCCCTCGAGCCTCTCTTCGAATAGGCGATCCCGGAACGCGCACCCGTTCCGGGACGCCTGCCGGGCGGGCGCGCTCCGGTCGTATAGTGCGGCATACGTCTGGTCAGCGTGTAGCTGAAGTCTCCCGCCGAGCGACGCGGCCGAGCGATGCGTCGAGAATCGACGGGCCGACGCACGCGCTACCAGTGGCGCACTGGTACCGGTTCCCAGCGTCCGCAGTGCGGCGCTACGGGGTCGGCGTGGGCGTCCCTTGACTCGGTGCTAGCGTCGCGGCTGGCGTCGGCCACGCATCGTCCACCTCGGCGACTTGACGCCGGAGATCGGTCAGCTGACCACTAAGATCGTCAAGCCGAGGCTGCAGAAGCGCCAACGGCACAGCGACCAGGGCAACAGCTCCGAGCACAATCGTTGCGAGTCCTGCCCAGGCGATGTTGCGTGCCCTCTTCGCTTCCTTCTTAGCGTCTCGAGCATCCAGCGCAATCTCGGCCGTGCTGGCCCCAGGCACCCGGTCGGCGCCGACGGCATCGTTGACGTACTCGACCGGACCCTTGTCCTTCATGGCAGGGCTGGGGAACGGCACATATGCGCCGCTGCGTGGGAGTGCCCCGCCCAGCATTGCTACGTCTGCCCATCGGGGCGAAGGGCTGAGCTTTGTGAATTCAACCCAGATCGTTCCCTCCCCCGCCTCGAGCACGTAGTCGCGATCAGTCAGGTTGTGGAGCGGGAGCGAGATCCTCCCCACAAAACCCGGGTCAATGAGGGGACCCGTTCCAACCAACAGACCGCGGTAGATGTTCTTGATCTTGAGGTTGTGGCGTAGTGCGATGTAATCGGGCAGGCGAAACTTCGGCTCCACGGACATGTACGCGATGCTGTTTCGAGGCAACAGGAAGGGCTTGTCCTCAGTCAGAGTGCCGTGCACCACTCCACCTTCCGGAGTGTGCATGACGTAGTCGCCCAGGATGCTCACTTCATAGCTCGCGGACTTCAACTTCGCCGGGTCGAACGGATGGATCATCCCTGTTGCTGACACGTAGTCGGCGATGTCCGCGGAGTTAAGAAGTGCAGGAGGGACATCCGGGAACGGATCCCGCATGCGGAAGTCGGCGAACTTCTCTGCCGCTTCCGTGTCGCTCGTCGCGTAGTTGAGGCGGGAGTTCGCATTGTGCGCGGCAACACGGTCCGCCTCAACATCCACGTAATCAGAGCGCAGGCGGGACTCCACCGCCGACGTTCGATCTCCACCGTCGGGAGTCTGCTCGACCCGCGTCACACGCTTGCGCGCGTTTCGCTTGCTTCCCCACATCAACGCCTCCAGCCCAATCAGGTCTTGACTCACCGTGACCAGACACTATCGGTGCCTAGCCGCCGCGCTGCTGAGCTCCCTCGGCTCTTGCTGAGTTCCCTCGGCTCTTCCGGGTCCTGCAGGTCTTGGGTGATGTCGCCATGATCGCTCACGGCGGAGGGCGTACCATCTCGGACCGGGAGACTCGGCGTCGTTAACCATCCGCCTCGACCGTACCGTCGAGACAACGCGTGTGGCAGAATCCGAGCATGGGCGACGTACTCGATGGCACACGGACCCACGCCGGCCGGAAGCATCCGCAGCCCGAGTTAGATCTGGGACTTCCGCCTCGTGTGTCACCGTCCAGCGGCCGAAGGCCGCGACACAGTGAAGCAATGGAGTCGGTCGCGGACTTTCACCGACGGTTCGCGCTACCAATTTCAAGCCGCCCCCGCGGTCATGTGGATCCGGTTCTCGCTCAGTTGCGCGTTGATCTCCTCGTCGAAGAGGTCGAGGAGTTTCGAGAAGCCACGCACGAAGGCAACGCCGTTGGTATTGCGGACGCTCTCGCCGACATCGTCTATGTCGCGTACGGAGCTGCCCTCACGTATGGTATCGATCTAGATGCGGTCATCCGTGAGGTCCATCGGTCGAACATCAGCAAGCTGGGCGCGGACGGGCGCCCAGTGAGGCGTGCAGACGGGAAGATCCTCAAACCATCTACCTATCGGCCCCCGGACATTCACGCTGTTTTGCTTGATCAGCCGCCGCTGTTCTTGGACTGACGATCGGGCATGTCGCAGGAGGTCGCCGAGCGAGTCGGGCTCAGCCATCAGGGTCGTTACTGGTCGAACCGGTCGGTGCTGGCGTTCGCGGCCGGCAAAGATCCGATCGTTGCCGCTCGTGAGGTGGCGCGAGAACTTTACGACGCCGCTCTCGAGGCGGGCGCGGGCGGTCCGCCGGTCGACGTGCTGGCTCTCGCCGAGCGCCTCGGCCTGGCCTTGAACCCGCGCGACGACCTCATCGACGCCCAAATTCGAGTCATCGACGGTCGAATGTCCATCGAGTACAACCCGGGCAGGCCACGTGGCCGGCTTCGGTTCAGCATCGCGCATGAGCTTGCGCATTCGCGATTCCCCGATGTAGCCGACCAACCGCGACATCGAACGGCCGCTGGGTCGGTCGAGTCAGTCGTGGCTAGCGACGACTGGGAACTCGAGCTGATTTGCGACATCATCGCTGCAGAACTCCTCATGCCCGACTCTTCCGTAGCTGGTCTGCTGACCATCGACCCCGACATCGACTTCTTCATGGAGGCGCGACGGCGCCTAGATGTTTCAACGGAGGCGCTATTGCGGCGGGTCGTTGGCGAATCTAGTCGCCCCATATTGCTCGTCGCGGCGTCTCGACCGATGGACATGGGCGGGCAGGACATCCGGGTGGACTACGTTGATCGGTCACCCCGGTCCGTTGAGCTCCTTCCTGCTCTCGAGCATGGTGAGCGAGTCGACGGGTTGACGACTCTCCTTGCATGTTCCGCCGTGGGCCAGACGTCGCGGGGCATGGAAAATGTCAAAGGCGTCGATGTCCGCGTTCAGGCGGTTGGTGTTCCCGCCTACCCTGGCCGCCGCTGGCCAAGAATCCTGGCGCTAGTCGAGCCCATATCTACTCCGAGCTCTGCCGAGGGTATTGAATTCGTTACTGGAGATATCGTCACAGCAGGGTCGAACGCGGGCCCAGTGATCATTGCCCACGTCGTCCCAGACTCCACACGCGGTTGGAGCCGCTTCGGAGTGGGTGGCGCCTTGACCCGCGCGTTTCCCTTGTCGGCGAGCTCATATCGCGGCTGGGTTCTTTCCGATCCCGCCAACCAGAAGCTCGGCAACGTGCATTTCTCGCAGCCCCCGGGCACGGGAGGATCCACAACGATCGCAAGTCTGGTTGCTCAAGCAGGTTTCGGCCGAAGTACACAACCCCGTCTCGACTACCATGCCTTGTCCGCCAGCCTCGCGTCCGTCGCGGATGTGGCACTTCGAGATGGCGCAACCGTGCATGTCCCGCGGTTGGGAGCCGGCCAAGCAGGCGGCCGCTGGGACATGATCCAGGACATCCTCCTTCACCAACTCACCAGCAAGGGTGTGCCAGTCGTTGTACACACGTTGCCCGCGAGCGGGGGTTCACGATAAGTATGGGCTCAGTGGCGGAGTCCGCTGGCGAGCCGTCGCCGCGGATCGTTGTTCTTAGCGGTCAGGTCGGATCCGGCAAGTCAACACTTGGTCAGGGTCTGGCTGGTCGATTCGATGTCACGTATGTCCGCACCCAGGAACTCATGTACGACGCTGCAGCGCGCGCTGGCGAAGCTCTGCCGAACGAGCGACGGGCGCTGCAGGAATACGGTGAGAGGCTCGACCGCGACACTAGGGAACAGTGGGTCGCCGAGGGCGTCTCGGCGCTGGTGGCGCGCGGTGGCGCTGCTTCCTCACTGGTCGTGGTCGACGCAGTCCGCACCGTTGGGCAAATCGAGGCTCTTCGCGCAGCCTTCCCCTCGCTTGTGACGCACATCCATGTGCACGCTCCGCGATCGGTGCTTGGCTACAGATACGCGAACCGAAGCGACAGCGGAATCGCCGAGCTCGAGAACTATGACGCCGTTGCAATGAACGCCACGGAAGCTAACGTCACCTCTTTGCAGGCCAACGCGGACGTTGCCATCGATACCGATCGAAGTTCTATCGCTGATGTCCTCACGCGCGCGGCTGCCGCTCTCGGCATGTGGAGTTCTCGAGCCGAGCGACTGGTCGATGTGTACGTCGGCGGTCAATATGGCAGCGAAGGCAAGGGGAACATCGCCTATCACCTTGCCCACGAGTACGACGTGCTGATGCGCGTGGGGGGGCCCAACGCTGGCCACAGAGTGCCAACGGAACCCCCGTACACGCATCGGTTGCTCCCGTCTGGGACGCTAGCAAACTCGAACGCGCTCCTGTTGATCGGTCCAGGTACCACTCTGGATCTCGACGTTCTCATGGGAGAGATCGCAGACTGCGCTGTAGAAGCGGATCGGCTCGTGATCGACTCGCAAGCGATGGTTATCGAGGCGGAGGACGTGGCTGCCGAAGCGACGTTGAAGGCGACAATCGCATCCACTGGGAAAGGCGGCGGGTCGGCGGCATCGCGTCGCATCATGGGCCGTAGCGCGCAGCACGAACCGCCGGTTCGTCTCGCGAGGGACGTCCCGGAACTGGCGCCCTACGTCGGCTCCACGGCCAGCCGTCTCGAGCAAGCGTTTGCAGCCGAGAAGCGGGTGATGCTCGAGGGAACTCAGGGCACCTTGCTTAGCCTCTTCCATGGCTACTACCCCTTCGTGACCAGTCGCGACACCACTACCGCGGCGTGTCTCTCCGAGGCTGGAATCGGTCCGCACCGCCTCCGCCGAGTCATCATGGTGGTCCGGACGTACCCAATTCGTGTCGGGAATCCCGCCAACTCGACCTCCGGGCGTATGTCGCAAGAGATCGATTGGGACGTGGTCGCGGAGCGTTCAGGTCTGAACGGGGATGACCTGCGGCGGGTCGAGAAGGGATCTGTCTCGCAGACCGACCGACGCGTGAGCGAGTTCGACTGGGAGATGCTGCAGCGTGCATCGGAGTTGAATGGCGCTACGGACATCGCTCTGACCTTCGTTGACTATCTCGACGGGTCGAACATGAACGCCCGACGGTTCGACCAGCTGGCAAAAGGCACAATCCACTTCGTGGAAGAGGTCTCGCGAGTCGCTGGAGCGCCCGTTTCGCTAATCAGTACAGGCTTCGACACCCGGAGCTTGATCGACCGGAGGGAGTGGTAGCGGTGGATCGCGAAGACCTAATCGCTCGGCATCCGCGGCTCTTTCACATGGCCGAGGCTGGCAGTTGGCATGGGATTCGGCAGCACGGACTGATTACCACTGAGGAGCTGGTGCTGTCGGCAAATTTAGAGGAAGCAGAATCGCACGCTCTTCTGTCGGAGCGTCGATCAGGCTCGACCGTGATAGATCACCCTCTGTACGGTCGTGTAGTCATCCGCGACCAAGGCCCTCTCAATCTCACGCACCTCCGGAACGCTCTGGAAGACGTCACCGTGGAGGAATGGCTGCGCATCCTCAATTCAAGGGTGTTCTTTTGGCTGCATCCCGAAAAGCTGCAAGGCCTTCTGAAGGCGAGACGGTATAGGCATCAGCAACAGGATGTGATTACGGTCGATACCCGGAGTCTGCTTGACGCTGTAGGGGATCGCGTAAGACTGTCACGGATGAACTCAGGGGCAACGTTGTATCCGAGTGCGCCTCCTCGCGGATCCACAACGTTCACAGCGATCGAGGATTACGACTACGTCGCTCAACGTCGACGTCGCGGGGCCATGAACGCGATCGTCGAGCTCGCGGTCATTGAAGGTGTGAGGGACCTGCTCCCCCACGTCGTAGAGGTGCGTCGGGTCCAAGGCGGAGTCGAGGTCGAGCGGCTCTACCCATAGCAGCGAAATGCCGCGCCCCCAGTCGCGCAGTGAAGCCGTCTGGCCTACCGACCGAGCGAGGCGGGGAACCCTTGTCGTGCGTTCATCAGCGCGTCCAATCGATGCGACGCGTAGTGGTACTCATCCGCTTATGCCGGCTTCGGACGAGCACTCATCCCTGTGATTTCCTCGAATCCCTCCGCAGTCTGACACCGCCGTGACCTGACGGGCCGTACACACCGCCCCCTCGGACGCTCGGACGTCAGCCGCGACGCTGCCACACGGTGTCGTGCACGGCGACGACGATCCCGTGACCGAGGAGCGCCGGCACGAACGCGCCGATCGCGACCCCGGCCATGGATGCCGTGAACGTCAGCGACGCATCGAATCCCACCAGCAGCCCTACCCACACCGCCGCGCCCACGCTGAGAATCAAGACGAGCACGGCGATGGCGTAGAGCCAGGCGATCGGCTGCGGCAACGGCGGACGTGAGGTGGTCGCGTGAACGCTCATGGGCTGCTCCGTTCGAGGGCGAAGGTGTCACTGCCGACCATAGCGAGCCGCGCGTCCGAGCCGAAGGAAGAAGAGGAGGCGGGGGGGCCGGCGAGCGCCGGTCCCCCCGCCTCCCGGCTGGCCCCGGGGGGAAGGACAGCCCGAGGCCCGTCACGCGTGAGGGAGGACGCGGGGACGAGCACATCTGTGGGCCTTCTTTAGTTCGTTCTCGAACGAATAACTAGACTGTACCCGCGGAAGACGAGATGCGCAAGAAGTTCGTTCGCGGACGTAGTGTTGTGTCACAGCGAAGGACGGAGGAACGAGATGTCGACGAACCGTGGTCCCGGATTCGTGTCCCAGGCCGAGTACGAGCACGCGACGCAGGACGTTCTCGCGCGCTACGAGGGCTCCCTCGACCGCGACTCGTTCCGCGCCGTCTGGCTGCTCCACCAGGCCGCCGATGCCGCCCGCTCGTTCCAGACGGCCAACGTGCTCGACGAGTACGGCCTGTCCTGGCCGCAGTTCGAAGTGGTGTGGAACCTCTGGCTGTTCGGCGAGCGGGATGCCGGATGGGTGGCGCAGGCGGCCATGGTGTCCAAGTCGGGACTGACGACGATCCTGGCGCAGCTCTCCGCGCGCAACCTCATCATGCGGCGCGGCGACCCGGACGACGCACGGCGGAGCCTCGTGCGGCTCAGCGACGAGGGCGACCGCATGATGCTCGACCTCTTCCGACTCATGAACACGGTAGAGAAGCAGTTCTCCTCCGCCCTGGACGACGACGGCAAACGCCGCCTCGCCGACCTCCTCAGCGCACTGCTTGCCGGGTGGGAAGACCGACGCGCGCAGCCGTAGCCCCCCCTCCCCCACCCGTCCTGACGGCCGAGTCGGCATTTTCCGCAGCAGACCGTCAGATTTTCGCCTCGCCGCCGTCTTCTCTCCTGAGGAGAGGGGAGGCTCCGGTGGCTTCGGCATCCCATCGTCACGCGCGGCCGACTTTGGCGCGTGCGCTGCGCCTCGGCGACGTCATCCGCGTGTCTATCTCTTCCGTAACTCCGGCGTCGTCGGTCGTGGTGATCCTGCCCGCCGTCCTGTTCGCCCTCCACTGGGGCGCGCCGATCGCCTTCCTGGCCGCCGGACTCCTGTGCGTGCCGCTCGCGTACTGCTACTCGTCGCTCGGGCGTCGGTTCCCGAGCGCGGGCGGCGAGTACGCGTTCGCCCGCCGGCTCCTCGGAACCGGAGTCGCCCGCTCCACGTGGGCGGTCACGATCGTCGGGCTCGTCCTCGCGATCGCTGCGATGATCCAGGGGGCGGCAGGGCTGCTCTCCGGCATCCTCGGGCCTGGCACCGAGACGTGGTCGGCGCTGGCGCTGTGCGCCGTGGTGGCGCTCGTCGCTCCCCAGCACGTGCGACGCGGCGCCCGCATCACCTCCGTGATGCTGTTCATCGAGATCGTCGCGGTGCTCGGAATCACCGCCGTGGGGATCGTCGCGTTCGCGAACTCCGAGGCATCCGTCGGCAGCTGCGTCGACGCGGCACGGTCATCGCTCGCGACGCTCGATCCGGGCGTGGTGCTGGCGTTCGTCGCGGTCGCGTACTTCGCGCTGGCGGGCTTCGGGTCGGCGGTGATCCTCGGCGAAGAAGACCTCGACGCCGGTCGGCTCGCCGCCCGCGCCGTCGGGTGGACTCTCGCCTTCACATTCGTGCTCGAGTTCGTGCCGCTCCTGGCCCTCCTACTCGGCAACTGGTGCGGCCCGGTCGCGCCAGACGCCGACGGCGGACTCCTCACCGCGCTTTCGGGATTCCACGCGTCGCCCGCCCTTCAGGCCGCCGTCCTCGGCAGCGCGGCCATCGCCTGTCTCAACGCTGCGATCGTCATCGCCATGCAGGGCGCGCGCATCATCTTCTCCGCGGCGCGCGACGAGGTGCTGCCCGCGGCGGCCTCGCGACGACTGGGCCGGTTGCGCCAGAGCACCCGCGCGCCCCTGACGGCAACGATGCTCCTCGTCTCGGTCGCCGGCGCCGCCGCGCTCCTCCTTCCCGGCGACCGCGTGATCGCCGTCGCGAGCGCGGCGCTCATCGTTCCCCCCGCCGTGGTCGCGGCCAGCCGGATGGCGTGGGGCGGAGGACCGTCCGGGGTGTTCCGTCGCTGGGTGGTGCCGGGGTTGGCTCTGCTCGCGCTGGGCCTCGTCGCCGCGTTCGGGATCGCCGCCGACCCCTTCCCGTTCGCCGTCCCCGCTGTCGCGTGGCTCGTCGGGCTCGGCTACGACCGATGGCACCGGCACCGCTCAGCCCGAAAAGTGACGCCCCTCGGCCCGTGACGCCGCAGGTGCTTGGGCGCTATCGTCAGATGAGAGCGTTCTCATCTGGGAGGGGAGCCCGTGGCCAGAACGATCCGCGTCGCGGGCGTGCCCGCCGACTTCCGCGTGCCCCGCGGATGGCCGGTGCCGACCGACCGCTGGATCCGCACGAACGCGTTCTGGGTGCCGCCGGCCGACTGGACACCCACGACCCACCTCCGACCCGCGCCCCGAGGATGGCGGTTCTGGCAGCCCAACCCCCTCTGGACGCAGAGCCAGGCTCAGCTCTACCGGCGGACGCGCATCTGGCTGCACGCCGGCTTCACGCTGATGCTCCTCGGGGTCGGCTCCCGGATCCTCGGCAGCGTGACGCGCGACGACGCGTTCGCCCTCGCCTCGTTCGCCCTCCTCGGCGTCGCCCTGGCGAGCTACATCGTGTACGCCGTCGTCTGGGCCCGCATCACGCGCCGCGCCCTCCGGCGGTTCGCCGAGATCGCCGAGGAGAGCCGGCGCCAGTACCTCACGCGCGAGTACCAGCGCTATCTCCTGGATGCCGGATGACCCTCGACGAAGCACGCACCTGCCTGGGCCTCGGCCGCGACGCGAGCACCAGCGACATCCACCGGGCGTTCCGCGCACGGGCCCGCGACGTCCATCCCGACCGTCACCCCGGCGCACACGACGCCGACCGCGCCCGGCTCGCGAGCGAGTTCGACCGCGCACGGGCCGCCCGCGACGCGCTGCTCTCGTGGGTCGCGCTCGCACCGGCGTCGCCGGGTGGGGCGTCGGGTGCTGCGCCGGCTGGGGCGCGGGGTCCGGAGGCTGCATCGCACCGCGCGTCATCGGCATCCTCGCCCTGTGACGCACCCTCGCCGCCGGAAGCGGCCCCGGCCGATCCCCCGCCGCGCCCGCGCGCCCGTCCGCGCACGAGCGAAACCCGACGTCCGGAGGCGGCGCCCCGCGTGACGATGCGGTTCGAGGAGTTCGTCGCCTTCACGGATGCCGCGGGGTTCGGCATCGGCAGACGTTCGCGGCGCTGGATCGATTGGCCCCGCGTCATCGCCTGGTCCAGCGTCGGCGTTCTCGCCGCCGCGATCGCCGTCGCGGCGGCGATCACCGCACTGCTCTAGCCCGCGGGGTCGCGGGTGCGCCACCTGCGGGTGCCGCCCGCGGGTGCCACCGCCCACCACGGATGCCAAAACTGCGGAGATGTGCACGATCGCGGAGGCTGCGGCATCCGGAGCTCCGCGATCCTGCACATCTCCGAAATCCTGCGCGTGGGAGCACGCGAGTGCGCCGCACGTGGGTGCGATACACGGCGCGGGTGCACCATCCCTCCACGGATGCCAAAACCGCGGAGATGTGCACGATCGCGGAGGCCGCGGCATCCGGAGCTCCGCGATCCTGCACATCTCCGAAAACCTGCCTCGGGCGCACGCGAAGATCGCCCCGGAACCGAAGCTCCGGGGCGATCATCAGTGCGTTCTCGGTTCCTGTGTCGGTTCCTCTTTCGAGGTTCTTTCGTTTCCGTTTTCCTTCGCGAGACCAAAGATACTCAGCCCGGAATCCGCGTCAATACTTCGCCCGAAAGTCACCTCTCGTTCACGTTGAAGGTGAAACTGGGGTGCTTCTCGCGCACAGGATCATCCTTCCGATGGATGCCGATGCGACCCGCGGGCGACGCGGCATCCGCACGCCGATTCGTACCGTCGAATCATGGCCACCGCGACCGTTCCACTCCCGCTCTCCCCCGCCCGATCCGCACGGACGGTCGCTGCTCGCGGGGCGTCGGCGACGGGCGCGGCGGTGCTGTCGATCCTCGGCAGCATGGCGGCCATCGGCATCGCCGCGCTCGGCCTGCTGGTGGTGCCGGTCGCAGCACTGGTCGTGTTCGGACCGGTGCTGCTAGACCTTCTGCGCTGAGGAGGCGCGTTTCGTCTCGCTCCGCTCGCTCAACGACCGAAGGGGAGGGCTGAGGGGGTGCGTTTCGTCTCGCTGCGCTCGGGGGGCCGTTTCGTCTCGCTGCGCTCGCTCAACGACCGGGGGACCTGCGCTCGCTCAACGACCGACGGGCGTCAGTGCTCGCCGACGAGTTTCAAGCCCACGACGCAGCCGACGAGACCGAGGATGAGCAGGGTCTTCACGATCGAGAAGTCCTCGTCGCCGGTGATCATCGCCCACGCCACGGTGAGCGACGCACCGATCCCCACCCACACGGCGTAGGCCGTACCGGTGGAGATGTCGCGCATGGCCCACGCGAGACCGCCCATGCTGGCGGCGAGCGCGACGCCGAAGACGACCGTCGGCCACAGGCGCGTGAAGCCTTCGGACTTGCCGAGCGCCGTGGCCCACACGGCCTCGAGCACTCCGGACACGATGAGGATGACCCACGACATGACGAGCTCCTTGGCCAGTCTTGTCGCTCACCGGGTACTGATCCGTCGTCCGGGGACCCTGTCGAGGTCCGCGATCGAGGCTACCGGAGCGCCCTGATCACCACCTGTGCACCGGCAGCGCCCACCGCGGTCAGGGCGCGGCGACGAGGAAGAGGCCGTCGAGGAGCCCCGGGTTGTGCGCGTGGACGAGCACCCCGAACACGACGGCGTCGAACAGCAGGTGCACCGTCACGACGTAACCGAGCGATCGGGTGCGCAGGAAGATGATCGCCTGGAGCAGCGCGAACGGGATGGTGAGCACCGGTCCCCACGCCTGGTACCCCAGCTCCCACAGGAACGACACGAACACGATGGCCTGCAGCACGTTCGCGGTCGCGTCGGCCACGTGACGACGCAGCAGCACGAAGCAGGTGCAGATGAAGAACAGCTCGTCCCAGATGCCCACGGCTCCCACGCCGACGAACAGCCGCGCGATGAGGTCGGGCGTGTCCACCACGGGCCAGTTCTGATAGACGCCGGACGTGATGAAGTAGAAAGGCAGGATCAGCCAGCCGAGCACCAGCACGGCACCGAGCCACGCCCACTGCCAGCCGCGCCACCGTCCGCCACCGCGCCACGGGAAACGGATCGCATGGTCGCGGTAGACCCACCGTGACAGCACGTACGGCACGACGACGGCACCGCCGAGGGCCAGCGTGAACCGCAGCATGGCGAGGTTGTCGAGCTCGGCCTTCAGCGGCACCGAACTCACGATCAGCAGCCCCACGGCGATGAGCGAGAGGTCGCGGGTGAGCGACGGACCGGCATCCCTCACGCGTCCACGTTCGCGAACGAGGGCGATCCCGAGTCCCGCGGCGAGGAGGAGCCACCCGAGCCACGGCAGCAGCAGCACGAAGAACGCCGGTGCGGCCAGGCACACGAGGAGGGCCGGCACGACGTCGAACGAGACGAGCGGACGAGGGGATGCCGGGGCGCGTTCGATCATGGAGCCATCACCCCCGGGGGAGGCGCCGGTAGGCGAGGTCGCGGATCTCCCGGCCCTTCGCGAGCCCCTTGCGTTCGAAGGCGGTCATCGTGCGCCCCGCGAACCGCGGCGCCCACTCCCCCTCGAAATCGGGCTCGAAGTCGGCCGCGAACACGTCGGCATCCGAGAGCACGTCGCGCATCTGCAGCGCATAGTCCTCCCAGTCGGTCGCGAGCCGCAGCACCCCGCCGTCGCGGAGCGCCCGCGCCACCTGCGGCACGAAGGCGGGCGCGATCAGGCGCCGCTTGTTGTGCTTGGCCTTGTGCCACGGGTCGGGGAAGAAGACCCAGATCTCATCGACCGACCCCTCGGGCAGGAGGTGCTCCAGCACTTCGGGCGCGTTGGCCTCTACGAGCCGGAGATTGTGCACGCCGGCGCGGTCGGCGTCGAGCATCGTGCGCGCGAGTCCCGCGCGGAACACCTCGACGGCGAGGAAATCGACCTCGGGCTGCGCGCCCGCGGCGTGGACGATCGCGTGCCCCTGACCCGATCCGATCTCGACGACCAGCGGCGCGACACGTCCGAAGACGGCCCCGGGATCGACCGTCGACCCGGGAAGGACGCTCGTGGATGCCGCGTCGCGCTCGACCGGAAGGAGATACCGTCCCGACAGCTCCTCCCAGGCACGGTCCTGCGCGTCGCTCATGCGCCCGCTGCGGCGCACGAAGGAGACGGGCTTGTCGCGGTAGCGGGGGGCGGCCGGGGACGGTTCGGGCTCGGTCACCCGTCCAGGCTACCCAGCGACAGGGCTGCCGACCGTGTCAGCCGTCGACCGTGACGAAGTCGATGAGCTCCTCGACGCGGCCGAGCAGCGCCGGGTCGAGGTCGCGGTAGCTGTGGACCCGGCCGAGGATGCGCTGCCAGTTGCGCGCGAGGTCGACGGGCGTCTCGGCGGGCCACCCGAGCGCGCGGCTCACGCCGACCTTCCACTCGATCCCGCGCGGCACCTCCGGCCACGCCGGGATGCCGAGGGCACGCGGAGTGACGCACTGCCACACGTCGACGTGCGGGTGACCGACGATGCGGACGTACCGGCCGTGCGGGCCGCGGGCGACCGCCTCGGCGATGCGGGTCTCCTTGGAGCCGGGCACGAGGTGGTCGACGAGCACGCCGTAGCGTCGGTCGGCCGACGGCGGGTCTTCGCGCAGGACGGCATCGAGCAGGTCGACCCCCTGCAGGAACTCCACGACCACGCCCTCCGCGCGCAGGTCGTCGCCCCACACCTTCTCCACGAGCTCCGCGTCGTGCTTCCCCTCCACGAGGATGCGCGACGCGCGGGCGACGCGGGCCCGGGCCTGGGGTGCGGCGAACGAACCGGATGCCGTCCGCGTCGGAGCCGCCGGTGCCGCCGCGGCGGGCGCGACGAGCTGCACGGCCTCACCGTCGACGAGGAACCCGCTGCCGAGCGGGAAGAGCCGCCGCCGGCCGTGCCGGTCTTCGAGTGCGACGTGACCGGCCTCGATGCCGACCACCGCCCCGCAGTACCCGTCGCCGGCGACCTCGACGACGAGGTCGCGGTCGGCCGGCACCGTCGGCACCACGCGCCGCCCGACGTCGCGCCACCCTGCCGCGAGCACGCCGCTTCCGTATCTGTCGTCCATCGAATCCTCCGAGTGCGCGAGCCTAACCCGGATCGCGGAGAGGCTCGGGGAGGCACGCGCACGGCGACCCCGGCGCATCCTTCGGAGCCCGTTCGGAGCGGTCGCGCGAACACGACGGAAGGTCTGGGCGGATCCACAGGCGGCGGGCGCCGGATCGCCTATCGCCGCATGCGCGACGGGGCATAGACTCGCCGAAGGGGCGGGGCGCAGGTCCCCGAACGAGGAGGATCCACCGATGCGATCGCGTTGGATGTTGGCGCTCGCAGCCACCGTCTCGATCGTGCTCGGCAGTGCCCTGCCGGCATCCGCGACCGACCCGATCCCGCTCGGCAGCGGTCGCGTCCTCGACGAGGCGGGCGTCCTCTCCAGCTCGCAGGAGCAGGCGGTGCAGGCCCGCTCGGAGGGCCTGTCGGCATCCTCCGGCGTCGACCTCTGGGTCGTCTACGTCGACGAGTTCACCGATCCGACGAGCGCGGAACGCTGGGCCAACGACACCGCCGAGCTCAACAACCTCGGCCCCACGCAGTACCTCCTCGCGATCTCCACCGAAGGGCGCGCGTTCTTCCTGTCCGGATACTCCGAAGGCCCCGTCTCGTTCGATCAGCTCGGCGCGATCGAGCAGGACCGGATCGCGCCGGCACTGCAGTCCGGCGACTGGGCAGGTGCGGCCACGGCCGCGGCGGACGGACTGGCGGATGCCGTCGGCGGCGGCTCCGGCGGCGACGGGAACGCGTCCGGCGGCCTGGGCGGCATCCTGTTCGTCGTGCTGCTCGTGGTCGTCGTGGGCGCGCTCATCTTCTTCGTCGTGCGCGCGCGCCGGAAGTCGCGCGTCACCACCGGAGGCGCGACCCCGCAGGCACCGCAGGTGCCGCTGGAGGAACTCGCCCGGCAGGCCTCCTCGGCGCTCGTCGACACCGACGACGCCGTGAAGACCAGCGAGCAGGAGCTCGGCTTCGCACGCGCCCAGTTCGGCGACGCGGCCGCCGCGGAGTTCGAGACCGTGCTCGCGCAGGCCAAAGCCGACCTCGACACGGCGTTCTCGCTCAAGCAGCGCCTCGACGACGAGAACCCCGACAGCGAGCAGGACGCCCGCGCGTGGAACACGCAGATCCTCGAGCTCTGCGCCCGCGCCAACGCCGCGCTCGACGAGAAGGCGGCCGCCTTCGACGAGCTGCGCCAGCTCGAGCAGAACGCCCCCGAAGCGCTCACCCGCGTGCAGGAGATGCACACGACGGTCGCCGCGACGATCGACGCCGCCGCCGCTCGGCTCACGCAGCTGCAGACCGCGTACGCCCCCGAAGCCCTCGCTCCCGTCGTCGACAACCCCGAGCAGGCCCGTCAGCGCCTCACCTTCGCGCAGGAGCAGCTGAACGCCGCCCAGACCGCCATCGGCGCCGGCGACGGCGGCGAGGCGGCCGTGAGCATCCGCGCGGCCGAAGACGCCGTCGCGCAGGCTCGCACGCTTCAGGATGCCATCGGGGTGCTCGCCGACGACCTCGCCGAGGGCGAGCGCGACGCGGCGGCGCTCCTGGCCGAACTGGAGAAGGACATCGCGACGGCGAGCGCCCTCCCCGACGCGGACGGCCGCGTCGCCGGTGCCATCGCGGCGACCCGGCAGCAGATCGACGCGGCCCGCCCGCTCCTGGCCGGGTCGGCCAAGCGCCCCCTGTTCGCGCTCGAGAACCTCGAGAAGGCGAACGCGGAGATCGACGCCGTGCTCGCCGACGTCCGCGACGCGCAGGAGAAGGAGCGGCGCGCGGCTCAGCAGCTCAGCCAGCTGCTCGCGCACGCCCAGGCGCAGGTCTCCGCCGCGGAGGACTACATCAGCTCCCGGCGCGGCGCAGTGGGAGCGACGGCGCGCACCCGGCTCGCGGAGGCCGGCTCCTCCCTCGTCCAGGCACGCCAGCTCGCGGCGACCGACCCGGCGCAGGCGCTCGCGGCCGCCCAGCGCGCGAACGATCTCGCCGCCCAGGCCCTCCAGCACGCGCAGAACGACGTCGGCGCGTTCGGCGGCGGTGGGTTCGGCGGCGGCAACGGCGGCGGGGGCGGGAACGTCATGGGCGCCGTGCTCGGCGGCATCCTCATCAACTCGATGCTCGGCGGCGGAGGCGGCCGGCGCGGGGGCGGCGGCATGCCCTCGTTCGGAAGCCGCGGCGGCGGCATGAGCTCCGGCAGCTTCGGCGGCGGCGGCACCCGCTCCCGCCGCGGAGGAGGCCGATTCTGACCCCCCTCGACCATGTGCGCGGGCGACGCCCCGCACCTCACACCACCCACACCTCCCGCTAGGAAAGGAAAACCGATGGCAAAGCAGTCCATCTTCGGCCGCATCTCGACCCTCGTGAAGGCGAACATCAACGCCCTCATCGACCAGGCCGAAGACCCCCAGAAGATGCTCGACCAGCTGGTCCGCGACTTCACCAACAACATCGCCGACGCCGAGTCGGCGATCGCCGAGACGATCGGCAACCTGCGCCTCCTCGAGCGCGATCACGCCGAGGACGTCAAGGCCGCCGCCGAGTGGGGCAACAAGGCCATCGCCGCCAGCCGCAAGGCCGACGAGCTGCGCGCGACGGGCAACACGACGGATGCCGACAAGTTCGACAACCTCGCGAAGATCGCCCTGCAGCGTCAGATCGGCGAAGAGAAGGAAGCGGCGGCGATCGCGCCGTCGATCGCCGCGCAGACGGAGGTCGTCGACAAGCTCAAAGACGGCCTGAACGGCATGAAGCAGAAGCTGGAGCAGCTGAAGACGAAGCGCTCCGAGCTCCTCGCCCGCGCCAAGACCGCCGAAGCGCAGAACAAGGTGCACGACGCGGTCAAGTCGATCGACGTGCTCGACCCGACGAGCGACCTCGGCCGCTTCGAGGACAAGGTGCGCCGTCAGGAGGCCCTCGCAGCCGGCAAGGCGGAGATCGCCGCGTCGTCGCTGGACGCCCAGTTCAACGAGCTGGAGGATGTCGGCGAGCTCACCGAGGTGGAGGCGCGCCTGGCCGCGCTGAAGACCGGCGGCACGTCCGCACCTGCTCTCGAGCAGTAAGCAACCGCACGCAGCGCCGGGTGTCGTCCGCGACGCCCGGCGCTGCGTCGTCGTGCGGCGGGCTGCGAGGCCGTCGCACGGGAGGAAGATGACATCATGACGCGTTTCCTGGTCGTGCCCCAGTGGCAGGGTTCGCCCGCCGCCCGGGCCATGCTGCTCGTCGACGGCGCCGACGCGATCGCCGGCGACCTCCCCCGCGCATCGTGCACGCGCGTGGAGGTTCCCGTGGAGGCCGGCGAATCGCTGGAGACCGGCATCCGTCGCTTCAGTGCGCTCCGACGCGTGCGGGAGAGTCTCACCGAGGCGCTCGACGCGTCCGAGGAGGTCGCTCTCGTCGTCGGCGGCGACTGCGGCGTCGCGGCGCCCGCGATCGCGCACGCGGCAGCCCGGCATCCGAATCTCGCCGTCGTCTGGTTCGACGCCCACGGCGACTTCCACACCCCCGAGACCTCCCCGTCGGGAGCGTTCGCGGGCATGGTGCTGCGCGCGGTCACCGACGGCGGTCCTCTCGGCGAGGCGAGCGTGCCCGCCGAGCGGGTCGTCCTCGCCGGTGCGCGCGAGTTCGACGAGGCCGAAGCGGATGCACTTGCCGCCGCGGGCGTGCACCACGTCCCCTCCGCCGCCCTGGGCGACCCTGCCGCCCTCCTCGCCGCGGTCGACACCCTCGACGCCGACGCGCTCTACGTCCACGTCGACCTCGACGTGCTCGATCCCGCCGCGCTCTCCGGCGTCGCGCGTCCCTTTCCCTTCGGGCTGCAGCCGGAAGAGCTCACCGGCGCGATCCGTGCCCTCCGCGAGCGCCTCCCGCTCGCCGGCGCCTCGATCGCGGGCTTCTCGCCCTCGTCGCCGCACGCGGCCGTGGACGACCTGGGCACGATCCTCCGCGTCGTGGGATCTCTCGCGTGATCGCCCGCCCACCGGCCGGGTGGCGTGATCGCGCCGCCCTCGCTGTGACGCGGGGCGAACGGATCGACCGGTGGATTCCCGGCATCCTGCTCGACTCCCCCCTGAGCCTCCTCGGCTACGCGTGGGGCACGACGGTCGGGTGGGTGTGGGGATCGGTGTGGTCGACCGGGCGCGTCGAACGCCGCGAGGGCCTGTGGGTGTTCACGGGGATGCCGTCGTGGAGCTACGGTCGCGGCGGTGTCTGCGTGGGCGGGTGCTTCCTCACGGGAACCGCACCCGTCACCGACGCGCTCCTCCGGCACGAGGCGACGCACGCACGCCAGTGGCGGCGGTACGGCTTCCTGATGCCGTTGCTCTACCTGCTGGCGGGACGCAATCCGCTCACCAACCGCTTCGAGATCCTCGCGGGCCTCGAAGACGGCAACTACGTGCCTCGCGGCGCGCGCTGACCAGCGGGGGTACCCGGGTCAGCGCGAGGTGGCGAGTCCGAAGCGGGCGGGGGTGTGGATGCCGTCGGCATCCATTCCGAGCACGTCGGTCAGGTGGTCGAGGATGTCGGCGGTGCCGAGGAATCCGCCCAGCAGGTGCACCTGCGTGTGGTGGCCGTGTCCCTGCTCGTCGTCGCAGAGCATCTCGTCGGCCCAGGCGGTGACCGCCCGCGCGAGCGCCTGACCGGGAGCGCACGCCCGACCCGAGCCCGGGGCACCGGAGCGCGAAGAGCGGTCCAGCCACGTCACGATCATGCGCGGGGGGACGACGAGCTCGCCGATCGCCGCGGCATCCGGAACTTCGACGAACACCCGGCCGGTCGAGCAGATGGGCAGCGTCGACAGCAGGAGTTCCAGATCGCCGAGCGACTGATCGTCGGCGGTGATCAGGTGCTGGACGCGCGTGTGCTTGGCGGCACGACAGACTCCGGGACCGTGTGCGACGGAACCGGGAGCGGTGGTGGGCATCGTGGACATGACACCCCCATCATACCTCGCGGGTAAGGCATGCCTCACCTCAGTCCGTGATGAGTGACCGCCGCAGTTCTCGCACGTCGTCGTCGGACAGTCCGCGCGCACGGAGGAACTCGACCGGTGCGCCGAATCGAGCGCGAAGATCGTCCAGCAGCCCTCGCATGACGGGGGCCGGCGAGCGCGTCGCGAGATCGGCGAGATTGCGCGCCTCCGGGTGAAGGCGTTGCAGATAGGACAGCACGCGGGCGTTGCGGTCGGCCGGGAGGAGCGTCTCGGTGCGCGCGTAGTCCGCCACGATCGCGTCTTCGTCGACCCCCGCCGCCGCGAGCGTCAGCGCCACCGCGACCCCCGTGCGGTCCTTCCCTACCGTGCAGTGGACGAGGAGCGGCGCATCGTCGACGACCCCGCGCACGATCTGGACGATCGCCTCCGATGAGCCGTCGACGAGCGTGCGGTAGAGGTCGGCGAGAGTCACGTCCTCTTCGAAGAACGACGACGCGGAGCCGGCGAACAGGGGCACGCGCCGGGTGACGACGGGAAGGTCGCCCAGGTCCGTCGGCTCGTACGCGATCTCGGCGTCCTCCCGGAGGTCGACGATGTGGCGCAGCCCCAGCGACCGCAGCGCCGCACGCCCCTCCTCACCGACGCGGGCGAGATTGCCCGAACGGAACAGGACGCCGTGCCGCGTGACGCCCGACCCCGCCGGGAGACCGCCCACGTCGCGGAAGTTGAGCGCTCCCGCGACGTCAGCCATCGGCAGCGGTCGACCGCCGCGGAGGCACGGGGTACTTGCCTGCGATCGTGATGCGGTTGAACGCGTTGATGGAGACGAGCAGCCAACTGATCGCCACGTACTCCGATTCGGACAGGATGCCGCCGACGTGGTCGTACACGTCGTCGGGAAGACCCTCTTCGTGGATGAAGACGTAGCGTTCGGCCAGCTCCAGCGCCGCGCGCTCCCGCGCCGAGAACACGCCCGACTCCCGCCACGTGGCGAGCTGGGCGATCTCGTCGGCGCTGATGCCGGCGGCCACGGCCCGATCGACGTGGATGCGCACGCAGTAGGCGCAGCCGTTGAGCTGGGAGCTGTGGATCAGCGCCAGCTCCTTGAGGCGGTCGTCGATGCCTGCCTCCGCGGCGAGCTTCCCCACGGTCTGCGAGAACGCGTCCAGCGCGTCGTACGCCGGCCGCGCGGAACGGGAGAGGTGCACGCGTCGTTCCTCGGTCATGCGCTCAGCCTACGGCGGCACCCCGTGCAGGAGCGGGGTGTGTTGCGTCCCGTCTCGACGTCACGCCCCTCGCGCCGGCTATCCGGCAGGATGTCGGCATGAGCGACGAGTTCCAGTTCCTTCCCGCGCAGGCCGCCGACGTCGGTGTCGCCGCGCCGCCCGTACGTCGGGTGACGCACACCCTGCCGGACGGGCGCGCCGTCAGCGCGCTCGCGTACGGCGACGGCGAGCCCCGGGTCACGTTCCTCCACGGCGCCGGACTGAACGCCCACACGTGGGACACGACGATCCTCGCGCTCGGCCTCCCCGCCCTCGCGATCGACCTGCCCGGCCACGGCGACTCGTCCTGGCGGGACGACGCCGCCTACGCGGGCCGCCCCCTCGCCGACGACATCGCGCCGGCGCTGGCGGCGTGGACCACGACACCGCAGGTGCTCGTCGGTCAGTCGCTGGGAGGGCTGACGGCGGCCGCGCTCACCGCCGCCCACCCCGAGCTCGTCCGCGCACTCGTCGTGGTCGACATCACGCCGGGCATCGACCCGCAGGGGGATGCCGCGGGGATCCGCGCCTTCTTCGCCGGCCCCGTCGACTGGGCCAGCCGCGACGAACTCGTCGATCGGGCGCTGGCTTTCGGCCTCGGCGGCTCCCGCGAGGCCGCCACGCGCGGCGTGTACCTCAACTCTCGCGTGCGGGAGGACGGCCGCGTCGAGTGGAAGCACCACTTCGCGCGCCTCGCGAACGCGGCGGCCGCCGACCCCGCCGGCGCGGCGGCCACCCAGCAGCAGCACGACGCGCTCCGCGGCGCGCTCTCCGCCTCGGGATGGGACGACCTGGATGCCGTCGGCGTCCCGATCACCCTCATCCGCGGCGATCGGGGTTTCGTGACCCCCGGCGACGCGGAGGAGTTCTCCCGCCGCGTGCCGACGGCATCCGTCGTGGTCGTGGCCTCAGGCCACAACGTTCAGGAGGAGCTTCCCGTCGAGCTCGCGCGCCTCGTCGGCGCGATCGCCGCGTGACGATTGCCGAACGTTCGTGACGCCGGATGTCCGCAGCACGCCCGTCGGACTCTAGGCTGTAACGCGCACCAGAGTCGGCAGCTCGCCGCGACGCACCGTGAAGCCCGGTGCCCCGAACCGTCGCGCGACCTGCCCTTGCGAAAGGATCGCCACCCCATGCTCCGTCGTCCCACCCTCGTCGCCGCCGCCCTCCTTGCGGCCGGCGCCTTGCTGCTGTCGGGCTGCACCGGCGATCCCGCGCCGGAGGCCACCGCGACCGCGATCACGCCCGACCCGAACGCGTCGGTCGACATCCGCCTCGTGCTCGAGCCCGGAAACCTCGACATCCGTGAGACGGCCGGCGCCGCGCTCGACCAGATCCTGATCGACAACGTGTACCAGGGGCTCGTTTCCCGCACGCCCGAGCAGGACATCGAGCCGTCGCTCGCGAGCGACTACGAGGTCTCCCCCGACGGCCTCACCTACACGTTCACGCTCCGCGAGGGTGTGCTCTTCCACAACGGCGAGGAGCTGACGCCGGAAGACGTCGTGTGGTCGCTCGAGCAGGTGCGCGACACCGAGACGTTCCGCGACTCGGCGCGCCTCGTGAATGTCGAGTCGATCACCGCCGACGGGCAGACGATCACGCTGTCGCTGAGCGCGCCGGACTCGACGCTTCTGTGGAACCTCACCGGTCGTGCGGGTCTCATCCTCAAGAAGGGCGACAAGACCGACCGCAAGACGGCGGCCAACGGCACCGGCCCCTTCAGGCTCGAGAGCTGGAAGCAGGGCGACAGCATCACCTTCGCCCGGAACGAGGACTACTGGGGCGAGAAGGCGAAGGTCGCCGAGGTCGTCTTCAGCTACCTGCCGGACAATCAGGCGGCTCTGGCGGGTGCCCTCGCCGGCGACTTCGACGCGCTCACCGGATTCGACGCGAACCTCACCGACCAGATCGAGGCGGGCGGCGACTTCACCGTCGAGCTGGGCGCATCGACCGACAAGGGAACGCTCGCCTTCAACTCCAAGAAGGCACCGCTGGACGACGTCCGCGTGCGTCAGGCGATCCGTCAGGCCATCGACAAGGAGGCGATCGTCACGGCCCTCGGCGCGGGCACGACCCAGTACGGCCCGATCCCCGAGCTCGATCCCGGCTACGAAGACCTCTCGTCTGTCGCCCCCTACGACCCGGAGGCGGCGCGTGCGCTCCTCGCCGAAGCCGGCGCGGAGAACCTGTCGCTGACGCTCACCCTGTACAGCGGCTACGGCACGACCGTGTCGCAGATCCTCGTCTCGAATCTCAACGACGTCGGGATCACGCTCAAGGTGGATGCCGTCGAGTTCCCGACCTGGATCAACGACGTGTACATCAACCAGGACTACGACCTGAGCTTCGTGCTCCACACCGAGGCGCGCGACTTCGAGAACTGGGCGAACCCCGCCTACTACTTCACGTACGACAACCCCGAGGTGCAGCGTCTCTACGCCGAATCGATCGCGTCGACCGATGAGACCGCCGCGGCCGACCTGCTGAAGCAGGCAGCCCGGATCGTGTCGGAAGACCACGCTGCCGACTGGCTGTACAACGGGGCTTCGGTCGTCGCCGTGAGCAGCGGAATCGCGGGGCTCCCGTCGGTGAACGTGAACGAGCGCCTCGACGTCGCCGAAGTGGTCAAGAGCGCGGAGTGATCCGCTACGCGCTGACGCGGCTGGCCCTGCTCCTGCTGGGTCTGCTCGTCGCCAGTGCGCTGATCTTCCTCACGCTGCGGGTTCTCCCCGGCGATGTGGCCCAGCTCATCGCCGGGCTGAACGCGACACCCGAGCAAATCGAAGCGATCCGCGACCGGCTCGGTCTCGACGCTCCCCTCGTCGTGCAGTACCTGCAGTGGATCGGCGGCATCCTCACCGGCGATCTCGGCAGTTCGCAGCTCACCGGAACCCCTGTGATCGACGAGCTCCTCCAGAAGGCCGAGGTGACGATCCCGCTGGGATTGATGGCCCTCACCGTCGCGCTCCTGATCGCCCTCCCGTTCGGAGTGCTGTCGGCCGTGCGACGCGGCCGCCGCGATGGCACGGCGCTCAACGTCGGCGCACAGACGATCGCGGCAGTCCCGGTCGTCTGGGCGGGGATGATGCTCGTCATCGTGTTCGCCGTGTGGCTCGGCTGGCTGCCCGCTCAGGGCTTCCCTCGCGAGGGATGGGACGATCCGGCGCGCGCCTTCCGCTCGTTGCTGCTCCCGGCCGTCACCATCGGGGTGATCGAGGGGGCGATGCTCATGCGATTCGTCCGTTCGGCGACGCTCCAGGCGGTAGGACAGGACTACGTGCGCACCGCCGCCGCGAAGGGGCTCACCCGCACCCGCGCACTCCTCCAGCACGGCCTGCCCAACGTCGGCCTGTCGATCATCACGGTGCTCGGGCTGCAGGTCGCCGGCATCCTCGTCGGAGCCGTCGTCATCGAGCAGCTCTTCGGGCTCCCCGGCATCGGCCGCATGCTCGTGGCCGACGTGGGCAACCGCGATCTTCCGAAGGTGCAGGGCGAACTCCTCGTGCTCACCGGCTTCGTCCTCGTCGTGGGGTTCGTCGTCGATCTCCTCCACCGGGTCATCGACCCTCGGCAGCGGGAGGCGGAATGACACCCCGAGCGACGACGTCCCCTGACAGCCCGAGCCGCGTGGCGTGGTTGCGCCGGCTGTGGCAGCTGTCGACCGGCCGTTTCGGCATCCTGGTCGTCGCCGCCATCGGACTCGTCGCGCTCGTCTCGTGGGTGTGGCTGCCGTTCGATCCGCAGCGTGTCGACATCGCCGCGCGCTGGGCACCCCCGGGGTGGCCGCACCTCCTCGGCACCGACAACAGCGGACGCGACATCCTGAGCCTCTTGATGGCGGGAGCCCGCACGACCGTGTGGGTCGCTCTCGGCGCGGGGCTCGTGGCGACGGCCATCGGGCTCGTCCTGGCCGCGCTCGGCGCCCTCACGGCGCGGTGGGTGCGCGAGTCGGTCGCCGTGCTCGTCGACATCCTCATCGCCTTCCCGGTGCTGCTCATCGCGATGATGATCTCCTCGGTGTGGGGAGGGTCGCTGTGGGTCGTGATCTTCTCCGTGGGCATCGGCTTCGGGGTGAACATCGCCCGAGTGACGCGCCCCGAGCTGCGGCGCGTGCTCCACAGCGACTTCGTGCTGGCGGGCCGCGCCAGCGGTCTGACGCCCCTGCAGAACCTCTGGCGCCACCTCCTCCCGAATGTCGCACCGGTGTTCATCGTCCAGCTCTCGTGGGGCATGGCGGTCGCCGTACTGGCCGAAGCCGGCCTCAGCTACCTCGGCTTCGGAGCACCCTCGACCGAGCCGTCGTGGGGCCTGCTGCTGAAGGAGCTCCAGGCGTACATCACGGTCTATCCGCTGAGCGTCGTCTGGCCGGGCCTGACCATCACCCTCACGGTGCTGGGGCTCAACCTCCTCGGCGACGCGCTCCGCGAGGCGACAGACCCCACACTGTCCCGTCGCCGATCGGCCGCGCAGACCCACCAGCCGGCGGTGATCGCATGAGCCTCGAAGTACGCGACCTCGTCATCGAGATCGGAGATCGCCGCGTCGTCGATCGCATCTCCTTCGACGTTCCCGACGGCGCGCGGCTCGGACTGATCGGCGAATCGGGGTCGGGGAAGTCGCTGACGGCGCTCGCGCTGCTCGGACTGCTCCCGGAGGGCGCGCAGGCGACCGGCAGCATCCGGTGGGACGGTCGCGAACTGATCGGCCTCTCCGACCGCGAGCTCGCTCGCCTGCGCGGCGACGAGATCGGCATCGTATTCCAGGAGCCGCAGACGGCCCTCAATCCGATCCGCACGGTGGGGCGGCAGATCGCGGAGTCGCTGCGCATCCACACGCCCCTTTCCCGCGCGGAGGCGCGCACGCGTGCCGTCGCCGAGGCGGAGCGCGTGCGCCTGCCCGACCCCGAACAGATCGTCCGGCGCTATCCGCACCAGCTCTCGGGGGGTCAGCGTCAGCGCGTCGCGATCGCGATGGCGCTCGCCTGCCGTCCGCGGCTGCTGATCGCCGACGAGCCGACGACCGCTCTCGACGTCACGATCCAGGCCGAGATCCTCGATCTCCTGGGGTCACTCGTCGCCGACGACGGGATGTCGCTCGTCTTCATCACCCACGATCTCGCCGTCCTGTCGCAGGTCGCGACCGATGCCGTCGTGCTCGAAGACGGACGCGTCGTCGAGCAGGGACCGCTGTCGACGCTGCTGACCGCGCCGTCCTCCCCCGTGACGCAGGGCCTTCTGCGCGACGCGACGGCGACGCTGTGGCGACCGTCTGGCGCATCGGGAGGCCAGCGATGAGCACCCTGCTGAGCGGACGCGGTCTCACGCGACGGTTCCGGGCGCCCGCCCTCCGGCCGTTCGGACCGCCGCGGTGGACGACCGCCCTCGACGACGTCGACATCGACGTGCGCGAGGGTGCGGCCCTCGGCATCATCGGCGAATCCGGCTCGGGCAAGTCGACGCTCATCCGCCTCCTGCTCGGATTGGACGCGCCGACGGCAGGCACGGTCACCGTCGCCGGAAGAACGGTCGACGCGCGCGCCTCGGCACGCTCCCTCCACTGGCTCCGACGAGAGACCGGGATCGTCTTCCAAGACCCGTACGCGTCGCTCGATCCGCGCATGAGTGTGGGCCGCATCGTCGCGGAGCCGCTGTGGGCGCTCGACATCGAGGGCGACCGGCGCGCGCGCGTGCGCGACGTGCTCACCGACGTCGGACTCGAACCCGACATGGCCGATCGGTTCCCGCACGAGTTCTCCGGCGGACAGCGCCAGCGCATCGCCCTCGCGCGCGCGATCGTGCACCGTCCACGCCTCCTCGTCGGCGACGAGCCGCTGTCCGCCCTCGACGTGACCGTCCGCGCGCAGATCCTCGACCTGCTGCGAGAACTGCGCACGACGCAGCAGCTGACACTCGTCCTCGTCTCGCACGACATCGGCGTCGTCCAGAACCTGTGCGACGACGTCGTCGTTATGAAGGACGGGCGGGTCGTCGAGGAAGGGCCCACCGAGAAGGTGCTCCTGACGCCGCAGGTCGCGTACACGCGTCGTCTGCTGGCATCCATCCCCACCCTCTCGCCCGGGGGCCCCGGTGTCGGCCGGGCTGACTAGCCTGACCTGCATGGATGCCGAGACGACCGACCCCCGCACCCCACACCCCGCCATCGCCCGCGACGACGCCCACAGCATCATCCCGGCCTACCTCCTGGCGCGGCTCGCGGCATCCGATCACCCCGGCTTCGCGCGCGCGTCGGAGGCCGCCCGAGCGACGCTCGCAATGCCGCGCACGTACCGGCCGGTCCGCGCGAGCATCGATCTCACGGTCGACGGCGATGCGCTCGTGGTGGAGGCCTCACCCGATCCCGACCGCCTCGTGTCCGACGCGCAGACGCGCGAAACGCTCCCCGGTGTGCCCGTGCGCCGCGAGGGCGACGGCCCGACCGGCGACATCGCGGCGGACCAGGCGTACGACGGGCTCGGCGAGACGTTCGCGTTCCTGTGGGATGCCGTCGAGCGGGTGTCGCTCGATGGGGCGGGCGGGGCGCTCCTGGCGACGGTGCACTACGGCGAGAACTACGACAACGCGTTCTGGAACGGCGAGCGCATGGTCTTCGGCGACGGGGACGGCGAGGTGTTCACCGGCTTCACCGGCTCGCTCACGGTGATCGCCCACGAGCTCGGCCACGGCGTCATCGAGAGCGCGGGCGGCCTCGTGTATGCGGGACAGTCCGGTGCCCTCAACGAGTCGATCGCCGACGTCTTCGGGGTGCTGACGGAGCAGCACGCGCGGCAGCAGACGGTCGACGAGGCATCCTGGCTCATCGGCGCCGGTATCTTCACGGCCGCCGTGCAGGGCGAGGCCCTCCGGTCGATGAGCGCGCCGGGAACCGCCTACGACGACGACGTCCTCGGGCGCGACCCGCAGCCGGCGCACATGCGCGACTTCGTCGACACGACGGCCGACAACGGCGGCGTCCACATCAACTCCGGCATCCCGAACAAGGCCTTCCATCTCGCCGCCACCGCGCTGGGCGGCTACGCGTGGGAGCGCGCCGGACGGATCTGGTACCTCACGCTCACCGGCGGCGCTGTCGCCCCGACGGCCGACTTCGCCGCGTTCGCCCGCGCCACGCTAGAGACTGCGACACGCGAGTACGGTGAGGAGTCGGAGGAGCACACCGCCGTCCGCGCCGCGTGGGTCGGCGTCGGTGTGATCGACGATGTCGCAGCCCGCTGACCGCACCGACGAGACCGCCGCGGAGCTCGCCCTCTCGATCCGAGTCGAGCGCACGGGAGGCTTCGCGGGGCTCACGCGCCGCTGGTCCGCGACTCCCCCGCCGGACGAAGCGGATCACTGGCGAACACTGATCGACGCGTGCCCGTGGGATGCCGCATCGCCTGGGGCAGGCGCCGACGCCGCGGCAGGCTCCGATGTCGGGGCGGGCGCCGATGTCGGGGCCACGACCGGAGGCGCCGACCGGTTCTGCTGGACGGTGGTCGCCGGCACCCCGGAGAGCGAGCACACCGCCGTGCTGCCCGAGACCGACCTCGGCGAACCCTGGCGGCGACTCATCGACTCGGTGCGCGAGGCGGATGCCGGTCGATCACCGGCCGAAGAGTGAGCGCTTCTTCCGTTTCTTGGCGTCGAGGTGCTTCTGCAGATAGATCGTGCCGAGCCAGCGCCCGAACTTGAAACCGACCCGTCCCATCCGCCCGACCTCGACGAAGCCGAGCTTCTCGTGCAGGGCCACCGACGCCTCGGCGCCCTTGTCGCTGATGACGGCCACCATCTCGCGGATGCCGAGTTCTTCGCACGCGGCGATCAGCGCCTCCAGGAGCGCGCGGCCGAGACCTTTTCCGGTGGCCGCCTGCCCGAGGTAGATCGAGTTCTCCACGGTGTACCGGTAGCCGGACTTTCCGGTCCACGGCGAGACCAGACCGTAGCCGAGGATCTGACCCGACGGCGACACGGCGACGAGGAACGGGAGCCCGAGCTTGTGCAGGTAGTCGAACTTGTCGGTCCAGCGCGCGTGCGACCACTTCTTCTCGTCGAGCGTCACGACGGAGTTGGTGACGTAGTAGTTGTAGATCTCCCTCACGTCCGCCATGTCGGTGCGGGTGGCGGGACGGATCTCGAAAGCGAAAGGACGCTCGGGCTCGGGAGCGCGGCGGAGGTGGTGCGGCAGCACCCGCCGAGTCTTCTCGTACTCCTCCTCCAGCATGGGCTCAGCCTACGGGGCGCACCCGCCAGTCCACGGAGTCCGCTCCCAGATCGGCGAGGAGCGCGTTGGCCCGCGAGAACGGCCGCGAGCCGAAGAACCCGCGACGGGCCGAGAGCGGCGACGGATGCGCGGATTCGATCACAGGGGTCTGCCCGAGCAGCGGGCGGAGGTTCGCGGCATCCTTGCCCCACAGGATCGCGACGAGCGGCCGGTCCCGAGCCACCAGGGTGCGGATCGCGTGCTCGGTCACGGCTTCCCAGCCCCATCCGCGGTGCGAGGCGGGTGCGCCGGGCGCGACCGTGAGCACGCGGTTGAGCAGCATGACCCCCTGATCGCTCCACGCCGAGAGGTCGCCGTGCGGCGCGGGAGGGATGCCGAGGTCGGTCTCCAGCTCTCGGTAGATGTTCGCGAGGCTCCGCGGGAGGGGGCGGACGTCGGCGTCGACGGCGAAGGAGAGCCCGATCGGATGCCCCGGCGTGGGATAGGGGTCCTGCCCCACGATGAGCACCCGCACATCGTTCAGCGGTCGCGCAAAAGCCCGCAGCACGCGATCCCCCGAGGGGAGGTAGCCGCGTCCGGCGGCCGTCTCGGCCCGCAGCCTCTCGCCGAGAGCGGCGATGTCGTCGGCGACGGGGGCAAGCGCCGATGCCCAGCCGGGGTCGATGAGTCCTGCCTCGGCGAGTTCCGACAGCCCCCGCGGCATCAGGCGCTCGCCTTCGCGCCGCCGTCCTCCTCGACGACCGTGCCCCGGGCCGACCACGGGAAGTCGATCCAGAGACCCGTCTCACGCCAGGCGTAATCCGGCAGCGCGACCGAACCGGGCTTCGTGTAGATGCACACCGAGCGCACGTCCGCACCCGCGTCGCGCAGCAGCTGCACGGCGAGCGCGAGGGTGCGGCCGCTGTCGGCCACGTCGTCGACGAGAAGCACGCGCTTTCCGGGCAGGTACCCGAGGTCGAGGTCGGGCGGCAGCAGTTCCGGCGCGTCGAGCACGGTGCCGATCCCCGTGTAGAACTCGACGTTCAACGCGCCGCAGCTCTTGACGCCGAGACCGTAGGCGATCGCCCCCGCGGGGAGCAGTCCGCCCCGCGCGATCGCGACGACCACATCGGGCACGAACCCGTCGCCGACGATCCGCCGCGACAGCTCGCGCGTCGCCTCCCCGAATCCGTCCCAGGTCAGCTTCTCGCGCTCCTGCGTCACCCGTTCCTCCTTCGTCGGCTCCAGCCTACGGCGCGCCGAGAGGGCTTCCTTCCGCTGCACGCGGTGTCAGCGCGCGTGAGACCTAGACTGACGCCGTGGCATCCCGACCCGCTTCATCCCCGCGGCCCGCCGCCGCCCCGCGTTCCTCAGCCCCGCGGTCCTCCGCCCTGCGCTCATCGACACTGGGGATCACCGCCGGGCTCATCGGCTGGTTCATCCTCGTCGAGGTGGTCAGCGGCATCCTGCAGGGGTACTACGTGCCCCTGTTCAGCGACATCGTCGTCGCCCTGGACATCCACGACTCCGACGTGAACTGGTTCGAAGCCGCGCAGCTGCTGCTCTCGGCGCTCGTCGTGCCCGTCCTCGCCAAGCTCGGCGACATGTACGGCCACAAGCGCATCCTGCTGATCGCGGCGATCCTCACGGCGGGCGCGACGTGGTGGCTCGCGTTCGCCGGCTCGTTCTGGACCTTCCTCATCGCCTGGGCGCTGCAGGGGTTCTACGTCGTGTGGCTGCCCTTGGAGATCGCCCTCATCTTCGAGCGCGGCCGCGCGCAGAATCGCGGGGTCTCTCTCACGCGTCGCGCCGCCGGTCTCCTCGTCGTCGGACTGCAGGCGGGCGCGATCATCGGCGCCCTCGCCGCCGGACGCATCTTCGCCGCCACCGGCGGCGACCTGACGCTCACCCTCATCGTCCCGGCCATCGCGGTGACGCTCGTCGCCGTCGTCATCTGGCTGTGGGTGCCGGAGTCCACCCCGCAACCGGGCCGGACGCTCGACACCTGGGGCTTCGTCATCCTCGCGTGGGGGCTGCTGCTCATCACGAGCGCACTCGCCTGGATGCGTCTCATCGGCGAACTCGACCTCGGTGACGGTGTCTGGGTGGGCGTCGTGACGCTCCTCGTGCTCGGCGTGGTCGTCCTCGTCGGCTTCGTGCTGTTCGAGCTGCGCCAGAAAGACCCGGCGATCGACGTCCGCGTGCTCGCGCGCCCCGACATGTGGCCCGTGCAGGTGACGGCGTTCCTCATCGGCATCAGCCTGCTCGGCGCACAGGGCCCCCTCTCCACCTACGCGGGCACCGACCCGTCGCTCGGCTACGGCCTGGGCCTGGATGCCACGGAGCGCTCGAACGTCATCGGCGTCTACCTCGTGTCGCTCATCGTGGGCGCCGTGCTGTTCGCCGTCACCTCGCGTCGGGCGAGCCCTCGGATCGTCCTGATCGCCGCCGCCCTCCTCGTCGGCGTCGGGTACACGCTCTTCCTGCCCTTCCACCTCGAGCTGTGGCAGGTGCTCCTGAACCTCTCGATCGCGGGCCTCGGTTGCGGTGCCCTCGTGGGCGCCATGCCGGCGGCGGCCGCGGCGGCCGCACCGCTCGGTCAGACCGGCGTGGCATCCGCTCTCACCAACACGACCAAGACGATCGGCGGCACATTCTCGTCGGCGGTGTTCGGCGTCGTGCTCGCCGGCGGCGCGGGGGTGGCGGCGAGCCAGACCGCCGCGTCGCTCGGCGGGTACCTGACGGTGTGGGCGATCTGCGCTGCGGGTGGCTTCCTCGCGGCGGCGCTCCTGTTCTTCGTCCCGAAGGTCGCTTTCGCCGACGCTGCGGAGACCCCCGCGGCCTGAGTCGGTCCCGGTCGGCGGCAGCTCGCGTCGCCAACTCCTTCGATCCAGGCGCGCGCGGCGGGTGCTCCCGCGTCGTTCCGCGGCAGGGCTACCGCGCGCATGCCGTTTTGGAGGAGTTACCGACGCGACGCGTCGCCCACACGAGACGGATCGGCCGAGCGAGCGCCCGCCGGTGCCGCCACCGACGCAGCGGTCAGGCCGCCGAGCGTTACGCGCGCGGGCGGAGTGGCCCGCGCGCCAGGAGATGCTGGGCCGACTGCGCGACAGGGCGCATCGTGACCAGGTCGAGGTTCACGTGCCCCGGAGCGGACAGCGCGTACGCGATCACGTCGGCCACGTCGTCCGCCGTCAGCGGCTCCGCCACACCCTCGTACACCTTCTCGGCCGCGGCCTGGTTGCCACCGAGGCGGTTGAGCGTGAACTCCTCCGTGTAGACCATGCCGGGGGCGATCTCGGTGACGCGGATCGGCTCCCCGTTGAGCTCCAGCCGCAGCGCGCGGGCGATCATCGACTCCCCCGCCTTCGCCGCGTTGTAGCCGGAACCGCCGGGGTAGGCGGTCTGGGCGGCCGTGGAGGTGACGTACAGCGCATCGGCGTGGTCGTCGTCGGCGGCGGCGGCCCGCAGCAGCGGAAGCAGAGCCGCGGTCACCCGCTGGGCCGACAGGACGTTCACCTCGAACATCCACCGCCAGTCCTCCGGGTCGCCGTTCTCGACCAGGTCGGTCCCGCGCGCTCCGCCGGCCACGTGGACGAGCGCGTGCACCGCACCCGACGCGGCCAGGTGCTCGGCCAGCGCCGACACGTCGGCCGCCGCGGTGAGGTCGGCGGCGAAAGACACGGAGCCCACCTCGGCATCCAGTTCGGCAAGCCGATCGGCGCGACGCGCGACCCCCACGACATCCCAGCCCTTCGCCCGGAGGGCTCGCACCGTCGCGGCCCCGATCCCCGAACTCGCCCCGGTCACCACTGCACGCCGTGTCGTCATGACCTCCACGCTACGACACCCGCAGCGCGGCCCCTCGGTGACCCGCGCATCCGCCCTCCCGCCGCGCACGTTACGTCACATTTCCCGGGCGTTGTTGCGAGGGATGCCGTGAACATACTGTCGAGCAACGGCATCCGCCGTGAGACCCGTGACCCGAACCCGCAGGAGCACACCATGTCCGCCAACGAGAACTGGCGCTTCGAGACCACGCAGATCCATGCGGGAGCCGCTCCCGACCCGGTCACGAAGGCGCGCGCCACGCCGATCTACCAGACCACGTCGTACGTGTTCGACAACGCCGACCACGCCGCGAACCTCTTCGCGCTGGCCGAGTTCGGCAACATTTACACGCGCATCCAGAACCCCACGCAGGATGTCGTCGAGCAGCGCATCGCGGCGCTCGAAGGCGGCACGGGGGCGCTCCTGGTGGCCTCGGGGCAGGCCGCAGAGACCTTCGCGGTGCTCAACATCGCCGAGGCCGGCGACCACATCGTCTCGTCGAGCTCGATCTACGGCGGCACGTACAACCTGTTCAAGTACACGCTGGCCAAGCTCGGCATCGAGACGACCTTCGTGGAGAACCAGGACGACCCCGAGGAGTGGCGTCGCGCCGTGCGGCCCAACACGAAGCTGTTCTTCGCGGAGACGATCGGCAACCCGAAGATCAACATCCTCGACATCCGCACGGTGGCCGACGTCGCACACGAGGCGGGCGTGCCCCTCATCGTCGACAACACGATCGCGACTCCCTACCTCATCCGCCCGTTCGAGCACGGCGCCGACATCGTCATCCACTCGGCCACGAAGTTCCTCGGCGGGCACGGCACCGTGATCGGCGGCGCCATCGTCGACGGCGGGAAGTTCGCGTGGTCGCAGAACGTGGAGAAGTTCCCCGGTCTCACCGAGCCCGACCCGTCGTACCACGGCGCGTCGTACACGACGGCGGTCGGCGACGCCCTCGCCTACATCATCAAGGCGCGCGTGCAGCTGCTGCGCGACCTGGGCGCCGCGATCTCGCCCCAGAGCGCGTGGCTGCTCATCCAGGGCATCGAGACGCTCTCGCTGCGCATCGAGCGTCACGTGCAGAACGCGCAGGAGATCGCGGAGTGGCTCGAGAACCACGACGACATCGCGTCGGTGAACTACTCGGGTCTGCCCACGTCGCCGTGGTACGCCGCCGCGAACACGTACGCCCCCAAGGGCGTCGGTGCAGTGCTGTCGTTCGAGCTCAAGGGCGGCGTTCAGGCGGGTCGTGAGTTCGTCAACGCACTCAGCCTCTTCAGCCACCTCGCCAACATCGGCGACGTGCGCTCGCTCGTGATCCACCCGGCCTCGACGACGCACTCGCAGCTCACGCCCGAGCAGCAGCTGACGACGGGGGTCACCCCCGGCCTCGTCCGCCTGTCGGTGGGCCTCGAGAACATCGACGACCTCAAGGCCGACCTGGAGCAGGCCCTCGCGGCCGCCCGTCGCGTCTCGGAGGCGGCTCGCGCCTGACCCGCACTCCACCGAACGACACGGATGCCTCGTCCTTCGGGACGGGGCATCCGTTGTTCGTCGGGCCGCTCAGGCGCCGTCCCACCACCGCAGCACGCGTCGTGCGCGCAACGTGACCCACCGGCTCGGTGCGCCCTCGTGTTCGCCCTCCATCTCGAAGAGCATGGGCCCTTCATGGCGGTTCTCGTAGGGGAACCGCCCGTCGGGGAGCTGCTTCGCGCGAAGCAGCTCGACCGCGTCACCCAGTCGCGGATCGCGCAGGTCGGCGCGACGGAAGTACTCGAGAGCGCGGAGCGTGTCGTAGAACCAGCGCACGGGGTACGACGCCATCCCGAAGCGCGGGTCGATGACCGCGTCGTCGGACTTCCGGAAGAGCAGCCGCCTCTCCAGCAGCACCTCCTCCCCACGCCGCAGCACCTCGTCGAGCCGCGCGTCACCGCCGCGGGCGCGGTGGGCGTCGCGGAGTCCTTCGAGCGCGCAGATCGTCGAGTGCAGCGATGCGACGCTCGTGCCGTCTTCGTCCCAGCAGTTCCAGCCGCCGTCGGGCAGCTGCCCCGCCACGAGCGTGTCAACGATGGCCGACCCGTCGCGTCCGAAGTACGTCGCGATCGTGAGCGCGACGCCGTTGATGCAGGGCTCCGTCTCGCCCTCGAAGTAGGGCTCGTCGTCGTGCTCCCACCGCACGTGCTGTTCGACGCGGTCGACGGCCGTCACCACCCGCGGGTCGTGCGGATCGACACCGAGGTCGACCAGCTGCTGCAGCGAGAAGTGCGTCGCCGTCCACGCGTCGAACATCGGCCGGGACTCGTCCACCCACCCGGGACGGTACACCCCGCCGTCCCACCGCCCGTCGGCACCCTGCTCGGCCAGCAGCCGCGCACCCCAGCCCTCCGCGGCGACACGTGCGCGTTCGGCAGCGACCGTCGCCTCGTCGGCATCCGTCAGGTCGCGCAGGGTCTGCCAGCGGATCGCCGGATCTCCCCCGAGCAGGTACTCGACTGCATCGTCCATGCCGGCGAGCGTACGCCCGGCCCCCGACACCGCCCGGCCCCCGACACCACGCAGGGCCGTAACACGACGCACGCCTGCGCCCACGACCGGGAGAATGGATGCCATGGACTGGCAGACCTCCGAAGACACGGTGCCGAGCGCACCGATCACGGAGGCCGACGCGCGCCTGCTTCGCGCGCGCCCGCCGGCGACCGGCGCGTGGCGCGACGGCGACGACCCGGGCGAGCGACGGTTCGCCGCGCTCGGCGCGTTCCGCACGGAAGGCGGCCGGGAGCTGCCCGGCATCCGTCTCGCGTACGAGACGTGGGGTGAGCTGTCCCCTGCGCGCGACAACGCCGTGCTCGTGCTCCACGCGCTGACGGGCGACAGCCACGTGCGCGGTGCCGCCGGGCGCGGACATCCCACCGCGGGCTGGTGGGAGGACGTCGTCGGCCCGGGGGCGGCGATCGACACGGACCGCTGGTTCGTGGTCGCGGCGAACATGCTCGGCGGATGCCAGGGCTCCACCGGACCGTCGAGCATCGCTCCCGACGGCTACGAGTGGGCGGGGCGCTTCCCGACGCTGACGATCCGCGATCAGGTCGAGGCGCAGGTGCGGCTCGCCGATGAGCTCGGCATCGACGTATGGGCGGCGGTCGTCGGCGGCTCGATGGGCGGCATGCACGCGCTGGAATGGGCGGCCGGTCACCCCGATCGCGTCGAGAGGCTGGCGGTGCTCTGCTCGCCGCCGACCACGACGGCCGACCAGGTAGCGCTGAACTCCGTGCAGCTCGAGGCCATCCGCATGGACCCGCGGTTCGCCGGCGGCGAGTACTACGACGCCGCGGACGGGGAGGGTCCGCACCGCGGCCTCGCGCTCGCGCGCCGCATGGCGCTGCTGAACTACCGCAGTCCCACCGAGCTCAACCAGCGCTTCGGTCGCAGCTGGCAGTCCGACAAGAGCCCGATGACCGCGGGCGGCCGGTACGCCGTGGAGAGCTACCTCGACTTCCACGGCAACAAGTTCACCCGCCGCTTCGACGCGAACGCCTACCTCACCCTCGTCGAGGCGATGAACTCGCACGACATCGGGCGCGACCGGGGCGGTGTCGAGGATGCCTTGGCCCGCATCACGGCCCGCACGCTCGTGCTCGGCATCGACAGCGACCGTCTGTTCCCCGTCGACGGTCAGCGGCGCATCGCCCGTGGCATCCGGTCGACCATCGACGACGACGTCGTGGTGCTCTCCAGCGACTTCGGCCATGACGGCTTCCTCATCGAGAGCGAAGCGGTCGGCAGGCACCTGCGCCGGCTGCTCGACTCCTGAGGGAGCGTTCGGAAAGGGACGTCAGACCAGCGCGGGACGCCGTTCGGCCCGGAGACTGACGACCGCGATCGCGAGCCCGGCGAGGGCGAGCACGACGCCCACCCAGACGGGGGCGACGAAGCCGAACCCCGCCGCGATGACCGCGCCGCCCAGGGCCGCTCCGGTCGCGTTGCCGATGTTCAGTGCGGAGTGGTTCAGGGCCGCGGCGATGGACTGGTTGTCGCCGGCGACGTCCATGAGCCTGGTCTGGATCGTCGGCCCGAGCACCGAAGAGGTGAACCCGATGGCGAACACGAAGACGGTGAGCGCGACGATCCAACCGGCGGTGAGGGCGAGAGCGACCTGGACGACCACGAGCCCGAGCAGGCCGCCGAGCAGCGTGCGCCGCAGATCGTGATCGGCGAGTCGCCCACCCGCGAGGTTGCCGGCCGTCATCCCGAGTCCCATCACGACGAGCACGACGGGCACCGCGGCCTGCGGCGACCCGGCGACCTCCGTCACCAGCGGCGCGATGTAGCTGTACGCGGCGAAGAAGCCGCCGAACCCGATCGCCCCGACGCCGAGCGTGAACCACACCTGTCCGATGCGGAAGACGCCCAACTCCGCGCGCAGCGTGCGCGCCGGATCGCCGGCGTGCGCGGGCACGAACACCCAGATCATGACGGCGGCGACCGCGAAGATCGTCGCGACCAGCAGGAACGCGATGCGCCAGCCGAACTGCTGCCCGAGGTACGTGCCGAGCGGAACGCCGACGACGTTGGCGATCGTGAGACCCATCATCACGGCGGCGACACCTCGCGCGCGCTTGCCCGGACCGAGCACATCGGATGCCACGAGCGCTCCGATGCCGAAGTACGCGCCGTGCGGGAGGCCGGCCAGGAGCCGTGAGGCGGCGACCGTCTCGAAGGTCGGTGCGAGGAACGTCAGCGCACTGAAGAACGTGAGCGCGGCGGCCAGCGCCAGCATGACGCGGTGCCGCGGGAACCTCGCGACGGTGGCGGCGATCGTCGGGGCTCCGATGACGACGCCGAGCGCGTACAGCGTGATGAGCCAGCCGGTCTGGGCGATGGCGCCGTCGGGGTCGGCGGCCGAGCGCGCAGGAAGCAGGTCGGCGGCGATGTCGGGCAGGAGGCCCATCACGACGAACTCGGTCATGCCGATACCGAAGCTGCCGATGGCGAGAGAGAGGAGCGCCCCCGTCGCCGCACCCCTCGAACGAGTCGAGGAGGTCACCGCACCATGCTACCCGCGGTCGTCCTCGCGCGCGGTCAGCGCCTGCTCGAGGCGATCGAGCTTGCCGGTGATCTCCCTCGTGTGGCCGGGGCGGATGTCGGCCTTGAGCACGAGCGAGACGCGGGAGCCGAAGGGCATCACGGCATCCGTGGCGGCCTTCACCACCGCGAACACCTCGTCCCACTCCCCCTCGATCTCGGTGAACATCGAGCTCGTGCGGTGCGGCAGCCCGGAGGCACGGACCACCGCGACGGCCGCGGCGACAGCGTCGTGGACCGATCCGTCGGCACGTCCGGTGCCGCTCGGGGCGACGGAGAAGGCGATCAGCATGGGTCCTCCAGGGTGTGGGACGGCGAGACGGTCAGGCGACGGCGCGAGGCGCGGCCAGTGCGGTGTGCCGGGGTGAGCGGACACGAGCCAGACGCGCCACCATCCAGGCGAAGAGCGCGATCAGCACGAGGTTGCGTGCCGTCAGCAGACTGACCGCCAAAGGCTCGGGCACGAGGATGCCCATGTAGAGCACCGGGTAGACGAACTGGGTGAGCAGCGCGGCGGCGAGCGCGAGGGTGGCGGGGGCGATCCACGCCGAGCGATCGAGCAGGAGTCCCAGCACGAGCGACGGGATGAGCCAGCACAGGTACTGGGGCGAACCCACCTTGTTGAAGACGATGAACCCGGTGACGAGCGCGAGAGACAGCACGGGGAACAGCGCATGGAACGTCGCGCCCCGCCACGCCTTCACGACGCCGAGCACAGCGACCGCGGCCATCGCGAGCACCAGCAGCGGGGTCATGGCGGCGATCACGGGGTCGATCTGGGTGCCCGTCACCTGGAACGTGAGGAGGTCGTACGAGTAGTACACGGAGAAGCCGTCGAGCCGCAGGAGAGCACCCCACAAGTACGGTGCTGCTACCGGTGCCTCGACCTGCAGCCCTCGCGTGGTCTGATCCCCGATGAAGCCGAAGGCGTTCGCGCCGCCTCCCGCGGCCCAGACCGCGGCCAGCGTCACCGCCGACACGGCGACCGCGCCGCCGATCACCGCGCCGCGTCGACGGAGCGCGACGAGAGCGGCCGCGAGCAGGGCGGCCGGCCACACCTTCATCCAGGTGACGGCCGCCAGGAGGATCGATGCGAGCCAGGGTCGACCGACGAGCCACAGGCACGCGGCGATCGCCACCGGGACGGTGAAGCCGTCGAGTCGGTAGAGGCCCACGGGACCGAGCGCCGCGATGTACGCGAGCCAGTACCACGCTGCCACCGTGCGGCCGGCCGCATGACCGCGACCGACGAGCAGGGCGAAGGCGACGGCATCCACGAGCATCACCAGGAGGACCCAGGCGACCGTGTAGGACCCGACGAACGGGACGAAGGCGTGCGCGAGCACCATGGGGGTCAACGCCAGCTGCGGATAGACCCAGGTCTCGTCGATCCCGACGATGCCGCCGCCGTTCAGCGCCTGCGTCGACCACGGTTCGTAGACGCGGTACACGTCGCCCATCGGCTCGTTCGGCATGAGGAAGCCGAGCCACGCCACGCCGAGATGTACGACGACGAACGCGACCCATAGAACCGTCCGTCTCGACACCCTCCCATCCTACGGAGAGCCCCCGGCGACTCACTCCGGCCTGTGGAGAGCGCCGACCGCTCTGGCCAGCTCCCCCGCGACATCGAGCGCCGTCACGGGTCCGCCGCCCGCGGCGCGCACCGCACGACGGGCCGCGTCGGCGTGGAGCCAGGCGCCCGTCGCCGCGAGCGGGCCGAGCGCCTCGACGTCGAGCTCGGCGACCGCGGCACGAGCGGCGATGACCGCACCGATCGCCCCCGCGAGCACATCGCCCGTTCCCGCGGTGGCCAGCCACGGGGTCGCATGCGGAAGCGTCACCGACCATCCCGACGGCGCGGCGACGACCGTCTCCGCTCCCTTGAGCACGACGCACGCGCCGAGGGCCTCCGCCGTCTCCACGGCAGCCTCCGCGCGCGACTCGCGCGGGCGCAGACCCAGCATCGCCCGCAGCTTCTCGTGCTCACGCTCGTGGGGCGTGACCACGATCGGCGCTGCAGCCCCCGGCGCGAGATCGAGGGCACCCGCGTCGACGACGACCGGCACCGTCCCTTGCAGGATGCCTTCGAGGGCACGGGCGTCCTCGTCCGAGCGGTCATCGGCATCCGTCCCCGACCCGATCAGCCACGCCTGCACGCGCCCCTCCGCGACGACCGTCTCCGGCCGACGCGACAGCACGAGATCGGCCGCGCGCGCCGGCCCGACGTACCGCACCATCCCGAGCCCGGTCCGCCACGCGGCCTCGACACCGAGCACCGCCGCCCCCGGGTACGCCGTCGAACCTGTTCGGATGCCGAGCACCCCTCGGGAATACTTGTCGTCGGACGCGGTTGGCTCACGAAGGAGCTCCGCCGCGTCGGATGCCGTCCATCCCCTGGCCGCCGTGTTCATGGCGCCACCCTATCCACGCCACCCCTGGAGCCTCACCGCATGAGCCTGCTGTTCTCGCCCATCGACCTGCACGGCATCCCCGTGCGCAACCGCTTGTGGGTCGCCCCCATGTGCCAGTACTCCGCCGTCGACGGCGTGCCCAACACGTGGCACCTCGTGCACCTCGCGCAGTTCGCCTCCGGTGGAGCAGGAGTCGTCATCGCCGAGGCGACGGCCGTCTCCCCCGAGGGCCGCATCTCCCCCGAGGACACCGGCATCTGGAACGACGAGCAGCGCGACGCCTGGCGCCCGATCGCGCACGCGATCCGCGACCGCGGTGCTGTCGCCGGCATCCAGCTCGCCCACGCGGGCCGAAAGGCGTCGACCTGGTCGCCGTTCACCGGCCACCGCGGCAGTGTGCCGACGAGCGAGGGTGGCTGGCAGACCGTCGCGCCCTCCGACGTCGCCTACGAGGGCTTCGCGGCCCCCGAGGCGCTGAGCATCGCCCAGATCGACGAACTCGTCGACGCGTTCGCACACGCCGCCGTGCGCGCCGTCGACGCCGGCTTCCAGGTGCTCGAGGTGCACGCCGCGCACGGCTACCTGCTCCACCAGTTCCTCTCGCCGCTGTCCAACCGTCGCGACGACGAGTACGGCGGCTCGCTGGAGAACCGCGCGCGCCTGCTCCTGCGCATCGTCGACGCCGTGCGCGCCGCGGCACCGGATGCCGCCGTCCTCGTGCGGTTCTCCGCCACCGACGCGGCAGACGGCGGCTGGGACGTCGAGCAGACGGCCACCGTGGCCCGGTGGGCCGCCGAACACGGCGCCGAGTTCTTCGACATCTCCAGCGGCGGCCTCGTCGCCCACCAGCGCATCGTGACCGGACCGGGCTACCAGGTGCCGCTGGCAGCCGCGGTCCGCGCAGCCGGCGCCGGTCCCGTCGGCGCCGTGGGCGAGATCACCGACGGCCCGCAGGCCGAGAGCATCCTCGCCGCCGGCGACGCCGACGTCGTGCTCGCGGGTCGGGAGTGGCTCCGCGACCCGCATTTCGCCCTGCGTGCGGCACGCGAGCTGGGCGAGACCGACAGCGCACCGTGGCCCGTGCAGTACGCGCGGGCGGCTCGCTGAGCGGATCGCCGTACTGACGGCAGAGGGGGCGGGCGCTTCGCGCACCCGCCCCCTCTGCCGTATCCGTCGCTAGCGGCGTCGCCTCGTCGCGTCGTGGACCTCGCCGACGAGTTCCTCGATGATGTCCTCGAGGAACAGCACCGCCGTCGTCTCGCCGCGCGCGTCGCGCACCTGCGCGAGGTGGCGACTCGACCGTCGCATCAACGCGAGAGCGTCCTCCAAGTCGGTCGTCTCCGACACGGGCACCATATGGTGGATGCGCTTGGCGGGGATCGGCACGTCGGCGAGCGCATCGGCATCCGGGCCCTCCGCCTCCCGCAGCACGTCCTTCAGGTGCACGTAGCCGAGCGGGATGCCGTCGGCATCCACGATCACGTAGCGCGAGAAACCGTGCCGGGCGACCGATCGCTCGATCTCGTCGGGCGTGGTCGATTCCGGGAGGGTGACCAGGTCGCCGAGCGGGACGGCGACGTCCTTCGCCTTCTTCTCGGTGAACTCGACCGCCGCCGTCACGGCGCCCGACGCGTCGTCGAGGACGCCTTCGATGCGCGACTGGTTCACGATCGTCGCCACCTCGTCGAGCGTGAAGGTCGAGGCGGCCTCGTCCTTCGGCTCGACGCGGAAGAGGCGCACGATGTGGTTCGCGATCCAGTTGAGCGCGACGATCACCGGGTGGAAGAGCTTGGATACCCACACCAGCGGCGGGGCGAGCATCAGCACGGCGCGGTCGGGCAGCGAGAACGCGAGGTTCTTGGGCACCATCTCGCCGAAGACGACGTGGAGGTAGGAGACCAGCACGAGGGCGAGGGCGAACGCGACGCCGCCGATGACCGCCTCGCTCCACCCCGTGAGACCGAGCGGCACCTCCAGGAGGTGGTGGATCGCCGGCTCCGACACGTTCAGGATCAGCAGCGAGCAGATCGTGATGCCCAGCTGGCTCGTGGCGAGCATGAGCGTCGCGTGCTCCATCGCGAACAGCGCGGTCTTGGCCGCACGCGACCCCTTCTCGGCGAGCGGCTCGATCTGCGACCGGCGTGCGGAGATGACGGCGAACTCGGCGCCGACGAAGAAGGCGTTGAAGATCAGCAGGACGAACAGCCATGCGATACCGGCCCAGTCGTTCATCGCACCTCACCCCCCTGCGTCTCCGCGCGGACAGCCTTCTCGGCACCCTCCGACATCGGTGTCGGCACGAACCGCACACGGTCCACGCGCCGGCCATCCATCCGGTGCACGGTCAAGGTTCCGTCCTCGATCTCCACCGTGTCGCCCACGACGGGGATGCGTTCCAGGGTCGACATGACGAATCCGCCGATCGTGTCGTAGACGTCGCCCTCCGGCACGCGGATGCCGGTGCGATCGCTGAGCTCGTCGGGGCGCAGGTCGCCGGGGAACGTCACGGCATCCGCACCCCGGACGATGCCGGCACGGCTGCGGTCGTGCTCGTCGAGCACCTCGCCGACGATCTCCTCGACGAGGTCCTCCAGGGTGACGACGCCGGCCGTGCCGCCGTACTCGTCGACGACGATCGCCATCTGATACCCGCGGGCGCGGAGCTCCGACATGAGACCGTCCAGGTGCACCGCCTCGGGCACCCGCAGGGGCTCCTCGGCGATCGCCGCCGCCGGCACGTCGGCCCGGCGGTCGCGCGGCACGCTGATGGCCTGCTTGAGGTGGACGATCCCGGTGATGTCGTCCATCGATTCGTCGTACACCGGGAAGCGGCTGTGGCCCGTGCGACGGGCGAGCTGGATGACTTCTTCGACGCTGTCCCCCGCCGCGACGGCGTGGACGCTCGGACGCGGCGTCATGACGTCGGCCGTCGTGAGGCGCGCGAAGGTCAGCGTGCGGTCCAGCAGCGAGGCCGTGTCCTTCTCGAGCACGCCCGCGCTCGCGGAACGGCGGACGAGGCTCGAGAGCTCCTCCGCGGTGCGAGCGCCCGACAGCTCCTCCTTCGGCTCGACGCCCATCGCCCGCAGCACCCCGTTGGCGCTGCCGTTGAGCACCGTGATCGCGGGGCGGAAGACCGTCGTGAACACCGTCTGGAACGGGATCACGAGCTTGGCGGTCTGACGGGGAACCGCCAGGGCGAAGTTCTTCGGCACGAGCTCGCCGATGATCATCGAGAACACCGTCGCCACCGAGATCGCCACGATCGTCGCGATCGGGCGGGCTGCCGACTCCGGGATGCCCCACGCGGTGAAGACGGGGTTCAACAGGTTCGAGAGCGCCGGCTCCATCGTGTACCCGGTGAGCAGCGTCGTCAGGGTGATCCCCAGCTGCGCACTGGAGAGGTGCGTCGAGGTGATCCGCAGCGCGCTGATCGTGAGCGACAGCCGGGACTCACCGGCGGCCTGTCGCTTCTCCAGCTCTGCCCGGTCGAGATTGACCAGGGCGAACTCGCTGGCGACGAACAGGCCCGTGCCGATCGTCAGGAGGAGCCCCACGCCCAACATGACGTAATCCATCACGCATCACCCCCGCTCGCGCGGGATGAGGGTCGGTGGGGCGAGTGTCTGCAACTAGGAGGGTCGTCCATCGTGCCGACGATTCTACGGCATCCCCTCTCGGAGCTCTCCGGAGCTTTCGCCGACCGGAAAGTGGCGCCGCGACTCGCGAAGCGTGCCGGAAAGTGGCGGCGAGGCGGGGAGAGCCCGCGGCGGCTACCAGCTGACCGGGAGCGCCTTGCCCTCTTCGTAGCCGGCGGCGGACTGGAGCCCGACGGTCGCGCGCTCGTGGAACTCCGCCACGGTGGCGGCTCCGGCGTAGGTGAACGACGAGCGCACGCCCGACGTGATCATGTCGACGAGGTCCTCGACCGACGGGCGCAGCGGATCGAGGTAGATCTTCGACGACGAGATCCCCTCCGCGAACAGCTCCTTGCGGGCACGCTCGTACGGGTCGAGCCGGCCGAACCTGCCGTGCACGGCCTTCGTGGACGCCATCCCCCACGACTCCTTGTAGACGCGGCCCGCGGCATCCGTCTGCAGCTCGCCGGGCGCCTCGATCGTGCCGGCGAACCACGAGCCGATCATGACGGATGCCGCACCCGCCGCGAGCGCGAGGGCGACGTCGCGGGGGTACCGCACTCCGCCGTCGGCCCAGACGTGGGCGCCCAGCTCCGCGGCGGCCTGGGAGGTCTCCAGCACTGCGGAGAACTGCGGACGTCCGACGGCGGTCATCATGCGCGTCGTGCACATGGCGCCCGGACCCACGCCGACCTTCAGGATCGATGCGCCGGCGTCGACCAGATCGCGCACCCCCTCGGCGGTGACGATGTTGCCCGCGACGAGCGGGATGCCGAGGTCGAGGGCCGCCACGTCGCGCAGGGCGCGGAGCATGCCCTCCTGGTGGCCGTGGGCCGTGTCGACCACGAGGACGTCCACTCCGCCGCCGGCCAGGGCGCGCGCCTTCGCGGCGACGTCGCCGTTGATGCCGACGGCGGCCGCGACGATCAGCCGCCCGTCCGCATCGACGGCGGGGCGGTAGAGCGTGGATCGCAGCGCCGTGCGCTGCGACAGGGTGCCGACGAGGTAGCCGTGCTGCAGCACGCACACGGTCTCGGCCTCCGCGGCGACGATGAGGTCGAACGCGTGGCGCGCGTCGGTGACGTCGTCGGCGTCGATGGATGCCGCGCGACCGCGTGCGAGGTCGCCCAGACGGGCATCGGGCAGAGCGGTTCCCAGGCGGGTCGCGGGCACCACCCCCAGGACGTCGTCGATGTGCACACGGTCGTCGCGCTCGACGGCCACGACGATGCCGTGGCCGTCGGTCGCCGGGAGCAGACTCGCCGCGTCGGCCACGGTCGCCTCGGGCGGGAGTACCAGCGGGGTGTCCCACACGACCGGCTGCGCCTTGACCCAGCGGATCGCGGCGTCGATCTCCTGCAGCCGCATGTCCTGCGGCAGCACGCCGAGACCGCCGCGGCGCGCGAGGGTCGCGGCCAGTCGCGCTCCGGTGACCGAGTTCATGTTGGATGCCACGAGCGGGATCGTCGCCGTGGACCCGTCGCCGGGCGCCAGATCGACGTCGAGACGGCTCGTCACGTCCGATCTGCGCGGCACGAGGAAGACGTCCGAGTACGTCAGGTCGACCTGGGGGCGCTCTCCGGAGAAGTGCATGATTCCACGGTACCCACTCCTGACCGCACCGACGCCGGCATCCGTACTGCGGCCGTGATTACTGGGATACCCTTGTTAGTCGTGCGCAAGTGCCACGATCCGGGCCTGCGCACCATCTGAACTTCACCGATGAAAGCAGGAGAATCGTGTCCAGCCAGGTGACCGGCGCGGGAACATCGAACGACGGCGAATTCGGCGCCAACGAATGGCTCGTCGCCGAGATGTACGAGCAGTACACCAAGGACCGCAACTCCGTGGATCAGGCATGGTGGCCGATCCTCGAGTCCTACCGACCGGATGCCGAGGCCGCAGCACCCGCCGAGGCCGCCGCACCCGCCGAGGCCGCCGCACCCGCCGAGGCCGCCGCACCCGCCGAGGCCGCAGCGCCCGCTCCCGCCGCCACGCCCGCGCCGGCTGCAGCCCCTGCCCCGGAGTCGCATCCGGTCACCGCGCCGGTGCCGGTGATCGGCGCCTCTCCCGTGGCCCGCACGACCGCGCGGCCTGCCGCACCCCAGCCCGTGCCCGCGCAGGCACCCAAGTCGGCGCCGTCGCCGCAGGAGGCCGGTGAGGACGTCGTCACGACCCTCCGCGGCATGCCCAAGACCCTCGCCGCCAACATGGACGAGTCGCTGACCGTGCCCACCGCGACGAGCGTGCGCACGATCCCCGCGAAGCTCCTCATCGACAACCGCATCGTCATCAACAACCACATGTCGCGCACGCGCGGCGGCAAGGTGAGCTTCACCCATCTGATCGGGTGGGCGCTGATCCAGGCGCTCAAGGCGTTCCCGAGCCAGAACGTGTACTACGCCGAGGTCGACGGCAAGCCGTCCGTCGTCGCCCCCGCTCACGTGAACCTGGGCATCGCGATCGACCTGCCCAAGCCCGACGGCACGCGGGCTCTCATGGTCCCGAGCATCAAGCAGGCCGAGTCGCTGACGTTCCAGGAGTACCTGCAGTCCTACGAGGACCTCGTCCGCCGGGCCCGGGGCGGCAAGCTCACCGCCGCCGACTTCCAGGGCACCACGGTGTCGCTCACGAACCCCGGCGGCATCGGCACGGTGCACTCGGTTCCGCGACTCATGAAGGGCCAGGGGTGCATCGTCGGCGCCGGCGCGCTGGAGTATCCCGCAGAGTTCCAGGGATCGAGCGAGAAGACGCTCGTCGAGCTCGGTATCGGCAAGACCATCACCCTCACGAGCACGTACGACCACCGCGTGATCCAGGGAGCCGGGTCGGGCGAGTTCCTCAAGATCGTGCACGAGCTGCTCATCGGCCAGCGGGGCTTCTACGAAGGCATCTTCGCGGCGCTCCGCATTCCCTACGCCCCCATCCACTGGGCGGGCGACATCAACGTCGACATCGCCGAGCGCGTCGACAAGACGGCGCGCGTGCAGGAGCTCATCAACTCGTTCCGCGTGCGCGGTCACCTCATGGCCGACATCGATCCGCTGGAGTACGTGCAGCGCACGCACCCCGACCTCGAGATCGAGTCGCACGGCCTCACCTTCTGGGACCTCGACCGCGAGTTCGTCACCGGCGGATTCGGCGGGCGACGCACCATGAAGCTGCGCGAGATCCTCGGCGTGCTGCGCGATTCGTACTGCCGCACGATCGGCATCGAGTACATGCACATCCAGGACCCGGCTCAGCGCAAGTGGTTCCAGGACAACGTCGAGGTCAAGTACCAGAAGCCCGGTCACGACGAGCAGCTGCGAATTCTCGACAAGCTCAACCAGGCCGAGGCGTTCGAGACGTTCCTGCAGACGAAGTACGTCGGCCAGAAGCGGTTCAGCCTCGAAGGCGGAGAGTCGCTCATCCCCCTCCTCGACGAGATCCTGCAGGGCGCGGCGGGCGCCGGCCTCGACGGCGCCGCCATCGGCATGGCGCACCGCGGCCGCCTCAACGTCCTCACCAACATCGCCGGCAAGACCTACGGGCAGGTGTTCCGCGAGTTCGAAGGCTCCGTCGCGATCGGCTCCAAGAGCGGGTCGGGCGACGTGAAGTACCACCTCGGCACCGAGGGGACGTTCGTGTCGGATGCCGATGAGGAACTCCCCGTGTACCTCGCCGCCAACCCGTCGCACCTGGAGACGGTCGACGGCGTGCTGGAGGGCATCGTCCGCGCCAAGCAGGACCGGATGCCGATCGGCTCGTTCTCGTGGCTGCCGATCCTCGTCCACGGTGACGCCGCCTTCGCGGGCCAGGGCGTCGTGGTCGAGACCCTGCAGATGTCGCAGCTGCGCGGCTACCGCACGGGAGGCACCGTCCACGTGGTGGTCAACAACCAGGTCGGCTTCACGACGCTCCCCCAGGATGCGCGGTCGTCGGTCTACGCGACGGACGTGGCCAAGAGCATCCAGGCCCCCGTCTTCCACGTCAACGGCGATGACCCCGAGGCCGTCGTCCGCGTCGCCGAGCTGGCCTTCCGCTACCGCGAGGAGTTCCACCGCGACGTCGTCGTCGACCTCGTCTGCTACCGCCGCCGCGGTCACAACGAGGGCGACGACCCGTCGATGACGCAGCCCCTCATGACCAACCTCATCGAGGCGAAGCGCTCCGTGCGCCGCCTCTACACGGAATCGCTGGTCGGACGCGGCGACATCACCGAGGAGGAGTACGAGAAGGCCAAGCAGGACTTCCAGAACCGCCTCGAGATCGCATTCGCCGAGACGCATGCCGCGGCCACCGGTTCCACCGGCATCGTGACGCCGAGCGGCTCGGTCGACGTCGCGGTCGGCGAGCCCGACACGACGGGCGTCGCACGCGAGGTCGTCCACCAGATCGGCGACGCGTTCGTGAACCGCCCGGAGGGCTTCACGGTGCACGCGAAGCTCCAGCAGCTGCTCGACAAGCGCAACGACATGAGCCGCAACGGCGGCATCGACTGGGCGTTCGGCGAGCTCTTGGCCTTCGGTTCGGTGCTCATGGAGGGCACCAACGTGCGCCTGGCGGGGCAGGATGCCCGCCGCGGCACGTTCGTGCAGCGTCACGCCGTCATGCACGACCGCGTGAACGGTCAGGAGTGGCTGCCGCTGGCGAACCTCGGTGACGGGCAGGGCCGCTTCTACGTCTACGACTCGCTGCTGAGCGAATACGCGGCCATGGCGTTCGAGTACGGCTACTCCGTGGAGCGCGCCGACACGCTGACCCTGTGGGAAGCACAGTTCGGCGACTTCGCCAACGGCGCCCAGTCGGTCATCGACGAGTACATCTCGGCCGCCGAGCAGAAGTGGAGCCAGCAGTCGAGCGTGGTCCTGCTCCTGCCGCACGGCTACGAGGGTCAGGGCCCCGACCACTCGTCCGCGCGTATCGAGCGCTACCTGCAGCTGTGCGCCCAGGACAACATGACGGTGGCGCGCCCCTCGACGCCCGCGTCGTACTTCCACCTGCTCCGTCGGCAGGCCTACGCCCGCCCGCGTCGCCCCCTGATCGTCTTCACCCCGAAGGCCATGCTGCGTCTGCGCGGTGCCACGAGCCCCGTGGATGCCTTCACGCAGGGACGCTTCGAGCCGGTGCTCGACGACGACCGCGGGATCGACAAGAGCGCGGTGCGGCGCGTGCTGCTGCACTCCGGCAAGATCCACTGGGATCTCAAGGCCGAGCTCGAGAAGAAGCCGAACCCCGAGATCGCCCTCGTGCGCCTGGAGCAGTACTACCCGGCACCTGTCGACGAGCTCAACGCGATCCTCGACGGCTATCCCGACGCCGAACTGGTGTGGGTGCAGGACGAGCCCGAGAACCAGGGCGCGTGGCCCTTCATCGCTCTCGAGGTCGTGAAGAACCTGCGGGGCCGCACGGTGCGCCGCATCTCGCGCGCCGCGGCCGCTTCGACGGCGACCGGTTCGCCGAAGGTCCACGCCGTGGAGCAGTCGACGATCCTCGAATCGGCGCTCACGCTCTAGCGCGACGTCCGCGGCGAGCGACGGTCACGACGACCGCCGCCGCCGCGAGCGCGAGCGCGGGCGCCAGTGAGGCCCACGCGAGCGCCAGCATGCCCGCGCACAGCACCGCAGCGACGACCGCCATCCACCACCCCGGCGAACGCCGCGGCAGCAGCCGCACGGCGGCGACCATGCCGAGCGCGTAGATCGAGACCATGCTGCTCGTGTGAACGAGGATGAACGGGGTGAGCACCATGCCGTTCACGAGCATGAGCGAGAAGTAGACGGCGGCGACGGTCGCGGTGAGGGCGAGCGCGCGGCGCGGGATGCCGCCGTGTTCGACCCCTCGGGAGAACCACCGCGGAAGGTCGCCGTTGTCGGCCAGTGAGGCGCCCAGCTTCGCGAAGGCCGCGAGGTAGGCGTTGAGCACGCCGAGCGCGACGATCGCCGCGATGATGCCGACGGCGATCGGCCCCAGGCGCGGCGACCCCAGCCGTGCGAGGTCGAGGAGCGGCACCTGCCCCTCGCCCGCGCTCGCCCCGAGTGCGCCGACGGTCACGACCTGCAGCACGAGGTAGCACGCGCCCGTGACGACCACGGCGATGCCGGTGGCCCACGGGATGTCCCGCGCGGGGCGCCGGAACTCCCCCGAGATGTGGGTGCCGACCTCCCAGCCCGCGAACGCCCAGACGAACAGGCTCACCGCCGTCCCGACCCCCGCCCAGCCGTACGGGAGGAATGGCTGGAAGTTCGAGGCCTCCACCGACGGCGCCCCCAGTCCGACGACGAAGACGACCACGGCGAGCAGGAGGGCGGTGAGCACGAACTGGGCGCCGCCGGCGACCCGCACGCCGAGCGCGTTGAGCGCGAACGGCGGGAGGAAGACGAGGGCGGCCAGGAGCGGCACGAACGCGCGATCGACGCCGAGGGCGGCGACGACGTACTCGGCGCCCAGCGCGGCGACCACCGGCGCCCCGGCGCACACCCCGAAGAGGAACCAGTAGCCCGTCATGCGGGCTGCGGTGCCCCCGAGCGCCTTCCGCACGTAGCTCGCGACTCCTCCGGGGTCGGGGTAGAGCGCCGCGAGGACGGCGAACGTGCCCGCCAGCGGCACGGAGAGACCGAGGACGGCCACGACGGCCAGGATGCTCGCGGGACCCGCCACGCTCGCCGTGAGGCCGGGCAGCACGAGCAGACCCGTGCCGAGGACGGATGCCACGTAGAGCGCGGTTCCCTGCACGAGTCCGATCCCGCCGTGGCGGGCGGGCGTGTCGATGGCGAGGGAGCGGCCGGTCATGACACCATCCTGTCCAGCACCCCCGACGCTCGGCTCGCGGAAAACGGTCGTCTCGGTGCGGAATCCTGCCAGCACCCGACCGCGACGCACCCGAGAGAACAGGTACGGCGATGGACGTCGCACTGCTCGTCAACCCCGCAGCGCGCGCCGGCGCGCACACCGTCGTCGTGGACGAGGTGTCCGCCCGCCTCCGAGGCCACGGCATCCGGGTCGCGGTGATCTCCGGCGGGAGCGCCGCCGATTCGTCCTCGCTGCTGCGGGCCGCACTCGACGTCGGGACGGATGCCGTGCTCGTCGCGGGCGGAGACGGAACGGTGAACCTCGCGATCCAGGAGCTCGCCGGCACCAACACTCCCCTGGGGATCGTCCCGGTCGGCACGGGCAACGACTTCGCCGCCGCCCTCGGACTGCGTGAGCTGCGAGCGGAGGCGACCGCCGCCGCCGTCATCGCGGGTCGCACCCGGCGGGTCGACCTCGCCCGCGCGACACGGGCGGACGACTCCTCGCGGCTGTACGCGACCGTGCTGGCGGCCGGCTTCGATTCGAAGGTGAACGACCGCGCCAACGGTATGACGTGGCCCCGAGGGCACTCCCGCTACGACATCGCCGTCCTCATCGAGTTCCTGCGGCTGCGCGACCTCCCGTTCCGTGTGGAACTGGAGGGCGCCGACGGCGACGTGGAGGTGCTCGACGGACCGCTCGTCCTGGCATCCGTCGGTAACGGTCCGACCTACGGCGGCGGCATCCGCATCTGCCCCGAGGCGACGCTCGACGACGGCCTGCTCGACATCACTCTCGTTCGTCCTGCCGGCCGTCTGCGGCTGCTGCGCCTCCTTCCGCGCGTCTACCGCGGCACCCACGCGTCGTCGCCCGACGTCGTGATGCGTCGGGCCCGCTCGGTGCGCCTGGACGCACCGGCGCTGACCGCCTACGCGGACGGCGATCCCCTGGGCGCTCTGCCCGTGCGGGTGGATGCCGTTCCCGGCGCGCTCACCGTGTTCACCGCGTGAGGCCGGCCCTCAGGAGACGGAACCCGTGGACAGGGAAGTGGGGAGTTCTCCCCATGGCGGCCTGCGGCCCCGTCCCTAGGATGGAAACGACCGGGGAGGTGCACTCATGGCTGGAGACGGCGTCGACATTCCGCTCGACTCGATGGCGGAGCTGAGCGAGGCGCTCGGCGCGATCATCGCCGAGTATCAGAACGCGTCTTCGCAGACGAACACGCTGACCGAGGCGATCTCGCGGCCGCAGGGACGCGGTTCGCTGCAGTCCGCCGCCGAGGACTTCGAGGCGAAGTGGGACGACAAGCGCGAGACGCAGCGTCGCCACCTCGAGGAGATGAAGAAGCGGCTCGACGAGGCCCGGGACAACTGGGCCGAAGCTGACGCCGAACTCGCCCGCAGCATGGAGGCATCCGAGTAATGGGACACGACGGCTACTGGTACCAGCGCGAGAACATGCCGAACACCGCCGGCGGGCGCGATATCGAGCAGATCGTGGGCGAGCCCTCCCGCATCCGCAGCCGCGGCGAGAACATCGTCGAGCAGGGCGAGATGATGCGCTCCGCGGCCCGCACGCTGGAGATGTTCGCCGACGGGACGATCGGCAGCGGCGAGTCGTTCGAGGCGGTCCGCGAACAGGCCAAGGAGGTCTACGCCGATCTCCGGACGGCCGGAGAGCGCTACCTGCCGAGCGGACGCGCCCTGGTCCGCTATGCGGGCGCCCTCGAGACGGTCCAGTCGGAGACCGACGGGCTCGTGACCCGTGCCGCCTCGGCCTGGGAGCGCGTCAACGACACCTCGCGTGCCCTCTCGGCGGCCGAAGGCGACCAGCAGCAGTGGGACTTCAACGACGACCACGAGGTCGAGCAGTCCGGGAGCCGTCCCAGCAGCGCCGCCGAGCAGTCCTCGTTCGACTCCGCTCTCCAGACGTTCGAGACGTACCGCGCGCAGTACGACGCGCCCGTCGCCCGCTGGGAAGCGGTGTACGACTCGACGCTGTCCAGCCTGCAGGGCGCGAACGAGGACGGCGTGTCCGACGGATTCTGGGACGACGCGATGCCGTTCGTCGAGGGTCTGCTCACCGTGCTCATGTGGGTGGGTGTCGCGCTCATCATCGTGGCTTTCGTCGTCACCGGCCCGCTCGCCGCCATCGCCGCAGCCCTTGCTGTGATCGTCGGCGTGATCTCCCTGCTCGGCGAGATCGCACGACTGTCCACTGGCCGCGGGAGCTGGCAGGAAGTGGCGCTCTCCGCCGTCGCGATCCTCCCCTTCGGCAAGCTCGCCGGGCTCGGCAGACTCGGCTCGTTCGCCTCCGCCGGGGCGCGCTTCCCCCGCCTGTCGGGAACGGTCCGCCTCTTCGGTTCGGAGTTCGTCGATGCGCGCAATGCGTTCCGCGCCCTGGACTCGGTGCTCGCGAACCGGATGCCGCAGCTGTTCGTGCGCGGCACGCCACACGGCCTGAACACGCGCAACATGTTCCGCCTGTTCTACTCGCCGGTGATGGTCAAGGAGACCTTCGCCCTGACGGGGAGCTGGGGCAACGGCTGGCGCGCCCTGGCCGGGTTCGCTCCCGGGCGGATGCCGCAGACGCTCACCGAGGCGCTGGGCGGCGCGGCGCAGGTCTACGCGACCGTCATGCCGACCGTCGTCAGCGTGGCCAAGTCGTTCGACTGACCCGCCTAGAATCGGGATGCCGTCCCCTCCCCCCACGATCGGAGCACCGTGTCTTTGCGCGCTGAACTGGTCGAGCCGACCGCCGGGATGCCCGGCTTCGCGCTCGTCCTCCCCCTGGGCTGGGGGTCTTTCGATCCCGAGCCGGCCGCGCTGCGCGCCGTCGCGGAGCAGTCGCTGGAGCGGCTCGCCGCGGCTCAGCGGACCGCGCTGCGGCCCGTGCTCGACGAGGTGTTCGCCGCGGCGAACCGCGGCGTCGGCGACGCGATCCGCCTGTTCGCGCAGCAGGACGTGCCCGAGAGCGACTTCCTGCCGGTCTCGATCGTCGCGGCGCGCATGGACGCTCCCGGTGGGCGGAGCCTTGCCGAAGCCGGACGCCACCTCATGGCGACGCGCGGGGCCGCGCCCCTCGACGAGGGGGGAACGATCCTCCGCTGGACGCAGACCTCGACGGCCGGGTTCTCGGGGGGCGCCGCCGAGATCCTCACCATCAACTACCTGCTGCCCGCTCCCGACAGCGACCGCCGCGGACTGCTGTTCCAGGCCAGCATCCTCGCCTCCGCCGCAGGCACGACAGTCGACCCGACCGGCGTCGCGACGATGACCGCCCTCTGCGACGCGATCGTGGCCACCGTCCGCTGGAAGCGCGATGCCTGAGCTGTCCGTCGAAGCCGATCCTCGCCTGTGGTCGGTGGTGCCGCCGGAGTCCGAGGCGGAGCCGTGGCTGCGTTCGCTGTTGGACAGCCGGGCCGACGAGCAGCAGGCTCGCATCCTCCTGGCCGCCGACCTCGCCGTGACCGCCCGCGAAGCGGCGCCCGACTCGCTGGTGCTCCTGCTGTGCGAACCCGTGTCGGGTCTCTATGCGACGCTGGGCTTCCTCGTCACGGAGGCGCCGGCGTTCCGCGATGCCGCGCGCGCGGAGGAACTCGCCCTCACGCTGACCCCCTCACCGTGGCCGCCGACGACGACCCCGTTCACGGCCGGGGCGGTCTCGGGCTGGCGGGTCACGGTCTTGTTCTCCGACGAGGACGCCGCGTCCGACGAGCAGACCGCCGACGGGCAGAACCCCGACGCACAGACCGCCGACGGCGCCGACGCGTCGCCGGTCACGCCGCTCGGTTGGGTGCGCACGACCTACGTTCTCGACCTCGATGGCCGGCTCGTCGTGGGGCAGCTGTCGCCGTTGGCCCCCGAGGCGGGCGCCGTCGCCCTCGCGCTGACCGAGCGGCTCCTTCCGACACTCGAGATGGATCACCGTGACTGACTCCCCGATCGCCGCCCGCGCCGAGGCGGTGCGCGACGACCTCATCGCACCGGCGACGGCCAGCCGCGAACTGATCGAGTACTCCGTGCTGGGCGTCGCCGGGCTCGGGGAGGTGCGCGATCGCCTCGTGGCCGACTCCAACGCGGTGGCCGCGAGCGCACGCCGACGCGTGACCGAGCTGCTGACCGAACGCCACGGCGGACGTCGCCCCCAGCTCAGCGGGTGGCACTCCCTGCTCGTGTTCCTGCTGACCTTCGCATCTGCCGCACCCCTCGCACTTCTCGGCTCGCTCCGCCTCGGGGCCGACGGACTCGAGACGCCCGCGGCGATCGTCGCGCTGGCCGTCGGCATCCTGCAGGCGCTCGTGGCGCTCGCCGTCGTCGGCAAACCGGTGCCGCGCAGCACGCTCTTCCAGTCGCAGGTCTCGGCGGCGCTCGCCGTGGCCGGCGCGGTGTTCGGCGCATCCGTGACCTCGGGCAGCCTCCCGGTCCTGTTCCTCGCCGGCGCGGCGGGTTCGGTGATCGCGCTCGTCGCGTACCTCTTCGGTCGCCGCGACCGTGACGCGCGTCAGCGCATCGACGACGCGCTGGAGACGGCTTTCCTCGACGTCAGCGCCGAAGTGGCCGCCGAGCGTGCGCGTCTCCAGGAGGAACTGGCTCGCGAGCTCTCCGAACGGCGCGCCGATGTCGACGGCATCCGGGCGCTGCGTTCGGCATCGATCGCGCTACTGCGCCAGATGGGGAACCCTGCGGTCGACGACGACCCGGCGTCCCTGCCGGGCACCTACCTCATCGCGGGGCACACGAGCGCGTGGCTGCCGCCCACACACCGCGACCGCGGGGTCGCCTGACGGTCAGTGGTGAGTGGCCTGCTCGGCACGGAGTCGGCTCAGCACCTGGTCGCGCAGCTGCTCCGGCGCGGTCTCCTTGCAGGCGCGCGCGAGCACAGCCGTGAGGGTCGTCGCCACGAGGGCCTCCTCGCGGCAGGCCGGACAGTTCTCGAGATGCTCGCGGATGTCGGCGTGCTGGGTCTTGCACACCTCGTTGCGCAGGTACTCCTCGAGGTCTTTCCTCGCCTTGTCGCAGCCGCAGTCGCTCATTTCTTGCTCCTCGTGGCGGGCACATCGATGCCGCGCTCTTTCGCATAGTCGGCAAGGAGGTCACGCAGCATTCGCCTGCCACGGTGCAGACGGCTCATGACCGTGCCGATGGGGGTTTTCATGATGTCCGCGATCTCCTGATACGCGAAGCCTTCGACGTCGGCGAGGTAGACCGCGAGGCGGAAGTCCTCGGGGATCTGCTGCAGCGCGTCTTTCACCGCCGACGCCGGCATGTGGTCGATCGCCTCGGCCTCGGCCGAGCGTGTGCTCGTCGCCGTGGTCGACTCCGCACCGCCCAGCTGCCAGTCCTCGAGGTCGTCGATCGTGCCCTGGAACGGCTCACGCTGCTTCTTGCGGTACGTGTTGATGTACGTGTTGGTCAGGATGCGGTACAGCCACGCCTTGAGGTTCGTACCCTGCGTGAACGAAGCCCACGAGCCGAAGGCCTTGACGAAGGTCTCCTGCACGAGGTCGGCCGCGTCGGCGGGGTTGCGCGTCATCCGCATCGCGGCGGCGTACAGCTGGTCCATGAACGGGAGCGCCTGCTCCTCGAACTGGGCGCTGGGGTCCTGGGGGGCCTCGGGGGTCTGCGGATCGATCGCCGCCTCGTGTTCCATCAGGCGCCAGTCTACGTCGCCGAGCACGTCGAACACGGGGGGAAGGGTGGCGATCATGGCGCTCCTCACTGTGCTCTCACTCGGGTTCTGACGACGGTTCGTTAGGGTAGAACCCGATGACTGCGTCCGGGTATTCCCAGCTCTCCCCCAGCGACGGGGCCACGGCCCGGGTCGCCGCGTGGCCCGCGCCCACGACGGAGGCGCCCGTGCACGCGACGGTGACCGTCCCGGGCTCCAAATCCCTCACCAATCGCAAGCTGGTGCTGGCCGCTCTCGCCGACGGGCCGAGCACCCTCGCCGCTCCCCTGCACTCGGACGATTCCGCCCGCATGATCGAGGCGCTCCGCACGCTCGGCGTGGAGATCGAGGAGCTTCCTCCCACCGGGCCCTACGGTCCCGACCTGCACATCACGCCTCCCGCCGCTTTCCGCGGCGACGTGGTGATCGACTGTGGACAGGCGGGCACCGTGATGCGCTTCATCGCGCCGCTGGCAGGTCTCGCGCACGGTGATGTGACGATCACGGCGCACGAGAGCGCCCTGCACCGCCCCATGGGCGTCATGATCAAGGCGCTGCGAGAACTGGGCGTCGACATCGACGACGGCGGCAATTGGGCACTGCCGTTCACCATCAAGGGCCGCGGGCACATCCGCGGCGGCGAAGTCACGATCGACGCGAGCACGTCGAGCCAATTCGTCTCGGGCCTGCTGCTGGCCGCCCCACGCTACGACGTCGGCCTGCACCTCCTCCACTCCGGTGCCCGGCTTCCGAGCGTGCCGCACATCGACATGACCGTCGAGGCCCTCGCCCGGCGCGGTGTGCACGTCGAGCACGAGAACCCGCACGAGTGGCTCGTACCCGCAGGGGCCCCGCGCGGCCGGGATGCCGTGGTCGAGCCCGATCTGTCGAACGCGGCCCCGTTCCTGGCCGCCGCCATCCTCACCGGCGGCGCCGTCACGATCCCGGGCTGGCCCGCCACGTCCACCCAGCCGGGCGCGCTCCTCACCGAGATCCTCACGCTCATGGGCGCGCGCGCGTCGCGCCGCGGCGGTGCGCTCACGGTGTCCGCGGGCGACCGCATCGCCGGCGTCGACCTCGACCTCACCGCCGCGAGCGAGCTCACGCCGACGCTGTTCGCGCTCGCCGCTTTCGCCGACGCTCCGTCGACCCTGCACGGCATCGGCCACATCCGCGGGCACGAGACCGACCGCATCGCTGCTCTGGTCTCCAACCTGCGGGCGATCGGCGGCGACGCGGAGGAGCTGGCGGACGGCATCCGCATCACCCCTGCTCCCTTGCACGGCGGCCTGTGGAAGGCCCACCACGACCACCGGATCGCGACTGCCGGCGCCATCATCGGCTTGCGCGTCCCGGGCGTCGAGGTCGACGACATCGGCACCACCGCGAAGACGATGCCCGAGTTCCCGCAGCTGTGGCACGCCATGCTGCAGGCAGACGGCGTCTCGTGAGCGGTCGGGTCGCCCGATGAGCTGGCTGGACGACATCGACGACGATGAGTCCGACTTCGACGAGTCGTCCATCCGCGTGCGACCCAACCCGAAGGCCAACCGGCCGCGCACCAAGCGGCGACCCGCGCACGCCGACGCGCAGATCGCCCGGGTGCTGGGCGTCGACCGTGGACGGTACACCGTCCTGGTCGACGAGGACGGTCCGACCGAGCACACCGTGTCTGCGACGCGTGCCCGAGAACTGCGCAAACAGCCGATCGTGACCGGCGACCGGGCACGCGTCGTCGGCGACGTGACCGGCGACGAGGGAACGCTCGGCCGCATCGTGGGCATCGAGGAGCGCACCTCTCTTCTGCGCCGCAGCGCGGACGACACCGATCAGGTGGAGCGGGTGATCGTCGCCAACGCCGATCAGATGCTCGTCGTCGTCGCCGCCGCCGACCCTGAGCCGCGACCGCGACTCGTCGACCGGTATCTCATCGCCGCGCTGGATGCTGGCATCCGCCCCCTCCTCGTGGTCACCAAGACCGACCTCGCCGACCCGGCGGCCTTCCTCGGCCATTTCGAGGGGCTGGACGACCTCGAGGTGTTCACGAGCGGTCACGGTGACATGCCCGTCGAGCGGATCGGGGAACGCCTCGTCGGGCACTCCACGGTCTTCGTCGGACATTCGGGCGTAGGCAAGTCGACGCTGGTCAACGCGCTCGTGCCCGACGCGGCCCGGGCGACGGGCCACGTCAACGAGGTGACCGGCCGCGGCCGCCACACCTCCAGCTCGACGGTGTCGCTGCGCTACGTCGGCTCGGACGGCAAGGGCTGGGTCATCGATACGCCGGGAGTGCGCTCGTTCGGTCTGGGTCACGTCGACCCCGCCAACATCTTGAAGGCGTTCACCGACCTCGCCGCGATCGCGGAGGAGTGTCCACGCGGGTGCACGCACCTGCCGGACGCCCCCGACTGCGCGATCGTCGAGGCCGTCACCGAAGGGCGACTCGGGGAACGGGGCGCCGCGCGTCTGGACTCCCTGCAACGCCTGCTCGCCACTTTCGCCTGAGTAGGCTGGGGGGCATGACGCGCCTCGACATCGGCTCCCCCGCTCCCGCCTTCACGCTCGTCGACCAGGACGAGCGGACGGTGTCGCTCAGCGACTACCGCGGCGGCCGAGTGATCTTGTTCTTCTACCCGGCGGCGATGACTCCGGGTTGCACGACCGAGGCCTGCGACTTCCGCGACAGCCTCGCGCCGTTGCAGGCCGCCGGGTACACCGTCTTGGGCATCTCGCGTGACGAGCCCGCGACGCTGCGCGAGTTCCGCACTCGCGATGCACTTCCGTACGACCTGCTCAGCGATCCCGACCACAGCGTGCACGACGCCTACGGCGCGTGGGGCGAGAAGACCAACTACGGCAAGACGGTCGAGGGCGTTATCCGCTCGACGTTCGTGATCGGCCCCGACGGCGACATCGAGCACGCGCTCTACAACGTGAAGGCCACGGGTCACGTGGCCCGCATCCGCTCACTCCTCGACGTCTGACCCTGCCGCTTCGGCCGCCCGCAGCCGGCGACCCGCTGCACGTGCGCTCGCGACGAGCGCCGCGAGCACGGCGATCGCAGGGGCGGCGACAGCGAGGGCGAAGGCGGGTTGCGGGTTCTCCCCCGACAGCGCGCCCACGGCGACGGCGAGAGCCAGGAGCTGGGCGACGATGCCGCCGCTGCGTCCCCACGAGCCGCCGCGCCACACCGCTGCACCGAACGCCACGAGGGCCACGGCACCGATCGCGGTGAGGACGATGAGAGCCGTCGAGCTGCTCACGGAGTCGGTGTCGCCCGTGACGAGCGCGACGACCTCCCACCCCGCGAGCACGAACAGCGCGAGGCCCTCGAGCACGAGCGCTACCGCGGCGAACCGCTCCACAGGGGTGGTGGACATGTTCCCGCGACTCCTCGGAAGTGTCAGTGTCCCGCCGCGTCACGGCATCCGTCTTGGAGGCTACGCACAGCAAACTGGTCTGGAAATGCCATGTTCACCCTTGATTCACCTGCCGACGCATGGGACGATTGATGAAGCGTGTGCTCCCACAGCGCAGTGGGGCGAGCAAGAGCTCGCACACTTCCAGGGTAATCGACGTCGACCCGGCGAACGACCCACCCGAACTTCATCCCGCATCAAGGAGCACCACACCATGGATTGGCGCGACAAAGCCGCCTGCCTGACCGTCGACCCGGAACTCTTCTTCCCCGTCGGCAACACCGGCCCCGCCGTCGACCAGATCGAGAAGGCGAAGACCGTCTGCGCTCGATGCACGGTCACCGAGATCTGCTTGCAGTACGCCCTCGAGTCCGGTCAGGACTCGGGTGTCTGGGGCGGGCTCTCCGAAGACGAGCGCCGCGCTCTGAAGCGACGCGCTGCTCGTGCCCGCCGCGCCTCCTGACGTCGACTGAGCCTCCCGCGGATGCCATCGGCATCCCGCGCGGAGGCTCAGTTCGTGTCGTGAGCCATTCGCTGGGTGTCGCTCGCGGGATCTCGCTGGCGTTTCCTCGCTGGCGTTTCCTCGCTCGCTACCGCTCAGAGGCGCATGATCGTCGACATCGGCAGACGCCACATCCGCGCCACCGGCGCGATGTTGCCGACCGCGGCGGCGAGTGCGCCGACGCCGAGTCCGAGCACGGCGGCATCGGCGGGGTAACTCGACGCTGCCGTGTCGGGGAGCGTCGCCATCGCCGACACCATGGCCGGATGCGCGAGCACCGAGACGGCGACGGCGGCGATAGCGGCCACCCCCGCGACGACCTGCGACTCGATCACCATCGCCCATGCGAGGGCCGAACGCGGCATGCCGAGGGCGCGTCGTAGCGAGAGCTCCCACGCGCGTTCGCGTGACCGGGACAGGCCGATGTTCAGGATGCCGACGGTCAGCGACAGCACGCTGAAGATCCCGACCACGATGAACGAGATGGTCGTCGCGGCGAGCTCGGCGGCGAGTTCGGCCAGCGTGTCTGTGCGCTCGACGCGATCGACGAGCGTCGTCTCTGCGATGCTCTCGATGCCGGTGAGCACGTCGCGAGCGGTGCCGGCCTCGAGCTCCGGATGGGAGACCGTGAGGAGAGACTCGCGATCCGTGTGGAGCGCCGCCGTGTCGGCGTGTTGATCCAGCCGAAGGTAGACGCACGGGTCGCGGGAACCGTCGTCGACGATCCCGCGGATCACGATGGGCTCACCGGCATCCGTGTGGATGACGGTACCCACGCCGACGTCGAGGACGGATGCCGCGCGATTGATCACCCCCGTCGACACGAGCGACTCGGTGTCGTCCAGCCACGCGCCGTCGATCACCGGCCATCGACGCACGGTCTGCAGGTCGCGCGAGGTCAGCACGACCTGCGCTTCGAGCATCTGGCGCGGCTCGGCGATGACCAGGGCGGGTGTGCGAACGACGGGCGCCACGGCAGCACGGTCGGGCATCCGTCTCTCGAGTTGGGTGGCCAGACGAATCACGTCTTCCGGGGTCGCCGGGGCGCGCAGGTAGGCGGAGATCGTCACCCGGTGGCCGCGTTCGAGCGTGGATTGATGCTCGATCGTCCGCGCCATTGTGGTCGACGCTCCGGCCACGGTGACGATGCCGACGAGGCCCAGGAGGAGCGTGGCGACCGTGAGGAGGTGACCGCGGAGGTGACCGCGAAGCAGCTGTCCGGCCAGCCGCAGAGTCTTCACGTGCTTTCCCCTCGGAGCCTCTGCGCCCTCCGACCCCGGGGGGCAGTGACGGTACGCAGGCGACCGTCGACGAGCTCTGTGACGGTGTCCATCTGTGCGGCCACGGCCGTGTCGTGCGTCACGACGAGCAGAGCGCAGTCGCGCTCCCGGGTGGCGTCGCGGAGCAGGCGCAACACCTCGGCGGCTGTCACTTCGTCGAGTGAGCCCGTGGGTTCGTCGGCGAGGAGGAGGTCGGGCTCGCAGGCGAGCGCCCGGGCGATGGCGACACGCTGCTGTTCGCCGCCGGAGAGCTGTCGCGGTCGGCGACGCCGCAGCGCTGCGAGGCCGAGTTCATCGAGGAGCTCGTCGGCCCTCCGCCGGCGTTGTCGTCTCGTCAGGGTGCCGGCGGCATCCATCGGCACCGTGACGTTCCCTGCGGCCGTGAGGTAGTCGATCAGCCGGAAGTTCTGAAAGACGAAACCGAGCCTTCGCGCGCGAAGTACCGCGCGATCCCGCTCCCCGAGGTCTTCGACTCGCTGCCCCCACAGCCATCGCTCCCCCTCGGTGAGCTCGTCGAGGAGTCCGAGTATCGACAGCAGCGTGCTCTTGCCGCTCCCGGATCGTCCGATCACGGCGAGCGATTCGCCTCGGGAGATCGTCAGGTTCGCGGCGTCGAGCACCGGCCGGCCGCCGACGACCTTGGTGCCCTGCACCAGACGGAGAACATCGGTCATTCGAGGAGGCTCGGGCTCGGGATCAGCACTTCGTCGCCCTCGCGCAGGCCGTCGACGATTTCCACGAGGTACCCGTTCGATCCGCCGAGGGTCACGTCGCGCTCGACGACCTCGTCGCCGTCCTTCACCGAGACTCGCGCGCGATCGACCGTTCCGGCGATCGCCTCCAACGGCAGCGACAGGACATCGTCATGCGTGGCGAGGGTGACGACGAGCTGCCCGCTCATGCCGGCGATGACACGCACCGTCTCGGGGACGGCACAGGCGAGGAACGAACTGCCCTCTTCTACGACGGACGGGTCGGTGGAACTCGGCACCGGGTCCACGAGGTCGCAGTCGAACGGGCCGGAGGAGCCGCGTACTTCGCCCGCCGCTCGTACCGGAGGGCCGCCCTTCGTCGACCCGCCAGCGGGCGCTGTCAGCCGCAGCAGGTGCTCGCCCGTGACCGAGGCTCGCAGGGCGAACCCGTCGTGCACCGCTTCGGCGAGAGGAAGCCCGGCGACCACCTCGGTTCCGGGTGCGACGAGAAGGGTCTCGATCCGAGCGCCGCCTCCGACGCGGATTTCGCGACCGGAGTCGAGCTGCATGAACAGTGCACCGTCGCGTTCGACGAGGATGCCGGTTGCCGGAGCCGTCACCTGGAAGGCCAGGCCCGCCACCACGGTCGCCGGCAGGGAGAGGACGGTGTCGAACGTGCGCCGCTCGACCGTCTCGGTCATGACCGTCGCCTCGGTCGGCTCGTCCTCTGCATACGGGGCGGGCGGCGGGGCCGTGCACGCGGCGAAGAGACCGCTCAGGAGCAGCGCGGCGACCGCGGCAAGGGCGCCGCCGCGGACGGGCTGGCGGGAGCTCTCCGGACCATGTGATCGGACGGTCATCGTGAGTCCACGTGGCAGCCCACGGCGAAGTCCTTCATCGAGCTCAAGTCGCCCTTTCGCGCACCCCCGAGCACCTCGAGCTCCCACATCCGGCCAGGATCCTCGTAATACAGGCGATGGAACTTGGAATCAAGAGCCGACTCCAGCATGTCAACCGCCGCGTCGAGCCTCTCGCGGTCGCCGCCTGCCTCGAGCGCCTGGGTCATCCAGACGCACTCCCAGTAGATGTACGCCTGAACCTCTCCCGATCCCACTTGGAACAGATCAGTCGTTTCAGGGTCAGTAACGATCTGAGACTCCAAGGGCGGACGGGGATTCACGCCCTCTGGGAACGGGAGGTCGGCGGGAAAGTTCTCCAGCGTCCGGTCATACTCGTCGCGCATCTCTTCGTACGACATGAAGCCCTCCTGGACCGGCGCGTCCGGGGTGCACGCGACGAGCGGTGACGCGAGCAGCACGACAGCGCTAGCTCTACCGAGACTTCTGGCACGCATCAGGACTCACCGTCGCAACCGACGGCGAAGTCTCTCAGCAGCCCGAGGTCGCCCTGTCGAGCGCTCCGGAGAACCTGGTTCTCCCACACGCCACTGGAGTCGTCGAAGTGTCTCGCACGCATCTCGGAGTCGAGCGCCGACTCCAGCATGTCCAGACCCTGATCGGCTCTCGCTCCCTTGCCCTCAGCAGCAAGCACCTGCAGCATCCATGTGCACTCCCAGTACACGTAGGCCTGTCCCGAACCGGAACCTACTTCAAAGAGGTCGGTGGTTTCGGGGTCCGTGACAATCTGGCTCTCGAGCGGTGGATGAGTGTCGACGCCCTCTGGGAACGGGAGGTCGGCGGGAAAGTTCTCCAGCGTCCGGTCATACTCGTCGCGCATCTCTGCATACGACATGAAGCCCACCTGCGTGGGGGCTTCTGGAGAACATCCAACGACAGTGAAGGCGACGAGCGCGAAGCCCAGACACGACCCGGTCTTCCACGCGCGCGGTCTCTGGGTTGTCACCACGTGATGTCTCCCTGCCACCGAATCCTGCTCGGATCGAATCCACCCTGCAACTCCCCCAGCATTTGCCCGGATAGCTTGTAGCGCCCGCTAGGGATGACGGTCGATCCCGACGACGAGGACCAATACGTCGTCTCTCCAGGAGTGTGGAAGAGAGCGCGGTCGGAGACCCGGACACCATCCCTATTCCTCATCCACAGACGGAAGTTGAACGCCGCCACCCGGTCGAGATGCATGCGAGGTCGAGTGGTCGAGACGTGATCTCGAAAGGTCTGATAGTTGACGACGTACCCACGCCCGTTCAGCTCACCCCAGACGTTGCCGAAGTAGCGGGCGTGCGCGGGGACGGCCACACCGAGGACGATGGCCGCGGTGAGCAGAACTGCTGCCAGTGGCTTCCTGATAACTCTCATGAGTGCATAAAAGCATGTTTCATGAAAGCAGAGTGCGAGTTATCCACAGCGCCGAGCGAGACGCCGGACTGCGGACGCGGTCAGGCGCTGCGTCGGTCGATGTAGCGCAGGGGGATCTCGATGGTCACTTCGGTGCCCGAACCCACGAGCGTGTGCCAGTCGATCGTCCCGCTGAGCTCACCCTGGATCAGCGTGCGCACGATCTGGGTGCCGAGTCCGCGTCCGACCTGACCTTCGGGGAGACCGACGCCGGTGTCACGCACCCGCACGCCGAGTTGATCGTCGGTGCGCTGCGCGATGATCTCGACCTCGCCCTCCTGATCGGCGAGGCCGTGCTCGACCGCGTTCGTGACGAGTTCCGTCAGTGCGAGGGCGAGAGGCGTCGCGTACTCGCTGGGGAGCGTGCCGAACTCCCCCGATTTCACCGTACGCGCCCGAGTGTTCGGCGATGCCGCAACCTCGGCGACGAGCTTGAGCACCCGGTTGAAGACGTCGTCGAAGTCAACGTTCTGGGCGAGCCCCTCCGACAGCGTGTCGTGCACGACGGCGATCGCCGAGACGCGACGCATAGCCTGCGTGAGAGCATCGCGCGCCTCGTCGGAATGAGTGCGTCGCGACTGGATGCGCAGGAGGGAGGCGACGGTCTGGAGGTTGTTCTTGACGCGGTGATGGATCTCGCGGATCGTCGCGTCTTTCGTGATGAGTTCCTGCTCCTGGTGCCGGATCTCGGTGACGTCGCGGCAGAGCACGATCGCACCGATGCGGGTGCCGTGGTCTTTGAGCGGGATCGTGCGCAGCGAGACGGTCACGCCGCGGGCCTCGATGTCGGCGCGCCACGGGGCGCGTCCCGCCATCACGATCGGCAACGACTCGTCGAACTGACGGGATGCCGGCAGGAGCGCCGTCGCCACCTCGATGAGGGGCTCGCCCTCGAGCTCGTCATCGAATCCGAGGCGGTTGAACGCGGACAGGGCGTTCGGGCTCGCGAAGGTCGTGACCCCGTCGACGTCGATGCGGATGAGTCCGTCGGACGCACGGGGGGCTCCACGCCGCGGTGACGTGGGCGCCGAAAGGTCGGGGAAGTCGGCGGATGCCATCATGCCGAACAGTTCGTCGGCGCAGTCGTTGAACGTGATCTGCTGCCGCGACGGCGTGCGCGCCTCCCCCAGGTTGGTGTGCCGCGTCAGGACGCCCACGACCGTGGCGGGGCGATCGGCAGTCGCATGCTCTCGCACGATCGGCACGGCACGCACCCGCGTGGGCGTCTCCTCGAACCAGTCGGGCGATGCCGAGTCGACGATCCGCAACTGCGTGAAGGCGTCGCGGACCTGCGTGCGCCACTGCGGACGCACCCGGTCGCCGACGATGTCGCGATAGAACAGCGTGGCCGCGCCGGACGGACGAGTGTGGGCGACGGCGATGAACGAGTCGTCGTCGGTGGGCACCCACACGACGATGTCGGCGAAGGCGAGGTCGGCCAGAAGCTGACCATCTCCGGCGAGCCGGTGCAGCCACTCCACGTCCGCTTCGCTGGACCGGCCTTGGGCGTACACGAGATCGCTGAGCGTCGACACGTCTCCAGGCTACCGACCCGCCGCGCCGGCTGCGCGCCGTCGGCGGACGCGCGACGTACCGCTGCGCGGCCGCTCGGATGTCGCGGCCGGCTCGATGACCTCGCCGACGAATCGACGGATCGCTGCGGTGAGCGAGGATCGACCTGCGGCCCTCAGGAGGGGCTGCGCCGCCACGAGAGCAGCGTCGACGGCGCGAGGGTCGAACGGGGCGAACGAAGCCCTCCCGACCCCGACATAGCGGTCGAGCGTACGGCGCACCTGGGCCTGTGGATCGATCCCCAGCACGGTTCGCCGCGTCTTGTTCACGAGGACGTGAACGGGCGCTGATCCAGCGGCCCCGCGAAGATCGTCGTGAGCCCGCACGAACCGCGAGACGCCGATCGGATCTGCCGCGACCACCGCGACCACGGCGTCGGCCGCGGCGAGGGCACCGAGCGTCGCTCCGTTGCGCCGAGGACCATCGAGATCCGACACGATCTCCTCGTCGAGCTCCAAGGATGCCGAGACGTCGACCACGACGTCGTCGGCCCAGGTGCGGCACACCTCCAACGCCGCACGCACCCGGTCGGCCGACAACTCCGGCCAGCGCGCGGGGCGGTTGATCCCCGGGAGCAACGACATCGCGCCGAGATCGACGGCGATCCGCTCGAGCTCCGCCACCGTGAGCGCACCGCGCTCCACCTGACGGCACGCCGCCGCGAACCCCGGCCCCTCGTCGGGCACGCCGAGGGCCAGTGCGACCGCCGGCGCGTGGGAGTCGGCGTCGACGAGGAGCACTCGCCTCCCGTCCCGCGCCAGCTCGGCGGCAAGTCCCACGGCGATCGTGGTGCGCCCCGGCGCGCCGGCCGGCCCCCACACCACGAGAACCCTGCCGCGGTGCGCCCGGCCGTCAGACACGCTGACACCCGGTTCGATCACCTCGTGCGCCGGCGCATCGGCGTCCACCACGCGCAGTCCGAACCGCTCGGCGGCGCGACGATCGGCGGGGCGCGCGCAGCGCGCGACGATCCGCACCCCGAACCGGTCGCACGCCGCGACGAGCTCGCTCGTGAGCGCCCGCGGCTGGGGCTCGATGATCAGAAGGTCGGCCGTCGACAACTCCGCGAGCAGCGCGGCCGCTCCGGCGTCTGATGCGGCATCGGCCACGGCGGCGGCCGGAGCGGATGCCGAGACCACCGCGCGCACGTCCGCCCCCTCCGCCCGGAGGTCGTCCGCCCACCGACGCGGATCGCCCGCCGTGGCCAGGATGACCCTCACGGTGCTGTACCGGTCGCCGGGACGACAGAGAGCGCGGCGCCCTCGCGATGGCGGCGAGGGTGTCGGCGAGGTCGGCGCGGTCGATCACCACCTCGACCGTCGTCTCCCCTCCCCCCATGACCGCATCACCGCGTTTCACCGATACGACCGTCGCGAGGGGAATGAGGACCGCGGGAGCATCGAAGCGGCCTTGTTCGCGCGGAGGCGCGGACCACACCTCGACCTCCGAGCCGGTCGACACCCCCGCCGGCACCTCCCCCGAACTGCGGAGGACGACGGTCGTCACACCCGCCATCTCGGCCGGCCCGACGGCATCCCGCGGGATGAGGTCACCGCGCGGCAGCGTGCGGGTCGCGACAGAGCCGGGGACGAGTTCCCCGGGCGCCAGATAGCGTTCCGCGACCGCGCCGAGGCCGATGTCGACGGCTTCGAGGTCGGTGGCCGAAAGAACCTGGCCCGCGACGACCGTGCGCGTCGCGACGAGGGCGGGGGCCGTCTGGCGCGCCGTCGCGACAACGGCCCACACGGCGGCGATCGACCCGATGACGAGGACGATCCCCAGGAGGAAGCGGGCGTCGGCCCAGAACGCGGGAGGCCGAGGACGGGAGTCGGTCATGGTCATCGACCCATCGTGGCGGCGACGTCGATCCGATGTCGCCGGTTCTCCACAGGACGCCCGAACCATGGCGCGCGGCGCGAGGCGAGCGCATAATGGCGTCATGCCCGACGTCCCGCTCCCCGACGCGCGCCTGCTCACCGCTGCGCAGGCCGCGGAGACGCTCGCGGTCGACGTCGACGAGGTGGTCGCGCTGATCCTCGAGGGGCACCTGCGGGGCACACGCGTGGGAACGCGCGCGCAGTGGCGCGTCGAGGCGGCGAGCGTCGACGACTACCTCGAGGCGCAGACGGAGGAGGTTCGCCGAATGGCCCTCTGGCGCGAATCGCAGGCAGCGAGCTTCCCCGAACTGTGGGGGCGCGGTTCGGCGCACGCCGACTGAAGCCCCTGTCGCTGTCTCGCTGCGCCCAGCGCAGACGCGACGAGCGGCTTACGGCACAGCGGCGCGACCATCCGGCAGCACGCTGAGGATCGCCGCGAAGCTGACGATCCGGTAGCCGGTGACGGCATCCCGTCGGCGCGGGGCACCGGCGTCGTGGAGTGCCAGGTCCAGATGATCCGCACCCGCACGGTCGATGGTTCCCGTGAGGAGCTTGCCGCCCGTGACGCGCAGGCTCACCGGCACACGCTTGCGCGCCAGGTCGCGAAGAACATAACCGAGGGTCATGCGCTGTCTCAGCGCCGACCCTTCGGCCGCGTCGCGCGCCGACGCCACAAGGGGCGCGGGCTCCACTGCGAGGGAGACGATGGCGGGCAGGGGGAGGATGACGGCCGCACCGCGTCGAAGATCGCTGTCGAGCGCGAGCCAGTCCGCTCCCACCGCCTGGACGCGCCCCGTCAACACCGTGGCGTCGCTCAGCTCCACCGCCGCCGGGGTATCCCCCGAGCGGGCGAGGGCGACGAGACGCTCGCGCAGGAGGAGCCGCGACACCCGCAGTCGCTCCGCCTCCGAATCCAGAGCGGCCCGCTCGGCCTCCCATTCGGAGTCGAGTTGGTCTTCCAGGTCTTCGAAGAAGCGATCCCAGCGCACGCCCCGACAGTAGGACACGCAGCGTCGGCCCGTTTCGACCCTCCACAACGTTGGAGATCTCTCATCCCGATGCTCTCCGAGCTGTGCTCTACTCGTGCCCACTCCCCCCTCGTGAGGAGGTCCGCTGTGTCCGTTGCATCCGGCGGAGCCCGCTCCGCGCCCCGCGCGGCCAGGGCTCTCGATGTGGCCGAGTATTTCGCCCCCCAGCGCACCCCTGCAAAGGAGCTCCCCGACCCCGATCCGCTGGTGCGCAACCTGACGATCGGCGTCATGGAGGTGCTGGCGGGAGTGCGCGAGGTCGATCAGCTCGCCCGCTGGCTCGGCGAGGACGCCTTCCGCGCCCTGGTCGCACGCGCGAATCTGTCGGCGCGCGCCCGAAGTGCGCGGGGCGTTCCGGCCGCGCGACCCGTGCACCGGATCCTCAGCACCCGGCATTCCACACCGGCAGATGGCGTCGTGGAGGCGGTCGCTATCGTTGCCGGCCCGCGGCGTACGCGCGCGATCGCCGTGCGCCTCGAGGGGTGGGACGGACGGTGGCGTGCGACCTCGCTCGCGCTCCTGTGAGGGTTACTGCCGATACGACGACAGGAAGTTGCCGAGCCGCTCCACGGCTTCCGAGAGCACGCGCGCTTCCGGAAGGGTGACGATGCGGAGGTGGTCGGGGGTCGGCCAGTTGAAGCCGGTTCCCTGCACCAGGAGCACGTGCTCAGCCACGAGGAAGTCGTAGACGAACTTCGCGTCGTCGCGGATCTCGTGCACCTCAGGGTCGAGGCGGGGGAACGCGTACAGCGCGCCCTGCGGCTTCAGGCAGGTCACGCCCGGGATGCGCGTCAGGCCCTCCCACGCCGCGTCGCGTTGCTCGTGAAGGCGACCGGAGGGGGCGATGAGCGCGTCGATCGACTGCACCCCGGAGAGGGCCGCCTGGACGGCGTGCTGCGCAGGGACGTTCGGGCACAGGCGCGTGGAGGCGAGGAGTTGGATGCCTTCGAGGAACCCCGCGGCGTGCCGCTTGGGGCCGGTGATGACCATCCATCCAGAACGGTACCCGGCCACGCGATACGTCTTGGACAGACCGTTGAAGGTCAGACACAGCAGATCGGGCGCGAGCGTCGCCAGCGGAATGTGGACGGCGTCGTCGAAGAGGATGCGGTCGTAGATCTCATCGCTGAGGAGCAGGAGATCGTGCTCTCTCGCGATCTCCACGATGCCGGCGAGAACCTCGCGCGTGTAGACGGCTCCCGTCGGATTGTTCGGGTTGATCACGACGATCGCCTTCGTGCGGGGCGTGATCTTCTCGCGGATGTCGTCGAGATCGGGTTGCCAGCCGTTCTCGTTGTCGCAGCGGTAGTGCACCGGGGTGCCGCCCGCGAGGCTCGTCATCGCCGTCCACAGCGGATAATCGGGCGCCGGGATGAGGACCTCGTCGCCTTCGTCCAGGAGCGCCTGCATCGTCATCGTGATGAGCTCGGAGACGCCGTTGCCGAGGTAGACGTGGTCGGGGTCGAACGGCGGGAAGTCGGGCACTTGCTCGTAGCGTGACACGATCGCGCGGCGAGCCGACATGATGCCCCGGCTGTCGCTGTAGCCGTGGGCCTGCGGGATCGCCTCGATCATGTCCCGCACGATCTGGTACGGAGCCTCGAAGCCGAACACGGCCGGATTCCCGGTGTTGAGCTTCAGGATGGTGTGGCCGTCTGCTTCGAGGCGATCGGCCTCGACCAGCGCTGCCCCGCGGATCTCGTAGAGGACGTCCTTGAGCTTCGACGATTGATCCAGGATGCGGGGACTCATCGGATCAGGATATCGCCGCCCCGACGGTGCCAATCGACGAGCCGTGGCCTCCGATCGGGCCCCCGTGCAGACTCAGCTGAGCAGGATCGCTCGGATGACCGCCGCGACGGCGAACGCGCCGAGGACGAGCGGCACGACGTTCGGGCGACGAGTGGCGACGGCCGCGGGGTCGGAAGTCACGGACCGGAGCCGCACCGCGATCTCGCGCGCCCAGCTGTCCGCCTCGGTCCGCACCCGCGGCGCCAGCGGCGACTCGCCGCGGGCATCGCCGTCGAAGTAGCCGCCCTCGGCACCGAGCGCACCCTCCCGCCAGGCCTCGGTCATCGCCTCACCGGCAGAGACCGCGGCGACGTGGATCCGCCGCCCGTCGCGCAGCGCTATCCGCAGCCCCGGCCGCCCTGGACGGACCCGACGGCGCCCCAGGGTACGTGCCAGGTGGAGACGAAGTTCCGCACGACGATCTCGTCCGCTCGAAGAGTGATCTGCGGCAAGACCCAAATCATCCACGCCGCCCAACACGCTCCCGCGACGAACGACGCCATCCGGTCCGGTGCCCATTCGGGTGGCAGCAGGGACGCGAGCGCCACAACGGCGACCGCCACGACGGGAAGCGCTACCCCGAGCGCGCGACTGAGCGTCGACGCCGAGGACTGCTCCACCCGGACTACTTCTTCTTGTCGGCGGCGCGGCGCTCTGCCCGGTTGAGGGGAGCGGATGCCGGGGCGTCGGTGCGCTGACCGAACGCGCCGCGCGGCGCCTCCTCTGCCGGGGCGGCCTGGGCGGCCGCCTGACGCACCTTGTTGGTGGCCGCCTGCTGCACCTGGCCGCGATCGTTGCGTACCTCGACCTCGCCGGCGTCGTTCGCCGCCGTGTACTGGAGCTTCTGCGCCTCGACGGGAGGAGCGGCGAGCCCCTTGGCCTCCACGCCCTCGCCCGCCTGACGCACCTCCACCTCGAGGTTGTAGAGGAACCCGACGGACTCCTCCTTGATCTGGGCCATCATCGACTGGAACATCTGGTAGCCCTCGCGCTGATACTCGATCAGCGGGTCTCGCTGCGCCATGGCGCGCAGACCGATGCCGTCCTTGAGGTAGTCCATCTCGTACAGGTGGTCGCGCCAGCGGCGGTCGAGTACCTGGAGCACGACGCGTCGCTCGAGCTCGCGCGTCGCAGCGGCGCCCAGGGTCTCCTCGCGCTTCTGGTACGCGATCTTCGCGTCGGAGAGGATCTCGCGCTTGAGCCCCTCCGGGGTCACGCGGCCCTTCGCGCCGCTCTCGGCGACGACCTCGTCGATGGTGACGCCGACCGGGTAGAGCGTCTTCAGCTCGGTCCAGAGCGCATCGAAGTCCCAGCTCTCGTTGTGACCGCTGCCGGTGTGGTCGTCGATGACGGCGCTGATGGCATCCTCGATGAAATGGTGCACGCGGTCGGAGAGATCGTCGCCTTCGAGCATGTGACGCCGGTCGGCGTAGATCGCCTCACGCTGGCGGTTGAGGACGTCGTCGTACTTGAGGACGTTCTTGCGGATCTCGGCGTTACGCGCCTCGACCTGCGACTGCGCGCTCTTGATCGCACGCGAGACCATGGTCGACTCGATCGCGACGTCGTCCGGGAAGTTCGTGCGCGCGAGGATCGCCTCGGCGGCTCCGGACTGGAACAGGCGCATGAGGTCGTCCGTGAGGGACAGGTAGAAGCGGCTCTCGCCGGGATCGCCCTGTCGGCCCGATCGTCCGCGCAGCTGGTTGTCGATACGCCGGGACTCGTGCCGCTCGGTGCCGAGCACGTAGAGGCCGCCGGCCGCCACGACCTTGGCACCCTCCTCGGCGACGGTGTCGCGCATCGACGTGTACACCTCGTCCCAGGCGGCCTCGTACTCCTCAGGGTTCTCCTCGGGGTCGAGACCGCGAGCGCGCATCTCCTGCACGGCGAGGAACTCGGCGTTGCCGCCGAGCATGATGTCGGTACCGCGGCCGGCCATGTTCGTGGCGACGGTGACGGCGCCGAGGCGACCTGCGCGCGCGACGATCTCCGCCTCGCGTGCGTGGTTCTTCGCGTTCAGGACCTCGTGCTTCACGCCCTTCTTCGCGAGCAGGCGCGACAGGTACTCGCTCTTCTCGACGCTCACCGTGCCCACGAGCACCGGCTGACCGGTCTCGTGACGCTGCGCGATGTCTTCGACGACCTGGGTGAACTTGGCCTGCTCGTTCTTGTAGACCAGGTCCGACTGGTCCTTGCGGATCATCGGCTTGTTAGTCGGGATCGGCACGACGCCCAGCTTGTACGTCGACATGAACTCGGCGGCCTCGGTCTCGGCCGTACCGGTCATGCCGGCGAGCTTGTCGTACAGGCGGAAGTAGTTCTGCAGCGTCACCGTGGCGAGCGTCTGGTTCTCCGCCTTGACGGGAACGGCTTCCTTCGCCTCGATGGCCTGGTGGATGCCCTCGTTGTAGCGACGTCCGACGAGGATGCGACCCGTGTGCTCGTCGACGATCATGACCTCGTCGTTCATGACGACGTAGTCGGTGTCGCGCTTGAAGAGGGCGAGCGCCTTGATCGAGTTGTTCAGGAACGAGATGAGGGGCGTGTTGGCCGACTCGTACAGGTTGTCGATGCCGAGGTAGTCCTCGACCTTCTCGATGCCCGGCTCCAGGACACCGATCGTCCGCTTCTTCTCGTCGACCTCGTAGTCGACACCGGCCTCGAGGGTCTTGGCGATCTTCGCGAACTCCACGAACCACCGGTTGGCCTCGCCCGACGACGGTCCGGAGATGATGAGCGGCGTGCGCGCCTCGTCGATGAGGATCGAGTCCACCTCGTCGACGATCGCGAAGAAGTGCCCGCGCTGCACGAGGTCGTCCTTGCGCCACGCCATGTTGTCGCGGAGGTAATCGAAGCCGAACTCGTTGTTCGTGCCGTAGGTGATGTCGGCGTTGTACTGCTCGCGGCGAACCTCCGGCGTCTGACCGGCGATGATCGTGCCCGTCGTCATCCCGAGGGCGCGGTAGACGCGGCCCATGAGTTCGGACTGGTACGACGCGAGGAAGTCGTTGACGGTGATGACGTGCACGCCCTTGCCCGCGATGGCGTTGAGGTAGACCGCGAACGTGGCGGTCAGCGTCTTGCCCTCACCGGTCTTCATCTCGGCGATATTGCCGAGGTGGAGCGCCGCCCCACCCATGATCTGCACGTCGTACGGGCGCTGGCCGAGCGTGCGCTTGGCCGCCTCCCGCACCGCGGCGAAAGCCTCGGGCATGAGCTTGTCGAGCGTCTCGCCCGCCTCGTAGCGCGCACGCAGCTCAGCGGTCTCGCTGCGCAGTTCCTCGTCGGTCAGCTGGGCGTAATCCTCTTCGAGGGCGCCGACGGCCTTCACGACCTGCTGGAGCCGCCGCAGGATGCGTCCTTCACCGGCACGGAGCAGTTTCTCGAGAGGGTTGGCCACGGAGGTTCTCCATCTTTCGGGTGCGGGTGGCGCGGGATGCCACCGGTGTCGCGCGCCCATGCGCACAGCACAACACCCCATGTTATGCGGTTGTGACCTTGATACGGGCTGTACGTGCCGTGCCAGGGAGCACGGCAAGCGCTCAGTCTCGCCCTTCACGGGAGTCCTAGGATCGATTCATGGCCGGAATCTGGGGCAACCGCAAGAAGGAACGCGAAGCGCAGGCGGCGCAGGATGCCGAGCTCACACGACGCGCCGGCACCGCCCTCGTCGAGGCCGACGAGCGCATCCGCACCACGAGTGACGAGCTGGTCTACGCCGAGGCGGAGCTGGGCACCGATGCGACCCGTGACCTTCGCGACGCAATCACGGCCGTCCGACAGCACCTGGCCGAGGCCTTCCACCTCCACCAGCTGAACCACGACGAGATCCCCGACACCTCGGAGGAGCTCCAGTCCCGCGGCGCCCGCATCCTTCAGCTGTGCGAGTGGGCGCAGGAGCTGCTCGACGACCGCACCGCGGCGCTGGCAGCGCCGATCGAACGCGCCCGGCGCGCACCGGAGATCATCGACGGCATCCGCCGTGACGTCGAGCGGCTCACCGCTCGCCTCCCCCAGGTGAAGGTCACGATCGATCGCCTCGCGTCGCGATACTCCGCCGATGCGCTCCGCAAGGTGTCGGGAAATCACGCCGAGGCGTCGCAGCTGCTCGAGTTCGCCGCCCACGGGGCGGACATCTCCGAGCGTCGCCGCGAATCCGGCCAGCGCGAGCAGGCGAACCTCGCGCTGGAGACGGCGATCGAAGCTGTCCGGCGGGCGACGACGCTCATCGAGGCCGTCGACGGATACGAGGTCGAGGCGTTGCGGGCCGAGTCCACCCTCGACGCGATCGTGCTCGACTCCCGCGAAGACCTCGCCGCCGCGAAGGACATCGCCAACGTTCCGGCGGTGGCCACGGCGATGACGGTGCTGGAGAAGGAGCTCGGTGCGCTGGCTCCCGCGGGCACGCCCACCGACCCGTTCGCCGAGCTGACGAGACTGCGCGAGGCGAACGCGGCACTCGACACGATCGTGGCGAAGACGCGCGAACGCGCCGCACGCCCCGTCGTGCCAGAGACCCACGTGTGGCACGCGCTCGACGACGCCGACCGCCAGCTCGGGGTCGCCAGGAGCGTCATCTCCGGGCACCGGGGTTGGATCGGCGCGGACGCGCGCACCCGCCTGGCCGAGGCGGAGCGCATCCGGCTGGATCTGCGGTGGGCTCCCGGCATCGCCGTGCCCGAGGACGACCGCGATCAGGCCATGGCCGACGCACGCCGCTGCGGGCAGCTGGCATCCGAGGCGCTTCAGCTCGCGCAGCGCGACATCGACTCGTCGCGCCCCCAGGGCCCCGGCGGCGGCTGGGGCGGTGGCGGCGGCTGGGGCGGCGGCAACCGCGGAGGCGGCGGCGACGTCATGGGCGGCATTCTCGGCGGTCTCGTCATCGGGAGCATCCTCGACGGCATCTTCGACTGACCCTCCCCCGCGAGGGTCACACGGATCGTGAACGCGGAAGAGGGGATACCGGTCGGCATCCCCTCTTCGCTTGCGTCTGAGTTCAGGACGCGAGTTCTTGCGCCGGCGGCGCCGAGGCCGTCAGCGAGATGACGCCGTAGTCCCAGCCCTTGCGGCGGTACACGACGCTCGGGTGATCCGTGCGAGCGTCGATGAAGAGGAAGAAGTCGTGGCCGACGAGTTCCATGCGGTCGACCGCCTCTTCCACCGTCATCCACTCGGCGTCGAAGTTCTTCGTCCGAATGACGACCGGGGTGTAGTCCGCCTCGTCGTCGTCGCTCGCGAGCACGGGGATCTCACCCGTCGCGACCGCCCGGAGGGCCTCGACCGAGGCGGGCTGCACGTCGATGCCCTCGAGGGCGCCGCTGCCTTTCTCGAACTTCGCCCCGCGCGGGTGGTTGCGCGCGTCGACACGCTTGTCCTTCGCACGCCGCAGCTGCTCGGCGAGCTTGTCGACGGCGAGGTCGAGAGCGACGAACTTGTCGCCGTCGGTCGCCTCCGCCCGGACGACGGGCCCCTTGCCGGTGACGGTCAGCTCGACGGTCTCCTCTTCGCGGCCGCCGTTGTGGTACGCGCGGTGAGTGACCTTGACGTCCATACGCAGTGCGCGCGGAGCGAGGTTCTCGATGCGGCTGGACTTCTCTTCGGTGACCGTGCGGAATCGATCGCTGATTCCCACTCCGACACCGACGATGCTCGTTTCCATCCGTGACCTCCTTGTTCCGGTTCCACCCGGTCAAGGGCGGAACCTGGGTTCGCCTTGTCCCCACCACGCTATCCGTGGACGTCGCCGATGTCACGTATGGATCGCTGGTGCGGCAGCACAGCGTCAGCCGAGAGGTCACGGGCGAGTCGGCGCCGAGGTGTCGCGGCGACGGCAACGCCGCAGACGACGTCCGCACCCGCCTCCCGCAGCGCCCTCACCGCCTCGGCGAGGGTCGCGCCGGTCGTCACCACGTCGTCGACGACGACCACGCGCTGCCCCGCTGCCGAGGCGTGGGCGCGGAAAGCGCCGGCCATGTTCTCCGCGCGGGAGCGGCGGTCGAGACCGCGCTGATCGGACGTGGCACGCGCGGGCGAGAGCAGTCGCAGGGGCCTCCGCCCGGCACCCCGCACGATGAGCTCGACCGGCGCGTATCCGCGGCGCCGCATCGCCGCCCGCGACGACGGCACCGGCACCACGGCCGCGTCGATCGGGAGGTGCCGCTGCAGCGCGGCTCCGAGCGGTGCGGCCAGCCCCGTGCGCCCCTCCTCCTTCAGCGCACGGATCACCCGCGCGGTCACTCCGTCGAACTCGTATGCCGCGACCACCGTGACGCCCGCGTCGCGCGCGGCCACCGGCACCGTCGCCCTCCCGTCAGCGACGAGCGCTTCGCGACACTCGTCACAGAGGGCACGATCGGGACGGTCGCACCCCGCGCACCACACGGGGAACAGCAGGGCGAGCGCATCGAGAGCGGCGTCGCGGACCGCCGGAGGAAGGGGCATCGTGCCAGGGTGGCTCTCCGACAGTCCGTGCAGCGCTCGGTCACCCGCGCATGGGGAGAAGTTGTCACGGGAGGCTCCTGGGGAGGACACCCGGCGACGGTCAGCCCGGCATCCCCTTCTGGACGACGAGCACCGAGATCTCGGATGCCATGGGGGTCCACGTCGCGCCGCGCTGTCCGTAGAGCTCGCCGTCGGCGTCGAGCACGCGCACCGAGCCGGGCTCGTTGCCTCCCGCGAGAGAGACGGCCTGCTCGGGGGCGCGCGTCGACGTGGCGGGACCACCGACGGGTTGCTGGACGACCGTGCGGCCGCCTTCGGAGTCGGCGAGGATCGCCAACGTCGAGCCGTCCAGCCAGGCCAGGTCGCGGCCCCTTCCGGGCAGCTCCCCCAGCGTCGTGGGCTCGCCGAGTCGCACGGGCGCGCCGGACTCGTCTCGGACGATGCCGGACACCACCACGGTCGACACGGCGCCGTTGCGGACGAGCGCCGCGAGACGGGTGCCGTCTCGCGAGACCCGGATCGCATCGACCCGGCTCGCACCCGTCCACGCGTCGGCCACGTCGTAGGTGCTCCCGTCGGCGCCGAACGCGAGGAGCGCTGCCGGGTCGTCGGCGGGCACCGAGAAGATATGGCCCGTCGTGTCGACCGAGGGTGCCACGAGCTCCGGCCGACTGTCCAAGGACTCCCACCGCGAATCGGCGAGCACCCGACGCACCTCGCCCTGGGCGGTGCGGACGGCCGCGATCGCGCGGTCGGCGTCGATCTCGACGGCATCCGGATCGACGCCCTGGAGCGCCTGCGAAAAGCTCGCCAGCGGGTCGATCTCGGAGCCCGAGAGGAATCCGAGCGACGAACCGCTCATGACCAGCGTGCGCGCCTCGATCCGCGTGCTGCGCACCGCCACCGGCGATGCGTCCAGCGGTTGCCCGTCGACGAGCATGTCGACATCCCGCACCCCCGCCGTCCCCAGGCTCTGCTGGAACTGCGTCTGCATGCGGTCGAGGGTGAGCTGGTCGAGATCGCGCGCGGTCGGACGCAGCGACACCTCCGCCGTCTGGGCTCGCACCGGCACGAACGGGCCGCTGAGGCCCGCGCTCTCCGTGAAGGCCGTCGCCACCGAGTCCGCGAGCCACGGGACGGGCCCCGCGACGAGCGCTTCCGCGATGCGCACCGGGGCGTACTCGACGGTGAACCACCGCTGGTCGGGAAGCAGGTAGGTCCACGTCGGGTCGAAATACATGAGCGAGTAGCTGCGGTAGACCGAACCGAAGCGATTGCGGTCGAGCAGGATGCCGTCGGGCGCTTCGCTGATGCGCCACTCGCCGTCGACCTGCGCGAGCCGATAGTTCAGGCTGATGGCCTGCCCCGAGCCGGGCGTGTACGCGCCGACATCGTCGACGGACGCCTCCTGCATGACGGAGACGGTCACCTCGGCGACACCCGCGACCACGTCGCCCGCCTCGCCGCCGTCCTCGGCCGCGTCGCCTCCCCCGGTCTGCGTCGCGCTGCGCTGACCCGGCGTGTAGACGGTGACGCCGGCGTTCGGATTCCAGTCGCTGTCGGGCGTGAGGAACATGCGGGCCGTGCCCCAGTCGTTGCGGGGTCCTGTACCGGCATCGATGAACCCTTCGACCACCTGTTGCGGCGTCATGCCCGCGACCGGCTCCTCAGGGTTGAACGAGACTTCGGGATCCTCCCCCGCCTCGGCGACCACCCGACCGAGCTTCACCGGGCCGCTCACCGGCAGGCCGGCGCACGCGGTCAGGGCCAGGGCGACGAGTGCCGCGAGCGCGACGGTCGCCGTACTGCGCATCCGAACGCTCATGACGTGCCTCCCCGTCCGGGCGATGGGAGCTCGATCGGCTGGGTGAGACCCAGATCCTCCAGCGGTGCACCGTCGTCGCCGGGGTCGGCAGGCAGCGGCGACGACGAGCCGATGCGGGCACCTCCGCGGGGAAGGGTCAGCACGAAGTTCGTCCCGCGTCCGAGCTCCGACCACACCGCGAGTGTGCCGCCGTGGAGGCGGGCATCGCCGAGCGCGATGGACAGGCCGAGGCCCGTGCCGCCGATGGTGCGCTTGCGCGACGGGTCGGCGCGCCAGAAGCGGTCGAAGACGCGTTCCACCTCCTCGGGACGCATGCCGAGCCCGAAGTCGCGCACCCCCACCGCAACGGAACGCTGATCGCTGTCGACGGTCACGACGATCGGCCGGCCCTCGCCGTGTTCGATCGCGTTGCCGAGCAGGTTGCGCACGATCCGTCGCACACGCCGCGGATCCATGTCGACGGGCGAATAGCCGCCGGGCGCGACGAGGCGCACGTCCGTACCGTGCTGGTCGGCGAGCTGCTGCATGGAAGCGATGACGTCTTCGGCGAGGTGCGCGAGCGATGTCGGTTCGGTCTCGAGTTGCACCGACCCGGCGTCGTAGCGGCTGATCTCCAGCAGGTCGGTCAGGAGAGTCTCGAAGCGCTGCACCTGCGCGTGCAGCAGCTCCGCCGCGCGCGCGGTCGTGGGATCGAAGTCGGTGCGCTGATCGTTCAGCATGTCGGATGCCAGGCGGATCGTCGTCAAGGGCGTGCGCAGTTCGTGCGAGACGTCGGAGACGAACCGCTGCTGCACGAGGGACAGGTCCGCGAGCTCCTGGATCTGACTCTCGATGCTGTCGGCCATCGCGTTGAACGAGCGCCCCAGAGTGGCGAACTCGTCTTCACCTCGCACCGGAAGCCGCACCTTCAGGTCGCCCGCGGCGAGCTTTGCGCTCGTCTCGGCCGCCTGCCCGATCGGCACCGTGACCGAGCGGAGGACGAACCAGGAGATGGCCCCGATGAGCACGACGAGGACCAGACCGACGCCCCACAGTGTCACCTGCACGAAACGGAGGGTGGCCGCCTCCGACCCCAGGTCGTAGGCGAAGTACAGCTCGTAGGCGCCCGCCTCCGGCAGGAGGAGCTGCTGACCGACGACGACGCCCGGCACGGTTCCGCCGTCGTCGGACGGAAGGCCGATCGACTGCCAGTACTGGTGATCGGGGTCGGCGGCGACGGCTGAGCGGAGATCCTCGGACAGCAGAGTGGCGCGGAGACCGCCGACCTCGACGTCCTGCGGCGCGACGACCGACGGCGCGGAGTCGACCCTCAACAGGGCATATCGGTCGGTCGCCGCCTGGCGGAACTGCGTGTTCTGCACTTCGCTCATGACGCTCTGCAGGGCGACGGCGTTTCCCTCGATGGATGCGGAGTCCAGCGCGGTCTGGGCAGCCAGTGTGGCTTGCTGGGCCGCCGCCTCCACCTGTCGCACGCGTGACTCGAAGAGGTCGTTCTGGATGGCCAGCGCCATCCAGACGAGCGCCACGAGGATCGTGAGCGCTGTGAGGCCCAAGGTCACGGCGAGCGTCCGGAAGCGCAGCGAACGACGCCATGCGTGGGTGAGGGTGTCGGGCCAGTCCCGCCACTCGCGCCACGTCGGCAGCGACGCCGTACGCACCGGTCCCGTCGTTGACGTCACGTTCCCTGCACCGTCGCTCGTCGCGCTAGAGCGCTGCCCCGGCGCGATAGCCGACACCGCGCACGGTCATGACGATCCGCGGGTTGTCGGGGTCGATCTCGACTTTCGCGCGCAGCCGCTGCACGTGCACGTTCACGAGGCGCGTATCGGCCTTGTAGTGGTAGCCCCACACCTGTTCGAGGAGCGCCTCTCGGGAGAAGACCTGCTGCGGCTTCGACGCCAGGGCGACGAGCAGTTCGAACTCGAGCGGCGTGAGGGCGATGACATCGTCGCCCCGGCGCACTTCATGCGCGGCGACATCGACGGAGAGATCGCCGATGCGGAGCACTTCGGCGGGAGAGGCCGAAGCCGGACGGAGGCGCGTGCGGATACGCGCGACGAGCTCCTTCGGGTTGAACGGCTTGACGATGTAGTCGTCGGCGCCGGACTCCAGTCCGCGTACGACGTCGGCGGTGTCGGTGCGCGCCGTCAGCATGATGATCGGGACACCGGACTCGGCACGGATCCGCGTGCACACCTCGATGCCGTCCATGCCCGGGAGCATGAGATCCAGCAGCACCAGCTCGGGTCGCTCCTGCCGCCACACCTCGACGGCCGCGGCGCCGTCGGCGCAGAACACGGGCTCGAACCCCTCGGTGCGCAGGACGATGCCGATCATCTCTGCCAGTGCGGTGTCGTCATCGACGACCAGGATGCGGGAAGCCATCTGACCCATTCGTCCATCGGGTACGGCGGATGCCGTGACGCACCCGGGTGATGTGCGCTGTGTGACACAGTATCGGACACATCCGATACCCGCCTGTGGACGCGGTTCCCGCCGGACCGATACCGCGTCCCGTGAGGACTCGGGGCGTCATTCGTCGTCAATATGTCGCCGCTTCCTGTGCAGGAGCCGAGAACGGCGGCAGAATCACTCACAGCAGGATGCTCACCGAACAAAGGAACACTGATGAGCCCCGATCCGATCCCGGACAATCCCGTCACTCCCACACCACTCGATCACACGCCGGCACCGTCCGGCCCCACGACCGGCATCAAGCTGCTGGCCGAGGCCGCCGGCACCTTCCTCCTCGTCTTCGGCTCCATCGGCGCCGCGCTGTTCGCCGCCGACTTCGGCGTCGGAGGCAACGGCACGTCGCTCGGTATCGGCTTCGTCGGCGTCGCGTTCGCGTTCGGTCTGACCGTGGTCGCGGGCGCCTACGCGTGGGGGCCGATCTCGGGTGGACACTTCAACCCGGCCGTCACGTTGGGGCTGGCCGCGGCCGGGCGTTTCCCGTGGCGCGACAGTATCGGCTACATCGTCGCCCAGATCGTCGGCGGCGCGATCGGCACGAGCCTCATCGTGCTGATCGGCCTCTTCGGCCGCGACGGCTGGCTGTCCGACGCCCAGTCCGGCGGCTTCGCGAGCAATGGCTTCGGGGAGCACTCCCCCGGCGGGTTCGGCCTCGGGGCCGCCATCACCGCGGAGATCCTCTTCACGGGCATCTTCGTGCTGGTGATCCTCGGGGTCACGCATGCGACGCGCGGCACGAAGCTCGCCGGCCTCGTGATCGGTCTGACGCTGACCCTCATCCACCTGGCATCCATCCCGATCGACAACACCTCGGTCAACCCGGCGCGGTCGATCGCCACCGCGATCTACGGCGGCGGTGACGCCCTGCTGCAGCTGTGGGTGTTCCTCGTGTTCCCCATCGTCGGCGCGCTGATCGCCGGCTTCGCACATAAGGCGCTGTTCGACGGCAAGGCCGCCGGCTGACCGCACGTTTCGTCTCGTCGCTGCGCTCCTCGCTCAACGCCCGGAACGACGCCCAGTCCGGTCGTTGAGCGAGCGCAGCGAGACGAAACGCCCGGAACGACGCCCAGTCCGGACGTTGAGCGAGCGCAGCGAGACGAAACGCCCGGAACGACGCCCAGTCCGGACGTTGAGCGAGCGCAGCGAGACGAAACGCCCGGAACGACGCCCAGTCCGGCGGTTGAGCGAGCGCAGCGAGACGAAACGCCGCCGGCAACGCAGAAGGCCCGCTCCCTCGGGAGCGGGCCTTCTGTCGTCAGCGGGTCAGGCGTGCAGGTCGAACCGGTCGAGTTCCGTCACGCGGCCCCACGCGGCCACGAAGTCGCGCACGAACTTCTCGGTCGCGTCGTCGGAGGCGTACACCTCGGCGAGCGCGCGCAGCTCGGAGTTCGAACCGAACAGCAGGTCGACGCGCGTGCCGATGCCGACCTTCTCGCCCGAGCCGTCCTTCGTACCGGCGAAGGCGTGCGAGCCGGGGTCGAGCGGCTTCCACGTGGTGCCGAGGTCGAGGAGGTTCACGAAGAAGTCGTTCGTGAGCACCCCGGGGCGGTCGGTGAACACGCCGTACTCGGAGCCGTCCCAGTTGGCGCCCAGCACGCGGAGCCCCCCGACGAGCACGGTCGTCTCCGGCGCGCTCAGCGTGAGGAGGTTGGCCTTGTCGATCAGCAGGTGCTCGGCGGGCAGACCGGATGCCATGGCGAGCGGACCCTGGTAGTTGCGGAAGCCGTCGGCGGCGGGCTCGAGGTACGCGAACGACTCCACGTCGGTCTGCTCCGCCGTCGCATCGGTGCGGCCGGGGTGGAACTCCACCGTCGCGTCGACACCGGCATCCTTCGCGGCCTTCTCGACGGCCGCGTTGCCCGCCAGCACGATGAGGTCGGCCAGGGACACCTTCTTGTCGTCCTGCGCCGCGTCGAAGTCGGCCTTGATCCCGCCGAGGACACCGAGCACGCGGTGGAGCTGCGCCGGGTTGTTGACCTCCCAGTCCTTCTGGGGAGCCAGGCGGATGCGCGCGCCGTTGACACCGCCGCGCTTGTCGCTGCCGCGGAAGGTGGAGGCCGCCGCCCACGTCGTGGACACGAGTTCGGAGACCGTCAGGCCCGACGCGAGGATCTGCTCCTTGAGGGCAGCCGCGTCGGCGTCGTCGATCAGCTCGTGATCGACAGCGGGAACGCGGTCCTGCCAGATGAGCTCCTCCGCCGGCACCTCGGGTCCGAGGTAGCGATCGATCGGGCCCATGTCGCGGTGCGTGAGCTTGAACCAGGCGCGGGCGAAGGCGTCGGCGAAAGCCTCGGGGTCGTCCTTGAAGCGGCGCGAGATCGCGTCGTAGGCCGGGTCGACGCGCAGCGCGAGGTCGCTGGTGAGCATGCGGGGCTCGCGGCGACCGTTCGAGTGCGCGGCGGGCACCATGTCGGCCCCGCCTCCGTTGACGGGCCGCCACTGGTTGGCGCCGGCCGGGCTCTGGAAGAGCTCCCACTCGTAGGCGTAGAGGATGTGGAAGAACTCGTTGTCCCACCGGGTCGGGTGGTAGGTCCAGGTGACCTCCAGACCCGACGTGATCGTGTCGTCGCCCTTGCCGGACGCGTGGTTGTTCTTCCAGCCGAGTCCCTGCTGCTCGAGACCGGCGGCCTCCGGGTTGTCCTCGAGGTTCGAGTCGGGCGCGGCGCCGTGCGTCTTGCCGAACGTGTGTCCGCCGGCGATGAGGGCGACGGTCTCCTCGTCGTTCATCGCCATGCGCGCGAACGTCTCGCGGATGTCGCGCGCGGAGGCGAGCGGGTCGGGCTGACCGTTGGGACCCTCCGGGTTGACGTAGATGAGCCCCATCTGCACGGCCGCGAGCGGCTTCTCCAGGTCGCGCTCACCCGTGTAACGCTGGTCTCCGAGCCACGTGGTCTCGGGGCCCCAGTACACGTCGTCGTCGGGCTCCCACACGTCGGGGCGGCCACCGGCGAAGCCGAAGGTGCGGAACCCCATCGACTCGAGGGCGACGTTGCCGGCGAGGATCATGAGGTCGGCCCACGACAGGTTCTGCCCGTACTTCTTCTTGACGGGCCACAGCAGGCGACGCGCCTTGTCGAGGTTGACGTTGTCGGGCCAGCTGTTGAGCGGCGCGAACCGCTGCTGTCCCGCACCGCCGCCGCCGCGGCCGTCCATGACGCGGTAGGTGCCGGCGGAGTGCCAGGCCATGCGGATCATGAGGGGCCCGTAGTTGCCGAAGTCGGCCGGCCACCAGTCCTGCGAGGTGGTGAGCACCTCGGCGATGTCCGCCTTGACGGCGGCGAGGTCGAGCGCCTCGAAGGCGGCCCGGTAGTCGAAGTCCTCACCGAGCGGGTTTCCGACGGCCGGGTTCTTCTTCAGGAGCCCCAGGTTGAGCTGGTTCGGCCACCACACGTTGTTGGCGGACCCGCTCGTGGGGTGCGGCTGGCTGTGGACCACCGGGCACGTGGCCGCCTCCTCGGCGCGGGCGGTGTCGGTGTCGGTGACGGTGACGGCCTGATCGATGTCGGTGGGGTTCTCCCCGATCGGCGAGACGCTGTCGTCGTTAACGCTCATGGTGGTCCTTCCTCGGATGGCGGTTCGGGTCGTGATGTGGTGTCAGGATGCCGTGGCGGCGCACGCGGGGCACGTGCCCCAGAAGGTCACTTCTGCGGCCTGCAGCGCGTAGCCGTGGGTATCGGAGGGCGCGAGGCACGGCGCATGGCCGACGACGCAGTCGACGTCTTCGACGGCGCCGCACACGACGCACACGACGTGGTGGTGGTTGTCGGCGACGCGGAGCTCGAAGAGCATGGGACGTCCGGCGGGCTCGATGCGGCGCACGATCCCGGCCTCGGCGAAGTCGCTCAGAGCGTTGTAGACGGACTGCCGGCTGGTGCGCGGCATCCGGGCGACGATGGCCGCGAAGATGTCGTCGGCGCTCGCGTGCGGCGACTGCGCGAGCGCGTCGTAGACGGCGACGCGCGACTCGGTGATGCGCAGGCCGGCGCCGCGGAGCGCGTCGTCCGCGGGTGCCGGGAGCGTCGCAGAACCGCCGGAGCGGATCGACGAGCGGGCGGTGGTCATGGCAACCAGCCTACTCCTGTTTTGATCGAATCAAAATAGGAGGGGTGATGCGCCGCGGAGACGCCGCCGCTCAGTAGCGGTAGTGATCGAGCTTGTACGGGCCCTCCACGGGCACGCCGATGTACGCCGCCTGATGCGGGGTCAGCTCCGTCAGCTCGACACCGAGGGCGGCCAGGTGGAGCCGCGCGACCTTCTCGTCGAGGATCTTCGGCAGCGTGTACACGCCGACGGGATACGCCTCGAGATTGGTGAACAGCTCCAGCTGAGCGAGCACCTGGTTGGTGAACGACGCACTCATCACGAACGACGGGTGCCCCGTCGCGTTGCCGAGGTTCATGAGGCGCCCCTCGGAGAGCACGAGAATGCTCCGGCCCGTGGGGAGGCGCCATTCGTGCACCTGCGGCTTGATCTCGATGCGCTCGGCGCCCGGAAGGCTCTCCAGTCCCGCCATGTCGATCTCGTCGTCGAAGTGACCCACGTTGCCCACGATCGCCAGGTGCTTGAGCCCCAGGAGGTGGTCCACGGTCACGACCTGCGTGTTGCCGGTTCCGGTGATGAGGATGTCGATCTCTCCGAGCACCGACTCCAGACGTGCGACCTGGAAGCCGTCCATGGCCGCCTGCAGCGCGCAGATCGGGTCGACCTCGCCCACGATGACACGGGCTCCCTGGCCGCGCAGCGCTTCGGCGGCGCCCTTGCCGACATCGCCGTAGCCCACGACGAAGGCGACCTTGCCGCCCATGAGCACGTCGGTGGCCCGATTGATGCCGTCGGGAAGCGAATGACGGATGCCGTACTTGTTGTCGAACTTGGACTTCGTGACGGAGTCGTTGACGTTGATGCCCGGGAAGAGGAGCTTGCCCTCGGCATGGAGCTCGTAGAGGCGGTGTACGCCGGTCGTCGTCTCCTCCGTCACCCCGAGAAGCCCCTCGGCCATCCGAGTGAAGCGCTGCGGGTCGCGGGAGAGGCTCGCGCGCAGCGTGTCGAGGACGATGCGGTACTCGACCGAATCGCCGTCGGCGGCATCCGGGACGGCGCCCGCGCGCTCGAACTCGACGCCCTTGTGGACGAGGAGGGTGGCGTCGCCGCCGTCGTCGAGGATGAGGTTCGGTCCGTCGTACCCCTCGGCCGTCCAGTCGAAGATGCGGTCGGCGAGCTGCCAGTACTCCTCGAGCGTCTCCCCCTTGAAGGCGAAGACGGGCACGCCGGCGGGAGCATCGACGGTGCCCGTCGGGCCGACGGCGACCGCGGCGGCGGCCTCGTCCTGCGTGGAGAAGATGTTGCAGCTCGCCCAGCGCACCTGCGCGCCGAGCGCGACGAGCGTCTCGATCAGCACCGCCGTCTGCACCGTCATGTGGAGCGAGCCCGCGATACGCGCGCCCGCGAGCGGCTGCGTGGGCCCGAATTCTTCGCGAAGGGCCATCAGACCCGGCATCTCGTTCTCGGCGAGGCGGATCTGGTGGCGACCGGCCTCGGCGAGGGCGAGGTCGGCGACGACGAAGTCCAGAGTGTTCACGGGAGTCGGCATCCGTCCATTCTCCCACCTCGCACCGGCCCCGTCGGACAGGCCCGCGTCACCGGGGACAGCCTCAGACGCGCAGCGTCTCGTGGCGCACGACGACCCAGCCCTTGGGCACCGAGAGGCGATCGGTGTGGATCGCGCAGAGGTCGTGAGCGTGCGGGTCGTTGCCGCCGCCGAGGGGACCCAGCGCCGCCATCTGGTCGCCGTAGTCGTAGGTCAGGGTCGTCACGGCCTCACGGGCGCAGCCCACCTTGGAGCAGAGTCTGTCACGCATCCCGTTCACGCTAGCCGGGGGCGGGGACGTCGCGCGGATGCCGCGCCGAGGCGGCGGTCTCGCGACCTAGGATGGGGGCATGATCAGGCGGCGGCGCACCTCGGCCCCGGAGTCGGCGCGAGCCGCCACCCCGTCGAGACACGGCCGCCACGGCCGAGAGGACCGCAGTCCCGTCGTCCGCCCGCCGCTGCCGCCCCTCGAGACCCGGGCGGACAAGTTCGACCTCGCCGTCGGCACGGCGGCGGAGTTCCTCCGCAGCGCCTGGTCCGAACTGCGCGACGTGCGCTTCGAGGTCGCGTCGATGCCCCCGGCGGCCGATGACGACGGCATCCCGCGCTGGAGCGTGTCGACCACAGAGAAGCGGATCACGCTGTACCGCCTCCCCATCGAACGGCTCAGCCATCTGCATCGCGACGACGAACTCCACCGGCGCATGATGATCGAGAGCTGCGTCTTCCGCGCGGCCGCCCAGTACCTCGACCGCGACCCGTGGGATCTCGGGCCCGAGAGGTTCCGCTTCTTCTGAGCCGCACTCCCGCCGACTACTGGGGGTAGACGACGACCGGCTCCGCGGCGGCGTCAGCGGGGATGACGTCATAGCCCGCCAGCGCGTCGGGACCGCGATAGGTCACGTTGGCGCGCACGACGCCGCCCTCCGGAGTGAGCTGGTAGACGGCCGCGTCCTGCACCGGCGTCCGCACCGACGATCCCGGCGGAACGAGCACCTGCGTGTCGCCCGACGGACCGCTCACCTCCACCCGCGCCTCGTCGTCGCCCTCGTTGGACAGGGTGAGGACGGGCGAGGGTCCGACCGCCACGGCGACGAGACTGGGCACGTCCACGACCGACGGCGCGGTGTGCCAGGCGAAGTCGGAACCCGCCCCGAAACCGGTGGTCGCCCACAGTGAGGCGACCACAGGCTCGTCGGCCGTCACCTCGACGCGGTACGTGCCGGGGTCGAGCGCGCCGAGGTCCAGCTCCACGGGCACGCCGGCCGGAAGCTCCAGAGTCGTCGACGACGCGGATCCGCCGGTCAGCGGCTGCAGGTCGACGACGGCCTCGGTGTCGTCCGAGGGCGCCAGGATCCTCATGACGGTGCCCGGCTCCGAGGCGCCCTCCTCCCCCGGCTCGACGACGACGCTGACCGAAGGGATGACCTGCCTCTCGGCGGGCGGTGCCGTCGTGCCCACCTGGTCGACGCCACCGGTGAGCAGCGTGCGGGTGAGGCTCGCCTGCAGCGACGCCTGGATCGGCGCACCGGAGGCGTTGATACGAACGACGGGGTTCTCCTGGCCGAGAGCGAGCGCCGCCAGCGGAAGCACGCGCTGCGTGCGCGGAGGCACGATGATCCCGGCCGCCGCGGCGGGCTGCACGGGCCCCTCCGATCCGTACACGGTGATGTCGACCTCGGAGGCGACCCCCGACGGGTTCGACAGCAGCACGACGTCGGCCGCGCCGGTGGTGCCGCTCCCCGCGACCAGCCACGACTCCATGAGCGCGGGAGCACACGCGGATGCCACGAAGCCGGCGAGGTCCTCGTCGGCCACGGTGGCCGAGCCCGCGGCCGCGAGGTCGGTGCGGACGCCGTCCTCCGGCTGCGCGCTCAGGGCATCGGGCCCGGCACCTCCGGACACATCGGGGGCGGCCAGTCGCGCTGCCTCGGCATCCGGCTGTCCAGGCGCCGTCGCGGCTGCCACGTCCTGCCCCGTCGCGTCGGTGAGCAGGGCGGCGTCGGTCGCATCCCGGCCGACGGCGAGCACCGGCCCGGCGCACGAGACGAGGGAGGCGGTGGGCTCGGGCAGCGCCGTCACGGCGACGGGGTCGCGGACGATCACGGGCCACGGGACGAACGCCGCAGCGGGGACGGCCACAGCGACCGCCGCCGCGACGGCGATGCCCGCACCGAGGCGAGCGGCGCGTTGCGAAGAAGTGCGCGGGGTCGCGGTCATGACGCGGCCTCTCCGACGACGCGAGGTTCGCGACGCGCCTGGCGGATCGTCGCGGCCGTCGGCATCCACGTACGCGGGCAGCGTGCTGTCGGGGCCGTTCGTGACGGCGAGGGCGTCGCGGTGCAGCGCGGTGAGAGCCGGAGCGGCGGTGACGGCGAGGCAGACGGCGACGGCGGCGACGGCGAGGCTGCGTGCGCCGGGCCGCGGCATCCCGTCGGCGGTGAGGGCGGCTGCGCCGAGCAGCCCCGCCCACGCGATCGTGAGGCCGGCGCCGGCCCACAGCCCGACCGATGTCGACGCACTCGCGGCGAGGGCCGTGGTCGAAGCCAGCAGCGCCGTCAGGAGCCCGGCCGCGGCCGTCAGCAGCAGCACGAGGGCAGGAAGGAGCCGCGCGAAGACCGGGGCGAGCACGGCGAGCAGGAACAGCGGCACCACGAGCGCGGGGAGCCACGACGGCGCGTCGTCGCGTCCGAGCAAGCCGGCCCACCCCGCGCCGTCCGCGGTCGGGAACCCGCCGAGCAGCAGCAACCGCCCGATCGGATCGGCGGCGGGCGACCCCGGGGCGACGGCGACACCCGGATCGGCGAGGATCGCCCACGGGTCGCCGGTGCGCACGCGCTCCCAGAGCAGGGGCGCCGCGAAGACGGCCGTCGGAATCACGAGCCAGATGACGCGGGCGATGCCCCGACCCGATCGCCGCACGGCCGTGAGTACGACGGCGACGAGCCACAGGAGCACGAGGGCGGGGACCACCGAGGGCGCGGCGGCGGCGGTCGCCGCCAGGGCGAGCGAACCCGCGGCGGCCTGCGTCCAGGAGCGATGTGCCACCGAGGCGGTGAAGAAGAGCCACGGCACGAGCAGGTGGACGAGCACGCCCGTCGGGCGCCCCTCGACCAGGGCCGTCAAGAACGTGGGCGCCAGCGTCCAGCCGATCGCGACGAGCGCACGCGGCCCCGCGCGCTCGGAGAGACGAGTCGCGGCGAACCAGCCGCCGAGCGCCGCGAGCGGAAGGGCCAGCACCCACAGCACGACCAGCGCGCGCGACGGCTCAGCCGGGGAGAGGCTGCCGATGACGGCCACGAGCGCACTGAACGGATCGGCGGGGCCGACGGTGCTCCACCCCAGGGGACGCGGACCGGCGACGGCATCGGCCCACAGTTGCGTGAGGGTGGTGCGCAACGGGGCGAGGGCGCCGCCGCCGAGGACGGGCCAGGCCAGCAGCGCCGGGAAGGCGGCGAGCGACACGACGAGGGCGGCCAGGACGATCCACGCTCCGCCGGTGCTGCTGAAGAACCGCAGATCGGGGCGGGCGAGGGCGTCGGAGCCGTCGTCGTCGAGGCGGTGGCGCAGCTGCCGCGTGCCGATGCGCAGCGAGGCGAGCTGCGCCCACGATGCGCGCCGGTTCCGGCTGATGCCGGCGCGCGCGCGTGCCACCGAGGGAAGCCGCACGAGCACGACGAGGGCGGCGGCGAGCTCGGGGAGGATCAGCCCCGGCCGCTTGGCGAGAAGATGGCCGAGCGAACGCACGACCGCGAGCGGGAGCAGCGACAGCCAGTGGAGCGCCACGACGCCGGGCGCGGCGTAGACGAGACGTCGATGCAGCTGTGCGCTGCGGCGGGCGTACGCCGTGCGCGCGCGGGTGGCGACGTCGTCGCCGGCGGCATCACCGGCGACACCGTCTCCGGCGACGGCGACGATCGCCGTCGGCGCAAGCACCACCCGTCCGCCCGCGAGGCGTGCACGCACCCCCAGGTCGAGTCCCTCGTCGGCACCGTCGAGCGCGGGATCGAGCCCGTCGAGCGAGCGCCAGGCGTCGGCGCGCACGAGCAGCCCGCGGACGTCGGCGCCCATGACGTCCTCGCGCGCGTCGTGCTGGCCCTGGTCGTGCTCGCCATCGGCCAGCCCCACGCTGCGGCCGGTGCGGGTGAGGGTGACGCCGAGCGACACGATGTGCGCGCGGTCGTGCCAGCGGACGAGCTTGGGGGCCGCGACAGCCACCGACGGTGCGGTCTCGACGGCGGCGACCAGGCGCGCGAGTGCCTCGGGCTCGGGTGCGGTGTCCTGCGCGAGCAGCCACACGGCATCCCCGTTCAGGCGATGGGATGCCATCCGCAGCGCGTCCGCGAACCGCGTCGAGCGGGCGGCGGCGATGACAGCCTCCGCGCCCGAGTCCGCGAGCACCTCGCGGACGCGCGGATCGTCTCCGCAGACGACGACCGTCAGCGCGTCGACCGGTCGCGTCTGCGCGGCGAGCGCAGCCAACGTGCGGCGCAGACGGATGTCGGGGGCGACGTGTCCATCGGAGCGCACGACCAGTAGCGCGTGGACTCGGGAGGGCATGACGACGTCAGCCTAAGCGGGCCAGGTCGCGGTGCGCGGAGTGCGCGCCGCGATTCCGGGGATCGACGTCTCAGCCGGCGCGGCGCTTGAGCTTGCGGCGCTCGCGCTCACTCAGCCCGCCCCAGATGCCGAAGCGCTCGTCGTTCTGGAGCGCGTACTCTAGGCACTCGCCTCGCACGTCGCACGACGTGCAGATGCGCTTGGCGTCGCGCGTCGATCCGCCCTTCTCCGGGAAGAAGGCCTCGGGGTCGGTCTGCGCGCACAGCGCGTCGGTCTGCCAGGAGAGCGTGCCGTCGCCCTCGTCCACGGTCGCCCGGCGTACACCGGGGACACCGAGGTTGACCGGGTCGACGAACCAATTCTCGGGAACGCCGGAACGGTAAGCCGCCATATCGCTCTCCCACCTGTTTCGCCTCGCGCTGTTGCGCGTGTTGGGATAATTACACCCTTGTCATTCGGTGAGGTCAAGTCGCAGATCGTAAACCCTCAACGCGTGATTGAACCTTCACGGCGCGCCGTGCGCGTGTCGCGCCGACGGGCGGAGGCCAGGGCTTCCCCGGTCGGGCGAGGAAAACCTCGCCGTCGCCGCGCAGGACGACCTCTCCCGACTCGGCGCTGAGGAATGCGGCCTCACCTGCCGCCAGGGTTGCCTCCTCGCCCCCGCTCACCACATCGACGCGTCCGCGGACGACGAGGGCGATCGTCGGACCGGTGACGGGCAACGAGGCCTCGGCATCCGCTGTCACCTCCGCGCGCTGCAGGAGGAAGTCGGGCACGCCGGCGTCGTAGACCGCTACGGCGCCGTCGCGCGACGGCACGACGCGCGGAGCCGGACCGGGCGTCGTGTCGACGATCCGCAGGAGCTCGGCGACGTCAACGTGCTTGGGCGTGAGTCCGCCGCGCAGGACGTTGTCGCTCGCGGCCATCAGCTCGACGCCGAGCCCCTCCTGGTAGGCGTGCAGCACACCGGCGGGGGCGAACAGCGCCTCGCCCGCACGCAACTCGACGAGGTTCATGAGCAGCGCGACGACGACGCCGGGGTCGCCGGGGAAATCGGCGGCGATGCGGCGCAGCACCTCGAGCTCGGCGGCGAACTCGGCGCTGTCGGCGGAGCTCAGCGCCGCGACGACATCCGACACGGCGTCGCCCGCGTCGCCGGAGAGCACCCATGCGAGCACATCGCGCAGGGCCGCGGGCGGCTCGCCGGCGGCGATCCGGTCTCGCACCGCGACGACACCGGGAGCGGACGGGAGGGCATCGAGCAGCCGGAGCGTCGCATCGACCTCGCGCAAACCCACGAGCGCACGGAAGCGATCGCTGAGCGCGACGATGATCTCCGGCTTGTGGTTGGCGTCGCGGTAGGTGCGGTCGTCGGCGTCGCGCGGGATGTCGGCGGCCTCTTCCCGCGCGTATCCCTCCTCGGCTTCGGCCTTCGAGGGGTGCGCCTGAATCGACAGGGACATGCCCGCGGCGAGCACCTTCAGCAGGTACGGCAGCGGCGGAGCACCCTCCCCGGCCAGCACGGCGTCGAGCGTGCGGCCGTCGGGGGCGCGCGAAGGGCTCCCCGGGTGGTCGCCGTACCAGATCTCCGCTTCCGGCAGACCGGTCGGCTCACGTCCGACCAGACCGGGGATGAGGGTGGGCGACCCCCACGAATATGCGCGCGGTTCATTGGCGATGGGGATCAGCACATGCTCAGCCTAGAGCGGCCCGCGATACCCTGAGGAGCACATGAGCCCCCACACCCAGCACCCCATCGCCGCACCGCCGGCAGCGCCCGTCCGGGAGACCACGGGCCACCTGCTGCTGCGCGGCTGGTGCATCCTCGTGCTGGCGGGGGGCCTCGGCGGCACGAGCCTGCTCATGCTGTTCGGCGCGGTCGGCACGGCTGCGGCCGTGTACGGCTCCGCGATCGTCTCCCTGATCCTGTGGATCGTGTTGCGTCCCGTCGTGCAGTGGCGCCGCCTCCCGTGGTTCGCCGTGTCCTACCTCGCGCTGGCGGTGTCCTCGCTCGCGTGGTCGGCGTGGCCGTCGACGAGCGCGCTCACCCTGGGGCTCGTCCTGTCGCTCACGGTGCACGGCGGCCTCATCGCGGCCGTCCTGACGTGGCGGGAACTCGTGCGCGCCATCGCGTCGGCCCTCAAGTGGATCCTCGGGCTGTCGCTCGTGTTCGAGCTGTGGGTGTCCCTCGTGTGGGGCGGTCCCATCCTTCCGAGGTTCGTTCGCCCCGTCGGCGAATACGACCCGATCATCTTGTGGAGCCGCGACAACCTCTTCGACGGCGGTCGCATCCAAGGGCTCTTCGGCAACTCCAACGCCCTGGCCTACGTCGCCCTGCTCGGCATAGTGGTCTTCGGCATCCGCATCGCCTCCAAGACCCCCCGCCGGGCGCTCCTCGTGGGCTGGATCGCGCTGGCCGCGTTCCTCTTCGTGCGCGCGGGTTCCGCCACGGCGTACCTCGCCGCGGCTTTCACCGTCGTCGTCCTCGCCACCGCCCTCCTCATGCGCACCACCCGGCGTCCGGGGGAACGCACGCGGTACTACATCGCGTACGCCGTGATCGCCGTGGGCGGACTCGGCGCGCTCTGGCTCGCCCGCGACACGGTCTTCCGCCTTCTCGGGCGGTCGGCCGACCTCACGGGGCGCGAGTCGATCTGGGGCGCGGTCGCGGCGCGAGCCAGCGAGCGTCCCGTCTTCGGCTGGGGATTCGCGACCCCGTGGGTGCCGACCGACCCCTTCTTCGACGGGTGGATCGTCGACCACGGCGAGACCGTCATGCAGGCCCACAACATGTGGCTGGACGTCTTCCTCCAACTCGGCGCCGTCGGCGTCACCCTCATGGCGCTCACCTACCTGGCATTCATCTGGCGCTCCTGGTTCTTCGCCGTGGACCGCCCCCGCTGGGACCTCGTCGCCGACCGGCCGTACGCCGCCCTCACGCTCCTTCCCACCCTCACCGCGGCGCAGCTGCTCGTGCAGGGGCTCGCCGAGTCGACACCGCTCTTGAACTGGGGCTGGATGTTCCTCATCATGTTCGCGTTCAAGATCAAGCAGGCTCCCCTCGTGGGACGCGGCCCGTCCGAGCAGCGGCTGGCGGGCGAGCAGGGTGAGCGGCTCGCGGAGCGATGACGACCCTCCGGCGCGCCACCCTGGATTTCCTGCGGTCCTCCGCGCTCGCGGCCGCCTTCACGACGGTGACGATCGGCGCCCTCTTCTCGACTCACCTGCTGCGGCAGCTGATGGGGGATGCCGGCTACGGCGCCGTCATCACGGGCCTATGCGTCATCGGCGCCGGCATGATCGTGGCGCGCCGGCGAGAGCTGCGCGTGTTCGAGATCATGCCCACCCTGCTGCTGCTGTTCCTGCTCTGGCTGTTGCTGACCGTCTTCTGGTCGCGGTCCACGGGCGCGACGCTCGGCGGCTGGCTCCAAATCGCCGCGCCGACCTTCCTTGCCGTCGTGGTGGCGCAGTTCCGCGACACGCTGCAGACGGTGCGCGCGACGGGAGACGTGCTGCGGGCGCTCCTGGTGGGCTCGCTCGCGATCGAGATCCTCAGCGGCATCCTGCTCGACCTTCCCGTGCCGTTCCTGGGCATCGCGGGGAACCTCGCCGAGGGCGGCCCCATCCAGGGACTGTTCGGCACCCGGACGATGCTCGGCCTCGTCACGATCCTCGCGCTGATCACGTTCCTCGTGGAGTGGCGGACCCGCTCGGTCAGCACCGGACTGTCGGTCTTCTCGGTCGTGCTCGCCTGCCTCCTGGCCGTCTTCACCGACTCGCCGATCGTGCTGGGCATGGCGCTCATCGCGGGGCTCGCCACCGGCATCCTCGCGATCGTCCGCCGCACGCCGCCGGAGCGTCGGACGGCCCTGCAGTGGGCGATCGCCGGGGCGCTCGCGATCGGCGGCATCCTCGTCTTCACCTTCCGGCGCCCGATCGTGTACTGGCTCAACGCGGAGCCCGACTTCCTCACCCGGTCGCGCCTGTGGAACGAGATCCTCGACATGGCGGCGCTGCGGCCCGTCCAAGGCTGGGGCTGGGTCGGCAGCTGGCCCGACAACCTGATGCCCTACTACTTCATCCGCGGAGCCACCGGCCGCGAGCACGGGTCGGCGCTGAACGCGTGGATGGACGTGCTGCTGCAGGCCGGCGCGGTCGGCGTCGTCCTGTTCGTCGGATTCGCCGGGCTCGCGCTCGCCCGCGCGTGGGTGACGGCATCCGAGCGTCGCTCCACCGTCTACACGTGGCCGGCCCTGGTGATCATCACCCTGCTCGCCGACTCGGTCGTGACCAGTTCGCTGCTGGGCGGCTTCGGCTGGTTCCTCCTCGTCGTCTGCGCGACCCGAGCCTCGCTCGTGCGCGGGTGGCGCAGCGGGCTCGACACCGGACCGGAGTCACCGGGATGGCGGATGCCGCGCGGCACCGTCCCCTAGGCTCCACACCGCCGCCCTCCCCCGCATACGGCCGCGCGCCGCCGACGGCTCAGCGTTCGCACATCGACCCGACAACTAGGATTGGCCGGGTTCGTCGTCCCACCTGGAGGTTTCCGTGCCCACACTGCGCAGCATGCTGCGAGGGAGCGCGTTCCTGCAGAAGTGGCGGTTCGCGCCCTACATCCTCGCCTATGCGATCGCACGACGAACCCGCCCGGTCCGCCCGGGCCGCGTGCTCTTCCTCTCCGACTCCCGCGCCGGCTTCACGGGCAACTTCGCCTTCTTGGAGGCGGAGATCCGTCGCCAGCAACCGGATGCCGACATCCGCGGCGTCTTCAAGCGACGCCTGCGTGCGCGGCGTCCCCTGAGCGACCTCGTGCGCCTCCCGTGGCTGATCGCAACGGCGCAGACCGTCGTCGTCGACGACTTCTACCCGCTGATCTACCCGCTGCGCCTCCGGAGCGAGACGCGCCTCCTCCAGGTCTGGCATGCCGCGGGCGCCTTCAAGCGGGTGGGCTGGAGTCGCGAAGGCCTTCCCGGGGGACCGCTCCCGGGGTCGCTGGCCCACCGCAACTACACCGACGCGAGCGTCAGCGCAGAGAGCATCCGCAGCGACTACGCGGAGGCGTTCGCGATCGACGTCGAGCGCGTGCACGCGCTCGGGGTGCCGCGCACCGACGTCTTCTTCGACGACGACGGCGTGCAGCGCACGGCTGCCGCGCTGCGCAAGCGCTACGGCATCAAGAAGTCGCAGAAGATCGCCCTCTTCGCCCCGACGTTCCGCGGGAACGGCCAGCTCACGGCGACGTACGACGTCGACGCGGTGCCGTGGGAGAAGCTCGCGGCCGATCTGGGCGACGAGTGGGTCGTCATGGTCAAGATGCACCCCTTCGTCACCCCGCTGGAGGTGCAGCGCCCGCACGTCACGGGTGTGCTGGACGTGTCCGGCGAGCGCGAGCTGAACGAGCTGCTCATGGCCGCCGACGTGCTCGTGACCGACTACTCCTCGGCGATCTTCGAGTACTCGCTGCTGCGCCGACCCATCGTCTTCTTCTGCCCCGATCTGGAGGAGTACACGGCGGCGCGGGACTTCTACTACCCGTTCGAGGCGTACGTCACCGGCCCGCTCGTGCGCGAGGGCGAGAACCTGGCGTCCGCGATCCGCACCGCCACAGTCGGCGCCGACGCCGATGCATTCCGCGAGCGGTTCATGTCCGCGTGCGACGGACGCTCGAGCGAACGGATCACGCGCGAGATCATCCTGGCCCGACGCGCCGACGTCGACACCGCGGCGGTCGCTCCCGGCGGCAGCCCGGCGCCCACGCGCGTGCGGGGCCGCATCGGCGGACAGCTCGCGGTGGCAGCCCTCGCCCGGGTGGGCCTGGCGATCGCCTACACACCCCTCAAGCTGCTGCCTGCGCAGCGCAAAGTCGTGATGATCAGTCGGGAGCATCCCGAGGAGCCGGCCGACTTCGCCGATCTCCGGGATGCCATCACGGCGCTCGCTCCGTCGGTGCGCGTCGTGTCGATGGTGCGCATGGTGCCGCCCGGTCTGGCGGGCAAGGTGCGCTACAGCATCCATATGCTGGCTCAGCTCTACCAGGTGGCCACGGCGAGGGTTCTGATCGTCGACACGTACTCGATCGTGGCGAGCGTCCTCCACCACAAGGACTCCCTCACCGTGATGCAGATCTGGCACGCGCTGGGAGCGTTCAAGAAGTTCGGGCTCAGCATCCTCGGCCAGGAGGAGGGCCGCGACGCCCGCCTCGCGAAGGCGATGCGCATGCACGAGGGCTACGACGTCGTGCTCACGAGCGCCGAGGAGTGCCGCGGCGCCTACGCGGAGGCCTTCGGCACCGATGTGTCCCGCGTCGTGGTGGCACCGCTCCCCCGCGTCGACCGCCTCCGCGATCCCGCGCGTGCCGCCCAGACGCGCGAGCGGATCTATGCGCGCCACCCGCACCTTCGCGGGGCGCGCGTCGCGGTGTTCGCGCCCACCTTCCGGCTCGACGGCACGGTGACCGTCGATGCGGCCGGTCTCGGCGAAGCCCTGCGCGCTCACGGCATCCACACCGTCGTGAAACTCCACCCCCTCATGCACGGGCGCTTCGGCGGCGGCGTGGACACCGCCGACGGGTTCTCCACGCAGGAGATGATGCTGATCGCCGACGTCTTCATCACCGACTACTCCTCCGCGCTGTACGAGGCGGCCGTCGTCGGCGTGCCGAGCTACTTCCTCGTCCCCGATCTCGACGAGTACCTCGCCTCGCGCGACTTCTACCTCGACTACCGGCGAGACCTGCCTGGGCCGATCGTGCGCACCGTGCCGGAGTTGGCCGCGGCGGTCGCCGCCGGGAAGGCGACACCTGCGGATGCCGCGGCGTTCGCCCGTCGGTGGGTCCAGGTTCCCGGCGATCCCGAACCGCGAGCGGGAGCGACGGTCTGCGCAGACGCGATCGCCGCTCGTGTCGTCGCTGCCACGACGGGCCGCTGACCGTCCCTTCGCGGGCCTGAGGCCTCGTCAACCCGGGGTCCATCTCCGCGTCGCCGACGCGCCACATCGGTCGGCTATGATCCCTCGATCCCGCGCCGCACGTCGTCTGCGACGGCGCCCGAACGAGACAGGTCGCATGAAGAAACTCGCCCGGAAGGTCCCCCTGCTGCGTGCGCTCGCACGCCGGTCCCGCCCGCTGCGTACCGCGTGGCGCGGCCGCCTCCGCCGCGGACGAACCCGACTCGTGACTCTCCTCACGCCGCGCGGTCGCCGGCGCGGCGTGGCGACCCCGCAGACACGCCGCGTGACCGACGACCTCACGCTGGCGCGTGTGGAGTGGCGCGATCAGGGGGCGACGCCCTTCCTCCTCGACCGTGCCCGTGCCATGCTCCGCAACTCCGCTGCCTGGCACCTCCTCCCGCCGGCGATGTGGGCCGTGTACGCGGGTGTGCTCCTCGAGGCCGGTGACCGCCCGGCCGCCGAACAGCTGCTGCGCACCTACGTCGCGCGCGGGCTCCCCCTGTCGGAACTCGCACGGTGCCTGCCCGTGGCGCAGTTCGCGACCGAACTGCGCATCGCAGACGACGGTCTCGCACGGGCCTCCCAGGTGGCCGACGTGCTTCGACGCAACAGTGAGCGGCGCCTGTTCGCCGACCTCGTCGCCGGCCGCACCGTCGCGGTCGTGGGCAACGGTCCCGGCGGGATCGGATCGGGTCGAGGCGCCGAGATCGACGCGCACGACGTCGTCATCCGCTTCAACAACCACCCCGCCGGCTACGAGGCCGACTACGGCCGGCGCACCGACGTGTGGGTGCGGGGAGCGCACCGCGACGTTCGCGACCGCGTGGCCGTCGATACGGGCGCCCTCGTCGTGTGGGAGATGGACTTCTTCCGCAACCTCCTGGAGGTGCCCGAGCACGCGGACATCCTCTACCGCGACACCCTGTTCTCTCCCGATCGCGTGACGCACATCGACACCGGCACGAAGGAGCGGCTGCACCGCCGCTCGGGACTGCTGCTTCCCACCTCCGGTGCCCAGATCCTCTGGATGCTCGCGGAGAGCCGGGGGTCGCTCGCGGGCGTCGACGTGTACGGCTTCTCCAGCATCGACGGCGGCGATCAGGGCCACTACTTCGACACCCTGGGAGACATGGCGTCCCGCCACGACGCCGAGGCCGAGGGCGCGTTCCTGCGTTCCCTCCTCATCGAGCACATCGTCACCGAGCGCGACACGCCTCCACAGACGGACGCGACCCTCGGGTCGACCGATGTGACGGTGTTCGCGTGCGCGTACCGCGAATACGACCCGGCGACGGGCAAGACCGGAGGACCGGGCGGCGTGCTGGCGACGCAGCGTCTCGCGCTCGGCGAGCGCGACGGTCGCGTCCGCATGGAGTACCTCTTCCTGCCCCCCGACCGTGAGTCGCTGCGCAACGGGCTCGCGTCGACGACCGCGGGCCTCAGCACGAAGATCGCGCAGATCATCGAGGCGAGCGAGTACATCCGCACGCATCCCGACGTGCTCGCCGCGCGCGATGCGGGCGGCGTGCTGCTCGTCGCCCACGAACTGGGTACGGCCTACGGTGCGTATCGCCTCGGCATCCCGTACGTCCTCGTCTACCACCAGCAGGGCAGCACGCTGCAGGAGATGCGCTCGATCGGACGCACCCCGACCCCGCACGAGACGCACGTCGCCGAGGCGCTGGAGAAGCTGATCCTCGACAATGCCCAGCGCGTCTTCTTCCCGAGCATCGGCGCGCGCGACACGTATCTCGCCACCTCCCGCAGCGGCGTCGCGGCGACGAACTTCGCCGACAGCGCGCTCTACAACACGGTCTCCGCCGTCGATCACGCCGCGGAGACCGACGGACGGCGGGCGCTCCTGGAGGAGCTCGCGCGGGACCTCGACCTGCCGCCGCGGGGCGACGACACCGACGTCTTCCTCAGCGTCGGCGACTTCAACGACGACAAGGGGCTCGACCGCATCCCGGCCCTGCTCGCACGACACGCTGAGCTGTCGGGGCGGAAGGTCGTCTGGATCGCGATCGGCGCCGCCTCCGATCGGTCGCGCTTCGACGACCTCGAACGGCAGCGCGACACCTGGCCCTTCACGGCACGCCTCGTCGGCACCCGCACGACCCACGACCGGCTCCTGGCCCTCATGGACTACGCCGACTACTACGTCATGATGCACCGCAACGCGATCTTCGATCTCGCCACCCTGGAGGCCATGCGCGCCGGAAAGGCTCTCCTCCTCTCCCCCGTCGGCGGCAACGTCGAGGTCGACCTCGGCAGCAACGTGCTGTTCGTCGACGAGGGCACGATCCAGGATGCCTGTCGGGTGCTCGAGACGCGCGACCGGGCGATGTGGGGTGAACGCAACCGGGCCGTGTTCGAGGAACACTTCTCGCTCGAGCGGTTCACGGAGCGCTACCGGCGGATGCTCCACGAGGAGCTCGCGCACGCCCAGCTCCTCCCCGCTGCGGACGCACAGGCGGGAGACCTCGCGTGAAGAAGGCCCTCTGGATCACCTGCGGAGTGCGGGGCAATGCCGGCGATGCGCTCCTGCACGACGTCACCCGCGAGCTGTTCGCCGGGCGCATCGACCTCGACCTCCGGGTCGTCAGCTCGCCGGAGTACCTCTCGAAGGGCGCACCGTCGCCGGAGAACGTCGTGATCGGCCCGGGCGGACTGTTCGTCCAGACCAACTCGTCACGCCACCTGCACGCCAAGCTCGCCAAGCAGTGGGACCGCTTCGAGTCGTCGCAGTTCTCCCTCTGGTCCACCGGCATCCTGCAAGCGCCCACGCCCGACGAGGTCGCCGCCGTCCGACGGGTGACCTCCCGTGCCCCCCAGATCGTCGTGCGAGCCACGCGGGAGGCCGACTTCATCCGTCAGGTCGGCCCGGTGACGAGCCCGGAGTGGGCCCCGTGCGCGTCGCTGTTCACCGACCGCCTCTCCGACGCCACCGCCGCCCACCGCGACGTCGTCGTCGTGAACTTCGACAGCTTCCTCTTCACCCCCGACAACATCGCCGACCACCCCCTGCGACGGTTCGCCGACTTCGCGGCGGCGCACGGCCTAGAGGTGCGCTCCATGGTCAACGCCTCGGGCGACTCCAACCGGCAGATGCTCGACCTGTTCCCGCTGATCGACATCGACGAACCGTACTTCGGCGATCTGCTTCGCGCCGAGAAAGAGGGCCGCGAGTTCCACGAGGGGTTCAACGAGGCACTGTCGCGGCATCCGTCGTTCGCCCAGCGCTACGCCGACTGTCGGTTCGCATTTGGGAAGCGGCTGCACGGCTGGCTGCCGTTCCTCGCCTTCGACAAGCCCGCCGCCTTCATCGGGATGGGTGCGCGGCGAGGGATGCCGAAGGACTACTTCGGCGATGACGAGTTCCTCTGTGCGGTGCCCCGCGCGACCACGATGACGCACCGTCAGCTCGAGCAGACCGCCGACCGGATGATCGCGACCCTCTCGCGGTTCATCGCGCAGGAGGACCGGCTGGCCGCGCGCATCGCCGCTCGACGCGAGGAGCTGTGGGCGCAGCTTCAGAGCCAGGCCGACGCGTTCGCCGACGCGTTGCGGTGAGCGGAGCTCAGAGCTCTTCGGCTCGCGCCAGATCGTTGCGCCACATCGACAGCGCGGCGCCGATCGCCATGTGCATGTCGAGGTACTGGTAGGTGCCCAGCCGCCCACCGAAGTGGACGTCGCCCTCGCCGCGCGCCAGCTCGCGGTAGGCCAGCAGCCGGGCACGATCGGCGGCGGTGTTCACGGGGTAGTAGGGCTCGTCCGAGTTCTCGGCGAAGCGCGAGAACTCGCGCATGATGACCGTGCGATCCTGCGCGTGCCGCTCGTCTCGCTCGGGATGGAAGTGACGGAACTCATGGATGCGGGTGAAGGGCACGTCGGCATCCGCGTAATTCATGACGCTCGTGCCCTGGAAGTCCCGCACCGGCACGACCTCGCGCTCGAAGTCGAGCGTCCGCCACGACAGCGCGCCCTCGGCGTGGTCGAAGTAGCGGTCGATCGGTCCGGTGTACACGAGGGGAACCTGCCCCACCACGGCGCTCTTGTGCAGAGGCTGCGCCTCGTCGAAGAAGTCCACGCCCAGCTTCACCTCGATGTTCGGGTGATCGGCCATGCGTTCGAGCCACGCCGTGTAGCCGTCGACGGGCAGTCCCTCCCACGTGTCGCTGAAGTAGCGGTTGTCGTAGGTGTAGCGCACAGGGAGGCGGCTGATGATCTCGGCCGGCAGATCCCGCGGATCGGTCTGCCACTGCTTGGCCGTGTAGTCGCGGATGAACGCTTCGTAGAGCGGTCGCCCGATAAGCCCGATCGCACGCTCTTCGAGGTTCTGGGCGGACTTCGGATCGAACTCGCCGGCAAGGTCCTGGATGAGCGCACGGGCCTGTGTCGGTGAGTGTGCCGCCTGGAAGAACTGATTGATGGTGCCGAGGTTGATCGGGAGCGGATACACGACGCCGCGGTGATTCGTGTACACGCGGTGGACGTAGTCCGTGAACGCCGTAAAGCGGGAGACGTACTCCCAGACGGTGGGGTTCGACGTGTGGAAGAGGTGCGCGCCGTAGCGGTGCACCTCCACTCCCGTCTCGGCGTCCACCTCGCTGTAGGCATTGCCACCCAGATGGTCGCGACGGTCGATGACGGTCACGCGGCGACCCGCGGATGCCGCACGCTCCGCGATCGTGAGGCCGAAGAACCCGGAGCCGACGACGAGGAGATCCATGAACAGTGCCCTTTTCTGACGCGCGGCGCCCTGCCCCGCCCCACGATCCTACGAAGCCTTCCCGGCGGGTCCCGCCGGATACAGCGTGGTTCACCGGGCGTTGCGCCACCGTTCACGCGGGCGTCGCCGAGACCGGCCCCGTAGGATTGGTGCGTGAGCTCACCCCGCACCGTCGCTGTCGTGCTGGCCGGAGGCATCGGCGTTCGCGTCGGCCTCGGCATCCCGAAGCAGCTCATCAAGATCGCCGGCAAGGCGATTGTGGAGCACACGCTCGAAGCGCTCGACGCCAGCCCCCTGATCGACGAGATCATCATCATGATGAACGCCGCCGCGATCGGCGAGCTCGACCACCTCCTCGACAACGACCGGTTCGGCAAGCTCACCCGCATCCTGCCCGGCGGCGAGACCCGCAACGACACGACGCAGCTCGCGATCGCGGCGATCGAGGGCGACGACACCAAGGTGCTGTTCCACGACGCGGTGCGGCCGTTCATCGACGACCGCATCATCGAGGACTGCGTGCGCGCACTCGACGACTTCGACGCCGTCGACACCGCGATCCCCTCGGCCGACACGATCATCCGCGTCGACGAGAACCGCATCATCACCGGCATCCCCGACCGTTCGATGCTCCGCCGCGGGCAGACTCCGCAGGCCTTCCGGCTCGGCACCATCCGCCGCGCCTACGAGATCGCCGCCGGCGATCCCGCATTCAAAGCCACCGACGACTGCGGCGTCGTATTCACCTACCTCCCCGACCTGCCGATCTACGTCGTCGACGGCACAGCCGAGAACATGAAAGTCACCGAGCCGATCGACGTGCACATCGCCGACAAGCTCTTCCAGCTCCAGTCGGCGAGCCTGTCGCTGGAGAGCATGACGTCGGTCCCCGATCTCACCGGCCAGAGCGTCGTCGTCTTCGGCGGCAGCTACGGCATCGGCGAGAGCATCGTGGAGCAGGCGCGGCAGGCGGGCGCCATCGTGTCGGAGTTCAGCCGCACGTCCACGGGCACCGACATCAAGTCGGCCAAAGCCGTCCGGCGCGCCCTCGCCGAGGTGAAGGATGCCGTCGGCCGCATCGACGTGGTCATCGTCACGGCGGGCGTCCTGCGGATCGCTCCGCTCGTGGAGAGCCGCAAGCGCGACCTGAAGGACACGATCGAGGTGAACCTCATCGGCCCGGCGATCGTGGCCCGCGAGGCGCACGCCCACCTCGCCGAGACATCGGGGCAGGTCGTGCTCTTCACGTCCAGCTCCTACACGCGCGGCAGGGCGGGGTACAGCGCATACTCGGCCACGAAGGCGGGCGTCGTGAACCTCACCCAGGCCCTCGCCGAGGAATGGGAGCAGTCGCGCGTGCGTATCAACTGCATCAACCCGCAGCGCACCCACACGCCGATGCGCACCCAGGCGTTCGGAGACGAACCGCTCGACTCCCTGCTCGATCCGGCCGACGTCGCTCGGGTCACGTTGAACGTGGCCGCGTCGGAGCTCACGGGACAGATCGTCACCGTCCAGGTGGCGGCGATGCGCGGCGCGGAACCGGCATCCGCATGAGCGGGTCGTCTCGGGCGATGCGGGCCCGCGCATGAGGAGAACGATCGGCGTGGTCGGCCTCATGACCAACGAGAATGTGGGCGACTACCTGCTGGTGGAGGCCACCAAGTACCTCCTTCGCACGCACGACCCCGACACGATCCTCGTCGACATCGACGTCGATCCCGCGCAAGCCCGCGCCCACTCGGGTCTGCGACGCGTGAACTATCGAGTGGCGTCGATCATGAAGGTCTTCGAGCGTCCCGTGCTCTCGCTCGTCCGCAGTCGCCGGTTCGCCTACCTCTACCAATCGCTCTACTGGCGCACGAAGCTCGGCTGGTACTTCGCGGAGCGCATCAAAGACGTGGATGCCGTCGTCTTCACGGGAGGCGGCTTCATCAAGTTCAAGACGCAAGGACTGAACTACATCGACGAGCTCATCCTCAGCAATGCGCGCAAGCGCGGGATCCCCGTCATGATGAACGCCGTGGGCGTTGAGGGCTACAGCGAGACCGACATCCGCTGCCAGCGACTGAAAGCGGCCCTGAACGCGGAGAACGTGAAGGTCATCACGACCCGCGACGACATCGACACCCTCGACGAGCGGTACATGCAGACCGACCGCGTCGTCACCGAGCGCGTGGGCGACCCGGTCTTCTGGCTGAACGAGATGGACATCCTCGAGCCAGGGCGCCCCCGCGAACCTCGCGCGACACCGCGGATCGGCATCAATCTGCTCAACCCGAAGAACTTCTCCGTCTACGGCGGCCAGCTCTCGCCGGACGGTGTCGTGAACTTCTACCGCCAGCTGATCGCGGAACTGCGGCGCGCAGACGCCGACTTCGCCCTCTTCTCCAACGGGATGAAGGTCGACCAGGACTTCGGCCAGTCGCTCGTCGCCGACATGAACCTCCGACCGGAGCAGCTGCTGCACCGGCCGACGACGTCAGCGGAGTTCGTCAACGTCGTCGGCGACTTCGACATCATCCTCAGCGCGCGTATGCACGCCGGGATCACGGCCTACGCGCTCGACGTGCCCGTCGTCGGACTCATCTGGGGCGAGAAACTGCAGTTCCTCACCGAGATCACCGGGCTTCGGGACCGGTACTTCACCGAACAGGAGCTGGATCCCGCCCGGATCGCCCGCCTCCTCGTCGACAACGACCTGCCCGATCCCGACTACGCGCGCCGCGACGAGCTGCGGGAGCGCACGCGACGTCAACTCGTGCGCTTCCTCGACGATCTGCCCGGGGGGCGCGCATGATGGACAAACTCCTCGAGGGCCGGCTGCTGACGCTGATCGTGGGCGCTCCCTTCCGCCTCGTCGAAATCCTCGTCCGCGCCGTCCATCTCACGGTGCGGGGGGTTCGGCTCCTCGTGCAGGAGAACATCGCCCGTCGCATCGACCGGCGACTGTCGATATACGGCAAACGCCGGCTCGCGTCGCGCACCACGGTCGACGGAAACTCGCTCGTCCTGATGAGCGCCACCGGCGAGTACGACTCGGATGCCAAGTACATCGCGGAGGAGCTGCTGCGTCGCGGGCCAGCGGCGACGATCACCTGGGTGCTCCGCGACGGCTCGGTCGGGCCGTTCCCCCGACAGCTCGATTTCGTCCACTACGGCACGGCGCGATACTTCCGTGCGCTCGCAGGCGCGAAAGTGGTCGTCCACGAAGGCGGTGCACTCCACGCGAGCGGCGCCGTGCGCGCCCGGGCGCAGCAATGGCTTCACGTCGGCCGCGACGCACCGGCATCCCCGCTCGGTCATCCTCGCAACGACCCGCTGGTCGACGCCTCGGCCGACGGCATCGCCATGGCGCGCAAGAAGGTGCTCGACCGCCTGGGAGTGACCGACTCCGGTCAGCGGTTCCTGCTCTACACGCCACCGCGTCGTACCCCCTCCTCGGTGAGCGGACTGGATCCCGCGCGGGTGCGGGACGCGCTCTCGGAGCGATTCGGGGGGACGTGGGAGATCCTGATCCGCGTCCCGGCGGCCACGGCATCCCTCTCCGCCCAGGTGCTCGCGGGTCTCCCGTACTTCTGCCGCGACGCGACGCCGTACCCCGACCAACAGGAACTGCTCCTCATCGCGGATGCGGCGATGTCCGACCGTCCCGGTGCACTGGCGGACTTCCTCCTCACGGGACGGCCGGCGTTCGTCTTCGACACCCACGGGTCTGGCGCCGCGCAGCCGGAAGACCTCCGCTCCCTCCCCCGCGCCACGTCGCATGCGCAGCTCGTGCAACAGGTGATCCAGTTCGACGACGCCCGCCACCGCGAGCGGGTCGAGCGGATTCTCGCCGAGCAGGGCTCCGCGGACGACGGTCGCGCCGCGTCGCGCGTGGTCGATGAGCTGCTGGGCATGCTCGCTCCCTCCGGTCGGCGAGGCTAACCGTGACCGCACCGCAGCAGGGCATCGATCGCCACGCCACCCTCGAGGTGACGAGCATCTCCTGGGAACGCATCCACGTGACGATCGGGCTGCGACTTTCCTCGCATGGCGCAGCGGCAGACCCGGCGTTCGGCACCACGGGTGCGGCGGTCACCTTCGCCTTCGTGAGCGGCCGCCGCGTGGTCGAGGTGCCCGCGACCGACGCGGGCGACGGACACTTCCACGTGCACGTCAATGTCACGAACTTCGCCCAGCGCCGGGCAGTGCCCGACGGAACGTGGCGCGTGCGGGCGTCGGTCGACGGGCGTGTCGTGGCGGTGGCATCCTTCCCCGGCGGTAGCCTCGGCGACCTCGACGACGCGTCGCGCGTCTTCCTCTACGGCGCCCACTCCGCCGCCCTGACCGTCTCGTACGGCGTGAGCGAGAGCGCGGAGGATCCGAGCAGGCTCGAGTTCCTCATTCACACCTACCATTTGCATCGCGGAGGTTCGGGCGCGCGCGGAGGGCTGATGGGGCGGCTGCGCGGACTGGTCGGGAAGCTGCGGCTACGCCAGCGCTTCGTACGGCTGGTCTACCTCGCGATCGTTCGTGTGCGGGGGCCACAACCGGGACGCATCCTGTTCGCCTCCGACCAGCAGGCGACGATGGGCGGCAATCTCCTCCGCGTCCACGAACGCATGATCGAACGAGGCCTGGATCGGCGTTTCGACCTGCGCACGTCGTTCCGGCTCCCCGCGACGACGGGGTGGCTGACGACCGTCCGCATCCTGCGTCTGCTCGCCACGAGCGAGGTCGTCCTGCTGGATGACTACTTCGGGCTCCTCAACACCGTCACGATCGACAGACGCACCCGGGTCATCCAGCTCTGGCACGCCGGCAGCGGCTTCAAGTCCGTCGGCTACAGCAGGTTCGGCAGCGCGGACTCGCCGCACCTGAACCAGCCCCACCGGCAGTACACGTTCGCGATCTGCGGCTCCGAGCATCTGCGCCCCGTCTACGCAGAGGCCTTCGGCATCGAGGAGCAAGCGGTCATACCGACCGGACTGCCGAGGATCGACTGGTTCCTCGACGAAGAGCGCACCGCGGCATCCGTCGAGACCTTCTACGCGGAGCATCCGCGGCTGCGAGGGACGCGCATCGTCCTGTTCGCGCCGACGTTCCGCGGCGCCTCGTACCACTCCGCGAGCTACGACTACGGGCTGATCGATTTCGACGCGCTCGCCGCCGCGTGCCCACCCGACACCGTGGTGCTGTTCCGCATGCACCACTTCGTCACGGAGCCGGTCCCCATCCCCGACCGCTACCGCGACCGCTTCTTCGACGTGACGAAGTACGCCGACGGTCTGGGGCTGTTGCACGTGACCGACCTGCTCATCACCGACTACTCGTCGATCATCTACGAGTTCTCCCTTCTCGACCGCCCCATGCTCTTCTTCGCTCCCGATCGCGCCGTCTACGCTGCGACGCGCGGGTTCCACCGCGAATACGCGGAGACGGCTCCAGGGCGCGTGTGCGAGACCTTCGCCGATCTCCTCGACGCGCTCACGCGCGGGGACTTCGAGGACGAGAAGCGCGCACGTTTCCGCGCCGAGAACTTCGACCGGATCGACACGGGAGCCGGCGACCGGGTGATCGACTGGCTCATCCTGCAGGAGGGCCCGGCGCAGGCAGGACCGCCCGCAGTGCCGGGCACGAGTTCGACGACGAGTCGAGGAGACTGAGGACATGAACATCGCGCTGATCTTCGCCGGCGGCATCGGCTCACGCATGTCGTCGCAGAATCTGCCCAAGCAGTTCCTGGAGATCCACGGCAAGCCGCTCATCGTCCACACGCTGCAGCACTTCCAGGATCACCCGGAGATCGATGGTGTGGCGGTGGCCATCCTCCCGGCCTGGCGCGCCCACTTCACGAAGCTCGTCGAGCGCTATGAATTGACGAAGGTCACCTGGATCGTCGACGGGGGCTCGACCGGCCAGGAGTCGCGTCACCGCGCGATCCGCGCGGTCGCCGCCGAATGCCCCGACGATGCGGTCGTGCTCATCCACGACGGGGTGCGTCCGCTCATCACGGCGCAGCTCATCTCCGACAACATCCGGACGGTGACAGAGCGCGGCGCGGCGATCACGTGCACGAAGGGCAACGAGACGATCGTCTCCGCCGCCGGCGACGAGATCGACGACGTGCTGCCCCGCGATTTCCTCTACATCGCCCAGGCGCCGCAGAGCCTCCGCCTGAGCACGGCGCTCGAGATCTACGACCGAGCAGTGGCCGACGGCGACGACGACTCCATCGACACGGCAACCCTGCTCCAGCGCTACGGACACAAGATCTTCCGCGTCGACGGACCCCGCTCGAACATCAAGATCACGACCGCCGAGGATTACTACATCTGCCGCGCGTTCTTCGACGTGATCGAACGCAGCCAGATCGGCGGCTGACCGCCGTCTCGGCGCGCGCGCAGCATCTCACCGTCGCGCGACACCGAGACGGGAGGCATTCGGAAACGGCAGAAGCGCACCACGTCACCGACACGTTCACACGGACGCTCGCCGAACCCCTGGATGCGAAGTTGCGGCAGTCCGCACTGGCGCGCAACGTGCTCTGGTGACGCCGGGGTAGGATGTTGCGACGGTCCACACGCCGCGAAATGCGGTCGAACCTGCCGGTTCGACCGGCCCGCGCGATGGCCGTGGTGGCGAGTGGAGGCTCAGTCGTGACGAGGCCGACGGCCCATCGTCACCGGCCGAGAACGCACCGCCCCGAGAAGACGAATGCGTCCTAGAGGAGAAAATCAAGGAATGCGGGACTACACCTACAGCGACCTCAAGGATCTCGCATCCGACGCCGACCACAAGGCGGCGATGCTCGAGCTCCTGCTGGCGTTCGACACGTTCTGCGAAGAACACGGCCTCACCTACTACCTCTCCGGAGGCACGCTGCTGGGCGCGGCCCGTCACAAGGGGTTCATCCCCTGGGATGACGACGTCGACGTGAACATGCCGCGCGAGGACTGCGAGAAGCTCATGGAGCTCTCCGGCGGCCGTATCGGCGAGTTCGAGCTGATGCCCCCGAACTCGTCCCAGCGCTACTTCGCCTACCACTGGAAGCTCTACTCCGAGCGGATCCTCGTCGCCAAGCGCACGAAGGGCGGCATCGGCGGCAAGGTCTACCCGATCTTCCTCGACATCTTCCCCATCGAAGGCCTTCCCGACACTCCGGAGGGCAACCGCGAGCATTACGCGGAGATCAAGCGCCGCAAAGACCGCGTTCGTCACGCGCGGAACGTCCGCAAGTACCGCGGCCGCAATCCCTACCGCATCCTGCGCAACCGCATCGCCACGCGCGTCTACCGGTCGATCGGCGTCGGACCGCTCTTCGACAAGGTCATCGAGCACGCGACGTCGCTCCACTTCGACGACTCCGACTACGTCGGCGTGATGATGACGAACGTCCACACCACCGAGGAACGGGTCGTCAAGGCCGAATACGCTCCGGTGATCCGCATGGAGTTCGAGGGTCACCTCCTTCCGGCACCGGCTGGATACGACACGTACCTGCGCCAGCTGTACGGCGCGAACTACATGGAGTGGCTCCCGGTGCACAAGCGGGTGCCCCGCCACGACTTCGTGACCTTCTTCCCGCACGAGCCGGGCGAGAAGCCCCTCGTCGTCGGGGCCCCGACCGAGTCCGTCGACGACCTCCCGGTCGCCGACGACGACGAGATGCAAGACGAGATGGCGTGACGTCACCGATGACTGGAGACACCAAGACCGTGAAGATCGCCATGTGCGGGCTCGTCAAGAGCGAGAACCTCGGTGAGATGTTCATCGCCCGGAGCCTGGAGCACCTGATCGCCGACGGCCTTCAGAAGGCGGAGCCGGGCATCGAGATCGAATACGTCGAGGTCGATCTCCTCGGCCGCAACGACACGATCTACGAGATCCCGGATGCGCGCGAGCGTCGGCTGCGCAACTACTACCGCTACAGCGAGAAGGGCCGTCTCACCGAGAAGGTCTTTCTCGATCTGCAGCGTCGGGGACGCAAGGCCAAGAGCAAGGCGACGCAGAACCTCATCAGCCGCGCACGGCACCTCATCTGGCGGTTCGGCCGCAACTACCGCAAGCGCCTCGCGAGCTACTTCGACATGAAGCTCGATGGGGTCGACTACATCGTCATCGACGGCGCCGGTCTCCTCGAGTACAGCTACAACGAGTACCACTGGTCGCTTCTGCTGATCAGTGAGTACGCCGAACGGCACGGCCTCGAGGTCGTCTACAACGCGATCGGCCGCGCGGGCGCCTTCGATGAGCGCGACTTCGGCAGCACGATCCTCAAGCGCGCGATCCGCTCCTCTGCCGTGACCTACGTGTCTGCACGCGACAACGTGACCGAGGTGCAGGCGTGCGCCGGGCCCGGCCACAAGGTGAAGCTGCTGGCCGACTCCGCCTTCTGGATGAAAGAGGCGTACGGCATCGACACCTCCGTCGAGCGCAAGAAGATCGGCATCGGTCTGATCCGCGGCAACTCGCTCCAGGGCTATGGGGTCGAGTTCGGCTCGAAGGAGTGGACGGCCCTGTTCGCCGGCATCGCGACCGTGCTCCGTGAGCGCGGGTACGACTTCGAGTTCTTCACGAACGGCCTTCCCGGCGACGTGACGCTCGGCAAGCGCGTGCTCAAGAAGCTCCGTCTTCCCGACTCGTACCTCGTCGAGCGACCCGTCGACGACGAGGTCCTCGTCGACACAATCAACGGCTACGAGGCGATCATCACCTGTCGTATGCACTCGTCGATCGCGGCGTTCACGATGGGCGTTCCGTCGGTCATCCTGTCGTGGAACGACAAGGTCGAGAAGCTGATGGAGATCATCGGCTACCCCGAGCGCGCGATCAAGCAGAAGGACTTCTCGCCGGAGTTCATCGTCGATGCCATGGAGAGGGCGAAGGCCGAAGGCATCGACGACGTCCGACTGACGGCGATGAAGGACAAGGCGAAGGAGAGCGTGGACGACTATCTGCCGCGCATCCTCCGCGCCAGCAAGTGACCTGCCGACCCACCTCCAGGAGCTCCACATGATCACCGCACTTCTCACGGCCGCCGGCACGGGCTCGCGGATGAAGCAGGACATCCCGAAGCAATTCATGCACGTCAAGAACAAGCCGCTGATCGTCTACACGATGGAGGCGTTCCAGAACCACCCCGCAATCGATGCGATCGTCGTGGTCACCCTTCCCTCGTGGATCGACGTCGTGACGGCGTACGCGAAGCAGTACGGCATCACCAAGCTGCAGGCGATCGTGCCCGGTGGCTCGACCGGTCAGGAGTCCATCCACAACGGTCTCGTGAAGATCCGCGAGGAAGGCTCCACCGACGACGACATCGTCATGATTCACGACGGCAACCGCTGCCTCGTGTCGTCGGAGATCATCTCCGACAACATCGCGGAGTTCAAAGCGAACGGCAGCGCCGTAGCGGCCATCCCCTGCGTGGAGGCGGTGTTCCGCAGCGACGACAACGGCGTCTCCTCCACCGTGTCGATTCCCCGCGAGCAGCTCTTCCGCACGCAGACGCCGCACTCCTACACGCTCGGCGCGCTCATGTGGGCGCACGAGCAGGCGAAGGTTCGGGGCATCGGCGACACCGCGGCATCCTGCGTGCTCATGCACGAGCTCGGCGAGACGGTGTACTTCTCCGCCGGTTCGGAACAGAACCTGAAGATCACGACGATGGACGACCTCTACATCTTCGAATCGATCCTCGACGCCCGCCACGCGGCACTCTGAGCGACGATGACGAGCGACTCACCGACGTCCAGCGCGTACGCGGAAGACCTGCGCGTCGCGCTGGACAGCATCCCCGGGGTGCGAGACCTGTTCGGCACGCGGATCCTCGTGACCGGCGCCACCGGCATGATCTGCTCCTCCGTCGTGGATCTCCTCCTCCACATGAACCGTGAGTGGAACGCCGGCATCACCGTCTACGTCGCCGGGCGTCGCGAGCAGGAAGCCCGGAATCGATTCGCCAGCTTCGCCGACGACGAGCGCTTCGTCTTCGTGCCCTACGATGCGACCTCCGGAGACGCCGTCGAACTCGGGGCGGAGCTGGACTACATCATCCACGGGGCGAGCAACGCGAACCCCGCGCTGTACATGGAACGTCCGGTGGACACGATGCTCGCGAACATCGTCGGGCTTTCCGCCATGTTCGACCTGGGCCGTGCAACATCGGCGCGCCGCGTGCTCTACATCTCCTCCAGCGAGGTCTACGGGCAGCGTCACGGGACGGAGGCGTTCCGCGAAGACGACTTCGGCTACCTCGACATCCTCAACCGCCGGGCGGGATACCCGTCCTCCAAGCGGGCCGGTGAGTCTCTCTGCGTGGCGTACGGCATGCAGTACGGACTCGAGTCGGTCATCGTACGCCCGGGCCATATCTACGGACCTTCCATCCGGGATGCCGACAACCGCGTGTCCGCGGAGGTGACCCGTCGCGCTCTCGCCGGCGAGGACGTCATCCTCAAGAGCGCGGGGAGCCAGCTGCGGTCGTACTGCTACTCGCTGGACTGCGCGTCGGCGATCCTCACCGTGCTGCTGCGCGGTGAACCCGCCAACGCCTACAACATCTCCAATCCGCACTCCATCTGCACGGTCCGCGAGCTCGCGGAGGCGGTCGCCCACGCCGGCGGTGTCGAGGTGCGGTTCGACCTTCCCGCCGGCACGGCGACGGTCGTCCACAACCTCATGGACAACTCGTCGCTGGCATCCGACAAGCTGGAGGCACTCGGCTGGACGCCGGCGTTCGACCTCGCCCACGGCGTGGATCGGATGATGAAGGTCCTCCGCGCCGCGGACGGAACGCTGACCGTCTGAGCGACAGCGACGCGGTCACCGTCGGCGTCGCGACGCCTGCGTGACGCGCCACACGGCGCGATCGAGCGGCGAACGCCGCGCGCCTGGGGTCCGTGCTCCGGGAGGGTGCACGGCCGGGGCGAGCTCGACCGGCGCGAGCTCCCGATCGAAGCGCGCGTGAGCTTCGCCGATCGTGTGCGCAAGGCCATGTCGGTCGAGGAACGCTCGGAAGGTCGCGAGGTTGCGCCCGTGGGATGCCGTGAAGGCGTCGAAGTCGGCTCGCTCGTAGAGCCGCCTCACGTTCGCCGACTTCATCGCGGACTTGCGCGCATACGGGATCGAGTGGAACTCGGCCAACTCGCGCGTGCGAGTATCGTGGGCGATGAGGATGGCGGGTACTCCCGCCAAGAGCCCGGCGATCGTTCCGTGGATGCGGGTGCCGATGACGAGATCACGATCGCGCAGGGTGTCGATCCATGTCGTGGCGTCCACGAAGAATCTCATGCGGCCGGTGCGATAGAGCTCGTGCGACGCCGTCTCTGGCAGGTCTCGCTTCGACGCGTACGGAGTCGGGTCGCCCCACATCAGCAGAGCGAGCGCCTCGACCGTCTGCGGCACCACATAGCTGTCCGGGTACGCCGTCGTCGCGGTGCGGACGAAAGTCCCCGCGTCACGAAGGTACGGCGAGTAGGTCACGGCCAGTCGCGCATCGGGAGTGAGCTCGCGCCGCGGCGCGAGGACTCCGTCACCGCCGAAGCCATACAGCGACGGGCACCCAATGATGTCGATGGAGCGGTCGTCGAATCCGAGTGCGACGAGGAAGTCGCGGGTGAAGCCGCCACGCACGCCGATCGAGGGCGATCGATCCAGAACGGCAGACACGAAGGATCGGACGGAGTCGCGAAGCTCCGCGGGGGCGTCGGCCGCGTCGGCGCCGAGGGGGAACTGGGCTCCTACACCGATGACGCTGACCGGGATGTCGAGAAGACGGATCACGTCGGTGAGCCGGTCGAGGCGAGGCAGGAAGCTCTTGCGAAACGCGTTCGCCAGCGGGATGACGAGCCGATCGTATTCGCGGTTGAGACGTTCCGCCTCCTGCCGGGCGGAGCGTTGCTCGGTCGCGTACCCGTCCGCGAAGAGTTCGGTGCGGTCGGTGAGCAGAGCGCGCCACGCTGCCGTGTAGAACAGCATGTTGCCGGCGTTGGTCCCGAACACACCGTCCCGCCGGACAGCGAGGGACCGAGCCGCCGACATCGGCACGAGCGGATCCTTCCCCGCCCGTACGAGCACCCGCTCAGGCCGCGAGGTCATCGACTGTCGAGAGCCTCGAGCGCCTCAGCGATGGGCCCGTCGAAGACGACTCGCCCCTTCCGGATGACGATGCCCCGGCTGCACAGCTGCTTGACCTGGCCCTTGCTGTGGCTGACGACCATCATCGTCACTCCTTGGCCCGCGAGCTCTTTGAGCTTCGCGTTGCACTTGGCGCGGAACGGGGCATCGCCGACGGCGAGTACCTCGTCGACCAGCAGCACGTCGAGCGGAACATGGATGGCGACGCTGAACGCTAGACGCATGAACATACCCGAGGAGTAGTGCTTCACCTCTTGGTCGATGAAGTCCTCGATCTCGCTGAAAGCGACGATCTCGTCGAACCTGGCCTTCGTCTCCTTCTCGCTCATGCCGAGGATGGCGGCATTGAGGAAGACGTTCTCACGTCCGGTGAGCTCGGGGTGGAAGCCTGCGCCGACCTCGATGAGACCCGCCACCTTACCGCGCGTGAACACACGCCCCTCGTCGGGTTCGAGCACGCCCGAGACCAGCTTGAGCGTGGTGGACTTGCCCGACCCGTTGAGGCCCATGACGGCGACGGACTCGCCCTCGCCGATGGTGAACGACACGTCGTTGAGCGCCTGGAACTGGGTTGAGCGCACGGGGCGCCGACGCACGAGGTTGATGAAGGCATCCTTCATCGAGCGGGAACTGCGTTTGTTGAACCACTTCGAGACGTGCTCGACGACGATCCGCGGCTGGGGCTGAGAGTGGGGGGTCGTGTGCATCACAGATCCTGTGCGAAGGTGCGCTCGAAGCGGCGGAACACGAGCTGCCCGACGACCAGCGAGAAGAGGATGACCGCGATCGCGGCCAGGACGTACCAGCCGAACAGCGGCGGCCAGCCGAGGTTGGCGGGGGCCGGGTCGAGAGCCGCCACGGACGGCAGCGAACCCCAGAACGCGTGGTGGAAGAGCTCGACAGCGACCGCGAGGGGGTTCGACATGTAGATGTGGAAGAGCCACGGGATGCTCTGGGACCGTTCGTAGACCATCGCCCACGTGTAGAGGATCGGCACGGACCAGGTCGCGATCGTGCGGATGATCTCGACGACGTTGCTCGCGTCGCGGAAGCGGACGTTGACGGCGGAGAAGAACAGGCCCAGCCCGATGACGAATCCGAGGACGATGAGCACACCCGCGAGCACGAGACCGACGGATGCCAGCGACGGGAGCCACCCGAAGATCAGGCTGGCGACGATGAGGACGGCGAGCTGCGGGAGGAAGTGGGTGAACGCCCCGATGATGGCCGCCAGCGGAAAGAGCTCCCGCGGCAGGTAGATCTTCCGCACGAGGGCTTTGTTGCTGACGATCGAGCCGGTCGCCGCCGCCAGGGTCTCGTTGAAGAGGTTCACGAGGACGAGCCCGCTGAACAGATAGAGCGGGAAGTACGGAACGCTCTTGTGGAGCCCGAGGATCTGGCCGACGACCAGGTAGTAGACGAGGAACTGGACCGTGGGGCGCACGTACGACCAGAACCAGCCCAGAACCGAGTTGCGGTAGCGCAGCGAGGTGCTCTTGCCGATGAGCAGGCGCAGCAGGTAGCGGTAGCGGATGACGTCGAGGACGCCTCGCCCGCGCCCAGGGGTGTCGAAGGCGCTGTAGTCGATCTGTGTCACGGGTTTCCTAGCAGAGCGGGAGAATCCTGCCCGGATCGCAGGCCAGGCGGGCCACCGGCCATCCTAACGGAACTGCGCTGGGTCGACCCTGGATACCGCGTCTACTTCAGGTAGTCGCTGTGCACCCAACCTGTCCGCGAGCCGACCGTGACCTTCCGCCACGCACCCTGGGACGTCGTCACCGTCACCTTCGTGCCCTTTTTGAGCACCGTGATGATCTTCGCGGAGGTCGACGCACTGGAGCGCAGGTTCAGGCTCGTCGTGGTCGTCTTGACGACCTTGGTCGGGGCCACCGTCGTCAGGTACGAACCGTGCACCCAACCCGTCTTCCCGGAGACGCTGACCTTCCGCCACGCCCCGCTGGTCGCGGTGACGCTCACCTTTGTGCCCTTCTTCAGCGTGGTGATGACCTTCGCCGATGTGGATGCACTCGAACGGACATTCAACGACGTCGTCGTCTGCCGCGCGGCAGGCGTCATCTTGGTCAACGCAGACGTGGGCACCCAGGCGGTCGCGGAGCCGACCTTGACGGCGGTCCAGTTCCCGATGCCGTCCACCACGGTGACCTGCGTCCCCTTGGCGAGCTTCTTCACCGCAGTCGACGACGAGGAGGCTGCGACGCGCGACGTGACGGCGGTCTTGGTCTTCATCGTGGTGGTCGCCACAGCGGCGGGCTTCTTCGCGACGAGCTTGCTCGACGCGATCCAGCCCTTCGTGGAGCCGATCTTGACCTGGCTCCAGGTGCCCGACGTCGCCGTCACGGTCACCTTGGTGGATGTCGTGACCGACGACAGGTAGGTCGACGAGCTGGCCTTGGCACGGAGGTGCGTTGCGGCGCGGGCGTACATCGTGGTCGCGTCGGGCGCGGCCGTCGCGGTCGGGGTCGGCGTCGGCGTCGGCTTGGGAGTGGGTACCGGGGTCGTCGAGGGCGATTGGAGCGAGACGTAGGCGCTGTGCACCCAGTACGAGGAGCTGCCCACAGTGATGCGCCACCACACGTCGTACGTCGCGGTGCGCGTGTACACGGCGCCGAGCTTCACCGTGATCCGACCGGTGTCGCACGCCGTGGACGGCGCCTTCCGCGCGTTGAGGCTCGCGGTGGCGACCACCACCTTGCCGGTGGCCTTCGTGATGCTGGAGCTGGCTGGTACGGCGCACGAGCCGCCCGCGGGGGTTCCACTCGACGCGACCTTGAGCGCCGACTTCGCGGCCCACAGCGTCGAGGATCCGCTCTTGACCCGGAGCCAGGCGCCGTAGGTTCCCAGCACCGTGACGGTGGCGCCCTTCGCGAGCGAGACGGTCCCGGACGTGCACTTCGTGGTCGGCGCCTTGCGTCCGGTCGTCGCGGTGGTCACCGTCGCCGTGCCCGAGCCGGCCGTGATGTCGGCCGAGACGGGCACCGTGCAGGCCGAGACCTGGGCGGGGGTACCGGTCGAGCTCGAGGCGCCGGGAGCGAACCAGGTGACGTAGTAGTTGTAGAAGTTGCGGTTCCCGTACGTGGAGCAGCCGTCACCGGTGCCCGATCCGGCTGCCAGCGCGGCGATGTTGGGGCGGTACGGCGTGTAGATGTAGAGGTTCGCCGTGGCCTGGTTCTTGATGAACACCTTCGACGATCCGCACGAGCTCGTCGGGTGCCACTTGATGGTGTTGACCTGGCCTGCGCGGTAGTTGAACGACGTCGGGTTCTTCGTGTACACCTGCAGCTGCCGAGCACCCTTGTACACCTGGTTCACGAAGCCGGCGGCCGCCTCGTCGCACGGCGCCGTGTCGGGGCACGCCTGTCCCATGGCGGCGCGATACGACCATTCCGACGGTGCCGTCGAGGTGACGAGTCCCTGCTCCTTCTGCAGCATGACGAGGATGACCTTGGGGTTGATCCCGCAGGCCTTGGCGACCGCGGCGATGACGGCGGCAGAGGACGCGTCCTCGCGGGCGGAGATCGCCTTGCAGTAACTGTCCGCCTTCTTGGCCGGAAGATCGGTCGTGAAGTCCTTGAGGCACGCCGGACCGGTCGTGGCCTTGCACGTGGTCACACGGGCCTTCAGGAACGACTTGATCTCGGTGGCGGTCATCGAGTCGCTGTCGAAGAACTCGGCGTCGCTGATGATGAATCCGCCGTCCTGAATCGTGGACGGGAGGGCGGTGGCTGCCTGAGCGGGCGCGGGCGGTGAGAACACCAACATCCCCGCGACCAGAGAGAGGACAGCGACGACCAGCGCCGTGGGGGAAACGGCGCGACGAGGTTGCAGTCGGGGGGACATGTGACCATTGTGACGGAAGTCAACTTCCGTTACCACTCCGATTTAGGAACTCGTGCTCCGACACGCCGTTTCGAGAAGGCTCAGAGGTCGGCGTGCAACTGCCACACCCGTTCCGCCGCGCCCGCCCACGAGAACGCGCGACCGCGGTCCCCCGCGAGCACCCCCAGGCGTTCCGCAGCGGACGTCGACCCGAGCGCGGCGGTGAGCGCCTCACCCAGGGCATCCGCGTCGACCTCGGCCACGAGACCCCCCTCCGCGAGCACTTCGCGGTGCACCGCGGAGTCGACGGCGACCACGGGAACTCCGAGCCGCAGCGCTTCTACCAGCCGCCACGGGAAGGCGGAGCCGACTGCGGTGGCGACGTAGGCGACGGCGGCGCCGAAGACGGCCGCGCGGTCGTGCGGATCGAGAGCGGGACGCACGTGCACGTGCGACTCGGGGATGCCGGCAGCCGCCGCGAGCTCGGCGAGCGCCGGCTCCGACCCCTCCGGCGCGTCGAGGATGACGACGGGCAGGTCGATGGCCGCCCGCGCGACGGCGCGGAGCCCGAGCGCCAGGCCGGACGATGCGACGGGGGCACCCCTGAAGAGGACGAAGCCCTCGGGGAGCCCGAGCGCGCGACGGCGACCGATCTCGTCGGCGGGGACGCGGAACGTCTCCGGCGGGGCGCCCGCGATCACACGCACCCGGTCCCCCAGCCGTGCGAGCTCCCCCAGCCGCTGCGCGGTGGCATGCGTGGGCACGACGACCGCGTCGGCGAACTTCACGGCGCGCTTGAGCAGTGCCCGCTGTGAAGCGACGTGGGTGCGAGACATCTCGTCGGGACGCTCCCACGCATCGAGGTCCCACATGGTGACGACGGTCTGGTCGTTGTCGTGCACGCGGTCGTGGCGCACGAGGGGGGCCAGGAGCGACGGCGCGTGGATCAGCCCGCCGCCGACGCCGGTCGGCATCCCGAGCTGCCACGCCGCCGCGAGCTCGCGTCGTCCGAGCGGGAGCCGGGTCGCGGCCTCGAGTCCCGGCACGAGCGATGCGAGGTCTACGGTCTCGTCCGCACGCGCGGCGGGCGCGATCGCTTCGACGGCGCATCCGGCGGGCGCAGTGGCCACCAGCCCGCGCGCCAACTCCAGCGAGGCCGGGCCGACGTCGGACGCCGCCCCTGCCGCCGGGTCGAGCACGATGCGCAGGATCGCGGTCATGCGCCGAGCCTACTGACCGTCGTCGCCGGGCGTCGGGGTGGGCGTCGCGGGATGCAGCGTGTCGTCGACCAGTTCGTGGATGTAGGCGAAGTCCGGGTCGTCAGGGTCGATGCCGTTCTCGTGCGTGAGCTCGATGGTCGACACCTCCTGCTCCTTCGCCTTCACCGCGAGGTCGGCGAGGTAGGAGAGCATCGAGGCCGGAATGTCGGTGTGGACGATCTCGGAACCCGCCTTGGAGATGTCCTGGAACCGCGTGAGCACTGTCGCGGGAGTGAACTGATCCAGGATCGCCGCTTGGAGCTGACGCTGACGCTTCATGCGGTCGTAGTCGCTCGTCGTGTAGCGCGAACGGGCGTACCACTGGGCGGTGTCGCCGTCCATGTGCTGCGCACCGGCTTCGATCCATCCCTTGATCCCCGACAGCGAACCGTCGGCGTTCTTGTGCAGCGCGCCCGTGGGGAGCCGCTCGGCGACGGTGATGTCGACACCGCCGAGCGCGTCGATGAGAGCGGCGAAGCCGTCCATGTCCACGAAGACGAAGTAGGGGATCTCGATGCCGAGCACGCCCTCTGCGGCGTCGCGCGTCGCCTCGATCCCGGGCGTGGAGCCGATCGCCGCGGCATCCGGGTACATCGCGTCCCCGTCCAGGCACAGCCCGACCTCGGTGTTGAGCTGATTGATCTTGTTGTCCCACCCGCAGGTGGCGTCGGCGTGGCCCTCGTGGCCGTTCGGATACCGCTCCTGCATGGGCCCGTCGGAGAACGGCACGTTGCGCATGTCGCGCGGGATGCCGGTGATGGTGACGGCACCGGAATCGGCGTTCACCGACACCACCGAGATGCTGTCGAACAGCATGTGGTCGCGCCCTCCGCCACTGTCGGCACCGAGCAGGAGGAAGTTGTAATAGCCGTCGGAGGGGGGGACGCTCGGTCCGCCGCCGAAGACGGTCGAGATGGCGTCGCGCGCGGAACCGGCGACCTGCGAGGCGTACACGGCGCTTCCCGAGGACACGACGACGAGCGCGACGGCGAGGGCCGCGATCCCGACTCGGGCGCGCGGACGCGTCTTGACGAGACGCACGAGACGGAGGGTGTCGATCGTCAGCACGATCCACAGGACGGCATAGGCCAGCAGAATCACCTGGGCCACGAGGAGGACGAACCAGTTGGCGAGGATCGACACGAGCGACGTCCAGGAGAGGGCGGCGAGCACCACCAGCACGACGACGAGCGCCCAGAGCGCGAGCGTCGAGACGAGCCCGACGCGGCCGAGGCGACGGTGCCCGGCGAGGGTCTGCGCGGAGCCGGGGAGCAGGAAGTTGAGCACGACGAGCCACCAGGCGCGCCGGGTCATGACGGCGGGCGACGAGGTGTCGGGTGTCCGCAGCGAGTGCGCATTCCACAGTGCCGACGGCATCGCCGCCCGCCCTGCAGCAGGCGCGGCACTCCGCCGCGGCGGGCTGGCGATGCTCACAACGAGTCCTTCAGGCGTCGGTTCTTCTCCTCGACCTGTTGCTCCAGATCGCGCGCGTACTCCTCGACCTGTCCGGCGACGGCGGGGTCACCGGCCCCGAGGATGCGCGCGGCGAGCAGACCCGCGTTCTTCGCGCCGTTGATCGAGACGGTGGCCACGGGGATGCCGGCCGGCATCTGCACGATGCTCAGCAGCGAGTCCATGCCGTCGAGGGTGGCGAGCTGCACGGGAACACCGATGACGGGGAGAGCCGTGACGGAGGCGAGCATGCCCGGCAGATGGGCGGCGCCGCCGGCTCCGGCGATGATGACGCGCAGGCCGCGGCCCCGAGCCTCGCGCCCGTAGCGCAGGAGCTTGTCGGGGGTGCGGTGCGCCGAGACGACCTCGACCTCATGGGCGATGCCGAAGTCGGTGAGGACCTGCGACGCGTCGCTCATGACCCGCCAGTCCGAATCGGAGCCCATGACGACGCCGACCAGCGGCGCAGCGGAGGAGTGAAGGGGTCGAGTCACCCGACCAGGCTAGGTGTCGCGCCTGGAAAGTCGCCGGAACGGCGCGCCTTCCGGTGCGGTCAGTCCTCGAAGAACGCGGCCGCGGCGCGGGCCTCGTAGACCACGGCGTCGAGTTCGTCGCCGCTGACGTTCACGTGCCCGACCTTGCGGCCCGGGCGCGGCGCCTTGCCGTAGGTGTGGACCTTGGCGGCGGGGTGGGCAGCCAGCACCGCGGGGAACCGGCTTTCGAGCGAGTCCGCGGCGGGACCGCCGAGGATGTTGACCATCGCCGACCAGCGCGCCCGCGGCGACGGGTCGCCGAGGGGGAGGTCGAGAACAGCGCGGACGTGCTGCTCGAACTGGCCGGTGACAGCACCGTCCTGACTCCAGTGACCGCTGTTGTGCGGACGCATGGCGAGCTCGTTGACGAGGAGCCGCTCATCGGTCGTCTCGAACAGCTCCACCGCGAGCATGCCCGTGACGCCGAGCCCTTCGGCGATCGCGCGACCGATCTCCGCCGCGACATCGGCGACGCGCCCCGCCCCGTGGGGCGCGGGAGCGATGACCTCCGCGCACACCCCATCGCGCTGCACGGTCTCGACCACGGGGTAGGCGACGGCATCCCCCGAGGGACGGCGGGCGACCTGCTGGGCGAGCTCGCGCGTGAAGTCCACGAGCTCCTCCACCAGCAACGCGCCGCCGGGCTCCAGCGCAGCGATCCAGTCGGTCGCGTCGGCGGCGGAGCGCACGACGCGCACGCCCTTGCCGTCGTAGCCGCCGCGCGGCGTCTTCACGACACCGCGCCCCTCGTGCGCGTCGAGGAAGCGCTGCAGGGCGTCGAGGTCTGCCACGGCGGCCCAGTCGGGCTGCGGCATCCCGAGCTCTTCGAGCCGGGCGCGCATGCGCAGCTTGTCCTGCGCGTACTGGAGCGCATCGGGTCCGGGGTGGACGGCGACGCCATCGGCCACGAGGGCGCGCAGCACCTCCTGGGGCACGTGCTCGTGGTCGAAGGTCAGCACGTCGACGTCGCGCGCGAAGGCGCGGACGGTCTCGAGGTCGCGGTAGTCGCCGACGGCGGTGGCGGCGAGCGCCGCCGACATGCCGACGTCCTCGGCGAGCACGCTCACCTGCAGACCGAGCTCGACTGCGGGGGCGATCATCATCCGCGCGAGCTGACCGCCACCGACGATTCCGACCTTGACGGGCATGACTCCCTCTCCTGGAGGGCCGCCCCTCCCCTGAGCCACCATCTTTCCAGGTCGGCACCGTGGCCGGCGACGCCCGTCGCCCGTCGCCCGGCCGCCCGCAGCGGCTCGCGTCAGGAGCGCTCCCCGGCGGATGCCGTCGCGCCGTCGCGGTGGGCGAGGATCTGACTGATCTCCACCTGGTCGGCGAGCGTCTCGTGCACGAGGCGCACGGCGGGGATGTCGATCATCCGCAGCGGTGCGTCGACGCCGTTCGCGAGCGCGAGAGTGCCCGCGCCCCACAGCCGCTGCAGCGGGCCCCGCTTCTCGGAGATCGTGTAGCCGCGGGCGTGGGAGACCTCCCGCCGCGCCCTGCTGACGAAGCCGGACTGTTCGACGACGCGACGTGTCGTGATCGTGTAGGTGTGCGAGAGCCACGCGACGTAGGGCAGGACGACGAGCAGGAGCACCACGAGACCGGCGGCGGCCCACAGCATCCAGTCCTCGAACGGTGCGGGGAGGTTGCCCGTGAAGTAGCCCACGGCACCGGCCACCGCCACCAGCACGAGTACCGACCACCCGAGGTGACGCGCGTGCCGACGCAGCCTCACGAGGCGCAACTCGGGCGCAGCGGCCCCCGGGGCCGGCGTCAGCGGCCGTCCGGAGTACGGAGTCGGCTGGGTCACTGGTCCATTGTGACCGAGGCCCCCGACACCGCCGAGTCGGCGCGCCGGGCGGTGACGCCGCGCGGTGGCGTCAGCTGCGCCCCGGGCGGACGTGCACGACGTCGCCGGCCGAGACGACCGACTCGGTGCCCTCGTGCGACACGACCAGCCGCCCCTCGGCATCCAGCCGCTCGGCACGTCCCTCGAGGCGGGAGCCGTCGGGGAGGGAGACGGTCACGTCGACCCCGAGGGTCTCGCACACCTCGGAGATCCGTTCGCGTGCGCCGTCGGCGCCGTCCACCGCGAGGGAGGCGATGCCGTCGCGGAGGGCCGTCAGGTAGTCGGCGACGAGTCGGTCCTCGTCGACGTCGCGACCGAGGTCGGCGAAGGAGGTCGCCGTCGGTACCGGGAGGTCGGCCCGCGTCATCGTCGTGTTCACTCCCGCGCCGACGACGACCCGGTACGGATCGTCGGGCAGGACTTCGACGAGGATGCCGCTGATCTTCAACCCGCCGACGAGCACGTCGTTGGGCCACTTCAGGGTCGCGATGAGCCCCGTGAGCTGGTCCGCGACCGCGTGGCGCATCGCCTCACCCGCCACGAGGGGGACCCAGCCGCGATCGGCGTGCGCGACCGCGCCGATGTCCAGGAGCACGGAGATCGCGAGCGCCGTTCCCGGGGGCGCCGTCCACGCGCGGTCGAGACGCCCGCGCCCCGCGCGCTGGTCGCGCGTGAGGAGCACCGACAGGTGAGGGTGCCCCGCCGGGTCGGCGGCGGCGTCGGCGAGCAGCTGCGCGTTGGTGGAGTCGACGGTCTCGATCACCTGCAGCCTGGGCGACACGGCGGCGGCGAGCGGATACCCGGATGGAAGAATCGACATGACGGCAACGATACGTGGCTGGGCGACTCCGACAACGGTCGACGCCGCGCGTTGTGGCCGTCTGCCAACGCGGTCGCTGTCGCGCTCGCTAGGGTGGAACGCGTGACCGACCAGCCCGACCTGTCCACGACCGCCGGCAAGATCGCCGATCTCCGTGCGCGCTTCCAGGAAGCCGTCCTCGATGCCGAGGCCGTCGCCCAGGAGAAGCAGCACGCGAAGGGGAAGGGCACGGCGCGTGAGCGCATCGAGCAGCTCGTCGACCCCGGGAGCTTCGTCGAACTCGACGAGTACGTGCGCCACCGCACGAGCGCCTTCGGCATGGACCGGTCCCGGCCCTACGGAGACTCCGTCGTCACCGGTGTCGGCACGATCCACGGCCGCACCGTCGCCGTCTACTCGCAAGACTTCTCGACCTTCGGCGGCTCGCTCGGCGAGGTCGCCGGCGACAAGATCATCAAGGTCATGGAGTTCGCCCTCCGCGGCGGCATGCCCATCGTCGGCATCCTCGACTCGGGCGGCGCCCGCATCCAGGAAGGTGTCGTCGCCCTCGGGAAGTACGGCGAGATCTTCCGCCTGAACACGGCGGCGTCCGGCGTCATCCCCCAGATCTCGATCATCATGGGCCCGGCAGCGGGCGGCGCCGTCTACTCCCCCGCCCTCACCGACTTCGTCGTCATGGTGGACAAGACGAGCCAGATGTTCGTCACCGGTCCCGACGTCATCAAGACCGTCACCGGCGAGGACGTCGGCATGGAGGAGCTCGGCGGCGCGTACACGCACAACACCCGATCGGGCGTCGCGCACTACCTCGCGGAAGACGAAGAGGACGCGATCGACTACGTCCGGACGATGCTCGGCTTCCTCCCCGACAACAACATGGCCGAGATCCCCGACTACGAGCACGCGTTCGAGTTCGAGACGACGGATGCCGATCGCGTGCTCAACACGATCATCCCCGACTCCCCCAACCAGCCGTACGACATCCACGAGGTCATCTCCCACATCACCGACGGTGGCGAGTTCCTCGAGGTGCAACCGCTGTTCGCGCCGAACATCGTCATCGGATTCGGGCGGGTCGAAGGGCGATCGGTCGGCATCATCGCCAACCAGCCCTCTCAGATGGCGGGCACGCTCAACATCGAGGCGGGCGAGAAGGCGAGCCGCTTCGTGCGCTTCTGCGACGCGTTCTCGATTCCGATCGTCACCCTCGTCGACGTTCCGGGCTACCTCCCCGGAACCGACCAGGAGTGGACCGGCGTCATCCGTCGCGGCGCGAAGCTGCTCTACGCGTACGCCGAGGCGACCGTGCCGCTCGTGACCGTCATCCTCCGGAAGGCGTACGGGGGCGCCTACATCGTGATGGGGTCGAAGCAGCTCGGCGCCGACGTGAACCTCGCCTGGCCCACCGCGGAGATCGCGGTGATGGGCGGGCAGGGCGCCGTCAACATCCTCTACCGCGGCGAGATCAAGAAGGCCGAGGAGGCCGGCGAAGACGTCGCCGCCGTCCGCACCCGTCTCGCGAACGAGTACACCTACAACGTGGCATCGCCGTTCCTGGCGGCCGAACGCGGTGAGCTCGACGGCATCATCGAACCCGCTGCGACCCGCGTCGCGATCGCAAAGGCTCTCCGCGCCCTGCGCGGAAAGCGCGCGAGCCTTCCCGCCAAGAAGCACGGGAACATCCCGCTGTGACCGGGGCGGACGGCGTGCCGGTGGGCGACACCTCGGCCGAGGGAGCGGCGCTGCGGATCGACGTGCTGCGCGGTAACCCGACGCCCGAGGAGCTCGCGGCCGCGGTCGCCGTCGTCAGCGAGTCGTACCGCTCGGAGGCCGCGGCGGCCGTCGCCGACGAAGGGCGTCGTCGTTCGGCGTGGGAGATCTCCGCTCGGTCGCTCCGGCAGCCCTTGCGTCACGAGGTCGGCTGGGGTCGATTCTCGGGCTGACCGCCGTCGTTCGGGCCGCGCCGGGAGATGTCCCCCAAAATACCTACAGACATCCCGCACCCTCCGCCGCACACTAGAACTGCTGGAACGCTTCTGCGTTCGGTCGGTCCGCTCTCAGAGCTCAGGCCGGCCAGCGAGTCGGTTTTCGGGTAACCGCTCGCGCAGGCGAGGGGCGGGCGGCTTCGCCGCCCCTCGCCTCCCTCCCCCTCACGGCGCCAGGCAGCACAGTCCTGGGCCTCACGGTGCTAGGCCTCGGTGCTGGTCCTCAGGGCGCGTCGGCGTCAGCGGGCCATCGGATCTCGTGCCAGAGGTCGACCACGTCCTCGCCGTCCGGGTCGTCCTCACTGCGCGATCGACCGACGACGGTGACGGCGATGCTCTCGTGCTGCGACGTGCGGATGAAGACGCGCTCCGACCGCGCATCGGCGAGCGCCTGGGCGAGCTGGGTGCGGATCGCGGTCAGCTGCGTCTCCTCGACACCGTCGAGACCGCCCTCGTCGAGCATCGTGACCTCGGTGCCGCGTCGACGCACGGTCTCCAGCTGCAGCCGCACCGCGTCGTCGAGCAGCCGACGCCCGCGGAGCTCGTCACGCAGCCGCCCCTCGGACAGCCGGGCCAGTGCGCGCTCGTCGTCGTCGAGGACGCCCCCCGTCTCGATGACGCGCGTGAGGACGGGACCGGCCAGCGCGATCGCGCGCTGAACCGTCACGCGCCGCTCCCGCCGCCGTCCCGACTGCGATGCCAGCCATTCCGACGAGGACCGCTGGAGCTCGGTCAGCTCCGCGGTGTCGCGCGCGGCGCGCGCCATGAGCCCGGTGACCAGCTGGGCGATGCCCACCCAGACGACCGCGCCGACAGCGCCGAGGGAGAGAGCGCTGACGATGCCGATCCAGAAGCTGCCGGAGACGGCCAGGATGACGACGCCGATCCACGCCGCCCACACCCGGCGGCGGACGACGAGGATCGCCAGCAGCGCACTGATGCCGCCCAGTCCCCATGTGGCCCACGTCTGCAGGCGCACGTCGTCGCCCGCGGCGAACCAGGTGACGTTCGGCACCAGCACGGCCGCGAGCAGCGCGAGCGCCGTCAGCCAGAGAGGCAGCGGGGTCGTGCCCGAGCCCCAGAAGATGCAGAGCCACACCGTCACGAGGTACAGGGCGATCATGGCGACCATGAGCAGCGGCTGCTGCGGGGTCGAGGTCCAGAACATCCCGCCCACGGCGAGGTAGGCGGTGAACGCGACACCGAGGGCGGACAGCGCCGATCTCAGCGAGGCCTTCATGACGGCCGCTCCCAGTACAGGGCGACCCGCGTGCCGGTCGGGTCGCTCTCGATGCGCGACGTGCCCGCCACCGCAGCGACGCGCGCCGAGATCGAGCCGCGGATGCCGAGGCGGTCATCCGGCACGGCATCCGGATCGAACCCGGGCCCCTCGTCGGCGATGAGGATCTCGACGTGAAGGTCTCCCGCGGCGGCCTCGACGCGCAGCCCCTTGCCGCCGGCGTGCTCGACCGAGTTGGCGACGGCCTGCGTCGTGGCCAGCACGAGAGCACGGGCAACGCGGCCGGGAAGCGACCAGTCGTGCGCGTCGACCGTGCCGCGCACCCTCGGCCCGCCCGCGTCGGACGAGGCACGGTCCAGGTCGGCGACGAAGGATGCCAGGGGCACCGGCGCGTCGGAGCCCTCGCCGGCATCCTGATCGACGTTCGCGAGACGGGTAAGGGCCTCTCGTGCCATCGACACCGCGAGCGACCGTTCGCGCGGTGTCCGGGCGCGTTCGGCAGCGATGAGGGCGGCCAGGACGCTGTCGTGCATGAGCGCTGCCACGGCGACCCGTTCGCGCTCGGACGCGTCGGCGGCTGCCGCGGCGGCGTAGGAGCCGACGGCATCCCGCCGGGCCGTGTCCATCTGCACCGCGACGCTGCGCAGCATCCAGCCCAGCACGACGAAGACCGCCGCGAGGATGATGGCGAACACTACGTCGAGGATGGTCGCCCGCAGCGCATCGGGCCCCACCTGCACGATCCGCACGATGCCGTACAGCAGGGGGATGAAAAGGGCCCACACGATCTGCAGGGGCATCGAGAAGGCGAGGACGGCCGCGACGGTGCCGACGTTGAGCAGGAACCAGATCCACGGCGCGGACGTGCCGGCGGCGTCGCGACCGGCGGTGGCGATCGGCCAGGCCAGCAGCACGAGGGGGAACACGACGGCGAAGACCCCGGCGCACGCGCGGGTCGCGAGCCCCGTGGAACTGGCGACGACCATGAGGATCAGGGGGACGAACACGGCCACCACGAGAGTCACTCGCCACAGCGGACCCTCCTGGGTGGAGGTCAGGGCGTTCAGGAACGCCTGCGCCCCCAGGACCGAGCAGCCGAAACCGACGACGACGCCGAGAATGCGTTCGATGCGCGCCTGCGAGAACCGCTCGCTTCCGGCAGCCGCAGCCTCACCGGGGGGAAGGACCGGCCGGAGCGAGACGGCTCCGGACGGCAGCTCAGACGTCACTCTCGTCCTCAGCGACGAGACCGTCCTCCATGGCGCGGCGGAGCAGGTCGACCTTCGTCGGCGCGGGACGCCCGACGTCGATGTACTTCACGCGCACGCGCGTGATGTTCTCCTTCGCCGTCGAGTACGCGATCCCGAGCCGATCGGCCACCGCCTTGAGGGGCAGGCCCGTGGCGTACAGCCGGAGCACGTCGCGCTCGCGGGCCGACAGCTGCGCGTCGGCGAAAGCCCGGTCGCCGTCGACGGCGCTGGCCCACTCGACGTTGTCGAGGGGCTCTCCTCGGGCGACGATGCGGATCGCCCGGATGACGTCGTCGATGCGCGACGACTTGCTGACCACACCCGCCGCCCCTGCGGCGAGCGCCTCGCGGACGGCGGCCGGCCGATCGGCGACGCTGTGGATGATCACCTCGGAGCCGTCGCGCGTGAGTCGAAGGACGTTCTCCGTGACGGTGGTGCCGTCGCCGAGCGTGAGGTCGAGCACGACGACGTCGGCAGGTCCCGCGTGGGAGAGCACGCGCCACTTCATGTACTCGGTGACGGTGTCGCCGGAGAAGACGACGTCCTTCTCGGGCTCGCGGGCGCATGCGGCCTCGAGCCCCAGGCGCACGGATTCGTGGTCGTCGATGAACGCCACCCGAGTCATGGGGCCAGCCTAACGAGCCACACCCTCACTAGTGAGGAGGACAAGCCCTTCAACATGATGAGAATGCGGGAACAGGTCGAACCCGTGGACCGCCGACGCGTGATAGCCGCGGGCGGCGAACGTGCCGAGATCGCGGGCGAGCGCGACAGGATCGCACGCGACGTAGGCCACGTGCGCCGGTCGGAGCTCGACGATGTGCTCGACGACGTCACGCCCCGCTCCCGCGCGCGGCGGATCGAGCACCACGACTCCCGCACGCAGTCGCGCGCGCTCCGCGGCGGACGCGGATGCCGTGAGGCTCCGCAGCCAGCGGTCGACGCGCCCCGTCTCCGCGCGTGCGCCCACCCATTCCGCCAGGTTCTCGCCGGCGTGCTCCGTCGCCCGGGGATCGGACTCTACGGTCGTGACACGGGTGGCCGGCCCGCCCGCGTCGCCGATGGCGGCGGCGAGGAGCCCCACCCCGCCGTACAGGTCGAGATGCCACGCGTCGGGATCGACGACGTCTCCGGCCAGGAGTTCGCCGAGCGCCGCCGTGAGGGTGTGCGCCGCAGCGCGGTGCACCTGCCAGAACCCGCCCGCGTCGACGCGGAACTCCCGCCCCGCGACCCGCTCTACGACGGTCTCGCGCGCGGCGGGGTCGATCGGCGCGGCCGGTGTCCCGCCGCGGCGAGGACCCCGGCGCGGTCGCCGGTCGGCGGCGTGGGGGCGCGCGATGACGCGCACGCGTCCGTCGGCGGGGACGACGAAGTCCAGCCGGCCCGGTGCGGCGTCACGCGGCTCACGGACGGCGGCGGCGATCTCGTGGACGGCCAGCGGCAGCTCCGTCGTCGGGATGACACGGTGGCTGCGTGCCGCATAGGGCCCGATCCGGCCGTCGCCATCGACGTGGACGCTGACGCGCGTGCGCCAGCCCGCGCCGTCCTCCGCCGCCGGCTCCCCGGGGAGGGGACGAGCCGCGGCGACGGTGACGGGAAGCTCCAGCCCGCCGATGCGCTGCAGCGCGTCGCGGATGACCTGCGTCTTGAGCGTGCGCTGGTGATCGAGGTCGATGTGTCCGAAGTCGGCTCCCCCGGGGCGGTTCTCGGGCGCGACGTCGACGTCGGCCTGCGCCCAGACGTGTGGGCGTCGATGCGGGGATGCCGAGAGCACCTCGAGCACCTCGCCGCGCCAGTACGACGCCTTCCCGGTCTCGGTCAGACGCACCCGGACGCGCTCGCCCGGGATCGCGTCCGGGACGAACACGACCCGTCCGCCGCGGTCAGCGCTGTCCTCATCCTGGTGGCGTCCCACGAAGACGCCGCCGTGCGCGACGTCGGTGACGTCCAGTTCGATCTCGTTCGCGGGCATCCTCCGACTCTCCCACATGCGAGATCGACGGCGCCCGGGCTCGATAGCGTGAAGACATGCGCGTCTGCCTCGCCTCCACGTCCCCGGCCCGTCTCATGCTGCTGCGGCAGGCCGGGATCGAGCCACTCGCGCGCGCGCCGCGCGTCGACGAGGAGGCCGTGATCGCGGAGATCGAGACCCGCGAGGGCCGCGTCCTCCCGCCGGACGAGCACGTCCTTCTGCTGGCGCGCCGCAAGGCCGCCGACGTCGTGGCGAGCTTGACGCACGAAGAGGAGGGCTTCGAGGGGATCGTCATCGGCGGCGACTCCATGTTCGAGCTCGACGGTGAGGTGCTCGGAAAGCCGTACACGGCCGATGCGGCCACGGCCCGCTGGCAGGCGATGCGCGGGCGCACCGGCATCCTCCACTCCGGGCACAGCGTGTATCGCGTGCGACCGGGCCGTGCACCGGAGGAGGCGCACGCCGTCGCCGCCGCCTCGGTCACGTTCGCCGACGACGTGACCGACCGCGAGATCGCGGACTACGTCGCCTCGGGTGAACCGCTGCTGGTGGCCGGCGCGTTCACGGTCGACAGCCTGGGCGGAGCGTTCATCACGCGTGTCGACGGCGATCCCTCCACCGTCGTGGGCATGTCGCTCTCGACGGTGCGGCGATTGACCAGCGAACTCGGGGTCCCGTGGACGTCGCTGTGGAACCGCCCCACCGCCGGGTGACCGAGCCATCGTAGACTCCCGCACACGTTTCCGCGGCGATCTTGTGCGAGTGATCCAAAGGCGCCCGGCTGGACCTGGGTAGGCTGGCACCCATGCCTCATATCGCCAAGGTGCTCATCGCTAACCGCGGCGAGATCGCCGTCCGCGTCATCCGCGCCGCCAAAGACTCCGGGAAGGCCTCGGTCGCCGTCTACGCCGACCAGGACCGCGACGCCATGCACGCCCGCCTCGCCGACGAGGCGTACGCCCTCGAGGGAGCGACCAGCGCGGAGACGTACCTCTCGATCGACAAGATCCTCTCGGTCGCGCGCCGCTCCGGCGCCGACGCGGTGCACCCCGGCTACGGATTCCTCGCCGAGAACGCCGACTTCGCCCGCGCGGTGATCGCGGCCGGACTCACGTGGATCGGCCCGTCGCCCGAGGCGATCGAAGCGCTCGGCGACAAGGTCACCGCTCGACACGTCGCCGAGAAGGTCGGCGCGCCGCTCGCGCCCGGCACGCCCGGACCGGTCGCCGGCGCCGACGAGGTCATCGCTTTCGCCCAGGAGTACGGTCTCCCCATCGCGATCAAGGCCGCGTACGGCGGCGGCGGTCGCGGCCTGAAGGTCGCTCGCGAGCTCGACGAGGTCGCCGAACTGTTCGAGTCGGCCACGCGCGAGGCGATCACCGCCTTCGGCCGCGGCGAGTGCTTCGTCGAGAAGTACCTCGACAAGCCGCGCCACGTCGAGACCCAGTGCCTCGCGGATGCCGAGGGCAACGTCGTCGTGGTCTCCACGCGCGACTGCTCGCTGCAGCGCCGCCACCAGAAGCTCGTCGAGGAGGCCCCCGCGCCGTTCCTGAGCGACGAGCAGAACCGCATCCTCTACGACGCGTCGAAGGCCATCCTCAAGGAGGTCGGGTACGTCGGCGCGGGCACGTGCGAGTTCCTCATCGGCGCCGACGGGACGATCTCCTTCCTCGAGGTCAACACGCGCCTGCAGGTGGAGCACCCGGTGTCCGAGGAGGTCACCGGCATCGATCTCGTGCGCGAGCAGTTCCGCCTCGCCGAGGGCGGCGTGCTCGACTACGACGACCCCGAGCCCGTCGGGCACTCCTTCGAGTTCCGCATCAACGGCGAGGACCCGGGCCGTGGGTTCCTGCCGCAGCCCGGACGCATCCACCAGTTCAAGACGTTCGGCGGCCCCGGCATCCGCCTGGACTCCGGCGTCACGGCGGGCGACAGCGTCTCGGGCGCCTTCGACTCCCTGCTCGGCAAGATCATCGTGTCGGGACGCGACCGCGCCGAGGCGCTCGAGCGCTCCCGCCGCGCTCTCGACGAGTTCGAAGTGGCCGGCATGCCCACCGTGCTGCCGTTCCACCGCAAGGTCGTGCGCGACCCCGCCTTCACCGGCGAGGACGGCACCTTCGGTGTGTTCACCCGCTGGATCGAGACCGAGTTCGACAACGACATCGCCCCCTGGGACGGCGAGCTGGAATCGCCGGATGCCGGCGAGGCGCGTCACACGGTGGTCGTCGAGGTCGCCGGCAAGCGCCTGGAAGTGAGCCTCCCCGACCGCATCGCCCAGGCGCCCACCAAGGTCGGTCGTCCGGCCGCCGTGCCGCCGTCGCGACGCTCGCACGCGCCGACGGTCAACGCCGGCGCGTCCGGCGATGCCGTCAAGTCGCCCATGCAGGCCACGATCGTCAAGGTCGCCGTCGAGGAGGGGCAGCAGGTCGTCAAGGGCGACCTGGTCGTCGTGCTCGAGGCGATGAAGATGGAGCAGCCGCTGCAGGCGCACAAGGACGGCGTCATCGGGGCGATCAACGCGCAACCCGGCACGACGGTACCGGCGGGGCATCAGCTCCTCACCATCTCCTGACGCCGCGTCGTCCTGACACAACGCGCCTCGCGGGTTACCGTGGGGTCATGAGACGCCTCCTCCCCCGCACGGCCTCCGTCGTCGTCGCCGTCGGCGCGGGGCTGCTCCTGGCCGCCTGCGCGCCGGCCGCTCCCAGCGTCGACCTCGACGCGGCCCGCGAATGGGTCGAGGGCCTCCAGGCCGACGAGTCCGACGGCCCGGGCGCGGCGGGCACCGCGACCCTCCTCGTGGAACCCGGCACTCCGGACGACACGGACGACGGCGACCCCGCCGGCAGCATCCGACTCGACTTCGCCACGGAGGCGAACCTCACCCGCGCCGATGCGGCGTGCTTCGGCGGAGGCAGCATCGACGCCGCCGTCACCGTGTTCACGGTCGACGGCGACGCGCAGCAGTCCGACTCGTACAGCGGCGAGATCCCGTGCGACGAGAAGATGCACGAGATCGACCTCGGCGGGAAGCCGGGCTCGTCGGTGCTCATCGAAGCGCGCGGCGACACCGCCACCTACGCGTACGTGCGGGTGATGCAGGGGCTCACGATCAGCAACGACTGACGCTCGCCCCCGAGTGGGCGTACCGGTTCAGCCGAAGAAGTCGTCGTCGCGGTTGACGAGGTGCATCGCGCGCGTCGCATCGGTGATCGAGCCCGACAGCGACGGGAACACGGCGAACACGCGCGAGACCTGGTCGACGGTCATGCGCCGCTCGACCGCGATCGCGATCGGATAGATGAGCTCCGACGCGCGCGGGCCGACGATGACGCCGCCGATGACGGTGCCCGAACCCTCCCGCGCGATGATCTTCACGAAGCCGTCCTTGATGCCCATCATCTTCGCGCGCGCGTTGGCGGCGAGCGGCAGCTTGTAGACGTAGCCGTTGATGGCACCGGACTCGACGTCCTTCTCCTGGCGACCGACCGTGGCGATCTCGGGCGCCGTGAAGATGTTGGCCGTGATGCGCCGTCGCTCCAGCGGGATCACCGTGTCGCCCAGGGCATGGAAGATCGCGGTGCGTCCCTGCATCGAGGCGACGGATGCCAGGGGCACGAAGGTCGTGCAGTCACCGGCCGCATAGATGTTCGGCACCGAGGTGCGCGCCACCCGGTTCACCCGGATGTGGCCCGAGTCGGTGAGCTGCACACCGGCATCCTCTAGGCCGATGCCCGCCGTGTTGGGGATCGACCCGACCGCCATCAGACAGTGGCTCCCCTCGACGGTGCGCCCGTCGGAGAGCGTCACGACGACGCCGTCGCCGACGCGCTCCACCCGATCGGCGCGCGACTTCGAGAGCACCGTCATGCCGCCGCGCTTGAAGACCTTCTCCAGCACCGTGGCGGCGTCACGGTCTTCGCCGGGGAGCACCTGGTCGCGACTGGAGATGAGCGTCACCTTCGCGCCGAGGTTCATGTACGCCGAGGCGAACTCGGCGCCCGTGACGCCCGACCCGACGACGATGAGGTGCTCCGGAAGCGACTTCATGTCGTACAGCTGCGTCCACGTGAGGATGCGCTCGCCGTCGGGCTTGGCGCTGTCGAGCTCGCGCGGGGAGGCCCCGACGGACACGACGAGCGTGTCGGCCTCGATGCGGTCGAAGTCGGTGCCGCCGGGCCCCGTCGACACGACCACGGCATGCGTGCCGTCGAGGCGGCCGTGCCCCGAGACGATCCGGACGCCGGCCTCCACGAGGTGGGCGCGCATGTCGTCGGACTGCTGGCGGGCGAGGGAGAGGAGACGCTTGTTGACCGCGGCGAGGTTGATCGCGACCTCGGGCTTGAGCGGCTTGCCCGTGTCGGTCTTCGCGAACAGCTGCACACCCAGGTCGGATGCCTCGGAGATCGCGACGGCGGCATCGGCCGTGGCGATGAGGCTCTTGGACGGCACGACGTCGGTGATGACGGCGGCGCCGCCGACCCCGGCCCGTTCGACGAGGGTCACTTCCGCGCCGAGCTGCGCGGCGGCGAGCGCCGCCTCGTAGCCTCCGGGGCCGCCGCCGAGGACGGCGACGGACTGAGTGCGCTCGAAGCTCACGGACGGGAGGCTCAGGGACGACATGGCATCCATTCTCTCAAAGGCGGAGCCACGTTCCGTCCGTCCCGGCTGTCGTGCCTGGCACCGGGGCGTCGGTGTTCCTAGAGTGGGCTTCATGTCCGACACGATCCACCACCCGCTCGACGACCCCGCCACCGATCCGTTCGAGGTGGCCGCGCAGGCCGCCGCCGACATCGCCCGGCTGACCGGTGTCGAGCACCACGACATCGCCCTCACGCTCGGAAGCGGCTGGGGCAAGGCCGCCGACCTCATCGGCGAGACGACCGCGACGCTCCCCGCCACCGAGGTGACGGGGTTCAGCAAGCCCGCCCTCGCCGGGCACGTCGGGTCGCTGCGGAGCATCCTCACGCCCTCGGGCAAGCGGGTGCTCGTCATCGGCGCCCGCACCCACTACTACGAGAACCACGGTGTCCGCCGCGTCGTGCACAGTGTGCGCACGGCTGCCGCGACGGGCGCGAAGACGATGGTGCTCACCAACGGCGCCGGCGGCATCAAGGGCTCGTGGAAGCCGGGCACCCCGGTGCTCATCAGCGATCACATCAACCTCACGGGCGACTCCCCGCTCGAGGGTGCGACCTTCATCGACCTCACCGACCTGTACTCGACGCGTCTGCGCGACCTCGCCCGCCGCGTCGATCCGACCCTCGACGAGGGCGTCTACTGCCAATTCCGCGGCCCGCAGTACGAGACGCCGGCGGAGGTGCAGATGGCGAAAATCATCGGCGGTCACATCGTCGGCATGTCCACGGCGCTGGAGGCCATCGCCGCCCGTCAGGCCGGCATGGAGATCCTCGGGTTCTCGCTCATCACCAACATGGCAGCCGGCATCCAGACGACTCCGCTCAGCCACCAGGAGGTCATCGAGGCCGGCCAGCAGGCCGAGCCGGTGATCTCGGCGCTGCTGGCCCGCGTGATCGGCGAGCTGTGATGACCGCGTCGGCGACGCTGGAGGCGGCGCGGCGCTGGCTCGCGCAAGACCCCGACGAGGTCACCCGCGCCGAGCTCACCGGCGTCATCCACGCGGCGGAGTCCGGCGATGCCGACGCGCTGGCCGACCTCGACGACCGCTTCTCGACGCGCCTCGCCTTCGGCACGGCCGGCCTGCGCGGTCGCCTCGGCGCCGGTTCCAACCGGATGAACCGGGTGCTGGTGACGCAGGCCGCGGCGGGGCTCGCCGCCTACGTCGCCGAGACCTCCGCCGACCCGACGCCCCTGATCGTCGTGGGCTACGACGGTCGCCGCAACAGCGACGTCTTCGCGCGCGACAGCGCGGAGATCTTCGCCGGCGCGGGCCTGCGCGCCGTGCTCCTGCCGCGCCTGCTCCCCACGCCCGTCCTCGCGTTCGCCGTACGGCACCTCGGGGCCGCAGCGGGCGTCATGGTCACCGCCTCGCACAACCCGCCCGACGACAACGGCTACAAGGTGTACCTGGGCGGCCCCGACGACGGCTCCCAGATCGTCTCCCCCGCCGACGCCCGCATCGCCGCCCACATCCTCGAGGTGGCGGCCCAGGGCGACGTCTCCACGCTCCCCCGGGGCGAGTACGAGATCGCCGACGAGTCCGTCGTCGACGCGTACGTCGCGGCGACCGCGACGGTGGCCCCCGCGCCCGCCGGAGCGGCGGGGATGACGTGGGTCTACACGGCGATGCACGGCGTCGGTCACGAGACGCTGGAGAAGATCCTGCTCGCGGCCGGGTATCCGCTGCCGACCGTCGTGACCGAGCAGATCCGACCCGACGGCGCATTCCCGACCGTGTCGTTCCCCAACCCGGAGGAACCCGGGGCGATGGACCTGTCGTACGCGACCGCGCGGGAGGTCGGCGCCGAGTTCATCATCGCGAACGATCCGGATGCCGATCGGCTCGCCGTCGCGCTCCCCGACCCGTCTTCGCCGGACGGCTGGCGCCGGCTCACCGGCAACGAGGTCGGCCTGCTCCTGGGCTGGCGCGCGGCGCGCACGGCATCCGGAGGTTCGCTCGCCTGCTCGCTCGTGTCGTCACCGGGCCTGCAGGTCGTGGCCGAGCACTACGGTCTCGACTTCCATGCGACCCTCACGGGCTTCAAGTGGATCTCGCGCGCACCCGGCATCGTCTACGGCTTCGAGGAGGCGCTGGGCTACCTCGTCAACCCGCAGACCGTGCGCGACAAGGACGGCATCTCGGCGGCCGTCGCCATTCTCGGCATGATCGCCGAGGCGCGGGAGCAGGGGCGGACGCTCGCCGATGTCATGACGCAGTTCGACGAGACATTCGGCTACTTCGCGTCGGGGCAGGTGTCGGTGCGGGTCGAAGACCTCTCGCTCATCGGTCGCATCATGGGCGCCCTGCGCGCGGCGCCGCCGACGCGGATCGGCGACATCGCGGTGGACCGCATCGACGACCTGCTGTCGGGAGCCGAGGGGCTCCCGCCGGGCGACGTGCTCCGAGTGTGGCTCGCCGACGGCTCGCGCGTCATCGTCCGTCCGAGCGGAACGGAGCCGAAGCTCAAGGCGTACCTCGACGTGCGCGGCACCTCGAGGGACGACGCCGGCTCACGGCTGGCATCGGTGGAGGCGGGCACCCGCGCGCTGATCACGGCCGCGCAGGCTTGACGAGCACGACTGACGAGCCACACCGTCGCCGGACGCGGCGGTGTGGCTAGGCTCGGGTCGTGCTGCTGAGCGAACCCGTGACCCTCGAGAACGACCACGTGCGGCTGGAGCCTCTCGCACCCGCTCACGTGGACCACCTCACGGCGGCCCGGGAGGGCCTCGCGTACGCGTGGTACACCTCGGTGCCCGCGTCGGTCGGCGACGAGATCGATCGCCGGTTGGGCGAGAGGGATGCCGGTCGCATGAACCCGTGGGCGGTCGTCGCGGGCGGACGCGCCGTGGGCATGACCACCTTCTGCGAGATCGACCAGGCGAACCGGCACGTGGAGATCGGCTACACGTGGCTGTCGGCGGCCGTCCAGCGCACCGCGGTCAACACCGCGGCGAAGCTGCTGCTCCTCACACATGCCTTCGAGGCCTGCGACGCGATCGCCGTCGAGTTCCGTACCCACTGGCACAACCGGCAGTCACGCGCCGCGATCGAACGACTCGGGGCCCGCCAAGACGGCGTGCTGCGCAATCACCGCCTCGGCCCCGACGGGAGCCTGCGCGACACCGTGGTCTACTCGATCCTCCCGCACGAATGGCCTGCGGTGCGGCTCGGCCTCGAGGCGCGGCTGCGGGCTCGCCACGCGGACGCGTCGGCGGGCGACTGACCGTCAGCCGTCGACGACTGCGACCAGCTCGTCGAGGAACGCGCCGAACGTCGTGCCCCTGCGGACGATCCGCTGCACGCTCTCCCGCTCGCTGAACACCTCGACGAGCTGCTCGAACACGGTCTGGAAAGCCGCGCGGTCGGACTCGCTGAAGGCGACCATCGCGACGACCTGCACGCGTCCGTCGCCCCACGGGATCGACGGGTCCGCGATGCCGACGGCGATCGCGGTGCGGGTCGCCGTCATGCCCAGCGCGTGCGGCACGGCGAGCGCGTCGGTGAACGCCGTCGACGACAGGCGCTCCCGCTCGAGCGTGCGCTTCACGTAGCCGTCGTCGATGACGCCCTGCTTCACGAGGAGCTCGCCCAGGCGGGTGATGACCGCCTCCTCGCTCTCGGCGGCGGTGAGGCCGTGCACGAAGGCGTCGGCGTCGAAGTAGCGCTCCAGTTCGGCGCGCAGCCGCGCGAGTCGCCGCCCCCGACGCACGCGCCCTGCCGCGGTCTGCACCCGCTCCACGTCCGCCTCCGTGAGGAACGGCTGGATGCGGACGAAGCGGTCGCCGGTGATCGGCGGATCGATCGTGGTGAGGACGAGATCGGTGTCGATCGATGCCCAGTCGGGATCGACGCGCGTCTCGACCCCGACGACGGTGACCGCCTGCCCCAGCGAGCGGGCGATGCTCGACTGCAGCAGTTCATGGAGCTCGTAGTATCCCGGGCACACGATGGTCGCCGACAGGAGCACGCCGGCGCGACGGCTGCGTTCCAGGCGACCGCCGACGTGCATCGCGATGTAGGCGATCTCGTCGTCCATGAGCGCGATGCCCAGAAGCCCGCGCAGTCCGTCCGAGATGAACACGGCCACCTCGAAGATCATGGGGTAGGTCGTCTTCAGAGACCGCGTGAGCGGATTGCGCGACCACGCCTGCTCCCGGGCCCGCTGCCGGAGGTTCTGCACGTGCAGCGCGAGACGCAGGACGAAGTCCTCGTGATCGATGTCGACCTGGAACTCCGCTGCGGCGCGGGTGACGACATCTCTGACGGCTCGCTCGACCTCGGCATCCAGTCGCTCCCGGATGACGGCGGCCGGCTCGGCGGCGCCCGGGGCGACCACGCGGCTCTGCACGAGTGCGGCGAGGTGGCGGAGGTCTCCCGTGCCGAACGATACGCCCAGGTGGGCGATGCTCAGGCGGTCGATGAGCGCCTCGATGCGGGCGGCGGGCTCCCCGCCCTCCGTGATGCTCGCCTCGTCGAGACCGTGGTCGCGGGCGACGCGATCGGCGGCGATGGCGACGTGCATCATCACGTCGCCGATGCCGAACTCGTTGACGAAGTAGCCGAGAGCCGTCAGCTCCGCGACGAGCTCCGCCTTGAAGGGTCCGAACGCGGCGGCACCGAGCGAATCCTCCCCGAGCGCCCGTCGCAGCGCCTCGAGGTCGAACGCCCCGTCTTCGGTCTCTTCGTGGGCCAGCCGGCTGATGAGCCGGCGCTGAGCCATCTCGGTGCCGCGCAGCCGCGCACGCGAGGCCGTGCGCTCCAGCACGAGGTCGGTGCCGCCGAGGAGTCCCCGCACCCGTGCGAGGTCGGCGTCGAGCGTCGCAGGGCTGACGTGGAAGTGGTCGGCCGTCTCGAAGACGTCGATGCCGTCGGGGGCGGCGAGCACGGCGCGGATGAGCTGGTGCAACCGGTCGCGGGGTGTGCCCGCCTCGATGCCTCCGGCCCGCTGCGCGGCCGCGGCGTCGACCCCGGCACGGTAGCCCTGCGGGCCGGACTCGATCGCGAGGCCGTCGGGAACCCGCGCGTTGATCGCCGTGACGTAGGAGCGGATGCTGCGCGGAGTCACGCCGACGGCATCCGCCAGTTCCGCGGCCGTCGTCCACTCGGGCGAGCGCACGAGCAGTCCGAGGACGCGATCCTGCCGGGCTCTGCTCACCCGTCCAGTCAACCATGCGCACACCGGACGGGACCGTGCGCTTTCCGCCCCCGCGGAAACAGCCGTGGTTGTCCGCTCTCAGCGCTTTCACAAGAATGGGGCCGAAGGAGGCGGATCGATGAGGATCCTCGTGGTGTGCGGCGCTGGAGCGTCGAGCACGTTCGTGGCACAGCGCGTCCGGCATGCGGCACATGATCGCGGTCGGGACATCAGCGCGGTGGCCGGCACCGAGCAATCGTTGCCGATCGACCTGGATGCCGCGGACATCGTGCTCGTCGGTCCCCACCTGCAGCACGCCCTCGAGCGCATCCAGCGCGACGCCGCCCCGCGCGGCACCCGAGTCGTGCTGCTGCCGCCGGACATCTTCACGGACCTCGACGGCTCACGCACCCTCGCGCTGATCGACGAAGCCCTGTCCGCATCGACGGACGCCCCCCGCACGCCCCGAGAGGAACTCGCATGACCGCTGTGTCCCGCACCGTCCGCATCGGCTCGTCCCACGGCCTGCACGCGCGGCCCGCGAAGCTCTTCGCCCAGGCCGTGAAGGACTCCGGCATCCCGGTGACGGTGTCGAAGGGCTCGGGTGCGCCGATCAATGCCGCGAGCATCCTCGGCATCATCGCGCTCGGCGCCGAGAAGGGCGACTACCTGACGCTCACCGCAGAAGGCGAGCGCGCCGAGACCGTGCTCGACACCCTGGCCGAGCTGCTGACGACCGACCACGACGAGTAAAGAACCACTGAGGAGATCCACACCATGAGCGAACTGCGCGGAGTCGGCATCGGACTGGGCGTTGCCCAGGGACCGGTCGCCCGGATGGCAGAACCGCTTCCGGCGCCCGCCGACGAGCCCAGCACCCGCACGCCCGGCGAGGAGATCGCCCGCGTGCGCGAAGCGGTCGCCGCCGTCGCCCGCGAGTTGGAGCAGCGCGGCACGCAGGCGGGCGGCCTGGCCCGCGAGGTGCTGGAAGCGCAAGCCATGATGGCCGAGGACCCGACGCTCGACCAGGAGGTCTCGACGCGGGTGGATGCCGGCAAGACCGGCGAGTTCGCGGTCTACGACGCGTTCGCCACCTTCCGCGACATGCTCTCGGCCATGGGCGGCTACCTCGGCGAGCGCGCCGCCGACCTCGACGACGTCGCCCAGCGCGTGATCGCCCGTCTGCGCGGGTTGCCGGCCCCCGGCATCCCCGACCCGGGCCACCCGTTCGTGCTCGTCGCGAAGGACCTCGCTCCGGCCGACACCGCCCTCCTCGACCTCGACAAGGTGCTCGCCCTCGTCACGACCGACGGCGGACCCACCTCGCACACGGCGATCCTCGCCCGCGAGAAGTCGATCGTCGCGATCGTCGGAGCGGCCGACGCGAAGGCTCTCACCGACGGCGAGACGGTCATCGTGGATGCCGCGAAGGGCATCGTCACGACGCAGCCGACATCCGAAGAGCTCGCTCAGGCCCAGAACCGCGCCGACGCGCGTGCCGCCGCGGCATCCGCTCCGCTGACGCCCGGCGCACTGTCGGACGGCACGGCCGTGCCGCTGCTGGCCAACCTCGGCAAGCCCGGCGGGGCGGCGGAGGCCGTCGAGCTCGGCGCGGAGGGGGTCGGACTCTTCCGCACCGAGTTCCTCTTCCTCTCCGCGACGCAGGCCCCGACCGTCGACGAGCAGACGAAGGCCTACACGGAACTGCTGCAGGCCTTCCCGGGCAAGAAGGTCGTCGTGCGCGCCCTCGACGCCGGCGCCGACAAGCCGCTCGCGTTCCTCAACGACGCCCACGAGGAGAACCCCGCCCTGGGCCTGCGCGGCCTGCGTGCGCTCCGCGCGAGCGAGGACATCCTCCGCGAGCAGCTGACCGCTCTCGCGCAGGCGGATGCCGCGACCGACGCCGACCTGTGGGTCATGGCACCGATGGTCGCGACCGTCGAGGAGACCGAGTACTTCGTCGGTCTCGCCAAGGAGTACGGCATCAAGACGGCCGGCGTCATGGTCGAGGTCCCCTCGTCCGCGCTGCTGGCCGGGAAGGTGCTCGAGATCGCCGACTTCGCGTCGATCGGCACGAACGACCTGACGCAGTACACTCTCGCCGCCGACCGCCTGCTGGGCTCGGTGGCGGGCTTCCAGGACCCGTGGCACCCGGCGGTGCTGCAGCTGATCAAGGCGACCGGCGACGGTGGGAAGGCCAACGGCAAGCCCGTCGGCATCTGTGGCGAGGCCGCCGCAGACCCGCTGTTGGCCGTGGTCCTTGTCGGCCTCGGGGCCACCACCCTGTCGATGGCGCCGACGGCCCTGGCCGACGTCCGCGCGACGCTCCTGCAGTACAGCCGTGAGGATGCCGAGCGCATCGCCGCGGCAGCCCTCGCCGCATCCGATGCGGCATCCGCCCGAACCGCGGCACAGGCCGCGGCCGGATCCCCCGCCTGAGCGCGGTCACCCGAAGAAGGAGAAACCAGCAATGACAACGGCGTCCACCCCCACTTCCGGGGCAAACAAGGCACGAGTCGGAGTCCAGCGCTTCGGCACGTTCCTGTCCGGCATGATCATGCCGAACATCGCGGCCTTCATCGCGTGGGGCTTCATCACGATGCTCTTCATCAGCGCGGGATGGCTCGGTCAGTGGTACCCCGTCGCCGACCTTCTCGGCGGCTTTGGAAACGCAGGAGAGATCGGCTGGCAAGGCGCACGCACAGCGCTTACCGAGGGCGCCGACGGCGCGACCTTCCAGCAGTACATCGGCCTCGTCGGACCGATGATCACCTATCTGCTTCCCCTGCTCATCGCCAACACCGGCGGTCGGATGATCTACGGCGAGCGCGGAGGCGTCGTGGCGACGATCGCCACGATGGGCGTCATCGTCGGAACCGACATCCCGATGTTCCTCGGTGCGATGATCATGGGACCGCTCGCGGGCTACATCACCAAGCAGATGGACCGCATCTGGGACGGCAAGATCAAGCCGGGCTTCGAGATGCTGGTGAACAACTTCTCGGCAGGCATCCTCGGCATGCTCCTCGCGATCGTGGGCTTCTTTGTCTTCGGTCCCGCCATGCTCGGCGTGAGCGCCTTCCTCGGCGGAATCGTCGACTGGCTCGTCGGCTTCAACCTCCTCCCGCTGCTGTCGATCGTGGTCGAGCCGGCGAAGGTGCTGTTCCTCAACAATGCGATCAACCACGGTGTCTTCACTCCGCTGGCGCTGGAACAGGTCGCGGAGAGCGGCAAGTCGATCTTGTTCCTCATCGAGGCGAACCCCGGTCCCGGCCTCGGACTTCTCCTCGCGTTCACGTTCTTCGGAGTCGGCTCCGCGAAGGCCTCCGCTCCGGGCGCCATCGTCATCCAGTTCCTCGGCGGTATCCACGAGATCTACTTCCCGTACGCCCTGAGCAAGCCTGCCACCATCCTGGCGCTCATTGCGGGCGGCGCCACGGGCGTCACCACCAACATGCTGTTCGGCGGAGGCCTCGCTTTCCCGGCGGCTCCGGGAAGCATCATCGCGGTGACCGCCGCGGCTTCCAGCCCTGCGGCGGGCGGCGTCGGCAACTTGCTCGTCGTCTACCTGTCGGTGATCCTCGCGGCCGCTGTGACGTTCCTCATCACGGCAGTCATCCTGCGGGCGTCCCGCAAGCGCGACCTCGCGGCCGAAGGCGACACGTTCAGCGCCGCGATCGCGCAGACCGAGGCCAACAAGGGCAAGTCCTCGGCAGCGATGGACTCGCTGCGCGCGAGCGGCGGCGCCGCTGCGGCAGCGGAAGGCGGTGTGCTCACCGACAAGACGGTCAAGAACATCGTCTTCGCGTGCGACGCGGGCATGGGCTCGTCGGCCATGGGCGCGAGCGTGCTGCGCAACAAGATCAAGAAGGCGGGCGTCGAAGACGTCGCGGTCACCAACAAGGCGATCGCGAACCTCGACGGCAGCGAAGACCTGATCATCACGCAGCAGCAGCTCACCGACCGCGCTCGCGGCGTGAACCCCGGCGCGCTCCACGTGTCGGTCGACAACTTCATGAACTCGCCGAAGTACGACGAGGTCGTGAAGCTGGTCGTCGACCAGCACGACGCGTAACCTCGGAAGACCGCTGCGGGGCCGGGCTGCGCGATGCGCCCGGCCTCGCAGCCCCGAGGCTGAGAATCATCGAAGAGAGGTATGTCATGGCACGTGAAGTCCTGAACGTCGGACAGGTCCGTATCCGCAACGGGTCGGCGACCCGCGAAGAGGCGATGAAGGAGGCGGCCGACATCCTGCAGGCCGCCGGTGCAGTGACGGGCGCCTACTTCGACGCGATGAAGCAGCGCGAGGAGACCGTGTCCACCTACATGGGCAACGAGCTCGCGATCCCCCATGGCACGAACGAGACGAAGGACGAGATCCTCGACTCCGCGCTGTCGTTCGTCCGCTACGACGGCGGCGTCGATTGGGACGGCAACCCGGTGTCGTTCGTCGTCGGCATCGCCGGCAAGGGCGACGAGCACCTCGAGATCCTGTCGCAGATCGCCCTGATCTTCTCCGACGAGGACGAGGTCGCCCGCCTGAAGGCGGCGCAGACGCCCGAAGAGCTCTTCCAGCTGCTGGCCTCGGTCAACGCCTGATGAAGGCCGTCCACTTCGGCGCCGGCAACATCGGCCGCGGGTTCGTCGGGCTCCTCCTCCACGAGGGCGGCTACGACCTCGTCTTCTCCGACGTCGCCGCGCCCCTCGTCGACGCGATCAACGCCGTCGACTCCTACACCGTGCACGAGGTCGGCGACGGCGGCGTCGACAAGGTCGTCACCGGTTTCCGGGCGATCAACAGCGCCACCCAGCCCGACGAACTCGTGGAGGAGATCTCCACCGCGAACGTCGTGACGACGGCGGTCGGACCGACGATCCTCCGCTTCGTCGCCCCGCCGATCGTCGCAGGGCTCGCCCTCCGCGACCCCTCCGCCCCTCCCCTGCAGATCATGGCGTGCGAGAACGCCATCAACGCGACCGACCTCCTGCGCGAGGAGATCAAGGCGCAGGCCGGCGAGGCCTGGGACGCACTGGAAGGCCGCGCGGTCTTCGCCAACACGGCCGTCGACCGCATCGTCCCGGCCCAGCCGGCGGATGCCGGGGTCGACGTGACCGTCGAGCCGTTCTTCGAGTGGGCGATCGAGTCTCCGCCGTTCGGCGAGAACCCTCCCGGCATCCCCGGCGCCCACTTCGTCGACGACCTCGCGCCCTACATCGAGCGCAAGCTCTTCACCGTCAACACGGGACACGCCACGACCGCGTACTTCGGCGCCGAGGCGGGGGTGGAGAAGATCTCCGACGCTCTCGCCGACGAGGCGATCGCCGCGCGCGTCGCCGCCGCCCTGGAGGAGACGTCGGCGCTGCTGGTGGCCAAGCACGGCCTGGATGCCGCCGACCTCGCCGCGTATCGGGCCACCATCCTGCGCCGCTTCGCGAACCCCGCGCTCCCCGACACCGTCGGACGCGTCGGGCGGCAGCCGCTGCGCAAGCTCTCGCGCCACGAGCGCTTCGTCGGCCCGGCCGCCGAAGCCGCCGAACGCGGCCTCCCCGTCGACGGCCTCGTCGCCGCGATGGCCGCCGCCCTCCGCTTCGACGACGCCGACGACGAGCAGTCGGTCGAGCTGCAGCGCCGCCTCCGCGAGGAGACGGCGGAGGAGTTCACCGCCTCCGTCACGGGCCTCGAACCCGGTCATCCCTTGTCGGCGCGGGTGCGAGAGATCGTCGCGGCGCGCCAGGCCGAACTCGCGTGAGCCCTCGTCGACGCGGCCGCCGCATCCTCGCCTGGGTGGCCGGCAGCATCGGCGCTCTCGTGCTCGCCGCTGTCATCGGCATCGTCGTGTGGAGCCAGGTCGGGGTCTACCAGGCCGAGCCCGTGCCGCTGGCCGACGTGCGCGCCGATCCCGGCATCCGCATCTCCGACGCGGGTCCGGGGATCGTGCTGTCGCCGGCGGACTCACCCCCGACCGCCGACAACGACGGCGACGTGGGGCTGGTCTTCATCCCGGGGGCGAAGGTCGACGCGTGGGCGTACGCCGCGACGCTGGCCGGCATCGTCCGCGACGACGGGGTCACCGTCGTGATCACCAAGCCCTGGCTGAACCTCGCGTTCTTCGACGTCCGCCCGCTCTCGTCGTTCACCGATCTCGCACCCGAGGTCGACGCGTGGATCGTCGGCGGACACTCGCTCGGCGGCGTGCGCGCCTGCTCCCTGGCCGGCGACGCCGACGGGCTCGCCCTCTTCGCGTCATACTGCGCCACCGACCTCAGCGACAGCGGACTGCCCGTGCTGAGCCTGTCGGGAAGCGAAGACGGCCTCTCGACGCCGGAGAAGATCGCCGACGCGCGCCCGCTCCTGCCCGCGGATGCCACCCTCATCGAGATCGCCGGGGCCAGCCACGCGTCGTTCGGAGCGTACGGCCCCCAGGACGGTGACGGCACGGCGACCATCTCGCTGGAGGACATGGTGGGCGAGATCGCCACCCCGTTCGCCGCGTTCGCTGAGCGGGTCGGCTGACGTAAGACTGTCCACCGGCTAACATCGGGCCAGATGCCCGCCTCAGTCCCGATGCGCGGCGGATGCCGGCACGAGGGAGTCTGGATGCGGGAGCGTCGCTACGCCGTCATCGGCGCCGGCCCCTCCGGGCTCGCCGCGGCGCGTGCGCTCCAGCGCGAGGGCATCACGGTCGAGGGGTTCGAGGCATCCCACGGCGTCGGGGGGCTCTGGGACATCGACAACCCGCGCTCGACGGTCTACGAGTCCGCCCACCTCATCTCCTCGCGCACGACGACGGAGTTCGCCGAGTTCCCGATGTCCGCCACCGTCGACTACCCCGGCCACCGCGAACTCCTCGCCTACTTCCGTGACTACGCCGATCACTTCGGGCTGACGTCGCTCTTCCGCTTCGACACGCGTGTCACCCGGGTCTCGCGCGGCGACGACGGCGACTGGCACGTGACCGCCGTCGGCCCCGACGGAGAGTCGACCCAGCGGTACACGGGAGTCATCCTCGCCAACGGCACCCTCGCCGAGCCGCAGATCCCCGAGTTCCCCGGAACGTTCACCGGCGAGATCCTCCACACCAGCGCCTACCGGAGCGGACGCCAGCTGACCGGTCGCCGCGTGCTCATCGTCGGCGCCGGGAACTCCGGCTGCGACATCGCCGTGGATGCCGTGCACCACGCGGCATCCGTCGATCTCAGCGTGCGGCGCGGGTACTACTTCGTGCCGCGCTACCTGTTCGGACGCCCCTCCGACACCCTCAACCAGGGACGCCCCCTCCCCCGGCGGATCAAGCAGTTCGTCGACACGCGCGTGCTGCGGGCGTTCACGGGAGACCCCGTGCGGTTCGGGTTCCCGCGGCCCCACTACCGGATCTACGAATCGCACCCGATCGTGAACACGCTCGTCCTCCAGCACCTCGGTCAGGGCGATCTGCGCGTGCGGGCCGACGTCGCACGGTTCGACGGCGACACCGTCCACTTCCGCGACGGCACCTCCGACGACTACGACACCGTGCTGCTCGCCACGGGCTACCGACTCGACTACCCCTTCGTCGACCGGGCCGAGCTGCACTGGAGCGGACCGGCGCCGGGACTGTTCCTCCAGATCTTCCCGCCGACGTTCTCGGGACTGTTCGTCATGGGCATGGTCGAAGCATCGGGACTCGGCTGGCAAGGCCGCTACGAACAGGCCGACCTCATCGCCGCGTACCTGCGCGCCGAGATCGACCATCCCGACCGCGCGTCCGCGTTCCGTCGCCGCGTCACCGCGCCCTGGCCCGACCTGACGGGCGGCTACCGCTACCTGGGCCTCGAGCGGATGGCGTACTACGTCAACAAGGACGTCTACCGACGCACCGTCCGCGACGCGACCCGCGCGCTCCGCGGCGACGAGCCCGCCGGTCGCCGCGGCATCCGCACTGTCGGACGGCGGAGGACGGCAGCATGAACCCCGACGACATCGCGCTGAACTTCGCGCCGGGCACCCTCACGATCCTCAACGTCGTGCTGGCCCTCATCATGCTGGGCGTCGCACTCGACGTCACCCTCGACGACTTCCGCGCCGTCGCCCGTCGCCCCCGACCCATGGTGATCGCCATCATCGCCCAGTTGCTGGTGCTGCCCGCCGTCACGTTCGTGCTGACGCTGGTGCTGCCGGTCACCCCGTCGATGGCACTCGGCATGATCCTCGTCGCCTGCTGCCCGCCTGGAAACATCTCCCAGATCCTCACCCACCGCTCGGGCGGCAATGTCGCCCTCTCGGTGTCGATGACGGCCGTCTCCAACCTGCTCTACATCGTCGCTCTCCCCTTCTCCGTCTCGTTCTGGGGTTCGCTGCGCTCCGACACGCGTGAGCTGCTGAACGTCGTCTCGCTCAACGGCTGGCAGATGCTGCTCGAGATCGTGCTCATCATCGGCGTCCCCTTCGTCGTCGGACTCACGCTGCGCCATCGGATGCCGAGGCTCGCCGCCCGGCTGCGTCCCGCCGTCACGTGGTTCTCGCTGCTCGCGCTCCTCGGCTTCATCGCCGCCGCGCTCGCGGGGAACTGGACCTCCTTCGTCGCCTTCCTCGGCATCCTCGTGCTCGCCGTCACGATCCACGACGCCGTGGCGCTCGCGATCGGCTACACGACGGCCGCCATCGGAGGCCTCGGCACGCGCGAGCGGAAGGCGATGACGTTCGAGGTCGGCATCCGAAACGCCGGGCTCGGCCTCGGCCTCGTGTTCACCTTCTTCGGCGGACTCGGCGGCATGGCGATCGTCGCCGGCTGGTGGGGCATCTGGGACATCATCGCGGGGCTCGCCGTCGCCGCCCTCTGGGCGCGGCACACGAAGCGTCGCACCGGTTCGGCCCGTGGGGATGCGACGCGTCACGCCACGGCGGTCGAGGCTGCGCCGCCGCGCGACGTCGGGGAGGCATCGCCGTGACGCGCGTGCTCATCACCGGCGGGGCCGGGTTCCTGGGGTCGCACGTCGCCACCGCCCTGGCCGCCCGCGACGACGTCGAGCTCGTCGTCGCCGCCGACGTGCGCCACCCCGCTGAACCTCGCAGCGGCGTGCGCTTCGAGCACTACGACGTCACCGACCCGGGCACCCTCGTTCCGCTGCTGCAGCAGCACCGCATCGACGTGGTGGTCCACCTCGCCGCGATCGTCAACACCGGCGGCGACCGCGCCCACGAGTTCCTCGTCGACGTCCGCGGCACGCAGAACGTGCTGTCGGCGTGCGTCACCGTCGGAGTCGGCAGAATCGTCGTCTCCTCCTCGGGCGCCGCCTACGGCTACCACCCGGACAACCCGGAGTGGCTGCGGGAGGACGACCCCCTCCGCGGCAACGACGAGTTCCCCTACTCACGGCACAAACGACTCGTCGAGGAGATGCTGGCCGACTACCGCACCACCTATCCCGAACTCGAACAGGTCGTCTTCCGGATCGGCACGATCCTCGGACCGGGCGTGAGCAACCAGATCACGGCCCTGTGGGACGGTCCGCGCATCCTCGCGATCCGCGGCTCCGACTCCCCCTTCGTGTTCGCCTGGGTCGACGATGTCGCCGCGGCGATGGCCCGTGCCGCCACCGACGGCCCGCCCGGCATCTACAACGTCGCCGGAGCGGGGCGCATGACCGTGTCGGAGATCGCCGACCGCCTCGGCAAGCCGCTGCTCACCGTGCCCGCCGGCTTGCTGGCATCCACGCTCTGGCTCGGCCACGTCGCCCGGATCACCGCACACGGCCCGGAGCACATCCGATTCCTGCGCTACCGGCCGGTGCTCGCCAACGACGCACTCGTCGAGCGCTTCGGCTTCACGCCGGCGAAGACCTCTCGCGAGGCGTTCGAGGCCTATCTGGCGGCCCACCCCGGCGTCGCCCGCCGCTGAGCAGCACCCTCGCGTGCGCCTTGTGCCGCCGGTGCCGCCGGTGCCGCCGGTGCCGCCAGGCGGATGTTGCCGGCGCGCGTCGCTTCCTCCCCCGCGGGACGCCGCCATGAGTTCTCCCGAGAGTCGCCCGAAGGTACCCGCGCTCGTGACGTCGGATGCTCTGGTACTCCTATGCCGCTGCCTTCATCCGAGCACCCCACCGCACAGGAGCTGCTGGCCGCGCACTCTTGGGATACGGAGACTGCCCACGGCGCCTGCGGAACCGAACGCGGCCTCGCCCGCATGGTCGCCGAGGGACGTCTGATCAGAGCGCGACGCGGCCGCTACGTGTCGCCGACGCTTCCCGCACCGATGCTCGACGCTGCTCGCGCGGGGAGTCGACTGGACTGCGTCTCGCTCCTGGCAGTGCTCGGCATCTTCGTGCGTCCCGTTCGGCCCGGACTCCATGTGCAGATCGAGATGGGCGCGAGCCGGCTCCCTCAGCGGTCAGCAACGATCACCGCTCACTGGCGCGCGACGGCACTCGATCCGTCTCGGCTGACGACCGATGTCGTCGAGGCGCTGGTGCAGGCGGTGAGATGCCAACGGCCGCGAGACGCGATCGCCACACTCGACAGTGCATGGAACGGCGGCTGGGTCACCGAGCTCGAGATCGCCGAGGTCTTCGCACGACTGCCACGACGGTTCCGCCGGCTCCGCCCGCTTCTCGATCGCCGAGCGGAGTCGGGGCCCGAGACCCTCGTGCGGCTGATGCTCCGGACGCTCGGATGCCACGTCGATCTGCAGGTGCACATCCTGGGCGTCGGGAGGGTCGATCTGCTCGTCGACGGCTGGCTCATCGTCGAGTGCGACAGTCGGGCGCATCACGACGGGTGGGACGCGCACCGACGGGACCGGCGCCGAGACCTCGTCGCGGCGTCGCTGGGCTACACGACGGTCCGGCCGATCGCCGAGGACGTCCTGGGCGACCCCGAGCGCGTCTTCGCGCTCTTGCGGGCCGCGGTAGCGCATGGTCGCGACCGCCGCGCGTCGTCAACTCCTTCGAAACGTGCATCGTGACGCCCGTGGGGACGAAACCAGGCGGTTCGGACCCGGATCGAAGGAGTTAGCCACCAACAGGCACCAGAGCAGGCACCAGAACAGGCACCTGCGAGCGACTCAGCGGTCGAAGCCGTCGCCGATGAGCTCGATGAGCTCCTCGCGCTCCTCGACCGACAGGAATGCGCCCGCCGCGGCGTTGAGCTGGAACGCTTCGAGATCCTCGAGCGAGTAGTCGAACGTCTCGGCCAGCAGCGCGAGCTCGCGCGTCAGCGACGTGCGGCTCATGGTGCGGTTGTCGACGTTCACCGTCACGGAGAATCCGAGCTGGTAGAGCAGGTCGAACGGGTGGTCCTCCATCGTGGTGCCCCAGCGCGCGATCGCACCGGTCTGCAGGTTCGACGAGGGCGACAGCTCGAGCGGAATTTCCCGGTCGCGCACCCAGTGAGCCAGGTCGCCGAAGGTCACGAAGGTCTCCTCGCCCTTCTGCGACACGACGTCGAGGTCCTCGGCGATCCGCACCCCGTGGCCGAGGCGCAGCGCGCGGCCGTCGATGAGCGCCGAGCGGATCGAATCGAGACCGGCCGCCTCGCCGGCGTGGATCGTGACGGGGAAGAACTGGGATGCCAGGTAGTCGAACGCCGCACGGTGGTTCGACGGCGGGAAGCCGTCCTCGGGTCCGGCGATGTCGAAGCCGACCGCGCCGCGCCCGCGGAAGGCCACGGCCAGCTCTGCGATCTCGAGCGACCGGTCGGTGTGGCGCATGGCGGTGACCAGCTGCCCGACGCGGATGTCATGCCCGTTCGACTCGGCGGCATCCTCGCCCTCTTCGATGCCCTCCTGCACGGCCTCGACGACCTCTTCGAGGCTCAGGCCGCCGGACAGGTGCTGCTCGGGAGCCCACCGCACCTCGCCGTAGATCACGCCGTCGGCGGCGAGGTCTTCGACGAACTCCTTCGCGACACGGCGGAGGCCGTCGCGCGTCTGCATGACGGCGATCGTCAGATCGAACGTCTTGAGGTACTCGACGAGCGAACCGGAGTCGCTCTGCTGCTCGAACCAGTCGGCAAGGTCGTCGGCGGCGTCGGCGGGCACGTCGACTCCCGCCGCGTCGGCGAGTTCGATGATCGTCTGCGGGCGCAGCGCGCCGTCGAGGTGGTCGTGGAGCGACACCTTGGGCAGCGAGCGGATCGAGACGCCCTGCAGCTTCGCGTCGCCGTGCTGGTCGATGGCCATGATTCTCCTGGGATGGGTGCGGTTCAGGCGGTGATGCGTTCGAGGACGAGCGGGCCGGATGCCGGGGCCTCGGCACCGATCGACCACGCGCCGTCGACGGCTTCGAGGGCGCGTGCGAAGCGGTCGGGGTCGTCGGCCGACAGCGTGAACACCGGCTGGCCGGCGCGCACGGTGTCGCCGGGCTTGACGTGGAGGTCGATGCCGGCGGCGTGGATGACGGGGTCCTGCGCGCGGGCGCGGCCGGCGCCGAGACGCCAGGCGGCGACGCCGAACGGCAGCGCCTCCATCCGGTCGATGACGCCGTCGGCATCCGCGACGACGGTGTGGGTCTCGCGCGGCTCGGGCATCGGTGCGTCGGGGTCGCCGTCCTGCGCGACGATCATGCGGCGCCAGGCGTCCATTGCCCGTCCGTCGCGGAGGGCCGCCTCGACGTCGGCGTCGGGCTGACCGGCGAGGGTGAGCATCTCGCGCGCGAGGGCGACCGTGAGTTCGACGATGTCGGCGGGGCCGCCGCCGGCGAGCACCTCCACCGACTCGCGCACTTCGTTCGCGTTGCCGATAGCGAGGCCGAGGGGCGTGTTCATGTCGGTGAGGAGCGCGGTGGTCGCGACGCCCGAGTCGGTGCCGAGGGCGACCATGGTGCGGGCGAGCTCGCGGGCCTTGTCGACATCGCGCATGAAGGCGCCGGAACCGAACTTGACGTCGAGGACGAGCGAGTCGGTGCCCTCGGCGATCTTCTTGGACATGATGCTCGAGGCGATGAGCGGGATCGCCTCGACCGTGCCCGTCACATCGCGGAGCGCGTAGAGGCGCTTATCGGCCGGCGCGAGGCCGGAACCGGCGGCGCAGATGACAGCTCCGACGTCGCGGAGCTGCGCGAACATCTCGTCGTTGGAGAGGGCGGCGCGCCATCCCGGGATGGCTTCGAGCTTGTCGAGGGTGCCGCCGGTGTGTCCGAGGCCGCGTCCCGACAGCTGCGGCACGGCGACGCCGAAGGATGCCACGAGCGGCGCGAGCGGGAGGGTGATCTTGTCGCCGACCCCGCCGGTGGAGTGCTTGTCGACGGTCGGCTTTCCGAGGCCCGCGAAGCTCATCCGCTCGCCGGAGGCGATCATGGCATCCGTCATGACGCGGATCTCGTCGCGCGTCATACCGTTGAGCAGGACGGCCATCGCGAAGGCGGCCATCTGGGCGTCGGCGACGTACTCGCGCGTGTACGCGTCGATCATCCACCGCAGGGCGTCGTCGGCGACGGCGCCGCCGTCGCGCTTGGTGCGGATGACGTCGACGGCGTCGAACGGCTCGACGGTCGAGGAGGCGCTCATCGTGCGGCCTCCAGATCGCGCGGTCCGAACGCGTCGGGCAGCACTTCGTCGATCGTGCGGATGCCGGAGACCGTCTCCAGCAGCATCCCCGGGAGCGAGAACTCGTACAGGAGCTGGCGGCAACGACCGCACGGCATGATCGTCTCGCCGTCGTTGTTGACGCACACGAACGCGACGAGCTGACCGCCGCCGCTCATGTGGAGGTCGCCCACGAGCGCGCACTCGGCGCACAGGCCTACGCCGTACGAGGCGTTCTCGACGTTGCAGCCGGAGACGATCCGCCCGTCGCTGACGAGGGCGGCGGCGCCGACCCGGTAGCGGGAGTACGGCGCGTACGCGCGCTCCATGGCGTCGGTGGCGACCGCGCGCAGGTGGTCCCAATCGATGTCGGTCACGATGTCTCCTCAGGACTTGACATAGGGCACGCCGTCGGCGGCCGGGGCGCGAGACTTCCCCACGACCCCGGCGACGACGAAGATCGTGACGAGGTACGGGAGCATGAGCATGAACTCGCTCGGCACGGGCGAACCGATGACGCTCAACGAGTTCTGCAGGCTCGACGCGAATCCGAACAGCAGCGCCGCGAGTGTCGCCTTGATCGGGTCCCATTGCCCGAAGATGACGGCGGCAAGCGCGATGAAGCCCGCTCCGGCGGTCATCTCCTTGTTGAACGCGATGCCGTTGCCGATCGTGAACACGGTTCCCCCGAGTCCGGCGATCGCACCGGCGAGCAGCACGTTCCAGAACCGCGTCGCATTGACCTTGATGCCGACCGTGTCAGCGGCCTTCGGGTGCTCGCCGACGGCGCGCAGCCGCAGACCCCAGCGGGTACGGAACATCGCGAACCACACGACGAAGACGATGACGTACATGAGGTAGACGAGGATCGTCTGGCGGAACAGCACGGGACCGATGACGGGGATGTCGCTGAGCAGCGGGATCGGCAGGCGCTCGAGCCGTGGCGGGGTGTTGAGGGTCGCCGCGTTGGGCTGCAGCACCTGCGAGTACAGGAAGCTCGTCAGCCCGGTGACGAGCACGTTCAGCACGACTCCGACGATGACCTGGTCGACGATGTACTTGATGGCGAACGCCGCGAGCACGAAGGCCACGAGCGCTCCGGCGACCATCGCGCCGACCATCCCCAGGAGGGGCTGTCCCGTGATGGTCCCGATGATCGCTGCCGTGAAGGCCCCGGCGAGGAGCTGTCCCTCGATGGCGATGTTCACGACACCGGCACGCTCACCGATGACACCCGCGAGCGCACCGTAGATGAGGGGAACCGCGAGGGTGAGCGCCCCCGAGAGCAGGCCCGGGACGGGCAGCGCCGCTCCGCTGGCCGCCCACGTGAGGAAACCCACGATGGCGACGACGACGAACAAGACCACGAGCCAGAGCGGCGAACGACCGGCGCTGCGCACGAAATACGTCGACAGGGCGGTGAGCAGGGCGAGCAGGACGAGGCACACCACGACCGTCGCGCCGACGGGCACCACGAGGTCGGGGAGGGCGAGAGCGTCCTGCGCCGTGGAGAGCCGGAAGGTTGTCTCCCCGCCGCGCGGGGCAGCGAAGATCAGCACCGCGAACAGCACCGAGAACACCGCGAGTGCCACCGGGGTCTTCCAGCTGCGGATCACGGTCGTCTCCGGGAGGACCGCGTCGGTCGAGACGGCAACATTGCTCACGAGGCCACCTCCTCAGCCGCGACCTGCGCTTTCAGCGCCTTCTGCCTCGCCTTCTCCTGCCGTCGGCGATCACGCTCGGGCGAGGGAAGGAAGAAGATGGTGCGCACGAGCGGCGGCGCCGCGATGAACAGCACGATGACCGACTGGACGACGGTGACGATCTCGACGGGGATCTGCTCCGCCGCCTGCATAGAGTACCCGCCGGCCTTGAACGCGCCGAACAGGATGCCGGCCGCGAACGTCCCCCACGGGGTCGAGCGTCCGAGGAGAGCGACCGTGATGGCGTCGAAGCCGATGCCGGCGTCGATGTCGGCGGAGAAGCCGCTCGTGATCGTGCCGAGCACCTGATTCACGCCGGCCAAGCCTGCCAGCGCACCGGCGATCAGCATCGCGTACACGTACATGTTCTTCACGTCGATGCCCGCGACGCGCGCAGCGTTGGGGTTGAGGCCCACGGCCCGGAAGCGGAAGCCGAGGCTCGAACGGCTGAGGATCCACCACACGACCACCGTTGCGAGGATCACGAGGATGAATCCGAAGTGGAGGTTGAACTGCTCGCCGAACAGCAGCGGGAAGACCGCCGTCTCCTTCATCGGAGGCGTCTTCGGGTTGTTGGAGCCGGGCGCCTGGAGGAGCCCGGGGGTGCGCAGCATCCACGAGATCAGATAGAACGCGACGTAGTTCAGCATGATCGTCACGATGACTTCGTGCGCTCCGGTGCGCGCCTTCAGGAGCCCGGCGATGCCGGCCCACATGGCCCCGCACAGCATGCCCACGAGGACAGCGACGGCGAGGTGCAGCGGGAACGGCAGGTCGAAGCTGAAGGCGACCCACCCGGCGCCGGCGGCAGCCATCAGCATCTGGCCGCGGCCACCGATGTTGAACATGCCGACGCGGAAGGTGAGCGCGACACCGAGGCCCGCCGCGATCAACGGCGTGGCGTAGGTGAGGGTCTCGGTCAGCGGGCGGATCGCGCGCGCGAAGGTGGGCGCCCCGAAGTTGTAGATCGAGCCCTGGAACAGTGCGGCGTAGCCGCCGCCGACCGCGTTCCAGATCGCGACGAGCGTGTCACCCGGGCGGGCGAAGAAGTAGGCGGACGTGGCCTGGACGTCCTTGTCCGTGAAGGCGATCATGATGCCGCCGACGATGAGGGCGAGCACGATCGCGAGCACGGAGATGATGGCGTTGCCCTGCGTGATCCGCAGCCAGGTCTCGTGCCATCGGGAGGGCGGGGGCGTCTCCGGCGCAACCGGCGACGCCGGTGGGAGTGTCGGGGTCTGGGCGCTCATGCGGCTGCTCCCTCGGTCGGCGTCTCTCCGGCCATCATCAGGCCGAGGGTCTCGCGCGGCGTGTCGCCCGGCACGATGCCCACGATGCGGCCGCGATACATCACCATGATGCGATCGGCGAGGGCGGCCACCTCGTCGAGCTCGGTCGAGACGACCACGACGGGCACACCGGCATCCCGCGTCTGCACGATGCGCTTGTGGATGAACTCGATCGAGCCGACGTCGACACCGCGTGTCGGCTGAGCGGCCACCAGCAGCGACAGCTCGCGGCTGAGCTCGCGCGCGAGCACCACCTTCTGCTGGTTGCCGCCGGAGAGGCGGCCGACCGCGGTATCGATTCCCTGGGCGCGCACGTCGAACTCGTCGAACTTCTCCTTCGCGAACTCCGCGAGGTAGGCGCGCTGCACGGTGCCCGCGCGCACGAACGGGGCACCGTTCGCGCGATCGAGCATGAGGTTCTCGGCGATCGTGAACTCCCCCACGAGTCCGTCCTCGTTGCGGTCCTCCGGCACGAAGCCGACACCCGCGTCGAGAATGCGGCGCACGCTCCGCCCCACCAGTTCCTGCCCGTCGAGGGTGATCGAACCACGCACCTGCGGCTGAAGACCGAGGAGGGCCTCGGTGAGCTCCGTCTGCCCGTTGCCCTGCACACCTGCCACGGCCAGCACCTCGCCACCGCGCACCTCGAAGCTCACATCGCTCACGACGACGTTGCCGTGGGGGTCGATGACGCTGAGCTTGTCCACCTTCAGCGCGGCATCGGTGTAGGTGGGAGCGTCCTTGTGGACAGTGAGCTCGACCGCGCGGCCCACCATCATGGAGGCGAGCTCGGCGTTGGATGCCGTGGGGCTCGCCTCGCCGACGACCTTGCCGAGCCGGATGACGGTGATGCGGTCGGCGACTTCGCGCACCTCGCGCAGTTTGTGGGTGATGAACACGATCGATGCGCCGGATGCCTTGAGCTGGCGCATGATGCCCATCAGCTCATCGGTCTCCTGCGGAGTGAGCACCGCGGTCGGCTCATCGAACACGAGCACCTTCGCATCGCGGGAGAGCGCCTTGATGATCTCGACGCGCTGCTGCACGCCGACCGGAAGATCTTCGACCCGGGCGTCGGGATCGACGTCGAACCCGAACTGCGACGAGATCTCGCGCACACGCGCACGTGCCGCCTCGAGGTCGAGAAAGCCGCCGGCCTTCGTCGACTCGTGGCCGAGCATGACGTTCTCGGCGACCGTGAAGACGGGGATGAGCATGAAGTGCTGGTGCACCATGCCGATGCCGGCGCGCATCGCGTCGCCCGGACCTTGGAAGTTCTGGACCTGATCGTCGAGGAGGATCGTGCCCTCTTCGGCGGTGTAGAGGCCATAGAGGACGTTCATCAGCGTCGACTTGCCTGCGCCGTTCTCGCCGAGCAGGCAGTGGATCTCTCCGGCCTCCACGACGAGATCGATGTGGTCGTTGGCGACCAGGCTGCCGAACCGCTTCGTGATGCCGCGGAGTTCGAGCTTCATGCTCCCGATCCTATTGAGGGGGGCGTCGGCGCGCGATCCTCAGTCGATCGCGCGTCGATGCACGGGTGGACGACGCAATGGGGAGACCGGCACGGGACCGGTCTCCCCATTGCGTCAGTGAATACGTCAGCCGGCGAGGTAGGACTCGACGGTGATGGAGCCGTCGATGATGCCGGCCTTGATCTCGTCGAGTTCGCCCTGGAGTTCGGGCGAGACCTTGCTCTCGAAGTCGTGGAACGGAGCCAGTCCCACACCGTCGTTGGACAGCGTGCCGACGAACGGGGTCGCGTCGAACTCGCCGACGGCCGCCGCGTTGACGGCGTCCTCGACACCGACGTCGATCAGCTTGCGGATCGAGGTCAGCAGCAGGTCGGCGACACTCGGGTCGGTCTCGTACACGTCTGCGTCGACGCCGATGAGGGCGATCTCACGGCCGGAGTCACGGATGACCGAGGCAGCCGACTGGTAGATCGGGCCACCGACGGGCAGCAGCACGTCGACACCCTGGTCGACGAGACCCTGAGCAGCGTTGATCGCGTCCTGGTTGGCGGTGAAGGCACCGGTGAAGACACCGTCCTGCTTGTCGCGGTCCCAGCCGAGCACCTCGACGTTGTCGTCCTTCTGCTCGTTCCAGTACTCGACGCCCTGGGCGAAGCCGTCCATGAAGATCGAGACCGTCGGGAAGTTCATGCCACCGAAGGTGCCGACCTTCTTGGCGGTCGAGTACGACGCGGACGCGTAGCCGGCGAGGAACGCGGCCTGCGAGGTGTCGAAGATGATCGGCTTGATGTTCGGCGAGTCGGTCTTGCCGTCGAAGTCGGTGTCGACCGTGTCGTCGATCGAGACGTACTCGATGTCGGGGTTGGCCGCGGCAGACTCACCCGCAGCCGACGCGAGAGCAAAGCCGACCGTGATGATCAGCGTGCAGTTCTGGTCGACGAGGTTCGTGAGGTTCGGCGCGAAGTCGGACTCCGAGTCGGACTGGACGGTGGTCGGCTCGTCGAGGCCGAGCGCCTCGGTCGCGCGGACGAGGCCCTCGTAGCCCAGCTGGTTGAACGACTTGTCGTCGAAGCCACCGGCGTCGGAGACCATGCAGGGCTTGAAGCCGTCGACGACCGCGGCGCCGGAGGGGCTCTCGCCGCCACTGGTGGGGGCGGTCTCGGGAGCCGACGCACAACCGGCGAGGGCCACGAACATGCTGGCGGCGAGGAAGCCGCCGAGCACGCGCTTACGGGTGGAAATGGTCAACTGTGCCTCCACGGACGAAGACCCGCGGACTTCGCGGGTGTGCACGTTGAAGTTACCTAGTGTGTCGACCGATTTGCACGCTGAGCAGGCCGGTTCAGCCGAATGGTTACAAAGACGCAATGAACCCGTCACGCGGGCGGCATCCTGCTCAAAATCCCGAACCCGGGGCGGCGCGGCGCTTCTCTCAGAGCACGTCGCCGCGACCGGTGAGCTTCAGCGCATCGACGACGCCCTTGACCCGCTGAGCGTGCTCGCTCGTGGTCACCAGGAGCGCATCGGGGGTGTCGACCACGACGATGTCCTTCACGCCGATGAGGCTGATGACGCGGGTCGTGTGACTGACGACGATGCCGCTGGCGGCATCGGAGAGGATGCGCGCGTTCTCGCCGAGGATCGCCAGGTCGTTCTTGCGTCCGCCCGAGTTGAGCTTGGCGAGGCTGGCGAAATCGCCCACGTCGTCCCAATCGAAGTGGCCCGGGATCACCGCCAGCCGTCCGCGCTCGGCAGCGGGCTCGGCGACGGCGTAGTCGATCGCGATCTTCGGCAGCGTCGGCCACACGCGGTCGACCACCGGGCCGCGCCGCTCGCGGTCGTCCCAGGCCTCGGCGAGCTCGAGGAGGCCCGCGTGGAGCTCGGGCTGATTGGCGGCCAACTCGGCCAGCAGCACGTCGGCGCGAGAGATGAACATGCCCGCGTTCCACAGGTAGTCGCGCGACTGCACGTACTCCTTGGCGGTGTCGAGATCGGGCTTCTCGACGAACCGCTCGACGAGGGCGGCCTCCGGCGCTCCCCCGACGGTGAGCATGTCGGCCTTCTTGATGTACCCGAACCCGACCGACGGCTCGCTCGGCGTGATGCCGATCGTGCAGATGTAGCCCTCGCGGGCGACGGCGACGGCCTGCTGCACCGCCCAGTGGAAGACCGGGAGCACGCGGATCACGTGGTCGGCGGCGAACGATCCGATGATGACGTCGGGGTCGCGACGATGCAGGATCGCGGCGGCCAGCCCGATCGCGGCGGCGGAGTCGCGCGGCTCCGACTCGAGGAACACGTTGGCATCCGGGATGCCGGGCAGCTGCGACTCCACGGCCGCACGGTGAGCGCGGCCCGTCACGACGGCGATGCGATCGGCGCCGGCGAGCGGTTCGAGGCGATCCCACGTATCGCGCAGGAGCGAGTGCCCCGAGCCGGTGAGGTCGTGCAGGAACTTGGGTGCGTCGGCGCGCGACAGCGGCCACAGTCGGCTGCCGACGCCGCCCGCGGGGATGACGGCGTAGAAGTCCTCGATGGGGTCCACCATGTGACGAGCGTACCGGGCACCGCCGACGCCCCCAGGAGAACCGTGACCCCCTCCGAAAGAATGGGGTTTCGTGCCTATCTCTCGATATCGAGAGAACTTAGGCTCCCCTTCCTCGACCCCTCGTGAAACGGCGATCTAGGATGAGATTTGCACTCGTGTGCGACGTCGGGGTCGGAAGCCCCAGGGATGTAGCCGTCCCCGCCGAAGCGAGGTGCCGTTCACACCAAGGGAGGACGACCGTGTCCGCACCAGCACGCGTCATACCGTCGGTAGCCCAGACGACATCCCGGACGCCGCGCGGCACGCTGTACCGCGGCAACGAGGGAATGTGGTCGTGGGTGCTGCATCGCATCACCGGCGTCGCCATCTTCTTCTTCCTGCTCGTGCACGTGCTCGACACGGCGCTCATCCGCGTCGCGCCCGACGCGTACGACGCGGTCATGAGCTCGTACAAGAACCCGATCATGGGCCTCGGCGAGACGGTGCTCGTCGCCGCGATCGTCTACCACGCCTACAACGGCCTCCGCATCATCGCGGTCGACCTGTGGCCGTGGGCGACGCGTCACCAGCGCCAGCTCTGGTGGACCGTGCTCGTGCTCTGGGTCATCACCGTGGGGGGCTTCGCGGCCCGCCACCTCCCCATCGTCTTCTCCGAGTTCGCAGGAGGGGGTCACTGATGTCCGCCGACACCCTGGCCGCGCCCCGCAGCAGCGCCGTCCGCAAGAAGGGCGCCAACCTCGAGAAGTGGGGCTGGATCTACATGCGCGTCTCCGGCGTGCTCCTCGTGGTCCTGATCTTCGGCCACCTCTTCGTCAACCTCATGCTCGGCGAGGGCATCCACGGCATCGACTTCGCCTTCGTCGCCGGCAAGTTCGCCACGCCCTTCTGGCAGTGGTGGGACGTCCTCATGCTGTGGCTCGCGCTCATCCACGGCGCCAACGGCATGCGGACGATCGTCAACGACTACGTCACCGGCCCGCGCGTCCGCACCACCCTCGTCTGGGCGCTGTGGATCACCGCCGGCTTCCTCATCCTGCTCGGCACGCTCGTCGTCTTCACGTTCGACCCGTGCATCCCCAACCTCAGCGACGGCAGCGTCCTGACCGAGATCTGCAAGGCATCCTGACTGTGACTACCGCGTACCCGGACGCCGTCGTGAAAGACGGCGTCCACTACCACCAGTTCGACGTCGTCATCGTGGGCGCCGGCGGCGCCGGCATGCGTGCCGCGATCGAGGCCGGGCCCGGCGCCAAGACCGCCGTCATCTCCAAGCTCTACCCGACGCGTTCCCACACGGGAGCCGCGCAGGGCGGCATGGCGGCGGCGCTGGCCAACGTCGAAGAGGACTCCTGGGAGTGGCACACCTTCGACACGGTCAAGGGCGGCGACTACCTCGTCGACCAGGATGCCGCGGAGATCCTCGCCAAGGAGGCCATCGACGCCGTCATCGACCTCGAGAACATGGGCCTCCCCTTCAACCGGACGCCCGAGGGGAAGATCGACCAGCGCCGCTTCGGCGGTCACACCGCCGACCACGGCAAGACCCCCGTCCGTCGCGCGTGCTACGCGGCCGACCGCACGGGCCACATGATCCTGCAGACGCTCTTCCAGAACTGCGTCAAGCTCGGCATCAACTTCTTCAACGAGTTCTACGTCCTCGACCTCATCACGGTCGGCGAGGGCAAGGACACGCAGATCGCCGGCGTCGTCGCCTACGAGCTCGCCACGGGCGACCTCCACGTCTTCCAGTCGAAGGCCGTGATCTTCGCCACGGGCGGTTTCGGCAAGATCTTCAAGACCACCTCCAACGCCCACACCCTCACCGGCGACGGCGTCGGCGTGATCTGGCGCAAGAAGCTGCCGCTGGAGGACATGGAGTTCTTCCAGTTCCACCCGACCGGTCTCGCCGGCCTCGGCATCCTGCTCACCGAGGGCGCACGCGGCGAGGGCGCGATCCTTCGCAACGCGTCGGGCGAACGCTTCATGGAGCGCTACGCACCAACGATCAAGGACCTGGCGCCGCGCGACATCGTGAGCCGCTGCATGGTCCAGGAAGTGGCCGAAGGCCGCGGCGCCGGCCCGCACCGCGACTACGTGCTGCTGGACTGCACGCACCTCGGCGCCGAGGTGCTGGAGACGAAGCTCCCCGACATCACCGAGTTCGCGCGCACCTACCTCGGCGTCGATCCCGTCGTCGAGCCCGTGCCGGTCATGCCCACCGCCCACTACGCGATGGGCGGCATCCCCACCAACAACGACGCGCAGGTGCTCAGCGACAACACGACGGTCGTCCAGGGCCTGTACGCGGCGGGCGAGTGCGCGTGCGTGTCGGTGCACGGATCGAACCGTCTCGGCACCAACTCGCTCCTGGACATCAACGTCTTCGGCAAGCGCGCCGGGCGCCACGCCGTGCAGTACGCGCAGACGGCCGACTTCGTGCCGCTGCCGGAAGACCCTGCCGCCGAGGTGCGCGAGATGCTCGAAGGACTCCGTCACAACCCGGGCACCGAGCGGATCGCGGTGCTGCGCAAGACGCTGCAGGACGAGATGGACCGCAAGGCCCAGGTGTTCCGCACCGACGAGTCGCTGGGCGACGTGCTCACCGTGATCGCCGACCTGCGCGAGCGCTTCAAGAACGTCCACGTCGACGACAAGGGCAAGCGCTTCAACACCGACCTCCTCGAGGCCGTCGAGCTCGGGTTCCTCCTCGACATCGCCGAGGTCGTCGTCGTCACCGCGCGCAACCGCAAGGAGAGCCGCGGCGGCCACATGCGCGACGACTTCCCGACGCGCGACGACGAGAACTACATGCAGCACACGATGGCCTACCTGTCGGGCGACCCGCACTCGTCGCACGCCGAGGACCACATCCGCCTGGACTGGAAGCCGGTCGTCTTCACGAAGAACGAGGCCGGCGAACTGCGATACCCCCCGCTGGAGAGGAAGTACTGATGACGCTCGTCGCCGATGCTCCGGAGACCGCGAACGACACCGGCATCCAGTCGTTCCTCGTCACCTTCATCATCCGCCGCTTCGACCCCGAGGTCGACAGCGAGCCGCGCTGGGTCGACTACGACGTCGAGCTCTACTCGACCGACCGCGTGCTCGACGCCCTCCACAAGATCAAGTGGGAGGTCGACGGCTCGCTGACCTTCCGCCGCTCGTGTGCGCACGGCATCTGCGGTTCGGATGCCATGCGCATCAACGGGCGCAACCGCCTGGCCTGCAAGACGCTCATCAAGGACCTCGACATCTCGCAGCCGATCTACGTCGAGGCGATCAAGGGCCTGCCGCTGGAGAAGGACCTCGTCGTCGACATGGAGCCCTTCTTCGCGTCGTACCGCGAAGTGCAGCCGTTCCTCATCTCGAACTCGAAGCCCGAGCCGGGCAAGGAGCGCATCCAGTCCATCGTCGACCGCGAGGTCTTCGACGACACCACGAAGTGCATCCTCTGCGCCGCGTGCACGTCGTCGTGCCCGGTCTTCTGGACCGACGGACAGTACTTCGGTCCTGCCGCGATCGTCAACGCGCACCGGTTCATCTTCGACTCGCGCGACGATGCCGGCGACGTGCGTCTGGACATCCTCAACGACAAGGAGGGCGTCTGGCGCTGCCGCACGACCTTCAACTGCACCGAGGCCTGCCCGCGCGGCATCGAGGTCACGAAGGCGATCGCCGAGGTCAAGCAGGCGGTGCTGCGCGGTCGCTGAGGTGCTACGCGGTCGCTGAGGTGCCGCGGAGCCCCCGCTACGCTGGTCGCGTGAGCGACGATCGCACCGATCTCTGGCGGGAGCGCTGGGAGCAGTCCGCCATCCGCGAGCGCCTCGACGAGCCCATCGAGCGCGCGACCGAGTTGACCCGGAAGACGCTCGCCTGGTTCCCGATCCGCGTGTGGCGCCACTTCCTGCGCCACAACGGATTCCTCCTGGCGGCAGCGATCAGCTACCAGTCGATCTTCACGATCTTCGCGGTGCTGTACGTCGCCTTCGCCGTGGTCGGCCTGTGGCTGGGCGGTAGCGAGTCGGCCATCGACGGGCTCGTCGGCCTCATCAACTCCTACATCCCGGGGCTCATCGGCACCGACGGCACGGGCCTCGTCTCTCAAGAAGCGGTGGCGGAGATCGCCGGCAACGCCTCGGGCGTGCTGGCGGTCACGGGTGCCGTGGCGGTGGGCGTCGCCGTGTGGACCGCGATCGGCTTCGTGACCTTCACCCGGCGCGCCGTGCGCGACATCTTCGGGCTCCCCTTCGACAGCCGCAGCTACCTGCTGCTGAAGGCGCGCGACTTCGTCGCGGCAGCCCTCTTCGGCGGCGCCCTGCTCCTGGGCGCCGGCCTCGGCTGGGTCGCCGGTGGGGCGATCGACCTGCTGTTCCGGATGTTCGGCGGCGACCTGTTGCCCGGCTGGGGCAACGTCGCGAGCCGACTGGCATCCCTCCTCATCGCCCTCGTCATCAACACGGCCGCTCTGGCAGGGCTCATCCGGCTGCTCACGGGTACATCGCTGCCGTGGGGACGCATCTGGCCGGGCGCGCTGTTCGGCGGCGGTGCGCTCATCGTTCTCCAGCTCGGCGCGGGCTTCCTCCTGTACTACACGCCGGCCAACCCGCTCCTGGCGACGTTCTCGGTGTTCATCGGCTTCCTCCTGTGGTTCCGCCTCGTCGGGATCGTGATCCTCGTCGCGGCGTCGTGGGTCGCCGTTTCCGCGCGTGACCGCGACGTCCCCCTCGTGCCGATGAGCGAGGCCGAACGCCGCGCCGCCGAACGGGAGGCGCTCCTGGTCGCCGCCCGCGTGCGGGTGCGGGAAGCACATGTGGCACGGGGCGCAGCGCCGTGGTGGCGGCGCTGGGCGGCCGACCGCGATGTGCGCCGGGCGGAGGACGAGCTCGCTCGTATCGAAGCCGACGAGAGCATCTCGACGTCGGGGCCCCTCGCTAGGCTCGACGGGTGACTCGCACGCTCCGCATCGCCTCTGTCAACGTCAACGGCATCCGTGCCGCCGCCCGCAAAGGCATGCTGCCGTGGCTCGAGACGGCCGACGTCGACGTGCTCACCCTCCAGGAGGTCCGAGCCGAGGCCGCCGATCTCGCCGCCGCGCTCCCCGGCTGGCACATCGTCAACGACGAGGCCCTCGCAAAGGGCCGGGCCGGAGTCGCGATCGCGGCGCGCGAACCGCTCGACATCTGGCGGATCGACCTCGCCGGTGCCGACAGCGAGCTCGACACGCGCGGCCGGTGGGTGGAGGCCGACATCGACGTCGACGGCGCCACGATCACCGTCGTCAGCGCCTACGTGTTCACGGGTGAGGCCGACACCGAGAAGCAGGTGGCGAAGTACGCGTTCCTCGATGCGATGGAACGGCGGATGAGCACGATCGGCGACCTCGGCATCATCACCGGCGATCTCAACGTCGGGCATCGAGAGTTCGACATCCGCAACTGGAGAGGCAACGTCAAGAAGGCCGGCTTCCTCCCCCGCGAGCGGGCGTATTTCGACCGTTTCACGGGCGCGGCGGGCACGACGGTCACCGGGGTCGACGGGTCGACGGGAGCCGGACTCGGGTGGGTAGACGTGGGGCGGCGCTGGGCCGGCGAGGTCGACGGGCCGTACACGTGGTGGTCGAACCGCGGCAAGGCGTTCGACAACGACACGGGCTGGCGGATCGACTATCACCTGGCGACGCCGCAGCTGGCAGAGCGGGTCGTCGACTATCGCGTGGTGCGCGCGCCTTCCTGGGACACCCGCTGGAGCGACCACGCCCCCGTCGTCGCCGACTACCGGTTCTGACGCTCCCCGGAGCGGAGGCCGTGGCATCCGCTCTCCTAGACTGGACGGGTGAGCAAACCCCGCCTGTACTCCGGAATGCAGCCCTCCGCCGACTCCCTCCAGATCGGCAACTACATCGGGGCGCTCATGCAGTGGCGCGACCTGCAGCAGGCGTACGACGCGTTCTTCTCCGTCGTCGACCTGCACGCGCTCACGCAGCCGAACGACCCGGCGGAGCTGCGCGAGAAGACTCGGCGCACCGCGGCGCAGTACATCGCGGCCGGCATCGAACCGTCGAAGTCGACCCTGTACGTGCAGTCGCACGTGTCGGCCCATGCGGAACTGCAGTGGATCCTGTCGACCCTGACCGGCTTCGGCGAGGCCGGACGCATGACCCAGTTCAAGGACAAGTCTCAGCGCTACGGGACGGATGCCACCAACGTCGGCCTCTTCACGTATCCCGTGCTGATGGCCGCCGACATCCTGCTGTACCAGACCGACATCGTGCCTGTCGGCGACGACCAGAAGCAGCACGTCGAGCTGACGCGCGATCTCGCGGAGCGCTTCAACTCACGCTACGGCCAGGCCTTCACCGTTCCCACGCCCGTCATCCAGAAGGACACGGCACGCATCTACGACCTCCAGATGCCGACGGCGAAGATGTCGAAGTCGGCCGAGTCGGATGCCGGTGTGCTCTGGCTGCTCGATGAGCCCTCGGCATCCGCGAAGAAGATCATGCGCGCCGTCACCGACTCCGAAGGGTCGGTGCGATACGACCGCGAGAACAAGCCGGGCGTCTCGAACCTGCTCGTGATCTACGCCGCTCTCTCGGGGCGCCAGATCGGATCGATCGAGGACGAGTACGCCGGCCGCGGTTACGGAGACTTCAAGAAGGGTCTCGCGGACGTGGTCGTGAACGAGTTCGGGCCTGTGCGCGAGCGGGCTCTCGAGCTGCTCGCCGACCCGGCCGAACTCGACCGCGTGCTGGCAGCGAACGCGGCGCGCGCCGACGAGGTGGCCGACGCGACCCTCGCCGACGTGTACGACAAGGTGGGCCTCCTCCGCCGCGTGTGACCGCTGCTCCGGGCGGTCAGATCGGAGGGTATCTGCCGTTCGGAGGGCGAATCGGCGGGAACGGCCCTCCGAAGCGCTGAAGTCCTCCGGTGCGCCTGGCCGTCGCGCCGCCGGCGGTTCACGCACGGCGCCGCCGGCCACGCGGTCGCATCGCGGGCGGATAGGGTCGGGGCATGCAACCGGTCACCCTGTCCACCGCGCGGCTCGTGCTGTCCGTACCGACGGAAGAGGACATCGACGCGATCTTCGCCGCGTGCCAGGACCCCGACGTGCAGCGCTACACCACGGTTCCGTCGCCCTACCGTCGGGAGCACGCGGAAGGCTTCGTGGAGAAGGTCGCCGCCTGGTGGGATGCCGGTTCCGAGGCGACGTGGGCAGTCCGCCGCGACGGCGTGCTCGCGGGGATGGTGGGGCTCCACCGGCTCGGGCGCGGACACGGCGAGCTCGGGTACTGGATGACCGCCGGAGCCCGCGGCCAAGGACTGCTGACCGAGGCAGCGCGCGCCGTCGTCGACTGGGGGTTCTCCCCCGACGGCCTGGGCCTCGCTCGGATCGAGTGGCGCGCCGTCACCGGCAATATCGCGTCGGCGCGCGCCGCCCGCACCCTCGGGTTCCGCTACGAGGGCCTGCTGCGCCAGGCACTCCTCCACAGCACCGGACGCCGCGACGACGCATGGATCGCCGGGCTCCTTCCGGGCGACGACCGTACCCCGCAGGACTGGCCGGTCCTGGCGACCTGACCGGGAGTCGGCGCGCAGTGGCAGGATGGCGTCATGCCTGAGATGCCGGAGGTGCAGGGTCTCGTCGACTTCCTCGACGGGCGGTTGCGCGGCCGCACGGTCACGAAAGCAACCGTGGCGAACATCGCCGCCTTGAAGACCTACGACCCGCCCATCGACGCGCTGAAGGGTGCGACGGGGGCCGGAGCGCGCCGTCACGGCAAGTTCATCGACATCGAGACGGATGCCGGAGCCGAAGGCGGCGTGCCGCACCTGATCTTCCACCTGGCGAAGGCGGGCTGGCTGCGCTGGTACGACGAGCTGCCGGGGACCGTCATCCGTCCGGGCAAGACGCCCATCGCCCTGCGCGTCGGGTTCGATGACGGCTCCGGCTTCGACCTCACCGAGGCCGGCACGAAGAAGTCGCTCGCCGTCTACGCCGCGCGACGTCCGGACGACGTGCCGGGGATCGCCCGCCTGGGGCCGGATCCGCTCGATCCCGGTTTCACGCGCGAGACCCTCGCCGCCCTCCTGGCGGGCCGGCGCACGCAGATCAAGGGCGTGCTGCGCGACCAGTCGGTCGTCGCCGGCATCGGCAACGCCTACTCCGACGAGATCCTGCACGCGGCGAAGATGTCGCCCTACGCCCTGGCGGCGACCCTCGACGACGCCGAGGTGGACCGGCTGTTCGCGGCGATCCACGACACTCTCACCGACGCGGTCGCCACGGCATCCGGCAAGCCGCCGGCCGAGCTGAAAGACGCCAAGCGGCGCGGGATGGCGGTGCACGGCCGACGGGGCGAGGCGTGCCCCGTGTGCGGCGACGAGGTGCGGAGCGTCTTCTTCGCCGACAACAGCCTCGAGTACTGCGCGACGTGTCAGACGGGCGGGAAGATCCTTGCCGACCGCCGCCTGTCGCGGTTGCTCAAGTAGACGTCACTCCGTCGTGCCCATGAGGATGCGGGCATCCTCGTCGACCCAGTCGATCGACTTCGTGACGGCCTTCTTCCACTGCCGGTAGCGGCGGGCGCGCTCATCGGCATCCATCTTCGGCTCGAACCGCGCGCCCTCCTTCCAGTGCGTGCGCAGCTCGTCGCGGTCGCGCCAGACGCCCACGGCCAGCCCGGCGGCGTACGCCGCGCCGAGAGCCGTCGTCTCGACCACCTCGGGCCGCACGACCGGGATGCCGAGGATGTCGGCCTGGAACTGCATGAGGGCGTCGTTGCGGGTCATGCCGCCGTCGACGCGCAACTCGTCGAGCGTGTGACCGGAGTCCGCCTGCACGGCCTCGATGACGTCGCGGGTCTGGAACGCCGTCGCCTCGAGCGCGGCGCGGGCGATGTGGCCCTTCGTGACGTAGCGGGTGAGGCCGACGAGAGCGCCGCGCGCGTCGGGGCGCCAGTACGGGGCGAACAGCCCCGAGAAGGCGGGGACGAAGTAGGCGCCGCCGTTGTCGTCGACGGTCGCCGCGAGCGATTCGACCTCTTCGGAGCTGCGGATGATGCCGAGGTTGTCGCGCAGCCACTGCACGAGGGAGCCGGTGACGGCGATCGACCCCTCCAGCGCGTAGCGGGCGGGCTCGTCGCCGCAGCGGTAGGCGACGGTCGTGATGAGCCCCGCGCGCGAGCGGACGAGCTCGGTGCCCGTTCCGACGAGCAGGAAGTTGCCCGTGCCGTAGGTGTTCTTCGACTCACTCGCGTCGAACGCGGTCTGTCCGAACGTCGCGGCCTGCTGATCGCCGAGGATGCCGGCGATGGGGATGCCGGTGAGCTCGCCGACGGCGACCTCGCCCACCACCTCCGACGAGGAACGGATCTCGGGCAGCATGGCGCGGGGCACGCCCCAGACCTCGAGCAGCTCGTCGGACCAGTCGAGGGTGCGGAGGTCCATGAGGAGGGTACGGCTCGCGTTCGTGACATCGGTGACGTGGATGCCGCCGTCCGCTCCGCCCGTGAGGTTCCACACGACCCAGCTGTCGGGGGTGCCGAAGAGGAGATCGCCGGCCTCGGCCGCCGCACGTGCACCCTCGACGTGGTCGAGGAGCCATGCGAGCTTCGACGCGGAGAAGTAGGTCGCGAGCGGAAGGCCGGTCTGGTCGGCGAACGCGTCGACACCGCGCGCGGAGATGAGCCTGTCGACCGCCGGCTGCGTGCGGGTGTCCTGCCAGACGAGCGCGTGGTGCACCGGTGCGCCCGTGTGCCGGTCCCAGACGACCACGGTCTCGCGCTGGTTGGTGATGCCGAGGGCCGCGATCTGCGAGGCCTCCAGCCCGGCGTTGTCGAGCGCCTGCGCGAGCACCCACTGCACGTTGGTCCAGATCTCCGACGCGTCGTGCTCGACCCGCCCCGCCCGCGGGAAGATCTGCTCGTGCTCGCGTTGCGCGGATGCCACCGGCGACCCCGAGGCGTCGAACACGATCGCCCGCGTCGACGTCGTTCCCTGGTCGAGCGCGATCACATGGCTGGACATCGTCGTCTCCTCTTCACGGACTTGCCTGCACGGCCCCGACCGGCCCGTCCGAAGCGGGAACGGGTCGAGGCATGCTCTGCCACGCTATCGCGTGGTGCTCTCCACACGGTCGGACGCGTCGGGCTCGGCGGCGGGCTCTGCGCAGCGCACGGCGGCGAGCGCCCGGGCGACCTCGGCCTCGGTCTGCGCGTCGTTCCAGCCGAGCACGGGCGCGATGACCGCGGCGACCTCCGCGGCCACCGCCTCGGTGGCGTGCCCCACGAACGCGATGCTCGTGCGCCGCTGCAGGACGTCGTCGAGGTGAGCGACGTGCTCGGAGCGGGCGAGGTGACGAAGTTCGCCGGTGCTGTACGTCGGCAGGGTCTCGAGAGGGCGGTCGTCGTCGCCGAGAGCGGCGATGACGTCGGCCGCGACGGTGCCGTACCGGTCGAGCAGCCGTGCGGCCCGGTCGATGCCGAGGACGCGCGCGTGCGGTTCGAGCCACTGGCGCCGCGCCCGCTCGTTCTGCGGGTAGCCCGCACCGCCGCCGATCGGCATCCCCTTGGTGGACGACCGCCGCGGCACGGCGAGCAGGTCCATCACGCGGTCGGCCAGGTGCGCGGCCGACGCGCGGAACGTGGTCCACTTGCCGCCGACCAGGCTCAGCACCCCGGGACCGGCGTCGCCGCCGAGCCGCTGCATCTCGATGCGGTAGTCGCGCGAGACGAAGCCGGGAGCGAGGTCGCCGTGGCCCGGGAGCGGGCGGACACCCGCGAAGCGGTGGACGATCTGCGAGCGGTCGACGCGGATGCCGGGGAAGACATGCCCGATGAGGTCGAAGAAGTAGTCGACTTCCGCATCGGTGCACACGATCGGGTCACCCATGTCGTGTTCGAGGTCGGTCGTGCCGACGAGCACGCGGCCCTTCAACGGATAGATCAGCACGATCCGCCCGTCGGAGTGCTCGAAGAACAGCTCCCGACCGCCCGTGGCCGCGAGCAGTTCCTCGTGGTCGAGGACGATGTGGGACCCCTTCGTGCCGCCCATGTAGCGGGTGGGGTCGCCGAGCGCCGCGTTGGTGAGGTCGGTCCACGGTCCCGACGCGTTGACGATGACGGATGCCGTGAACGCGAACTCCTCGCCGTCCTCCCCCCGCAGCAGCACTTTCCCGTCTTCGGCACCGACGGCCGCGGTGTAGTTGGCCGCGCGTGCCCGTTCGCCACCGGCGGCGACGCCGTCACGGAGCACGTCGATCGCCAGCCGTTCGGGGTCGTGGAGCGAGGCATCCCAGTAGGTCGCCGTGTAGCGCACGGTGGGATCGAGCTGGGGAAGCTGCTCGAGCGACCGGCGCCGCCCGTGGAAGGTGTGGCGGGGCACCGTGCCCTGACCGAAGATCCCCCCGCCCCGCGAGAAGGAGTCGTAGATCACGAGTCCGATCTTGATGAGCGCCGCCCCGCGCTCGCGCGGCTTGCCCCCGCCGTGACGCAGGAAGCGCAGCGGCGCGGACAGGATGCCGGACAGCGTCGAGTAGATGGGGATCGTCGTCTGCAGCGGCCGCACGTAGTGGGGCGCGATCTTCAGCAGCCCGTTGCGCTCGGTGACCGCCTCGTGGACGAGACGGAACTCGCCGTTCTCGAGGTAGCGGATGCCGCCGTGGATCATGTGGCTCGAGGCCGCCGAGGCGCCGGAGACGAAGTCATCGCGCTCGACGAGGGCGACGTCGATGCCCTGCAGCGCCAGGTCGCGGAAGGTCGCGAGGCCGTTGATGCCGCCGCCGATGATGAGGACGTCGGCGTAGGGGCGGCGGGCGAGATCGGCGTGCGGGCGAGGGTGCGAGGTGTCGTGTGAGGTCATGAGTGTTCCCCTATCGAGGCTACGCGGTGGCGGCGACGTCGAGCGCGCGGACGTCGAGGAGGAGGGCGTTGCCCGGCGACAACAGCGGGACGGTGAGCGCCCCCGCCGCGAGGACGGTGCCGGGCAGGACGATGCCGGTCGCGATCCACGGTGGCGGGGCGTCTTCGATGGCGTGCGCGGGCACGCCGAAGTCCACGACCTCGACGCGGTACACGGCGTCGGGATCGAGCCCGGGAAGCGTCAGCGGTGCCGGCAGCGCCGCGTCTGCGCTGTCGAGTGCGGCGTAGCAGTACAGGGCGCGGCGGCGATCCGGGGCGACGACGCCGTGCAGGAGCGCGCTGTCGCCCGGAAGGTCGGCGTGCACCGCGCGGCCCGAGTGGAGGAAGTCGCGGTGTGCGCGGTAGTAATGCGCCCAACGGGCGATCGCCGCGCGGTCCGCGTCGCCCACGCGGGTGAGATCGCTCTCGATCCCGGCGTGGAGGAACAGGGCCGTCGCGAGACGGAAGGAGAGGGAAGAGACGCGCCCCGTCGTGTGCGCGCGGGCATCTCCCACGTGGGCACCGAGGTACTCGGGCGGCAGGAGGAGTCCGGTCCACTGCTGGATGCGCTGGCGCACGAGGGGGTCGTTGGTGTCGCTCGTCCAGAAGCGGTCGGCGTGGCGCACCATCTCGAGGTCGATGCGCGCACCCCCGGAGGCGCACGACTCGAACTCGACGTGCGGGTGGGCGCGACGGAGGTCATCCAGGAGGGAGTAGACGGCCCGCACCTGCCCGCCGCTGTCGTCGACGAGGAGATCGCGGTTGTGGTCCCACTTCACGAAGGAGATGGGGTACTCGCGGAGCAGGGCGTCGATCGCGCCGAAGAGGTGCGCGCGCACGTCGGCCTTCGTGAGGTCGAGCACGTGCTGGAACCGCCAGGTCGGCGTGGCGAGATCGCTCAGCAGCCAGTCGGGGTGGGCGCGCGCGAGATCGGAGTCCAGGCTCACCATCTCGGGTTCGAGCCACAGTCCGAACTCCATGCCGAGACCGCGCACGTGATCGATGAGCGGCGACAGGCCGTCGGGCCAGGACTGTGCATCGACGGTCCAGTCGCCGAGCGCCCGCGTGTCGTCGGTGCGGCCCGTGAACCACCCGTCGTCGAGCACGAAGCGCTCCGCGCCCACGTCGGCGGCCGCGCTGGCCAGCTCGGTGAGCCGCGCGAGATCGTGATCGAAGTAGACCGCCTCCCACGTGTTCACCGTGACCGGGCGGGGTGTCATCGCGCCGCGCGTCTCGCGGACCCAGTCATGCGAGCGGGCGGCCACGGCATCCAGCCCTTCGCCCGACCACAGGGCGAACACGGCGGGTGCGGTGTACACCTCACCCGGGGAGAGGCGGAGGCCGCTCAGGCGCTCGCCGGCGCCGAGCACCGACGCGCCCAGGTCGGAGCGTTCGAACCACAGCCGCTTGTCGCCGCTGAAGGCCAGGTGCACCGCCCACACCTCGCCGCGGGAGAAGCCGAAGCCGGGGGTGCCCGCGACCAGGAGGAACGGGTCGTCATGGCCGCTGCGACCATGGCGGGTCTCGCGCAGCCACACGCCCTGCGCGGGCTGCTGGCGTTGCGGCGCCCGCTCCCCCGACCACCGGCCGGAGAAATCGAGCACCTCGCGCGCCCGATCCGGCACGGGGAGCACGACACCCACGTCGGAGAGCGCGAGATCGTCTCTCCCGTCGTTGGTGACCGTCGTGGCGATGTGCAGGATGCCGGAGGAGGTCAGCTCCCACCGAGTGTCGATGCGCGCCGCCCCCCACCCCACGGAAGTATCGATCCGCTGGGTGCCGACGGCGGTCGTGCCGAGCAGCGTGGGACGAGCCCGGGGGCCCTGAGCCCGGGGGCCTCGGACCGCGACCGGCGGCCGGCCCGTCCACCCGTCGGAGATGTCAGGGAGGACGGAGAGCGAGAAGGGGACGTCGATCGAACTCGGCGCGATCGCCGGCACGCGGGCCTCGGCGAACGCGGTGAGCGCGGTCGGGTCGAGCGCGCCGAGGTCGGCGCCCCAGTGGAGGAGGCGGGGCACCCGCGTGCCGCGGGCATCGAGCACGACGCTGACGCCCGCGGCACGAAGGTGATGGATCATCTCTCGATTATTCCGCGACCGGAATGGACTGCGCCTTGAGGGCGGCGATCGTGGCCGTCTGCCCCTTCTCCAGTGCGTCCGCGAGCGTCCCCGAGCCGGCGACCGCCGACTTGAAGCCGTCGGAGACATCGGCGTAGGTCTGCGTCATCGTCGGGCCCCACACGAAGTCGGGGTTGACCTGGCCGGCGGCCTCAGCGAAGACGTCGTAGATCTTCTGACCGCCGTAGAACTCGACGCCCTCCTGCAGCACGGGCAGGTCGAGACCCGCCTTGGTGGCCGGGTAGATCGCCGCGGTGGCGTTGAGCGACGTGAGCGCCTCCTCCGACGAGTTGAGCCACAGCGCGAACTTCGCGGCCTCGTACAGGTGGTCGGTGCCCTTGAACACCGCGATGGACGAGCCACCCCAGTTGCCGGCGGCCGACTCTCCCGCGTTCCACTGGGGCGACGGGGCGACCGACCAGTTGCCCGCCGTGTCGGGGGCGCCGCTGGCGATCGAGTTCGCTCCCCAGACCGCGGAGTTCCAGGTCCAGACCTCGCCCGAGTTGTAGGCGTTGTTCCACTCGTCGGTCCACGCGGGGTAGGTGGAGACCAGATCGTTCGCGATGAGGTCCTGCCAGTAGTCGGCGACGGTGACCGATGCGTCGCTGGTCAGATCCACCGTCCACTGGTCGCCGTCGTTGCCGAACCACTGACCGCCGGCCTGCCACACGAAGCCCGCGAACTGGTTGATGTCGGTCTGCGAGAAGTTGGTGATGTACCCGCCGAGTTCGCGGATCTTCTCGGCTGCCGCCTTGTACTCCTCCCACGTCGTGGGCACGGCGATGCCGTTCTCCTCGAACAGGTCGCTGCGGTAGAACAGCGCCATCGGACCGGAGTCCTGCGGAACGCCGTACACCTCGTCGTCGGTGCCGAGGCTCACCTGGCCCCACGTCCAGTCCACGAACTGGTCCTTGGCGGCCACGATGTCGGCGCAGACGCCGAGGTCTTCCAGACCGTCCTGGACGCGGAAGTTGGGGATCGCGTCGTACTCGATCTGGCCGAGGTCGGGTGCGTTGCCGGCCTCGAGCTGGTTGAAGAAGTTCTGGTAGGTGCCGGCGTTGCCCGACGGGCCCGTCTGCACCTCGACCTGGATGTCGGGGTTCGCCTCGTTCCAGATCGCGACGGCATCCTCGATACCCGGGATCCAGGAGGTGAACGTCAGGGTGACCTTGCCCTCGGACGGCTCGCAGGCGCCGGCAGCGTCGCCGGTGCCTCCATCGCCTTCGGTGCCGGAGGAGCAGGCCGCCAGCGTGAGCGCCAGCGTGGCGGCGACCGCCAGACCGGCGGCTCTCTTCATGTGTCGCATGATCTCTCTTTCTTGGTGGGACGTGCAGGGTTTCCGGCTGGTACCGGCCGGGTCAGGACTTCAGCGCTCCCGCGCCCAGACCTGAGCGCCAGTACCGCTGAAGAAGCAGGAAGGTGATGATGAGCGGGATGATCGACAGCAGCGCGCCGATGAGCACGAACGTGCGCAGTTCGGGGAACTGGTTGATCGTGGAGTTCCAGGCGTAGAGGCCGTAGGTCACGGGGAAGAGCTCGTCGCTGCGCAGCATGATCAGCGGCAGGAAGAAGTTGTTCCAGATCCCCACGAACTGGAAGAGGAACACCGTGATGAGCGCCGGCACCATGAGCCGGATGGAGACCGTGAAGAAGGTGCGGATCTCGCCGGCGCCGTCGATGCGGCTCGCCTCGAGGAGCTCGTCGGGCACGCTGGCCTCGGCGAAGACCCGCGCGAGGTAGACCCCGAACGGACTGACGATGCTCGGGAGGAAGACTGCCCAGAACGTGTTCGTCAGCTGCACCTGGCTGAACAGGAGGAACAGCGGGAGCGCGAGGGCCGTCGCCGGCACGAGCACGCCGCCCAGCACGACGTTGAAGATGAGCTCCCGCCCGGGGAACCGGTACTTCGCCAGCGCGTAGCCGCACATGCCCGCCAAGAGGGTCGCCACGAGCGCTCCCCCGCCCGCGTATCCGAGGCTATTGAGGATCCAGCGCAGGTAGACGCCGCCGTCGTACTCCAGGAGGCCCGACAGGTTCTCGCCGAAGTTCATGTCGGCGAACCACAGCGGGTTGGTCGAGAACAGATCGCCGCGGCTCTTGGTGGAAGCGACCAGCAACCACCACACCGGAACGAGGAAGTACAGCGTGAAGACGACCATGATGAGCATGGCCACGCCGCGGGAGAGCGGATTCTCCCGCGGACCGCGTGCGCGAGAGGACCTGTCGGCACCTCGCGAGCGCGACGACCGCGACGTCGCCGTCGTGGGGAGGTCGACCGTGCGGCTCATGCGTCTGCCTTCCGTCGAGTGATGCGTAGGAATGTGAACGACATCGCGAAGGTCGCGAGCGCGAGGACCACCGAGAACGCGGCGGCGAGGCTGACGTTGGGGATGGCGGAGGTCGCGTAGATGGTCATGTTCGGGGTGTAGGTGCTCGTCACCGCGGAGCTGAACGAGCGGAAGACCTGCGGCTCGGCGAGCAGCTGGAGCGTGCCGATGATCGAGAGGATCGCGGTCAGCACGAGCGAGGAGCGGACCATGGGGATCTTGATGGACCACGCGATCCGCAGCTGGCCCGCGCCGTCCAGGCGCGCGGCCTCGTACAGGTCGGTCGGGATCGCCAGCAGCGCTGAGTAGATGATGAGCATGTTGTAGCCCACGAACACCCACGTGACGACGTTGGCGATGGCCCACAGCACGAGCTCGGCGGAGAGGAAGTCGACCGAGCCGGTGAGCACCGCGAAGGGCGACAGGTTCGGGGAGTACAGGAAGCCCCACATGATCGCGGCGATCACGCCGGGGACGGCGTAGGGCACGAAGAAGGCCAACCGGAAGAATCGCTTGCCGCGCAGGAGCGGGGAGTCGAGCAGCAGCGCGAAGACGAGCGCGAGTCCGAGCATGACGGGAACCTGCACGATGCCGAACAGGAGCACCCGGCCGACCGACGACCAGAACGGCTCGCTCTGGAACACCAGCGCGTACTGCGCGAGCCCGCCGAAGACCTCGCGCGCCTCGCCGAACGTCCCCTCGCGCTCCACCACCATGAGCGACTTGACGACGGCGTAGCCGATCGGGATCAGGTAGAAGATCACGAACAGCACGGCGAACGGCACGACGAAGAACGCGATCGCCGACTTGTGGTGGACCTTCCCTCGCCCTCTCGTGCGTCGGGAGCGGTCGGTCGTGATGAGTGCCTCGGTGGCGGTCATCGCACGGCATCCTCTCGGATCACTCGGACGGCACCGGCGGGAACGCGCAGTTCTCCGGATACGTCCGTGCCCGTGACCAGGTCGTGGCCTCGGGCGGGAACGACCGCGTCGGACGCGGTGTGGTTGATGATGAAGCGGTAGCCGCGATCCTCGCTCGCACGTCGGATCACGTCGACGCCGGGGGCGGCCCCCGCGAGTCGCTCGACGCCCGCGCCGCGCAGCACGTCGTCGACGACGCGGTCGAGACCGTGCGCGTCGGGGAGGGTCGCGAGATACCACGCGTCGCCCGAGCCGCCTGAGCCGGAGCGGCGGGTGAGGGCCGGTGCGCCGTCTGCGGGTCCGCCGTCGAACCGGTCGCGCACATCGCAGTCCACAGCGACCACCCGCTCGGTCCACAGGGAGGCGGACGTGCCCGATGTGAGCGAGACGGCATCGCCGGGCAGCAGCGGCGCGAACTCCTCGACACGGATGCCGAGCAGGTCGCGCCAGACGGCCGGATAGCCACCCGGTCGCACGCGATCGTTCTCGTCGACGATGCCGCTGTAGAAGGTGACGAGCAGGTGCGCGCCGGCGCGAACAGCATCGTCGACCACGGCGGCGTGTGCGTCGCGCACGAGGTGCAGACCCGGGACGACGATCAGGCGGTACCCGTCGAGCGGCGCCCCCGGGGCGACGACATCGACCGTCGCGCCGGCCTCGCGCAGCGCGCGGTGGGTGGCCCACACCTGGTCGAGATAGGCGACCGACGAGCTCGGGCGGTTCTCGGCGTCGAAGGCCCACCAGGCCTCCCAGCTGAACAGGAGCGCGACGTCGCCGGCGACGCGGCTGCCGGCCACTTCGCCGAGCCGGCCGAGCACGTCGCCGAGCTCCTGCACCTCGGCCCACAGGCGCGACCGGGTGCCGGTGTGCGACACGAGCGCGGAGTGGAACTTCTCCGAGCCCTGCAGCGACGCGCGCCACTGGAAGAAGCACACCGAGTCGGCGCCCCGCGCCACGTGCTCGAGGGAGTCGCGGAGCATCTGTCCGGGGAGCTTGGCCAGATTGTGGGGCTGCCAGTTCACCGATCCCGTGGCGTGCTCCATGAGCATCCACGGCGCACCGCCGGCGAGTCCGCGCGTGAGGTCGGCCGCGAAGGCCAGCTCGCCGTGGGGGTCGGCGAGCCGGTGGTCGAGGTAGTGGTCGTTCGCGATGATGTCGACCTCGGGCGCCCACTGCCAGTAGTCCAGCTCGCGGATGTGCGCCGTGACCATGAAGTTGGTCGTGACGGGCAAGTCGCTGTGGCGGCGGATCACGTCGCGCTCCGCGATCAGGTGATCGCGGAGCTCGTCGGAGCTGAACCGCGAGAAGTCGAGCACCTGCGACGGGTTGCGCGTGGAGAGGGTGCGGCGCGGGGTGCCGATCTCCGCCCAGTCGGTGTAGCGCTGCGACCAGAAGCTCGTCCCCCACGCGCGGTTGAGCTCGGCGATCGTGCCGTAGCGGGCGCGCAGCCAGCGACGGAACGCCGCGGCGCTCTCGTCGCAGTAGCAGTGCGCGTTGTGGCATCCGAGTTCGTTGGACACGTGCCACAGGGCGATCGCGGGATGCCGGCCGTAGCGCTCGGCGACGGCCTCGGCGAGCGCGAGGGCCGCCCGCCGGAAGATCGGCGAGCTCGGGCACCAGGCCTGCCGGCCGCCCGGATAGCGGTACGTGCCGTCGTCGGCGACGGGCAGGATCTCGGGGTGACGCGTCGTCAGCCATGGGGGCGGCGACGACGTACCGGTGCCGAGATTCACGCGGATGCCGTTCGCGTGCAGGAGCTCGATGATCTCGTCGAGGTTCGTGAAGTCGAAAGAGCCGTCGGGAGCCTGCAGATCGGACCAGCCGAAGATGTTGATGGCGACGAGCGAGACGCCGATCTGGCGCATGAGCGCGACATCCTCCCGCCAGACCGCGGGGTCCCACTGCTCGGGGTTGTAGTCGCACCCGAAGTCGATGCCGCGCGGCACGTAGGGCGTCCGCGCTGAGGTGCGCTGGGCGTCGACCAGGGCCAGGTCCACGAGATCTCCTTCGACGTCGTCGGCGATGTGTGCACGTGCACAGATTCGGAGGTCGAAGTTCGGCTCTGAGCTTCTGTGAACGTACACAGAATGGCATCCGCGCTCCGTCGTGTCAACCCTCGACAGCGCTACAGTGGGGGGCGTGTCGGCGAAGGGACCGCGACCGCGGCGAGCAACCGTCCACGACGTAGCCGTCGTGGCGGGCGTCTCCCGCGGCACCATCAGCCGCTACGTCAACGGCGACCCCTACGTCTCCGCCTCCGCGCGAGAGGCGATCGAGGCCGCGATCGCGGAAGTCGGCTACGTGCCCAACACGGCGGCGCGCCACCTCGTCATGCAGCGCACCGAGTCGATCGCCTTCATCGTCCACGAGCCGCACTCGCTGTTCGTCGACGACCCGAACATCGGCGGCATCCTCCTCGGCGCCAACGCCGCCCTCTCCGACGCCGACCACCAGATGGCCGTGCTCATCGTCGACTCCGAGCGCGACACCGACCGCGTCGCGCGCTACCTCTCGGGGGGCGCTGTCGACGGGGCCATCATCGTCTCGGCCCGCGCCAACGACCCCGTCGGCCGCGTCGTGGAGCGCCTGCGTCTGCCGGCCGCGTTCGTCGGGCATCCACCGGGAGCCACGTCGGCGGCCTTCGTCGTCATCGACAACCGCGGGTCGGCGCGCATGATCACCGAACGACTGCTCGAGACCGGGCGGCGACGGGTCGGCATGATCGCCGCGGCCCTCGACCGAGACTCCGGGTCGGAACGCCTCGCCGGCTTCCGCGACGCGCTCGGCGACCGGTTCGACCCCGATCTTGTCGAGCCCGTCCCGCTCTACTCCTACTCCTCCGGACGCGAGGCGATGACCGCGCTCCTGAGCCGCCACCCCGACATCGACGGCGTCTTCGCGGCATCCGATGCGGTCGCGGCGGGCGCCGTCGAGGCCCTCCGCGCCGCCGGCAGGGTCGTACCGACCGATGTGGGCGTCGTCGGCTTCGACGACAGCGCGTGGGCCAGCCGTACGCTGCCGCCCCTGTCGACGGTGCGGCAGCCCGCCGAGGAACTCGGACGCACCGCCGCCGCCCTCGTGCTCGGTCAATTGCGCGGCGAGAGCGCACCCAGCGAGATCCTCCTGGAGTGCGAGGTCATCTGGCGCCAGTCGGCGTGACCGGACCGGCGGGGCTCACCTCGTCCACCGCAGCCGCCGCGCGCAGCCGCCGCCGGTAAGCCGCGGGCGACTGACCGCACAGGCGCCCGAACCGCTCGTAGAACTGGCTCTGCGAGCGGAAGCCCGCCGCGACGCCGACGTCGGGGACGGACAGGTCGGTCGACAGCAGCATCGCCTGCGCGTGGGCGACGCGGCACTGCGCGAGGTACTCCCCCATCGTGATGCCCGCGGCCCGGCGGAACAGGGCCATGGCGTACTGGGGATGGAGGTGGACGTGGGCGGCCACGTCGGCCACCGTGAGGTCGTCGGCGGAGTGCGCGGAGAGAAAGGCGATCATGGCGCCGGCATGGCTGGAACCATCTCCCCGCGACCGCTCGATGGACGGGATGCCGTGCACCGGCGCGACGGCAGCATCTCCCCGCGCGTGCGACGAGGCGACCGCGATGGCCCACCGCAGCACGACGGCCTCGATCTCCAGCAGAGCGATCCGGCGGGACAGCGCCTCGGGGTCGTCGTCCGCGCGCAGCTCGTCGCGCCACTGCGCGAAGCGTTCCGCCACTGGGCCTCCTCCGTCTGCCGCCGGCAGCGACAGGACCTCCCCCTGCACGAGCCGTTCGACGACCTCCTGCGGCATCCCCCACGCGAGCGCCCGCGAGAGCGGAATCGTCATCCACGCCTGCCATCCCTCGCGCGGCGCGGGGAGCAGCCGGTGGGGCCTCGCGGCCCAGAACAGCGAGATCGACCCTGCGGGCATGACGAGTGGCCGCCCGTCGACGAGGTACTCGAGGTCGACGTCGGCGAGGTTCACCTCGATGTCGTCGTGGCGATGGGCGCGCGCCATCGGCTGCACGTCACCGCGCCAGCAGTCCACCCCGAAGGTGTGGCGATCGACATCGTGAGCACTCATGATCCCGGAATTCTTGCACGCGCCAGCGGAAGAAGTGCGGAATCCGCATCTCTACCGTGGATGCCATGACCCTCATCGACATCCCTGCCTCCGTCCCCGCACCGCCCACGCGGAGCTACCACCTCTCCCCCGAGCAGGTCGCGCAGTTCGACCGTGACGGGTATCTCGTGCTCAAGAACCGCATCCCCGCCGACCTGCTGCAACGCCTCCAGGACGCGGCGGACGTCTGGATCCGCGAAGGGCGCGAGATCGCCGCCGACGTTCCGGCGCGCGCGGACTACCAGTTCGCCCAGCGCGGCGGCGCCTCTCGCCTCTTCCGCGTCGACTACCTCCACGGGAAGGGCCAGCCGGCATCCCTCGAACTGCTCGGCAGCCCGGCCGTCCTCGGCATCGCCGAGAGTCTCGCCGGGGTCGACGCCGTGCCCACCTACGAGTCGCTCGTCTTCAAGGATGCCGGCGACGGCGCACCGATCGACTGGCATCAGGATGCCGTGCACCCACGGACGCGGCGGATCTTCAATGTCGACGTCTACCTCGACGCGTCGCGCGTCGGCGAGGGCGCGCTGCGGGTCGCGCCCGGCTCGCATCGCGCCCCGGTGGACGTGTGCCAGCTGCAGGAGGAGTACGGCTGGGATGCGCCGGGCGTCGTGCAGGTCGAGCTCGACCCGGGCGACGTCCTCGTCCACGACGTCATGATCGTCCACGGCAGCGAGGCCGTGCAGGGCAACCGCCTGCGCCGCACGATCTACTACGAGTTCCGCTCGGCGGAGCAGATCCTCGCCGAAGGTCCGTGGGATGCCGAGTGGATCGACCGCCGCCTGCGCCTGCTGCCCGTCGCCCTCCGCGAGCACGCGCGCCGCAATCCCGAGGCCGAGGCGTTCGCGTGGAACATCCCGGCAGCGCTCGCTCCGCAGGTGACCGACGACGACGAGACGGAGCTGCGGATCGCGCACGGCGTGCACTCGCCGGGCTCGTACTGCAGCGCCGGAAGCGTGCCGTTCACGGGATGAGGGCGCGTCACGGAATGAAACCGGTCCGCGCGCGTTGACTACACTCGGAAGCACGATGTGCTCCGGGGTCGGTGAGAATCCGAACCGGCGGTGAGAGTCCGCGAGCCCCCGTTTCGGCGGGGGTTGATCCGGTGGAATTCCGGAACCGACGGTGATGCGACAGGCGAATGCCTGCGCTAGTCCGGATGGGAGGAAGCACATCACGACGCGACGCATGCGCGCATCGTGATGGCGTCGACTGCACCCCGGAGTCCGAACGAAGGACACAGGGATGACCGCCACCGACACCGAGATCGCCGCGATGCGGCGCGCTCTCGCGCTGGCGACCCACGGACCACGCGGGATCAATCCGCAGGTCGGCGCCGTCATCCTCTCCCCCGCCGGCGACGTGCTGGCCGAGGGCTGGCATCGCGGCGCGGGCACGGCGCACGCCGAGGTCGACGCGCTGTCGAAGCTGGCTCCCGGCGCCGCGCGCGGCGCGACGGCCGTCGTCACCCTCGAGCCCTGCAACCACACCGGCCGCACCGGTCCATGCGCCGTGGCCCTCATCGAGGCGGGCGTGGCGCGCGTCGTCTACGCGGTCGCCGATCCGGGCGAACGATCCTCCGGCGGCGGCGAGCGCCTGCGCGCGGCCGGAGTCGACGTCGACGCGGGGCTCCTCGTCGACGAGGGGACCGAGTTGCTCGACTCGTGGCTCACCGTGCAGCGCCTCGGCCGTCCGCACGTCATGGTCAAGTGGGCGCAGTCCCTCGACGGACGCGCGGCGGCGGCCGACGGCACGAGTCAGTGGATCACCGGCCCCGACGCACGGGCCGACGTGCATCGCCGGCGCGCCGACGCGGATGCCATCGTCGTCGGCACCGGCACGCTCCTGGCCGACGACCCGGCTCTGACCGCCCGACGCCCCGACGGGTCGCTCTACGACGCGCAGCCGAGGCCGGTCGTCATCGGAACGCGTGCCGTTCCGCAGGAGGCCGCCGTGCGCCGGCATCCGAAGCCCTTCATCCAGGACGAGGGCGACGACCTCCCCGACCTGCTCGACCGCTTGCGCGAGCTCGGCATCCACCGCGTCTTCGTCGAGGGCGGCCCCACCCTCGCCAGTTCGTTCCTCCGCGCGGGCCTCGCCGACGACGTGCTCGCCTACGTCGCCCCGACACTCCTCGGCGGCGACCGCCTGGCGGTCCGCGACGTCGGCGTCACCACGATCGACGAGCAGCGGCGACTCGACGTGGAATCCGTCGAGCGCCTCGGCGACGACCTCCTGATCGTCGCCCACCCCCGATCCCGCTCCGAGGAGGAGACCCCCTGATGTTCACCGGAATCATCGAAGAGCGCGGCACCGTGACCGCCATCGAGGCGTCGGGCGACGGCGTGCGGCTCACCGTGCGCGCACCCCTCGCCGTGTCCGACGCGCAACGCGGCGACTCGATCTCCGTCAGCGGGGTGTGCCTCACCGTCACCGAGCAGGGCGAGGACTGGTTCACCGCCGACGTCATGAAGCAGACCCTCGACATGTCGTCGCTCGGCGGCTTCGGCGTCGGCACCGAGGTCAACCTGGAACGCGCCCTCGCCGCGCACACCCGCCTGGGCGGTCACATCGTGCAGGGGCACGTCGACGGCACGGGCGAGGTGCTCGAGGTGCGCCCCGGCGCGCAGTGGCGCGTGATCCGTATCGGCCTGCCCGCCGACCTCGCCCCGCTCGTCGTCGACAAGGGCTCCATCTCGGTGCAGGGCGTGTCCCTCACCGTGTCGGCAGCAAGCGCTTCGGATGCCGGCAGCCACTGGTTCGAGATCTCGCTCATCCCCGAGACCCTCGAGAAGACGACCCTCGGCGCACTCGCCCCGGGCGACCGGGTGAACCTCGAGACCGACATCCTGGCGCGCCACGTGCAGCGCCTCCTCGCGTTTTCCACCGCACCCACCGCACTGACCACCGCACCGATCGAAGGAGGCTCCCGATGAGCCTTGCCACCATCCCCGAAGCCCTCGACGCCCTGCGCGCGGGCAAGCCCGTCATCGTCGCCGACGATGAGAACCGCGAGAACGAGGGCGACATCATCCTGTCGGCCGAACTCGCCACGCCCGAGTGGCTCGCGTGGACCATCCGCTGGTCCAGCGGGTTCCTCTGCGCCCCCATGCCCGCCGACTGGGCCGACCGGCTCGACCTGCCGCCGATGGTGGCGGTCAACGAGGACAGCCGGGGCACCGCGTACACGGTCAGCGTCGACGCCGCCGACCGCGTCTCGACCGGTATCAGCGCCGCCGACCGGTCGCACACCCTCAACGTGCTGGCCGACCCGACGTCGACGCCGTCGTCGGTGATCCGCCCGGGCCACGTCCTGCCCCTGCGCGCCGTCGACGGCGGCGTGCGCGAACGCGCCGGCCACACCGAGGCGGCCGTCGAGCTGATGAAGCTCGCGGGCCTCCAGCCCGTCGGGGCGATCGGCGAGGTCGTCGCGGAGGACGGCAGCATGATGCGCCTGCCCGGCCTCCTCGAGCTCGGCGAGCGCGAGGGCGTGCCGGTCATCACGATCGAGCAGCTCATCGCCCACCTCGACGGCACGAGCGAGGGGCACGCCCCCGCCGACCGTGGTGCGCGGCGGCGCGTGAGCCTCCGGGCGGAGGCGAAGGTGCCGACCTCGCACGGGTCGTTCCGCTTCCTCGCGTACAAGGACCGCATCACCGGCACCGACCACATCGCGGTCGTCTCCGGCGACCTGTCCGAGGACGCCGCCCTCGTCCGCGTGCACTCCGAGTGCCTCACGGGTGAGGCGTTCGGCTCGCTGAAGTGCGAGTGCGGTCCGCAGTTGGATGCCGCGCTCGACGCGATCGAGCAGGACGGCGGTGTCGTCATCTACATGCGCGGGCACGAGGGTCGCGGCATCGGCCTCATCAACAAGCTGCGCGCGTACAGCCTGCAGGAGCGCGGCCTCGACACCGTCGACGCCAACCTCGCCCTGGGACTCCCCGCCGACGCTCGCGACTACGCCGCCGCAGCCGGCATCCTCGCCGACCTCGGCATCGAGCGGGTGCGCCTGCTGACGAACAACACCGACAAGGTCAATCAGCTCCGCGGGCTGGGACTCGACATCGTCGAGCAGGTCCCGCTGCTGGTGGGCGTCGGCCCGAACAACCATCAGTACCTCGCCACGAAGGCCGAGCGGATGGGGCACATCATCGACGGCGCCGAGCTCGACAGCGCCCTGACCGCGTCGGCGCAGCTGACCGGCGCGAAGGAGGACCACGCATGAGCGGACACGGCGCACCGAAGGTCGACCGCGTCGACGGCACGGGACTGCGTGTCGTCGTGATCGCCGGGAGCTGGCACGACGTCATCACCGACGGACTGATCGCGGGAGCGGAGCGCGTGCTCGACGCCGCCGGCGCATCGTGGCGGCTCGTCCGCGTGCCGGGATCGTTCGAGCTCCCCGTCGCGAGCAAGGTCGCGTTGGATGCCGGGGCCGACGCGGTCGTCGCGCTCGGGGTGATCATCCGCGGCGGCACGCCTCACTTCGAGTACGTGTCGTCGGCCGCCACCGACGGGCTCACGCGGGTCGCCATCGAGACCGGCAAGCCGGTCGGCTTCGGTGTGCTGACGTTGGACGACGAGCAGCAGGGCCTCGATCGTGCGGGTCTTCCCGACTCGAAGGAGGACAAGGGCGCGGAGGCGGCCGACGCCGCTCTGCGCACCGCACTCCTCCTGCGGGAGCTGCGCGGCGCCTGACCCCGCGGCCGGCGTTCAGTCGGCGGGAGCGGTCTCCCACCCGCGGACCTCGTGGAACACGGCCGTCTTCGGGTAGCGCCCCGCGGGCGGGGCGACCTCGAAGAGGTCGAGCATCAGGAAGAGCGGATACGACGGTGCCTGCGCGATGGCCCGCACCACGACGCCTTCGCAGCCGATGACCGTCTGACCCTCGCCCCAGATCACCGTCCAGGTGTGCCGCCCGCTCGCGTCGACGGGCACGCTCACCGGCGCCATGTCGGTGTCGAGCCGCTCGTCGCCGTGCGCTTTGACGCCGGCGCGCGCCTGCGTGGTGGGACCGATCGCCTCGGCGTCGATCTCGAAGACACAGATCTCGCCCGCGTCGGCCGGGCCGAGATGCTCGGTGCCCACGAGCCACGCGGCGGTCATGCACCCGAGGTCGCGGCTTGCGGAGACCACGACGTCGATGCGTCCCGCCGTCGGCGCGAAGAGGAGGCGGGCGCCGACGGGTGTGCGCACGGAGAGGCCGTCCGGTCGATGCCGATGCGTGCCGACCGCGGAACCGAGCGGCCCCGAGAAGGCGCCCGTCTGCAGGTTCGACACCCGTAGCGGCGCGTCTTCCGGCCGCCAGTCGGGCTGGTCTTCCTCGATGCGCAGCTCGACACCGCGGGGGACGACGCGCAGACGCGCCGCCGACCGTTCGGGGGTGGTCCACTGCGGGAGATAGTGCGGCACCCAGTGCTCCGCCGAGATGCCGCCCGAGAAGTCGTCCGCGAGGTCGGGGGCGCGGTCGGGCGGGTCGGGGAGGCGGTCACCGGGCACGAGCATGACCCCAGTGTGACGGCAGCGGCGGACATCGCCGGTCGTGGCGGCGCAGAGTCATACCTTCAGTTAGACTGAGGCTATGGAGATCCTGCGTCACGCCGTCGTCCTCGTCCACCTCGTCGGATTCGCCGTGCTGTTCGGCGCCTGGGTCGTCGAGGCCTTCGGCCAGCACCGCATCACCCGCCTTCAGAACTGGGGCCTCGCCATCGCGGCCGTCGCAGGCCTGGCGCTCGCGGCACCGTGGGGCATCGAGTACGACCTCAACTACGCCAAGATCGGCACCAAGCTCGTCGTGCTGCTCGTGATCGGCGCCCTCCTCGGCATCGGCGCGGGACGTCAGCGCAAGTCCGGGAGCGTGCCGCCGGCCGTGTTCTGGGGCATCGGCATCCTCACGTTCCTCAACGCGGCCCTCGCCGTGCTCTGGCGCTGACCGCGCGTTCGCAAGACACCACCGCCCGTCGCTTCCCGCGGCGGGCGGTTCGTCGTGCGGCGGCCCGCCCCCGCGAGCGGCGAAGGTAGGCTTGATCGTCGTCCGCAGGTGAACCATCACCGGACGTCTCCCCCCGCGACGCCGCGCCCCGCGCACCATCCCCGCGCGCCGCGCGACACCGCCCGGTCTGTCCCACGAGGACCACGCACGTCTCCGCAGCGCTGCTTACCAGCGCCTCTCCCCAGCGCGTCTCTCCAGCGCCTCCCCCCAGGGCTTTCATGTCACACTCCGCTCCCCCGCTCGCACCCGCCAACCCCCGCTCGCGCGTCATCACCGCGAGCCTCATCGGCACCACGATCGAGTTCTACGACTTCTACGTCTACGCGACGGCCGCCGTCCTCGTCTTCCCGATCCTCTTCTTCCCCACCGGCAACGACACGACCGCGCTGCTCCTGTCGTTCAGCGTCTTCGGGGCAGCGATGGTCGCCCGCCCCGTCGGCGCCGTCGTCTTCGGCCACTTCGGCGACCGGTTCGGCCGCAAGGCGACGCTCGTGGCATCCCTCCTGACGATGGGGATCGCGACCTTCCTCATCGGCTTCCTCCCCACGTTCGACCAGATCGGCGTGTGGGCGGCGGTGCTCCTCCTCATCCTGCGGCTGTTCCAGGGCTTCGCGCTCGGCGGCGAGTGGTCGGGGGCGGCGCTGGTGGCCACCGAGAACGCACCCAAGGGCAAGCGCGCCTGGTACGGCACGTTCCCGCAGCTGGGTGCCCCCATCGGGTTCATCATCGCGAACACCGTCTTCCTGCTCATCAACTTCGCCCTGCCCCACCCCGACGGCCCGGCCGTCCGCTCCGAGGCGTTCCTGGAGTGGGGGTGGCGCGTGCCGTTCCTCTTCTCGGCGGTGATGGTCATCGTCGGGCTCTGGGTGCGCCTCAAGCTCGTCGAGTCGGAGACGTTCGCCCGCGCGGAGAAGAGCGGCGCGATCCGTCGCTTCCCGCTCGGCGACGTGCTGCGGCGCCACTGGTGGCAGCTCATCCTCGGCACGTTCATCATGCTGGCGACCTACGTGCTCTTCTACCTGATGACGAGCTTCACCCTCGCCTACGGCACGAAAGCGACGACCGAGGGCGCGCAGGCCGCCGCGGATGCCGCCGGCCAGCCGTTCGACGCGACGACCTACGTGGCGGGGCTCGGGTTCGGCTACACCGACTTCGTCATCATGCAGATCATCGGCGTCGTCTTCTTCGGCGTCTTCACGCTGCTGTCCGGACCGGTCGCCGACAGCATCGGACGGCGCCGCCTGCTCCTGTGGATCACGGCGGGGATCGGGGTCTTCGGGCTGCTCTTCAGCGTCTTCCTGATGCCCCAGCTCGATCCGAAGTTCAGCGGCGCGCTCGTGCAGGCCTTCCTCATCTTCGGGTTCATGCTCATGGGCGCGACCTTCGGGCCGATGGGTGCCCTGCTGCCGGAGCTGTTCCCCACGAACGTCCGCTACACGGGCTCGGCGATCTCGTACAACGTCTCCTCGATCCTCGGTGCCGCGCTCGCGCCGATCGTCGCGACCGCGCTGTGGGCGGCGGCGGGCGGCTCACCGTGGCTCGTCGGCATCTACCTGTCGGGGTCGGCTGTGCTGACCTTCATCGCCCTGTGGCTCTCGAAGGAGACGAAGGACATCGAGTACGAGTCGAACATCGGCGCGCTCTGACGACATGACGTCGGGGCGGGACGCGAGGCCCCGCGGCATCCGTCATTCCCGGCGCTCGTGGCGCACCGGAAGGATGCGCGCGGGCACGGGCGCCGCGGCGGGGAACGTGCAGCGGAACTCGCCCTCGTAGCCGAACAGGAACCCGAAGAGCCGGTTGCGCACCTCGAGCCGGATGCGGAAGACCTCCGCCTCGTCGTCGTAGCTCTCGCGCAGTTCGGCGCGACCGCTGAAGAGCGGGGGGAACCGGAACGCGAGGGGCCCTTCGCGGAACCGCTGCGCGCCCGACCGCAGGAGGAGACTGCCGTCGGGCTCGGCCGTCAGCTCGAGGTCGACCGCGAGGTGCTGATGCGAACCGAGGTAGTCGACGATCGTCCCGCTCGCGCCGAGGATCATGGTGGCGTCGAAGCGGCGCGGGGCGCGCGGCATCCGGAACTCGCGGACGAAGGTCACCGTCTCGCGCCCGAATGGGTCGAGGTAGGGGTGGTTGTCGATCCGGAACGGGACGTCGTCGGCGACCTCGGGCACGAGGATGCTGCGGAAGCGACCGAGCTGGAGAAACGGCACCGTCCACCAGGGGCCGCGGCGGATGCGGTGCATCGTGCCGCGCCCGACGCACGCGTAGCCTGCGGCGAGGCCCACCCCGAACCGGCGCTGGAGCATGCGGTGCAGCCGAGCGAAGTCCTCGCCCATCGCGCGCGCGAAGATCGAGGTCGTCCCGAGAGGCGGTAGAGATCCGGATGCCACGGCGCGGCGCGAGCCGGTGGGCGCGGGCTCGCGTGGCGCGGGCTCGCGTGTCGCGGCGGTCACGGGTGCGCCAGCTGTCGCAGCGCAGCGGGCGCGTCGGCCATGAGGCGACGCGGTGCACGGCGGTCGGAGCGCGCCGCCCGAGGACGGTCGCGCCGCCAGCACGCCAGCACGGATCGCAGCGGCCACCGCTCGGGCGGAGTGCCCGTCTCGGCCCAGATGCGGAGCCGGTCGAAGCTCCACGCCGTCAGCCACCCGATCAGCGGCCGCACGAGCACGTCGGCGACACGCCCCCAGTTCGGCCTGTAGTCGTACCCCGTGGTGAAGACGACCTCGTCGCCGTCCAGCTCGTAGCGCCAGTAGCCGCGGCCGTCGCCCAACGGTGAGAGCCGGTCGTCGGCATCGAAGCGCAGGACGGAGGTGCGCACGCCGTCACCCGACGCTCGTTCTCCGACCGTCGTGCCGTGCCCGGAGATCACGAACGGTCCGACGCGGCGTGCGTAACGGAACCGGACGCCGTCACCCTCCAGCGCACCGACCGGCGTAATCCGACTGAATCGGGCATCCCACCGCGCGTGCTGTCCGGGATCCTGCGTCAGGTGCCACACGCGATCCAGCGACGCGCGGATGCGGATCCGGACATAGACGGGGCGTTGAGCGCGGGCACGGCCTCGTGCTGCGGTGCGCGTCATCACAGCGAACCGAGCAGTGCGGGACCCCACAGCACCGCGAACACGATCGACGGAACCGTGAGCATGATCGTGCCCCACACCGTCATCGCGCGGAGAAACCGGACGCCTCGCTGCTCGACGTGGAACATGCACAGCGATGACAGCGCTGCGGCCGCCGCGACGATCATCAGCGAGATCGCAGGGAACCCCACCGTCACGGAGACGACGGGGAACAGCAGGACGAGCCCGAACGCTGCGCCTCCCTGCCCGCCGAACAGCCCCGGCAGCGCGACGACGGCCGACACGACCACGATCGACGTGTTGAGGATCGTGAGCACCCGGAACCACATCTCGCTCCACAGGCCGACGCGGGGTGCTGCGATCTCCGGCGAGGCGGGAACGGCGGGGGCCGCCGGCGTCGCGTCGAGTGGGGTCACCGGGTGGCGGCGGTCTGCAGGGCCGGCGGTCATGCCTGCACCTCGGCTATCAGGTCGAGCAGCTCGCGCAGCGGCTTGCGAAGCACGCGCAGCCGCACGAGGGGCAGCGAGAGCTTCAGCAGTCGCAGACCACGATCGAGCAAGAGGCGGGTGCGTTCGCGATCCGGAGACGTGTCGTACACCCAGAAGAGCGCGAGCAGCAGGTGGCCGAGCAGGAGGGCCGACGGCAAGCCGTGGTCGAACTCCGAGGGAAGCCGGTCGGCGGCACCGGACACGGCTTCCTGGAAGAGTCCGACGACGATGTCACGGGATTCGGACGATTCGCCCGACAGGGGGTTGATCGAGGAGCGCGGCGACACCGCGGCGGAGAGGAACTCGGGGGCGAACCGGTGGTACGGCTCCAGTTGCGCCAGGCCCGTGCGGTACACGATCCCGAGGCGCTCGACCAGGTCGGTCGTCGTTTCGAGCACCGGCAGGGCCGCGTCGCGGTGGGCCTGCTGCACATCGAGGTACAGCTCCTGCACGAGGTCGTTCTTCGACGCGAAGTGGTAGTTCGTGGTGCCCACCGAGACACCGGCCTCCTCCGCGATGAGCCGGATCGTCGTGTGGTCGTACCCGCGCTCGCGGAACGAACGCAGGGCGACCTCGCGGATGACGGCACGGGTGCGCTCGCTCTTCGGGGTGGCGCTGACGGGAGAACTGGACATGTTCAGAACCTATCTCAGTTTCTGAACATGTTCAATAACGGAGAGACGCGTCTCCTGCGCCCCGGCTCACGCGCGGGACGTCAGTCGAGGAACAGCGCCCGCAGTCGCTTCGTCGTGAAGACGAGCCCCACCGCGATCATCACCGCGTAGTAGAGGACGTGCCACAGCATCCCCGCACTGAGGATGCCGGTCGTGAGCCCTCGGATGAGCTCGACGCCGTGCCACAGCGGCAACGCCATGACGATCTGCTGCACCCATCCCGGGTACACCGAGATCGGGTAGAACGTGGCCGAGAAGAGGAACATCGGCAACAGCACGAAGTTGATCCAGTCCATGTGCTGGAAGGTCTTCATGTAGCTCGTGATCGCCATGCCGACGCTCGCGAACCCGAAGGCGATGAGGAGCACGGCGGGGATCGCCAGGATCGCGGTGGGCGCCAGGTTCAGCCCCAGGATCTGCATGATGATGAGGAACCCCGTGGCGTACAGGAGCCCGCGCAGCAACGCGTAGAGGATCTCGCCGAGCGCCACATCGAGCGGCCCGAGCGAGGTCGACAGCATCCCCTCGTAGAGCTTGCCGTAGTTGAGCTTGAAGAAGACGTTCCACGTGGAGTCGTAGATCGCGCCGTTCATGGCCGAGACGGCCAGCAGGGCGGGGGCGATGAACGCCGCGTAGCTGACCTGCAGCCCCTGCGAGGTCTCGACGTCGCCGACGAGCTGGCCGAGTCCGATCCCCATCGACGCGAGATAGAACACGGGCTCGAAGAACCCGGACAGCACGACGACCCAGCTTGATGACCGCGCCGCGATGAGACCGCGCTGCACGACGGCGCCGGGATTGCCGGCCCACAGGGCTCTCACGCCGCCGCGGCGGACGTCGGGCGAGGCGACGGCGGTCATTTGGCGAGCCTCTCGATGAAGACGCGACGGCCCCACAGATAGCCGGCAACGGTCAGGACGACGAGGTAGACGATGTGGACGGCGATCATCGCAGCGGAGATGTCGGCGCCGTAGGTGGCGACGCGGCCGAGTTCGGCACCGTGCCACACGGGCGACACCCAACCGATCCACTGCAGCCAGACCGGCAGCGTCTCGAGCGGATAGAACGTGCCCGAGAACAGGAACATCGGCATGAAGAGAAAACGCTGCACGAGCGCGAACTGCCCCTTGTCGTCTTCGATCGAGCCGGCATAGGCCATGAGCGGCACACCGAAGGCGAGACCCGCGGCGACGCCGGCGACGATCGACAGCCACCCGGTCTCGGGGTGCGGGACGGCGCCGAAGATCCAGATGAAGAGGTAGTAGGCGGCGACCGCGACGAACATGCGGGCCGTCGCCCCCGCGATGACGCCGTTCGCGATCTGAGGGCTCGACAGCGACGACGCGTTGAAGCCGTAGAAGTAGCGGCGCCACTTGAAGCCGGCCATGACGGGATACGTCATCTCCTCGGATGCCACGGCGATCGCCGCCGTGATCAGCAGCGCCGGCGCGACGAACACGAGGTAGCCGACCTCGCCGCCGTGGCTGCGCACCGGCACCTGGATGAGTGCGGCCAGCCCGACAGCGAGACCCAGCAGGTACATGATGGGCTGCCCGAGCGCGCCGACGATGATCGTCCAGCCGTACGCGCGCATGGCGCGGACCATGTGCTCGGTGACGTACCAGCTGCCGTAGCGGCGCGGCTTGCGGCCCCACTCGAGAGCCTCCGCGCGGAGCTCGTCGAGCGTGGGATGAGTGGTGGTGCTCATTCGATCAGCGACCGTCCCGTGAGGCGCAGGAAGACGTCTTCCAGGCTCGAGCGACGCACGAGACTCGTGATCGGGTGGAGGCCGGCGGTCGTGACGCGCTCCAGGGCGGCCTCACCGTCGTGCGCGTAGATGAGGATGCGGTCGGGCAGCACTTCGACGCGGTCGCCGATGCCCTGCAGCTGCGTCGCGACCTGCTCGTTGCGGTCGGAGCCGAAGCGCACCTCGAGCACCTCGCGACTGGAGTGCTCGCGGATGAGGGATGCCGGCGTGCCCTCGGCCATGATGCGCCCCTTGTCCACGACGATCAGCCGGTCGCACAGCTGCTCGGCCTCGTCCATGTAGTGCGTCGTGAGCACGAGGGTCGTGCCCCGCTCCTTCAAGCGGAAGAGCCGGTCCCACAGCACGTGACGGGCCTGCGGGTCGAGTCCGGTCGTCGGCTCGTCGAGGAGGAGGATGCGCGGGTCGTTGATGAGGCCCCGGGCGATCGTCAAGCGCCGCTTCATGCCGCCCGAGAGCTGGTCGACCTTGTTCTTGGCCTTGTCTTCGAGCTGCGCGAAGGCGAGCAGCTCATCGGCCTTCTCGTGGCAGACCTTGCCTGGGAGCCCGAAGTAGCGTCCGTAGATGTAGAGGTTCTCGCGCGCGTTGAGTTCGCCGTCGAGGTTGTCCTGCTGCGGGACGACCCCCAGCCGCGACCGGATCTCGGGACCGTACCGGTCGGGGTCGAGCCCGAGGATCTCGAGTTCGCCCGCCGTGCGGGTGGACACGGCGCCGATCATCTTCATCGTCGTCGACTTGCCCGCACCGTTGGGGCCGAGGAGCCCGAACGATTCGCCCGGGGCGACCTCGAAGCTGAGACCGTCGACGGCGACGAAATCGGGCTTGCCCTTCACCTTGTAGGACTTCACGAGGTTCTGCGCGGAGATGACTGCTTCTGGCACCGGACCACACTATCCCGCAGCTCCGACACCCCTCCGCGCACGGGCCCGGCGCCCACCCACAGGAACAAGGAGGAAGATGGGAGCAGGGCAGCGTCGCCCCGGCACACCCGCAACTCCCTCCGAGGACGCACCTCCATGTCAACACCCGCGCGCGGCCTCCGCCGCCCGTCGAAGGACGACGGCCCCCGGGCCAGCCTCCGCCAGCTCCTCCCCTTCCTGCTCGAGCACACCCGCGTGCTCGTCTTCGTCGGCCTGCTCAGCATCGTGGGCGCGGTGGTGACCCTCGCCCAGCCCCTCCTGGTGGGACAGGTGATCGAGCGGGTGCAAGCCGGGGAGGCCCTCGGCATCCTGGTCTGGATCATCGTGGCGCTCGTCGTCGTCGCCTCGCTCGTCGCGGGCTATCAGCACTACCTGCTGCAGCGCACCGGCACCGCCGTCGTCTACTCGAGCCGCCGCCAGCTGATCGCCCGCATCCTGCGGCTCCCGATCGCCGAGTTCGATGCGCGCCGCACCGGCGACCTCGTCTCCCGGGTGGGCACCGACACGACCCTCCTGTACGCGGTCCTGACGCAAGGACTCGCGGATGCCGTCGGCAACGCGCTCATCTTCCTCGGCGCGATCGTGGCGATGGCGTTCATCGACCCGATCCTCCTGGTGGCTATCGTCGCGGTGCTCGGCGCCGCGATCACCGCGGTCGTCGTGCTGAGCGGCCGCATCCGCACCGCCACGCGGCAGCAGCAGGAGAAGGTGGGCGAACTGGCCTCGGGCATGGAGCGGGCGGTCGGATCGATCCGCACCATCCGCGCTGCGGGCGCGACGAGCCGCGAGGCCGACGAGGTCACGGCCCGCGCCACCGAGGTCTACGGCGTGGGCGTGCGCATCGCGAAGGTGTCGGCGCTCGTCGTGCCCGTCGCCGGTATCGCGCTGCAGGCCTCGCTCCTCGTCGTCCTGGGTTTCGGCGGCTTCCGGGTGGCCGACGGGTCGATCACGATCGCCCAGCTCGTCACGTTCGTGATGTTCCTCTTCCTTCTCATCGGCCCCCTCGGCACCCTCTTCGGCGCGATCACGTCGGTCAATCAGGCGCTCGGCGCACTCGGCCGCATCCAAGAGGTGCTCGATCTGCCACTGGAGACCGACGGCGACGAGCGCGTCGCGCGCGCCGTCTCCGTCGATACGGGCCTCGTCGGTGCCGCGACGGGGGTGGATGCCGTGCCCGCGATCGAGTTCCGCGACGTGCACTTCGCCTACCCGGCGGCAGTGGTGGCCGCGCGCCGGTCGGCCGAGACGGCCGCCCGCGCCGCGCTCTCCGACGCCCGCGTCGACCCGACGTCGGTCGAGGTGACGCCCGCGGGCGACGGCGAGGTGCTGCGGGGCGTGTCGTTCGCCGTGCCGCGCGGTTCGCGCGTGGCGCTCGTCGGCCCCTCGGGCGCGGGGAAGTCCACGACGCTGGCGCTCATCGAGCGGTTCTACGACCCGACCGCCGGAGCGATCCTGCTCGACGGCGTGGACGTCCGCGGCATCGACCGCGACCGTCTGCGCGCACAGCTCGGGTACGTCGAACAGGATGCGCCGACCCTCGCGGGCACGATCGCCGACAACCTGCGCCTGGGCGCACCGGCGGCCACCGACGCCGAGTGCGAAGCGGTGCTGCGCGCCGTCAACCTGGGCGGGGTGCTCGAACGCGACCCGCTCGGTCTCGACGCACCCGTCGGGGAGGCAGGCGTGATGCTCTCCGGCGGCGAGCGCCAGCGTCTCGCGATCGCGCGCGCACTGCTGGCCGCTCCCCCGATCCTGCTCCTGGACGAGTCGACCTCGTCGCTCGACGGACTGAACGAGCAGCGGATGCGGGAGGCGATCGATGCCGTGGCCACCGGCCGCACGCTCGTCGTCATCGCCCACCGCCTGTCCACGGTCGTCGACAGCGACCTCATCGTCGTCCTCGACGGCGGCAGCGTCGTCGGACAGGGCACGCACGCGGAGCTCGTGGCATCCGTCCCGCTCTACCGCGACCTGGCCGCCCACCAGCTCCTCACCTGAACCGTCCGGCACCTGGGCGCGAGACCACACGATCCCGCCGAAACCACACGCTTTCAGCGCACGGATTATGTGGTGTCGGCGCAGAGGTGTTGTTTCGGCGGAAGAGCGAGCGCACCCGCGGACACGCGAACGCGGCGCACCCCCAGAGGGATGCGCCGCGTTCGAATGGATCACTTGCCGTCGAGGGCGTCCTTGGCGTCCTTCGCCGCGTCCTTGACGTCGGCGGCGGCGCCCTTGGCGTGCGCCTTCACCTGGTCGGCCTTGCCCTCGGCAACGAGCTTGTCATTGTCGGTCAGGTTGCCGACCGCTTCCTTCGCCTTGCCGGCGAGGTTCTCGGCGGTGTTCTTGATGTCGTCTGCGAGGCCCATGAGGCGCTCCTTTCGTTGTCGTTCTCTGGTTGGTCCCATCCGGCGGGATGGGAGGTCGGAGGGGGTCAGTCGACCCTGCGGTCGTGGGCGAGCACGGTGCGCACGCCCGTCGTGAGGTGGGCGACCACCGGAAGGGCCTCGCCCATGGCCCGATCGAGGTCCGCGAGTGCGGCGCGGACATCCGCAGCCGCCTGCACGACGTCGGCGCGCGGACGCAGCTGGAGGCGGAGCAGGAGCACCCGCTCGCCCCGGCGCCGGTGGGTCGACGCGTGGACACCCACGATGTCGGGCGCGGCCCGGAGCGCGTCGCGCACGAGGTCTTCGACCACCCCGGTCGTGATGTGCAGCCCGGGCTGCTCCACGGCGTGACGGGTGCGACCGCGACCGCGGCGGGCGACCCACACGAGCGCCAGCAGGATGACGATCGCCAGCACGGCGGCGACGATCCAGGCGGCGACGACGGGAGCCAGTCCCGCGGATGCCGCGGTGTTCCGGATGCCGTCGGCGAGGGCCCACGGCGCGCCACCGGTCAGGGGCCACGCGGCCACGACGGCGACAGCGAGGCCGACGAGACCGAGGACGGTCAGCACCGCGCGGTTGCCGAAGCGGCTCGCCGCGTTCATGACAGCACCCCGCCTTCAGCCACCCGCACCCGCACGCGCGGGACGGGTACCGGCCCCAGAGCCGCGACGGCATCCGCTGCCCGACGCTCGACGGCGCCGGCGTCGACCGGGAAGCCCGACGACGGCACGACCTCGATCGCGGCCTGGCGGCGGGAGACGCGGGTGCCCACCTGCGACGGCGAGACAGCGGCCGAACCGGCCGCATCGCGCGACAGGGCTCCCGCGAGCACACCGTCGTCGACGACGATCGGCGCACGGTCGTCCCAGACGATCCGGCGTCCCGTGCGCCCGGGCGACAGGGCGCCCCACAGGCACACGAGGCCGAAGACGGCACCGGCGGCTCCCGCGAGAAGTCCCGCGGTCGAACCGGATGCCAGCACCTCGAGCATCGCGAGCGGGCTGGCGACGAAGGCCGGCAGACCCAGCGCGAAGCGCACGGCTTCGACGGCGATCCACGCGGCCGCGGCAGCGGCCACGACGACGGCCACGCCCGCCCAGACGCTGCGTGAGCGCCGCAGCAGGCGACGCGCCGAACGCGTTGCGGTGGTGGTCATGTCGCTCTCCTTCCGGTGTCGATCGAACGGTGGATGCCGAGGGTCACGTCGGCCACGGTGGCACCCGTGAGGTCGTGGAGGCGCTGGGCCGTCTCGCGGCGTGCCCGCTCGGCGCGGGCGAGGATGGGCTCGTCTCCGCGGCTGATCGCCGAGGAGATCTCCGCGTGGAGGCGGCCCCGGTCGTCACGCACCTTCGCGGAGGCGTCGCCCCGGCCGACGCCGAGGGCCTCGGCCGCCGCTGCCGCCGCGATCCGCTCGTACGCCCGGGCCGCGATGACGACCCGGCCGCCGATGATCGGGCTCGCCACGGTCAGCCCACTCGCCGGCCGCGCGCCGCGTCCACGGCGGCGCGGAGGTCGACCGAGCCCGAGAGGACGGCGCCGACGAGGGCGCCGACGGCGGCGAGGGCGGCGACGAGGACCATCCCCCAGAACCCGAAGGCGAGGGCGGCGAACGCCAGGACGGCGCCCGCCACCGCTCCCCAGACCGCGGTCGTCACTGGACCCGCTCCTCGGGCTGGTCGTCACCGGGGATGTGCACGTCGACGACGGTCACGTTGATCTCGGCGACCTCCATGCCGGCGAGCTGCGTGATGGCGTCCGCGACGGCGGTGCGCACGTCGGAGGCCACGCGCTGCAGCTGCTCGGGGTACTCGGCGACGATCGTGATGTCGGCGGCGACCTGGGTCTCGCCGACCTCCACGCTCACGCCCTGACCGAGGTCCTTCGCGCCGACGGCCTCGCGCAGGCTGCCGATCACACGCGCGGCGCCACCGCCGAGAGCGTGCACGCCGGGTACGGACGATGCCGCGATGCCGGCGATCTTCGCGATGACCGGGTCGACGATGACGGTCTTGCCGCCGCCGGAGTTCACGACGGTGCCTGCGGTGGGCGTCGAGTCGGTGGAGACGGCGCCACGGGGGGTGGAGTTGGTGGTAGCCATGGTTCTTGCCTTTCTGTCGGCCCCGGTCTGGGGCGTTCATGGGCTAGACGTATCGGGCAGCCCGAACGTCACGGTCGACTTCCTGGCAGTTCGCTGAGCGCCTCCGTCCCCTGCGCACCCTTCGCACTAGTTCGCCGGGCGGCCGCGCGCAAGGGGGAGACGCATACTCGCTCCGGGACGGCGCCGTGTGGCAGGGTCGAGGTCAGCGGCTCCGGTGCCGCGTCACGAGGGGGAACGTGGAGCGTCTGCTTTCGGTGGAGGACGGCATCCTCGCCCAGCGCGCCGCCGACGGCGACGAGCGCGCGTTCGCCGTGCTGGTGCGTCGTCACGGCCCCTACCTCGTGGCATTCGCGACGCGGCTGCTGGGCTCCCGCGCCGACGCCGACGATTGCGTGCAGGAAGCACTGATCGTCGCCTGGCGCCGGCTTCCCGAGCTCACCGACCCGGATCGCGTGCGCGCGTGGTTCTCGACGATCGTGGCGCGCAAGGCGACCGACCGCATGCGCGCGCGTCGCCCGGCCGTGTCGATCGAGGATGCCGACCCCGTCGCGGTCGGGCCGAGCCCCGACGAGGCGGCGCTCACGACCTCGCAGCTCGACATGCTGCGGAAGGTCCTCGACGAGCTGCCGCCGGAGCAACGGACCGCGTGGCTCCTCCGGGAGGTCAGCGGGTACAGCTACGACGAGATCGCCCGCGAGCTGGGGATCTCGGCGACCGCGGTGCGCGGACGGCTCTCACGGGCGCGTGCCACCGTATGGGAACGAATGCAGGAGTGGAGGTGACGGAGATGGCGACCGACAGCATCGGCGAGTCGGGCTACACGCTCGAAGACCTCGCGGCGTATCACGACCGCGGCAGGCAGCCCGCGATCCCCGCGATCGACGGAGACGCGCAATGCCGGGCCGTCCTGGACTCGATGGACCGGCTCGGAGCGCTCTCGCGCACGCTGGTGGAGACCGACGCGGAGATCGAGCTCGAGGAGTCCTGGTTCGAGCAGATCATCGGCGAGGTGGCCCGCGAGTCGCGCGCCGGTCGCGATCTGCCGCTCGCCTCCGACGGCGACATCACGGTCGTCGTGACGGAGGGCGCCCTGCGCGGACTCATCCGGGATGCCGGTGACGGCGTCGACGGCATCCTCGTGGAACGTGTCGACGTCGATGTGGACGGCGCCGTCGTGGACGTCGCGCTCACCATCAGCGCGCTGCACGGCACCCCGCTTCCTGAGGTCGCCGGGCGGGTACGGGATGCCGTGCGCTCCGCGATCGCATCGAGCGCGTCATGGCAGGCGGGCACGATCGACGTCACGATCGACTCCCTGCGTACCCGGGAGGGCGAGCGATGAGCGTCGACACCGCCGAGCTCGCCGCGCGCATCGACGCGGCCGTCCGGGAGGTCCCGGGCGTATCCGAGCTGTACTTCGCCGCCCCGCTCCCCGCGCGCCTGTGGCGTGTCGCCGTCGATCGCGCCGAGACCTTCTCGACCGTGTCCGCCGGTGATGAGGGGTACGAGGCGACCGTCAGCATCGGCGTGGCACGCGACCGGGCCGACGCGGTCGCCCGCGTCGTCGCGGCGCGGGTGCGCGACGTGCTCGGCGACCCCGCCGCCCGCGTGACGGTGAGGGTGAGCCGGATCAGCCCTGCGGAGCGAGCTTGAGGCGGTAGCGGAGGGCCGACAGCTCGGCGTAGAGCGCGGCGGGCACCTTGCCGCCGAACGTCGAGAAGAACTCCTCCGTGAGGTCGGCCTCCTGGAGCCACAGCGCCGGGTCGACGTCGAAGAGCTCGTCGAGGTCGGCGTCGGTCACGTCGATCCCGTCGACGTCGAGGTCCTCGATGATCGGCAGGCGGCCGATGGGGCTCTCCTGGGCACCCACCGAACCGTCGATCCGACGCACGATCCACTCGATGACGCGGGAGTTGTCACCGAACCCGGGCCAGAGGAAGCGTCCGTCGGCGCCCTTGCGGAACCAGTTCACCTGGAAGATCCGGGGAGCACGGTCGAATCGCAGCGCCTGACCGACCTGCAGCCAGTGGCCGAAGTAGTCCGCCATGTTGTAGCCGCAGAACGGCAGCATCGCGAAGGGATCGCGGCGCAGCTCGCCGACGGTGCCCTCGGCGGCGGCGGTGCGCTCCGACGAGACGTTCGCGCCGAGGAAGACGCCGTGCGTCCAGTCGGTCGCCTCCAGCACGAGCGGCACGTTCGTCGCGCGGCGGCCGCCGAAGAGGATCGCGTCGATGGGTACGCCCTCCGCGGCATCCCAGTCCGACGCGATCTGCGGGCACTGGCCCGCGCTCACGGTGAAGCGCGAGTTGGGGTGGGCGGCCGGACGACCGGATGCCGGGGTCCAGGGCTTGCCCTCCCAGTCGGTGAGCTCGGCGGGCACCTCGTCGGTGAGGCCCTCCCACCACACGTCGCCGTCGGGGCGGAGCGCGACGTTCGTGAAGATCGTGTTGCCCCACAGCGTCTCGACGGCCGTCACGTTCGTCGATGCGCCGGTGCCGGGCGCGACGCCGAAGAAGCCCGCCTCCGGGTTGATCGCCCAGAGTCGGCCGTCCTCGCCGGGACGCAGCCACGCGATGTCGTCACCGAGCGTCTCGACGCGCCAGCCGGGGATGGTCGGCCGCAGCATCGCGAGGTTCGTCTTGCCGCACGCCGACGGGAACGCCGCCGCCAGGTGGTAGGCGCGACCCTCCGGGCTGATGACGCGGATGAGGAGCATGTGCTCGGCGAGCCAGCCCTCGTCGCGCCCGATCACCGAGGCGATGCGCAGCGCGAAGCACTTCTTGGCCAGGATCGCGTTCCCGCCGTACCCCGATCCGAACGACCACACCTCGAGCGTCTCGGGGAAGTGGACGATGTACTTCTCGTCGTTGCAGGGCCACGCGGGATCCTGCTCCCCCGGAGCGAGAGGGGCGCCCACCGAGTGCACGGTCTTGACCCACGGCTTGCCCGCCGCGATCTGCTCGAGCACCGCCGTGCCCACGCGCGTCATGATGCCGATGGAGGTGACGGCGTAGGCCGAGTCGGTGACCTGCACGCCGATGTGGGAGAGCGGCCCGCCGACCGCGCCCATCGAGAAGGGCACGACGTACATCGTGCGTCCGCGCATGGAGCCGGCGAACAGGGGCGTGATCGTGGCGCGGATCTCGTCGGGGGCGACCCAGTTGTTCGTGGGACCGGCATCCTCCTCGCGCTCGGAGGCGATGAAGGTGCGGCCCTCGGTGCGGGCGACGTCGCTCGGGTGCGAGCGGGCGAGGTAGGAGCCGGGACGCCACTCGGGGTTCAGCTTGATGAGCTTGCCTTCCGCCACCTGCTGACGTAGCAGCGCGTCGTTCTCGGCGCGCGAACCGTCGACCCAGTGGATGCGGTCGGGCTGCGTGAGCGCCGCGATCTCGTCGACCCACGCGCGCAGTTCGTCGAGGCCCTCACCCGCGATGCGGGGAGCGTGACCGTAGGCGCGGGCCGTCTCCGCGGGCGGTGGGGCAACCGGGCGGGTGAAGATGTCGGCGAGGGCCATGTCGATCTCCTTCGATGTCGTGAGAGGGGTCGTTCCCTGCGTCCACTCTCGCTCTCACTCGCGCATACTTTCCGTCGAGGATGCCGTCAAGAAATCCGATTCTTTCGATATGCTCAAGGAATGCCGCCCACCGCGCTCGAACTGTCGACCCTCGGCCATCGCATCCGCCACCAGCGCGTCGCGCACGGGTACACGCTCGACGAACTCGGCGCGATCGTCGGCGTGGCCGGCAGTCAGCTGAGTCTCATCGAGAACGGCAAGCGCGAACCCAAGCTGTCGCTCCTGCAGGCCATCGCCTCGGCCACCGGCACCGATGTGACCGATTTGCTCTCCACCGAGCCCCCCAACCGGCGCGCGGCCCTCGAACTCGAACTCGAGCGGGCACAGACCAGTCCCGTCTTCCGCCGCCTCGGCATCCCTCCCCTCCGCGTCACCCGGACGATGACCGACGAGACGATCGAGTCGGTGCTCGCGCTTCACCGCGAGCTGCACCGCCGCGAGCGCGAGGCCATCGCGACGCCCGAGGAGGCGCGCCGCGCCAACACCGAACTGCGCCTGCGGATGCGGGAGAGGGGCAACTACCTGGGCGACATCGAGAAGCTGGCCGAGAAGCAACTCAAGTCGGCAGGCCACGTGTCGGGCGCGCTCACCCACCGGACGGTGAGCATCATGGCCGAGCAGCTGGGCTTCGAGCTGATCTACGCCAACGACCTGCCCCACTCGGCGCGTTCGGTCACCGACCTCGAGAACGGACGCATCTATCTGCCGCCGGCCTCCATCCCCGGCGGCCACGGCCTGCGATCCATGGCGCTGCAGGCGATGGCCCACCGCCTCCTCGGCCATACCCCTCCCACCGACTACGCCGACTTCCTGCAGCAGCGGCTCGAGATCAACTACTACGCAGCCTGCTGTCTCATGCCCGAGACGGCGTCGGTCGCCTTCCTCGCGCAGGCCAAGAAGGATCGCAACCTCGCCGTCGAAGACTTCCGCGACGCGTTCGGCGTCACCCACGAAGCGGCGGGGATGCGGCTCACGAACCTGCTGACGGAGCACTTCGGCATCCGTCTGCACTTCCTCCGCGTCGACGGCTCGGGCGCCATCAGCCGCGTGTACGAGAACGACGAGCTGCCGCTGCCGATGGATGTCACCGGCTCGGTCGAGGGGCAGATCGTGTGCCGGAAGTTCGCCGCGAGGTCGTCGTTCGGCGAGCAGAACCGCACCACGGAGCAGTATCAGTACACCGACACCCCGGCGGGCACGTTCTGGTGCTCGAGCCAGACGGGCAGCACCTCCGACGGCGAGTTCTCGATCACCGTGGGCGTGCCGTTCGACGACGCGCGGTGGTTCCGCGGACGCGAGACGCAGAAGCGCGCGGTGTCGACCTGCCCCGACGAGAGCTGCTGCCGCCGACCCGATGCCGACCTGACGCAGCGCTGGCAGGGCAAGGCGTGGCCGAGCGCCCGCGTGCACATGCAGATGTTCTCACCGCTCCCCCGCGGCGCCTTCCCCGGCGTCGACGACGGCGAGGTGTACGCCTTCCTCGATCGTCACGCGCAGGGCTGACCACGAGCCGGAGGCGGACGCCACGGCGAAGCGGATGCCACGGCGAAGCGGCAATTTGACGGGCAATCTCGCTGATCAGGACCTCATCCAGCACTCATTCATGAGTTGTTCTTCTACGCTCTCTCCCGGAGGTGGGGGCGAGTGGACGATTTGTCGATCGACGACGCCGCGCTGCGGAGAGCGACCGCACGACTGGTGGGGGCTGCGCGCACGGTCCTCGAGGCGGGCCGGCTCGCGCCCGTCGACCCCGGCGCCGTCGCGTCGCCCCAGGTCGTCGCGCCGCTGACGGAGGTCACCGGCGAGCAGCATGAGCGGGCCGCCCACATCGCCCATGTGCTCGAGACGAGCGGACGGATGCCGGGGCGCGCCGTCGCCGTGTTCGGCGCTCTCGACGGAGCGATGGCGAGGCCCTCGTGACCGACCCGCGCGTCGATCCCGGCGCGGGCGATCCCGGCGTGCTGCGGGCGTGGGCCGAGGACCGCCATGCGCGTGCGGAACGGCTGGCGCGCACCACGACCGATGTGGCCGATGCCGTCGCCACGGCCTCGGGGGCGGCCTGGACGGGCGCCGCACACGACGCGTTCGTCCGCGAGATCGATACGGCGCTCCCCGAGTTGGACGTGCTGATCGACAGCTTCCGAGCCACCGGCGACGTGCTCGCGCCCTACGCCGACATCATCGACGGCATCAAAGACGAGCAGCAGGCGCTCACCCGCCACCGCGCGCGGCTGATCGACGAGCGCGACGACGCGGTGCTGCGGTGGCGGAGCGCCACGGCGGAACTGCACGCTCCCGACGTCGCGTTCACGGATGCCGCGGAGCGAACAGAGAGACTTCACGCCGAGTTGCGCACCCTCGACCGCGAACTCGAAGCGGTGGAGGAACGGTGGGACGCGTTGGTCGTGCGGAGGCGCCGCGCGGATGCCGATTGCGCCGCCGCCCTCCAGTCCCGCGACGTGCGAGGCGCCCTGTTCGCGGCGCTGCGCGACGGCGGCGATGCCCGCAGCCCCAGGGGGCTCCTCCACCTGCTCGGCACGCTCTCGTCATCCGACCTGCGCGCGCTGGCGGCGGCACACCCCGACCTCTGCGATCAGCTCCTGAGACTGCCACCCTCGGAGGTCGCCGCCTGGTGGGCGGGCCTGGCGGGTGACCCGGAGCAGCAGGCGCGCCTCATCGAGCACCTTCCCGTCGTGATCGGCGCGCTCGGCGGGCTCCCGGCGGCGGTGCGGATCGCCGCGAACCGCTTCTTCGCGATCGCGTACGCCGCCTTCCGGCGCCGGCAGCGCCGCGAAGCGACACATCGACGGGACCGCCCGCAGGGGCGGGTGCCCCACATGCCTCCGGCCCCGGTAAACGCGCCGCGCCTCGCCGACGATCGCGAGCTCGACTACCTCGACCGCGTGGGCCGTGGCGAGGTGCAGCTCTACCTCTACCGCCCCGACCAGGAACACATCATCGAGGTGTTCGGCGACCCTGACACGGCCGATGTGCTTCTTACCTTCATGCCGGGCACCAACACGACCATGGACTCCTTCTACAGCTCGACACCGCGCGAGGGGATCACGGCGCTGACGCGCTGGCAGGTGGAGAACGCGCCGACCAACGTGTCGGTTTCGGGTCTCGTCGTCAAGCAGGGCGATTTCCCTCATCTGGGCGACTTGTGGTCGCGCGGGCCGCATCACAACTGGTTCGCCCGTCCGTTGGGCCGGGCGTATGCGAATCTCACCGCAGAACTCGACGTCGTCACCGACGGAACGCCGATCGTCAGCGGCGAGCATTCCTTCGGATCTGCCCCGGCGGGCGAGGCGGAACAGCGGGGCGCGCACTTCGCAGCGCGGTACACGCTGGCCGGGATCGGGATGACAGCGGGCTGGGAGCCGCGCGAGGGCACGCGGTACTTCGCCGCCCAGGGTCCGGCCGATATCAACCGGCATCTCGACGATCACGAGGCTTTCGGGTTCGGCTACGACGTCACGCCGACCGCACAGTCGGGCTTCACCGAGATCGACACCGGCCTCCCCGAGGTGGGATGGATCGGCCCGCTGTCGATCATTTCTCCGCCGGCCGCCACTTTCGCGGGCATCTCCATCGGGGTGGACCAGCACAACCAAATTCTCGTGGCGGATCTGGAGACGAACGGACCGGTGATGCGGTCGTTGCAGCAGACACTAAAGGAGGCTGCCGAATGAACCTGACGAGAGCGCGCGCGGCGGCCGCGACGACGGCCGGCCTATGCGCGCTGCTCGTCGGATGCTCCCCGCTGCCGTCGTTCGACCAACTCGAATCGGAGAGCCGGGCAGCGGCTCAGGCGATCGCCGACCACCTTCCGCCCGGCTCGGAGGTCGAGGACCGGTCGACAGGAGAGGAAGGCCCGTGCGGCAGGGGCACGGCGTCGTACACACAGCACTGGGTGAGCTACCCCGAGCCGCCCTTCGACGGCGAGGAGTTCATCGCGACGCTCGTTCGCGAGCTGCCCGACGAGTTCGTCGTCGTCGACACCGGCGTGCCCGTCTCCGATCCCAACCTCGCCATCGACTACCGCGGAATGACGATGAGCGTCTACGTGGACGCGGACCAACGAGACGAACCCGTTGTCGACATCTTCGCCATCTCGCGCTGCGGCCTGCCTCCGGAGGACGAATGACATCCGCGCCACTCCGCTTCGCGAGATCGGCGGGACCACCCGCGGGGACGACGATGACCGGGTCTGCACAGCAACGATCGATGGCGACCTCGGTCGCCTCGTTGGCGCTGGTCGGCGCGCTCGTGGGTTGTGGGTCCGCACTTCCGACTCTCGCAGAAGCAGAAGCGGAGGCCGAGGATGCGATGCGCGTCATCACGGATCTGCTTCCCCCGGCGGAGCTGGAGGATCTCACCTCCGACATGCTTCTCGGCTGCGGCGACGACGGCGTGCTGCACACCGGGCACTGGTCACTGACCATGGCACGCGACTTCGACGGCGACCAGTTCGTCGAGTCGCTCCCCGCACGCCTACCGCCGGGCTTTCAGAAGCGAGACTTAGGATCATCCGCCTCGTTTCCCGAAGCGTCGTTCACCTATCGGGATATCGAGCTGCAGCTCATGGTGTTCCCGGTCGAGGGCGATCCCGTCGTGGACATCCTGGCCATCTCTCGCTGTGCGCGCGCGCCGGAGACCGAATGAAGGCCACGCCACTCCGTTCCGCGCTGCTCACCGTCGCCGCGGCATCCGTACTCTCCGGATGTTCCCCGCTGCCGTCATTCGGTCAACTGCGGGCGGACACCCGGTCGGCCGTCGAATCGATCGCCGACTACCTGCCGACCGGCACCCCCATCAGAGATCGGTCGACGGGTGAGGCCGGACCGTGCGGCAGGGGCACGGTCTCCCACACGGAGCACTGGGAGGCGTATCCCGGGGCGGACTTCGATGGCGAAGAGTTCATCGCGACGCTCATCCAGGAGTTGCCCGACGAGTTCGTCGTCTTCGACACCGGCGTACCGATGTCCGATCCCAATCTGTCCCTCAAGTACCGCGGGATGACGGTCGGAGTGGTCGTCAACCACGAGGAGCCCCAGAAGCCCAAGGTGAACATCCTGGCCATCTCGCGCTGCGGCCTGCCTCCGGAGGAGAAATGAGATTCACGCCACTCCGATTCGCGCTGCTCACCGTCGCCGCGGCATTCCTGCTCTCAGGCTGCACCCCGTTGCCGTCGTTCGACCAACTCGAATCGGAGAGCCGGGCAGCGGCTCAGGCGATCGCCGACCACCTTCCGCCCGGCACGGAGGTCGAGGACCGGTCAACAGGAGAGGAAGGCCCGTGCGGCAGGGGCACGGCGTCGTACACACAGCACTGGGCCGCCTACCCCGAGCCGCCCTCCGACGGCGAGGAGTTCATCGCGACGCTCGCCCGCAAACTGCCCGACGAGTTCGTCGTATTCGAGACCGGAGTAACGATGTCCGACCCCAACCTCTCCTTGAGCTACAGGGGGATGACGATCGGCGTCATCGTCGAGGACGACCAGGTTGAGCCCATCGTGGACATCCTCGTCATCTCACGCTGCGGCCTGCCCGCGGAGGACGAATGACATCTACCCCGCCCCGCTTCGCGCTGCTCACCGTCGCCGCGGCATCCCTGCTCATCGGATGCGCCCCGCTGCCGTCGTTCCATCAGCTCCGGACGGAGACTCGATCGGCGGTGCAAGCGATCGCTGACCACCTTCCACCCGCCACAAGGATCAAAGACCGGTCGACGGGAGAGGAAGGGCCATGCCGCCGCGGCACCGCGTCATACACCGAACACTGGGCCGCCTACCCCGACCCACCCTTCGACGGCGAGCAGTTCATCGCGACCCTCGTTCGTGAACTGCCCGACGATTTCGTGGTGGTGGACACCGGCGTGCCCGTCTCCGACCCCAACCTCGCCATCGACTACCGGGGAATGACGATGAGCGTCTACGTCATCCTCGAGAAGCCGGACGTACCGAGGGTGAACATCCTGGCCATCTCGCGCTGCGGCCTGCCCGCGGAGGACGAATGAGATCCACGCCACTCCGCTTCGCGCTGCCCACTATCGCCGCGGCCTCCCTGATCGTCGGATGCTCCCCGCTGCCGTCGTTCGACCAACTCGAATCCGAGAGCCGCGCAGCGGCTCAGGCGATCGCCGATCACCTTCCACCCGGTACGGAAGTCGAGGACCGGTCAACAGGAGAGGAAGGCCCGTGCGGCAGGGGCACGGCGTCGTACACACAGCACTGGGCCGCCTACCCCGCACCGCCGTTCGACGGCGAGGAGTTCATCGCGACGCTCATCCGCGAGTTGCCCGACGAGTTCGTCGTGGTCGACACCGGAGTGCCGATGTCCGACCCCAATCTCGCGATGGACTACCGAGGAATGACACTCGACGTCATCGTCGAGGACGACCAGGTTCAGACCATCCTGGACATCCTCGTCATCTCGCGCTGCGGCTCGCCCCCGACGGAGTGACACCTCCACCCACTCGGTCTGGGTCGTGCTCGGCGTCGCGCTGCTGTCGACCGGCACCAATGCCGTCTTCCTCGGGTACCTCCTCCTGCCGCAGGCGGTGGTGGTCTCGGGCGTGCCGTGGCTCACCGGACTGATCAGCGCGGCCGCGGTACTGGCGTTGATCGTGTACGCCGCCGTCCGTCGCCGCAGCCCGCACGGGGTGCCGTTCGAGTTCTTCGCCGCCGGCACCTTCATCCTCACCGCCTCCCTGATCGCGGGGCCGCTCTTCCTCTTCGCGATGCCCCTGCTGAGCTGAGCGCTCCCCTCCCAGGGGTTGGAATCGACGCGGTCCGCGGTGTACGCTCTCGCGAGTGAGGTTCGCCTAACCTAAGGTGACAAACCGAAGGCTGCAACGGGGCAGCAGGCACCGGCCTCGCATCCGCCACACCCCGAAGAGACCCCGTGCTCGCCACCTTCCTCATCGGCCTCCGCGAAGGCCTCGAAGCCGCGCTCGTCGTCGGCATCCTGGTCGCCTACCTCACGCGGGTCGGTCGCCGCGACGTGCTGCCCCGACTCTGGACGGGCATCGGCCTCGCGGTCGCGCTGGCACTCGGCATCGGCGCGGTGCTCACGTTCGGCTCCTATGCGCTCACCTTCGAGGCGCAGGAACTCATCGGTGGGCTCCTTTCGCTGCTCGCGGTGGGCATGGTCACCTGGATGATCTTCTGGATGCAGCGCACGGCGCGCACCCTGAAGTCCAGCCTCGAAGGCGAGATCGATCGCGCGCTCGCCACCGACGGGCTGGGCCCCCGCGGCGGAGGCACCGCGGGACGCGCAGCGACACGTGGACTGACGTGGGGATGGGGCATCGTCCTCATCGGCTTCGTGTCCGTCGCCCGCGAGGGCATCGAGACGACCCTGCTGCTGTGGTCGATGGTGCAGTCGTTCGGCGACGCCCCCTCCGCCCTCGTCGGCGCCCTGCTCGGGCTCGCCGCCGCCGTGATCCTCGGCTGGCTGCTCGCCCGCGGCATGCTGCGCCTCGACCTTCGCGTCTTCTTCGCGTGGACCGGCGCGTTCCTCGTGATCGTCGCCGCGGGCGTGCTCGCCTACGCGATCCACGACCTGCAGGAAGCCGGCGCTCTTCCGGGGCCGTTCTCCGCGACCGCTCCCCTCGACCCCGCCACCGGCGCAGTCGCCGTGGGCCTCACGGGATTCCCCTTCGGCTGGGCGTTCGACGTGAGCGCGTCGGTCGCCCCCGGCGGCCCGCTCGCCGCGGTGCTGCAGGCGACCGTCGGCTTCATGCCGCAGATGACCTGGCTGCAGGTGATCGCGTGGACGCTGTACGTCGCCATCGTCGGCACGTTCTTCGTCCGCGGTCTCCGCCGCCGTGGCCCTGCGTCCAAGGAAGCAGGCCCCAAGGAAACAGGCCCCAAGGAAGCAGCTTCGAAGGATGCCGGCGCCACCGCCACGGCATCCCTCCCCCCGTCCCGTGCACAGCAAGGAGCATCATGACCCTCATCGTCACCGCCAAGCCCCTCGCAGTCGTCGCCGTCGTCGGCGTGACTGCGCTCGCCCTCGCCGGCTGCGTCGCCAAAGCCGACGTCGCCGCGAGCGACGCGCTGACCGTCACCTCCACCGACACCTCCTGCGACGTGTCGACGGGAACGGCCACGAGCGGGACGCTGACCTTCCAGGTGGCGAACGACAGCTCGCAGGTGAGCGAGTTCTACCTGCTGGCCGACGACGGCCTGCGGATCGTCGGCGAGGTCGAGAACATCGCGCCCGGCGCGTCGCGCACGCTCACCGTCGTCGCGCAGCCGGGCGAGTACTTCACGCTCTGCAAGCCGGGCATGGTCGGCGAGGGCGTCGGCCGGGCCGGCTTCACGGTCTCCGGCGAAGCGGTCGCCGCCACGGGTGACGACGCCGAGCAGAAGCAGCAGGCGGTCGACCTCTACGCCGCGTTCGTCAAGGACCAGGTCGAGCAGCTCGTGCCGGCGGTCGACGAGTTCGTCGCGGCCTACGAGTCGGGCGACGACGAGACCGCGCGGACGCAGTTCCCGCAGGTGCGCGCCTTCTACGAGCGGATCGAGCCGGTCGCGGAGTCCCTGGGCGACCTCGACCCGCGCATCGACTACCGCGAGGTGGATGCCGTGGCCGAAGGCCTCGACTGGACCGGCTTCCACCGCATCGAGAAGGACCTCTGGGTGCCCGAGAAGGATGCGCTCAACGCCGACGGCGAGACCCCCGCGTGGCAGGACTGGGCGCCGTCGACGGATGCCGAGCGCGCCGCCTTCGGCGACCAGCTGATCGCCGACGTCGCCGAGCTGAACGATTACGTCCACTCGACCGACTTCCAGGCCGCGCTCGACGCGCAGGGCGTCGCGGGCATCTCCAACGGCGCGATCGCACTCCTCGACGAGGTCGCCACCGGCAAGATCACCGGCGAGGAGGACTGGTGGTCGGGCACCGACCTGTGGGACTTCGCCGCCAACGTCGAGGGCTCGAAGATGGCGTTCTCGCTCGTCGAGGACTTCGCCGTCGCGACCGGCGACGAAGGTGCGACCCTCGCGCAGCAGATCGACGAGGGGTACGACGCCCTCGAGGAGTCGCTCGCGACGCACGGCTCGCTCACGGACGGCTTCGTCGCCTACGGCGAGCTGACCGACGCCGACAAGCGCGAGCTCACCGACCTCCTTAACGCCCTGGCCGAGCCGCTGTCGCAGCTCACCTCGACCGTCCTGCAGTGACCGTGGAGGAACCGACCGCCCCGGATGCCGACCGGGGGCTCAGCCGCCGAGGGCTCCTCGGCCTCGCCGCCGGTGTCGGCGCGGCCGGCCTCGCGCTCGGCGCGGGAGCGGGTACGGCCGCCGGCGTCGCGGTCGGACGTGCCCGCGCCGCCGAGGGCGCGGCATCCGTCTACGAGTTCTTCGGAACGCACCAGGCGGGAATCACGACGCCCGTGCAGGACCACCTCCATTTCGCGTCGTTCGACATGATGGCGCGCACCGACCGCGCCGACCTGCAGTCGCTGCTGCAGGACTGGAGCTACGCCGCGTCGCGCATGACGCAGGGCCTCGACGTGAGTGCGACGGGCGCCGTGGGCGGCGCGCTGGAGGCACCGCCCGACGACACGGGCGAGGCGCTCGGGCTCCCGGCCTCGGGACTGACGATCACGTTCGGGTTCGGTCCGACGCTTTTCGAGACCGCCGAGGGCGACGACCGCTACGGGCTGGCGGCGCTGCGCCCGCGCGGGCTGGCGAAGCTCCCCGCGTTCCTCGGCGACGATCTCGATCCGGAGCGCTCGAACGGCGACCTGTGCATCCAGGCGTGCGCCGACGACCCGCAGGTGGCCGTGCACGCGATCCGCAACCTGAGCCGGATCGCGTTCGGCCGGGCACGGTTGCGCTGGTCGCAGCTCGGATTCGGCAAGACGTCGCGCACGTCGGCGGCCCAAGCCACTCCGCGGAATCTGTTCGGGTTCAAGGACGGCACCGCCAACATCCTCTCCGACGACACGGCCGCCCTCGCCGACCACGTGTGGGTCGCGCCGGACGACGAACCTGCCTGGCTCGCCGGTGGTTCCTATCTCGTCGCCCGCCGCATCGCGATGATCATCGAGACGTGGGATCGCGTGCGCCTGTCGGAGCAGCAGCGCATCGTCGGCCGCGACAAGGGCGAGGGTGCACCGCTGTCGGGCGGCGGGGAGATGACCGAGCCGGACTTCGACGCGAAGGATGCCGCGGGCTCCCCCGCGATCGACACCGCCTCGCACGTGCGCCTGGCCCATCCGGAGCTCAACGGCGGCATCCGCATCCTCCGCCGCGGCTACAACTTCGTGGACGGGAACACCGAGCTCGGTCGCCTCGACGCCGGGCTGTTCTTCCTGTCGTACCAGAGGTCGCCGGAGCAGTTCGTCACGCTGCAGCGGGCGCTGTCGACCGATCTGCTGAACGAGTACATCCGCCACGTCGGCTCGGGGATCTGGGCGATCCCCCGCGGCGCGGCACCCGGGTCGTACGTCGGAGCCGAGCTCTTCGCCTGAGGCGCGTGGTGGCCGTGCCGCGGTGGCGGTGCCGCGCTGGGGAGGTGATCTGCGCAGCGGAGGGCCGCTGACGGCATCCCGTCCCTCCCTTGTGCAGATCACCTCCGCTATGCCGAGGCGATGGCCCACCACCACCACCGCCACCACCACCCACGGCAGCCCGGCGATGCGACTCAGCCGGTGATGAAGCGACGGAACCTCGCGAGGGCGGCCGCGACGTCGGCATCGTCGGCCTCGCCGAAGGGCTCCGGCACCGGAGGAAGGTGGTGCTTGCCGACCGCCACCGAGTGAGACCAGACGCCGACGATCTCGCCATCGGCGACGAGCACCGGCTTGACGATCCCGTTCATGCTCGGACCGATGCGCTGCACGAACTCCGGAGCGCACGCGGTGGTGCGGTCGGCGTACGACAGGTAGTACTCGTCGAAGGGGGGCAACGCCCGCACCCGATCGACCTCGCGACGCCGTGGCGCGGTCTCCGTGAGAGCGAAGATGCCTTCGTCGACCTCGGCGACGCGGGCGCGGGCCCCGTCGCGCGCCCGTTGCGCGAGACCCTTCGGGAGCCCCGCCCACCAGCCGAAGTCGTCCAGGCCGGCGGGCGCGTGCCCGCGCAGGTAGCGCACGAAGAGTTCCGCGAGCGGGTCGTCGGGAGTCGCGGCATCCGGGATCCACTCCTCCGGCGCGACGACGTACTGATCGCGGGTGGGGCCGCCCTCGCGCGGAACGACAGGGCCCAGCACGACAACGAGGCGCAGCGCCAGCGCCGAGAAGATGTGATTGCCGCGCATGCCCGACGGGTCGATGCCGGCGGACGCGAGCACCTGGCCGAACTCCGGTCGGGTGATCCGGTTGCCACCGGCAAGCACGGGACGCACCGCCGCCTCGGCACGCGCGAGCATGTCGGCGTCGATGCCGAGCGAACGGTGGATGCCGGCGTACTGCTTCGTCTGCCGTTCACCGGTGACCTCCAGCATCCACGCGAGGTCTCGCGCCGGCACGATGTGGAGCGTCCCGCGTTGGGTCCACGACCGGACGAGCGAACCGGGGCGCTCGAACGCCGCGTCGACCGCCGACAGCGTCGGATGGGCGGCCGTGCGGGCGGCGAGCGCCCATCGGCCTCCCCAGAACTCCTGCGCCTGCGTCGCGGTCATGTGAGTGGCGGCGTCGGCGACGGATGCCGCGGGGGCGCTCAACCGGTGGCTACGCAACCGCTCGGCGCGCAGCCACTCGGTGCGCGCCCGCTCGGTGTCCATCCCGCCGATGTCCATCCCGCCAGCATGTCCCACTTTCGGCATTCCATGTCCCAATTTCGGTCGTTCGCGCACTCGCGGAACGACCGTTTTCGGGACATGCCTGCGCCCGAACGACCGAAATCGGGACATGCCTGCCCAGCCACCTGCCCACCTGCCTACCTGCCCAGCCCAGCCACCTGCCTAGCCACCTGCCCATCTCCCCAGCCTGCCCACCCGCCCCGCTCCGCTGCCCCGAGGAACCGGATCGTATACACTTCCCCTGTCCGGTGGTTCGCCGCCGGTGCTCGGAAAAGGGGCACGCAGCCGCGTCGACGTCGTCGTCACGCGAGCGAGACACATACGGCCTCACATCCGTCCCGTCTCGCTGGAGCTCCCATGCCCACGGTTTCCGCGCACGTCGCGCACACCCTCGCCCGCCACATCGACCACGTCTTCGGGGTCATGGGGAACGGCAACGCCCACTTCCTCGACGCCCTCGAGCGCTCCACCGACGTGTCCTTCACGGCCGTGCGGCACGAGGCGGGAGGGGTGGTCGCCGCCGACGCGCACTACCGCGCCGGCGGTGGACTCGCGGCCGCCACCGCCACCTACGGCGCCGGGTTCACGAACACGCTCACGGCGCTGGCCGAAGCGGTGCAGGCCCATGTGCCGCTCATTCTCGTCGTCGGCGACGAACCCACCTCGGGTCCCCGACCGTGGGACGTCGACCAGATCGCTCTCGCCTCCGCCGTCGGCGCCCGCACGTACACGGTGGGGCGAGCGGATGCCGCGGCCACCACGGTCATCGCGATCGAGCACGCCCTGTCGTATCGGGTGCCGACGGTGCTCGCGATCCCCTACGACGTCGCCAAGCGCGACGCGGGCCCGGTGCCGCCCGCCCCCGAACCGGCCCTCCCCGCGCCGATCGCGCCGTCGCCATTCGCGCGGGCCGCCGTGACCGACCTCGCCAACCAGCTCGCGCGGGCCGAGCGGCCGCTGCTTCTCGCGGGTCGTGGGTCGTGGATCGCGGGAGCCGGTGACGCGCTCGGTCGACTCGCGGATGCCACGGGGGCGCTGACGGCGACGACGGCGCTCGGGCGCGGCATCTTCCCCCGTGCGGAGTTCGACCTCGGGGTCACGGGCGGGTTCGGCGCCGACGGCGCGATGGAGCTCATCCGCACGGCCGACGTCGCCGTCGTGTTCGGCGCAGGCCTCAACCAGTTCACGATGCGGTTCGGCGATCTGTTCGCCCCCGGCACGCGGGTCGTGCAGGTCGACGTCGCTCCCGCTGCGACGCATCCGCACGTGGGCGGGTTCATCCGCGGTGATGCTGCCGTCGTGGCATCCGCTCTCGCCGACGCTCTCGCGGGATCGACGCCGTCGGGATGGCGGGAGAGCGTGGACATCCGCCCGCTCCTCACCCGCGAGAGCGGCGACCCGCTCGCCGCTGACGGCCGGCTCGACCCCCGCGCGGTCGCCGTCCGCATCGGCGAGGCGCTCGAACGGCATCCGTCGACCCGGGACCGGGTCGTCGTCTCCGACGGCGGACACTTCATCGGCTGGGCGAACATGTACTGGCCGGTCGCCTCACCCGACCGCATGCTCATGATCGGCACCGCCTACCAGTCGATCGGGCTCGGCTTCCCGTCGGTACCCGGGGCCGCGCTCGCGAAACCGGATGCCACGATCGTGCTCACGACGGGCGACGGCGGTGGGCTCATGGCACTGGCCGACCTGGAGTCCGCTGTGCGGGTCGCCGCCGGACGCGGGCTCGCCGTCGTCTGGAACGACGCAGCCTATGGTGCGGAGGTGAACCTCTACGGGCTGCAGGGGCTGGCGCGCGAACCGATGCTCATCCCGGAGGTCGACTTCGCCGGCCTCGCCCGCGCCGTCGGCGCAGACGGCGTCGTCGTCCGCACACTGGACGACCTGCAGGCGCTCGAGGAGTGGGCGGCGCGACCGGCATCCGAGCGTCCGTTCCTGCTACTCGACTGCCGCATCTCCGGCGAGGTGATCGCGCCGTATCAGCAGGAGATCATCCGGGTGAACAGCTGAGGCGCGGTGAGGCTTCGGCTGCGGCTGCGGCGTGGGCGAGGCGAAGGTGGCTGCGGGGTGGCGACAACATGGTGGATTGCGTCTGACGCGCGACAGCCGACTCACAATCGCCTGTTTCCCCTTTATCCGTGACGGCTCGGTCGGGGCAAGGCAGGGCGGGGCGACGGCGGGGCGGGGCGGGGCGGGGCGGGGCGACGAACGCGATCACGGCCGAGAGGCGTATCGCGCGATGTACTCGTCGACCGGCAGCGCGCTGCGACGACGGATGCGCCAGGCGTGAGTGGAGCCGTAGAGTCCGCCGAGACTACTCGGGGCCAACTCTGGGCCGGCCTCGATCGCACCGCCGAATCGTGCCATCGCCGCGCGCACCGCATCGCAGGCACGCTCCCCCGCGAGTCCGCTGGTGTCGACCAGCACGATCCGCTCGTGAAGCCGGCCGCCGACAGTGACGACGGCACGCGCGCTCCGCAGGCCCGCCTCGTCCTCATCGTCGTCGATGTCGTCGGTCGACTGCTCGGTTAGCTCTCTTCCCCGTCCTGCGAGGACCTCGTCGAAAGGCGTCACGAGCGTCAGCTCGGTGCGTCGCCGCCGCGACATCACCGCTTCGGCGACGCGCAGCACGACGTCTCTCGACGGGTGCAGGTCTTTCCTCTTCACTGACTGAGGATCGGCTACTGCAGCGCGAACGGCCTCCTCCCCCGCGGTGATGAGGGATCCGATCGAATCGGAGAACTCCCAGGACCGGATGGTCCCCAGGGCGATCAGTTGATCGGCCACAGGCGCGAGTTCCACGGCCTGGAGAGCGACGGTCTGGGCAAAACGGAGGACGAACTCGTCACTCTCGGCATCCAGCCGATCACGCGACCGGCCGATCTGGCGCCACCCTCGCGCCGTTCGAACGGTCGGCAGGATGAGCTCGACCTCGGCGGCGGTCAGCGGCGAGAGATGCGTGGTGAACAGGCGGGCCTCCCGGGGAGGAGTCCACACGTCGAGATTTCCTTCGAAGTAGTCGTCGGCCGTGGTTCCGTCGGGAAGCGGAGCATCCCAAATGAGGAGCGGCCCCTCGGCGGGGCCGGCGAAGGAGAAGCTGTCGAGCACGCGCACATTCGATGGCGGCACCTCGACCTCGTCGGGGATGACGGGAGCCTCGACCTTGAGCCAAAAGTCTTCGATCTTCGTCCGCACTGTCTGCGTGATCGTACGAATCGTGCGGCCCTCGACGAGCCCGGTGAGTTCGAGGGGCTCGTCGGACGGCTCGTGCTCCTCCCACAGCTCCGCAGCCTCCTCCTCGTTGACGTCCGAGACGGTGAGCCGACCCTGCAGGTCGTAGGACATCATCTGCACATCACCGTCCGAGGAGAAGACCGGCCACCGCTGGTCCGTGAGTTCTCGGGCGTACGCCTGCATGCCTGGGAGCGCCCACTCGAGGTCGGCCATCGAGGGTGTCATCCCCTTCATGGCGGTGACACCAATGCGAGTTGCTCTCGTAAGCCCGAGAAGCGGGGAGTAGTCAAGGGTGGCGACTCTGGGATCCCACCTCAGTTCCTCCAGCTGTGTGAGGTGGGAGAGGAAGTCGAGAGAGTCCGCGTCGGTGCGCGGTCCCGTGAAGCTCCGCTGCACGACGAGGCGGCGCAGGGTCGTGAGATCTCCGAGCGCGGAGTAGTCGCGCAGTCGCCGCGCATTCTCGATCTCGAGGTCGACCAGTGCCGCGAGCCGCGTCAACGGACGAAGATCGATCAGCTGGGTGGCACCTCCGAGCTCCAACCTGTTCAGCGCGGGCATTCCGATCAATGGAGAAAGATCCGTATACCGGCCGTACCAGATCCTGAGCGCGGTCAGGTCGGTCTGCGGTTGCAGGACCCGGAGAACCTCATCGGTCACCCGCCCCAGCGAGAGCTGACGGATAGGCGTGCGCTGTGCGAAGAACGCTTTCCACTGCTGGAAGTTCTGTCGACGCTGCGCTGCCGTCGGCTCGGGGCCCGGACCGCCGCCCCACACATCGATGCCGACAGTCGCCTCGCCGCGGTACTGATCGGGGTGGGAGATCCATCGGACATTCCCGGCAGACGACATGCCTGGATCGTATCCCCGCCCTACCGTTGCGAATACATGGTGGATTGTGCGCCGCCGGCTGCAGTCGCGTCGGAACCGACCGTTTCCCCTGTACTCGCAACGCGACACCCACTGCCCCCGCGACACCCACCACCCCGCGATACCCACTTCCCCGCGGCACCCGCCGCTGTCGCCGGGCTTACCGCGCCGGGAGCAGCGCGCCGTCGAAGAAGGCGGCGAGCTCTGCCGCGGCCGTGAGGGGCAGAACGGCGGCGACGTACTGGTCGGGTCGCACGACGACCACGACACCGTCGCGCGACAGCCCGCGCTCTTCGAAGATGTCCACCGCGTTCCACACGGTCGGGCCGGCCGCGAACACCTTCTCGTCGTCGGTGAGGCCCAGCGGCCCCGTCGCCGGCCGGAACACCGACGGCACGCGCGCCACATCCACCTCCTCGAAGCTCTCGGGGTAGACGGCCTTCACGTCGAAGAGCGCATCGGCATCCTCGTCGTCCCGTGTGAAGCGGCGCACGGGAGACTCCGGTGCCTGGCCGAGCCACTCCGCCCAGGCGTCGAGGGCAGGGTGGGCGCCCCCGGATGCCGCGGCGTCGGCGAAGGCGTAGATCCGCCAGCGGCCGTCGGCCTTGGCGTGGTGCCCGAGGTGCACCGTGTTGCCGTCGGCGACCAGCGTCACCGGGGCGCTCTGGAACCGCTTGCCGAGGGGGAACCCCGCCGCGAGCGCCTGATGCGTGCCTTCGCCAACGATCTGCGACGGCCCGTACTGGGTCATGAAACCCGAGGGGAACTCGGCGGTTGCGAGGTAGTAGGTGGCGAGGTCCTGCGGGTCGGAGATCTCCTCCGGCTTGCGCGCCATGAGCGAGGACCACTCGCGGTCGAAGTCGATGAGCTGCTGGGCGACGGGGCGGCGCTCCGCGCCGTAGGTCGCGAGGAGCGACGCAGGGCTGCGTCCGGTGAGCACCGAGCCGAGCTTCCAACCGAGGTTGAAGCCGTCCTGCATCGACACGTTCATGCCTTGACCGGCCTTCGCGCTGTGCGTGTGGCAGGCGTCGCCGGTGAGGAAGACGCGGGGGTCGCGGTCGACCTCGAGCGCGTCATCGAATCCGTCGGTCACCCGGTGCCCGACCTCGTAGACGCTGTGCCAGGCGACCTGCTTCACGTCGATCGAGTAAGGGAAGAGGATCTCGTTGGCGCGGCGGATGATCTCTTCGATGGGCGTCTGTCGCACCCGGTGGTCGTCGTCGGCGGCGACGGCGCCCAGATCGATGTACATGCGGCTCAGGTAGCCGCCCTCGCGCGGGATGTGGAGGATGTTCCCCGCCTCCGCGTTGATGGCGCACTTGATGCGCCAGTCGGGGAAGTCGGTCGTCACGAGCACGTCCATGACCCCCCACGCGTGCTGTGAGATGTCGCCGACGTGTCGCCGGCCGATCGCCTCGCGCACGCCGCTGCGGGCGCCGTCGCACCCGGCGACGTACTTCGCGTGCACGACACGCTCCTCACCGGCACGCTCGCCGGCGGTGTAGCGCAGCCGCACCTCGACGGGATAGTCGCCGCGGTCGTGCACGGTCAGTCCGACGAACTCGACGCCGTAGTCGGGCACGAGTCGACCCGGGCCGAGAGCGGCCGCTTCGGCGAAGTAGTCGAGCACGCGCGCCTGGTTGACGATGAGGTGGGGGAACTCGCTGATCTGGTACGCGTAGTCCGCTGTGCGGGAGCGCCGCACGATGCGGCTGGTGTCGTCGGGGTCGGGTCCCCAGAAGTTCATCCAGCCGATGTTGTACGCCTCGGCCGTGATGCGCTCGGCGAACCCGAAGGCCTGGAACGTCTCCACGCTGCGCGGCTGGATGCCGTCGGCCTGCCCCAGCACGAGCCGCCCGTCGCGTCGCTCGATGAGTCGCGTGACGACGGTGGGGTACTGCGACAGCTGGGCCGCGAGCAGCATCCCCGCCGGCCCGGAGCCCACGATCAGCACGTCGATCTCGTCGGGGAGGTCGGCGGGCCGGTCGAGCCCGACGCCCGCGGCCGGCTGAACACGCGGGTCGCCCGAGACGTAACCGTGGTGGTGGAACTGCATCGTCTTCGATCCTTTCCCGACGTCGACGTCGGGCTGCTTGCCATCATCTCTCGGATTCGGAGGACGCGGTCGGTCGCGCCCTCCGAATCCGCTCGCGGCCGTGGGGGGTCGGCCTTGGGGGTCAGGCCTTCGCGAGTCCGCGGATCGGGCTCACCGACTGCTCGGCCTCGTGGTCGGGCCCGAGGGGGATGCCGGTGCGGTCGCGCAGGAGGAGGGTGGCGAGCAGGCCGAGGGCCGTCATGCCGGCGAGGTACCAAGTGACGGCCTGGGTGGAGCCGGTGGCCTGCACGAGCGCCGTCGCGATCGTGGGAGCGAACGCGCCGCCGAGGATCGCGCCGATCGCGTACGAGATCGAGACGCCCGAGAAGCGGATGGATGCCGGGAAGAGCTCCGTGTAGAGCGCCGCCTGCGGTCCGTAGGTGAACCCGAGCCCGACGGTCAGGATCACCAGCCCCAGGGCCAGCATCGCGACGTCGCCCGTGTTCACGAGCGGGAAGAGGAGGAAGACGCCGACGAGCTGCAGCACCCAGCCGATGAGGTACGTGGTGCGTCGGCCGAGACGGTCGGAGAGCCACCCCGCGATCCACGTGAAGACGAGCCACGACACGGCCGACAGCGTGACGGCCCAGAGCACGTCGGAGGTCGCGAGGCCCACCGGTCCGGCGGGATCGGTGGCGTATCGCTGGATGTATCCCCCGGTGGTCATGTACCCGACGGCGTTGTTGCCGGCGAAAACGAAGGCGGCGACGATCACGAGCAGCGCGTGCTTGCGGAACAGCTGCACGATCGGCATCCGCGTCTCTTCCTTGCGCTCGGCGAGTTCGAGGAAGACGGGGCTCTCCTCGACGCGGCGCCGCACGTAGTAGCCGATGAGGATGAGCGCGACGCTGAGCAGGAACGGGATGCGCCAGCCCCACGTGAGGAAGAACTCCTCGCCGGGGAGTGCGACGAGCGCGAGGACGGCGGATGCCAGCAGGAGCCCGAGCGGCACGCCGATCTGCGGCGACGCTCCGAACATCCCGCGCTTGGTCTTGGGGGCGTGCTCGACGGCCATGAGCACCGCGCCGCCCCACTCGCCGCCGGCGGAGATGCCCTGCAGGATGCGAAGGAAGATCAGCAGGATCGGAGCCAGGATGCCGATCTGCGCATATGTGGGCAGCACACCGACGAGGGTCGTGGCAACGCCCATGAGAACGAGTGTCAGCATGAGCACGAGGCGCCGCCCGTACTTGTCGCCGAGGTGGCCCGCGAGGAAGGCGCCGAGCGGGCGGAAGAGGAAGCTGATGCCCACGGTGAGGAAGGAGAGGATCTGCCCGAACTCCTCTCCGGCGGGCGCGAAGAAGAGCTGTCCGAAGACGAGCCCCGCCGCGGAGGCGTAGATGAAGAAGTCGTACCACTCGACCGTCGTGCCGACGACGGTGGCGAACACCACGCGTCGGCGATCGGTGGCCGTGGAGATCGTGCCCGTGGGGGTGAAACCCGCCCGGGAAGTGGGCGATGATGCGGTCATGGTGACTCCTGTGTCGGTGACGTCGCTGTCGGTGCGGTGCTTGCCCGCTGGTTCAGGATCATATACGATTTCAGATACGACGCAAGAGCGAGGGAGCTCATGACCATCGACACCCCCACCGATCACCGGTTCGCCGGCCTGCCCGGCCGCCCGGGCAAGATCATCGCGGTGCACCTCAGCTACGCCTCCCGCGCCGAGCAGCGAGGACGTCGCCCCGACGCTCCCTCGTACTTCCTGAAGGCGTCGAGCTCCGTGGCATCCTCGCCCTCCACCGTGACGCGGCCGATGGGCACCGAGCTCCTCGCCTTCGAAGGGGAGGTCGCACTCGTCATCGGCACGACCGCGCGCCGCGTCTCGCTGGACGACGCGTGGGACCACGTGGGGTGGATCACGGCCGCCAACGACCTCGGACTGTACGACCTGCGTGCCAACGACAAGGGTTCGAACGTCCGCTCCAAGAGCGGCGACGGGTTCACCCCGATCGGCGCGGACCTCATCGACGCGCGCGCGGTCGATCCGGCGGCGCTCCGCGTGCGCACGTGGGTGAACGGCACGCTCGTCCAGGACGACACGACCGCGGGGCTCCTCTTCCCGCTCGCGCAGATCGTGGCCGACCTCAGCCAGCAGCTCACGCTGGAGCCCGGCGACGTCATCCTCACCGGCACCCCGGCGGGGTCGTCGGTCATCCAACCGGGCGATGTCGTCGAGGTCGAAGTCGACTCCCCCGCCTCCGGGGCGACGTCGGGCCGCCTCGTCACGACCGTCGTCGCCGACGAGGGACCCGGCTTCGACGCGACCCTCGGATCGCTCCCCGCGGTCGACGACACGCAGCGCGCGGAGGCCTGGGGTCACGTCGCCCCCGCCCGTCCGGCTCTCGACCCCGCCCTCCGCGACAAGCTCACGCGGGTCCCCGTCGCCGCACTGTCGCAGCAGCTGCGGGCCCGAGGGCTCGACAACGTCACGATCGACGGTGTGCGTCCCCTCCATCCCGACGCGAAGCTGGTCGGCACGGCGCGCACCCTCCGCTTCGTCCCGAACCGGGAAGACCTGTTCGCGAGCCACGGCGGCGGCCACAACGCGCAGAAGCGCGCGTTCGACTCCGTGGATGCCGGTGAGGTGCTCGTCATCGAGGCCCGCGGCGAGACGGGCTCGGGCACGCTCGGCGACGTCCTCGCGATCCGGGCACACGCGCGCGGCGCGGCCGGCGTCGTCACCGACGGCGGCGTGCGCGACGTGGATGCCGTCACGGCCGTCGGTCTTCCCGTGTACACCGCGGGAGCCCACCCGGCGGTGCTCGGGCGCAAGCACGTGCCCTGGGACCACGACCTGACGATCGCGTGCGGCGGCACGACGGTGCAGCCCGGCGACATCATCGTCGGCGACGCCGACGGCGTGATCGTCATACCCCCGGCCCTGGCGGCGGAGATCGCCGACGCCGCCCTCGCCCGCGAGGACGAGGACGCCTGGGTCGCCGCTCGCGTCGCCGAGGGACATCCCCTCGACGGCCTGTTCCCGATGAACGACGTGTGGCGCGCGCGCTACGAGGCCGAAAGGGTGACCCCGTGACCGAGATCGCGAGCCGGAGCAAGTCGCAGCAGGCCTATCACTGGATCAAGGAGCGCATCGCGAGCCAGGTCTTCACTCCGGGCTACCGCCTCGTGCTCGGGACGATCGCGAGCGAGCTCGACATGAGCGTCGTCCCCGTGCGCGAGGCCATCCGTCAGCTGGAGGCCGAAGGACTCGTCACGTTCGAGCGCAACGTGGGCGCGCGCGTGTCGATGGTCGACGACACGCAGTACCGGTACAGCATGCAGGCGCTCAGCATCCTGGAGGGGACGGCCACGGCGCTCGCGGCGCGGCGCCTCACCCCCGACGACATCCACGCCGCCCGTCGGATCAATGAGCTCATGATCGAGACGCTCGAGCACTTCGACCCGCACGCGTTCACGCGCCTCAATCAGGAGTTCCACGCGACGCTGTTCGGCAAGTGCCCGAACCCCCGCATGCTCGAACTCGTCGAGGCCGAGTGGGGGCGCCTCGGCAACCTCCGCGACTCCACGTTCAGCTTCGTCCCGGGCCGAGCGCAGGAGTCGGTGCGCGAGCACGAGAACATCGTCCGCCTCATCGAGCACGGCGCCCCGCTCGGCGAGATCGAGAAGGCCGCCCGCCGCCACCGCTCGGCCACCCTCGACGCCTACATGATCCACGAACACCCCGACGAAGCCCTCGGGCTCCCGGCGTTCTGACCGCCTCCCGTCACCACAAGGAGCACCATGACCACCCCCGCCCTCGACGCCCGCCACGTGCCGGCCGACCTCCCGAGCCGTGTCCAGCACTACATCGACGGTGCGTTCGTCGACTCGCTCGACGGCGACACCTTCGACGTGCTGGAACCCGTCTCCAACGAGACGTACGTGCAGGCCGCCGCCGGGAAGAAGGCCGACATCGACCGGGCCGTCGCGGCAGCGCGCCGCGCGTTCACCGACGGGCCGTGGCCGAAGATGCTGCCGCGCGAGCGCTCGCGGGTGCTGCACCGCATCGCCGACATCGTCGAGTCCCGTGACGCGCGGCTCGCCGAGCTGGAGTCCTTCGACTCCGGTCTCCCCATCACGCAGGCGCTCGGTCAGGCGCGGCGGGCCGCCGAGAACTTCCGCTTCTTCGCCGACCTGATCGTGGCCCAGGCCGACGACACCTTCAAGGTGCCCGGCCGTCAGCTCAATTACGTGAACCGCAAGCCGATCGGCGTCGCGGGGCTCATCACGCCCTGGAACACGCCGTTCATGCTCGAGTCGTGGAAGCTCGGCCCGGCTCTCGCGACGGGCAACACCGTGGTGCTCAAGCCCGCCGAGTTCACGCCGCTGTCGGCATCGCTGTGGGCGGGGATCTTCGAGGAGGCGGGGCTGCCGCAGGGCGTCTTCAACCTCGTCAACGGCCTCGGGGAGGATGCCGGCGACGCCCTCGTCAAGCACCCCGACGTGCCCCTCATCTCCTTCACCGGCGAGAGCCGCACGGGACAGCTGATCTTCGCGAACGCGGCCCCGTATCTCAAGGGTCTGTCGATGGAGCTCGGCGGCAAGTCACCGGCGATCGTCTTCGCCGACGCCGACCTCGACGCCGCCGTCGACGCGACGATCTTCGGCGTCTTCTCCCTCAACGGCGAGCGCTGCACGGCCGGCAGCCGCATCCTCGTCGAGCGCCCGATCTACGACGCGTTCGTCGAGCGCTACGCGGCGCAGGCGGCTCGGGTGAAGGTCGGCTACCCGCACGACCCGGCCACCGAAGTGGGGGCCCTCGTCCACCCCGAGCACTTTGCGAAGGTGATGTCGTACGTGGAGATCGGCAAGACCGAGGGGCGCCTGGTCGCCGGCGGCGGTCAGCCGGAGGGGTTCGCGTTCGGCAACTTCGTCGCCCCCACGGTGTTCGTCGACGTCGCCCCCGACGCGCGCATCTTCCAGGAGGAGATCTTCGGCCCGGTGGTGGCGATCACGCCGTTCGACACCGAGGAAGAGGCCCTCGCCCTCGCCAACGACACGAAGTACGGCCTCGCCGCCTACGTCTGGACGAACGACCTGAAGCGCGCTCACCGGTTCGCCGGGGCCGTGGATGCCGGCATGGTGTGGCTGAACTCGAACAACGTGCGCGACCTCCGCACCCCGTTCGGCGGCGTCAAGGCCTCGGGGCTCGGGCACGAGGGCGGCTACCGCTCGATCGACTTCTACACCGACCAGCAGGCCGTGCACATCACGCTCGGCGAGGTCCACAACCCCACCTTCGGCAAGTAAGCAAGGACGCTGACATGACCCACCGCGACGAGATGACGCTGACCTCCTCGGGCTACTACGTGAGCCAGGAGGCGCCGATCCGCTCCGACAACCCGATCCCCACACCGACCTCCCCCGCGCCCGACATCCTGCGCTGCGCCTACATGGAGCTCGTGGTCACCGACCTCGCGGCATCCCGTGTCTTCTACGTCGATGTGCTGGGCCTCTACGTGACGGAAGAGGACGACCAGGCGATCTACCTCCGGTCGACGGAGGAGTTCATCCACCACAACCTCGTCCTCCGCCAGGGCCCCGTCGCCGCGGTGGCCGCCTTCTCCTACCGCGTGCGCTCCGCCGACGACCTCGACAAGGCGGTCGCGTTCTACACGGAACTCGGATGCCGTGTCGAGCGCCGTGCAGACGGGTTCGTGAAGGGCATCGGCGACGCGGTGCGCGTGACCGACCCGCTGGGCTTCCCCTACGAGTTCTTCTTCCAGACGGAGCACGTCGAGCGGCTCTCGTGGCGGTACGACCTGCACACTCCCGGCGAGCTCGTGCGCCTCGACCACTTCAACCAGGTGACCCCCGACGTGCCGCGCGCCGTCAACTTCATGCAGTCGCTGGGCTTCCGCGTGACCGAGGACATCCAGGACGAGGAGGGCACCGTCTACGCCGCGTGGATGCGCCGCAAGCCCACCGTCCACGACACCGCGATGACCGGCGGCGACGGACCGCGCATGCACCACGTCGCGTTCGCGACGCACGAGAAGCACAACATCCTCGCCATCTGCGACAAGCTCGGCGCACTCCGCCGATCGGATGCCATCGAGCGCGGCCCCGGCCGCCACGGCGTCTCGAACGCGTTCTACCTTTACCTCCGCGACCCCGACGGCCACCGCGTCGAGATCTACACGCAGGACTACTACACGGGCGACCCCGACAACCCCGTCGTCACGTGGGACGTGCACGACAACCAGCGCCGGGACTGGTGGGGCAATCCCGTCGTCCCGTCGTGGTACACCGAGGCATCCCTCGTCCTCGACCTCGACGGCAACCCGCAGCCGGTCGTGGCCCGCACCGATTCGTCCGAGATGGCCGTCACGATCGGTGCCGACGGCTTCTCGTACACGCGTCCGGGCGAGGACGACCTGCCGGAGTACAAGCAGGGCGAGTACAAGCTGGGCCACCAGCTGTGACCCTCCCGGCAGGCACCGTCACGGCTCTGGCGGCCGAGCTGGCGAAGGCCGACCGCACGCACGGCGTCATCCCGCGGATCACCGCGCGCCACCCCGAGGCGACGGTCGACGACGCATACGCGATCCAGGGCGTCTGGCGCGACCGCATGACGGCGTCGGGTCGGCGCCTCGTGGGCCGCAAGATCGGACTCACCTCCCGGGCGATGCAGCAGGCGACGGGCATCACCGAACCCGACTACGGCGTCATGTTCGACGACACCGTGTACCGCAGCGGTGACAGCATCCCCGTCGATCACTTCTCGAACGTGCGCGTGGAGGTGGAGCTCGCGTTCGTCCTGCGCGAGCCCTTGTCCGGACCGGATGCCACCCTCGAAGACGCGCTCCGCGCGACCGACTACGTCGTCCCGGCGCTGGAGGTCCTCAACTCACACATCGAGCTGGAGGGTCGCACGATCGTCGACACGATCAGCGACAACGCCGCGTACGGGGCGATGGTGCTGGGCGACACGCACCGGCATCCGTCCGAGGTCGACCTGCCGTGGGTGCCGGGCGTGCTCCGCGTGAACGGAGAGGTGGAGGAGACCGGCGTCGCGGCGGGGGTGCTCGGTCATCCCGCCACCGGCGTCGCGTGGCTCGCCAACAAACTGCACCAGCACGGTGACAGACTCGAGCCGGGCGAGATCATCCTCGCCGGGTCGTTCACGCGGCCCGTGTGGGTCGCCCGCGGCGACGAGGTGCGCTGCGACTACGGACCGATGGGAACCATCACATGCCGCTTCGTCTGACCGAGACGTTCCGCGACCGCCTGGCGGGAAGCCCCCGGCCGCTCGCGGGCCTCTGGGCGTGCGCGGGGTCGTCGGTCGTGACCGAGATCCTCGCTGGCTCGGGCATAGACTGGGTGCTCATCGACATGGAGCACTCCCCCAACGGGTTGGAGTCCACGCTCGCCCAGTTGCAGACCGTGGCCGCGTACCCGACGACCCCCGTCGTCCGCGTGCCGATCGGCGACGTCGTCACGATCAAGCAGGTGCTCGACCTCGGCGCCCAGAACGTGCTCGTGCCGATGATCTCGTCGGCCGCGGAAGCCGAGGATGCCGTGGCTGCCGTCCGCTACCCGCCGAGGGGTCGCCGCGGCGTCGGCTCCGCCCTCGCGCGATCGGCCCGCTGGAACCGGGTGGAGGACTACCTCCAGGATGCCGACCGCCACACGTCGCTGTTCGTGCAGATCGAGACCGCGGAGGCGGTCGACGCCGCGGCGGACATCGCCGCCGTCGACGGCGTGGACGGCGTGTTCGTGGGGCCGTCCGACCTCGCGGCATCGATGGGTCTCCTCGGCCAGCAGACGCATCCGGAGGTCGCCGCGGCGGTGCGTCGCACGTTCGACGCGGTCCGCTCGGCGGGCAAGCCCGTCGGGGTGAATGCCTTCGACCCGGCCGTCGCCCGCGCGTACGTCGAGGCGGGCGCATCGTTCGTGCTCGTCGGTGCCGACGTGCAGATCCTCGCCCGCGCGTCGGAGGCCTTCGCCGCCGACTGGGCGTGACCGCCGGCGCGCGGCATCCCCTTGTCGCGCTGCTCCTTGCAGGCGCGCGCATGTCCCACTTTGTGCAGGGCATGTCCCACTTTGTGCAGGGCATGTCCCACTTTGTGCAGGGCATGTCCCACTTTGTGCAGGGCATGTCCCACTTTGTGCAGGGTATGTCCCACTTTGTGCTGGTTCGGCAGGCCAGTTACGACCGAAAGTGGGACACCCACCACTCCCCGCTCACGCATGTCCCACTGTGTGTCGGTTCTGAGCCCCTCCCGCCCCGCCATGTCCCACTTTGTGTCGTTCCGGCAGGCCAGTTACGGCCGAAAGTGGGACACCCACCACTCCCCGCTCACGCATGTCCCACTGTGTGTCGGTTCTGAGCCCCTCCCGCCCCGCCATGTCCCACTTTGTGTCGTTCCGGCAGGCCAGTTACGACCGAAAGTGGGACATGAACCACCGAAAGTGGGACATGAACCACCGAAAGTGGGACTTGGGAGGTGCGGGCTGACAGGCTGGGCGCATGGCCACGCAGAGGGAAGTCTCCAGTCGCATCGTCCTGAACGTCACCGAGACGGCCGATCTCGTCTTCGCGATCGCCGTGGCATCCGGGCACACTCCCGCCCGCGAGTCGCTGACCGCCACGATCGATGGGGAGCCCGTCACGCTCCGCGAGCTGCCCGACGCCCACGGCGGACGCCTGCACCGCCTGTCGGCGCAGCCGGGCGAGCTCGTCGTCGCGTACGAGGCGACGGTCACGGATGCCGCGGCGCCGCTGCCGACGAGCGAGACCGACCTCCTCGTCTACGGTCGGCCGAGCCGGTACGCCGACTCCGACACGCTCGCGGCAACCGCCGCGGCGCAGTTCGCCGGGGTGAACGGCGAGCGCGAACTGCTGACGGCGGTGTCGTCGTGGGTGGGCACGCAGCTGTCCTACGTCCCCGGATCGTCGCAGCCCACCGATGGGGCGACGCAGACGCTGCTGGCGCGCCAGGGCGTGTGCCGCGACTACGCCCACCTGTGCGTCGCACTCCTGCGTGCCCGCGGCATCCCGGCTCGACTCGTCGCCGTCTACGCGCCGGGCCTCGACCCGATGGACTTCCACGCCGTCGCCGAAGCCTGGGTCGAGGGCCAGTGGCGCGTCGTCGATGCGACGGCGCTCGCCCCGCGCTCCAGCCTCGTGCGGATCGCGACGGGTCGGGATGCCGCAGACACCGCGTTCCTGAACGTCCTCAGCGGGCGTGCCGCCCTCGGGTCCGTCGAGGTGACCGCCGTCGCCGACGTGCTGCCCGACGACGACCTCGACCAGCTCGTCACCATCGCCTGAGGCGCGGGCCGTCTTCCCGCCCGCGGACGAGCGTGCCACTGTAGGACCATGAAGTCCTGGGTCGTGCGGTTCGTCTCCCTCTACGTGTTCAACGTCGTCGTCCTGCTCCTCATCGGGCTCCTCCTGCCGAGCGTGCAGGTCGGCTGGGCGGCGCTGTGGGCGGCCGTGCTCCTGACGGCCGCGACGATCTGGCTGAAGCCGGTCGTCACGCGCCTGTTCACGGGGGCGGCGAAGAAGTCGGCGTCCGAACGGACCGCGGTCGGCGAGAAGCTCGTGCAGTACGGGATCGTGTTCGTCGTCGAGCTCATCGTGTGGATCCTCGTGGTGCTCTTCTCGGGTGTCGACGTGCGCGGGTGGTTCTGGGGGTGGGTGATCCCGCCGATCCTGCTCCTGCTGGCCTGGGTCGTCTACGACCTCGTGGACGACCGCATCGAAGCCCGCACCGGGTCGCTCTACGACCGGGCGCGCGGCGACCGCACATGAAGTTGCTGTAACAAAGCGACGCCGGGGCGCCCGTCGCCGCCGACGGCACGGGAGAATGGATGCCACGGCGCTGCCGCACAGCACGCGGGCCGCGCCGTCTTCCCGAACCGTCACCGGAACCATCCTCGGAGGCCTCGCATGTCGCGTCCCGCCCTGCGCACCATCCTCGTCGCGTCGCTCGCGGCATCCGTTCTCCTCGCCACCGGCTGCGCGTCGGGTGCGGCCACGCCGTCTGCCTCCGACACGCCCTCGGCAGATGAGGGGTACATCACCCCCGGCAAGCTGACGATCGCCACGGGCGAGACAGCCTACTTCCCGTACGTCATCGACGACGACCCGTCCAGCGGCGAAGGCTTCGAGGCCGCCGTGGCGTACGCCGTCGCCGACAAGCTCGGCTTCGCCCACGACGACGTCGAGTGGGTGCGCACGAGCTTCGAGTCGGCGATCGCGCCCGGACCGAAGACGTTCGACTTCAACATCCAGCAGTACACGATCACCGACGAGCGCAAGCAGGCCGTCGACTTCTCGTCGCCCTACTACTCCGCCAGCCAGGCCGTCGTCGCGATCAAGGGCGGTGCCGCCGACGGCGTGACCGACCTCGCGGGCCTCAAGGACCTCACGATCGGCGCGATGACTGGTTCGACGAGCGCCACGACGCTCGAAGAGGCCGTGCAGCCCAACACCGACCCGCAGCTGTACAACTCGAACGAGGATGCCGTCGCGGCACTGAAGGCGAACCAGATCGACGCGATCGTGCTCGACCTCCCGACCGCGTATTACGCGACCGGCGTCTACATCGAGAACTCGTTCATCGTGGGCGAGCTCCCCGCGGCCGGGGTCCCGGACGAGTGGGGCCTGCTGCTGGCGAAGGACTCGCCGCTCACCCAGCGCGTTACCGCCGCCGTCGACGCCCTGCGCGAGGAGGGCACGCTCGCCGAGATCACCGACGAGTGGCTGGGCTCGGGCCAGGGTGTGACGCTGCTGCAGTGACGTCGCGCTAGCGTCGTCCTGTGACTTTCCATCAACCGAGCGCGCTCGAGCTCGATCGGCGCGCCTTCCGGCGGGGCCGTGAGCGCCGATCGGTGCTGATCGCGGTCGCCTCGACCGTGGCGTTCGCGGCGGTCGTGTGGGTGACCGTCATCAACACGCCCGGATGGGCGTCGGTCCAGCAGGCCTTCTTCGATCCCGAGGTCGCGCTCCAGGCGCTCCCGAAGGTGTGGGACGGGTTCCTCATCAACCTGCAGGTGCTGGGGCTGTCGCTCGTCACGGTCGCGCTCGTGGCGCTCCTGGTCGCGATCCTGCGCACGCTGCGCGGCCCCGTGTTCTTCCCGGTGCGGGTGCTCGCCGCCGGCTACACGGATCTCTTCCGCGGGTTCCCGTTCATCATCGTGCTGTATCTCGTCGGCTTCGGTCTGCCGACGATAACCAACGCGCGCATCCCCGTCGTGCTCCTCGGGGTGCTGGCCATCACGCTCACCTACTCCGCGTATGTCGCCGAGGTGATCCGCGCCGGCATCGAAGCGGTGCACCCTTCGCAGCGCCTCGCGGCGCGGGCGCTGGGCCTCGGCTACGCGCAGACCCTCGGCCGCGTCGTGCTTCCCCAGGCGCTCCGCAAGATGACGCCGCCGCTCATGAACGACTTCATCTCGATGCAGAAGGACGTGGGGCTCATCTCGATCCTCGGCGCGATCGACGCGATCGCCGGCGCCCGGTCGGTGGCCTCGCTCACCTACAACTTCACGCCGTACGTCGTGGCCGGCATCCTGTTCGTCCTGCTCGCGATCCCGACGATCCGCCTCACGGACTGGTACACGGCGAGGCTGCGCGAGCGCGAGCAGACGGGGGCGATCCTGTGACCGACTCCCCCACGCCTCCCCTGCTCCGCGCCACCGGCCTCTGGAAGTCGTTCGGCGACCGCGAGGTGCTCCGCGGCATCGACCTCGACCTCGCGCAGCACGACGTCGTCGCGCTGATCGGGCCGAGCGGGTCGGGCAAGTCCACGCTCCTGCGGTGCCTGGGGCTGCTGGAGCCCATCGACGACGGGCAGATCTTCCTCGGCGACGAGGACATCTCCGATCCCCGCGTCGACGCCAACGGCATCCGTGCGCGGTTCGGCGCCGTCTTCCAGAGCTTCAACCTCTTCCCCCACCTGTCCGTGCTCGACAACGTGACGCTCGCGTCGCGCGTCGTGCATCGGATGCCGAGGCGCGAGGCCGAGGAGCGGGCGCACGCCCTGCTCGGCCGCATCGGTCTCGCAGACAAGGCGAAGGAGCACCCCGACCGCTTGTCCGGGGGGCAGCAGCAGCGCGCCGCGATCGTCCGCGCCATCGCCACCGACCCCGAGGTGCTGCTGCTCGACGAGATCACCTCGGCGCTCGACCCCGAGCTCGTCGGCGAAGTACTCGAACTGGTCCGCGACCTCACCGCCGATGGGGCGACGATCCTGATGGCCACCCACGAGATGGCCTTCGCGCGCGACGTCGCCGATCGGGTGGTCTTCCTCGACGACGGTGTGATCGTCGAGCAGGGGCCGCCCGCGCAGTTGTTCGGTGCGCCCGAGAGTGCACGCACGCGCGCGTTCCTCGCGCGCTTCACCCCCTGACCGCCCCTGTTCGTTGAGCGAGCGCAGCGAGACGAAACGTGACCCCCGACGGGAAAGTCACCCCGGTCGTTGAGCGAGCGCAGCGAGACGAAACGCCCGCCCGCTAGAGACGCCGTTTCGTCTCGTCGCTCCGCTCCTCGCTCAACGACCGAAGGTCACCCCGGTCGTTGAGCGAGCGCAGCGAGACGAAACGCCCGCCCGCGACGAGAACCCCGTTTCGTCTCGTCGCTCCGCTCCTCGCTCAACGACCGAAGGTCACCCCGGTCGTTGAGCGAGCGCAGCGAGACGAAACGCCCGCCCGCTAGAAACGCCGTTTCGTCTCGTCGCTCCGCTCCTCGCTCAACGACCGATAGAGATCGATCAGCGGGGCGGGTCAGCCGGCGAGGCGCGCGGCGGTCTCGACGACGTTCGCGACGAGCATGGCCCGCGTCATGGGACCGACGCCACCGGGGTTCGGTGAGAGCCAGCCCGCGACCTCGGCGACGGCGGGGTCGACATCGCCGGCGAGCTTCGCCCGGCCGCTGTCGGTCGTCCCCACACGCGTCACGCCCACGTCGAGCACGGCAGCACCGGGCTTGATCCACTCGGGCTTGACGAGGTGGGGCTGTCCGACCGCCGCGACGACGATGTCCGCACGGGACACTTCGGCGGCGAGGTCGGGGGTGCGGGAGTGGGTGAGGGTGACCGTGGCATCCGTGCCCTTGCGGGTGAGCAGCAGCCCGAGCGGACGACCCACGGTGATGCCGCGACCGATGACGGTCACGTGCTTGCCCGCGATCGCGACACCGTGACGCTCGAGCAGCTCGACGATGCCGGCCGGCGTGCACGGCAGCGGTGCCGCGACGGCGTTGGCCGGGTCGACGCCGAGCACCAGGCGCCCGAGGTTCGTCGGGTGGAGGCCGTCGGCATCCTTCGCCGGGTCGATGAGCTCGAGGATCGCGTTCTCGTCGATGCCCTTCGGCAGCGGCAGCTGCACGATGAACCCCGTCACCGACGGGTCTTCGTTGAGACCGCGGACGGCGGCGGCAATCTCCTCCTGCGTCGCGGACGCGGGCAGCTCCACCGAGATGGATGCCACCCCCACCTCGGCGCAGTCGCGGTGCTTGCCGGTGACGTAGGAGCGGGATGCCGGGTCGTCGCCCACGAGCAGGGTGCCCAGGCCCGGGACGATTCCCTTCTCGGCGAGCGCGGCCACCGTCACCGCGAGCTCCGCCTTGATGGCGGCCGCCGTGGCGACGCCGTCGAGACGCTGAGCGGTCACTGCTGGAGACCCGGGTAGAGCGGGAACGCCTCGGCGAGCACGGCGACGCGCGCGCGGAGGGCCTCGAGGTCGGCACCGGGCAGCAGAGCCAGTGCGATGACGTCGGCGACCTCGGTGAACTCGGCGTCGCCGAAGCCGCGCGTCGCGAGCGCCGGGGTTCCGATGCGCAGACCCGAGGTCACCATCGGCGGGCGCGGGTCGTTCGGCACCGCGTTGCGGTTGACCGTGATGTGGATCTCGTGGAGCAGGTCTTCGGCCTGCTTGCCGTCGATCTCGGCGTCGCGGAGGTCGACGAGCACGAGGTGCACGTCGGTGCCGCCGGAGCGGACGGCGATGCCGGCATCCTTCACGTCCTGCTGCGAGAGACGCTCGGCGATGATGTGCGCACCGCGGAGCACGCGCTCCTGACGCTCCCGGAACTCGGGAGTGTTCGCGAGCTTGAACGCCGTCGCCTTCGCGGCGATGACGTGCATGAGCGGACCGCCCTGCTGACCCGGGAAGACGGCGGTGTTGATCTTCTTGGCGAGGTCGGCGTCGTTGGTGAGGATGAAGCCCGAGCGGGGGCCGCCGATCGTCTTGTGCACGGTCGAGGAGACGACGTGCGCGTGCGGGACGGGCGAGGGGTGCAGGCCGGCGGCGACGAGACCCGCGAAGTGGGCCATGTCGACCCACAGGATCGCGCCGACCTCGTCGGCGATCTCGCGGAACTTCGCGAAGTCGAGCTGACGCGGGTACGCCGACCAGCCGGCGATGATGACCTTCGGCTGGTGCTCGACGGCGAGGCGGCGGACCTCGTCCATGTCAATCGTGGAGGTCTCCGGGTCGACGCCGTACGCGACGATGTTGTAGAGACGGCCGGAGAAGTTGATCTTCATGCCGTGGGTGAGGTGGCCGCCCTGATCGAGCGAGAGGCCGAGCAGCGTGTCGCCGGGGCGGGCGATGGCGTGGAGCACGGCGGCGTTGGCCGTGGCACCGGAGTGGGGCTGCACGTTGGCGAACTCGGCGCCGAAAAGCTCCTTGGCGCGGGCGATCGCGAGCTCTTCGGCCACGTCGACCTCTTCGCAGCCGCCGTAGTAGCGGCGCCCGGGGTAGCCCTCGGCGTACTTGTTGGTGAGCACGGAACCCTGCGACTGGAGCACCGAGACGGGCACGAAGTTCTCGGATGCGATCATCTCGAGGTAACCGCGCTGGCGCTGCAGCTCACGATCGAGCACCTGCGCGATCTCGGGGTCGACCTCGGCGAGCGGGGCGTTGAAGACGGAATCGGTCATGACGATCTCCTGACGACGGCTTTCGGGATGGAATCTCGCATCGGCCCAGGCGTGCGGTCGAATGCCGTGTCGGTCGCTCCCCGGTGGTGGCCCACCTCAACGCCAGTCGCGACCGTTCGAGCATATGACATCCACCCGCCAACCTGCACCTTTCTGCGGCCCCAACGCCCGTCAGGTCGAGGTACCGACCGATGTAGCGGCTTAGGTGAGCGGAGGAGCCACCCGGTGCTGCGCCGCACCCGTCGCGCTTCGTCCATTCGTGATCAGCGGTCGATCATCTTCTGCATCTTCTCCGGGTACCGATCGGCGGCGGTGTCGATGAGGTCGGATGTCGCCGTCAGGCGATCTCGTTCCGCATCGGTCAGCTCGACCGTCGCGGCGGCGACGTTCTCCTCCAGCCGGTGCACCTTCGTGGTTCCGGGGATGGGGCAGATCCAGGGCTGTTGCGCGAGAAGCCAGGCCAGAGCGACCTGCGCGGGGGTCGCCTGCTTCTGCTCGGCGAGCGAACCGAGGAGGTCGACCAGGTCGCTGCTCGCCTGCCGGCTCTCGGCACTGTAGCGGGGCAGCGTGGACCGGACGTCGTCTTCGCTGAACGGGGTCGCCGTGCCGATGGTGCCTGTGAGCAGACCCTTCCCGAGAGGGCTGAAGGGGACGAACCCGATGCCCAGCTCGTCGAGCGTAGGAAGGATCGCGGCCTCCGGCTCGCGCCACCAGAGGGAGTACTCGCTCTGCAGGGCGGTGACGGGCTGGACGGCGTGCGCGCGTCGGATCGTGGCCGCGCCGGCCTCAGACAGGCCGAAGTGCGCGACCTTGCCCTCTTCGATGAGTTCTTTCACCGTTCCCGCGACGCTTTCGATGGGAACATCCGGGTCGACTCTGTGCTGATAGAGCAGATCGATGCGCTCCACCCCGAGTCGCCCCAATGATGCATCGACGGTGGACCGGATGTACTCGGGCGAGCTGTTCAGCCCCGACGGGCGGGTGCCGTCGAAGTCGAAACCGAACTTGGTCGCGATGACCACCTGGTCGCGGACAGGTGCGAGAGCTCTGCCGACGATCTCCTCATTGGTGAACGGCCCGTAGACCTGGGCGGTGTCGAAGAAGGTGACCCCGAGCTCTACGGCCCGGCGGATCACCTCGATGCTGTGGCCCTCGTCGAGCTTGTGCGCGTATCCGTGATTGAGACCCATGCATCCGAACCCGAGTGCGGATACCTCGAGGCCACTGCCGAGGGTGCGGGATTGCATCATCGTGCGCCTTCGCCGGGTGCCGTCGCCCGTTCCTGCACTTCGGCGAGTATCGTGACCGCGGTCATGCCCGCAGGCCAACCGGCGTAGAAGGCGAGGTGCGTGGCCACCTCGGCGAGTTCCTCACGGGTGAGCCCGTTCTGGAGGGCCCTCGCCAAATGGCTCTTCAGCTGTGCGTCGCGACCGAGAGCGATGAGCGTGGCGACGGTGATGAGACTTCGATCGCGCGAGGAGAGCCCCGGGCGCTCCCAGATGTCGGCGAACAGGACATCGTCGGTGAGGTCGGCGAGCTTGGGTGCGCTCTCGCGGATCACTGCAGGGGCAACGGCAGGGTTCTTCTCGGACATCGGACTGCTTCCGTTAGGCGTTGTCGCCGCGGTACGTGGCCGCACCATCGGCGTTCTGCGAATCCGGCGTGGCGGCGAGGCTGCCGAGGATCGCGACGCGCTCCTCGCTGAAGGAGCCGGGTTTGGTGGTGTAGGCGTAGAGCATCCAGCCCGGGGTTCCCGGCAGCTCCATTCCTTCGAACTCGAACTCGAGGTCGCCCACGTCGGGGTGGTGGAGCCGTTTGCTGCCGGAGAGGTGCGGCTTCACGTTGTGCGCCGCCCAACGCGCGCGGAAGATGTCGCTGCGGGTCACGAGCTCACCGATCAGGTCCGTGAGGTCTTTGTCGTGCGGGTTCCTCGCCGCCACGGTGCGCATAGACGCAACGATCGCATCGGCACCCTGATCCCAGTCGATGAAGAAGGTGCGCGCCGCGGGGCTGAGGAACGTGAACCTCGCGTTGTTCTGCTGGTTCGATGGGTCTGCGAACAAAGGGGAGAACAGCGCGTACCCGAGCGGGTTGGCCGCGATCACGTCCTTCCGCCGGTTCTGGATGACGATCGGTGTGGCCGTATTCGTGTCGAGGAACCGCTGCAAGCTGGGACGGACGGTTGTGGGGGCAGCAGGCCGAGGGCGGCGACGGATGGGCTCAGGACCTGCCGCGCGGGCGAGATCGTGGAGATGCTCCGTCTCTGCCTCATCGAGTCGCAGCGCCAGCGCGAGCGCATCGAGGACTTCGAGAGAGACGCCGGCGAGATTCCCGCGCTCCATCTTCGCGTAGTAGTCGCTACTCATCCCCGCGAGCGCCGCGACCTCCTCTCGACGCAGTCCCCGCACTCGCCTGCGACCCCCGCCGATGATGCCGGCCTGCTCGGGGGTGAGCCGATCACGGCGGATGCGGAGGAACTCGCTCACTTCGTCCCGGTTGTCCATGCCGCCACGTTACGACGAGCGCGGTCGTCAAGCGACTGACTGTCAGTACACGGAAAAGCCGTCACTGTCTCGCACGAGAGATCACCGCTGAACTACATATGTGCCAGCGATCACCCCCACTCATCCCGCCCCGTCCGCGGCGACCTTCCCGACGAAGCTCCCGGCCGCGCATCCGCGGGCTGTGCTGGCGATCGTGCTGGTCAGCTACTTCATGATCGTGCTGGACAATTCGATCATCTTCACCGGACTACCGCAGATCGAGCAGACGATGGGGCTCAGCCCGGTCGGATTGTCGTGGGTGCAGAACGCATACACGCTGGTGTTCGGCGGACTGCTGCTGCTCGGCGCCCGCGCCGGCGACCTCCTCGGCCGCCGCCCGGTGTTCATCGTGGGTCTGGCGATGTTCGGTCTCGCTTCGCTGCTCGTGGGCACGGCGCAGTCGGAAGAGTGGATCATCGCGGCCAGGGCGTTCCAGGGCATCGGCGCTGCGATCGTCGCACCCTCCTCACTCTCCCTGATCACCGCAACGTTCCCACCAGGTCGAGAGCGGACGCGCGCCGTGGCGGCCTACGGCACCACCGCCGGCATCGGCGCGAGCCTCGGAATGGTCGTCGGCGGAGCGCTCGCATCACTGCTGAGCTGGCGGGTCGGATTCTTCATCAACGTGCCCATCGCAATCGCGATGATCATCCTCGCCCTTCGCTTCATCCCCACCTCCCCCGTCGCCCGCGGCCGCTTCGATGTCCTCGGCGCGGCCACCTCCACCCTCGGCATGGGATCGCTGGTCTACGGCATCGTCGAAGGCGGCGACCGCGGCTGGACAGCCCCCGGCACCCTCATCCCGCTCGCGGTCGGGGTCCTTGTTCTCTCGCTCTTCGTGATGAACGAGTGGCGGGCACGGCAGCCGATCATGCCGCTTCGATTGTTCGCGAGTCGGGAGCGCAGCGGAGCGGCCGTCGCGCGACTGCTGTTCGCCGGTGCCGGTATCGGATTCTTCTTCTTCACGACGCAATACCTGCAGGGCGTGTACGGGTGGACACCGCTGCAGGCCGGCATCGCGTTCCTCCCGATGAGCCTGCTGCAGTTCGGCACTTCACTCCTCGTCGCCAGACTCACCCGCCGATTCGGCAACGCATGGCTCGTCGCCGTCGGCATCGCGATCGTCCTCGCCGGACTCATCTGGCTGAGTCGCATCGCGCCGGACACCTCCTACCTCGTGGGCTTCGCGGGCCCGTTGATGCTCTTCGGCATCGGGCAGGGGCTCTGCTTCGGTCCTCTGACGGCCGCCGGGATCGCCGGGGCACCGGCCGAAGACGCCGGCGCCGCCTCGGGCCTCGTGAACACCGCCCACCAGCTGGGCAGCACCCTTGGGGTCGCCACACTCACCGCCGTCGGAGCCGGTGCCGCGACCCTGGCGGACCGAATCGCCCTCGCGTACACAGGAGGTGCCGTGATGGTCGCCATCGCGCTCCTCGTTACCCTCGCCGTCATCCTCCCCGCCGACCTGGCCGCGCGCCGGGCCGCCCCCAGCCACCACTGAAAGAAGGAACCCCTGATGCGAACCGTCACCCTCAACAACGGCATCGAAATGCCCATCCTCGGCTTCGGCGTCTTCCAGGTCGACAACGACCAGACCCAGAAGGCCGTGGAAGCGGCACTCGCCGCCGGATACCGGTCGATCGACACCGCCGCCGCCTACGCCAACGAAGCCGCCGTCGGCGCCGCCATCGAGGCGAGCGGCGTCCCGCGTGAAGACCTGTTCATCACCACCAAGCTGTGGGTACAGGATCAGCCCGCCGAGGCGAACACCATCCGCGCGTTCGAGGAGTCCGTCTCCAAGCTCGGCCTCGACTACGTCGACCTCTACTTGATCCACCAGCCATTCGGTGACTACTACGGACAGTGGCGCGCGATGGAGAAGCTCAACCGCGACGGTCGTGCTCGCGCGATCGGCGTCTCCAACTTCGCCGCCGACCAGCTCATCGATCTCATCATCAACAACGACATCGTGCCGGCCGTCAACCAGATCGAGACCCACCCGTTCCGTCAGAACGTCGACTACCAGGAGCTCATGAAGGGCGAAGGCGTCCAGATCGAATCGTGGGGCCCGTTCGCCGAAGGCAAGAACGGCCTGTTCACCAACGACGTGCTGTCCGCGATCGGTGATGCGCACGGCAAGTCCGTCGCCCAGGTCGTGCTCCGCTGGATGATTCAGCGCGACGTCGTCGTCATCCCCAAGAGCGTCAACCCCGATCGCATGGCGCAGAACATCGACGTGTTCGACTTCGAGCTCACCGACGACGAGATGGGACTCATCGCCGGCCTCCACACCGGCGAGTCCCAGTTCTTCGATCACGCCGACCCGGACATGGTGCGGTGGCTCAGCGCCCGTCGCCTCGCCTGAGACCGGCTCATCGTCGTCGTCACCACCCCGTCGCCGGAGCCGGGCGGCTCACAGCCGCCCGGCTCGCAGAGAGGAGCACCATGGCCTCGTCGAACCCGTCCGATTCCGCGGACGCGTTCCGTGACGGCGAATACACCGCCAGGGGATGGTACGGATCGCTGCCGTCCCACCACGACGTCACCCTGACCATCGACGACGGCATCGTCACCGCCGTCGGCATCACCACACCCGCCGAAGACGAGACCTCGCTCGCATACCAGCGGCGCTTCGCCGCAGCCCTCCCGCGCGCCGTCGTCGGACGCAGCATCGATGAGATCTCCGTCGACCGGCTCGCAGGGTCGAGCGGATGTTCCGACGGCTTCATGGACGCACTTCGACAGATCAAGCAGCAAGCCGCATCCTGAGTCGACTCACGGCGAGCGAGCGCACGACCGCACCCGCTGTGTCGACAGACGGGGGACGAGCGCACACCGGATGGCGCGCTGATAGGCTGGCCGAGATCATTTGTTAGGTTTCCTTACAAGCCCTGGTCGCGGCAGCCGCGTCGGGACAGAATGAGAGCCATGGTGGCCGCACCCTCCCTCATCCCGCTGCCGCTGTCGGTGACGCCGGTCGACGCCCCCGGCCTCGCGCTGACGGCCGAGACGGAGATCACGGGCGAGACGGATGCCGTCGCCGCGCTGCACGGCATCCTCCTCGACCTCGACCTCGACCTCGGCTTCGGCCTCGACCGCGCCCCGGCCGGCGACGGCGGACACGTCGAGCTCTCGGTCGACGGTGACGGCGACCCCGAGTCGTACCGCCTCGAGGTCGACGCCTCGGGGGTCCGCGTGCGCGGAGCGGATGCCGCGGGCCTCTTCTACGGCGTGCAGACGCTCGGGCAGCTGGTCGCCGCCGCCGACGCCGGACTCCTGCCGTCCGTGCGCATCGCCGACGCGCCCCGCTTCGCCTACCGCGGCGTGATGCTCGACGTCGCCCGCCACTTCCACCCCGTCGAGACGGTCGAGGCCTACATCGACCGCGCCGCGGGACTCAAGTTCAATCACCTGCATCTGCACCTGTCCGACGACCAGGGCTGGCGGCTCGCCTCCGCGTCGCGCCCGCTCTTGACCGAGCGAGCCTCGGGCACGTCGGTCGGCGACGACCCCGGCGGGTTCTACACGCAGGACGACTATCGCCGCATCGTCGCGTACGCCGCAGCACGGCACATGACCGTGGTTCCGGAGATCGACCTTCCGGGGCACACGCACGCCGTCTCGCTCGCCTACCCCGAGCTGACGGAGCAGCCCGTCCTCGCCCCGCACGTGCTCGAGACCGTCGAGGCGTACGGCGGCGGGATTCCGACGCACGGCGAGCCGTATCGCGGCCTCGCGGTGGGGTTCTCGTCGCTGCGCATCCACGCGGAGGAGACGTACGCGTTCGTGACGGACGTGCTCCGCGAACTCGCCGACCTCACCCCCGGGCACTACCTCCACATCGGTGGCGACGAGGCGCTCGGCACGCCCGCGGCCGACTACGCCGCATTCGTCGCCCGGGTCACACGCATCGTCGCCGATCTCGGCAAGGTGCCCGTCGCGTGGCACGAGGCGGGCGCCGCCACCGACCTCGCCCCGGGCACCGTGGGGCAGTACTGGGGCTTCGTCACCCCGACCGACGGCATGGACGACAAGACGCGCACGTTCGTCCGGCGCGGCGGGCGCGTGATCCTCTCCCCCGCCGACGCGGTGTATCTCGACATGAAGCCGACCGACGACTTCCCGATCGGACTCACGTGGGCTCGGGGTGTGACGAGCGTCGAGCGCGCCTACCGGTGGGAGCCCGTCGAGGTCATCGACGGAGTCGCCGAGGCCGACATTCTGGGCGTCGAAGCTCCGCTGTGGACGGAGACGGTGCGCGATCTGTCCGACATCGACGCGCTCGCCTTCCCCCGCATCGGCGCCGCCGCCGAGGCGGGCTGGTCGCCTCGCACCGGCACGCACCCCGACCGGACGTGGGAGTCTTTCCGAGCGCGACTCCCCGTGATCTCGCGGTATTGGCGCCGCAGGGGGTACGGCGCATGACGACCGTCATCCACGGCGTACGGCTGGTCGACGACGGCCGCATCACCGACGACGCCTGGGTGGCGTTCGACGACGGAACGGTCTCGCAGACCGGCACGGGCGACGCGTGGCGCGCCCTCCCGGCGGCGGATGCCGTCGACGGCGGCGGCGGGCTGCTCACCCCCGGTTTCCTCGACCTGCACGGGCACGGCGGCGGCGGGTCCGCCTTCGACGACGGCCCCGAGGCGATCGCCCGCGCGCGGGCGGTGCATCTCGCCCACGGCACGACGCGGGCCGTGCTCTCCCTCGTGACCGCCTCGATCGACGAACTCGTCGCGCGGGTCGCCGCGGTCGCCGACGCCGCGGCGCACGATCCGTCCATCCTCGGCAGCCATCTGGAGGGTCCGTTCCTCGCCCCACGGCACAAGGGGGCCCACACCGCCGCGCTGCTGCGGCATCCGGAGCCCGCCGCCGTCGACCGGCTGCTCTCGGCCGGGCGCGGCACCGTGCGGCAGGTGACCCTCGCGCCGGAACTGCCGGGAGGAATGGATGCCGTGGCGCGCTTCGTCGCCGGAGGGGCGCGTGTCGCGGTCGGCCACACCGACGCCACGGCAGCGCAGGCCCGCGCCGCCTTCGACGCGGGTGCCACGATCCTCACCCACGCTTTCAACGCGATGCCCGGCATCCATCACCGCGCGCCGGGCCCCGTGGTCGCCGCTCTCCGCGACGACCGGGTCACGCTGGAAGTGATCGCCGACGGCATCCATGTCGATCCGGACGTCGTGGCCGTCGCGATGGCGGCGGCGCCGGGCCGGGTTGCCCTCATCACCGACGCCATGTCCGCCGCGGGCGTCGGCGACGGCGTCTACCGGCTCGGCGGGCTCGGCGTCACGGTCTCCGACGGTGTCGCCCGCCTGGACGAGGGAGGTGCGATCGCGGGGTCGACGCTCACGCAGGACGCCGCGCTGCGCGTCGCGGTGGGCGCCGGCGTGACGCTCCCCGTCGCCGTCGCGGCACTGACGGTAGTGCCCGCGCGAGCACTCGGCGAGGAGGGTCGGTACGGGTCGCTCCGGGTCGGCGCGGCGGCGGACGCCGTGCTGCTGAGCGACGATCTGCGCGTGCGGTCGGTGTGGCGGGACGGCATCCGCGTTCCTCGCTGACGTCGATGCGACGCGGGATGCCGTCGAGGCGATCGGGTGAGGGGCGGATGCGCCCCCCAGCGCACTCCGCCCCTCCTGCCCTTCACCGACGCACCCCGGGACTCTCCCCCCAGATCGACCCGGTCGCCGGCCGGCGGTTCGATTTCTCGACTCCCCCAGGAGACCGCCGATAGGAGAGACGGCGTCCGGCGGGTTCTATGACGCCGGTCGGCAAAGTTCTCGAAAGGTCAGGAAGATTTCCTGCAGATAGCTCGATTCGCGGGGAGTTTTCGAGTTCGCGTCATAATATGCGCGCTGACGCGTCTCTGTGGTGGGACACGTATGCCCGAAATACCCGACGACACCACGGAAGCCTCTCGCCGAACCATGACTTCGCCCGACGACGCCGCGCCCGACGACACCCTCGACGGCGCCCCCGCCGACGCCGACCTCGTCGCACGCACGCGCAACGGCGACTCCGAGGCCTTCGGCGAGCTGTGGCGCCGGCACTACCGGTCCGGCCTCACCGTGGCGCAGTCCGTGACGACGAGCATCGACGCCGACGACCTCGTGCAGGAGGCGTACACGCGGATCTACCGGTCGATCCAGGCGGGCGGCGGCCCCACCGGCTCGTTCCGCGCGTACCTGTTCACCAGCATCCGCAACACGGCGGCCGGGTGGGGACGCGCTCGCCGCGAGACGCCCATCGACGAACTCGAGGCCGTGGAAGACCCGGATGCCGCGGCGCACGCGACCGACGAGGCGCTCGACCGCAGCCTCACCCACCAGGCGTTCCGCAGTCTGCCGACGCGCTGGCAGGAGGTGCTCTGGTACACCGAGATCGAGCAGATGAAGCCGGGCGAGATCGCCCCGCTCGTGGGCATGAAGCCGACGGCCGTCGCTCAGCTGGCGTTCCGCGCGCGCGAAGGGCTGCGCGAGGCGTGGATCCAGGCGCACCTGCGGTCGGTGACCGACGATTCCGACTGCTACTGGACGATCCACCGCCTGGGTGCGTACGCGAGGGGCAACCTCGGAAAGCGCGACCGCATGAAGCTCGAGGCGCATCTCGCCGACTGCGCCCGATGCACGATCGTCGCCTCGGAGGCGAAGGAGGTCTCGCACCGCCTCGCCATGATCCTGTTGCCGCTCACGATCGGAACCGGCGCGGCGACGGCGTACCTCGCGACCCTGCAGGGCGGCGGCACCCCGCTCGTGGCGTTGGCCGCCGGTGCATCCCCCGCACTCCCCGGCGCCGTCATGGGCGCGGGCTCCGCGGGCGCACCGGTGAGCCCAGCAGGATCGGACGGCGGCCTCGGCGTCGTGGGTTCCTCGAGCTCCGCCGGCTCGGCGGGCTCCGCAGGCGCTGCCGGTTCCGCCGCCGGCTCGGGAGTGCTGTCGGGAGTCGGCGGCGTCGCCGCCCTCGTCGCGCTGGTCGTCGCCGCGGGCGCGGTCGCAGCCGCGGTGGTGCTTCCTCCGATGCTCTCCGCCGCCCCGGCGGCGCCCGCCGGCGGCGCACCGCTCGGCACACCCATCCCCGAGACACCCCACCCCGAATCCCCCACTCCTGAGCCGGTCGCCTCACCTTCCGCGAGCCCGACGCCCAGCGATCTGCCCACCCCGACGCCCAGCGCCGCTCCCCCGCGCACGAGCACTCCGGAGCGCCCCCCGGTCCCGCGCCCCTCGACGACGCCGACCGCGACGCCCGAACCGCGCCCCACGCCGACGCCCACCCCCACGCCGGAGCCGACGCCCACCCCGACGCCGACGCCGACGCCCACTCCAACGCCGACGCCCACTCCGACCCCGACGCCCACTCCGACCCCGACGCCCACTCCGACCCCGACGCCGACGCCGACCCCGACGCCGTCCGTGCCCGCCGGAGTGCCCGTTCTCACGGGTTACGAAGCGGAGGCCTCCGTCGACGGCATCGCGACCCTTCGCCTCAACTTCACCGGTCCGGCGGGAGCGACGGTGCGCCTGTGGTTCACCGACGACCCGACACGCCGCAACGAGGTCACGCTCGATGAGGCGGGGGCCGGCACCGTCGCGTTCACGATCAGCGACGCCGAGATCGATCTCGGCACCCGGATCTCGGTCGCGTACGTCTCCGGCGACGTCGTCGGCGAGGTGCTGACGCTCCAGGTGACGCGGGCCGAGGGCGACACCGCGCCGTAGACTGGCGGACATGGCCGAACTGCCCCACGTGCGCCCGGAAGCACCGGCCGAGCCCCTTCCGGCAGGCACGCGCCCCCCGCTCCACGCCCTCGATCTGCTGGCTTTCGTCTGCGAGCTGTTCGCCCTCGCGACGCTGGCCCTGTGGGGCTTCACCGCCTGGGCGCTGCCGTGGAACATCGTGTTCGGCATCGGCGCCCCGGTCGTGGCGATCCTGGTCTGGGCGCTCTTCGTCTCACCGCGCGCCGTCGTGGCTGTCCACCCCTTCGTGCGCGCCCTCGTCGAACTCCTCGTCTACGCCTCCGCCACGATCGCCTGGTGGAGCATGGGCAACGCCGCCATCGGCATCGTGTTCGGCATCGTCGCGGTCGCCGTCGGCGTGATCTCCGGACGCCGCCGACTCGCATGAGCGCCGCCGACGTCGTCGAACTGCTGCGTGCGCAGCTGGGCGACCGCGTCGACACCGACCCGATCGCGCTCGAAGCGACGCGGGCCGACAAGTCCGGTCACGCGTCACCCGGAGCACCTCTCGCGATCGTCCACGCGCAGAGCGTCGACGACGTGCAGGCGACGCTGCGCATCGCGCACGCGACCGCCACGCCCGTCGTCACCCGAGGCGCGGGAACCGGCCTCGCGGGGGGCGCGAACGCCGGCCCCGGCGAGCTGGTGCTCTCCCTCGCACGCATGGACCGCGTGCTCGAGATCCGGGCCGACGACCTCCTGGCCGTCGTGGAACCCGGCATCCTGAACGCGCGTCTCAACGAGCTGCTCGCCGAGCACGGGGTGTGGTGGGCACCCGACCCCGCGAGCCGCGAGATCTCCACGGTCGGAGGCAACATCGCCACCGGTGCGGGGGGTCTCCTCTGCGCGAAGTACGGCGTCGTCCGGGATGCCGTGCTGGGCGTGGACATCGTGCTCGCCGACGGACGGCTCCTGCGCCTCGGCCACCGCAGCGTCAAAGGCGTCACGGGGCTCGACCTCACCTCGCTCGTGATCGGCTCCGAGGGCATCCTGGGTGTCATCGTCGGAGCGACCCTCAAACTCCGGCGCCTCGTCCCCGGACAGTCGCAGACCCTCACCGCCGTCTTCCCCGACGTGCGCGCGGCCGCGGTGGCCGCCGCCGCCGTGACCGCGTCCGGCATCCAGCCCGCGATCATGGAGCTGATGGACGCGCTGTCTCTCGAGGCCGTCCACCGCCTGCTGAAGCTCGCCCCGCCTCGCCCCGACGCGGCTCAGCTCACCATCCAGACCGACGGGGTCGCCGCCGAGGCTGAAGCCGACGCGATCGCCACCGTGCTGCGCGACCTCGGCGGCGAGGTCGCCGTCGCGGCCGACGCCGCCGACGCCGAGCGGCTCTGGTCGATTCGCCGGTCGATGCACCCCGCGATGGAGTCTCTCGGCACGACCCTCATCGAGGACGTCTCCGTGCCGCGCAGCATGCTGCCCGAGATGTTCGACGCCATCGCACGGATCGAAGCGGCCTACGGCATCCGCATCCCCACGGTGTGCCACGCGGGCGACGGCAACCTGCACCCCAACTTCGTCTTCGAGGGCGACGTCGTGCCGCCCCGCATCTGGGAGGCCGCCGACGAGCTCTTCCACGCGGCACTGCGCCTGGGCGGCACCCTCACGGGCGAGCACGGCATCGGCGTGCTCAAGCGGCGCTGGCTCGCCGACGAGCTCGGCGACGACCAGTGGGAGCTGCAGCGTCAGATCGCGCGCGTATTCGACCCCGCCGGCATCCTCAATCCGGGCAAGGTGTTCGCGCCCTGAGAACCCGCCCTCAGACCTGGGGCGGGTAGACGGGTACGACGCCACGGGGCTCGGCGCGGGACCCGAGCACGATCGCCAGGATGCCGAGGAGCGACGGCACTGCGACGCTCACGAGGCCCGACATCCCGAAGAGCGCGGAGAGCGCATCCTGACTCTCCGGCGCACTTCCGAGCGCGACCCCGACCACCTGAGTGATGACACTCACCACGACCAGGGCGGCCAGGCCCCACGCCGGCGACCAGTTCCACGGCGGCGGCACCACCCGGGCGCGCCCGATGGCGACGACGGTGGCCAGCGCCGCGACGAACCGCACGGCGAGGTCGACGTAGCCGAGGATCAGGTAGCGCTGCGGATCGCTGTCGGAGTACGGCAGGATGCCGGTCACCACCCACATCACGGGACCGACGGCGGCGAGCGCCACCATCGCGGCCACACCCCACGGGCGACGCGCGACGACAGACCCTCGTCCGCCCAGCCCGAAGGCGAAGATCACGAGCGCCGCGGAGAAGGCCGCCATAGCGAGCCACGCGAAAAGGGTGTTCGCAATACCGGGACCGCCGACGAGTCCAGGGGCGCCGAGCACGAGCGGAACCACCGCGCTCGCCAGCAGTAGGCCACCGCCCCACACCCAGGCCGGTGTCGTCGTCATCCTCGCCGCGTCGCTCACGGTGCCGACTCTAGCGCCGGCGCCCGATGCGCTTCAGAAACCCTGCGCCTCAGAATCCCTGCCAGGCGGGCTTGTGGGCGAAGGCATACCGGTAGTAGTCGGCGTTGCGCAGTCGGGAGGCAGCCGCCTCGTCGACGACGACGGTCACGTGCGGGTGCAGTTGGATCGCCGATCCGGGCAACGAGGAGGTCACCGGGCCCTCCACCGCGCCCGCCACGGCATCCGCCTTGCCCTCCCCGAACGCCAGCAGGAACAGGTGCCGGGCGTCGAGGATCGTGCCGAGGCCCTGCGTGATGCAGTGCCGGGGAACGTCGTCGATCGAGTCGAAGAAGCGGGCGTTGTCGGCACGGGTCTGCTCGATGAGGGTCTTGACCCGCGTGCGCGACGCGAACGACGAGCCCGGCTCGTTGAAGCCGATGTGACCCGACGTGCCGATCCCGAGGAGCTGGAGGTCGACGCCGCCGGCAGCGGCGATCGCCGTCTCGTAGTCCTCTCCGGCGTGCTCGATCCCGTCGAGGCTGCCGTCGGGCGTGCGGATGCGGTCCGGGTCGAGCCCCAGCGGCTCGACCACCTCGCGCGTGATCACCGAACGGTAGCTCTCCGGATGCCGCGGATCGATGCCGACGTACTCGTCGAGCGCGAAACCGCGCACGCGGCTGACATCGACGCCGGTGAGCCGCGGGCGCAGCGCCGTGTAGACCGGCAGGGGCGTCGAACCGGTCGCGAGTCCCAGCACGGCATCCGGGCGGGTTCGGACGAGGCGGACGATCTCGTCGGCGACGAGTTCTCCCGCCGCGGCCGGAGTGGGGACGATGACGACCTCAGCCATGCGCGAGGACCTCCTGTTCGTGTGCGGTCGCGCCGATGAGGGCGGCGCCCAAGGCTGCCGCGGGCGAACCCGGCGGCAGGAGTTCGATGCGTTCGGGAAGGTGCAGCGACCGCAGGAACGTCGACTCCGCCGCGCTGACCTCGAGCTCCGCCACGAGCGGTGCGAGCAGACGATCGCCGAGCGCCGTCAGTCCCCCGCCGAGTACGACGGTCTCCGCATCCTCCGTCAGCACGAGGATGCGGACGGCCGCCGCCACGCCGTAGGCGAGATCGCGGCGGAGCCCGTCGGCCGTCGGGTCACCGGCATCCGCCGCGTCGAACACATCGCGGATGGGAAGGATGCCGGGCTCGCCCCAGCGCTGGGCCACGGCACCGCCGCCCGCCAGCGCCTCGATGCACCCGCGCTGGCCGCACCGGCAGCGCGGCCCGCGCGGATCGACGGGAATGTGCCCGACCTCACCGGCCGTGCCGCGCGCACCGCGCCACAGACGACCGTCGCGCACGATGCCGGCCGCGACACCCGTTCCCAGGTTGAGGTAGGCGAGGCTCCCGGATGCCTCCCGCGCTCTCGCCCTGCGCCGGAGCGCGAAGGCGCCGACCGCCGCTGCCTTCACGTCGTTCTCCGCGCGCACCGGCACGCCGAAGAGCGGACCGACGGCGGCGCCGAGGTCGAGCGTCTCGATCCCGAGGTTCACCGCGTGGGAGATGCGCGCCGTCCCCTCGGCGACCTGGCCCGGGATGCCGATGCCGATCGAGTCCAGCTCGGTCGGCGCATGCCCGATGTCGGCACAGAGCGCGACCACCGCGTCGGCGATCGTTCCCACCACGGCATCCGCGCCCCACCCGGTCGGCCGGCGCAGACGCGCGACGATCTCGCCGTCGGGCGCGACGGCCACTGCGTCGGTCTTGGTGCCGCCGACGTCGAATCCGAGACGCATGTCAGCCCTTCACCGCTCCGGAGACCAGGCCGCTGGTCATGCGTCCCTGAACGATCAGGAAGAACACGACGACGGGGATCGCCATGAGCGTCGAGCCGGCCATCACGACCGCCCAGTCGGTGGCCTTGGTCGCCTGCACGAAGCTGCGAAGCCAGATGGGCAGCGTCTGCGATTCGGGCCGGGTCATGATCACCAGCGCGAACACGAACTCGTTCCAGGCCTGGATGAACGCGAAGATGCCGGTGGAGACGAGCCCCGGAGCCAGCAGCGGGAACGTGACACGCCAGAAGGCCTGGTTCCGGCTGCAGCCGTCGATCATCGCCGCCTCCTCCAGGTCGGCGGGCACCCCGTTGACGAAGCCGCGGAGCGTCCAGATCGTGAACGGCAGCACCATGGCGATGTAGACGGCCGACAGACCGACGATCGTGTTCAGCAGCTGCCACCCGTCGAGCACCCGGAACGTCGAGATGATCATGGCTTCGGCGGGGATCATCTGGATCACGAGGATCGCGATGATGAACGACTTGCGGGAGCGGAAGCGATAGCGCGACACGGCGATCGACGCCAGGAAGGCGAACAGCAGCGCGGTGACGACCGTGAGGATCGTGACGGCGAGCGAGACGCCGAGCGCCGGGAGGAACCCGCCGTCGTTCCACGCCGCGACGAACGAGCGCAGCGTGAACTCGTCGGGCCACAGGTGCGGCGTCTCGCTCCGGACGGCGGAGCCGGGCAGGAAGGCGGTGTTCACCATCCAGTAGACCGGGAAGACCGAGCAGACGAACACGACGAGTGCCGCGAGATTGAGGAGAAGACGCCGCGCCCGGCGAGTCGTGCGCGCGCTCACAGTTCCTCCTCCGACTTCAGCATCGTGCGGATGTAGGCGGCGGAGATCGCGAGCAGGATGAGCACGAGGATCACCGCGATCGCACCGCCCGACCCGAGGTCTCCGGTCGCCATCGAGACGCTGTAGATGTAGACGCCGATCGTGTTCGTGTCGGCGCGGACGCCGCCGATCGTCTGCAGCGCGTAGATCTGCGCGAACACGCGCAGGTCCCAGATCACCTGCAGGATCAACAGGACGATGAGGATCGACTTCACGTACGGGACGACGATGAGTCGGAAGCGCTGCCACCCGCCGGCACCGTCGAGCGAGGCCGCCTCCATGACCTCGTCGGGCACCTGAGTCAGACCCGCGTAGGTCGAGAAGGCCACGAAGGGGATCGCGCCCCACGTGATGATGATGGCGGCGACCGCGAAGAAGCTCAGCGGATCGCTCAGCCAGCTGTGACCGGTCCAGTCGGTGCCCGTCACCTGAGTGAGGAAGTAGTTGACGAGACCGTAGTCGGTGTCGAAGATCCACCCCCACACGATCGTGGCGGTCAGCGCCGGCATCGCCCACGCCAGCAGCAGCCCCACCGAGACGACGGTGCGCATGACCGACCCGAGCGCCCGCATGAGCAGGGCGATCGATACGCCGAGCACCATCGTGGCGGCCACGCTCACGAGGCAGAGACCGACACTGCGGCCCAGCACCACCCAGAACTCCGGGTCGGTGAGCACGCGGACGTAGTTGTCGATGCCGATGAAATCGGCAGGAGCGCCGAAGATCTGCTCGCGGCCGTACTTCTGGAACGACATCATCACGAGCTGCACGAGCGGCCAGCCGATGAAGACGACCAGCATGACCAGCGACGGGAGCAGGAGGGCCAGCGGCGTGGCGCTGAACCGGCGGCGACGAGGTGCCGCCGGGGCCGGCGGCGGACTGCCCGTCGCGGCGAGGGGGAGGGTGGTGGAGGCCGACACGGTCTCGTCCTTCTGTGTGGGGAGTTCCCCCGGGGCGCCCGGCGCCCCGGGGGAACGGGATCGGTCAGCCGTTGAGGATGGACTCGATCTGGGTGTCGAGCTCGGCGGCCAGCGACGCGATGTCACCGCCGTTGGCGACCTTGACGAAGAAGTCCTGCAGGAGGCCCTTCGCTTCCACGTCGGCCCACTTGGGCGACGCGGGGGTCAGCTTCGCGTTCGCCGCGGCATCCGCGATGACCTTGGCGAGCTCGGGGGTCGCCGCCGCGACGTTGCCGCCCAGCGACTTCTTGGCGGGCACGAGTCCCGCCTTGGCGAGGATCGTCTGGTACTCGTCGCTCAGCATGATCTCCAGAGCGCTCTTGGCGAGCTCCGGGTGCGCCGACTTCGCGGCGATACCCACGTTCGAGCCGCCCGCGAACACCTGCGCGGCGCCGCCGTCCTTGCCCGGGAGGGCGAAGTAGCCGAGCGTGTCGGTGAGCGCCGTCTCCTTCTGGTCCTCGTCGGCGACGATCGACCAGTAGGCCCAGCTCGGAACCGACAGGGTCGCAGCCTTCTCGGTGCGGAACGGCACCCAGGCCTCGGTCTCGTCGCCGTCCTTCGCGGCGAGTGACGCCTTCGTCATGAGCTCCTGCACCTGAGCGATGCCGGCGAGCGAGCCCTCCGACGAGAACTGCGCGTCCCAGCTGCCGTCGTCGTTCTGCACGGCGACCTCGCCGCCGTTCTCCCAGATGAAGGGCAGGGCGTTGTACCAGTCCTTGCCCGGGAAGTAGACGCCGGAGACCCCGTCGAGCGAGTCGGCGAGCGTGACGCCGTTGGAGACGTACTCGTCGAGCGTCGTCGGCACGGCGACGCCGGCCTCCTCGTACTGGGCCGTGTTGTAGAAGACCACGCGGGCGCCCGAGTAGTACGGCGCGGCGTAGAGCTTGCCGTCCCACGAACCGGCCTCGACGAACCCGTCGAGGAGGTCGGAGCCGCCCAGCTGCTCCTGGATGTCGCTGAGATCGAGCAGCGCCCCCGCCGACGTGAACGCGGCGGCCTGCGTGTTGCCCATCTCGACGATGTCGGGGCTGTCGTTGGAGGACAGGCTCGTGGTCAGCTTGTCCACGAGGCCGGTCCACTGCTGCTCTTCGATGACCAGGGTGCTGCCGGGGTTCTCCGCCGCGAACGTCTCGGTGAGGTAGTCGCGCGCTTCCTGCGGGGTGTCGGTGCCGACGAGCCACACGCGCAGCTCTCCCGGCTCCGGCGTGCCCGCGGACGTGGGCGTCGTTGCTCCGCCGCCCGCGCAGCCTGCGAGAACGACAGCCGAAGCGCCGATGAGCGCAAAGGCTCCGAGCTTCTTGTTCATGGTGTCTTCCTTCGTTTTCTCTTGGTGTTCCGGAGGGATACCGTCCGGGATGGGTGATGCCGGGTGTCAGGAGACGCCGAGGCGTCCCGACAGGACCATGACGGCGGCGCCGCGGAGGACGATGTCCTCGCCTTGCGCCGTCATCCGCACCCGCACGCCGTCGTGGAACTGGGCGAGCGTGCGTGCGCGGAGCGTCTCGACGGTCGCCTGTGCGAGCGCGCCGTCGAGAAGTTCGAGGGGGCCGGAGAGCACGATCTCCGACAGGTCGAGGGCGCCCACGATGGGCGCGAGGGCGATGCCGAGGCGTTCGCCGGCGTCACGCAGGATGCCGTCGGCATCCGCGTCGTCTTCTGCGAGGCGCGTCTCGAGTGCCGGTACGGACAGCCACGCCTCGAGGCAGCCGACCTTGCCGCACACGCAGCGGGGACCGCCGTCGGTGCCGACGGTCACGTGGCCGATCTCGCCCGCGGCGAAGCGGCTCCCCCGCATCGGTACCCCGCCGGCCAGGAGTCCCGAGCCGACACCGCGACCGACGCGTACGAGGAGCACGTCGTCGGGAGCGCCGCCGAAGGTGTACTCGGCGAGCACGGCGGCGTTGGCGTCGTTGGCGACGAGGACGGGGAGGTCGAGCTCGCCCGACAGCGCCCCTTCGACGTCGACCTCGGTCCACGCGAAGTTCGGAGCGGTCAGCACGACGCCGCTGTCGTCGACGATGCCGGGAGTGCCGACGCCGATGCCGAGCACGGGGGCGTGGGCGTCGGCGACGAGGTCGCGGGCGAGGGAGGTGACGACGCTCAGGATCTCCGCCGGGTCGGCGGGGACGGGCACGTCGTGGCGGGCGACGATCTCGCCGTCGAGGGTGAGTACCGCGCCGAGGAACCGATCGGTGCCGGACAGATCGAGGCCGACGATCCGGTGACCCTCGCGGTCGAGATCGACGAGGATCGCGGGCTTGCCCGGGCCCGACACTTCCCGCAGGCCGCGTTCGATGACGTAGCCGTCGGCGATGAGCTCGCTGATGAGGTCGGAGATGGTCACCCGGGTGAGGCCGGTCTCGCGCGACAGGTCGGCGCGGCTCATGGCCCCCTGGTGGAAGAGGGTCTGGAGCACGAGCGAGCGGTTGTGCGCTCGGGCGTGCTCGGGCAGCACCTTCGTCGCGTGGCGAATGCCACGACCCGGAAGGGAGCGCACGTCGGATGCCGTCATGTTTGTTAGTAGACCTTACGAACTCCCGCCGACGCAACGGCTTTCCGGAATTCGGCAGGATCATTTACAAAACTGTTACATTCACCGGTGCATTCGCGCTGAGCAGCCGATTCACTGCTTCTTCCCGACCGGCTCGCGTACCATGGGCCCGTGACCGATCCGACCGAGACGACCCCCGACGCGCCCGCTCCGGCGCTGCAGTGGGCGCCCGCATCGCCCGCGCCGAAGCGCCGGCGTTGGGGACTGCGCATCGGCGTTCCCGCCGCCGTCGCGACGGTCGGACTCGTCGCGGCATCCCTCGTCCTCATCGCGCCGGGCACCGCCGTGGCCGGCGTTCCCGTCGGCTTCCTCACGGCCGGTGCCGCCAGCGACGCCATCGCACAGCGCCTCGCGAACACGACCGTCACCCTCGGCGAGGGCGGCCCGAGCGTCACCGGTGCCCAGCTCGGGGCGATCGTGGATGCCGGGACTCTCGCGGGCCAGGCGTATCACGACCGTCCGCTCTGGAACGTCGCGCAGTGGTTCGGCGACACGGCCGACGCCGAGATCGACCTCGACGCGACCACCGCGACGGCCGCGCTCCAGCAGGTCGCACCCGAATCTTTCACGGCTCCCACCCCCGCCGCGATCGTCTTCGCCGACGACGGCTACATCGTCACGCCCGCCGTCGACGGCCGCGGCATCGACCTCGATGTCGTGACCGCCGCGCTCCAGGACGCGTTCTCCTCGGGTCGCTCCGACGTCGTCATCGACCCGACGGCCGGGCCGGTGTCCGCGACCGCCACCACCGAGAAGGCGCAGGCCACCGCCGACCGCCTCAACGCGATGCTCGCCGAGATCGGGTTCTACGTCGGCGACGAGCGCACCGTCCCGGTGAGCCCAGCGGATGCCGCGTCGTGGCTCACGATCACCACCGACGACACCGGCGAGTTCGTCGTCACCGCCGACGCCGCCCGCATCCAGGAGGTCGTCGACTCACTGGACATCGATCAGAAGGTCATCGACGGGACGGTCGTGACCAACGCCGCGGGCGACGTGCTCCGCGAGATCGTCACGGGGCAGGACGGCCGCGTCCTCGGTGACACCTCCGGCGTCGCGGCGGCCTTCGCCGCTCAGCTCGCCTCCGGCTCCGGTGTCTACGAGCTCCCCGTCGCCGTCACCCCGCAGAAGACCACCGAACTCGAACGGCTCCTCGAGGTCGATCTCAGCAAGCAGCGCCTCTACCTCAAGGAGAACGGCAAGGTCGTCGACACGTGGCTCATCTCCAGCGGACGCCCCGGCGCGGTCACCTACCAGGGCCACTACTCGATCGGCTGGAAGACGGCGTCGCAGGATATGCAGGGCACCGCGCGCGACTCGGGCAAGAAGTACACGCAGGAAGACGTGCCGTGGGTCATGTACTTCAACGGCAACCAGGCCTTCCACGGCGCCTACTGGCACAACAACTTCGGCAACGTCATGAGCGCCGGCTGCGTCAACATGCCGCCCGCGAAGGCCAAGAAGATCTACGACTGGTCGCCGGTGGGCGTCGACGTGTGGATTCACGCCTGAGCCATCGCCGGCAGGCACCACCCAGACCTCAGACCGACCCGCACGAAGGCGGCCCGGCATCCTCTCGGATGGCTCGGGCCGCCTTCGTCGTCGCCCTCTCGGGGCGTGCCTGACTACAGGGCGTCGATGACGCCGTTGAGCGTCGCGGACGGCCGCATCACGGTTTCGACCTTCTGCGTGTCGGGGTGGTAGTAGCCGCCGATGTCGACCGGCTTGCCCTGCACCGCGACGAGCTCGGCGACGATCGCCTGCTCGTGTGCGGCGAGGGTCTCCGCGACCGGAGCGAACGCGGCGGCCAGCTCGGCATCCGCCGCCTGCCGCGCGAGCTCCTGCGCCCAGTACAGCGCGAGGTAGAAGTGGCTGCCCCGGTTGTCGATCGTGCCCAGCGCGCGACCGGGCGACTTGTCCTCTTCGAGGAAGGTGCCGGTGGCCGCGTCGAGCGTGTCGGCGAGGACCTTCGCCTTCGCGTTCCCGGTGAACTCCGACAGGTGCTCGAAGGAGGCCGCGAGCGCGAAGAACTCCCCCAGCGAATCCCAGCGGAGGTAGTCCTCCTCGACGAGCTGCTGGACGTGCTTGGGGGCCGAGCCGCCCGCACCCGTCTCGAACAGACCGCCGCCGGCCAGGAGCGGCACGATCGAGAGCATCTTGGCGCTCGTGCCGACCTCGAGGATCGGGAACAGGTCGGTGAGGTAGTCGCGCAGCACGTTGCCGGTGACCGAGATGGTGTCGAGGCCGTGACGCATGCGAGCGAGCGTGTACCGCGTGGCCTCGGCGGGCGACAGGATCGAGATCTCCACGCCGTGCGTGTCGAGCGTGGCGAGAGCCTGGTAGACCTTCGCGATGATCTGGGCGTCGTGTGCGCGGTTGACATCGAGCCAGAACACGGCGGGCACGCCCGTCGCACGGGCACGACCGACCGCGAGCTTGACCCAGTCGACGACGGGCAGGTACTTCGTCTGCGTCGCGCGCCAGATGTCGCCGGCCTCGACGTCGTGCTCGATGACGACCTCGCCCGAGCCGTCGACGATCTGCACGACACCGGGCGCGGCGATCTCGAAGGTCTTGTCGTGGCTGCCGTACTCCTCGGCCGCCTGCGCCATGAGACCCACGTTCGGGACGGTGCCGATCGTGGCGGGGTCGAGCGGACCGTTGGCGATCACGTCGTCGATGACGGCCTGGTACACACCGGCGTAGGACGAGTCGGGGATGACGGCGAGCGTGTCGGCTTCGCCGCCGTCGGCGCCCCACAGCTTGCCGCCGTTGCGCACGAGGGCCGGCATCGACGCATCGACGATGACGTCCGACGGGACGTGGAGGTTGGTGATGCCCTTGTCGCTGTTGACGTAGGACAGGCGCGGGCCGTCCTGCAGTCGCGCCAGGAACGCGGCGCGGATCTCCTCGCCGCCCTCGACCTCGCCGAGTCCCGCGAGGATCGAGCCGAGCCCGTTGTTCGGCGTGAGGCCGGCCTCGGCGATGCGGTCTCCGAACCGCGCGAACACGTCGGCGAAGAACGCCTTCACGACGTGACCGAAGATGATCGGGTCGCTGACCTTCATCATGGTCGCCTTGAGGTGCACCGAGTAGAGCACGTCGTCGGCGGAGGCGGACTCGAGCGTGTCGGCGAGGAAGGCATCGAGCGCGGCAGCCGAGAGGAAGGTCGCGTCGATGATCTCGCGCGGCAGCACCTTCAGGTTGTCCTTGAATACCGTCTCCGTGCCGTCGGCGGCGACGTGACGGATGGTCAGCACGTCGTCATGGGCGGCGACCCAGGACTTCTCGTTGCTGCGGAAGTCGTCATGGCCCATGGTGGCCACGCGCGTCTTCGAGCCCGCGGGGAACGGCTTGTTGCGGTGCGGGTGCTTGCGCGCGTAGTTCTTCACCGACAGGGGCGCGCGACGGTCGCTGTTGCCCTCGCGCAGCACGGGGTTCACGGCCGAGCCCTTGATGCGGTCGTAGCGGGCGCGGATGTCCTTCTCCTCGACCGTGGCCGCCTCGTCGGGGTAGTCGGGGATGTCGTAGCCCTGGGCCTGCAACTCGGCGATGGCCGCCTTCAGCTGCGGGATGGATGCCGAGATGTTCGGCAGCTTGATGATGTTCGCCTCGGGGAGCGTGGCGAGACCGCCGAGCTCGGCGAGCGCGTCGCCCACCTGCTGCTCGGGCGTGAGCCGCTGCGGGAACGCGGCGAGGATACGACCGGCGAGCGAGATGTCGCGGGTCTCGAGCTCCACGCCCGCCTGCCCGGCGAACGCGCGGACGATCGGCAGGAACGAGGCCGTCGCAAGCGCGGGCGCCTCGTCGGTGTGCGTGTAGATGATGGTGGAATCGGGCACGGGTGTCTCTCCTGATGAGCGTCGGAACGAGCGACTGAGGGCCTCGCGGCGCCGTGCCCCAGCCTATCGCACGACCCGCGAAGATATCTCGACGTCGAGATATCTCGAGAATCGGGGAGTGCGGCACGGCATCCCGCCGGGTAGCCTGGCCCCATGACCGAGCTGCGCCTGGTGGAACTCTCGGCCGCGACCATCGTGGCCGTCAACGCGATGTCGCTCAAGCCCGGCCAGGAGCAGTTCCTCGCACCCACGAGCTACGCCGTCGCGGCGGCGGTGATCAACCCGGCCACGGCGTGGCAGCGGGTCGTCCTCGACGAGAACGAGGTCGTCGGCTTCGTGAGCGCGAACTTCGACCCCGAGGCGCCGCAGGAGCACTTCCGCTCCGTGCTGTGGCGCATCAACGTCGACGCCGATGACCAGGGCCGAGGTGTCGGGCGCTACGCCGTCGAGCAGCTGCTGGACGAAGCGCGTCGCCGCGACATGGACCACGTCAACGTCATCTACGAAGCCGGCGAAGGGGGCCCCGAGGCGTTCTTCCGCCGCGTCGGCTTCACTCCGGTGGATGAGACCGAGTTCGGCGAAGTGGTCGCCGAAATTCGGCTCTGACCTGCACTTCCCTCTCCCACCGCCGTGGGATTCCGGCCGGCGGCGAGGCATTCGTATACCCTCCCCCAACGGTGCCTCGCCGCCCTCGGTGCGCCTGCCGACGACCCGCGGGGCCGGCGGCACAACGGAGGAGATCCGCATAGCGGAGGGTGCCTGACCGGCATCCGCCCTCCGTTACGCGGATCTCCTCCGCTACGCCACCTCGACGCCGCTAGACGAGCGACTCCCGCCAGGCGGCGTGCAGCTGCGCGAACTTGCCCGTTCCCGAGATCAGCACCTCCGGGGAGTCGTCCTCGATGATGCGACCGTGCTCCATCACGAGCACCCGGTCGGCGATCGCGACCGTCGACAGCCGGTGCGCGATGATGATCGCCGTCCGGTCGGCGAGGAGGGTCTGCAACGCGTCCTGGATCTGCCGCTCCGACGGGATGTCGAGGGATGCCGTGGCCTCGTCGAGGATGAGCACCGCCGGATCGGCGAGGAACGCGCGGGCGAACGAGATCAGCTGACGCTGACCCGCCGACACCCGGCCGCCGCGCTTGTTCACGTCGGTCGCATAGCCGTCGGGCAGTCGCTCGATGAAGTCGTGGGCCCCGACCGCACGCGCCGCGGCGCGGATCTCGTCCATCGTCGCGTCGGGCTTGCCGAGGGCGATGTTGTCGGCGACCGTCCCGCTGAACAGGTAGGCCTCCTGCGTGACCATGACGATCGCGCGACGGAGGTCCTTGGGGTGCAGCGACCGCAGATCGACGTCGTCGAGCGTGACGGCGCCCTTCGACGGGTCGTAGAAGCGCGACACCAGCTTGGCGAGCGTCGACTTGCCCGCACCGGTCGTGCCGACGAGCGCGATCGTCTGCCCCGCCGGGATGTCCAGCGAGAAGTGCGGCAGGATCGTGCGGTCGTCGGAGTAGCCGAACGTCACGTCGCGGAACTCGATGTGCCCCTTCGCCGTCCACAGGTCGACGGGCTTCGCCGGGTCGGGAACCGTCGGCTCCTCCTCCAGGACGCCCGAGACCTTCTCCAGCGCGGCCGTGGCCGACTGGTAGGAGTTCAGGAAGAACGCGATCTCCTGCAGGGGCGAGAAGAAGTTGCGGACGTAGAGCACGCCGGCGAGCAGCGTTCCCACGAGGATCGTGCCCTCCGCCACGCGGATGCCGCCCCACAGCAGCACGAGCGCGACCGAGATCGACGCGACCGCCATCATGGCCGGCTCGAAGATGCCGAACAGGCGGATCGAGCGGAGGTTCACGTCGCGGTACTGGCTCGACAGGTCGCCGAACTCGTCGTCGTTGCGCGTCTCCTTGCGGAACGCCTTGACGGCACGGATGCCGGTCATGGTCTCGACGAACTTGACGATCACCTTGGCGCTCACGACGCGGGACTCGCGGTACACCCGCTGCGAGTTCAGGTAGAACCACCGCATGACGAACCACAGCGGGATGCCCATCACGAGGAGGATGACGCCGGAGTGCCAGTCGAGCAGCAGCAGCGCGATGAGCGTGAACCCGCCATAGAGCACACCGGAGACGAGCTCGTTGAGTCCTCCGTCGAGCAGCTCGCGGATGGAGTCGAGGTCGCTGGTCTGGCGGGAGATGATCCGGCCCGACGTGTACGACTCGTGGAACTCCAGACTGAGGCGCTGCGTGTGGAGGAAGATCCGCTTGCGCAGATCGAGCATGACGGCCTGCGTCAAGCGGGCCGCCACGACCGCATACCACCCGATGAGGGCGGCGCCGCCGATGCCGGCGACGAGGTAGACGAGCACGACGACAGCCGTCGGCATCCAGTCGCCCACGGAGAGCACCTTGGGCAGCGCCTGGTTGATGCCGTAGGCGATGAGCGCGGGGCCCGCCACGCGCAGAGCGGTGGACACGACGAGCACTGTCGCCGCCAGCACGAGCTGGGGGCGCAGCGGCTGCACGAGCGAGCCGAGCAGCCGCAGCGAACGCTGACGGATGGCGCGCGATTCGTCGCGCGTGTAGTCGGAGCGGTCTTCGCCGCTGGTTCCGGTGACCGTGGAGCTCACAGGTTCACCTCCCTCTCCCGCTGGCGGGATTGTTCGTCTTCGAGACTCGAGATCACGTGGCGGTAGTGCTCGCTGGAGCGCAGGAGCTCGGAGTGGGTGCCCACGGCGGTGATGCGCCCGTCTTCGAGCAGCGCGACCCGGTCGGCGAGCGTCACGGTGGACGGCCGGTGCGCGACCACGAGCGCGGTCGTCTCGTGCAGCACCTCGCGCAGCGCGTCTTCGACGAGGGCCTCGGTGTCGACGTCGAGCGCCGACAGCGGGTCGTCGAGCACGAGCACCGCGGGGCGGGCGGCGACCGCGCGGGCGAGCGCGAGCCGCTGACGCTGACCGCCCGAGAGCGACAGGCCTTCCTCGCCGATGACCGTGTCGGCACCGTGAGGGAGGTCGTCGACGAACCCGGCCTGGGCGACGGCGAGCGCCTCGCGCATGACGGCTTCGGCCTCCTCGCTGCCGACCTCGAGGTCTTCCCTGCCGAGCAGCACGTTCTCACGGACGGTCTGCGAGAAGAGCGTGGCGTCTTCGAAGGCCATGCCGACGACCGTGCGCAGCTTCTTCAGCGGCAGGTCGCGCACGTCGATCCCGTCGACGGCGACCCTGCCCTGCGTCACGTCGTAGAGGCGTGCGGGCAGGGTCGTGAGCGTGGTCTTGCCCGAACCGGTGAGACCCACGAGCGCCATCGTCTCGCCCGGGAGAAGGGCGAGGTCGATGCCGTCGAGCAGGTCGCGCTCGGAGTCGGCCGCGTCCTGGTAGCGGAAGTGGACGCCCTCGAAGGTGAGCGCGCCGCGGGAGACGGGCGCGTCGACCGGGTTCTCGGGGTCGACGATGGTGTTCTCCTCGTCGAAGACCTCGAAGATGCGGTCGGTGGCCGTGCGCGCGTCGAGCAGGAACGAGAACAGGAAGCCGATGGACTCCATCGGCCAGCGCAGTACCGTCGCCATCGCGAAGAACGCGACGAGCTCCGCGATCTGCAGCTGGTCGGTCTGGATCAACAGGATGCCGACGCCCAGGCACAGCGCGAACGCGATGTCCGGGAGCAGCACCAGCCAGAACCAGATCCAGCCGATCGCGCGCGCCTTACTCAGCTCTGTCTCGCGCAGCGTCTCGGCCTGGCGGGTGAACTTCACGAGCGCGTGCTTGCCGCGCCCGAACGCCTTGAGCACGCGGATGCCGTGGACGGACTCCTCGACCGACGTCGCGAGGTCGCCCGCCTGGTCCTGGCTCTGCCGGGCGAGGGTGCCGTAGGTCTTCTCGAACCGGTAGCCGGCGTACCACAGCGGCGCGCACACGACGAGGAAGGTCGCGCCCAGCAGCCAGTGCCAGCGGAACAGGAGCACCGCGCCGACGAGGATCGTGAGCATGTTGACCACGAGCAGCACGAGGCCGAACGCCATCCAGCGGCGCATCATGCTGATGTCCTGCATCATGCGGCTGAGGAGCTGGCCCGACTGCCACTTGTCGTGGAAGGAGACGGGCAGGCGCTGCAGCCGCTCGTAGAAGCCGGTGCGCAGGTCGTACTCGACCTTGGTCGCGGGGGCCATCACGAAGAAGCGGCGGGCCCACACCATGAGCGCCTCGAGGAGGCCGAGCACCAGCACGACGCCCGCGCCCCACGCGAGCTGCGTGAGGTCTCCCGAGGCGATGGGGCCAGCGACGACGACCTCGAGCACGAGCGGGATGGCGAGCGCCAGCAGGCTCGCGATGAGCGCGCTGACGGCACCCAGCACGAGCCGCGGCAGCACCGGTTTGGCGTACGGGTAGAGGCGGGCGAGCGCCCGCAGAGTGGAAAGTCGCGGAGTCGCGGAGGGTCTCTCGGTGGAAGAGGTCATGATCCTTGTGGGGTGGTGGAGCGGATGCCGGAGTCGGCGGAGAGGCGTAGGCGCGCGGAAAGGCGGTTCGTCACCGTGACGAACGTAACGCGGGGTGGAGACACTGCCTTCCCGAGGGAGGGCGTGCTCCGCGTGAGGCGGAGCGGGGCGTCAGGCCCGGTCGCGTCCGGCGACGGCGAGGGAGGACGGCTTCGTGATGACGATGGCCTGGGACATGATTCCTCCTCGGGTCGGTGACAGGGACGCCGCCACATCGTGCGAACGACGCGACAGCCCTCCAGCCTATGCCTGGGAAAACGCTGAGCGCAACACCCGATGCCGGATCAGGCCGCTTCTCGCGCCAGCAGACTCCGCTTCACCTCGACGCCCCACGCGAATCCCCCGAGGCTGCCGTCGCCCCGGAGCACTCGATGGCACGGCACGAACAGCGCCGGAGCGTTGCGCGCACAGATGGATGCCGCGGCGCGCACGGCGCTGGGTCGGCCGAGTTCCGCGGCGAACGCCGTGTAGCTGAGCGGCGCGCCCGGAGCGATGCGCCGCAACGCCGCCCACCCCGCCAGCTGCAGGGCGGTGCCTATCTGGGCGACCGGCACCGCATCGATCGCTGCCACATTCCCGCCGTAGTACTCCGCGACAGCGCCGGCGGCATCCGTCTCGCCTTCGCGCGCCTGCGGGGGCGTGCTCAGTCGTGCGAGGATCGCCTCCGCGTCGGCGGTCCACCCCGACGCGAGCACCCGCTGGCGCGCGTCGGCGAGGATCGTGAACGCCCCGTCGGGGGTGTCGATGGTCTGGATGATCGCGGTCATGACGAGGTCCTGTTCTGCGGAGTGGTGTCGAGCGCGCGCCACAGGTGCGCGGTCATGTAGCTGCGCCACGGCGCGGTGCGCGCGGCCCACGTGTCGAAGCCGCGCGGATCCGAAGGGATGCCGAGAAGCGCTGCCCCCGATCGCACCGCGACGTCGCCGGGGAGGGTGATGTCGGGATCGCCGGTGACGCGCATGCGGACGTAGTCGGCCGTCCACGGACCGATGCCCGGCCGCGCCAGTAGCGCCGCACGCTGGTCGTGGCCGTCGTCGGCGGTCGTGAGGGTCAGCTCGCCGGCCGCGAGCGCCTCGGCGGTCCCGGTGACCGCCCGGATGCGCGCGCCCGGTCCGCGGAGGACGTCGGCGCCGTGCGCGGCGATCGCCGCCATCGTCGGGAAGAGCCGATCGGTTCCCTCGAACGCGTCGACGCGCTCCCCCAGCGCTTCGGTGAGCGCCGTCAGCGCCGTGCGTGCGGCGGCGACGGTGATCTGCTGACCCACCATGGCCCGGATGAGCATCTCGTGCGGGTCGGCGGCGCCGGGAACACGGATGCCGGGCACGGCGGCGACGCGGGCGGCCAGCTCGGGATGCGTGGCCAGGGCGGCGTCGACGGCGAGCGGATCGGCGTCGAGATCGAACAGGCGGCGGGCGCGGGCCACGAGCGGCGCCAGATCACGCAGATGGGTGAGCCGTGCGCGCAACCGGACGCGGCCCGCGGCGTCGAGGCGCACCTCGAACCAGGCCGGTCCGCCGTCGAGTCGGAGGGTGCGCGCGAAGGACCGCTCGGTCGCGACCTCCGCGCCGTGCACGGCCCGCACCGCCATCCACCGGAACAGCCCGTCGGCGTCGATGGGTCCGCGATGGGGCAGGACGAGATCGATGGCCCCGGGCGCGGCGGTCGCGGCATCCTTCGCCGAGCGTCGGGCGCGCAGCTCGGTCGGGGTGAGCCCGAACACCTCGCGCACGGTGTCGTTGAACTGCCGCACGCTCGCGAAGCCCGCGGAGAACGCGACGTCGGCGGCGGCGAGATCGGTGCCGACGAGCAGCATGCGCGCCGTGTGTGCGCGCTGGGCGCGCGCGAGGGCGAGCGGACCGGCGCCGAGCTCGGCCGTCAGCAGGCGGGTGAGATGCCGGCTCGAGTACCCCAATCGCGCGGCAAGGCCCGGCACGCCCTCGCGCTCGACCACGCCCTCGGCGATGAGCCGCATGGCCCGGGCGGCCGTGTCGCCTCGGAGATCCCACTGCGGCGAGCCGGGGGCGGCTTCGGGCAGGCACCGCTTGCACGCGCGGTAGCCGGCCTCGTGCGCGGCCGCCGACGTCGGGTAGAACGTCACGTGCGACGGCTTCGGCGTGCGCGCCGGGCACGACGGCCGGCAGTAGATGCCGGTCGAGCGCACCGCCGTGACGAACTGGCCGTCGAAACGCGCGTCACGGGCGTCGATCGCGCGGTAGCGCTCGTCGAACGTCGCGCTCGTCATCGTGATCGCAGGGCCGGTCATGCCTCCACTCTCGCACGCGTCACCGACACCCGCTCGCGGGAATCGGACATCGCGATCAGTGGAAGAAGTGACGCTCTCCCGTGAAGAACATCGTCACGTTCGCGGCGCGGGCAGCGTCGATGACCTCCTGATCGCGCACCGATCCGCCGGGCTGGATGATCGTCTTGATCCCGGCGTCGATGAGCACCTGCGGGCCGTCGGCGAAGGGGAAGAACGCATCGGATGCCGCAACCGACCCGGCCGCCCGGTCACCGGCGCGCTCCACCGCGAGGCGGCAGGAGTCGACACGGTTGACCTGGCCCATGCCGATGCCGACCGTGGCCGACCCCTGCGCGAGCACGATCGCGTTGGACTTGACGGCGCGGCACGCCTTCCACGCGAAGATCATGCCCTCGAGCTCCTCGGGGGCGGGACGGTCGCCGGAGACCAGCTGCCAGTCCTTGGCGACCGACTCGATCTCGTCGGGGAACCGATCGGCATCCTGGAGCAACAGTCCGCCGGAGACGAGACGCACGTCCATGCGCTCCTGCTTCCAGTCGGCCGGCAGCCGCAGGACGCGGAGGTTCTTCTTGAGCTTGAACACCTCGAGGGCCTCGGGCTCGAAATCGGGGGCGACGATCACCTCCGTGAAGATGTCGCGCAGGTTCTCGGCCATCTTGAGCGTGACCGTGCGGTTCGCCGCGATCACGCCGCCGAAGGCCGACACGGGGTCGCACTCGTGCGCGCGCAGGTGAGCCGACGCGATCGGGTCGAGCGCGTTCGGCGCGCCGATCGCGATGCCGCAGGGGTTCGCGTGCTTGATGATCGCGACGGCGGGCTTCACGAGATCGAACGCCGCGCGCAGAGCGGCGTCGGCGTCGACGTAGTTGTTGTACGACATCTCCTTGCCCTGAAGCTGCGTGGCCTGCGCGATGCCGTGACCGCCCAGGCGCGTGTAGATCGCTGCGCGCTGGTGCGAGTTCTCGCCGTAGCGCAGGGTCGCGAGCCGCTCGGCCTTCACCGTCAGGTGCTGCGGCAGCTCGTCGGAGGACAGCGTCTCCTCCGCGAACCACGTGGCGACGGCCCGGTCGTACTCGCACGTGTGCGCGAAGGCGCGCGCCGCGAGGTCACGTCGCTGCGCGAGGCTCGTGCCGCCGCCGGCGACCGCCTCGATGATCGCCGGGTACGACTCCGGGGAGACGACGATGGCGACGTTGGCGAAGTTCTTCGCCGACGCGCGCACCATCGCGGGACCGCCGATGTCGATCTGCTCGACGACGGCGTCGCCCGTGGCGCCCGAGGCCACGGTCTCGACGAACGGGTAGAGGTTCACGACGACGAGTTCGAAGGGCTCAATGCCGAGCTCCTTGAGCTGCGACTCGTGGTCTTCCAGCCGCAGGTCGGCGAGGAGGCCGGCGTGCACGTGGGGGTGGAGCGTCTTGACGCGGCCGCCCAGCGACTCGGGGAAGCCCGTGATCTCCGAGACGTCGGTCACGGCGATGCCGGCATCCCGCAGGAGCGCGGCCGACCCTCCGGTCGAGAGGATCTCGACACCCGCGGCGGAGAGCGCCTCGGCAAGCGGGAGGAGCCCCGTCTTGTCACTCACCGAGATGAGTGCGCGCCGGATCGGCACGAGGTCGCGAGGGCGGTAGAGGGCAGGGTCGATGGTCGGTCCGGCCATGGGGGCTCCTTGTCCTGAGATGCCAGGGTGTGGGTGTCAGTGGGTGTCGTAGACGGAGAGGTCGAGGTCGCCGGTCGCGATGCGTCGCACGACATCGATGAGGAGGCGCCGCTCGACGGGCTTGATGCGCTCGTGGAGGGTGTGCTCGGTGTCGCCGGGGAGCACGTCGACGCGCTCCTGCGCCAGGATCGGCCCCGTGTCGACACCGCCGTCGACCACGATGACGCTCGCGCCGGTCTGGGTGGCTCCCGCCGCGAGCGCGTCGCGGACGCCGTGGGCGCCCGGGAACTCCGGCAGGTACGCGGGGTGGGTGTTGATGAGGCGCGGCGCCCACGCGTCGACGAACGCGGCCGGCAGCAGGCGCATGAGGCCACTCAGCACCACGAGGTCGGGGCGCCACACCGTCAGCTGCGCGTGCAGCTCGGCGCCCCACTCCTCCCGCGAGGCGAACTCGCTGTAGGGGACCATGATCGTCGGGATGCCGAAGGCCTCCGCGTGCGCGAACCCGTCGGCCTGGCGATCCGCTCCGACGACGACGATCCGGGCGGGGAAATCAGGGTCGCTCGCCGCCTCCAGCAGGGCCCGAAGATTCGAACCCGTGCCCGAGATCAGCACGGCCAGGGTCAGCACCGGCCCAGTCTACCGGCGACGACACGGCTTCCTCGCCGGGGGAATCGGCCCGGGGCGACAGCAGGACCGCCGCCGCACCGAGGGCGACCTCGACGGCCACCGCGAGAGCGAACGACCCCGCCGACGGACCCGCCTGCGCCAGACGACCGGGCCCGAGCGACCCGGACGCGAGCACGGCCAGCAGCGCCGCGCCTCCCGCAGCCCCCGCGACCACCAGGGCGAGGACGATGAGCCGGGACAGCAGCGGCTCCCCGGCATCCGCCGCTCTCAGTCGCGCACGCGCGACCCAGCCCGCGCCCGCGCCGACAGCGACCACGGCGAGCGCGAGGAGCAGGAGCCACGGCGACGGATCTTCGGGGATGAGCCCCAGCACGGGCACCCCGGGCACGACACCGAGGTCGGTACCGCCCGGGCCCACGGCGGTGCCCTGACCGACCGAGAAGCCGGGCCCCGACGCGAACGCCGCCGCCCACACGATGAGGGTCGGGAGGTAGGCGAGCTGGCCGAGCCCGAGGACGATCACACCGATCAGGTCGACGTGCGCGGCTTCGAAGAGCGCGACCATCCGGCCGCCGCCCGCGAAGACCGCCACCGTCACGACGAGGCCGCCGACGCCGAGGATGCCGGTGAGCGCCGCGGCGATGCCCCGCGCTCCCGCCTCGACGACGCCCGTGTCGTCGACGTCGAGGCGATGCCGAAGCCGGTCGAGGATGCCGTCGTCGCCGTGACGCCAGGCGGTCACGAGCGCACCGAGCAGACAGGGGACGGCGAACACCGCGACAGGGATCGCGATCGCCGCGACGGTGTCGACGGCGACGACAGTGAGCCGCGAGGTGAGCGCGACGAGGGTCGCGAGCACCCCGACCACGACGACGCCCGCGGCGACGCCGACCGGCCAGGCTCCGGCGCGGGCGGCGCGGGCTCCGGAGCGCGCCGCGAACACCGCGGTGAACACGGTGAAGGCGAGCGGGGCGAGGGAGAAGACGAAGTTCGACGCGTCGGGGCTGATGCCGACGGCCGTCACGTACTCGGCATCCAGTGCCACTTTGAGGGGCACGAGGTGTCCCGCCTGCCACAGCGTCGCGGCGGCCGGCCACAGCGCCTGCCAGTCGGCCGCGGGGACGCCGAACACCCACAGCACGGTGAGCGGGGCGAGTGCGGCGGCGAGGCCGACGGCGACGACGATCACGGCGTCGAAGGCGGCGAGGAGGGCGACGAGCAGGCGGTTCATGCGGGTTCGACCCTACCTACCGGTCGCGAGCGTTCCCCGAGGGCGCGCGGGCGCGCTACCTTCGTCGATGGAGGTCCCCCTTGAGCACCAAGCGAAACACCCGCGCGCAGAGCACCGCGAGCACCGAGAACACCGCGCGAACCGACACCACCGGGAGCACGACGCGCATCGACCGCTTCTTCCAGATCACGGAGCGCGGCTCGACGATCGGGGCGGAGGTCCGCGGCGGCCTCGTCACCTTCGTCGCGATGGCCTACATCGTCATCCTGAACCCGATCATCCTCTCCAGCGGCGTCGACGTCACGGGCACGCAGCTCCAGTTCGAGCAGGTCGCGGCCACGACGGCTCTCACCGCCGGGGCCATGACGATCCTCTTCGGCCTCGTCGCCCGCCTGCCGTTCGCGTTCGCCGCGGGCCTCGGCATCAACTCGTTCCTCGCCGTCGCCGTCGTCGGTCAGGTCACGTGGGCCGAGGCGATGGGCCTCATCGTCATCAACGGTCTGCTGATCGTCCTCCTCGCCGCCACCGGCCTGCGGCGCCTCATCTTCGACGCCGTCCCCATGGCGCTGAAGACCGCCATCACGGTCGGCATCGGCCTGTTCATCGCTTTCATCGGCTTCGTCGACAGCGGCTTCGTGACGGCCACGGGGGCGAACTCGCCGCCCGTAGGTCTCGGTGTCGCGGGGTCGATCGCCACCGTTCCGACGCTCCTCTTCGTCCTGACGCTGCTCCTGGCGGCCGTGCTGCTGGCACGCAAGGTCAAGGGCGCGATCCTCATCGCGCTGGTCTCGGGCACCCTCGCCGCCGTCGTCGTCGAGGCGATCTGGAACCTCGGTCCGAAGATCGGTGCCGACGGGCAGGTCGCGAACCCCGGCGGGTGGGGCCTGTCGGTGCCTGAGCTGCCCAGCTCGCTCGTCTCCTGGCCCGACCTCTCGCTGGTCGGACAGATCAGCTTCGGCTCGTTCGAGCGCATCGGCGTGCTCGCGGCGACGATGCTCGTCTTCACCCTCCTCTTCACGAACTTCTTCGACGCGATGGGCACCTTCACCGGCCTGTCGCGCGAGGCGGGTCTGGCCGACGCCAAGGGCAACTTCCCGCGCCTGCGCTCCGCGCTGATCGTCGAGGGTGTCGGCGCCGTCGCGGGAGGCCTCACGTCGTCGTCGTCCAACACGGTGTTCATCGAGTCGGGCGCGGGTATCGGCGAGGGCGCCAAGACGGGCCTGGCGAACCTCGTCACCGGCGGACTGTTCCTCCTGGCGATGTTCTTCACGCCGCTCACCACGATCGTGCCCACCGAGATCGCGGCCGCGGCGCTCGTGATCGTCGGTGCGCTGATGATGGCGCAGATCCGTCACGTCGACCTCACCGACCTGTCCGCACTCGTCCCCGTCTTCCTCACGGTGACGGTGATGCCGCTGACCTACTCGATCGCCAACGGCATCGGCGCGGGCTTCGTCAGCTGGGTCGTGATCCGGTCGCTGTCGGGCAAGGCGAAGGAGATCAGCCCGCTCCTGTGGGTCGTCGCCGCCGGATTCGTCGTGTTCTTCGCGCGCGGTCCGATCGAGGCCCTGCTGGCCGGCTGACCGCCGCTGCGGGCGCTCGTCGAGGCGCCCGACGGGGCTTCGACCGCGCCACTCTGCGGGTGCGCACGCCGCGGACCCGCAGAATGGCGCCGGCGAAGCGCGGGCAGCTCCCCCGCGGAACGACGAGAGGGCCGGATGCCACGTGGCATCCGGCCCTCTCGGGTGTCTGGTCTCAGAGACCGGCGATGATCTCGCGCATGAGCGCGGCGGTCTCGGACGGCGTCTTGCCGACCTTGACGCCGGCGGCCTCGAGGGCCTCCTTCTTCGCCTGCGCCGTGCCCGCCGAGCCGGAGACGATGGCGCCGGCGTGGCCCATCGTCTTGCCCTCGGGGGCGGTGAAGCCGGCGACGTAGCCGACGACCGGCTTCGTCACGTTCGCCTTGATGAAGTCGGCCGCACGCTCCTCGGCGTCGCCGCCGATCTCGCCGATCATGACGATCGCCTTGGTCTCGGGGTCGGCTTCGAACGCGGCGAGCGCGTCGATGTGGGTCGTCCCGATGATGGGGTCGCCACCGATGCCGATCGCGGTCGAGAAGCCGATCTCACGCAGCTCGTACATCATCTGGTACGTCAGGGTGCCTGACTTGGACACGAGCCCGATGGGGCCCTTGCCGGTGATGTTGGCCGGCGTGATGCCGACCAGCGCCTCGTCGGGCGTGATGATGCCGGGGCAGTTCGGACCGATGATGCGCGTCTTGTTGCCGCGGCTCTGCGCATACGCCCACGCCTCGGCGGTGTCGCCGACGGGCACGCCCTCGGTGATGACCACCAGCAGCGGGATGTCGGTGTCGATGGCTTCGACCATCGCCGCCTTCGTGAACGCGGGCGGCACGAAGGCGATCGACACGTCGGCGCCGGTGGCCTCAATGGCCTCCGCGACGGTGCCGAAGACCGGCAGCTCGATCGAGTTGCCGTCCTTGTCGGTGTGCAGCACGGTGGTGCCCGCCTTGCGCGCGTTGACGCCGCCGACGACGTTCGTGCCCGCCTTCAGCATGAGCGCCGTGTGCTTGGTGCCCTCGCCGCCGGTGATGCCCTGGACGATGACCTTGGAGTCCTTGGTGAGGAAGATCGACATTTCTCTAGTCCTTACAGGTTGGCGAGCTCGGCGGCCTTGTCGGCGCCCTCGTCCATCGACACGGCCAGGGTCACGAGTGGGTGGGCGGCGTCGCGGAGGATGGCGCGACCCTCCTCCACCTTGTTGCCGTCGAGGCGCACGACGAGCGGCTTGGAGGCGCTGGAGCCGAGTTCGGCGAGCGCGCCGACGATGCCCTTGGCGACGGCGTCGCACGCCGTGATGCCGCCGAACACGTTGACGAACACCGACTTCACCTGCGGGTCGCCGAGGATGACGTCGAGACCGGCGGCCATGACCTCGGCCGAGGCGCCGCCGCCGATGTCGAGGAAGTTGGCGGGCTTCACGCCGCCGTGCTTCTCGCCCGCGTAGGCGACGACGTCGAGCGTCGACATCACGAGGCCGGCACCGTTGCCGATGACCCCGACCTCGCCGTCGAGCTTCACGTAGTTGAGGTCGTTGGCCTTGGCCTTCGCCTCGAGCGGGTCGGCCGCCTCCTTGTCTTCGAGGAGGGCGTGGCCGGCGTGGCGGAAGTCGGCGTTCTCGTCGAGCGAGACCTTGCCGTCGAGGGCGATGATGTCGCCCTCCTCCGAGAGGATGAGCGGGTTCACCTCGACGAGCGTGGCGTCCTCGCCCTTGTAGACCTGGAAGAGCTTGACGAACACATCGGCGACCTTGGGCGCCAGCTCGTCGTCGAAGTTCGCGGCCTTGGCGATCTCGAGGGCCTTGGCGGCGTCGATGCCAACGAGCGGGTCGACCTCGACCCGGGCGAGGGCCTCGGGACGCTCGACGGCGAGCTCCTCGATCTCCATGCCGCCCTCGACGCTCGCGAGCGAGAGGTAGGAGCGGTTGGCGCGGTCGAGCAGCACCGAGAAGTAGAACTCCTTGGCGATGCGGGCTCCGGCGGCGACCATGACGCGCTTGACGACGTGGCCCTTGATGTCGAGGCCGAGGATGGCCTGCGCCGCCTCGAACGCCTCGTCGGGCGTCTTGGCGACCTTCACGCCACCGGCTTTGCCGCGGCCTCCGGTCTTGACCTGAGCCTTGACGACGACGACGCCGCCGAGCTTCTCGGCCGCTGCCTTCGCCTCCTCAGGGGTGTCGGCGACGATGCCGGCGAGCACCGGCACCTCGTACTTTTCGAACAGGTCTCGTGCCTGGTACTCGTAGAGATCCACGTGCAATCCTTCGCTGGGCGACGGTGGGTTTTGAGGACGAAGAAGTCTCGATGTCGAGATATCGACCAATCCCCCAGCCTAGTACGTGCGACTGAGTGCCCCGTTCAGGGAGCACGGGCGGTCTCGGCGTCGCTAGGCTCGGCGTCATGAGTGACCTCACTCCCCCGCCCACCCGCAACACCGTCGTTGCGGCCGCTCTCGACCTGTTCGCCACGCAGGGGTTCGAGGCGACCTCGGTCGAGCAGATCGCGCAGGCCGCGGGGGTCTCCCGATCCACCTTCTTCCGTCAGTTCGGCGGCAAGGACGACGTCGTCTTCACCGATCACGACGAACTCCTCGCGCGCCTGCGGGGGTTCCTCAGCACGGCGCACGAGAACGGCCACGAGAATCCGTGGGCCGCGGTGTGCGAGGCATCCGTCCAGGTGTTCCGGCACTTCGCCGCCGATCCCGAGCTGGCCCGCCGTCGATACTCCGTCGTGCGACAAGTGCCGGCGCTGCGGGAGCGCGAGATCGTGACGGTGTTCCAGTATGAGCGCCTCTTCGACGACTTCTTGCGCGGAGCGCTCCCGGGCATCGACCCGGTGGAGTCGGTCGCCTTCTCCGCGGCGGTCACCGCGGTGCACAATCACGTGCTGCGGCGGTTGCTGCGCGGCACGAAGAAGGTGCCGGCATCCGTTCTCGCCGACGCCTACGACGACCTCATGCACCGATTCGGCGTGCACCCCGGCGGCGAGACTCCGGCCCCCGACGATCTCGTCATCGCGGCGTTCCCGCGTCGCATGCCCACCGCGGAGATCGCGCGTCGCCTCAAGTCCGAGCTGACGTGACCGGTCCTGCCTCGACCGCCGCGGGCGGGTGCGGCAGCAGCGACAGTCCGTGGAGCAGGTCGGCGCGCGACGCGGCGACGCAGACGCGGATCCACCCCTCGCCGGACGGCCCGAACGCCGAACCGGGTGCGACCGCGACGCGCTCGCGTCGGAGGAAGTCCTCGGTCCAGGCGGCGACGTCGCCGCCGGAGGCATGGCGCATGTCGATCCACAGGTAGAAGGCGCCCGACGGCTCGAGGTAGCGGATGCCGCGCGCGTCGAGGAGGTCGGTCGCAGCGCGCAGGTTGTCGCGGTAGTGGACGCGCGCGTCGGCGACTCCGCTCTGGCTTCCGGCGAGCGCCGCGATGGCCGCGTGCTGGGCCGGGGCGTTGAGGCAGGAGATCATCGCCTCCTGAGCCGACCGCAGCGGACCCTCCCAGTCGCGGGGCGCCACGAGGAACCCCACCCGGATGCCGGTCAGGGCATATGTCTTGGACAGCGAGAACACACCGACCACGCGCTCACCGCCGGTCTCGCGCGTATCGAGCGCGGTGAGGCTAACGTGCGGCGCGTCCCACGTGAGCTCGGCGTACACCTCGTCGCTGAGCACCCAGAGGTCGTGCCACCGAGCAAAGTCGAGGATGCCGCGCGCCCTCTCCTCGTCGAGGGTCGTGCCGAGCGGGTTGGACGGCGAGTTGACGATGATGACGCGCGTGCGCGGCGTGACGAGACGTTCGAGCACGTCGAGCTCCGGGAGGAAGGCCGCCTCCTCGCGAAGCGGGTAGGCCACAGGGATGGCCGACAGCATCCGGGGACTCATCGAGAACGTCGTGTAGCCGGGGTCGGGCACGAGCACCTCGTCGCCCGGATCGAGCATGAGACCGAGCGCCTGGTGCAGCGCCTGCGTGCCGCCGACCGTGGCCCAGACGCGTTCGGGATCGAGGGCGACCCCGCGGTCGTGGGCGAACCGCTGCGCGAACGCGCGGCGCAGGGGCGGGATGCCGCCGTTGGCGGTGTAGTTGGTGTCACCGGCATCCCACGCCGTCTTCGCGGCCGCGGCGATGTGGTCTGCGACGGGAAGGTCGGGCTCCCCTACGGCGAGGAACGTCACGTCGTCGAGGGTGAGCGCGATCTCGAAAAGGCGACGGATGCCGCTTCCGGGAACGTGGGCGACGTGAGGGCTGAGGTGCGGCACCGGGCCAGGCTACGCTCCCGGTGTGACGGTCGGATCACATGAGACTGCGTACCGCGTAGGGTGACACTGAATCTCCAACGGCGGTATTCTGAAGGAATGTCCACCCGCACCGACACCCTCCCCGGCGAGTCCGTCGCGTCGTATGACGTCACCGGCCGCCTCGGCACCGACTACTACGCCGTCTTCGCCGACATCCCCCACGAGGACCGTGCGGTGTGGGAGCGCGCGCAGGCCTACATCGACGAGGTCGGCCCGCAGATGCGCGACGCGTGGGATGCCGCGGAGTACCCGCTGCACCTCGCGGCACGCCTGGGCGAGCTCGATCTGCTCAACGACGGCATCGATCACCCCGACCTCACCCGGTTCTCCCCCTTGGCGGCCGGACTCGTCAACATGGAGGTGTCCCGCGGCGACGGCTCGCTCGGCACCGTGATCGCCGTGCAGGGCGGTCTCGCGCTGCGCACGCTCGCGCTCTTCGGCAGCCCGGCGCAGCAGGCGCGCTGGCTGCGACCGATCGCGCGCGCCGAGGTGCCCGCCGCGTTCGCGCTCACCGAGCCCGACCACGGCTCCGACTCCGTCTCGCTCGAGACCGTCGCGCGGCGCGAGCCCGCCGATGACGGGGGCGGCTGGGTGCTCCGCGGCACGAAGAAGTGGATCGGCAACGGCGCCGCGGGCGGCGTCACATTCGTCTGGGCCCGCGTCGACGACGAGGGCGCCGACGACCACGGCGCGGTCCGATGCTTCCTCGTCGAGCAGGACACGCCCGGCTACACCGGCACGGTCATCACCGGCAAGGGCGCGCTGCGCGGCATCCATCAGGCCCACATCGCCCTCGACGACGTGCGCCTTCCCGCCGACGCCGTGCTGCCGGGCGCCCGCACCTTCCGCGACGCCTCGACGGTGCTGTACTCGACGCGATCGGGTGTGGCGTGGTCGGCCCTCGGCCACGCGACCGCGTGCTACGAGGCCGCCCTGCAGTACGCCGGCCAGCGGATGCAGTTCGGCAAGCCGCTCGCCCGGTTCCAGATGGTCCAGGAGCGGCTGGCGCAGATGCTCGAGGAACTCACCGCGATGCAGCTCTACTGCCGCCACCTCGCCGACCTCGAGACGTCGGGAGGCCTCCGCCCCACGCAGGCGTCGCTGGCCAAGTACCACAACACGCGCGCGGCACGGCGAATCGCCTCGACGGCTCGCGATCTGCTGGGGGGCAACGGCATCCTCTTGGAGAACGGCGTCATCCAGCACATGGCGGACATCGAGGCGATCCACACCTACGAAGGCACCGAGAGCGTGCAGGCTCTCCTCATCGGACGCGACATCACCGGAGTGAGCGCGTTCGCCTGAGGATCAGCGGCGGACGATCGACCCCGACCCGCCCTCGCTGACGGCACCCTCGATCTCGGCTCCGCGGTAGAGGATGAGGCTGCCGCCGTCGCGCTCGATCACATCGCGGTCGACCTCACCGGTGCGGAACACCGCGAGGTTGCCGGTGCCGGTCTCGCGCGCAGTGCCGTCGACCGACCCGTGGATGTGGAGCGAGTTGCCGTCGCGCTCGGTCACGTTGCCGTCGACCTCACCGGAGCGCTCGATGTACACGCCGCCGGAGTCATGCTCGGAGACGTGGCCGTCGACCTCGCCGATCACGCGGACCCCGCCGGAGCCGGACTCGACGACGCTGCCGTCGACCTCGCCACGTGTGCCCACGACGACCCCGCCGGAGCCGCTCTGGCGGACGTTTCCGGTGACATGTCCGTGGATGGTGACGGTGCCGCCCGTGACCACGAGGTCGCCGCGGATGATGGTGCCGGCCGCCACCGTGTAGTCACCGGAGCGCACGACATCGGCGGCCATGGCGGCAGCCGGAGCGGCGACCAGGAGGAGTGCGGAAGCGGTGCCGATGGTCAGGATGCGTGACGTCTTCATGGGGAGTCCTCTCGTCGTCGCCGGAGCCGTTCCGGCGGTGAACCCAGTTCATCGGGCGAGGATGAGACGGCCATGAAGCGGCCATGAGAACGCTCTTAGCCGCTTCGTTCTCGGGTCCGCTTCGGCTCCACCCCTCGCCCCGTTCCCCGCGACGGACCAGGATGGATGCCGTGTACGAGATCCCCGCACCGATGCTCGCCAAGTCCGTCCCGGCGGTCCCCGCCCCCGATCGCGTCGAAGGCGGCCTCTCCTACGAACCGAAGTGGGACGGGTTCCGCGCACTCGTCGCGTGGGACGGCACCGGCGTCGAGATAGGCTCGCGCGGCTCGAAGCCGCTGACACGCTACTTCCCCGAGCTCGTCGAGGCGTTCTCACGCCTCCTCCCGGGGCCGTGCCTCCTCGACGGCGAGATCGTCGTGGCGGTCGGGGAGCCCGGGCGGCAGCGCCTCGACTGGTCGGCGCTGTCCCAGCGCATCCATCCGGCTGCCTCCCGCGTCGCCTTGCTCAGCGAGACCACCCCCGCGATGTTCATCGCGTTCGACCTGCTCGCGCTCGGCGACGACGATCTGCAGGACGAGCCGTTCAGGCAGCGGCGCGCCCGGCTCGAAGAGCTGCTGGACGGTGTCGCCCACCCGATCCACCTGACGCGCACGACCCGCGATGCGGCGCTCGCCGACCGCTGGCTCGCCGAGTTCGAGGGCGCCGGACTCGACGGGGTGGTCGCCAAACCGCTCGCGCAGCCGTATGCACCCGGAAAGCGGACGATGTTCAAGGTCAAGCACGCACGGACGGCCGACGTGGTCGCCGTCGGCTACCGGGTGCACAAGAGCGGCGAGGGCGTCGGTTCGCTGCTCGTCGGCCTGTACGACGCCGACGGGCGCATCCGCAATGTCGGCGGCGTCGCCGCGTGGAGCGACGTGCGGCGCCGCGAGCTCGTCGACGAACTGGCACCGCTGGTGGAGCGCGACGAGGAGGGCGCGACGGTCGTCGGAGAGACCGATCGCTCGCGCTTCTCGGCATCCAAGGACGTGTCGTTCGTGCGGCTGCGTCCCGAGCGCGTGCTCGAAGTGCGCTACGACCAGCTCGAAGGCGAGCGCTTCCGCCACACGGTGCAGTTCGAGCGCTGGCGCCCCGACCGCGACGCGCGCTCGTGCACATTCGACCAGCTCGAGACGGTCACGGCCTACGACCTCGGCGACGTGCTCGACTGACACAGAACGGGCCCGTGTCGGCGCCGGACTCCAGCGGCCGGACTCACGGGCCCGAAATCTGTGTGAAGCCGTCGGGGGGGTCCGGCTCCGTGTCTCCGACGCTACCCACCCCGCCGCCACCCGACGTCGCCGCTCGCCGTGATTAATGCCGGTTCCGCGGTCGTGCGATGCGGCATCCCGGATGCCAGGATCGAGGCATGGCCGACGCATCCGGGACGCCGGATCCCGATCCCACCCACACGGCGGAGCTCCGGCTGGAGCCCGTCGGGTTCATCGCGCGCACGGATGCCGTCCTGCGGCTGGGCGCGCTCATGCTCGGCGCCGGCGCATCTTCGGCCCGGGTGAGCGACAGTATGGCGCGCGCCGCGCGTGCGGTCGGGATCGAAGAGCTCCACTCCCGCGTCGGGATGAAGGACATCGTGTCGACGGCGAGCCGCGGACAGATGTTCCGTACGCGGGTCGCGGAGATCCGCACCCCCGCCGTCGACGCGGATCGCCTCACCGCGCTCAAGCGGCTGACCAACGACCTGCGCCCCGGCATGACGGCCGCCGCCGTGCAGGAGCGTCTCGACGGAATCGAACGGATGCCGCGGCGGTACTCCTCCGTACTGCGCGTCGTCGCGGCCGCCCTCGCGTGCGCCGCGTTCGCGCTCCTCAACAACGGCGGGTGGCAGGAGTTCGTCGCCGTGGGGATCGCGGCGGGAACCGGCCAGGCGGTGCGCATGACGATCCACCGCCTGCGCATCAACGAGTTCCTCGTCGTGTTCGCCTCGGCGATCACCGCTCTGCTGGTCTACCTGCTCGTCGCGCAGCTGTTCACCCTGCTGGGGCTGCCGGGGGGTCAACACGACGCGGCACTCACGAGCGCGGTGCTCTTCCTCGTGCCGGGCTTCCCGCTGGTCACGGGCGCGCTCGACCTCGCACGCCTCGACCTGAACTCCGGGATCGCGCGCGTGACGTACGCGGTGCTGATCCTCCTGGCGACGGGCACGGCGGTGTGGGGCGTCGCGACGGTCTTCGATGCGACCGTCACGCAGACGGCGAGCCCCGCCTTCGCCGAGCCGTGGCTGTCCCTCATGCGCTTCGCCGCCGGAATCGTCGGCGTGGTCGGTTTCGCGGTGCTCTTCTCGACGCCTCCGGCGATCGCCCTGGCCGCGGCCCTGCTCGGCGCGACGGCGAACGTCGGGCGCCTCGCCCTCATCGACGCCGGTCTGATGCCGGCGGTGGCCGCTGCCGCAGCCGCCCTCGCGGTGGGCCTCGGCGCGTTCCTCGTCGGCGATCGCCTCCGCGCGCCCCGCGTGACCCTCACGGTGCCCGCCGTGCTCATCATGGTGCCCGGGGCAGCGGCCTACCGCTCGATCGCGGGGGTCATCGACGGCGACACCCTCGCCGCGATCCAGAACGGGATGCAGGCGCTGTTCGTCGTCGTCGCGCTCGCCATCGGACTCACCGTCGCGCGCGTGCTTACCGAACGCGAGTGGCAGCTGCCCGCGCGCTGACGCCCCGGCATCCCCTCCCGCCCCCTCGCGACCTCGCGAAAGTGACGCAAGCGGCCGCCACCACCTCGCGAAAGTGACGCAATCGGCCGCCACCCCGCGCACGTGACCACACCATGCGCCACGTTCGCAAGGTGTTCTCTGACGAAGCCGGCGTCGTCTAGCGTCGACTCATGGCTCCCTTCCAGCTCTTCCGTCCCGCGCCGAAGACCGTCCGCCTCGACACCACGCACGCGGCCCCCGTCGGCGTCGTGGCCGGCGGGAAGCCCTGGAGCCTGTGGAGCGACGGCCTCGGCACCCTCGCGATCCGGTCGCTGCAGGTGCTCATCGTCGTGGCCATCACGGCGGGCGTCATCCTCGGCATCCAGCAGCTCACCGTCGTCACGATCCCGCTGGTGCTGGCGCTCATCTTCGCCTCCGCGTTCGCGCCCGTCATGACGTGGTTGCGCCGTCGTGGCGTGCCCTCGCTCGTCGCGACCCTCCTGGCTCTCCTCGCGATCGTCCTGATCCTGGGCGGAGTGTCCTGGCTCATCGTCTGGGCCGTGCGCGATCAGTGGGACGAGCTCTACACCAAGGCGCAGCAGGGCGTGCAGGACTTCACCGCGTGGGTGGGGACGCTGCCGTTCGACATCGATCAGGGGCAGATCGACGAGTGGGTCGCGACGCTCCAGGACTTCGTGACGAGTGCGCAGTTCGGCTCGGGGGCCCTTGCGGGGGTCAGCGCTGTCGCGAACTTCATCACCGGGCTCGTACTCATGATCGTGATGCTGTTCTTCTTCCTGAAGGACGGCCCGCAGATGTGGGCGTTCCTCCTCCGCCCCTTCCAGGGGGAGCAGTACGAGCGCGCCGTGCGCATCGGCGACAAGACCGTGACGACCCTCGGCTCCTACGTGCGCGGCACGGCGACCGTCGCCGCGGTCGACGCCATCGGCATCCTGATCGGTCTGCTCATCCTGCAGGTGCCGCTGGCGATCCCCCTGGCCGTCCTCGTGTTCCTGCTCGCCTTCATCCCCATCGTCGGGGCGACCGTCGCCGGCATCCTCGCCGCCCTCGTCGCGCTCGTCGCGAACGGCTGGTTCGTCGCCCTGATGGTCATCGGAGTCGTGGTGCTCGTCAACCAGCTCGAGGGCAACCTGCTCCAACCGCTCCTCATGGGCCGCACGATGAAGCTGCACGCTTTCGTCGTACTCATCGCCCTCACGATCGGAACGGTGCTCAGCGGCATCATCGGCGCCGTTCTCGCCGTACCGATCGCCGCGGTCGCGTGGGGCATCGTGCAGGTGTGGGACGGCCCCGACCTCCCCGCACGCTGGGCGCGCCCGAAGCGCCGCGAGGCCGTCTCGAAGGCCGTCTCGGCCTGACGGCTCTCGGCCTGACGGCTCAGGCGTCGGGGTTCTTCGCCCTGCTGGGCTGCACGCGCGGCGGCTCTCCCGGCATCTTCGGGAACTCCGGAGGGAACGGCAGCTCGCCGAGACCGTCGGAGAGGTCGCGTTCCCACCACTGGAGGAGCGTGTCGATGCGCCCCGGCGCCGCCTGCATCCGCTCCCACGGGTCGCCGACGTCGGACAGCCGCTGCGGAACCGTGCGCACGGTGAACGCCGCCGGGTCGACGCCCTCGGCGAGTTCGTCCCACGTGATCGGCGTGGCGACCGTGGCGGTCGGGAGGGCGCGCGGACTGTAAGCGCCGGCCATCGTGCGGTCGCGGTTGGCCTGATTGAAGTCGAGGAAGATGCGCTCGCCGCGCTCCTCCTTCCACCAGTTCGTCGTGACCTTGTCCGGCATCCGGCGCTCCAGCTCGCGGCTCGCGGCGATCACGGCGTGCCGGACGTCGAGGAACTCGTGCGTCGGCTCGATGGGACAGAAGACATGGATGCCGCGATTGCCGCTCGTCTTCAGCCACGCCTCCAGCCCCGCTTCCCGGAGCACGTCGCGCAACGCCGGGGCGACCGCCGCGGCATCCGCGAAGTCGGTTCCCGGCTGCGGGTCGAGGTCGATGCGCAGTTCGACGGGGTTGTCGGTGTCGGCGGCGAGCGAGGCCCAGGGGTGGAAGACGACCGTGTTCATCTGCACCGCCCAGACGATCGCCGCGGCCTCATCCAGGACGACCTGCGGATGCCGTCGCCCGCTGTTGTAGGTGCACATCACCTGATGGACGTACTCCGGTGCGCCCTTGGGCGGGTTCTTCGAGAAGAACCGCTCCCCGTCGACGGTGTCGGGGAAGCGCTCGAGCGAGACCGGACGATGACCGTTGGCACGCAGGAACGGCTCCGACACGGCGATCGCGTACTCCGCGAGTTCGTGCTTCGTGATGCCCAGGTCGGGCCAGATGACCCGGTTGGGGCTCGACAGCGAGACCTCCCGGTCGCCGGCGGTCAGAGTGATGCGCTCAGAGGCCATGGCACGACCCTAGGCGCTGCGTCCGACGTCCGACAGCCCGGCCCTCAGTCGGCGAGCGCGAGCACGGGGGCGAGCTCGGTGCGGCCGAGTTCGATCCACGGACCCGCCGGATCTACGACGACACCGGTGATGCCGTCGTCGGCGGCGAGCGCCTTCGCCAATTGCTCGCCGGTGATGGGGAGCGGACGGTCGCCGCGACCGAGGGCGATCACTTCCAGCGGGTGGGAGAAGACCTCGAGGCGACGGCGTCCGTCGGTGGAGCGTGCCTCGGCGAGGCCGATGCGGCCCTCGGGATCGGCGTTGCCGGCGACCCACAGCTTGGCGCGGGTGAGAGCGTCGGCGACGTCGACGGCCGTGCGGGGGGTCCGTTCCGACACGAGCAACGTCTTCACGGCGAAGGTCGGATCGGCCTCTTCCAGCGCCTTCGCGATGAGCTCCGAGGGCAGGATGAGGCGCGCGCCCGAGGTCGCGTGATCGAGGAAGAGACCCGCGTACGGGCCCGCGACGACGTTCTGGAACACGGTCGATGCCGGCTGCCCGACCGCCGAGGTGGCGGCGTCGCCGTCGGCGCGTACCGAGTCCTGGAGTGCCGCGCCGCCGGTGAAGGCGAGGAGGAACCGCTTGTCGCCGATGGCGGTGACGGCGAGGGTGAGGTTCTGCCCTTCCGCGATCAGCGCTTTCGCGTCGCCCTGCACCCGGACGTAGAGGTGACCCTGGAGGGCCTGCCGCATGACGTTCATGACGTCGGTGTTCTGCGGCGCCTCGGGAAGAGCGGCGAGCGCCTGCTTGACGATCGCGTTGTCGGGCAGCCCCGGCACCGTCTGCGTGCGCGCGGGCGCCTCCGCGGCGGGGCGCACGGCGGCGGGGGTCTCGGCGGCCTTGCCGTAGGTGGAGAAGGAGATGCCGACCTCCGGCACGATCTCCTCAGGGAGCACGACGTCGTCGGCCGCGGCCTCGGCATCCTGCTGCGGGGTCGTTTCGGGCTCGTCGGGCCGGTCGCGACGCGAGAAGAGTGCCATGCGGCCAGCCTATGCGAGAACGGGGCGCCGTCCCCGGCTGGGGAGCCGGGTGACCGCCCCGTCCGATACCGACGCCCTGTCGGTGTCAGCCGACCCGGGCGGTGGCCTTCGACGTCTTCGCGACGGTGCCGTAGCCCGACTTCGATCCCGTGACCTTCACGGTGATCTTTTTGCCCTTCTGCGACGAGGAGATCGTGTACGTCGACTTCGTCGCCTTGCTGATCGCCGTCCCGTTGGCGTACCAGCGGTAGGTCAGGGTCGTGCCCGACGTCCAGGTGCCCGGCTTCGCCGTGAGCTTCTTGCCGACCTTCACCGTGCCGGAGATGGTGGGCACGGGGGCGGTCAGGATGCCGGCGGCCACCTTCGCGGTGGGAGCGGAGGTCTTCGCGGTCGACGCGTATCCGGTGCGCGAGGCCGTGACGCGCACCGTGAGGGTCTTGCCGCGCTGCGACGCTCCGGGCGTGAAGGTGCGGGCGGTCGCGCCACTGATCGCCACGCCGTTCGCCGACCACCGGTAGGTGTAGACCGTGCCGGTCGGCGCGGCCGGAGCGGTGAGCTTCACGCCCACGCGCGCGGTGCCCGTGATCTTCGGCGTCGACAGCGCGACGGGCGTCAGAGCGAGGGTCGCGGTGAGCGAGGCGGGTGCGGTGCCGGGAACCACGGTGATCGTCGTCGCGGTCGCGGCGGTCGCGGCATCCTTCCACCACTCGGGCACGTACGTGCCGGGGTGGGCGGCGACGCCGAACGCGACGGTGTAGGTGCCGCGCGGCAGTCCGCGGACGGAGAACGCGCCGCTGGATGCCGTGGTCGTCGCGGCCGGTGCCGCCACGACGTCGGGGTCGTCGCCGGTGGGCGGGTGCACCTGCACCGAGACGCCACGGAGGGCGGCGTCCCCGACTCCGAGGACCTTGCCGGAGAGCGTTTCGCCGACGATCGCGTTGACGTTCGGCGTCACCTCCCTGGCTTCGACGACGACGGGAGTGCTCTCGTCGCACGATGAGCCACCGAGCCATCGCGGCGCGTAGGCCGTGGTCGCCTCGTCGCCGAAGCGAAGCCGGTACGAGCCCGGAAGGAGTCCCTGCAGGCGGTAGGCGCCGTCGTTCGCCGTGCGCACCACGGCGAACTGCACGTCGGAGGTGCAATCCGCGTAGGCGTACACGGACAGGTCCCCGACGCCGCCGAAGGCGTCGGTGACCGTGCCGGTGATGGAAGAGGCGGCGTCGAGCACCGCGTTGACGTTCGTGGCGGCCGAGCCGTAGATCCCGACCAGAACGGCATCCGATCGCGTCGCCGCGCCGTCCCACCACTCGTCGGTGAGGTTCGCGTCGAACGGCGCATCGACGTAGAGCACATACTCGCCGTCGGGCAGGTCGGTCATCGCGTACGCGCCGTCCTCGTCGGTGCGCGTGAAGAGAGCCGTACTGTCCGCATCGGACGGGTAGAAGTAGACGGTCGCATCGGCGATTCCCTGATGGTCGCAGTTCGTGACACGACCGGAGACGACGCCCGTCTCGCCCAGTTCTGCGTCCACTCCGACCAGATGACTGCCCTCGCGCACGTCGAGGTACGTGCTCGACGCGGGAAGCGGGGTCTCGTACGACTCGTAGGAGAGGCGATAGTCCCCCGGCCACAGGCCGGTGAACTCGTAGTGACCCTCGGAGTCGGTCGTCGTCTCGTCCACGAAGGACTCGCCCCACGGCGTGCGGACGAAAGCCGACACCACGACGTACTCCACGGTGGCGAGGGTGGTGCCGTCGATGACGCGGCCCTCGATCTTCGCCCCGTCGTACAAGCTCGCATCGGCTGTGGCCGTCGCCCCCGCGGTCACCGTCACGGGAGTGGCATCCGCCTGCACCCGTGCACCGTTGTACCACTCGCTCAGGATGCCGTCGATGACGTCGGCGTTGAACCGCACCTTGTACTGGCCCGCGGCGAGCCCGGAGATCGTGTAGCGGCCGTCGTCGTTCGTCAGAACCGCCGGTTCTTCGCTGCCGCCGACACGGGTCGCTTCGACAGAGACATCCGCTACCGGGTCGCCGCTCGTGTCGACCACGACGCCCGTGATGACGCCATCGTCGGCCGCCTGCGCGGCGGTGCCCGACAGTCCCGCGAGGAGGATGCCGGCCACGGCCGCCGTCACCGTCGCGGCGCGCCAGCGCGATCGCATCGTCGTCATGATCTCCCCCGGATCGCGAAAAGCACGGGCGGGCGAGTCGGGTGGATGCTGTGGATCCACCCGACTCTGCCCCGGGTTTCCCGTGTACCGCCGAAGCCCCGTTCGACGGTGGGTCTTGTGTTGTGGTGTGGTCTGTCGAATCAGACCTTGGATGCCCGGTAGCCGGCGGCTCGCGCCGCGGTCTCCGTGGCGAAGCACTCTTCCGGATGTGTGGCTGCGTAGTAGCGGCCGCCGGGGACGTGGTAGATCCAGTCAGACGTGTGCCGAGTCGTCTGGTTTCCCTTGATCGGATAAGCCTTCGGGCACGAGGTCTTCGACGCCGGGCGCGCTTTCCCCGACTTCACCGCCGCGGTCGGCTTCGAGGTCTTGGACACGGTGGTGTGGCCGGCCTTCTTGCCCGTCACCTTCACCGTGATCCGCTTGCCGATCTGCGCGCTCTTCAGCGTGAGGGTGCTCTTCGTTGCACCGGAGATGGCTTTGCCGTCCGCGAACCACTTGTACGACAACGACGCCCCGCTGGTCCACCGCCCCGGCTTGGCGGTGAGCTTGACCGTCGCGATCGCGCGGCCAGAAATGGTGGGCGTGGAGGAAGCAACGCGCTTTGCGGGGAGCACTCGGATGCTCAGCTCCGCAGCGGCGGAGGCCGCCTGAGTCGCACCGAGGGACTCGGCGGCGACGGCAGGCGCGGCCAAGGCAAGGGTCGACGCCAGCATCGCGCTCGCCATGGCGAGAGCGATCGAACGCGTGCGAAGTCGAGTGCGCATGAATCCCCAGGACACATCCCCGCCGGGGGTCAACGAGCCGACGTGTCTGCGCTGAGATTAGAGCATTCTCATGTAATTGGAAAGTGGGTGTCGCAAAACGGCTCATCAGGCATCGGTCTGCCGCGAAAGCTCGAAGCTCACCTGTCGGGCGCGGCTCGGCTCCGCGATACGCCCGATATCGACGTACATTTGCTCACAGACGCGATTCTCGCGATCTCTTCCCCCTTCTCCTCACGCCGGCCGCTAACACGCGCCCGCGCACACCCCCCGACGTCCTCTCCCCCGCGAGAACGCCAGCCCAGGAGGCATGTTGACCGCCGTCAACCCCGCACGCGACCGCGCACCGCGGTACCGCATCGAACCGACTGTGCTTCAGGCGCTTCGCACCCCGCGCATCCTCACGCGCGAAGTGCTGGCAGGGCTGGTCGTCGCCCTCGCCCTCATCCCCGAGGCGATCGCGTTCTCGATCATCGCCGGGGTGGACCCCCGCCTCGGGCTGTTTTCCTCGTTCGTCATGGCGGTCGCGATCGCCTTCCTGGGCGGCCGTCCGGCGATGATCACCGCGGCCACCGGCGCTGTCGCGCTCGTGATCGCTCCCGTCGCCCGCGAGCACGGAATGGACTACTTCATCGCGACGGTGCTGCTCGGCGGGCTCCTGCAGATCATCTTCGCCGTCCTCGGCGTCGCGAAGCTGATGCGATTCATCCCCCGTTCGGTGATGGTCGGCTTCGTGAACGCGCTCGCGATCCTCATCTTCACCTCTCAGTTCCCGCAGTTGTTCGGCGACGGCATCCCCTGGCTCGTCTACCCCCTCGTCGCCGCCGGGCTCATCGTCATGTACGTGGTGCCGCGATTCACGAAGGCGGTTCCCGCGCCGTTGGTGGCCATCGTGCTGCTGACGGTGGTGGTCGTGGCCGCAGCGTGGAAGGTGCCCACCGTCGGCGACCAGGGAGAGCTGCCCGACAGCCTCCCCACGCTGTTCATCCCTCAGGTGCCTGTGAACGTCGAGACGCTGCAGATCATCGCTCCCTATGCGCTGGCCATGGCCGTGGTCGGGCTGCTCGAGTCGCTCATGACCGCGAAGCTCGTCGACGACATCACCGACACCCACTCGCCCAAGACCCGCGAAGCCTGGGGACAGGGCGTCGCCAACATCCTCTCGGGCGCCTTCGGCGGCATGGGCGGTTGCGCGATGATCGGCCAGACGATGATCAACGTGAAGGCCTCCGGCGCTCGCACCCGCATCTCCACCTTCCTCGCGGGCGTCTTCCTGCTGATCCTGGTGCTCGTGCTCGGCGACATCGTCGCCATCATCCCGATGGCGGCGCTCGTTGCCGTCATGATCGTGGTGTCCATCGCGACCTTCGACTGGCACAGCATCCGTCCAAGCACGCTCACGCGGATGCCGAAGAGCGAGACGGCCGTGATGCTCATCACCGTCGTCGCAACCGTGTGGACCCACAACCTCGCCATCGGCGTGGTCCTCGGGGTGATCGCCGCCATGGTCATGTTCGCCCGCCGCGTGGCCCACTTCGTGACGGTCACGCGCTCCGTCGAGGAGACAGCCGCCGAGCCGACCGTCTCGTACACGGTCGACGGCGAACTGTTCTTCGCATCCAGCAACGACCTCACCACGCAGTTCGCCTACACCGACGACCCCGAACGCGTGGTCATCGACATGAGCCGCTCACACATCTGGGATGCCTCGACGGTCGCTGCCCTCGACGCGATCGTCACCAAGTACGAACGGCTCGGCAAGACCGTTCGCATCGACGGGCTCAACGCGACCGCATCCGCTTTCCACGGACGACTCACCGGCAACCTCGGCGACGGCCACTAGGAGATACGCGCCGCGCCCGCAGCGCTACAGCTTCGCGATCGGGGCGATCTTGATGAGGAGCTTCTTCGGCCCGGCAGAGTCGAATCGCACGTGCGCGACGCGCTTGGCGCCCTCGCCGGTGACCATGTCGACGCGCCCCTCGCCGAAATCGTCGTGACGGATGCGGTCGCCGGGAGCCAGTTCCAGGTCGCCGTTGTCGCGCACCTTCGCCGGGATGCGGTTCGCGAACTTCGCGATGTCACCCACCGGCTTGTCTCGCCGCGGCAGCGGCACGAGGTCGTCGCCGTAGCGGTTGCCGCCGCCGTAGCCCTGCCCACCGCCGCGCCGCGCATTGAGCGCGCGGGACTGACTGCCGCCGCGGGAGTTGACGTCGCCGGGCGACTGTCGCCAGTCGATGAGCTCGTGCGGGATCTCCTGGAGGAAGCGGCTCGGCATCGCGACGGACACCTCGCCGAACTGCGCGCGCGTCATGGCGAGCGAGAGATGCAGCTTCTTCCGCGCTCGCGTGAGGGCGACGTAGAACAGGCGACGCTCCTCCTGCGGTCCGCCGGGCTCGCCGGCCGAGATGCGGTGCGGAATGAGGTCTTCCTCCACCCCGGTGACGAAGACCGCGTCGTACTCGAGGCCCTTCGCCGTGTGCATGGTCATGAGCGAGACGGTGCCCGACGCGTCGTCGAGGTCGTCGGCATCCGACACGAGCGCGACCTCCGTGAGGAAGTCGAGCACGGTGCCGTCGGGGTTGTTACGGGCGAACTCGCGCGTGACGGCCACCAGCTCGTCGAGGTTCTCGACCCGCGCCTCGTCTTGCGGGTCTTTCGAGATACGGAGCGCGTCGAAGTAGCCGCTCTTGTTGAGCAGCAGCGACAGCCCCTCGGTGACCGACGTCGACGGCGCCACCTCGCCCGACGACGGCAGCATGATCTCGGTGGCCTCGGCCAGCACAGCGTCGAGCTGCGCGATGGACTTCTGGATCTTCGGCCCGACCCCGAGCGCCGACGCGTTGGCCAGGGCGTCGCGGAACGTGATGCCCTCCTCCGCCGCATAGCGGGAGATCGACGTCTCGGTGACGTCGCCGATACCGCGCCGCGGCTTGTTCAGGATGCGGCGCAGGGCCAGCTCGTCGGCGGGGTTGGCCACCGCCACGAGGTACGCCAAGGCATCCTTGATCTCGGCGCGGTCGTAGAACTTCGTGCCGCCCATGATCTTGTACGGCACCGCCGAGCGGATGAGGATCTCCTCGAGCGCGCGGGACTGCGAGTTGGTGCGGTAGAAGACCGCCATCTGGCCGTACGGCAACCCCGCGCGGTGCAGCGCCTCGACCTCGTCGGCGACGAACTGCGCCTCGTCGTGCTGCGAGTAGCCCGTGAAGCCGATGATGGGATCGCCCGCCCCGACGTCGGTCCACAGCTTCTTGTCTTTGCGGTCGAAGTTGTTGCTGATCACCGCGTTGGCGGCAGAGAGGATGTTCTGCGTCGAACGATAGTTCTGCTCGAGCAGCACGACCCGCGCCCCCGGGAAGTCGCGTTCGAACTCGGAGATGTTGCGGATGTCGGCGCCGCGGAACGCGTAGATCGACTGGTCGGAATCGCCGACGACGGTGAGCGAAGCCCCCTCGAGTTCGGGCGCATCGACCGGGTCGAAGATCATCATGCCGCCCGACGAGAACGCGTCGGGGGTCGCGCCGACGACGGGCCGCGTGAGCTCGTGGATGAGCGAGTACTGGGCGTGGTTGGTGTCCTGGTACTCGTCGACGAGGATGTGCCGGAACCGTCGCCGATAGACGTCGGCGACGTGCGGGAACGCGCGGAACAGGTAGACCGTCTGGGCGATGAGATCGTCGAAGTCGAACGCATTGGCCTTCTGCAGGGCGCGCTGATAGTCGCCGAAGATCGCGGCGAACAGGCGCTCGGCGGGATCGTTGAGATTCGCCTGGCGGGCGAACGACTCGGCATCGGACAGTTCGTTCTTCAGCTTCGAGATGCGCCCCTGCACGGACGCGGGGGTAAGCCCGAACGCGTCGGCCTCGTGCTCCTTCACGAGCCGCTTGATGAGCGCCCGGGAGTCGGCGGAGTCGTAGATCGTGAAGCTCTTGGTGAACCCGAACTGATCGGCCTCACGGCGGAGGATGCGCACGCACGCGGAGTGGAACGTCGAGATCCACATGCCCTGCGCGGCCTGACCGACCAGGTGCTGCACCCGCTCGCGCATCTCGCCGGCGGCCTTGTTGGTGAAGGTGATCGCGAGGATCTGACTCGGCCACGCCTCGCGGTTGCGCAGCAGCGACGCGATGCGGTGCGTCAGCACGCGCGTCTTGCCCGACCCGGCGCCCGCGACGATGAGGAGAGCGGGCCCGCGGTAGGTCACCGCCTCGAGCTGCGGCGGGTTCAGCCCCTCGAGGAGATCCTGGTCGGCGCGCACGTGGTCGCCTGCCCCGGGGTCTCCACTCGCGCGGCGCGGGCCGCCTCCGACGATGACGGGCTTGATCGGGTCGCTCATGACCCGTCAAGTCTAGGCTCGCGCCCCGACACCCGACCGGTCGCCCGCGGCGGACACACTCCCGGATGCCGACCACCTCGCGCGAAGGTGGCGCATACTGCGGCCACTTACGTGGCGAGGTGGCCGATTGCGTCACCTTCGTGAGACACCACGTGCCACCGAGCGGGGTGAGCCGGCACCACCACCGGCACGGCGAACGCGACCGCCAGGGCTAGGGGCCAGGCGACACCTCCGGCGGCCCACACGCTTCCGGATGCCACGACCGCCCCGCCCGCGAGCAGCGGCACGACGAGCAGCTCCGCGCGGAAGAGGTCGATCCGCTGGCGGACGCCGAGCGACACCGCACGCTTGGGCGTGACCCGGAACACCGCACGCCGGCCGAGCAAGCCGCCGACGACGGCCGCGACGACGACGAACATCGTGGAGGCGTACAAGGCGCCCGCCGCGATCGCGAACGTGACGCCGGCGGCGAGCCTCCGCGACCGTGCACGACGAACCGCTTCCGGCAGGAGCGGCATGAGCCCACTCAGCGCCGACAGCACGAGGGCCCACAGCGGGGGGACGGACCCGCCCGCGGCGAGTGCCGCTCCCGACACGATCGAGGTCGCGCCGGCGAGTGCCGCACCGGGGACCAGGGCGGTCTCCCCCACCACGTCGATCGCCTCCCGGACGGGGAGCCCGCGCACGGCGGGCCGCCGAAGGAACTCCACGGCACCCTCCGCCGTCTTGCGCAGTTGCGTGCGGAACGCGCGGTAGTCGACCGGGAAGTCCTCTGTGAAGGCGATGTCCGCGTGACCAGGCGCCACCCGCGGCGGCGCAGCGCGACGGTCAGCGCGAGGTCTTCGGCCACGACCTCCGGCACGCCTCCGACGTCGTCGAGAGCGGCGGCGCGCAGCAGCGCACCCCGCCCGAGGAACGCCGACACTCCGTCTCCGGCGCGTCCGCGACGCGTGACGGCCAGGTGCGTGGCGAGCAGCGGGCCGAAGTATCGTGCGAACGCGGTCCGTCCGAGGGCTGCGACCGGCGCGGCCTGGGCGACCGCGACCGTCGGATCGGCGAGCTCCGCCGCGCACACACGGACGAACCCGGGCGGGAGCACCACGTCGCTGTCGCACACGACGTACGCGTCGTAGCTCCCCCGCAGCACCCGGAGGGCGTGATTGAGGTTGCCGGCCTTGAACCCGGTGCGGTTCGAGCGACGCACGACGCGGCATCCCGACTCCCGCGCGAACCGGTCGATGTCGGAGCGCGAACGCGGGTCGCGAGAGTCGTCGAGAATCACGGTGTCGACGTCGACGTCCTGCCGCATGCTCACCGACACCGCCGCCGCGTCGACGTCGGCGACGCAGAAGAGCAGAGCGACGCGCAGGGGCGCGGGGTCGTGATGCGGAGCGTGAGCGCGCCGGGCGCGCTGTCGCACCGACCGCACCCACAGGGCGGCGGAGCGGACCCCCGTCGCCCACAGGATCGACGTCGCCACGGTGAACGCGATCGCCGCGATGGTGCCCAAAGACCACGCCCACACCGTCAGCGGCGCCATCACGGCGAGCCAGCAGGCGAGCGGAAAGGATGCGGACGGGGCGACCCTCGGTGAACTCATGTCAGGAGTCTGTCGAGGCCGGTGCACTCGTGGCATCCGGGGTGCCCCTGGTCCATGCCCTGGCCGGTCCCTGGTCCGCCCACCGGGTCGGTCCCGGAGTGCCGCCGGGGCGTGTCCCCCGAGGCATCGCGGGCTCAGAGCAGACGGCGCTCCGACGCCCACACCGTGAGCTCGTGCCGCGACGACAGCTGGAGCTTGCGCAGCACCGACGACACGTGCGTCTCGACCGTCTTGATCGAGATGAACAGCTCCGCGGCGACCTCCTTATAGGCGTAGCCGCGGGCGATGAGCCGCATCACCTCCTGCTCCCGTGACGAGAGCCGATCGAGCTCGTCGTCGACGACGGCGGTCTCGCCCGCGACGGCGCCGAACGCATCGAGCACGAAGCCCGCCAGCCGGGGCGAGAACACGGCGTCACCCCCGGCGACGGCGTGCACCGCGCGGCTCACCTCCCCGCCCGACGAGCCCTTCGTGATGTAGCCGCGGGCGCCCGCGCGGATGACCCGCACGACGTCCTCGGCGGCATCCGACACGCTGAGGGCGAGGAACCGGGATGCCGTCGGCGCCGAGCCGCGGATCACCGCCTCACCGCCCGAGGCCTCCGCGACGCCGGAGGCGCCCGGCAGGTGCACGTCGAGCAGCACCACGTCGGGGGCGGTCTCGGCGATCACCGCGATCGCCGTGGCGACATCGGCGGCCTCGCCCACGACATCGACCGACGGGTCGAGATCTGCGCGTAGCCCCGACCGGAAGATCGAGTGATCGTCGACGATCACGACGCGCAGCGGCTCACCCATGACGCCCCTGCCCGCTGGAGACCCGACCCGGACCGGGCGCGTACCGCAGGTGCACCTCGGTGCCCGTGCCGCCGCCGCCGGGCCGGATCGTCGCCGACCCGCCGATGCGCCGCATCCGCCCGATGATCGACTCGCGCACGCCGAGCCGGTCGGCCGGCACGGCGTCGGGGTCGAACCCGGGCCCGCGATCACGCACGTACACGTCGACGGATGCCGCGGTGCCCTCCAGGTAGACGGAGATCTCGCCGCCGGCGTGCCGCGCCGCGTTCAGGATCGCCTCCCGCGCCGCCGCCGCGACCTCGCCGCTCGCACGCTCGTCGGAGGCGCCCGCCGAGACGACGTCGATGCGCACCGGGAAGTCGAGCTCCAGCGCCCCCGCGTAGTCGCGCAGATCGGTGGGCAGGTCGCTGTCGGCGGGGGCGTCGCCGTCGTAGAGCCAGGCGCGCAGCTCCCGCTCCTGCGCGCGGGCCAGTCGAGCGGCCTCGCTCGAGGCGCCGGCCCGGTTCTGGATGAGCGCGAGGGTCTGCAGCACGGAGTCGTGCAGGTGCGCCGCCATCTCGGCGCGCTGCTCCTCACGGATGCGCTTGACACGTTCGCCGCTGAGGTCGCGCCAGCGCTCGATGAGCGTCGTCGACGAGACCGCCACGAGCGCCACCAGCGGGATCGCCGTCCGCACCAGCTGCGTGACCCCGCCGCCGCCCGCCAAGCGCGACGACTCCAGCACCAGCAGCACGGCGAGGAGCGTGATCACCGCCGCGCGGACGAGCAGAGCGTGGCGGATGCCGCGCGCCGGGTCGGCGCGGTCCACCAGCGCCGCCCACATCCCCGCGGTCATCGCGAGGGCGACCGTCGTGACGAGAAGAAGCATCGCCGCAACGGCGTCGGGGGCGCTGTACCCTCCCCAGATGTTCCACGCCCACGGGTCGAGGGAGAGGGGCACGAAGGTGAGCGCGAGCGCCGTCGACGCGACGGTCAGCAGCCAGGCAACGGGCGCGCGCCGCGTCGGCGAGGCCTCGCCCGCGGCCCACGGCATGAACACCCAGCACCACAGGTACAGCAGCACCCCCGCGCCGAGCATGCCGGCGGTCACGACGAAGAAGGCGCGCACCGCCCACAGCGGCGCACCGAGGTGGACCGACAGTCCCTCCGCGACCCCGGCAACGAGGCATTCGCGAGGCCGCACGAGTGGCGGCCGCGGCGGTGCGGCGACCACCGGACGCGCGGGCCGCGGCGGGCGTGCGGGCCGCGGCGGACGGACCGGGCGCATCGACAGCGACCCCGGTTCGGGCCGAGCCCCGACGGGGGCGGTGGAGGACATGCCGCCATCCAATCACCCGCACCCGCGCCCTCGGTACGCCCGGCGGGCATAATCAGGGGCCGCTCAGGGGTTCACCCCATGGCCGGCCACCACCCGCGCCAGGGAGGATCGAGACATGACCACCGCGCCCCCGATCGATCCCGGCCCGCCGCCGGCCGCACCGACGATGACCTCCCGGTCGGACGGGATCTTCTCCTGGACCGCCGGCCTCGGCCTCGTGCGCGGTGAGGGCTGGATCGGCGGCGTGGCCGCGGGTGTCGCAGCGCGCCTGCGCATCGACCCGCTGATCGTGCGCGGCATCCTCCTCGTCATCGGCCTGTTCGGCTTCCCCGTCCTCTTCCTCTACGGCGTCGCCTGGGCACTGCTGCCCGACCTCGACGGGCGCATTCCGCTGCAGGAGGCCGTCCGCGGCCGGTTCACCGCGTCGCAGGTCGGAGCGGGCCTCTTCGTGCTCGCCGGGTTCGTCCCGTTCCCGGTGCTCATGTGGGGCGGCTCGTTCGGCCTCGTCTCCGTCGCCTGGGTCTTCGCGCTCGGCTTCGTCCTCTTCGTCGGCGTCCTCCTCGCCGGCGGCCTCATCCTTCTCATCGTGCGTGCCGCGCGCCGCACCCCGGGCGAGTCCGAACTGCGAACGGCTTCCGCAGCGTCCGACACGCCCGGTCCGTCTGCCGACGAGTCCGGCCGGGAACCGGACGACGTCGCGGACCCGCGGGGGGTGGATGCCCTCGCCGCCGGCGACGCGGCATCCCTCCCCGCACCTCTCGACGACGGCGACGTCGCTGCCGCGGAAGCACCTCCCGCAGACCTCGCCGCGTGGAGAGAGCAACACGCCGCCTGGAAGGAGCAGGACCAGCAGTGGCGCCAGCAGCAGCAGGATGCCGTCCGCGCCGCACGCGAGGAGGCGCGTCGCGAGCGTCAGGCCCGAGCGACGGCCTTCGCGGCGGAGGCGGCGGAGCGACGCCGCCTCCGCCGGGCGAGCCACCCCCGCACCCCGGCCGCGGCCGTCGTGGTCGCGCTGGGACTGGCGGTCGTCGTGGGAACCGTGGCGGCGCTCACCGAGGGCGGCCCGCTCGCGCCCGCACAGGGGCTGTTCGTGGCTGCCCTCGTGCTGGCCGCGGGGATGGTCATCGCGGGAGCGCTGCGACGACGCAGCGGCTTCCTCGCGTTCGTCACGCTGCTGACCCTCTTTGGCGGGGCCGCCGCGACCGCCGTGCCGGCCGCGCAGGCGCTGCACCTCGGCAACTACGGCATCTCCAACACGAGCGATCAGCGCTACCCCGCCTCCGCCCCGTTCACGCAGCCGTGGGGCGACCTCAGCGTCTTCCTCGGCGCCACGGGCGACGACGGCACGACCTACATCGACAAACGTTCGGGCGCGACGTTCATCACCCTCGAGCCGGGTGTCGAAGTGACCCTGGAGGCGACGACGAGCACCGCCGCCCTCTACTACGGGGGGTCGGACAACACGTCCGAAGACCTCACCCGCGCGGCCGGCACGACCATGGAGACCCTCCCCGACGGCCGCGTCCGATACCGCGCGGTCGTGGCGGCGGGCACCGAGCCGGTCACGACGCGCGAGACCATCGTCATCGAGCAGGACTCGGGCTACATCGAGCTGTACATGATCGACACCCGCATCGGAGAAGACCAATGAGCGACGACACCCTCCCCCTCGCGTCGGAACTGCTGGCCGAAACCGAAGACCCGCAGCCGCCGCGTCCTCGCACCCGCTGGGCGGGCATCGTCTGGGGGCTCGCCTTCGGAGCGATCGCCGCGGGCGGCATCTGGCTGAGCTCCGGACTCGAGCGGCTCGAAGGGCTGTCCACCTGGCTTCTCGACCTCGGCGCGGGCGCGGCCGTCGGCTACGGCCTCCTCGCCATCGGGGGCCTGCTCCTCGTGGGCGGTATCGCGGGACTGCTGCGTCGTGCGCAGGTCGCGACATCCCGGAGATAATCGACGAGTGCGCACACTGCTCAACATCATCTGGGTGATCTTCGCCGGGTTCTGGCTGTTCGTCGGTTACGTCCTGGCGGGGGTGCTCCTGTGCATCCCCATCATCACGATCCCCTGGGCGATCGCGTCGTTCCGCACTGCGCGCTACGCGATCTGGCCCTTCGGCCGCACGATCGTGAGCAAGCCCACGGCGGGCGTCGGCTCGTTCCTCGGCAACGTCATCTGGGTCATCCTCGCCGGATGGTGGCTCGCGATCGCCCACCTCGTGAGCGGCATCGCGCTGTGCCTCACGATCATCGGCATTCCCCTGGGAATCGCCGACTTCAAGATGATCCCCATCTCCCTCATGCCCCTCGGCAAGGACATCGTCTCCACGCGCGACGGCTCCCTCGTCTGATCGCGGGCACCTTCGCGGATGTCCCACAATGTGACGTATGCCGATTCCCCCGATCACGGCCGTCGACGTCGACGGCATACCCGCCTACTGGGCCGACATCCGCACGAATTACACCGGCACCTTCACGTTCGGCGTCGGGCTCCGTGATGAGACCGCGCGCACCGCGGGGCTCGCACACCTGATCGAGCACCTCGTCATGGCTCGCGTCGGCCGCGTGAACGTGACCCACAACGCCACGACCGCCGACGAGTCGATCTCGTTCTACGCCCAGGGCTCCCCCGCCGCCGTCGGCGACTTCCTCACGCGGGTCGGCCAGGCGATCTCCAGCCTGCACGAGACGACCCCCGAGACGGTCGCCGAGCAGCGCCGCATCATCAGCAACGAGCTCGGCGACCAGGACGAACGCCCCGGGCGCGGGCACCTGATCGACCGCTTCGGCAACCGCTCGGTCGGGCTGCTCGACCTCGGCAGCCCCGCGCACCGCTCGCACACGCGGGAAGACGTGCTGCGCTTCGCCGACGAATGGCTGCACGTCGGCAATGCGGCGCTGAGCTTCACCGGTCCCCCGCCGGAGGGGCTCTCGATCACGCTCCCGCCCGCACGCGCCCTCCCCTCCCGCCCCGATGCGGAGATCATCCGCCACGGGCAGTGGGTCGTCAACGGCGACGCGCCCCTCGTGCTGTCGGTCGTCGTACCCGCCGACGATCTGGCCGTCGCCGGCATCGCATCCGCGCTCGTCGCCGACACCCTCCTCGGCGTCCTGCGGACCGAACGCCACCTCATCTACTCGGTGGGAGCCATGCAGGTGCCGCTCACGCGCGACTCCGGACTCACCGGTTTCGTGCTCGACCCGCGCCCCGAGCACGTGGTCGAGACCGCCGCGGCCGCCCTCGACGTTCTCCGCCGTCTCGCCGCGGAGGGGCCGACGGCCGAGGCGCTCGCCGAGCAGATCGAGAAGTGGCAGCAGAGCGATGAGGATGCCGTCGTCCAAGCCGAAGTGGTCGACGGACGCGCGATCGCCGTCGTCCGCGGCCGCCGCTCTCGCGACGACGAGACTCCGCCGGCGACACCCGACCACGTCACGGCCGAGGCCGTGCGCGATCTTCTCGCGGGCGCCCTCGAGACCGTGTTCGTGACCATGGGAGAGGAGTTGGAGGCGGAGAGCGAAGAGCAGATCACCGAGGCGCTCGGTCTCCCCGCCGCCGAAGACCCCGACCCGCTCTTCCCCTCCCTGACCAAGTGGCAGCTGATGTCGCACTACACGCAGGACTCCACGGAGATCTTCGGCGGCAAGCTGTTCTCCGGGGCGCGTGGCGCTGACCTCGTCATCGACACGGAGCGGGTCAGCCTCGTCGACGACGGGGTGTCCGAGGTGCGCTACGACGACATCGTGCTCGCGACCTACTCCGAGAAGCTCCGCCTGTGGACGCTGATCGCCACGCAGGGACACATCATGTTCGTCGACCTCGACCAGTGGCGTCGCGGATCGAACCTGCACGCGCTGCTCGGCCGGCGCATCCCCGGGTGGGCGCAGTGCGAGGTCGACGCGGCGTGAGATCCGCGTGACGGGACGTCGTCTCGACGGGATGCCGCTCGCGACCGCGACCGTCACACGAGGACTCACGCCGGAATCACAGGTCACATTGCTGGCGCGCGTCGGAGGCCGGGGTTAGCGTGAGGACAGTTCCACGATCGTCGGCTCGCCGGCATCCGTGGGATCATCGCGGCGATCCGGGCGGCCCCGGGCATCGGCTCATACCCGATCGCGTTGCGGGTTCGACTCCCGCCGTCGCGTCCACCCAGACGGCACGCCTTCGCGAGGTCAGAGCGTTCGAGACAGCTGAGCACCCCTGCGCGTCAGGCGGTGGAGGCGTCCGGCCATGATCAGGCCGAGCAGCATCAGCGCGCCGAGGAAGAGCGGGAAGATCCACAGCCCCGACCATGCCGAGATCGCGCCGAACAGCGGCGGCGCCAGCGTCGACCCGGTGTATGCGGCCGCCATCTGCACGCCGATGATGGCCTGTGAGTTGCGGCGCCCGAAGTTCACCGGCGTGGAGTGGATGATCGCGGGGTAGACCGGGGCGCAGCCGAGCCCGGCGATCACGAGGCCCGCGAGAGCGAGGACGTTCGTCTGCACGGGGAGGGCGAGGAGCACGACGCCGAGCCCCACCGTGAGGAACCCGCCGCGGATCATCCACCGATCGCCGATCCGGTCAGCGAAGAAGCCGGCGAGGAAGCGCCCGGCGGTGATGCCGAGGAGGAACAGCGAGGCGAAGGCGGCCGCGGTGGCCGCATCCACTCCCCGGTCGGTCACCAGATAGGTCGATGCCCACAGGATGGTCGTGCTCTCGAGCGCGCAGTAGGCGAAGAACGCGGTCAGGATGAGCCACACCCCGCGAATCCGCAGCGCCACCGCGAGAGGCACGTGCGTGGCACCCGATCCCTCGGCGCCCCCGGACGCGTCGCGCGCATCGGCAACGGTCGGGTTCACCTTCGTCCACAGGGGAACGCTCACGAGCAGCCCGAACGTGAGGACGACCTGGATGACACCGATGATCAGGTAGGCCGACGACCAGCCCGACCCGGTGGCGAGAGCGGAGCTCATGATGAACGGGCTGATCGAGGCGCCCAACCCCCAGCACGCGTGCAGCCAGTTCATGTGCCGGGCGGCGTAGTGCAGCGCGACGTAGTTGTTGAGGGCCGCGTCGACGGCTCCCGCTCCGAGGCCGTAGGGGATCGCCCACAGACACAGCATCCAGAACGAGTCGGAGAAGGAGAACCCCACGAGCGCGGCGGCGGTCATGCCCACGCTCACCGCGGTCACGAGGCCCGCGCCGAACCGCCGAGTCACTCGCTCCGACGCGAGGCTCGACAGGATCGTCCCGCTCGCGATGATCATCGTGAGGATGCCCGCGAACCCGATCGGCACACCCAGGTCTTGATGCATGACCGGCCAGCCGGCGCCCACGAGGGAGTCGGGCAGTCCGAGGCTGATGAAGGCGATGTAGATGATCGCGAGGAGGAGGGCGTACACGAGGAGCGGGATGCCTTTCGAGCGGAGGCGGCGGCGCCGCGGGTCAGAGGCGGGTCAAAGGTGGGGAGGATCTGAGCGAAGCGCGCGCAAGGAGAGCGTACGACCACCGCGCGGCGTCACCCGCCGAGCCGGTTCATCCACTCGCGGCGGCGGGCGATCTCGGCATCCGATTCTGCCTCGTCGGACGCGTCGTGCGGCTCCAACCGGCCGTCGGCATCCAGGGCGATCAACCGCAGGCAACTGGGGCACAGCGCCCGCCCGTCGGGGTAGCCGTCGGGCAGCGTGGCCGCCGCCACCGCCGCCTCCCCCGACCCCGGACAGCGAGGCGGATCGGATGCCGGGTCGGCCCACATGATCGTGCGGTGACGGTGGAGCCCCGGATGATCGAGCGGACGCGTGCAGCGCCGACCGTCGTTGCGGTGCCGGCAGAAGCGCACCACCCCGGCATCCGTCGCCCCCTCCATGCTCCGAGGGTAGCCGCGCCCACGCAGCGGCGCGTCACGCCACCGCGGGCGGGACGGTGAGGCGCATGACCGTCTTGCTCGTGCCGATGTGCCGCTCGAAGGTGAAGCCGGCCTTCTCGAACATCGCGCGCGTGCCGTTGTGCAGGAACGACGACGACGTGCGCTTTCCGGGGGCGAGCTCGTTCGGAAACGACACGACCTCGCCGCCGCCCCGCTGCGCGATGAGAGCGAGCGCACCGTCGAGCGCTTCACGGGCGACCCCAGAGCGCCGGTGGTCGCGGTCGACGAAGAAGCAGGTGATCCGCCACGGCGCGGGGCGCGACTCCCCCGCGTCGTACTGCTTGCGGTGGTAGATGTTGGGCAGCTCGACCGGGCTCCCGAACTCGCACCATGCGATGGCGTCGTCGCCGTCGAAGACGAGCGCGGCGTGCGCCACGCCCTCCTCGACGAGGCGCCGCTTGAACGTCGCACGGTCGTCGTCGTCCTTCACGGTGCCGGCGGTATCGCCGTGGAAGTAGGAGCAGTAGCACCCGCCCCACACCCCGTTGTGCTTCTGGGCGAGAGCAAGCCACGCCGGGAAGGTCTCGGGAGTGAGCGGGCGCACGATGTGGCGGCTCGCGGGATCCGTCGCCTTCTGCTCGGCGCCCATCGCCGCCTCCTCGCCTCGACCGTGGGCCCAGTCTGCCGACCCCCACCGACACCGGCAATGCCTCGGCCGCGAATTATCGGACGTTGGATAATGGGAGCGATGTCACGCCACGCCGAGCCCGTCCTCTTCCAGCGCAACGCCCTCGCGCCGAGCCTCATCGCCGCCGCCGTGCTGTTCGCGGCGCCGCTGCTGGCCGCGATCGAGTGGGGCCCGTCGACCGTGCGGTTCACGACGGCGATCCTCGCGCTCATCGTCGCGTGGTTCGCGCTGCAGGCTCGCCAGTGGTGGTGGACGATCGTGTTCGTCGCGATCGCTGTCGTCTGGAACCCCGTCTACCCGTTCGCGTTCGACGCACTGGTCTGGACGATCGCTCAGCCCGCGGCAGCCGTCGTCTTCCTCATTGCCGGCGCGCTCATCAAGGTACGCCGCGAGACGCCCCCGCGCTGATCAGCCGCAGCGCCTGGTTCTCCGAGCGTGGAATCAGGAATCCGGGCCGCTGTCAACCCCGAGCGTCGCCCCGATCCCGCCCGTAGAGTGCTTCACAGCGCATGGGGCGCTACGCAGGAGGTCACGCGGTGACATCACCCATCGAGGGCGAGCACACGGCCGAGCTCCTCGGCGGACGGTACGCCGTCGGAGAGTGCATCGGCCGCGGAGCGATGGCCGACGTCCACCGCGCCGACGACGTGATCCTCGGCCGGGCGGTGGCCGTGAAGATGCTCCGCGCCCCCGACGACGGGTCGAATCCCGCCCCGCGCGCACGCGTCGAGATGGCGCTGCTGGCATCCCTCAATCACCACTCGCTCGTCACGCTGTACGACGCGCGGATCGAGCCGGGGATGCCGTCGTACCTCGTGATGGAGCTGATCGACGGGCCGTCGCTGGCGGAGGAACTGCGCCAGGGACCGCAGGACGCCCGGACGGTCGCGCTACTGGCCGCAGACCTCGCCGGCGCGCTCGAGGTCGTCCACGCGGCCGGTGTCGTTCACCGCGACATCAAGCCGTCGAACATCCTCCTCGCGAACGATCCGCTTCCCGGACGTCCCCGGCGCGCGAAACTCGCCGACTTCGGTGTCGCGCACATCGCCGACGGCGCGCGCTACACGTCGCCCGGCTTCGTGATCGGCACGGCGGCCTACCTCGCTCCCGAACAGGTGCGCGGTGCCGCTCCCGCGCCGCCGGCCGACATCTACGCCCTCGGCCTCGTGCTACGCGAGGCGCTCACCGCTCAGCGGGCGTACCCGGATGCCACGGGCATCGGCGCGGCGATGGCGCGCCTGGTCGAATCGCCGGAGATCCCCTCCTGGTTCGGGCCGCAGTGGTCCGATCTGCTCACGCGCATGACGGCTTCCGATCCGGCCGAGCGGCCCACGGCGCACGAGGTGGCGGTCATCGCCGCGACACTGCCCGGCGACGTGTCGCCCGCTGCGAGCACGGATGCCGGCGAGCTGACGGAGCCGGCGGATGCGGAGAGTTCCGACCTCGATGTCTTCGCGGCGCTCGACGACACCGACGAGTCGCCCACGATGGTCGTTCCGCCCGTTCTCACCCCGAGCGGCTCTGCGTCGTACCCGCCCCCGCCGCCTCTGCCGAGCGGAGCGGTTGCGGACGGCGGCGCATCAGCCGCGCCGGTATCGGTCGTCACCACGTCCGTCGACACAGCGAGCGATGCGGTGCCCCGCGGGTCGCGCCGCGAACGCTCGCTCCGGCGTCGGCGCCGCCGCACCCGCGTCGCCGTCGTCGTCGGTTCGGCGTTCACGGCGGCCGTGATCATCGGGCTCCACGCCGCAGGATGGGTGGGCGGCGCAAGCCTCGGCCCGACAGAAGTCGAGACGGTGCCGTCCCCCTCGTCGTCCGTCGTCGAGCCGCTGGCCGACACCGACCTGTTGGGCGGCACCGGCACCGCCTCCGAGAACACCGACGGGGTGACCACGGTGACCGTGTCGGTCGACGAACCGGCTCCGCAGGACGAGAACGCTGCGCGGAAGGCGGAGCGCGAAGCGGCCAAGATCGCCGCCGCCGACGAGCGCGACGCCGCGAAGGCCGCTCGGGAAGAGCAGAAGGCCGCCGCCGCTGCGGAACGTGACGCCGCCAAGCAACAGCGCGACGCGGCGAAGGGCAAGCCGGGGAAAGCCGACAAGCCCGGCACACCCGACAAACCCTGAACCCCGACCGGATTGGCGAACCCTGCGCGACGCTGATAGACCGGAGGATGCACGCGTCTGCGCGAGAGGGATCCATGACTGACACAGACCGCCACATCTTCGAGCCCGACGGCCGCGCCGTCCCCTACGTCGACGAGGGGTCGGGCCCGGCGCTCGTCCTCGTTCCCGGCAAGGGCATCGACCCCGTGCACCTGGGGACGCTTGCGCACGTGATGCTGGAGGAGGACTTCCGCATCGTGCGCGTCGGCTCCCGCCACTCCGGCGCCGACGAGGGCACGACCCTCCTCGAAGCGGCACAGGACGTCGTCGATGTCATGGACCACCTCGGCATCGCCGACGCGTGGGTCGGCGGGCACGCCTTCGGCGGCACGGTCGCCCGGGCCGTCGCCCGCGCGCACCACGACCGGGTCAACGGCGTGCTCCTCCTCGCCGTCGAGAGCGACGTTCCGGCCGAGGCAGAGCTGGCCGACGGCATCCCCGTTCTCGTCCTGCAGGGCGCCGACGACGACATCACTCCGCCCGCGAACGGCGAGGCGCTCCGAGACGCGGCCCCAGGCCTCGTGAGCCTCGTGACCATCGACGGGGCCGGGCACCTCTTCGCCGCGACGCACGCGGGCGAGGCCGCCGCCGTCATCGAGGACTACCTCGACTGGGACTGACGTGACCTCCGCGCCTCGCCTGCGGGACGCCGAGCCGCGCGACGGCGAGGCCATCGCCGCGATCTACAACGACGCCGTCGCTCACACGACCGCCATCTGGAACGACGCGACGGTGGATGCCGCCGACCGCGTCGCCTGGATGACCGCTCGCCAGTCCGCCGGTCACCCCGTGATCGTCGCGGTCGACGCCGACGACGAGGCGATCGGCTACGCGACCTACGGCCCCTGGCGTCCGCACGACGGCTACCGCCACACCGTGGAGCATTCGGTGTACGTCCGCGACGACCAGCGGGGCCGGGGGCTCGGCCGCAGCCTCATGGAGGCGCTCATCGGCCGGGCGCGCTCGGCCCGCATCCATGTGCTCATCGCCGGGGTCGACGCGGGCAACACCGGCTCGATCGCGCTCCACGAGCGCCTCGGCTTCGTGCAGGTCGGCACCGCTTCACAGGTGGGGACGAAGTTCGGCCGGTGGCTCGATCTGACCTTCCTGCAGTTGACCCTGGATGCCGGCGAGCCGACTCCCCGCTGATCCTCAGCCGACGGTCCTAACCTGGCTGCGATCGTCAGGAGTCACCATGCGCAGACGTCTCGCCGCGGCATCCGCGGTCGCCCTCGCCCTCGTCCTCACCGCCTGTGCGACAGGAGCACCGATGCCCGATCAGTCCTCCTCCCGACCGCCGTTCCAGACGACGACACCGGGAGCGGTAGGCCCTTCGGGCACCCCCGCCGCCGTGCCCGCCGATCGGTGGACGGCCATCCAGGACGACCTGGCGGCACGGGGCGTGACCGGAGAGGCGACGGTCGTGTCGTCGGAGCAGGTGACCTTCTCCGACGGTTCGCTCGGGTGCGCCGAGCCCGGCCAGTCGTACACGCAGGCGATCATCGACGGGATGCGCGTGGTCGTGGCGGTCGACGGCACGAGCTACGACTATCGCTTCGGCGAGGGCACCGACCTCAAGCTCTGCACGCGCTGACCTCGCTCGGCCCGAGGCTCGCGCCTGCCGTGGCACCGTGGCCGCCTGCCGGCGGACACACCGAGGGGGCGGTGCGTCGCGCACCGCCCCCTCGGGCTGGGGAGCCCCTTACTTGACCTTCAGCAGCAGCGCCTCACCCGCACCCGACTGGTTGTCGAAGACGACCACCATCGAGCCGAGCGGCTTCTGCGCCTTGTAGGCGTCGGCGTCGACCTCGACCTCGACCGTCGCCTTGCCCCGCTTGGGGACGGTGGCGTACTGGCCGTTGCTGATCGCCGGTGCCGTCGGGTCGTACGTCGCCGTTCCGGAGAACGCGTCCGTCCCGCTGTTGGTCAGGCTGAACGACTGCACGGTGTAGTCGAACTCGCCCGAGACGTCCACGTCGCTGGCCCAGACCGGCAGCAGGATGGTGCTGCTGTCGGTGGGAGCCTGCGCGAGGAAGCCCGTGGCCGCGAGAGCGCCGGTGGCGATCTCCTGCACGAACACCTCGGCCACACCGTCGACGCTTCCGGCACGCACGGCGCCGGAGTCGTACGAGAAGACGATGTAGTCGGGCTCGCCGTCGCCGTCGACGTCGAGGACGACGTCGAACTCGTTGCTCGCGGCGTTCGACCAGCGCTTGTGCGTGTTCACGGCGAAGACCAGCAGGTGGTCGTCACCCTGGGCGAACGACTGCACGCCGGCGGCCCGCAGGTCGTACCCGGTGTCGACGATCGCCTTCGAGACGTCCTTCTTGTCGGAAAGACCCCACGTGTACACGTCGGCCCCGGCATCCAGCGCGCCGAGCGTGTTCCGCAGCGAGATCTTCTTCGTGGTGTCCTTCATCTTGTCTCGGTGGGAGAACAGGGTCGAGACGTTCGCGCTCACCTTGCTGTTCGAGCGCGGCACCAGCAGGTACGGCACGCGCAGCGTCGAGTCCTTCGAGGTCAGGACGACATCGCCCGAGATCTCGTAGAAGGCGAACTGATCGTCGCTCAGCACCGACGTCGGGACGTCCTTCGCGGCGCCCGCGACGGCCACGACGAGCTTGGCGGTGCCGCCGGCCCGAACGGTGACCTTCTTGGTGCTGAACTTCACCGAGGCCTTGGCCGACTGCTCCGACGGCGTCGAGGACACCGTGTAGGTGACCGACTTCTTGCCGTGGTTGGTCAGCGTGACCGTCTTGACGCCGCCGAACCCGAGCGCCGACTCCTGGAAACCGAAGCTCAGCGCGGACTCGCGCGCCCAGCCGCTCTCGGTGCGGAAGGCGTCGCCCGTCGCGGTGACCTGCGTCGCCACGGCCTGGGCCGTGTCGACGAGACCGAGGCCGCCGATCGTGAGGCTCTGACCGGCCACCTTGTCGGGGTCGGCCGTCGAGACGATGGCCGCCGAGATCTGCGGAGCCGTCCACTTCGGGTGCGACTGCACCGTCAGCGCCGCGACACCGGCCACGTGCGGGGCCGCCATCGAGGTGCCGGACAGGATCGCCGCACCGTTGCCCGTGCCGACAGCAGCCGACGAGATCGAGACGCCGGGAGCTGCCACGTCAGGGCTGATCGCGCTGTCGCCCGAGCGCGGACCCGCCGACGTGAACGACGCATAGCCGCGGAAGCCCGGGTTCGTGATCGTCGCGGCGGCGATGGACGCCGTGGCACCGGCCGTCAGGTCGGCGCCGTCGGAGGAGCGGACACCCAGGAACGGGATCGTGACGAGGAACTCGTCACCCGTGTCGGGGTTCGACGTGATCTGACCCTCGTAGGGCGGGAGGTCGTCGGAGGTGTTGACCATGACGACCGCAGCCGCACCCGCCTGCTGACCGAAGATCGGCTTCGCGGCGCGGGCACACGTGCCGCGCGAGACCACCGCGAGCTGGTTGCCGCCGCTGACGATCCCCGCCTTGGTGAAGGCTTCGACCGAGCATCCGAGCGCCTCGTTCTCCGAGGTCGCCGGGTCGTCGGTGACGCGCACGACCGTGAGGTCGCCGATGCCCTCGAGCGACGCGCCGTTGGCGTTGATCGCCTCGACGGTGTTGCCGCCGACCGTGATCTCCGCTCCCGGGAAGCTCTCCGTGCTGTCGACCGCCGAGACCGCGATCACGCCGTCACCGGTGCCCGGCGAGCCCGTCAGGTACGGGTTGTGGCCGGAGTTGCCTGCCGAGGCGACGACGACGACACCGGCACCCACAGCGTTCGCTGCGGCTACGGCATCCGGGTCGTCCCCACGCCCGTACGACGAACCGAGCGACATGTTGATGACGTCCATGCCGTTGGCGACGGCCCAGTCGATGGCCGGGACGACGACATCGGTCGAGCCGTCGCAGCCGAAGACGCGGACGGCGTAGAGGTCGGACTCCGGCGCGACACCCGGACCGACGCGGAACTCGTTCGACGAGGTCGTCGAGTCGTAGGCGCCGGTGTAGGTCGAGCCGTCAGCGAGCACGCCCGAGCCGCCGGCCGTACCGGCGACGTGCGAGCCGTGGCCCTCACAGTCGAGCGGGTTGTCGTCGGGGTGCGGGACCGGCTGGTAGGAGTCGCTGTTGGGGTCGGCGTTGTAGTCGTCGCCGACGAGGTCGATGCCGCCCTTGACGCGCGGCGCGTTCGGACCGTAGAGGGCGGGATCGGCCGGCTGGTCGGAGGTCGCCGCGGCGGCCTCGTACGACTCGACCGTGCCCGGACCGCCGAACGTCGCGTGGGTGTAGTCGATGCCGGTGTCGAGGATCGCGACCTTCACGTTCTCGCCCGTGTAGCCCGTGTTCTCCCACACCTGCGGCACACCGAGGAAGGGGACCGAGACCGAGTTGTCGAGCTCGTACGTTCGCACGGGGTGGATGGCGACGACGCCCGGCAGGTCGGCGACCGCGTCGAGCTGCGACGCGGGGACCGAGGCCTGGATGCCGTTGTACGCCGACTGCATCTGGGCCTGGATCTTGCCGCCCTTGCCGGTGATCGAACCGCGGATCGAGTCCTGCGCCTTCTTCAGCTTGCCCTTGACGGACGAGCGCTCCGAGGAGGTGAGATCCCTCCCCTTCTCGGCCTGCACGACAGCCACGGGATCGCCGGTCATCTCGATGATGACCGTGACGCGCCCGTCGGACCCGATGGCGGAGGCCGAGATGGAACTGTCGACGCTGCCGTGGGAATCGGACTGCGTGAAGCGCGACGACGGATCGTCGTCGGTTGCGGCGAAGGCCGCGGTCGAGGGCAACAAGAGCGCTATCGCGCCTACTGCTGCCAGAGTGCGTCGTTGCAAGGTGGAACCGCCTTTCGTGCAGGGGCGTGCATTTTGCATACCAAGACCCCGGCGTGGTTGAGCAGGGGCTGAAAGGAGGCTATGCATCCGCCGTACGCGGACGATACCCGTATGAGAGGACTCTCACACGAACTTTTACGCGATGCGCGTTCCCGGCGGCAGGGCACGCGCGGGAGTGCGGGTGCGGGCGTAGGCCCAGACCAGCAGCGCCACGGCGAGCAGCAGCTGCACGCCGAGACCGACGAACCAGCTCGGCACCGTCTGGTCGAGGATCTCCTGCGCCGTCGGGTACGGGTCCTCGTCCCAGGGTGCGCACTCGTCCCACACGATCTCCAGGTCCGGGGGGATCTGCGTCTGGCGCACACCGACCTTGAGGTAGCCGAACGCGTCCTCCGGGTTGCCGAAGCGGTCGAACTGCGTCGGGGTGGCGTCGGCGAGGATGACGAAGGGGTTCGCCGACAGCAGCCACCACACGCGATCGAACCTCATGGTTGGCTGCGTGTCGGTGGTCCACTCGTCGCAGACCATCTTCTCGGGCTCGTCCCAGCACGTCGTCGCGTCGTCGATGCACAACGGCCCGTCGTCGCCGTACACGGCACTGCGCTGCGAGACGGTCGCCTCCGAGGTCATACTCGATCCGATGAGCCCGAAGCCGATCACCGTGCCGATCGCGAGGGCGGCGACCACCAGATAGGTCGTCGCCACCGAGAACAGCGGACGAGCAAGGATGCCGCTGAGAGCGACCCCGATCGCGGCGATGACGCCGATCTCCACGATCAGCACGACCAGCGACACGGCCACCGTCGCCCCCTGCACGCCACCCGCCAGGGTCGCGATGAGGAGGAACGGCGCGGCGACCGCGGCGAAGGCGAGCCCCGTGATCCAGGCGGCGAGGAACTTACCGAGGAGGATTTCCGCCGTCGTGGCGAGGGTGACCTGCAGAGGCGCGAGGGTCGCGGCATCCCGGTCGCCGTTGATGCTGTTGCCGCTGAGGGTGGGCGAGACGAGGATCACGAGGAGGAGCGTGATGTAGACGACGGTCGAGTACACGCCCGGACCGGTCTGCTCCTGACCCCCGAACGACAGGAAGGCGAGCCCGGTGGCTCCGACGAGCAGGAGGGCGAACACCCCGAGGAGCACGTACCAGGACACCGTGCGCACGCGCTGGAGGAGTTCCAGTCGCGCGATGGTCCACAGCCGGACGACGTTCATCGCGCACCCCCTTCGAGGTCGAGGAAGGTGTGTTCGAGGAGCCCCGTCGCCGCGGAGAACTCCGCGACGGGAAGCCCGGCGCCGATGAGGGCGGCGAGGCCGGTCGCGGCGGCGGCGTCGGAATCGAAGCCCACCAGGACGTCGCGGCGGTCGACGGGAACGAGGGCGGCGTCGAGCCCGAGAGTCTGCGCGATCGGCAGCACGCTGGCCGTCGCGTCGCGGTCGGCGAGTCGGATGCGCCACGTTCGGACGCGGGTGGCCGCCTCGGCGACCCGCTCGGAGCTGACGGTGGCGCCCTGCACGAGGAACACCGCGTCGTCGACGACCTCCTCCAGCTCCGAGAGGATGTGGCTCGACAGGAGGATCGTGCGGCCGTCGGCGGCAAGGCGGCGCAGCAGCAGCCGGAGGTCGATGCGGGCCTGCGGGTCGAGACCCGACGCCGGCTCGTCCAGCAGCAGGACGCGAGGATCGTGGACGAGCGCCCGAGCGAGTCCGAGGCGCTGCTTCTGCCCGCGCGAGAGCACGCGCGCCGGTGCGTCGGCGAGATCGGTGAGACCGACCTCCTGCAGCAGCTGCGCCGCGCGCGCGTGAGCGACGTCGCGATCGAGGTCGTAGAGGCGGGCGGTCGTCACGATCGTCTCGCGGGCCGTGAGCGAGGCCCATGCGCCGAGCGCGTCCGGCATCCAGCCCAGCAGGGCGCGCGCGGCCGCGGGGTCGGCGACGGGGTCGACTCCGCCGATGCGCACTTCGCCCGCGTCGGGAGTGAGCAGCGACGCGAGCATGAGCAGGAGGGTGGTCTTGCCCGAGCCGTTGGGTCCGACCAGACCCGTGACAGCGCCCTCGCGGGCTTCGAGCGAGACGTCGCGGACGGCGTGGACGTCGCCGAAAGAACGGCGCACTCCGCGGGCGACGATGCCGGGTGTGGTCATGGCCTCACCCTATGCGCTCGCTGTGGACGTCGGCCAACCGTGCGTCAACGGAAGGCGGTCATCCCGAGGTCGGGATGATCGACGAAGACACCGTCGACCCCCAGCTCGGCGATCCGCCGCCACTCCGCGGCGAAGTCGCCGTGCGCGGCGGGGTCGTCACCCGAGCGGAACTCCGGCTCGAGGAACGCGTTCTCGGGGCGGCACGTCCAGGTGAATACGCGGAGACCTCGGGCGTGCGCCTCGCCGACGAGGGTCGGCACGGCCGCGCCCGGCGGCCCGACCAGCAGGAGCTTGTCGACGCTGATTCCGTCGACCTCGGCGGCGAGCGCGTCCAGCGCGGACGGCTCGAGCATCGACCGGTACGTCGGCGCGGCCGGGCCGTCGGCCAGCACGAGGTCGTAGGGCTTCCCGTCAGCTTCCAGGAGGAAGACGAACTCGGCCCGGATGCCACGGGCTTTCAGCTGCGCGAGCACCGTCGGCTCGAACGACTCGACGATGAGCGGATGGATGCCGGCGGCCCACCCGGCATCCGTCAGTTCGGTGTGCAGGAGCGAGGCGACGTCGAAGCCCATCGAGGCGAACAGCGCCGCGTGCTTCACCTCGAGCACGACGGCGATGTCGCGATCGTGGCGCGAGGAGGCCTCCTCGACGAGGTCGAACAGGTCACGCAGGCGGAGGATCGGTTCGGTGCCGTCGTGGGCGGCGCTGTCAGGGCGCAGCAGCGGCAGCCGTTCCCGGCAGCGCAGGGTCGCCAACTCCTCCCACGTGAAGTCCTCCGTGAACCACCCGGTGAGAGGCACGCCGTCGACGGGCTTCGTCGTGCGGCGGGCGGCGAACTCGGCGCGATCGGCGACGTCGGTGGTCGAGCCGATCTCGTTCTCGTGCCGCACGACCGCGACCCGGTCCTTCGTGAAGACGACGTCCGGTTCGACGGCGTCGACACCAGCGGCGAAGGCGAGCTCGTAGGACGAACGCGTGTGTTCCGGACGATAGCCGGGGGCGCCGCGGTGTCCGATCACGAGGGGTCGACGAGTCGGCGAGGGACGCGGCATCCCCCCAGGCTATCGGCGGCGTGTTCGCTCAGGGCGAGGGGCTTCATGGCGCTCTCACAGCACCGCCCCGAGACGCCGGAAACACGGTCCGATACGCTGGAATCCACAGCAAAGCGCTGTGCACCTATTTGGAGTGAGAGAGACCATGGCCTCCGGCAACTTCGCATTCAACAACCCGGCCTTCCAGGAGCAGCGCCCCGGCCTGACTCCGCCGTCCGCACAGCAGCAGACCGGCGCCCAGACCGCGTACGCGTCGGCGACCCACCAGGCGGCCGACGCGGCCGTCAACGCCCAGCTCGAGGGCGCCTTCGCCGCACCGCCGGCCGGCTCGGTGCAGACCGGTCGCATGACCGTCGAAGACACCGTCGCCAAGACCCTCGGCCTGTTCGCCATCCTGCTCGTCACCGCCGTGGTCGGCTGGGTGTGGACCCTCGGCGGCGCGTTCAGCCCCACGCAGGTGGTCAGCGAGTCGCAGGTGACGATCCTCCCCTGGATCATCGGCATGCTCGGTGGCTTCGTGCTCGCCATGGTCGTGTCGTTCACGTCGCGGAAGAAGATCCGCCCCGCGCTGATCTTCGCGTACGCCGCGTTCGAGGGCCTCTTCGTCGGCGGCATCTCCGCCTACTTCGAGCTCCTCTGGCCCGGCATCGTCATCCAGGCCGCGATCGCCACGTTCGCCGTCGTCGGCGTCGTCCTCGCCCTCTTCGCGAGCGGCAAGGTGCGCGCCTCGGCCCGCGCCAACAAGATCTTCCTCGTCGCGCTGCTCGGCTACGCCGCTTTCGGCCTCATCAACCTCGTCCTCATGTGGACCGGCGTCACGCAGGGCATGTTCGGCCTGTACAGCGCCGAGCTGAGCATCATGGGCATCGACATCCCGATCGGTCTCATCATCGGCGTGTTCGTCGTCCTCCTCGCGTCGTACTCGCTCGTGCAGGACTTCGACCTCATCCAGCAGGGCGTCCGCAACGGCGCTCCGCGCGAGTTCGGCTGGCTCGGCGGCTTCGGCATCATGGTCACCGTCGTCTGGCTGTACATCGAGATCCTCCGCATCATCGCGATCGTCCGCGGCAGCAACTGACGCGGGTCGCATAGGCGAAGGGCCGTCCGGCATCCGGGCGGCCCTTCGTCGTATCCGCTCGTCCGTCGACACGCCGCCGCGACGGTCCGCGTGTCAAGGCGGTGGCAACACGGCATCGGCCGGGGCTAGCGTGTGGCCGTGGCAGCACGCACAGAGACCCACGTCGAGGCCGCCGGGCACGAGGTGCGCATCTCGAGCCCCGACAAGCTCGTCTTCCCGCAGGCGGGGATCACCAAGCTCGATCTCGTCGAGTACTACCTCGCCGTCGCCGACGGGGCGCTGTGCGGCGCCGGCGGCCGGCCCATGGTGCTCAAACGGTTCGTGAAGGGCATCTCGGCGGAGCCGTTCTTCCAGAAGCGCGTGCCCGACGGCAGGCCCGACTTCATCGACACCGCGACGCTCCACTATGCGTCGGGCACGTCGGCGGAAGAGACGGTGATCCGGGATGCCGCGGGCCTCGCGTGGGTGATCGGACTCGGATGCCTCGACCTCAACCCGCATCCGGTTCGCGCGGAAGACCTCGATCATCCGGACGAACTGCGGATCGACCTCGACCCCATGCCGGGCGTGGACTGGGGCCAGATCGTCGACACGGCGTTCGTCGCGCGAGACGTCCTCACCGACCACGGACTCGTCGGGTGGCCCAAGACGAGCGGCTCACGCGGTCTGCACATCCTCGTGCGTCTCACACCCGGCTGGACCTACCCCGACGTGAGGCTCGCGGCGGAGAGTCTCGCCCGCGAGGTCGCGGAGCGCGCGCCAGGCCTCGCGACGGCGCGCTGGTGGAAGGAGGAGCGCGGCGAGAGCGTCTTCGTCGACTTCAACCAGAACGCGAAGGATCGCACCGTCGCCTCCGCCTACTCGGTGCGCGCGCTCCCCGATGCGCGCGTCTCGACGCCGCTCGACTGGGACGAGGTGCGCGTCCGCCGCCCGGAGGAGTTCACGGTCACGTCGGTCCCGGCGCGCTACGCCGAACGCGGTGATCCCCACGCCGGCATAGACGATGCCGCCGGCCCGCTGGACGGACTCCTGCAACTCGCCGAACGGCTCGGACCCGCGGAGAAGCCGCCCCGCGGACGCAGCGCCACGGGGCGCCGGGAGTCGGTCATGCCCCTCGTGGAGATCGCGCGCACCCGGACGAAGCCCGAGGCGGAGGCCGCGCTCGCACAGTGGCGTGACCGGCATCCGTCCGTCGCCGACGCGCTGCACCCGGCCGACGTGCTCCTCGACGGCATGCGCGGGTCGAGCTCGCTCTGGTACCGCGTGCGCATCAACCTCCAGCACGTGCCGGAGGCCGACCGGCCGCCGCAGGAGGAGCTGCTCGCGGACTACGACCCGTGGGCGTCGAGGCGCTGACGCGCCGTCACTCCCACTCGATGGTCCCCGGAGGCTTGCTCGTGACGTCGAGCACGACCCGGTTGACCTCACGCACCTCGTTGGTGATGCGGTTGCTGATCTTCGACAGCACGTCGTACGGCAACCGCGTCCAGTCGGCGGTCATGGCATCCTCGCTGGAGACCGGACGCAGCACGATGGGGTGACCGTAGGTGCGACCGTCGCCCTGCACCCCCACCGAGCGGACGTCGGCGAGCAGCACCACGGGGCACTGCCAGATCTCGCCGTCGAGGCCGGCCTTCGTCAGCTCCTCGCGGGCGATGGCATCGGCGTCACGCAGGATCTCGAGGCGGTCAGCGGTGACCTCACCCACGATCCGGATGCCGAGGCCGGGGCCAGGAAACGGCTGACGCGCGACGATGACCTCGGGCAGCCCCAGCTCGCGACCGATCGCCCGCACCTCGTCTTTGAAGAGGGTGCGCAGCGGCTCCACCAGTTCGAACTGGAGGTCTTCCGGCAGACCGCCGACGTTGTGGTGGCTCTTGATATTGGCCGTGCCCGCACCGCCACCGGACTCGACGACGTCGGGGTACAGCGTGCCCTGCACGAGGAAGCGGATCGGGTCTCCCTCGGCGGCCGCCTCCGCGATCAGGTCGGACTGCACCTTCTCGAACGCGCGGATGAACTCGCGCCCGATGATCTTGCGCTTCTCCTCCGGGTCGCTGACACCGGCGAGCGCCTGCAGGAACGTCTCGCGCGCATCGACCGTGATGAGGCGCACCCCGGTGGATGCCACGTAGTCGTTCTCGACCTGCTCCCGCTCGCCCTTGCGCAGCAGTCCGTGATCGATGAACACGGCGATGAGCTGGTCGCCGACCGCCTCGTGGACGAGCGCGGTCGAGACGGCGGAGTCGACACCGCCGGACAGCGCGGACAGCACGCGGCCGGAGCCCACCTGCGCACGGATCTTCTCCACCTGCTCGGCGATGACGTTTCCGCTGGTCCAGTCGGCGGGGAGCCCTGCCGCCTTGTGCAGGAAGTTGACGATGACGTCCTGGCCGTAGTCGGAGTGCTTGACCTCCGGATGCCACTGCACGCCGTAGAAGCACCGCTCCGCGTTGCCGAACGCGGCGACGGGGGTGGCGGCCGTCGAGGCGAGCACCTCGAAGCCCTCGGGGGCGGCCGAGACCTGGTCGCCGTGGCTCATCCAGACGTTCTGCTGCGACGGCTGCCCTCCCAGGAGCACTCCGCCGTCGTTCGCCACGACGGCATCCGTCGCGCCGTATTCGCGCAAGCCGGTGTTCGCGACCTCGCCGCCGAGCTGCTGCGCCATCACCTGGAAGCCGTAGCAGATGCCGAGCGTCGGGATGCCGAGCTCCAGGATGCCGGGGTCGAGCGACGGGGCGCCCGGCTCGTACACCGACGACGGACCTCCGGACAGGATGATCCCGACGGGGTTCTTCGCGGCGACGTCATCGGCGGTGGCCGTGTGCGGCACGATCTCGCTGTAGACCCCGGCTTCGCGCACGCGACGGGCGATGAGCTGGGCGTACTGCGCGCCGAAGTCGACGACGAGGACGGGCCGCTGGGCGGTCTCGGTCTGAGTGGTCACCGCATGTTCTCCGTGGGGATCTGGGTGGATGGGGCGTCGGGGGTGGGCGGGGCGTCGGGTGAGGCCTCCGCCGCCTCGCGCTGCGCGAGGTAGCCGCGCACCTCGCGGGCGACGCGGGCCTCCATGAAGAAGGACAGCAGCGGCACGATGCCGCCGAGCGCCAGCAGGATGAACCGCGGGAAGCCCCAGCGCATGAGGCTCCAGATGCGGAAGCACGCGAAGAGGTACACGACGTAGAACCAGCCGTGAGCGATGAGGATGAGCAGCGAGATGTTGAGGCCGTCGCCGGCCGACGTGATCTCGCACGTCGTGGAGCCCGGAACGAACAGCGACCACCACTGGCAGTCGTAGCCCACGATGACGGGGGCGAACCACAGGAAGCCACCGCTGCCGCCGGCGAAGAGTTCGACGTGGAGCGGCGAATACTTCAGCACCATCTCGGTGACGAGCAGCAGCAGACCGACACCCGTGATGATCGAGGCGATCTGGTAGAACTTCAGCGCCCCGCGGATCGCCGGAAACGAGGCGAGTTTGGGCTGCGGCATGCCACCCAGTCTAGTCGGCGGGGGGAGCGGCCCCGGCGCGCTCGAGGGCCGCCTCCTCGAGCGCCTCGACTTCCTTCTCCCACGCGTCGCGGGCGAGCCGGTACCACATGTAGAAGGCGAAGCCGGCGAACACCGCCCACTCCACCGCGTAGAAGACATTGAGCCAGTTGACGCTCGACAGCTCGGTCGGCGCGGGCGAGTCGATCGCGACGAGCGGGCCGCGCGCCTCGGGGAGTCCCGTGCTGTCGAGGTCGGCCACGAGGTACGGCCGATAGACCGACAGCCCCTCGGTGTCGTGCCACCAGCCCAGCAGGGCGGCGGGCGACATCGTGGTCATCTCCGTCAGCGGCGCCCCGGGCGCCGGAGCCCGCGGCCCCTCGTCGGAGACCAGCCGCCCCACGAGTGTCGCCTCGCGGCCGTCCTGAGAAGAGAGGGAGTCGATGAGAGCGGATGCCGCGGCATCCGCGTCGGCCCGGTCCGCCGTCCACCCGATCGCGACGGCGAGAGCCGTCGGCCCCGCCACCCCGGAGGCGGCGTCGGACACGCGGAACTGACCGGTGACCCAGTAGCCCTGGTCGCCACCGTTGAACCGCGACGAGACGACGAGGAAGTCTTCCGCGACCCAGGCGCCGTCGAGCTCGACCCGCTGCCCCACGAGGGGCTCCGGGAGATACTCCCCCGGCGCGACGATGTCGGCCAGCGGACGCACCGTCTCGGTGGCTCCCGGCGGAGGCGGGTCGGTGTCGATGGCACGTCCGAGCTGCCACTGCCCGAGCCAGGCGAAGACGGCGGCCACCGCGAGCGCGAACAGGAGCATGCCGATCCACCAGGGCCGCAGCATGACTTCCCGCAGCGTGGGCGGGAAGACGTCGAGCGTCGTGGTGTCGGTGCTCATCAGTGCGACGCGTACGGCGCGACGACCACCTCGACGCGCTGGAACTCCTTGAGGTCGGAGTAGCCCGTCGTGGCCATCGACTTGCGGAGCGCGCCGATGAGGTTCGCCGTGCCGTCGGCGACCGGCGCCGGGCCGTACAGGATCTCTTCGAGGGGAGCGACCTGACCGACCTCGACCCGACGGCCGCGCGGCAGCTTCGGGTGATGCGCCTCCGGACCCCAGTGGAACCCGCGGCCGGGTGCGTCGATCGCGCGAGCCAGTGCGACACCGAGCATGACGGCATCCGCGCCCATCGCGAGGGCCTTCACGATGTCGCCCGACGTGCCCACACCGCCGTCGGCGATGACGTGGACGTAGCGCCCGCCCGACTCGTCGAGGTAGTCGCGCCGTGCCCCGGCCACGTCGGCCACAGCGGTCGCCATCGGCGCGTGGACCCCGAGGGTCGCGCGGGTCGTGGAGGCGGCGCCGCCGCCGAAGCCGACGAGCACGCCGGCAGCGCCCGTGCGCATGAGGTGTAGGGCGGCCGTGTAGGTGGATGCGCCGCCGACGATGACGGGGACGTCGAGGTCGTAGATGAACTTCTTGAGGTTCAGCGGAGCGGCGTCGCTGGACACGTGCTCGGCCGAGACGGTCGTGCCGCGGATGACGAAGAGATCGACCCCGGCCGCCACGACGGTCTCGTACAGCTCCTGCGTGCGCTGCGGCGTGAGCGCACCGGCCACCGTGACGCCCGCGTCGCGGATCTCGGCCAGCCGCGCGCGGATGAGCTCGGGCTTGATCGGCGCCGCGTACAGCTCCTGCATGCGGCGGGTCGCGACGTCGGCCGGGAGCGAGGCGATCTCGGCCAGCAGCGGCTCGGGCTCGTCGTACCGCGTCCACAGCCCCTCGAGGTCGAGTACACCGAGTCCGCCCAGGCGGCCGAGCATGATCGCGGTCTGCGGGCTCATCACCGAGTCCATCGGGGCGCCGAGCACCGGGATCTCGAACCCGAACGCGTCGATCGACCACGCCGTCGAGACGTCCTCCGGATTGCGCGTGCGGCGCGAGGGCACTACGGCGATGTCGTCGAACGCATACGCGCGGCGGGCGCGCTTGGCGCGGCCGAGCTCGATCTCCATGCTCACACCCCCAGCCTACCCGCGCGGCCCGCCGGCGCCGCCGACGGCATCCGTCTCGTTCACCGGCCTTCGTGTGGGGATGAGCACCTGCGGATGCCGCGGCGTTCGCACAGCGGAGGAGTTCTTCACAACGGAGGGCGCTCCCGGCATCCGCGCCCTCCGCTGTGCAGATCGCCTCCGAACGGCAGCGACCATGGCCCACCCGAGACGGACCGCCACCTCCTCCCCCGCGCGGAAGCGCATCGCAGTTTCCCCCGATCGTGCGCACGCGAACCACCGACGCCCCCGCACGCCCCACGCTGAAGCGATGAGCAACGCGACGCGCGACGCCCTCCTTCGCTGGATCGACGTCCGTGGCGGCGTCGTCCGCACGACTGCGGCACAGGATGCCGGTCACTCGCGCCATCGCATCGCGGATGCCGAGCGCGCGGGCGACCTCGTCCGCGTGCGACGCGGGTGGGTGGCGCTGCCCTCTGCCGACTCGTTCCTGATCGCGGCGGCGCGCGCCGGCGTCGTCCTCACGTGCGTCACTCAAGCGGCACGGCGCGGTCTCTGGGTGCACGGGCACGGGGACGCCACGCGACCTCACGTGGCCGCGCCGTCGCACGCCGGACGCGTCTGCGCGCGCGACGCGACGGTCCACTGGAGCGCTCCCGTGGTGCCACGCCACCCCGATCGTCTCGAGGACGGCATCGAGAACACGCTCGTCGCGGTCGCACGCTGCCAGCCATGGGAGGAGGCGTTGGCGGTGTGGGAGTCGGCGCTCCGCCAGGGGCAGACGACTCGCGAGGAGATGGCACGCCTCCCGCTCCCCTCGCAGGCGCAGCGGCTGTGTCGCGAGGCTCGACTCTTCGCCGACTCGGGACTCGAGACGATCGTCCCCGCACGTCTGCGGTGGCTGAAGCTGCCACTCCTCCCCCAGGCGTGGCTCCTCGGCCGCCCCGTCGACCTCTTGATCGGTGACCGGCTCGTCCTTCAGATCGACGGCGGCCACCACGTCGGAGCCCAGCGCAGCAGCGACATCGAGCACGATGCCCGCCTGCTGCTGCACGGGTACCACGTGATCCGCGTCACGTATGCGCAGGTGATGGACGACTGGCTGACGGTGCAGCAGCTGATCGCCGGCGCCGTCGCCCAGGGTCTCCACCTCGCGCGCTGACCGCCCGGCTCCGACTACGGCGCCGACATCACCACGCTGCGAGAGACCCCACGCGTCCTGCACAGCGGAGGAGATCCGCACAGCGGAGGACCGACGCGCGGACCCTGGGCCTCCGCAACGCAGATCTCCTCCGTTACGCGGCCCAGTGGAGTCGCGCCGCCCGGTCGGGAAAGCGAGTCCCGGTCGGGCACACCCGATCCGGCGGACTACTTCTTGTAGTTGGGGGCCTCAACGACGATCTGCACGTCGTGCGGGTGCGACTCCTTGAGCCCGGCAGCCGTGATGCGGACGAACTTGCCGCGAGACTTCAGCTCGTCGATCGTGCGCGCGCCGACGTAGAACATCGACTGACGGAGACCGCCGACGAGCTGGTAGGCGACGGCGGATACGGGGCCGCGGTAGGCGACCTGACCCTCGATGCCCTCGGGGATCAGCTTGTCGTCGTTGGGCACATCGGCCTGGAAGTAGCGGTCCTTCGAGTACGACGTCTTCTTGCCGCGCGTCTGCAGCGCCCCGAGCGACCCCATGCCGCGGTACAGCTTGTACTGCTTGCCGCCCTGGAAGACGACCTCGCCCGGCGACTCGTCGGTGCCGGCGAGCAGCGACCCGAGCATGACGGTGTCGGCACCGGCGACCAGCGCCTTCGCGATGTCGCCCGAGTACTGCAGGCCGCCGTCGGCGATGACCGGGATGCCGGCGTCACGCGTGGCCTGGAAGGCCTCCCAGATCGCGGTGACCTGGGGGACGCCCACTCCGGCGACGACGCGCGTCGTGCAGATCGAGCCCGGACCGACACCGACCTTCACGGCATCCGCTCCCGCGTCGACGAGCGCCTGCGCACCCTCGCGCGTGGCGACGTTGCCGCCGATGACGTCGATGTGGTCGAACGAGCTGTCGGCCTTGATGCGGCGGATCATGTCGATGACACCGGCCGACTGGCCGTTGGCGGTGTCGACGACGAGCACGTCCACCCCGGCGTCGCGCAGTGCCTCGGCCCGCTGCCAGGCGTCGCCGAAGAAGCCGATGGCGGCGCCGACGCGCAGCCGTCCCTGCTCGTCCTTCGTGGCGAGGGGGTACTTCTCGCTCTTGTCGAAGTCCTTGATGGTGATGAGACCCGCGAGCTTGCCCTCGTCGTCGATGAGGGGAAGCTTCTCGACGCGGTGCTGGGCGAACAGGGCGATGACCTCGTTCGCGCCGATGCCGACGCGGCCGGTGACCAGACCGTCGCTCGTCATGACGTCACGGACCTTCGTGGTCTGACGCTCGAAGCCCGACACGAACCGCATGTCACGGTTGGTGATGATGCCCACGAGCCGCCCCTCGGCATCCACAACCGGCAATCCCGAGATCCGATACTGCGCGCAGAGGCTGTCGACCTCTTCGATCGTCGCGTCGGGTGTGGTCGTGATGGGATCGGTGATCATGCCGGACTCGGAACGCTTGACGCGATCGACCATCGACGCCTGCTCTTCGATGGAGGCGTTGCGGTGCAGGATGCCGATACCGCCCTCGCGTGCGATGGCGATCGCCATCCGCGATTCGGTGACCGTGTCCATCGCCGCCGACAGGAGCGGCGTCGCGACGGTGATGCGCCGCGTGACCCGTGACGAGGTGTCCGCCTCGGACGGGATGACATCGGTGTGCCCCGGCAGTAGCAGGACATCGTCATACGTCAATCCGACGAAACCGAACGGGTCGTTGTGCTCCATGCGCTCTCCTGCAGTATTCGGGCTCTCTGAGTCTAAGTCGTGCGGATACGGTTTCATTCCGGTCGCGGATCGACCGGTAGGCGAAACACGGCCGACACATTACGCTCGTACCGTCGTTCATCGATGCTGATGCGACCGCATCACCCGATCCGGTGCGCTGGACTGGAGGAACCTTTGAGTCCCACGACCAACACCGCACTCCGACCCATGAGGTGGGGTGCGCTCGTTCTTGGCGTCGTGCTGGCGGCCGTTCTGCTGATTCTCAGCAGTCCGGGTGCGGCACACGCAGCGGCGCCCGATACCCCGGGTGCCGATCAAGAAGAGACAGACTTCTACTTCGGCGGCGTCATCACATTCGACGACGAACCCGTGCCCGACGTCACCATGTCGATCTCCGGCAACGGGTTCGAGGCGGCCACGATCACGGATGCCGAGGGCCGCTGGCGACTCTACGTCCCCGCGAAGGAGACGTACACGCTCGTCGTCGACGAGAACACGCTCCCGGAGGGCGTCATCGTCGACCCGGCGCTGTTGACCGAGGGCCTGCAGCCGGTGTCGGGGACGACGGGGTCGTTCGAGGTCGAGTTCGGCCTGACGAAGACGAAGATCGTGAACCTGTTCCTGGGTGAAGGTCAGCGGGTGACGCAGTCGTTCGTGGACCAGCTGCTCATCCGCGTCGTGAACGGCCTCAACTTCGGCCTGCTGCTCGCGCTGGCGGCCATGGGAGCCGCCCTCATCTACGGCACGACGGGCCTGTCGAACTTCGCCCACGGTGAGATGGTCACGTGGGGCGCCCTCGTGACGATGATCGCCACCACGACCTTCGCCCTCCCGCTGTGGCTCGCCATCGTCGCGGCCCTCGCGGCGGGAGCGTTGCTCGGGCTCATCCTCGACGCGGGACTCTGGCGGCGACTGCGACACCGCGGCCTGGGCGTCGTGCAGCTCATGATCGTCAGCATCGGTCTGTCGCTCGCGCTGCGCTACACGTTCCAGTTCGTCGTCGGAGGCTCGACGTCGCAGCTCCCCGGCGCGAGCCCGACGCCCATCCAGATCGGCCCCATCCAGGTCTCGTACATCGACCTCGTCAGCATGGGCGTGAGCGTCGCGGCGATCCTCGGTGTCGCCTTCTTCCTCCTGCGCACCCGCATCGGCAAGGCCACGCGGGCCATCTCGGACAACCCGCAGCTCGCGGCATCCTCCGGCATCGACGTGGACCGCGTCGTCCGGATCGTGTGGGTGTTGGCGGCGACGCTCGCCGCCGTGTCGGGCGTGCTCTGGGCCTACTTCCGACCGGGCGTCCGCTGGGACATGGGCACGCAGATGCTGCTCCTGATCTTCGCGGCGATCACCCTCGGCGGCCTGGGCACCGCCTTCGGCGCCCTCCTGGGCGCGCTCATCGTCGGTGTGGTGGTCGAGACGTCGACGCTCTGGATCCCGTCCGACCTCAAGTACGCCGGCGCGCTCGTCGTGCTGATCCTCATCCTGCTCGTGAGACCACAGGGCCTACTCGGTCGTAAAGAAAGGCTGGGGTGATCGCCATGGATTGGGGTGCCATCCTCAACAACACGCTCAGCTACCTGCTGAGCCCCGTCACGATCGCCTACGCCCTCGCGGCCACGGGCCTCGCCGTGCACTTCGGCTACGCCGGACTGCTGAACTTCGGTATGGCCGGCTTCATGGCCCTCGGCGCCTACGGCTACGCGATCTCCATCCTCACCTTCCAGCTGCCGTGGTACCTCGCGATGCTCGTGGGTCTCGCGCTGGCCGTCGTTTTCGCCGTCATCCTCGGTGTGCCGACGCTGCGCCTGCGCGCCGACTACCTCGCCATCGTGACCATCGCGGCCGCCGAGATCGTGCGCCTGCTCTTCACGACCCAGGTGTTCGACGAGTGGACCAACTCGGCCGACGGCCTCGGCAATTACAACGGCAGCTTCCAGTCGTCCAACCCGTTCCCGGCGCTCCCGACGGGCGAACGATACGGCTTCGGTCCCTGGCAGTTCACGCCGCAGCAGCTGTGGATCGTGGTGTTCGGTCTCATCGTGCTGGCGCTGTCGATCTTCGTCGTGTGGTCGCTCATGCGCAGCCCGTGGGGCCGTGTGCTCAAGGGCATCCGTGAAGACGAGGATGCCGTGCGCTCGCTCGGCAAGAACGTCTTCGCCTACAAGATGCAGGCGCTCATCGTCGGTGGTGTCATCGGTGCCCTCGGCGGCATCGTCTACGTGCTGCCGTCGGCGGTGATCCCGTCGAGCTACACGACGGCGCTCACGTTCTTCCTGTGGACGATCCTGCTGCTCGGCGGCGCATCCACCATCTTCGGTCCGTCGCTCGGTGCCGTGATCTTCTGGATGGTGCTCGCACTCCTGGGCAACCTGCTGCCGCAGATGGCGCAGGCGGGCTGGCTCCCGATGACGCCGATCCAGGCGGGCACGCTCCGCTACATCCTCGTGGGCGTCGCGCTCATGCTCCTCGTGATCTTCAGGCCGCAGGGAATCCTCGGCGACAAGAGGGAGATGACCTTTGTCAAGTAATGAGACTCCCGGCGCCCCCGAACCGGCGCCCGTCACGGGCAGCGTCCCGCGGCCGAAGACGACAGGACTCGCGAAGGGCGACGCCGTCCCCGGCGTCGCGAAGGTCGATCCGATCATGGTGGTCGACGGCGTGACGCGGCAGTTCGGCGGCCTGAAAGCCGTCGACGTCGAGCACCTGGAGATCCCGCGCAACGCGATCACCGCGCTCATCGGCCCCAACGGCGCCGGCAAGACGACGCTGTTCAACCTGCTCTGCGGGTTCGACAAGCCCAACTCCGGAACATGGTCGTACGACGGGAAGAGCCTCTCCGGCATCCCCGCCTTCAAGGTGGCCCGCATGGGCCAGGTGCGCACTTTCCAGCTCACGAAGGCGCTGTCGCTGCTCACGGTGCTCGAGAACATGAAGCTGGGCGCCCCCCAGCAGCGCGGGGAGAAGTTCTGGCAGTCGTTCCTCCCCGCCACCTGGCGGGGTCAGGAGACCGACAACGAGGAGAAGGCGCGCGGTCTGCTCAAGCGCTTCAAGCTCGACGCCAAGGAGCAGGACTTCGCGGCATCCCTGTCCGGCGGTCAGCGCAAGCTCCTCGAGATGGCGCGGGCGCTCATGAGCGACCCCCAGCTGGTCATGCTCGACGAGCCGATGGCCGGGGTCAACCCGGCGCTGACGGAGTCGCTGCTCGATCACATCCTCGATCTGAAGGAACTCGGCGTCACGGTGCTGTTCGTCGAGCACGACATGCACATGGTTCGCCACATCGCCGACTGGGTCGTCGTGATGGCCGAGGGCAAGGTCGTGGCCGAGGGTCCGCCGGACACCGTCATGCAGGACCAGGCGGTGATCGACGCCTATCTCGGCAGCCACCAGGACGTCGATCTGGGCGTCGTGACCGGTCGCGTCTCGGGCACTCTCGACGATTCGGCGCGGGAACTGCTCGACGAGATCAACGAAGAGGAAGCCGCCTCGATCGCCGACGCGGAGGAGGACAAGAAGTGACCGATTCTTCCAGCCAGCCGGAAGGCGCGGGCGCCGCGACCGTCGACGAGCGAGAGGTCGTCGTGCAGGTCACCGATCTGCTCGCGGGCTACCTGCCCGGCATCAACATCATCAACAGCGCCAACCTGGTCGCTCACAAGGGCGAGCTCATCGGCATCATCGGCCCCAACGGCGCCGGGAAGTCGACCCTGCTGAAGTCGATCTTCGGTCTTGTCAAGGTGCGCGGCGGTGACATCACCGTCAACGGCGAGTCGATCGTGGGGCTCAAGGCGGACAAGCTCGTGCAGCGCGGGGTGGCCTTCGTGCCGCAGACGAACAACGTGTTCCCCTCGCTCTCGATCGAAGAGAACCTGCAGATGGGGCTCTACCAGAACCCCCGCATCTATGCGCAGCGACTGGAGTTCGTCACGGGGATCTTCGCGGAGCTCGGCAAGCGTCTCAAGCAGCGTGCCGGTTCGCTCTCCGGCGGTGAGCGTCAGATGGTGGCGATGAGCCGCGCCCTCATGATGGACCCGTCGGTGCTGCTGCTCGACGAGCCCTCCGCCGGCCTCTCCCCCGTTCGCCAGGACGACGCGTTCTTGCGCGTATCGGACATCAACAAGGCCGGCGTGACGACGATCATGGTCGAGCAGAACGCCCGCCGCTGCCTGCAGATCTGCGACCGCGGCTACGTTCTCGACCAGGGCCGCGACGCGTACCACGGCACCGGTCGCGAGCTGCTGAACGACCCCCAGGTCATCGGCCTCTACCTCGGGACGCTCGGCTCCGGCGACTGACCGCCCCACAACGACGACAGAGGGTCGGATGCCACGTGGCATCCGACCCTCTTCTCGTGCGCGTAGGCGGCCCGAGGGGGTGTGCGGCCCGTGCGACGGGTGCGCGGTCCGGGCGTGGCCGCTGGGGCGCCCAGGCGCGGCACAGCGGAGGAGGTCGACGCTTCGGAGGAAAGGATGCCGGCTGCGCTCCCTCCGTCACGCGTATCCCCTCCGCTACGCGCCCTGGCCACCCGCGCTCCCTGGCCGCGCCAGCACGGGAAAGGCCCCGCAGCCGGAGCTGCGGGGCCTTTCGCGTGCCGTGTGAGCGTCAGCGGGTGTCGATGCGCTCGTGGGTGTTGTCGGCCTTGTACTGGAAGATACCGATCGACGCTTCGGTGGGGTCACCGGCCTCGTCGAACGTGATCGGACCGGAGACGCCGTCGTAGTCGGCGGTGCCGCCACCGAGGATGATGTCGGCGCACTCGGCGTACGTGGTGCACTTCGTGCCCTCGCCCGAGCCTCCCGAGACCTCCTGGAGCTTGCCGGCGATGTCGGCGGCGTCGGTCGAACCGGCAGCCAGCGATGCCAGCGAGAGCAGCACGACGGCGTCGTACGACTCAGCGGCGTACGAGTAGTCGTCGAGCGCAGCGTTGCCCGCGTCGGTCCAGGCCGCGTTGAGACGGTCCTGGAAGTCCGTCTCGAGCACCGGTCCGGGCGTCGTGCCCTTCGCGCCCTCAAGCGAGACCGACACGTCGTCGCCCCACTGCTTGAGGTTGCCGTCGACGAGGTAGTAGTTCGCCGGGTCGACACCCGCGTTGGACAGCAGCGGCGCGATCGTCGCGAACTGGTCGAACGTGATGAGCACCACCGCGTCGGGCTTGGCCGCCGCGATCGTGGACACCTGGGCGTCGAACGAGCTGTCGCCGTCGTTGTACGACGCCTCAGCCACGACCGAACCACCGGTCGACTCGAACACCTCCTTGATGACACCGAAGAGGCCGGTGCCGTAGGCGTCGTTCTGGTAGATGATGCCGATGTTCTTGTGGCCGTCCTCGGCGATCAGGTTGCCGAGAACCTCACCCTGGAGCAGGTCGCTCGGAGCGGTGCGCCAGTAGAGGTTGTCGTCGTCCCACGTCGTGAAGTCGGGCGAGGTGTTCGCCGGCGAGAACGTGATGATGCCCGCCTGGACGTTGGAGTCGAGGAACAGCTTCGTGACACCGGATGCCGCGGCACCGATCATCGCGGAGACTCCCGCGTTCTGCAGCTTCGGGACCGTGGTCTCGAACGCCTTGTTGTCGGCGTCACCCGAGTCGCCGGGGGTGAACTCCACCTCGAGGCTCTTGGCGGCCTCGTTGATCTCGTTGACGGCGAGGAGCACACCCGCCTCTTCGGGCGGGCCGAGGAAGGCGAGGCTGCCGGTCTGGGGCAGCACGCTGCCGATCTTGAGGGTGAGGTCCTCTGCGACAGGCGCACTGCTGTCGCTCGGCGCCGGCGTGCCACCGCCGCCGGCGCAGCCGGCGAGCAGAAGGGCGCTGACACTGACGACGGCGATGCCGCCAAGGACCTTGCCCGCACGCGAACGTGTGAAGACGGTCATGTTGCTCCTTGCTATGGATGAACAAGGGACGACCTCGGGTGCCGTCCCAGTTGGAATCAACCTAATCGCCGAGACGCGTCACCAATGTTGCGATCCGTTAACGCTGTGAAACGTCATGATCACGATGCGATAACGGCATCCCCCACCCGTGAGCGGCGTGCGTGGCGCAGCGTGTCCGCCATGAGCACGACGAGCGCGAGCCACACCAGCCCGAAGCCGATCCAGCGCTCGAGAGGCATCGGCTCGCCCATGATCCACGCGCCCGTGATGAACTGCAGGATCGGCGCGACGAACTGCAGGAGCCCGATGACCGTGAGGGGCGCGCGGCGCGCACCGGCCGCGAAGAAGAGGAGCGGCGTGGCGGTCACCGCGCCCGCCAGCAGCAGCAGGGCGGCGTGCCCCGGACCGGCCTGGCCCATCGTGAGACCCGTGGTCGCCGCGACGACGATGAGCTGGACCACGGCGACGGGGAGCAGCCACAGCGACTCCAGGGTGAGCCCGCTGATGGCATCCACACTCGGACCGATCTGCTTCTTCACGAGACCGTACGCGCCGAAGCTCGCCGCGAGGGTCAGCGCGATCCACGGGAAGTCGCCGTACCCCACCACGATGACGATGACGGCCAGCACGGAGATGCCGATCGCCACCCACTGGGCGATGCGCAACCGCTCCCCGAGCACGAGGACGCCCAGGAGCACCGTCACGATCGGATTGATGAAGTAGCCGAGGCTGCCCTCGATCACGTGGCCGGTGAGCGTGCTGATCAGGAAGACCTGCCAGTTCACATAGATGAGGAGGCCTGCCACGATCGTCCACAGGACGAGCCGGGGCGTGCGCAGAATGGCCCACAGCTTCGCCCACGTGCGCGTCACCGTCAGTAGCACGGCGCAGAACGCCAGGGACAGGATGATGCGCCAGGAGACCACTTCCCACGGGCCGGTCGGGGTCAGCGTGAGGAAGTAGAGGGGCATGAAGCCCCACAGGAAGTAGGCGATGAACGCCAGCACTCCCCCGCGCACCTCATCGCCGTCACGGACGGAACGCGCGGAAGGTGTCATGGGTCCAAGCCTAGGACGGTCATGACGCCGCGCGGCCTTCGGGAGCGACGACATCCTGCCGTTCGTCGCGACGCGACTGCCAATACCCTCGGCGCCGGCAACGACGAAGGGTCCGGATGCCACGGCATCCGGACCCTTCGGTCAGCTGTATGCGATCAGCGGACGACGACCGCCAGCACGTCGCGAGCCGACAGGACGAGGAACTCGTCGCCGCCGAACTTCACCTCGGTGCCACCGTACTTGCTGTAGATCACGCGGTCGCCGACGGCGACGTCGAGCGGAACGCGGTTGCCGTTGTCGTCGATGCGACCGGGGCCCACCGCGACGACCTCGCCCTCCTGGGGCTTCTCCTTCGCGGTGTCGGGGATGACCAGTCCACTGGACGTGACCTGCTCAGCCTCGACCTGCTTGATGACGATGCGGTCCTCGAGCGGCTTGATGGAAACCGACACGGTCTACCTCTTTCTTGCTTCAGGGGTCATGCGTAAAGACTCATTAGCACCCGCACACCGCGAGTGCTAATGCCAGTCTAGGGCGATGCTGGCACTCGTGCAACGCGAGTGCCAATCCTCCGACGCGCGGCGACACGCGGTGCCGCATAGGCTTGCCCGGTGGACCACGCCGAGCTCGCGACCCTGCTGACACCGGAGGCGCTGCGTCTGCTCGACTCGCTCGGCCGCATCGACTCGACCGACGACGTCGCCGCCGCCGTCAGCCGCCTGCGCGCCGCCGGAACCCCTCCGGAGCTCGTGTCGGCGGTGGTCGGTCAGGCGCGACTGCGCACCCGCGCCGCCGCGAAATTCGGGCCGTTCGCCGAACGCATGCTGTTCACCCGCGCGGGGCTGGAGCAGGCCTCCCGCCTCGCCGTCGCGGCCCGCCACGCCGGTCGATTCCGGGATGCGGGCATGACGCGCGTCGCCGACCTCGGATGCGGCATCGGCGGCGATGCACTGGGGCTCGCGGGGATCGGCCTGCACGTGCTCGCCGTCGACGCCGACGAGATCACCGCCGCGATCGCCGCGTACAACCTCGCCCCGTTCGGCGACACGGCGACCGTGCGCCACGCGACCGCCGAGTCCACCGACCTCGCGGGCATCGACGCCGTCTGGCTCGACCCCGCCCGCCGCTCCGCCGGACACAGCGAGACGCGTCGCACGCGCGCGGCCGACTGGACGCCGTCGCTGGATTGGGCGTTCGACCTGGCATCCCGGATGCCGGTGGGGATCAAGCTGGGTCCGGGCTTCGACCGCGAGCAGATCCCCGACGGCGTCGAAGCCCAGTGGATCACCGTCGACGGGTCCACGATCGAACTCGTGCTGTGGTCGGGTGCCCTCGCCCGCCCGGGCGTCGCGCGAGCCGCGCTCGTCGTCCACGGCGATGCGGCGCACGAGCTGACGGCATCCGGCGACGCCCCCGATGCCCCCGTGCGTCCGCTGGGCGCGTACGTGCACGAGCCCGCGGGCTCGGTCATCAGGGCCCGTCTCATCGGCGAGGTGGCGCGGCGCCTGGATGCCGGCATGATCGCCGACGGCATCGCCTACCTCACGTCGGACACGACCACGACGAGCCCGTTCGTGCAGACGTTCCGCGTGCGCGAGCAGCTGCCGTTCGACCTCAAGCGGTTGTCGAAGGCGCTCCGCGAGCGCGGCATCGGCACGCTCGAGATCAAGAAGCGCGGCGTCGACATCGACCCGGCATCCCTGCGCACGAAGCTGAAGCTGCGGGGCGACGCTGCGGCGACGCTCCTGCTCACGCGCGTGGACGGTGCGCGGGTCGCGCTTCTCGCCGACCGCCTCTGACCGTCGCGCCGAACCTGGGGAACCGGTGGCCGTTCAGCCGAACAGCGGCCCCTGCGTCGAGGCCCACCACAGCCAGCCGCCGCTGTACACGAGCGACAGCGCGCTCAGGCACAGCGCCCAGACGGCCACGCCCCGGCTCTCCCACGGGCGACGCAGGGCGACGACGGCGAGCGACGCGCCCAGGATGCCGATGAGGAACCCCCATCCGACGAGCAGCGACACGAGCAACCCGAGGACGGCGAAGGTCAGCGCCCACGGCGCGCTGCGGGGCAGCGGAGCGGGCGGGGCAGGCGCCCACCGCACCTCCGTGTGCACGGGAGCGGTCACCGCGACCGGTTCGGTCAGCGCGCGCTGGAAACCGCCGCGGTGCTCCCCCGGCAGCCTCACCGTCTCCCCGGGCACGACGTCGCTCGACGCCGACTCGATGATCGGCACGGGAAGCTGCGGCACATCGGCCGGCAGGGCGGGCGGGTCGTCGGGCCTGCTCATGCGCTCACCGCCACCTGGATCTCGGTGACGGGAAGGGTGGAGTCCGCACCGAACTCGAGCGTCGAGGCGGGACGCCCGCTGCGGATCAGTTCTGCCGCGAGGGCGGCGATCATCGCGCCGTTGTCGGTGCACAGCGACAGCGGCGGGATGCGCACCGCCACTCCGGCGGCCTCGGCGCGCGCAACGGCCACCTCACGCAGGCGCCGGTTCGCGATGACGCCGCCGCCGAGGAGGAGCCGGGGCACGCCGTAGCGCTCACAGGCATCGAGGGCCTTCGTGACGAGCACGTCGACGACCGCCTCGCGGAAGGACGCGGCGACATCGGGGACGGACACCGTCTCCCCCGCCGCCTCGGCCCGCTCCACCCAACGGGCGACCGCGGTCTTCAGTCCCGAGAACGAGAAGTCGTACCGGTGCTCCGCCATGTCGGAGGCGCGGGAGAGTCCGCGTGGGAAGCGGATCGCGTCGGGGTCGCCCAGCGCGGCTGCGCGGTCGATCTCGGGACCGCCCGGGTAGGGCAGCCCGAGGATGCGCGCGATCTTGTCGAAGGCCTCGCCCGCCGCATCGTCCATCGTCTCGCCGAGGAGCTCGACGTCGGAAACCAGGTCGCGCACGAGCAGCAACGACGTGTGTCCGCCCGAGACGAGGAGCGCGACCGTCGGGTACTCGACCTCTTCGCCCGTGAGGATGTCGGCGGCGATGTGACCGACGAGGTGGTTGACGGCATAGAGCGGGCGGTCCAGCGAGACGGCGAGCGCCTTCGCCGCGCCGACACCGACCATGAGGGCACCGGCGAGGCCCGGTCCGCTCGTGACGGCGACGGCATCCAGGTCGGTGAGGGCGATCCCCGCTTCCGCGACGGCCTGCTCGATCGCGGGCTGCAGCGCCTCGAGGTGTGCGCGCGCCGCGACTTCGGGCACCACGCCGCCGTAGCGCGCGTGCTCGGCCATGGAGCTCGCGATCGTGTTGGACAGCAGCGTGCGGCCCCGCACGATGCCGATGCCGGTCTCGTCGCAGCTGGTCTCGATCCCGAGCACGAGCGGCTCGCGGGGAGCAGCGCCGTTCGACGAGAGGATGTCCCCGACCATCAGCACCACCCCGTTCCAGCGGTGGTCGCCGCCGACGCTCCCGGCTCCGCCGGTGCGGACGGCCGCTCCGAGTCGGCGTCGCGCGCGGCCCACGCCGCCAGGTCGAGCTTCATCACGACGGCGTCGACGTCGTCGGGCTGGTAGTAGCGCGGACGACGGGCGATCTCGATGAACCCCTCCGAGATGTACAGCGCCGTGGCCACCGGGTTGTCGGCGCGCACCTCGAGGAAGACCTCGCGAGCCCCGCGCTCCCGCGCCGTGCGCAGCAGCTCGTCGAGCAGCTGACGCCCGCGCCCACGACCCCGCGACGACGCGACGATCGCGATCGTCTGGATGTCGGCATCCGCGGATCCCTGCACGGCGCGCACGCCGCCGTAGCCGTGGAGCACGGCGCCGTCGACGTCGACGACGTAGCGCCCGTGGGGCGACGCGAGCTCAGCGGCCATCATCGCCTCGCTCCACGCGTCGGTGGGGAACGAGTCGCGCTCGAGCGCCATGATGGCATCCAGATCGGATGCCGTCGCCGTCCGCACCGTCATGTGCCCACCTTCTTGGGGCCGGCGGGGAGGGTGACGTCGGGCGCCCGGAGGTAGAGCGGCTCACCGTCGGCGAGGACGCGCCCCGAGGCGACCGCGCGTGCCGCGGCGAGCGCGAGCATCGCAGCCGAGATCGACGACACGTCACGGCGCTGGACACCGAGGTCCGCCAGGACGTCGTCGATCGCGTCGCGGGGGGCGAGGGCGGCGGGCGCTCGCCGCACGGGCAGCCCGTCGTCGTCGACGCCGTCGTAGACGGTGTACGCGTACTCCCTGCGGCGGGCGTCGGTGACGACGGCGAACGGGCCCGGCACGCTGTGCGGATCGGCCAGCAGCATGGCGAGCGCGGCGGCGTCGTGGCTGGGCACGGGGATGACGGGCAGTCCGCGGCCGAGCGCGAACGCCCGGGCGGCCGCGATGCCGACCCGGAGGCCCGTGAAGGGCCCCGGCCCCATACCCGCTGCGACATGCGTGATCTCGACGGCGTCGGAGAAGGTCGTCGCCCCGATAGGACCGTGCGCCGCGTCGGCGAGCACACCCTCCAGGAGCATGCCGATGACCTCCGCGTGCGCGAGGGCGTCGGCGCTCGTCGCCTCGGCGCGGACGACACCGTCCGCCTCGACCACGGCGACCGCCGTGCCGAGGGAAGTGTCAACGCCCAGGATCATCCCTCCAGCGTAGCCGCGGCTCCTCGAGATGCGAGCGCGGTCAGGGACGACGGGCGACCGTCACCAGCCGCGGCGCCGTGTCGTCCATCTCACGCGCGCCCGGCCCGCCGACGCCGCACGCCGTGTCGATGCCGGCGCCGCCCCACTCGCGATCCAGCTCGATCTCCCACCACTCGTCGACGAGGGCCTCGACCATCCCGCGACCCCACTCGACGATCGTGACCGAACGTTCCAGATCCAGGCCGAGATCGTCCAGCTCCGCCGCCGACCCCAACCGATACGCGTCGACGTGGACGAGCGCAGGGCCTCCGACGAGCGAGGGGTGCGTGCGGGCGAGGACGAACGTCGGACTCTGGACGGGTCCGCGCACCCCGAGGCCGGCCGCGATCCCCCGCGTGAGGGTCGTCTTGCCCGCACCGAGGGCTCCCGTGAGCACGACGACGTCGCCGGCTCGGAGCACGGCGCCGAGCTCGCGCCCGAACTCCTCCATGGCCGAGGCGGAAGCGATCTCGCGCCGGCCGACGAAACGTGCCAGGTCGTCCGTGCTCATCGCGTCACCTGACGGCGCGGCACCCGCGGCCCGATGCGGGTGACGATCTCGTAGTTGATGGTGCCCGCGGCATCCGCCCACGTCTCCACCGCAGGCTCGCCCAAAGTCGGGTCGCCGAACAGCAGGGCCTCGTCGCCCACCGCGACGGGGTGGTCGCCGACGTCGACGACGAACTGGTCCATCGCAATCCGCCCCGCCACGGGGAACACCCGCCCGCCGATGCGCACAGCCCCGCCGGCGGACGCGTTGCGCGGGATGCCGTCGGCGTACCCGAGCGGGATGAGCGCGAGCGTCGTATCGGAGTCGGTGCGATGGAGGTATCCGTACGAAACGCCCTGACCCGCCGGGACGCGGCGGACGGCGGCCACGGCGGCCCGCAGCGACATCGCGGGACGGAGCCCGAGTTCGGCGGAGGTACGGTCGGCGAACGGCGACAGGCCGTACATCGCGATGCCGATGCGCACGGCGTCGAATCTCGCTTCCGGCAGGGCGATGGCCGCGTGCGATGCGGCGAGATGGCGCAGCCGTGGAGCGAGGCCCTGCGCTGCGGCCGCCAGCAGCGCCTCGTCGAAGCGTCGCACGGCGGCCCGGTCATCGGCCTCGCTCGTATTCGACAGGTGGCTGAAGATGCCGACGACCCGCACCCGGCCGAGGCGCTCCCAGCGGGCCGCCTCGGCGAACACGTGTCCCCATTCGGCCGGCGGCACGCCGTTGCGACCGAGGCCCGTCTCGACCTTCACGTGGATGGCGGTCGGCCGGTCGGCAAGGGCGGCGGACGCAGCGGCCAGAAGCTGATCCGCCGACGAGACCCCGATCTCGATCCCGCGAGCCGCGGCCTCGGCGAACGTCTCACCGGGGGCGTGGAGCCATGCCACGAGAGGGGCATCGATGCCCGCCCGACGCAGCGCGAGCGCCTCCGTCACGTCGGCGACGCCGAGACGCGTCGCCCCGCCGTCGAGGGCGGCGAGGGCCGATCGCGCCGCACCGTGGCCGTACCCGTCGGCCTTCACGACCGCGAGCACCTCGACTCCGGTGAGACGGCGCAGGTGCCGCACATTCGCGGAGATGGCTCCGACGTCGATCGCGGCCTCCCGCATCTCGCCCGGGTGCAGAGCGGTCATGCGGGACTCCCGTCGCTCTCGGCCACGACATAGGCGATCGCGACGCCCGCGTCGTGGGTGAGGGACAGATGCACGGTGCGGATGCCTCGCGCCGCGACGGTGGCCGCCGTCTCGCCGGTGAGCGCGAAGACCGGGCGGCCCGACGGCTCGGAAGCCACCTCGATGTCGGTCCAGTGCACGCCGTCCGACCCGCCGAGCGCCTTGATCAGCGCCTCCTTCGCGGCGTATCGCGCCGCAAGGGACGGCGGACGCAGAGCACGCTCCGCCGGTGCGAACAGGCGGTCCATGAGACGCGGCGTCCGCTCGAGCGAGCGCTCGAAACGGGGGATGTCGACGAGGTCGACGCCGATGCCGACGATCATCCCGCCAGCCTACCGTCGGCCGGACGGCGCACGCCGGGCGAAGGCGGATGCCGTCACCCGCCGCCCGGTTGCGCTCACTCGACCGTGACGGACTTCGCGAGGTTGCGCGGCTGGTCGACGTCCAGGCCCTTGGCGGTCGCGAGCCCCATCGCGAAGATGTGGAGGGGCACGACGGCCAGCAGCGGCTCGAAGAGAGGCCCGGCGAGCGGGATGCGCAGCACCTCGTCGGCGAACGGGAGGACGGCGGCATCCCCTTCTTCGGCCACGGCGATGACGCGGGCTCCGCGAGCGCGGATCTCCTGGATGTTGGAGACGACCTTCTTGTGCAGCTCGGCCGACTCGCGCGGCGACGGCACGATGACGAAGACCGGCTGGCCGGGCTCGATGAGGGCGATCGGGCCGTGCTTGAGCTCGCCGGCGGCGAAGCCCTCGGCGTGGATGTACGAGATCTCCTTGAGCTTGAGGGCCCCCTCGAGCGCGATCGGGTAGCCCACGTGACGCCCGAGGAACAGCACCGACTGCGTGTCGGCCATCCAGTGCGAGAACTGCGCGATGTGCGCCTGCTCCTTCTCGAGCACCCACGAGATCTTCTCCGGCACCGCCTCGAGTTCGCGCACGAATCGGGCCGCGTCGGCGTCGCTGAGGGCGCCGCGCACCCGCCCGACGTGGAGGCCGAGGAGGTACAGCGCGGTGATCTGGGCGACGAACGCCTTCGTCGAGGCCACCGCGACCTCGGGCCCCGCGTGCGTGTAGACGATGGCATCCGATTCGCGCGGGATCGTCGCGCCCTGCGTGTTGCAGATCGACAGGGTGCGTGCGCCGCGCTCCCGCGCGTACTTGACCGCCATGAGCGTGTCCATCGTCTCCCCCGACTGGGAGATGGACACGACGAGCGTGTCGTCGCCGATCACCGGGTCGCGATAGCGGAACTCGTGGGCGAGCTCGACGTCGACGGGGATGCGTGCCCACTGCTCGAGCGCGTACTTGCCGACCATGCCGGCGTACGCCGCCGTGCCGCACGCGATGACGATGATGCGGGAGATGCCCGCGAACAGCTCGTCCAGGCCCTCCAGCTCGGGAATCACGACCTGACCGTCGCGGATGCGGCCGCGCACGGTGTTGGCGACGGCCTCGGGCTCCTCGGATACCTCCTTCGCCATGAACGACGGCCAGCCGCCCTTCTCGGCAGCCGCAGCGTCCCACACGACCTCGAAGGGCTCGACCTCGACGGGGTTGCCGTGGAAGTCGGTGACCGTGACCCCCTCGGGCGTGATCGAGACGATCTCGTCCTGGCCGATCGCGAGCGCGTTGCGGGTGTGCTCGACGAAGGCCGCGACATCGGAGCCGAGGAAGTTCTCGCCCTCGCCGAGACCGATCACGAGCGGGGAGTTGCGCCGCGCCCCCACGACGAGCCCGGGCTCGTCACGGTGCATCGCCAGCAGGGTGAAGGCGCCCTCCAGACGCGACACGACCGTGCGGAACGCGGCGACGAGGTCACCCGTCGCGCGGTACTCGCGGCCGAGCAGCACTGCCGCGACCTCGGTGTCGGTCTCGCTGCGGAACGTGAACCCCTGCGCGACGAGTTCTGCCTTGAGCTCCGAGAAGTTCTCGATGATGCCGTTGTGGATGACGGCGAGCTTGTCGTCGTCGGCCAGGTGCGGATGCGCGTTGGCGTCGGTCGGTCCGCCGTGCGTCGCCCAGCGCGTGTGCCCGATGCCGGTCGTGCCGTCGGCCAGCGGATGCGCCGACAGGTCGTCACGCAGCACCTTCAGCTTGCCCGCGCGCTTGCGCAGCCCGAGGTCGCCGTCGGCGTCGATGACCGCAATGCCGGCGGAGTCGTAACCGCGGTACTCCAGACGGGCCAGGCCCGAGAGCAGGATGTCCTGGCTCGGCCGTGGGCCGACATATCCGACGATTCCACACATGCGTTCAATCGTAGGCGGGCCGTGGCCGGGAGCCGCGCACCGGGGCCGGGAATGACCTGGGGATGCCGTGGCCTCCGGCGGCGCGGTCAGAGCTTGCGGAGTCGGACCGACGAGACGGTGTGGTCGGCCGCCTTGTTCAGAACGAGTTGGGCGCGGTGTCGCGTGGGTTCCACGTTCTCGCGGAGGTTGGGCAGATTGATGTCGCGCCAGAACCCGAGCGCCTGACTGACCGCCTCGTCGTCGGAGATGTCGGCGAACACCCGGAAGAACGACTTCGGGTTGCTGAAGGCGCTCTCGCGCAGAGCGAGGAACCGGTTCACGAACCAGGACTCGATGTGGTCCACATCGGCATCCACGTAGATCGAGAAGTCGAACAGGTCGCTGACGGCGACGTCGTGCGGGGACGGCGGGGGTGCCAGCACATTGAGACCTTCGACGATGACGACGTCGGGGCGCCGCACCGTGACGTAGGCGTCGGGGATGATGTCATACCGCATGTGCGAGTAGAACGGCGCCCGCACCTCGGCTGCCCCCGACTTCACCGCCGAGAGGAAGCTCACCATCGCGCGGCGGTCGTACGACTCCGGGAACCCCTTGCGCTCCATGAGGCCGCGACGTTCGAGTTCGGCGTTCGGGTAGAGGAACCCGTCGGTCGTCACCAACTCCACCCGTGGCGTACCGGGCCACCGGCTCATCAGCTCACGCAGGAGGCGCGCGATCGTGGACTTCCCGACCGCCACCGAGCCTGCCACCGCCACGACGAAGGGGGTGGTGGAGTCGGGCTCACCGAGGAAGGCCGCCGTCTCCGCCCCGAGGCGCTTCGTGTTCTCCGCGTAGGCGCTCAGCAGCCGACTCAGCGGAAGGTAGACCTCCCGCACCTCGGCCAGGTCGAGCCGGTCTCCGATGCCGCGCAGCTGCACGATCTCGGTCTCGGTGAGCGGGTTGGGAACGCCCGGGGCCAGCCGTGCCCAGTCGGCGCGGTCGATCTCGCGGTAGAGCGAGTCGCTCATGGCGGTGTCTTCGGTGGCCATCGACGGCCACTCTATCCTCTGCTCTCCCGCATCCCGCTAGCCTGACGGGATGCGCCTGGGAGTCCTCGACATCGGCTCGAACACCGTCCACCTGCTCATCGCCGACGTGCACCCCGGCGGGCGTCCGCTCGCGACGACGAGCACGCGCACCGTCCTCCGACTGATGCGATACCTGGAACCCGACGGGGCGATCTCCGAAGCGGGTGTCGTCGCGCTCGTCGACGCGGTCGCGCGGGCGCGGGAGGTCGCCGAGAGCGAGAACGTCGCCGAACTGCTCGCGACGGCCACCAGCGCCGTCCGCGAGGCGACCAACGGAGACGACGTCATCTCCCGTATCGAGTCGGCCCTCGGGCAGGAACTCCAGGTGCTCGGCGGCGAGTCCGAAGCGCGCTTCACGTTCCTGGCCGTCCGTCGCTGGTTCGGCTGGTCGGCGGGCCAGATCCTGCTCTTCGACATCGGCGGGGGCTCCCTGGAAGTGGCCGCCGGCGCCGACGAGCTCCCGGACGTCGCCGCATCGGTTCCTCTCGGTGCCGGTCGCATGACGGTCGAGTTCCTCGCGGAAGACCCGCCCGGAGAGGATGCCGTCGAGGTGCTCCGCGACCATGCGCGAGCCACCCTCGCCCCGGTCGCCGAGCTCATGGTCGACCAGCCGGCACCGCACCACGTCGTCGGGTCGTCGAAGGCGATCCGGTCGCTCGCGAAGCTCGCCGGCTATCCCGTCCCCGGGTGGAACGGCGCCGACCGCATGCTGCTCCCCCGCGGCGCTCTCGGCTCGTGGATCCCGCGGCTCGCGCGGCTTCCGGCATCCGCTCGACAGGAGCTGCCCGGCATCACCGCCGACCGCACGTTCCAGATCGTCGCCGGAGCGGTCGTCCTGCACACGGCGATGACCGTGCTCGACGTCGACGAACTCGAGGTCTCCCCGTGGGCGCTCCGCGAGGGCGTCCTCCTGCGGTACATCGAGTCGCTCTCGTGGAGTGCACCGGGCGTCTGAGCGCGCCCGGCATCCCGGAACACGCAACGCCGCAGGCGCACCGCCGCCGCGTCAGGGCAACGAGACCGTCGTGGTCGGTGCGCGCCAGCGACGGTGCGGTCCGCCCTTCCTGCCGACGCCCGCGCGTGCCAACGGGACGATCACCTGCAGCACGACGTGGTCGCCTTCCTGCCGCAACGTCGCCTTGTCGCCGAAAGACGCGAGTCCGAGACCCGTGGCACCCGACCCGCGAAGGACTCCCCGTGACGCGATGGCGACGGTCAACTCCGACTCATCGGCGCTCGTGGTCACCGACAGACGCGCCGCGCGTGCTTCGGAGTGTTTGACGGCGTTGACGAAGCCCTCGCTCACCGCGGCGACGACCGCCGTGGCGACGACGGGCGTCTGCAACGCCACCATCGCCGACGTGTCGATGTCGGCCTGCACGTCGAGCACTCCGGACCACGTCGCGAGGAGACCGTCGAGATCGGCGATGTCGGCCCGGTCGGGTGCGCCGACCAGGATCTCCGCGAAGGCGGCCTCGGTCGACGCACGGAAGCGGCGGATCTCCTCGGGTGTGGGCTCCCGCTCATCGACACGTGCCGCGAAGATGACGCATCGGCTCTGCACGCGATCGTGGAGGAGGTCGACCGCGCGCCACAGCGGCTCACGCGCCTGAGCGGTCTGCGCCGTCGCGAGGGCGGCCGTGTGGGCGAGCAGGTCGGTGAGCGTGCGGCTCTGCGTGCCGGTGCGCTCCACGGCATCCGCCGTCAGCGCGACGACCACCGCGAGAGCGGGGATCGTGACGAGCGGGATGGCGAGCACCAGTTCGTCGGCGTCTGTCAGGAGCACGCCCACGAGAACCGTCCCGAGAGCGACGGCCACCCAGCACAGCAGCACGATGATGCCGCGCGCGACGGGTCCGTGACCACGCGAGGCGAGACGGATGACCGCGTCGGCGATGAGCGCGAACACGACGAGCAACGCGAGTGCGGCGATCACCAGCAGCACCCCACCCAGCGCGAACGTGTACGGCGTGCTGGCGGCGAAGTAGAGTCCGACGACGAGCAGCGGATGCGGCCGTGCCAGGCGCGCCAGGAACGGGACGCGCGGCGTCCGTGCCGCCTCGTCCGGGGCGTCGTGGTCGAGCACGACAGCGTCGAGCCGGGCACTCAGCCGCGCATCGAGGCGGTGGCTGGCCGCGCGCACGTCGTCGGCGAAGGCCCGCACGGCGTCGAAGTCGATCACCCCCGCCAGCAGCGCGTCGCGACGACGCCGCACGTCGGCGACGGCATCCGTGAGGAGCGCGGCGTTCTGCTGGCCGTAGCGCCGCACGAGCCCGCGCAGATCGGCGAATACCGCGAGCGCGGACTCCAGCCGCTGAGCCGTCTCGCGCGCGTCCGCATAGCGCGACGCGGCGGCGGCCACCAACGGCAGCACCGTGAACCAGCTGAGGGCGTTCGTCGCGACGCGCTGAAGCCATTCCGCCGTCCACGGATGGTCGAACAGGAGCGCGGCTGCCGCGTCGTTCAGGAAGGGGCGCGCGATCGAGATGGCGAGGAGCGCTCCGATCACGAGGGCCCCGCGCGCGGCCGGACGGGAGAGGCGACGTTCCGCGACAGCTGCCGGGATGAGGAGGACGACCAGGGTCAACCATGTGACGGCCGAGGCGATCATCGCCGCCAGGTGCTCCGCGACACCGTCGAGTCCGCTGAACGGGCTGAGGATGAGAATCGCGACGACGGCGGATGCCAGGAGGGTCCAGCGGGTGAAGAAGCGGCCTCCCGAGACGGCGCCCCACCAATGATCGACGACCTCCGCCAGTCCTAAGCGGTCGCTCGATCGCGGGGTCGTCATCTCGCTGTCAGCCGCGCACCACGTCGGCGAGATCGTCGGCGACGCGTTGAGCCGTCGCTGCGTCCGCAGCCTCCACCATGACCCTCACCATAAGCTCCGTGCCCGACGGGCGCAGCAGAACGCGACCCGTGTCGCCCAGTTCTGCTTCCGCCACACGGACGGCCGCCTGCACGTCGGGGTCGGCCGCGCGCGTGCGATCGACCCCGCGAACGTTGACGAGCACCTGCGGGAACACCGTCATCACGGCGGCGAGCTCGGCCAGCGACTTCCGTTGCCGCGCCATCTCGGCGCACAGGTGCAGCCCGGTGAGAAGCCCGTCACCGGTGGTGGCGTACGCGCTGAGGATGACGTGACCGCTCTGTTCGCCGCCGAGCGAGTAGCCGCCCTCCGTCATCCGCTCGAGGACGTAGCGGTCGCCGACCGACGTGGTCTCCACACGGATGCCGTTGGCGGCCATGGCGCGGTGCAGACCGAGATTGCTCATGACGGTCGCGACGAGCGTGTCGTGATGAAGCCGCCCACGGTCGCGCATCGCGACGGCGAGGATCGCCATGATCTGGTCGCCGTCGATGACGCGCCCCTCGGCGTCCACCGCGAGGCACCGGTCGGCGTCGCCGTCGTGGGCGATGCCGACATCCGCTCCGACGCGGACCACTTCGGCAGAGAGTCGCTCGAGATGCGTGGAGCCGTAGCCCTCGTTGATGTTGAGGCCGTTGGGGTCGTTGCCGATGACGGTGACCTTGGCTCCCGCGTTGCGGAACGTCTCCGGCGACACGCCCGACGCTGCGCCGTGCGCACAGTCGACGACGACATGGAGGCCGTCCAGACGGTGGGGCAGCGACGCGAGGAGGTGCAGCACGTAGCGGTCTTCGGCATCCGCGAATCGGATCACGCGTCCGACATCGCCTCCCGTCGGCCGCAGCTTCTCCCCGGACATCGCTTCTTCGATGCGCTGCTCCACGACATCGGGAAGCTTGACGCCCCCGCGCGCGAAGATCTTGATGCCGTTGTCGGCGGCGGGGTTGTGCGACGCGGAGATCATGACACCGAAGTCCGCATCGACGTCGCTGATGAGGAACGCCGCCGCCGGAGTCGGAAGCGTGCCGGCATCCAACACATCGACGCCGGAGGAGGCGAGTCCCGCCTCGACGGCAGCACTCAGAAACTGACCGGACAGCCGGGGGTCGCGCGCGACGACCGCCGTCAGTCGCTTGCCTGCGGTCTTTCGCGCCTCCGCGATACGCCCCTGGCCCAGGACGACAGCAGTCGCCTGGGCCAGGGAGAGCGCGAGGTCCGCGGTGAGGGGGCCGTTGGCCAACCCCCGCACACCGTCCGTACCGAACAGCGCCATCGAGTGTTTAGCGCTTCGAGTACTGAGGTGCCTTGCGGGCCTTCTTGAGACCGGCCTTCTTGCGCTCCTTGACGCGAGCGTCGCGCGAGAGGAAGCCGGCCTTCTTGAGGGTCGGGCGGTTGTTCTCGACGTCGATCTCGTTCAGCGCGCGAGCGATGCCCAGGCGCAGCGCACCGGCCTGGCCCGAGGGGCCACCACCGGAGATGCGGGCGATGACGTCGTAGGCGCCGGCGAGGTCGAGCACCGTGAACGGGTCGTTGATGAGCTGCTGGTGCAGCTTGTTCGGGAAGTAGTCCTCGAGAGTGCGGCCGTTGACCGTGATCGTGCCGGAGCCGGGCACGAGGCGCACGCGCGCGATGGCCTGCTTGCGACGGCCGACGGCAGCGCCGGGCACCGAGAGAACGGGGCGCGGGGCGGCAGCGGCGGCCTCGGCGGCCGGGGTCTCGGTGGAGTAGTTCTCGGGGGTCTCTTCGAGGGAGTCAGCGATCTTCGCCATGGGATGTCCTCAGTCTGTTTCGGCGGCGCTTACTGGGCGACCTGGTCGAAGGTGTACGTGGTGGGCTGCTGGGCCGCGTGCGGGTGCTCGGCACCGGCGTAGACCTTCAGCTTCGACAGCTGCTGGCGGCCCAGGCTGTTCTTGGGGAGCATGCCGCGGACGGCCTTCTCGACGGCGCGAACCGGGTTCTTCTCGAGAAGCTCGGCGTAGGAGGTCGCGGTGAGGCCACCCGGGTAGCCCGAGTGACGGTAGGCCATCTTCTTCTGGAGCTTCTGGCCCGTCAGCGCCACCTTGGCGGCGTTGACGATGACGACGAAGTCACCGGTGTCGATGTGGTTGGCGAAGGTGGGCTTGTGCTTGCCGCGGAGGAGGGCCGCCGCGTGCGAGGCGAGGCGTCCGAGGACGACATCGCTCGCGTCGATGACCAGCCACTCGCGCTGGGTCTCGCCAGCCTTGGGGGTGTAGGTGCGCGTCACAGTAGTGCTGCTTTCTTGATCGAACGGAGAAGTTCGTGAATCCCACTCCGGGGTGGTTCCCGTGCTCGAGTGATCGAGCGGAACACGCCAGTGGAGGGCTCACGTTCGCGGCGCCGGGTCAGCTGAGCCGAACACCAAGGGACCAGTCTACGCGAACGAGGGCGTCACCGCGAATCGGTCCGCCGTCGAGGCCACCATTGGTGATGGCTGACACTCGTAGCACGCAATCAAGGAATCCCCTGATATTGGGATTGGCGTGTCGCGAGTGACCTGTGGTACCAATGTGGCACAAGAAGTCCTTTCCCCCCGGAGGATTACAGATGTTCAGTCGCCCTCGGCGACGCCTCGGCGTCGCTGCTGGGGCGGCGACGGCATTGGTGGTGGCGCTACTCGGCGCCGTCGTCCCTGCCACCGCCGCCGCCGGCGCTAGTTCATGCACGTCGTCCCTCACCGTCTCCCAGGTGCAGGATCGCATCCTCGCCGACGTCAATGCGGCACGCAGCCGCGTCGGCGTGAAGGCCCTGCGCGCCAACGCCGCGATGGACTCGGTCGCCCTCAAGTGGTCGCAGCGACAGGCAGCCGACGCGACCATGAAGCACAATCCGAACTACTCGACGCAGATCCCCGCCGGCTGGTCGGCGGCCGGTGAGAACGTCGCGTTCGGGTACTCCCCCACCACCGTGACGCGGGCATGGCTCGACAGTCCCGGCCATCGCGCGAACATCCTCCGTTCGAGCTTCACGCACATTGGTATCGGTGTCGGGTGCAGCGAATCCGGTCGCCCGTATTACACGCAGGTGTTCGGCGCCTACAAGACACTCACGACCACGGCCCCCGCCATCAGCGGCACCCCGAAGGCGGGCATCACGCTCACGGCGAAGACCGGCACATGGACGACCGGCACCACGCTGAAGTACCAGTGGTACGCCGACGGTTCGTCGATTTCGGGCGCCACCGCGAAGACCTACACGCCGAAGTCGACGGATGCCGGCAAGACGGTGAAGGTCAAGGTGACCGGCGTCAAGACCGGCTACGCGCCCACTGCGCGCGTCTCGAAGCCGACCGACGAGGTGGCCAAACTCAGCACCTTGACCACCGTGAGGCCGCGCGTCTCCGGAGTCATCAAGGTCGGTGAGGAGCTCCTGGCGGTCCGCGGCGTATGGACGACCGGCACGACCTACTCGTACCGGTGGTACCGCGACAGCACCGCCATCTCCGGCGCCACGGGGAAGCGGTACGTGCTGACCAAGTCCGACCGAGGCCACACCATCACCGTCAAGGTCACGGGCAAGAAGGCGGGTTACGCCACCGCGAGTCGCGTGGCGGCGAAGACCCTGGTGCCCTGACTCAGGCGGTCGCACCTGACCGGCGCGGACTGAGTTCGGCGTCGATGAGGATCGGCAGGTGGTCGCTGCTGCCCTGCGGCAGCGTCGTGATGCTCTCGATGGTGACGCCCACGCTCGTCGCGAAGTCGTAGTGGCCACGGAAGAACTTGTAACGCGTGTAGGTGCGGGCATCGCTGAGCGTGAGCTCGTAACCGGCATCCCGGATGCGCTGGCTCAGGCTCTCCTTGAACACCGGATAGTTGTAGTCGCCCACCATGAGGATCGGGAGGCCGGGCCCGAGCGTGCTCAACTCTGCGAGGGCCGCCTGGATCTGCTTGCGACGGAGGGAGTTGAGTGCCGTCAGAGGTGCGGCATGGAAACTGGCCACGAGGAACTCGCGGCCATGATCGATGTCACGCATCCGGACACCGAGCATGCGCTCCTCGGCCGGCTTGAGCACTCGGTCGTGCAGCGACTTCTTGAGCGCCAGCGTGCGCACCTCGACCGCGGTGTAGGTGTTCTCCCGGTGGTACACGGCGAGTCCGAGCCGGTTGCGGACCGTGGCCTCGGCGAGGCGCAGACCCGCGATCTGCGTCGGCAGATCGTCGCTCACCGCCTCCTGGAGGCACAGGACGTCCGCGGCGTGCGCCTCGACCAGCTCTTCGAGCTCGTGCGCAGCCTTGTGCTTATTGAGGTTGTACGAGATGACCTTCATACCGTCGACAACAATATGCCGCGTGCCTGGGATCCGCCTCGGGGTTGCAAAAGTGTCCGCGGTGAAGCAGGGCGGTGTCAGTCGCCGTCGAGCGAGCGCCGCTTCCTCGTCTGCTCGGCCCGGACGGCGAGCAGCTCATCGGGCGGGTAGCCGACCTCGGTGAGAGTGAGTCCGCGCGCGGCGAGCACCTTGGTCTCGCTCGTGCGCTCGCCCGCCTCGCGGATAGCCACGACGTCGGCCACATCGAGTCGCCCCTGCCCCACGGCGACGCACGCGCCGACGAGCGCACGCACCATGCTGTGACAGAACGCGTCGGCCTTGACGTTGGCGACGAGGATGCCGTCGGCGTCGCGGTGCCAGTCGAATTCGAGCAGAGTGCGGATCGTCGTGGCCTCCTCCCGCCACTTGCAGTACGCGGCGAAGTCATGCAGCCCGACGAGCGACCTCGCGGCGGCATCCATCTGCTCCACATCGAGGTCGGCGTTGACGCTCGTCGTCCGCAGCCGATCCAGCGGATCGTACCCGCTGACCCGGTCGGCGACGCGGTACGAGTACCGGCGCCAGACGGCGGAGAATCTGGCATCGAACCCATCGGGCGCCACCGCAGTGAGATGGACGGCGAGATCGGGGTACTGCCCGAGCACTCCCGTCAACCGCGCGGCGAGGGCCTCCGGATGCGGGTTGCGACCGCTCTCGAGCCGGTGGCGTTGCGCGTCGCTGAGATCGACGTGCGCCACCTGACCGCTCGCATGCACCCCCGCGTCGGTGCGTCCCGCCACCACCAGGCGCGGGTCGCCGCCGAGGATGCGCGCGATCGCCGCCTCCAGGACGCCCTGCACGGTGCGCAACCCCGGTTGACGCGCCCACCCGCGGAAGTCGGTGCCGTCATAGGCGAGATCGAGACGCAGCCGCACGTCGCCAGCCTACCGATCCCCCGACGGCGAGTCAGAGGGCGGCGTCGACCTCCGCGCGCCGCGGCGGGTTCGCGCCGGCGCGGGCGACCGTGAGACCCGCGGTGACGGCGGCGCGCCGCAGCGCCCGCAGCAGCGCTGGCTTCGACTCGAAGAGCTGCGGGTCGTCGAGGACGCTGGAGATGAGGCTCGCCATGTACGCATCGCCCGCCCCGATCGTGTCCACGACGTCGACGGGCAGCGCAGACACCTCCGCGACTCCGCCCGGACCGAGCGCGAGCGCTCCCTCGCCGCCCCGGGTCATGACAACGATGCGCGGACCGAGCGTCGCGATCTCTGAGAGCACCTGCTCCGGGAGCAGCTCGGGATAGAGCCACACGGCATCCTCGTCGCTCAGCTTGACGAGGTCTGCCGACCGTGCCGCCTCGGAGAACTGCTGCAACGCCGTGTCGTGGTCACCGATCAACGCGGGCCGGATGTTGGGGTCGAGGGTGACGCGCTGCGAGCCGGCTGCCCGGCGAAGCGTGTCGCGCACGGTAGCGGCACCCGGCTCCAGGAAGAGGGCGATGGACCCGGTGTGGACGAGGTCCACCCCGTCGAGGTCGGGCGCGCCGACCGCCCAATCAATGTCGAACTCGTACTCGGCCGACCCGTCTGCGCGGAGGCGCGCGCGCGCCGTCGAGGTCGCGGCGTCGGTCCAGGAGGCCGCGGTGAGCGCCGCGCCGGCAGAAGCCACGTGCTCGGCGATGCGCGCCCCCCGCTCGTCACGGCCGATCCGCGTGAGCAGGTGCACGTCGTGGCCCTGCCGCGCGAGCCCGACGGCGACATTCGCCGGGCTGCCGCCCACGAGTTCGCGATCCAGCGTCGCCGCCGTGGAGTCGCCCTCGGACGTGCGTCCGTGAACGATGTCGATGAGAGCCTCGCCGATGACGAGCGTTCGGGTGTTCATGGCATCCAGTCTTGTGGAACGGTGCGGTCGGTGGAAGCGCGACGCGGGGGCTACAGGCGGTGAACGAGAGCGAGCGAGCGCTCCGTCGCTGCGAAGCCGAGTCGTTCGTAGAGGGTATTCGCACCCGTCGGGCTGGCCGTGTCGACATCGAGCACGGCCTTCTCGAGCCCCTCCTCCGCGATCGCGGCGAGAGTCGCGGCGATGACGGCGGGCGCCAGACCGCGGCGACGGTGCGCTCGCACCACACCGATGAGATCGATGTAGGCGTGGGTGGCCCCGAGCGCCTCCCAGTCGTCGCGATTCACGGATGCCAAGCACAGCGCGATCACGGCGCCGTCCGCGTCGAGCGCGATCCGGGAGAGGTCGGGCCGCAAGAACTCGCCGCCGACGAACTTCTGCCAGCTCTCCTCGCTCGTCGGGAGGCTCCCCCAGTGATCGCGGAAGGCGTCGTTCCGGGCAGCGAGGACGTCGAGCGCCCGATCTGATGAGTACGCGACGATCGTCGCATCCGCGACGGCCGGCGGAGCGGGAACGGGCTCCGACATGTCGCGCACCATCGTCGTGAACCAGCGTTCGACTTGGAAGCCGAGCGGCTCGGTGATCGCGATGACGTCGGGCGTCGACTCCTCCGCGTACACCTTGATCTCGAGCTTCCACGGCTCGCCGTCGTGCGTCGCCGGAAGATCGGCGGCGGCCTCGGCGAGCTGCCCGAGCGCCCGTGCGTGGCTCCACGCCAGAGCGGCGGAGCCGATACCGCGACGACGCCATTGCGGATCGACCGCCCCACCGATGTGCACCGTGAGCGTGCCCTCGCGAGACGGGTGGAGGAACGCGCTGGAGAACACGACCGGGGTGCCGTCGACGCCGAATCCGATCACCGTGTCGCGAGTGTGGTCGATATGGCTGAGCTCGAAGGTGTCGGCGATTTCTTCCCGCGGCGTGATCCACGTGGGATGGTCGGCGGCGTCCGCGACGGCGTGCACACGGTGAATGTGGTCGATGTCTTCGACCGTGGCGGTGCGCCACGTGGCGATGTCGTCGTGACGGGGAGGCTCGGGCGACGGGACGGCGCCGATCCGGTCGTTCAAGGGCTGCGCACTCACCGCGCCAGCCTACCTGTCGCCGGCGACACGCGTTCTGTCGCCGCCCGCCAGGAACGACGAAGCCCGCACCGTGAACGGTGCGGGCTTCGCGACGTGGATGACGGAGATTACTCCGCCTTCTCCTCGGTCTTCTCCTCGGCGGGTGCCTCGACGGCCTCCTCCGCGGCGGCCTCGGCGGCAGCGCCCTCGTCCTGCGACTCGGCGCCGGCATCCTCGGTCGGGGTCTCCTCGACCGGGGTCTCCTCAGCGGGGGTCTCCTCGGCGGGGGTCGCCTTCGCGGCGGACTTCTTCGCCGACTTCGGCTTCGGGTTCACCGGCTCGAGCACCAGCTCGATGACGGCCATGGGGGCGTTGTCGCCCTTGCGGTTGCCGACCTTGGTGATGCGGGTGTATCCGCCCTCACGCTCCGCGACCAGCGGCGCGATCTCGGCGAAGAGGACGTGCACGACCTCCTTGTCACCGATGACCGACAGCACGCGACGACGTGCGTGCAGGTCACCGCGCTTGGCGAAGGTGATGAGTCGCTCAGCGAGGGGACGCAGGCGCTTGGCCTTCGTCTCCGTCGTCTTGATCGACTTGTGCGTGAAGAGGGCAGCCGCGAGGTTCGCAAGCAGCAGGCGCTCGTGGGCGGGGCCGCCTCCGAGGCGGGGACCCTTGGTGGGCTTGGGCATGTCAGTTACTCCTGGTGAAAAGTGTCAGCGAGAGACCCGGCGGACCGGAATCCGCTCAGAGGGTCTCGTCGTCGTAGCCGCCGTAGAAGTGCGCGCCGTCGAACCCGGGCACCGAGTCCTTAAGCGACAGGCCGAGCGAGACGAGCTTGTCGCGCACCTCGTCGACCGACTTCTGACCGAAGTTGCGGATGTTCATCAGCTGCGTCTCCGAAAGGGCGACGAGCTCGGACACCGTATTGATGCCCTCGCGCTTGAGGCAGTTGTACGAACGCACCGACAGATCGAGGTCCTCGATCGGCATCGAGAGCTCGTTGGTGAGCACCTGCTCGACCGGCGCGGGGCCGATCTCGATGCCCTCGGCCTCGACGTTGAGCTCACGGGCGAGCCCGAACAGCTCGGTGAGCGTGCGACCGGCGGAGGCCACAGCGTCGCGCGGGGCGATGGAGGGCTTGCTCTCCACGTCGAGCACGAGCTTGTCGAAGTCGGTGCGCTCGCCGGCACGCGTGGCGTCGACGCGGTAGCTGACCTTCAGGACGGGCGAGTAGATCGAGTCGATCGGGATCTGACCGGCCTCGGCGTACTCGTTGCGGTTCTGCGTCGCCGACACGTAGCCGCGGCCACGCTCGATCGTCAGCTCGAGCTCGAAGCGCGCGCTGTCGTTGAGGGTCGCGATGACCAGCTCGGGGTTGTGCACCTCGACGCCGGCAGGAGCGGAGATGTCGGCAGCGGTGACCTCACCGGCACCCGTCTTGCGCAGGTACGCCGTGATCGGCTCATCGCGCTCGCTCGAGACGACGAGCTGCTTGATGTTGAGGATGATCTCGGTGACATCTTCCTTGACACCCGGAATGGTGCTGAACTCGTGCAGCACGCCGTCGATGCGGATGCTGGTGACGGCTGCGCCGGGGATCGAGGAGAGCAGGCTGCGACGCAGCGCGTTGCCGATCGTGTAGCCGAAGCCGGGCTCCAGCGGCTCGATGACGAAGCGGCTGCGGAACTCGCCGATCTTCTCCTCGGTCAGAGTGGGACGCTGTGCGATGAGCACTATGTGTTCCTTTCAGTCACGTGCCCGCTATATGACACGTGGGTGTTCTGAGATTTTGAGTTGTTCATGGCGGATGCCGGGACGCACCGGAAACGGTGGCCCCGGCATCCGGAAATCAGACGCGGCGACGCTTGGGCGGGCGGCAGCCGTTGTGGGCCTGCGGGGTGACGTCCTGGATGGAGCCCACCTCGAGGCCGGCGGCCTGCAGCGAGCGGATCGCGGTCTCGCGGCCGGAGCCGGGACCCTTCACGAAGACGTCGACCTTCTTGACACCGTGCTCGGCGGCCTGACGGGCGGCCGACTCGGCGGCCATGCCGGCCGCGTACGGGGTCGACTTGCGCGAGCCCTTGAAGCCCACGCCACCCGAGGAGGCCCAGCTGATGACGGCGCCGGACGGGTCGGTGATCGAGACGATCGTGTTGTTGAACGTCGACTTGATGTGGGCGTGGCCCAGCGCGATGTTCTTCTTCTCCTTGCGGCGCGGCTTGCGCGCGGCGGACTTGGCCTGTGCCATGGTGCGTTCTCCCTAAATCCCTGGGGCCGCGCCTTAGCGCGCCTTCTTCTTGCCGGCGACGGTGCGCTTGGGGCCCTTGCGGGTACGCGCGTTCGTCTTCGTGCGCTGACCGCGCACGGGAAGGCCGCGGCGGTGACGCAGACCCTCGTAGGAGCCGATCTCGACCTTGCGGCGGATGTCGGCGGCCACCTCACGGCGGAGGTCACCCTCGACCTTGTAGTCGGCCTCGATGAGGTCGCGGAGTGCGACGAGCTGGTCGTCGGTGAGGTCCTTGACGCGGATCGACTCGTCGATCTGCGTCGCCTTGAGGATCTCGACCGAGCGGGTACGGCCGATGCCGTAGATGTACGTGAGGGCGATCACCACGCGCTTGTCGCGCGGGATGTCAACGCCGGCAAGACGTGCCATGCGGTTCTCCTGGGAGTTGGTGGAGGTATGGAGCAGAATCGGTGCCCGGGCCTCCGACCCGGGGTGTCCCCCCGCCGTGCGACCGGAGCCGCGGCGAGGTTCTGAAGCTGCCTGTATTTGTGAAGTTGTGAGTCCGAGGCCGGATGCCGTGGCATCCGGAGCACATCAGCCCTGGCGCTGCTTGTGACGCGGGTTCGACTTGCAGATGACCATGACGCGACCGTGGCGGCGGATGACCTTGCAGTGGTCGCAGATGGGCTTGACGGAGGGGTTGACCTTCATGATTTCCTGATTCGCTGTCTTCACCGGGCAGACCGAGGTCTGGGGTGTTACTTCTCGACCGGTCTTTAGCGGTAGCGGTAGACGATGCGGCCGCGCGTGAGGTCGTAGGGCGAAAGCTCCACGACGACGCGGTCTTCGGGGATGATGCGGATGTAGTTCTGCCGCATCTTTCCGGAGATCGTGGCGAGAACCTTGTGTCCGTTGCTGAGCTCCACGCGGAACATCGCGTTCGGCAGAGCCTCGGAGATCACACCTTCGATCTCGATGACACCGTCTTTCTTCGCCATACGCTCGCTTACAGTCGTGCAGACCGGTCGATCTGCGGTGGGTGGGATTGTCGGTGCTCCGACACGCCAATGAAGGCGCAAGGCACCAAAGATCCAGTGTACGTGATAGAACGCGGCGCGGCAAACCGCCGGTCGATGCTGATGGGTTACTGCGTCAGCCGGTCGACGATGTCGGCCTGCGGGTCGAAGGTCACAGGCACCAGGGTGTCGTTGACCGCGAGCGTCGGAGTTCCCGTCGCGCCGTCGGGCAGGGTCTGGCTCTTCGCGAAGTCGAGGAACTTGTGATCGAGGATCGCGGACTCGAGGTCGGCGGTGACATCGACCCCGGCATCCTTCGCGATCTGGACGATCTGCTCGTCGGTGAGCCCCGTCGACTGCTCCGCCGGCTGGTTGTCGTACATCGCCACGAGGAACGCGTACGCGTTTTCCGGATCGGCCTCCGCGACGGCGTACATGGCGGAGGCTGCGCGGCTGGAGAACTCGGTGCCCTGCGACAGGCGGTCGAGGATCGCGACGGGGTGCAGTTCGAGTGTGATGCTGCCGTCCTCGACGAGCTGCGTGATCGTCTCACCCTCGGTCTGCTCGAACTGGTTGCAGTAGGGGCACATGAAGTCGACCCACGTCGACACCGTGTCGGGTCCGTCACCGAAGACGATGGCCCCGGTCTCCTGATTGATGCCGCTGGAGTCGGGGGCGAGGCCAGGATCGGTCGCCTTGTTGTTCATCAGCATCACGACGACGACGAGGATCGCGACGACGGCCACGACGGCGACACTCGTCCAAATCGCGAACCAGTTGGTCTTGTTGGTTGCAGCGCCTGCCATGTTCGTGCCTCTCTCCGGTCGGTCTGGGAACCGACCTCTCATTCTGGCATCGACTCCTATGTGCCTGCTGTGCCGGGCCCGTGCAAATCCGCGGGCCGTGCGCCCGTGCGCAGCCCCAGCCCCCGAATCAACAGCCTCCCCGCGAAACAACGGCCTCCCCGCGAAACCACACTCCCGATGCGCGGCGCACGTGTTGATTCGCGCGAACCGTGTCGATTCGGCGCGGTCGCCGCGGGAGCGGAGAGGCGTGACCTCTCACCGGGTCGACCGCGGGTAGACGGAGAATGCCGCAAGCCGTTGCCGGAGAGCGGACGCGTCGCGGATGTCGCGAGCACCCCAGCGCACGATGCGGCGCCCCGAGACTCCGCGGATCCAGTCCTCGCGCTCCTTCTCCGCGAACATCACGTCCTCGAGATCCGCGCGAGACCCGCGCAGATCCGAGTCGGTGTACTTCGCGCGGCCGTCGAACTCACCCCACACGTCGGCATCGTCCAGGCCGAAGTCCACGAAGTAGGAGCCTCCTCGCGGCCCGGCGATCGGCACCTGCAGTCGGGGCTGGGCGAATCCCAACCGGATCAGGTACAGACGACTGATGCTCTCGCCGGGCAGTTGCGCGCGGCCGTCGCCGAGCGGCAGGAGACGCCGCGCCCGGCGAACGCCGCGCGCCCCCGCCTGCAGATGCTCATCGACCTCGCCGGAGAAGTCGTCGGCCGCGGCCTCGTCGTACCGTCGGCCGGAGTCGTCCCAGGCTCTCATCCGCAGCGCCGCGTCCAAGGCGGCGAGCCCCGTCTCCTCCGACGTCGTGCGGAGGAGGTCCGCCACCGTGCGCGCGAGCGATGTGCAGGGCAGCGAATGCACGATGGTGGTGTCGGACGGAGCGACCGCAACGCGATGACGCGACACGAGCGGGTCGCCCCCGCGGACGCGCCCGTTCGTGGCATCCCCGGAGATCTGGACGCGATCCGGCTCCCAGCGAGCGAGGGGAAGCCCCCACAGCACCGCAGCGGAGGCGTGCGAGAAGACGCCCCCGACCGTACCGCGCCCCCCATGGGCGCTTCGCCGGCGATGCGCCGCCAGCACCCGGATCAGCTGGCGCTCCTCCGTCGTCCACTCGCGCCAACTCGCACCGTCGACGTACCACCCACGATCGACCCGCTGCATGCGTCCGTGCTGCACATGGGATGCCAGCATCCTCGCGGTAATGCCTGCTCGCTCCAGCTGCGCAGCGGACCGCAGCCACCGTAGGCCTTCGTCGACATTCATGGGTGCCACGCTGGCCGACGCGGGCCGTTGCATCTCGAGCGATCCGCGACTCCGTGGCATCCCCGTCGGGATCGATCACTGGGGAGGAGGCGAGCCGCCGCGCCGACACCACAACCACCCACCGAAACAACACCACTCGAGCGCGGGAGTCGTGTGGACTCGCGCGAATCGTGTGGAGTCGAGCGAAGTCGCCCGGTGCCTCAGGCGATGGGGGTGGGGGTGATGCCGAAGCGCGCGAGACCGGCAGCGCCACCGTCCGGCGCGGTCAGCACCCAGATGCCGTCGGCGTGCACGGCAACGCTGTGCTCCCAATGACATCCGTCCGAGCCGTCGACCGTCGACACCGTCCAGTCGTCGTCCTCGACGAGCGTCGCCTCGGATCCGGCGACGACCATCGGTTCGATCGCGACGCAGAGGCCCGGTCGGACTGCCGGGCCGAGATCGTCCACACGATAGTTGAAGACGGTCGGGCCCTCGTGCATGCGGCGACCGATACCATGACCGACGTAATCCCGCAGGATGCCATAGCCCTCCCCCGACGACTCGATCGACGTCTGCACCGCGTCGCCGATCTCGCCGACCCGTGCGGCTGACGCGAGCGCCGCGATACCGGCCCACAGCGACGTCTCGGTCACCTGCGACAGTCGCTCGCGTCCGGCGACGAGCTCCGGACGCGACGGATCGGGCACGACGATCGTGATGGCCGAGTCGCCGTTCCAGCCCTTGTACTGCGCGCCGGCATCGATGGACACGATGTCGCCGGGCTCGAGAACGCGCCCGCCCGGTATGCCGTGCACCACCTGCTCGTTCACCGATACGCACGTCGTGTGGCGGTAGCCGCGGACCAGCTGGAAGTTCGACTCCGCGCCGCGTACGCGCACGACCTCGTCCGCCGCCGCGTCGAGCTCGGCCGTCGTCACGCCGGGCGCAACGATCGCACGCACCGCGTCGAGCGCCGCAGCAGTGATGAGTCCGGGCTCGACCATCGACCGCAACTGGGCGGGGGTCTTGTAGAGCGAGCGGCGGAGTCCCACGATCAAGCGGTGATGCCGCGTGCCGCGAGGGCGGCCATGATGCGTTCGGTGATCTCGTCGAGCGACCCGACCCCGTCGACCTCGTCGACGATGCCGCGGCCGCGGTAGACCTCGAGGATCGGCGCGGTCTCGGACTCGTAGATCGACAGGCGCTTCGCGATCGACTCTTCGTTGTCGTCGGCGCGACCCTGTTCGGTGGCGCGCAGCGACAGACGCTGAATGGACTCTTCCCGCGGCACCGACAACTCGATGACGGCCGTGAGGGGCTCGCCGCGGCCGTCGAGGAACGCGTCGAGGTCGCCGACCTGACCGAGGTTCCGCGGGTAGCCGTCGAGCAGGAAGCCACTCGCGGCATCCTGCTGCGACAGTCGGTCGCGCACGATCGCGCTCGTCAGCTCGTCGGGGACCAGGTCGCCGGCGTCGATGATCGCCTTGACCTGCTGGCCGAGCTCGGTCCCGTCCTTGACGTTGGCGCGGAACACATCGCCGGTTGACACTGCCGGTATGCCGAGAGCCTCCGCGATGCGGACGCCCTGCGTCCCCTTCCCGGACCCCTGCGGGCCGATGATGAGAAGCCGAGCCGCGGCGCCGTCCTGAGCCTGTCGAAGGGTCATCGCAGCAGTCCCTCATAGTGGCGCTGCTGCAGCTGCGCGTCGATCTGCTTCACCGTCTCGAGACCCACACCGACGATGATGAGGATCGAGGCGCCGCCGAACGGGAAGTTCTGGTTGGCACCGACGGTCGCGAGGGCAATGAGCGGCAGGAGGGCGATGAGACCCAGGTAGATCGAGCCGGGCAGCGTGATACGCGTGAGCACGTAGTCGAGGTACTCGGCCGTCGGCCGTCCCGCACGGATGCCGGGGATGAATCCGCCGTACTTCTTCATGTTGTCGGCGACCTCGACCGGGTTGAACGTGATCGCGACGTAGAAGTACGTGAATCCGATGATCAGCAGGAAGTAGACGGCCATGTAGATCGGCGAGTCGCCGGTCGTGAAGTACGCCTGGATCCAGGTCACCCACCCGGGGACGTTGCCGTCGGCATCCGGGGTCTGGTTGAACTGTGCGATCAGCGCGGGGATGTACAGCAGCGACGAGGCGAAGATGACGGGCACCACGCCGGCCATGTTCACCTTGATCGGGATGTACGTGTTCGTGCCGCCGAGCGTGCGGCGTCCGACCATGCGCTTGGCGTACTGCACGGGGATGCGGCGCTGCGACTGCTCGACGAAGACGACGAGCGCCACGACCGCGATACCCACCGCGAGGACGAGGAGGAAGACCTCGAAGCCGTTCGTCGCCTGGATCGCCCACAGTGCGGCGGGGAAGGTGGCGGCGATCGACGTGAAGATGAGGATCGACATGCCGTTGCCGACGCCGCGCTCTGTGACGAGCTCGGCGAACCACATGATGAGGCCCGTGCCGGCGGTCATCGTGATGATCATGAGGAGCTGGGCCCACCAGGCTTCCTCGGTGAGCAGCGCCTCACACTCGGGCACCCCCGAGCCGCTCGGGAAGAGCTGGCCCGAACGAGCGACCGTCACGAGCGTGGTGGACTGCAGGAGCGCCAGCGCGATCGTCAGGTATCGCGTGTACTGCGTCAGCTTGCTCTGGCCCGCCTGACCCTCCTTGTAGAGGGTCTCGAAGTGCGGGATGACGACGCGCAGCAGCTGCACGATGATCGTCGCCGTGATGTACGGCATGACGCCGAGCGCGAAGATCGACAACTGCAGCAGCGCACCGCCGGAGAACAGGTTCACGAGCGACAGGAGCCCGTCGGTCGATCCCGTCTGGTCCAGACAGGTCGTCACGTTCGGGTAGTCGACGAACGGCGTCGGCACGTGGGCACCGAGGCGGTAGATGGCGATGATCGCCAGGGTGAAGGCGATCTTCCGCCGAAGATCCGGCGTGCGGAAGACCCGCGCAATGGCGCTGAACAAGAGATTCCTCCAGGTGGACGACGGCGTGTCGGGACACACCGTCAACCAGAGTACGGCAACAGGGGCCGACCCGGCTGATGAGCCGGGGCGGCCCCTGTCACAGGACTACTTGACCGAACCGCCCGCGGCGACGATCTTCTGCTCGGCAGAACCCGAGACCTTGTCGACGGCGACGGTGAGCTTGACCGAGATGTCGCCGGTGCCGAGCACCTTGACCTTCTCGTTCTTGCGCACGGCACCCTTGGCGACCAGGTCGCTCACGGTGACGTCACCACCGCTCGGGTACAGCTCGGCGAGCTTGTCGAGGTTGACCACCTGGTACTCGACGCGGAACGGGTTCTTGAACCCGCGCAGCTTCGGCGTACGCATGTGGAGCGGCATCTGACCACCCTCGAAGCCGACCTTCACCTGGTAACGGGCCTTCGTGCCCTTGGTACCACGGCCGGCCGTCTTACCCTTCGAGCCCTCACCGCGACCCACACGGGTCTTCGCGGTGTTGGAGCCCGGGACGGGACGAAGGTGGTGCACCTTGAGGACGCCCGGACGCGCCGCAGCGGCATCCTTCTCGTCCTTCTTCGGAGCAGCCTTCTTGGCGGGCGCCTTCTTGGGGGCGGCCTCGTCCTTGGCGGCGGCCGCAGCCGGAGCCTTCTTGGCCGGAGCCTTCTTGGCGGGCGCCTTCTTCTCGACGACCTCTTCGGTCGCCTTTTCAGCCTTCTCGGCCATCAGTCGATCTCCTCAACCTTCACGAGGTGTGCGACGGTCTTGACGTACCCGCGCGTCTGCGAGTCGTCGGGACGGACGACGGAGTCGCCGATCCGCTTGAGACCGAGGGAACGCAGCGTGTCACGCTGGTTCTGCTTCTCGCTCACCTTGGACTTGACCTGGGTCACCTTCAGACGGGCAGCCATCAGGCACCAACCTTCTGTGCCTTCGCGGCCTCAGCCTCGGCACGGACGAGGCGGGCGGGCGCGACCTGGTCGAAGTCCAGACCACGGCGCGCGGCGACCGCACGGGGCTCTTCGAGCTGCTTCAGGGCCGCGACGGTCGCGTGCACGATGTTGATCGTGTTCGACGAACCGAGCGACTTCGACAGCACATCGTGGATGCCGGCGCACTCGAGCACGGCACGCACCGGGCCACCGGCGATAACACCGGTACCGGCGGCAGCCGGACGCAGGAGCACCACACCGGCAGCGGCCTCACCCTGCACGGGGTGCGGGAGGGTCGAGCCGACACGGGGAACGCGGAAGAAGTTGCGCTTGGCCTCTTCGACACCCTTGGAGATGGCCAGGGGCACCTCGCGGGCCTTGCCGTAGCCGACCCCGACGAGGCCGTTGCCGTCACCCACGACGACGAGCGCCGTGAAGCTGAAGCGACGACCGCCCTTGACGACCTTCGACACGCGGTTGATCGTCACGACGCGCTCGAGGAACTGGCTCTCGTTGCGGTCGCGCGAGTTGCGGTCACGGTTCGGGTTGCGCTCGCGGCCACCGCGGCGCGGCTCGCGCTCACGCTCGGTGGTCGCCTCGGTCGCAGTCGTGCCCTCGGGCGCGGTCTGCTCGGCAGTGGCTGCCACTTCGGTCTCCTTGATTTCGCTCACAGGTTCAGTCCCCCTTCGCGGGCGCCTTCGGCGATCGCCGCGACACGGCCCGCGTAGCGGTTGCCACCACGGTCGAACACGACATCCTCGATGCCGGCCGCCTTGGCACGCTCGGCGACGAGTTCGCCGACCTTGCGGGCCTTCGCGGTCTTGTCACCCTCGAAGCCGCGCAGGTCGGTCTCGAGCGTGGATGCCGAGGCCACGGTGTGGCCCTTGCTGTCGTCCACGACCTGGACGAAGACGTGGCGGGCAGAGCGGGTGACGACGAGACGCGGACGCGACTCGGTGCCCACGACCTTCTTGCGAAGGCGCTTGTGACGACGCGCGCGGGCGTCGGACTTGGACGTGATAGCCATGGTTACTTACCACTCTTTCCGGCCTTGCGGCGAACGTTCTCGCCGGCGTACCGCACACCCTTGCCCTTGTAGGGCTCGGGCTTGCGGATCTTGCGGATGTTCGCGGCGGCCTCACCGACCGCCTGCTTGTCGATGCCGCTGACGGTGAGCTTGTTGTTGCCCTCGACGGTCAGGGTGATGCCGGCCGGAGCCTCGACGAGAACAGGGTGCGAGAAGCCGAGTGCGAACTCGACCGCCGTGCCCTTCTGCGCGACGCGGTAACCGGTGCCGACGACCTCGAGGCCCTTGGTGTAGCCCTGGGTGACGCCGATGATGTTGTTGTTGATGAGGGTGCGGGTAAGACCGTGGAGCGAACGCGATGCGCGCTCGTCGTCGGGACGCGAGACCAGAACCTGGTTCTCTTCGACCGCAACCTCGATCGGACGCGCGACGGTGAGCTTCAGCTCCCCCTTCGGGCCCTTGACGGCGACATCCTGGCCGGCGACCTCGACGGTCACTCCTGCGGGGATGTCGATGGGAAGACGTCCAATACGCGACATGTCAGATCACCACACGTAGGCGAGGACTTCCCCACCCACGCCCTTCTGCTCGGCCTGGCGGTCCGTGAGGAGACCGGAGGAGGTGGACAGGATCGCGACGCCGAGGCCACCGAGGACCTTGGGGAGCTCGGTCGACTTCGCGTAGACGCGGAGACCGGGCTTCGAGACGCGCTTGATGCCGGCGATCGACCGCTCGCGGTTCGGGCCGTACTTCAGCGTCATGGTGAGGGTCTGTCCGACGCGGGCGTCCGAGACCTCCCAGCCGGCGATGTAGCCCTCCTGCTGGAGGATCTCGGCGATGTGCGTCTTGAGCTTGGAGCTCGGCAGCGCCACGGTGTCGTGGTGCGCGGAGTTCGCGTTGCGCAGACGGGTCAGCATGTCTGCGACCGGGTCTGTCATCGTCATTTCGTGTGTTTCCTTTGTTCAGCGGTTTCGGATGCCGTTACACGACAGCCGACCTTCGTGATGGGTATTACTGGGCGTCGTCCGTCTTGAACGGGAACCCGAGCTGGCGCAGCAGCGAGCGACCCTCGTCATCCGTCTTCGCCGTGGTGACGATCGTGATGTCGAAGCCGCGCACGCGGTCGATCTTGTCCTGGTTGATCTCGTGGAACACGGACTGCTCCTGGAGACCGAACGTGTAGTTGCCGTTGCCGTCGAACTGCTTGGGCGACAGACCGCGGAAGTCGCGGATGCGGGGCAGCGCGAGGTTCACGAGGCGGTCCAGGAACTCCCACGCGCGGTCGCCGCGGAGGGTGACGTGCGCGCCGATGGCCTGGCCCTCGCGCAGCTTGAACTGCGCGATCGACTTGCGGGCCTTGGTGACGAGCGGACGCTGTCCGGTGATCTTGACGAGATCGTCGATCGCGCCCTCGATCACCTTGCTGTCGCGAGCTGCCTCGCCGACACCGGTGTTCACGACGACCTTGACGATCCCGGGGATCTGCATGACGTTCGCGTAACCGAACTCCTCCTGCAGAGCCTTCTTGATCTCGCCCTGGTACTTCTGCTTCAGGCGGGGCTGGATCTTGCCAGCCGCCGCGGCAGTGGTGGTGCTCATATTCAGAGGTCCTTGCCGCTCTTCTTCGCGTAGCGCACGCGGACGGTGCGCTTCACGCCGTCCTTCGTCTGCTCCTCGACACGGTGACCGACACGGGTCGGCTTCTTGGTCGAGGGGTCGACGAGGGCGACGTTGGAGATGTGGATCGGGGCTTCCATCGTCTCGATGCCGCCCGTCTTCGTGCCGCGCTGGGACTGGCCCACACGGTTGTGCTTCGTGACGTAGTTGACGCCCTCGACGATGACGCGGTTCTGCTCGACGAGGATCTCGAGGACCTTGCCCTGCTTGCCGCGGTCGCCGCCCTTGTCCTGCTTCTTGCCGGTGATGACCTGAACGAGGTCACCCTTCTTGAGCTTCGCCATGATCAGATGACCTCCGGGGCCAGCGAGACGATCTTCATGAACTTCTTGTCGCGAAGCTCACGACCGACCGGTCCGAAGATGCGGGTGCCGCGGGGCTCCCCGTCGTTCTTCAGGATGACGGCGGCGTTCTCGTCGAACTTGATGTACGACCCATCGGCACGACGGGTCTGCTTCTTGGTGCGGACGACGACGGCCTTGACCACGTCGCCCTTCTTCACGTTGCCGCCCGGGATCGCGTCCTTGACGGTCGCGACGATGATGTCGCCCAGACCGGCGTAGCGGCGGCTGGAGCCACCGAGCACGCGGATGGTCAGCAGCTCCTTGGCGCCGGTGTTGTCGGCGACCTTGAGGCGGGATTCAGTCTGAATCACTTCTTACTCCTTGGGTTCCAAGAAGGCCGGGGGCCTTACTTGGCCTTCTCGAGGATCTCGACCAGGCGCCAGCGCTTGGTGGCGCTGAGCGGACGGGTCTCGTTGATGAGGACCAGGTCGCCGATGCCGGCGGTGTTCGCCTCGTCGTGCGCCTTGACCTTCGACGTGCGGCGGATGACCTTGCCGTAAAGCGGGTGCTTCACGCGGTCCTCGACCTCGACGACGATGGTCTTGTCCATCTTGTCGCTGACGACGTAGCCGCGGCGCGCCTTGCGGTACCCGCGGGCGTCGGCGTCACGCACGTCGTGCGCTGCCGACTCGTGGCCGGCGACCTGCGTCTCGACGGGCTCGGCCACCGCAGCGGCTGCGGGCTTCTTGGCGGCCGGCTTCTTGGCCGGAGCCTTCTTCTCAGTCTCAGCCATCACTCGGCCTCTTCCTTCGCAGCCTCGTCAGCGGCATCCGCCTTCTTGGCCTTCGTCTTCTTCGCCTTCGTCGCGACCTCGACGGGCGCGGGCGTGGCACGGATGCCGAGCTCGCGCTCACGGATCACGGTGTAGAGCCGCGCGATGTCGCGCTTGACCGCACGGATGCGGCCGTGGCTCTCGAGCTGGCCGGTGGCCGACTGGAAGCGCAGGTTGAACAGCTCTTCCTTGGCCTTGCGCAGCTCCTCGACGAGGCGCTGGTCTTCGAACGTATCGAGCTCGCTCGGAGCGAGCGTCTTGGTGCCGACGGCCATTACGCGTCGCCCTCCTCGCGCTTGATGATGCGTGCCTTGAGAGGCAGCTTGTGGATTGCACGGGTCAGGGCCTCGCGAGCGAGTTCCTCGTTGACGCCGGCGACCTCGAAGAGGACGCGACCCGGCTTGACGTTCGCGACCCACCACTCGGGCGAGCCCTTACCGGAACCCATGCGGGTCTCAGCCGGCTTCTTGGTGAGCGGACGGTCGGGGTAGATGTTGATCCACACCTTTCCACCACGCTTGATGTGACGCGTCATAGCGATACGAGCGGACTCGATCTGACGGTTCGTCACGTAAGCGGGCGTGAGCGCCTGGATGCCGAACTCACCGAACGACACCTTGGTGCCACCGGTGGCCTGGCCCGAGCGACCCGGGTGGTGCTGCTTGCGGTACTTGACCTTGCGGGGAATAAGCATCAGGCAGACGCTCCTTCTGCGACGGGGGCCTCGTTGCGCGGGCCACGGCGACGGTCGCCGCGGTCGTCACGACCGCGGGACTTCGGCGCGTTGGCCTGCTCGCGCGCGAGCTCCTTGTTGGTGAGATCGCCCTTGTAGATCCAGACCTTCACGCCGATGCGGCCGAAGGTGGTCTTGGCCTCGTAGAAGCCGTAGTCGATGTTCGCGCGGAGCGTGTGCAGCGGCACACGACCCTCACGGTAGAACTCCGACCGGCTCATCTCCGCGCCGCCGAGGCGGCCGGAGACCTGGATGCGGATGCCCTTGGCGCCGGCGCGCTGTGCGCCCTGGAGACCCTTGCGCATCGCGCGACGGAAGGCGACACGGGCAGAGAGCTGCTCGGCGATGCCCTGCGCGACGAGCTGAGCGTCGGCCTCGGGGTTCTTGACCTCGAGGATGTTCAGCTGGATCTGCTTGCCGGTGAGCTTCTCGAGGTCGGCGCGGATGCGCTCGGCCTCGGCGCCGCGGCGACCGATCACGATGCCCGGGCGGGCGGTGTGGATGTCGACGCGAACGCGGTCACGCGTGCGCTCGATCTCGATGCCGCTGACGCCGGCGCGGTCGAGCTGCGTCTGCAGAAGCCGGCGGATCTTGATGTCCTCGGCCACGTAGTCGGCGTAACGCTGTCCCGGCTTCGTCGAGTCGGAGAACCAACGCGACACGTGGTCCGTGGTGATGCCGAGGCGGAAGCCGTACGGGTTGACCTTCTGTCCCATTACTTGCTCGCCTTCTTGGTCGTGGTCGCGACCTCAGCGACCTCGGGGGTCGCGAGCTCGACGGTGATGTGGCTCGTGCGCTTCTTGATCTGGAAGGCACGACCCTGGGCGCGGGGCTGGAAACGCTTCAGCGTCGTGCCCTCGTCCACGTACGCGTTCTTCACGTACAGGTCCTGCTCGTCCAGGAACTCGCCGTCCTTGTCCGCCTTCACGCGGGCGTTGGCGACTGCTGCCGCAACGAGCTTGTAGATCGGCTCGCTGGCGCTCTGCGGGGCGAACTTCAGGATGGCGAGTGCCTCCTGAGCCTGCTTGCCCTTGATGAGCGCGACGACACGACGAGCCTTCTGAGGGGTCACGCGGATGTGCTTCACGCGTGCGATGGATTCCACCATGTCTCTCCTCCTCTAGTCCTCTCTGGAACGCCCCCGCGTCAGCGGCGGCGGCCCTTCTTGTCGTCCTTCACGTGGCCGCGGAAGGTGCGGGTGGGCGCGAACTCGCCCAGCTTGTGGCCGACCATGGTCTCGGACACGAACACGGGGATGTGCTTGCGTCCGTCGTGCACGGCGATGGTGTGTCCCAGCATGGCGGGGATGATCATCGAACGGCGCGACCAGGTCTTGATGACGTTCTTGGTACCGGCTTCGTTCTGCGAGACGACCTTGCGAAGCAGGTGCTCGTCGACGAAGGGGCCCTTCTTAAGGCTGCGAGGCATCTTCCTCTACTCCTACTTACGCTTCTTGCCGGCGTTGCGACGACGGACGATGTACTTGTCGCTTTCCTTGTTGGCGTGGCGGGTGCGACCCTCAGCCTGGCCCCAAGGAGAGACGGGGTGACGTCCACCGGACGTCTTGCCCTCACCACCACCGTGCGGGTGGTCGACCGGGTTCATCGCGACACCGCGGACGGTCGGGCGGACGCCCTTCCAGCGCTTGCGGCCGGCCTTGCCCCAGTTGATGTTCGACTGCTCGGCGTTGCCGACCTCGCCGATGGTCGCGCGGCAGCGCGCATCGACGTTGCGGATCTCGCCGGACGGCAGACGCAGCTGGGCGTAGGGGCCGTCCTTCGCGACGAGACGCACCGAGGTGCCCGCGGAGCGGGCGAGCTTGGCGCCGCCGCCGGGGCGGAGCTCGATCGCGTGGATCACGGTACCGGTGGGGATGTTGCGCAGCGGCAGGTTGTTGCCCGGCTTGATGTCCGCGCCGGCACCCGACTCGACGATGTCGCCCTGCTGCAGCTTGTTCGGGGCGAGGATGTAGCGCTTCTCACCGTCGAAGTAGTGCAGGAGCGCGATACGCGCCGTGCGGTTGGGGTCGTACTCGATGTGAGCGACCTTGGCGTTGACGCCGTCCTTGTCGTTGCGACGGAAGTCGATCAGACGGTACTGGCGCTTGTGTCCGCCACCGATGTGACGGGTGGTGATGCGGCCCTGGTTGTTGCGGCCACCGGTCTTCGACAGGGGGCGCAGCAGCGACTTCTCCGGCGTCGAGCGCGTGATCTCGGCGAAGTCAGCCACCGACGAACCGCGACGACCCGGGGTCGTGGGCTTGTACTTGCGAATAGCCATGGTGTGTTGTCCTCTATCCCGACCGTCAGCCGACTGCCGTGAAGATGTCGATGGTGCCCGACTTCAGCGTGACGATCGCGCGCTTGGTGTCCTTGCGCTTGCCGATGCCGAAGCGGGTGCGACGGGCCTTGCCCACGCGGTTGATGGTGTTCACCGCGGCGACCTTGACGCCGAAGATCTTCTCGATGGCGAGCTTGATCTCGGTCTTGGTCGCGCGGGGGTCCACGAGGAACGTGTACTTGCCCTCGTCGATGAGCCCGTAGCTCTTCTCGGAGACGACCGGCTTCAGGATGATGTCGCGCGGGTCCTTGTTCACAGCGGTCATGCCGAGACCTCCTCGGTGGCGCCGGCCTTCGCAGCGACGAACGCGTCGTAGGCGGCCTTGGTGAAGACGATGTCGTCGGAGACGAGCACGTCGTAGGCGTTGAGCTGGCCGACGGGGAGCACGTGGACGTACGCGAGGTTGCGCACGCTCTTGATCGTGATCTCGTCGTCGCGGTCGATGACCACCAGGACGTTCTTGACGGCCGACAGGCCGGTCAGAACGGCGGCGGCAGCCTTCGTCGAGGGCGTGCCCTCGATGCCGAAGGAGTCGACGATGTGCAGACGGCCACCGCGAGCGCGGTCGCTGAGCGAACCCAGGAGCGCCGCAGCGATCATCTTCTTGGGCGTGCGCTGCGAGTAGTCGCGCGGCTTGGGGCCGTGGACGATGCCACCACCGGTCATGTGCGGCGCGCGGATCGAGCCCTGGCGGGCGTTACCCGTGCCCTTCTGCTTGAAGGGCTTGCGGCCGGCGCCGGAGACCTCGCCACGACGCTTGGTCGAGTGCGTGCCCTGGCGAGCCGCCGCGAGCTGCGCGACGACGACCTGGTGGATGAGCGGGATGTTCGTCTTGACGTCGAACAGGGCGGCGGGAAGCTCGACCGAACCGGCCTTCTTTCCGCCGACGCCGTGGACGTCGAGCGCGAGAGTCGAGTCAGCCATGATCAGGCACCCTTCACTGCGTTGCGGACGTAGACGATGCGGCCGCGCGCACCGGGGACGGCGCCCTTGACGAGCAGCAGACCCTTCTCGGCGTCGACGGCGTGCACCGTGAGGTTGAGGACGGTCACGCGCTCGCCACCCATACGGCCGGCCATGCGCATGCCCTTGAAGACGCGGCTGGGCGTCGAGGACGCACCGATCGAGCCGGGCTTGCGGTGGTTGCGGTGCGCACCGTGCGAAGCGGAGACGCCCTTGAAGTTGTGGCGCTTCATGACACCGGCGGTGCCCTTGCCCTTGCTGGTGCCGACGACGTCGATCAGCTGGCCCGCCTCGAAGGTGGCGTCGACGGTGAGCTCCTGACCGAGTGAGTAGTCAGCGGCATCCGCCGTGCGCACCTCGGTGAGGTGGCGGCGCGGGGTCACGCCCGCGGCCTCGAAGTGGGCCGTCAGGGGCTTGTTCACCTTACGGGGGTCGATCTGGCCGTAGCCGATCTGCACCGCGTTGTAGCCGTCCTTCTCGGGCGTGCGAACCTGGGTGACCACGTTCGGCGCGACCTCGATGACGGTGACGGGAACGAGCTTGCCGTTCTCGTCCCAGACCTGGGTCATGCCGAGCTTGGTACCCAGCAGGCCCTTGGAAACCTTGTTGTTGATGTCAGCCATGTCGACCTCAGAGCTTGATCTCGATGTTGACGTCGGCCGGGAGGTCGAGGCGCATCAGCGAGTCGACGGCCTTGGGCGTCGGGTCGATGATGTCGATCAGACGCTTGTGGGTGCGCATCTCGAAGTGCTCGCGGCTGTCCTTGTACTTGTGGGGCGACCGGATGACGCACACGACGTTCTTCTCGGTCGGAAGGGGCACGGGGCCCACGACAGTCGCGCCCGCACGGGTCACGGTGTCGACGATCTTTCGCGCCGACGTGTCGATGACCTCGTGGTCATACGACTTCAGGCGAATGCGGATCTTCTGTCCCGCCATTGTCTGCTCACTCTCTTTCTCGCGTCATACCTCTCGGGCATTGGACGCACGTGGCGCGGTTACGCCGGGTACTTCGTCCTCATGGCTCGTGTTGCGAACCGGTGAGGGATGCTGCACCGCTGTTCTGATGTCAGTCCGTTCCCCCCGCACGCGTGCGGAACCTGTTTCCAGGTGAGGAGTCGGATGTGGTGTTCTGCTGCCCGCGGCCTAGGACCCTGCACCGGTCCTCGCGAGGAGGAGGCGCCGCCTATGCACTGCCCTGGCAGTGATCCCGCAGCGCGCTGGCGCGCACGCAGGAATGTGGAACCTGACTAGTCTACGTGCCGCCCGGGCGTGTCGCAAACTCGGGCGTGTCGCGCTTCACTGAATCCCCCGCGCCCGGCGTCTGCCGGGCCGGAAACGACGGAGGGACGGATGCCGCGCGGCATCCGTCCCTCGTTCGGCGAGGTGCTACTCGTTGCCGATCTTCGAGTCGATCGTGCCCCGGACGTCGTCCACGGTGCCGTGGGCCGACTCGGGGGCGACCTTCTTGACGAACTCAGCAGCAGCGTCGAGAACGTTGTCGCTGACCTCCTCGGCCTGATCGGAGTTGAGCGTCTCCTCGATCTTGTCCTTGTTCTTCTCCAGGAAATCCTTGCCCTGGTTCACGAGATCCTCGATGCCCATATGTTCTCCTCCCGCTCGGCGGACACACCGGCGGATGCCGTCGTGCTGGCACCATCATGACGCGAAGGCCGCCCCCGGTCCAGGGCAATGTGACCGGCGATCTACGCCATCTCGACGGTCCGACGACGCCCCCACCAGAGAGCCGCAGCGCCCAGCAGAAGCAGCCCGATGCCGAAGGGCAGGTACGGCGCGAGCGTACCGCCACTGGACGCGAGCCCGGTGACGGTGACGTCGCCGGAAGCCGAGGCCTCCGAAGGGGTGGGATCGGCGTCCGAGTTCACTGTCGCCGTGTTCACCACGGTGCCCGAGGCCGACGCTGCGACGTCGACGGTGAGGGTGATCGTCACCTCCTGACCGACGGCGAGCCCGCCGATCGTGCAGGTGAAGGTGGAGGCGGACATCTCACATGCGCCGTCGGCGCCCTCGATGTCGAAGCCACGCGTGACGAGCCCGTCGGGCAGCTCATCGATCACCGTGACAGGGCCCGGGTCCTCCGTGGGACCCTCGTTGACGACGGTGACCTCGTAGCGGGCCTGCTGACCGGTGACGAGCTCGTCGAGCAGCGTCTTGGTGATGCTGAGCTCGCTGAGCGCCGGCACGGCGACCACGGCGGTGGAGGAGTTGTCGCCGAGGGTGCCGGCATCCTCCGGGGTCGTCGCAGTGACCGTTGCGGTGTTGGACACCTCCGGGTGGGCCGCGGCGAGCACACGCACCTCGAGGGCGATGACCGGAGCGGTCGCGCCCACGGCGAGCACATCACGCAGGCACAGCACCTGGCCGGTGGACGCGTCGACCGCGCAGTCCCAGCCCGTGCCGGTGACGCCTACCACCTCGAGGCCGGCCGGAACGAGGTCCGACACGCGGACGCTGGCGGCATCCGACGGCCCGTTGTTGGTGACCGAGAGCGCGTAGACGAACGTGTCTCCCACGCGCGGCGTGCCCGTCGCGGTCTTCACGATGGCGAGGTCGGCGACCCGGGCGATCGTGCCGGACGCGGTGGCCGTGTCGTTGTCGGCATTGGTGTCGGGCGTCGAGGTCGAGACCACAGCAGTGTTCTCGATGTCCCCGTCCAGGTCGGCTGCCGCGTCGACCTCGAGCACGAACGACGCGGATGCCGCGGGCGCGAGCACACCATCGAAGGTGCACGTGACGTCGGCTCCCGTCGGGTCGCACCTCCAGCCGTCGCCGTCGACCCCTGCATAGGTGAGGCCGTCCGGAAGGGGATCGGTAACGGTGACGTCGCGGGCCGAGGAGGGACCGAGGTTCACCACGGTGAGCGTGTACCCGCCGGAGCCGCCCGCGGTGATCGTCGTCGAGACGGCCTTGCTGAGCGCGAGGTCGGTCTGCTCGGTGACGGGGACGACGGCGTCGGACGTGTTGTTCGACACGCCGCCCTCGAGAGGCTCCGCGGTCAGGCCCGGGGCCACCCGGACGTCGTTGCGGACCTCACCCTGCACGTCGGGGGCGATGAGACCGGTGACGGTGATCACCGGAGCGTCGCCGACGGGCAGGTCGGTGACCCGCTCGCACACGATCGTCTGGCGGCCGTCCTCGGTCGGCTCACCCGCCAGGCAGGTCCATTCGTCACCCTCCGCCGAGACGAAGCTCACACCGGCCGGCAGGGTGTCGACGACCCGGATGGGGTCATCGACATCCGCGTCGGAGTTCGAGGGTCCATTGTTGCTGACGACGACCGTCCAGGTGATCTGACGGCCGGCGACGACGTCCTCACGCGACGTGGCGACATCCTTCACGATCGACAGGTCGGCGACCTCCGACACGGTGACCGTGTCGGAGGCGTCGTTGTTGGTGAGGTCGCCGTCGGCGGTCTCACCCGGTACGACGCCGGCGGTGTTGGTGACGTCGCCGCTGAGGCCCTCGTCGAGGGCCACCCGCACGTCGAACGACACCGCATCACCCGAGGCGATCGGCGAGGTGATCTCGCACACGATCTGCTTCGGATCGGTACCCGGCGCGCAGCCGGCATCGGAGCCGTCGGCGACGAAGGTCACACCGGCGGGCAGGGTGTCGGTGACGACGATCGGCGAGGCCTCGGAGGCGGCCGAGTCGCTCGGGCCGTCGTTGGCGACCGTGACGGTCCAGGTGAATTCCTCGCCGGCGACGGCGCGCGCCTCCGGGTCGTGGGTTTTGGTGAGTACGAGGTCGGCGGTCGTGACGAGCACGCCGGTGACCGAGTCGGAGTTGTTGGACGTGTCGGAGTCGGTCGTGGTGGAGTCCACCGTGGCACGGTTGGTCACACCGCCCGTGAGCTGCGGCGACGCTGCGACCTGCAGCAGCAGCTCGACGGGATCGGCACCCGGCGGGATAGCCCCGTCGTATGTGCAGAGCACGAGGGTCGGGTCGGCCCCGTCGGCGGCGCAGGTCCACGGGCTGGTCTCGCCGTCGGCGACGACCACGCGGTCGAACGTGAGCACGGAGGGCAGTACGTCGGTGACGGTGACGTCACGGGCGGTACTGGGACCGTCGTTGAAGACCTGGATCAGGTACGTCCCGGTACCACCGGCGACGATCGGTGTCCGCACTTCCTTCAGCAGGCGCAGGTCTGCCGATTCGGCGACCGACGACGACGTCGTGTCCTCGTCGTTGTCCGTGGCGCCTGCCGGCTGCGCGGTGAGACCGGGAGCGACGGTAGCGGTGTTGACGATCGTGCCCTGCACATCGGCATCCACCATCGCGTCGATCACGATGACCTGCGGATAGCCGGTGGCGAGGTCGGATGCCAGTTCACAGCTGACCGTGGCCCCTCCGGTGCCGATCGTGCACTCCCCATCGCCGGGCGATGTCACCGCGGTGGCGGTAACTCCGGCGGGAAGGGTGTCGGTCACCACGATCGGGTGGTCGGCGTCTGCGTCGGAGTTGGACGGGCCGAGGTTTCTCACCGTGAGCTCCCACCGGATCGCCTGACCGGCGACGATGTCGTCCGCGTCGGTGACGACGGTCTTCTCGATCGCGAGGTCGGCTTCCTCGACGACGGTCGGGGTGACGACCGTCGCCTCGTTCGGCCACACCGCATCGGTCGGCTCGGGGGTCAGCCCCGGCGTGACGGTCGCGGTGTTCGAGAGGGTGCCCGAGACGCCCTCGGCGACATCGACGGTGACGGTGATGGTCACCGAATCGCCGGGCGCCAGGGTCGAGGTGATCTCGCACGCGACCCCGCCGGCGTCGTCATCGCAGGTCGCACCGGTTCCCGTGGCCGAGACGAAGCTGGTGCCATCGGGCAGCACGTCACCGATCGTGATCGGGTCGTCGGCGGTGGCGACGGAATCGCTGGGGCCGTGGTTGGTGACCACGATCGTCCACGAGTACCGTTCACCGGCGGTCGGCGTGCCCACGGCGGCCTTGGTGATCCCGAGGTCGGCGAACGTGCTCACCATGACGGTCGCGTCGTCGGAGGGCGGTGTCGACTCCGACGGCGACGTGACGGTCGCGGTGTTCGTCAGCGCGCCCGCCTTCAGCGACGGGTCGACGGCCGCGGCGATCTGCAGCACGGGGGCATCTGCGCCGGCGGCCAGCATGACCGCGGCGCCATCGGCATCCTGCAGCTCGCAGAGCACGTCCTGCGCGTCGGTGATGCATGACCACACTGCGGGGCCGCCGATGGTCGATGCCGAGGCGAGCGTCAGCCCGTCGGGCAGGGTGTCGGTGATGACGACAGATGCCGCGGCATCCGACGGTCCGTCGTTGCCGACCTGCAGGCGGAAGGTGGCGATGCCGCCAGCGTCGACGGCGGTCTGCACCGCGGTCTTGACGATGGTCAGCTCGCTGACGGCGACGACATCGATGCTGTCGTCGTCGGTGGCGGTTGCCGGCTCGTCGGTGGCGCTGTCGATGGTCGTCGAGGTGGCCGTCGCGGTGTTCGGGATCGTCGCACCATCGACGACCGAAGAGCGCACGGTCGTGGTGACGGTGAGGGAGACCTCACCGCCGGCGGGGATCGTCCCGATGGTGCACGCGAGCGAGGCCGTTCCCGTGCAGACGATGTCGTCGTCGGGGTCAACGGACACGAGCGCGAGGCGGGCATCGAGCACATCACTCAGGGACACGTTCCGCGCGTCGGAAGGTCCGTCGTTGCCGATCGTGATGCTCCAATCGACCTCGTCGCCGGCACGCACCCCCTCCTCCGATGCGGTCTTCTCCACCGTGAGGTGGGCGCGCTGGATGACGGGGAGCTCGACGTCGTCGACGTTGTTGGTCGGCACCGGATCGGAGGTGGTGGATGCCACCTCGGCCGCGTTGGTGAGGGTGCTTCCCTGGAACGAGGCGGCGATTCGTACGGTCACCTGCACCGTCCACGGCGACTCGTCGGCATCCAGTCCCGTGGACTTCACGCAGGTGAGGTCCTGGCCGTCGATGGTGCAACCCGCCGGCAGCGGCGTCACGGCGGTGAGCCCCGTCGGCAGCGTGTCGGTGAGGGTGACGGCGTCGGCATCCGACGGTCCGCGGTTGTCGACCGTGAAGGTGTAGATCGCGGTCTCGCCGGCGCGCACGGGATCACCGGCGGCACCCGAGGTCGGACGCACCGTCTTGGTCAGCGCGAGGTCGGCGCTCGGCTGGGCGGGGCCGGGCTGAGCGTCGTCGGTGGCCTGGTCGGCGCGCCACGTGGAGGAGACGGTGGCGGTGTTCACGAGGTCGTCGCTGTCGCCGGAGAAGGCCGGGGCGAGGGTCACCGTGTACTCCAGCTCCGGAGCAGCTTTGCCCGCGGCGAGCGTTCCCACCAGAGCGAATCGCACCGTGCGTCCGGAGACCGATGCCGTCCAGGCCGAGCCACCCGCGGTGATCTCGTCGAAAGTCGTGGCCTCGGGAAGGGTGTCGACCACGAAGATGCCGCGCGCGTCGGACGGTCCGCGGTTGCCGACGGTCACACGGTACGACACCGTCTCGCCCGGCGTGACCGGCGCCGGCGGCGCCGGGTCGATGACCTCCTTGACGATGGTGAGGTCCTCCTCGACGGCGACGTCGGTGCGCACTGTGGAGATGTTGTTGCTCGTGACCGGGTCGGTGGTGACCGGCGTGACGGATGCCGTGTTGACTATCACGTTCGTCCCGGCGGCCACCGCGCTGTCGACGGTGCCGCGCACCCGGACGGTGATGGTGTCCCCCACGGCGAGATCGTGCGCGATGCGGCAGGTGAGCACGCCGGAGGCGATCTCACAACCGTCGGGCGCGGTGCCCACGAGCGCTGCGCCAGTGACCTGGGACGGTAGCGTGTCGCGCAGGACGATGGGGTTACCGGCGCTTCCGCGCGAGACGGACGGGCCGTGGTTGGTGAGGGTGATCGACCACTCGATCTGCTCACCCGCCGTCACTGCACCGACTGCCGGGGTCGTCACCGTCTTCACCACGCCGAGGTCGGCACGAGTCGTGACGGTGCCGGTTGCGGTGGCGGTGTTGTTCGCCGGAGTGCGGTCTTCGGTGTTGGCGGCGACGGTGGCCGTGTTGGGCACCTCGGCGCCTGAGACGACATCGGCCGCAATGGCGACGGTCACAGTGATGATCGGGAAGCTCGCCCCGGAGGCCAGCGTCTCGCTCGCGGAGGTGCGCACGCAGGTGAGCACGCCCGACCCGTCGGGAGTCCCACAGGTCCAGCCTGTTCCGGACGCGCCCTGGAAAGTGACCCCCGCCGGCAGCGTGAGCGTGTCAGCGACTCGGACGCCCACGGCCGGATCGGGGCCGTTGTTGGTCACCGTGAGGCTGAACTGCCCCGTCTGGCCCGCGACGAAGGTGTTCGCGACGACCCGCTTGGCGAGCCGCAGGTCGGCCTGGTGGATGAGCGCGGTGGCCTGGCCGCTGTTGCCGATGTACGAGCCGTTGCCGCTGTTGTACGACGTGCCGCCCGTGGCATCGGTCACGCGTGCAGCGACCGCGGTGTTGGTGTGAGGCTGCGCGCTCCCCACAGCTACACTCGTGCCGGCCACCGCTTGGTAGGTGATCGTGTGGGTGGCGTTCGTCGTCAGCGCACCGAGGTCCGCCCAGGTGAGGGTCTGGCCCGACGCGGAGGGGTCCGCCGCGGCAACACCGTCGATGACGGTCGAACCGGCGACGTAGCTCCAGTTCGCGGGCAGAGTGTCGACGGCATCCATCGACACCGCCGTCGCTGTGCCAGCGTTGCGCAGGGTGATGGTGAAGCTCACGTCCTGACCGATGTACACCGGGTTGGCGGTGACCTGCGTCTTCGAGGTGTTGATGCGCGGGAACGCGGGCGTCACCGCGGCGGTCGAGGCCGTGCCTGGGCCGTACATCTTGCCGTCGTTCGGGAGGGATGTCCACGACTGAGGAACGATCGAGTTGGTGAGCGCCTCGCCCGACAGTGTCGAGGCCGTTTCCAGCCGCGCCGGGTAAGTGACCGTCTGCGGGCTGCCGACGTCGAGGGAGGAGATGCGCCACGTGATGGTGCGCGCCGCCGCGTTCCACTCGCCGCCGGCGACAGTCGCGCCATCGGCGACGCGGGTGCCGTCGGTGGTGGAGACCACCGGGTAGACGCCGGTGGGCAGCGTGTCGACCACGACGAGGTTGTGGGCCGTCTTGCCATGCAGAGTGGTGTCGCCGGATGCCGTGATCGTCGCCGAGTAGGTGAAGATCTCGCCCTGCGCCTTCGGCGTCCCCGCGTCGCTCACCGACTTCGAGACCGACACCCGCGGCTGACGGATCTGCACCGTTGCGGTAGCGGTTGCCGACGTGGCCGTGCCCGGGACCGCGGTGGTAGGCGCCGTACCGTCGGTTGCGTCCCACGTGATGCGCGCCTGGTTCTGGGCCGAGAGCACTGAGGTTGCGATCGTGGTGGGCACCGTGGAGGTGACGTCGAGGGTCAGCGTGCGAGCAGCGGGCGCGGCGGCGATGTCGTCGAGGTACACGCCGAGCACCTGGGTGTTGCCGGCCGGCGACGGGAGGCGGGTGGCCGTCGGGCAGGGACCTGTCCAGTCCGCTCCGCAGCTCAGCTCATACGTCGCGTCGGCAGCGATGCCCAGCGGCGCACCCAACGTGTCGAGGATGCGCGCCTGGTAGAAGTTGACTCCCGCGGGCACGGTGACAGTCACCCGCCATGTGACCGGTTCCCCGGCGACGGCCGACCCGGTCGGCGACGTCTTCACTTTCGTCACGGGCGGCACGGCCGCCGTCACGGTGCGGTTGGCCGAGGCGGGGGTGATCGTGCGCTCACCGGCGACCGTGCCCGACATGGTCGTGCCCGAGATCGTCGCGGTGTTCACGAAGGTGCTGCTGGCGACGATCGGTGACGGCACGCGCGCCGAGTACACGATGTCCACGCTGCCCGGGGTCAGAGCCGCAGCGAGCGTCCAGGTGTACTTGGTGCGCCCCACAGCACAGCCGTTGGTGCCATCGCCCGCCACAGGGCCGGAGACCGTCGCTACCGACGAGCTCGTGAGGCTTGTCACGTCGAGTAGGCGACTGTCGATGCAGTCGACGATCACGCCCTCGTGCAGCGGCGGACGACCGGTGGAGTTGGACGCGCGCAGACGGTAGTAGACGGTCTGACCGCCCGTCGCTTCGGTGTCGGTCGTCAGCCAGGGTCCGGTGGCCCCCACGAGGGACACGTTCTTCCCGATCGTTGGATTCGGCAGCACGATGGTGACCTGCGCGTCGTCGCGGTCACGCTCGGTGGCCCCCGTCGTCGCGGTGGTGGGCGTGCTCATCATGCGCGCCTCGTTGACGAGGGTCGTGTTGTTCGCATTGGGAACGACATCGGCCACGCGCATCGTCAAAGAAACGGTGAACACCGCCTCGGTGGTAGTGGTGTTCGTCCACGTCGTCGGGAAGAGCAAGTCGCCGAAGTTCGCGCCGGCGGTCGTGCACAGGCGGAACTCGTTCGTCGCCTGCGTGCAGCCGTCGGCCACGGTGATCCCGGCGGGCGAAGCGATCAGCGAGGGCGAGCCGACGGCAACCCAGCGCGCGGCGGTGGGCGGCAGCTCGTCGAGCACGCCGTTGAAGACGGTGGTCTTCGCCGGGATCTTCGCCGAGTAGTTCCACGTGACGGTCTCCCCGACGGTCGCCTGACCGGTCGCGTTGTTGTTCGTCTCGGTGACGCCGGTGGCCGTCACCACTTTGTCCACCTCCGCGTTCGGCAGCGAGATCGTGGTGGAGTCCGCCGCCTGGGGCGCGTTCTTGATCTGCCCTTCGTACGCGCCGATCGGGTTGGTCGGATAGAACGTGGGGCCCGCGGCATCCGCATCGATACCGTTCGTGCTGACCGAGGTGAACCGTGTCACGGCGGCGTCGTTGGTGTGCGCCGACGCGATTGACAGCGGCGACGGCACGCGCAGCGTGTAGGAGATCGTCGTGGTCTCGCCATCGCGGAGCGGATCGGCGCTGAGGTCGAGCACCCAGGTGACGACGACGCGACCGCCGCGCACGCTGCAGTCCGCCGCAGTGATCGCCGGCGACGCCGTGGTGATGTCGTCGCAGTCGAAGCCGGCCGGCAGAACGTCTTGGACTTCGATCTCATCGAGGGGGTAGTCGCTCAGTCCTCCGGCTGTGCCATCGTGGCGCACGTCGATGGTGAAGGAGAGGTCCTGCCCCTCCTGCACCGGGCTCAGCGCGTTGGCGCCGTCGACCTTCTTGTCCAGCGATAGCGGCGGGGCCGGCGCCAGGCGCACGCCCACGTCATCACGCAGCGCCACGATGCTGCCATCGCCTGAGGAGTAGCGCATCTTCGCGAGGTTGCCGGTGATGCGCGGCTGTGTCTGCGGCACCGAGTCGATGCGACCGAGGACATAGAGCTGCAGGGAGTCGCCGGGAGCGACGTAATACGCCCCGGCCGCCAGCTCGCCCAGACGCCAGCGGGTCGAGGTCGCCGTCGGAGTGTCGAGGGCGGTGACCGTCGCGCGTCCGGCACCGGAACTGGCCGCCCACGCGACCATCGAGGTGCCGACGGGCAGGAAGTCGGTGAGCTGCACGTCACGAGTGGCGACACCCGTCGGGAAGGTCGCCTCGATGCGGAAGCAGACGAGGTCTCCCAGCTGGAGGGCGGGCGACGAGGATGCCGCGGGCTTCGTGTAGTCGGAAGTGGCGGTGCACGTGGTGCCGGCGCCGGCGACCCCGGTGATCGCGAGTCGGTCAGAGTTCTCCCACACGGTCTTGGTGAGCGAGACGCCGGACGTGCCGACCGTGGCCGACGAGTCGTTGTCTCCGGGCGCGGTGCCGGAATCGACGGTGTTGGAAGCCACCGGCTCCACCGTGCCCTCGAGGTGCACGCGGTTGGCGAAGCTGTCGCCTGCCGACGTGCGGGTGCCGTCCTGATAGTGGCTGCGCATGAAGACGGAGTAGCGCACGGTCGCGTCTTCGTCCTCGTCGCGGTCCACCACCGAGAACGTCACCGTGAAGCGTCCCGTCGCCGCGTCGAAGTCCACAGACTCCATGGCCCCCGCACCTGAGACGGTTCCGGTGCCGCTCTGCGCGGCGGAGCACTCCGCCGGCCACGTGTCGCCGGAAACGGTGACACCGGCGGGGAGCACGGGACACATGCCGTCGGGAATGGTGTCGACGACGGTGATGTCCGAGGAATCGACGTACTCGCTGGTGCGCACCGTGAAGCTGTACTCCTTCGTGCCGCCCACGGCGAAGTCTCCGGAGGCCGCGGACTTGACCACACCCACGTCGAGCACGGTGACGGTCGACTCGGCGGATGTCGTGATCGAGGTGCTGCCGCCGGTGGCGACGTTGCCGGTGTAGGTGGCCGTGACGTCGACGGTGTTGGTCACGCCGTAGCCGCCCGTCGTCGGACGCGTCGGCGCCCCCGGGGAGGCTGCGCCGGGGAGGGTGACCTCTCGCAGCGCGACGTAAGCGTCGTAGGTCAGATCGATGGTCCGGTCGCGCGCCACATCGCCGAGCTTCCACGTGAGCTTGGTGAAGACCTCACCGTCGAGCTCGACGATCTGACAGGTGTAGTCCGCGTCGGCACACCCGAGCACTGTGAAGGTGGCCGGCACGTAGTCCGAGACGACGACGTTGTTCGATCCTGCCTCGGGCGCGGTGCGCACCGAGACCTTCCAGGTGGCCGGGTTCTGCGGTCCGCGATAGACCTCGGCCTCGGCGTTGGCGATCTCCGTCTTCGACACACTGATCGCGGTAACCGTGACATCAGCGTCGACGGACCCGCCCTCGGTGGCGTCGGTGACCGTTGGCGCCCCCGAAGCGGGCACCGTGACGGTCGGGACCACCCGCTCATTGCTGTTCGCGTAGACGCCCGCACCCAGCTCGAACGACGAGCCCACCGGGTATCGGTCGTCATCGGCCCGCACCGAGAACGCCACCTGCGTCGAGGCCCCCAGCGGCAGGTCCGCCACGTTCTCCCAGACGAGCACCTGCGCGGTGTAAGGGTTCTCGGCATCCGGATCGTTCGGGTCGGGGGTCCAGTTCTGCACGGTCGGCTCCCCCGGACCGCCGGGAGCTGCGGGTGAGCTGCCGCTGACGTACGTCACGCCGACGGGCAGCACGACGACCGCGCTCGCGTTGTACAGGTCCGCGCCCGACGGGTTCGATGCACGCACCGTGACTCGGCCAGTGCCGCCGGCGAGGACAGTGGCGCCGGTCGAGCTCACCGAAACTCCCGTCGCGGTGCCGACAGGTTCCGTGGCACTCGCGATGGTCGGGACGGCCACGAGTCCGAGGGTCAGAACCAAGGCGATGATGACGGCGAAGACCCAGGAGCGCGCGCGAGTGAGCATGCTGAAGGCAGGCATGATGAAACCTCTGCAGTAGCGGAGTCTCATCGCTCGGGGACGCGAAGAGACGAGAGGGTCGGGTGTCCCTCCGCTTGTCACGCTATCGAGCCGTGCCTACCGAATTGCCGCTCAATCTGCCGCTTGAGGCGATCCTGAGCAAACCCTGTCGTCCTCACCCAATCTTGAGCCGATCTTGAGGATTAGTCGCGTAATAGATGAGTCACGACGCAACGACGAAAGGGCCGGATCCTTTCGGATCCGACCCTCTCGATGCAGTCTGGAAAGACTTACTTCACGATCTTCGTGACCGTGCCGGCGCCGACGGTGCGGCCACCCTCACGGATCGCGAAGCCGAGGCCCTCTTCCATGGCGATCGGCTGGATCAGCTCGACCGTCATGTCGGTGGTGTCACCGGGCATGACCATCTCGGTGCCCTCGGGCAGCGAGATGACGCCGGTGACGTCGGTGGTGCGGAAGTAGAACTGCGGGCGGTAGTTCGTGTAGAAGGGGTTGTGACGGCCACCCTCCTCCTTGGACAGGATGTACGCCGTGCCCTCGAAGTTGGTGTGCGGCGTGACCGAACCCGGCTTCACGATGACCTGGCCGCGCTCGACGTCGTCACGCTTGGTGCCGCGAAGGAGCAGACCACAGTTCTCGCCGGCCCAGGCCTCGTCGAGCTGCTTGTGGAACATCTCGATACCGGTGACGATCGTCTTCTGCGTCGGGCGCAGACCCACGATCTCGATCTCGGAGTTGATCGCCAGGGTGCCACGCTCGGCGCGACCCGTGACGACCGTGCCACGGCCGGTGATGGTGAAGACGTCCTCGACGGGCATGAGGAACGGCTTGTCCTTGTCACGCACCGGGTCGGGGATGGACTCGTCGACGGCCTCCATGAGGTCGAGGATCGCCTGCGTCCACTTCTCGTCGCCCTCGAGAGCCTTGAGGCCCGAGACGCGGACGACGGGAGCGTTGTCGCCGTCGAAGTCCTGCGACGAGAGCAGCTCGCGAACCTCGAGCTCGACGAGCTCCAGGATCTCCTCGTCGTCGACCATGTCCGACTTGTTCAGCGCGACGAGCAGGTAGGGCACGCCGACCTGCTTGGCGAGCAGCACGTGCTCGCGCGTCTGCGCCATCGGGCCGTCGGTGGCGGCGACCACGAGGATCGCGCCGTCCATCTGAGCGGCACCGGTGATCATGTTCTTGATGTAGTCGGCGTGACCCGGGGCGTCGACGTGAGCGTAGTGACGCTTCGGGGTCTCGTACTCGACGTGCGAGATGTTGATCGTGATGCCGCGCTGACGTTCCTCGGGAGCCGAGTCGATCGACGCGAAGTCGCGCTGGACGTTGGTCGCGGACGGGAACTTGTCAGCGAGCACCTTCGAGATCGCCGCGGTGAGCGTCGTCTTGCCGTGGTCGACGTGACCGATCGTTCCGATGTTCACGTGCGGCTTGGTCCGCTCGAACTTGGCCTTAGCCACTGGGTCCTCCTCAGGACGGTCGTTGTAGAGCTCCGGGCGCTGGATTGCGACCGGCGTTCTACGGGGATGTTGTCAGTGTAGTTGACGGTTCTGTATTCAGTTTGGGTGGATGCCGGGAGCGCAGGCCCCCGGCATCCGAGCAGGGAAAGGGTTACTCGCCCTTGGTCTTCTGGACGATCTCGTCGGCGACGGCCTTGGGGACCTCGGCGTACGAGTCGAACTCCATCGAGTAGACCGCGCGGCCCGAGGTCTTCGAGCGCAGGTCGCCGATGTAGCCGAACATCTCGGACAGCGGGACGAGCGCACGGACGACCTTCACGCCGGCGGCGTCTTCCATGGACTGGATCTGGCCACGGCGGCTGTTGAGGTCGCCGATGACGTCACCCATGTACTCCTCGGGAGTACGGACCTCGACGCTCATGAGCGGCTCGAGGATGGCGGGGTTCGCCTTGCGGACGGCCTCCTTGAAGCCCATCGAGCCGGCGATCTTGAACGCCATCTCGGACGAGTCGACATCGTGCGAGGCACCGTCGAGCAGGATCGCCTTCACGCCCACCATGGGGTAGCCGGCGAGCACGCCGACGTTCATGGCGTCCTGGAAGCCCTGGTTGGTCGGCTCGATGTACTCGCGCGGGATGCGGCCACCGGTGACCTTGTTCTCGAACTCGTACGTCTTGTCGGCCGTGACCTCGAGGGGCTCGAGCGCGAACTGGATCTTCGCGAACTGACCCGAACCACCGGTCTGCTTCTTGTGCGTGTAGTCGTGACGCTCGACCGTCTTGCGGATGGTCTCGCGGTACGCCACCTGCGGCTTGCCGACGTTCGCCTCGACGCGGAACTCGCGCTTCATGCGGTCGACGAGGATGTCGAGGTGCAGCTCGCCCATGCCCTTGATGACGGTCTGACCCGTCTCGGGGTTGAGCTCGGTGCGGAACGTCGGGTCTTCCTCGGCGAGCTTCTGGATGGCGACACCCAGCTTCTCCTGGTCGGCCTTCGTCTTGGGCTCGATCGCGACCTCGATGACGGGCTCGGGGAACGTCATCGACTCGAGGACGACCGGCTCGTTCGGGTCGGCCAGGGTGTCACCGGTGGTGGTGTCCTTCAGGCCGATGACGGCGTAGATGTTGCCCGCGGTGACCGAGTCGACCGGGTTCTCCTTGTTGGCGTGCATCTGGAAGATCTTCCCGATGCGCTCCTTCTTGCCCTTGGTCGAGTTGATGACCTGCGCGCCGGAGTCGAGGTGACCCGAGTAGACGCGGATGTAGGTGAGGCGACCGAAGAAGGGGTGCACCGCGACCTTGAAGGCCAGCGCGGCGAACGGGTCGTTGGCGTCGGGGTGACGCTCGATGACCTTCTCCTCGTCCTTCGGGTCGTGCGCCTCGATGGCGGGCACGTCGAGGGGCGACGGGAGGAAGTCGACGACCGCGTCGAGCATGGGCTGCACGCCGCGGTTCTTGAACGCGGAGCCGCACAGGACGGGGTAGAGCTCACCGGAGACGGTCATCTTGCGGATGGCGCCCTTGATCTCGGCGATCGAGAGCTCCTCACCACCGAAGTACTTCTCCAGCAGGGTCTCGTCGCTCTCGGCGACCGTCTCGAGCAGCTTCTCGCGGTACTCGGCGGCACGGTCGGCGAGGTCGGCCGGGATCTCCTGGATCTCGTACTTCGCGCCCATGGTCACGTCACCCTTGGCATCGCCGGGCCACACCAGGGCGCGCATCTCGACGAGGTCGATGACGCCGATGAAGTCGTTCTCAGCGCCGATCGGCAGCTGGAGGACGAGCGGCTTGGCGCCGAGACGGTTGATGATCGTGTCGACCGTGAAGTAGAAGTCGGCACCGAGCTTGTCCATCTTGTTGACGAAGCAGATGCGCGGGACGTCGTACTTGTCGGCCTGGCGCCAGACGGTCTCGGACTGGGGCTCGACGCCCTCCTTGCCGTCGAAGACGGCGACCGCGCCGTCGAGCACGCGGAGCGAGCGCTCGACCTCGACCGTGAAGTCGACGTGGCCGGGGGTGTCGATGATGTTGATCTGGTTCTTGTTCCAGAAGCAGGTCACGGCGGCAGACGTGATCGTGATGCCGCGCTCCTTCTCCTGCTCCATCCAGTCGGTCGTCGAGGCACCGTCGTGCGTCTCGCCGAGCTTGTGGTTGACGCCCGTGTAGAACAGGATGCGCTCGGTCGTCGTCGTCTTGCCGGCATCGATGTGCGCCATGATGCCGATGTTGCGGACCTTGTTGAGGTCGGTGAGCACTTCTTGTGCCACGGGGATGTCCTTTATCTGGAGGTTCGGGTGGGGCGTTTCGACTCGCGGCTTCGCCGCTCGCTCAACGACCGGTTCTTCGGTCGTTGAGCGAGCGAAGCGAGTCGAAACGGATTACCAGCGGTAGTGCGCGAAGGCGCGGTTCGACTCGGCCATCTTGTGGGTGTCTTCGCGGCGCTTGACCGCGGCACCGAGGCCGTTCGAGGCGTCGAGGATCTCGTTCTGCAGACGCTCGGTCATCGTCTTCTCACGACGACCCTTCGCGTAGCTCACGAGCCAGCGCAGCGCGAGCGTGTTCGCGCGGTGCGGCTTGACCTCGACGGGCACCTGGTAGGTCGAACCGCCGACGCGGCGGCTCTTGACCTCGAGGGTGGGACGGACGTTGTCGAGCGCCTTCTTGAGCGTCGCGACGGCATCCTGGCCGTTCTTGGCCTCGACGCCCTTGAGGGCGTTGTAGACGATCGACTCGGCGAGCGACTTCTTGCCGTCGACGAGGATCTTGTTCACCAGCTGGGTGACGATCGGAGCACCGTAGACCGGGTCGTTGACGACGATGCGGCGGGGTGCGGGTCCCTTGCGAGGCATCTGACTCAGCCCTTCTTGGCGCCGTAGCGACTACGGGCCTGCTTGCGGTTCTTGACGGCCTGGGTGTCCAGGGCGCCGCGGACGATCTTGTAGCGCACACCGGGGAGGTCCTTCACACGACCGCCGCGGACGAGCACCAGCGAGTGCTCCTGCAGGTTGTGACCCTCGCCGGGGATGTACGCGGTGACCTCGGTGCCGTTGCGAAGCTTGACACGAGCGACCTTGCGCATCGCCGAGTTCGGCTTCTTGGGCGTGGTCGTGTACACGCGGGTGCAGACACCCGCCTGCTGCGGGTTCGCCTTCAGGGCGGGCGCCTTGGTCTTCGAGACCTTGGGCGAGCGACCCTTGCGAACCAACTGCTGAATGGTTGGCACGTTCTCTCCTTGTTGAGCTGCGCGGACCTTCGGTCCGCACAGGTGCTGCACGGTGACAGCGTTCGTGGTTTCACCACAGATCCACCGGCACGACGCGAGAGCGCCGAACGTGTGAGTGGTGGATATGCCGTGGGGGCGCCCTGTTCGCAGGACGATCCCTGATGTGTGACGCTCTCTGCCCTGTCCGCACCGTTGGCACGACGCAGGGCGCGCGAGAGCGCACACCCGGTCAATGATACGCCGTATTACAGACGGCGGCAAACGCGGATGCCACGCGGGATTCCGCAGAGGACGCCGTGGGCGTCGCCGCGGTCAGCCCTGGAGTTCCGCTCGCAACGAGGTCGCCGGCTCACCGGGTTCCGCAGCCCACGAGGCCGCCGAGACGATCGCGTCGAACAGCTCCACCATCACCGGCTCGAGGTCGACCAGCGCGGTCGTGAAACTCACGAGCACGGCATCGGGGCGGCCCGGCCGCGTGAGCCAGTAGTCCACCGTGGTCGCGCCGAGATCGTCGTCGTCCACGGGGGCGCGCCGGCGCGTCGTCCGGAGCACGAGACCGTCGCCGCGATCGAAGACGGCACCGCCGGCGGCGGCGAACACGTCCCAATGATCGCCCGCTGCTGCAGCCGAGGACGCACCGCCGACGAGCACGCGAACGAGCGCATCGGCGACGGCCGGCGGCTCGGTGGCGGTCCCGAGGGGAAGCGCCGGGTGATACTCCGCGACCGTGGCGGCGAGACCGACGCCGCCGGGCACCGTGAGCGACAGCTGGAACTGCGCGGCACCGGCATCCCGCGCCCGGCGCGCTGCGGCCCGCAGGCGCTCCCGCTGCTGGGCACGGAAGACAGCCTGGTCGTCGCGCCGACCGAAGTGCCCGCGTACGAACGAGGCGACGTCCTCGTCGATCGCGGCGTCCTCCCCCAGCGGCACCGGGTGCCAGTCACCGGGCAGGGTGAGCTCCAGTGCGGGACGACGGTTCATCCGGCGGCGACCTCCGCGAGCTCGGATGCCGTCAGCGACAGCGTCGAGCCGAGGTACGTGCCCTGGGAGAACGGGATGTCGTCGCGGTAGCGGGAGAGGGTCAGCACGATGAGGTCGGACGGCTCGCTCTCGTCGGGCGCCGTCACCTCGAACTCGTACGTCGCGTAGTCGCCAGGGTCGGCGGCGACCGCCCGCGCCGCTTCGTGAAGCACCTCGCCGAGGCGTGCGAGTCCGCCCTCGTCGAGGGTGAGGGCGATGCGCGCGGCGAACGATCCCGGCGTGCCCGTGTTGAAGGCGCCGACGTCAGCCGACGCAACGCCGGGGATCTGCTCGATCGCCGCGGTCACGGCTGCTTTGTCCATGTCCGGTTCTCCTCCGGGTGTCGTCGGGGTCGGTGACGCGGCGCACGCGACCAGGACGAGCGCGCACAGCGCCGCGACGAGCACCGCGGCCGCGCGGCGGATGTCTCGTAGGGGCATGGCGCCCTCCCGTCTCTCTCGTCCCATTCTGACGGCCCTTGCCTCAGTCGCCGCGCGTGTACGCGTAGTCGTGGGTTCCGATCCGGTTGCCGTCTTCGTCGCGCGTCGCCGGCGTGCCGAAGTAGTCCGAGATCTGCACGCCGTCCTGGGCGTTCGGGTCGTCCGCGAGGAAGTCGCGGCCCGCCTGGCTCCCGCCCTGCGTCACCTGCGCGTCGACGGTCGACTGGTACTGCTTCGCGTTGTGGCCCAGCCCCTCGCCCGGGTTCGGTGCCGGCACGTCGATCTTGTAGCGGTTGGGATCGTCCGAGTGGTCGGCGGCGTAGGGGTTCTCGGTGCGCGGCACGGGATCGGTCGAATGCGACACGTCGAGCACGCGTGTCGAGTGCGGGATGTCCAGGTCGTCCACCGACGAGCCGGCGACGGCGATGGCATCCACGCGGTACGTGCTGGAGAACTCGGGGTCGGCGGCGAGGTTGCCCGCGGTGATGCCGCCGAGGCTCCAGCCGGCGAGCATGACGTGGTCTCCGGGTTGGATGCCGGCACGCTTCATCGCGTCGATGACCATCTTCTCCAGCTGGGTCTGCTGAGCCTGGTTCATCTTGGCGACGACGTCGCTGGTTACGTCGTTCCCGCTGGTTCCCCCGGGCGTCCACTGCTGCGTCGAGGGGATGTGCACCCGATAGATGATCTGACCGTCGGGGCCGACGAACGGGATGATCCGCACGACCGACTCGTGGTTGACGGAATCGTCGTCGGGGTCGAGGTGCCCCGCTTCGTCGATCGCCATGAGGTCGTCGAACATCGTCGACAGCGACTCGTCCTGACGGCGCGGCTGTGCCTCGGCATCGACGAACTCCGGCGTGCCGGTCTCCTGCAGCGACGCGAGCGCGATGACGGCCCACAGCTCGGGGAACGCCGTGAGCAGCGCGGGGATCGCCGCCTGCACGAGCGCCTGCATCGGGTCCATGCCGCGCAGCAGATTGATCGCGAGGAGCCACGAGAACCCGACGACGAACACGAACAGGCCCACCAGCACCCGCGCGACCAGGATCACGAGCACCGCGAGGGCGACGAGCACGAGCCCCAGCACCAGCAGGGCGGCGACGACGAGGAGCACGAGGGCGGCGGCCACGACGAGTACGAGCACGGCGAGCGCGACGATCGCGAGCGCCAGCGCGAGGAGGATCACGAGGCCCAGGAGCAGCACCGCCGCGAGCACGGCGAGTACGGTCACGATGAGCGTGACGATCGCCTCCAGCACCGCGACGATCGCGTCGACGATCGCCTCCAGCGCATCCGCCAGGAAGTCGACGATGTCGTGGAACACGCCGGATACGTCGTCCCAGAAGGAGTCGTTGAGCGAACTGCCCTCGACGACGTCACGGATGCGGTCCATGGCGGCGCGAGCGGCGCGATCGCGATCGGCGACCGCATCGTCGTAGCGTCGCCGCGCGGCGGTGGCAGCGGCCTCGGCGGCATCGGATCCGGCACCGCGCAGCAGGCGGTCGAGTCCGGAGAGTTCGTCGGCGCCGTCGCCGCCGGACGCGGCGGTGGTCGAGGCGCGCAGCAGAGCGGAGCGCTCGGACCGCAGCGACCGGGAGCGTGTCTGGGCCGCCGCGAGATCGGTGGCCGCGGCATCGTGGTCGGCGATGGCGCGAGCAGCGCGCTCCTGCGCGTCGGCGAGCGCCGCCGCGTAGTCGAGGAGCGCATCACCCGTCTCGCCGTAGCGGCTCTCGGCCGCATCGATCTCACTCGCCAAGTGCTCCGCGTCGCCGCGCACGCGATCGATCGCGACGCTCACCATGGCGCCCGGTCGGGCGATCTCCTGCAGGGTGGAGACGGCGATGCGGATGGCGGCGGCCGTCTCGCGATAGCGCTGTCCGGTGCTGCGGAGGACGACCGGGTCGCCGTCGAGCTGCTCCATCAGCGCTCCCCTGCCGCCGTGCCGAGTTCCAGGTCGATCTGTGTGAACGCCGTGCGGATGTCCTCCAGCACGCCGCCCAGGGTGCCCAGCGCCTCGGCCATCCCCCGCCGCCGGTCGTCCCACGTCGACGCGAATCGCCGCACGGTGTCGGCCAGGTCGTCGTGCCCGCAGGCGTCCGCGGCTCGTCGGGCCGAATCGTCCGACGCGTCGAACGTGCGACGGATGCGCTCAGCGCGACTCGCGGTCGCGGCGATCTCGCCGAGGTCGAGTCGGACCATGTCAGCCATCGGATGCCTCGCGGTTCGGAACGGGAAGGGACGGGGATGCCGCGACCGGCGGCAGAAATGCGTCGGTCGCGGCGGCGGCACCCTCCAGGGGCGCCGCCCGCCGCGACCGGAGGACGTCAGTTGCCGGCGAGTGCCTGGTCGGTGTCCTTGATCGCCTGCTGCATCTTGCGCAGCGACTCACCCATGTCCGAGATACCCTCGATGGCCTTCTCCAGACCCGTCGTCAGCTCGTTGTACCCCTCACCGAACTTGCCCGACGCGTGCTGCGTCTTGAAGTCATCGCCCAGCAACCGGTCCACATCGCTCTTCAGACGACGAAGAATGTCACCGATCTCCTCACGACCCGAGTCGAGCTTCCCCGACATCGCTTCCATCTCGCCGTACGAAGCCTTGAAATCAGCCATCGATCCATCTCCCTTTCAGAATCACCGGACCTCCCGGCACACCCCCAGGCTACGAGACGCCCTCCGGGGAGCCAATGGGGAGAACTCCCCGATCCGTCGCCGGTCGGCGCGGGGACGCGTCGTCCGCCACCTCCTGCAACACCACGACCCGGGGCACAGCAGCGTGTATGGGGTCGCGGTAGTGACGGGCTCTCCCCAAGCTCTTCGCGCAGCGAGTTCACCGCCGACGCTCCTTCCACCCCGGCACCGCGGTCCGGCGAAGCGCGGCGCGCTCCTCCCGCTCCGTGATGTACGTCGTGGTGCGAAGCTTGGCGAGGACGGCCGCGCGGGCCTGCTCAAGCCCTTCCCGGTCGGCCGCGAGCGCCGCCGGCCGACCGCGGCCCACCACGCGTCGAGCGCGGCCAGCACTTCCCCGGCGTCCGCCTCGTCGATGAGATCTCGGGTGAGCCGGCCCATGCTCGACTGCGCGCCGCTGCGGTCGGTTCGCAGCCCTCGCCGCCAGAGAGTAAAGGCAGCGACGCCGGCTGCCGCGAACAGAAGAAGTCCGGCGACCACCGGCAGCGGCTCATCGGGCGGTTGCTTCGGCGGAAGCGATGGAGGCGAAGAGCGCATCCGTGTCGGCGAGGCAGGCCTCAAGCTGATTCACGTCGAACGAGGCCGTGAAGATAGCCATGCACCCATCTCCCTTTTCACACCGTGCGAAGCCGAATGCTGCGGAAGAGCCCTTCGATCTCGGGAGTGAGCAAGGCGATGGCATGGGGATCATCGTCGATGAGCTCGAGGAGCAGCACGGTGCCGTCCCGCGCGCCGATCACCCGTGTGACCGACGCGACGCCCTGCGGGAGTTCGATCAGAAGAGCCACCCGTAACGCGACCGAGAACGCGGTGTCCTCGAGCACGGCGACGCTCTGAACGAAGCCACCGACTCCTGTCCGCGCCAGCTCGACGAGTTCCTCGGCGGCGGTCTCGTGTGACGCAATCGCGTAGAGGTGCACGAGTCGGTCGGGTGCGCCCGAGTCGGGACGGCGCCAGAAGCGCTCGATCGCCTCGGGAAGGGGTGAGTCCATCACCGCTCGTTCGACCGCGGTCGCGGCGAACGCGCGCCGCACCTCTTCGGGGACGCGCCTCTCGGGCAGCAGGTCGGATGTCAGGTCGGCCGCCCATGCAAGCGCCGTGTCGTAGCCGTTCCAGGGGAACTCCAGCGGCACGGGAATCCAGACGGCGTAGTCGAGGTCGACGGTGTATTCGAGGGTCATCGCCAGCGGAAGGTCTCCATGATCGTGTCTGCGGTCTCGGTAAGCAGGTCGAGGTATGAGGAGTCGGCGTCGTCCACGTGCGCGATCGAAGCGAGGAAGACCATGCCCCGGTGTTCGTCCGCACCGGGAAGCGGGAATCCGTAGCCGATCTGGCGGGAGGCCACGCCGTCAAACTCGCCTGTTCCGTGCGCGTCCTTCACCCAGCGCAGAACGGTGCCTATCGAAGTGTCGAGAGTCTCGACCGACGCGCCCGAGGCGAGTGCGCGGAGCGAGTCGGCGAAGGGCCTACCCGGAGGTGCCACATGCTGCTTTACGGCGATCGACAGTGGTGCACCGCCACCCTCGGGGTCGCTCGGCAGGTAGACGGCGGAGATGCGGTTGGCTTTCAGCGTGCGCCAGTAGGACTCGATCATCGTGCGCGCCTGCGCGTCGAGATCGGGCCGCGACAGCTCCCGCATGCGCGCCGATGCCTGAGCGACACCGCACGCTTGCCCTCCGCGTCGATGAGATAGCGCACCCACCCGCGCGGCATCATGATGTGGAAGCCCCGGGGAGTCTCAGTCACCACGACGCTCCGCCCGAGAGGCGGATGCGCTCGTACTCCCGCCCCTTGACGGCCACGGCGATGATCAGGACTACGAGCGAGAAGACCGTCGGGACGAGGGCCACCCAGTGCCATCCGAGCGAGCCGTCGTCGGGGTCCGGCATCGGGAAAGGTCCGTCATCGGCCGGGAAGAGGAACATGAAGAGGACGGCCGAGCCGCCCGCGGCGAAGGTCGGTCCGACGGCCCCCAGCAGGATGTTGGCGCGCGCCGCGGGAGTGCGGATGCACATCGGCAGGACGACGAACGCGCCGACGATGGCCGGGACGATCAGGATCCACGCTGGCACGGGGAACACCGGCCAACGCCACACTTCGTCCCAGTTCGTATTCTGAGCCTCCCCCACGCGACCGCCGGTGAAGATCAGAGATCCGACGATGAACGCCAGGAGCACGACCGCGAGGAAGATCTGACACACCACATAGATTCGGTGAAGCACCCACCCTCTACCGAAGGGTCCGCCATCGCCCGGTCGTATCATCCGATCCTCACTTCGTTCGCACTGGGGATTTCGAACGCGAATCCGGTCACGGGCTTGAGGTTCTGCGTCAGATCGAATCCGAACGATACGCCCCAGACTCCGACGTTGATCCCCTGCTTCCACAGCGCGGGCATGGCCCCCTGCGTCGGTGCGATGAACCGCTGGACCGGCGCGGCACCACCCCAAGGAGACGCGCGCATTGTCCCGAGGAAGTTCTCGACCTGCACCAGTCTGGCGTCGCCGAGCGCCATCGTGCGAAACGGGTTCACGAACGGTCCCGGCACCGGCAATCCCGCGCGAGCTCGACCAGGCGCGCTGAGCCACCGGAACGGCGTGGACCAAGTGGTAGGGCGGAACAGACTCCATCGAGGAAGCCCACTGCGGATCACGCCTGTCACCACGCCGCGGCCGCTCTGGATCACCGCGGACAGCGCCGGGGCACCCTTCGAGAGCAGCCTTCCGATTCCGAAGGGAAGAAGTCCGACAGCCGACAGCATCAGATCGCTCAGCGTGCCATTCCCGGTGAAGAACTTGAGTGCGTTCAGGACGAAGACCAGGAGGGTGAGCCCGAGGATGATCGCGCCGAGCAGGCCGGCCAAGGGGGCGCCGATGATGAGCGCGATGACCGTGAGTGCCAGGATGACCCACCCGACCAGTTCGAGGAAGTTGTCGAGGGTCTCCCAGAATCCGTCGTTGTTGTTAGCGGAGTCCATCGCCCTCTGAACCCCGGTCACCGCATCCTCGTATGCCGTCTCCCACGTTTCGAAGGTGTGGTCGAACTGGCTCCACATCTCGTCGCGATGGGCCAGCGCGCCGCTCTCGGTAGTCGCGGCGTTCGACGCGGCCGCCTCGGCGGCGCTCAGCTCCGCTCGACTGGGCTCCGCTTCCCACACCAGGACCTTCTCGAGCGATGACAGGTCGCCGTCGGCTGATTCGCGGGCCTCGCGCGCCGACTGGTAGTCCCGCTCGGCCCGCTCGACGGCGGCGATGTTGTTGCCGATCCATGATTTCGCTGTTCCGAGAGCGTCTGCGTACGTCCTGAGCACGCGCCCGGTGTCCTCGTATCGGACCGCTGCCTGAGCGAGATCTGCGGCGGTCTCGCCCGCGATCTGAGCCAGCTTTTCGGTGCCCATGCTCTTGCAGACCTCCGAGTCAGCGATGTCGCGCAACGCGTTGGCCGTCCGGTCCATCGTCATGCCCAGCTTGACGAGCGCATCTCCTCGATTCCACACGTCGTCGGGATTGCCCTCCAGCTGACGCAGCTCATGGTTGCCAACGGGTGAGCGCATCAGAGAGCCACCTCCGCGCGAACCGTCCCGCTCGCCTCTGCGCCCTCGAGCGAGCTTGCAGTGTCGCGATCCCACTCGTCCCAGCCGTCGACGATCCCCGTGAGCCGCTCGAGGATGCTCTCAAGGTTCTCCCCCAGCCTGCCGCGCTTGTCGTTCCACGCGGACTCGAAGTCCGACGCCTTTCGCGCAGCTCGCCTCGGTCGTCAGGTCGACCGATGGCGTCTTCGAGTCCGTCGTTCGTCTTGGCCGCGGAATCGAACTCGGAGACCGTCGCCGTGAGACCGTCCCTCGTTTGGCGGAGTCTTTTCGAGGTCCAGCATGATGTCGACCACGGCTTCCCCCTCCGTACCAGCGTCAGTTGCCGGCGAGTGCCTGGTCGGTGTCCTTGATCGCCTGCTGCATCTTGCGCAGCGACTCACCCATGTCCGAGATGCCCTCGATGGCCTTCTCCAGACCGGTGGTGAGCTCGTTGTACCCCTCACCGAACTTGCCCGACGCGTGCTGCGTCTTGAAGTCATCGCCCAGCAACCGGTCCACATCGCTCTTCAGACGACGAAGAATGTCACCGATCTCCTCACGACCCGAGTCGAGCTTCCCCGACATCGCTTCCATCTCGCCGTACGAAGCCTTGAAATCAGCCATCGATCCATCTCCCACTCTCACGCGCGCCGGACCACCCGGCGCACCCAGGGTAGGAAGCCCGCGGAGGGCCGTCCGGCGGGCAGCGGGGCGCATCCACGTGTCGACGGCGATGGGCCCGCCGAAATCACCGGGATATTGCCGCCGCGGCTGCCCGTCGCGGGTGACTGTCCGTGGCGGATGCCGGATCAGTCGGCGAGCGGGAGCTGCACCGTGACGAAGCGGCCGTTCTCGACGAACAGACCGCGGCCGACGGGGAACTCGTGCCGCTGCACCTTGGGGAACGGCACCTTGAACAGCGACTCGCCGTCGTAGCTCTCCGGACGCAGCGCGATGCCGTGGCGGCCCGCCTTGAGCTCGCCGATGAGGCCGTAGCCGCTCGAGAGCTGCGTGACGTCGCCGTCGGCGATCAGCAGGTGGTCGCTCCGGTTGATCGCCTGGAACAGCTCCTTCAGCGGCCTCTCGGCATCCGTGTCGCCGAACTCGGTCACGTTCTCGACGACGATGACGATCCGGGTGGGGATGGTCTCGTCGGCCACGACGTCCTTCAGCTCCTTCGCGAGCGCCCGCACGTCTTCGATGCCCGACGCGGCTCGGCGCCACGCCCGCGCGTCGCGGAGTGCGGCCCGTCGCCCACCGATGTGGAAGAGCTCGACCTTGGGATCGAACCGCTCCATGGCGGCGACGATCGCGCGCAGCGCCGTGGTCTTCCCCGACTGGGGCGGACCCGCGACGACGAACGTGCCCACGGGCTCGAACCCCTTGGGGCCGAGCGTGTCGTCACCGACACCCAGCACGGGCAGGTCGTCGACGCGGTCGGGAAGATCGGCGGGGGCGAGCTCGGTCGGAAGCGAGCCGATGTTGCGCGCCTCGACCGCTCCCCGCGCACGGAGATCGCGTGCGAACTCCGCGCTCGCGGCGTTCTGCTCCGCGACGTTGGTCGTGCCGCCGATGACGGCCATCTGGGTCTCCAGGCCGTCGACGATGGCGCGGCCGGGTGCGCTCCGCTCGCTCAGGACGTCTTTGGCGACGCCCAGGATGGCGTACGCGCCCTCGTCGGACATGCGCAGCACGACCCGCTTGGTGACGTTCGCGCTCACCGCGGTGGGAACGGCGCCGTAGCGGTCGGCGGTGGCGACCACGTGGATGCCGAGGGGCCTGCCCTCGCCGAGGATCCGCATGAAGATCGCGTAGAAGGGGGCCCGAGCCGAGACGGTCTCCCAGTCCTGCTTGAAGACGCCGAATCCGTCGAGCAGCAGCACGATGCGAGGCTCCTGCAGGTCGCCCGTGATCGTGCGGTACTCGGAGAGGGTGGCGGCTCCCGCTTCGGAGAATCGCTTCGCGCGGTCGTCGAGCATGCCGCGGAGGGTGCGCAACAGGCGCTGCACCCGCTCGACGTCGTCGCCGGAGACGACCGACCCGACGTGCGGCATGACCTCCAGCGAACGCAGCGCGCCGGTGCCGAAGTCGATGCCGTACACGGCGGCGCGGCCGGCCTCGGGGCGCGCGCCCGCGGCGATCCCGATGGAGCGGAGCGCGACCGACTTGCCGGCCCCGCTCGTGCCGTAGACGAGGAGGTGGCCGTCGACGTCGGGGACGAACGTGACCGCCTCCTGGAGCTGGCGCTGCGGGATGTCGGCCAGACCGAGCGGGATGCGGCTGTCGCCTTCGAGGGGAAGGTCGCGCAGGTCGATCGTCGTCGCCAGATCGTCGAGCCAGGGGCGCCGGGGCTGCGGAAGGCCGGCCTCGGCGGTCGCGGCGACGAGGTTCGCCACGAGCCGCTTCTGGTCGTTCGGTCCGAGATCCTCGTCGTGCGTGTCGCTCTCCTTGCGATCGTCATCGTTCTCCCACAGGGTGACCGAGCCGAAGCGCAGCTCCGCGACCCGCACCTGCGCGCGGTCGGGGTCGTCGGTGGTCCAGCCGCCCGCGTAGGCGGACTGGAAAGGCACAAGGCGCCCCGGCCCCGTCTTCGCGATGCCGCGGCCCGGGATCGACGGATCGAACGTGGATGCCACGACATCGCCGACGACGTCGTTCGAGTCCGAGGCATCCGCCATGCGCAGCGCCACGCGCAGGTTGGTGTTCGCGCGCAGGTTGTCCTTGATGACGCCGGCGGGACGCTGCGTGGCCATGATGAGGTGGATGCCGAGCGAGCGACCCCGCTGGGCGATGTCGACGACACCGTCGACGAACTCGGGCACCTCGGTCGCGAGGGCCGCGAACTCGTCGATCACGAGGACGAGCGCGGGCGGGGTGTCGGGGTCCTGTCGCTTCTCCAGCTCGAGGAGGTCTTTGGCCTTCTTGCGGTTGAAGAGGTGCTCGCGGTGGTGCAGCTCGGCCCGCAGGCTCGTGAGCGCCCGGCGCACCAGGTGAGGGCTCAGATCGGTCACGAGCCCGACGCAGTGCGGCAGTTCGACGCAGTCGGCGAAGGCGGAGCCGCCCTTGTAGTCGACGAAGAGGAACGTCACACGGTCGGGACTGTATTCGGCCGCCATGCCGAGCACCCACGCCTGCAGGAACTCGCTCTTGCCGGAACCGGTCGTGCCGCCGACGAGCGCGTGCGGGCCCTGCGTGCGCAGGTCGAGCGACATCGCGTCGGGGCTCCCCTGGCCGATGTACGCCTTCAGCGTGCCCGCCCGCTTCAGGCGCGGCCGCGGCGTGCGGGAACGGTCGATGATCGACGCGTTCTGCCGCCAGCGCTCCAGCACGGCCGAGGTCTCGGCGGCGCGCTCGGTTCCCACGAGCCGCAGCAGCGAGACACTCTGCGGCAGGTCGGAGGAGTCGGGGGCGACGGAGCTGGAGTCCACGACCGGGGCGAGGCGCTTCGCGAAGTGCTCCGCGTACTCCCGGGAGACGCCCTCGACCGTGACGTCGTCGATGCGCTCGCCCGAGCGCACCCAGCCGACCGAGGCATTGTCGAGCCCGTCGGTGACGTCGAGGTAGGTGCGGCAGGCCGCCGGCAGCGACTCGACGGTCGGGGCCACGAAGATCGTGTAGACACCGGCATCCGGTCCGCGCTCGATGAGCTGCGTCAGGCGCGCCCGGTCGACAGGGGCGTCGTTGGTGACGATGAGGACGAGCGCCACGTCGCCGGCCGTCTTGGAGGTCTGGCCCGGCCGTTCGCCGACGTGCTTGCCGGCCTCCATCGACATGTCGGCCACGGCGAGCGGTCCGCGGTGCGACGGCGACCCCGACAGCCGTTCGAGGATCGCCTCCTCCAGGGCGTTCAGCAGCACCGTGCCGGCGGACTGGCTGTCGGCCAGCGCGATCTCCGCGAACGGCGACTGCGGGCTGGTCGTGTGCGGCAGCCACTTCATCCACTCCACGTCGGGCGTCCACGCGGGGTCGACGATCGCCGCGGTGATCACCTCGTTCGGAGCGTGGAGTCCGAACAGCTGCACGCTGAGCCCCCGGAGGACATCGCCCACCGGCTGGCGGGGCCCGGCGAGACCGATCGCGCCGGCGGACGGCAGCAGCTCGATGAGCGGCACGTCCTCGATGCGGGCGAAGCGCTGCCCCACCGCGGTGACCTGATCGGCGTATTGCGCGATGCCACGCTGGTCGTTGACCTCTTTGATCGTGTTCCGGCTGGCGGCCGTGCCCGACCCGAGCCGCAGCGACAGGAAGTTCCAGTGCTCGGGGCGCCGGGTCCACAGGAGCGGTCCGAGGCGCATCGCCTGCTCGTACACCGTCGCCGTCGGCGGCGCCTCTTCGCGGCGTCGCTCCCGTTCGACGATCTCCTCGGCCGCCATGGCGTCTTCGAGCTCGTCGAGCTGCCGCTCGAACGTCTCGATCTCCTGTCGCAGCTTCTTGCCCTGCTGCGTGCGCTGCCCGATGAAGTTCCCGAGCATCATGAGCGGCGCCATGACGATGATCAGGAGCGACGACGATCGTCCGGTGAAGGCGAACATCGCGAAGCCGAGCAGGACGGGCGCGGCGATCATGGGCCACGGGAAGATGCGCGGGTCGGCTTCCGCGGGGATCATCGGATGCCGGTGCTCTTTGCCCGGGTACCGCTTCTCGACGCGCGGCGACCGGTTGAACAGCAGGGTGCCGCCCCGCTCCAGCACGCGGTCGTCGTCGGCGCCGGGAGCCGTTTCGGTCTTCACGAACGTGACGTCGGTCGCGCCGATGGTGATGACCTGCCCCGGGAGCACGCGGACGCGCTGGACGAGCCCGCCGTCGACGAGCAGCCCGTTGGCGGAGTTCAGGTCGATGACCTCGATCTCCTGGTCGATCTCGATGCGCGCGTGCCGCTTCGACACCTGCGGGTCGGACAGCACGACGTGGGCCGGCTCGGTGCGCCCGATGATGGTCGTGCCCCGCGAGAGCGGGACGACCCGGCCCGCCTCCGGCCCGTTGAGGATCTGGAGCACCGCGGCCGTCTCGCCGCCCGCGGCGTACGCTTCGACGGTCGCCGGCACGACCGACGCGTCGAAGCCGGAGCCCACCGGGGCATCGCCCAGCAGCGCGGTCGGATCGAGCTGGACGGGTTCGCCCGCGGGCGGGGCGACGAGGAGCGTCGGGGTCACCGAGGGCGTCAGCCGCGCCGGGTCGACGAGCGACCGCGCGACGTCTTCGACCGTCGCCGTCGCATCGGCCGTGACGATGACGTCGACGGGCGGCGCGGCCTCGCGGCGCAGGGCGAGCTTGATCTTCATGCGCCGAGTCCTCCGTAACGCACCTGGAACATCCGACCGCCGGCCCGGACGACCGTGCCGTGGGCGACCGCGACACGCGTGCCCGCGGGAAGCGGCGAGTCCGTCCCGTCGGCTCCGACGATCGCGGTGCCGTTGCTGGATCCCTGATCGAGCACCCACACCGTGCCGTCTTCGACACCGAACGCGAGGTGGGTCTTCGACAGCAGCAGCTGCGGATCTTCGAGCGTGAGCAGGACGTCGGCGGCGCGGCCCGCAGGGGCCTCCGGCATCCGTCCGATGAGTCCGTACGAGGGGACGATCACCGTCGAACCGTCCTCGAAGACGAGGAACGGGGCGGCCGGGTCGGCGACCGCCGCGACGACCGGAGCCACGACATCGGGCCGTTCGCTCCACGTCTGCCGCGAGACGCCGACGATGCCGGCGCGCGAGCGGCGCTCCTCCAGCACGGGACGATCGGCGACGGGGACGGTCGCCAGCGACGGCAGGTGCTCGGAGATGTCGCGATTGGGCGCCTCCCGCGCCCGGCGCGCACGACGCAGCTGCGACGCGTCGAACGGGTCGATGCCCGCGCGGACGTCGAGCAGCCAGCACCCGGCCGTCTTGTCCAGCACGCTGCGGCCGCGCCGGTCCCACAGGTTCGAGGTCAACACGACGAGCGGACCGATGACGGGCAGGATGCCGGACGCACCGAGCACGAGGGCGCGCAGCACGATGCGCCAGAAGCCGGGCCGCGTGAAGTCGTCGACGCGCACCGAGCGCAGGCGCATCGACGCCTTACCGACCGTCACGCCGCGACGGCCGTGGAGCACGAGCTGCAGGATGCCGAAGACCACCGGCAGCGCCGCCCCGACGATGTATAGGACGAGCGTGGCGACGGGCGCGTCGATCATGTAGCCGATGAGCGCCGGGGATGCCAGCACCGCCAGCACCAGCAGGTCGATCACGAACGCCCACGTGCGCACGCCGGGCGCCGCCGCGACCATGCCGAGCCGCTCGCCGAGGTCGGCGGGGTCGGATGTCGTCGGGGCGGCGTCCACCTGGACGTCGTCGGTCATCGATGCTCCTCGGGGGGGTGGGCGACGGCGTCGCCGGTCGCTCAATCGTGCTGCAGGTGGAATTCTTCGTCGCCGAGGAAGAACCGTTCGCCCGGTTCGAGCTCGGTGCCCGGCTCCACCTCGACCTCCTCGCCCATGAGCGTGCGCACGAGCACGCCGTTGGTCGAGCCGAGGTCGGTGACGAGCCACTTCTCCCCGCGCAGTTCGAGGCGCGCGTGCGTCTTGGAGACGGTGCGCGCATCGTCCTGCACGGCGACGAGCTGCGCCTGCGGGAAGGCGGGGTCTGCGGCGGGGCGGCGACCCAGCACGACGACCTCTCCCGTCAGCGGAACGGCGGGACCGGATGCCGGCACCAGCTGCCACGTGATCTTCTTGCGCCGCACCATGACGGTCTGGTCGACGTCGTCCTCGCTCGGTGCCGCGTGCTGCGGCACCTCGGCGGCTTCCGGAGTGCGCTGCTGGGCCGACACCGACGACCGTGCCGACAGCGGAGCGCCGGCCACGGGCGAACCGACGACCGCCGATACCTCCCCCGACAGCTCGGGGAACTCGTCGCCCCGGTCGGCTCGGGAGGGAAGCGGCGTCTCGATCGGTGCCGTGACCGGCATCCGCGTCACGGGAGCGGGCGGCGCGGGCGTCTCGGGAACGGCCGAGCGCCTGCCCGGCACGAAGGAGATGAGGCCGTCGGGGTCGGCGGAGGCCACGGGCTCCGCCGGGACGGCGTCGGATGCGGAGCTCGGCTCACCGCTCGGCGCGACTGCGGAGGGGTCCGACAGCGGCTCGGGCGACGGCTGCGGCGACGAAGCGCGACGGGCGCCGATCGGTGCGGCGGCGCTCGGCGGGAACGGCGACGGCGAGACGGCCGACACGTCGTCGATCTCGGACGGCCACGACGCGACGTCGGGTTCGTCGTCGCTCACGCGGGACGCGCCGGGCGCCGCGGACGACTGCGGAGCCCACCCACCCGACGTGGGGACGACCGGCTGCGCCGCAAGGGGGTCGCGCGAGGGCGCCCCCGGGAACGGCGCCGCGGAGAACGCGCCCGTCGGCGAGGCGGACGCCGCGGGGATGCCGACCGGCGGGAGCGGCGGCGCCACGGGGTAACCGGCACCGGTCGCGGCCGACGACGCCGCGAAGGAGGCGCTCGTCGACGGGAGGGGCGGGAGCGGGGGCGCCGGCGGAACACCCGGGGGAAGCGGCGCGGCGGGCGCGACCGAGTGCCGCGCGCCCCGCCACGGGGCCGGGCCGAACCCGAGGATGCTCGCCCACACGATGAAGAGGAACGCCGCGACCACCGTCATGCTCGTGCCGTAGCCGAAGCCCGGATTGATGCGGTGCGCGGAGACGATCAGGAGCACGAGCACGGCGAGCTGTCCCACGATCGGCACCAGCAGAAGCAGGATGAGCCACGGGGAGAAGCCACCCCACGCGAGCACCGTGGCCTGATTGAGGAACGGCACCCAGCCCTTCCACGCCTCCTCGCCCATCTTGCGGAACATGGCCGACAGCGCGAGCGCCATCCACACGTACAGGGCGATACCGATCACGAAAGCCAGCAGGCCCACGAGGGGCGCCAGCGAGGTGTCGATCGTCGGACTCATGCCCTCCACCTTAGAGGTCGGGGATGCCGGGCTCGCTTCCGGGATCGAAGGGGGCGTCGAGCGATTTGGTGAGCTCGTCCAGCATCGCCGCGATCTGCGGCTCGACGTACTGACCGACAGCGGCCTGGATGCGCAGGCGGTGGTGCAGCAGGACCGTGCAGACCTCGCGTCCGATCATGTTCGCGTAGTCGTCGGCGAGCCCCACCTCTTGACGCAGCGCCGCTTTGGCCTCGTCCGACAACGGCGGAAGCGCGGGGATGTCCGCGTTCTCCTCGTCGGCGAGACCCGAGATCGTGAAGAGGAACGGCGCACCGGGAACGGGATCGGGGTCGAGCGGAAGTCCCTCGAACTCGGGCGCGAGGCCCTCGGTGGGCCGGTAGCTGCGTGCGCGGTTGCGCGCGGCCTGCTGATCCAGTTCCGCCTGCAGCATCGGCAGATTGCGCGACGTGTACTCGGCGACCGCGTGGTCGACGATCGTCTTGATCCGCGTGGACAGGCCGTGCTGCACCCCGTGAGGCACGTCGGCCCCGAGACCCGCCGCCGACAGCACGGGCGAACCGAAGCAGCGGCGACACGGAGCGACCCGCCCGCGGTGGGTGGCCGGCTCCCAGCGCGGCAACCACTTCAGCCAGGCGTCGACCGCCTGGCTGACCTGGGTCTCGATCGACCGCTCCACGGGCACCATTGTCCCCTGTTCCCGGCCGCTGGCGTGGGATTTCCCCCGTTCCGCGCGCGGCGCACGCCCTCGGAGGCCTCACTGAGCGTCGTCGTCGTCCTCCCACGGCCACCGCGGCGGCGACGCGCGCGTGCGCACGAGAGCGACCGCGACCCAGGCGCATACGGCGGCGGATGCCGCGAGCATCACGGCGAACGGACTCCCGACGAAGCCGCCGACGGCCGCCGTGGCACGTCCGGCATCCGTGCCCGTCGCCAGCGCCCCCGCCCACAGTCCCGCGAGATAGGCCAGGAAGACCGCCGCGACGACGGCCACGACGGAGACGAACGACGGACGCGGCACTCGCACCGACAGCCACGTCAGCCCGGCGAACGCGGCGGTGGCTGCAGCGAACGCGGCGGCACCCGGCACGGCGCCGAGGCCCGGGATGCCGATCACCTCGGTGTCGGTGAGCAGACTGACGATCCCGAAGCCGGCGATCAGCAGGGCGACGAACCCGGCGGCGGTGAGCGCGAGGGCCAGAGCCGGCCGCACGGGAGATCCCGAGCCTGCCGGGGACCCGCCCCGCTCCGTCATCGCCGCCCCGGGCTCACAGGCGGTGGAGCTGCGGGCCCGCCTCGAGAGTGCGCTCGTACTCGCGCTGCGCCTCGGTGTTGAGCTCGGTCACCCGGGCACCACGCGCGGCGACCCATGCGCCGAACCAGATCGTGATCTCGCGGCCCAGGATGAACGCGACGATCGCGAGCGGGGCGAGCAGCTGATCCTCGACGATGTCCGCGCCCTGGCTCGCCGTCAGCGTCCAGAACGGCGCCTGGAAGAGCTGACCGAGGATGTGTCCGCCGTACGAGACGGCGCCGACGAGGAGGCCGAGGATGACCCACCGGCCCCACCGGCCGCGGTTGATGATCGCACCCAGCAGCCAGAAGCCGAGGAAGAAGACGACCACGGGCACCCAGAACCACCACGAGGTGACCGCGGCGGTCAGCTCCTGCGCGACGTTGCCGGCCGTCACATCGCCCGCAGCGGCTCCGAAGCCCAGCGCGGCAGCCAGGTACAGCACGGCGAAGACGAGCGCGGCGAGCAGACCGATCGCACCGGCCGCACCGCGGTTGCCGCGGGCACGCGGCGCCTCCGGCGCCTGGACGAAGATGGGCTGCGGAGCGGGCTCGGCGGCAGGGGCCACGGCAGCGGGAGCGACGGCGGCAGGAGCGACGACCGTCTCGGCCGGGGCGGCGACAGGCTCGCTTGGGCTGATCACCGCGGTCTCGTCGGCGGCGGTCGCACCCGCCGGCGCCGTGGCGACCGCGGGCTCCTCGCGAACGGTCTCCGGCGCGGGGCCGGCGGCCTCGATGTACGACAGGTCGTGGTGGGCTTCGGCGGCCTCTTCGGGAGTCACAGCGTCACGGGAGGCTGCTTCGGCCTCGGCGAGCCCTTCGTTGGCGCGGCCGACGACGTCGTCCACGTGGGTCGGCTCTTCGGCGGGCGTCGTCTGCTCCGCGGGCTGGCCGTTGCGGGGATCGCTCATGTCCGGTGTGCTCCTCACGCGGAGGCGCGCGCCACCGCTCGACAGTGAGCGTAACCCGCGGCATCCATGACGACGCGAAGGCGTGCCGACGTGTCTGCCAGGCGACTGTCGGCTCCGATGCGTAGGGTGTCGGAATGCTCCGTCTCACCACGACGACACCGACCCCGTCCGTCCGCCACCCGCGGGGCGCGCGTGCGGCCGTCCTGGGCGGTCTCGTGGCGATGGCGGCCCTCGCCGTCACGGCGTGCACGGCGGCGCCCGCGCCCGCGCCATCCGCGTCGTCGCCCGCACCGACGCCCGAGGCGTCGAGCACGCCGACCGGGCCGGTACTCGCCGACTTCCCCTTCGGTCCGTCCACCTCGACGACGCCGCTCCCCGACGACTGCCGCGCGATCCTCACCGACAGCGTGCTCGCCGAACTCGACGGGGTGCCGCTCAACGCGCCCGGCATGGGCGGCGGCATCCGCCCCGACAGCAGCCGCGTCTGCGCGTGGGGGGAGCCCGGGGCCGCCGCCACGTGGCTCGTGACGGTCATCGGCTTCTCGCCCTACCGCGAAGCGACCGATGCGTTGTTCGCCCTCGGCAACGACGGGTACACGTGCTACGAGCCCGACGGCGGCATCCGCTGCGAACGCACGTGGGAGCACGACACACTCCCGGTCACGCAGGGCCGCACGCTGTACTACCGCGACGGGATCATCGTCGACACGCAGTACTCGAACCTCGCCCCCGCGGGATACACGAGCGCGATCATCGCCGCTCTGTGGTCGCGCTGACGCTCAGTCGGTCCACACCCGCTCGGCCACGCGCGCCGCATAGTTGGCGGGATGCCAGTCGTGCTGCACGGTGGACAGCCACACGCCCCCGCCGGTCTCGATCGTCTCCCGCGTGCCGTCGTCCTCGCGCGTGCAGCGCGTGCGGGCATCGACCGTCTCGCACGTGAAGCCGAGCGACGGCAGCGCGGTCGTGGCAATCGCCCCGGCATCCTTCGGCACATCGGCGAGTGTCGTCGAGATCGACCCGTCCGCCGACGTCCAGTCGCACGTGAACCGCACCGACGGCGAGAGCGCGTCGAGCAGGCCGGAGGCCGACGACGCAGGCGCATCGGTCGAGGGCGTGAGGACCGAATCCGGAGTCCACACGAGCGAGGTCCACAGGGCGTTCGCGTACAGATCGCGGCACTCGCTCGGGTCGCCGTCCGCCGCGTCTCCGGCCTCACCTGCCTCGCCGGCCGCCGGGTCGGAGGTCGGCGGATTCAGCTGGTCGCCGACGAACTGCGCCGCGCCGGGAAGCAGCGGCGCCGCCGTCCAGGCGAGGACGCCGATCACGCCCGCGCAGACGAGACCGACGATCCACGCCAGGGACGTGTTCCTTCCGCCGACTCGAGCCATGGCTCCACGGTACGTCGCGGCATCCGATCGGTCTTCGCGCCCCGCCGCGCGGCGGCCAGGACACGCACCGGAAACGGCGGAAGCCCCGCAGGACGTGTGTCCTGCGGGGCTTCCGTCACGGGTGACGCGTCACTCAGCTATGTTCGCGACTTCGTCGCTCGACAACCTCAATCGGCTCGGTCGAACGAGCGAGCTCGTTCTCCGCTCGCCTCAATCAGTTGTAAGTACCGGGAGTGAAGTCGTCGGTCGAGAAGCTGTCGAAATCGACGTAGCTCAGGTCGGCGTCGCTGTAGGCGCCGTCCGAGGCGAAGATGCGGTTCGGGTACCGCTCGCTCTTGGCCTCCTCCGTCGCCTCGACAGCGACATTGCGGTACTTCGCAAGGCCGGTGCCGGCGGGGATGAGCTTTCCGATGATGACGTTCTCCTTGAGGCCGACGAGCGGGTCGCTCTTGCCCTCCATGGCGGCCTGCGTGAGCACGCGGGTCGTCTCCTGGAACGATGCGGCCGACAGCCACGACTCCGTCGCGAGCGACGCCTTCGTGATACCCATCAGCTCCGGGCGGCCCGACGCGGGGCGCTTGCCCTCGGCCACGGCCTCACGGTTCATCTGCTGGTAGCGCTTGAAGTCGACGAGCTCACCCGGAAGCAGGTTGGTCTCGCCGTGGTCGACCACGGTAACCTTCCGCAGCATCTGGCGCACGATGACCTCGATGTGCTTGTCGTGGATCGGCACACCCTGCGAGCGGTACACGCCCTGCACGCCGCCGACGAGGTACTTCTGCACCTCGCGGGCACCCTGCACGCGCATGACCTCCTTGGGGTCGAGCGTTCCGACGAGGATCGGCTGACCGACCGTGACGCGCTGACCGTCCTCGACCAGAAGCGTCGCGCGCTTCAGGACCGGGTAGACGTGCGGCTCGTCGCCGTTGTCGGGCGTCAGGATGACCTTCTTGGCCTTGTCGGTCTCGTCGATCTTCACGACACCGTCGGCCTCGGCGATCGGGGACGCACCCTTCGGGGTACGGGCCTCGAACAGCTCCTGGACACGCGGCAGACCCTGGGTGATGTCGTCGGCGGAGGCCGAACCACCCGTGTGGAAGGTACGCATCGTCAGCTGCGTGCCGGGCTCACCGATCGACTGGGCCGCGATGATACCGACGGCCTCACCGATGTCGACGAGCTTGCCGGTGGCCAGCGAACGGCCGTAGCACTTCGCGCAGACGCCGACGGCCGAGTCACAGGTGAGCACCGAGCGCACCTTGATGGTCTCGATGCCGCCCTCGACGAGCTTGTCGATGAGCACGTCGCCCACGTCGTCGCCGGCCTCGGCCAGCACGGCACCCTTGGCGTCGACCACGTCGGCGGCGAGGGTACGGGCGAACACCGAGTTCTCGACGTTGGCGTCACGCACGAGCGTGCCGTCGGTGCCGGGAGCGGCGATCGTGAACTCGAGGCCCTTGGAGGTGCCGCAGTCGTCCTCGCGGATGATGACATCCTGCGACACGTCGACGAGACGACGCGTGAGGTAACCCGAGTCGGCCGTACGGAGGGCCGTGTCGGCCAGACCCTTACGGGCACCGTGCGTCGCGATGAAGTACTCCGCCACCGACAGACCCTCGCGGTACGAGGAGATGATCGGACGGGGGATGATCTCACCCTTGGGGTTGTTCACCAGGCCTCGCATACCCGCGATGTTGCGGATCTGCAGCCAGTTACCACGCGCTCCCGAGCTCACCATGCGGTTGATGGTGTTCTCGGCCGGGAAGTTGTCGCGCATCGCCTTCTGGACGGCGTCGGTCGCCTCGGTCCAGATCTTGATGAGCTCCTGACGACGCTCGGCGTCGGTCGTGAGACCCTTCTCGAACTGCGCCTGGACCTTCGCGGCCTGCTTCTCGTAGCCCGCGACGATCTCGCCCTTGTTCGGCGGCGTCAGGATGTCCGACAGGGCCACGGTGACACCCGAGCGGGTAGCCCAGTGGAAGCCGGCGTCCTTGATGCGGTCGAGCGAAGCGGCGACCTCGACCTTCGGGTACTCCTCGGCCAGCTTGTTGACGATCTGCGACAGCTTGCCCTTGTCGGCCTGGCTCCGCACGAACGGGTAGCCCTTGGGGAGCGTGTCGTTGAAGATCGCCTGTCCGAGCGAGGCGTCGACCAGACCGTGGCGCTCGTAGCCCTCGGGCGCTTCGCCCTCGAGGAACGTCAGGCCGGGGATGCGGATGCGGACCTTGGCCTGCAGGTCGAGGGTGCCCTCGTCCTTGGCCAGGATCGCCTCGCCCACCGAGCCGAACACGCGACCCTCGCCGGCGGCACCCTCGATGACCGTGGTCAGGTGGTGCAGACCGATAATCATGTCCTGCGAAGGCAGGGTGACCGGACGGCCGTCGGACGGCTTGAGGATGTTGTTCGACGCGAGCATGAGCACGCGGGCCTCGGCCTGGGCCTCGACCGACAGCGGCAGGTGGACGGCCATCTGGTCACCGTCGAAGTCGGCGTTGAACGCCGCGCAGACGAGCGGGTGCAGCTGGATCGCCTTGCCCTCGACGAGCTGAGGCTCGAACGCCTGGATGCCGAGACGGTGCAGCGTGGGCGCACGGTTCAGCAGCACGGGGCGCTCGCGGATGATCTCCTCGAGCACGTCCCACACCTCGGGACGCGTGCGCTCCACGGCGCGCTTGGCGGCCTTGATGTTCTGCGAGTGACCCAGGTCGATGAGGCGCTTGATCACGAACGGCTTGAACAGCTCGAGAGCCATCTGCTTGGGCAGACCGCACTGGTGGAGCTTGAGCTGCGGGCCGACGATGATGACCGAACGACCCGAGTAGTCGACGCGCTTGCCGAGCAGGTTCTGACGGAAACGTCCCTGCTTGCCCTTAAGCATGTCGGACAGCGACTTGAGCGCACGGTTGCCGGTACCGGTGACGGGGCGACCGCGGCGACCGTTGTCGAACAGCGCGTCGACGGCCTCCTGCAGCATCCGCTTCTCGTTGTTGACGATGATCTCGGGCGCGCCGAGGTCGATCAGGCGACGGAGACGGTTGTTGCGGTTGATCACGCGGCGGTACAGGTCGTTCAGGTCGGAGGTCGCGAAGCGGCCACCGTCGAGCTGCACCATCGGGCGCAGCTCCGGCGGGATCACCGGGACGACGTCGAGCACCATCGCGGCCGGCGACATGCCGGTCGAGAGGAACGAGTTGACGACCTTGAGGCGCTTGATCGCGCGGATCTTGCGCTGGCCCTTGCCCTCGGAGATCTGCAGGTGCAGGCTCTCCGCCTCGGCGGCCAGATCGAAGGCCTGCAGGCGACGCTGGATCGACTCCGCGCCCATGTAGGCCTCGAAGTACTGACCGAAGCGGTCCTGGAGCTCGTGGAAGACGTCGTCCTCCTGCTTGAGCTGACCCACCTCGAGCGTGCGGAACTCCTCCCACATGCGCTCGAGCTTGGCGATCTGCTCGTCCGAGCTCTTGCGGATGCCGGCCATGTCCTTCTCGGCGGCGTCCTTGACCTTCTTCTTCTGGTCGGCCTTGGCGCCTTCCTCCTCGAGCGCGGCGAGCTCCTCCTCCAGCTTGGCCAGACGCGCGGCCACACGGGCATCGCGGCGGTCGCCGAGGTTCTTGATCTCGAGGCGCAGGTTGGACTCGTGCGTCGGGAGGTCGCGATGACGCGCGTCCTCGTCGACCGAGATCACCATGTAGGCGGCGAAGTAGATGACCTTCTCGAGGTCCTTCGGCGCCATGTCGAGCAGGTAGCCCAGGCGCGAGGGCACGCCCTTGAAGTACCAGATGTGGGTGACGGGTGCGGCGAGCTCGATGTGGCCCATGCGCTCACGACGAACGGAGGACTTGGTGACCTCCACGCCGCAGCGCTCGCAGACGATGCCCTTGAAGCGGACGCGCTTGTACTTGCCGCAGGCGCACTCCCAGTCGCGGGAAGGTCCGAAGATCTGCTCTCCGAAGAGACCGTCCTTCTCCGGCTTCAGCGTGCGGTAGTTGATGGTTTCGGGCTTCTTGACCTCGCCGTAGGACCACCGACGGATGTCGTCGGCGGTGGCCAGGCCAATACGAAGCTGGTCGAAGGTGTGTGACTCGAGCACTGATTCTCCTGTGTCGGAATTCTGTTCGTTGCCTGGCCGGGTCAGATCTCGTCGATCGACGAGGACTCGAAACGGCTGGAGATGTTGATGCCGAGCTCTTCGGCGGCGCGGAAGGCCTCGTCATCGGTGTCGCGGAGGTTGACCTCCGTGCCGTCGGCCGAGAGGACCTCGACGTTCAGGCACAGCGACTGCATCTCCTTCATGAGCACCTTGAAGGACTCGGGGATGCCGGGCTCCTGGATGTTCTCGCCCTTGACGATCGCCTCGTAGACCTTGACGCGGCCGACGATGTCGTCGGACTTGATCGTCAGGAGCTCCTGCAGCGCGTACGCGGCACCGTAGGCCTCGAGGGCCCACACCTCCATCTCACCGAAGCGCTGACCGCCGAACTGCGCCTTACCACCGAGCGGCTGCTGGGTGATCATCGAGTACGGGCCGGTCGAGCGGGCGTGGATCTTGTCGTCGACGAGGTGGTGCAGCTTCAGGATGTACATGTAGCCGACCGAGATGGGAGCCGGGAACGGCTCGCCCGAGCGACCGTCGAACAGCTGGGTCTTGCCCGAGCTGCCGATGAGACGCTGGCCGTCGCGGTTGAGGTTCGTCGAGTCGAGCAGACCGGCGATCTCCGCCTCGTGGGCACCGTCGAACACAGGCGTGGCGACCTTGGTGCCGGCAGGGGCCTCGAAGGCCTCCTTCGGCAGGTGCGCGGCCCACTCCGGGGTGCCCTCGACCTTCCAGCCCTGCATGGCGATCCAGCCGAGGTGCAGTTCCAGCACCTGGCCGAAGTTCATGCGGCCAGGGATGCCGAGCGGGTTCAGGACCACGTCGACCGGCGTGCCGTCGGCGAGGAACGGCATGTCCTCGACGGGCAGGATCTTCGCGATGACGCCCTTGTTGCCGTGGCGGCCGGCGAGCTTGTCACCCTCGGTGATCTTGCGCTTCTGGGCAATGTAGACCACGACGCGGCGGTTGACGCCCGAGCCGAGCTCGTCATCGCCGTCCTCGGCGTTGAACTCCTTGACGGCGATGATCGTGCCCTGCTCACCGTGGGGAACCTTGAGCGACGTGTCGCGCACCTCGCGGCTCTTCTCGTTGAAGATCGCACGGAGCAGGCGCTCCTCGGCGCTGAGCTCGGTCTCGCCCTTGGGCGTGACCTTGCCGACGAGGATGTCACCGGGACGGACCTCGGCGCCGATGCGGACGATGCCGCGCTCGTCGAGGTCCTTCAGCAGGTCGGGGCTGACGTTGGGGAGGTCACGGGTGATCTCCTCCTTGCCGAGCTTCGTGTCACGCGCGTCGACCTCGTACTCCTCGATGTGGATCGAGGAGAGCGTGTCGTTCTTGACGAGGTCCTGGCTGAGGATGATCGCGTCTTCGAAGTTGTGACCCTCCCACGTCATGAACGCGACGAGGAGGTTCTTGCCGAGCGCGAGCTCGCCGTTCTCCGTCGCCGGGCCGTCGGCGATGACCTCGCCGACCTCGACGCGGTCGCCGGCCGAGACCACGACGCGCTGGTTGTAGCTCGTGCCCTGGTTGGAGCGGTCGAACTTGCGCAGGAAGTAGTCCTGCGTGCCGCCCTCGTCGAGCTGCACGGTCACGACGTCGGCCGAGACCTCGGCGACGACACCGGCCTTCTGCGCGGTGAGCACGTCACCGGCGTCGACGGCTGCGTAGCCCTCCATACCGGTGCCGACGACGGGCGAGTCGCTGCGCAGCAGCGGCACGGCCTGACGCTGCATGTTCGCACCCATGAGGGCGCGGTTCGCGTCGTCGTGCTCGAGGAAGGGGATGAGCGAGGTCGCCACCGACACCATCTGGCGCGGCGAGACGTCCATGTAGCCGATCTCCTCGGCGTGGAAGAGGTCGACCTCGCCACCCTGGCCGCGACGGGCGAGGACGCGGTCGTTGGCGAACGATCCGTCGGCCTTCAGCTCGACACCGGCCTGCGCGACGATGTAGTCGCTCTCCTGCGAGGCGGTCAGGTAGTCGATCTCGTTGGTGACCTTGCCGTCGACGACGCGACGGTAGGGCGTCTCGATGAAGCCGAACGCGTTGATGCGCGCGAACGACGCGAGCGAGCCGATCAGACCGATGTTCGGGCCTTCCGGCGTCTCGATCGGGCACATGCGGCCGTAGTGCGACGGGTGGACGTCACGGACCTCGACGCCGGCACGCTCGCGCGACAGACCACCGGGACCCAGCGCCGACAGGCGACGCTTGTGGGTCAGACCCGCGAGCGGGTTGTTCTGGTCCATGAACTGCGAGAGCTGCGACGTTCCGAAGAACTCCTTGATCGCGGCGACGACGGGGCGCACGTTGATCAGGGTCTGCGGCGTGATGGCCTCGATGTCCTGCGTGGTCATGCGCTCGCGGACGACGCGCTCCATGCGGGACAGACCCGTGCGGACCTGGTTCTGGATGAGCTCGCCGACGGCGCGGATGCGACGGTTGCCGAAGTTGTCGATGTCGTCGACGTCGAGACGGATCTCGGCCGGCTTGCCGTCGCGGATGCCCGGGAGCGTCGCGTCGCCGCGGTGCAGGGCCACGAGGTACTTGATCGTCGCGACGATGTCGGCGACGGTGAGCACCGAGTCGGTGGGCGCGGCGTCGAGACCGAGCTTCTGGTTGATCTTGTAGCGACCCACCTTCGCCAGGTCGTAGCGCTTCGGGTTGAAGTAGAAGTTGTCCAGGAGCGCGCGGGCGGCCTCGGCGGCGACCTGCTCGCCCGGACGGAGCTTGCGGTAGATGTCGCGGAGCGCGTCCTCCTTGGTGAGGATCGTGTCCTTGCTGAGGGTGTCCTCGATCGACTCGTAGCCGGCGAACTCGTTGAGGATGTCCTCGCTGGACAGGCCCAGCGCCTTGAGGAAGACGGTGACGGACTGCTTGCGCTTACGGTCGATGCGCACGCCGACCTGGTCACGCTTGTCGATCTCGAACTCGAGCCACGCACCGCGGCTCGGGATGACGCGCGCCGAGACGATGTCCTTGTCGCTCGTCTTGTCGGGCGTCTTGTCGAAGTAGACACCGGGCGAACGCACGAGCTGCGACACGACGACACGCTCGGTGCCGTTGATGATGAAGGTGCCCTTGCCGGTCTGGAGCGGGAAGTCGCCCATGAAGACCGTCTGGGTCTTGATCTCACCCGTGAGGTGGTTCATGAACTCGGCCTCGACGTACAGCGGGGCGGCGTACGTCTTGCCGCGCTCCTTGCACTCCTCGATCGAGTACTTCTCGGGCTCGAGGTACGGGTTCGTGAACGAGAGCTGCATCGTCTCGCCGAGGTCCTCGATCGGCGAGATCTCCTCGAAGATCTCCTCGAGACCGCTCGTGCTGGGGACGTCGGTGCGGCCGGCGGCCTGAGCGTCGGCGACGCGGGCCTTCCATGCCTCGTTACCGACGAGCCAGTCGAACGACTCCGTCTGCAGCGCGAGAAGGTCGGGGACCGTCAGCGTGTCGGAGATCTTGGCGAACGAGAGGCGGGATGCTCCGCGACCGTTCTTCGTGGTGGTGGTGGAATTGGTTGCGTTGCGCGCAGCAGCCAAGGGGATTACCTCCGTGAGCCCGGGTAGGGCGGGTTTTCCTTGTCGTCAGGTGAAACGCATCCCGTTCCAAGCCTGCAACACGCGCCATCGCGAAGCGACGGGGCTGCAGGCACAAGCCGACCACCATATGAGGGCATGGGGATTGGGAGCGCAACTACCCACTATAGGCCGCGCGACGCGCCATGTCCAGTCGGATTCTTGACCGAGTGCGTGCGCTGCGGTATAACCGCGCGAACGGTGGTGGCAATGGCCCCGCCGCGCCATGATGTCGTCATGATCGGGGTCACCGAACCCGTCATCCGCACCCCCGACCAGCGGATCCGGGTCTTCGTCAGTTCCACCCTGCGCGAGCTCGCCGAGGAGCGTCGCGCAGCCCGTGCGGCCATCGAAGGGCTGCGCCTCGCGCCCGTCATGTTCGAACTGGGCGCGAGGCCGCATCCACCCCGCGCGCTCTACCGCTCCTACCTCGCCCAGAGCGACGTCTTCGTCGGGATCTACGGCGCGAGCTACGGATGGGTCGCTCCCGGCGAGGACATCTCCGGGCTGGAGGACGAGTACCGGCTCGCCCCGCCCGACATGCCGAAACTCATCTATCTCAAGAGTGACGTCGTCCGCGAACCGCGGCTGGAGGAACTGATCGACCGCATCCGTTCCGACGACACCGCCGCCTACCTGTCGTTCGACACCCCCGAGGCGCTCGGCGCCAGGATCGCGAACGATCTCGCGACCATTCTGGCGGAGCGGTTCGACCAGTCACGGGCGCGGGAGGCGGACACCCCGACGCCCTCGGCATCCCTCGTGGCACGTGTGCCCGTCCCGTACACCCGCACGATCGGTCGGGAGGGCGACATCGCGGCGGTGCGCCGACTGCTCGAACGCGGCGAGGATCGCGTCGTCAGCCTGATCGGCCCCGGCGGCATCGGCAAGAGCCGACTGGCGATCGAGACCGCCCTCGCCGCGGCAGACCTGTTCCCCGACGGCACCTACTTCGTCGCTCTCGAGAACGTGCTGGAGCCGGGGCTGCTGCTGCCGACGATTGCGTACGCCCTCGGCATCCGCGACAACGGCGAAGCCGCGCTCGAGGAGCGCCTCTCGCTCGCGCTCGCGGGGCGCCGCGTCCTGCTCGTGCTCGACAACTTCGAGCAGGTGGTCGAGGCCGCGCCCGTGCTGGTGCGCCTGTTCACCGTCGCGCCGCTGGCGAGCTTCCTCGTCACGAGCCGCATCGTGCTGCGCATCCGCGGCGAGCGCGTCTACGAGGTGCCCGCCCTCGTGGCACCCGCCGACGGCGCACCCGCGACGCTCGACCGTGCCGCCCAGTCCTCGGCGTGCGCCCTGTTCGTCGATCGCGCAACCGCCGCCAGCCCCGGATTCGCGCTCACGGCGGAGAACGCGGGTGCCGTCATGGACATCTGCCGACGACTGGAAGGGCTGCCCCTGGCCATCGAGCTCGCCGCCGCGAAAGCGAGGATGCTGACACCTCAGTCGATCGCGGAGCGGCTCGGACGGAGCCTGCCGCTCCTCACCGCGGCCGTACGCGACCTGCCCGAGCGGCACCGGACCATGCGCGCCACCCTGGAGTGGAGCGTGAGTCTCCTCACGCCGCCGCAGCGGGCGATGCTGGAAGACCTCGGTGTCTTCGCCGAGCGGTTCACCGTGGATGCCGTGGAGGCTCTCGGCGAGGGACGGACTTGGGAGGGCGAGATCCTCGACGGCCTCGCCGCGCTCGTGGACGCGTCGCTCGTGAAGCAAGCCCACATCGACGGCCGCGGGGTGCTCTCGCTGCTGGCGATCGTCCGGGAGTACGCGATGGGACGGTTGAAGGAACGGGGCGAAGCCGACCGGATGCGTGCCGCGCACGCCGACTATTACCACCGCTTGGTCGAACGCCTCGCCCCGGAGCTCCGCGGCACGGGGCAGGCGGCGGCGCTTCCCGAGCTGGGTCTCCAGCTGGCCAACCTCCGGGCCGCCATTCGTCACCTCGTGTACACGGGCAGGCTGGACGACGCGGCCGATTTCGCGTGGCGCATGCTCATCTACTGGTGGATCATGGGCCTCTTCGGCGGAGTGCGCGTGTGGATGCTGGAGCTGCTCGGGCGGGACGAACCGATCGCACAGCGCTCGCGGGCGGCGGCGTGGTTCTTCGCCCTCTGGGGCGAGCTGTGGCAACGACCCGCTCAGGAGGTGGTGGCAGGGCTCGGTGAGGTGGCGCGACTGTTCGCCGAGAGCGGCGACGAAGACGCCTCCGCGATGGCGTTCGCCGCGAGGGCGACGGCCCGCGTGCAGCTTCCCGACCCCGACATCGATCTCGCGGAGCGAGAGCTGCGCGACGCCGTCGACCGGCTGGAGCGGGTGGGCAACTCGTGGGCGGAAGCGATCACGCGTGTCTCACTGGGCAGGGTGGCGTGGCTGCGCGGCTCCATCGACGACGCACTCGCTCATCTCGAGCGGGCCTCCGAGATCGCCCAGACCCATGGCGACCGGTTCACGCTGTCGATCGCGGGCAATCAGCGCGGCCGCCTGCTGATCGTCCGCGGCGCGATCGACGAGGCGGAGGAGGTGTTCGTGACGACGCTCGCCCAGTCGGTCCGTCTCCACCACGAGGAGGGGGTCGCGTATGGACTGGAAGGACTGTGCGCCGTCGCCGCCGCGCGGGACGACGCCGAAAGGGCGGGGGAGCTGTCCGCCGCGGCCGCGGCGATCCGTCATCGCGTGGGCGTCTTCGACGTCGAAGCATTCACCGTGCACGCCTTGTCGCTCGACGAGGTGCGCGCCCGGCATCCCGATCGGGTCGCCCGTGGCGAAGAGCACGGACGCACGCTCACCATTGCCGAGGCCGTCTCACGAGCACTGCCCGCCGACCAGGCCGCCGAGGCTGAGAACGCGCTCGCGCATTGGTGACGACGCGCCGCCGCGGCGCGCAGACGAACCGGACGGCCCGGTGTCAGCTCCAGGCCCAGGATGCCAGTACGGCATCCGTCACGGCCTGGCGATCGACGTCGGCGACGTCGGGGCTGAAGGAGAAGGTGACGATGTACGTCTGGTCGTCGCTGTTCAGGTAGAACTGCTCGATCAGGTAGGACGTGTCGCCCGACGCCAGGTTCGCGGAGATGTGCGCAGCCTCCTCACCCGCCACCGTGACGCGCGGCTCCACGCTGACGTCGGTCGCGCCGCCGCCCTCGAGTTCGCCGGGACCGGCGCTCTCCACCTGGTCGAGCTCGACCTTGCCCGCCGGGGACAGGATCACGTTGACGTTGTCCGCGAAGCCGTCGGCGTCGTCGAGGTCGGCGGCGAGGCTGTCGGCGTCGAACCCCTCGATGGGCCCCGGGTCGCCCCAGCCCTCGGGCACGGCGAAGCTGTATCCCGTACCGCTGATCGTGTCGCCGTCGGCGGGTTCGACGGCGGGTGCCGACGAGACGGGCGTGGGTTCGGCCGGCCCGTTCGTGCCCGGCGACGTGCACCCCGCGAGGGCGAGCGAGGCCGCGATCGTGACAGCGGCGAACGGAAGGGCGAGGGGAGACAGACGCGACATGCCCTCCACTCTATGAGTCCGCTGTGGCTGCGCCCACCCCCGGCGTCACCGCGCGTGACGGAATCGCACCCGCGTGCCCGGGCGAGCCTGGGCGAGCCGGTCGCGCGTCGCGTCGGTCACGACCGCCACGACGGGGTATCCGCCCGTCACCGGACCGTCCGGCCCGAGGATCACCGGCAGGCCCGACGGCGGCACCTGGATGGCACCCGGGAGCATCCCCTCGCTCGGCAGCTCCCCCGGCCGCGTCCGCTGCAGGACCGGACCGTCCAGACGGATGCCGACACGATCGGCGTCGCCCGACACCGCCCAGACGGTCGTGAACAGCGCGGTCCGCGACGCCTCGTCGAACCAGTCCGCGCGCGGCCCCGGTGCGACCTCGAGTTCGATCACGTCATCGTCCGGCGGTCCCCACGGCAGGACGTCGGCGGGCGGGACGGGGGCCACGGCATCCGTCGCCAGCGCCAGTTCGTCACCGGCTCGGAGCGGCGCGGGACCGAGGCCCGCGAGCGTGTCGGTCGACCGTGAGCCCACGGCGCGCGGCGCCTCCAGTCCCCCGCGGATCGCCACGTAGGCGCGCACCCCGCGGGCGAAGAGGTCGACGTGGAGCTCCGCACCGGCCGGCCAGCGCTGCGCCGTGTAGGGGTCGACGTCGCTACCGTCGACCCGGATCGGTCCCCACGCGCCCGCGACGGCAAACCAGAGGTCGACGAGCGCCACCACTCGGAGGCCGCCCATCGTGACCTCGATCCCCGCCGCGCCCTCGTCCGTGCCGACGAGCCGCAGCGCGGTGCGAAGAGCTGCCCGGTCGGCGGCGCCCGACGGGGACACCCCCTCCGACGCGTGTCCGGGACGGCCCTGGTCCTGCACCGTCGCCCGCAGCCCCGGCTCGACGATGCGCACGGCCGGCGTCGCCGCGCTGGGGCTCGTCGGCGACGAGGGCCGCAGGGCCACCGCGGGCTGCGGCGCGGCGGACCCCGCCGTCGAGAGCTGCTCGCGCTCCTGCCGGAACCGCACGCGCGCGCCCGGCGACAGGAGCGCGGGCTGCGCGGCATCCGGGTCGAACAGCGTGGCCGGCGTCGTGCCGATCAGCTGCCAGCCGCCCGGCGTCTCCCGCGGGTACGTGCCCGAGAACTCCCCGGCGAGACCGACCGCGCCCGCGGGAACCCGCGTGCGCGGCGTCGCCAGGCGCGGCACGTCGAAGGGCCAGTCCTCGCTCACCAGGTACCCGAATCCCGGAGCGAACCCCGTGAAGGCGACGGTCCACACGGCATCCGCGTGGCGGGCGACGACCTGCTCCGGAGAGAGTCCGATCGCGGCAGCGACGTCTGCGAGGTCGGCCCCGTCGTAACGGATCGGCACCTCCACCTCGAGCGGCGGCGCCTCGGCATCCGTCCCGCGCTCGGCCTCGGCCGCGGCCGCGATCCACGCGCGGGCCGCGCCCGCCGTCAGCACCCGCGGATCGACGCGGACGAGCACGGTGCGCGCCGCCGGGACGACGTCGACGACACCGGGCGGCCGGGATGCCGTCAGCCGCCGGTGCAGGTCGAGCACGGCCTCGAGCGACCCCACTTCGGCCAGCACCGCCGCCTCGCCGAAAGCGCGCAGCGTGGGCGTCACCACGGGGCGTGCACCTCGACGCCGGCGGCATCCAGCGCCGCGCGCACCGACCGGGCCATCGCGACGGCGCCCGGCGAGTCCCCGTGGAGGCAGAGCGAGACGGCCGGGGTGCGCACGAGCGTGCCGTCCACCGCCACGACGGTGCCCTCCCGAGCGAGGCGGAGCGCGCGATCGGCGACGAGGGCGGGGTCGTGGAGCAGCGCACCCGGGTCGGTGCGGGGCACGAGGCGGCCGTCGGGCAGGTAGCCGCGGTCGAGGAACGCTTCGTACACGAACGGGAGACCGGCATCCGCTGCGGCACGGACGATCTCGCCGTCCATCCCCAGCATCGGCACCGCGCGGCCGAGCCGCTCGGACAGATCGGCCACGGCGCCCGTGACCGCACGGGCCGCGCCGGCGTCGGCCGAGACCGCGTGATAGAGCGCGCCGTGCGGCTTGACGTAGCGGATGTCTCCGCCGCACTCCCGAAGCGCGTCGAGCTGCGCGGCCACCTGCGCGCGGAGCGTCGCGGGCTCGATGCGCTGGGCGACGCGGCCGAAGCCGGCGCGGTCGACGTAGGAGGGGTGCGCCCCGACGGCGACACCGCTGCGCCCGGCCCGATCCACCGCTTCCCGCATGGACGCGGTGTCGCCGGCGTGGCCGCCGCACGCGATGGACGCGCTCGAGATGACGGCGAACATGGCCGCGTCGTCGGCCGTGGGGCGGCCGTCGACGGTCTCACCGAGGTCTGCGTTGAGGTCGATCACCGCCATGAGGCCACGGTACCGGCGCGGCGACGTGGGCAACTCCTTCGATCCGACGTCCTGGCCCGGGCGATCGGGGGTACGGGGCCGAATTGCGCACACTTTGGAGGAGTTAGCCACACGCACCGCCGCGGCCGGGGGCGCGGGCGTGTGACGGCGGGGCGCGTTACGACTGCGTAAAGACCGCGACGCGGACCGTGCGCGGCGACCCGCTGCGGGGCAGGATGGTCGCATGTCCCTCCAGACCCGCCCGGCGGCAGCGACGCCGCTCCTCCAGGTCCGCGATATGGCCGTCGACTTCCGCACGGTGGGCGGTGTGGTCCACGCGGTCGAAGCCGCCGACCTCGAGATCGCCGCCGGCGAGACCGTCGCGATCGTCGGCGAGTCCGGGTCGGGCAAGTCGACCACGGCGATGGCCGTCATCGGCCTCCTCCCGGGCAACGGGAAGGTCGTCCGGGGCAGCATCACGCTCGACGGGCAGGAGCTGGTCGGCGCGTCGGAGTCGAGGATGCGGAAGGTCCGCGGCGCGCAGATCGGCCTCGTGCCGCAAGACCCGATGTCGAACCTGAACCCCGTCTCGAAGATCGGGACGCAGGTCGCCGAGACGCTCCTCGCGCACGGCTTGGCGACGACGAAGGACGTCGACCGCAAGGTCGTCGAGACGCTCGCCGCGGCGGGACTCCCCGACGCGGCGGAGCGGGCGAAGCAGTACCCGCACGAGTTCTCCGGCGGCATGCGGCAGCGCGCGCTCATCGCGATCGGACTCGCGTGCAATCCACGGCTCCTCATCGCCGACGAACCGACGAGCGCCCTCGACGTCACGGTGCAGAAGACGATCCTGGATCAGCTCGACCGCATGACGACCGACCTCGGCACGTCGGTCCTGCTCATCACCCACGACCTCGGCCTCGCGGCCGAGCGCGCCGCTCGCGTCATCGTCATGAACCGCGGCCGCATCGTCGAACAGGGCCCCGCCCGCCAGATCCTCGAAGACCCGCAGCACGCCTACACGCAGGCACTCGTCAAGGCGGCGCCCTCGGTGGCGGTCGCCCGCCTGCGGCCCGAGGTATTCCGCACCGACGCCCGACCGTCGACGGACGTCCCGGTGACAGACGGCCCGGCGAGCGCCGCACCGACGACACCGGATGCCACGGCGCCCGCCCCCGTCGACAACATCGTCGAGGTCGAGAACCTCACCAAGGTGTACAAGATCCGCGGCAAGAAGGAGGACTTCACGGCGGTCTCCGACGTCTCCTTCGCGATCCCGCGCGGCGAGACCGTCGCGATCGTGGGCGAGTCGGGCTCGGGCAAGACCACGACGGCGCGGATGCTGTTGAAGGTGGTGGAGCCGACGTCGGGAGCTCTCCGGTTCGAGGGACAGGACGTCGCGACGCTCAAGGGTCGCGCGCTCCGCGAGTTCCGTCAAAAGGTGCAGCCCATCTTCCAGGACCCATACTCGTCGCTGAACCCCATGTTCACGATCGAGCGCATCGTCTCGGAGCCACTCGACTTCTACAAGCGCGGCTCGGCGAAAGAGCGCGACGCGCGCGTGCGGCAGCTCCTCGACGACGTCGCCCTCCCCCAGACGATGCTGCGCCGCTACCCGTCGGAGCTCTCGGGAGGACAGCGCCAGCGTGTCGCGATCGCGCGGGCCCTCGCGCTCAACCCCGAGCTCATCGTGTGCGACGAGCCCGTGTCGGCGCTCGACGTGCTCGTGCAGGATCAGATCCTCACGCTCCTGCGCGACCTCCAGTCGGAATACGGCCTGAGCTACCTCTTCATCTCCCACGACCTCGCCGTCGTGCGTCTCATCAGCGACTACGTGTGCGTCATGAAGGACGGTCAGCTCGTGGAGGCCGCTTCCAGCGAGGAGATCTTCACGAACCCCCGCGACCCGTACACGCGGCGCCTGCTGGCATCCATCCCCGGCAACGAGCTCGACATCGCGGTCTGACGCGACACGTCGCGCCGCGTCACCGTCGCGCCGCGTGAGGCGGGCGGATGCCGGTCAGCGTGCGCGGGTGCGGGGGTCCATGGCCTCGCGGAGCGCTTCGCCGAGCAGTGTGAAGCCCAGCGCGGTGACCGAGATGCAGATGCCGGGAAGGAACGCGAGCCACGGGGCGATCGCCAGTTCCGCCTGCGCGTAGGTGAGCATGCGTCCCCACTCGGCGGTCTGCGGCAGGCCGCCGCCGAGTCCGAGGAACGACAGCGCCGCCGCGTCGATGACGGCCGTCGCCAGCGACAGGGTGCCCTGCACGATGACCGGCCCGACGGAGTTCGGCAGCACGTGGCTCATCGTGATGGTGCCGCGTCCGAGGCCGAGGGTCTGCGCCGACAGCACGTAGTCCGCCGATCGCTGCTGCAGCATCGAGGCGCGCAGCAGTCGCGCGAACACGGGCACCTGAGAGGCACCGATGGCGATCATGACGGCCGTCTGCGACTGCCCGAGGATCGCCGCGATCGACACCGCCAGCAGCAGGTTCGGCACCGAGAGCAGGATGTCGACGAAGCGCATGATGACGTTGTCGACCCACCCGCCGAACATGCCGGAGAGGAGCCCGAGGATCATGCCTCCGAGGAGGCCGAGGGCCGTGGAGATGACGCCGATCATGAGGGATGCCTGCGCACCCCAGATGAGCTTGGACAGCACGTCGCCGCCGAACCGGTCGAGTCCCAGCGGGAACTCGGCGATCTCCCCGGGGCCGGGGATGTGGGTCGGCGTGATGTATCGCTGGCCGGGGAGCTCGGTCGGCCCGAACGGCGCCAGCAGCGGCGCGAGAGCGGCCACGAGCAGGAACAGCAGCACGATGATGGCGCCGACCCAGGCGGACGGGTTGTGGCGCAGGCGCGCGAAGACGTCGCGCCAGAATCCGCCCTTCGTCTGCGTGTTCTGCACCTGACGCTCGGCGGCGTCGTCGGCGGGACCGCCGCCCGGCGCCGGCGGGAGGATCGCGGAAGTCATTGGACCCTCACTCTCGGGTCGATGACGCTGTACGAGACGTCGACCAGCAGGTTGATGAGCGCGTAGAGCACGGCGATGAAGAGGATGAACCCCTGGAGCACGGGGAAGTCCCTCGTGAAGATGGCGCGCGCGAGGAACGATCCGATGCCCGGGAAGGCGAACACCGTCTCGGTGAGGACCGCGCCGGAGATGAGGAGCCCCGTCTGCAGACCGATGGTGGTCACGACGGGGAGCATCGCGTTGCGGAGGATGAACCGGCCGCGCAGCGTCTGCCGCGAGATGCCCTTCGCCATCCCCGTGCGCACGTAGTCGGCGTTCTGCACCTCGAGCACCGACGCCCGCGTGATGCGGACGATGATCGCCAGCGGGATCGTCCCGAGGGCGATCGCCGGGAGGATGAGGTGGAGCACGGCATCCCATGCGGCGTCGAACTCCCCCGTGAGGAGGCCGTCGAGCACGTAGAAGTTCGTGTAGTGCGTCGCGTCGATACGGGCGTCCTGCCGACCGTCGGACGGCAGCCAGCCGAGCTGCACGGCGAAGACGTACTTGAGGATGAACGCGAGGAAGAAGACGGGGATCGTGATGCCGACGAGGCTGAGGGCGACCGCAGAGTGGTCGCTCCACTTCCCGTGGCGCCGCGCGGCCCAGTAGCCGAGCGGGATGCCGACGCCGACGGCGATGATCATAGCCGCGACCGACAGTTCGATCGTGGCGGGGAAGCGACGGGCGAACTCCTCGATGACGGGACGTCCGGTCTGGATCGAGCTGCCGAAGTCGCCCTGCAGCAGCCGTCCGAGCCACGTCACGTACTGCTCGATGAGGGGCCGGTCGAAGCCGTACAGCCGGTTGATCTCGGCGACCGCCTCCGGGGTCGCCCGTTCGCCGAGGAGGGCGACGGCGGGACCGCCGGGCAGGGCGCGGACCCAGAAGAACAGCAGGATCGTGAGCCCGAGAAGGGTGGGGATCAGCAGCAGGATGCGCCGACCGATGGTGCGTAGCACGGGATGCGACTCCAGTGGGTGGGGAGGTGACGCGGATGCCGCGACCGGGTGCGCCGGTCGCGGCATCCGCCGTTCGGGCCGTCTTACTCGGACAGCACGATCATGTTGTACACCTCGTCCTGGACGGGGCTGGCGGGATACTCCGTGACGCGCGCGTCGAACGCGAGCGTGGGCACGGGGTGGGCCAGCGGCACGCCCGGGATGAACTGGGCGATCTGCTCGTTGATCGCCTCGTAGGCCGGAACCTGCTCCTCTTCGGTCTTGAGGCCACGGGCCTCGGTGAGCGCCGAGAACAGCTCCGGGTTGTCGAAGCCCCACTCGTTCGTCTCGGCGCCGAAGAAGACGCCCACGAAGTTGTCGGGGTCGTTGTAGTCGCCCGTCCAGCCGAGCAGGTGGATGCCGTGGTCGGATCCGCCCTGCATGCGGTCGAGGTACTCGCCCCACTCGTTGGACTCGGCCGTGATCTTCACGCCGACCGCCTCGAGCTGGCTCTGCAGGTTCGCGAAGATCTGCTCGGGGTTGGGCATGTACGGACGCGAGATGTTCACGGGGTAGTTGAACAGGATCTCGAGCGGGTTGGACTCGTCGTAGCCGGCCTCGGCCAGGAGCGCCTTGGCGGCCTCCGGGTCGTAGTCGTACGTTGTGACATCGGGGTTCCAGCCGATGACCGTGTCGGGCATGAACTGCGTCGCCGCGACCGTGCCCTCCGGCAGCACCTGCGAGATGAGCGCGTCCTTGTCGATCGCCTGCGTCAGCGCCTGGCGCACCTTGATGTCGTCGAGACCCTCGGCGGCCTGGTTGAAGGCGAGGTAGAGGACGTTGAACGGCGCACGGTTGACCAGGTTGAAGCCGGCGTCCTCGAGGGCGCCGAGGTCGGCGGGGGCCACGAGGTCGAAGCCGTCGATGGAGCCCGACTCGAGCGCCTGACGACGGGCGGTGGTGTCGCCGATCACCTTGAAGATGACCTTCTCGACCTGGCCCTGCTCGCCCCAGTAGTCGTCGTAGACCGAGACGGTGGCCTCGGCGCCCGGCTCCCACGAGTCGAACTTGAACGGGCCGGTGCCGGTCGGGTGACCGGTCGCGTACTCGCTCTGCGTCGGAGCCTCCTCGGTGCCGCCGACCTCGTCGGCGTTGTACTCCTCCAGCGCCGTCGGGCTCTGGATCGCGAACGCGGGGAGCGACAGGGCGGGGATGAAGCCTGCGAACGGCTGCGTGAGCGAGATGACGACCTCGGTGTCGCTCGTGGCCTCGCACCCGGCGTAGATGGACGTGCCGGTGTCGGCATAGCCGCGCATGAGGGCGCCCCAGTAGTACGACATGCTCGCGCTCTGAGCGACGCCCGTGAAGTTGTTCTGCCGGTCGAAGTTGAAGCACACCGCGTCGCCGTTGAAGGCGCTGCCGTCGTGGAAGGTCACGCCCTCCTTGAGCTGGAACGTGTAGGACAGTCCGTCCTCGGACTGCTCCCACGACTCCGCCAGGAGCGGTGCCGGGTCGGCGGTTCCCGGCTCGACGCCGACGAGACCCTCGAAGATCTGGCGCGAGATGCGGAACGACTCGCCGTCGCTGGCGAACGCGGGGTCGAGGCTCGACGGGTCGCCGGACGCGCCGAACACGAACGTCGTGTCGACGTCGCTCGGAGCCTCCGACTCCTCCTGACCACGCTGGCTGCTGCAGGCCGTCAGCACGAGGCCGCTGATGGCGACCGCCGTGACGGCGACCAGCGCACGCCTTCTCGAAGTGAAGAGCATTGTGGACCTTCCGTTGTACGAGCCCGGCATGGGGCGCGGGCATGCGCCGCCGGGGATGCGATCGACGCTACCTGTGAACCGGCTGAGCAACGGTTACACCTTTGTCTCGATCCTGTTTCGTCGTCCGGGCTACCGTGGAGACATGGCGCGGGCACGGATCGAGGAGGCGGGACCCTCGGCGCGCCTGTCCGACGGAACGCTCGCACGCGTCGTGCCCAGCCGGTTCGCCGGGGGGTGGGAGCTCGACGTCGACGGCACGCCGCAGTCCCACGTCGACCTCGACGACCCCACGCATCTGCACTTCGAGTACATCGCCCGCATGGCCGCGGTGATCGACCTGCTGCGGATGCCGGGGCAGCCGCTGACCGCCGTCCACCTGGGTGCGGGCGCCCTGACGCTCCCCCGCTACGTCGAGCACACGCGGCCCGGTTCGCGCCAGCAGGTGATCGAGCTGGAGCAGGCGCTCGTCGATCTGGTGCGCGAGAACCTCCCCCTCCCCCGCGGCGCCCAGCTGCGGGTGCGGATCGGCGATGCGCGCGACGTCGCCGGACGGCTTCCTGCCGGACTCCGGGGCGCCGCCGACCTCGTCGTCTCGGACGTGTTCGCCGGCGCGCAGACGCCCGCCCACCTCACGACCGTCGAGTACTACCGCACGCTGGCGGGCCTCCTCGCACCGACCGGTGTGCTGCTCGTGAACGTCGCGGACGGCGTCGGACTGGCGTTCGCGCGCCGCCAGGTGGCGACGGTGCGCGCCGTGCTCGAGCACGTCGTCGTGCTCGCCGAGGTGCAGACGCTCAAGGGCCGACGCTTCGGCAATCTCGTCATCGCGGCGTCCGCCGCACCGCTGCCGACCACGTGGCTCCCGCGCCTCATGGCGGCCGGCCCGCACCCCGCGAAGGTCGCGCAGGGATCGGAGCTCGACGAGTTCGCGCGCGGGGCCCGGGTGAGCGTCGACGCGGATGCCGAGGCGTCGCCGAAGCCCGCGGCATCCGTCTTCGATCGGTGATCCGGCGCGCCCTCGCGATGTTCGCCGAGTGACGGGTGAGACTGGAGGGGCGAACCGCGCGGCATCGGAGGGAGACACGGTGAGCTACATCCTCGGATACGACCCGGACACGCTGCGCGAGAAGGTCGACCCGCGTCGCTGCAAGGAGCGCCTGAGCGAACTCGGCGATCAGCGGAGCCTTCCCGCCCTGCTGGAGCGCGTGTGGCTCTTGAAGGTGCTCGACCGGCTCGAGGACGCTCTCGTCGTCTCGGAGCAGTCGGTGCGCGTCGCCCGCATGGGCGGCACCCGCAAGGACCTGCTGCGCGCCCGCATCCTGCACGCGACCGTCATGCAGTTCCGCGGTGCCTACGCCGCCGCCGTGCAGGAGCTCACGACGTGCGCCGAAGAGGCCGAAGGCCAGCGCTGGGCGGCGCTGGCGGCGTTCGCCTACCAGCACCGCGGCAAGGTGCACTACGACGCCGGCGACTTCGCCGACGCACGCGCCGACTTCAAGCGCGCGCTCTTCCTGCGTCAGGAATCGGGCGCTCCGGAGGAGCAGCTGGAGTCGACGCTGCTCGCGATCGAGGCCGCCGACCGGCGTCGCACCGCCGTCGCGTCCTGAGTGTCCGCGGCCCGACGTACACTGCCCGCATGACCGATCTGCTCGACGTCCGTCGCGACGCGGAAGCGCTCATGTCGGCGCACCTCGACGCGTCGTGGACGTTCGCGTTCGACAACGCCAAGCGCCGCGCCGGCGCCTGCGACTACACGCGCCAGCGCATCACGCTGTCGCGGTATCTCTCCGCACGCTACGACGCCGAGACCAACAGGCAGACCATCCTCCACGAGATCGCGCACGCGCTCGCGGGTGCCCGCGCCGGCCACGGCGTCGCCTGGAAGCGGGCGGCGCGCGCGATCGGCTACACCGGCGGGGTGACCCACCACGGCGAGACGGCGACCGAGCTCGCGCCGTGGGTCGGGGTGTGCCCGGCCGGACACGTCGCGTACCGCCACCGCCGTGCCTCCCGCCCGACCTCGTGCGCGAAATGCTCGCCGCGCTTCGACGACCGCTACCTCTTCTCCTGGACACGACGCGAGATCACGCGGGCCGCGCGGGTCGCAGCCATGACACCCCGCTGAGGGGGGCGGAACTTCGCGTTTCGACTCGGCGTTTCGACTCGTCGCTGCGCTCCTCGCTCAACGACCGGGGAACGGGGGTCCACTTCGACTCGGCGTTTCAACTCGTCGCTGCGCTCCTCGCTCAACGACCGGGGGGAACGGGGCGCGGGCGGGGAGTCAGGCGGCGGTGAAGACGCCGTCGCGCAGCACGGTGGCGACGGCGACGGCATCCGTCTGCGCCGCATGCAGCACCTCGTCGCGGGCGTCGCGGTCCAGCAGCTCCTGGCCCGATCCCGACGCCGTCAGCAGGTGCCGCACGGCGCCGCGCAGTCCCCGGAACGACTCGCACGCCGCCGCCGCGTCCGGGGAGGTGTGGTCGACGCCGAGGGTTCCGAGGGCGTCGATGACCGCCCCCGCCCCCAACTGGTCCTCGACCGCGAACCGCAGCGCGGCGCCGACGTCTCGGGAGGCGAGCTCGCCGGCGGCGATCACGGCGATGCTCGTGCGTCCCCCGCGCCGAACCTGCTCGGCGAGCACGGCCCGCGCCGTCGCCGCCGCATTGCGCAGACACCCGAGGAACACCGTCGCGCCCGTGGCCGCGGCGTAAGCGGCGACCGCTGCGCCATTCAGCGACACCGCGTGCGCGGCTTCGTCGAGCGGCACCGATTCGCCGGCGCCGACGCGGTCGGCGACCGTCGTGCTGAAGCTCAGCACGTCGACCACGACGACGACGTCGGCGGGGGCGAGCCGGTCGAGTCCGGCCGCGCCCCACTCGAAGCGGACCTGATAGCGGGACTGGTCGAAGGGGGAGCTCACCGTCCCAGGCTAGGGGCCTCCGCCCCAGGCCGGGGACGGTGCAAGACTGGGGCATGCGCATCCTGCTGAAGACCGTGCTCGACTGCGACGCGGACGCCGCGTGGCGGGCGCTGCACTCCCCCCGCGTCGTCGCCGAACTGTACGGGCCGCTGCTCGAACTGGAGCCGATGGCATCCGGCGGCCTGCCGACCTCGCTCGAGCCCGGCACCGACGTCCCCGTGCGGATGATGCTCGCCGGCGCCGTGCCGCTCGGCGCGCAGCTCATCCATGTCAGCGATCGGCGCACCGAGACGACGGAAGGCCCCGTGCGCATCTTCCGTGACAGCGGCATCCCCCTGACGGGCCCCCTGGCATCCCTCGACGTCTGGGACCACCAGATGGCCGTGTCGCCCGCGCCCGGCGACCCGACGCGCACGCTGTGGCGCGAGCGGCTCGTTATCGGCGGACCGACCGCCGCCGCCCTGTGGCCCGTCCTGTGGACCGTGTGGCAGTGGCGGGCCCTGCGGCTGCGGCGCCTCGCACCGACCTGGGCGCACGATCCGGAAGCGGAGTCGGCCCCCGTGGCTGCACCCGGCTCGGACGGGCCGCGCGGCTAACTCCTTCGATCCGCGCGCAGATCGGCGCCCAGAAGGGCATCGGGCCGGGTTCTCGCCCGGATCGAAGGAGTTCGCCACGCAGCGCACGCGGCAGCGCTACGCGGCAGCGGTACCGGCTCTACTCGGCGAGCACCTCGACGGGGGTCGCGCGGGTCGCGAGCCGCGTCGGCACGACGGCGGCGATGAGCGTCAGCACGGCGGTGGCCGCGACGACGACGAGCGTCGGCCCGACCGGCACGGCCGGCAGAACGAGCGTGGGCGACTGCCACAGCGGCGGCATCGGCACCGAACCGAGCACCGCCTGCGCCGCCACCCACCCGTAGGCCGTGCCCAGCACGAGCCCGAAGGCGAGCGCCGTCACCGTCACGTGCGTCGCCTCGAGCAGCACCATGCTGCGCACCTGACGCGCCGTCAGTCCGAGGGCCCGGAGGAGTCCGAGCTCTCGACGCCGCTGCACGACACCGATCGTGAGCAGGTTCACGAGCCCGACCGCGGCGATGACGGCGCTCACGGCGACGAGGGCCATCATCACCCCCGCAAAGGAGTCGACCATCTGTGAGAAGTAGAGGTCGGGCTCTCCCCCGCTGGACGCCGTGATGAGCACCTTCGCCGACTCCGCCGCCACCGCGAACATCGTCACGAGCGCGACGCCCATGACCACGCCGATCGCCATGCGGCTCGACCTCTCCGGGTAACGCAAGGCGTTCTCGGCCGCGAGGCGCGCCGTCGCCGAGCGGCCGAACAGCCGGCCCGTCAGACGCAGGAGCGGGGGCATGATGACCGCCGCCGCCAGCGTGAGCGCCGTGAAGGAGAACAGTCCGCCGAAGAAGGCGACCACGACGCCGAGCGGACTCAGGAGCCCCAGCAGCAGTCCGCCCACGAGCAGCAGGATGCCGAGGGCACCGAGCGCGACGGTGACCGCGTTGCGGCCGCGGTGCGCCGCGACGTCCTCGTGCGTCTGCTCGACCGACCCGCCGAGGGCCTGGAGCGGGGTCACGGTGAGGACGCGCCGTGACCCCGCCCACGCCGCCGCCCAGGTGGTCAGGGTCACCGCGACCGCGGGCAGGACGAGGGTCGGCTGGAGGACGTCGTAGGCGACGCCGCCGCCGAGCGCCCGACCGAGGATCGGGATCGTGACGGCGGTCGCGGCCGTGCCAAGCACGAGTCCCGTCACCGCGCCGATCGCCCCCACGACGAACCCCTGCGACGCGATCTCCGTACGCTGCGACCGTGCCGAAGCCCCGATGAGCCGCAGCAGGGCGATCCGCCGGGTGCGCCCGGCGACGATTGTCGCGAACGTGTTGGCGGTGACGATCGCCGCGACGTACACCGCGACGGCCAGCAGCAGCATCCCCAGGATGCCGACGACCACCGCGAGCGTGTCGGAGGTGCCGTACGTCGGGGTGGCGAGCATGGCCGCACCGATGTAGCCGGTCGCGCTGATGAGGGCGACGCCGAAGGCTGTCGAGATGGCCGCGACGAGGATCGTGGCCCCCATCCCGCGTTCACGCAGCCACGCCAGTCGACCCGCACCCCGCGCGACGGATGCCGTCATCGGCATCCGTTCTGCGACCGCGGTCATGCCGTCACCTCGGCGGCGAGCATGTGGGCCGAGATCTGCTCGGCGGTCTGTCGAGGCTTGTCGGCGACGACGCGTCCGTCGCCGAGGAACACGACGCGGTCCGCGTACGAGGCGGCGACCGGGTCGTGCGTGACCATCGCGATGGACTGGCCGTGTTCGCGGCTGGCGGCCGCGAGGAGGGCGAGCACCTCGCGGCTCGAGCGCGAGTCGAGGTTGCCGGTGGGCTCGTCGGCGAAGACGAGGTCGGGGGCCGTGGCGAGGGCGCGAGCGATCGCGACGCGCTGCTGCTGACCGCCGGACAGCTGGTGCGGGCGGTGCCGCAGGCGAGGCCCGAGCCCGAGGGTCTCCACGAGCCCGTCGATGCGTGCGCGCTCCAGTGCCGAGGGGCGGCGCCCGTCGAGGTCGAACGGGAGCATGATGTTGCCGATCGCGTCGAGGGTGGGCACGAGGTTGAACGCCTGGAAGACGAAGCCGACGCGGCGCCGGCGCAGGATCGTGAGCTCCAGGTCGGAGAGCCCCGTGATGTCGGTGTCGCCGATCCACGCACGGCCCGACGTCGGCGCGTCGAGGCCCGCCATGATGTGCATGAGCGTGGACTTGCCCGAGCCGGACGGTCCCATGACGGCGGTGAACTCGCCGCGACGGATGCCGACGGTGACGGCGTCGAGGGCGCGGACGCCGCTCTCCCCGGCGCCGAAGGTCTTGGTGAGGTTCTGCACTCGCGCCGCGAGGCCCAGGTCTGTGGTCGTGATCTCCATGACATCGACGTTATGGATCGCCTGTGCGTGGGCGCGTCGTCCGTCCGTCGCGATCACCTACATCGGAAGGATGATCCCGGCGGCGCGCGGGGAGGAGGCGCGGCTCAGGCGAGCCCGTGCTCGAAGGCGAACACCACGAGCTGCACGCGGTCACGGAGACCGAGCTTGGTGAGGATGCGGCTGATGTGGGTCTTCACGGTCGCTTCCGAGAGGAACTCGCGCGCCGCGATCTCGGCGTTGGACAGCCCGCGCGCGGCGAGCGCGAAGATCTCCCGCTCGCGATCGGTGAGCGCGGCGAACGCGGGCGGTGGAGTCTGCGCGGTGTCGCCGAAGTGCGCGAACAGCTCCCGCGTGGCCGCGGCGGCGATGACCGACGACCCGGCGTGGACGGTGCGGATCGCGGCGAGCAGGAACTCGGGGTCGGCATCCTTCAGGAGGAATCCGCTCGCCCCTTGCCGGATGGCGCGCGCCGCCGCTTCGTCGAGGTCGAACGTCGTCAGCATCACGACCCGCGGCGGCTCGTCGCCGAACGACGGGTCAGCCAGCAGCTCCGCGGTGGCGGCGAGGCCGTCCATCACCGGCATCCGGATGTCCATCAGCACGACATCGGGACGCTGCGCCCGAACGACGCGCACGGCTTCCGCGCCGTCGCCGGCTTCCCCCACGACCTGCAGGTCGGGCTGGGAGTCGATGACCATGCGGATGCCGGCGCGGAACAGGGCCTGGTCGTCGACGAGGACGACGCGGATCGGGGTGCTCATACCGCGGCCCCGATCGGGATGGTGGCGCGCACGGTGAAGACGTCGCCGTCGAGTCCCGCCTCGAACGTGCCGCCCACGAGCTGTGCGCGCTCGCGCATGCCGATGAGGCCGTGCCCGCGCGAGTCGCCGGTGGCCGAGCCGGCGGAGGCGGGGTTGCGGACGATCAGGCTCACGCGGTCAGGATGCCACGACAGCCCGACGTCGACGGCACCTCCCGCGCCGTGTCGGAGGGCGTTGGTGAGAGCCTCCTGCAGGATCCGGTACACCGCCAGCTGGGCCGCGGCCGGCGGCTCGGCGACAGGGGCCGGGTCGACGTCGACCCGCAGATCGACGCCGGCGGCGCGGACGTGCGCGTAGAGCTGCTCGAGATCGGCAAGGGTCGGCTGCGGGCCTGGTCCTTCGCTGTGGCGCAGCTGCGTCAGCAGCATGCGCACGTCGGCGAGGGCGGAGCGCGCGGCCCCGGAGATGGCGGCGAGCGCGTCGGTCGCGGCGTCGGGATTGCGGGCTGCGGCGTAGCGGGCGCCGTCGGCCTGCGCGATCACGACGGCGAGCGAGTGGGCGACGACGTCGTGCATGTCACGGGCGATGCGATTGCGCTCCGCCTCGACCACGGTCTCCGCTTCAGCCCTCTCCTGGGCGCGGCGGTTCTCCCGCGCGCGCAGGGCCGTCCTCACCAGCGCGCCGACGGTCCAGGACAGGAGCAGGGCGAGTGCCGCGCTGAAGAAGACGGTGATGCCGACGATGAGATTCGCCTCGATGGCGCCCATGAGGCTCCATCCGCCGCGGATGAGCGGCGGGACGATCAGGTAGGCGGTGATCGCGACCGCGCCGACGACCGCGGAGGCGAATCCGACCCAGAACAGCGTGCGCGTGCCGTAGGCGGCGGTGACGTACAGGATGCCGAAGATCGCGACGTTGGCCGGGAGCGGCGGGAGCCCGAAGCTCATCTGCACGAGCGCGAGCACCCACGCGAGGGTGAGGGCGAGGGGCGGCGACCACCGCCGGATGCCGAGTGCCACCGAGAATCCGGCGGTCAGCACGACCGCCGCCACGACGCTCGCGGTCGTGTCGACGCCGTTCCAGTAGCCGTAGGGCAGGACGGTGAACAGTACCGTGCCGAGGAAGAACAGCACGGCCACGACGATGTCGACGGTCAGCTGGTATCGCTCGAGGGGGCGGAACACCCTTCGACGCTACGCGAGCGTGGTGCCCGACGGCATCCGTCGGGGGATGTATCCGCGCCGCCGAGCGCGATGTCGCGCGTCAGGAGCGGGCGGGGTGGAGGGGGCGCCCCTCGAAGAAGGTCTGGAGCACGACGGTCGTGCGGGTGCTGACCGACGCGGCCGCGCGGATGTCGCGGATCAGCTCTTCCAGGGCGCGCGGCGTGGCGACCCGGACGAAGAGCATGTAGGCCGCGACGCCGGCCACCGAGTGACACGCCTCGATCTCATCGAGGTGCGCGAGCATCTCGGGCGCGTTGTCGGGCTGGGCGGGGTCGAGCGGCGTGATCTCGATGAAGGCGGCGAGGGGCTTGCCCACCGCCTCGGGGTTGATCGTGGCGCGATAGCCCGCGATGGTGCCGTCGGCTTCGAGTCGCTTGAGCCGCGCCTGCACGGCGGAGACGGAGAGTCCGACGGCGGCCGACAGCTGCGAGAGGGTGGCACGACCGTCGCGAGAGAGGGCTCGAACGATTCCCGCATCGACATCTGTGAGGGTCATAGGTCGAAACTACCGGAAGATTTCCTGCCGTCTATTTATCCTGGCGGAACTTCTCTCGTAGAATTCGGGGAGCTCGCGGCTCGGCGCTGCGACACGTCGCTCTGATCGGAGGTTCACCATGTCCCTGACCGCACCCACCCGAAAGGTCGTCATCGGAGAACCGGAGGTCGTCGAGGACGGCCGGGCGATCGCCGAGCAGCCCGCGTGGCTCGCCCTGAAGGATGCCGCGACCGCTCTCCAGGAGCTGCAGGTGCAGGACGGCTCCGTCCCCGAGGCCGACGCACACGAGGAGGCGCGCGCCTACGTCGAGACGATCGTCCTCGCGATCCGCGCGCTCGCGCCCCTGTTTCCGCACGACGCGGAGTACCTCGCGGCGAGCGTCCATGATTTCCAGCGCTGGGTCGACGGCGGGTTCGGCGTGCCCGACTTCCTCGACTCGCTCACCGCGTTCCAGCCGCAGCAGCATCGGGTCGACGGGCTCACCCACCTCGTGGTGTTCCCCATGTACACGCAGAACGGTTCGCGCAACCGCTACGTCGAGGCGGTGCTGGTCGAGGTGATCTGGCCCGAGTTCATCGCGGAGCTGGAGAACACCTACACGAACAAGCTCTTCGTCTCGCTCCGGCTCCTCGACTTCACGCCCGGTTACGACACGAACTCCGCCGTCCTGTTCCCCGAGACGGTCGCCATGCGCGAGATCCCGACCTTCACCTGGGGCGCGATATTCCAGGACCGCGAGGCCGCCCGCTACCGGCGCGTGGTGCGCGCGGCATCCGAGACCACGAAGCTCGACCTGCCCGACGACGCCGCGCGGATGCTCGATGACCAGGCGCTCACCGAGAAGACCTTCGTCATGTGGGACATCATCCACGACCGCACCCACATGCGCGGCGACCTGCCCTTCGACCCGTTCATGATCAAGCAGCGGATGCCGTACTTCCTCTACTCCTTGGAGGAGCTGCGCTGCGATCTCACCGCCTTCCGCGAGTGCGTCGCGATCGAGCAGGAGCTGCGGGCGCGAGCGGAGCTGTCGGAGGTGGAGGCCGAGACGCTCGAGCACGCGAAGCTCGTGCAGTACGCCGTCATCTTCGATCGGATCTTCCGTTTCTCGATCACCGGCACCCGGGTGCGCAACTACGACGGCCTCGGCGGGCAGCTGCTCTTCGCGTGGCTGCACCAACGCGGCGTGCTCCACTGGACCGACACGGCCCTCGCATTCGACTGGGATGACGTGCCCGCTGCGGTCGTCGCGCTCGGCGACGCGATCGACGAGCTGTACTGGAAGTCGATCGACCGCCCGAAGGTCGCGCACTGGCTCGCCGCGTACGACCTCGTGCGCCAGACCGTCACACCCCATCCCGCCTCGGTGTGGAACCGCGGGCTCCCCGACGAGGTGCTCGCCGGTGCTCCGAAGGGATACACCGACGCGGTGCTGGACGACGAGTTCCCGCTGTCGATGTTCTTCGAGGCGTTGGAGAAGAAGATGCGCGACGTGATCGCGTCGACGTCGGGGATCACCGGCGCCGATGCCTGACGAGACGGTCGCGTCTCAGACGCGGGGCGTCGGGGGGCGCCTCGTGCTCGTGGCGGGGGCGACGAGCAACAGCGGGGAAGCGGCGACGCGTGCGCTGGTGGGGGCCGGCGCGCGCGTGGTCGCCGTGGGGCGCGATGAGGAGCGCCTCGCGCCGCTGGCGCGACTCGGTGCCCGGACGGCCGCCTGCGATCTCACCGACGAGCACGCCGTCGCCGCGCTGGCGGCCCAGCTGGCGGCGACGGGCGAGCATGTCGACGGCATCCTGCACCTCGTCGGCGGCTGGCGCGGCGGTGGCGGCGTGGCCGGGCAGACCGACGACGACTACCGCTTCCTCGAGCAGTCGCTCACCGCGTGGCGGCACACGTCGCGCGCCTTCTGGGGCGAACTGCTCGCTTCGTCGGCCTCGAGGATCGCCGTCGTATCGTCGACGGCGGTGGTGCGGCCCCTCGCCGGAGGCGCGAACTACGCGGCCGTCAAGGCGGCCACCGAGGCGTGGACGCGCGCCCTGGCGCAGGGCTTCTCGAAGACCGCGCGGGATGCCGGTGAGCCGCTGCGCTCTGCCGCCGTCATCTTCCGCGTGAAGAGCCTGGCCGGAAGAGAAGCCGACCTCGCGGCGGCGTTCGTGGACCTGTGGGACGCGCAGGCGGATGCCGTGAACGACACGGTCATCACCCTCGCCGACGGAGCCTGAGCCGGTTCAGTCGCGGTGCGCCGCTCCCTGATCGGACACACCACCGCGCACCTGCGCGGACGAGGCGGGCGGGATCGGCGGCGCGTCCGCCGCGGCACCGGCGCCGGTCGCGGTGCCGGAAACGGCTTCCTGGCCGCCCGCATCTTCACCGGCGGCGACGGTCGTCTCCGGTGCTTCCCGATAGCCCGCAGACAGCGTGCGGTAGGACTTCGTCGCGAAAGCGAGCATCGCGAAGACGACCATGATGAGGCCGGAGAAGAAGAACACGAGCGCGATCCCTCGCGCCTCGCCCTCGCCGAGCAGCCACCCCCACGTGCGCTGACCGGCATCCGTGTTCATGTAGGGGATGATCCAGAACTCGGCGATCGGCGCGATGAGGAACGAGGTGATCGGCGCCGCGGACACCTCGATCGCCGTGGCCGCTCCGAACACGCGCCCCTGCCGCTCGAACGGCACCACCTTCTGCACGACCGTCTGCTCTGCCGCCTCGATCGCCGGGATCAGCATCATGTACAGCCAGATGCCGAGGGCATACAGCCACCACCACTCGCGGATCGTGAAGAGCGATCCGAGCAGCCCCATGACGACGACCAGCAAGAGCATCGTACGGATCGGGTTCTTGCCGAGGCCCTTGGCGGCGACGATGCCGCCACCGATGAGGAAGCCCGTCGACGAGACGGCCAGCACGACGCCCCACCATTCGACGGGGAAGAGCGTGAGGCCGTAGGGGTCCATGAGCGCCATGTACACGCCGCCGACCAGATTGTTGAAGGTCGAGAACAGGATGAGCGCGAACAGGCCTGGGACGGCCCGGATGGCGGCGGCGGCACCCCGGAAGTCGACGAGCTTGGACCCCGGCTCACGCGCGGGCTCGTCTTCGGGAACCTTCAGCAGGAACAGGTGGATCAGCGCCGCGAGGGTGAGGACGAGCGCGATCACGAGGGTCCAGCCCATGCCGAGGAAGCCGATCGCGAAGCCCGAGAACACGCTCGTCACCAGAAAGGCGAGCCCCTGCACGGTGCCCACGAGGCCGTTCGCGTTGGCGTGACGCTCGGTCGGCACGAGAAGGGTGACCGTCGTGGACAGGGCGATGTTGCGGAGGTTCTCGACGACGGCGCCCGCGAGGATGATGCCCGAGAAGAGCCAGAACCACGGAGCGCCCAGATCGAGCAGGGTCGCCTCGGTCTGGGACAGATAGATGCCGCCCGCCAGGAGGAACGCGACGAGGGTGACGAACCCCGACAGGATCATGACGCGGTGCTTGCGGTGCCGGTCGACGAACGTGCCGAAAACCATGCCGAAGACCGCGAGGAGCAGCATGTAGGCGCCGCCGATGATGCCGGTCGCGAGGACCGACTTCGTCTCCAGGTAGACCCAGAACGTGAGCGCGAACCACAGGAAGCTCGTGGTGATGTTGGCCGCAGCCGTGTTGACCAGCACGTGCACGAAAGTGCGCATCCCGTTGGCGGGAACCGCCCGGGAGGGGGCGGCGTCAGGCTGCGGTTGCGACATGAGGCGAGGCTAGCGAGCACCACCGACACGCGGAACCCCCGGACCGCGAACTAGGCTGGGATGTCGTGACCACCCTCCACGACACGACCGTTCGCGGCTTCGCCAGCGACAATTACTCCGGCGTCCACCCCGAGGTGCTCGCGGCGATCGCCGCCGCCAACGACGGCCACCAGATCGCCTACGGCGAAGACGTCTACACGGCGCGACTGCAGGAGGTCTTCGTACGCCATCTCGGCGAGGGCGTGGAGGCCTTCCCGGTGTTCAACGGCACGGGAGCCAACGTCGTCGGCCTCCAGTCGATGCTGCCCCGCTGGGGCGCGGTCATCGCGGCATCCACCGCGCACATCAACGTCGACGAGGGCGGCGCGCCCGAGCGGGTCGCGGGCATCAAGATCCTCAACGTCCCCACCGACGACGGCAAGCTCACGCCCGAGCTCATCGACCGGGAGGCCTGGGGCTGGGGCGACGAGCACCGCGCGCAGCCGCTCGTCGTGTCGATCACGCAGTCCACCGAGCTCGGCACCCTGTACACGCCCGACGAGATCCGCGCGATCGCCGACCACGTCCACGCACGCGGCATGCGCCTCCACCTCGACGGCGCCCGCATCTCCAACGCCGCCGCCGCACTCGACGTACCGCTGCGGGCCTTCACGCGCGACGCCGGCGTCGACGTCATGAGCTTCGGCGGCACGAAGAACGGCGCCATGCTGGGAGAGGCCGTCGTCGTGCTCGACCCCGCGGCATCCGAGGGTCTGCTGTTCCTCCGCAAGCTCAACATGCAGCTGTCGAGCAAGATGCGCTTCGTCTCGGCGCAGCTGGTCGCGCTCCTCGAAGACGACCTGTACCTGCGCAATGCCCGCCACGCGAACGCCATGGCGGCGCGGCTGCGGTCGTCGGTGGAGGCGGGCCTCGCCGACGGATCGATCCGCGGGGTCGCCTTCAGCCAGCCGACGCAGGCCAACGGCGTGTTCGCGACGCTGCCCGACGGTGTCGCCGACCGGCTGCGCGAGAGCTTCCGCTTCTACGACTGGGATGCCGCGAAGAACGAGGTGCGCTGGATGTGCTCGTTCGACACGAGCGAGAGCGACGTCGACGCGTTCGTGGCCGAGCTCGGTCGACTCACGACCGCCGGCTGAGCACCGCCGCCGCCGCCGACGGCACGTCTCAGCGCCGCTCGACGGCCGTGACCGACTCGATCGCGTCGTCGAGCTCCGCCTCGGCCACCTCGTCGGGCACTGCCCCGTCGGAGGCGTCCGAGCTCGAGTCGGCGTCGGCATCCGTCTCTTCCACGGGAGCGGACTCGCCGGCGGCGGAGGCCTCGCCCCGCATGAGCTCGCGCACCTCCGACATGAAGCTCGTGAGCTGGTGCTGCTGCCAGCGCAGCTGACGCGTGCGGTCCTCGGCGTCGCGGAGCACCGAGTCGGAGTGGGCCGTCACGGTCTCGATGATCTTCTGCGCCTTCACGCGGGCGCGGTCGAGCTGCTCGCGCGCCTTGAGGTGGGCATCGGCCTCGATCTGCGACGCCTGGGCGCGCATGAGGCGGTCGAAGTCGTCGGCCTTGGCCGTGATCCGCTGCGAGTGCTCGAGCGACGCGGCCACCTGGTCGTTCGCGTCCTTCGTGATGCGCTCCGCGTGGGCGACGGCCTGGTTGTGCAGCATGAGGAACTCCTGCTGCGCGTCGTCCTGCCGGCGGGTCAGCGACTCCTCGAACTCGAGCGCGCGCATCCGCAGCTCGCGCACCGCCTCCTCGGCCTCGGCGCGGGCCTGCTCGGTCTCGCGCGCGACGAGCGAACGGAGAGCGGCAGCGCCCTTCTCCGACTCGGTGCGGATGGTCGCCGCCTCCTGCTCGGCCTGCGCGACCTTTTCCGCGGCGTGAGCACGCTCGCGCTCCAGCTGCGCGGCGTGCGCCGTGAGCTCCGTGTCGATGCGCACCCGCGCCTGCTGGGCGTCGTGCTCGGCGCGCGCGATGATCGCGTCGGCGTCGGCCTGCGCCTCCTTGCGACGGTTCTGGATCTCCTCGTTGGCCGCTGCGAGCAGGCGGTCGGCCTGCACGCTCGCGTTCTTGATGAGCAGGCTGGCCTGCTCCTCCGCGACGTGCAGCACCTCCTCGAACTGGCGACGGTTCGCCGACTCGCCCGAGGCACCCAGCAGCTCCTCCGTGAGGGTCTGCACCTGCTCCTCGGCGTTGGACGCCTTCGCGGTGGCGACGGCGAGCTCCGCCTCCAGCTCCTCCACGCGCTTGCTGCCCTGCGACTGCGCCTGGTTCTGCGCCTTCGCCGACGCGACCGCGCGGCGGTAGCGGTCCTTCAGCTGCGAGAGCTCCTCGCCCTGCACACGTAGCCGCGTGGTCAGCTCCGCGATCGCCGACTCGACCTCGCCCTTGTCGTACCCTCGGAACGCCGTCGTGAACGTCGCGTCACCGCCGCCCTCCTGGGCGCGGATGAGGTCGTCGAACGGCGAGTTCTCGTCGCCGGGAGAGGTCTGCAGGTCGGGCATGAGGACTCCGCGAGGTCGGGGGATACCGGGTAACCACACCGGTACTTGGAAGGGTACCCTTCCCGCCGCCGCCGTGCGCACCGCAATATCGACGGCGACTCATCCGCGTCATCTTGTGGGTGGCGGGGCCCCGAGCCACGATTCGGCGCGGACGAACCGCGCCGCCGCACGGGCGGACTCAGCTGCCCGCGAGCCACTCCCGGTAGGCGTCGAAGGCGTAGGGCCGGCCGAGGAAGGATGCCACGAGGTCGGCGGCATCCCTTCGTCCTCCCGGTTCGAGGATCTCGCGGCGGTAGCGCTCGGCGACCTCCGGGTTCATGAGGTCGTCGCCGAACGCGGAGCGGAGATCGCGCGCGATGACGAGGCTCCATTGGTACGTGTAGTAGCAGGAGCCGTATCCGGTGAGGTGCCCGAAGCCCGCATAGGGGTGCAGGCCCCGCAGCGGCTGCACGGGAGACGTGACCGCGTACCAGTGCTCGGTGGCGGCCTGGAGGTCGGCGGGCCGGTCGACGTGCAGGTGGTACGACACGTTCGCGTGGCCGAGCTGGCGACGCACCTCCAGCGCCCGACCGAAGCCGTCGGCCACCCGCATGCGCTCGACGAGGTCGGCGGGGATCGGCTGCCCGTCCGCGTCGGCCGTGAAGGATGCCAGCACGTCGGCATCCCACGCCCACTCCTCCAGGAGCTGGCTCGGCGCCTCGACGAAATCCCACTCGGTCGCCACGCCCGTGAAGCGGGCGAACCGCTGCGCGCCGCCGAGGATGTCGTGCACGAGATGACCGAACTCGTGGAAGAACGTGGTGACCTCGTCGTGGGTCATGAGCCCTCGCGCGAAGTTGCACAGGAGCGCCGCCTCCGGGAGCACCCGCCCCGTGATGCCCGGCGCCAACGGGAAGCACGCCGCGTGGCTGAACTTGCCCTCTCGCGGGTGGAGGTCGAGGTGCACCCGCCCGATGCGCTCGTCGCCGCGCACGACGTCGTAGCTGCGCACGTCGGGATGCCACGTCGGCACGTCGACGGGCTGGAAGTCGATGCCGAGCAGCCGCGAGGCGGTCTGCAGCACTCCGGGCAGCACGCGATCGAACGTGAAGTACGAGCGCACGAGCTGCGCATCCACATCGTGACGCTCGTTGCGGAGCACGCTCAGGAGATAGAAGAAGTCGGCGACCGTCACCTCTTCGGCATCCGGCTCGTCGTGGCGCAGACGCTCCAGCAGCAGCGGGTACTCGGCCTCCGCCGCCGGGCGCGACGCCTCGTCGAGCCGGTCCAGGAACGCGCGGACCGCGGCGCCGGAGCCGATCATGCGCGGCTCGGTCTCGAAGTCGGCCCAGTCGCCGTAGCCGAGCAGGTGCGCCCGCTCCTCCCGCACGGCGAGGAGCTCGGCGAGCACGGCGTCGTTCTCGGGCCACGCGAGGTCGTTGTAGGCGGCCACGAGGGCCGTGCGCGTCGCTCGCACCGTGGCGTACTCGCGCACCGGCATGAGGTCGGGATAGTCCGTCGTGAGCACGACGAGCCCGTCTTCTCCCGCCGGGTGCGCATCGAGGAAGTCCTGCGGCAGTCCCGCGAGGTCGTCGGGATGCACCCGCACCTCGCGCCGGCCCTCGCGGATGTTCCGGGAGAAGGTCAGGCTGAGCTCGGTGTCGCGGTCGGTCAGCTCGCGCACGCGCTCGCGGTCGGCCTCCGCGAGATCCACGCCGCCTCGACGGAAGTCGCGCAGCGTGTGGGACAGGAGGCGCTCCTCCTCGGCATCCAGGTCGGCGCCCTCGAAGGCGGCGAGCGCCGCGAACAGGGCGGGGTCGAGCAGCCGGGCGGACGAGAGCGCCTCGAGCGTCTGCACCGACGCTTCGGCCGCCGCACGGACGTCGGCGTCGGGGTGCGCCTCGCTGAGGATGTAGGCCTCACTCATCGTGCCGCGGAGGGCGAGATCGGCGTCGTTCCAGAGGTCGAGGGCCTCGGATGCCGTGGCCGCGCCGGCCGTCAACTGGCCGTCGAAGTGGCGCACGAGCCGCACGGCCGCCTCGGCGTGCTCGGTGGCGGCGGCCAGCCAGCCGTCGCGGGTGATCGGGAAGACGAAGGGCTCGGGCGCACTCATGGGTTCGAGCCTACGGGTGGCATCCGTCAGCGACGCCCGAACAGCATGGTCGTGAGGGTCGGCCGCCAGTGGCGGGCGACGTACGAGACCGCTTCGTCGACCCCGAACGATCGCGTCGAGTTGCCGACACGCACCCACAGGTCGGTGCTCTGACCCTGCGCGAGGAACACCGGCTCCGGAGCGCGAGGGCAGCGGACGGCGCACACCGTGACGCCGTCGACGTCCGCGAAGCGGATGCGCGGGAGTGCCGCGGCGTTCTTGCCGAGGGTCGTCGAGAGCATGTCGCGCAGCCACAGTTCGAACCGATCGACGTCGGGTTCGCGCAAGGTCGCGAGGTCGCGGTCCAGGCCCGTCGGACGCCCGGCGTCGTCGGCGCCGATGAGGAGGGTGCCGCCACTGCTGTTGAGGAACGCGGCGACCGTCTTGGCGACCACCGCCTCCATGCGTGGGTCCTTCTTGTCCTCGCGCACGTTCCAGCGCGCCGTCTCCTTGAACTCGACCCGGTCGGACTCCCCCGCCGCCAAGAGGGCGCGGACGTCGACGGCGGCGCTGTCGCGGCGCACGAGGGCGACGACCGCGGAGGCGAGCAGCGAGAGCCCGAGACTGCAGCCGGCGGCCAGGAGGATGGTCGTCGGCATCCAGAGTCGGAGACCGGCGAAGAACCAGCCGGCGATGAAGAGACCGGCGCTGAGCCCCAGGATCGAGATGATCGTCATCGCCGACAGCGGCAGCGAGAGGCGTTGGCCGAAGAGGCGGCGCAGCGTCCAGGCGATGACGAACGACACCAGGAGCGCCGCCGGCAGGGCGAGGGCGAAGTCGACGAGCAGCGCGCTCTGCGGCATGACGGGGGCCGCCTCAGCGCAGGGCGCCGACGGAGGCCAGCGCCAGCCGCACCAGCGTTCCCCGGCCGCCCTCCATCTCGGCGGCCAGCGAATCCGAGGAGGCCTCGGCGGGGGTCAGCCACGTGACCTCGAGGGCATCCTGCCGCGGCTCGCACGTGCCGGTGACCGGCACGACGAACGCGAGCGACACGGCGTGCTGACGATCGTCGTGGTAGGCGCTCAGGCCCGGCATCGGGAAGTACTCGGCCACCGTGAACGGCACCGGCTGCGGCGGGAGAAGCGGGAAGGCCATGGGCCCCAGGTCGTTCTCGAGATGGCGGAAGAGGGCATCGCGCACCGTCTCGCCGTAGCGGACGCGGCCCGACACGGTCGAACGCGTGATCTCACCGAGCGGAGTGGCGCGCAGGAGGATGCCGACCTCGGTGACGACACCCGTGCCGTCGGTACGGACGGGAACGGCCTCCACGTAGAGGATCGGCAGGCGCCGACGCGCCTCGGCGAGCTCGATCTCCGTCAGCCAGCCCGGGTTGGCGGCGTTGCCCGGGGCGGGAGAGCCGAAGGAGCCGTCACCCACCGGGTGGCCCTCGCGACCGTACGCGCGCAGCGAATCGCGCGGCGCTCCGTCGTCGTCGCGGTCGTTCGGGTCGGGGTCGGGGGTGCGGACGGCCATGCTCCATGTATACCCGCGCCCGCCCCCGATCGCGCGGGCGCACGCCGGAGGACACGACCGGACGGCGTTTGGGACAATGGGGCCATGAGCGAGTTGGATGCCGACGCCGTGCTGTGGAGCGCCTCGCCCGCCGAGCGTGCGGGGCGCCCGCTCGTGGTGCTCCTGCACGGCTACGGCTCGGAGGAACGCGACCTCTTCGCGCTCGTGCCCCACTTGCCGCCGGAGTACGTGTTCGCCGCCGTCCGCGCCCCGCTCACGCCGCCGTTCCCCACTCCGGGGTGGTCGTGGTTCCCGATCGAAGGCCTCCGCGGGCGAGACCCGGAGGGCACGACGACCGCGGCGAGCGCGTTCCTCTCGTGGCTGGACGCGTCGACGGATGCCGAGGTCGTCGGCCTGCTGGGCTTCTCGCAGGGAGCGGTGATCGCCCTGCAGGCGCTGCGTCTGCAGCCGCAGCGGTTCGCCTTCGTCGTCGCCCTCGCGGGATACGCGGATGCCGCTCCCCTCCCGACCGATGCCGAGCTGGCCGAGCGCAAGCCCCCCGTCTTCTGGGGGCGCGGAGCGCGCGATGAGGTCATCCCGGTCGACCGTGTCGCCCACACCGTGCAGTGGCTCCCCGAACACGCGGAACTGAGCGGCCGCGTCTACCCGGGGCTCGCCCACAGCGTGTCGCAGGACGAACTGGAGGACGTGCGCACCTTCCTCGAGAAGCGCCTCGCCGACGAGCGGGGTTGACGCCCTCCGATAGAATCGTCGTGTCCCCCGTCCCGAGTGTGAGGAAGACCGTTGAAGGGTTTCGACGCCGCGCTGTGATCTCGCGCCAGCCGTCGCCCTCCGCTTCCCTCCGCTACCCGCAGGACCGGACTCTTCGCGACGTCTGCGCACCCATCCCGCGCTGACGTCGTCGACTCCCTCCGCCTCCCCCGGCCGCGTGCCGGGCGCGAGGCTGCCCGGTGTCCGCTGCGTCGGCGCACCCCCGACCGAGATCGGGGCCACCGACAACCGGGAGGCACTCATGCCTGCACCACACTCCGCGGTCGCTCTCGACCGCCTCTCCTTCACCTGGCCCGACGGCACCGTCGCCCTCGACGGCGTCACGGGCGCGTTCGGCACCGGCCGCACCGGTCTCGTGGGCCGCAACGGCGCCGGCAAGTCGACGCTGCTCTCGCTTATCGCGGGCGAACGGATGCCGACGTCCGGCCAGCTCACCGTCACCGGCCGCGTCGACCGCCTGCCGCAGCAGCTCACGCTCGACGTGGACGTGCCCGTCGCCGACCTGCTCGGCGTGGGCGATGCGCTCCGCGCCGTGCGGGCGATCGCCGACGGCGATGTCGACCCCGCGCACTTCGACGCCGTCGGAGACGACTGGGACGTCGAAGCGCGGGCCACGGCATCCCTCGCCGAGGCGGGACTTCCCGCGGGAGCGCTCGACCGGCGGGTGGGCACGCTGTCCGGCGGCGAAGCGGTACTCGCCGCGCTCGTCGGCGTCCGGCTCCGCGGCGCGCCGATCGCCCTGCTCGACGAGCCCACCAACAACCTGGACCGCGATGCCCGCGCGCGCGTCTACGACCTCGTCCGGGGGTGGCGGGGCACGCTCGTGGTGGTCAGTCACGACACCCGGCTGCTCGACCTCATGGACGAGACCGCCGAGCTGTACCGCGGCGGGCTGTCGGTGTTCGGCGGCGGCTACTCGGCGTGGCGCGAAGCCCTCGACGTGGAGCAGGCCGCCGCGCGGCAGGCCGAGGCCGCCGCGCGGCAGGTGGTCCGGCGCGAGAAGCGCGACCGCCGCCTGACGGAGACGAAGATCGCCCACCGCCAGGCGGCCGGACACAAGGCGCAGATGGAGAAACGCGTGCCGGGCATCGTCGCGGGCGGACGCAAGCGCGCCGCGCAGGTGTCGGCAGGGAAGCTGCGGACCGAGGCCGTCGAGAAGGTCGCGACGGCTCGCGCGGACCTCGACGCCGCCGAACGCCGCGTCCGCGACGACGAGTCGGTGCACATCGACGTCCCCGATCCCCGGGTCGCGGCGGGGCGGCGCATCGCGATGCTCGGCGACGGCGAGCGCGCGTGGATCGTGCAGGGGCCGGAGCGGGTGGCCGTCATCGGCCCCAACGGCGCGGGGAAGACGACGCTCCTCGAGAGCCTCGTCGGCGTCGGCCGCTCCGGGACCGGCCTGCACACGGAGACGTACACCGACCGCATCGGATACCTCCCCCAGCGCGTCGACGGGCTCGACGACGATCGGTCGGTGCTCGACAATCTCCGCAGCCCCGGCATGGGCGACGTGGAACTGCGCAACCGGCTCGCCCGGTTCCTCCTGCGCGGCGACACCGTGCTGCGGCCGGTGGCCACTCTGTCGGGCGGCGAGCGCTTCCGGACGGCGCTGGCACGCCTCATGCTCCACGAACCCGCCCCGCAGCTGCTCGTGCTCGACGAGCCGACCAACAATCTCGACGTGGAGACGGTCGACCACCTGGTCGACGCGCTCGCCTCGTACCGCGGCGCGGTGCTGATCGTGAGCCACGACGACGCGTTCCTCGCGCGCATCGGCCCCGACCTCGTGCTCGAGCTGCGCGCCGGGCTCCTGAGCGAGCGTCCGATGACCGTGCTATTCCCCTAACGGAATGCATGCGATGCGCAACTGTTATCGCGGCCCGTAGCAAGCGCTATCCGGCTCGCATACGCTTCCCACAGGAGGAGAAGTGTCACCTGAAGAACCCGGCCCCGAGGCCCCTGAGAACACCCCCGCAGCATCACGTACGCCACGGCGCATGAACCGCCCGGCGCTGTGGATCACCGTGGGCACGGTGGCGGCGATGGCGATCGCCGGCGCAGCCGTCGCTGCCCCGCTGATGCGACCGTCCGCGGAGGGGGCGGCCTCCCCGAGCACCGCGCCGTCCGCGTCGCCCACGGGCGAAGCCGAGTCCCCGTCGCCGACTCCGTCACCGACGCCCACGCCGACGCCGACGTGCACCGTGACGATGCACGATGTCCTCTGGTCCGATCCGTTCGAGCTCACCCTGCCGGCCACAGGCCCCGCCGACGCCGATCGCGTGCAACGGATCGAGCGCGCCGACGTCGACTATCGCCCCACCCCGTTCCCGTTCCCCATCGACGAGGAGAGTTTCGGCATCCTGACCGCGAACGACCTGCGGTCGCGCAGCTCGCTGACCGTGGCGGGCCGTGACGGTCAGGAGCGGTGGACGGTCGTGATCGACGGTGGTCGACTCCAGGTGCTCTCGTCACCGGCGACCACGGGCGTGCAGGGGATCCTCGTGATCGGCGTGACGGCATTCGAGGGCGGCGACCACCGCATGATGTCGTTCGATCTCGCCACAGGTGATGTCATCGCGGAGCGCGAGACCGGCGAGACCAGTCCCATCACGTGGCGCGCCGGGCGAGCGTGGTGGACGAGTGTCGCGCCTGCCACCGCGGACAGCTTCTACCTCAGCGATCGCGACGCCCTCTCGCGGATCGACGCGACCACCCTCGAGACGCGATGGACGGTGGCCGGTTCGGACTACGGCGTGGAGTGGTTCGAGGGCGGCGTGCCGTTCGGCGTCATCGGAGACCGGGCGTTCGTCGGCAGTCATGCCGTGGATGCCGAAACCGGAGAAGGTCTCGGGTGGGAGTCTGCGGGCACCGTCACGTCCGTGGCCGGCGCCACCCTGCACACACGTCTCATGTACGACCACGTCGGCCCGTTCGACCTATCCGGACTCGATCTGGCGCGAGGAGAGTCGTGCTGGACGCGCGAGGTGCTCAGCTACACGGGCGACGCCGACACGCTGTGGATCCTCACGCCGGAGGGAGCGATCGAGCGCATCGACCCCCTCACCGGCGAGGCGCTCGAGACCGTCGCGCAGACGACCGCGAGCTCGCTGAGGGCAGTCGGACGTTATCTGTTCGCCACCGAGTCCGATCCGGACGACTACAGGCAGCCCACCACCGTGAGCGTCTTCGAAGACTCGGTGCTGCGCTGGACGTACACGGACGACTCCTCCGCGCCCCCGTATGTCTCCGGATCGCAGATCGTCGTGCACGAGCGCAAGCGCGGTCTCGACACGCTGACGGGATACGACGAGCCCGGCGGCGATCCTGCCTGGCAGATCGAGGAGCTCGACATCTTCGTCGACGAGGGGGTCGTGCTCCAGGCAGAGGTGGACTGGAACGAGAACATCATCGACTACGCGCTGCGCCACTGACAGCCCGCGGCGCAAGCCCTGTCCGGATGTCGGACGGACGGACGAAGATGGAGGGATGGCCGAGGTGCTCGAGCGATTCGGTCCTGCGACGCAGGACTGGTTCCGCAGCGCCTTCCATCGGCCGACCGCCGCGCAAGCCGGCGCGTGGGAGACCATCTCCGCCGGGCGGCACGCGCTCGTGGTGGCTCCGACCGGGTCGGGCAAGACGCTCTCGGCCTTCCTGTGGTCGATCGATCGGATCTTCCACGACAAGCAGGATGCCGCGGCCGCCGCACCCGCACCGTCCCGGTCGAAGCAGCCTCGCCCGCCGCGCACGCGCGTGCTCTACATCTCACCGCTGAAGGCGCTCGGCGTCGACGTCGAACGCAACCTGCGCTCTCCCCTCGTGGGCATCGGCCAGTCGGCACGGCGCCTCGGCATCCCCGTGCCCGACATCACCGTCGGCGTGCGCTCGGGCGACACGACGTCGGCCGACCGCCGGAAGCTCGTCTCCGATCCGCCCGACATCCTCATCACGACGCCCGAGTCGCTGTACCTCATGCTCACCTCGCAGGCGGGCGAGACGCTGCGCGGCGTCCACACGGTGATCGTCGACGAGGTGCACGCCGTGGCCGCCACCAAGCGGGGGGCGCACCTCGCGGTGAGCCTCGAGCGGCTCGACGCATTGCGCCGGGAGCACGACGAGAGCGTCGCACCCGTGCAGCGGATCGGGCTGTCGGCCACCGTCCGACCGATCGACGAGGTGGCGCGGTTCCTCGGCGGTTCGCAGCCCGTCGAGATCGTGGCGCCGAAGGCGACGAAGGCGTTCGACCTGTCGGTCGTGGTCCCGATGGACGACATGCTCAACCCGCCTCCCCCTCCCGGTGCGGCGGCCGAGGCGCCGTCGCCCGGGGCCGGCGAGGGGGCCGCGGACGCCGCAGCATCCGACGACGGTGACGGACCCGCCTGGTACGACGCCGCACCCGGCCCGACGGGGTCGGCCTCCGCGCCAGGTCCGAGCGAAGTGACCGGGTCGGTGTGGCCGCACGTCGAGGAGGCGATCGTCGACCGCATCCTCGCCCACCGCTCGACCATCGTCTTCGCGAACTCGCGCCGGCTCGCGGAGCGGCTGACGGGGCGGCTCAACGAGATCTACGCGGAGCGACTCGGGCTCGACCTGCCCGATCCCGCCGTGCCCGCCGCGATGATGGCCCAAGCGGGGGCGACGAGCGGCGCCGACCCCGTGCTCGCCAAGGCTCACCACGGCTCCGTCTCGAAAGAGCAGCGGGCCCAGGTCGAGGACGAGTTGAAGTCGGGGGCGCTGCGGTGCGTCGTCGCGACGAGCAGCCTCGAGCTCGGCATCGACATGGGAGCCGTCGACCTCGTCATCCAGGTCGAGGCGCCGCCGTCCGCGGCATCCGGTCTCCAGCGCGTGGGACGCGCGGGCCACCAGGTGGGCGAGGTGAGTCGAGCCGCGCTCTTCCCCAAGCACCGGGGTGACGTGCTCCACACCGCCGTCGTCACCGAGCGCATGCTGGCCGGTCAGATCGAGGCGATCGCCGTGCCGCAGAACCCGCTCGACATCCTCGCGCAGCAGACGGTCGCCGCGTGCGCGACGGGCCCGGTCGACGTGGAGGGCTGGTTCGAGACGGTGAAGCGGTCGGCGCCGTTTCGCACCCTTCCCCGCTCCGCCTTCGAAGCGACCCTCGACCTCCTCGCGGGCCGGTTCCCCTCCGACGAGTTCGCCGAGCTCCGTCCCCGCGTGGTCTGGGATCGCGACCACGGCACGCTGACCGGTCGGCCGGGAGCGCAGCGCGTCGCCGTGACCAGTGGCGGCACGATCCCCGATCGCGGCCTCTTCGGCGTCTTCGTCGCCGGCGAGAGCCGCAATGCGCGCGTCGGTGAGCTCGACGAGGAGATGGTCTACGAGTCGCGCGTGAACGACGTCTTCACGTTGGGCACCACGAGCTGGCGCATCGTGGAGATCACTCACGACCGCGTCAACGTGCTGCCCGCGTTCGGGCAGCCGGGGAAGCTGCCGTTCTGGCACGGCGACGGCCTGGGACGACCCGCCGAGCTCGGCGAGGCGCTCGGCCGGTTCTCGCGGGAGGTGGCGGCGGCGACCCCCGAGAAGGCGACTGAGCGATTGCGGGAGTCGGGCCTCGACGACAACGCCATCGGGAACCTGCTGTCCTACCTGTCCGAACAGCGTGAGGCGACGGGCACACTGCCCACCGATCGGACGCTCACGGTCGAGCGGTCGCGCGACGAAGTCGGCGACTGGCGCATCATCCTGCATTCCCCGTACGGCATGCACGTGCACGCACCGTGGGCGCTGGCCGTCAACGCGCGGATCCGCGAGCGGCTCGGTGTGGAGGGATCGGCGGTCGCGAGCGACGACGGCATCATCGCCCGCGTGCCCGACGCGGAGTCCGAACCGCCCGACGCCGAGCTCTTCGTCTTCGACCCCGACGAGCTCGAGCAGATCGTCACCGACGAAGTCGGCGGCTCCGCCCTGTTCGCCTCGCGCTTCCGCGAGTGCGCGGCCCGCGCGCTCCTGCTTCCGCGCCTCAACCCGAACCGTCGCTCGCCGCTGTGGCAGCAGCGGCAGAAGTCGGCGCAGCTGTTGGAGGTCGCGAAGAACCATCCGACGTTCCCGATCATCCTCGAGACGCTTCGCGAAGTGCTGCAGGACGTCTACGACCTTCCCGCCCTGCTGCGCATCGCCCGGTCGATCGGCGACCGACGCATCCGCCTCGTCGAGACCACCACCTCGCAGCCGTCGCCGTTCGCGCGCGACCTGCTGTTCGGGTACGTCGGCGCGTTCATGTACGAGGGCGACTCCCCGCTCGCCGAGCGTCGGGCGGCCGCGCTCTCCGTCGACCCTGCACTGTTGAGCGAGCTCCTCGGCAAGGTCGAGATGCGCGAGCTCCTCGACCCCGGCATCATCGCCCAGTTCGAACGCGAGGTGCAGCGGCTCGACCCCACCCGGCGAGTGCGCGGGCTCGAAGGGGTCGCCGACCTGCTGCGCCTGCTCGGCCCGCTCGACGCCGACGAAGTGGCCGCCAGGCTCGACGCCGCCGCTCCCCCGTCCGGAGCGCCCACGCCAGACGGCGCACCCGACGCGGCTGCGACGGCGGCCGAGGCCCAGGCCCACCTCGATGCGCTCGTCGACGCCCGGCGCGCGATCCCCGTGACGATCGCGGGCGTCGCGCGGGTGGCCGCGATCGAGGATGCCGGGCGGCTGCGCGACGCGCTCGGCGCGGCGCTGCCCGTCGGCATCCCCACCGCGTTCCTGGAACCCGTCGTCGACCCGCTCGCCGATCTCGTCGCCCGTCACGCCCGCACGCACGGCCCGTTCCGCACGGGCGACGTGGCGGCGCGACTCGGGATCGGCGCGGCCGTCGCCCGGCAGACGCTGCAGCGGCTCGAGTCGCAGGGCCGGCTGTCGAGCGGCTTCTTCCTTCCCGACCCGGCGCGGGGTTCCCGCGAGGCGCAGGCCGACGGCGCCGATCCGGGCTCCGAGTGGTGCGACACCGAGGTGCTGCGTCGGCTGCGGCTGCGCTCGCTCGCCGCCATCCGCGGGGCGGTCGAGCCCGTGGCTCCCGAGGCGTTCGCCCGCTTCCTCCCCGCGTGGCAGCACGTTCACGCCGCCGAGTCCGCCCGCGGTCTCGAAGGGGTCGACGGCGTGCTGGCCGTGATCGAGCAGCTCGCCGGCGTGCCGCTCCCGGCGAGCGCGTGGGAGTCGCTCATCCTGCCCTCGCGCGTCGTGGACTACACCCCGGGCATGCTCGACGAGCTCACCTCCACGGGAGAGGTGATCTGGTCGGGTCACGGCTCGCTCCCCGGCCGCGACGGCTGGATCGCGCTGCACCCCGCCGACACCGCCGCGCTCACGCTCCGTCCCGAAGACGACACCGCGCCGTCGCCGCTGGAGGAGCAGCTCCTGTCGGCCCTCGCCGGCGGGGGCGCCTTCTTCGCGGGGCAGCTCGTGCCCCTCGTGGGCGCCGAGAACGAGCAGTCCGTCGTCGATGCGCTGTGGAACCTCGCGTGGACGTCGCGCATCACCAATGACACGTTCGCGCCGGTGCGGCTGCTGCTGGGCGGCGGCTCGCAGGCACACCGCACGGTGCGCCGCACTCCCCGTGCCCGCATGTTCCGCGGCACGCCGATCGCCCGACCCCAGACCGCACCTCAGCGGCCGCCGCTCGTGGGAGGGCGCTGGTCGCTGCTCCCGGCACCCGAGGGCGACCCGTCGCTGCGCGCCGCGGCATCCGCCAGCATGCTGCTCGAACGCTACGGGGTGGTCACCCGCGGCTCGGTGACCGCGGAGGAGCTGCCGGGCGGGTTCGCGCAGGCCTACCGCACCCTCGCCGGCTTCGAAGACGCAGGGCACTGCCGGCGCGGCTACTTCATCGAACGTCTCGGCGCCGCGCAGTTCGCGACGTCGGCCACGGTCGACCGGCTGCGCACCTACACAGGCCCCGACGCCGACGAGGGCGCTCCGCGCCTGCACGCACTGACGCTCGCCGCCACCGATCCCGCCAATCCCTACGGCGCGGCGCTCGGCTGGCCGGCACAGGACGGCGGCCACCGCCCCGGGCGGAAGGCGGGCGGCCTCGTCGTCCTCGTCGACGGCGCACTCGTGCTGTACCTCGAGCGCGGCGGCCGCTCCGCGCTCGCCTTCTCGGACGACGAGGCCGTGCTGTCCGCCGCGGCGCGCAGCCTCGTCGAGACGGCGCGCGCTCGACGGCTCGACACGCTGACGATCGAACAGGTCGGCGGCGCGTTCGTGTACGGCACGCCCGTCGGCCGCGCGCTCCGCGACGCCGGCTTCGTCGAATCCGCGCGGGGCCTCACCCTCCGGCGGGCCCGATGACAACCCCGGATGCCTGCTGATGCCCGAGGGCGACACCGTCTTCCGCACGGCGCGACGCCTCCACCAGGCGCTCGCGGGGGCGACGGCGACACGCTTCGACATCCGCGTCCCGGGAAGCGCGACCGCCGACCTCACGGGGGAGATCATCCGCGAGGTCGTTCCGCGCGGCAAGCACCTGCTCCTGCGGATCGGCTCCTACACGCTCCACTCCCACCTGAAGATGGAGGGCCACTGGGACCTCTACCGACCCGGGGAGCGCTGGCACGCGCCGGCGTTCCGCGCGCGGGCGATCGTCGGGTCTGCCGCCGCGGATGCCGTCGGCTTCGACCTCGCGATGGTCGAGGTGCTGCCCACCGCCGACGAAGACCGCATCGTCGGGCATCTCGGCCCCGATCCGCTCTCGCCCGCGTGGGATGCCGCGGAGGCCGCCCGGCGCCTCTCGATAGACGAACGGGCCGCGCACGTCGCCCTGCTCGACCAGCGCAACGTCGCCGGGTTCGGCAACGAGTACGCCAACGAGCTCCTCTTCGTCCGCGGCATCCTCCCCACCACCCCGGCGACGCGCATCGACGCGCGCGGCCTCGTCGACACGGGCGCCCGGATGATCCGGCAGAACCGCGACCGCCACGGCCGCACGTTCACGGGCGACACGCGGCCCGGAGCGCAGAACTGGGTGTACCGCCGCGAAGGCAAGCCCTGCCGCCGGTGCGGCACCCTCATCCAGAAGACGGAGCTGGGCGCCGACCCCACGCAGGAGCGCATCGTCTTCTGGTGCCCCCGCTGCCAGACCTGACCGCACGGCCGCCGGCCTCGCGGCGTCAGTGCCCGAGGTACCGTCCGGGGCGGTGGTTGAGGGCCAGCACGAGGTTGAGCAGCACGGCGCCGGCGGCGCTCAGCAGCACGATCGGCCACGGCACCACCAGCAGCGCGGCCACGATCACGAGCACGTCGAACACCATGAGCGACCAGCCCGCCCGGATGCCGAGGCGCTCCTGCAACAGCAGGGCGATGATGTGCACGCCGCCGACGCTGGAGCGGTGACGGAACAGGATCAGCACGCCGACCCCCGCCAGCAGATTGCCGGCGAGGACCGCGTAGATCGGCTCGATCTCGACGATCGGGAGAAAGGCCTGATGCACGACGGCGAAGGCCGAGACCAGCGCGATCGACACCGCCGTACGGATCGTGAAGTCCCAGCCCTTCTTCCACACCGCCAGCGCCGCGAACGGCAGATTGATGACGGCGAAAAGCACCCAGAACGGCCACGGGGTGGCGTAGCCGAGGAGCAGGGACAGCCCTGCCGTGCCGCCGGTCACCGCGTGGGCCGCGTGCAGCAGATGCAGCCCCAACGAGGCGACGAACGTCCCCGTCAGGATGCCGAGCACGTCCTCGACGACGCTGTGCTCGGTCGCCTTCGCATCGAACACGAGCGACGGACCCGTCGTGGGGTCGGGGTCGCTCGCCGCCGCATCGACGACCGGGGTGGAGTCGGGCTCGGGGGAAGTCACGGCATCCATCCTGCATCACGACAGCCGCGGAGAACGGCGGTCGGGTTCATAGGCGGCGCCTAGACCGGCCACACAGGCCACATCACGGGGGCGGCGACACTGGCGGGCATGAACAAGCGCCTGAAGCACAGCCTCATCGCCGGCGGTCTCGTCGTCGCGCTGTCGGCGACCGGCGGCACGGTGTGGGCGCTCGAGCGCTTCGTGGTGCCCCACGTCGTCGTCGACGACGTCGCCGCGTACGAGGCGGCACAGAACCCCACGGCATCCGCGACCGAGTCGGCCACCACGAGCGCCCCCGCCGAGGTCACCGACACGACCTACACCTCCGACGACGCCTCGATCGAGATCACGACGCACACGCAGGGCACCGGTGACGACACGGTCACGTACTACGTCGCCGACGTCGAGCTGGGCGACGCGACTCGCCTGCGAAGCGCGTTCGCCCAGAACCAGTTCGGCGAGAACATCACCGATCTCGTGTCGAACATCGCGACCGACAACGGCGCCGTCTTCGCCGTCAACGGCGACTACTACGGGTTCCGCGACAGCGGAATCGTCATCCGCAACGGGGTCGTCTACCGCGATCAGGGTGCGCGCGAAGGGCTCGTCTTCTACGAGGACGGATCGGTCGCCGTCTACGACGAGACCGAGACGACGGCCGCGGAACTCCTCGCCGACGGCGCCTGGAACACCCTCAGCTTCGGACCCGCGATCGTCGAGGACGGGGCTGCCGTCGCGGGAATCGACGACGTCGAGATCGACACCAACATCGGCAACCACTCGATCCAGGGCGAGCAGCCGCGCACGGCGATCGGCGTGATCGGCGACAACCACCTGGTGATCGTCGTGGTCGACGGGCGCGACACCGGCTACAGCCGCGGCGTCACGATGACCGAGCTGGCCGACATCATGGTGTCGCTGGGCGCGACGACGGCGTACAACCTCGACGGCGGCGGGTCGAGCGAGATGTGGTTCAACGGCGAGGTGGTCAATCAGCCCTCCAACGGCGGCGAGCGCGCGACGAGCGACATCCTCTACCTGGCGGGGTGATCCGGGTGCACATCGTCCTCGTCCCCGCCTTCGAGCCCGACGCCCGGCTCGTGGACCTCGTGACGGCGCTCGCGCCCGACGGGCCGGTCCTCGTCGTCGACGACGGGTCGGGACCCGCGTTCGCGTCCGTCTTCGCCGCCGCCGCCCGCGCCGGCGCCGTCGTCGTGAGCCACCCGCACAACCGCGGCAAGGGGGCGGCGCTGCGCACCGGGTTCGCGGAGGCCGAGCGCCGGTGGCCGTCGGCATCCGTCGTCACGGCCGACGCCGACGGACAGCACACGGCCCATGACATCCACCGCGTCGCGGAGGTGCTGGCAGCCGCCGACGCGGAGGCACCCGCGATCGTGCTCGGCAGCCGGACGTTCCTCGCCGGCGCCGTGCCGCTGCGCAGCCGAGTCGGCAACGTCGTGACGCGCACGCTCTTCCGCGCGACGACGGGCAGGCGCCTCACCGACACCCAGACGGGCCTGCGCGGCTTCCCCGCCGCGACGCTCGCGTGGCTTCAGAGCGTCCCCGGAGACCGCTTCGAGTACGAGTTCGCCATGCTCCTGCGGGCGAGGGATGCCGGATTCGGCATCGTGGAGGTGCCGATCGCCACCGTCTACCTCGACGGGAACGCGTCGAGCCACTTCCGTCCCCTCGCCGACTCGGCCCGGATCTATGCACCGCTGGCGCGGTTCGCGGCATCCGCTGTGCTCGCCTTCGGAATCGACACGCTCGCGCTCCTCGCGCTGCACGCCGTCACGGGCTGGCTCCTGTTCTCGGTCGTGGCGGCGCGGGTGCTCAGCGCGAGCATGAACTTCGCCGTCAACCGGTCGCTGGTGTTCGGGGCGGGACGCACCATCCCGGTGCGCACGGCCGCCGCGCGCTACTTCTCGCTCGCGGGGCTGCTGCTCATCGCCAGCTACGGCCTGATCACCGCGCTCGCCGACGTCGGCGTGCCCCTTCTGGCAGCGAAGATCCTCACCGATGCGACGCTGTTCGCGGTGAGCTTCGCGGTGCAGCGGGCTGTGGTCTTCGCGCCCGTCGGCACTCCATCGGAGGCCGTTCCCGCGCGAGCACACGCGACGGCACGCGAACCGATGTCCGCGCGGGAATGACTATGCCCCTGCATGCGTTTACCCCATCAGGAGGACCAGTGGGCAAGAACTACGTCGACATCGAGAACGACCGGGGCGAGACGCTGCGTTACCGCAAGCACGTCAACGGTCGAGGCCTCATCGCGAACGGGGCCAAGGTACACGCGAGCGCGCTCGTCGAAGCCGGAGCCTATGTCGAACCCGGAGCACAGATCGCCGCGGGCGCGCACATCGGCCGCGGCGCCTGGATCGAACCGGATGCCGTCATCGGCCCCGACGTCGAGATCGCGCCCCACGCGCACATCGGACCGGGAGCGGCCATCGGGCCGCGCGCCAAGATCGGCGTCCGCGCCTTCGTCGGCGCGAACGCGCGTGTCGCGGGAGGGTCGCTGATCGGCGACGACGAGTCGATCGCCGATGGCGAAGCCGTCGCGACCGACCGACGCGGCCTGCACCTCGCGGCCTGAGACGCGCGCACCGGCGGGGCCGGCGCGTGGCTAACTCCTTCGATTTCCTCGGCGGAGCGCCTCTTCGGGCCCTTTCGGGGGCGGCGACCCACCGATCGAAGGAGTTCGCGACAGCGCGCGCCGGGCACCGGTTAGGGTTCGGGGGGTGAAACGCACCCGAACGGCCGTGGCCGCCGCCGCGATCGCCGCCGTGCTGGCCGGTGGCCTGTGGTTGGCGATCGGTTCGGGGGCGCTGGGCGGCGGTGAGGCGCGGCCGGTGGTGATCCCGTCGACCGACGTGCCGCCACGACCGGGAGACGCCGTCGCGCTCACGGTCGCGCACGTGTCCGACGGCGACACGATCCGCGCGACGACGACCGGTGCGACCGCCATCGGTCCCGGCGATGTGCTCGCCGGCGGTGTCACCGTGCGCGTGCGTCTGATCGGGATCGATACGCCCGAAGGCACCCCGACGGTGGAGTGCGGCGCCGACGAGGCGCGGGACCACCTGCGCGAGCTGCTGCCCGAGGGCTCGCGCGTGTGGGCGGCCACCGACCGCGAGCCGCGCGACCGGTACGGCCGCGTGCTGCTCTACCTGTGGACCGATGACGGCATGTTCGTCAACCACCGGCTGGTGGCGTCAGGGGATGCGCGCGCCCTGACGGTGCCGCCGAACACGACGCACGCGGACCTGTTCGCCGAAACGGAGACGGCGGCACGCGCGGCATCCGTCGGTCAGTGGGGGTCGTGCTGACCTGCGCCAGCGCGGGCGCCCGGGCCGGGCAACCCGCGCGCACCTCTGCCGAACCTCAGGCGAAGAGGAAGAGGACGAAACCGATCAGCGGGAGCGTTCCCTGCACGAGCGCGGGGCGCAGGTACTTCGCGCCGGACGTGACGAGCACGAGGGATGCCGCGAGCATCGACCCGAGGCTGAACAGCACGAGCGTGCGTCCGGCGACGTCGCCCGCCGCGTCGGAACCGCCCGCCCAGAAGAGCGCCAGCCCGATGATCGTACCGATGGCGAGGAACAGGTTGTAGAAGCCCTGGTTGTACGCCATCGGCTTGGTCACGTCCGCGGCGGCCTGGTCGGCCACCCCGAAGCGACGCCACACCTTGGGCTGGGTCCACTGGATGCTCTCCATGACGAAGATGTACACGTGGAGCAGCGCGGCCAGCGAGGCCGCGATCGTCGCGATGATCGGCACCATAGCCCGACGATAGCGCGACTACGCTGGCTGCATGGCTGCCGGACGCGCATCGAAGGGCGGGCGCCGCCCCCCGAAGTCCTCGCGGCCCGCGAAACCGCAACGCTCGACGACGTCGAAGGCTGCCCCGGGCGCCAAGAAGCGCACGCGTCCGGCGCCGCCTCCGCCGGCGGCCGTCCCGGCGCTCCCGGTGGGGCCGTTCCGCCTGGGCGCCGTTCCCGGCACGACGCCGGGCAAATGGATCGACATCTGGCAGGAACGGATGCCGGACACGGCACTGGAGCTCGTGGCCGTGTCGGTGGCCGAGCAGCGGGAGGCCGTGGCATCCCGAGCCGTCGACGCCGCCCTCGTGCGGCTGCCGGTGGATCGCGAGGGTCTCCACGTGATCGCTCTCTACGACGAGCTGCCGGTGGTCGTGTGCGCGGCCGACTCGCATCTGACCGCCGTCGAAGAACTCGGTCTCGACGACCTCGCCGGTGAGGTGGTCATCGTTCCCGGTGACGACGTACTCCACGTGGACGTGCCGGGGGCGGAGGCTCCCCGTTTCGCGCCTCCGGAGACGACGGCGGATGCCATCGCGACCGTGGCTGCGGGCGTCGGCGTGGTGATCGTGCCGATGTCGCTCGCCCGGCTGCACCAGCGCAAGGACGTGGAGTACCGGCCGCTGCGCGATGCACCCACGTCGACGGTCGCGCTCGCCTGGCCGTCGGCAGATCCGTCGCCGCTCGTCGACACGTTCGTCGGGATCGTCCGCGGGCGCACGGCGAACTCCTCCCGCGGCTGACGTCGGACCGGCGAGACCCCGCAGACAGACGAGGGGCCGGCGGTGCCCCCCGACTCCGCCGGCCCGAAGATCCGGCCCTCCCCCCAGAGTGCGTACCCGGTCTTCCGAACATCCTGGTGATCCCCCCCGGGGACGACGATCGCATCCCCATGCGGGCGTCATCAGGTCGTTCATTGATCAGGAGCGGGTCGGTGCCTCGCTGATACACGATCCGCGAACTTTTCTTCCCGGGGTGCGGAAGCGGGTCCCCGGGTGGTGGAGCGAGCGACGCAAAACGAGACGTCGCCCCCGGTCGTTGAGCGAGCGCAGCGAGACGAAACGCCGCCGCCTTCCGGTCGTTGAGCGAGCGCAGCGAGACGAAACGCCGCTCCCCGGTCGACGTTTCGTCTCGTCGCTCCGCTCCTCGCTCAACGACCGGAACCCGCTCGCCCCCGGTCGGGCGGGAGCGCGTCAGAAGCCGCTGCCGTGGCACTGGAAGGGTGCCACGATGCCGGTGGAGCGCTGCGCGGCGGCGAGCGCCTCCGCCGGCACGGTGCCGGCGGCGAGTCCTTGATGCACCGCGCCGAGCAGTTCGCACGCGTCATCGTCTGCGACGACCACGGGAGCGGCGATCACACAGTCCGCTCCGGCGTGCAGCCACGCGCGCGTCATGCCGATCGCCTCCTCCCCCCACCGCACCGATGAGCGCCCCACCTCGCACGCAGAGAGCACGACGGTGCGAGGCACGGGCCGCACCTGGTCGATGTCGAACCCGAAGAGGATGCCGTCGGCGAGCTCGAGTCCCGAGAACAGCGGGTTGTCGGCCGCGTGCCGACCGTGCGCCGCGACGTGGAGGACGTCGACGTCGCGGGCCAGTTCGGTGACGCTCGCGACGGTGGCCTCTGCGGCCGGCAGGCGGCGTGCGGCATCCCACGCAGCCGCGGCGACCGCGATCTCCTCGCCACCACGCGTGACGCGCGGACCGGCGGCGAACCCGGCCATATGCGGCGCGCGGAGTCGGGTACGCACCCAGCGCGACGCGGACGGAGCAAGGGTGAAGGTGCGACCGACGAAGGCGGGCAGCATGCTCCACGGCACGCCCGCGAGCACGCCCGGGGTCGTCAGCACGAGGCGACGGTCGCCGGCGCTGCGCAGCGGCTCCTCGACGAGCGCCCGGGAGAGGTCGGCGAGGCGCCCCGAGAGCGACCGCCGGATCACGTCGCTCATGGGTCCGGTGCGCACGGACGCGGCCATGTCGAGGTCCGCGCGCAGCCCCGGCAGCGCCGCACGGGCCTCCGCCCACCCGGGCAGGTCGACGACCACGGCGTCAGCGGAGGTCACGACGACGCAGGCGAGACCCGCGCTCCCGAAGACATACGCGAGCACCGCGGTGCCGGCATCCAGTCGCTGCTGCACCGCCGCGAGGTCGAGTCGCTCTTCGACGTCTGCGGCTCCCGTGCGGGTCCACTGGTGGTGGCGCACACGATCGCCGAGCGCGACGGCCCGCGGGTCGGACAGCCAGTCCGCGCCCGGGAGGTCCGCGCGCAGCATGCGCAGCTCGGCCAGGTCGGCCGCCAGCTCCGGATCAGGCGGTGGCCGCAGCGGCACCACCTGCTGGCTGAGCTGGCGAGCCCGCTCCGACCAGGCGAACACCCGCTCCGGACGCCCCGACGCGACCGCAGCGTCGATGCCTGTCAGCAACAGGCCCTGACCGTGCATCGCCACCGACGTCTGCAGATCGAGGCTGCCGAACGACGACTGCCACGTCGCGAGTTCGTCGAGCCCCGCCGCCGCGTGCCGCTCCGCCGCTCTGCTGTCCTGGTGCGCCGCAGCCCCGTCAGAGCGGGCCGCGCGGGCCGCGCGCACCTCGTGCGCCAGCAGCCTCACCTCGAGCGACGATGTCGGCGCGACGCGCGGCATCCGGGCCACCGGCCGTCCGGTGCGGGCGCGCCACAGCTCGCGGGCCAGGCGCAACGCGGTCGCCTCGTTCGCGAACCCCGCCCCCGTGAGGCGACGGGCGACCCGGTCGACCTCGGCCTCGTCGACCCCGTCGTCCACGTCGGCGACGATGCGGCCGGCGCGGTCCATCGTCCCTCCCGACAGAAGCGCACGAAGGCGGATGCCGTCGGCACGCGCCGCCCACGACGCGGAACCCACCTCGGTGAACCGGTCGGCCGCGACCCGCGCGACCGACTCGGCCCGCGCCGGGTCGTGGCGCAGGAGCGACGCGGCGAGGTGCAGTTCCGCCTCGGCCCGGGCCTGCGGCATCCCGTCGGCTCCGAATGCGGTGGCCGCCGCTTCGAGAAGCCGTTCGGCTTCGGTGACGAGCCCCGCATCGCGGAGCACTTCGGCGCGATCGCTGTCGCTGATCGCCGCATTGGCGGGGGAGAGATCGGCCAGCACGGGGCGCGCGGCGCTCATCTCACGCATGGCGCGGACGAGGTCGCCCGCGAGGAGCGCCGTGTACCCGAGGTTGTGCTGCGTCTCGGCGATGTCGGCGGCGGTCCCGTGCTCCGTGTACACGGCGAGCGCCCGTTCGAGATCGGAGAAGCTCGCGGCAAGGTCCCGACGCTGCATGTGCACGAGGCTGCGATTGACCCGCAGATTGGCGACGGCGAGGGGATCGTCGGGGATGGTGTCGATCGCTCGTCCCAACCATTCGATCGCCTCGTCGAGCCGGCCCTGGTGGACGAGCACGCTGCCCAGCTGACCGGCCAGGACACCACGCGTGTGGGCGCCGATCCGCTCATCGGCGAGGGCCGCGCGACATGTCCGCTCCCCCGTCTCGGCGTCGCCGATCTGCGTGAGCGCGAACGCGCGGGTGCCGACGATCCGCGCCGCGAGGTCCGGGTCGGCGGCAGCGGCCGCGGCATCCGCGAGGACGTCCGCCGCTTCGGCGTAACGGCGCTGCGCCGACAGCTCGCGCCCGCGCGCGTAGAGCTCATCGGCGGAGGGGGTCACTCCCTCAGCATGCCGTGCCCCGGCCCCCGGCGCGATGCCGTGCGACCGGAACTGACCACTCAGCCCGCGCCGAGCACCCCCTCGACGACGTCGCGCACCACGGGGATCGCCTTCTCGGGCGGCCCCGACTCGACAGGCGGCGCCAGCTCCGCAGCGATCCGTCCGGCCACGAGCGGCGCGGCGAACGACGTGCCGCTCCAGACGGCGAAGCCACCGCGGAAGTCCTCGGGACCGATCGTCATCCGCTCACGCTCGTACTGGTCGTCGCGCGCCGAGGCCTGGATGCCGCCGTAGAAGTCGGGCAGGGTGCTCACCACGGCCGCTCCCTCCGCATACGTCGCCACCCAGGGTCCGACATTGGAGAAGAGGGCGGTCGTGCGGCGGTCGGGGTTGAGCGCACCGACCGAGAGGTGCGGCGCACCGGCGTCCGGCTCGATGCCGTTGTCGGAACCGGGCCACGGCCACAGCGAGGCCGGGAACGACGGGCGGTCGATAGCGTCGTTGCCCGCGGAGACGACGACGGTCGTGCCGAGACCGCGGAGGACCGCGAGCAGGTCGTAGAGGTCGCGGGTGTAGAGCCCGTCCTCCGGGGTCTCGTGGTAGTAGCCGAGCGAGAGGTTCACGACGTCGATCGGGCGTCCGCCCTCCTCGCCGTGGACGTAGCGATGGACGAGCACACCGAGATCCTCGACGACGGCCAGCAGGTTCGACTCCTCGACCATGCCGAGCGCGTCGGCGACCCGGATGGCGAGGATGTCGGCATCCGGGGCGGCCTGGCGGACGATACCGGCGATGAAGGTGCCGTGGCCGGCGACGTCGTCGAGCTCGCCGTCGAGCGGACCGTACAGGTCGGGGTAGATCTCGGGGTTCGCCTCGTCGTCGAGACCGATCACGTGCCCGTCGACGGTCACGTGCCGATCGACGATGTCGTCGGGCAGCCACGCGTGGACGCCCGCCCCCGTGTCGAGCACGGCGACCACGGCGCGGCGGCAACCCGGCGCGACGTCGGTGCGTCGAGGAGCCGCCCCGACCCAGGCGACCGGCTGACGCCCGCCCGACCCGCCCTCGGCGTATTCGCCGACGGGATTGGTCTTCGTGTACGGGTTAGTCTTCGTGTAAGGGTTCGTCTTCGTGTACGGGTTCGTCTTCGTGTACGGGTTCGTCTTCGTGAAGGGATTCACCCCGATCGGGTCGACCGTCAGCACGTGATCGAGCCCGACGCGGTCCGCTCCGGTGGCGCGCAGCGTCGCCGCGACGTCGACCTCGCCGTCGCGTCCGCGCAGCGCCTGCTGCATCGCGTCGCGCCGCACCTGCTGCAGCACGCGCCACGCATCGGGGAGTGCCGGCGAGATGCCGCGCGTCTTCTCGTCGGGCGTGGTCAGCCGTACCCGCAGCACGCGGGGTGCGCCGGGGAGCCGCGCGGCGGGAAGCTCGCCGTCGACGTCGGAGCCGTCGAGGAGCTCCGGCACGACCCCCCACCCGAACGCCCGCGCCGCGCCGCGGACACGGTCGAACGGACCGCCCTCGCGGTCGAGTTCCTTGTCGTCGGGATCGAGGCTCACGAGCAGACGGTGCGGCACGTACACGGTCTGGAACGCCTCGATGCCGTCGAGGGGCTCCGACCCCGGGTCGAGCGTCGTCGCGGTGATCACCGACCCCCGCGCGCGGTCGCGCCACGACCATCCCTTCGGCAGTGGACCGTCCGAATCGCGTCGCTCATCGACCATGGGGGGAGTTCCTCTCGTGTGTTCCCGAACCGGTCACACCTCGAACCGCGGCGTGCGCAGTTCGGCGGGCGTGCCGGCATCCGTCGTGTCGGTCAGCACGATGCGCAACCGCGTCATGCCGGCCGGGATGTCTTCGAAGGCGAATCGGCCGTGCTCGGCCGCGGTCGCCCACGTGCGCTCGTCCTGTTCCAGTTCGACCGACGTGGCCGGCGCGTCGACCCAGCCGTCGACGCGCCGCAGCCCGTCAGCGGCGGGAACGACGTGCACGAGAACGCTCGCGGTGCCGTCGCTGAACTGCATCGTCAGCGCGTCGGCGTCGCCGCGGACCGCGGCCAGCTCCGTCGCCGTGACGAGCGTGAGCAGCGCGTACTCGCGCGACAGATCGGCCGTGGCCACCGCGGCGACCATGCGGTCGACCAGGTCGGCGGGGGCGGGATCGAGTTCCTCCCACGTGCGCCGCAGCGCCCGGAACAGCTCGGCGTCGGTTTCAGCGCTCATCGGCGTCTCCTGTCCATCCGTCGGCGGTCAGTGCAGTACGCAGCTTCGCCAGGCAACGCTGTCGTGTGGGGCCGATCGACCCGACCGGCATCGCGAGGTCCTGCGCGATGTGCGCGTAGTCCGGGCGCTCCTCGAAAGCCACGATCCGCAGCAGCCGGCGGCACCTCTCGTCGAGGCCCCCGACCGCCCGCCACAGCCGCGTGTCGCTGTCGGCGAGCTGTGCGCGCTCCTCGGCCGACACGTCGACCGGCAGATGGGGTTCGATCTCGGCATCCTCGGTGGGCCGCACGCGCTGGTGCGCCTTCGCCGTCCGCCACGCCTCACGGCGGGCACACGTCGTGAGCCACCCCGCGACGGCGCGCGTCTCGGCGATGCTGTCGTGGCGCCGCACGAGCGTCAGCCACGTCGTCTGCACGACGTCTTCCGCGAGCGCGCTCTCGAGCCCGTAGGCGCGCACGACGTGCCACAGGACGGGCGTCATGGTCCGCACGAGATCGTCCATCGCGCGCGTGTCACCGCCGCGCCAGCGCGCGAACGCCGAGGCTGCGCGGTCCCAGATCGACGGGTCGCCCGACGGCCGCCCGTCGTCGTCGGGGTCGTCCCGCACGTGCGACGGGTCGGTTGCAGTCATACCGCCCATTGTGGCCACACACACAGGAGTGAGGCCAGCGCCCGCCTGATACATCCGGGTTTGCAGGAAGACCGTCGGGCGCACCCGCGCACCGTCACCGGCCTGGTCCCCGCCGGCCGAGTCGCCCTGGCCCCCGCCGGTCGAGTCAGCCTGGCCCCGTCCGCCCGCGCCCGCCTAGACTCGGGCCATGCGTCCGCTCGCCTACCTCTGCGTCCGTCCGCAGCGCGGTGCGGCCGCCGCCGAGTACGAGTCGTTCCGCAGCGCCATGCGCCTGGACGAGGAGAGCCTCCAGCGGTGGGACCTCGTCACAGACCCCCTCCCGGCGGATGCCGCCCAGCGCTGGCGGGGCGTCGTCGTCGGCGGCAGCCCCTTCAACGTCACCGACCCGGAGTCGACGAAGACCGACGTGCAACGCCGCCTCGAAGCCGACCTGTCCCGCATCGCAGCGGCCGCGGCCTCCGGCGAGCTCGCCGCCCTTTTCACCTGCTACGGCATCGGAGTCGCCACCCGCACGCTCGGCGGCGAGGTGACGCGTGCGTACCCCGAGGACACGGGACCCACCAGCGTCACCCTCACGACGGATGCCGGCAGCGACCCGCTCTTCGGCGGCCTCGCCGACACGTTCGCCGCCCTCACGGCCCACAAGGAGGGCACCGGCCGGCTCCCCGAGGGAGCGGTGCTGCTCGCGACGAACGACACGTGCCCGGTGCAGGCCTACCGCGTCGGCGACCACCTGTACGCGACGCAGTTCCACCCCGAGCCCACGGGCCGCGCCTTCACCGAGCGGATGGCCGTCTACCGCGACGACGGGTACTTCGCGGCCTCCGACTACGACGCCATCGCCGGGCGGGTGCTCGCGGCATCCCTCACCGAACCCGCGCGCATCCTCCGCGGCTTCGCGCAGACGTTCTGAGACCGCAGACGTTCTGAGAGCGGCCGTCAGGCCACCCACGCCGCCTGACGCGCCGCCCCCAGCGCGACGTACTCGCCGGGCTCCGGCACCTCGACGGGAACGCCCAGCACGTCGGGCGCGATCCGGCGCACCGCCTCGGACTGCGCGCCGCCGCCGATCAGCAGCGCCCGCTCGATCGGAACGCCCTGCGCGCGCAGCGCATCCAGGCCCGCGCCGAGTCCCCGGAGCATGCCCTCGACGGCGGCGCGCGCGAGGTTCTCGCGGGTGGTCGAGGCGAGGGTCATGCCGGTGAGGGATGCCGTGGCATCCGGCAGGTTCGGGGTGCGCTCCCCCTCGAAGTACGGCACGAGGGTGAGTCCGTCGGCACCGGCCGGGACGGCGAGCGCGAGACGCGACAGCTCCGCGTGATCGACGCCGAGGAGACGTCCGATCGCGTCGAGCACCCGCGCCGCGTTGAGGGTGACGACGATCGGGAGGAAGTGTCCGTCGGCGTCGGCGAAGCCGGCGATCGTGCCCGACGGGTCGCGCACGGGCTCCTCGCTGATCGCGAAGACGGTCCCGCTCGTACCGATCGACACGACGACGTCACCCACCCGCGCACCGACCCCGAGGGCCGCGCCTGCGTTATCGCCCGCACCCGGGGCGACGCGCCGGCCCTCGGCGTCGGTGACCGACTCCCGCGGCCCGAGCACCCGCGGGAGGATCGCGTCGTGACCGAGGGCTGCGACGAGCAGCTCACGGTCGTAGGCGTCGTCGGCGGGCCGCCAGTAGCCCGTGCCGGACGCGTCGGAACGGTCGGTCACGAGCTCGCCGAGTTCGGGTCGCTCGGGACCGAACCCGCGCAGGCGCCACGTGAGCCAGTCGTGCGGAAGGGCGACCGCCGCCACCCTCGCCGCGTTCTCCGGCTCGTGGTCGCGCAGCCAGCGGAGCTTCGTGATGGTGAAGGATGCCACGGGCACGAGCCCCGTCCGGGCGACGAGATCGTCGGCGCCGAACTCGGCGACGAGATCGGCCGCGGCACCGGCGGAGCGCGTGTCGTTCCACAGCAGCGCGTCGCGGACGACCCGCCCCTCGGCGTCGAGGGCGACCATGCCGTGCTGCTGCCCGCCGATCGACCATGCCGCGACGTCGTCGAGACCGCCGGCCGCGGCGATCGCCTCCTGGAGGGCGGCCCACCAGGCATCCGGGTCGACGCTCGTCCCCTCGGGGTGGCGGGCGCGGCCCTCGCGGACGATCGCGCCGCTGGCGGTGTCGACGACGACGACCTTGCAGGACTGCGTCGAGCTGTCGACGCCCATCACGAGTGCCATGCGGGTCAGCGCGCTCCGAGCAGGTGCTCCGTCGCGAGCTGCTGCAGGCGGACGAAGCCGAAGCCCTTGCCGCCGAGGTACGCGTCGGCGTCGAAGTCCTCGTAGGCCGAACGGTCGGCGACGAAGTCGTCGTATGTCTCACCTTCGGCGAAGGTCGGCTGCGACAGCTCCGCGACGCGCGCGGCGGCAAGCGCCTCCTGCACCTCGGGGTCGGCGCGGAAGGCCTGCGCCCGCTCCTTCAGGAGCAGGTAGGTGCGCATGTTGGCCGCGGCGGAGTCCCACACGCCGGTCTCGTCCTCGGTGCGGCTCGGCTTGTAGTCGAAGTGCCGCGGGCCCGTGTAGGCCTGGCCGCCGTCGGGTCCGCCGTTCTCCAGCAGGTCGACGAGGGCGAAGGCGTTGTGCAGGTCGCCGTGGCCGAAGACGAGGTCCTGGTCGTACTTGATGCCGCGCTGACCGTTGAGGTCGATGTGGAAGAGCTTGCCGTGGTAAAGCGCCTGCGCGATGCCCGCGGCGAAGTTGAGGCCCGCCATCTGCTCGTGGCCGACCTCGGGGTTGAGGCCGACGAGCTCGGGACGCTCGAGCGACTCGATGAAGGCGAGGGCGTGGCCGACGGTCGGCAGCAGGATGTCGCCGCGCGGCTCGTTGGGCTTCGGCTCGATCGCGAACCGCAGGTCGTAGCCCTTGCTCACGACGTAGTCGCCGAGGAAGTTGACGGCCTCGCGGTAGCGCTCGAGGGCGGCGCGGACGTCTTTCGCGGAGTCGTACTCGGCGCCTTCGCGGCCGCCCCACATGACGAAGGTCTGGGCGCCGAGCTCCGCGCCCAGGTCGATCTGGCGGAGCACCTTGCGCAGCGCGAAGCGGCGCACGTCGCGGTCGTTGGAGGTGAAGCCGCCGTCCTTGAAGACGGGCGCGCTGAAGAGGTTCGTCGTCACCATCGGCACGATGAGGCCGGTGTCGGCGAGAGCGCTCTTGAGGCGGTCGATCTGCTTCTGACGCTCGGCGTCGGTCGAGCCGAACGGGAAGAGGTCGTCGTCGTGGAAGGTCAGGCCGGCCGCACCGAGCTCGGCGAGCTTCTCGACGGCGTGCACGACATCCAGCGACGGTCGCGTGGGTCCGCCGAACGGATCGCTGCCGTTGTAGCCGATGGTCCAGAGTCCGAAGGTGAACTTGTCTGCCGGGGTCGGACCGGTGGAGGAAGTGGGCATGACGCTCCTTTGCGCGACGTGCGGGGAATTGTTGTGGTCTACAACCTATACCGCAAGCGCGGCATCCGTCCAGTGCCGCTGGCCGTGGCATCGTCCGTCGCCCTCCCGCGGCGCGCGCATTTCGGAAACGACGCAACAAAAGCCTCCCGCGCTCTACAGTGGACGGATGCGTGAGACGGTGGGCGTGCGGCAGACCAACCTCGCCCGGCTGCTGCAGCTCGTGCACCGGGGCGGTCCCCTCTCGCGCGCCGCACTGACCGAGGCGACCGGCCTCAACCGCTCGACCATCGCCGACCTCGTCGGCGAGCTCGTCGACGAAGGCCTCGTGGTGGAGCGCGCACCCGACCCGAGCCGGCGCGTCGGCCGGCCCTCCCCCCTCGTCTCCGCCGACCCGAACGTGCTCGCCCTGGCGGTCAACCCCGAAGTGGATGCCGTGACGATCGCCGCCGTCGGCCTCGACCGACGGATCGCCGTGCGCGTGCGCATCGATGTGCCCGAGCCCCCCACCCCCGAGACCACCGTCGCCCTCGTGACCGCCCAGCTCGACACGTGGCGGGCGGGCGACCTCGCGAACGCCCGGATCGTCGCGATCGGCGTCGCGGTGCCCGGCCTCGTCCGCCGCGACGACGGCCTCGTGCGGGAAGCGCCCCACCTCGGCTGGGCTGACGCCCCCCTGCGCGAACAGATCCAGGTGGCCACCGGCATCCCCGCCTCCGTCGCGAACGACGCCAGCCTGGGCGCCCTGGCGGAGCACCTGTTCGGCGCCGCGGTCGACGTCGACGACGCGGTCTACCTCAACGGCGGCGCGAGCGGCATCGGCGGTGGCCTCATCGTCAACGGGATGCCGGTGAGCGGCGCGGGCGGGTACGCGGGCGAGTTCGGGCAGAACCGCCCCGGCATCGCCGACGCGGGCGACCGGCGCGCGCCCGGCGGCGTGCTCGAGGACGAGGTGAGCCGCTCCCGCCTGCTGGATGCCGTCGGACTCTCCTCCGCTGACGAGCCGACCCTCGCCGCGGCCCTCGCCGCCGACGTGTCCGCCGCCGTCGCCGACGAGGTCGATCGGCAGCGGCGCATCCTCTCGACGGCGCTGGCGAACGCCGTCAACGTGCTCAATCCCCAGGTGGTCGTGCTCGGCGGCTTCCTCGCGACCCTCGCCACGGCCGGGCTGGAGGAGCTCACCGCTCTCGTGCGGGCGCAGTCCATGCCCGCCAACGCCGCGGATGTCGTGATCCTGCCGGCCGCGCTGGGTGAGGACCGCCTGCTGATCGGCGCCGCCGAGGCCGCGTTCGGCGACCTCCTACGCGACCCGATCAGCGCGGCGGAGCCGTCGTCGCCCGCGGGATGAGTTTCGTCGGCAGCCGCAGGTGGGTCACCTCCGGCTGCTCGCCGCGGAGGAGCGCGAGGAGCATGCCCGCCGCCTCGGCGCCGAGCCTCCCCATCGGCTGACGCACGGTCGTGAGGGGCGTCGCGAGCCGCGTGGCCTCCGGGATGTCGTCGAAGCCGACGATCGACAGGTCTCGCGGCACGTCGAGGTGCAGTTCGGCGGCGACCTGGAGGATCGCGAGAGCGGAGATGTCGTTGGCGGCGAAGACCGCGGTGGGCCGGTCGGGCGCCGACAGCATGTCGATCGCCACCTCGCGCACGGTGGCCTCCTGGTAGCGCCCCGCGCCGACGTAGGCCGGATCGAAGCGGATGCCGGCATCCGCCAATGCTCGTCGGTACCCGGCGTCGCGGGCGATCGAGGAGCGCAGGTCGGCGCGACCGGCGATGTAGCCGATGCGGCGATGACCGAGCTCGATGAGGTAGTGGGTGGCCTCGCGCGCGCCGCCGAAGCTGTCGCACTCGACGATGGGCAGATCGGCGGGCCCCGCGTGGGGATCGACCGCGACGAGCGGCACCTCGGTACTGACGTTGACGACGGTCGGGGTGACCATGATCGCGCCGTCGATGAGGGTGCCGCTGAGGCGGGAGAGCGATCGCCTCTCCCAGCCGTCCTCGTCGCCGCGGGAGCCCGTGTAGGCGAGCAGGTCGTAGCGGGAGTCGCGGAGCGCCTCGCCGACGCCCTTGAGCACTTCGGCACTGAAGGGCTCGAAGTCGGCGACGAGCACGCCGATCACGCCGGTGCGGTGCGACCGCATGCTCCGGGCGATGAGGCTCGACTCGTAGCCGAGCTCCGCGACGGCCCGGAGCACCCGGTCGGCGGTCTCGGTCGCGACCCCGTATCGGCCGTTCATCGCCTTGGAGACCGTGGCCACGGAGACGCCGGCACGGTCGGCCACGTCGTGGATGGTCGGTCTGCGTTGACTCATGGGAGCACCCTAGCGTCTTGGAAAACGGTTTCGAAAACGTTTGACACCGTTTTGTTGTGTTTAGAAACTTATGCGACCGGCTGCACCGCCGGGATGCCGACTCGACGAAGAGAACAGGAATCACATGAAAGCCCACAAGATCCTGGCCGGAGCATCGCTCCTGGTCGCCGGCTCACTCGCGCTGAGCGCCTGCGGCGGAGGCGGTGAACCCACGGCGGAGGGCGGTCCGGTCGAGATGACCCTCTGGCAGAACTCCACCACCGGACCCGGCCAGCAGTTCTGGAAAGACGCGATCGCGGCCTTCGAGGCCGAGAACGACAACGTCACCATCAAGATGCAGTCCGTGCAGAACGAGGACATGGACGGCAAGCTCCAGACGGCCCTCAACGCGGGCGACCCGCCCGACATCTTCCTGCAGCGCGGCGGCGGCAAGATGACCGCCATGGTGCAGGCCGGCCAGCTCATGGACCTGACCGACCTCATCAGCGACACGGCCCGCAGCGAGATCTCCGAGGGATCGTTCAAGGCCGAGACCTACCAGGACAAGGTGTGGGCCATGCCGCTGGCGGTGCTGCCGTCGGGCTTCTGGTACGCCTCCGACCTGTTCGACGAGGCCGGCGTCACCGCGACGCCCACGACCGTGGACGAGCTCAAGAGCGTCGTCGGCTCGCTCAAGGACGCCGGGATCGCCCCGATCGCGCTCGGCGCGAAGGACGCGTGGCCCGCTGCCCACTGGTACTACAACTTCGCGCTCCGCGAGTGCGCCCCGGCCACGATCGAGGCCACCGGCGACTCGAAGGACTTCAGCGACGCCTGCTGGCTGAAGGCCGCGCAGGACCTCGCCGACTTCGCCGCCATCGAGCCGTTCAACGAGGGCTTCCTCACGACCTCCGCACAGCAGGGCGCGGGAAGCTCCGCCGGGCTCGTCGCCAACCACAAGGCGGCGATGGAACTCATGGGGGCGTGGGACCCGGGCGTGATCGCCTCGCTCACCCCCGACGAGAAGCCGCTCCCCGACCTCGCCTGGTTCCCCTTCCCGGAGCTGTCCGGCGGCGCCGGTGAGCCCGGCTCGATGATGGGCGGCGTCGACGGATACTCGTGCTCGGCCAAGGCACCGAAGGAGTGCGCCGACTTCCTCAACTTCATCGCCTCCGCCGACCAGCAGAAGGCGTACTACGAGGCCTTCAGCGCCCCGCCGGTCAACACGGTCGCCCAGAGCGCCGTGCAGGAGGACTACCTGAAGCAGGTGCTCGAGGCCTACAACAAGGCGCCGTTCGTCTCGCAGTGGCTCGACACGGTGCTCGGACAGAACGTCGGCAACGCGCTCAACGTCGCCGTCGTCGACCTCCTGGCAGGCAAGAGCACGCCCGAGCAGATGATGCAGTCGGTCGCCGACGCGGCCAAGAAGGGCTGACCGCGATCATGACCCTCAGCGAGACATCTGTGACGCCCGCGCCGCAGACGGATCTCGCGCAGCACGGCGGGGGCGGCCACACGCCGCCCCCGCCCTCGCCGCGCCGCCGTCCGCGAGGAATCGGCTGGACCGGCCGGCTGGAGATCGCCCTCCTCGTCGGACCGGCGCTCCTGATCTTCCTCGGCTTCGTCATCTTCCCCGTCGCGATGGCGGCCTACTACGGCTTCTTCCGCTGGCAGGGCTACGGCCCGCCCACCGACTTCGTCGGACTGCAGAACTACCTGACGATCATCACCGATCCGACCTTCCTCGAGGCGCTCGGCCACAACGGGTTCATCGTGATCGCCTCGATCGTCCTGCAGGGTCCGGTCGCGGTGCTGCTCGCGCTCCTGCTGAACCGCCGCATGCGCGGGCAGTCGATCATCCGCGTGCTCATCTTCGTGCCGTACGTCATCGCCGAAGTCGTCGTCGGCACGGGCTTCGGCCTCATGCTCCAGACGCAGGGAGCGCTCAACGGGATGCTGGAAGGCCTCGGCCTCGGCTCGTTCACGCAGGACTGGATCTCCGACCCGTCGATCGCGATCTGGACCCTCATGGCGATCCTCACGTGGAAGTACGTCGGATTCGCCGTCATCCTCTTCCTCGCCGGCCTCCAGGGCATTCCCGAGGAGCTCTACGAGGCGGCCGCGCTCGACGGCGCCGGCTACTGGCAGACCCATTGGCGCATCACGCTGCCGCTGCTCGCACCGACGCTGCGCATCTGGGCGTTCCTGTCGATCATCGGCGCCCTGCAGCTGTTCGACCTCGTCTACATCATCTGGGGCCAGTACGTCGCGTCCACCGCCGGCACCTCGACGATGGCGACCTACATGGTCGTCAACGGCCGCAACGCCGGCAACTTCGGCTTCGGCAACGCGGTCGCCGTCGTCATCTTCGTCATCTCGCTCATCGTCGCCCTCATCTACCAGCGCTTCGTGCTCCGGCGCGACACCGAGGGCGCCCTCACGGAAGGGAAGAAGGGCCGATGACCTCCGTCACCGCACCGGCATCCCCCGCCGCCTCCACCGACACCGTCGCTCTCGTGACCGGCGGGCGACACCGGCGCACGAGGGAGAAGCTGCCCTGGGGCAATCCCCTCGTCTACTTCGTGGCGCTCATCGTGATCGCGCTGATGCTCGCGCCCGTGCTGTACATCATCATCGGTGGCTTCCGATCCAACTCGCAGATCACCGTCGACCCCGCGGGGTGGCCCGACCCGTGGAACATCGAGAACTACCTCACGGTGCTCACCGGACCGCAGTTCTGGGGCCAGGTGCTCAACTCCGTCATCGCGGCGACCGCCACCACGGCGGGGGTCGTCGCCCTCGGTCTCATGGCCAGCTACGTCATCGCCCGCTACCGCTTCCGCGGGCGCGGCGCGCTGTACGCGCTGTTCGCCGCGGGCCTGATGTTCCCCATCACGGTCGCCATCACCCCGCTGTACATCGTCATCCGCGACCTCGGCCTCATGAACTCGCTGGGCGGCATCATCCTGCCCCAGATCGCATTCGCACTGCCGACGACGATCATCATCCTCGTCCCGTTCCTGCGGGCGATCCCCGACGAGATCCAGGAGGCGGCGTTCATCGACGGATGCAGCCGACTGGGCTTCTTCTGGCGGATGGTGCTGCCCCTGTCGGTGCCCGGCGTCATCACCGTCGGCATCCTCGCCTTCATCGGGAGCTGGAACAGCTACCTGCTGCCCCTCTTCATCCTCAACAACGAGGCGACCTACACGCTGCCCCTGGGGGTGCAGGCGTTCTCGTCGCAGTACTCGGTCGACACCGCCAAGGTGCTCGCCTTCACGTCGCTGTCGATGATCCCCGCCCTCGTGTTCTTCAGCCTGTTCGAACGCCGCATCGTCGGCGGCCTCACCGGCGCCGTCAAGGGCTGAGCCCGCCCGCCTTCCCCTCAAGGAGTTCCGTACCGTGACCCTGACCACCCCTGCCGTCTCGACCCGCGTCGCCGACCTCGTGGCCCGCATGAGCATCGAGGAGAAGCTCGCCCAGCTCGTGGGCTACTGGGTCGACCAGGGCGACGACCTCGTGGCGCCCATGGCCGGCGAGATGGCGAGCTCCACCCGGTACGAGGATGCCTCGGCCCACGGGATCGGCCATCTCACGCGCGTGTACGGCACCCGTCCGGTCGATCCGATCGAGCGTGCCGCGTGGCTCTGGGGAGAGCAGCGCCGGCTCGTGCAGGAGACACGCCTCGGCATCCCGGCGATCGTCCACGAGGAGTGCCTGACGGGCCTCGCGGCGTGGAAGGCCGCGACCTTCCCCACGCCGCTCGCGTGGGGCGCCGCGTTCGATCCCGACCTGGTGGACCGCATGGGGCGCCTGATCGGCGAGTCGATGCGCGCCCTCGGCATCCATCAGGGTCTGGCGCCCGTGCTCGACGTCATCCGCGACCCGCGCTGGGGTCGGGTCGACGAGTGCATCGGGGAGGACCCGTATCTGGTCGGCGTCCTCGGGACGGCGTACGTGCGCGGCCTGCAGGACGCGGGCGTCCACGCGACGCTGAAGCACTTCGTCGGGTACTCGGGGTCGCAGGCCGGTCGCAACCACGCGCCGGTCCACGCCGGTCCCCGCGAGCTCGCCGACGTGTTCCTGCCGCCGTTCGAGATGGCCGTGCGCGACGGCGGGGTGCGCTCGGTCATGAACTCCTACGCCGAGATCGACGGGATGCCGGTGGCCGCCACCCCCGCCTACCTCACCGATCTGCTGCGCGCGGAGTGGGGGTTCGACGGCGTGGTCGTCTCGGACTACTTCTCCGTCGCCTTCCTCCACACGATGCACGCGGTGGCGCGCGACCTCGGTGACGCCGCCCGGCTCGCGCTGGAAGCGGGCATCGACGTCGAACTACCGACGGGCGATGCGTTCGCGGGACCCCTCCTCGACCTCGTGCGCTCCGGCGGCATCGACCTCGAGATCATCGACCGCGCGGTCGTGCGCGTGCTGGCCCAGAAGGACGAGCTGGGGCTCCTCGACGCGACCTTCGACGACGCACCGACCGCCGTCGACCTGGACTCCCCCGCGCACCGCGAGGTGGCGCGGGAGCTCGCGGCCTCTTCGATCGTGCTGCTCACCAACGACGGCACGCTGCCGCTGCGGGAGCCCGGACGCGTCGCGGTGATCGGCCCCAACGGCGACAGCGCCGAAGCGCTCATGGGGTGCTACTCGTTCGCCAACCACGTGCTCGCCCACCACCCGGGAGTGCCGTTCGGGTTCGAGATCCCGACGTTCGCCGCGGCCCTGTCGGACGCGCTCGGCGAGGATCGCGTCCTGCGCGCACACGGGTGCGACGTGGAGGGCGACGACCGGTCGGGCTTCGACGAGGCGGAGGCCGCCGCGCGCGGTGCCGACGTCGCGTTCGTCGTCGTCGGCGACCGCGCCGGCCTGTTCGGCCGCGGCACGGTCGGCGAAGGGAACGACGCCGAGTCGCTGGAGCTTCCGGGCGTGCAGCGCGAGCTCATCGAGCGCGTGCAGGCGACCGGCACCCCGGTCGTGCTCGTCGTGCTCTCCGGCAGGCCCTACGCGATCGACGGGGCACTCACCGGCGAGCGGTCCGTCGCGGCAGCGCTGCAGGCGTTCTTCCCGGGTGAGGAGGGTGGCACGGCGCTCGTCGACATCGTGACGGGCCGCGTCTCCCCGTCGGGACGCCTCCCCGTCTCCCTTCCGCGCTCCGTCGGCGCGCAGCCCTACACGTATCTCCACCCGTTCCTGGGCGGCCCGAACGAGATCACGAGCGCCGACAGCACACCCGCGCTCCCCTTCGGCCATGGCCTGTCGTACACGACCTTCACGCACGACGAGATCACCGCCCCGACCGAGGCGGCGGCCGGCGCGCCGCTCACCGTGAGCGTGCGCGTGCGGAACACGGGCGACCGCGCCGGCACCGATGTCGTGCAGCTGTACGCGCGCGACGTCTTCGCGAGCGTCACGCGTCCGGTCGCCCAGCTCGTCGCCTTCGCCCGCGTCCCGCTCGAGGCGGGCGAAGAGGCGACGGTGTCGTTCGACGTGCCGCCGACGCGGTTCGCCTTCACTGGCCGCGACGGACACCGCATCGTCGAGCCGGGCGACATGGAGCTGTGGGTCGGACCGTCGTGCGAGACCCGGGAGGCCGAGACGGTCGTCGCGCTCACGGGCCCCGTGCACGTGGTGACCCCCGCCGACGCGCGCATCGCGTCGGTCGCCGTGCGCCGCTGAGCCGAGCCGGGGAAGCGGACGCCTTTCGTCTCGCTGCGCTCTGCGTTTCGTCTCGCTGCGCTCGCTCAACGACCGGGGGGGCGGGCTCAGTCGAGCGCGAGCTCCACGGTGGCGAACGCGTGCGGCGGCAGCGTCAGCCGCAGGATGCCGTCGGCGTCGACGGCGGCCGCCAGCGGCACCGGGGCGACGGCGGCGGGAGCCTCGGGCGTGTTGTGCGCCGCGGCATCCGGGCCGGTCAGCACCCGCGCCCGCGTGACGCGCGCCGCGCGGCCCCGGAGGTCGACGGCGAGGTCGATCGGCTCATCGACGCCCACGTGGGTGATCGAGACGAGGCCGGTGCCTTCCCGCGTGGAGGCCGACAGCGAGATGAGGGGCAACTCGTCGCCGTCGACGGCGACGACGGGCGTCTCGATCACGTGCGACGGCGCAAGGGCGGCATCGTGGTGCGGGGAGTTCATCTCGTATACGTGATAGGTCGGGGTGAGCACGAGGCCGCCGTCGTCGTCGGTGAGGATCATCGCCTGCAGCACGTTGAGGGTCTGCGCGATGTTCGCCATCCGCAGCCGCGCGGCGTGCCGGTGGAACGCGTCGAAGTGGATGCCGGCGACCAGCGCGTCGCGCACCGTGTTCTGCTGGAAGAGTAAGCCCGGGTTGGTGCCCGGCTCCACGGTCCACCAGGTGCCCCATTCGTCGCAGACGAGACCGATGCGTCGCTCGGGGTCATAGGCGTCCATCACGGCCTCGTGGGCCGAGATGACCCGCTCGACGCCGGTCGCGTGCGCGACGGTGCGGAAGTACTGCGTGCGGTCGAACTCCGTCGCCGACTCCCGCTGTATGCCCGTTCCCGCATGCGTGTAGTAGTGGAACGAGATGGCCTGATACGGAGAGGGTTGCGGGTCGGGGGTGTTCGACGACACGGCCGATGACATGAGCGCGTGGGTCCAGCGCACGTCGGCGTCGGCGGCGCCCGCCGCGATCCTCGTCAGTCGATTGCCGTCGTGGTCGCGGCAGAAGGTCGCGTAGCGACGTGCGAGCGACGTGTAGTACTCGGGGGTCATGTGGCCGCCGCATCCCCAGGCCTCGTTCCCGAGGCCCCAGAACGCGACCTGCCACGGCTCGTCGCGCCCGTTCTGTCGGCGCAGGCGGGCCATGGGGCTGTCGCCGGAACGGGTGAGGTACTCGACCCACTCGCTCATCTCCTGCACCGTGCCGCTGCCGACGTTGCCGTTCACGTACGCATCCGCGCCGAGCATCTCGCACAGGTCCATGAACTCGTGCGTGCCGAAGGCGTTGTCCTCGACGACGTCGCCCCAATGCGTGTTCACCATCGTCGGGCGGTCCTGTCGCGGGCCGACGCCGTCGCGCCAGTGGTACTCGTCGGCGAAGCAGCCGCCGGGCCAGCGCAGGTTCGGGATGCGCAGCGCGCGGAGGGCCGCGACGACATCGCTGCGGATGCCGCGCACGTTCGGGATCGGGGAGTCCTCCCCGACCCAGAAGCCGCCGTAGATGCACCGGCCGAGATGCTCGGCGAAGTGTCCGTAGAGATGCCGGCTGATGGTGTCTCCGGTGACGTCCAGGTCGACGACGGCGTGCGCGGTGGTCATAGCACTCCCTTCCCTCGCCCACGCTCGCAAACCGGGTCGCCCGGCACCAGTCTTTTGCGCAAAAATAGAGGATGCCGTCACGCCCGACTCTCGCCGCCGTCGCGGCCGCCTGCGGAGTGAGCGTCGCCACGGCATCCCGCGCGTTACGCGGCACCGGCGAGATGTCGCCCGATACGCGCCGCCGCGTCGTCCGCGAAGCACAGCGCGTCGGCTACGAGCGCGCACAGACGGCGCGCGGTCGCCCGGCCCGTCGCACCGACACCCTCATCGATCTCGTCCTGTCGCACTTCGACGGCGCGTGGGCCGACGAGGTGATCGCGGGCGCGCGCGCGGAGTCCACCCGCCTCGGCTTCGACCTCGTGCTGACGGCCGAGCGCGAGGACCCCGACGACGACTGGCCCGAGCGCCTGCGCGCTCGGCGACCGGCGGCCGCGATCCTCGGCCTCCTGCAGCCCACCGACCGGCAGCTCGCAGCCGTCAGCGCAGCCGGCATCCCGGTGGTGCTTCTCGACCCGCGCGGGGAGCCACGGCACCCGCTGCCGTCCGTGCGGTCGACCGATCCCACCGGAGTGCAAGACGCGGCGCGACTCCTGATCGAACGGGGAGTGCAGCGGATCCTCGTCATCGAAGGCGCTCCGTCCTACCGGTTCGGGCGAGACCGGGTGGCGGGCTTCCTCGGCGGCCTGACGGCAGCCGGGAGCATCGGTCCGACTGGTCCGGAGGGTCTGCCGACCGTCGAACGGGTGCGCGCCTCCTGGGGCGCCGATCAGGCGCGGGAGGCGGCGCGACCCGCGCTCGCCCGCGCCGCCGCCGACGGCGTCGTGGTGGGCGTGTTCGCGTGCTCCGACGAGATGGCCGTCGGCGCGTATCGGGCGGCCGCCGACACGGGACTCGTCGTGGGACGCGACGTGCTGGTCGTCGGTTTCGACGATATTCCCGCGGCGGCATGGCTCTCGCCGCCGCTCACGACGGTGCGTCAGCCCATCCGCGAGATGGCCGCGGCGGCGGTACGCACCGCCGCCGCGATCGTCGACGGGGCACCGGTCGCGGCCGGCGACGCCGAGTTCCCTACGCGACTCGTGCGGCGCGGCTCCGCCTGAGACCGTCGCGTCGCTCCGCGCCGAGACCGCGCAGCTCTCCGCGCCCGCGTCCCGTCGCCCACACGATCACGGGAGCGAGAAGGACGATCGCCGCCGCCACCCACGCCGCGACCGCGATCGGCATCGACGCGGGCTCACCGGTAGCGCGGGCGACACCGATCCACGTGAGACCCCAGGCCATCGCGAGCGCCGGGGCGAGGCGACCGCGCGTGCCCCACGCCACCGCGGCGCCGACGACGGCGACCACGGCGAGCACCGCCACGGCGACGGGCACCGCGGCATCCGCCCACGACGCGGGGGCCACCTCGGCGGTGAGCCACGCCGTCACGTTCGCGACGGTCGCCAGCGCCACCCACCCGAGGTGGAGGCCGACCATGAGGTCCATGAAGACGACATCGGCGACGGTCCGCTGCGGCACGCGTGTGAGCACGCGCAGCGTCACCCCGAGGGCGACAAGCAGCACCACGATGGCGAGCACCGTGACCGGGAGCGTCGTGAACTGCGCGGCCAGCAGCCAGCCGCCGTTGAGCACGGCCGTCAGCGCGATCCACCAGCCCGCCGCCTGCTGGCGGTGCCGAGCGCGCTGGCCGGGGAGCGCCTGCCACACGGCGTACGCGATGAGCAGGGCGTAGATGACCGACCAGATGCCGAAGGCGGGACGGTCGGGCGCCAGCACCGTGGCATCCGCGTCGAGCGCGCCGCCCTGCAGATCACGCACGTTCGTGCCGCCGAAGAAGCCGGTGCCGACCATCGCCGCGACGATCATGAACGACACCGCGGAGATCACCGCCACCTGGCGCAGGATGTCAGAGCGGAGGTTCATGACAGCGAGCGTAGGCGCCTCCGCCGCGGCTCGACAGACCCTTGCGACGACGCCCTCGCACCGCTAACGCTCCGGCGGCCGAAGCGCTCGCGCCTCCCGCGGGCCCAGCACGACGGCGGTGTCCGGCGGGAGCACTCGACGGCCATCCCGCACCGGCACCTCGTCGGTCGCGAGCCACTCCACCTCGTCGGCGCGCACCGGCACCTCCCACGGCACCGCCGAGAGGTTCACGAGCACCCGCGCGTCGCCGCGCTCCAGCTCGTACACCCGTCCGCCGATCGCTTCGGCCGCCGTCGCGCCGAGAGTATCGGAGCGCGCGTCGGTGAGCTGGGGCCGCTCGCGTCGCAGCGCGGCCAGGCGCCGGTAGAGGTCGAGGAGGCGTGCGTGGTCGCCCTCGTCGCGTTCGCTCCAGTCGAGTCGGGAGCGTGCGAACGTCGCCGGGTCGTTCGGGTCGGGGACGATCGACTCGTCCCAGCCCATCGCGGCGAACTCGGCCTTCCGACCCCGCGCCGTCGCCTCCGCGAGCTCCGGCTCCGGGTGCGAGGTGAAGAACTGCCACGGCGTCGACGCGCCCCACTCCTCCCCCATGAACAGCATCGGTGTTCCGGGGGCCGTCATCGTCAGCACGGCCGTCACCGCGAGCCGGCCGTACGAGAGGGATGCCGAGAGGCGATCGCCCGCGGCGCGGTTGCCGATCTGGTCGTGGTCCTGTGCGAAGGTCACGAGCCGCCACGTCGGCACGTCGGCGGGCAGCGGCGCGCCGTGGTCGCGCCCGCGGAACGACGAGTGCGTGCCGTCGTGGAAGAAGCCGCCCCGCCAGGTCTTGGGCACCGCGTCGAGCGCCGCGAAGTCGGCGTAATACCCCTGCGTCTCGCCCGTCACCGCGACGTGGACGGCATGGTGCCAGTCGTCGACCCACTGCGCGGCCAGCCCGTGCCCCCCGGCCTCACGCGGCAGGATCATCACGGGATCGTTGAGGTCGCTCTCGGCGATGAGCGTCAGCGGGCGACCGAGCCGCGCACTCAGGGCATCGGTCTCCTCCGCGAGCTCGCGCAGGATGTGCACGGGGCTCGCGGGCGACTCGTAGAGCGCGTGCACGGCATCCAGTCGCAGTCCGTCGACGTGATGGTCGCGCATCCAGGCGAGCGCGTTGTCGATGATGTACCGGCGCACGGCGGGCTCGTCGAGGTCGACGCTCGACCCCCACGTGTTGCTGAGCCCGTCGCGCAGGTACGGGCCGAACTCCGGCAGGTAGTTGCCGCTCGGGCCGAGATGGTTGTAGACGACGTCCTGGATGACGGCGAGTCCGGCCCGGTGGGCCGCGTCCACGAACCGCTGATGCCCGGCCGGGCCGCCGTAGGTCTCCTGCACGGCGTACCAGAGCACGCCGTCGTAGCCCCAGTTGTGGCTGCCGTTGAACGCGTTGACGGGCAGCAGCTCGACGTGGGTGACTCCGAGCTCCACGAGGTGCGGCAGCCGCTCGGTGGCCGCGTCGAAGGTGCCCTCGGGCGTGAAGGTGCCGATGTGCAGCTCGTAGATGAGGCCGCCGGCCAGCGGCCGTCCGGTCCACGCGTCGTCGGTCCACGCGAAGGCGGTCGGGTCGTACCACGCGGATGCCGCGTGCACCCCGTCGGGTTGCCGCCGCGACCGGGGGTCGGGCCGGAGCGCGTCACCGTCGCCCAGGACGAACCCGTAGGCCTCCCCGTCGGTCAGCGTGACGTCGGCCCGCCACCAGCCGCCGTCGCCCGCGGTGAGGTCGACATCGGCATCCGCGGGGGTGCCGCTTCCGGGACGACGCAACCGCACCCGCGCCGCTCGCGGCGCCCACACCTCGATCATCGTGCTCCCTCGCGTTCGTCGACGGGCGCCAGCAGCGCCACGGGGTACAGGTCGAGCAGTTCCGCCAGTGCGAGCTCGCCCCCCTCGAACACGCGTCCGGTGAGCATCTCCACCGTCGGTCCGCTGTGTCGCAGCAGCACCGTGTCGCCCCAGCCGCCGCGCGCGGCGAGTCCGACGGGAAGCCTCGTGGCGACGGCGAGCGCTCCGCCGCGGTCGAACGCGATCGCGTGGTCCGCGGCGTCACCGACGACGGTCATCGGCGTGTAGCGGGTGAACAGGTCGGGGCGGCGGCGACGCAACCGCAACGTGCGGGACACGAGCAGGAGCTTGGCGGCCCCGCTGTCGTCGACGGGAGGCAGCATGCCGCCGTCGAGTTCGGCCAGGAGGCGCCGGCGCGACGCGAAGTCGACGGCGCGTCGATTGTCGGGGTCGACGAGCGAGTGATCCCACAGCTCGGTGCCCTGGTAGACGTCGGGGACGCCGGGCCCGGCCAGCTGGAGGAGCTTGGCCGACAGAGCGTTCGAGCGGCCGGCGGCGGCGATGTCGGCGACCAGCTCGTTCACGATCGCCACGGCCCGTCCGTGTGCGGCGGCGACGAGGTTGTCGATCCGCGCCTCGAAGTCGTCGTCGGGCTGGGCCCACGTCGTGCGCTCGGCCGATTCGCGCGCCGCCTTGATCGCATACGCGCGGAGGCGCTCGGATGCCGCGGGCCACGCCCCCACGATCGCCTGCCAGACGAGGGCGTCGAAGGGCCCGTGCCCCGTCGACGCGATCTCGCGCAGCCGCGTGAGGCCCGCCGCCCACCGGTCGGGGACCTCCGCGAGCACCGACAGGCGCGCGCGCACGTCTTCGCTGCGCTTCGTGTCGTGCGTCGTGAGGGCGGTCATCGCCGCCGGCCACGCGGACTGTCGGCGCCCCGCCGCCGCGTGGAACCCCTCGACGTCGAGCGAGAACACCGACGGGTCTCCGCCCACCTCGGTGAGGGTGCCGAGGCGCGTGTCGCGGTAGAACGCGGCGTCCTCGACGCCCTTGGCCATGACCGGCCCGGTCGTCTGCATGAACCGCCGCGAGAGTTCGAGGCCGGGATCACCGATCAGGGGTTCGATCGCCGCGATGGCCCGGGCGAGGTCGGGGCGGCGCGCGGCCGCTTCCGCGGCGGCATGCCGCACGTGCTCACGCCCGGCGGGCAGGTACGAACGATAGACGGGGAAGGCGGTCAGCAGCTCGGCGAGCGCGTCGCGCGCGACGTCGGCCCCGAGGCTGTCGCGGATGCCGCCCGGCAGGCAGCGGACGAGCCGGCCGACCTCGGCGGCCTGGGCCGTGTCGGCGACGGTGCGTTTGGTCGAGTGGACGAGGTCTGCCCAACCCGTCGAGGGCGGCAGCTCCGTGGCGGCGCGGAGGTCCGCGTCGAGCGCCGCGAGCGGCTTCTCACCGCGCGGGTCGATGAGCACCCGGTCGATCTCCGCCATCGCGTCGTAGCCGGTCGTGCCGTCGGTCGCCCACCAGGCGGGGAGCTCTTCGCCGTGCTCGAGGATCTTCTCCACCACCACATAGGGCGGCTCTGGGTCGCCCGTCGCCTCGCTCACCGCGCGCGCCAGGTCGTCGAGATAACCGCCGGGGTCGGCGAGTCCGTCGGGGTGGTCGATCCGGAGGCCGTCGGCCAGCCCTTCCCGGAACCATCGCAGCACCTCCACGTGGCTGGCCGCGAAGACGTCGGGACGTTCGACCCGCACCCCGGCGAGGGTCGTGATGGTGAAGAACCGGCGGTAGTTGAGGGTGTCGGCTTCGGAGCGCCAGTGCACGAGCTCCCAATGCTGGCGGGCCAGCACGGCGGCGACCTCGTCGGCATCCGTCGTCTCGCGCTCGGGCGCCGTGCCGTCGGCCAACGGCAGGAACGTGTCGTAGTAGCGCGCGTATCCGGCCACGCCCTGCCAGCCGATCGGAGGAGATTCGCCGTTCGGAGGAGCGGATGCCGCGGGGTCGCCCTCCGCAGCGCCGATCCCCTCCGCAGCGCCGATGCCCTCCGGGGCACCGACCCCGTCAGGAGAGCCGGGTGCGACCGTGATCTCCCCGGCGCGGACCGCCTCGTCGAGGTCGGCTCCGAGCACGGGCAGGCGCACCCGGCCGTCACCATGGCCGCCGTCGACGTCGAACGCGACGGCGAACGGCGACGCCCAGCCGTGACGCAACAGGTCGGCCCACCACGGGTTGCGCCGGGAGTCGGCGACGCCCTGGTGGTTGGGGACGATGTCGATGAGGATGCCGAGGCCCGCTGCCCGCGCCGCGTCGGCGAACCGCTCGAGCGCCTCCGAGCCGCCGCGCGCGGGGTCGACGCGCGTCGGATCGACGACGTCGTAGCCGTGATCGGACCCGTCCGCGGCGTGCAGGATGGGCGACAGGTACACCCAGTCGACGCCGAGGTCGCGCAGGTACGGCACGAGGTCCGCCGCGTCGTCGAGTCCGAACGACGGCCGGATCTGCAGCCGGTAGGTGGAGACGGGGCGGCGGGTCATGGCGGACCTCCGGTCGGTCAGCGGGGCAGTTCGGCCTGGGGAGCCGGGGATGCCACGGTGTCGATCGCGCCCGTGCGCGCGGCCAGCGATGCCGCGACCGAGTGGTCGACCTCGGGCTCGGCCTCTTCGTGGTCGCACAGGACGATGAGCGTCTTCGCCTGGAGGCCGACGACCTCGCCCGCGGCGAGCGGTTCGGTGTCGGCGCGCTCACCGGACGTGTCGATGAGCACCTCCCACCGCGGACTGGACTCGACGTCGGGGAGGGTGAAGTCGACCGTCTCATCGCCCGCGTTGAAGAGCAGGAAGAAGTGCCGGTCGTGGATCTCCTCTCCGCGGCGATCACGCTCGCGAATACCGTCGCCGTTGAAGAACACTCCGACGGCCCGGCCGAACCCGGAGTCCCAGTCTTCCGGCTGCATCTGCGTGCCGTCGGGGCGCACCCAGGCGATGTCGGGGATCGGTGCCCCCTCCTCGCGGCGCACCGGGCGACCGTTGAAGAACCGGCTCCGGCGGAACGTCGGGTGCTCCCGGCGCAGCCGCGCGAGGGCGGCGGTGAACTCGATGAGCGGCTGGTCGACCGATGTCCAGTCGACCCATGTCACCTCGTTGTCCTGCGCGTACCCGTTGTTGTTGCCGCCCTGCGTGCGGCCGAGTTCGTCGCCGTGGCTGATCATCGGCACACCCTGGCTGAGCAGCAGCGTCGCGAGGAAGTTCCGCTGCTGCCGTGCGCGGCGCGTGAGGATCTCGGGGTCGTCGGTGGGACCTTCGGCGCCGTTGTTGGAGGACCGGTTGTGGGACTCGCCGTCGTTGCCGTTCTCGCCGTTGGCGTCGTTGTGCTTCTCGTTGTACGACACGAGGTCGCGCAGCGTGAAGCCGTCGTGGGCCGTGACGAAGTTGATGGATGCCACGGGCCGTCGGCCGGAGTGCTCGTAGAGGTCTGCCGAGCCCGTGAGACGGGAGGCGAACTCGCCCAGCGTCGAGGGCTCGCCGCGCCAGAAGTCGCGCACGGTGTCGCGGTACTTGCCGTTCCACTCGGTCCACTGCGGCGGGAAGTTGCCCACCTGGTAGCCGCCGGGGCCGATGTCCCACGGCTCGGCGATGAGCTTGACCTGCGACACCACCGGATCCTGCTGCACGAGCTCGAAGAAGGCGGCGAGGCGGTCGACCTCGTAGAACTCGCGCGCCAGCGTGGCGGCCAGGTCGAAGCGGAAGCCGTCGACGTGCATCTCGAGCACCCAGTACCGCAGCGAGTCCATGATGAGCTGCAGGGTGTGCGGGTTGCCGACGTTGAGGCTGTTGCCGGTGCCCGTGTAGTCGGTGTAGTACCGCTTGTCGTCGTCTTCGAGCCGGTAGTACGCGAGGTTGTCGATGCCCTTCATCGACAGCGTCGGACCCAGGTGGTTGCCCTCGGCGGTGTGGTTGTAGACGACGTCGAGGATGACCTCGATGCCGGCTGCGTGGAGCGCGCGCACCATGCCCTTGAACTCCTGCACCTGCTGACCGCGCTGGCCGAGTGCCGTGTAGGTGTTGTGCGGGGCGAAGAAGGCGATCGTGTTGTAGCCCCAGTAGTTCGAGAGGCCCTTCTCCTGCAGCGTCGAGTCGTTGACGAACTGGTGCACGGGCATGAGCTCGATCGCGGTGACCCCGAGCTTCTTGAGGTGCTCGATGACGACCGGGTGCCCGATCGCGCTGTAGGTGCCGCGGATCTCCTCGGGGATCTCCGGGTGCAGCTGCGTGAGGCCCTTGACGTGCGCTTCGTAGATGACCGACTCCGCGTACGGCGTCTTCGGCAGCCGGTCGCCCGCCCAGTCGAAGTACGGATTGACGACGACGCCCTTCATCATGTGCGGGGCGGAATCCTCGTCGTTGTGGGAGTCGGGGTCGCCGAAGGTGTAGCCGAAGACGGCCTGTCCCCACTCGATCTCGCCGTCGACGGCTTTCGCGTAGGGGTCGAGGAGAAGCTTGCTCGGGTTGAACCGGCATCCGTTCTCGGGGTCGTCGGGCCCGTGCACGCGATAGCCGTAGCGCTGCCCCGGCTGGATCGTGGGCAGGTACGCGTGCCACACGTACGCATCGACGTCGCGCAGCTCGACGCGCGTCTCGCTGCCGTCGTCGTCGAACAGGCAGAGCTCGACACGCTCTGCACCCTCGCTGAACAGTGCGAAGTTCGTTCCGTTACCGTCGAACGTCGCCCCGAGGGGATAGGGGGCTCCCGGCCATACCTGCATGTGAACCTCCTCGACGCAACATTACGCCGCCCGGCGGACAGCCAGGAACGAGGTCCCGACCGTTGACACGGCACGGTGGCCCGTGCATGAGGGAAGCGCCGGACGACCCGATATCCGACCCCGCTGTCACCGGCCCGCGAGCGTCAGCAGATCGTCGAGATAGTCCGCCAATGCGCGCGGAGCCGCGGCCGCGCTCCAGCGCACCGTGGGGATGCCGTCGGCACCGCACAGGGGTCCCGATCGGCCTCCCGCGTCGACCGCCGCGACGTCGAGCTCCGTCCAGCCGACGTGCACCGTCGCGCCGTCGGGAAATCCGCCGCGGAAGGCGGCGGCGGCACGTTCGGCGCGCTCGCGTTGCGACTGCGCCGTGAAGCCCCGGACGACGTCTTCTCGCGCGCGCAGCACCTCGCCGGTCGCGTAGACGGCGGATTCGCCGAGAAGGAGGACACCGAGGTGCCATACGTCACCCACGTGGACGATGCGGGGCGCGCGGCCGAAGCCGAGCAGCCGACGATTCGACGCCCAGTCGCCCAGTGCCTCTCGCGACGTGCCCGCCAGCCGCGTGCGCGCGGATGCCAGCAGAGCAGCGGCGGTAGGCCCGGACGAGGCGGTCATCGTCCCATCGTGCCGGTTGAGAGCGCTTCCGGGGTGTCGGAAGACGAAGAAGGGCGCCCCGGCGCGCTCAGACGATGAATTTCCCAGGTAGACAAGGTAGTCTGACTGCGGAACGCATGCGCGCCCGCAACGGATGCCCCCCAGCTCCACCTGCGGCCATTCCCCCAAATGGCTCTAGGCGCCGCGATCCAGGTTCCCCTCAGGAGCCATCGCTCTGATGACCACTCCTGAGGGGAACCTTTCTCGTCGTTTTTCCCAAACGGTGACGTTGTGACCCCAGTCCCCCCGAGATCCGTCTGGGGCGCCGAACCTCCCCCCGGTGGCCGGCGCTGATGACACAATACATGTCCCCCATTCGGGGGACAAACTCGAAACGAAAAATTGCGTAGATTCGAGTATGACTCACTCGAGCTCCCTCGGGAGGTCGAGTCCGACAACCGTCCGGACGGGATTGCAGCAGCTGGGGATCCCCTCTCGGAGCATGACGAAGAGGCCCCGATGTCCTCGAGCTTCGCCCTACCCGAACCGCACGTGACCGTGCGGCGATTCTCGATCCCTGCCCGTGCACCGCGCCCCTCTGCCATGTGGGGCGCCGCTGTTCTGTGCCTCGGCATCCTCATCGCCGCGCTCACCACGACCGACCCCGTGTGGTGGCATCTGCACTTCAGCCGCCTCGGAACCTTCGCCGACGCGTCAGGCTACACCTTCAACACCGGCGTCGTCATCAGCGGTCTCGTGATCGCCGCCGCCGGCATCCCGCTCGCGGTCAACCTCGCGACCGCGCTCTCCGAGGGTCGCGTCGCCGACGCCCGCGCTGCTCGTCTCCTGCCGCCGCTGCTGGTCACCCTGGGTCTCTGCCTCGCACTCATCGGCATGATCCCGCTGACCCTCAACGAGTTCGCCCACGACCGCGCCGCGAACGGGGTCATGCTCAGCTTCCTCGGACTGGTCATCGTCAGCCGCAAGACCCTGCCGGAACTGCCGCGTCTCCTGCCGCGTTACGCCCTCACCGCCGTCGTGGTGCTCGTGGTCGGCATCACGCTGATGTTCGTCGGCATCCTGAACCTCGCGGCCTTCGAGGTGCTCGCCTTCGGTGGCGTGCTCTCGTGGGTGCACCTGCTCGAGCGGGCCGTGCGCCGCCTCGGCGTGACGGCTCCGACGATCACCTCCCTCGACGTCGACGTCGACATCGAGGCGGAGGCGGTCCGCGCCGCCGCGCACGACAGCATCGCCCGGGGAAGCCGCCGCCGGCGCCCCGTCACCTCCGACGCGCGATCGCGCCGACGGATCGTCGCGACCCGCCGACCCGCCACGGCGCGATCAGCCGCATCGGGGCGCGGAGTCACCTCAGATCTGCGCGGCGCGGTGGTCGAGGAAGACCGCCGGGCCGACACCCCCCGGCCGGCTCGCACCGCCCGCGCGTCGGTGCGCGTGCGCCGCGTCGTCCGCGGTCACAGGCCGCCGTCGATCGACCGGGTGTAGACCTCGGGCTCGTCGGGCACCATGACCTCGGTGTCGCGGTTGAGGCTCTTCCCCTGGAAGAACGGCTTCGACCGCGGGAAGAGGAACCACACGAACATCAGGACGACGCCCACCAGGAGCGCGCCGATGCCGATGACGAACGTCCCGCCGATGCCGAAGAGCACGGTGTAGCCGTAGTCGACGTCCCACATGTCGATCGCCGACTGCACGAACGCGTAGGTCAGCATGAGGGCGCCGAGCAGCGGCAGCACCAGGCGGTACACGACGTTCCGCGCCGACGTGAAGAGGTCCTTCCGGAAGTACCAGACGCACGCGAAGCCGGTGATCGCGTAGTAGAACGCGATCGCGAGGCCCAGCGACAGGATCGAGTCCTGCAGGATGTTGTCGCTGATGAGCGACATCCCGAGGTAGTACAGGGATGCCACGACGCCCATCACGAGCGTGGAGAACGACGGCGTCTTGAACCGGGGGTGCACGTCCTTGAAGCGCGCCGGCAGGGCGCGGTAGACGCCCATCGCGAGGGTGCCGCGCGCCGTGGGGAGGATGGTCGTCTGGGTCGAGGACACCGCCGAGATCAGCACCGCCACCACCAGCAGCCAGCCCCACGGCCCGAGCAGGCCGTCTTTGATCGCGAGGAAGAAGTCATCCGCGTTCGCCTCGTTGCCGAGGCCGACGCCGTCTTCGCCGAGCCCCGCGTACATCATCGCGGCGATCGTCACCGCGACGTAGGTGAAGAGCAGGAGCACGCACGTGAGGAGCGCCGCCCGCCCGGGGATGCGCTTCGGGTCCTTCGTCTCCTCGTTGAGGGCGAGGCAGGTGTCCCAGCCCCAGTAGATGAACAGCGCCAGCAGGATCGCCTCGGTGAACCCGCCCCAGTCCGTGAAGCCGAACGGGTTGAGCCACCCCCACTCGAACGGGGTCGGGTTCGGGGCGGTGCCCGAGAAGAACTGCCAGAGCGCGGCGACCACGAAGACGCCGAGCGCGAGGTACTGGATGCCGAGGAGCACGTTCTGGATACGTTCGCCGATCTCCACCCCGCGCCAACTGACGTAGGTCATCGCCGCGATGAAGATCACGGCGACCAGCAGGACCCGCCAGTCGTTGTTCTCGAACTCCAGCCCGAACAGATCCCAGAAGTAGATCGACGCGATCTGTGCCAGGTTGGCGAGCACGACCATGCCCGCCACGGCCACGCCCCAGCCGCCCATCCAGCCGACCCACGGGCCGAAGGCCTTCGTACCCCACGTGAAGGTCGTGCCGCAGTCGGGGACGGCGTTGTTGAGCTCGCGATACGCGAAGGCGATGAAGAGCATCGGCACGAACGCGATGACGAAGGCGATCGGCGCCTGCGCCCCGACAGCGAGGACGACGAAGCCGAGCGTCGCCACGAGCGAGTACACCGGCGCGGTCGACGCGAGGCCGATGACGGTCGACCCCCACAGGCCCAGCGTGCCGGCGGCGAGCCCCTTGCCCTCGCTGCGCTCGAGGTGGATCGGTGTCGTGGAACCGAAATCGCTCATGGCATCCCCTCCGCGACAGCGCTCCGGTGCGCCGTCTGCATGTCCTGACGGGACACTAGTGCATGCCGCGCTCCGCGTGACGACGCGGAGCTGCCGTTTCAGCCCGGCGGCACCAGGTCAGCGGGGGCCGGGACGCACCGTGATGTCGGTCAGCGTCGCGTCGGGGGTGGCGTCGAGGGCGGCGAGCACGGCGGCCGCCACCGACTCGGCATCGATGAAGCGGGACGGGTCGTAAGCGGCGCCCTCCTGTTCGTGCACCTTCTCCTGCATCGGCGTCGCCGTCCGTCCGGGGTAGACGCTCGTGACCCGCACGCCGTGCGCAGCCTCCTCGCCGCGAAGGGCGTCGGCGAGCGCCCGCAGGCCGTGCTTGCTGGCCGCGTAGGCGCTCCACTCCGGATGGGCGGTGAGCCCCGCCCCGGAGTTGACGAAGAGCACCTGCCCGCGCGCCGCGCGCACGCGAGGGAGAAGCAGCCGCGTGAGCTCGGCGGGGGCGACGAGGTTCACGGCGAGCTGCGCCGTCCACGCCGACACCGGGAGCTGCTCGACCGTGCCGAGCTCGACGACCCCCGCCGCATGCACGATCCCGTCGACGGCATCCGGGAGGTCGGCCACGGCCACAGCGTCCGCGAGGGCGTCCGGATCGGCGAGATCTGCCACGATCATCGAGCTGCCGGGGAGCTCCGCCCGGAGGGCATCGCCGCGAGCGGCATCCCGCGCGATCAGGACGAGTCGGTCTCCGCGACCGAGGAGGCGGCGAGCGAGGACGGCGCCGATGCCCGACCCGGCTCCCGTGACGACGAATGTGCGGCTCATGCCTCCATCCTCCCCCGCCGGGCGGACCGAGATCGCACGAACTGTGCGCCGCGACCGTTCCCCCGCGCACTTCGTGTGATTTCGACGGTCCGAGCGTGAACGCGGCACGGTCGCGCGAGTAGGTTCGGGTCATGACGGGTGCGCAGCGGACCGAGGCCGAGCTCCAACAGATGGCGAAAGACCACCTGTGGATGCACTTCTCGCGGCAGTCCACGATGGAACGCGGCGTGCCGATCATCGAGCGCGGCGAAGGCCATCACATCTGGGATGCCGCGGGCAAGCGGTACATCGACGGGCTCTCCGGGCTGTTCGTCGTCAACGCCGGGCACGGGCGCCGGGTGCTCGCCGAGACCGCCGCCGCCCAGGCCGAGAAGCTCGCCTTCTTCCCCATCTGGTCGTATGCGCACCCCTCAGCGATCGAACTCGCCGACCGGCTCGCCGACCTCGCCCCCGGCGACCTCAACCACGTCTTCTTCTCCACCGGCGGCGGGGAGGCGGTGGAGACCGCGTTCAAGCTCGCGAAGCACTACTGGAAGCTGCAGGGCAAGCCGGGCAAGCACAAGGTCATCTCGCGGTTCATCGCCTACCACGGCACACCCCACGGGGCGCTCGCCATCACGGGGCTCCCCGGGATGAAGGCCATGTTCGAGCCGGTCGCGCCGGGCGGGTTCCGGGTGCCGAACACGAACTACTACCGCGCCGCAGAGCAGGGCTTCACCGGATCGACGCCGGAGGAGTTCGGCGTCTGGGCGGCCGACCGCATCGAGGAGATGATCCAGTTCGAGGGCCCCGACACCGTCGCCGCGGTGTTCCTCGAGCCCGTGCAGAACTCCGGGGGCTGCTTCCCCCCGCCGCCGGGGTACTTCCAGCGCGTGCGGGAGATCTGCGACCGCTACGACGTGCTCCTCGTCAGCGACGAGGTCATCTGCGCGTTCGGTCGTATCGGCGAGTACTTCGCCTGTGACGCGTACGGCTACGAGCCCGACATGATCACCTTCGCGAAGGCCGTCACGAGCGGCTACGTCCCCCTCGGCGGCACGATCGTCAGCGACCGCATCTACGAGCCGTTCACGAAGGGCGACGTCTCCTTCCCCCACGGGTACACCTTCGCGGGGCACCCCGTGGCATCCGCCGTCGCGCTGGCCAACCTCGACATCTTCGAGGAGGAGGGCCTGCTGCAGAACGTGCGCGAGAACTCCCCCGTGTTCCGCTCGACGCTCGAACGCCTCACCGACCTGCCGATCGTCGGCGACGTCCGCGGCGACGGGTACTTCTTCGGGATCGAACTCGTCAAGGACAAGGCGACGAAGGAGACCTTCGACGACGACGAGTCCGAGCGGCTGCTGCGCGGGTTCCTCTCCGGCGCCCTGTACGAAGCGGGGCTCTACTGCCGGGCCGACGACCGCGGCGACCCTGTCATCCAGCTCGCTCCGCCGCTCACCATCGGGCCCGCGGAGTTCACGGAGATCGAGCAGATCCTGCGTTCGGTGCTGACCGAGGCCGGCAACCGGCTCTGACTCAGCCGAACCAGAGGCTCGGCGGGAAGACGAGCATGAGCAGCACGATGGCCGTCGCCCCGATCAGCAGCAGGGACACCTTCGCGAGGTTGTTCGGCTTGGACACCACGAGCGAGATGAGTCCGACGACCACCGCGACGACGGCGATCGTGCCCACGGCATAGAGGCCGAGGATCGCGACGCCCAGCGCGCCCATCCCCGGAGTGACGCCCGCCCAGATCAGCGCGATGACCGCCGCGACGGGTGTCGCGATCGCGAGGACCAGCGACGCGATGCCGAGGCCGTGCCCGGTGGCGCGCGTCACCGTCGTCTGTTCTGTGGTGGTCATGACTCCGACGCTAACAAGTGACGCCACCCGCCGGCAGTCGGCTTTTCGGGGGACAAAGTCACCGTGCTTGTGGGTGTTGTCGTCTCGTGTGGAGGGTGTTGATTCGCGGAGAACCGAGGAGCCCGGAGTGAGTGTCCCGCGGTCAGGCCTCCGAAGCGGTCTCCTCGTGGGCGGATTCCTCGTGGCCGACCGACTTGGCCTCGAGGAAGGCGCACAGTTCCGCTGCAACCTGCAGCTCGACGGCCATGCCGTGCAGTTGATGGCTGCTGAGGATCGTCGTGTCGGGCTGCGGCTCGATCGTGATGCGCCAGCGGGCATCGCCGATATCGATGGGCTCCATGAAGACGGAGACGGTCGCGTTCTGGAGGGGCACGACCACGAGTCCGGTGTCCGCACCTTCGGTGCCGTCTTGCACGACCACTCGAATCAGGTCGCCCGCACCACGGGCGTCGTGGAACTCCGTGAGCCAGCGCTCGAGAGTCTCTCGACTGCGAAAAGGCATGGTCAGCACTCCTTTCGACTGCCTCCCTCAACGGTACCCGCGGATCCTGGATGCGAGGGATGGCCTTGCGTTTGCCGGATGCAGCGGTTACGCGTACCGGTCAGCGGACGGTGAGGCCGGAGGGGCGCCTCACGAGAGAGCGGCCCGCGCGGATGCCGCTCGGCGTGCCGCCGTCCGGGCCTCGCCGGCTGCCCGGGACGCGGCCTCGCCGAGCTCTTCGAGCTCGGCCTCCGCCTCGGCCGCATCGCGCTCGGCGCGCTCGAGGTCGGCGCGCAGGGCCTCCGCGCGCTGGCGGAGACGGTCGGCGCGTTCCTGCGCGCGCTCGCGCTGCTCGAGCGCCTTCGCGCTGTCGCGTTCGGCGCGCTCGAGGTCGCGCTCGGCCTGGCGCGCCGCCCGTTCCGCCTCACGCCGTGCGCGACGTTCCGCGAGCTCGTCGTCGGGAAGGTCGCGGGATGCCGGGTCGTCCTGCCCGGCGTCGGGAACGGAGCCGCTCACCGCGTCGGCGAGGTCGACGTCGCCCGATGGGTCGAGCGGTGCGGCCAGGCGCGCCGTGGCGACGGCCGCGGCGGCGTCGGCGTGGATCAGCGCGGCGTTCAGGGTCGCCTCGATGTCGGACTGCGCGGCGGCGCTGACGCTCACCCCTGCGGCAGCCGCGAGGTCGACGGCCGTGCGGGCGAGCGCCGCGACGAGCTGCCGTCGCTGCCGACCGAGACGCGCGAGCTCGGCCGCATCGAGCTCGCCCTGCGCCTCGCGCAAGGCGGCTCCGAGCTCCAACGCGTCGGCGAGGCGGCCCTCGCGGGCCAGGAGGTCGACGGCCCACGCCGACACGACGGGCTTGCGCACCTTCGCCACCTGCCGAGCGAGAGCGGGTTCGGACTCCTTCGCGCGGCGGGTGCGGGCGGCGACGAAGTCGGCAGGCACGACGGCGTACAGCTCGGCGATGATCGCGTCGAGCACGGCCGTCTCGTCGGTCGACATGGAGCCATTCTCCGTCACCGCGCGCACACCGTCACGACGAGCCGCGCTCGACGCGCGCTACGGCATCCACGCCCACCCGGCAATCCCTCCGTCTCGCCACCCTGCCGTCGTCTACCGTCGAGAGGACAGTGCACCCGATCGCCGGAGGGGCGGAGATGGCACGCAACGCGCGGCACCCGAACGCCGGGTCGACGGCGTACGACGCCGTGATCGTCGGCGCCGGACCCAACGGTCTCGCTGCCGCGGTCACGCTGGCCCGGGCGGGACTGCGGACGATCCTGTTCGAGAGGGCGCCCGTCGCCGGCGGCGGCGCGGCGACGGCCGAGCTCACGCTGCCCGGCTTCCGCCACGACGTGTGCTCGGCGGTCCACCCGCTCGCGGTCGAATCCGCCTTCTTCCGCGCGTTCGCGCTCGACCGCCGCATCTCGCTCATCACCACCGACGTCTCGTTCGCGCATCCGCTCGACGATTCCTCCGCCATCGCCTACCGCGACCTGGCGCGAACCGCCGACGCGCTCGGCCGCGACGGGCGCGCCTACGCCCGGCTTCTCGGCCCCCTCGCCCGCCGCTCCTCGGCGGTCGCCGCGACGACGGGCAGTCCGCTGCTCCGCGTGCCGCGGCATCCCGTGACCGCGGCGCGACTGGCCGCCCGCTCCTTCGAGCAAGGCACGCGCCTGTGGGGCGCGCGGTTCCGCGAGGATGCCGCTCCCGCCCTGCTCGCCGGGGCCAGCACGCACGCCATCCTCCCGCTGCCGAGCCTCGCCGCCGCGGGTGCCGGCCTGGCGCTCGCGGCCTACGCTCACGGGCGCGGATGGCCGCTTCCGGTAGGCGGCAGTCAGGCCATCGTCGACGCGCTCGTGCAGGACTTCCTCGCGCACGGCGGCGAACTGGTGACCGCGCACGACGTGAACGACCTGCGCGCCCTGCCGACGGCTCGGGTGCGCCTGCTCGACGTGACACCGCGGGCGCTGCGCACGATCGCGGGTGATGCCCTGCCCCGGGGTTACGCGCGCGCCCTCACCCGCTTCCGCTACGGAAACGCGGCGGCGAAGGTCGACTTCGCACTCTCCGAGCCCGTGCCGTGGCGAGACCCCGCTCTCCGCGACGCGCCGACGCTCCATCTCGGCGGCACCCGTGCCGAGATCGCCGCCGGCGAGCATGAGGTGGCCCGTGGCATCCATCCGGCGTCGCCGTACGTGCTGGTCTCGCAGCCGTCGCTGTTCGACCCCACGCGGGCGCCCGCCGGTCGCCACACCCTGTGGGCGTACACCCACGTGCCCGCGGGGTCGCGCGAGAATCGCACGGCGGCCGTCATCGCGCAGATCGAACGGTTCGCCCCCGGCTTCCGCGACACGATCCTCGCGACGGCGAGCCGGACCGCCGACGATCTCGCCCAGCACAACCCCAACTATCCCGGCGGCGACATCGCCGCGGGCTCCCCCGACCTCGCTCAGTTGTTCCGCCGCCCCGTCCTCCGGTCGTCCCCGTGGCGTACTCCGGTGCGCGGCCTGTACCTGTGCTCGTCGTCGACCGCGCCCGGCCCGGGCGTCCACGGGCTGTCGGGCTGGTACGCGGCGCTGACCGCGCTGCGCGACGAGTTCGGGGTGACCGCGCCGCCCGACCTGTCGCTCCGCACCGCGTGAGCGACCTCCGCGATGGAGGGCATCGTCGAAGCCCGGTACTTCGCACGAGGTCGGACGTCAACCCCGACGACCCGACCGCCGGGGCGTCTTATCGTCGAAGCGCGGGCCGCGACGAGGTCGGCCCCGACGACGGGAGGATGCCATGCACGATCGCCAGGAAGACCCCCTCCACCGAGCAGCGCCGACCGACGAGGGCCCCGAGAGCAAGGGGGCACCGGTCGCGGAGTCGCACTACCTGATCTCGGAGCACGACGGCGTCACCCGCATCGACATCGCCGCCGACGCACAGGCTCGACCGGGCCCCGGTCCCGGCCAGCCCGAAGCCGACGCCGGCGCTGCAGCCGAGGGCGACGCTGAAGCCGAGGGCGACGCTGAAGCCGACGCCGAGGCCGACGCCGATCGCTAAGAGCGACGCCGACCGCTGATCGCCCGGCGGAAAGATCTGCACAACGGAGGCGATCTGCACAACGGAGGGCGGGATGCCGTCAGCGCCACTCCGCAGCGAGGATCTCCTCCGTTACGCCGGCGAAGTCAGCCGCCGGCAATGCGATCAGGCCGGGCGGTAGGAGGCGACCATCGGGCAGTCGAACGGATCGCGCGCCGCGAGACCGACCCGGTTGAGGTAGGCGATGACGATGGCGTACGAACGCCACAGCGTCGTCTCGGTGTAGGGCACCCCGAGCGTGCGGCACTGGTCGCGGACGATCTCTCGCGCCCGCGCGAGGTGCGGCCGCGGCATGTTCGGGAAGAGGTGGTGCTCGATCTGGTAGTTCAGCCCGCCCATGAGCCACGTCGCCCACCAGCCGCCGCCGATGTTGCGCGAGGTGCGCACCTGCTTGCTGAAGAAGTCGAGCTTGGCGTCGGGGGCGATGACCGGCATGCCCTTGTGGTTGGGCGCGAACGACGCGCCCATGTACACGCCGAAGACCGCGAGCTGCACCCCGAGGAAGGCGAACGCCATGCCCAGCGGGAGGAAGACGAACACCGGCACGGTGAAGATCGAGAAGCGCAGGACGATCAGCCCGATCTCGGTCCACCGGCCCTTGACGGGCTCGCGGCTGAACAGGTGACGGATGCCGATGGCGTGGAGGTTGAGACCCTCCAGCGTCAGGAGCGGGAAGAACAGCCAGCCCTGCTTCTTCGTCAGGAGACGGCGCAGGCCGCGGGCCTGCGCGGCATCCTCGTCGAGGAAGGAGATCGTGTCGACTTCGATGTCGGGATCTTTGCCGACCCGGTTGGGGTTGGCGTGGTGGCGGGTGTGCTTGGTGGTCCACCAGGAGTAGCTCATGCCGACGACACCGTTGGCGAGCACGCGGGCGAGGCGGTCGTTGGCGGGACCGGAGGTGAGGATCTGACGGTGAGCGGCCTCATGCCCGAGGAAGGCGACCTGCGTGAACAGGATGCCGAGGGCACCGGCGATGAGCAGCTGGAACCAGCTGTGCCCGAACAGGATGAAGCCCGTGATGCAGCCGGCGAAGCCGAGGGCGATCACGGTGCCGACCAGCGTGTAGAACCACGGTGTGCGGCGCAGGAGACCGGTTTCCCGGACGACCTGGGACACGTCGGTGAAGGCGCGGGCCATCGGGGGGAACTCCGCGGTGCCGGCGTAGGTCTGGCGGACGGGGCCGAGCCGGGAGGGGGAGACGGTAGTGGAGGAGATGATGCGCCCTGACGATCGGGACCCGCAGGCCGGAGCGGCCCGAAGGCCCGAAGCCAAGGGCGGATGCCGTTCGCTACCCCCACGCTACGCGGGTCGACATGGCCGTAGCGGCATGAAAGGCGACCTCAGGGCGGATGGTCAGGTGAGACCAAGGGTCGGCGAGGTGAAGGTTCCGCCGACGCGCACGATGTCGCGTCGGCGGAACCCGCGGATCACAGGGCGCGGATGTTCGCCGCCTGCGGGCCCTTGGAGCCCGCCTCAGTGTCGAACTCGACCTTCTGGGCCTCTCGGAGTTCCTTGAAGCCGTCGCCGGCGATCGCGCTGAAGTGCGCGAAGACGTCGGCGGTGCCGTCGTCGGGGGCGATGAAGCCATAGCCCTTCTCGGAGTTGAACCATTTCACGGTGCCAGTGGCCATCGTGTCTCTCTTCTTGTTACGTGGGCCGTGAACTCGGCCCGCCGTGCCGCCCCGATGAAGCCGGTGCGGACGATAGGGGGTGCGGCGCGCCCGCGGAAGGGCGACCGATGCGGAGACGGCCGCGCGGGCCGCCTCGAGGGAGGGGAAGGCGCCGAGCGCCTCACCGCGGCTCCCCTGCGCTTCCCAGCCGGTGTGGGAGTGCGCGACGAAGCCGGCGTATTCGCCGGCGCTGTGCGCCACGTGGAGGTCGTGATCGGCCTGACGCCACGTGACGGACGGAAAGAAGGACAGAGAAGAGATGAGGGGACTTTCGAGAGGACGCGACCGCGTCGGGAGAACGGAGGGCCTCGGGAAAAACCATCATCAACCCACTCGCCGCTCTTCGATGAGCACGAAAGATCGGGGACGAACCAACACGAAACCTCGACCAGTCTACCCTGTCGTGACGGCTCGTGCGTCGAGCATGTCGGCGAACAGGTCGATGGAGCCCTCGAGCTCGTCACGGTCGCCCGTGAGGAGCAGGTCCTGGATGAGGCCACGGAACCCCGCGAGCGCAAGACGCCCGGCCGCGCGGGCCTCTCCTTTCGCGTACCCCTCGCGCTCGGCCACCTCGGTGAAGAACGCCTCCCACTCCGAGACCGCGGTGTCGGTGAAAGCGGTGAAGTCCGCGGGACTCTCGAACGCGCGCGCAGCGAGATGGTGGAACAGCTGCATGTGCGGCAACCGTGCGACGTAGTAGTCCCACGTGGCACGCACGGCGGCGGAGAGGGTGTCGAAGCGGCGAGCGCGCAGGTCGGCCGTCACCCGGTGGCGCAGTTCGCGCTGCACGCGGGCGAGCAGTTCGTCGCGCGATCCGAAGTGATAGATGAGCATGCGGCTCGACGTGCCGAGGGCGGCGGCCAGGCGGGCGAGCGTGAAGTCCTCGATGCCGACGCGCGTCAGGTGCTCGACGGCGCCGTCGAGCAGCGCCGCCGACCGTGCGGTGGCGACGTGGGTGCGGGGATCGTGTTCGGTCACGAGAATCTGCCGACGCAGGATCAGACGACGCGGAATCCGGCTCGCCACACACCGTCGGTGAGCGGAACTCCGGGTCGGTAGGCCAGGTGGGAGATCCCCGGAGCGGCGAGCGACTGCAGATCGGCGCGTGCGCCCACGCGGATCACGCCGATGTCGTCGCGACCGACTGATCGCGCCGGCACGATCGTTGCCGCGCGCACCGCTTCCTCGATCGTCAGCCGCATCTGGAGCACGGCGGTCGCGACGCAGAACTGCATCGACGTCGTGAACGAGGTGCCCGGATTGCAGTTGGTCGCGAGCGCCACCGCTCCTCCGGCATCCAGGAGTTCCCGGGCCGGCCCGAAGGGCTCGCGCGTGGACAGGTCGCAGGCGGGGAGGAAGGTGGCGACGGTCTCCGACGCGGCGAGGGCCGCGATGTCGGCGGCGTCGAGGTGGTTGCAGTGATCGACGCTGCGCGCGCCGAGTTCGACCGCGAGGGCGACGCCGCCCGACCGTCCCAGCTGGTTGCCGTGCACCCGCAGGGCGAGGCCGGCCTCTCGTCCCGCGTGCAGCACGGCCCGCGACTGCTCGACCGTGAACGCTCCCTCTTCGCAGAAGACGTCGATCGCGTCGACGTACTGGCGGACGGCACGCAGCATGTCGCCCGTGACGAGGGCGACGTAGTCGTCGGCATCGACCCCCGCCGGCACGACGTGCGCCCCGAGGAACGTCACGGTGTCGGCGACCTCGCGTGCCACCTGCGCCGAACGCACCTCGCTGTCGACGTCGAGGCCGTACCCGGTCTTCGTCTCGAGGAAGGTCGTGCCCCCGCGCAGCGCCTCTGCCCGCAGGGCGCCCGCCGTCTCTCGCAGGTCGTCGACGGATGCCGCCCGCGTCGCGGCGACGGTGTGCGCGATGCCGCCGGCGCGGTACCGCTCCCCTGCCATGCGCGCCTCGAACTCGGCGGAGCGGTCGCCGGCGAAGACGATGTGACTGTGGGTGTCGACCCACCCCGGCAGCACCGCCGCACCCTGGAGGTCGGTGCGCTCGTCGGCGGCCGGTGCTGCCGCCGCGTCGCCGACCCACGCGATGCGGCCGTCGTCGATCACGACGGCCGCATCGTGCCGTCGCCCGAGCTCGGGATCGTTCGTGGTGAGTTCACCGATGCCGGTGAGGAGCAGGCTCATGAGGCGACCTCCGCGAGTGCTGTGGCGAGAAGCTCGGCGGGGGAGGTCCCGTCGGCGAGGCGGCCCGCCTTCGCGACGACGCGACCGCCGACGACGACGCGGCGGACGTCGGATGCCGTGGCGCACAGGAGCAGCTGTGCCGGCTCGGCACCGACGGTGCGCACCGAGCCGGTGTCGATCTCGACGAAGTCGAGCGGCCCGCCGACAGCCCCGGCCGGGCGGTGGCCGAGCGAGCGGTATCCGCCCGCGCTCGCGGCGTCGGCGAGCTCCGGAAGAGCGAACCGGCCGCGCCGGAGGCTCCGCAGCCGGTCGTGCATCTCCAGGCCGCTCACCTCCCGCAGCGGATCGACGACGGCGTTCTGATCGGAGCCGAGCGCGAGGGTCGCTCCCGCGTCGAGGAGCTCACGGGCGGGACCGATGCCGTCGCCGAGGTCGGCCTCCGTCGTCGGGCACATGACTACCGACACCCCCGCCGCGCCCAGGAGGGCGATGTCGTCGGCGGTCGGGTGGGTCGCGTGGACCACGCTCAGCCGCGAGGTGAGCGCGCCCGCGTCGGCGAGGATGCCGGTGGGCGTGCGGCCGTAGGCGGCGAGCGCGTCGGCGTTCTCCTGGGGCTGCTCCGACAGGTGCACGTGGACGGGGATGCCGTCCGGCAGCCCCGCGACGATCGTGCGGATGTCGTCGGGCGCGACGCCGCGGACGGAGTGCAGCGCCGCGCCGATCGACACGAGACCGAGGGCGTCCGCCGGGACGACACCGGCGAGCGCGTGCCACCGTCGCAGGTAGGCCTCGGCATCCGCGTCGCCGAAGCGCGCCTGCTCGGGGGCGAGCGGACGGCCGACACCGCCGGCGAGGTAGGCCGTGTCGAGGAGGGTGAGCCGGATGCCGACCGCCTCGGCGGCCTCTGCGACCGCCCGCTCCATGGCGTGCGAGGGCTCGGCGCCGGCGTCGGGCCCGCTTCCGTAGGGCTGTCCGCCGAGTCGATGGTGGACGTAGTGGAACTCGCCGACCGCGGTGAAGCCGGCGGTGACCATCTCGGCGAAGACGGCACGCGCGAGGAGGGCGTAGCGCGCCGGGGTGAGCGCCGCGGCCGTGCGGTACATCTTCTCCCGCCACGACCAGAAGTCGCCGCCGTCGCCGTGCGTGCGGCCGCGCAGCGCGCGGTGGAAGGCGTGCGAGTGCGCATTCGCGAAACCGGGCACCGCCGTGTCGAGCACGAGGTCGCCGGTCGCGGCATCCGTGTCGGGCGTCACCGCGGTCACGCGACCGTCGGCGCCCGCCTCGAGTCGCACGCGCTCGTGCACCTGCCCGCTCACCACTAGTCGGCGACACCACACGGTCATGCGATCATGCTCCCCACGACGCTCTCCAGGGCGGCCACCCCGGCGAGGCAGTCGTCGAGCTCCGCGTACTCCTCGGGGGCGTGGGAGACGCCGGTGGGGTTCCGCACGAAGATCATGGCGGTCGGCACGGCCGGCGACAGCACGCCCGCATCGTGGCCGGCGCCGCTCGGCAGCACGGGCACGTCGCCGATGGCGTCGGTGAGGCGGGAAGCGAGCGCCTGATCGAAGTGCACCTCGGGGCTCCACGAGTTCTCGACGAACTCGCTCGCCGCCACCCGGTCGGCGATGGATGCCACGAGCGCGCGGGTCTCCTCGTCCGAGGCGGCGCGGGCGTCGAGGGTGAGCGAGACCGACGAGGCGATGACGTTCGAGCCGCCCGGCACGGCCAGGAGCCGCCCGACGGTCGCCCGCGAGCCGGGGATCGCAAGGGCGGCCTCTCGCACCTCCAGCACGGCGCGCGCCGCGGCGATCATCGGGTCGTCGCGGTCGGACATGAGCGTCGCACCGGCGTGGTTCCCCTGACCCCGAAAGGTGAGGGTCCAGCGGCCGTGCGCGAGGATGCGGGAGGCGATGGCGACCGGAGCGCCGAGGTCGATCAGCCCGCGCCCCTGTTCGACGTGCAGTTCGAGGAAGACGCCGATCCGGGCGAGGGCTTCGGGGTCGCGGCCGAGGTGCGCCGTGTCGAAGCCGACGCGGCGCGCGGCGTCGGCGAACGTCACACCGTCGGCGTCGCGGAGCGCGCGGACGCGCTCGGGAGAGATCGCACCCGTCATGAGCTGCGAGCCGAGGCAGGCCACCCCGAACCTCGACCCCTCCTCCTCCGCGAAGGCCACGACGGCGACGGGGCGCCGGGGCACGACGCCCCGCTGCCGCAGTCGCTCCACAGCCTGGAAGGCGGTCTCGATGCCGAGGGGTCCGTCGAAGGGGCCGCCGCCGGGCACGGAGTCGAGGTGACTGCCGGTGACGAGCGCGTCGTCGCCGGGCTCGCCCCACCAGGCCCACAGGTTGCCGTTGCGGTCGGTCTCGACGTCGAGGCCCAGCGCGGTTGCACGCTCGGCGAACCACTCGCGCAGCTCGAGGTCGGCGGACTGCCACAGGTGCCGGGAGTACCCGCCGCGCTGCGCGTCGCGGCCGACGTCGGCGATCTCGCGCAGCCCCACCAGGAGGCCGTCGTTCGCGGTGGAGCTCATGCGCGCATCCCCTCTCGGATGGTCGAGTGTAACAGGATTACATAGCCGGGATGCCGGTCTCGTCGACGCTCAGCCGGCACGGTGACGGATGACCGTGACGAGCGCGTCCACCCCGTGCTCGCAGTCGGCATCGTCGACCCATTCCTCCGGCGCGTGCGAGACCCCCGACGGGTTGCGCACGAGGATCATGGCGGCCGGAACCCCGGCCCGCGCGAAGACCCCGGCGTCGTGCCCCGCGCCCGACGGCAGGACGGGGACGTCGCCCAGCGCGGCGGCCAGGGATGCCGTCATCCTGCGGTCGAACGCCGTCTCGGCGCTCCACGACTCCTCCGTCGCGTGCGTCCCCGTGACGCGTCGAACGTGCGCGAGTACCCGGCGCACATCAGCCTCCTGATCGGCTCGCGCATCGATCCACAGCGAGGCGTTCCCCGCAACGGCGCTGATCGCCCCGGGAACCACGCGCACTTTGCCGACCGTCGCGAGCGCGCCCGCGGCGATCGCCCCCTCGCGCACCGCCAGGACGATGTGCGCCAACCGCACGAGCGGATCGCGCCGCGACGCCATCGCCGTCGTTCCCGCGTGGTTCTGCTGCCCCGGGAGCTCCACGCGCCACCGGCCGTGCGGCCAGATGCGGTCGGCGACACCGATCGGCGCCCCCGCGCCCGCGAGCCCCGCCGCGCCGTCGGCGGTCGTGAGATGCCCCTGCTCGATGTGGAGTTCGACGAACGCGCCGATCCGCGCGAGGCGCTCCGGCTCCGACCCGACGTGCGCGGGATCGACACCGGCATCCGACATCGCGTCCGCCATCGTCGTGCCGTCGTCGTCGCCGAGGCCCAGCACCCGCTCGGGGGACAGCTCCCCCGTCAGCAACCGCGAACCGACCCCGGCTGCCCCGAAGCGCGCCCCCTCGGCATCGGCCAGCGCGGCCACCGCCACCGGTCGCGACGGGACGAACCCGTCGCGCCGCAGCGACGCGATCGCGGCGAACGCCGACGCGACGCCCAGCGGCCCGTCGAACGCCCCGCCGCGGGGCACGCTGTCCAGGTGGGAGCCGAGCACGAGGGCCGTCCCCTCCCGCTCGGCGTGCCACCACGCCCACAGGTTGCCGTTGCGGTCGGTCTCGACCTCGAGGTCGAGCAGGTCGGCGCACTGCACGAACCACTGGCGGCTCTCCAGGTCGGCGCCCGTCCACGCGAGACGGTCATACCCTCCGGAGGGGGTGCGACCGACCTCGGCCAGCTCGCCGAGCAGACCACCGACGAGTGAGGTCATCCGCGCCCCATCGGAATGCGCACGCCGCGTTCGGCGGCGACCGCCTCGGCCTCGGGATACCCCGCGTCAACGTGCCGGATGACGCCCATGCCGGGGTCGTTCGTCAGCACGCGAGCGAGCTTCTCCGCCGCGAGCGCCGTGCCGTCGGCGACGGCGACCTGGCCCGCGTGCAGCGAACGTCCGATACCGACTCCGCCGCCGTGGTGCAGCGACACCCACGAGGCACCCGAGGCGGTGTTCAGCAGGGCGTTCAGCAGCGGCCAGTCGGCGATGGCATCCGAGCCGTCCTTCATCGCCTCGGTCTCGCGATACGGGCTCGCGACACTGCCGGAGTCGAGGTGGTCGCGTCCGATCGCGAGGGGCGCGGCCAACTCGCCGGATGCCACGAGATCGTTGAAGCGGAGGCCCGCCTTGTCGCGCTCGCCGTAGCCGAGCCAGCAGATGCGGGCGGGGAGCCCCTGGAAGTGCACGCGCTCGCCCGCGATCCGGATCCACTTCGCGAGCGACTCGTTCTCGGGGAACAGGTCGAGGATCGCCTTGTCGGTCACGGCGATGTCGCGGGGATCACCGCTGAGGGCGGCCCACCGGAACGGACCCTTGCCCTCGGCGAACAGCGGACGGATGTAGGCCGGGACGAAGCCGGGATAGGCGAAGGCATCCGCGTATCCGGCAGTCTTAGCCTCCGTGCGCAGGTTGTTGCCGTAGTCGAAGACCTCGGCCCCGGCTCGGGAGAAGCCCACCATGGCCGCCACCTGGACCGCCATCGACTGCCGGGATGCCTCGGCGAACCCCTGCGGGTCGCGCGTGCGCGCCTCGTGCCACTCGTCGAAAGAGTACTCCCGCGGCAGGTACGCGAGCGGGTCGTGCGCACTCGTCTGATCGGTCACGATGTCGATCGGCGCCCCCATCGCGAGCAGGCGCGGGAAGACGTCGGCCGCGTTCCCGAGGAGTCCGATGCTGAGCGGGCGACGCGCATCGCGAGCCGCGGCGGCGAGCTCGACGGCATGGGCGATCGAGTCGGCGCGCACGTCGAGGTAGCGGTGCTCGAGACGACGGCGGATGCGGGAGTCGTCGACGTCGACGCAGATCGCGACGCCGTCGTTCATCGTCACCGCGAGGGGCTGGGCGCCGCCCATGCCGCCGAGTCCGCCCGTCAGGGTGACGGTGCCGGCGAGCGTGCCGCCGAAGCGCTTGGCCGCGACGGCCGCGAACGTCTCGTAGGTGCCCTGCAGGATGCCCTGCGTACCGATGTAGATCCACGAGCCGGCCGTCATCTGGCCGTACATCGTGAGACCGAGGTGCTCCAGGCGGCGGAACTCGTCCCAGTTGGCCCAGTCGCCGACGAGGTTCGAGTTCGCCAGCAGCACGCGCGGCGCCCACTCGTGGGTCTGGAAGACACCGACGGGCTTTCCCGACTGCACGAGCAGCGTCTCGTCGCCGCGTAGCGTCTCGAGCGTGCGGGAGATGGCGACGAAGCTCCGCCAGTCGCGCGCCGCCTTGCCGGTGCCGCCGTAGACGATGAGCTCGTCGGGATGCTCGGCCACCTCGGGATCGAGGTTGTTCTGCAGCATCCGGAGGGCGGCCTCCTGGGGCCAGCCGCGCGTGTGCAGCTCGGTGCCGCGGTGGGCGCGCACGGGGCGCGGTCCAGAGGCCGTCATGCGAGGTCTCCTCCTGCCGCCCGGGCGGCGTCGAGCAGCGAGCCGTCGGTCACGAGGGCGTGCGCCGCCGCGATCTCGGGCGCGAGGTGGCGGTCGGTGCCGGGGCCTTCGACGCGGGTCCGCAGGCGGGCGATCACCGCGGCCGAGACGGGCGAGGGCTGGAGCGGCGCCCGCATGTCGATGGCGCGCGCGGCCGTCAGCACCTCGACGGCGATGACGCGCGACAGGCCGTCCACCGCGCGGCGGAGCTTCCGCGCCGCGGCCCACCCCATCGAGACGTGGTCCTCCTGCATCGCGCTCGACGGGATCGAGTCGACGGATGCCGGCACGGCGAGACGCTTCAGCTCGCTCACGATGCCCGCCTGCGTGTACTGCGCGATCATGTGCCCGGAGTCGACGCCGGGGTCGTCGGCGAGGAACGCGGGAAGACCGTGGTTGCGGGACGGGTCCAGGAAGCGGTCGGTGCGCCGTTCGCTCATGCTGGCGAGGTCGGCCACCACGATCGCGAGGAAGTCGAGCGCGTAGGCGACGGGCGCCCCGTGGAAGTTGCCGTTGGACTCGACGCGGCCGTCGAGGGTCACGGCCGGGTTGTCGACGGCGGAGGCGAGCTCCCGCTCGGCGACGTCGCGCGCGTGGGTCACCGTATCGCGGGCGCCGCCGTGCACCTGTGGTGCGCACCGGAGCGAGTAGGCGTCCTGCACGCGGGTGAAGCCCTCGGGGCGCGCCAGGAGGCCGGAGCCCGCGAGCACCGCGCGGATGTTGGCGGCCGAGACGCGCTGACCGGGGTGCGGACGCAGGTCCTGCAGGTCGGCGGCGAACACGCTGTCGGTGCCGAGCAGCCCTTCGACACTCATGGCGGCGGCGAGGTCGGCGAGGGAGAGCAGGTCGCGAAGGTCGGTGAGAGCGAGCACGAGCATGCCGAGCATGCCGTCGGTGCCGTTGATGAGGGAGAGTCCCTCCTTCTCGCGCAGCACGAGCGGCTCGATGCCGGCGGCGGCGAGCGCGGATGCCGCGGGCACGATCTCGCCGGACGCGTCGCGCACGTCGCCCTCGCCCAGCAGCGCCAGGGCGCAGTGGGCGAGCGGAGCGAGATCGCCCGAGCAGCCGAGACTGCCGTACTCGGAGACGATCGGCGTGATGCCCGCGTTGATGACAGCGGCGTAGGTCTCCGCGACGACCGGCCGCACGCCCGTGCGTCCCGTCGCGAGGGTCGACAGGCGCAGCAGCATGAGCGCGCGGACGACCTCGCGCTCCACCTCCGGTCCCGAACCGGCGGCGTGGCTGCGCACGAGCGAGCGCTGCAGCTGCGCGCGCAGCTCCAGCGGGATCTGCTTCGACGCGAGCGCGCCGAAGCCCGTGGAGACGCCGTAGTGGGGCTCGGTGTCCGAGGCGAGCGCGGCGATGACGTCGGCGCTGGATGCCATGGCGGCGATCGCGTCGTCGGAGAGTCGGACGGACGCGTCGTGCCGCGCGACGGCGACGACGTCTTCGAAGGTGAGCGCGCCGACGCCGACGGACACGTCGGTGATCGCGGTGCGGTGCAGGACTGCGGTGTTCACGGGTTCCTCACAGAGCGGGGGGAATGGCGGATGCATCCCCGACGACGCCGGTGTACGCACGGCGCCGTCGGGAACGGGGTGTCAGTTCGCGATCTCGAGCGAGACGACCTGGCCCTGCTGGAGCCAGTTCTTCATGCCGGCGAGGGCGAGTTCGAGCTCGCCCTCGACGACCTCGCCGATGTAGCTGATCTTCAGCGGCTCGTCGGCGAGGTCATCGCCGTAGACGACGCAGAACTGCTGACGCGGGTTGTACCAGCAGACCGAGCCGCGGGCGTAGCCCTTCTCGGCGCGACGCATCGCCCCGACCTCCTCGGTCAGGTAGACGTTCTCCCAGGGCGCGACGATCGGCATGGTCCAGAAGACCATCTCGCCGACGATCTTGCCGTGCTGCAGGATGCTCTTCTGCGGCAGGTTCTCCTTGAGCGCCGCGACGATGCCGGGCACGAGTTCCTCGAACACCTGGATCGTGCAGACCTGGGTGTCGTCGACGGACATGATGAGCTTCATGAGCGGGTTCTCCTTCGTGTTCTCGAGGTCGTTCAGGCGTCGACGCGCTTGAAGCCGTTGGTGACGCCCCAGGGGAAGACGGCGTCGACCCACATGTGGACCTTGTTGACGTAGCTGATCGCGGCGCCGGTGAGCTCCAGGAACTCGGCGAGCGTGGTAGCGGCCTCGGCCGCTTCGACGTAGCGGGCGACGAATCCGCCGGCCTCCGGCATCCCCACGAAGTCGAAGAACGCGGCCTTGTAGCCGACGATCTGCTTCGTGAGCACCTGCAGGGTCGCGAGGTCGAGCGCGTTCTCCTCGGCGGCCTCGATGATGCCCCAGAGGTACTCGTCGGACAGCGTGCGGGCCTCACTCTCGGCGAACATGAGGGTGGTCAGGTACTGCCCGTGCGTGCCCGTGCGGCGCGGGATGATCCCCTTGCCCATGTTGACGATCTCCTGGGGGCACTCCAGCCAGATCCGCTCGCGTTCCGCGGTGAGCTCCGCGATGACGTCGGTGACGATGCTCATTTCGTTCCTTCCTTCGGTAGGTTCTCGGTGCGGCCGGGGCCCTCGCGACCCGCGCGAGGGCGCACTCGGCCATCGGTCGGGACCTCAGGGCGGTCCCGACCGTGACGGTCGGCGGGATCAGGCCGCGGCGGCGGCCTCGTCCCGGATGCGCAGTTCGACGAACTTGTCCTGCTTGCGCCAGGTCTCCTCGCCGACGAGAGCGAGTTCGGTGAGGCCGTCGATGACCTCGCCGATGAAGCTGTTGCCGAGGGGCTCGATGGCGAGGTCGTCGCTGTAGGTCACACCGAACACCTGGCGGGGGCTGTAGAAGACGACGGTGCCGGCGACGGTGCCCTTCTCCTTGCGGCGCATGTCGCCGAGGTCCTGCGTGAGGATGTAGTTCTCCATGGGGATCACCAGCGGCAGCACGGCGAACAGCTGGTCGCCCACGAGGGTGGCGTGCTGCAGCTTCGTGCGCAGGGGGAGCTGACGGCGGAACTCGGCCGCGGTCTCGGGGACGAGGTCCTCGAAGATCCGGATGCCGCAGATGTACTTCTCGTCGACGATGAAATCGATGATCATGCTCGGGGTTCTTCCTTGTCGGTGTCGGGAGGTCTCAGGCGGTCTGCTTGGCGTCGGAGCGCGGGAAGGCACTCGCGATGCCCCACGGGAAGACGCTCTGGATCCACATGTGGACGCGGTTGGTGTACGAGAGGGCGGCACCGGTGACGGCGGCGAACTCCTCGAGGGTCTCGGCGGCGCGGGCGCCCTCGGCGTAGCGGTGGATCCACTTGCAGGTCAGCGGCAGCCCGACGAAGTCGAAGAAGTCGGCCTTGTAGTCGATGATCTGCGTCACGAGCTTCTTCATCGTCGCGAGGTCGGTCTCCGGGTCGCGGGCGACCTCGATGAAGCCCCACAGGATCTCGTCGGCGAGCGTGCGGGCCTCGCCTTCGGCGTACAGCAGCGACGTGAAGTACTGCTTCTTGGGTCCGGTCAGGCGCGGCAGCACGCCGTTGCCGAGGTCGCGGACGTCTTCGGGCAGCGTCAGCCAGATGCGCTCGCGTTCGGCGTCGAGTTCGGCGATGACGTCGTCGGTTACAGACATGGGAATCCTTTCGGTGGGTGAGGGGCGCGCCGGGACTCGACGCTCAGATGAGGGCGCGTCCTCCGTCCACGCGGATGGTCACGCCGTTCACCGCGGCGGGTGCCGAGGCGAGGAACAGGAGGACGTCGACGACGTCGGCGAGGGTCGTCTCGCGCACCGGCAGACCCTTGACGACGGTGAGCTCGGAGGCCGCCGGGTCCTCGCCGCGCGCGCGGCGGAGGTCGTCGTTCACCCCGTCGTCGGAGCGGTAGAACTGCGTCGGGGCGACGCTGTTGCACGGCACGAGCGGGCTGAGGGCCACTGCGAGCTGCTCCATGAGCCGGGCCAGGGCGCTCTTGGCGACGATGTGCGGCACGAGGTCGGGCCAGGACTCCTCGAGCGAGTTGCCGAGGATCGCGAGGATGCGGCCGCCGCCCTGCGCCGCCATCACGTCGCCGGCGGCCTGCGAGAGGAAGAAGGGGCCGCGCAGATTCACCCCGAACGACGAGTCGACGTCGTCGACGGTGAGCTCGGCGAAGGGCCGCGGGCGGAACGTGCTCGCGTTGTGCAGAAGGAGGTCGAGGCGGCCGGAGCGAGCGACGACCTCCGCGACCATCGCGCGGGCCGCAGCGGGGTCGGACACGTCGCCCTCGATCGCCCGCACCGTGCCCGGCATCCCGGTCGACCGGGCCCGCTCGATCACGGCGGCGGCCTGCTCGGCCTGCCCCCAGTGGTTGATGTGGACGTCGTACCCCTCCGCGGCGAATGCGAGGGCGATCTCGGCGCCGGCCCGTTCGGCCGCACCCGTGATGAGCATCGTCGGGGCGCTCATACGCGCTCACCCCCCGCGAGGGTGATGGTCTGCCCCGTCACGGCGACCGACTCGTCCGAGATGAGCCAGCGGACGGCGGATGCCACGTCGCGCGGCGTCGGCAGGGGCAGCACCCGGCGCAGGTCGCCGATGCGGTCGAGCGCGGCGAACACGGGGTCGGACTCGGCGAGGTCGTCGGCGGCGTCTACGCCGATGCGTCCGAGGCTGAGGACGTTCGCCCGCACCCCCGACGTCCCCTCCTCCAGCGCCAGAACGTGGGTCAGGGTCGCGGCGGCAGCCTTGACCGCCCCGAACTGTCCGAGCCCCGGATGCAGTCGCGTCGACAGCGCGCCCCCCAGGAAGACGACCGAGCCGCGGGTGCGTCGCAGGCTCGGCACGGCAGCGCGGCACAGGTGCGCGTGGGCACGGTAGCCCCGGAGGCCGGCGTCCATCGCAGCGTCGTCGGTCTCCGCGACGGGCGCGGCCGGGACGGTCGGCCAGGCGGCGTTGACGACGTGGTCGAGGTCGCCCCACGCCCGGGCGACAGCGCCGATCGCGGCATCCGCCTGACCTGCGTCGGCCAGATCGGCCTGGACCACGAGGTGTCCCGTGCCGGCCAACTCGTTCGCCAGGGCGCGGGCGGCCTCGGCACGACGATGCGCGTGCACGGCCACGCGATAGCCGGCACCGGCGAGATCATGGGCGATCGCGTGACCGAGCGCGCCCGTCGCCCCGGCCAGCAGCACCCCGCGCCCGGTCAATGCAGCCCCCGGGCGAGGAATCCGCGGATGCGCGGCGAGCGCTCGGGGTCGAGCACCTCGGACGGCGTGCCCGCCGCCTCCACGACGCCGTCGGCCATGAACACGACCTGATCGGAGACCTCTCGGGCGAACCCGATCTCGTGGGTGACGACGATCATGGTGGTCTCGGCGCCGTCGGCGAGGCGCCGCATGACATCGAGCACCTCGCCCACGAGTTCGGGGTCGAGCGCGCTCGTCGGCTCGTCGAAGAGGATGAGTTCGGGCTTCATGGCGAGCGCCCGGGCGATCGCGACGCGCTGCTGCTGACCGCCCGAGAGCTGGCCCGGGTACTGGTTCGCCTTCTCGGCGAGACCGACGGATGCCAGCAGCTCCCGCGCTTCGGCCTCCGTCTCGCGCTTGGGCCGGCGCAGCACCACCTGCGGCCCTTCGACGAGGTTGGCGAGCACCGTCTTGTGCGGGAAGAGGTTGAAGTTCTGGAAGACCATGCCGATCCGCTGCCGCTGCCGGCACATGTCGCGGTCGGACAGCGCGTGGTACGAGCCGCCCCGCTCCTCGTAGCCGATGACCTGATTGCCGACGCGGATGATGCCGGAGTCGATCGGGATGAGGCGGTTGATCGAGCGCAGGAGCGTCGACTTGCCGGAGCCGCTCGGCCCCAGGATCGAGGTCACCGTGTTGGCGGGGGCGTGGAGGGAGACGCCCTTCAGGACCTCGTGGTGGTGGTAGCTCTTGTGCACGTCGATGACGTCGACATTCGTGCTGCGAAGGGTCCCGGTCATGGCGGTCACGCTCCCTTTCCGGTGCGGCGGAACAAGGGGAAGAGTTCGTTGCGGGCGGCGATGTTGCCGACCTCCGACGCGGTCGCTCCCCGGCCGTAGTGCGCCTCGATCTTGCTCTGCCCGAAGCTCAGCACCGAGGTGAGCACGAGGTACCAGATGGAGACGGTCAGCAGCAGCGGGATGACCTCGAAGGTGCGGGAGTAGATGCTCTGCGCGCTGTACATGAGGTCGGACAGGGCGATGACCGAGACGAGCGACGTGGACTTCAGCATCCCGATGGTCTCGTTTCCCGTCGGCGGGATGATCACGCGCATCGCCTGCGGCAGGATGATCCGGCGGAACGACTGCGCCCGCGTCATCCCGATCGACGTGGCTGCTTCGCGCTGACCCACGGACACCGACAGGATGCCGGCGCGGATGATCTCGGCGAGGTAGGCGCCCTCGTTGAGCCCGAGCCCCAGGATCGCGGCCAGCAGCGGCGTGACGACGTCGTTGGTCGTCACCGACACCCACGGCTCGAGGAACGGGATGCCGAGGCTGAGCTCCGGGAAGAGATAGCCGAGGTTGTACCAGAACACGAGCTGGACGAGCACGGGCGTGCCGCGGAAGAACCAGACGTACAGTCCGCTCGACCAACGCAGGGTGCGGCTCTCGGACACCCGCATCACGGCGATCACGACGCCCAGCAGGAGGCCGATGACCATCGCGATGAACGTGAGGAAGATCGTCATCCACAGACCCGAGAGGATCTTCGGGTCGAACAGGTACGACACGACGGTCGGCCAGGCGAACCGCTCGTTGGTGATGACCGTCACCGCCGCGAACAGGGCGACGAGGAGGACGGCCACGATGCCCGCGATCCGCCAGGGGTGGCGTCGTGGCACGAAGTGCGGTGCCGTCGTGGGCGCGCCTTCTGCTGTCGTGAGGGTCATGGTGTCCTCCATCGGGTGGGATCGGGAAAGGGAGGGACGGGGGTGGCGGACGGCGGACCGGCCGCCACCCCCGGCGTCGACTCAGTCGAGCGGACGCGTGGTGGCGAGGTTGATGCCGGGCTCCTCGAGGGCGAGCGACTCCATGCCCCACTTCTCGAGGATGTCCATGTAGGTGCCGTCGGCGATCACGGCCTCGAGGCCGGCGAGCAGTGCGTCCTGCAGCTCGGTGTTGTCCTTGGCGATGACCATGCCGAGGTACTTCTGCGGGAACGACTCGATCGACGCGTAGTTGATCGGGGTCGGCGCCGTCTGGTTCAGATACGCAGCGGCCGACGTGCCGAGGATCATGAAGTCGACGCGTCCGGAGTTGAGCGCGTTGTAGGTGTCGGCGGCGTTCGGGTATTCCTGGATGACCACCGGGTCGAGTCCCGCCTCGGCGCAGGCCGGGTTGAGGATGTCGTTGACCTTGTCGATCGTGTCGAAGCCGGTCTGGGCACCCATCGTCTCGCCGCAGAGGCTGAGGTCGTCGCCCTCGGTGATCGGACCGTCGTACGACTCGATCGTGACGACATCGGTCTTGTCGAAGATGTAGTTCACGAACGACACCTCCTGCTCGCGCTCGGCGTTGTCGCTGATGCACTCCATGGCGATGTCGTACCGGCCGGACTGGACGCCCGGGATGAGGCTCGCGAACTGGGTGTTCTCGACCTCGAGGGTGACGCCGAGTTTGGCGGCGATGGCATCCCACAGGTCGACCTCGTAGCCGACCATGACGTCGGACCCCTCTTCGAAGAACTGGCACGGCGGGTAGTTGGCGTCGGTCGCCAGGGTGAGGGTCTCACCGGCGAACGGGGTGGACACCTCGGCGGCGGTCGTCGTGGTCTCGTCCGGCGACGGCGTCGCGGCGCTGCAGGCAGCGAGGGCGAGTGCCGCCGTCAGGACGATGCCTGCGGCGGCAGCGGTGCGAAGACGTGCAGTGTGCATGGTCTTACCTCTCTGTGGTGCGTCTTTGTCGGGTGATGCAGGATGCGCCGCGGCCGTTCGGCATGGGTTTCGGGACCCCCGTTCCCCGGGCTGAGCCGAGGAGTTGAGAGCCATGCTAGGAAGCCGAAATCGCGATCCGCAGGGGTGGAGGAGGTGCCCGAGTCCGGGATTTCAGACCTGCCCGGCGGTCGTTTCGACGGTGTTTCCCGGCGATTCCGCCCGCGTACCGGGTTTCTCTGAGGGCTCTCGGGAAACAGTCCGAGATCCCGGACTCGGCGTACCGTGTGGCCATGAGTGACATCCCCGCCGCCCGTCACGCGTTGCGCGTGCTCCGGTTCGTCGCCAGTCAGAGCGGTCCGGTCCGCGCCTCCACCGTGATGCGAGAAGTGGGGCTGCCGCGCTCGACGACCTTTCAGCTCATCAAGGTCATGCAGGAGGAGGGCTACCTCGTGCACTTCCCGGAGGATCGCGCCTACGGCCTCTCCCCCCTCATGGCGGAGCTCGGCAACGGCTACCTGCGCGCCGGCAAGGTGAGCCGACTCGCCGAGCCGCTCCTGGAGAAGCTCGTGCGGCGCACCGGACTGCCCGTGGTCGGTCACCTGGGGGTGCTGCACAACGACGACGTCGAGTACGTCGTCAAGCACGCGGCACCGCGCGCACCCTCTCTCGTCACCGACATCGGCGTGCACCTGCCCGCGCACCTCACCGCGACGGGGAGGGCGATCCTCGCCCTCCTCCCCCGCGAGCAGGTGCGCGCACTGTACCCGCATCCCGCGAGCCTCACGACGCGCAACGGCCGGGGCCCCGCGACCCTCCGCGAGTTCGAGGACATCCTCGCCGAGACGCGTGCCCGCGGCTACGCCGTCGAGACCGGGGAGGTTACGCCGGACTGCGCCTCCGTCGCCGTCGCGGCCCTCGACCACAACGGCTACCCGGCGGCGGCGATCGGCATCACCTTCCGCAAGATCGCCGTCGACGCCGGCATCTGGCCGCAGCTGGGCGCCGCCGCGCAGATCTCGGCGGGCGCATTGTCCATGCGACTGCGCGGGAAGATCTAGCGGGGCGCTACGGGCGCACGGCGCGGCCCGGACGCCCGGATACAGGCAGATTCGACCGCAGCGCGCGGCGGCGACGCCGACGCGGCCGGTTCTGCCTGTACCCGGTCCGCGGCGTGACGCGGCAGTTCAGCGCCAGTGCTTCCGCGGCGACGTTCCTCCCACGCCGGCGTTGAAGACGTTGCCGGGGTCGAGCTGTCGATAGTGCGCTTCCAGCGCCGCGGGGACCGCGTAGATGCGTCCGTAGTTGTGCTCCGCGGGGAGGGCGGCGCCGCGTTCTTCGAGGAGGGACACCATCCGCTTCTTCAGAGCGGCGCTGTCGACACCTTTCGCGACGATGTGGTCCTGATGCATCACGTGGCAGAAGAAGTGGCCGTAGTACGAGCTCACCACCAGCTGCGCCGAGATGTCGTCGGGGAGGACCTCGAGCCAGTCCTCGTCGTCCCGGCGAAGAGCGACGTCGAAGCTGAGCAGTCCGGAGACGTCGTTGCGGTGCAGGTTGGCGTAGCGGGTCATGGCGCTGGCCGCGCCGAAGCGCAGCAGCATGGCGCTGATGGCTTCGCTCGGGGAACAGCGGAAGTACGACCCCGACCGTGCGGATTCCGCGAAGAAGTCCGTCAGGAGCGTCTCGACGGCCGGCGACTCGGCCGCGCCCGTCACGAGGATGAGGTGGTGCGCGAAAGCGTCGCGGTAGCGGAGCAGTCGTGCGGGGATCTGCTGCGGGAAAAGGGCGAAGAGCGCCTGCGAGATCGAGTCGGCGAAGGTGGGACCCAGGAACGGGATCTTCGCGAACACCCCGTTGGCCCAGCTCTTCAGTGCGAACATCCGCACGAGCACTTTGCTGCCCGCGTACTTGAGCGCGACGAAGGTGTCCTTGCCGTAGCGGGCCGCCAGGTCGAACGCGGAGCGCCCGAGGTACTCGCCGGAGATCGGCAGCGGGTCGATCGAGCGGAGCACCGCCCGTCGCAGGTCTTCGAGTTCCCGCGCACTGTCGGTGCCGATGTAGAAGGTCGTGGTCTGCGTCTCACGGGGGAACGTCCGCGTCCGCACGGCGAAGATCATGAGCTTCCCCGCGCTGCCCGATGCCTCGTGCAGGAACGTGGGGTCCGCGTTGAACCGTGCGGGTGTCGGCACGATCTGCCGAACGTGGTCGGCGTATCCCGTCTGGGAGGCGTCCGGGGGCGCGGGCGTCACGTCGACGGCATCCCATTCGCCGCGTTCCACCCGTTCGAGCATCTCCTCCGGATCCTCGGGGAGACGGATGCCGAGGTGATTGACGAGCGTCAGCTCGCCAGCATCGTCGACCCGCGCGAAGAGCGCCTGCTCCGTGTAGGCCGGCCCCTTGCGCACCTGGCTTCCGCCGGAGTTGTTCGCGATGCCGCCGACCACCGACGCGCCGATCGCGCTCGATCCGATGACGGAGTGCGGCTCCCGGCCGTGCGGGGCCAGAACCTCCTCCAAGCCGTACAGCGTGGCACCGGCGAGGCAGACCGCCTCGCGCGCGCCGTGGAGGAGGTGGATGCCGTCGATCCTCAGCGTCGAGATGATGACGACGTCGCGGTCGTACTCTTCGTCGCCGGGGCCAGAGCCCCCGGTGAGTCCGGTGTTGGCGGCCTGCGGGATCACGATGAGGTCGTGCGCGACGCAGATGCGCAGGACGCGCCACATCTCGACGAGGCTGCCGGGCCGGAGCACGGCGAGCACGGCACCTCCGCCGAAGCGGCTCCCCTTCGTGTACGGGGCCGTCGACCGCGGCGACGTGAGCACGTGCGACCGCCCCACGACACCCTCGAACGCACCGATCGCCGCGGCCGAGGCGGCGCGCCTCGCGGTCATCCCGCCGACGGAAGGTCGACGCGGATGCCGTCGTCCTCCGACCGCCGTGCGGCATCGGCCAAGCGGTGAGCGGCCAGCGCCTCCTCGGGCGTCGCGCACCCGAACCGGTCGCCCAGCAGTCCCTCGCGCTCGGCGAGGAAGGCCGCCCACATCTGCAGGATGGCGTCGGAGAAGCCCGACTCGAAGATCGCGCCCGTCACGGTGGGCCACACCGATTGGCTGCCGACCTGCACGCTCTGCCACGACTGTTCGACTCCCACACCGGGGACGTCGATCCGGGAGAAGACCTCCACCGTCTTGGGTGAGGCGGTGGAGAACCGTGCACCACCGCTCATTCCCGTCACCTCCAGGTACCAGGTGTTCTTCTGCCCGGGCGCGACCCGCTCCACCCGCACGTCGAGCGGGAAGCTCTCGTCGGCGGGACCGGAGTCGGCGTGGATCGCCGCGTTCTCCCACGTGTCGACGCGCACGCGCGCGCCGTCGGGTCCGGGACGGGTCTGCACGAGGTCGGAGAGCTGCGCTGTGAGGCGCCGCGGAGCCCAGCCGAGGCGCAGCGGAACGTGCCAGGCGTGCATGCCGAGGTCGTTCATCACCCCCGCCTCGCCGCAGAACGCCGCCTGCCGCTTCCAGTTGATCGGCTTGTCGACGTCCAGGTCGCTGGAGTGCAGGAACCCGGATCGCACCGCCACGACTCGACCGACGGCGCCCGAGCGCACGTACTCGACGACCGCTTGGGCGCCGGGGAAGAAGGGCATCTCGCTCGAAACGCGCACGAAGGCGCCCGAACGCCCGGCCTCGGCGACGATGCGCTCGGCTGCCGCCGCGTCGATGCCGAAGGGCTTTTCGGCGAGGAGGTCCTTCCCGGCGCGCAGCGCCCGCGTGTACAGGTCTTCGTGCAGATCGTGTCGCACCGCGATGTAGACGACGTCGGCGTCTCCGGCGAAGACCTCGTCGGCATCCGTCGTCAGTGTCTCGACCGTCGAGATGTCGCGGAACCACTCGAGCGCGTCGGGATTGATGTCGCACACGGCGGTCAGGCGTGGGCGCACGGGGTGATCGACCAGCGCGGGCCACCGCTGGATCGCCGCCGCGATCTCGCGGCCCATGAGGCCGCCGCCGATGATGGCGATCTTCACGTCGACGCTCATCGGGCCGCCTCCTCGAGCTCGGCGAGCGCCTCGTCGGCGGTCGTGCCGTCGTGGAGCACGCTCAGCAGGGCGCGGGTGATGGCGGCCGGCCGCGGATGCTGGATGATGTTGCGGCCGTAGACGATGCCGCGCGCGCCCTGCTCGAGCACGGCCGCCGTGCGGGTGACGAGCGTGCGGTCGTCCACCCGGCCGCCGCCGCGGACGAGCACGGGCACGTCGCCGGCCACCTGGATGACCCGGTGGTATTCGTCGATCCGGTCGGCCGGGTCGGCCTTGATCAGGTCGGCGCCGAGTTCGACGGCCTGGCGAACGAGGGTGACGATCTTCTCGATGTCGCCGTCGACGCCGTACCCGTCGGCTTCGGCACCCTGCATCACGAGCGGTTCGATCATGAGCGGCATGCCGTAGCGCGTGGCTTCGCGGCGCAGCTCGACGATCGATCGGATGCAGGCCTCTCGGATCTCGGGCCTGCCGGGCAGCTGCATCAGGTTGACGCAGACGGCGACGGCATCCAGGCGCACGGCCTCCTCGATCGCGTGAGGGACGTGGTGGCTGAAGATGTGGCTGTCGAGGGGACGTCCGTAGACGTTGGCGACGTCGGTGCGCAGCACGAGCGCGGGCTTGTGCTTGCCCGGCACCGACTGCAGGTGGCGCGCCTGACCGAGGGTGAGCTGCACGGCGTCGGGCCCCGCCTCGACGAGGGTGGCGATGACCGAGCGCATGTCTTCGATGCCGTCGATGAACGATCGCTCCCCGAAGAAGCCGTGATCGACGGCGACGTCGAGAGCGCGTCCCGACCCGGCGTCGAAGAGTCTGTTGAGCCGAGGGAGCATCAGTGATCCGTCCTTGAAATGTCGTGGGAGTGGTGGAACGGCTGCAACAGTAGTACGGTGAGACAACGTTGTCTAGCCATCGACGCCGATGCGGGACACGCCCCTCCGCGCGATCAACACCGAGGAGCACAATGCGCGCCATCGTCGCCGGGCACATCTGCCTCGACTTCACCCCCCGCCTGCCCGCGGACGCCGAGATCGTCCCGGGAACGCTGCGGGAGGTCGGCCCCATGACCGTGTCTGCCGGAGGCTGCGTGTACAACACGGGCAGCGCGCTGGCCGAGTCGGGGATCGAGGTGGTCCTGGCCGCCGAGGTCGGCCGCGACGTGCTGGGCGACCTCCTCGCCGAGCAGCTCCGCGACGAGGGCTTCGCCGCGGAGCTCTCCCGCAGCCCGGAGCGCGCGACGTCGTTCTCCATCGTTCTCGAGCGCCCCGGCGACGACCGCTCGTTCTGGCATCACGTCGGAGCGTGCGCCGACTTCGACGGGAGCCGGGTGGGCCTGGCGGATGCCGATGCCCTCCACGTCGGCTATCCGTCGCTGCTGCCGGCCCTCGCCGCCGACGGCGGACGCGCCCTCCTCGCGCTGCTCGCCCGCGCGCGTTCGAACGGCCTGCTCACCTCGGTCGACCTGGCCGTGGTCGACGAGACCGCCGAAGCCGCCGCGATCGACTGGACCGATCTGCTCGCGCGGATGTGCGCCCTGACCGACGTGTTCACGCCGAGCATCGACGATCTGCGGTCCGCGCTGTCGTCGGACGCGACAGACGACGCGACCGACGTCGTCGCGCACGCCGAGTGGGCGATCGCCCACGGTGCCGCCGTGGTCGCCCTGTCGGCGGGAAGCCGGGGGAGCTTCCTCGCCGTCGCCGACGAGGACCGGTTGCGGCGCGTTCCGGGCGCGCTGTCACTGCACGCGCCCGCCTGGTCTGGATATCGCGGATGGGTGCCCGCCGCGCCCGTCGACGTGGTGCGCACGACCAACGGCGCGGGAGACGCACACAGCGCGGGTTTCCTCGCCGCCCTCCTGCGCGGCGCCGACCCCGGTACGGCGGCACGCTGCGCGGCGGAGGCGGCCCGGGCTAGAATCCAAGGACTTCCGATTCGCGAGTCGATTCCCCAGTGAGTCCCCGGTCGCGACTTCACCCGCGTGGACGAGAGGTGTCGATGGCAGACATCACGCGACGTCGCCCGACCATGACCGACGTGGCCGCTCGCGCCGGCGTCAGCCTCAAGACCGTCTCCCGGGTGATCAACGGCGTGACCACCGTCGACGAGGACATGGCCGAACGCGTGCGCGCGGCCGCCGGCGAGCTGGGCTTCCGCCCCAACCAGATGGCCGCGACGCTGAAGTCGGGAGCCGCGACGGCGATGATCGGCCTCGTGATCAAAGACATCGCCAACGAGTTCTACGCCTCGATCACGCAGGGAGCGGCGGAGGTCGCCGCGCAGCGCGGCGTGCAGCTCATCACGTCCAGCACGACCGACGAGGACGTCAGCGACGAGAGCGAGCTGGCGACGATCTTCGAGCTGTGCCGACGACGGGCCGACGGACTCATCATCGTGCCGCGCGGTCACGATCAGTCTCCGCTCGCGCGGGAGATCGAGATGGGCACCCCGATGGTCTTCGTCGACCGGGCACCCGTCGACCTCGACGCGGATGCCGTCGTCCTCGACAACGTCGGCGGCGCGACCGCGGTCGTCGAAGCGCTGATCGCTCAGGGCCATCGGCGGATCGGCATGGTGTTCGACTCCCTCGAGATCGCGACGATGCGCGAGCGCCGCGACGGCGCCGTCGCGGCGCTGCGCGCCCACGGCCTCGACGTCGGTGACGAGCTCCTCCGCGCTGAGACCCACGGTCCGGGAGCCTCGGCATCCGCTGTCGCCTCCCTCCTCGACTCGGCCGACCCGCCCACCGCCGTCTTCTGCGGCAACAACCGCGCCACGATCGGCGCGGTCGAAGAGATCTGGCGGCGGCGGACCGACGTCGCCATCGGGGGGATCGACGACTTCCACCTCGCCCACCTGATGCCGATCCCGTTGACGCTCGGCGCGTACGACGCCACCGAGCTCGGTCGACAGGCCGCCCGGCTGCTCTTCTCGCGCATCGACGGTCACCGCGGACCGGGCCGACGTGAGACGCTGCCGATCGTCGTGCGCTCGTCCGGCATCCCTGCGCAGGATCTCCCGCGCGGTGCCCGGGAGACCCGGTGACGGCACTCGCTCCCGTCGCCCTCCCCGCCAACCAGCCCCGCGACCGGTTCTATGCCGGCGGTGAGCGGATCGCCCGTCTCCGTGGCGCCGAGACGGCGACCCCGCACACCCCCGAGGACTGGGTGGCATCCACGACCCCTCTCTTCGGCGAAACCGACAAAGGGCTCTCCCCGCTCGGTCGGGGCACGCTGCGCGACGCCGTCGAGAGCGATCCCGTCGGATGGCTCGGCGCCGCTCACGCGGAGCGCTACGGCAGCGACACCCGCCTGCTCGTGAAGCTCCTCGACGCCGGGCAGCGACTGCCGGTGCACGCGCACCCCGACGACGCCTTCGCGCTTCGCCACCTCGGTCACGCGCACGGCAAGTCCGAGGCCTGGTACATCGTGGAGCCGGGGGTCGTGCATCTGGGACTTCGGCGTGACGTGGATGCCGAGGAGCTCCGCGGGCTCGTCGACGATCAGCGGGTCGACGAGTTGCACGCCCTCCTCCACACGCGCGAGGTGAACGCCGGCGACACCGTCTTCGTGCCGGCCGGGATGCTGCACGCGATCGGCGAAGGGGTGCTCCTGGTCGAGGTGCAACAGCCCGAAGACCTCTCGATCCTGCTCGAGTGGCGCGGCTTCGACATCGACGGGACCACCGCGGGCCATCTGGGCCTCGGCTTCGACGTCGCCCTCGGCGCGGTCGATCTTCACCGCACCGCCCCGGAGGCGGTCGACGCGCTGATCAGCACCGATCACACGCGGGCCTCGGCGCTGGTCGACGCCGCCGACGCCTTCTTCCGGATCGAGCGGCTCTCCGCACCCGCGACCGTGGCCCCCGGGTTCGGTGTGCTGGTCGTGCTCGACGGGTCCGGACGGCTTCGCGGTGCGCACGGCGTGCTGCCGCTCGAACGCGGAGCGACGGTCGTTCTACCGCACGCCGCCGGCGAACTCACGCTCGACGGCGACGCGACCGTCGTGGTCTGCCGCCCCCCGGCCGCCGGCTAGTCGGGCTTCTTCGGCGGCCGGGAGACGAACCTCACAGGGGCGTGTCTCCGCAGAGGAAGACCGGCACACCCAATTCGGCGAAGAGGGCTGCTTTCGCGATCAGCGCGCGGTCGGCGCCCTCGGCGTCGGGGGCGTACGCCACCTGCACATGATTGGCGGGATGCCGGCCCATCATCTGGTCGCGGGTGACCCCGTGCAGCACGGCGTGCATGATCGGCCACTGCGAGGTGGTCGCCGCCCACCTCCGCTCGGTCTCCTCGCGCGGCAGCTCCACGACCGTTGCGCGACCCAGATCGACGCGCACCTCCCCCGCCTCCACGTAGACGCGCGACCATACGATCTCGCCGGGCTTGGAGATGCCCTTGATCGTGCCGCCGCCGAGCGGGAAGTAGCTGGGACGCTGACGTTCACTCACCGCTCCCGCATACCCGTCGACGAGGTGGGCAGGCGGCACCGCACCCGAGATCTCGAACACCCAGACGAAGTCGTCGCCGTACTGCTCGCCCCACCGGATGTCGTGGAGCGTGTTCGCCGGATCGAAGCCCAGCTCGGTCCACACCCGTTCGGTCAGCAGCGCGTCGACCGCGACGCCCTCGTCCACCTCGTTGAAGTGCGGGAGCATCCGCCCCTCCCACAGCACCCGCGACCCGTCGCGGCTGCGCACGGGCGGCCGGTGCGGGTCGTTGAGCAGCCCCTCCGCGAGATCGCTCGCGGGTACGAGGTCTTTGAGACCCTGCTGGTATTGGATGCCGACGGCATCCAATCCGAAGTCGTCGGCGATCCGCAGAGCCGCGATGTACATCTTCAACTGCTGGTGGATCTGCGCGTCGGTGAGCTCCGTCGCCTCGTCGTCGCCGGTGAGGAAGCGCATGCCCGCGTCTTCGAGCCAGGCCCGCACCGCGTCGGCGTCGGCATCGGAGGTCTCCCGCATCTCCGCGTACAGCGCGCTCTGCGAGAGGCGCTCCTTGAAGATGCCGAGCGGATTGAGCAGCTCGTCGTCGATGATCGCGTTGTACATGCCCATGCAGCCCTCGTCGAACACCCCGACGATCGCCTTCCGGCGGCGGAGGTCGTCGGCGAGGCGGCGGCCCAGTTCGCGCTCGGGGCCCTCCGGGATCGCCGTCAGCGGGCGGACGTGCGACTCGTCCGGATGGACACGGCCGGTGCTCATCCACGTGCGCAGGCCGTCGAGGAACCACTCGTCGTCGAAGCCCTCGCTCCACAGCGTCGAGTAGGCGACTCCTGCCTTCCGCAGCCCGGCGTTGAGCCCGAGCATCCCCACCAGCCCCGGCCACTCCCCCGAGAAGTTCGCGACCGTGAGGATCGGACCGCGGTGGAAGCGGAGCCCGGGGAGGACGTGGTGGCTGTACTGCCAGATGGTCTCGGCCACCACGACGGGAGCGTCTTGCGGGATGCCGAGGAAGGCGTCCATTCCCCGACGCTGACTGTCGAGGAATCCGTGGCCCTTGACCGGGTCGAACTCGTGCGCCCGCACGAGCGACCAACCCTCGGCCTCGAAGGTGCGGGACAGCGCCGCCTCCATCGCCTGCTGCGTCGGCCAGCCTTCGCGGTTGGCCGATTCCCGCAGGTCGCCACTGGCGACCAGGTATGCCGTGCGGCCCTCGCGGGTGATCGTTGCGGTCATCGTCCGTCCTCCTCGTTCTGGTGCGCCCCGGTGATGACAGCGCGAGCGGGGGCGTTCCACGCGCGCACCTCCCAGCGGTCCGCGTCGGACACGCTCTGCGCGTCTCCCGCGATCACGATCGTGCGGCTCTCGCCCGGCGGGATCGACACGTGCGCTCCGCGGGTGAACACGCGCGGCCGGCTGCCGTCCGGTCCCGTGATCTCACAGAAGACGGCGAGCGCGTCGCTCGTGTTGCTCACCGTGACCGGCAGCGTGCGCACGCCTTCGGCATCCTGAACGGCACCCGCGCGAGCCTCGAGCGTCGCCTGCGCCAGCGCGGCACCGGGCTCCCGGTGATCGCGCACCACCAGAGCGGGCTCGGACACCCGGACGGCGGGGTCGGCGTACAGTTCCACCTCGTCGAAGGCGACGAACCTCTCGGTGTCGTCACGACCGGCGACGACGAAACGCCAGTAGGTCGCGGTCGTCTCCGGGAGGGAGAGGTCGAGGCTCCACTGCGCGCGGTACGCGGCACGGCGCCCCAGCTGCCCGCCGAGTCCCGGATTGCTCCGCTCCTCCGACGTGCGCGTGCGATCGCCCAGGAGCGGTGCGAGGCGATCGAAGTCGGCGACGCGACGCCACGACTCGAGGTCGTCGGAGACCTCGATGGTCAGGCGATCCAGGGTGCGGTCGCCGTGCGTGCCGCTGCGGTCGCGACCGAGCACGATCCGCGTGATCCCGCCGTCCCCGGCGGCGGGTTGAAGGATGAACCATCCCTCGCGCGTCGGCGACTGCCACACCGCCCCCGAGCCGAAACCGTCGCGCGGCGTGCAGTAGCGCCCGTCGATGAGGCCGGCGACCGGATCGTGGTCGCGCACCTCCGCACCCGAGACGGCGTGCACTCGTCCGCCGTTGCCGCTCCACGCCCGGTTGTGGGCATTGGCGGGATCGACTCCGGCGGCCTCGATCGCACCGGCGACCGGCCGGCGTCCGGCGGGAAGGAGCGGCGCGAACGGCGCGCGCACTCCGAGCGCACCGAACACGTGAAGGCGTTCGGCGACCGTCTGCCCGTCGACGACCGTCGCGAGCCGAACGAGAAGCGGCGACCGGTCGTCGGGCTGGGTGAGGGTGACGGTGTCGACGACGCGTGCTTCGCGCGGTTCGAGGTCGCCCGCGTCGCCCGTGTGCCGAGCGACCGATCGGCCGTCGACGCCGTACACCTCGAGCACCCACGTCACCGCGTACACGCGCGCGGGCTCGTCGCTGACGACGCGGATGTCGACGGGGAACTCCGCGCCGGGCTCGTGGAGGATCGTGTCGTAGCGCAGCGACGCCGCGACGGGCGCCATCGCCTGCGCGAAGAAGTCGAACGCCGGAACCGCCCGGCCGTCGTAGTCGATGAGGAAGCTTCCCGCCGCGTTGGACCACGGCTCGTTGAAGTCCCATGTCGTGAAGCCGCCCAGCGCGTCACCCCGCGCGCGCAGCGCGTCGACGGCGTAGCGGATGCCCTCGGCCCCGAGGAACTGTCCGGCTCGCAGCATGTCGGGCAGCGACCGCGACACACCGAACATCTCCTCGGTGAGCGGCAGGGTCAGCCAGAAGTCGTCGGAGAAGACGGCGTTCGTCGCGTTCTTGCGGACGAGGATCGGATCGTCGGCGGAGTCGATCGGCCAGCGCGATGCGGAGGGGATGTCCCGCTCCCACACGTCCAGAAGGGCGGGCGTCTGCGTGCCGAACTCGCCGTAGCGCATGAGCGGGTTCTCGCCGAGGTTGTCGGTCATCGTGGTGTCGTCGTAGTGCCCGTAGAACCACTCGTGGTCGTAGTGCCACGGCGAGTGACGCGAGCCCTCCATCGGGCACGTCGCGCGGAACAGACGCGTGTCTTCGGCGGCGACCGCGCGTCGCATGGTCTCCAAGGCCGGGTAGTCGTCGCGCTGGAGCCAGTGCAACTCGTTGCCGCCCGACCACTCGACGATCGACGGGTGGTGGCGCAACTGCCGGACGATGTCGGACACCGTCGCCTCGAGGTTCGCGAGGAACTCCGGGTCGTCCTCCATGAGGCAGTTCCCGACGGGGAACTCGTGGAGGATCAGCAGCCCCAGCTCGTCGGCGAGGTCGTACATCGACGGCGGAAGCGTCACCCCGCCCCCGTGCACCCGCACCGCGTTCATCCCGGCTTCCACGGCCGCACGGATGAACCAGTCCCCGCCGCGGTCGTTCCGTCCGAACAGGAGGTCCGGGGAGACGATGTTCGACCCCATGGTGCGCACCCGGCGGCCGTTGACGACGAGCATGAAGGGGTTGATGAAGTCGCGCTCCGCACCCTCCACCTGCTCCCAGCGGACGTCGCGCAACCCCACCCGGCGCTCGGCCGCGTCTGACGTCGCGCCTTCGGCATCCATCACCCGGGCCACGACCCGGTAGAGCGGCTGCGCGCCGTGGCCGACGGGCCACCACAGGGCCGGGGCGTCCACCGTGACGGCGAGTCGGACGGTGTCGCCGTGCACCGCGACGCGGGAGGTCAGGGGGGCGCCATCGGGCCCGACGATCTCCACCTCCACGTCGTGGGGAGTGTCACCGACGGCATCGAGGTCGAGCGTCACGATGACCTCGGCACGCTCGGGCGTGACGTTCGCGTCGACCCGCATCTCGGCGATGCGGACCGCGCCCGTCACGCGCTGCTCGACGTCGCGCCAGATGCCGAGCGCCCACGTGTTGGTGGCCCAGTCGTAGCTGCACGTCGCCGGGCTCTTGAGGTCGCGCAGGGTGCGTCGGATGCGGTTGTTGGCGAAGACGAAGAAGCCCGCCGTCTCCGCTCCCGACTGCGCACCGTCCGCCTCCTGCAGCACGGGAAGCAGCTCCGCCGGCATCGGGTCGATGTCCACGCGGAGCACGTACGCGTCGCGTCCTCGCACCTGGTCGGTGACCTCCACCGTGAAGCGGCGGAACATGCCCGAGTGCCGCGCGACCTCGGTGTCGTCGACGAGGACGGTGCAGGAGAAGTCCACACCGTCGAAAGTCACGAACACCCGATCGCCGGCCGCGGCATCCACGGCGACCGTGCGCTCGTACCGCCACCCGGTCAGCGCGACGTCGTGCCAGCGCGGGTCGCCGAGACCCACCGACAGCGGCGCGAGCAGCCCCGCCCTCTCGAGATCGTCCTGGACGTTCCCCGGCACCCGCGCGGCGACCGGTGCGGGCACGGCGAAGACCGCCGGGTCGAGAGGGCGGACGGCCCACTCCGAGCCGTTGAGGCGGTGGACGTGAGGCGAAGGCACGGCGGGGGTCTCCTGTCGGAACGGGGTGGAAGCTGCGAAGGGAAGGGAATCGGTGGTCGGATGCGGCACCGGGCTCACTCCTTCACGGCGCCGCCGAGACCGGCGGTCGTGAACCAGCGCTGACCGAGCACGAACAGCACGACGCTCGGCAGCATCAGCAGGGTCGCGTCGGCCATGATCGCGCCGGTGGGGTTGTCGAGCCGTTGGATGATGTTGGACTGGAACGAGATGAGCGAGACGGCCAGCGGCTGCATCTCCTGCGCCTTGGTGATGAGGAACGGCCACAGGAAGTCGTTCCAGGGCCCGACGAACGAGAGCACCACGCCCGTCACCAGCGCCGGCCGGGTCAGCGGCAGGATCACGTAGAGCAGCGTGCGCACGTGTCCGGCGCCGTCGAGCTTGGCCGCCTCGATCATCTCGACCGGGATCGTCAGGAAGAACTGCCGGTAGATGAACACGACACCCGCGTTGATCGCGAACGGCAGGATCATGCCCGCGTAGCTGTCCCCCAGTCCGTACGAGCGGGTCACGAGCACGTACAGCGGGATGAGGAGCACCTGGAAGGGCACGATCTGCAGGAGCAGCACCGTGCCGAAGACGAGTCGACTGCCGTGGAACCGGATGAAGGCGAGCGCGTACCCGCACAGCAGCGCGCCGATCTGCGTGAGCAGCACGACCCCACCTGCGAAGATCGCCGAGTTGATCATCGAACGGCCGACGTTCGTCGACTCGAACAGCTCCGCGTAGTTGTTGAGCGTCAACTGCCCCGGGACGAGCACCGACCAATCGGCCGTCCAGCTCGGGCTGAACGACACGATGAGCATGTAATAGAAGGGGAAGAGGAAGACGAGGGCACCGAGGGAGAGCGCGACGACCTGGATCGTGCGGCTCGCGGCCCTGCGCCGGCGGGCGCTCGCGCCGGGGCGCAGGCGATGCTGCGCACGACGTCCGGTGACGATGAGTTCGGTGGTGGTCATCAGCTGCTCCGGAAGAGTCGACGCTGCAGGAGCGAGATCACGAGGATGAAGATCCCGATCACGATGCCGAGGGCCGAGGCGTACCCCGCGTTGCCCTGCTGGAATCCCTGCTGGTAGATGAGCAGACCGGGGGTGGTCGAGGCGCCGTCGGGGCCGCCGCCCTGGGTCATGAGGTACGGCTCCGTGAAGATGTTGACGCACGTGATGGTGCACAGCACGATGACGAGCGTGGTCACGGGAGCCACCCCGGGGAGAGCGATGTGTAAGAAGCGACGCACCGCTCCCGCCCCGTCCATCTCGGCCGCCTCGAAGCGCTCGGCGGGAATGGACTGGAGCGCTCCGAGATAGAGGAGCACGAAGAACCCCAGCTGCTTCCACGACACGAAGAGCGAGATGATCGGCATCGCCCATACGGGGCTCATGAGGAAGCCATCCTCCGGCGCGAACGGCCCCAGGAGCGAGCTCAGGAGCCCGTCGGGCTGCAGCACGAGGATCGCGACCTGGATGAGGGCGACCGCCGCCGTGATGAAGGGGAGGTAGTACGCGGTGCGGAAGAACCCCCGCCCGCGGAGGGGCGAGTTCAGCGCGAGGGCCAGCAGGAGGCCGACGCCGATCGTCACCGGCACCGTGATGGCGATCGCCAGGAGCGCGTTGCCGAACGCCTGCTGCGTGCGCGGGTCGGTGAGGATCTTCGTGTAGTTGTCGATCCCGATGAACGGGAACTCGATCGAGGCGCCCGGAGCCGTGAAGCGGTAGGCGAAGAACGAGATGTAGACGGCCGTGCCGAGGGGGACGGCGAAGATGAGGATCGCGTAGAGCATGAACGGGGCGCTGAACAGCGCTCCCGCGACATGCTCTGCGCGCGTGCGCCGAGTCGCTTGGACTCCCCGGCGCACGCGCGCAGCGATCGAACGATCGATCGTGGTCATGTAGTGATTCTCCGGATCACTCCGCCAGCAGAGGCTTGACGGCCTCGTCGGCAGCGGTGAAGGCATCGGCGACGCTCACCGTCTGGTTGAACACCGCCTTGATGAAGTTGTCGCGGAAGGCCTGCCAGACCGCGACACCGTTCGGGGTCACCGGCACATCGGTGGTGCGGTCGGCCTGCTCGGCGAACTCCTTGACGACCGGCTGCTCCTGGAAGACGGCGTTGTCGAGCTCCGCCATGCCCTGGCGCAGCGGGATCTGCCACGCGGCCTCGAGCAGAGCGACGTCGTTCTCCTCCGACATCGAGTACTTCAGGAAGTCCCACGCGGTCGCCTTGTTCTCGCAGTTGCTGAACAGCGACACGACCTTCGCGTCGGCGAAAGTCCAGACATCGGATGCCGTGGAGCCGTCGGGAACCGGCACCGGGAATGCGCCGAGGTCGGTCACCTTGTCGGAGTTGCGCAGCGCCGAGACGGTGTACGAGCCGGTGATGAACATCGCGGCGTTGCCCTCGCCGAAGGGCCACGTGTTCGGCGGGATCTGCTTCGGGATGGCCCCGTCCTCGATGAGCCCGCGCAGCAGTTCGCCCGCGCCCACGCCCTCGGCCGAGCCGAACTTCGGCTGACCGTCGACGACGGCCTGCTGACCGCCGGACGCGGCGATGTAGAGCGGGTACCAGTCCCACCAGTTCCAGAAGTACTCGCCGCCCGTGCCGAGTGTCAGCGCGTAGTCGGCAGCACCGGAGTCGACGATCTTGTTGGCGGCATCCGCGAACTGCGAGTACGTCGTGATGCCGGGGTCCTCCGGGTCGAGTCCCGCCTTGGCGAACACGTCCTTGTTGTAGAGCACCATGTCGGGGTTGGACTTCCACGGCACGCTGTAGAACTGGTCGCCGAACGCGTAGCCGGTGGCGCGCTCGCCGCCGGTGCGCTCCTCGATGAACGAGTCGGCATCGTCGAAGGTCTCCGACAGGTTCACGACGCCGCCGGTGGCGACGAACTGTTGGATGCCGGCACCGTCCATGTTGTAGACGAGGCACGGCACGTTGCCGGCGACGATCGCAGCCTGCACGGCGGCGTTCGAGTCGGACGTCTGCGGCAGCGCCTCACCCGTCACCTGCTCGTCGGGGTGCTCGGCGTTCCAGGCCTTCATGACCTCTTCGGCCCAGACCTTCTCTTCGGGCACGTTGGAATACCACAGGGTGATGTCGCCGCGGGACTCGGTCGCGCTCGGCGACGGGCTCCCGCCTCCGGCGCACGATGTGAGCGCGAGCACGGCGACCGCGAGGGCCGCTCCTCCGCTCAGGATTCGCTTGTTCATGAGGCCTCTCTTCTCTCCTTTGAGTGATTGGTGTGGGACGGGCGCCGGCGGGTGTCCGGCGCGTGGTCTACGTCGCGGAAAGGTCGACGCGGACAGTGGTGACCGATCCGGTGCGGCGTTCGGCGGGCACCGTGATGCGCATGGTGTCGCCGTCGCCGCGGACCTCGACCGGTACGGGCTGGTGGTCGTGGAGCAGCGTCGCCTCCGCATGACCAGCGTGCACGCCGGCGGGCAGATCGACGAGGAACGACGTCGGCACGCCGCCGTCGAGCAGATGGATGTAGTGCTGGAGGTCGCCGCGCGACGTGGTCGCGAACGAAGCGGCGTGCGGCGCGGTGCCGTGGCTGTCGGCCACCACTAGGCGTCCGGCTCGGGTGCCGTACACGCTCTCGCCGTGGGTGCGCAGCCACTGGCCGAGGGCTCCGAGTCGCGCACGCGCCGGGAGCGGGATCTCTCCCTCGGGTGTGGGTCCGACGTTGAGGAGGAAGTTCGCGCCGGCGCCGGCCGCGCGCAGCAGCATCGTCAGCTGCTCCTCGGCGGGACGGTAGTGATGGTCGTCCTTGTGGAAGCCGTAGCTGTGGGTCATGACGGTCTGGCACGTTTCGCGCACGTCGAGCACGGGGGCGGTGCGGTTCATCCCGGCGTTGGTGTTCTCGCCGGGCACGTCGCCCTCGAATCCCTGCACGTCCTCTCCGGGGAGGGGCTCCAGGTGATGGTTGTTCATGACGACCGCGTCGGGCTGCAGCCGGTGGATGGTCTCGTAGAGTTCGCCGAAGCGGAAGTCGCCGCCCGGTGCGAACCAGTTCGGGAAGCGCGGGATGGGCCACTCGGCGGGCCAGTAGCCGTCGAGCCAGAACGATGCGACGTCGCCGTACTGCGTGCACAGTTCCTCCACCTGACCGTGGAGGAAGCCGACGTAGTCGTCCCAGGCGAGACCGCTGCGCTCCCGCAGCACGGCGCGGTAGGCCGGGTGGTGCCAGTCCAGCAGCGAGACGTAGAAGCCCAGACGCACGCCCGAGCGTCGGCACGCATCGGCGAGCTCGCCGATGGGGTCACGTCCGAACGGCGAGCGGGTGACCTTGTAGTCGGACAGCGCCGTGTCGTACATGGAGAAGCCGTCGTGGTGGCGGGAGGTGATCGTGAGGTACTTCTGCCCGGCCCCGGCCGCGGTCTCCGCCCAGGCGTTCGCGTCGAAGCGCGGCGCTTCGAAGCGGTCGGCGAGTCGCTCGTAGTCGGCGATCGACCAGCGGTCATGGAACATCGCCCACTCGTTGGCCCCGATCAGCGCGTACAGGCCCCAGTGGACGAACATGCCGAAACGGTCGTCCTGGTAACGGTTCAGTCCTGCCGTCGAGGCCTGCAGCGCGCTCACTTCCGATGACTCCCTTGTCGTGGTGGAGACGGCCACGGTCGGTGGCGTCTGTCGCCAGATTAGACAACGTTGTCTCAGACGTCAACCATCAAGTTCCACCACTCGCCGCACGGCAGGTCTTTTGCGCAGACAACGTTGTCTGTAGTGTGATCGTCAGCAATGTCGCCATCAGAGAGGATGCTTCGTCATGTCACAGTTCGGATGCCACGGTTCGGTCTGGTCGGGCTCGTTCGACACCGAGAGCTTCCGGGGTGCCGTTCACCGCACCGCCGAAGCCGGTTACGACCTCATCGAGATCCCCTTGCTCGACCCGTACGCCTTCGATGCGGCGCGCGGCCGCCAGGTGATGGACGAGTACGGGATCGGCATCAACGCCTCCCTCGGCCTCGGCGACGCCACCGACATCAGCAGTGAGGATGCCGACGCCGTCGCCGCCGGGGAGCACCTGCTCAACCGCGCCGTCGACGTGCTCGCCGAACTCGGCGCGCAGTGGCTCGTCGGCGTCGTCTACGGCGCCCTCAAGAAGCACATGGCACCGGCGACCGAGCGCGCACGCCATAACGGCATGGAGGTGATGCGCCGCGTCGCCGATCGCGCACAGGGGCATGGCATCAAGGTCGGTCTCGAGGTCGTCAACCGGTACGAGACCAACATCATGAACACGGCGCGCGAAGCGGTGGCGTACGTCACCGAGCTCAATCACCCCAACGCCTACATCCACCTCGACACGTACCACATGAACATCGAGGAATCGGACATGATGAATCCCTTCCTCGACGCCGGAGACCGCCTCGGCTACGTCCACATCGGCGAGAGCCACCGCGGGTACCTCGGCTCGGGGTCGGTCGACTTCGACACCGCCTTCCGCGCGCTGAACCGCATCGGCTACACGGGGCCCATCGTCTTCGAGTCGTTCTCGTCGGCCGTCGTCGACCCCGTGCTCAGCAACATGCTCGGCGTCTGGCGCAACCTGTGGGACGACAACGTCGATCTCGCCCGTCACGCCAACCAGTTCATGCGGAACAAGGCACGGGCCGTCGAGACCATCGCGATGCACTGAGGCCGGCCCCCGGCATCCCCCATGCCCTCCCCCGCTCCCGGCACGGCCTCCGCGGCCCGGTCGGTGCAGACCGACTGGGTCGACACGTTCCTCGCGATCGCCGATCACGCCGGCATCCGCTCGGCAGCGCACGCCCTGCATCTCAGCCAGTCGCGCGTGAGCGCGCACCTCGCCGCGCTCGAACGCGTCGTCGGCGTGCGTCTCGTCGAGCGCGGCCCCCGCGGTGCGCGCCTGACCCGCGCCGGCGAGGCGTTCCGCACGCACGCGCGGCTCGCCGTCGACGAGATCGACTCCGGAGTGGCCGCGGCCCGGCAGCGCGCACAGACCACGGCGCGCGTCGGCATCTGTACGCAGACGCCCACCGGGCTCCTCGCCGCGATCGCCTGGCCGTCGGGGGTACATCCGGCGTTCGCCGAGGTGCCCGCCGCCGCCGCGGCCGCTTCACTGCACGACGGCACGTTCGACGTGGTCGTGGGGCCCCTGTGCTGCGCCGACGACACCCTCCACCACCGCCTCGGCTGGACGGAGTCGGTGATCCGCCTGCGACCGGCATCCGGAGAGGTCGCGGATGCCGAGATCGTCGTGGCGGGCGAACTGGCGCTGCTCTCGGCAGCGGGGGTCGTCTTCGCGGCGCCCCCGATCGTCGTCGGCAGTGTCGCGCTCGCCCTCGCGATGGCCGCTGCCGGGCGGGGCGTCGCCGTGCTCGCGGAGGGCTCGGCGCCGCCGCCCTCCCTCGCGTATCGACGCGAGGACGACCCAGGGGCGCGCATCGGATACGGCGTGCTGTGGGCACCGCAGGCGCCGGACTGGGTGACGCGGTTGGGAGGCGTTCCGCATGTGGGAACGCCCGCCCTGCACCTCGCGGGCGCCGTCGCCGCCGCCGCGGTCTAGCTTCGGGTCGAGGCGTCGACGACGACGCCTTCACCTCGAAGGAGACCTGACATGACCAGAAGGAAATGGGCACTCGCGGCGAGCGCCGTCGCTGTCGCCGCCGCCGTGGCATTCGCGGGGGCGTTCGCCTCGCCCGCCACGGCCAGCCTGCCGACGCCCGGCGAGTTCAACGTGGTCGACGACTGCGGCGCGACGCCCGACGGCACGACCGACAACCTGTCTGCACTGACCGCCTGCATCGCCGACGCGGAAGACGAAGGCAAGACGCTCTACTTCCCGCCCGGGGAGTACGCCATCGACGGCACCCTCTCGGTGACCAAGGGCGGCTACACGTTCTACGGCAACAACCGGGCGACGGTGAAGATCATCCAGCAGGATGCCGCGGCCGACATCTTCGACATCGACTCCGGCACGGGAGCCGTCGTGAACCAGACGACGCTGCGCGGAATGGAGCTGTCGTACGAGTCCACCTCCGCCACCGGCACCGCGCTGGACTGCAAGAACTGCTGGCGCGTGTACGTGCAGAGCATGGGCTTCGGCGACAACGCCGACCCCGCCATCACCAAGATGGGCGGCTACGGCATCAAGGCCGACGGCGGCGGCCAGTTCAACATCATCGAGTCGGTCTTCAGCTACCCCGTCGACACCGCCATCTACGCCGTCGAGATCGGCGATCTCATGATGGCCGACCTCGAGGTGAATCTGTCGAGCAACCCCACCGACATCGGCATCCACCTCGACACGAACGTCGGCGGCGCGTACATGACGAACATCAACGTCAACGGCGGCGGCACCGGCCTGCTCACGACGAACTCGCGCAACGGCGTCCCGCCGAACTACCTGTACCTGACGAACTTCCTCGCCGACACGCAGGCCCAGATCGGCATGGACCTGCAGTCCGCGCAGTCCGTCGTGCTGACCAACGCCTGGGCGGCGAGCGCCGGTGAGACCGGCATCGTGGTGGGCGACGTCCTGGGCCTCACGGTATCCGCGAGCCGCATCTACAACAACGGCGGCATCGGCATCGACGTCACCAGCGGGGCCGAAGACGTCAGCATCCAAGACTCGCGCATCGCCGGCAACTCGCGCTCGTTCGGCGGCGGTTCGCGCAAGCCCGCGATCGTGCTGCGCGACGGTGCCGACGGCGTCATGATCCAGGGGAACCGGATCGGACCGATGGACTCGTTCGTCGCCTCCCAGTCGTACGCCATCCACATCGAGAACGGCTACGGCGATGTGCTGATGATCAGCGACAACAACCTGCTCGGCAACGTGACGGGCGAGATCGACAACGACGCGACCGTCGGCACCCACTGGGTCGTCGCCGACAACCTCTGAGTGACGTGGGTGAGGCCGCCCCCGATGGTGGCCTCACCCGCGCACGCGGTCTCCGGTTCCGCACCCACAGCGTCGCGGCAGGGTCGGGCTCAGGCGTCGGGAGAGACCAGCCCGTCCTCGACGGCGCGGCGATGCAGATCGACCTTCGTCGGCGCGTCTCGCCCGACCAACGAGTATCGCCGCCGGATGCGGCGGAGGTGGTCGAGGACGGTGTCGCGTGACACGAAGAGAGCAGCGGCCACCTGATCCGCGGTCTGACCCGATGCGTACCGGCCGAGCACTTCCGCCTCGCGTGATGTGAGCTGGGCGTCGACGAAACTTCGATCACCGCTGAGTGCAGCGGCCCAGTCGGGAGTGGCGACGGTCTCGCCCGCCAGCGCCACCTCGATCGCCCGCACGATCCGCGCCGGCGGCTCGGACTTCCGCAGCATTCCCGCCACCCCCGCCCGCGCGGCTTCGCGCACGAGGGCGGCGTTCTCACCACTCGTGAACGCGAGTACGACGGCCCCCGATGCCGCGAGGGCCAGGACGTTGTCGCGCGGAGACGAGTCGTCGGCGAGTTGGAGGTCGAGCAGCACGACATCGAAGCGGCTCCCGAACTGCAAGAGCGCCGTCACGCTGCCGGCGGCACCCGTCACGCGCATCCCGGGCTGCGCGTTGATGATCGCGGTGACGCCCAGCACGATCCAGGGGTGGTCGTCGACGAGACCGATGCGTGCACTCATGCGATCCTCCCGGGCTCTCCTGCGGTGACGGTATCGCGCCGACCCGCAGATGCGACAGCCACCCCGGCCGCTCGACCACTGGAAGCAGTGGCTACCGCGTGCGGAAGGGGGTGGGATGCCGGGGCGTCGACGAACGGAGGCCCCGGGAGGAGTCTCCCGGGGCCGCCGTCTCACGTCATCGCGAAGGTCAGGCCTTCTCCGCCTCGCGGCGGCGGGCAAGCAGCACGATCACGCCGAGCGCGATCGCCGCAGCGCCGACGAATGCGGTGCTCCAGCCGATGACCCCACCGGTCACCGCGAGGGTGCCGTCGGGTCCGTCCGACTCGTCGGACTCATCCCCGACGCCCCCGGGCGTCGTAGGCGCCGGTGTCGGCGCGGCGGTCTCCGAGGGAGCCGGAGTCGGAGATTCGCTGGGCTCCGGCGTCGCGGTCGGGCTGGGCTCCGGCGTCGGGGTCGGCGTCGGCGTCGGCGTCGGCGTCGGGGTCGGCGTCGGGGTCGGCTCGGTGGAGCCGGTCACCGGCACGTCGAGCGTGGCCGAGACCCCTGCCGGGGCGGTCGACGAGAAGGCCGAGTACACCTGGCACGGCACGCCGCCGACGATGCCCGGCGACTGCACCCAGTGGAGCTGATCGGCCGTCGCACCCACGCTCTCGGCGCCGACGGTGACCGTGTGGTCTCCGGCCGCGCTCCACGTGAGGCACAGGTCGACGCTCACGGTCGCGCCCGCCGCCGCGTCGATGAGCAGTTGCCCGCCGCTGTAGGTCGCGGCATCCGTCGACGTGGCGCACACGGCCACGGTCGCACCGGGTGCGTCGATCGTGATCGGCATGCCGGTGACGTTCGTCTCCAGCGTGATGCGCGCCTCCTCACCGACCGCGACCGCCGTCTGACCGCCGGCGAGCTCCAGGGTCGGGTTCAGCACCGGGTCGGCGGGGATCGCGTCGAGCATCGCCTGCTGCTGGGCAGCCGACAGGTTGGTCAGGCAGAATGGCCGGACATACGCCGGCAGGTCGGACAACTCGTCGGAGATGCACCATATGGCCCGCTGCCGCGTCTGGCGTTCCCGGAGCGTTCCATTCGCCGTAAGGTGCGCGCCGTCGCTGTCGATCATGCGGATCTCGGTCGTGAGGAGGTAGCGGATCAGACGCTCCTGATCTGCCGACAGTCGCGGGTTGGACTCGAGATCCTCCATCCCGGGCACGACGACGCCTTCCTCCGTCAGCCGTCCCGACGCGTCGGTGGTGGAACAGGTGTGCGAGGTGAAGTCCGTGCAGTACATCCACTCCGAGACCGCACCCACGCCCTCCACGTAACGAGTGCCGCAGACCGGGAGCGCCGTCCCGTTCTCCCCCAGTCCGTCGTAGAGCACGACCATCCGACCAGCGTTGTAGTCGGTCAGCCGCTGACCGAACACGCGCGAGAGGTCACTCACGGGACCGCTCGCCGCGCGTGGATTGGACGTGGTCGAACCTTCGCACAGCGGCGCGGAGAACGGTGCGGACACGGCGGGCTCAGGAACGGCGGCGGTCGCGGTCGTCGCGAACGCGACCGCGCCGGAGACGAGGGCCGCGACAGCGGCGAACGCCGCGAACCGGCGCAGGTTTCTATGGGACTTCACGGGTGACTCAGACTTCCTCGTGGGACAGATGCGGATGCCGGGCGAGGTTGCTCCGCCGCCCGGGCACGGGGAATGCCACGCCTCCGCCCGAAAGCGGGCAGGCAGAACGCTCCCCCGCGCCGACATTAAGCAGCCGATGGCGCCCCGGCATCCTCACGGGACGAGAACCACTGGATCCCGTGGGTGAAAGCGTGCGAGCGCCGCGAAACGGGGCGGACTGGGCATTGGGGGCTCCAGACCGCCCCGCGCCGGCGATGGGGGTCGCCGGAGTCATCCGGGGTGGTTCAGGGCGAGTGAATCTCGCTATGACGCGAGTCACAAGATCTGCTCGACGAAACCCCTCGAACCAGGGGAATCCCTCCCCCGGGCCTGAAGCGTCGACCCATCCGTTCCTAGGATCGAGCCACGCCCTCACTCCTGAAGGAGGCCCTCATGGCCACCAGCACATTCGCGGGCCCCGTCGACTACGCCGTCTTCGCCATCCCGCTCGGCGCACCGCTCAGCACCGGCCTGTCCGCGGTCGCGGCGGCGGTCGCCGCAGGAACCATCGAACTGCTCGACATCGCGGCCGTCGCGCTCGACCCGGCGGGACGACCGATCACCGTGCACCTCGATGACCTGCAGGAGCCGGGGGGCATCGACATGCAGCTCTTTCAGGCCGCGCGATCCGACCTGCTGGACGCCGAAGACCTCCACGACATCGCCGTCGAACTCGCGCGAGATCAGTTCGCCCTCGTGATCGTCTACGAGGATCGAAGCCTCGCCGTCGCCGCGCACGCGTTCGCCCGCATCGGGGGCGTCGAGATCTTCTCGGGCGGCGTCGACATCGCCGATCTCCACCGCGCCGTCGGCGGGGAGGAGGTCCCGTGAGCCTGCTCCGCACCGCCGCCCGCGCGAGTGTGGCCACACGGGTGATCGGCAGCACCCACCGCCGACAGCAGCAGCGGTGGGCGGCGCTCGACGCAGCCTCGGCATCCCCTGTCTGCTCCGTCTCACCTGGGACGACGGCCGACCCTGTCGCTCCCCCGTCGACGGCGGAGGTCATCCAGCAGCTCACGCAACTCACGCATCTCCGCGAGGCCGGGGCCCTCACCGACGAGGAGTTCGCATCCCAGAAGAAGCGGCTGCTCGGCGCGTCCTGACACCGGAACCGAGGGTCTCCACCTTCCCGCACCCCAGGGCCCACCCCCCGCATCGAGTAGTCGCACGGCCCAGAACCTCGTCGCGTGGGGCGCCCAGGTTCCATACTGGGGAGCGACACAGAGGCGAAGATGCTGGGGGCGCGCCGATGGACAGCAGGATGCCGGTCTCCACCGCGAGGCTCGCCGTCTTCGACCGCACGCTGAGCAGGCTCCTCGGTCTCGCCGGTGCGCTCATGGTGAGCTATTGGTGGCTCGTCGAACACTTCGAACGTTCGGGCGAGCGCGTGGATGCCTGGCTCTGGGGACATGCCTGCCTCGCGCTGCTCTTCGTCGTTCTCGCCGCCGCACCGTCTCGGCTCCTGACGCCGCGCGCGCTCGACACCCTGTGGCTGTCGATTCCCGTGGTCGGGGTGGGTCTGCAGGTCACCGCGTTCGTCGCCGCACCCGACACGGACTACCCCGTAGGGGCGGAGATTTGGGAGACGACGTGGATGCTGACGGCGGTCTACCTCTGCCTGCTGGCCTTGCGCTGTCCCAGCCCGGGTGCGGCGTCCCTGGAACGGCAACTGATTCGCGTGAACGTGTTTGCCGCGGTGCTGGCCTTGACCCCCGCCTTCGGGTTCTGGCTGGGCCACCACCGCGTGCCGCCCGTGATGCTGGTGCTCACCGTGGTGCAGTTCATGAACGTCACTTTCGTCATGATCTTCGTGCTCTTCCGCTCGCGCATGATTGCTCACTTCGCACTCCAGGAGAGGTGGGAGCGGCGTGCTCGGCGGGCGACGGCCGCGGAGGCCCGCATTCGTGAAGAGCGCGCACAGGCACGACGCGCGCACGATCACGTGCTCGGCGCCCTCAACGGAGTCGCGCTGTTCGGACGGGAGGATGCCGTCGCACTTCCGCCGGACATCGTCTCGATGGCGGAGCGGGCACTGCTTCTGCTCGACGCGCAGGCACTGGGCGAGGAGACCGGTCTCGTCGCCGTCGAGGCACGCCGATCGATCGTCGATGCGGCGTGCTCGCTCGGCGTAACCGATGTCGCGGTAGATGTCGAGAGCGACCCGACGGTCGGGGCGGCGAAGGAGTCCGTAGCCGCCGAGGCGGTTCAGGCCGCACGGGAAGCGATGGCCGAGGCGATCCGCAACAGCAATCGGCACGCGCCTGGTCACAGCGTCCGCGTTGCAGGGCGTATCGGAGCAGGAACGATCGAGATCCGAATCACCGATGACGGCCCCGGCTTCAGCATCGGGCGTGTGCCCGAGGATCGATTGGGCATCCGAGCGTCCATCCTGCGACGTATGCGCGACGTGCCCGGCGGCGATGCCCTCATCGACAGCGCGCCCGGCCGGGGAACGAGCGTGCTCCTGCGCTGGGAGGACCCCTCGCTTCGAGGCGGCGTTCGGTCAACGAGACACGGCGACGGAACGACATGAGCACGGCCGCACTCATCGGACGCAGAGCTCGCCTCCCTCTCCTCTGGGTGACGGCCGGACTCATCGCCGCGCCTCTCGCTGGTGCGCTGCTCAAGGGCACACTGCTGCAGCCGGAGAACTGGCCGCTCTGGATGGCATTCACAGGCGCGGTGATCGGTGCGGCGGGACTGCTCCTCCCGTGGGAGCGGCGCGTGCACAGGCAGCCCCGCGTTCGTGAACTCCTCATGCTGACCGGGGGCGCCATCACCTCCTCCGTCGCGCTGCTCGTCGGCACCCCGGCCTACGAGCCGTCACTGTTCACCACCGCCGTGTTCCTCTGCACGATGGTGATCCTGTTCGGGCACGGCGCACTCGGCACCTGCGTCGCCGGAATCCTCCTCGCGTTTCGCACCGTCACGGCGTCCGTGCGCGTCCCCGATGCGCCCGTCACCTTCCTCGTCGATCTCTATCCGCTCTTCATCGTCGTCCTGGCGCTGGCGTGGCTGCGCTACGCCCGACACCTCGCGCGACGGGAGGCCGGCTTCCGCGCGAACGCGCGCGCCGAGCTGCGCGCATTGCAGGAGCAGGAACGCCTGCTCGCCGATCTCCGGATGAGGAACTCGATCTCGGCATCCGGCGCCCACCATGTGCTCGAGCGCGTGGTGCAGACGCGGACCCTCACCCCCGAGCTCGAGCGCGAGGTGAGGATGGCGGAGGCTGCGCTCCGCGACCACCTCCGCTGCCCACGCCTCAGCGAGCCGGGACTCACCGCCGAGATCCGCGCCGCACGCCGCCGCGGCGTGGAGGTGCTGCTGCTCGGGGAGGGCGACACCGACCGTGAGACCATCGGACGCCCTCTCGCCAGTGCGCTCGAACAGCGCCTGCGCACGACCGACGCCGGGGACCGCGTGACGATCCGTCTCCTTCCCGAGGACGACGACGCGGAGGTATCCGTCGTGGTCGACTCCGACCGCGACGCCGCCTCACCGTTCGCGACGGAACCGCTCCGACTCGACCCCCACGGACGGGCGCTGACGACTCCGCCGGCCTGAGGTGCGCCGGCCCTCAGCGGCGTGACTCGCCGGGGCGATGCCTGTCGGCTGGCGTGAGCGCGCCTGCGCGCGCACGCCGCGGCCAGGCGACAGCCGTTCCCACCGCGAGCGCGGCCGCCGCGCCCAGCGCCCACCAGGGGAACCCGGGATCTGCGGCCTGCGGTGCGATGGCACGTGCGGTCGTGTCGCCCCTGGCATCCGCGACCCGCTCGCCGCGGACGAGGAGGCGGTGGGTGTTGACGCCGATCGGTGTGCAGGTCAGGAGCGTGACGTAGTCCCGCCCCGGCACTCGGCGGAGGGCGTCGCCGTCGCGAGGGTCGACCGTGAGGATCTGATCGATCCGGTAGGTGAGGGTCCGGCCTGCGACGTCGATCGCGAAGGTATCGCCCCTCTCGAGCTCGTTCAGGTGTGTGAAGAGCGTGGCTTCGGGGAGTCCGGAGTGGCCTGACAGCACGGTATGACTGCCGCGACCGCCGACCGGCAGCGAAGAACCGTAGAGGTGCCCGACGCCGCGCGCGAGGGTGTCGGCATCCGTCCCGTGCGCGATCGGGAGGTCGACGCCGATATCGGGGATGCGCAGCCGCGCCATCGTTGGGGAGTCGCCGAACTGCAGGAGCGACAGGTACTCGTCGCGACCTTCTTCGACCGACTCGGCCGTCCCGTCGGAGGTGAGGAGGAACGGGTCGCGCAACGGACCTTCCGGGAGACGGGCGTTGTAGTCCAGGGCGGCGTCGAGGGCGCGCGTCAGGGCGCTGTCGCCCGCGGCGTCGACGTCGCTCACATAGCCGGATACCTCCGTCGCGTGCGCCCGATCGCTGAACCAGGCGGCGGCGGACGGGTACAGCATCGTGCCGGCGCCGAGCACCAGCACGACGGCCGCCACGCCATGGGCCACGGAGAAGCGCCGACGGGCGCGCGCGGCGCGCGCGGCGGCGCGGGTTCGCGCGGGTGGAGGCGGCTGAGCGGTGAGAGTCATGCTGAGATCTTCCGCGTCGGAGGCGTGGGAGGAGGGGGTGGCCGGAGCCACCCCCTCCGGGCGATCGTTCTCAGTCGATCGCCTCGATCGCGGGGCGCGGGTCAGGGCCGCGTGCGCGATGCGTGGGTACGGCGACGCAGCACCAGGAGGAGCACGCCACCCGCGATCAGCGCGAAGCCGAACACGTACAGCAGGCCCGTGCCCGTGCCACCGGTCTGCGGCAGCTCGAACCCGGCGTTGTGCGCGACGTTGACGACCTCGAGATCGACGCCGATGGCTGAGGTCGCAGCCGTGACGGTGAACGGGATCGGCTCGGCCAGCAGCTCGAAGCCCGAGGGAGCCACAGTCTCGACGAGGTAGTAGCTGAGGTAGCCGGGGTCGCCCGGGGCGACGGTCGCGTCACCCGCGAAGTCGCTGTAGCGCAGCCCCGAGAGGGTCAGCGTGCCGTCGGCGGCGGTCACGGTGAACGTGGTCTGTCCGCCGAGGCTCACAGGGTTGGTCTGCGCGGCCGCGTCGGCGGCCGAGGTGAACACCTGGAAGCTCGCTCCCGTGAGAGCGCTCGTGCCGTCGGTCTTCTCCAGCGTGATGCCGCCCCAGCGGGTCTCCGGCACGTTGGTTTCGGCGGGGCCGCCCGGCTCGCCCGGGTCGATGTCGAAGCTGGCGGCGTTCGGGTAGACGAGGGCCTGGTTCTGGATCTCGCCGACGGTGTTCACCGTCGTGACGACGTCGACCACGACGTCGGCGGTGTTGTTCGCGGCGAGCACGGCGCGGCCGGCAGCGGTGAACTCGACGGTGACCGCGTTCGAGGCGTCGTGGGTGACGGTGTAGTGCGTACCCTCCGTGATCGTCGCGCCGTTGCTCAGGGTCACGAGCGTGTCGACATAGTCGAGGCTCGCATCGAGCGGGTCGACGATCTTGTAGCCGTCGATGACGGACTCGTTCGGGATGCCGGCCGTGATCGTCCACACGACCTCGTCGCCCAACTGGATGGCATCCAGGTCGTCGACGGTCTTCGCGGCTTCGGTCAGCGAGTTCTTCGGATAGACGTGGACGTCGTAGATCCAGGTGTCGGAGCCGGTGGGGTCGGTCAGCGGCACGGTGATCAGGAAAGGCGCCGCGGGCGTCACTCCCGACGGATATGCCGTCTCCTGCACGAGGTAAAGGCCGACCGGGAGGTCGCCGAAGACGGCCGTGCCGTCGGTCGCAGTCACCTCCGACGTCGCGGCGCCCAAGGTGTACCCGGCACCCGTCACGGAGCCTTCCGCGTCGGAGGCGTCGAACTCGGCTGCCAGGTCGGCGGCGTCTGCCCACCCCGCGTTCGTGGACAGGTCGATGGGGTTCACCGGACGGATCTCGAAGGTGACGCCGGCGAGCGGTGTCAGCCCGCTGGTGTCGACGACGGTTCCGTTGTTCGGGAGCCCCGTGGCCGCGGCGGGCTTCTCGAACTTGTGCACCGTGATCGAACCGGTCTGATCCGGGTCGACGAGCGGGGCCGCGTGGGCGGGGGCGGTGAGGCCGATCATCGCGACGGCCGCCAGGGCCGTGGCGGTGATCGTGGCGCGGACGGCGCGCCGGGTGAGGCTGTGCACGGACGTCTCCTTCTCAGGGGGTTCGGGTATTGCTGATTCGGGTACTGCGGGTTCGGGTACTGCGGGTTCGGGTACTGCCGGTGTCGGGTCAGGAGGAGCGTCGGATGCCGTGGGTGGCGGACCGTCGACGAGCGCTGGCGATCAGCAGCACGCACAGCGCTGCGAGGAGGAGGCCGCCGCCCACGAGGTAGAGCGGTGCGGTGCCGGTGCCGCCGGTCTCCGGAAGGTCGAGAGCAGGCACGTCTTCGACGCGGATGATGGGAGCGTCAGCGGAGCCGACGAGGGTGACGTTCGAGGAGGCGCCGGCGCCGAGCGTCACGGTGCCGTCCGTCGCGAGCGTGAATGCGACCCGCTCGGCGAGCAGCGAGAAACCGTCGAGCGCGCGCGTCTCCTCGAGCCAGTAGGTGCCCGGGGCGAGCGAAGCGGCGAACTCCCCCACGGATCCCGAGCCGCTCGCGGGGAGGTCGGCGATCACGGCCGTGCCGCCGACGCGCGCGGAGAAGATCGCCCAGCGGGAACCGTCCATCAGCACGAACTCGCCGGAGTCGTCCAGTCCGACCTTCTGCACACCGATGTCGAACACGCGCGTCTTCACGTTGTGCGTCGTCTCGCAGCGCACCTTCTGGATGCAGCCGTCGCTCATGACGATGTTCATCAGTTCCGCGTCGCCGTCGTCGGTGACCGTCACGGAGTAGGTCACCGTCGCCGTCTGGCCGACGGCGAGGTCGCCTGCCCACGACAGCGTCGACGTGGAGACGTCGAAGGATGCCGTGCCCGCCGAGGCGGTCACCGTGCCGTCCCACGTGGCCGCGTCGAGCACGCCGATCAGCTCGTCGTCGAACGACGCGCCGGTCACGGCCCCCGTGCCCACCTGGGTGACGGTCACCGTGTAGGTGACGGAGTCTCCGACGTACACATCGGTGGCGTGGGGCGGATCGGCGGTCTTCTCCACCGTGTAGGTACCCACCGGATGAGTCGTCGTGCACTGGGGTGCGGCGCGGCATCCCTCGCTCGTGACGACGTTGTCGAGACGGTAGTCACCGTCCGCCGCGAGACCGGCGCGGTCCTTGACGGTCGCGGTGTAGGTGACGGTCGCCGTTCCACCGACGGGGAGGGTGCCGCTCCAGGCGAGCGTCGATCCCGAGAGGGTCGCCGTGCCCGACGACGCGGCGACGGTACCGACCGTCGCGTCGTCGAGCACGTCGGAGAGGTCGTCGGTCAACGACGCGTTCGCCGGAGCGTTGCCCGTCTGCTGCACGGTCAGCGTGTAGGCGATGGTGTCGCCCGGCTTCACCGCCGTGCCGGATGCCGGAGTGGAGGTCTTCTGGACCCTGTAGTTGGCGACGGCAGCGATCACGGCGGTGGAGCTGATGTCGACGGGCTGGTACGTCCAGTCTTCGATCGACCGGTTGTTGCCCCACGTGTTCCCCGCAATTGAGACGCACGGCCAGCCGTGGACGCCCGACCCGCCCGCGGGGTTGCTGTTGTAACCGGCGGATCCGTTCATGACGGGCGGAAGGCAGGAGGCGTTGCGCCCCGCCGTACTCAAAGCGGAGTCGTTCCAGTAGAGCGTCGACGTGTTGGCGGCGGGTCCGTTCAGGGTGTCCACGCGAAGCCCGCCGCGGGCCTCCACATCGCTGGAGACGAAGTGGATCTCCCCCACGCGCGCCAGCGCGACCTTCGCGGTGAACCGTCGATCGTGCGGGATCGGGTTCCCTGCACCGTCGAGTCCGTCGAAAGCGACGGTGTGGGTGCCGTCGGCGCTGATGGCGACGGGGAGGCGGCGGTCGAGTGGGCCGCCGTAGCTGCCGTCGGCATCCGCGTCGACGAGGATCTCGACGCTTCCGATGTGGTTTGCAGAGTCGAAGGTGAACTGGCCCTCTCGCGTGAGCGGCCCGTCGGTCGTGAGCACCAGGTCGGTGAGCTCCACGGTGCGGATGACGGGAGAGACGAAGTGGGTCGTCCCCTGACCGTCGACGGCGGTCTCGGGCAGGTCAGTCGCGGGCAGTTCGAAGAACAGGTGGTACGGCGTGCCGCATTCCGTGCCCGATACGACGCGGGCAGTGTCGTTCTGTTCCTTGCTGCGGTACGCGGGAGTGCATGTCCCTGTCGCAACGATGCCGAACTGATTCGCGCGGAAGACGCTGTCGATACCGCGATAGGCGTAGTGGCGAGCGAAGTAGAGGAACCCGGTCGACGACCGGTACCAGAGGTTCACGTTCGTCGACGTGTCGTTGTACATCGCGTACGAGTCCGACCAGACCCGGCCCGGGATGGTCGTGTTACCGGCCTGCACGTTGATCGTCCAGCGGCTCTGATCCGCGGAACCGGCGATGGCGGGCTGCGTGTAGGTGACGGTCCAAATTCCCGCCACCGTCGACGTGAGGTTCGTGCGAGCACATGTCGAACCCACGGCACCGGCCGATAGGGTGCACGTGGTGACCGTGCCGTCGGGCGCGAGGATGCGGATCGGCTGATTCGACGTGACGCTGAGCGCTACCTTTACGAAGGTGACGTCGATGTTCTCGCTCGCGTTCGCGTAGGCGTAGAACGTGTTGGTGGCGCGGATCGTCGTATTGGGAGGGTTCACGGAGGCGGCCGCCGGTTCCGCGGGCACACCGACGACCCCGGCCACGAGCCCAACCGCGACGAGCCCAACGAGCAGGATGCCACGTCCGCGCCGCAACGGTGTGCGCCGGGAGAGTGGAACGGAGGTCGTCATCATGTCCCCTTCGATGACCAGTGCGTGCATGCCCCTGGAGCGACGGCGACGGCGTCGCGCTCCCCCAGAACAATGAGGGAACCGCCCGCTCAAGGCCCCGTTCCGCGACGAAATGGCAGGCAAAGCCACTGGTTCTTGCGGTCGCTGCGGCAGTGATGGGGGCGGCGCGCGCCGGAGGCACCGGGCTTGCGCCCGGCGCCTCCGGTCAGGAGGCGTTCTCGATCAGGGCGAGCTGCGTGCCATCGGGGTCGATGAGGAACCCTGCTCGCTGACCCCACGGCTGCAGCGCGACCGGCTGCAACCGTGGACGACCCACGGCCCCCTCGGGCACTCCTGCGTCGGCGATCTGCCGGTAGAGGCTGTCGACGTCATCGACGCGGACGCTGCACATGAAGGAGCTCGCCTCGGGCGCCAGGTCGGGGAACGGGAAGAACTCCAGACGAACGCTTCCGCGCTCGAGGATGAGCCAGGCGTCGTCGCGAAACGTCGTGCTGAAGCCGAACGCGCCGTAGAAGGCCGCCGTGACCTCGAAGTCGCGCGAGGGAAGATTCGGCACCGCGTGATCCATCATCGTCCGTCCTCGGTTGCGCAAGGGAGAGGGGCTCAATAGTAGGGGCCGAGGCAGTCCGCCGCCACGAGCCCGGGAGCTCCGGACACCACACTGGATGGAGACTGCGCCAGGGGGCGCCTCGGTCGATATGAGACTCAGCCGTCCGTCGGAACCGCGATCCAGAGGACGATGTACACGGGCACCGCGACGGAGGCGATGAGCACTGCCGCCACGCGCACCGCGAGCGGCGGCAATCCCAGCTGCCGCGCCAGCCCTCCGCAGACGCCGGCGATGTACCTGTCCTTGGACGTGCGCTGCATGCGGTCCTCCGGGTCCGTGCTCACTTCGTGGGGATCAGCGTGGCAACGGGACGTGGCGATGTCAACGAATCGGGAGCCCGCTGCCGGGCCATGATGTCGCCATTCCGGGGTTGATCCAGAGGACGATCAACGGACCGAGGATGGCGATGCCGATCATGAATGCTCCGACCAACCCGGCAGAACGCGGCGTGCTCATTCCCCTCCCGCTTGCGCCGATGGCCGATGCGTTGCGGGCGATGCGCCGACGGCAAACGACCGTCACCACACCGGCGGCGAGCACCACCGCGGAGATAGCGAGCGTCGCAGCGAACTCGAACGACATGACATGGACGCTAGGCCCGGAGTGCCCGAAGAGCAATGGACAGCCCGCGGCGCGTGACTCGATCGGAGCTGCCACGGAAGATACCTTGCCCGCAACTTCGCGCTCAGCCCCATCTCACTTCAGGGGTCACGCGACCACGGGCGAGCTCTTCACCGAATCTGCACCACGCGCACCTACACAAAGCGAAAACCCCTGCCTCAGCAGGGGTTCTCATGGCGGTGACGGTGGGATTTGAACCCACGGTAGGGGGTTACCCTACACAACTTTTCGAGAGTTGCACCTTCGGCCGCTCGGACACGTCACCGCCGAAGAGTTTACGTCATCGGAACGGATGCCGCGAATCGCCGCCGTGTCCCCCACCGGGCGTACGGTGATCCCATGGCGGAGCGGATGACGACGTCCCAGCGGATGGTGCTGACGGTGGCGGTGCTGGGGTCGTTCGTCGCGTTCCTCGACGGCACGGTGGTGAACGTCGCGCTGCCGGCGATCTCGCGTGAGCTCGGCGGCGGGCTGTCGACGCAGCAGTGGGCCGTCGACGCCTACCTCGTCACCCTCGGCGCGCTCATCCTCGTGGCGGGTGCGGTGAGCGACGCGTACGGGCGGGTGCTCGTGCTCCGCATCGGACTGATCGGCTTCGGGATCGCGTCGGTCGCGGTGGCGCTCGCTCCCGACACGACGCTCCTCATCGTGTTCCGTGCGCTCCAGGGCGCCGCGGGGGCGTTCCTCGTGCCCAGCTCCCTCGCCCTCATCACCGGCACGATGGACGATCCGCTGCGCTCGCGCGCGATCGGCATCTGGACGGCCCTCACGACGAGCGCGATGGTCGTCGGTCCCCTCGTCGGCGGCGTCATCGTCGACAACTTCTCGTGGCGGTGGGTGTTCCTCATCAACGTCCTGCCGATCGGCGTGTGCCTCTGGCTGGTGGGCCGCATGGGCGTCGCCGACGTGCGAGCGCCGGGCGCACGCGTCGACTGGCTCGGCGCCGCGCTCTGCACGCTCGGGCTCGGCGCGACAGTGTTCGCGCTCATCGAGCAGCCGCACGCGGGGTGGGGTGCGCCGTGGATCTGGATGCCGATGGCCATCGGCATCCTGCTGCTCGCCGCATTCGTCTGGCGCCAGCACGTCACCCACGCGCCGATCCTGCCGCTCGACCTGTTCCGCAGCCGCAACTTCTCCGCCGGCAATATCGCGACGCTGTTCGTCTACGCGGGCCTCTCGCTCAACGGCTTCGTCGTGGCGGTGTACCTGCAGCAGGGCGCAGGGCTCAGCGCAACGCTCGCGGGTCTCGCGAGCCTGCCGACGACGATCGTCGTGATCGCGCTGAGCTCACGGATCGGCGGGCTCGCGGGCCGGCTCGGGCCGCGGCTGTTCATGACGGTCGGGCCTCTGATCATGGCGGCCGGTGCGCTCCTGCTGCTGACCGTCTCCGACGACTTCGACTACTGGTGGCAGGTGCTCCCCGGCATGGTGCTGCTGGGCCTCGGCCTCGCCGTCACGGTGGCGCCTCTCACCTCCGCCATCCTCGGGTCGGCCGACCACGGCCGCTCCGGCATCGCATCGGCGGTCAACAACGCGGTCGCCCGCGTCGCCGGACTTCTCGTGATCGCGGCGCTCGCGGCGATCACCGGAGGCGCGCTCGACCTCGGCGGCTTCCACCGCGCCGCGATCGTCACGACGGTGCTCCTCGTGATCGGAGCGGCGGTGTCGTTCGTCGGCATCCGCAATGCGCTGCACCGCGGCGGTGCGGATGCGGCGATCCCGGCCACGCCGTAGCCATCGCACGCACGAACCTCGACGTCTGTCGCCCGGGGTGCGAGGATGAGGAGATGAAGAGCCAGCCGCTGCGGCGGTCGGCGCTGGCGGTGCTCGTGGGGATGGCACTGCTCACGACGGGATGCGCGGCCGAGACTGCGACGCAGCCGACGGAGTCGTCCTCACCACCGTCGGCGACGGCCCCGGCCACCCCCGCCCCCACGACATCCGCGAGCACCGACCCGCAGCCCGACGGCGACTGCGCTGCGGCCCCGGCCGACGCGCCCGCGGGAACCTCCGCCGACCCCTACGCGGTGGGCGACGAGATCGTCACCGGCTGCTTCTCGATCGTCGTCACCGAACTGGATGCCGACGCGACCCACGACGTGCAGTCCACCGACACCGACGCCACGCCCACCGAGGGGAACGTCTTCGCCGTCGTCAAGATCATGATCGCCCGCACCGGCGGCGACCCCGCCGACGTCGCGTCGATCGATATCCGCTACGCGCCGAGCGCCTCGACCTTCGTGACCGCCGATCCCGACCTGCGCCTGGAAGAGCAGTCCCCTCCGATGGGCACGCTGAGCGCGGGCCAGGCATCCGGGGGAACGCTCGTATTCGACGCCCCGGCCAGCTCGTCGCCCGCGGTGGTGCTCACGGTCGACGGCGGCGCCGAGATCTGGGTCACTCCATAAGTCGGGATGCCGTGGCGGAGGCTGGCCGCGGCGTCCGCTCCCCTGCCAGACTGGGCGCATGAGCGTGATCGAGAACTCGAAACTGACCGTTGTCGGCGCGGGTGCGGTGGGCTCCAGCGTCGCCTACGCCGCCCTCATCCGAGGTTCCGCGCGCCACGTCGCGCTGTACGACATCGCCGCCGAGAAGACCGAGGCCGAGGTGCTCGACCTCGCGCACGGCGCCCAGTTCACGGGCTCGAGCGACATCATCGGCGGCGCCGACATCTCGGTCGCGAAGGGTTCGCACGTCGTCGTGATCACGGCGGGCGCGAAGCAGCGCCCCGGTCAGACGCGGATCGAACTGGCGGGGGTGAACGCCGGCATCCTCAAGACGATGATGCCCCAGCTTCTCGACGTCGCTCCGGATGCCGTCTTCGTCATCGTCACGAACCCGTGCGACGTGCTGACCGTGCTGGCGCAGGAGTCCACGGGTCTCCCGCCCGAGCGCATCTTCGCGTCGGGCACCGTGCTCGACACGTCGCGTCTGCGGTGGAAGATCGCGCAGCGCGCGGGCGTCTCGATCGCGAGCGTGCACGCGTACATCGTCGGCGAGCACGGCGACACGGAGTTCCCGCTGTGGTCCCACACGACCATCGGCACCGTGCCGATCCTCGACTGGGTGCCCCTCGACGGCCAGCCGAAGTTCACGGTCGAAGAGCTCGACCAGATCGCCGTCGACGTGCGCGACGCCGCCTACAAGGTCATCCAGGGGAAGGGCGCCACGAACTACGCGATCGGCCTCTCGAGCGCGCGCATCGTCGAGGCGATCCTGCAGGACGAGCACGCGGTCATGCCGGTCTCCACTGTGCTCGACGACTTCCACGGAGTGTCCGGCGTCGCCCTGTCGGTGCCGTCGGTCGTGAGCAGCCGGGGCGCGGCGCCGATCCGGGAGACCTCGTTCGCCGCGAACGAGCTGGAGTTGCTGCAGCACTCGGCCGGGGCGCTGCGCGAGGTCGCCGACTCGCTGCGCTGACGCGCCGACGGGCCGCTCCCCGCGACGGAGGAGTGTCGGCCGCCCGACGTACGCTGAGGGGATGGCATCCCGACGACCCGCGCCGACGACCGCGTTCCGGTGCACCGAGTGCGGCTGGACGGCATCGAAGTGGGTCGGTCGCTGCGGCGAATGCCAGCAGTGGGGCACCGTCGTCGAGGCCACGACCCAGACGGGCATCGTGCACAGCGTCACCGCCACCACGCCCGCCCGCGCGGCGCTGCCCATCACGGCGATCGACACGAGCGAGACCCCGCGCCGCACGAGCGGCGTCGGCGAGTTCGACCGCGTGCTCGGCGGCGGCGTCGTGCCGGGAGCCGCCATCCTTCTGTCCGGCGAGCCGGGCGTCGGCAAATCGACGCTGCTGCTCGAAGTCGCCGCGCAGAGTGCACGCGCCGGGCGGCGGGTGCTCTACGCGAGCGCCGAGGAGTCGCTCGGGCAGGTGCGGCTGCGCGCGGAACGCACGGGAGCCCTCCACGACGAGTTGTTCCTCGCGAGCGAGACCGACCTGGCGACGATCCTCGGTCACATCGACGACGTGCGCCCCGAACTGCTCATCGTCGACTCCGTGCAGACGGTGTCGTCGGCGCTGAGCGACGGCGTCGCCGGGCACCCGAGCCAGGTGCGGGAAGTCGCCTCGACCCTCATCCGCATCGCCAAAGAACGCGACCTGCCGGTGATCATCGTCGGCCACGTCACGAAAGACGGCTCGATCGCCGGTCCCCGCATCCTCGAACACCTCGTCGACGTCGTGTGCCACTTCGAGGGCGACCGGCAGACGTCACTGCGATTCGTCCGCGCACTCAAGAACCGCTTCGGCGCCACCGACGAGGTGGGCTGCTTCGACATGGCGGGAGACGGAATCGCCGAAGTCCCCGACCCGAGCAGCCTCTTCCTCGGCCACGGCTCGCGGCAGCCGGGATCGTGCGTCACGATCGCGCTCGAGGGGCGTCGCGCCCTTCCCGTCGAGGTCCAGGCGCTCACGATCCAGACGCAGGCGCCGAACCCGCGGCGCATCGTCAGCGGCGTCGACTCTGCCCGCGTCGCGATGATCCTCGCCGTGCTCGAGAAGCGCGCGGGCATCGCCGTGTCGACGCACGACGTCTACGTGTCCACCGTCGGCGGTGTGCGCCTCACCGAGCCGGCCGCCGACCTGGCGATCGCGTTGGCCGTGGCATCCGCGGTCCGCGACCGCCCCAACCCGGAGCGGCTCGTCGCCGTCGGGGAGCTGAGCCTCTCCGGCGAAGTGCGCGCCGTCACGCAGCATGCGCAGCGTCGCGGCGAGGCCGAACGGCTGGGCTACCGGTCGATCGTCGACACGTCGTCGCGCGATCTCGCCGGCGCGCTTCGCGACCTCGCCGGCCTCCACCGCCCCGACGCCGGCGACGTCCCGGGGTTCTAGCCGCGCGCGTCACACCCTCGGAACACGCGGCGACACGACGTTCGGCACGGCGGCACGGATCGCCACGAACTCGTCGACCGCGTGCTGCCACGCTCCGAGCACTCCCTCACGGTCGGGATACAGCCACGCAGGCACCACCTCATCCCAGCGCAGCAGCCACCCGAAGCCGAACTCCGGTACAGCCTCGAGCGCCTCGACGCGTCGTGCAAGAAGGTGCTCCCACGCGGCGTCCAGGTGTGCGCCGAACCGCGCATCCGCTTCGTCGACCGCCGCAGGTGCGACACGCCCTTCTTCGTTCTTCGCCACACTCACGTCTCGTCCCCTCCGCATCGCCGTAGGGTCTCACGCTAACTCATATATGAATTCTCGCGAGGAGACTGTGCACAGTCGAGTTCGCGACGCGAGGCCGGAACTCGTCAGGCGTCGAGGGCGGCGATGATGTCGGCCGGGGAGGCCTGCATCGGATGAGGGCCGGCGAGGTCGAACATGACCGTCGTGATCTCGTCGCCGTGCACACCCAAGAAGGCGCGCAGCCACCCGGGCGACTGCAGGGCCACCGCGGACGGCAGGGCGGCCGGCTTGTGGGCGGCGTCGCTGAACAGCAGCAGGGCGACGTCGCCGGTGTTCGGATCGCGGTAGGTCCACACCTCGCCCGCGTCGAGCGGATTGTCGCGCTGCCCCGGCCGCAGGAGTGGAACCACCGTGGGCCCGTGCCGGAGCGCGAACGCGACCGCGGCCATGTCCTGCGTTTGCAGTGCGTCGGCGAGCTGCGGGTTCCGGAACTCCAGCGGTGGCTTGCCCTTCGCGCTCTTCTTGCCGGCCATGCGTCCAGCCTAAGCGCCGGTGTGGAACGTCGAACGCGCGCGACCTCGGAGCCACCTCGCCCAAGGCAAAGAGATGGGCCCTCTCGATCCCCCCATTGGGGACTGGGAAACTCGAGAGGGCCCTAGGCTCACCATGGTCAAGATCCGAGTTCGAGATCTCTGGGGTTGATCTCGATGACCGTCGCTGGGGACAACGGGGGCTGACCGAATGGGAGCTAGTACAAGAGTACGCACACCTCTGGGGCCCGGTGTCCACCTTTCGGGGGACAAATGATGAGAATGTCCTCAGAAGCTGTGAACGGTCCCAGCCAAGCGGAGACAGCGAAGCGCGTGCCGCCGAGTCATCAGCGCAGGCGGAACTGACGTTCCTCGGAATCGATCCCGCCGACGGTCACCACCAGGTTGTAGTACCCCGCGAGCGCCGCCGGGCGGTCGTCGTCGCACGACGTGACCGACGAGCGCGTGCGGTCCCACACGAGCGGCTCGGCGCTCGTGACCTTCTTGCCCGGCTGCAGCTGGACGATCTGATCGCTCGGCTCCGTCTGGCAGTCGGTGGACCGCCACCACACATCCGTTCCGCTGGAGATCGTGAACGACTGCGCGGCCGTGCCGACGTTCATCGCGCACGCGTTGTCGCCGACGTTCTCGAGCTCGATCGACAGTCGGGGCTTCTCCCCCGAGCCGTACGACGCCTGGTCGGTGACGGCGGCCACCACGACGTCCCCCGACGTGCACACCGGGATGGAGGTCGCGGACGGACTGGGCGACGCCTCCGGCGTGACCTCGGGCGTGACCTCGGGCGTGGCCTCCGGTGTGGCTTCGTCCGTCGGTGTGGGCGTCGGGCCGGAGGCCGCGGCATCCGGAGTGGAGGGACGCGGCGAAGGAGCAGCGGTCGCCTCCGGCACCTCCCACGGCCGCCACACCGCGAGCGTGACCGCGCCGCCGATCACGAGCAGGAGGACGAGGAGCACCGCAAGCCGCCGACGCCGGTAGACGGCGGGGGTGGGTCGGCGAGTGCTCACCCGTCCAGGCTAAGCGGCGGCGTCGCGCGCGTCGGGGGGACGCGCCTAGCCGGGTGCACCTACGCGCGGTCGAGCACCTTCAGCATGCGCGTGTTCCCCAGCGTGTTGGGCTTCACGTGCGCGAGGTCGAGGAACTCCGCGACGCCCTCGTCGGGGCTGCGCAGAAGCTGCGAGTACACGTCGGGGTCGACGACCTGCTCGCCGATGGGCTCGAACCCGCGGCGCGAGAAGAACTCGACCTCGAAGGTCAGGCAGAACAGGCGCGACAGCCCGAGCACACGCGCCTGGTGTTCCAGCTGGGAGACGATCGCGCCGCCGACGCCGTGGTGCAGCCAGTCCTCGGCGACGATGAGGGTGCGGATCTCGCCGAGGTCCTCCCACATGACGTGCAGCGCGCCGCAGCCGATCAGGCGTCCGTCGATCTCGGCGACGACGAACTCCTGCACCGCCTCGAAGAGGGTCACGAGTTCCTTGCCCAGCAGGATGCGGCGCTGCACCCACGGATCGAGCAGCTCGAGGATGCCACGCACATCGCCCGTGCGCGCGGGACGCACGACGTACGGACGGGCAGCCGGAGCGGCATCCTGCGGGGAAGTCACCGGACCACTGTATTGCCCGCCGCGGCTCGCTCGGTGCGACGGGACGGAGCGGGAGGATGCCGCGTGCGCGCTCCCGCCTGCCCCGCCCCCTACGCTGGGAGTCTGGAGGAGGGCCCGGCGTGAGTGTGCTGCGTGACTACGCCACGGCAGTGTCGCAGCCGACACTGCCGTTCGACGCGCCCGCCGCGGGATTCGGCGACGCGGGCTTCGGTGCGACCGGCCTCGGCGGCTCCGGCTTCGATGCGGCCCGCTACGACGAGGTCGTCGACGGCGACGGGGGACTCCGGGCGGGGTGGAAGAGCCTCGCGACGCACGCCCTCGCGCTGACCGGCGACGATCTGCGGCGCGTGGAGGGCGAGATCACCCGCTTCCTCGCCGACGACGGCGTCTCCTACATCCGGGCGGACTCGGGAGCCCAGCCGTGGCAGCTCGACCCGCTGCCGCACGTGATCGACGCCGCCGGATGGGCTCCGCTCGACGTGGGCCTCGCGCAGCGGGCGGAGCTTCTCAACGCCGTCCTCGTCGATCTGTACGGCCCGCAGACGCTGCTGCGCGAGCGCATCGTGCCGGCATCCGTCGTGGTCGGTCATGCCGGCTTCATCCGTCCGATGGGCCGCGCGAGCGCGTTCGACCCGCATCCGCTGCTCCTGTCGGCGACCGACCTCGGCCGTTCTGCCGACGGCGACTGGCACGTGCTCGCCGACCGGGTGCAGGCCCCGTCGGGGCTTGGGTACGCAGCCGAGAACCGTCGCGTGCTCTCGCAGGTGCTCCCCGACCTGCATCAGGAGGGCGACCTGCACCGGCTGGAGCCCTACTTCGCCGCCCTCCGGGCCGCGCTGCTCTCCCACACCGACGGCGCGGGCGACGTCACCGATCCGCGGATCGTGATCATGACCCCGGGCAGCCTCTCCGAGACGGCGTTCGATCAGGCGTTCCTGGCGGGTGCGCTGGGCTTCCCGCTCGTGCAGGGCAGTGACCTCGTCGTGCAGGACGGCTGGGTGTGGATGAAGCCCGCCAGGTGGCCCGCCACGAAACCCACCGAACGCATCGACGTGATCATCCGGCGAGTGGATGCCGCGTGGTGCGACCCCTTGGAGCTGCGCGCCGATTCCCGCCTGGGTGTCGCGGGGCTCGCCGAGGCGGTGCGTCGCGGCCGGGTGCGCCTGGTCAACGGCCTCGGCGCGGGCGTGCTGGAGAATCCGGGCCTCATGCCCTTCCTCCCCGCGGCGTGCGAGCACCTGCTCGGCGAGCAGCTGCGGCTGCCGTCGGTGCCGACGTGGTGGTGCGGCGATCCCGACGATCGCGCCTTCGTCCGCGCACGGCTCGTCGCGGGAGACCCGACCCTCATCGTGCGCGCGATCGACGAGCCCCGCAAGGCGCTCGCGGGCCGCTCGACCGCGGAGGTCCTCGCGCTTCTCGACGCGACACCGCACCGCTTCGTCGGCCAGGAGCTGCAGCCGCTCTCGCAGGCGCCCGTCTGGTCGTCGCGCGCGGCATCCTCCCGCGAGGGTGGCACCGAGACGGGCTCGGCGACGGCGCGCGCGATGAGCCTTCGCGCCTTCACCCTCCGCTACGGCTCGGCCTACCGCCCGCTCGTGGGCGGCCTCGCGACGGTGCGGGAGAGTCCCACGTCGGCTCCCGTGACGAAGGACGTCTGGGTGCTCAAGGCCACCGAATCGGATGCCGATCAGGGCCTCACCGAGATCACCCCGCTGCCGACGGCGCGCACGGTGCCGGCCCTCGCACCGCGCGCGCTCTCCGACATGTACTGGATCGGCCGCTACGCCGAGCGCACCGAAGACCTCCTGCGCCTGCTGCTGGCGACGCAGGCGGAGTTCGACCAGCCTGGCGCGCCCTCCGGTGACGAGCGCAGCGCCCGGGTGCTCCTGGCGGCGCTGAACCGTCTGGCCGGCACGCGGTGGGCCGATCCGGAGGCCGAGTTCCGTTCGCTGCTGCTCGACGTGCACCGCCCGGGATCCGCCGCGCACTCGATCGCCCGCCTCCGCGAAGCGATGGAGAGCGTCCGCGATCAGCTGTCCGGCGACACGTGGCGCGTGTTCTCCAACATCGACCGCGCGACGCGGGCGCTGCACGGCTCGGTCCACGCGCACCGCACGGCGGAGTCCGGCGGACGCATGCTCGCGGCGATGCTGTCGCTGTACGGCGTCACGGCGAACATGATCCGCGACAGCGGCTGGCACATGATCGAGGCCGGTCGTCACCTCGAGCGCGGACTCCAGCTGTGTCAGCTGCTGAGCGTCGGCGCGACGCAGCGTCGCGACCTGCGCGGCGACCGCGAGGTGCTGGAGGCGTTGCTGCTGGCATCCGAGAGCGTCGTCACGTATCGCCGCCGCTACCGCGGGTCCACGCGCACCGCCGACGTGCTCGACCTGCTGCTGCTCGATGGCGACAACCCGCGGTCGCTGCTGTTCTCGCTCGACGAGCTCGGCAGGCACCTCGCGGCCATGCCCGCGTCGACGGGCTCGACCCGCGCCGAGCGCCTCCTCGAGCACCTCGTGTCGCAGTTGCGACAGCTCGACGTCGCGGAGCTGTCGGCGGTCACGGCGGGACGCCGCCCGCACCTCGCCGCGTACCTCGACGATGTCGTCGCCCAGTTGGAACGACTGTCGGATGCCATCAGCCGGCTGCATTTCGAGAGCGGCCCTCCGGCGGTGTCGCTGTCGGAGCTGGCGCTCGTCGAGCTCATGGAGACGCGGGCATGAGGCGCTATCGCGTGTGGCATCGCACGGCGTACACGTACGCCAAGCCCGTGCAGGACAGCGTCGGGCAGTTCCATCTCGTGCCGCGCGATCTTCCGTGGCAGCGCGTCTCGGACGCCGACGTCACGGTCGACCCGCTGCCGGGCGACCTCGCCCCCGACGTCGACTACTTCGGCAACGCGTCGACCTACTTCCACGTCACCGAGCCGCACGCGGCGCTGACCATCGTGGCCTCGAGCGTCGTCGAGGTCGACAAGCCCGAGTACGACCCCGACGCACTCGCCCTGCCGTGGGAACGGGCACGGCCGCTGGAGCACCCCGAGACGCCGGAGGCGTGGCGTGCGGCGGAGTACGCGCTGGAGTCGCCTCGCGCCCGCCACGATGCGGACGCCGCCGCTTATGGAGCGGTCTCGCTCACTCCCGGGCGTCCGCTGGGCGAGGCGGTCACCGACCTCATGCAGCGGATCTTCCGCGACTTCGACTACGACGCGACCGCCACGACCGTCACGAGCACGGTCGCCGACGCGATGCGCGCCCGCGCCGGGGTGTGCCAGGACTTCGCGCACGTCGCGCTGGCGTGCCTTCGCTCGCACGGCGTCGCCGCGCGGTACGTGTCGGGCTATCTCGCGACGCAGCCCCCGCCGGGCAAGGAGCGCGTCTTCGGGGCCGACGCGTCGCACGCGTGGCTCGCGGTCTGGCTCCCGGGCCGTGACGAGTGGCTCGCGATCGACCCGACGAACGACCAGTGGGCCGACGACCGCTACGTCACGGTCGCGTGGGGCCGCGACTATGGCGACGTATCGCCCGTGAAGGGCATCATCTACACGAAGGCCAAGACCTCGACCCTCCGCGTCTCGGTCGACGTCGCCCCGCTCACCGCGTGACGTCCGCCCGGTCGACCTCGTAGGTGCGGGCGGCGCCGTCGGGGGTGGTGACGACGACGGATGCCGCGCCCTCCCCACCCGGGAACACCCGCAGCTGCAGTCCGTCGGTGTAGTCGTAGTCGGGCCTGTCCACGCGCGCGCCCCAGGGGAGGACGGCGCCGGGCCGGACGTACAGCGGCAGCGAGTCGAACCCGTGCCGCTCGCGCAGCCAGCGGCCACCCTCGACCGTCTCCCCCGTCAGCAGGCTCGTCCACGCTCCCGCCGGGAGATAGAACTCGACGTCGCCCTCGGCGGAGAACACGGGAGCCACGAGCAGGCTCGGGCCGAGCATGTACTGCCGGTCGAGATAGGCGACGGCCGGGTCGTCCGGGAACTCGAGCACCAGGGGACGCATGAGAGGGATGCCGGTCTCGGCGGCATCCAGCCCCAGCTGGTACAGGTACGGCATGAGCCGCATCTTCAGGTGCGAGAACCGGCGCGTCACTTCCACCGCCTCCTCGTCGAACGCCCACGGCACGCGGTACGAGTCGGACCCGTGGAAGCGGCTGTGGCTCGACAGGAGACCGAAGGCGGTCCACCGCTTGAAGACCGCCGGGTCGGGTGTGCCCTCGAAGCCGCCGATGTCGTGGCTCCAGTGCGCGAAGCCGCTCATCGCGAGGGAGAGGCCGCCACGCAGGCTCTCGGCCATGGAGACGAAGGTCGACGTGTTGTCGCCGCCCCAGTGCACGGGCATCGTCTGCCCGCCCGCGGTGGCCGACCGCGCGAACAGCACCGCCTCGCCCGCCCCGCGCTCCTGGACGAGCACGTCGTGGACCGCGCGGTTGTAGAGCTGGGTGTAGAGGTTGTGCATCCGGCCGGGGTCGGCGCCGTCGTGCCAGACCACTTCGGTCGGGATGCGCTCGCCGAAGTCCGTCTTGAAGCAGTCCACGCCCTGCGCGAGGAGCCGCCGGAGGTGGCCCTGGTACCAGGCGGTGGCGTCGGGGTTGGTGAAGTCGACGAGGCCCATGCCCGCCTGCCACAGGTCCCACTGCCAGACCGAACCGTCGGCGCGGCGCACGAGGAAGCCTCGGCTCGACGCCTCCTCGAACAGCGGCGAGCGCTGGCCGATGTAGGGGTTGATCCACGCCGAGACACGCAGCCCCCGCTCGTGCAGGCGCGCGAGCATGCCCTCCGGGTCGGGGAAGACCCGCGGGTCCCACTCGAAGTCGCACCAGTTGAACTCGCGCATCCAGAAGCAGTCGAAGTGGAACACCGACAGCGGGAGCTCGCGCTCGGCCATGCCCTCGATGAACGACGTGACGGTCGCCTCGTCGTAGTCGGTCGTGAAGGACGTCGACAGCCAGGGTCCGTACGACCACGCCGGCACGACGGGGGCGCGCCCGGTCAGCGCCGTGTAGCGGTGGAGCACGTCGGCGGCGGTGGGTCCGGCGAACACGAAGTACTCGAGCACCTCGCCCGGCACGGCGAACTGCACCCGTTCGACGGCCTCCGACCCGACCTCGAACGAGACGTGACCGGGGTCGTTGACGAGGAGGCCGTATCCGGCCGACGAGACGTAGAACGGCACGTTCTTGTACGCCTGCTCGCTGGACGTTCCGCCGTCGGCGTTCCAGATGTCGACGGACTGGCCGTTCTTCACGAGCGGACCGAACCGCTCCCCCAGGCCGTAGATCGTCTCTCCCACGCCGAGGTCGAGCTGCTCGTGCACGAACACGCGCTCATCGGGCACGCCGGTCTCGGCGCGCGCGTTGCCGACGATGCCGTGGTCGACGGCCGCGTCCGCCGCGAGCCGCACGTAGCCCTGCGCCTTGTTGCCGCTGCCGGTGACGCGGCGACCGTCGACCTCGAAGGCCAGTGACCAGGGAGCGCCGGGCGCGATCCGGGCCGCGAGCGTGCCGGTGCGCAGCACACCGCCGTCGGCACCGATCTCGACGTCGCCGACACCGCCCGCCGCGGCGCCGGGGGTCTCGAAGCCCCCCTGCCGGCGACCGCCCTCGTGATGCGAGACGCGCACACGGATCACGCCCTCGAGCGGCGAGGACAGCGTGACGGTGAGCACAGGGCGGTTGAGGGTCGCGCCGCGACCGGTGATGACGCCGGTGGGGGCGGTGATCCGGATGCCGGGGCCGTCGGCCGTGGCATCCGTCGGTTCGATGTCGTACGCCTCCTGGGCGTACAGCGCGGTGACTCCGGGGCGCAGCTGCCAGAACCCGTCGGTGAACTTCATTACTTGACTGCTCCTGCCGTGATGCCGCGCGTGAGGGTGCGCTGGAAGATGAGGAAGAAGATGAGCGTGGGGATGATGCCGAGCAGCGCGGAGGCGCTCGTCGTCGTCACGTCCATCAGGCGATCGCCCTGCAGCACGCTGATGGCGACCGGCACCGTCTGGTTCGCGTTGGAGGCGAGGAAGGTCAGCGGGATGAGGAACTCGTTCCACGTCCAGATGAAGAAGAAGATGAGCAGCACCGACAGGGTGGGGCGGCTGATGGGGAAGACGACCCGCCAGAGGATCTGCCAGCGGGTGGCACCGTCGAGCGATGCCGCCTCCAGCACCTCCTTCGGGAACGTGCCGTAGACCGCCGAGAGCAGGTAGGTGCCGAACGCCGCCTGCACGACGGTGAAGACGATGATCACCGCCCAGACGCTGTCGTAGAGGCCGACCTCTTTGAACATGTAGTACAGCGGGTAGAGCAGCGCCTCCTGGGGCAGCAGGTTGGCGAGGAGGAACAGCAGCACGATCCACGTGCGTCCGCGCACGCGGCCGATGCCGATCGCGAAGGCGTTGAGCATCGACAGCAGCACCGCGAGCACGGCGACGATCCCCGAGATGAAGATCGAGTTCCAGACCTTCTGGGGGAAGTTGACGCGCTCCCAGAACTTCTGGATGCCGGTGAAGTCCAGCGCTTCGGGGAAGGCGAGCGGTCCGGAGTTCGCATAGTCGATGGGCGACTTGAACGAGTTGACCAGCACGAGGTAGAAGGGCGCCAGCACGAGCAGGGCGCCGAGGGAGACGAGCACCAGCATGAGCCAGTCGATGCCGCGCTTGCGGGTCATGCCGCCGCGGGGGCGGCGCTGCGGCTTCGCGGCGCGGGGGGTCGTGGCATCCGCGATGAGGACGGTGGTGGCAGCCATCACAGACCTGCCCTTTCCTTGCGCTCGAGCGACGACTGCACCCGGATGAAGATGACGGACACGATCACGACGACGATCGTGAGGACGGTGGCGATCGTCGCGCCGTAGCCGACGTTCCGCTTCGTGAAGAACTCCTGGTACGCGTAGTACGCGGGCACGAGGGTCGCGCCGGCGGGGCCGCCGCCGGTGATGACGTACACCGGGCCGAAGACCTTGAGCGCAGCGATCGTGCAGGTGAGGGTGACGACGAAGATCTCGGGACGGATGATGCTCATCGTGATCGCGGTGAAGCGCTGCAGCCAGTTCGCGCCGTCGAGCTCGGCCGCTTCGTAGAGCTCGGGGTCGACGCGCTGGAGGGCGGCCATGAACACGACCACCGGGTAGCCGATCTGCACCCACACGAGCACGACCATCAGCACGATGAGCGCGGAGGGCATCTGCCCCAGCCAGTCGACCGGTCCGATGCCGACGAGGGCGAGGATCTGGTTGAGCGCGCCTTCGCCGCCGGGCCGCACGATCCAGCCGATGACGATGCCGGCGACGGCGACCGGGAGGATCTGCGGGAGATAGTAGGTGGCGCGGAGGAAGCTGCCGAGCTTGCCGCCGAACTTGCGGCCGATGACGTCGAACAGCAGCGCCGCGACGATGAGGCCCACGATCGTCGGGACGACCACCATCGCCAGGACCATCCAGACGGAGTTGCCGAACGAGGTCCAGAAGTCCGCGTCGGTGAGCAGCTTCGTCCAGTTGTCGAGCCCGATGAACTCGGGTTCGCGCACGCCGCGCCACTTCGTGAACGTGAGGTACACGTTCCACACGAGCGGCACGAGCACGATGACGACGAGAAGCACGAGACCGGGCAGGAGGTAGGGCCAGTAGGCGGCGGTCCCTCCCGAACGCTGCGGGATCGACGGCTCCTCGGGCGGCAGCTTCTGCCGCCGCGGGCGCGTGGCGGTGGTCATGGTTCTCCTCGATTGCGGGACGGACGGGCGACGGGTGCGGCGCGGTGAGGGCCGCACCCGTCGCCTCGGTCGGACGTCGACTCAGCGGAAGTCGGCGGTTCCTTCGTCGTACTGGGCACCGAGGTTCGTGTTCGTCGTGGCGACGTCCTGCGAACCGGTGACGAGGCCCTGCAACTGCTGCACGATCACGTCGTAGAAGCCGGGCGCGGGCCAGTCCGGGTAGAAGGACAGTCCGTCGGCGTCGAGGATGCCGTTGAACACCGTGATGAGCTCCTGGCTCTTCTCGTCGGTGATGTCGGCGGGGTCGGCTGCGACGGGCACACCGCCGTTGTTGCCGATGATCGCCTGGATCTCAGGACGCATGGTGATGTCGATGAACTCGTAGGCGAGCTCCTTGTTGGCGGCGTTCTCGGGCACGACCCACAGGTTGCCCGACGAGCCGAGCGACAGCGTCGCCTCGGGGAAGGCCGTCATCGTCCAGTCGAAGCCGGTCGCCTCGCTCACGAAGCGGCCGTACCACCACGAGCCGGACACGAAGATCGGCGCGGTGCCGTTGATGAAGGACACACCGGCATCCTCCGCCTTCACCGAGGAGACGTCGGAGGCGATGTAGCCCTTCTCGACGTAGTCGGCGAGGGTCTGGCTCGCGTAGGTGATCTCCGGCCCCTGCCAGTCGACGGGGTTCTCGTACAGCTGGTAGTCGTTCACGAACTGACGGTCGCCCTGGCTGAGCGCGAGCTGGTACCAGAGCTGCCCGAGGGGGTACTCCGCGCCGGCTTCGGCGAGCGGCGTGATGCCCTTCGCGACGAAGGCGTCGAGCACGGCCACGAACTCGTCGTAGGTCGTGGGAACCTCCAGGCCCGCGTCGGCGAACGCGTCGAGGTTGTAGTACACGCCGACGAACTCGCCGTAGTTGGGGATGCCGTACCAGGTGTCGCCGCCCATGACCCCGTCGTCGGTGTACTTCGCGGTGGTCTGGAGCGACGGGGCGAGCTTGTCGGCCCAGCCGTACTCGTCGACGGCGTCGCTGATGTCGCTGATGAGGCCCGTGCTGGCGAGGAAGCCGGCGGTGGCGTTGCCCTTGTTGAACTCCATGAGGTCGGGCGCAGCGTCGGTGTCGAGCACCTGGCTCGCCGTGGACTGGATCTGCTCGAACGACTTCTCTTCGAACTCGACCGTCGCCCCCGTCTCCTCCTCGAAGACGGAGATGGCCTCGGCCCACGCCTTGCCCATGGCGCTGTCGGCTCCCTCGTAGTGCCAGAGCTTGAGCGTGCCGCCCTCGGTGGTGCCGGGGTCTTCGGTGCTCGTCGTGCAGGCCGAGAGGGCGAGCGCGCCGACGGTGACGACGGCGAGTCCGGCCGCGGCGCGGCGCAGCGCGGGTCCAGGGATTCCGAACCGTGCTGTGTGGTGAGTATTGCGTGCCATCGGTGGCACTCCTTTCTCAGTGACCTTCGTTGGTCGTTCGGGATGCGGATGCTTCGACGAAGGGTGTCGAAGCGCTTCGATGATGCAGATGCAGAAACGCGGTGTTCAGTTGGGCGGACGGTGCGGATCAGCGCCGCGGCGGCGCGATCGACCCGCGATCGAGGTAGGTGGGTGCGATGAGGTGGAGGCCTGCCGAGGGCGGCTCGGGTGTCAGGCTCTGCAGCGCCAGTTCGACCGCGAGGTCGCAGGACGCTTCGGGGATCAGCGGGATGACATCCACCGGCAGGGGAAGCTGCTCGGTGTCGAACGATGCGGCGACGGAGAGGAGCGACACGTCACCGGGGACGCTCAACCCCCGCTCGGCGAGCTCTGCGAGCACGGCGTGGTGCACGTCGTCGGCCGCGTGCACGGCGAGAGCGGTGACGCCCGCGTCGAGCATCTCGCCCACCGCCGCGCGCGTGGCGGGGATGCTCGTCGCGCGGTCACCCGACGTACGGAAAGCGACCCGTGCACCGCGCTCGACGGCGCGCGCCTCGAACGAGCGACGCAGGCGCGGCGGGAAGTTGGACTTCTCGTAGGCGACGGCGGGCTGCCCGATGAGACCGAGGTTCGCGTGGCCGGCGTCGACGAGTCGGTCGACCGCGAGGGCTGCAGCGGCTTCGAAGTCGAGGTCGACGCAGACGAGGCCGTCGCGGTCGTCGGGCACGCCGATGAAGATCGTGGGCGTGTCGATGGATCGAGCGAGGGGCACGCGCTCGTCGTCCGGGCCGACGTCGAGCACGAGGATGGCGTCGACGAGACCGCTCGAGGCGACCCGCCCCATCCCGGCCGAGGCCTGCTCGTCGGTGAGGAGGAGGATGTCGTAGTCGTGGCGGCGGGCGGCGACGGTCGTCGCGAGCACGAACGACATGTGGGTCGGGGCGTGCGAGTCGGCCCGCAGCGGCTCGGTGAGGGCGAAGATCTGCGTGCGACGGCCCGCGAGCATCCGGGCGCCCGCGTTCGGGCTGTAACCGAGGTCACGCACGGCCGCTTCGATCCGACGTCGCGTATCCGGCGCGACGGGCCGCTTGCCGCTGAGCGCGTACGACACGGTGGAGATCGACACACCGGCGGCCTCAGCCACCTGGGTGATGTTCGCCATGTCGACTCCGTCGTCCGTGCTGGTAATGATCGAAACGCTTCGCGGAAACGCTTCGTCAGCACTCTAGACAGACACTCCCGCCGAGCGCAAGCACTTTGTGGAATCTGGCAACATATCGATATCCGGCGGCAGGAACGACGAAGAGCGGATGCCGCGTGGCATCCGCTCTTCGTGTCGTGCGTCAGATCAGGCGCTGGCCGCGATGTCGGGTGTCGCGGAGATCTCCCCCGCCGCGCCGACACCGATCGCGACCTTCTCGCCGCGCGGGCCGTGCTCGAACGTGAACTGTCCGTTCTCCGCGCCCACCTTCACGTGGTCGCCGCTGTTGAGCTCGCCGTGGAGGATCTTCTCGCTGAGCTTGTCCTCGACCTCGCGCTGCATGGCACGACGCAGCGGCCGTGCACCCAGCGTCGGGTCGAACCCGATCTCGATGAGACGGTCCTTCGCGGCATCCGACAGCTCCACCGTCATGTCACGGTCGAGCAGGCGCTCGCTCAGCCGCTTCGTGAACAGGCCCACGATCTGACGGAGCTCGTCCTTGCTCAGCTGCGGGAACACGATGATGTCGTCGAGGCGGTTGAGGAACTCGGGCTTGAAGTGGCGCTTGAGCTCCTCGTCGACCTTGCCCTTCATCCGCTCGTAGCTCGTCTGCGCGTTGCCCTCGACCTGGAACCCGACGGGTCCGCCGGCGATGGCCGAGGAACCGAGGTTGGTCGTCATGATGATGACCGTGTTCTTGAAGTCGACGACGCGCCCCTGGCCGTCGGTGAGACGACCTTCCTCGAGGATCTGGAGGAGCGAGTTGAAGATGTCCGGGTGGGCCTTCTCGATCTCGTCGAACAGGACGACCGAGAACGGCTTGCGGCGCACCTTCTCGGTGAGCTGACCGCCCTCTTCGAAGCCGACGAATCCCGGAGGAGCACCGAACAGGCGAGACACGGTGTGCTTCTCGCCGTACTCGCTCATGTCGAGCGAGATCAGCGCACCCTCGTCATCGAACAGGAACTCCGCGAGCGCCTTGGCGAGCTCGGTCTTTCCGACACCCGTGGGGCCGGCGAAGATGAACGAGCCCGACGGACGCTTCGGGTCCTTGAGGCCGGCACGCTGACGACGGATCGTCTTGGACAGCGCCGCGATCGCCTCTTCCTGGCCGATGACGCGCTGGTGCAGCGCCTTCTCCATGAACATGAGACGGCTGGTCTCTTCCTCGGTGAGCTTGAACACCGGGATGCCGGTCGCCTGGGCGAGCACCTCCGCGATCAGACCCTCGTCGACCACCGCGTGCGAGGCGACGTCACCCGAGCGCCACTGCTTCTCGAGACGCAGGCGCTCGGCGAGGAGGCTCTTCTCCTCGTCGCGCAGCGATGCGGCCTTCTCGAAGTCCTGGTCTTCGCTCGCGCGCTCCTTGTCCTCGCGGACCTTGGCGATCTTCTCGTCGAACTCGCGCAGCTCCGGCGGGCTCGAGAGGATCGACAGCCGCAGGCGTGCGCCGGCCTCGTCGATCAGATCGATCGCCTTGTCGGGCAGGAAGCGGTCGGAGATGTAGCGGTCGGCGAGGTTGGCCGCCGCGACGATCGCGCCGTCGGTGATCTGCACCTTGTGGTGCGCCTCGTAGCGGTCGCGCAGCCCCTTCAGGATGTTGATCGCGTGCGGGAGCGACGGCTCGGCCACCTGGATGGGCTGGAAGCGGCGCTCGAGCGCGGCGTCCTTCTCGAAGTGCTTGCGGTACTCGTCGAGGGTCGTGGCGCCGATCGTCTGGAGTTCACCACGGGCCAGCAGCGGCTTGAGGATCGACGCGGCGTCGATCGCACCCTCCGCGGCGCCGGCACCCACGAGCGTGTGGATCTCGTCGATGAAGACGATGATGTCGCCGCGGGTGCGGATCTCCTTCGTGACCTTCTTCAGGCGCTCCTCGAAGTCACCGCGGTAACGGGAACCGGCGATGAGCGAGCCGAGGTCGAGCGAATAGACCTGCTTGTCCTTGAGCGTCTCGGGCACATCGCCCTTGACGATCGCCTGCGCGAGACCCTCCACGACGGCGGTCTTGCCGACGCCGGGCTCGCCGATCAGGACGGGGTTGTTCTTCGAGCGGCGCGACAGGATCTGCATCACGCGCTCGATCTCCTTCTCGCGCCCGATGACGGGGTCGAGCTTGTTGTCGCGCGCGGCCTGCGTGAGGTTGCGGCCGAACTGGTCGAGAACGGCCGAACCGCCCTGGGCGGCCGGCTGGTTCTGCTCACCGGCACCGGCGGACACCCCGGCGGGCTCCTTGCCCTGGTAGCCGCTGAGGAGCTGGATGACCTGCTGCCGCACCTTGTTGAGGTCGGCGCCGAGCTTCACCAGCACCTGGGCGGCGACGCCCTCGCCCTCGCGGATCAGGCCCAGCAGGATGTGCTCCGTGCCGATGTAGTTGTGGCCGAGCTGCAGCGCTTCGCGCAGGGACAGCTCGAGCACCTTCTTGGCACGCGGGGTGAAGGGGATGTGGCCGGTCGGCTGCTGCTGACCCTGGCCGATGATGTCCTGCACCTGCTCGCGCACGGCATCCAGCGAGATCCCGAGGCTCTCGAGCGCCTTCGCTGCGACGCCCTCTCCCTCATGGATCAGGCCCAGCAGGATGTGCTCGGTGCCGATGTAGTTGTGGTTGAGCATCTTCGCCTCTTCCTGGGCGAGCACAACCACACGACGGGCACGGTCCGTGAATCTCTCGAACATCGTCCACTCCTTCACGCGCCGAGTCTTCTGGCGCTTACGAATGACGATAACCACCGCGGGATGCCGGTATGCCCGTGTTCGCTGGGGGCGCACCGCCGATTGACACCGCCGTACGGGCAGACATATCGTTTCTCGTTAACAACGTTTTTCGTTATGGTCATCGCGGAGGATGCCGAAGCACCCGCGACAGGGAAGGACTGAGCTGAGATGTCGAACATGTGGGTCGTGGGACCGATCGTCTGGATCGGGCTCGCGGTGATCGTGGGCCTCGCGGTCGCCTTCGTGATCGCCTCCCGGCGAGCGCGGCGCACCGGAGATCCCTCGCCGCTCGTCAGCGTCACCCTGTCGGTCTCGGCGCTGTGGGCGGCGATCTGCGTCATCGCGGCGGTCGTCGTGGTGCTCACCACACTGCTGCAGGACGACATCCGGGTCGCGGTCCCCGTGCGCGAGTTCTGGCCCGAGCTCCCGGCCGGCACCGTCGTCGAGGGGCCCACCGCCATGCGAGTCGGCGGCGGCTTCGTCACCGCCGAGATCGTCGCGACGGGCCTCAGCACCGGGGTGCGGGTGTGCTGGGCGATCGGGCAGGGCCTCGGCATCCTCATTCCGGGGGTGATCGCGACTCTCCTCGCCGTCGCGTGCTTCCAGCTGATCGCCGGGCGTGCGTTCGCTCCGGTCATCGCGCGCATGGCGACGGTGACGGCCGTGGTGGTCGCGGCGGGCGGCGTCGCGGCGCAGCTGCTCAGCGACATCGCCGGCAGCATGGCGGCGGCCGAGCTGCTGACGTGGGAGTCGGGCCGATACGAGGAGGTCGCCGGCATCGAAGACGTCTTCCAGGCGTGGCTGCCGCAGCCCGGCTTCGAGCTCACGTTCCCGTTCTGGCCGCTGGCGGCCGGACTCGCGTTCGCCGCCCTGGCCGTCATCTTCCGGCACGGTGCACGCCTGCAGCGAGACTCCGAGGGGCTCGTGTGAGCCCGGCCGACGACGACGAGCTCACCGGCATCCACTGTCGCCTCGACGAGCTGCTCGCCGCGCGTGGGATGACCCTCACACGGCTGTCGGAGATCGTGGGCGTCTCGGTCGTGAACCTCTCGATCCTCAAAAACGACCGCGCCCGCGCCATCCGCTACTCGACCCTCTCGGCCATCTGCCGCGCTCTCGACTGCGAAGTCGGCGACCTCCTGGTGCGCGCCGACTGACGGCGCCCCGCGGGGTGGTGCGCCGTCTCGCGGGTGCGTGGCGCAGCTTCGCCCGCGCCGAATCGTGGGTGCCGCACGTTCGCCCGCACCGAATCGTGGGTGCCGCACCGCGCGACCCGCAGGATGCCGCGGGCGAACGACCCCGTCATCGGGCGGCCTGCCCGAGAGCGCGACGCACGCGCTCGACCAGGTCGTCGCTTCGCCCGAAGACCTCCGCCTTGGTGACTCGGATGACTCTCCACCCCGCTTCGGCGAGCCGGTCGTAGCGGGCGATGTCGGCGGCCCACTGCCGCGGGTCGGTGAGGTGGTGCTCTCCCTCGTACTCGAGGGCGACGCGCAGCGCGGGGTAGGCGAGATCGACCTGGCCGAGCCACACGCCGGCCTCGACCACATCGACGTTGGCCTCGGGCCCCGCAAGCCCCGCGTCGACGAGGATGAGCCGCAGCCACGTCTCCGAGCGCGACCGCGATCGCGGAATGGCCCGAGGCAGCACCCTCCGCAGGCGCGCGGCACCCACTCGCCGCCCGGCGGCGACGGCCGCCCCCAACTGGGCACGGGTCGCGAGCGGCGCCGGGTCGCTTCGATGCATCGGCGTGCGGATGACGGCATCCGCCACGGCCACCAGATCGCGATCGTCTTGCAGGACGACCGCGAGCATCGCCCAGGTGGATGCCGGTGTCGACAGCGCGATGCCGTGCACCGGGTGCCGAACGACATGGGCGAGCGCGGGAACCACGGCGTGCCCGACCACACCACGCCCGGCCGGTGCCCGTCGTGGCGCGTGCACGCACACGTCGAGTGCGCGCCCGGCGACGACCTCGAGCGGCAGCGGGAGACCCCAGAGGACCGCGGCGGCGACGTGGCTGAAGAAGTGACCCACCGGCATCCGCTGGGCGTAGGCATGTGCGGCGTCCACGAGCGCGTCCTCGGCGCTCGATGCGGCGCGCGCGTCGGCACGCACCCGCACGCCGTGGAAGGGTGCGCGAAGGTCGGCGGAGCGCAAGCGGGAGGACGTGACCCCTGCCGCCCGGGCGGATGCCACCGAGAACGACGTCGGGAGATGGGCGGGGAGGGGTTGTCGGCGCATGAGCCCATCGTCGGCCGCGCAAGGCCTGGCGCTCCGCCGTCCGCGGCAATCGGTGTTCTCACCCCGCGCTACCTCGCCTGGGGAGGAACCCTCGCCCACGCCGAACCGTGGGCGAGCGTGGGCGGCGCCATTCGCCGGCGTCGAATCGCGGTTGCGGCACTGTTCGCCCGCGCCGAACCGTGGGTGCGCCGCTGCACGACCTGCAGGATGCCGCGGGCGAACTGGTGGCGCGCCGCCCGACCCGCAGGATGCCGCGGGCGAACCCAACCGCCGCGGGCGAGCCCCGCCGCGAGGGTCAGTCGATCGGGATGCTGCCACCGGGGAGCGCGCCGCCGCCGGCGACGCTGATCGTCGCGTCGGGGCTCACATCTCCCTCGATGGTGACCACCGCGACCTGCGGCGCCATGTCCATGGTGCACACCTGGTCGGCCGGCGCCTGCGCGAAGGCCACCTCGATCGAGTCGGGCGTCTTCGCCGTCGCCGACTCGACCTGCGGCGCGCACGACGACGAGCCCCACGTCAGCAGGGCGAACGTTTCGGCGTCGACCCATCCCGCCGAGGGAGTGTACTCATCGACGGCTCGACCCGTGTAGTCCGGCAGCGAGGTCTCGCCGAAGCTCGTCTCGCCCGCGGCCCCATCGAGCGTCACCTGGATGTCGATGCCCGTGCCCGGCGTGATCCCGTCGGGCACGCCGACGATCGTGCCGCGCTGCACGAGATCGTCGGTGCAGACCCCCTCTTCGCCGGTCGACTCCTTCAGCGTCACGACGAGCACCCCGTCGTCCACGACGGCGCCGTCGACGAAGGGGCGGCAACTCGAGCTCCCGTCGGTCACGAGCGCGATGAGCGTGCCGCCGGCGAGCCAAGCCGCCCCCACCTCGAGCCCGTCGTCAGCGCTTCCGCCCGGCGCGTCCGGCCCGTCGTTGGTGGAGCACGCCGTCAGAGCGAGGGCGGCGAGCGCGAGAGCCGTGAAGGCGGCTACGGATCGACGACGCATCAGAGTCCTTTCGGTGGCCGGATGCCGTGGCATCCACTCTTCGAGTGTCGAGACGCCGGGATCCGTCTCACTGGAGCGCGGACGTCAGCCGCGCCAGGTTGTCGAGCACCGTGGACCGGAGCGGCTGCTGTCGCCACTCCTCGAGCGTGAGCTCCCGGGAGTCGTCGCGGTACTGGTCCTCGACGGCGCGCAACTGTTGCACGAACTCCTCGCCGCGCACGAGGAGGGACATCTCGAGGTTCAGACCGAACGAACGCATGTCCATGTTGCTGGAGCCGACGACGGCCACCTCGTCGTCGATCGACATCGACTTCGAGTGCAGGATGTACGGGCGCTTGTACATCCAGATCTTCACCCCGGCCCGCAGGAGCGCCTCGTAATAGCTGCGCTGCGCGTGGTAGACCATCGCCTGATCGCCCTCTTCGGAGACGAACAGCTCGACGTGGATGCCACGCTGGCACGCCGTCTGGATGGCCAGCAGCAGACCTTCGTCGGGCACGAAGTAGGGGCTGACGATGATGATCTTCCGCTGCGCCGCGAACAGCAGCCCCATGAACAGCTTGAGGTTGTTCTGGAACTCGAACCCGGGACCGGACGGGATGACCTGGCAGTCGAGGTCGCCGGTGCCGCGGCGCACGTCGAACAGTTCGATCCCCTCGACGATCTCGTCGGTCTCGCTGTACCAGTCACTCAGGAACACCGCGTTGACGGATGCCACGACCGGCCCGTCGATGCGCGCCATCATGTCGACCCAGTGCAGTCCGCGCTTGATGTTCTTGCGCAGGTTGTACGTCGAGTCGGTGACGTTCTGGGAGCCCATGAACGCCACGGCGCCGTCGACGACGAGGAGCTTGCGGTGGTTGCGGAGATCAGGCCGCTGGTACTTGCCACGCAGCGGCTGGACGGGAAGCATGAGCCGCCAGTGCGCGCCCATCGCGTCGAGACGGCGGAGCGTCTCCTTGTAGAAGGGCTTGCTGCGGTTGGCCCAGTGGTCCATGAGCACGCGCACGACGACGCCCCGGCCGGCCGCCTCCTCCATCGCCCGGAAGAAGCCGTCGGTCGCGGCGTCGGCCTGCAGGATGTAGAACTCGACGTGCACGTAGTGCTCGGCTTCGCCGATCGCGGCGGCCATCGCGTCGAGGCTCTCCTGGTACCCGGCGATGAGGGTCGCCCCGTTGTCGCCCGCGATCGGCAGGGCGCCGAGGTTGCGGTTGAGGGTGACGAGAGAGCGGAACCACTCGGGCGCGTTGGGCCGGAGCGTGCCGAAGTCGAGCCCCTTGCTCGTCTCACGGATGTAGTCGTTGATCTGCCGCTGCTTCTTGCGCCGCACGCGGGGCAGACGCGGGTTGCCGATCAGGAGGAAGAGCAGGATGCCGATGATCGGAATGAAGTAGATCGCGAGCAGCCAGGCCATCGCGGCCGTCGGGCGCCGGTTGCGGGGGATCACGATGATCGCCAGGACGCGCACGGTGATGTCGAAGGCGAGCACGACGAAGACCCACCAGGTCCAGTTCCAGTCGAAAGTGATGCTCAGCAACGGCGCGCTCCTGCGATACGGATGCGCCCAGCGTATCGGGCGCCTCCGTCAGCGGGCGGGACGATCGTCGGCGACCGGCGGGAGACCGCGCTTGGCGCGCTCCTCCGCCTCGATGCGGGTGTACATCCGGCGCTCGTTGCGGTCCATGCGGAGGATGGAGCGCAGCACGAAGATGAACAGCCCGAGCACGACCACGGTGGGCGCGAGCGACCAGACGACGGCTGCCCAGTAGTCGGTGTCCATGGCATCCATCGTACCGTCGGCTTCTCCACAAGCCGCCCGTCTCCGGCGTCCGCGATCGCGGCTGTGGAAGGGGGCCTTCCGCGCGTCCGCACGGGGGACCCTCGGGACATGACCACCATCGTGAAGGCCGCCGACGCGGCACAGTTCCTCGCCCTCGTCCCCCGCATGCTCGGCTACACGCCCACGCGCAGCGTCGTCGTCGTGCCGATGGCCCGCGGTCGCAGCCTCGGGGCGATGCGACTCGATCTCCCGAGCGACGACGCGCTCGTCGACGACGGCTTCGCCGCGACGGTCGTCGGCATGGTGTGCCGGGTCGAGGTCGCCGATGCGCTCGTCGTGGTCGTCTACTCCGACCGCGGCACCGCCGACGGCCTCCCGCACGCGGGGCTGGTCGACGGACTCGCTCGCACCGCGGATGCCAGTGGCCTCCACCTCGTCGACGCGCTCGTGGTCGCCGCCGACGGGTGGGGAGCGCCGCGAGCACAGCCTCCGCGGGTGCGTCCGCTGTCGGAGCTCGTGACCGCTCCGACGCCCGGGACACCCGAGCCGGCGGGCGATCAGCGGTCCGGCAGCACCCTGCCCCGGCGCACGTCGGCCGAACGCCGTCAGGTCGGCGCGGCCCATCGGTCGCTCAGCGCCGCGCTGTCGATCGTGTGCGGCCTTCCCCCCGAGCCCGACCGTGCCGCGCGCATCGACCCGGCCGCCCTCGAGGCCGCGTGCGAGCTGGACGATCTGCCCGCACTGTTCGAGAAGTCGCTCGACGACGACGCTGAGGCCCTTCCGCCGATGCGGGCCGCGCTGCTGGGGTGGTGTCTCTCGCGGCCCGCCCTCCGCGACGTCGCGCTCGTGCAGTGGGCCAGCGACGCTGCGGGCGGGGAGGCGGCGATGACGGCTCAACGGCGGTGGGAGGACGGCGAGGAGTACCCGGCCGACCTCGCGGCTGTCATGTGGGGAGAGGGCGTGAGGCCGCAGCTCGATCGCATCGAGCGCGCACTGACGCTCACGCGTCACGTGGCCGCACTCACCGCCACCCGTCGACGCGCCGGGGCGCTCGCCGTGTGCGCGTGGCTGTCGTGGGCGCTCGGGCGCTCGACGCACGCGGGTGCGTACGCCGAGGCCGCTCTCGCCAGCGACCCGGATCACGGCCTCGCTGACATCGTGCGCTCGTTCGTCGCCGCTGCGCACCTGCCGGAGTGGGCTTTCACCCGTGACGACGACCGCTGACGGTGGCGAGCCGCCAGTCGGGCTACTTGACGAGGGGGAAGAGGATCGTCTCGCGGATGCCGAGGCCCGTGATCGCCATCATGAGGCGGTCGATGCCCATGCCCATCCCGCCCGTCGGCGGCATCCCGTGTTCGAGCGCGCGCAAGAACTCCTCGTCCACGCGCATCGCCTCGTCGTCGCCGCGTGCCGCCAGCTTGGCCTGCTCCACGAAGCGCTCGCGCTGGATGACGGGGTCGACGAGCTCGGAGTAGCCGGTGGCCAGCTCGAAGCCCCGAACGTAGAGGTCCCACTTCTCCACCACTCCGGCGATCGAGCGGTGCTCGCGCACGAGCGGACTGGTGTCAAGGGGGAAGTCCATGACGAACGTGGGGCGCTCGAGGCCGCCCTTCACGAAGTGCTCCCACAGCTCCTCGACGAGCTTGCCGTGCGTGGCGATCTTCTCGGGAACCTCGACCCCCACCTCGGCGGCGAGCGCCTGGAGCTCGGCGAGAGGCGTAGCGGGGGTGATGTCGCGTCCGGCGGCTGCCGAGAGCGAGTCGTACATGGAGATGCGATCCCACTGACCGCCGAGGTCGAACTCGGTGCCGTCGGCCCACGTGACGGTGGTCGAACCGGCCACGGCGATCGCGGCGTTCTGCACGAGCTCCTGTGTGAGGTCGGCGATGCCGTTGTAATCGCTGTAGGCCTCGTACGCCTCGAGCATCGCGAACTCGGGGCTGTGGGTGGAGTCAGCGCCCTCATTGCGGAAGTTGCGGTTGATCTCGAACACGCGGTCGATGCCACCGACCACGGCCCGCTTGAGGAAAAGCTCCGGGGCGATGCGCAGGAACAGGTCGGCGTCGAACGCGTTGGACCGCGTGACGAAGGGCCGCGCGGCCGCGCCGCCGTGCTGCACCTGCAGCATCGGCGTCTCCACCTCGATGTAGCCGTGCGACGCGAAGGTCTGGCGCAGGCTCGCGTTAACGGTCGCGCGTGCCACGACGGTCTCGCGTGCGAGGTCGCGCACGATGAGGTCGAGGAAGCGCGAACGCACCCGGCTCTCCTCGCTGAGCTCGGTGTAAAGATTCGGCAGCGGCAGCAGCGCCTTGGCCGCGACGGCCCACTCGGTGACCATGATCGACAGCTCGCCGCGGCGGCTGGAGATCACCTGACCGGTGACCGAGACGTGGTCGCCGAGGTCGACGAGTTCCTTCCACGCCTGCAGCGACTCCTCGCCCACCTCCGCGAGCGACACCATGGCCTGGATACGGCTGCCGTCACCCGACTGCAGCGAGGCGAAGCAGAGCTTGCCGGTGTTGCGACTGAACACGACACGACCGGCGACGGATGCCACGACTCCGGTCTCAGCGCCCGCCTCGAGGTCGGCGTAGCGCTCGCGGAGCGCGGGAATGGTGTCGGTGACGGCGACGGCGACGGGGTAGGCGCCGCCCGCGGCATCCTTTCGCTCGGCGATCAGCCGCTCGCGCTTGGCCAGCCGGACGGCCTTCTGCTCGAAGACGTCGTCGTCGGGGATGGCCTCGGCGGATGCGGGCGCGTCGGTCATTTCAGGCTCCTCAGAAGTCGACCCTCGATTCTCTCACGGGCGCCGGCGGCCGCCTTCGCCCTCACGCCGTCTCGAGCCCCTGCAGTGCGCGGTCGACCGTGGAGTGGACGAGGGCGGACAGGAAGCGGCCCGGCTCGTCGACACCGGCCGCGACCAGCAGCTCCGACGACTGGCGCAGCAGCGCCGCGGAGAACTCGGTCGCCGTTGCGACGGCCTCGCCGTAGGCCGCGCGGGCCTCCTCCGACACGACGATCGGCTCGCAGCCGAGCTCGACGGCCAGCGCCTGAGCGATCGGGAGCACGGCGGCGGGTGCTGTGACGGCGGCGTACGACTCGCGCAGCTGACGGAGATCGATCGAGGTGCCGGTGAAGGCGACTGCAGGGTGCACGGCGAGCGGGATGGCCCCGCGCGCGGCGGCGGGTGAGAGCACGTCGATGCCGTACGCCGGGTCGGTGTGGAGGACGAGCTGGCCGACCTGCCACGCCCCGATCTCGGACAGTCCGGCTACGAGCGCGGGAAGCTCTGCGTGCGGCACGGCGATGACGACGAGCTCGCTGCGACGGACGACCTCGTCGGCCGCGAGCACGGGCACCCCCGGCAAGACGGCGTCGACGCGATCGGGGTCGGAGCCCGCCGTGATCCCGGTCACGGCATGGCCCGCTCCGGCCAGTGCGGCACCGATGACCGGGCCGACGCGTCCCGCGCCGATGATGCCGACGCCCAGGCGTCCGCTGCGGGTCATGCGCCCGGCACCGTTCGGTCGGCGTCGACCCGCCCGTCCGTCGCCACGGTCGAAGGGTCGCGCGAACCAGCGGAATCGGGCTCGACGGCGGGGTCCACTCCTTCGTCGGCTCCCCAGCGGTGGGAGCGATCGCGCGAGAGCGCGGAGACGACGGCGGCCGCGGCATCCGTCCACAGGGCGACGGCAGCGGCACGGTCGAGGATGCCGAGGCTCCCCGAGACCTGGCCGAGCACGGTGTGACCGGTGATGTTGGCGACGTCCATCGCCCGATCGATCGGGCCCTGCGCCAGTCGTAGGGACTGGAGCCGCGCGAGCGGCAGCACGACCAGTGCCCGACGGAGCGCGCCGCTGCGCAGCAGCAGGGCGTCGGGGAGGAGGAGGAAGCCGTTGCGCCGCCACGAGAGCGGGCGCAGCCAGCGCGCACGTCGAGGCGTGTTCGTGTACGGGTCGCCGTCTATCGGTCCGCGCACGCCGCGCTCCAGCATGAGCGGCCACGACTCGTCGGGAAGACCCGGGAGGATCAACCTCAGTACGCGTTCCACGTCGTCTCGCGTGCCCACCGGCAGCACGTCGCTGAACTGCTGTGACGACGTGTCCGACGCCGACCGTCCCGAGAGCCTGTTCACGCGGATGCGGTACCAGCCGAGGCGCCGCCACAGCAGCGGCTGAGCGATCTCGACCGCGTGGATGCGACCGGGCGGCAGCGTCTCGGTGACGGTCGTGAAGAGCCCAAAGGTGATCCGCACGCCCGCCGGAGTGGGCGCGATCGAGTAACGGAGCGACCTGGTGATCTGCCGGAACCAGTACGCGCCGAAACCGATGAGCGCCGGAACGATGGAGAAGAGCAGCCACGGTGTGCCGACGATCGACCCCACCACGACACCGGCGACCAGCACGATCAGCCAGATCGTCGACCCCGACATGATGTGGGCGCCGATCAGCCGGCCGGGCGGGATGTGTACGACGGATGCCGGTTGCTCCGCCGGCCCCTCGGCACCCTCGATGAGCCCCGTGATGCCGGCGCTGACGGCAGCCGCCGCGCGTCCCCGCACCGACGCATCGCCCGCCGCGGCGCCGCGCTCGGCGAGTTGGCGCCCCGATGCCAGCCGCAGGATGTCGCCGCGCACCGCCTCGGCGTTCGCCGTGGACAGGTACTCCAGCTTGACGTTCGCGTCGAGGCCGGCGCCGACGACCTCGAGCTTCGCCATGCCGAGGATGCGGGCGATCATCGGACGCGTGAGGTTCACGCCCTGCACCCTGTCGAGCGGCGCACGCCGATGTGTCCGGAAGAGCACGCCGCTGCGCACCTCGACGTCGTCGCCGGTGATGCGGAAGGTATGGAAGCGCCACGACAACCAGAACAGCCCCAGCAGCACGACGAGCACACCGAGCACCACGAGCGCCGCGATGATGATCAGGTCGTTCGCGACGATGTAGTCGATCGGGTCGCCCGCGTACTCGTACTCCTCCGACATCCCCGGGAGGAAGATCGCGATCAGCCGGTCACGGAGGTTAGTGACGACGATGCCGATCACGACGACGAGGAACAGGCCGCCCTTCATGAGCGGGGTCAGCGGGTGCAGTCGATGCCACTCGCCGTCGCTCAGCGGGGACCGCACCTCCGCGACGGCCCCCGACGGGGCGACGGGCGGGCCGGGCACCGTCACAGCCCGGTCCGGCGGGTCTCGGCGACATCGATGAGCGTGTCGCGCAACTGCTCCGCCGCCGTCTGCGCCAGCCCCGGAATCGTGACGCCCGTGGCGGCCGCGGCCGTCACGAGCTTGAGCTGCGCGATGCCGAAGCCGCGGTCGAGCGGCCCGTGCGTGATGTCGACGAGCTGCATGCGCCCGTACGGCACGGCCACCATGCGCTGCCACAGGATGCCGCGGCGGAAGACGAGATCGTCGGCGCGGAGCTGGTATCCGATCGACCGGGCCTGACGGGGCAGCACGATGAGCGTCACGACCGTGATCACGGCGACGATGCCGGCGGGAATCCACACCCACCCCTGCTCGAGCACGAGGCCCAGCACGGCCGCGGCCGCGACGATCAACGCCAGGAAGGCGACATGCGAGATGACTTGGACGGCGATGTACTTCCGGGAGACCTGATGCCACCGGCCGTCGCCCAGCGGCAGGCGGTGCACACTGCGGGGCTCGACGATCGCGGAGAACGTCCCGGCATCCAGGGCCCCGTCCGCGGGCGCAGCGCCGCCGGAAGCCGAGGAGAGCGGCTCAGTCGTGGTGGGAGAGTCCGAAGCCGGGATCGGCTGGTCCGGGCTGTTCGTCATCGTCGTCCTTCCGAATGGTGCACAGGTACTCGGCGACCAGCCCCGCGATCACGAGGACCAGCCCCGCGACCGCCGCGGCGACCACGGTACCCGTCGAGCCTAACGAGGGAGCCACCGGGCGGGTGAGGAGGAAGACCAGCAACCCTGCCCCGACGCCGACGACGACGGCCCCCACGATGCTCGACGCGCGCGCGAGCATCGCGATGCGCACGGCGTGGAACGGGTCGACGCGTTGTCCGCTGGCACCGGTCGTCGCGCGCCGGATCGGCACGGCCAGCGCCACCGTCACGGCGGCGAGGAGCACCAGGAGCACCGGCAGCATGAGCGAGGGCGTGAACGTCGGCTGCCCGGCGGCGGTGAGCGCCTGATCGATGAGGTAGCCGATGACGAGCCCGATCACGGCCGAGACGATGAGCGGCGCGGCTCCCGTACGCTTCATGAGGCGTCCTCCTCGTCGAGGGCGCGCAGCAGGTCGGCGACGCGTCCGCGGCCGGGCAGCTCGGCGTCGGGATCGAGACTGGCCCAGGGACGCAGCACGAAGTCGCGCTCGGCCGCGCGCGGATGCGGAAGGGTGAGCGCGGGGTCGTCGGAACGCACTTCGCCGTACGCGATCAGATCGAGATCGAGCGTTCGATCCTGCCAACGAGGCTGGTCGGCGGTGCGGCGGGGGCGACCGTGGCGCTCCTCGACGGCGTGCAGGTAGGCCAGCAGCACGCTCGGTGCGAGGCGCGTCGACAGCAGGGCGACCGTGTTGAGGTACCCGGGGGCGGCGGCATCGGGACCCGACGGCGTGAGCGCGATCGACTCGATGGGCGCGGCGGCAGCCGTCACCGACGTCAGCGGCAGCCGTGCGAGGTCATCCAGCGCCGCGGCGATCGTCTCGGCGCGGTCGCCGAGGTTCGCGCCGAGGGCGACGACCGCCGGCACGGCCGGTCGCGCCGCGCGGGGAGCCTCGTCATCGAGACCCTGGGCGAGTCGGCGGCTCATCCGGCATCCTCTCGTCGGCGTCGCACCGTCACCGCGACATCGGTGAACGGCACCGGGATCGGTGCCTGGGGCTTGTGCACGGTGACGGTCACGGCATCCACGAGCGCGAACGTCAGCGCCGCGTCGGCGATCCGCCGCGCGAGCGTCTCCAGCAGGTTGACGGGTTCGCCGGAAAGGATCGCCGCGACCTGCTCGGCGAGTTCGCCGTAGTGCACGGTGTCCGCCACGTCGTCGCTGCGCGAGGCAGCGTCGAGCGACAGGCTCAGCACGACGTCGGCGACGAACTCCTGCCCGTCGCGACGTTCGTGGTCGTAGACGCCGTGATATCCCACAGCACGGATGCCGGAGATCGAGATCTCATCGGTCATGATCGGCCCTCCCCCGTCGTCGCGCGCTCCCAGACCGCGAGGGCGTCGCGAGTCGCGGCGACGTCGTGCACGCGCACCGCCCACACCCCGGCGACCGCGGCGCGCACGCTCGTGACCGCCGTCGCGAGGTCTCGGCGCTCCTGCGTGGGCTCACCGTGCTCCTCGAGCGTGGCGGCGAGGAAGCCCTTGCGGCTCGTCCCGACGAGCACGCGCGACTCCATCGCGACCACACGCTCGAGCCCGCACAGCAGCTCCCAGTTCTGGTCGCCGCGCTTACCGAACCCGAACCCCGGATCGAGGATGAGACGGGCCGGAGGGATGCCGGCGGCGAGCGCCTCGTGGCGACGCTCCTCGAGCTCGGCGATCACCTCGTCCACGACGTCGTCGTAGTGCGCGCGGGCGTACATCCGGTCGGAGGGGCCGCGCCAGTGTCCGATCGCGAAGTGCACCTCGGAGTCGGCGACCACCTCGATGATCTCGGGGTCGGACTGTCCCCCCGAGACGTCGTTCACGATGAGCGCGCCGGCGTCGATCGCGGCCGCCGCGGTGGCGGCGTTCATGGTGTCGATGCTGATCATCGTGCCGTCGGCGGCGAGCGCCTCGATCACCGGGAGGACGCGGGCCAGCTCCACCTCGGGCGGCACGCGCTCGGCGCCCGGGCGGGTCGACTCGCCCCCGATGTCGAGGATGTCGGCTCCGGCGGCGGCGAGGGCGCGACCGTGGGCGATCGCGTCGTCCACGCCGACGTACCGGCCACCGTCGCTGAACGAGTCGGGCGTCACGTTGACGATGCCCATGAGGAGGGTCATCGCGGCATCCTCATGTCGCCCGTCCCGTGAGGAGCAGCATGATCTCGGCACGCGCCGCCGGCTCGGAGAGCTCCCCGCGGGCCGCCACCGTGACGGTCGACGCGTCGGGCTGACGGCCGCCGCGCATCGTGACGCATTCGTGGGTGGCGTCGAGCACGACGAGCACCCCGCGGGTGTCCAGGGAGCCGGCGATGACATCGGCGATCTGCTCGCCGAGGCGCTCCTGCACCTGCGGCCGCGCCGCGAGCACGTCGACGACGCGCGGGAGCGCCCCGAGACCCACGACCTGCTCGCCCGGCAGATACGCGATGTGGGCGTGGCCCGCGAACGGCAGGAGGTGGTGCTCGCACACGGAGCGGAACCGGATGTCGCGCAGCATGACGGCGCCCGACGGCAGCGTGTCGGGGGCTGGGCCCCGCGTCACGGAGATCGTGTGCGCGAGCGGCGCCGCGGCATCCTCTCCCACGCCCGAGAAGAACTCGGCGTACGCATCGGCGACGCGGTGCGGCGTAGCCCGCAGGCCGGGACGATCGGGGTCTTCACCGATCGCCTCGAGGAGGTCGCGCACCAGAGCGGCGACGCGGTCACGGTCGACGGCCACGACCCGAGCCTATGCGGTCGCGGGACGCGCCTGCCCGCTCGCACGACGCGCGGGGGCCTTCTGCGCGACCGTCTCGCCCTCGGCGGCCACCTGTGCGGCGAGGCCCGCCTCGTCCTGGGTGCGCGGCACCTCGACGGGGGGAAGCGTCGACACGGGGCGCTCCGTGCTCGACAGCCACTGCGGGCGCGGCGGGAGCTTGCGGATGTCGGTGAAGATCTCGGCGATCTCGAGGTGGTCGAGCGTCTCCTTCTCGAGGAGCGCCGTGGCCAGCCGGTCGAGGATGTCGCGGTTCGCGTTGAGCACCTCGTAGGCCTCGTTGTGGGCCTGCTCGATGAGGTCGCGCACCTGCTGGTCGACGCGCTCGGCGATCCGCTCGCTGAAGTCGCGGCCGTGGCCCATGTCGCGGCCCATGAAGACCTCGCCCGAGGACTGCCCGAGCTTGACGGGTCCGACCTCGGTCGTCATGCCGTACTCCGTGACCATCTTCCGGGCGATGTTGGTCGCCTTCTCGATGTCGTTGCTCGCACCGGTGGTGGGGTCGTGGAAGACGACCTCCTCCGCGACACGACCGCCCATGGCCCACGCGAGCTGATCCTGCAGCTCGTTGCGGGTGACGGAGTACTTGTCTTCCAGGGGCATGACCATCGTGTAGCCGAGGGCCTTGCCGCGCGGGAGGATCGTGATCTTGGTGACCGGGTCGGAGTGGTTCATCGCCGCCGCCACGAGCGCGTGACCGCCCTCGTGGTAGGCCGTGATGAGCTTCTCCTTGTCCCGCATGACGCGCGTGCGTCGCTGCGGACCGGCGATCACGCGATCGATGGCCTCGTCGAGTGCCCGCATGTCAATCAGCTGCGCGTTGGAGCGCGCCGTGAGCAGCGCGGCCTCGTTGAGGACATTGGCGAGGTCGGCACCGGTGAAGCCGGGCGTCTTCCGCGCGATGACCGAGAGGTCGACCGAGGGCGACAGCGGCTTGCCGCGACCGTGCACCTCGAGGATCTTCTGACGGCCCTTCAGGTCGGGCGCGTCGACGCCGATCTGCCGGTCGAAGCGGCCGGGGCGCAGCAGCGCGGGGTCGAGGATGTCGGGACGGTTGGTGGCCGCGATGACGAGCACCGACACCTTGGGGTCGAAGCCGTCCATCTCCACGAGCATCTGGTTGAGCGTCTGCTCGCGCTCGTCGTGACCGCCGCCCATGCCGGCGCCGCGGTGGCGACCGACGGCGTCGATCTCGTCGATGAAGATGATGGCCGGAGCGTTCTCCTTGGCCTGGTTGAAGAGGTCGCGCACGCGGCTCGCGCCGACGCCCACGAACATCTCCACGAAGTCCGAACCCGAGATGGAGTAGAACGGCACTCCCGCTTCGCCGGCGACCGCCCGTGCGAGGAGGGTCTTTCCGGTGCCGGGAGGGCCGTAGAGGAGCACGCCCTTCGGGATGCGGGCGCCGACGGCCTGGAACTTCGCGGGGTCTTTCAGGAAGTCCTTGATCTCCTGCATCTCCTCGATGGCCTCTTCGGCACCGGCGACGTCGCCGAAGGTGACCGTGGGGGTCTCCTTCGTCACGAGCTTCGCGCGGGACTTGCCGAACTGCATCACCTTGCTGCCGCCGCCCTGGGCGCTGGACAGCAGGAACCAGAAGAGGAGACCCAGCAGCAGGAGCGGGATCACGAGGGACAGGATGCCGCCCCAGAAGCTCGGCTGCGGGACGACGTCGTCGAAGCCGTCCTTCGGCGATGCGGAGTCGATGGCCGTGACGACCTCGTCGGCGCGCGCCGTCGTGTAGTAGAACTGCACGTTCGTCGAGTCCTTGAAGGCCTTCGACAGCGTCAGGTCGACGCGCTGGTCGCCGTCGGTCATGACGACCTTGCTGACCGTGTCGCCGCCGAGCAGCTGCAGCCCCTCCTGCGTCGTGATGCGCTTGGCCCCCGTGAGGCCGGAGATGAGCGACATTCCGATGAGCAGGAGCACACCGATGAGCAACACGTACATGAACGGGTTGCGGGTCAGCTTCTTGAAATCCATGGTCCGCTCAGGCTACAACGCAGCGACTATGCGGGGACTGTGCATTCGCCCACGGCGTACCCCGAGACGGATGCCGTCAGGCTGACGGCATCCGCGGCCCGTCAGCTGTAGACGTGGGGAGCGAGCACGGCGACGTCGCGGAGGTTGCGGTAGCCCTCCGCGTAGTCGAGGCCGTACCCGACGACGAAGTCGTTCGGGATGTCGAAGCCGACGTAGCGGCAGTCGATCTCGACCTTCGCGGCGGCCGGCTTGCGCAGGAGCGCGAGCACCTCGATGGAGGCGGCACCGCGGGAGGCGAAGTTCTCGAGCAGCCAGCTGAGCGTCAGACCCGAGTCGATGATGTCCTCGACGATCAGCACGTGCTTGCCGGTGAGATCGGTGTCGAGGTCTTTGCGGATCTGGACGACGCCGCTGGACTTCGTGCCGGCCCCGTAGGAGGACACGGCCATCCAGTCCATCGCGATCGCGCGAGGAAGGGCCCGGGCGAGATCGGCCATGACCATGACAGCACCCTTGAGCACGCCGACCAGCAGCAGCTCCTTGCCCTCGTAGTCGGCGACGACCCGCGCCGCGAGTTCCTCGAGCTTCGCCTGGATCTCCTCCTCGGTGACGAGGACGGTGGTCAGCTGGTCTGCGATGTCGGCCGCGCGCATGATTCGAGTGTAGGCAATCCGCGGGCAGCCTCAGTCCCGGGCGACCCGCCGCTGCCGTGCCACGAGGCCCAGTCCGATCGCGATCGCGACGGCGCCGGCCCACAGCAGCCCGAACGGCGGCTCGCCGCCGGTGACCGCCAGCTCGCCCGTGGGAACGGTCGGCGTCGGCGACTGGGTGAACTCGGAGTCCACACCCTTCGTCGGCGTGGGCGTGGGCGTGGCGGTCGGCGTCGGAGTGGCCGTAATCGTCGGCGTCGGCGTGGGGGTCGGGGTGGCCGTCGGGGTCGGCGTCGGGGTGGCCGTCGGGGTCGGCGTCGGGGTGCCGCTGCCGGTGCCGGAGCCGCCCTGGCGTCGCACGGTCGCCGTCACCGACGTCGCCGCCTCCGAGGCGATCGTGATGTCGGCGTCGTTCGAGTACGTCGCGAGCGTGCGGTCGACGACGCGCGAGTCGGCGACGACGGCGTAGAACCACCCCTCCTCGGCCGTGAAGGCCACCGTCACGTCGGCCGCCGTCTCGGTGAGCGTGGTGCCGACGCGCGCGTCGACGTTGCGCCACCCCGTCGGCGACCCGTCGGGGTTGCGATCGACGGCCCCGAGCACCCGGATCGCCGGGAGACCGCCGGCGCCCCGCACCCACTCCTGTCCCGCGCCGAGGCGCTCGACCACCGTGACGTCCTGTCCGGCGGTCATGCCGGCGGCCGGGGCCTTGATCGCGATCGTCCACTGGATCGTGTCGTTCTCGCGGTCGTAGACGCCGTGCTTGTTGTTCGGTCGGCCGGTGAAGGTGCAGTCCGGGGGGCAGGTGCCGTCGGGGGGCGTCACGGTGACGGTGTCCTCGACATCACCGAAGTCGTAGGTGGTCGTCGTGTCCTGCGTGACCGTTGTCGTCACCGTCGCCCAGAAATCGAACGTGCCCCGCAGCGAGCGCGGATGCGCGGCGATGTAGTCGGCGTCGATGTCGCAGACGATCTGCGTGGCGGTGACCACGCAGCTGCCCATCGGCTCACCGTCGGGATCGAGCAGGTCGAACGCGTCGCTGAGGCCCTGCAAACCTTCCGGCAGGTCGACCGTGAAGCCGGCCGGCGTCGCGGGGTCGTCGGGGAGCGCCCACTCGCCGGACAGCTGGGTGGAGCGCCCGCTCTCGACGAGGTCGTCGACGAACGTGAGCGAGGTGATCGCCGCCTCCGTCGCGTACGGTGGCGCCGCCGCAGCGGCAACCGCGACCCCCGCGGCCAGGGCCGCCCCCACGATGATCGCCACGATGATGCCGGCCCCGTGCCGAACGCGTGCGAAGAAACCCATGTCCCGTACCTCCCCCAAGGTGCGACGGGCGCAGGCACCCGTCGGGAAGAAGACGCGCGAGCGGGCCGTTTATGACGCGGATGCGGAGAATTCGATCAACTGACCGTTGCGGAGGGCACGGCATCCGGGCAGGTCCACGGGTCCCTGACCCCTCCAGTGCGTCACCAACCGGGCGACCTCGAGCGTCTGCGCGCGGGTGAGCGACACCCCGAACTCGCTCGCGACGACGTGGCGGATGATGCGGTGGCGCAGCGCCGGCGGATTGGCAGCGAGCGCGGGAACCGACACCGCGATGCCCGCCTCGGCATGCTCGACGATGTCTTCGATGGTCTCGTCGATCATCTCGGCGAAGGCGTCGGCATCCTCCCGCAGCTGATCGGCGGTGCGGGCGAGAGCCTCCGCCACGCCCGGGCCGATCGAGGTCTCCAGGAGGGGCAGCACGTCCTGGCGCACCCGCACGCGCAGGAAGCGACGGTCGAGGTTGTGCGGGTCGTCCCACGGCGGCAGGTCTTGAGCCACGCACGCGGCGCGCGTCGTCGTCCGCCGCACTCCCAGCAGCGGACGCACCCAGCGGATGCCGTCGTCCTCGCGATCGGGCGACATGCCGCCGAGGCTCGTCGCGCCCGAGCCCCGCGCGAGTCCGATCAGCACGGTCTCCGCCTGATCGTCGAGCGTGTGTGCCAACAGGATCGCGGACGCTCCGGCATCCCGAGCCGCCGCGCGCAGCGCCGCCCGACGCGCGTCGCGGGCAGCCGCCTCGAGCCCGCCCTCGCGACCCACCTCCACGCGCACGGTGCGAGCGGGGAGGCCGAGCTCCTCCGCGACGCGGGCGGCGCGCGCGGCGACGACGTCGGACCCCTCCTGGAGTCCGTGGTCGATGACGACCGCCGACGCTGCGACGCCCGCCTTCGGCGCCTCGAACGCGACCGCTGCCGCGAGCGCGAGCGAGTCGGCACCGCCGGAGAGACCCACCACGACGGGGCCGTCCACGTCGGCGAGGGCTGCGCGCACGGCGCGGCGCACATCGGCCACGGCGGGGTCCAGGCCCGGTCGACGCTCGTCCATACCGCCACGGTATCCGGTCTGGTCCCCCACAACTCAGGACGGCGGCCTCCCGGCTAGGCTTGACGCGGCATCCACAGCACTTCCGAAGGAGCACCAGCATGGGCGCGTACGACGCCGTCATCGAGATCCCGCGTAACAGCAAGATCAAGTACGAGGTAGACCACGGCACGGGCCGCGTCTTCCTCGACCGCATCCTGTTCACGCCCATGGGCTACCCCGCCAACTACGGCTTCTTCGAGAACACGCTCGGCGAAGACGGCGACCCGCTCGACGTGCTCGTGCTGCTCGACCACGACCTCGCCCCCGGCATCCTCGCGAAGGTGCGCCCCGTCGGCGTGCTCAAGATGACCGACGAGGCCGGAGGCGACGACAAGGTCGTCGCGGTGCTCGCGAAAGACCCGCGCTGGGCGCACATCCAGGACGTCACCGACGTCGACGAGTGGACCAAGAACGAGATCAACCACTTCTTCGAGCACTACAAGGACCTCGAGCCCGGCAAGTGGGTCAAGGTCGACGAGTGGGCCAACGCCGCCGAGGCGGAGCGGCTCGTGACCGAGGCGTTCGAGCGTTTCGAGGAGCACGAGGGCCAGACGAAGACGCAGGGTGAGGGCGAAGCGCCCAACACGCTCTGACCGAGAGGTCACTGACGGGTCGGATGCCACGGCATCCGGCCCGTCGTCGTTTCCGCGGGCGGGGCTTCCGCGGGCGAGGTCGCCGCGGGCGGGGTCAGACGGAGACGCCGCGGGCGCGCAGGAACGGCGCCGGGTTGATGCGGACGCCGCCGCTGTAGACCTCGAAGTGGAGGTGGCATCCGGTGGAGACGCCCGTGTTGCCGACGTACGCGATGGTCTGCCCCGCGCGCACCGAGTCGCCCCAGCTCACGTTGTAGCCGCCCGGCTTGATGTGGGCGTAGCCGGTGACGATGCCGCCGCCGTGGTCGACCTTGATGTAGTTGCCCCAGGCGCCGCTGTATCCGGCGAAGATGACGCGACCGGATGCCGCGGCGAAGATCGGCGAGCTGCAGCCGCCCGCGAAGTCGATGCCACGGTGACCCGATGTGCAGTAGCCGTTGGAGCAGATGGTGCCGCGGTTGCCGAACCACGCACTGATGTAGCCGTAGCCGGGGCGCACCCAGCCCGACGGCTGCACTTCGCCGGCGCTCCCGCCGCCGCCACCGGAACCGCCGCCGTTGTTCGCCGCTGCTTCCGCTTCTTCGCGGGCGCGGCGCTCGGCCTCCTCGCGTTCGCGGCGGAGCCTGGCCTCACGGGCCTTGCGGCGCGCGATGACGCCGTCGCGGTAGCCCGACACGGTCTTGGAGGTCGTGTCCTTGAGGGCGGCCAGCTGCGCCTCGAGCACGTCGAGGTGTTCGGCCTGGGCGTCGAGGGCGGCCTGGGCGGCGGTCGCGGCATCCTGGGCCTGGATCATCTTGGCTTCGGCGGCCTGCTGGAGGCGGTCGCGCTCCGTGCGGGCGACGTCGGCCTGGTTCGACAGGTTCTGCGCATTGTCGCGGGCGCTGACGGCATCCGCGTAGATGGCGCGGTTGGCTTCGAGGAGCTTGTCCATCGTGCCGAGGCGTGCGAGGAGGTCGTCGGCGCTGGCGGCCGAGCCCGAGAAGAACAGTTCGAGCGACGTGTCGTCGCCGCCCATGCGGTACTGCTGGGATGCCAGGCGCCCCAGCTTGTCGGCGGCTTCGGCGGCGCGGGCCCGTTCGGCATCCGCCTGTTCCTGCAGGGAGTTGGCGCGGTCCGCGGCCTCTTCGAAGGCCTCCTGCGCGGCGATGTACTCGGCGCCGAGGCGCTCGGCTTCGGCCTGCTTCGCGGCGACGTCGTTCTGGAGCGAGGAGATGAGGCCTTCGATGCGGGTGACCTCGCGCGCCTTCGCGGACTGGTTGGCCTTGGCCTTCTCGACGTCGTCCCACGACGGGTAGGAGGCGGCGAAGGCGGGGGCGCTCGAGAGGAAGCCCGCGGCGGCGATACCGGCGACACCGAGCCCGAGCGCGGTGCGGCGAGTGAGGATGCGGCCGTGCTCGACGGTGCGACCGAGCGCGCTGAGCTCCTGCGCGGTGGGCGCGCAGCCGCAGTCGTCGGGTGCTGCGGACAGCTCAGAAGGCACGTCTCACTCCTCAGTCACATCAGTAACAAGTGCCACAATAACAACACTGGTCACATCTGCCGATGATGGGATGCGTCGTTGGGGGGCGCGACGCACGCGCTCACGCCATCATCACCCCCCGGAACGCCGGTTCACCAGAGGCCACGCCCTCGATTTCCGATTCCGTGGGGAATTGCGTATGCTTGAGCGTCGGTAAGCGTGAGCCTCCGGGTTCGCTCGGCCCCATCGTTTAGCGGCCTAGGACGCCGCCCTTTCACGGCGGTAGCACGGGTTCGAATCCCGTTGGGGTCACACTCCGCACCACACAATTGAATAAGCATGGCCCTGTAGCGCAGTTGGTTAGCGTGCCGCCCTGTCACGGCGGAGGTCGCGGGTTCAAGTCCCGTCAGGGTCGCTCCAAGCGACGGGCCCTTTGATTTCAGAGGGCCTTTCGTCTAGGACATGGCTCCTCGGATGCCATGCGGCTCTGTAGCTCAGTTGGTAGAGCGCACGACTGAAAATCGTGAGGTCACGGGATCGACGCCCGTCGGAGCCACACGGACCGTCGTTACAACGGTCCTAGAAACCCTCGCCTAGCTTCTACATGGCGGGGGTTTTGCCTTTGCCCGGTGAGAGGTGGTTTTCGGATCCCCCCTGGGCCATCCAGGCCGGTCACTGAGCAAGCGAAGCGCCCATCCATTGAGCGAGCGAGGCGCGACGCGACGCCTCAGGAATGGACCTTGGGCCGGTCTGGGCCTACGTGGTCGAGCGCGGCCGCACAGTGAGAGCCTGAAGCAGTGCGCCGATCGGACCGCGATCGTCGTGTAACAGACTGTGAGTGAGGCCGTGTCCACCTGGTCCAAAGCTGACGGTGGTGTCGAATCCGATCCAGGCGCTCTGAGGTGCGCGAAAAAGGTGAACATCGAGGTCGAGGTTGGGAAAATAGGCCTCCGCAGGTGCAACGCGTGGAGTGATTCCGTTGGCGATGTCGACAACCCCGAGCAGCCGCGCGATTGGACTGATCGTCTCCCCCTCGATCAGAGGTATGCGCGGCCGCATCCAGAACTGCGCTCGACCGGGTACGAACTCCTTACGACGCACGTCGACCGTAGTCACGAATCGCCCGGGCCAGATGTTCGACGACGACCAGGTGGGCATGGTGTCGGCGGCCGGAAGGACGGCGAGGTCGGTTCCGGCGATTGCTGTGGTGTCGTGGTCCTGGGCGAACCAGGCTCGGGCGATCACGGCAGCGCGGTCCGCGTGATACAGGGTGGCCTCGGCGAGCTCGATAGTACGTCCCGCGCGGACGACGCGCGTGCTCGTTTCAATCGTGTCGATCGGCAGGGTACCGAGGATGTCGAAAGAGATCCGCGTCATGGTGAGGGCGGGGTCGTGCCGGTCGCGGTGGCCGAGCTCGAGGACATGGGTCAGGAGCCCGAGCGCGGGAGCGATGTGCTGTTCGTCGATGTTCCACGCACCCTGCACAGCGTCGGTCGCCGCGAATCTGTTGGCGTCGAGGCGGCGGAAACAGGCAGGCATGGTGGGATCGTACGAGTTCACGCGAGATGCAGCATCCGCTCGACCACCAGGAACACGCCGATACCGATCATCGCGATTCCAGAGATTCGGCTGACTGCCCGTGCGGCGATGGGCCGCGACCGCAACAGTGCGTGGGCGCTGTAGCCGACCGCTACGTAGACGATCGCGCAGCTGGCGACATGGACCAGGCCGAGCACGCTGATCTGGACAGCCAGCGGCCAGGGGGCATCGGGGTCAGTAAACGGTGGGAGCACTGCGAGGAAGAGGAGAAACACCTTCGGATTGAGGCCACTGACGCCGAAACCCTTCAGCCACCAACGCCAGGCCGGGCCGGCTGCCGCATCCGTGCTGGCATGCACGACGGAGGGGTGTCGGAGTGTGCCGATGCCGAGCCAGGTGAGGTAGAGCGAGCCGGCGACCGTAAGCACGGTCAGCGCCCCAGGGATGCCCATCACCAGGGCGCCGACACCCGCGGCGACAATGAGCGTCGCGACCAGATGCCCAGTCAGCATCCCTGCCACCGCGGAGGGCACCCGGCGATGCAGACCCGCGGTGATCGCGTACGCCCAGTCCGCGCCCGGTGTGATCACAAACAGCACGGACACACCCCAGAACGCGAGGATGGCCCCGCCGTTCACGCAGCGGCCTCTACGATTTCCATCACACGGCAAGACTAGGCATCCGTAGGGCGAAGGTGCTTCCAATCATTCGTGGCAGGTGCCGCCGCAGTGAAATAATCATCTACATGGATGCGATTGATCGGAAGATTCTTGCGGAGCTACAGCGTGACGGCCGTCAGACCCTCACCGAGCTCGCCGAAAGCGTCCAGCTCACGTTGTCGCCCTGCCACCGCCGAGTACGCGAACTCGAACGCAACGGCGTGATCACCGGATACCGTGCCAGCATCGACCCGAACGCGGTGGGCCTCGGCTTCCAAACGCTCGTCTTCGTCACCATGCGCGAAGCGACCAGAGACGCGATCAGCGCGTTCGAGAGCACCGTGTCAGCGATCCCGAATGTCGTCGACGCGCAACGGCTCTTCGGAGAGCCGGACTACCTGCTGAGGGTCGTCGCGGCCGATCTCGACGACTTCCAACGGATCTACGACGACCAACTCAGCGCCCTGCCTGGCGTGCAACGCCTCAACACGACTCTCGTTATGCGCACCGTCGTCGACGACCGCGACCTGCCGCTCTCGTCGTGCGCTGTACTCCAACGGTCGTTGTCTGCGTTTCGTTCGGGTTGAACATCGGGGCAGTCGGCGAGGCAGCAGCCGCAGACCGGGTGCTCGATCGCCCCCGCGTCCGCTTCGTGCTTGCACACACATTCCGTGCAAAAGCAATGAGTTCTGCGTAGCGGAAGACCCACGTCGAGGCGCACGTCCGAACGGCCGCACCCGGCAAAGAAAAAGCCCCGACTGTTACCACACAGCCGGGGCGAGACGAATGAGAAGTTCGCCTATCCCCATCAGCGTACCGCGTTCACCTGGGAGGCGGCTCCGCACCCGCTAGCTGAGCGCCGCGAACCGCTCTGTTCGATCCACGGGGCCGATGACGATCAGGAGATCGCCGGCTGAGACGACGGACGACGCCCCCGCCGCGTGCCATTCGCCGTCGGCGCCTCTCACCTTGACGATGGTGACGCCGTGCTTGCGACGTACCGCCGCCTGCTCGAGCGTCTGGCCCACGATCTCCGACGGCGCCACCGTCTTCGCCACAACAAGGTCGCGATCGAACTCGACGTAGTCCAGCATCGCGCCCCGCACGAGGTGGGCGACCCGGCGGCCCATGTCCGCCTCGGGGAAGATGACGTGCTCGATGCCGATCTGCTCGAGGATCAGACCGTGCTGCTCGCTGATGGCTTTCGCCCAGATCGACCGCGCGCCCATCCGCTTGAGCAGCGACGTCGTGAGGATGCTTGCCTGGATGTCCGATCCGATGCCCACGACGACGCGATCGAACTGCGCGACGCCGAGCTGCTCGAGCGCGACCTGTTTCGTGGAGTCGGCGCGCACGACGTGCGTCAGCACACCGTTCAGCGACTGGACGATGTCCTCATCGGTGTCGATGCCGAGCACCTCCGTGCCCGAGCGCGCGAGTTCGGTGGCGAGAGCTCCACCGAAGCGACCGAGTCCGATCACGGCGACGCTCGTGGCGGAGGCATCCTTGGCGCGGCGGCGGGAGAAGAAGGTGTTGTAGTTATCCAATGATCGGACGCTCCTTCGGGAGTTCGTACATGCGCTTCTGGGTGGTGAGTGCGAGAGCAGACCCGAGGAGGACCGGGCCGAGTCGTCCGATGAACATCAGGACGATGAGAACGAGCTGTGCCAGCGCGGGAAGGTCGGCGGTGATACCCGTCGACAGGCCCACGGTAGCGAAGGCCGAGATCACTTCGAACAGCACGCGGTCGAAGCCGAACGGGCTCATCAACATGATCGCGAGGGTCGACCCGACCACGAGTGCGACCGCGAGGAGCGCCACCGTCAGCGCTTCGCGATGGGTGGACCGGGGCAGGCGCTTCCCGAACATGTTGACTGCGACGTCGCCTCGCAGCTCGGCCACGATGATGAAGAAGAGCACGGCGAAGGTCGTGATCTTCAACCCGCCGGCCGTGCCCGCGGGTCCGCCGCCGATGAACATGAGGATGTCGGTGACGAACCAGCTCTCGCCGTACATCTGGGACACATCGATCGTGTTGAAGCCCGCCGTTCTCGGCATGACGGACATCGTGAACCCGGCAAGGATGCGGCCGGCGGGATCGAGGGGGCCCAGGGTGCCCGGGTTCGACCACTCCAAGACCGTCAGGGTGATCGCGCCGCCGACCAGGAGGACGACGGAGCCGACCACCACGGTCCGCGTGTTGAGTGTCCAGCGCCGCGGAAAGACGATCCTCCTGCGGAGCTCCATGATCACGGGGAACCCGAGTCCGCCGAGGATGACCGCCGCGCAGATCGGCAGACAGACCCACGCATCGGTGACGAACGACATCAGGTTGTCGCTGAACAGCGCGAAGCCCGCGTTGTTGAAGGAGGAGACGGCGTGGAAGACACCGAGCCACACGGCGCGACCCGGCTCCTCCGCGTACCCGAGCCAGAACCGCAGAAACAGGATGAAGGCGACGATGGCCTCGGTCGTGATCGTGATGATCGCGACGCCGAGGAGCACCCGGCGGACGTCGCCGACAGCGACCGTGTGCGTCTCGCTCACGGCCGTCAGTCGCGTGCGCAGCCCCAGTCGGCGCGCGACGAGCAACCCGAGGAGGGTGGCGAGCGACATCACACCGAACCCGCCGATCTGGATCAGCGCGAGGATCACGACCTGCCCGAACGGCGACCAGAAGACGGGCGTGTCGACGACGATGTGTCCCGTGACGCACAGTGCGCTCGTCGCCGTGAACAGAGCCTCCATCAAGGTCGCCGAACGACCCTGTACAGCGATGGGGAGACTGAGCAGCACCGTCCCGAGGGCGAGGACGAGACCGAAGGCTGCCGTGATGGCCCGGCCGGGCGTGAGGAGAGGCGTTCGGCTCGACGGCACCTCGATACGATCTCACACCGGAGAGGGCACCGCCTCATCTGTCGGGATGCCGTCGGGCGGACGCGACGGGGTTGTGACCTACCCGCCTGGTGTCGCGACGCACTGCGCCGCGTCAGGGTCATCCATCATGCGACGAACGAAGTCGGGATCGGCGTCGTCGGCCGCATACTGCGTGCCCGAGTACGGCGCCTCGACGAAACCAACGGCGACCAAGCAGCGCGCGACCAGATCGACCCAGTCCGCCTTGTCGGGATTCTGGACGAGCCGCGCGTAAAGATCCTCGATGATGCTGATCGTTCCGGTGCTGCAGTCGCCGGCGATCCGATTCACGAGGTCGGTATCCCACGATCCGCCGATCGCGTAGGACCGGATGCCGGCGCGGTCCGCGCTCACCGTCACGGCCAGTCCGGCGCCGCGCACGCACTCGACGTAGAGTGCGACGGCCTCCTCGTACTCGTCGGCGGTGATCACGTTGTCACCGAGCACTCGGACCTCGAACGCAGAGGTGGCGCGATCCCGCGCGACCTCGAAGTCGGACCAGTACAGCGGATTCGCGACCTCTGGCGTCGGGTCGCTGGCGATGGGAGCCCTCCTGGCATCCAGCACCGCTGCTCCGACCGCGAACGCGACCGCCACGACCGCGGCCGTGGCCGCCAGAGCTGTGAGCGGCGTCGCCCAGCGGAGCGTCGGCCGCCACCGTCGCACGCGCGGCACACGAGTGCGTTCACTCTCCGCCACGATCCGGTTGCGGAGCGCGAGGTGAGTCGAGGTGAGCTCGTCGCGTTCCGCGGGATACGGGTCAGCCGCGTGCAACAACACCGCGACGTGGTCCGTACGGTCTGTCGTGGTCATCGACCGCCTCCTGTCAGCTCGGGTTCGGTCATGGCGTGGAGCAGCTTCGACCGCGCTCTCGACATCAGCGCCCACACTGCCGACGTTCTGCACCCCAGCACTTCGCCGATCTCGGCGGCGGACAGCCCTTCCCAATAGGTGAGCCGGAGAGCCTCCTGCTCCCTCGGGGAAAGCGCTCGCACCGCGTCGATCAGCGCGAGCCGGTCCTCCACGGGCAGCGCGGGTGAGGCCTCCTCGATCCGGCGCGCCAAGGCGACCTCGAGGTCGGCGCGGCGGCCCTGCCGTCGATAGAGATCGGTCAACAGATCCGCAGCCACCTTGAACAGCCACGCACGCGTGAGCGGTTCACGCGGGTCCTGCTTCTCCCAGGCGATACGGAACACGTCTCCGGCGAGGTCCTCCGCATCGGATGCCGAGGAGAGCCGACGCCTGAGGAATCGCAGCACGCCGAGAAAGTGGGCGTGGAACAACGCGTCGAACGCCGCCCTCCGCTGGTCTCTCACGTGTGCTCCTCCGCGCGTCGATACCTTCTGCCATGTCTACCGACGTTCGCGGGAAATCCTGACAATCGATTCGAACGTCGAGGGCGCCGTGCCACCCTTGTAGTGACATGAGCACCTCGATAAGCCGCGACAGTCTGATGGCTGCCTTCGGCGAGAGCCCGATGGTGCTCCCGGGTGGCATCGTGCACGGAACGGATGCTGCGGACTGGCCGGTGGTGCTCGACGCCCTCTCCCGTGCCGGCTGGCCCGCGAGGTGGAACTCCCCCGGCACCGATACCGACACCGACGGCGGACGGCCCGCCACGTCACTACGAAGAGATGCGTCGATTTTCCGCGACGACGCTGCCTGGGACTTCCCTATGCAAAAGAAGGGAGTGGCTGCCCGTTCGGGTCGGGCAGCCACTCCAGGGGTGAATCTCGCGGGCGCTACTTGGCGATCTTCTTGGGAGCGGAGACCTTGCTGACGCTCTGGTAGCCGCTCTTGCTGACGGTGACCTTGACGGCCACCTTCTTGCCGGCATCCGCCTTGCGCACCGTGTAGCTCGCGCTCTTCGCGCCCGACACGGCCTTGCCGTTGACGTACCACTGGTACGTCTTGGCGGCAGCGGGGCTGACGGAGATCGACGCGGTGAGCTTCTTGCCCACCTTCGCCGTGCCGCTGATCTTCGGCGTCGACACCTTCGCGAACAGCTTCGCGACGGTGACGGAGGCCGACGTCTTCGCGACGGTCTCGTACCCGCTGCGCGTCAGCGTGATCCGCACGGTGAGCTTCTTGCCCGCGTCGGCGCGCTTCACCGTGTAGGTCGCGCTCTTCGCGCCCGAGACGGCCTTGCCGTCGGCGTACCACTGGTAGGCCTTCGTGGCGGTGGGGCTAACCGACACGGATGCCGTCAGCTTCCCGCCGACGACGGCGCTTCCGGTGATCTTCGGGGTGCCGACCGTGAGAGCACGGGGCACCGCGACGGCGGCCGAGGTGGCCGTGGCGGAGGTGAAGCCGGCGCGGGATGCCGTGACGGCGACCGTCAGCGACGTACCGCGGTCGGCGGCGACGACCGTGTAGGTCGAGGCCGTGGCACCGTCGATCGCGACGCCGTCGCGAAGCCACTGGTAGTCGACGTGGTCGACGGCGGGGGTGAACTCACCGGCGGATGCCGTCAGCGTCTGGCCGACGCGTGCGGTGCCGCTGATGACCGGCGCGGCGACGACCTCCAGCGCGGGGACCACGATCTCCTCGAGCCCCTCCAGCGCGTCGCCGACGAGGCCTGCCGCCGTGTCGCGCTGCTCCGCCGTGGGCGCCGAGGCGGCCAGCACGATGCGGGCCTTCTCGAGGGCTGCGTCGAGCGTCGCCAGCGTCGCGTCGGTGTAGAGCGACCGGTCGAGGCCGTCGGCCTGCGCGACGAGCGCCGCCAGGTCGGTGGTGTCGACCGCCGACGGGTCGAAGGCGACCAGGGAGAAGTCGTCGAACGTGCCCCAGGTGCCTCCCACCGCGTCGACGAGGGATGCCGAGACGACCGCCTCGCCGCTCTCACCGACCTGCACGACCACGCTGGAGCTGTTGTGCTCACCCCACGCGGTGATCGACAGCGGCGTCTCGAAGGTGCCCTCCGACGTCACGGCGCGGAGCGTCGCGCTCCCCGACGTGAACGCGCCGCCGTGGGCGACGGCCGACAGCTGGTACGTGCCCGGCTCGAGCCCGGCGACGGTCTGCGAGACCGCCGTGGAGTACGTGCTGCCCGAGTAGAACTTGAACGCGCGGGTGCCGGAGCTGGCATCCGTCGTGGCGGTGATGGCACCGCCCGTGCCGGTGACCGTCCAGGGCGCGGTCGCCGTCTCGAAGCCGGGGTTGGCGACGTGGTTGGTGGTGGATGCCGTCACGGTGACGCTCGCGCTCACGCGCAGGCCCGCGGCGGTGACGCCGGAGACGGTGTAGCTGCCGGGGCTCGTGATCCACGACACGGCATCCGACCACTCGACCGCGGCCGTGCCGGTCGAGCCGTCGTTGTAGACGACGGTGACGGTGGCCGGGAGGGCGACCGCCGACGCGTTCGCGAAGGTCAGCGACACCGGCTCGTACGAGACGACCTCGAGAGGTGCGGTCGTGCCGGTGTAGACCCACTCGAACGTCGACAGCGACGACAGCGGCGTGCCCTCGGCGGCGAAGAGCGCCTGGTTGTCCCAGGCCGATCCGCCGAAGTACACGCCGGCGTCGGCGGGGTCGTACTCGCTCGCTGCGGAACTCGCCCAGCCGGAGCCGTCGCGCTCCCACAGCACCTTGTTGGCCTCGAGCGCGCTGGGCGGTCCGACCGGCAGCCACGCGGGCTCCCAGTAGTAGACGCCGAGACCGGCGCCCTGGTCGACCTCGCTCACCGTGGCGATGACGTCGCGCAGGGCGCGGGACTGACCCTGCACGGAGACGGGGTACTGGGTCGCGGCGGCCGCCGTGCGGATGACGTTGGGGTGGCCGTCGGCATCGTCGAGGGTGTACGCCCACGACGTCTCGGCGACGATGACCTTCTTGCCGTACTGGTTGACGATCTTGTTGAGCTCGCTCTTGAGGTTGGCGAGCGTGCCGTGCCAGAACGCGTAGTACGACGACGCGAAGACGTCGTAGTCGACGCCGTAGGTCTGCAGGTACCCGGCGAAGGTCGTGTAGTTCGCGCGGTTCGGGTTGGTGAAGTGCACGGCGACGAGCGCGTCGGGGAACACCTGGCGCACGCCCTCCGAACCGGCCTGGAAGATCTGGGCGATGTTCGCCCACGAGGTCTCCCCGGCGACGCCGTTCGTGGTCTCGTTGCCGACCTGCACCATCGTGACGTCGACGCCCTCGGTCTTCATGAGCTCGAGCGACTCGATCGTGTACGCCTTGGTGGCCGCGGCCTTCTGCGCGATCGTGTAGCCGGCCCATGCCTTCGGGGCCTTCTGCTTGCCGGGGTCGGCCCAGAAGTCTGAGTAGTGGAAGTCGACGAGCACGCCGAGTCCGGCGTCGGTGGCGAGCTTGCCCATCTCGGCGGCGCGCTCGGCGTCGACGGTGCCGCCGCCGTACCCGGCCCCGGTGGTCGAGTTGTACGGGTCGTTCCACACGCGCAGGCGCACGTCGGTGACGCCGTGGTCGGCGAGCACCTCGAAGAAGTTCGCGGGCTGACCCGCGGAGTCGCGGAAGACGACGCCCGAGTCGATGAGCGAGAGGTACGACGAGATGTCCACACCCATCGTGAAGTCGGGGTCGAGGCCGTCGACCTTCTGGACGAAGATGTCGGCGTCGACCGGGCCTTCATCGGCGGCGAGGGCGGGGGTGGCGGTCACCCCCAGGGTCAATGTGGCGGCCGCGGCGACCGCGGCCAGGCGCACCAGATGCTGTCTCATCCTGCTGTCTTCCCATCTTCTTTGAGGGGTCGGTGCACCTGCGTGCGACGTCGCTGAAACGCCCGGGGGAGCATAGTCTGTTACCGGTCATAGTCTGTGACCGGTAACAGACTATGGGCGGTACGCTTTCCCGTGAAGGTTCGGCGAGAGGCCGTGATGCAACCGTTACCACCGGGTGGCCCCCGGGCCGCTCCGAACAGCCGCTCTGCGGTACATGCGGCGACATGAACACTTCCCCTGGAGGTTGCCGCGGTACTACACTCCGTCCAGATCAAGTTCGACGTGGTTACTGGGGGGTAGACCACGCGCCGCGCTCCGACGCACGAGGATGGGGATCCTCGTCGGGGCACCACGACGCGGGGTACGTCCGCTCTGTAGCGCAACGGAGCGGGGGACATCATGCGTTCACGTCTTGTCATCGGTGCGGCGATCGTCGCCGTCATCGCCGGAGGGCTCAGCGCCGTTGGCGCGCCCGATAATGCGTCGGCACTCACGGCAGGACTGCCGGTCAGCGCCGACGACCTGCCCACGTGGCAGACCAACGCGCAGGTCTTCGGCCTCGCCTCCTCGAACGGCCGCGTGGTCGCCGGCGGTGCGTTCACCGAACTGCGGCCCGGCGCGGGACAGAGCGGCGCAGTGCGGAGTCTCACCGGCGTTGCGATCCTGGATGCCGCGACCGGCCAGCCCGACGCCTGCCAACTTCCCGCGACGCTCGCGAGCGGCACGGCCACCGTCTACGCGGTCGCTGCCGCGCCCGACGGCAACACGGTATTCGTGGGCGGCAATTTCTCGAAGATCGGCGGCGTCTCGCGGTCGCGTCTCGCCGAGATCGACCTGCGCACCTGCCGGGTGACGTCGTTCAACCCGGCCGCGATCTCCAGCACCGTGCTGTCGCTGGCCGTCACGAACGACAACGTGTACATCGGTGGCGCGTTCCAGACGGTGGGTGGTCAGTCCCACCGCAGCTTCGCCAAGCTCACGCGCACCGGCGCCGTCGACAACACCTGGACGGCCAACGCCTACGGGGCGACCTCGACGTCGTACAGCCAGACCGTCGTGCCCGACAAGAACGCGCGCGGCACCGCGATCACCCTCTCGCCCACGGGTGACCGCGTGGTGATCGGCGGAGACTTCTTCACCGTCAACGGACAGACCAGCCACAGCTTCGCGGTCGTCTCGGCATCCACCGGCGCCGTCGTGCGCGCCTGGCCGGCATCCACCGTCGGCAACACGTCGCGCACGAAGGCGCTCGTCTCCGACGGCACCCGCTTCTACGTCGGCAACGAAGGATTCAACGGATTCGACGGCAGCCTCGCCTACAACTGGAGCGACTACTCGCAGTACTGGCGCGACAGCTGCGCGGGGGCGACGCAGGCGATGCTGCTCCACGAGGGCCTCCTCTACGAAGCCCACCACCACCACGACTGCAGCGGCCAGGGCATGTTCCCCGACGGGCGCCGCACGTACCTCAGCGTCTCGCGCGCCGACGACACGATGCAGCAGCACCTGGGGTGGCTGCCCGAACTCAACGACGGCACCGGCGAGTCCCTCGGCCCGCGGGCGTTCGCCATGGCGCCGAGCGCCAGCGGCGACAAGTACCTGTGGGTGGGTGGCGAGTTCACCCGCGTGAACGGCGAGGCCCAGCAGGGTCTCACTCGGTTCGGCAGCACCGACACGGGCAACCCGCCGACCCCGACGATCGCGGTGCGGGCGCTGACGCCGGGCACCGTCCAGGTGAACATCCGAGGCGTCGTCGACCCCGACGACTCCGACCTCACCTACGCCGTCTACAAGGGCACGAACACCACGACGCCGATCTGGACGGGCGTCGCGAAGTCGCAGCATTGGTACCGCAACCAGGTGACCTTCGTCGACACCGACGTCACGCCCGGCCAGACGTACTCGTACCGCGCCCGCGTCATCGACGCCGCCGGCAACCGCAGCGGCATCACCGCGAGCGCGAGCGTGACGGCATCCGGTGCGGGTTCCGCGTACGCCTCGACCGTGCTCGCCGACGCGCCCCGCCTGTACTGGCGCTACGACGACACCGCCAACGCGCAGTGGGTCGTGGATTCCGCCGGACAGACGGTGCAGGGCCTCAACGGCCTCGCGCAGAACGGCGTGCTGCGCGAGGCGGCGGGCGCCCTCGCCGGCGACTCCAGCCTGAGCGCCACCTTCAACGAGAGCAGCCCTGCGCCGCAGTACATCTGGAACGACGTCATCGCGACCGGTCCGACCACGTACTCGATCGAGACGTGGCTGCGGACGACCTCGACGACCGGCGGGGCCCTCGTGAACTACGGCTCCTCCAACGGCCGCCCGCGCAGCGACGACGGCACCGACCGCGTCAGCTCGACGGTCGACCGCGTGCTCTACATGGAGAGCGGCTCCGGCTTCGTGCGCTTCGGCATCCGCAACTCCAACAACAGCACGACCACCCTGCGCTCGTCTCGTCAGCTCAACGACGGCCAGTGGCATCACGTCGTGGCGACCCAGTCGTCCGCCGGCATGCGGCTCTACATCGACGGCGTGCTGCAGGCGCAGAACTCGACCACCGCCAACGGCACCTATTACGGCACGTGGCACGCGGGCGGCGACAACCTCATCGGCTACCAGAACACGTCGAGCACGCAGGCCGGTCGCTACTTCAACGGCCAGCTCGACGAGACGGCCGTGTACTACTCGGCGCTGGCGGCCGGTCGCGTCACCGCGCACTACGCCGCCGGCACCGGCACGGGCGGCGACACGACGCCGCCGTCGGTGCCGGGCTCCGTGACGGCCGCCGTGTCGGGCAGCACGGTCGACGTCGCGTGGGCGGCCGCGGTCGACAACGTCGCCGTCTCCGGCTACGAGGTGCACCGCGGCACGACGGCGACCTTCACGCCGTCGCCGGCCACGCTCCGCGGCCCCGCCACGGGCACGACGTTCGCCGACACCTCGGTGCCGGTCGGCACCTGGTTCTACCGCGTCGTGGCTCGCGACGCGGCCGGCAACACGTCGACCCCGTCGACGGCGGCCACCGCCACCGTGGTGCCTCCGGACACGACCGCCCCGACCGCCCCGACGGGCGTCACGGCGACCGTGGAGAACGGCGACGACGTCGCGGTGTCGTGGACGGCAGCGACGGATGCCATCGGCGTCACCGCGTATGCCGTGCACCGCGGCACGACGGCGGACTTCACGCCGTCGGCGTCGACCCTGCTCGCCGACGACGTGACCGGCACACAGTACACGCAGGCCGACGCGGGAGTGGGCACGTGGTTCTACCGCGTGCTGGCCCGTGACGCCGCCGGCAACTGGTCCGACGCGTCCGACGCCGCCTCGGCGACGATCGACCCCGACACGACGGCACCCACCGTGCCGACCGGCCTCACGGCGGTCGTGCAGGGCGGGAACGACGTCGCACTCTCGTGGGACGCGTCGACCGACGCGGGGGGCGTCGCCGGCTATGACGTGCACCGGGGAACGACGCCGGACTTCAGCGTCGACGCGTCGTCGCTCGTCACGACGGTCACGACCCGGAGCTACATCGACACGTCGCGTCCGGTGGGCACGTGGTACTACCGCGTGACCGCGACGGACACGGTCGGCAACACGAGCGCACCGTCGGGCGCGGCGAACGCGACGATCGCCCCGGCGGTCACGACCCAGACGGTGGTCGCGGATGCCGACACGATGGTGGCGGCGGTGAACCCGACGGGACTGTACGGCACCTCCACGCAGATCTCGTCGCGGTTCGACACGGCGATCGAGTCGTACCTCCGGTTCCCGCTCCCCGCGGCGCCGGCGGGCACGGTGCTGACGGGGGTCACGCTGTCGGTGCGCACGTCGAGCGACCCGACGGCCGGGTCGGCCGCGGCCCACGAGCTGCGCCTGCTCGACGCGACGTGGGATGAGGCCACCGTCACGTGGAACACCCGCCCGACCACCGGGATCGGCTCCACCGTGCTGGGCCAGCTGACGGGCGCGACCGCCGTCAACACCGCCTACACGGTCTCCCTCGACCCTGCGGAACTGGCATCCCGTGCCGGCAGCGCGGTCACGCTGCGCCTGTCGGGCGTGGCCGGTACCGACAACGTCCGACTGTGGTCGCGGGAGGCGACCACCGCGTCCTACCGACCGAGCCTCACCCTGACGTACACGGCCGTCCCCTAGATCACCGCCCGGCCGTGGCGGCGTGGCCACCACGGGCCGGACCGATTCCAGCCGGCGCGGGGGGCGCCGTGCGGTCGGACCGGCCGAGTCACGCAGAAAGACCGTGGGCCCCGCTTCTCCAGCGGGGCCCACGGTGCGTGCGGGTGCGGATCGAGCTCAGGCGAGCTCGGCCGCGAACGGGTCGAAGCCGGCCGGCAGCAGCGGCACCGGCGCGACGGTGCTCTCGATCTCGAGGTACTGACCGGTCGATGCCGACTCCTCCGCCGACAGCATGACGTCGAGCACGTGGTAGCCGAGTTCGCCCGTCGCGACGTGCGGGCGACCGGCGGCCAGGGCGCGGGCCATGTCGAGCACGCCGAGGCCGCGTCCGACGACGGTGCCCTCCTGCTCGATCTCGATCCACTCCTGCTCGGTCTTCATGCCGTCGCGGAACACGCCCAGCGGCTTCACGTAGGCGATGCGTCCCTCGAACCGGTTCGGGTCGGGGAGCACCATCGTGCCCTCGCTGCCGTGGATCTCGATGATGCCGTGGCGCTCCAGCGCGGAGTCGAAGCTCAGCAGGTGGGTGCCGTGCTGGCCGCCCTCGAAGGTCGAGAGCACCTGCACGGTCGACGGCACCTCGACGGGGAAGGTCTCCCCCGCGCGCGGACCCGTGTGGATGCTGCGCTCGGTGCGCGGCCGGGAGCCGCGGGCGGCGACCCCGGCGATCGGGCCGAGCAGGCTCACGAGCGCCGAGAAGTAGTAGGGGCCCATGTCCAGCAGCGGGCCTGCTCCCTGCGCGAACAGGAAGGCCGGCTCGGGATGCCACAGGTCGGGGCCCTGCGTCTGGAAGGCGGTCTGCACGAACAGCGGGGTGCCGATGACGCCCTCGGCGATGGCGCGCTTGGCGGTCTGGAAGCCCGGTCCGAGGATCGTGTCGGGCGCCGAGCCGATGCGCACGCCCGCGGCATCCGCGGCGGCGAGCAGGGCCCGCGTGCTCTCTCGGTCGAGGCCGAGCGGCTTCTCGGTCCAGACGTGCTTGCCCGCGGCGACGGCCGCCCGGGACACCTCGACGTGCACCTGCGGGATCGTGAGGTTCACGACGAGATCGACGTTCGGGTCGTCGAGCACGGCATCTGCCGTTCCCCACGATCCGACCCCGTGCTCCTCCGCCTTGGCGCGAGCACGCTCGGGGATCATGTCGCCGACGGCGACGACCTCGACGTCGGGGAACGACGTCAGGTTCTCGAGGTAGGTCTGGCTGATGACTCCGGCGCCGATGACGCCGACTCCGAGGCGGCTCATGCGACGAAGCCTCCCTCGCGGAGGAAGCCGAGGCTGGCCTCGATGTCGGCGAAGACGTCGCCGGGTGCGCGGTCATACTCGATGACGGCGTACTGGATCGCCGAGCCGGCGCGCAGTGCCGCGGCGAGAGGAACCTCGCCGGTGCCCGCGTGACGCTGGTCGAGGCTGTCGGAGCCGAAGGCCTCGGCGCCGGGCGCCCACGGGTTGGACGCGGGGACGATGCCGTCCTTCACGTGCACGGCGGTGAGACGGTCGCCCAATCGCGACACGAGCGCCGGCACGTCCTGGCCGCCGGTGAGCGCCCAGAACAGGTCGAGCTCGAGCTGCACGCGCTCGTCGGTGAGCGACACGAACCGCTCGTAGGCGGTGTGGTCGCCGAAGGATGCCACGAACTCCTGCGCGTGGTTGTGGTATCCGACGTTCAGGCCGAAGGTCGCGGCCTTCTCGGCGGCGCTGTTGAGGCGCTCGGCGATGTCGGCGACGCCCTCTTCGGTGAGCCAGCGCTCGGGGGCGACGAAGGGGTCGATGACCGTCTGGATGCCGATCGCCGCGGCGGCTTCGAAGACCACCTCGGGGGCGGGCGTCGGGATCGAGCCGTCGGGCGTCCACAGCTCGTCGGTCAGCAGCGGCGCGTGGCCGGTGGGCGAGACGAGTCCGCTCGCGTCGAGGGCGGAACGGATCTCGGCGGGACGGCGGACGAAGTCGAACGCCTCGACGTTCTTCAGTCCGATCGCCGCGAGACGGTCGAGCGACCCCTGCGGGTCGGCGGTGAACTCCTTCGCGAGCGAATAGAGCTGCACGGATGCGGCGGGCAGTGCCATGGGTCTTCCTTCGTACGTCGTTGTCGGTGCGCCGCGAGGGCGTTGCGCCGACGATATCACAAAACCTCCATGTGGAGGTTTTTCTTCTCGGGTGGGTTACATTGAGTCCATGACTGCGTCGCCGGAGCCGGCATCCCCCGCCGTGACCGGCGCGCCCGTCGACGTCGACCACCTGCTCGGACGCCAGGGGCTGCAGCCGAAGGGGATCGCCCGACGGCGCGAGATCCTCGACCGCGCGATCGACGTGTTCCGCGAGCGCGGAGCCGACGGCACCTCGCTGCGGCGCATCGCGGAGTCGCTCGGCGTCTCCCACGCGGCACTGCTCCACTACTTCGACTCCCGCGAACAACTGCTCGTCGCCGTGTACGCGCACGCCGAGGAGCAGCGCTCCGCCGCCGACCCCACCCCCCGCACCGGCGTGGACGGCATGGTCCACGCCGCGATGGCGAACGTGGAGGTGCCCGGACTCGTCAAGCTCTACTCGACGCTCGTGGCAGCCTCGCTCGAAAGCGACAGTGAAGTGGGCACGGCCTTCTTCTCGGAGAGATTCGACCGCATCCGCGCGCGACTCACGGCCGAGTTCGCCGCCGACCAGGAGGCCGGCCTCATCCGCGACGACGTGCCCGCCGCCCACCTCGCGGCGCTGCTGATCGCGGCCTCCGACGGCCTGCAGATCCAGTGGCTCCTGGAACCGTCGCTCGAGCTTCAAGAGACGCTGCGCACCTTCGCCACGCTGCTGCAACCGCCGCGCTGAGCCGCCGCGCTGAGGAACTCCTGCGCACGACCCGACCGCGGGAGGAGGATGGCGGTATGAGCGAAGCGAAGACCCAGCCGACGGATGCCGACGTGACCGCGTTTCTGGAAGCCGCGACCCCGGCGCGCCGACGGGCCGACGGCGTCGCCCTGGCCGAACTCTTCACGGACGTCACCGGAGCGCACCCCGTGATGTGGGGACCGAGCATGGTGGGTTACGGCTCCTACCGCTTCATCTCCCCGTCCGACCCCCGACGACGCGGGGACTGGCCGAAGGTCGCGTTCTCGCCGCGCAAGGCGCAGCTCTCGCTCTACGGTCTGAAAGACCTTGCGGAGGGCGCCGCCCTCCTTCCGCAGCTCGGCACGTTCACGGAGGGCGCGGGCTGCGTCTACGTGAAGAAGCTCGACGACATCGACCTCGACGTGCTCCGCCGCCTCGTCGCGATCGCGTGGAGCCGGGAAGACGACCCGGAACCCCCGGCCTCGGGTCGCTGACGCGCGAGACCGGCGCCGCGCGAGCCGTCCGGCGCCGGCATCCCTCAGCGCGCGACGAGACGATCGCGATAGAGGGCCACGAGGCGCCCCTTACGGTGCGCCTGCCGCTGCCGCGCCGCGCCTCCCCCGCCCTGCGCGATGTCGGCGAGTAAGCCGGTGATCACCCGGTCGTCGTCACCGTCCAGGCGTGCGCGGACGAGGTCGTGCAGCGCGTCGATCGCGAGCGCTGCGGGAACCAGCTGCCCCGAACGGGGATCGACGAGCGTCGTCGCGGTCGCGTGCCGCGCGGCGTGCCACAACGCGGCATCCCACCCCTCGTAGCGGGTCGGCCTCGGCACGTCGCTGTCGAACCCGACCACCACGAGCGCCCGGATGAGGGCGGCGAGCGCGACGGAAGAATGCGGGTCGAGTTGCGCGTCGCACACGCGCACTTCGAGCGTCGGATGCGCGGCGGACAGTCGGGTGTGCCAGTTGATGGTGCCGGCATCCGACGTGGCACCCACCCCCACGAGCCGGGCGCGCGCCTCGTCGTGCTCGGCGGCGTCGGCGAAGTAGGGCGGGATGCCGTGCGTGGTCCAGCGGCGGCTGTGGATCGCCCGCCAGCTCGCGAATCCGGTGTCCTGACCGTGCCAGAACGGTGAGTTGGCGGCGAGCGCGAGCAGCACCGGCAGCCACGGTCGCAGGAAGTTCGAGGCGCGGATGCCGGCGTCACGGTCGGGGATGCCGACGTGCACGTGGAGGCCGTTGAGCTGGTGCTCCGTCGTGAGACCCGCGATGTCGTGGGCGATCGTCGCGTAGCGGCCATGGAGTTCGGGGGGCCTCTCGCTGGCGGCGAAGGGCGAGCCCGTCGAGGCGACGACGACCCCCGCGGCATCCGCCCATTCGGCGAGCCGCCTGCGGAACCCGGCCACCTCGGCGAGTGCTTCGCCCACCGTGCGGCAGACGGGGGTGGCGTACTCGATCTGCGACGGGAAGAACTCCCGCACCACGAGGCCGGGCCCGACGCCGCGGAGCTGCTCGACGGCCTGGAGGCCCACGTCGCGCGTCGTGAGCGTGCGCGGGTCGAGGAGGACGAACTCCTCCTCGAGCCCGAAGGTGACGCCGGTCGCGTGGCCCATGCCGACTCCCCGCTGCAGCGTGCCGCTAGACGGCGTTGAGCGGTGGTCGGTGGGCGATGGGGATCGGCTTGCGCGCGGGCTCGCGGGACGGTGCGTGCAGCATCGCCACCGCACTGTCGAGCACGTCGCCGAGCGAGCCGAAGGTGGCGACGCCGATGCCGCGTGCGATCCAGGTGACCTCGTAGCGACCGTCCGGACGCACCTCGATGTAGGCGACGATGCTGTCGGCGTCGCAGGCGGCGAAGGAGCTGTCGCAGAGCCGCCAGGTGGTGTCGGACAGTGGGTCCAGCGTCAGTCGTTGCGGGGAGGGGGTCATGTCGGTGCTTCCCGGACGTTCTCGAAACCGTCCTCCCTGCACCATGCGCCCCGCCGCCGGGATCGCCGAGGGGATTGACAGTCCCCCCGCCTCCGGATACGCGGAGCTCTTCAATGCCGTGCATTCTCGCGCGGAGTATCACCGCACAGGCAGGCCCGCAAGGGTGGTGCCTCGTCGGACGCCGCCCCGTAGCGTCGGTAGCTGCACGGGCGAGCCCAGTCGCCCAGGAGAGGGGCCGGACCTGTGAGCAACGCGTACCACGTCATCATCGGCACCGAGGAGATCCGAGTGCCTCCCGCCGAGATCGAGCGGTTCCGCGGCGACCTGCTGCACGCCGCACGAGACGGTGCGAGGTGGGTGCCGCTGCGGATGTCGGAGAACCGGACCCTCGAGTTCCTCATCACGCCGTTCTCCACCGTCCGCATCGAGGCGGTCGCCATCGACGACGAAGACGAGGAAGTGGGCGACGACGACGCCCCGCACGAAGGCTGACGCGCTCAGCGGCGAGGCGGACGCGACGCGTCGACCGTGCGGACGAGGGATGCCACGGCCGCCTCGAACACGAGGCTCTGGGCGATCTCGACCGCCCGGTCGTAGCGCGCGCCGCCGAGGGCGACGAACACGCGACCGACGACGTCGACGAATCCGACGGTGTGGCCGCCGAACGACACCGCATACGCATCCGTGTCGATGCGCTCCCAGACGATTCGCGGCAGCGGTTCGGTGGAGGCGGGCGGGTGTGCGAGCACGCGGCGCTCGCGCGCGGACGGCATCCGCACCGGCAGTATGTCGGTCATCTCTCCCCGCCCTCCGTGTGCTGTTGTCCGTGTTCATCGACGGTAAGCGGGTCGGACGACCGTGAAGAGGGGGTTGACCGCGGCGAACGAGGCGGCTACTCGCGCGCTCGTCTGCCGGTGGAACGGTGCGGGATGACGCCCGGCTGAACGGCGGTTTACACGGAGTTTACGTTCGGGCCTCGCGCCGACCCCCTGCGTAGGGCTAGAGTGAGGGAGAACGCAGCGCGAAACGAGTGGGGTCGTCGCGCGTATCCGGGGGGATTTGAGCGTTCTGGGGGAATGGACCTTCGCCGATTCGGGTCGGTGGCGGTCGACGCATGTTGCTGGGGGGCACAATGCGCAAGTTCGGTAACGGCATGGGAGTCGCGCGATGAGCGCGATCGACGACGTCGCACCTTTCTTTCAGCTGCCGACTATCGGTTCGCTGTCGGTGCGACGGGAAGCCTCGGTGGCGCCACGCGCGTCCGCTGCGGTGGTCAGCCGGTTGCAGTGGGAGCGCCGCTATCGCTGGCGCCTCCGCGTGATCGACGCGATCGTCATCTCCGTGGCATGCATCGTCGCGACGGTGGCTCCGCTGCTGCTCGCGACGCCGGACGTCCTGGCCGGAGATTCGTGGCACATCGCCCAGATCTCGGCCGGCACCGCGGTGTTCTGGATGCTGACGCTCAGCCTCTTCAACACCCGCGCATCCGCGATCCTGGGCAGTGGCGCGACGGAGTACGCTCGCGTCGCCCACGCCACAGGACTCGCATTCGGCACGCTGGCGATCGTCTTCGTGCTGTTCGAATGGGACGGTCTGCGCGAACAGCTCTATTTCGCGCTGCCCGTCGGGCTCGTCGCCCTGATCCTGTGCCGCTGGCGCACGCGCCGCTGGCTCATGCGCCAGCGCGCACAGGGTCACTACGCGTCGCGCACGCTGATCGTCGGCGCGCGTGATGACGTCGAGTACACGATCCGGGCGCTGGGCCCGGACGGAAAGCTCGGGTACCGCGTCGTGGGGACGGCCGTACTCGACGACGACATCGACCACCTCACGGTGGGCGACACGTCGTATTCCGTCACGCGTGGGCCCGACGCCGTCACGCGCGCCGCATCGGCCCTCTACGCCGACACGATCGTCGTCGCCAGCCAGCCGGTCGGCGACCCGACCTACGTGAAGCGACTCGCCTGGGAGCTGGAGGGAACGGCCGCGGAGCTCGTGCTGGCCAGCCAGATCGCCGACGTCGCGGGACCGCGCATGTCGCTGAGCCCCGTCGAGGGCCTGCCCATGCTCCACGTGACGATCCCGACCTTCCAGGGCGGCGCCTACGTGATCAAGCGTGCGCTCGACATGGTCACCTCCTTCGTCGCGCTCGCGATGTTCGCCCCGTTCGCAGCGATCATCGCCGTGGCGATCAAGCTCGACTCGCCCGGTCCGGTGTTCTTCCGGCAGGCGCGGGTGGGGCGCGACGGCCGCGAGTTCAAGATGGTGAAGTTCCGCTCGATGCGCACGACGGCCGAGGCGGAACTCGCCGCCCTCGTCGCCGACAACGAGGGTGCCGGTCCGCTCTTCAAGCTTCGCTCCGACCCGCGCGTCACGCGCGTCGGCGCCATCCTGCGCAAGTACTCGCTCGACGAGGTGCCGCAGTTCCTCAACGTGCTCCTGGGCGACATGAGCGTCGTCGGGCCGCGCCCGCCGCTGCCGTCCGAGGTCACCGCCTACGACGGCACCGTGTTCCGTCGCCTGTACATCAAGCCGGGCATCACCGGCCCCTGGCAGGTGGGCGGCCGCAGTGACCTGTCCTGGGAGCAGAGCGTGCGCCTCGACCTGCGCTACGTCGAGAACTGGTCGGTCATGACCGACCTGGTGATCATGTGGCGCACCGTCAAGGTCATGATCCGCCCCGATGGCGCATACTGAGGCGATGCCTGCCGATACGACGCGACGCTCCGTCCTGTTCGTCGGGGTGAACTACGCCCCCGAACCGACCGGGATCGGTCCGTACACGACCGGCATGGCGACCGGTCTCGGAGCCCGTGACTGGAACGTCTCGGTGATCACGGGGCACCCGCACTACCCGTGGTGGCGCATCCCCGAAGAGCACCGTGGCCTGCCGGCCCGCGACACCGTCGACGGCGTCGACGTGCGCCGCGTCCGCCACTTCGTCCCGAAGCGCCACAACGCGATCACGCGCGCGCTCCACGAGGTGACGTTCGGTCTTCGTGCTGCCTTCAGCTCGTGGCGGCGCCCCGACGGCGCGCGTCCCGACGTCGTCGTTCTCGTCAGCCCCGCCCTGCTGTCGTCGCGTATCGTGGCGGTCCGCGCACGGGCGCTCCGGATACCGGTCGTCATGTGGGTGCAGGACATCTACACCCTCGGCGTCAAAGAGGCCGGCGGCGGGCTCGGCTCGGGCCTCATCGAACGCTTCGAGCGGGGCCTCGCGAACCTGTCGTCGCGCGTCGTCGTCATCCACGACCGCTTCCGTCGCATGTTCGCCGAAGACCTCGGCACCACGCGGCCGATCGATGTCGTGCGCAACTGGTCGCACGTCCCCGATCTCCACGACCGCCGCGACCCCGCCGTGCGACGCCGCCACGGCTGGGAAGACGACGACATCGTCGTGCTCCACGCCGGCAACATGGGCGCGAAGCAGGGTCTCGAATCGGTCGTCGCCGCGGGCCGCGTGGCCGCTGAGCGCGACTCCGCCGTGCGCTTCGTCCTCCTGGGCGACGGCAACCAGCGCGCGACTCTCGAGGAACTCGCGAAGACGCACGAGCAGGATGCCGGTCGGCCGCTGCGCCTGCAGTTCATCGACCCGCTCGACGACGAGGCGTTCTTCGCGCTCCTGGGCTCGGCCGACGCCCTGCTGGTCAACGAGCGTCCGGGCCTCACCGAGATGTCGGTCCCGAGCAAGATGACGACCTACTTCTCCACCGGCCTTCCCGTCGTCGCGGCGGTCGACACGTCGAGCACGACCCACGACGAGATGCAGGCGGCCCAGGCAGGGCCGTGCGTCGCCGCCGCCGACCCGGAGGCGCTGGTCACCGCCGCGGAGGCCGTGGCATCCGACCCCGCCGCCGCGCGCACCTACGGCGAGAACGGGCGCGCCTACCGGCAGCGCCTGCTCACCGAGCGCGCCGCGATCGCGCGTTTCGCCGACGTGCTCGACATGGCGGTCGCCGGCTGACACCCGAACGGCGGCCGGTGCGGCATCCTGAACGGATGACGTCCGACGACCCGCAGATCCTCCGCCTCGCTGCCTTCGCCGCCCGACCCGGCGGCGGCAACCCCGCCGGCGTGGTGCTCGAGGCGGGCCGACTCGACGACGCGGAGATGCAGCGAATCGCCGCCGAGGTCGACTACGCAGAGACCGCCTTCGTGACGGGGCGGGATGCCGAGGACATCGACATCCGCTACTTCTCCCCCGTCGCCGAAGTGCCCTTCTGCGGCCACGCCACGGTCGCCACGGCGGTCGCTCTCGCGCAGACCGGCGAGTCCGCTCTCGCGAGGGGAGAGACGGCGGAGCTCGCCTTCCGCACCCCGGTCGGACCGGTGCTCCTCCGCGTGAGCCGGGACGACGACGGCGTGACGGCCGCGTTCACGAGCGTCGACCCGTCGGTGTCGGAACTCCCCGCCACCGTGCTGAACCGCCTGCTGGCCGAACTCGGCCTCACCGACGACGACCTCGACCCGCGGATGCCGCCGGCCGTCTCGTTCGCCGGCAACCGGCATCCGATCATCGCGCTCCGCGACCGGGACGTGTTCGACACCTTCCGCTTCGACCCCGCCCGTGTCCGCGCGCTGATGGACGAACAGGAGTGGCGCGGCACCGTCACCGTGATCCACGTCGCACCCGGCGACGGCCCCGTCCGCGAGCTGGAGGCGAGGAACCTCTTCCCTGTCGGTCGGATCACGGAAGATCCCGCCACCGGCTCCGCCGCGGCGTCCGTGGGTGCCTATCTGCGGGCCCGAGGGCTCGTAGCGCCCCCGGCATCCGTCTCCATCCATCAGGGCGCACACGTGGGCCGTCCGAGCCTGCTGAGGGTGGAGATTCCCGCAACCGGCGGCATCGTCGTGAGCGGTCGCGCCGTGCCGATCGCAGACCGCGCCGGCCGCGCATCCTGAAGCTCGGAGATCCGAGGCGGACGCGCGGCCGGCAAGGGAGGCGAGCACCCCCTTCTGCAGCCGGGGGTGCTCGCGCGGACGGCGTGGGGCCGTCCGGATCTCACCGATGAGGGGGGGAGCCCGGGGCGGCTCAGCCTTCATCGGTGAGGGGTCAGGTACTCAACCTCACGGAGCGGCCGTGTAGGTGAGGACGAGAGTCGGTCGGTTGGCGGCCGTACCGGCATCCTTCGACCAGAACCGCAGGTTGTCGGTGCCGTTGTCCGTGACGAGGAAACCGACCGTCGTCCCGCTCAGCGGCGCCAGCGTCGACGCGGTGAGCTCACGCTCGTACGTCGTGCTGAGAGCCGTCAGTCCCGAGAGGGTGCCGACAGTGGCCCCGACGTCCGTCGGACGGGTGGCCCACGTGAGGGTCGACTCGTTCCAGCCCGAGCCCACCAGACGCACGTCGTGCGTGTCCGTGGACCCCGACGTGGAGTCCGTCGTCGTGCGCACCCGCAGCACGGCCGAGGTCAGCACGCGTCCTTCGGGCGCGGCCGGCAGCTCGAACGCGAGGTAGCTCTGCAGCGCCCCCGACGTGCCACCGCGGGTGGAGAGGTAGGTCGCCGCCCCGTAGTTGGTGGACGTGGAGGACTGCGCCACAAGCGCGTCCTTGAGTGCCACGACCTCGGTCACGACGGGCTCCACGGGCTCCTCGGGAGCCTCCGGCACCTCGACGGCCACGGCCGCAGAGGCGGCGCTCACGTTGCCGGCGGCGTCGACCGCGGCGACCCGGTAGTACCAGGTGCCCACGGCGACGTCGGACTGCGAGAACGACGTGCCCGAGGGCGTGCCGACCTGGCTCGACGAGTCGGCCGTGAAGCCGGCCGTCGTGCCGCGGTAGACGCGGTAACCGGTGACGCCCACGTTGTCGGTGGATGCCGTCCAGTCCAGCGAGACGTTCCCCGCCGCCGTGCCGGTGCCCTCCAGGCCCGCCGGCACGCTCGGTGCCGCCGTGTCGGGCTCGGGCTCCGGCGTGGTGCCCGGCGTGAACTCGAGGATCAGGGCGGGACGGCGCGTGGTGCCGGTGCCCTCCTTCGAGACGAGGCGCACGTTGTCGGTCGACGTCGTCCGCAGGGCGAACGAGACGTCGGAGCCGGTGAGCGAGGCCAGGGCCGAGGCGTCCAGCGTGACCGTGTAGGTCGTGTTGAGCGCGGTCGCGCCGGTCAGCTGACCGATGCTGGAACCGAATCCGGTGGTCGGACGGTTGTTCCACGTCGTCGTCGCCTCGGACCACGATCCGGTGAGGATCGAGATCTGGTGCGTGCCGGTGGAGTTCGCCGTCGAGTCGGTCGACGTCGTCACCCGGAGGGTGGCACCGGTGAGCGTCGTGCCCGCCGGCGCCTCCGGGATCGCGAAGCGCAGGTACGACTCGATCTGACTCGTGCTGCCGCCGCGAGCGGAGATCTGGTTGCTCGCGCCGTAGACCGTGTTCGCGGCGCCCTGGGCGACCATCGTGTCAGCCTGGGCGTCGGCGGTCACCGTGACGGGCTCGACGGGCTCGGACGTGTCGATCGTGACACCCTGCGACCCGGTCGCCGCGCTGCGGTTGTCCGCACCGTCGATGGCGACCACGCGGTAGAAGTACTGACCGTCGGCCAGATCCTCGTCCGTGTAGGAGGTGCCGGTCGGCTGCGCGATCGGGGTCAGACCCGTGATCGAGAAGCCGGCCGTGGTGCCCCGGTAGACCGCGTAGCGATCGACGGAGATGTTGTCGGTGCTCGCCGTCCAGCTGAGCTCGGCGTCCGAACCGGATGCCGTGGCCGTCAGACCCGTCGGAGTCGTCGGGTTCTCGGTGTCAGCGACGGTCGCCGAGGCGGCGTCGCTGGCATCGCTGGCGTTGCCCGCGAGGTCGTACGCGGCGACCTTGTAGTAGCGCGTGCCGATCGTCGTGGCGGGGTCGGTCCACGTGGTGGCCGTGACCCCGTCGGCGACGAGCGAGTCGGCGTCGGCGGTGAAGCCGGCCGAGGTGCCGCGGTAGACGCGGTAGCCCACGACGCCCACGTCGTCGGTCGATGCCGACCAGGCGACGTCGACGGTGCCGTCGGCGGCTGCCGTGGCCTCGACACCGGTCGGCACGCTCGGCGCGTCGGTGTCGATGTCGACGACCGCGGTGGCCTGCGCGCTGGCGGTGCCCACGTTGCCCACGGCGTCGACGGCGACCACGCGGTAGTACCACGTGCCCTCTCCGACGTTGACGTCGGTGTAGGAGGCGGTGGCCGGCTGCGCGATGCGGGTGCCGTCTGCGATGGCGAAGCCGGGCGTGACCGAGCGGTACACGTCGTAGTGGTCGACGGCGACGTCGTCGGTGGCGGCGTTCCAGGTGAGTGCCACATCGGTGCCGGCGACGGAGGTCGCCAGACCCGACACGGTACTCGGAGCCGTCACGTCGGCGAGCACGACCTCGTGGGCGGAGCCCGACGTGCTCTCGTTGCCGGCGACGTCATACGCCGTCACCTTGTAGTAGCGCGTGCCCGGCGTGGCGTTCGGGTCGGACCAGGACGTGGTCGTGACGTCACCGACGAGGGCGCTCGGCTCGATGTCGAACCCGGCGCTCGTACCGCGGTAGATCCGGTACCCGGCGACGCCGTTGGCGTCCGCCGAGGCCGACCAGGTGAGGTCGACCGACGTGGTGCCGGTGTGCGCGACGTTCGTCGGCACGGTCGGTGCGGTCGAGTCCTGCAGCCCGATCGCGTAGTGGTTCGTGACAGCCGGGCCGGTGAGGGCGGTCGGGTAGATCGCGACCTCGTCGAGCTTGCCGTTGAAGTAGTGGCTGCTCGAGGAATCGGGCCATCCGCCCAGGTTGCCGCCGCCGACGCGCCAGTAACCGTCTCCGGTCTCGGAGTTGGTGACCGCGTTGGCGCCCTGTTCCACGCCGTCGACGTAGATGCGCATGCCCGCCGAGCCCTGCGTGGCGACCACGTGGTGCCACTGCCCGTTGTTGAGCGCGCTCGTGGTGGTCACCGACTGGACGGCACCGTTGTAGATGCCGAACCGCAGGCGCCCGTCGTTGAGCATGTACACCTGCTTGTCGTAGCTGTTCCCGCTGTCGGTGGGGCTGTTCTCGAAGCCGATGATCTTGCCGCCGGAGGTCGTGGTGGTGTTCACCCAGAACTCGAGCGAGTACTCGGACGGAGCGGCCACGAGACCGGTGCGGACGATGCCGCTGCCGTTGCTGTTGGTGCCGGGCGTCGTGATCGCACCGCCGGGGATCTTCGTTCCCTCGGTGAAGCGGGTCACGGCCGAACCGATCACGCCGTCACGGGCGCCCAGGAACGAGGAGTCCTCGGCCACCGAGCCGCTGGCCTCGTCGAAGCGCCAGTACGACGTCGGGTTGTCGCCGAACACGGCCGCGCCGTAGGCGTCGGCGGGAGCCTCGTTGAGGTCCATCTCCCCGCCACCGGCGAGGAAGTGGTCGATGGCCTTGTTCTGGCTGAGCACGGATCCGTAGACGGCGGTCTCGTCGAGCTGGCCGTCGAAGAAGCGGGAGGCGGTGTTGTTGTTGCCGCCGTTCTCGGGCCACGAGTTCAGGTTGTCGCCGCCGACGCGCCACGTACCGAAGTACTGCTGCGCGTTGGTGACGTTGTTGCGGCCGACCTCGGCACCGTCGATGTACAGACGCATGCCGTTGCTGCCCTGCGTCGCCACGACGTGGTGCCACTGGTCGTCGTTGTAGGCGAGGTCGGAGCGGAGCGTGCGGACCTGGCCGTTGTAGATGCCGAACCGGATGCGGCCGGTGGCGTTCTCCATGTACACGATGCGGTCGTAGCTGCCGCTCATGGTGTCGTTACCGTTGTCGGTGCGCGGACGCCCGTTGCCGTAGCTGACCATCGAGCCACCCGTCGTCGACGAGGTCTTGAACCACGTCTCGATCGTGTAGGTGGAGGGTCCGGTCGCGATCTGGTCGTTCCAGATGTACTGGCTGGCTCCGTCGAAGACGGCGCTGCTGCTGCTGTCGCCGGGGATCGCGCCGGCGGCGTAGGTCACGCCGTTCTGCGCGATGCCGTTCTTGGCGGATCCGACCTTGCCGGAGCGGTCGATGACCCAGGCACCGGCGTCGTCGTAGCGCCAGTAGAGGTCGGGCTGGTCGGCGACGACGGTGGCCGCGTAGCTGGATGCCGTCGCGGATGCCACGCCGTTCTGCGCCGCCGAGAGCGCGCTCTGGTTGCCCGCGGCATCCACCGCGCGGACGCGGTAGGAGTAGCTCACACCGGGCGTCGCCGTCGAATCGACGAACGTCACCTGCGGACGGGTCCACCAGGAAGTCTCCACGCTGACGGGGTCACCGAGCTGCACGTTGTTGCGGTACAGGATGTACTGCAGCGGCGAGTCGTCGGGGTCGTAGACGGAGCGCGCGACGATCTGCAGGGCTCCCGGAGTGACCGCGCGGACGTTGATCGACGGCGTCGGCGGGTTGCCGGTGTCGGTCGTGCCGAAGCGCGTAAGACCCTGCTGGGCGCCGCCGTTGACGGCGGTGAACTCGCCGCCGACCCAGAGGTACTTCTGGCCGTTCTTGGTCGCCACGGTGAGGCCGCGGCCGCCGATGCCTTCACCGGTGCCGTCGTTGAGCGTCGGCCACCAGCCGAGCTGCTTCTGCATCGGGTCCTGCGTGTCGGTGACGCTCAGGTAGATGCGACGTCCGTCCGGGAACTGCCCGGTCGAGGAGCAGTCGTGGTGGTGGTGGGCCTGGTAGAGCTTGCCGTTCTCGATCTGGAGGGCCTGGATGGCCCCGAGGCAGGTGTCGCGCCAGTTCTGGTTTCCGGTCGACCAGCTGAGGCCGGCGGTGCCGTCGAAGACGCCGCCGCCGCTGCCCTCGTTGCCGATGTAGAAGGACGAGCCGTCGCTGACGATGGCCTTCGTGATCGAGCACGGGTGGATGAAGTTGCTGCCGTCGCCCCAGTTGAGCGGGTTGGACGGGTACGCGCGGGTGACGGCGCCGGTGCCGGCGTCGACGAGCGCGATGCTGTGGGTGTTGGTGCCGTTGACGGTGTAGAACGACCCTCCGAGGGCGATCTTCGACCCGTCGGGCGACGCGGCGATCGCGAGGCCGCGCGAGTTGGCGTCGGCCGTCGTGCGGCACTCGATGCCCGGCTCGGGACGCGTCTCCATGTTGCCCACGGCATCGGCGATCCAGGTCTCGTCGAGCACGCCGGCGCGGTTCACCTTGGCGAAGCTGCGACGCGGCTGGCCGGCGACGGTCTGGAAGAGACCTCCGAAGTAGACGGCATCCGCCGTGACCTCGAGGGAGTAGACGAACGACGAGACGCCGGAGACGTTGAAGCTCGTCACGGTGCAGGTCTCGACATTGATCTCGGCGATGCGGGTGCGCGAGACGCCACCGATGCTGTTGAAGTTTCCGCCGACGACGACGGTCGAGCCGTCGGGCGAAGCCTCGGCGGCGTACAGGCGGGCGGTGCCGCCCGACAGCGTCGCGGGCAGCTGACACGTCGACGGTGCGCCCGTGTCGGCCTCGAAGATGGCCACGCCCGTCACGTTGCGCGCCGAGCCGCTCATGCCGGCGCCGGGCCGGATCTGCGTGAACTCGCCGACCGCGACGACCTTCCCCTGGGAAGCGGCGACGGCGCGAACGACACCGTTGGTCTGCCACGTGCCCAGATTGTCGGCACTGAAACTGACACCCGCCGAGATGGCTTGTGCCGGTGCGGCCGGCGTGGCGACGACAACGCCGACCACGAGTGCGAAGACAGCGACAGCGCTGGCAAAGATGCGAGTACGCATCGGTTCCCCGATTCCCCAGATTCCCCCCGCTCGTCCCGGTTACCCCTAACCGTGTGCGGACGAACGTGCACCGTATCCGCCGTCCCCATGATCGGCGTAGGTCGAATGACCAAACGGTACGTCGCAGACCGTAGCACACCGAGAGCCGCTGCGCATACCACCGAATCTGATGTTCACGAGACCGAAACGCGTGAGAGGACTCTCATATAGGAACTTGACCAGTCGAAAAGCGCGGGCCACACTGATCGGAAACCATCGTGAGATGCACTATGCTCCAACCCCCCGGAGCGATGGCAACAGCAACCCGAACCTGCCCACCTCCGACAATGCGTGGCGATGCCGCGCACGGTCGAGACGCTCGAAGCGGACACCTTAAATGGCCCCCAGCCACACCCCCACCACCCCGACCGACCCCACGACAAGCCTCCGAGACCGCACCCGCCGCACCGCGGCCCGCGATCGCCGTCGTCGGCGTGCCGCCCGCGCCCTCGCGGTGCTCTCCGCTGCCGCGCTCCTCGCGCCCGCGATCGTCAACGGCATCACGTCGCCGGCCCCGGCGGCCGCGGCCACCGAGACGCGCACGGTCGAGTTCACGGCCACTGCCGGCGGCTGGTCCACCACGCGCGCCCCGCGCACGGCCAAGAGCAACGCCTACTGGCTCAGCACGACCTACGCCGCGGATGCCGGTTACCTGACGTTCCCGACCTCGGCGCTGCCCAATGCCGCGAAGATCATGTCGGTGTCGCTGTCGCTGAACGTGCGCTCGACGAAGTCGACCAAGGGCGGCATCGTCGTCTACCCGACGGCGAACTCGTGGTCGCCCGCGAGCCTCACGAACGCCAACCGCCCCGAGCGGCTCGGCGGCGCGGTCAACACCGCGACGGTGAAGGCGATCGCCGGCACGACCATCACAATCCCGCTCTCCGCCTCCGGCGCCGTCGCGACGACCCGCGCCTCCTCGTTCGAGCTGCGGCACTCGCAGCCGGGCGTCGGGACGCTCATCAACCTCCGTTCGGCGATGCCGACCCTGCGCGTGACCTACTCGACGACCACCACGGGCCAGACCCCCACACCCGCCCCCACTCCGACGCCGACGGCGACGCAGACGGCGACGCCGACCGCCACCGCGAGCCCGCGCCCGACGGCCACGCCGACGCCCACGCCGACCGCGACGCCCACGCCGACCGCGACGCCCACGCCGAAGCCCACGCCGACCCCCACGGAGACCACCCCGCCGACTGTCGGCGACGATGACCTGCCGTTCACGGTCCCCGGTGTGAAGGCGAGCGCAAAGCGGATCTTCGCCCACTACTTCCCGCCGTACCCGGTCTCGTTCGACAACCTCTCGCCGGACAGCGACTACTACGCGCGCAACTACCTCACCGTCGGCGGCGAGAACGGCAAGCACGCCTCCTACAGCGGCCTGCTGCGCGACCGTCCCGAGAAGCGCGCCCCGCTGAGCGGCGACTGGAAGACGAAGGACTTCAACGCCGAGATCGACGACGCGGTGGCTGCCGGAGTCGACGGCTTCATGGTCGACGTCCTGAGCCTCTCCGGCGGCAACTGGGACCGCACCGTCGGCCTGACCAACGCGGCCGCGACCCGGTCCGACGGCTTCAGCGTCATCCCGAACATCGATGCCACCAGCAGCGTCGCGAACGCGTCGCCCGCAACGATCGCCGCCGCCATCGCGCCGCTGATGAAGTCGAAGGCCGCCTACAAGCTCTCCGACGGGCGCGTGCTGCTGTCCTCGTTCAAAGCCGAGGGCAAGTCGGCATCCTGGTGGAAGGAGCTGATCGCGGCGCTCAAGAACAACCACGGCGTCTCCGCCGCCTTCGTCGCCGTCTTCCTCGACTCCTCCGAGGCCAACCTCCGCGCCTTCGCCCCGTTCACGTACGCGGCGAGCAACTGGGGCAAGCGCTCCCCCGATTCGGTGGAGAAGGCGACCGACCGCACGGGTCTGGCCCACGACCTCGGCATGAAGTGGATCGAGCCGATCGCGGTGCAGGACGTGCGCCACAAGTCGGGCGTCTACGCCGAGGCCGCCAACACCGAGACCCTGCGCACCACGTGGCAGCGGGCGATCGACAACGACGCGGACTTCGCGCAGCTGATCACCTGGAACGACTACAGCGAGGCGACGAGCTTCGCGGCATCCGAGATGCACGGCTCGGCGTTCCTCGACCTGAGCGCCTACTACGCCTCGTGGTTCAAGACGGGCAAGGCTCCCGCCATCCGCGGCGACGAGATCATCGTCACGCACCGCACGCAGTCGTACAAGGCCGCCGCCCTCCTCCCGCCCGTGACGCTGTCGGCCACCCTCGGCGGCAACCTCACGGCGCCGCGCGACACCGTCGAGGTCGTGACGATCCTGAAGGCACCGGCGACGGTCACCCTGCGGGTCGGCGCCTCCACCACGACGATCGATGCCCCGGCCGGTGTCAGCGCCCACACGGTGCCGCTGAAGACCGGCAAGGTGTCGGCGTCGGCCGCCCGCGGCGGCACGGTGTTCGCGACGGCGACCACCGACGAGCCGGTCGTCTCGTCGCCGGAGATCGTCAACCTGCTCTACGCCGCGGCGACCAGCCGCGACTGAGCCTTCCCGCCCGTCAGGATCGCCGCAGCGCGCCGGCCACGGCCCGCGTCGCGGCGGCGATCCGGTCGGCGGCGCGCTCGTAGTCGGCCATCGTCCCGCCGGCCGGGTCGTCGATGTCGTCGTCGACGCTCTGCGGAAGGATGCCGCGGGCCGCGGCGAGCGCTTCGGCGAGCGCCGGCACGGAGTCGGCTCCGCGGTCGGGCAGCTCGGCCACCGACAGGAGCCGCGCGGCCTGCGCCAGCGTAAACGTCTTGCGGTGCGCGCGTGGCAGGAGGCGCACGACGTCGCCGCGGTGGGCGCGCTCGGCGCAGAGCACGAGATCGGCCCACGCGACGAGCTCGGCGGTGAGCGGCCTCGATCGGAAGGACGCCGCGTCGAAGCCACGGGCCTCCAGCACCTGGAGCGCCTGGCGGGTCACCGGCTCGCCCTCGTGGGCACGCGTGCCGGCCGAACGCAGACGGATGCCTTCGGGTGCGGCGGGAAGCAGCCGCGCGAGCATGAGCTGCGCCATGGGCGAGCGTGCACGGTTGGCCGTGCACACCAGCAGGATGCCGCCCCCCGCCGACATGATCGGCTACTCCTCGGTCTCCGCAGCGCGCGGCTCGGGCAGCGTGCCGTAGCCGTAGACGTTGGTCGCCGCGACGGGCGCGAAGTTCGTCACGACGCCGAGGAGAGGCGTGTGCGCGACCGCGAGCGCCTCCACGGTGCCGGCGAGCTCGCGCTCGCGCACCTTGCCCAAACCCACGACGAGGATGACGCCGCCCACGAGGTTGCCGAGGATCGCGGCATCCGTCACGGGAAGGATCGGGGGCGAGTCGACGATCACGACCTCGAAGCGCTCGTGCAGTTCGGCGATGATCTCCATCGCCGCCTCGGAGCTCAACAGCTCGCTCGGGTTCGGGGGCAGCTCGCCCGAGAGGAGCACCTGCAGTCCCGACGTTCCCCACGGCTGGAGGGCGTCGTCGAGGGTGGCCTCACCGGCGAGCACCGTGGTGAAGCCGACGCTCCCCTCGAGGTCGAGCACCCCCGCGAGCGAGGGCTTGCGGAGGTCGGCCTCAACGAGGCACACCGAGCGGCCCATCGACGCGAGACTGGCGGCGAGGTTCGACGAGACGGTGCTCTTGCCTTCGCCGGGCACCGACGAGGTCACGACGAACGCCTTGTGCGCGCTGCCCGCCTGCAGGAAGTTGATGTTCGTCCGGATCTGCCGGAACTCCTCGGCGCGCACCGAGCGACTCGTGGAGTCGGTGATGACGCCGCGCACGCGCGGGTCGTCTTCGCGGACGGTGCCGATGACGGGCGCGTGGGCCAGGCGACGCACCTCGGAGGCCGTGCGGACGCGCGAGGAGACGCGACGGGCGATGATGACGTACGCGACACCGGCGACGAGGCCGAGCAGGGCGCCCGCGCCGAGAGCGATGGTCGCGTTGGGCGACGACGGCCGCGAGGGCACCGTCGCGCGGTGCACGATCTCGGTCTTGACGGGTGCCCTGCCGTCGGCGTCGGCGGGCACGAGGCTGCCGACGGCGTTGGCGAGGCTCGTCGTGACGGAGTTCGCGATCGTCGCGGCACGCACGGGGCTCGAGTCGGTGACCTCGATCGAGATGATCGACGTCTGGAGCGGAATGGTGGCCGACACCTTGCGGCCGAGCGCGGCGACCGTCATGTCGAGGTCGAGCGCGTTGACGACGGGCTCCAGCACCAGATCGCTCGTCGCGATGTTGGCGTAGTTGCGCGCCTGCTGCTGAGCGAACGTGCCGCCCTGGGCGAGATCGGAGCCGTTGCTGCTGGTGGAGGCGCTCACGACGAGGCGGGTGCTCGCGCTGTACTCGCGAGGGCTGAAGTACACGTATGCCGCCGCCGCGATGATCGCGACGAGGACGAAGACGACGATCGTCAGCCAGCGTGAACGCAACAGTGCGAGTGTCTCCGCTCGGATCACCCCGCACCCCCTCCCTCGTGTCCGGCTCGGTCTCGTCGATCCCCGTCGAGGAGGCCGCAGGCGGGCTATGTCAGGATAGTGCCCATGGCGGGGTTCTCAACTCGGGGCCGCACCCGGCTCTGGGCATACGGCGGGGTGGCGGTACTGGCGATCGTCGCGCTCGGCGCGGCGTATGTCGCCGTGCAGTCCGTATCGGCTCAAGGCGCCGGGAGCGGGGTCACGCCGCCCAGCGTCGTGAACCCCGATCCAGCGACCACCACGATCGCCTTCCTCGGCGACGACCCGTCGGCGAAGGCTCAGGACGACGCCGAGCAGACCTGGCCCGAGCTCGTCGCCGACGATCTCGACGCGACGCTGCTCGACCTGTCCGCCGAGGGTTCCGGCTTCGCGACCGGGTCGGACACGACGCCGTGCGAGCAGGACTTCTGCCCCGCGATCCTCGACGCCGTGCCGGATGCCGTGGCCGCCGACGCCGACATCGTCATCGTGTCCGCCGACATCGCCGACGCGTCGGTGTCGCGCAGCGAACTGCGCACGCGCGCCGTCGCTGTCTTCACCGCGCTGCAGGTGGGACTCCCCGGCGCGCAGGTCGTCGTGGTGGGCCCGGCCGCCGTGAATCCGGCGCCGCCGGAGGTCACGACCATCGAGGGCATCCTGAAGGCGGCCGCGACGCAGTCCGGCGTCCGCTACGTGAGCCTGCTTTCGCCGGCGGCGATCACGGACGACGATGTCAACGGCGAAGGCCTCATCGGCACGGACGGCCAAGAGGCGATCGCCGGACGCGTCCTGCGCAGCATCGGCGGCTGAGCGGCACCTGCCCGCGCATCGCATCGCGGCTGCCCGGCATCCGCTCGGCTGGCGCCGATGCGAGCCCGTCTGTACAAAGGATGCATGTCTCCTACGCGCGTCATCGACCTCTCGCTGGCGCCGGGTGCGCCCGAACCGCTGCGCAGATCGAAGTGGGTGACCTTCAGCTGGTCGCTCGTGGAGCTTCTGCTCGTGTCCAACCGACTGCAGATCAGCTCGTCCTTGCGCGCCTGGGCGCTGCGCAAGTACGGCGCGAAGATCGGCACGGGCGTCGTCATGCGCCCCCGCCTGCGCGTGAAGTCGCCGTGGAACCTCGAGATCGGCGACCGCTGCTGGATCGGCGACGGCGTGTGGTTCCACAACCGTGACCGGATCACGGTCGGCAGCGACGTCTCGATCTCGCAGGAGACCTACCTGACGACCGGAGCGCACGCGTTCCGCACCGACATGGGGCTCATCACCAACCCCATCGTGATCGAAGACGGCGTGTGGCTCACGTCGCGCTGCGTCGTGCTCGGCGGCGCCCACATCGGGCGCTCCGCCGTGATCTCGCCGCTCACTGTCGTGCGGGGCACGATCCCCGAGAACAGCATCGTCTCCGCTCCCGCGCCGGTCATCGTCGGCACGCGCTTCGAGACCGGCGACGAATGAGGATCGCGCACGTCCTCACCTACATCAGCGCCGACGGCGCGTTCGGCGGCCCGCTGGCGGTGCTCAGCGAGCAGACGTCGGAACTCGCGCGCCGCGGACACCGCGTCGAGGTGTTCGCGGGCTGGGACGGCGTCGCCGCTTTCGCACCCGAGGGCGTCGTCGCGCACCTCTTCCCGGCACGCCAGGCCGTTCCCGGCGCGGGTTTCAGCGGGCTGATCGCTCCCGGCCTGCGACGCGCGCTGCGGCGGCGACGCAACGACTTCGACGTCATCCACGTGCACCTCGCACGCGACCTGGTGACGCTGCCGGTGGCTCACGCGTTCCGGCGCGGTCGCGGGCCTCGCCTGTTCCTACAGCCCCACGGCATGGTCAAGCCCGACTCCCGCCTGCGGGCGCGCGTGTTCGACCGGTGGGTGCGGCCCGTGCTGCGCGGCGCAACGGGCACGTTCGCGCTGACCGACACGGATGCCGGACGGCTCCGCGCCGTCGAGCCGCAGGTGCGCATCCTCGATCTCCCCAACGGCGTGTCGGTGCCGCCCGCCGTGGAGCGTGCCGGCGACGGGCGCCCCGAAGTCCTGTTCCTCGCGCGCCTCCAGCCGCGCAAGCGCGTGCTCCTGTTCGCCGATGCGGCTCACCGGCTGCTGCGGGCGGGCGTCGATGCCGACTTCGTGATCGTCGGCCCCGACGAGGGCGACCTGCCCGCGCTCCAGGAGCGGATCGCGGCGGCGGCTTCGGGCGACCGGGTGCGCTACGAGGGATCGGTGCCGCCGGGCGCCGGGCGCGACCGCATGGCGCGTGCCGACGTCTACGTTCTGCCGAGCTTCAGCGAACCGTTCCCGATGTCGGTGCTGGAGGCCCTTTCGGTGGGCACGCCGACGGTGATCTCCGAGACCTGCCACATCGCCGACCGCCTCGGCGACGCCGTGGCCGTGTTCGCCGAGCCGGCCACCGGCGACGACCCCGAACAGGCCGCAGCCGCACTGGCGGATGCCATCGGCCGCCTGCTCGCCGATCCGTCTGCACGCCGCGCTCTCGGCGCGCGCGGCCGGCGCGCGATCGAGGACGGCTTCTCCATCGCGCGCATCGGCGATCTGCTCGACGGCTACTATGCCGGTGGGGCGTCCGCCGGGGAGCGACGTCCCGCCGATTCGGACTGACGGGTCCGAGTGCTGAGGGGAAAGCACGAGATGACCGACACCGCTGCGTCCACGTTCCGCGACAGATTCACGCTGCTGCGAGAGGCTCAGAAGCGCCGCACCGGCGTGCCGCTGTACACGCTGGCGGTCAACCGACCGGTCGGACGGGTCATCGCGGCCGCATCTCCCCGCGGGATCACCCCGAACCACCTCACCGGCATCGGGGCCCTCTTCACGTTCGCCGGCATCCTCTCCCTGCTCGTCTGGGCCGACGGCTCACCGTGGAGCGCACTCGTGGGCGTCGCGCTCGTCGTGGGGTTCTTCTTCGACTCCGCCGACGGTCAGCTCGCGCGGTTGCGCGGCGGCGGGTCGGCGTCGGGCGAGTGGCTCGACCACGTGATCGACGGGGTGCGGATCGTGCTGCTGCACATCGCGACGCTCGCCTTCCTGCTGCGCACCGAGGCCGTCCCGACGCCGGTGGCCTTCGCGCTGTGCACCGTGTTCGTGGTCGCCGCGTCGGCGACGTTCTTCTCGGGCAGCCTCTTCGAGAAGCTCACCACGAGCGCCCCGAGCACGCGCGTCACGTCGGGTTCCCGGCTGCGGTCGGCGCTCATGCTGCCCGTCGACTACGGCGTCACGTGCTGGATCTTCCTGCTCACCGCGTGGGTGCCGGTGTTCGTCGTGGTCTATGCCCTGGCGGCGCTCGCGAAGGTCGGCACGACGACGATGCTGCTCTCGAAGTGGTACCGGACGCTGCGGCGGGAGGACCGGGAACGCCGCGCCGCCGCCGCGTGATGCGGCACCGCTGATGCGACGGTTCGCCCACTCGCGCTATGTGACGATCCTCGATCAGATCGTCTCGAGCCTCTCCAACTTCGCGCTGGTCGCCCTCGTCGCCGGTGTCGCGACGACGGCGGAGTTCGGCCGCTTCAGCCTCGGCTACGTGCTGCTGCTCTTCTTCCTCGGCTTCCAGCGCGCCCTCGTGGGTGAGGTTCTGCTCGTCCGCTTCTCCCACGTCGGCGAGCGCCCCCGCGAGGTCGACGGCGCGGCGGCGGGCGTCTCGGCATCCGTCGGGGTCGTCTCGGCGATCGCGCTCGCGGTGTGCGGCCTGCTGTCCGGGGGCGACCCGCTGCTGTGGGTCGTGCTGGCGGTCGCCGGTCCGCTCGTGTTCGTGCAGGACATCGTGCGCTACATCCTCATCGCGCGCGCCCGGTCGGGGCACGCCCTGGTGTCGGATGCCGTGTGGGCGATCGTCGCCCTGCCGGCGATGGTGTGGCTCGTGGCGGTGTCGGCGCCCGCCTGGGCAGTCGCCGCCGCGTGGACGGGCGGCGGAGTGATCGCTCTCGTGGTCGCCATCGCCTACGCCCGCGTGACGCCGCGCCCGATCGCCGGCGCACGCTGGCTCGTCGAGAACCGCGACATCGCGGTGCGCTTCTCGGGCGAGTACGCGAGCCTCAATCTGTCGAACACGGTGGTGTGGTTCGGGCTGGCGGCGCCGCTGGGGCTGGCGGGGGTCGCCGCGCTGCGCGGCGCGTCGCTCCTGTTCTCACCGCTGAACACCGCCTTCAACGCCGTGCGCATCGCCGTCGTCCCCGATCTCGTGCGCAACCGGGGCACGCGCCGCTACCGGGCGCGACTGCGCGAGACGGCGCTCATCCTCTTCGGCATCTGCGCCGTGTGGAGCGCCGTCGTCCTCCTCCTCCCCGCCGAAGCCGGTCGCCTCGTGCTCGGTGAGACGTGGGATGCCGCGGCCGACCTCCGCTGGCCGTACGCGGTGCAAGGACTCGCGATGGTCGTCTACACGGCGCTCCTCGCCCACTTCCGCGCCGCCGCCCGGCACACGTCCTCGACCGCGATGCGCGGGGTGCTCGCGGCGGCGACCCTCGTCCTCCCGATGGCGCTGGCCGTGGCGGCCGCGGCATCCGGAGCAGCCTGGGGCTTCGCCGCCGCCGTGGCCGTGAGCGTCGTCGTGGGCCTCGTGTGGGAGACTCGGGCGCGACGGCGCGACGCGCGCCGTGACGCCGATTCCCCTCCTCAGCCACCGGAGACCGACGACACGTGACGACCACCGAGACGCGCACGGCGGAGCAGCGCGAGGGCACCCTCGTGCTCGCGCTGGGCTTCCTCACGTTCGTCGCGCTGGGGATCGTGGTCCCCGTCCTCGTGCTCTCGAGCCCCGACAGCGGGCGCAGCAGCGCGTGGATCGTCACGTTCGGGGTGCTCGGGGTGGCGGCCATCCGCCTGTCGGTGTTGGTCGCGCGCGGCGAGCGCCGCATGTTCGAGTTCATCTTCTGGCTCTTCGCCTACGTCTTCTTCGGACTCGCCCCCACGGTGCAGCTGCGCGCCGACGCCATGGCGACGACGACGGCCGGGCTCGACCCGCAGCTGGACATGGTGACCGCCGCCACGGGCGTCCTGGGCATCGTGTCGTTCGGCGTGGGCTTCGCGCTGGCCCACCAGCGCCGCGCCGCTCGGGTCGCCGACGCCGCGGCCTCGGCGCCACGCGATCGCTTCGGGATCAGTCGTGCGCGGCTGAGCATCCTCACCGTCGTCGCCCTGGCATGCTCGGCCTACTACGTGGGGACCCTGGGCGTCAGCGTCCTGTTCTCCAGCCGCGCGGAGTTCTCGCTGGTCGAGAACGCACGGTGGGCCGACCCCACCACCAACGCGATGATCTCGGCGGCATCGAGCTTCCCGATCCTCATCGCGGCCCACGGCTGGTGGTACTTCTCCCGCGGCGCCGAGGGGAAGCGCAACCGCTGGATCGCCTGGTCGACGACGCTGGCGGCCATGCTGATCACCAACCCGATCTCGAGCGCCCGTTACCACTTCGGGGTCGTGTGGGGCAGTTTCCTCGGTCCGCTCGGCGCCTACCGCACCCGCGTGCGCACGTCGGTCATGATGCTCGGCATCGTTTTCGGGCTGCTCTTCGTCTTCCCGATCGCCGACCTCTTCCGCCGCATGAACGTCGTCAACACGGAGCGCTCGGGGTTCCTCGCGGAGTACGAGGGCAACGGCGATTACGACGCCTTCGGCCAGCTGTCGAACGCGATCCTCTACGACGCGACCATGCCGTTCCGCTTCGCGCGGCAGTTCCTCGGCATCCTGTTCTTCTGGGTTCCGCGGTCGATCTGGCGCGACAAGCCCACCGGTTCGGGCGTGCTGCTGGCGGAGTTCCGCGAGTACGGCTTCACGAATCTCTCCGCTCCCATCTGGGCGGAACTGCTGCTGAGCTTCGGGTTCATCGGGGTGGCGGTGGGCTCGATCGTCCTCGCGTACCTGCTGGGCCGCCTCGACGTCCGCTTCCGCGAGGGCAACCCTTCGCCCATCGTCGAGATCGCCGGCGCGGTGTTCCCGTTCTACCTGCTGATCCTGCTCCGCGGGTCGCTGCTGCAGGCCACCGGCATCCTCGTCATGCTCATCGCATCCCTGCTGTTCATCGCCTCGCGAGAACGGGCACCCTCGCAAAGTCGCTAGTATCGCCTGCAAGGGGGGCTTCGGGGACGGCCCGCGCTAGGGGATGCGCATGCGGCCGACCGTGGCACGATCGAATCCAGGGGAGGGTCACACGTGACCAAACGCGCTTTCATCACGGGCATCACGGGGCAGGACGGGTCGTATCTGGCCGAGTTGCTGCTGGGCAAGGGGTACGAGGTCCACGGCCTCATCCGGCGGGCGTCGACGTTCAACACGTCGCGCATCGACCACCTGTACGTCGACCCGCACGACCCGTCGGCCAAGCTGTTCCTGCACTACGGCGACCTGAGCGACGGTGCGCGACTGACGACACTGCTGGCCAGCATCAATCCCGACGAGGTCTACAACCTCGCGGCCCAGTCGCACGTGCGCGTCTCGTTCGACGAGCCCGAGCACACCGCCGACACCACCGGCACCGGCTCCATCCGCGTGCTCGAGGCCGTCCGCATGTCGGGCATCGACACGCGGTTCTACCAGGCGTCGTCGTCGGAGCTCTACGGGGCGACCCCGCCGCCGCAGAGCGAGACGACGCCGTTCTACCCGCGCTCGCCCTACGCGGCGGCCAAGCTGTACAGCTTCTGGATCACGAAGAACTACCGCGAGGCGTACGGCATGTTCGCCACCAACGGCATCCTCTTCAACCACGAGTCGCCGCGCCGCGGTGAGACGTTCGTGACGCGCAAGATCACCCGCGCCGTCGCCGCGATCAAGGCGGGCCGTCAGGACCACGTCTACATGGGAAACCTCGACGCGATCCGCGACTGGGGCTACGCGGCGGAGTACGTCGAGGGCATGTGGCGCATGCTGCAGGTCGACGAGCCCGACGACTTCGTGCTCGCGACGGGCGTCGGCATCACGGTGCGCGAGTTCCTCGAGACCGCGTTCTCGCACGCCGGCCTCAACTGGGAGGACCACGTCCGGTTCGACGAGCGCTACCTGCGCCCCACCGAGGTCGACGCCCTCATCGGCGACCCGTCGAAGGCGGAGGAGAAGCTCGGCTGGAAGGCCACCGTCGGGCCGCTCGACCTGGCACGTCTCATGGTCGACGCCGACATCAAGGCGCTCGAGCACGCGGGTACGCCGTGGATCGACCGCGTTCCGCTCGCGGGCTGGCCGCTCTCATGAGCGAGGCGGCCGGCGCGGCGACGACCGGCGACGGCGTGGCCTTCACGCCGGGACCGCTCGACCGCGACGCCACGTTCTACGTCGCCGGGCACTCCGGCCTCGCCGGGAGCGCCGTGTGGCGCGCGCTCGAGGGTGCGGGCTTCACCGACCTCGTCGGTCGTCGATCGGCGGAGCTCGACCTCAAGGACCGCGACGCGGTGTTCTCGTTCTTCCGGGAGACCTCGCCGCGGTACGTGGTGCTGGCCGCGGCGAAGGTCGGCGGCATCCTCGCGAACAGCACGTATCCCGTCGACTTCCTGAGCGACAACCTGCGCATCCAGACGAACGTGATGGATGCCGCACGCGAGGCGGGCGTCGAACGGCTGCTGTTCCTCGGGTCGTCGTGCATCTACCCGAAGTTCGCGCCCCAGCCGATCCGCGAGGACGCGCTCCTCACCGGTCACCTGGAGCCCACGAACGACGCGTACGCGATCGCGAAGATCGCCGGCATCCTGCACGTCCAGTCGGTGCGCCGTCAGGACGGGCTCCCGTGGATCTCGGCCATGCCGACGAACCTGTACGGACCCAACGACAACTTCTCGCCGCTGGGCTCGCACGTGCTGCCGGCGCTCATCCGCCGCTACGACGAGGCCGCCGCGGCGGGGGCGTCGTCGGTGACGAACTGGGGCACCGGCACGCCGCGCCGCGAGTTCCTGCACTCCGACGACCTCGCTTCCGCCCTGCTGCACCTCATGGAGCACTACGACGGTCCCGAGCACGTCAATGTGGGAACGGGCAGCGACGTCACGATCCGCGAGATCGCGGAGACGATCGCCGACGTCGTCGGGTACGAGGGCGAGACGCAGTGGGACACGTCGAAGCCCGACGGCACGCCGCAGAAGCTTCTCGACGTCTCGCGACTGGCGGATGCCGGTTGGCGGTCGCAGATCAACCTCCGCGAGGGGCTCGAGCGCACCGTCGCCTGGTTCCGCGAGCACCACGCGAGCATCCGCGGCTGAGGCCGTCGGGAATCCGCTCTCCCACGCGAGCGGGATTTGTGGATACACTGAGCGCGGGGTAGTGCAGGCTGGGGGGCTTGCACGTTGATACCGCTGAGACTTTGGGGGAAGTCATGGCTACACGCATTGGTTATGCCGCTGGGGCGTTCGACCTGTTCCACGTCGGGCACCTCAACATCCTTCGCCACGCGAAGGAGCAGTGCGATCTTCTGATCGCGGGGGTCGTCAGCGACGAGATGCTGCGCGAGGTGAAGGGCGTCCAGCCGTTCATCCCGACGGCGGAACGCGCCGAGATCGTCCGCTCGGTCCGCTACGTCGATCACGTGCACGTGGAAACCGTGCCCGACAAGCTCGACGTGTGGCGCCAGGTCGGCTTCACGCACTTCTTCAAGGGTGACGACTGGCGCGGCACCGAGAAGGGCTTGCGGCTGGAACGCGAGTTCGCCGAGGTGGGGGTGGAGGTCGTGTACTTCCCGTACACCGCCCACACGTCCAGTTCACAGCTGCGTCGAGCGCTCGAGGTCGTCACGGCCGAGACGCTGCACGGCTACGACGAACGCGCCGCCTCGGCCTGATCGGGCCGAGTGAACGAGCGGCCAGCATGATGGCCACAGACCTGCCCGGTGAAGAACTCTTCATCGGGCAGGTCATCGCCCTCCTTCCGGTGAGTCGGCGCGCCGCCGACGCCGTCGGCGACGACGCGGCACTGCGCGCGGCGCTCGCGGGCGCCGGCGACACCGATCCGCGCCGAGGCCGTGCGCGCACCTACTCGGTCGTGACGTTCGAGCCGCACCGCGGGATCTTCCTGCTCGACGGCAAGGAGATCGAGGTCTCGATCCATCCGCTCGACGTCGACACTCCGCTGGAGGCCGCGGTCTTCCGCGTCACCTCGATCTCCGGACGGTCGCTGCGGGTCAAGCGTGCGGTCGCCGCGACCGACGCCACGGCATCCTGATCAGAGCTCTCCGGGCTGCATGGCCTGCTCGTCGAGCTGCTCCATCGCTGCGCGCATCGGTGTGCGCTCGCTCTTGCGCGGCGCGTAGACGACGAGCGAGTGGAAGACGAAGCGCACCACGAAGGCGACGACGAGGGTGACTGCCGTGGCGACGACCACGGAGACGTGCCCGGTCTCGACCATCAACGCGACGATGGGGATGCGGATGACCGCTTCGGCGTTGTTGAACGCGAACGACTTCGCGAACCGCGACCACACCCCCGAGGCCTGCCCGCGCATGTCGGAGAACACGAACCGCTCGATCAGCAGGAAGTTGCCGATGATGGTTGCCTCTGCCGCGATGATCGCGGCCACGATGTAGTCGACGCCGAGCTGCGTGAGCGCCCACACGATGGCGACGTTGGCGACCGCGCCCAGTCCGCCGATCACGGCGAAGAGCGACATCTTGCCGAACCGCAGCGCCGCGAGCTGGGTGAGGAAGTGCACGCCCTGCCGGACGGATGCCTTCGACTCGCCCGCGTGACGGTCGGCGAAATCGAAGGGCACCTCGGCGATGCGGAACGAACGTCGCACGAGGATCTCGAGCAGGATCTTGAAGCCGCGCGGGCGCAGACCATCGAGGTCGACAGTGCGGCGATCGACGAGGAAGAAGCCGGTCATCGGATCGGTGACGTCGCGCAGCCGCACGGGGAACATCGACTTCGTGATCGCCGTGGAGACCTTCGAGACCATCACACGGGTGCGGTCGGCGAGGCCGTGCGACGTGCCACCGCCGGCGTAACGCGAGGCGACGACGACATCGACGTCACCTTCGGCGTGGCGTGCGAGCATTTCGGGGATCTTCTCGGGCGGGTGCTGCAGGTCGCCGTCCATCACGAGGCACAGGTCGGACGCGGCGATGCGCATCCCCTCGATCACGGCGCCCCCGAGGCCGCCCGCGCGCGCCGTGCGATGCAGCAGCCGCACGGGAAGAGCGGATGCCGCGGCCACCTCCCGGATCACGTCGGGGGTGTCGTCGGTGCTGTCGTCGACGAACACGATCTCCGCGTCGACGCCGGAGACCGCGGCGCTGACGCGACGGACGAGCTCTGCAACGTTCGGTGCTTCGTTGTAGGTCGGCACGATGATCGACAGGTCGATGACGTTCCCCCGTGGTCGTGCTGGTGTATCGGGCAGGGCGGATGCCACCGGCGAGATGCCGGAGCGGTGCCGTCTATCGTCGCATGTCCGCCTGAACGTTCGCGCACGCGTCCACCGCGCCGGAGAGCGGCGAGAATGGACTCATGACGACGTCCCCCTCGACCATCACGATGTTCGGCGCCGACTGGTGCCGCGATTGCCGTCGCACGAAGGCGCAACTCGACGAGCTCGGTGTTCCGTACACCTACGTCGACCTGGAGGCGGAGCCCGACGCCGCCGACGTGGCGCGGGAGATCTCCGGCCGCACCAACATCCCCGTCGTGGTCTACCCCGACGCGACGCACCACGTCGAGCCGTCCAACGACGACGTCGCCGCCAAACTCCGCGAGCTCGCGCTCATCTGACGGCGGGTGCTGCGGCCCCGGGTGCTGGAGCGCGCGGTGCGCGAGGGACTCTTCGCCCTAGGCTGGCGCCGTGACCGCTCCCGCGACCGAATCGACCGCTGATGCCTTCTTCGACGAGGCGGCGCGTCGCGATGCCGTCGACCCGCTGCGGGGGCTCCGCGAGCGGTTCGTGGCATCCGAGTCTTCGCTCGTCTACTTCGACGGCAACTCGCTCGGTCGCCCTCCGCGCGCGACGGTCGACCGGCTGACGTCGTTCGTGACCGACGAGTGGGGCGGGCGCCTCATCCGCGGATGGGACGAGTCGTGGATGGCGCTGCCGTTCGACGTCGGCGACGAGATCGGCACGGTCACACTGGGTGCGGCGGCGGGTCAGACGGTCGTGGCCGACTCGACGACCGTGCTGCTCTACAAGCTGGTGCGCGCGGCCTTCGACGCCCAGCGCGCGGCGGACCCGGCCCGGGTCGAGCTCGTCGTCGACCGCGACAACTTCCCCACCGATCGGTACATCGTCGAGGGGATCGCGAAGGAGTGCGGCGGTACCGTGCGGTGGATCGACGTCGACCTCCGCTCGGGTGTGACCGTCGACCTCCTGCGGGATGCCGTCGGCCCGCGCACCGCCGTCGTCGTGCTCTCGCACGTCGCCTACCGGTCGGGCCATCTCGCCGATGCGGCCGCGCTCACCGAGGTCGCGCACGCCGCGGGGGCGCTCGTCGTCTGGGACCTCTGCCACTCCGCGGGCTCGGTGCCGATCGCGCTCGACGCCTGGGACGTCGACCTCGCCGTCGGATGCACCTACAAATACCTCAACGGCGGGCCCGGCTCACCGGCATTCGCGTACGTCGCCCGTCGGCATCAGGCGTCGCTCGTACCTCCGATCAGCGGATGGATGGGCGCGGCCGACGTGTTCACCATGGGGCCGACCTTCCGGCCGGCCGAGGGCATGCGCCGGTTCCTCTCGGGCACGCCGCCCATCCTCGGCATGCTCGCGATGCGCGACACGCTCGACATGATCCGCGACGCGGGCATCGACGCGGTGAGGGAGAAGTCGATCGCACTCACCGACTTCACCGTCCGCCTCGGCGACGCCCTCCTCGCCCCGCGCGGCGTGACCCTCGCCTCCCCGCGGGATGCCGCAGCCCGCGGCGGCCATGTGACGTTCTCGCATCCGGCCATGCGGGAGGTGACCGCGCGGCTGTGGCAGCAGGACGTACTCCCGGACTACCGCGATCCCGGCGGTCTCCGCGTGGGCCTGTCACCGCTGTCGACGTCGTTCGCCGAGGTCACGGCCGGCATGGCCGCCGTGGCCGCCGCGCTGGATGACGTGGCCGCGTCCGCCGGCGGCCCCTCCGCCCACTGAGGCCGAGCCCGGCCCGGCGGGGTTTCGTCGCTCGCCCGGGTTGGTCCTTCGCAGCTTCGCGCGTGCCGCATACAGGGGAAATCAGGCCCCAGCGCCCCGCGGGCGATCGATCGGGTCGATTCAGCCTGTACGCGGTACGCCGCGGCGACGCGACCCCGTTTCACCCGACGCCCAGCGCGCGCGACCACGCGACCTCGCGCGCCAGCTGCCCGGTTCGGCGGAACAGCCGCACCTGGTGCGTTCCGGCCAGAGCCGCCGCCAGGGCGTCGCGGTCGGCGGGCTCGAAGCCGAGGCTCTGCCAGAACGGGCCGGACCGGCGGCTGAACAGCCATGCCCGCTGCGCGCCCTCGTCCACGGCCCTGTCCAACGCACACCGAGCGAGGGCGCTCCCCCGGCCCTGCGAACGCTGCGACGGGCCCACGGCGACACTGCGGATGAGCGCGTGCCGGCCATCGGCGCTCAGCTCGTACCCGGTGGTGCCGACGATGTCGGACGCCTCGTCGCGCTCGATCCACAGGCGCACGTGCGGGTCGTCCAGTCCGCTCAGCGTGAGGTCGGCTTGGCGGAGGAATGCCGTCACCGCGTCGACATCCTCCGGCTGACATCTCTCGAGGCCCACACGGCCAGTCAACCACCCCTCCCGGCCTGACGCGTGCCGCGTACAGGGGAAATCAGGCCCCAGCGGCCCGCGGGCGAGCGATCGGGTCGATTCAGCCTGTACGCGGCACGCCGCGACGGCGCTGCCCCCTAGGCTGAGCCGCATGAGCGACGCGGCTCCCCCGGCATCCCCCGTCCTGACGCGCGGCACGATCGCGCGGTACGCCATCGGATCGATCGGCACGGGCGGCTTCGCGACGCTCCCGGGCCTCGTGCTGACCTACTACCTCACCGACAGCCTCGGGGTCACGGCGCTGCTGGCGGGCGTCATCGTCACGGTCGCCAAAGTGTGGGACGTCCTCATCGACCCGGTCGTCGGCGCGTGGAGCGACCGCGACCTCGCGCGGCACGGAAGCCGCCGCCGGCTCATGCTGCTCGGCGCGGTCGCGATCCCGGTGCTGTTCGCGCTCACTTTCGCCGTCCCCCCGGGGATGCCGGCCGCCGTCGGCGCGGTGTGGGTGCTGATCGCGTTCGTCGCGACCGCGACCGCCTTCAGCCTCTTCCAAGTGCCCTACATCGCCCTCCCCGCCGAGCTGACCGACGGGTACGACGCCCGCACCCGCCTCCTCACCTGGCGGGTGGTCGTGCTGACGATCGCGATCCTCCTGTTCGGAGCCGGGGGTCCCGTGCTTCGGCGCGTCACGGGCGACCCGACGAGCGGCTACCTCGTGATGGGCATCGTGGCGGGCGTCGTGATCGGGGCCGGGATGCTCGTCGCGACGACGGTGGTCTCCCGCTCGGCCCGCTCCCGTTCGGCGATGGCCGCCGCCGGAACGAGCGCCGCCGAAGCCGCGGAGCTCCTCGCCGTCAGCGTCGGCGAAGAACCGCACCGACCGGTGGGCGCCGACGCCTCCACGCCGGGCGGCGGGGTGCGCGACAACTTCCGGGCTGCGGCCGAGACGCTGCGGCGGAGTCGTCCCTTCCGCGCGCTGCTCGCCACGTTCGTCCTGCAGGCCCTCGCGACGGGCCTCATGCTCGCCGGGGCGCAGTACCTGGCGACCTGGGTGTTGAGGTCTGAGGATGCCGTCACGCTGCTGTTCGTCGCGCTCATCGCCCCGGCGCTGCTGGCGGCCCCCGCGTGGGGCGTCGCCGCGCGGCGTATCGGCAAGGAGCGGGCCTTCGCCTGCGCGAGCGCCGTCTTCGCGATCGCGGCGCTGTCGACGGCGGGGGCGCTGTGGGCTCCTGGCGAGTGGCTCTATGCGTCGGTCGCGGTCGCCGGGATCGCCTACGCAGGGATGCAGTCGCTGCCGATGGCGATGCTCCCCGACGTGATCGCTCACGATGCGGCTCGTCACGGACCCGGGCGAGCGGGCGCGTTCGGCGGTGTCTGGACGGCGGGCGAGACGACGGGGTTCGCCCTGGGGGCGACGGCGCTGGCGGTGGTCCTGGCATCCACCGGCTACCTGGAGCGCACGGCGGGCGTCGAGGTCACCCAGCCGGCGAGCGCTGTCGCCGGGATCGTGCTGAGCTTCAGCGTCGCGCCGGCCGCCCTCGTGATCGCGAGCCTCCTGACACTCGGGCGGTACGGCCTGCGTCGCGGCGACATCGAGGGTCGGCATTCCTGAGACGCGGTGTCGCGGACGTATGCTGGGGATCCGGCCCGAAGGAGAGCGCTGTGACCACGCCCCCGAAGAAGTCACCCGCCCGCAGAGCCGCCGCGGATGCCGGTCCGTCATCGGACGTCCGCGCCGAGCTCGACAGTGCGATCGACGCCGTGACGTCGGGGGCGCGCACCTGGTCTCTGCTGACGCTGGGCCAGCGCCGCACCGTCATCCAGCGTGTCCGCGCCGCGGTCGCCGCGGTCGCCGAGGAGTGGGCCGACGTGGCATCCACCTCGAAGGGCCTCGCCGCGTCGCATCCTCTCCGCGGTGAGGAGTGGCTGTCGGGGCCGTACGCCGCACTCGTCGCCCTCGACGCCTACGCCGACACCCTCGGCGCCCTCGCCCGCGGAGACAGCCCGCTGTCGACCACGACCCTCGGACGGGCTCCCGGCGACCGCGTCGTCGTGCACACGTCACCGCTCACGGCGATCGACCGTCTGCTGCTGTCGGGCTACTCCACGGAGGTGTGGCTCGAGCCGGGCGTCACGGCGAGCGAGGCGCGGCGGACGGCAGGGCTCGCCCAGCTCGACCCGACGCACTCCGGCGGGGTCGGGCTCGTGCTCGGTGCCGGCAACGTCAGCTCGATCCCTTTCCTCGACGTGCTGTACGAACTGATGTCGTCGAACCGCGCGGTCGTGCTGAAGGTGAACCCGACGCAGGATGCTCTCGTGCCCGTCTTCGAGCGTGCGCTCGCCCCGCTCATCGAGCCCGGGTTCCTGCGGATCGTGCGCGGCGGCGGCGATGTCGGGGCGTATCTCACCCGGCATCCGTCGATCGACCACGTGCACGTCACGGGCTCCGACGCGACCTTCCGCGCCATCGTGCCGGGACTGAGCGTGCCGATCACGGCGGAGCTCGGCGGGGTGTCGCCGATCATCGTGGTCCCCGGCGAGTGGTCGGATGCCGACCTGCGCTTCCAGGCGGAGCACGTCGTGACCATGCGGCTGCACAACTCCGGACACAACTGCATCGCGGGCCAGGTCGTGCTCCTGAGCGCTGACTGGCCGCAGCGCGACGCGTTCCTTCAGGAGTTGCGCACGGCCTACGACCGCGCACCTCGCCGTCCCGTCTGGTACCCGCACAGCGACGGCAAGCTCGATGCCGCGCGGGAGGCGTACCCGGATGCCGCGTGGTGCGGCGACGGCACGCGCGCGCTGATAGAGACCAGCGGCGACGACGCGACGGCACTGGAGTCCACCGAGTACTTCGCGCCCGTGCTGGGCGTCGTCTCGCTGCCGGGCATGGGGCAGCGCTTCGTCGACGCGGCCGTCGCGTACGCGAACGACCGGCTCGTGGGGACGCTCGGCGCGAACGTCGTCATCGCCCCCGAGACGCAGCGCGCCCTCGCCGGCGGATTCGAACGGGCGATGGCCGCGCTGCGCTACGGCACCGTCGCGATCAACGCGTGGACCGCGTTCGGGTTCCTCACCCCGACGGCCACGTGGGGCGCGTTCCCGGGCGGCACGCTCGACGACGCCCCGAGCGGCATCGGCATCGTCCACAACGCGTTCCTGCTCGACCGTGTGGAACGGACGGTCGTCCGCGGGCCGTTCCGCCCGTTTCCCCGCTCGGTGTCGTCGGCGTGGTCGCTGCGAGGCCGCGGGCGCGGTGCGGGACTGTCGGTGCTGCCGAAGCCGCCGTGGTTCGTGACCTCGCGCACCGGCGCGGCCGTCAGCGAAGGATTCACGCGGTTCCGCATCGACGGCAACCTCGCCAAGCTCGCCCTCGTGCTCCTGCAGGCGTTCCGCGCCTGAGCCGGCGGGCGACGCCGTTTCGTCTCCTCGCTGCGCTCGTCGCTCAACGACCGGGGACTTCACCGCGGCGACGGTTCACCGGCGGCGACCTGCGGGTGTTGCGCGGGCGCACCCGCACATCGGCGCGGGCGAACGCCGCGCCCCGCCCCCGCACCGGACGTTGAGCGAGCGCAGCGCCCCACCGGACGTTGAGCGAGCGCAGCGCCCCGCCGGACGTTGAGCGAGCGCAGCGAGACGAAACGCCGCGCCCGCGAGGCGGTCAGCGACCGCTGCGGCGGCCGGCACCGTTCTGACGCACGACCGAGCCGACCGTCAGCTTGCTGCCCTGCTGGCTCGCGCGACGGCCCGTCGTGCGGGCGTTGCCGGATGCCGCGGGCTGCGCGCCCGGGCGGGCCGCGCCGTGGCTGCGCTCGCCCTGGCGCGCCGAGCGGTCGGTGTGCGCCGCGCGGTCGGAGGTCTGCGCCGGACGGCCGGAGCGATCCCGGCGGGTGCGACCCTGACCGGCACCGCGCTCCTGGCCGCCGCGGGACTGGCCCTCGCCGCGCCCCGCACCGGGCTGACCCTCGCGCGCGGCGCGCTTGCGCTGCGCGTTCGCGCCCTGGCTGCGGCCACCGCCGCGCTGCTGCTCGGCCTTCGGAGCGGGCGCGACGTACGCCGCGACCTCGCCCACGAGCGCGGTGACCTCGGCCGACTCGGCCGTCACGCGCACGGGTGTCGCGGTGATCGCGGCCTTGCGGAGGAGGTCCTTGACGTCCTTCTCCTGGCCCGGGAGGACGAGCGTCACGACGGAGCCCTCGGCACCGGCACGCGCCGTGCGACCGGAGCGGTGCAGGTACGCCTTGTGCTCCATGGGCGGGTCGACGTGGATCACGAGCTCGACGTCGTCGACGTGCACACCGCGGGCGGCGACGTCGGTCGCGACGAGCACCTTCGCGGCACCCGACGAGAACGCCGCGAGGTTGCGGTCGCGCTGCGGCTGCGAGAGATTGCCGTGCAGGTCGACTGCGGGGATGCCCTGCGCCGTCAGCTGCTGAGCGAGCTTCTTCGCGTGGTGCTTCGTGCGCATGAAGAGGATGCGGCGGCCCGTGCCCGACGCGAGGGTGCGGACGAGCTCCTTCTTGGCATCCGTGCCCTCCACGTGGAAGACGTGGTGGGTCATGGCGGCCACCGGCGAGTGGGCCTCGTCGACGGAGTGGAGCACCTCGTTCTGGAGGAAGCGCTTGACGAGCTTGTCCACGCCGTTGTCGAGCGTGGCGCTGAACAGCAGACGCTGACCGTCGCGCGGCGTCTTGTCGAGGATGCGGGTGACCGACGGCAGGAAGCCGAGGTCGGCCATGTGGTCGGCCTCGTCGATGACGGTGATCTCGACGGCGTCGAGCGTCAGGTGGCGCTGCTGCAGGAGGTCTTCGAGACGGCCCGGGCACGCCACGACGATATCGACACCGGCCTGCAGCGCGGCGACCTGCCGGCTCTGGTTGACGCCGCCGAAGATGGTGGTCGTCTTGAGGCCGTAGGCGCGGGCCAGCGGCTCGAGCGTCGCGTTGATCTGGGTGGCGAGCTCGCGGGTCGGCGCGAGCACGAGGCCGAGGATGCGGCCCTGGCGTCGAGCGCCGCCGGCCAGCGCACCGCCGAGGCGGGCGACCATCGGGATGGAGAAGGCGAGGGTCTTGCCCGAGCCGGTCTTGCCGCGGCCGAGCACGTCGCGGCCGGCGAGCGTGTCGGGGAGCGTGTCGACCTGGATGGGGAACGCCTCGGTCTTGCCGTCGGCGGCGAGAACATCGAGCAGGGGGGCGGGCACGCCGAGCGTGCGGAAAGAAGTGTCAGTCATGAGGCTTTTCTGGGCGCGCGTGTCGAGTGGACAGCGGAGGCCCGGTCGGTGGCCCGTCTGCGGATGCGGTGACGGGTTCGCCGTACGAAGAATGTCAGCCGACTTCGGTCGAGGACCGGCGGCGAGGGAAGCGTTCTACGACGCGAGAAGCGCCACGATCGGCGCTGCAAGTAGGTCCAGTCTAGCGGATGCCAACCCGCCCACCGGCCGTTGAGCGAGGAGCGCAGCGACGAGACGAAACGCCGCACCCCCTGCGGAACGCCGTTTCGTCTCGCTCCGCTCGCTCAACGACCGAGGCTGCGCTCGCTCAACGACCGAGGGGGTCAGTCGACGGGGGCGGCGGCGAAGCGGTCGGTCGCGGCGCGGAGGGCGGCGGCGATGCCCGGTTCGGATGCCGAATGCGACGCGTCCGGCACGATCACCAGGTCCGCCTCCGGCCATGCGCGGTGCAGGTCCCACGCCGTCATGACGGGCGTGCAGACGTCGTAGCGGCCCTGCACGATGACCGCCGGGATGTGGCGGAGGCGCCCGGCATCCTCGATCAGCTGTCCCTCGCGGAACCACCCGGCGTGCACGAAGTAGTGGTTCTCGATGCGGGCGAAGGCGACCGCCGCATCGGGCGCCGCCATCGACGCCACGAGGTCGGGATCGGGATGCAGGGTCAGCGTCGAGGCCTCCCACGTCGTCCACGCGACACCGGCGGGCCGGTGGACGGCCGGATCGGGGTCGGTGAGCCGGCGGTGGTACGCCTCGATCATGCGCGAGCGCTCCAGCACCGGGATCGGCGCGAGGAACGCCTCCCACAGGTCGGGGAACAGCGCGGAGGCACCGCCCTCGTAGAACCACTCGAGCTCGTGACGGCGCAACGTGAAGATCCCGCGCAGCACGAGTTCGCTGACGGCATCCGGGTACGACTCCGCGTACGCGAGCGCGAGCGCGCTCCCCCACGAACCGCCGAAGACCTGCCACTTGTCGATGCCGAGGTTGCGGCGCAGGAGCTCGATGTCGGCGACGAGGTGCCACGTCGTGTTGAAGCGCAGGTCGGCGTCGGGGGCGCTGGCGTGCGGGGTGCTGCGACCGCAGCCACGCTGATCGAACAGGATGATGCGGTAGCGCTCCGGGTCGAAGAAGCGGCGGTGCCAGGGCGAGGTGCCCGCGCCCGGTCCGCCGTGGAGGAACACGACCGGCTTGCCGTCGGGGTTGCCGGACTGCTCCCAGTACACGCGCTGCCCGTCGCCGACGAGCAGCTCCCCCGTCTCGAAGGGCTCGATCGGAGGGTACAGGATGCCGTCGAGGTGCGCGGGGCCGGAGTGGCCCGCCGACTGCTCCGCCAGCGGCGTGCTCACAGGTCGTTCCCCGAGAACGTGTCGCACTGCTCGGGGCCCTCCTGGTAGCCGCGCGTGAACCAGCGCTGGCGCTGCTCGCTCGACCCGTGGGTCCAGCTCTCGGGGTTCACGCGCCCCGTGGACTGCTCCTGGATGTGGTCGTCGCCGACCGTGGCGGCGGCGTTCAGGGCGTCGCGGAGCTCCGCGTCGGTCGGGGGCTTCAGGTAGGGGACGCCGTTGGCATCCTTCTGCTTCGACATGGCGTCGACCCAGGCGCCGGCGAAGCAGTCGGCCTGCAGTTCGGTGCGCACGCCGTTGCTCGTCGGTCCCGAGCCGTTGGCGGGGTACTGGTCGAAGACGCCGATGAGCTGCTGGATGTGGTGACCGTACTCGTGGGCGAGCACGTACAGCTGCGCGAGGCTCCCCGCCTGAGCGCCGTACTGGTCGCGCAGGATGCCGAAGAACGTCGGATCGATGTAGATCGTCTGCTCCGGCGGGCAGTAGAAGGGGCCGGTCGCGTTCGACGCCGTGCCGCACGCGGTGGAGGTCTGCTGGTCGACGATGATGAGCTGCGGAGCGCGGTAGCCCTCGACCTGCCCCTCCCAGTACGAGTCGAGCGCCTGCTGCCCGAGCACGAGGCGACAGTCGTCGTTCTCGTTGGCATCCGCACCGGTGTCGCAGTCCTCGATGACCGTCTCGCTGCCGGGCTGGGCGGAACCGTCCGGACCGCCGAGCAGTCCCGTCAGGTCGTTGCCCGTGAACAGGCTCAGCAGCAGGAGGGCGAGCCCGCCCAGCCCCGCCACGCCGGCCCCGCCGGCCACCACGGCGCCCCGACCCCGTCGTCGAGCGGTCGTCTGACCGACCTGGGCGTTGCTGTTGAAGGTCATGCCGTTCACCGTACCCCGCGCCCCGCCGCCGCGGGCATAGGCTCGGGGCATGGAGCCCTCGACGAATCCAGGGAACATCGCGGCCACCGGAGACGCAGTGACGACGGTGGCCGTCACCGGAGCGGGCGGGCAGATCGGCTACGCCCTGCTCTTCCGCATCGCGTCGGGCGCGATGCTCGGCCCCGACCGGCCCGTGCGGCTGAAGCTGCTGGAGATCCCGCAGGGGATCGCGGCGGCCGAGGGCACGGCGCTCGAGCTGCAGGACGGCGCCTTCCCCCTGCTGCACGGCGTCGACATCACCGACGATCCCCGCACGGCCTTCGACGGCGCGAATGTGGCCCTCCTCGTCGGCGCCCGCCCGCGGACGGCCGGCATGGAGCGCGGCGACCTCCTCGCCGCGAACGCCGGCATCTTCGGACCCCAGGGGGCGGCGCTGAACGCCGTCGCCGCCGACGACGTGCAGGTGCTCGTCGTCGGGAACCCCGCGAACACCAACGCCCTCATCGCCGCGGCCTCCGCCCCCGACATCCCCTCCGAGCGCTTCGCCGCCCTCACGCGCCTCGACCACGACCGGGCCGTGGGCCAGCTGGCGGCGACGCTGTCGGCATCCGTCGCGGACATCCACGGCGTCACGATCTGGGGCAACCACTCCGCGACGCAGTTCCCCGACGTCGCCCACGCTACCGTCGGAGGGCGGCCCGTCATCGACGCGCTCGCCGAGCGGTTCGGGGGGCTCGACGCTGCCACCGCCTGGCTCGACGGCGAGTTCATCCCCCGCGTCGCGAAGCGCGGGGCCGAGATCATCGCGGTGCGTGGCTCGTCGTCGGCGGCTTCGGCGGCCAACGCCGCGATCTCCCACGTGAGGGATGCCGTACACGGCACCGCCTGGACGTCGGCGGCGCTCGTCTCCCACGGCGAATACGGCGTTCCGGAAGGGCTCGTGTCGTCGTTTCCCGTCACGAGCGACGGCTCGGGCTACCGCATCGTCGAAGGCCTCGAGCTCGACGCGCGCGGACGGCGCCTCCTCGACGCGTCGGTCGCGGAGCTCGCCGCCGAGCGGGATGCCGTGCGGGGGCTCGGCCTGCTCTGACCCCCGACGGTAGTCTCACGATCGTGGAGTTGCTGCTCGTCGTCCTCATCGGCGTGGTCGCCGTCGCCGTCGTGACCGCCCTCGCGCAGAAGCTGGGTGTCGCCGGCGCGCTGCTCCTCGTCGCGCTGGGCCTCGCGGTGGGGCTTCTGCCGTTCGTCGACGTGCCCGAGATCGACCCCGAGTGGATCCTCGTGGGCGTGCTTCCGCCCCTCCTCTACGCCTCGGCGGTGCGGCTTCCCGCGATCGAGTTCCGCCGCGACTTCACCCCCATCGCGGGGCTCGCGATCGTGCTCGTCGTCGTCACGGCCCTCGTGCTCGGCTGGTTCTTCTCGATGGTGCTCCCCGGCGTCGGCTTCGCCCTCGGCGTCGCGCTCGGCGCGATCCTCAGCCCCACGGATGCCGTGGCCACCGGCATCGCGAAGCGCCTCGGCATCTCGCCGCGGGTGACGACGATGCTCGAGGGCGAGAGCCTCCTCAACGACGCGACGGCGCTCGTGCTGCTGCGCACGGCGCTGCTCGCGGTGGCCGCCGGCTCGTTCTCGGTCGGGTCGGCCGTCGGCAGCTTCGCATGGGGCGTCGTCGTCGCCGTCGTCGTCGGCGGCCTCATCGGGGTGCTCGCGATGCGGCTGCGGTCGTGGGTGGGCACGTCGGCGGCCAGCACCGCGATCGGATTCACCGTGCCGTTCCTGGCATACCTGCCGACGGAGCACCTCGGTGGGTCGGGGCTCGTGGCATCCGTCGTCGCGGGGATCGTCGCCGGGCAGGGTGCGCAGAAGTGGTTCACCCCCGAGCAGCGGCTCTCCGACGAGGTGAACTGGCGCACCGTGGAACTCGTGCTCGAGGGCGGGATCTTCCTCATCATGGGCCTCGAGCTGAAGCAGATCGTCACCGACGTGATCAACCGCCACGAAGGCATCGCCCTGCCCACCGTGGTCGCCCTGGCGGCGCTGCTGATCGTGCTCCTCGTGCGTACCGCGTACGTGTCGTTCCTGCTGTGGGCCGGACGAGGGCGCGCGCGACGCATGAACCGGTCGCAGTTCGAGGCGATGGACGCCCGACTCGACCAGATCGAGGCGTCCGGGTGGCCGGACACGCCCGCCTCCGCCGGAAGGGGGCGCGGTCGCCCGCGCGGGCGGGCGGCTCGACGACTCGCGACGCCCGAGGCGCGGCAGCGGCGGCTCACCTCGATGCGCGAGCGGGTCTCGCGCGCCCTCGCCGACTTCGACTACTACCAGGCGTCACCGCTCGGGTGGAAGCACGGCACCATCATCGTGTGGGCGGGGATGCGGGGCGTCGTCACCCTCGCCGCCGCCCAGACGATCCCGCAGAGCGTCGAGACCCGGCCCGAGCTCGTCTACATCGCGTTCGTGGTCGCGCTCGTCAGCCTCATGCTGCAGGGCTTCACCCTGCCGTGGGTCGTCCGGCTCGTGAAGCTGGAGAAGACCGGCGACGGCAGCGTGGATGCCGGGGAGCAGGCGCGCATCGACGAAGAGCTGCGGGACGCCGCCGCCGACGCGCTCCAGAGCCACGAGCTGCGCCGGCGCGACGGCTCCCCCTTCGACTCCGACCTCCTCGACAAGATCGGCATCCGGTACACGCAGACACCGTCGGAAGAGACGAGCGCCGTGATGACCGACGTGCTCGAACTGCGGCTCGCGATGATCGACGCCATGCGCGAGCGCCTGACGGCCCTCAGCTCCGGCGGCGCGTTCAGCACCCGTACCCTCCGCCACGCGCTCGCGCAGCTCGACGCCGACCAGCTCAGCATCGAACTCCGGTTGCGCGAGGGGGACTGACCCGCGCCGACCGCAGCCGCCGCGACCGCCTGTCTGCGAGGATGGAGCATCCGCCGAAAGGAGCGACGATGACGACCGCCGACCGCGCCCCCGCCGACTACGCCGAATCGGTGTCGCTCCCCGCGACCACCGAAGCAGTACCCGTCATCATCTCCGGCGCCGACTGGTGGGCCGCCCGCCCCGCGGGTTCGCGACTGGTCGGTCTCGTCGTCGCCCGCGACGACCTCCCGAGCGTCATCGCGCAGCGCGACGCCCTCGCGCAGTTCGGTGTGCCCATCGAAGGCTTCCGGCATCCTGCGCCCGAGACCGGCGAAAGCTGGTCGGAGCGCCTCACCCGCCTGTTCGGGCGGCTGGAGTCCGGCGACGTCGTCGTGGTGGCCGACAAGCACGCCCTCGGTCGCGACGTCGACGAAGAGACCCGCACCGTGACGGAGCTGCGGCGGCGCGGCGTCATCGTGAAGGTGCTGGGCCACGGCCGGCAGTGACATGCGCGACGGACTCGACGACTTCGCGGAGCTGCTGAACGAGCCCGCCGCCGAGGCCGACGGTGGCGGCGCGCGCCCCGAGCGTCGACGCCGACGCCGGCATGGCTGGATCGCCGCGGGAGTGGCCGCGCTCGTGATCGTCGCGATGGTAGGCGGCTACACGGTGTGGGCGCTGTCGACCCCGATCGCGCTGCCCTTGGCATCCACTCGGGTGCCGTCGGTCGACGTGCCCGACGCGGCCGAACTGGAACTCCCGTGGTCCGGTGGCTGGGCGGTGAGCGTCGCGGGCGGTGAGGAGTTCCTCCCCGCCGAGGCGAGCGGGATCTGGGAGGCGACCGATCTCGACGAGCCTCGACCGATGGCGAGCATCACCAAGCTGGTGACGGCGCTCGTCGTGCTCGACGCCCGCCCGCTCGAAGACGCCGACGACCCTGGCCCCACACTGACGTTCCACGGCGTGCAGAAGCTCTACGACAAGTACTACGTGCAGAACGCGACCGTGGCCCGCATGCGTCCCGGCAGCACGATGTCGCAGCGCGACGTGCTGCAGATGATGCTCATCGTCTCGGCGAGCAACTACGCCGAAGCCGCCGCCGTGTGGGCGCACGGCTCGCTGTGGTCGTTCGCGGAGGCGACCGAGCGGTGGCTCGAACGGCACGGACTCGACGACACGCGCGTGGTCGAACCGTCGGGCATCGACCCGCGCAATACGAGCACTCCCCGCGACCTCATGGCGCTCGCCGAGATCGCGATGGCGGAGCCCGCGATCGCCGAAATCGTCGGCCAGCGGTCCCTCGACGTCCCGGGGTTCACAGGGTCCAACACCAACACGCTCGTCGGGGGCGACTCCGTGGCGGGCGTCTCGTTCGTGGGTGTGAAGACCGGCACGCTCGACGAGTCCGGCGCCAACCTGTTGTTCACCGCGCGGGTCGGGATCGGTCGCGATCGCCCCCTGACGGTGACGGGCGTCCTGCTGGGCACCAGATCGCAGGCGCACAACGCGAGCACTGCGGAGGCGCTGGTGTCCTCGCTCTCGTCGGGTTTCCACGACATCGATGTCGCGCGCGAGGGCACCCCCGTCGGGGAGTACGCGACCGCGTGGGGAGCGTCGGCGCAGATGCTGATGGCATCCGACGCGGCCGTCTTCACCTGGTCGGACACCCCGATCGAGGTCGACATGGTGACGCGGCCGCTGTCGACCGGTCGGGCCGGCGAGGTGGTCGGCAGCCTCACATGGACGGCGGGAACCGAGACGGCGACGACCGATCTGGTGCTCTCCGACGACATCGCGCTCCCCGACGCCTGGTGGCGCCTGACGCACCCGTTCGAGCTCCTCGGCTGACCGTCGCGCGCTGCGCCACCGCGGCGCGGCCGCCGCCGGTTCGCCCCTCCGCGCGGCCGCCGCCGCTTCCGCTTACCTGCTCCGCGCGTTCCGCGTACAGGCAAAACCGCACCTCAGCGGCCCGGCGACGGTCGATCCGGCCGAAATCCCCTGTATGCGGAACACAGACGGGACCCGACCCCACGCGACGCCTGCGCGGCGCGGCCGCCGCCGGTTCGCCCCTCCGCGCGTTCCGCGTACAGGCAAAACCGGACCTCAGCGCCCCGACGATGGTCGATCCGGCCGAAATCCCCTGTATGCGGAACACAGACGGGACCCGACCCCACGCGACGCCTGCGCGGCGCGGCCGCCGCCGGTTCGCCCCTCCGCGCGTTCCGCGTACAGGCAAAACCGCACCTCAGCGCCCCGACGACGGTCGATCCGGCCGAAATCCCCTGTATGCGGAACACAGACGGGGCCCGACCCCGCCTTCCGCCTGCGCGACTGGCCGCCGCAGCCACCGGAAGGAGCGGCTCAGGGGGTGCAGTGGCGCTGCTCGGCACCGGTGGCGCCGTCGGCGCGCCGCAGCGTCACGGCGATGCACGTCCGCCCCGACTCGTCGACCGGCACCGTCACGGTCTCCGTGTCGATGAGGCCCTGAGCACCTTCGCCGTCGAGCGTGTACGGGTACCAGACATACGTGTCGCCGTCGGCCGGGTCGGGGTTGCTCCACGTGAAGACGACCTCCGACCCCTTGGCCGTGCCGGCGAGATCGGCGACGGGCGGTACGAATCCGTCGACCGGATCCTGCGGATCGACCTCGACCGGCGCGGTCGGTGACGGCGTCGGCTGAGGCGCGAGCAGGCTGGCGCCCGCGACGGCACCCACCACCACGACGGCCGTCACTCCCGCGGCGAGCCCGATCCACAGTCCCGCGCGCGAGCGAGGACGCGACGGACCCCCGGATGCCACGGCATCCGACCCGGCGGGGAAGCCGGCCGCGGGTGCACCGCCGGGGGCGGGCGGACCGGTGACGATCGACGGGCCACCGGGAGGGGCGGAGATCGGTGTGCCGGAGAGGACCGACGGTCGCTGGATCGTCGGCGCCGCGTCCGACTCGACCGAGCGGGGCTCGACGTAGCGAGGTTCGACGTAGCGGGGCACGGCGACGCGGGCGACGGTCTCGTCGGCGGCCGACGACGTGGTCGTGCTCGGGAGCGGCGCCCCGTCGACGAGGCGTTCCCTCGTGCGGCCGGCGGCCGGGGAGGTCTGCGGGTCGATGCTGACGATGCCGCGGACCCGCGTGAGTTCGCCCTCGTCGTCGTCTTCCTCGTCGGCATCCGGTGCATCGTCGAGGATGTCGATCGGCGTCACGGCGTGCGCGAGCTCGATCTGCACGCGCTGCAGCGCCCGCGCGAATGCCACGGCCGTGTCGTAGCGATCGACGGGACGCTTCGACATCGCCCGCTCGAGCACGAGCTGCAACGACTCGGGCGCGTCGGCCCGGTCGAGCCGGGACAGCGGGTCGCGTTCGATCCGCTGGATGAGTTCGGCGCCGCCGTTGCGGGCTCCGGGCACCTCGAACGGCGAGCGTCCCGCGAGGAGCGTGAACACCGTGGCCCCGAGCGCCCAGACGTCGGACCGCACGCCGAACTCGGGCACGTCGGCGAACGACTCGGGAGGTGACCACGGAATCGACATGCCCGACGAGGGGTCGGCGCTGCCGGCTGTCGTCGCAATGCCGAAGTCGGTGAGCGCCGGCCGGTTGTATTCCGTGACGAGGATGTTCGCGGGCTTGATGTCGCGGTGCAGGATGCCGGCCCGGTGCGCGGTCTCGACGGCCGCCGCGACCTGGATGCCGATGCGCAGCGCCTCGGCCACCGACAGCGCCGACGCCCGGGAGCGCACCTGCAGGTTCGGCTTGGGGCAGTACTCCATCGCGAGGTAGGGGCGGCGGTCGTCCGACACCCCGGCCTGGTAGATCGTGACGATCGCCGGATGCGTCGACAGGAGCGCCATGACGTTCGCCTCGGCGGTGAACTGCTCGGTGGACGCGCCGGCCATCTTCTCCGGCAGCAGGACCTTGACGGCGACCTTCCGGCGCGGAAGGTGCTGCTCGAACAGGTACACGTCGGCGAAGCCGCCGGAGCCGAGCACGTCGAGGAAGGTGAAGCCCGGCAGCTGCGGCGGCGGCGCGGGGGTGCGCTTGGAGCTCACGGGAGGTCCTCGAAGGTCACGGTGACGCCGTCGCCGAGGTCGAGCACGTCGCCGGTGACGACCATCGTGGGCTCGCTCGGGTGCAGGCGCACAGGGTCTTGGCCGACGCGGCGGAGCACGGTGCCGTTGGTGGTGGCGAGGTCGGTCACGAGCACGTGCTCTCCCTCGGCACGGATCTCCACGTGGCTGCGGGAGATGTCGCCCTCGGGACTCTCGACCGCGATGAGCGTCGGCAGCTCCGCCCCGGAGGCGCGCGGCGACCGCGGGCGACGACCGATGACGACGGGGCGCTCGAGCTCCACGACCTGGCCCGACGACAGTCGCACGCGCCCGGTCGCGGGCCGGCGCGAGGGCACGTCGGCGACCGGCTCGAACGGGGATGCCGTTCCACCCTGGCTCCCCGTTCCGCCCTGGCTCCCTGCGCTCTGCCCGCGCATCGCCCGGGCTTCCGCCACGGAGATCGTGGCGCCGTCGTGGTCTCCGGCCGTCGCGGCGCTCGTGTCGGGCACCGCTCCGCGGACGACCGTGGCCGCCCATGCGCCGCCCGCGTCGGGCGCCGCGGCAGCGGCCGCCGCCGTGCGGGGAGTGGCGATCGTGCTGTCGTCGGCCGGCGCGGGATCAGCAGGTGCGGAATCGGCCGGTGTGGAGTCGGCCGGTGCGGAAGGAGCGTCGGTGCGGGGCACCCCGTCGAGCGGCGCCCTGTCGAGCGGCACCTCGTCGAGCGGCACCTGCGTGAGCGCGGGGATCCAGGTGTCGCCCGCCGCGGCTTCGATGGACCCCGTCGTATCGGGGCCGTGCGTCGTCGCGGACTCCGGGGTGGCGGGCTCCGGCGTCGCGGGCTCGGCATCCGTCTTCGCCTGCCCCGACGCGCGAGTCGCAGCCGTGGGCTCTTCCGCCGCGGCAGCCGCGACGGGCAGGACCGTCGCCGCCGCGGGAGCGGGCACAGCCGCCACCGCAACGCCGACACCGCGGGGCATGAGCACGATCCCCGACACGGGGACGACACCCGAGGCGAGCGGAAGAGCCTCGGCCTCGTCGATCGACCCCGGCTCACCGTCGGGCACGACCGTGACCCGGGCCGGCCGCGACACGAGCCGCTCCGCCCACGTCGCGACACCGCGCCCCGACACCTCGACCGCTCCCGCTTCGCCCTCCACGACGACATCCAGCGGACCGCGCACGGCGATCCGCACGTCTTCGTCCTCCACGACGACGAGCGCGAACGGCGGGATGGCCGTCAGCGACGTGCCGAAGGCACCGGTCAGAGCCTCGACGAGAGCACCGATGCCTCCCCCGTCGAGTCGGCGCCACACGGCCTCCGCGGTCTGCGGGGTGACCGCCGGCGAGAGGACGGCGAGCGCCCGCGGCGATACCGCCGCCCGCCAACCGTCGCGCGCCGCCGGCACGTACCTGACCTCAGTCATGAGCGGTTCCTCCCGCGCTGTGCGCCCGTCCCCGCGTGGGACGTGTGTCGCTGTCGACCTCGTCGCGCCCGCCCGCCTGAGCGGTGTCGACGGGGACGTCGTCGTGGCCGCGGACGCCGACGGCATCCACGATCACGACCGTGATGTTGTCTCGTCCGCCGCGGACCATCGCCTCGTGGACGAGCCGGGTCGCCGCCTCTTGCGGGTCGGGCGTCTCGGCCAGCACCCGCCGGAGGCGTTCGCTGTCGAGTTCGCCCGACAGACCGTCGGAGCAGATGAGCATGCGATCGCCCGGTTCGGCCGGGACGAGCCAGAAGTCGGGTTCGCCGTCGCTGCCGGCACCGATGGCCCGCGTGATCTCGTTGCGGCGCCGGTCGCTCGCCGCGGCGACGGCGTCGAGCTCGCCCGCGTCGATGAGTTCCTGCACGACGGAGTGGTCGACGCTGATCTGCTCGAGCACGCCGCCCGAGAAGCGGTAGGTGCGGGAGTCGCCGACGTTCACCGTGAGCCAGTAGCCCGCGCCGCCCACGTCGGAGATCGCGACGCCGCTGAGGGTCGTGCCGGCAGCACGGTGCCCCACGACGAGGGCGTGCACCCGGCGGCGGGCGCGGTCGAGCGCGTCACGGACGTCCTGGATGCCGAGGCTCGGCGCCCCGGCCAGGCGCGAGAACTCGTCGACGACGATGGCACTCGCCGCCGCTCCCGCGTCGTGACCGCCCATGCCGTCGGCGACGAGGAAGAGCGGCGCGGATGCCAGGTGGGAATCCTCGTTGACCGGCCGTCGCAGCCCCGCATGGGTGGCGGCGCCGACGGCCACCGTGATGGGAGACTCCACGCTCACACCCCCTCGATGCTCACCCGACGATCGCCGACCTCCAGGATGTCACCTGCACGCAGCATCCACCGCTCACCGGGTGCCACGCGATGCCGTTCGCCGTCACGGACGATGTCCGTGCCGTTCATCGAACCCGTGTCGGCGAGCCACACGGCTCCCAGGACCCCGCCGATCGCGATGTGCGTCCGCGACAGCGAGAGCGTCTCGTCGCGCACCGCGACCGCCGCCCATCCCGGAACGGCGCCCGGGTTGCGACCGAACACGGTCTGCGTGCGGACCACGTGACGGATGCCGTCGTCCCACACGAGTGTGGCGAGCGGCCGCGGTCCGAACGGCGGCACACCGCCGATCACGTCGACCGCGGCGCGCAGCTCACGCAGTACCTCGGCCCGCGGACGGGTGTCGGGACCGGTGTCGGAGTCGAGCACGGCGGTCATGTGGACCGTCCCCGGCGGAGGGAACGCAGACTCAGCCGCGCGCCCAGGCGCTGCCACCACGACGTCTTCTGCCGCATGCCGCCCACGAGCGCGTCCACCTCTCGCCAGAACGCCTCGACGTCCTCCGGCGACGGATCGCCGGGCCCGTACACGTCGGCGTCGGCCCACGTCGCCAACGTGGTCACGCGGGGCTCCTCGAAGCGAGAGCCCACGATCGTCGCGCTCTCGGCGCGCGTCGCCCCGGGCACGACCGGCGTGCGGAGGTCGACGGCGGTGTCGACGATCTCGTCCCACCCGCCCGAGATGCGGTCGGCGGTGCGCTCCGCGTTGCGGCGGCGCGCGCGACGGGCACCCTTGATCAGCCCGAGCACGATGAACGGCGCGAGGAGCAGGGCCACGGTGCCGAGCCCGATCCCGCCCCACAGCAGCACGGTCCCGAGCCAGTCGACGCCGGGTTCGGTGTCGTCGTCCTGCTCACGATCGTCGGCGATCGTCGGCGGGAGGTCGGCGGGCTCCTGCGCCGGCGGCGGGGGCTGCAGCACCTGCGGCTTCGGATTCGCCTGCGGCTTGGTGTTCTGGTCGTTGGGCTCGTTGTCCTCGTCGGGGGTCGGATCGAACGGCACCCAGCCGAAGCCGTCGAAGGCGACCTCCACCCACGCGTGCAGGTTGTCGCCCGTGGCGGTGAACACCCCGGCATCCGTCTCGTCCTCGCCGGGGTACCAGCCCATGACGACGCGCGCCGGCATGCCCAACTGCCGCGCCAGGAGCGCCATCGCGACGGCGTACTGCTCGTCGTCGCCGATCATCTGGTCGTTCGAGAACAGCATCGTGATGCGCGCGGCACCGTGCCCCGAGGGCGAGAAGACGTCGTCGGCGAGACCGTGGCTGAAGTAGCCGTCGGTGCTCAGCCAGTCCTGCAGGGCGCGGACGCGCTCGATGGGGGTCTCGGCCTCGCCGAGGTTCTCGGCGGCGAGCTTCGACAGCGATTCGGGCACACCCTCCTGCTTGGGCATGGAGAGGGGAGCGAACGCGGCGTCGGCGAGTGCGGCATCGCTGGGCACCTCGGAGACGAGCGTCTGCAGCGTGTAGGCGTCGCCCGACCGCAGACCGGCCGTCACGACGGCCGTGCCCGTCGCGTCGTTGAAGTGCGCGGAACGTCGAAGCTCCCCGGCACGGTCGCCGTCGAACGCGATGTCCCGCACGGCTCCTACATCGGGAAGCCACACGCCCGCATAGTCCCCGATGTCGATCCGCACGGTCGTGGGCGTGCCCGTCGCCGTCGGCGACATGTTGGACCGCACGGGAGTGAACGCGCTCGAGGAGCCCGCACCGTCGTCCGAGACGTTGTAGACGATGCCGTTGTAGGCATCCATCGTCGCGAGGCGCACGCGCGCGTCTTCGGGAAGCCCGGCCGCCGTGAACAGGGTCGCGTCGGCATCGTCACGGATGTAGCCGCGCCACGCCTGCAGCGGGCTCGGGTACTGGTGCACGTCGAACGGCGGCACGACGAAGTCGCGCAGGATGTAGCGCTGCGTCGGGGTGGAGCCGAACGCGGCGGTCGCGACGCCGACCCCGGCGGCCAGTGCCAGCACCGCACCCCCGGCGATGAGCCGGCGCGCGCGCAGGGGACGCGAGGGCGTCGCCGCCGCGTTCTCGAGGCGCTGGGCCGCGGAGTCGCCGTCCCAGGTCTGACGCAGCGCGAGCCACACGACCGCGACTGCGGCGAAGACGATGCCCTGCACGAGCGGCGCGGCCGGCTGCGCGGCGCCGAGGAGGATCTGGAGCCCGGTGAGCGCGAGGGCCGGGAGCAGCGCCCACGCGGCAGGCCGCACCCGCAGCGCGAGGGAGCCGGCGATGACGGCCGCGACGAGGGTGAGCAGGAACGGCACGACGAGGTGCCCGTCGGATGCCGCGACCGGCGGCACCGTGGTCAGCAGCGCCTTGAAGGAGGTCACCGTGCCGACCGCCAGCTGCCGCCAGGTCTCGAGCGTCGGGATCACCCCGAGCAGCGCCGTGTGCGGCAGGGCCAACGCGCCGCCCAGCGGGAAGTAGACGGCGACGGTGACCCCGGCCACGGAGAGGATTCCCCACCGCAGCCACTGACCGAACCACGCCACCGCGAGCCCGACGATGATCGCGCCGAACCCGGCGACGAGGTACTGGGGTCCGTCGAAGGTGGGGCCGAATCCGATGACGGCGACCGACAGCAGCAGCGCGACGGCCCCGAGATCGATCGCGGTCCGCACGACGGGCCGGTTCACGACAGCACCTTCCGCACGGCCCGACCCAGCTGATCGAGCGCGCCGACGGTCACCACGTCGGCCTCACCGACGCGCCGCAGCGAGGGTGCGTCGGCGCGCACGTCGGCGACGACCGCCAGCACCCGCACGCCGTAGGGGAGGCGCGAGCACGCGAGCCGCAGCTCCGCGGCATCCACCGTCGAGCCGCACACCAGGACGGCGACGGCCGCCTGCGGCGCACCCACGGCCATCGCGCCGGCGAGCGCGACGACACCGCCGTCGCGCGGGCGGGTCGGTTCGAGCGCGGCCAGCGCGTCGAGGAAGCGGCGTCCACTGTCGGCGCGGAGGGCGCCGTGCTGCGTGCGCGCGTCGAGCACCCGGGAGTCGCGGAGCGCCCGCAGTCCAACCGATCCGGCGATCGAGATCGCGAGCTCGAACTCGTCCGCAGTGCGGTAGTCGTCGGGGTGTCCCGACAGGCCGACGACGAAGTGCGACCGGCGGGTCTGCTCGTACTGACGCACCATGACATCGCCCGTGCGCGCCGTCGACTTCCAGTGCACGTGGCGCAGGTCGTCGCCCGGCTGGTACTCGCGCAGCGCGTGGAACGACACGTCATCGCGCTCCAGCTGCTGCACAGGAAGACCCTCGAGGTCGCGCATCTGCCCGAGCGACAGTCCGTCGAGCGCCGTCGTGCGCGGGTGCACGAACAGCTCGACGGCCTGACGGCGGTCGTGGGTGCGCTCGAACAGGCCCAGCGGGTCGCCGCGCAGCACGCTCACGGGGCCCACTGCGAGCACACCGCGCGCCGTGGTCGGGATCGCGAAGAGCTCCTCGTGCGACTCCCCCGCCGCCAGGCGCGGCACGTCGAAGACGCCGCGGCCTGCACCCACCGGCAGCACGACCTCCGACGGGAGGAGCGCCCGGCCGGTGCCGTTGGTGAGCGTCAGCGCACCCACCGCGCGCTCGCCCACGACCACGCGGGTGCGGGTGAGGTCCAGGTCGACGCCGTACGCGGTGCGCCCGAACAGGAACGGGATGCTGAGGGCGAGGGCGGCCGTGACGACCGCCGCCGCGACCATCGCCTCCGACCAGCCGTAGGCGACGGCGGCGAACCAGAGCACGGCCGCGAGCGCCAGGGCGACCCAGCCGAGCGGACGGACCACGGCGGCGACGCGTGCGATGTGACGCCAGGCGACGGCGAGCACCGCGGCGGCCGACTCCCGCGCGTGCTCCCAGCGAGAGGGAGCGGATGCCGAGAGGCCCGGCCGAGGCGTCTCGGCGCTCTCGAACGTCGGGGACTCGGATGCCGTCGGCGCGGCGTCTGCGGCCGTGGCGGTTCCGGGCGCGCCGACCCGCCGAGGCGCGGCGCGCGTCGGCTCGACCGGTTCCCGGGTGGTGGTCATCAGGCGGTGGCCCTCGCGAGAGGAGCCTCCACGGCGCCGAGCGCGTTCTGGACGATGCGCTCGGCCGTCACTCCCGAGAACTCCGCCTCGGCGTCGAGCACCAGACGGTGCGCCCAGACCGGCACGGCGAGCGCCTTGATGTCGTCGGGGACGACGTAGTGGCGGCCCTGCGCGGCGGCGTACACCTTCGCGATGCGCATCATCGAGATCGCCCCGCGCACCGAGACGCCGAGGCGGGCACCTTCGTCGGCGCGCGTGGCCTCGACCAGCTGCGCCGAGAACCTCGCGACGGCGGGATCGATGTGCACGGTGGCGGCGAGGTCTGCCATGTCGGCGACCGCCTTCGTCGTGATGACGGGGCGGAGGTTCGCCGACGGGTTGCGGTCGACCGCTCCGGCGAGGATGCGCTCGGCGACCGCGAGCGACGGGTAGCCGATCGAGGTCTTCACCATGAAGCGGTCGAGCTGCGCCTCGGGGAGCTTGTACGTGCCGGCCTGCTCGATGGGGTTCTGGGTCGCGATGACGAGGAAGGGACGCCCCACCTCGTGCGCGACGCCGTCGACGGTCACCCGCGACTCCTCCATGACCTCGAGGAGCGCCGACTGCGTCTTGGGCGACGCGCGGTTGATCTCGTCGGCGAGCACGATCGAGGAGAACACCGGGCCGCGGTGGAACTCGAACTTGTGGTTCTGCTGGTCGTAGATCGTCACGCCGGTGACGTCGGAGGGCAGCAGGTCGGGGGTGAACTGGATGCGATTCGACGTGCCCTGCACGCTCGCGGCGAGCGCCTTCGCGAGGCTCGTCTTGCCCGTGCCCGGGGCGTCCTCCAGCAGCACGTGGCCCTCGGCCAGCATTGCCGACAGGACGAGGCCGACGACCTCGCGCTTGCCCATGAGGGCCTGATCGACGTTGTCCACCAGGCGCGCGAACGTGTCGCGGAACCAGGCCGCCTGCTCGGGGGTCATGCTCATCAGTTCTCGTCCTTCTCGATGGTCTCTGCGGTGGCGGGCGCGTCAGCCGCGCGGCCACCATCTCTTCTCGGTGTCCACGGCGCCGCCCCAGCCCTTGATGTCGACCCACACGTCGTAGCCATCGGCGCCCAGGAAGCACTCGATCTGACGCGAGCCGTTGCCGCTGAAGTTCACGGTGTGGATGGTGCCGCTCACGGCGCCGCCGCTGTACATGCACTGCATGCCGGCGCTGCCGATCGACATGTTCTCCCAGTTCACGACGAACTTGTAGCAGCCGTTGACGCATCCGCTCACGCGGTCGCCTCGGGTGACCCACACCTTCGGCTGCGGCGGCGGCGGCGCGTCCTGGGTGCGGGCGGAGTCGGATGCCGTCGTCGTCTGACCTGCGGCCGTGGTGCGCACGTCGATGGTGCGCGTCGTGCTGTAGCCGACGTCGGCGGTGCGGCTGCCGCTGGCGCCCACGGTCTCCCAGCCGCCGCCGTTGATGCGGATCTGGGTTGTGATGTCGCGACCGTTGCGCGCCGGCGACGACCACGACACGGTGATGCTCGTGCCGCTCGCGGTCGCGTTGGCGGTGGGATTGCCGATCGGCCCGTACGGCGCCACCTGGTTCGAGGCGGCCGACGGATCGCCTTCGTTCGTGACGCCCTCGACCGACGACACCGCGCGGACGCGGACCGTGTACGTGCCGTTGTTGTTGACCTGGCCGTTGCCGATCGTGCCCGAGCCGCCGCTGCCGCCCGCGACCCAGTCGCCGCGCCAGCCGCCGTTGTTGACGGAGTACTGGTAGCTGACCTGGCTGGCGCTGGCTCCGTTGAGCGAGCCCGCCGTCCAGGTGACGCTGACCCGGTTGTCGCCGGCGGAAGCCGCGCCCATGGTCGGCGCCGACGGGGTACCGGCCGCCTGCCGAGGCGCGGACGCGGCGCTCCACTCGCCCCAGCCGGCCTTGTTCAGCGCGCGGACACTGAAGGTGTACGAGCTGGTCGAGTTGTCCACCGTCACGGCCTGGCTCGTCTGTCCCGCCGCGACATCGATGGTGCGGACCACCGACGACCCCTGCAGGACACGCAGCTGGTAGCTGTCGATGTCATCGCCGTTGCTGGCCGGCTGGTTCCACGACACGCGCATCTGACTCTGCGTGCCGACCGAGTCGATCCGCTCGGTGGTGGGCGCGTTGGGGGCGTCGGGCTGGCGTGCGGGGATCTCCGTCGCCGACCAGGCGCTGAACTCCGAGGGCTCGGGGGCGCGGTTGTGGGCGCGGACCCGCACCTGGTAGGCGACACCGTTCTCGAGGCCGTCCCACGTGATGCTCGTCTGGGTCACGTTGGTCTTCTGCGCGACGCCGGACGGCGGCGCGGGCGAGATCTCCAGCGTGTAGCTCTCGACGGGCGAGCCTTCTGTGCGCGGCACCGTCCACGAGACGGCCAGACTGCGGTCGCCGAACGCGAGCGTCGGCGGGTTGGGCTGGTCGGGGCGCTGGTCGGGTCGCGCGGTCTCGGACGGCACCGACGGGTCGGACGTGCCCACGCTGTTGGTCGCCGTAACCACGAAGTTGTACTCGACGTTGTTGGTGAGACCGTCGAGAGTGCACGTCGTCGAGGGGCACTCCTTCGAGTACCCGCCCGCGAGGGAGGTGACCGTGTACCCCGTGATGGGCCGGCCGTTGTCGATCGGCGGCGTCCACGACAGCACGACGGTGCGGCTCTCGACGGCGGTGACCGTGGGCTTGCCGGGCGCATCGGGGCGTCCCTGCACCGTGACGCGCACGCGTCCTTCCACCTGTCGGTCGGCGTCGCCGGTCTTGTCCTGCACCGTGTAGCGCACCACCATCGTTCCGACGAAGTCGGGGGCGCTGGTCACGTCGACGTTCGATCCCGAGATCCGCACGCGTGCAACATCGCCCGCCTCCGGTTCGACGCGCACGATCTCCAGCGGCGTGTCAGGGAACGGGTTGACGTCGTTCTTCAGCACCGGGACCGAGACCGTCGCTCCCTGATCGGCCTGATCGATCACGTCGTCGTTGGCGCTGGGGAGCTCGCGGGTCGACGCCGTCACGGTCACGGCGATGGCAGCCTGTACCGGCTCGGTCTGCTGGTCGGTGGCCTGCACCTGCAGCGAGAACGTCGTGCCCTTCGCGACGTCGGCATCGGCCTGGACGAGCAGCGCGCCGCCGTCGACGGACGCGCGGACACCCGCGGGCGCGTCGGATGCCAGCGAGAACACGATGTTCTCCAGGTCGCCCGGGTCGGGGTCGGTCACCAGGTCGCGCAGCCCCAGGCGGGTCGCGTCCTCGCCGGGAGCGACGGACATCGACGCACCGACGAACGTCGGCGGCTGGTTCTCGGGCGGAAGCACGGTGATCGGGATGGTGAGCGTCGCCTTGCGACCGTCAGGGTCGTCGGGCCCGGAGCCGTCGGTCACCTCGAACGTCAGCGCGTCGGAACCGAAGTAGCGGTCCTTCGACGTGTAGACGAGCGTCGTCTGGTCCTTCACGAGCGAGGCGCCGTCCGAGTGCGCGGCGGTCGCCTTGGCGGCCTCCGTGATGACGACCTTCTTGCCGCCGGCGGCGCGGACGTACTCGGCGAGCGGCAGTTCGACGGTCTCGCCGCTGTCGACGACGAGCGCCTCGGTCGACAGCAGGCTCGGCGGCAGCGAGTCGAGCGAGGGGACGCGGAGGAACGCGGATGCCGTCTGGTCGTCGACGTCGGTGACGGTGTAGGTGATGAGCTGCGGCTCGTCGGTCAGCGTCACGCGGACGATGCCGTCGGCGAGCACCTGCGCACCGGAGCCTCCCGTGCCCAGCGACACCTTCAGGGCCGACCGGGTGCCGTCGGGATCGTCGTCGTTTTCGAGCACGGCGATGTCGGCGGTGCCCTCCTCCGTCACGTCCTCCGCGACGACGCGGTCGTCACGCGCGATCGGCGGGATCAGCGGCACGTCCTCGTCGACCGTGATCTGCACGGAGGTCGTCGCTTCGAGACCGCGCTCGTCGGCGATCGTGTAGTTGACGCTCGTCTGCATCTCCTCGGCGGGAGACGTGATGAGGAGGTAGCGGCCCGACACCTCCGCGTCGAGACCCGCGACGCCGTCGGGCAGTTCGACGGCGTTTTCGGCGAATCCGAACTGGTCGCCGTCGGGGTCGGAGTCGTTGTCGAGGACGGGCACCGCCACTTGGCGGCCCGGACGCATGATGACCGAGTCCCGCACGGCGTAGGGCGCCTGGTTGTCGGCGGCCACGGGCGCGATGCCCAGCTGCACCGTCGCCGTCGCCTCCTTGCCGAGGCGGTCGCGCACCCGGTAGGTGAACGCGTCGACGCCGACCGACTCCTCGAAGGCCTCGTAGACGAACGAGGCGACCTTCGTCTCGACGATGCGTCCCTTGGCGGGAGCGGAGGCGAGGCCGACGAGGTCGACGGAGTCGCCGTCCTCGTCGATCCCGTCCAGCGGCACGGGGATCTCCACCTTCGAGCCGCCCAGCACGCGCGCCGTCAGGTCGCGTGGACGGGGTGCCGCGTTGGCCTCGTCGTTGAGAGGAAGGATCTGGATGCGCACGAACCCGGCATCCCGCTGTCCTGTCGAATCGACGACGTCGTACGTGAGGTTGACGGTCTTGGCCTCGTCGCCCGCACGGAAGCGCACGGTGTCTTCGGCGACGAAGGCCTCGCCGTCCTCGGGGTCGACCGTTTCCACGAGCTCCTCGGCGACGTGCATCGTGTCGCCGTTGGGGTGGAAGTCGTTCTCGAGCACGGGGATCGTCACGATGTCACCCGCGCGGACGACCGCCTGATCGGACTCGGCGACCGGCGGACGCAGGCGAGAGGGCGCAGGCACCGGGATGACGACGATCTCGCCCGTGGCTGACGCGGCCCCATTGGAGATCGTGTATGACACCCGCACCTGACCGTCGAGGCCACTCTGGTCGGTGATGCGAACGGTCTCGTGCCCGAGCACCGCCGCGGCGACGCCCGTGCCCGGCTCGACGCTCACGGACTGCACGACGAGGATGCCGCCGCCGGGGTCGGAGTCGTTGCCGAGGACGTTGACCAGCACGTCGCCGCCCTTCGGGAGCAACGCGATATCGCGCACCGCGACGGGAGGGAGGTCGTTCTCCTCGTCGGGGAGCACGTCGACGCGAACGAGCCCCGGAACCGAGTTGGGGCCGGCCGAGACGAGGTACTGCACGTAGTGGGTGCCGACCTTGTTCGAGGTGAAGGTGAACGTCTTCTCGCGGAAGTCCGCGACGATCTTCGCGTCTTCGAGCTCGTCGACGCGCGTGAGGCGCAGGAGCTCGCTGCCCGAGCTCGTGTCGTTCGCGAGGGGGGTGACCGTCACCGGCTGGCCCGCGCGCGTGACGACGTGGTCGGCGTTCGTGATCGGCTGCGTGCTGCCGAGCGGGCGGATGTCGTAGACGGCGACGCCGCCGCCCGGGTCGGTGCCGTCGGACACCGTGATCGGCACTTCCTTCCGCCCCTGCACGCCGCCGATCGCACGGTAGGTGATCTGACCGTCGGACGTGAAGTTGGCCTCGTCGCCCCCGTCGGGCACGACGTCGAGGAGGAAGATGTCGTCGCCGTCGGGGTCGATCCAGTCGGCGAGCACGTTGTACGACGCGGTCCCGCCCGTCTCGACCGGCACGGACGTCTTCCGGCGCTGGACGGGGGGCGAGTTCTGGTCGAGGGGGCGCACGGTGACGGTGACGCGGGCGGTGTCCTCGCCGCCGCGACCGTCGTCGACCTTGTAGGTGAAGGTCGTGGAACCGGCGGCGTCGTCGTCGACGGTGATCTGGAGCGCGGCGCCGTTGTGGATCGGCTCGATCGTGCCGAACGAGGGGTCGCGCTCGACCGACGCGACGAGCACGTCGCCATCGGCATCCGTGTCGTTCTCGAGCACGGGGAGCACGGTGGTGCGGCCCGGCCGGACACCGTACTGGTCGTCGTTGGCGATCGGGTCGGTGTTCTTGTCGGTGCGCTCGGGAAGGGTGGTCTGGACCGACTCCTCGGTGGTCTCCTCCTCTTCCTCGCCTTCACCTTCCGGCGGCGTGATGTCCTGCCAGTTGTCGACGCGCTGCATGCTGTCGCTGGCCATCCACGCCGCGCCGCCGAAGACGTCGTTCAGCACGACGACGTCGCGGTTCACGCGGAACTGCAGCACGCTCGTCTCTTCGACGCCCTTGATCGCCTCCGCCCGGTCGTTGCCGTCTCCCGGGCAGTCGCGAACGAACTGGCCCGTCCCCGACCATGCACCGTACGCACAGCCCGCGACGAACACGGGCTGCGCGGCCGTGCCGGCAGCCCCGCCCTCGACCTCGACCGTGGTCGGCTCGCCGCCGCCCAGCGGCACCCGCACGAGCGACGTGGGGGTGGCGAGGGTGACTGCATCCGTCGCGTCGGAGGGCTGCTGCAGCACGGCGTCGGCGGGCACCTCGACCCGCGTGCCGTCGCTGCCGTACAGCGTGCTCGTGTCGGCGTCGAGCGCGAACGCGACGTGGCCGACGGCCGTCAGTTGGAGGCGGTGGCCCTTCTCGACGCCCTCGAGGTCACGCGCGCCCGACTCGGTGATGGAGCCGTCGGAGGCGCGCCCGTAGGCGACGAGGCGGGCATCCTCGGTGGATGCCGCGTACACCGTGCCGTCGGTCGCGACGGCCGTGACCGCTCCCTCGCCGAGCTCGGCGATCGGGTCGACCGTCTCGGGGGCGAACGACGAGACCGCCGAGAAGTCGGTGGTCCACAGCTGGCCCGACGGGGCGAGCACCGCGACCGATCCCGCGCCGAGCGCGAGCGTCGCTCCCGGCGGCAGGTCGGTGCTGCCGCTGAGGGTGACCCGGGCGGGATCGACGGCGGTGACGGTCTTGTCGTCGACGACGAGGACGCGCGATCCGGCCTGGAGAACGTCGTAAGCGGCCGTCGCCGTGCGCAGACCGCCGTCGAGCACCTGCGACTCGTGGTTGAAGTGGCCGACGAGCATGCTCGACTGCTTCGTGACCCAGACGCCGCCGTCGTGGAGATCGACCTCGGTCGTCGGGTTGCCCTCGTAGACGAAGGCGAGCGTACCCAGGGTCACGGCGACAGCACCGACGACACCGACGGATGCCAGTGTGCGCGGGCGTGCGCGAAGCCACGCGAAGGACTTCATTGGGCTCGGCTCCCCCCGGGCTAACTCTTCTGCGTGGCGTCGGGCACTGACTGCTGAATCAGTCGCTCACTCTGTCGGAAACCCTGCCAGCCTACGTCAGCCCGCGCCGAGGACCGAGCGCGGGGGTAGGGGAGAACTCCCCGGTTCGTTTGCGGGGCGGTGGGGGGGCGGTGGGGGGGCGGCGGTGGGGGGCGGCGGTGGGGAGGAGATCGGCGCATCGGAGGGCCGCTGAGGCACCCGGCATCCTCCCTTGTGCGGATCGCCTCCGAACTGCCGCCGTCGAACGACGTCCGGGCCGACGGATGCCGGTCAGCGTCCGACGTAGGCGGCGAGATGCTGAGCGGTGAGCGTCGATCCGTCGGCGACGAGATCCGCGGGAGTGCCCTGGAAGACGACCGTGCCGCCGTCGTGTCCCGCGCCCGGGCCGATGTCGAGGATCCAGTCGGCGTGGGCCATGACCGCCTGATGGTGCTCGATGACGATGACCGAGTTTCCGGCATCCACGAGTCGATCGAGGAGTCCCAGGAGGTTGTCGACATCGGCGAGATGCAGACCCGTCGTGGGCTCGTCGAGCACGTAGATCGCGCCCTTCTTCGCCATCGAGATCGCGAGCTTGAGGCGCTGCCGCTCCCCGCCCGACAGCGTGTTGAGCGCCTGCCCGAGCGTGATGTACCCGAGGCCGACGTCGACCATGCGCGCGAGCGTCGCGTTGGCTGGCCCCTTCGGGAGGAACTCCGCCGCCTCCGACGCCGACATCGCGAGCACCTCGGCGATGTTCTTGCCGTCGAGCGTGTACTCGAGCACATCGTCACTGAATCCCGAGCCCTCGCACAGCTCGCACCGCGTCTCGACGCTCTGCGTGAACCCGAGGTTCGTGATGATGACGCCGAGGCCCTTGCACGCGGGGCACGCCCCTTCGGAGTTCGCGCTGAACAACCCGGGCTTGACGCCGTTGGCCTTCGCGAAGGCGGTGCGCACGGCATCCAGGATGCCGGTGTACGTCGCGGGACTGCTGCGGCGCGACCCCTTGATGGGCGCCTGATCGACGACGACCACATCGTCGAACGCGGGCACGTTGCCGTGGATGAGCGAGGACTTGCCCGAGCCCGCGACGCCCGTCACGACCGTCAGGATGCCGAGGGGGATGTCGACGTCGACGTTCTTCAGGTTGTGCTGCGTCGCACCGCGGATCTCGAGGTGCGAGGTCGCCGTGCGGGTGGTCGGTTTGAGCGCGGCACGATGGTCGAGATGGCGGCCCGTGAGGGTGTCGGAGGCGCGGAGTCCCGCGACGTCGCCTTCGAACATGATGCGCCCGCCGTGGCGGCCTGCACCGGGACCGAGGTCGACCACGTGGTCGGCGATCGCGATCACTTCCGGCTTGTGCTCGACGACGAGCACCGTATTGCCCTTGTCGCGGAGGTGACCGAGGAGGGCGTTCATCCGCTGGATGTCGTGGGGGTGGAGGCCCGCGGTGGGTTCGTCGAAGACGTACGTGACATCGGTGAGACTCGACCCGAGGTGGCGGATCATCTTGGTGCGCTGCGCCTCGCCGCCCGAGAGCGTGCCGCTGGACCGGTCGAGCGAGAGGTACCCGAGACCGATGTCGATGAACGACGCGATCGTCTGGCGCAGCCCCGCCATGAGCGGTGCCACCTCCGGTTCGTCGATCGTCGAGAGCCACTCGGCGAGGTCGGTGATCTGCATCGCCGCGACCTCGGCGATGTTGCGTCCGCGGATTCTCGAGGAGCGCGCACCCTCGTTGAGCCGCGTGCCGCCGCACTCGGGGCAGGGCAGGAACTTCACGGCGCGATCGACGAAGGCACGGACGTGAGGCTGGAGCGACTCCCGATCCTTCTGCAGCATGGACTTCGTGATCTTGGGGATGAGCCCCTCGTAGGTCATGTTGGTGTTCGCGACGCGGACCTTCGTCTGGTCGCGGTAGAGGAAGTCGTGGAGCTCCTGCTCCGAGTAGTCGGCGATCGGCTTGTCGCCGTCGAGGAAGCCGGACTCCGCGTAGATGCGCACCATCCATCCGTCGGCACTGTAGCCCGGCACCCGGATCGCGCCGCCGTTGAGGGAGAGGGCGCGATCGACGACCTCATCGACGTCGACATCGCTCGTCTCGCCGAGGCCTTCGCACCGCGGACACATGCCGCCCGTGATCTCGAAAGATCGCCGCTCCTTCTTCCCCTTGTCCTTGCCGACCGCGATCGTCACGGCTCCCGCGCCGGACACCGAGGGCACATTGAAGGAGAACGCCTGCGGCGAGCCGACGTGCGGTTGACCGAGGCGGCTGAACAGGAGGCGGAGCATGGCGTGCACGTCGGTGGCGGTGCCGACCGTGGACCGCGCATTCGCGCCCATGCGCTCCTGATCGACGATGATCGCGGGGCTCACGTTCTCCAGCGCGTCGACCTCGGGGCGGCTGAGCTGCCCCATGAACTGCTGGACGAACGTGGGGTACGTCTCGTTGATGAGGCGCTGGGACTCGTTGGCGATCGTGCCGAACACGAGCGACGACTTGCCCGACCCGCTCACGCCGGTGAAGACGGTGAGCCGCCGCTTGGGGATCTCGACATCGATCCCCTGGAGGTTGTTCTCCCGAGCTCCGACGACGCGGATGCGGTCGTGTCCGTCGGCGGGATGGGATGCCGTGTGCGTGTTGTCGACCATGAGAGCCCCCTCTTCGATGTGATGCGACGCTACATGCTGCCGCCGACGCCCGCCGCACACCCTCCACCAGTGAATGCCCCCCGACGGAGCCGCGCAGGCGAGTTATCCACAGCACCCCGATTTCCCCGCAGCGGCACCCGAGTCGTGTCTACGCTGGCATGAAACAACACGCTTCTATGCGTGCCTCTAAAGGAGACACCGTGACTGCTCGTCATCGAAACCGCGGCCGCATGGCCACCTACTCCGCCCTAGCGGGCCTCGCTCTCGCCGTCGGCGTCGCTGTGCCCGCGCACGCGGCGACGTCTGTGCAGATCGCCGGTGACTCGGCCTTCCAGATCACCGCGGTCGCAAGAACCAGCGACACGAGTGTGAAGAAGAGGGAACGGTTGCACGCGCGCGCCATCCTCAAGTACGAGGCCAGTCTTCTCGGCATCCCTCTGCCCGCCACCGCGCGCTACATGAACTCGATTCCGCTGACGTTCGACACACCTCGTCTGGATGAATGGAACGCGTCGCTGTCATCGAAGATCTACTCCTCCCGCTATGACAAGTGGCTGGGCACACGCCAGTGGATCGTCTCGGGGAGCGAGAACTTCCGCGGTTCCAAGCGTGTCAGCATCAAGGGAAGTGCCATCGCCGAGGCCCGTGGTGCGCGCTACTTCCACGGCGGCTCCGGAGTCGACCACTGGATGGACGCGAACGCCGCCCTCCGCATTACTGTCAGGTGACTCGTCTCCTCCCGGATGCCGTGCGCGTCGTCCGCGCCGAGCTGCTGAGGCTGGCGGTCGTCCTCGCGGCGGCGGCCGGTCTCAGCCTCACCCTCGGGATGATGTTCCCCGTCCAGTTCGCCCTCGACACAGGCGGCTACCGCGAGACGGCCGCGCGCTCACACGCACCTATCGAAGCCGTGGCCGACGCGGAGGATCACCTGGCGACGCAGCTCCCCGGCGAAAGCTCGATGATGATCTCCGAGTTCGCGACCGACGCCGCGGCACACGGCAACCGCTTCGGACCCGTCTCCCTCTGGGTGCTCCTCGGCACTCAGCCGGATCCCGAGTTGACGCTGATGCCCGATGCGACGCGCGTCGCGGGATCGGCGCGCGAGCCCGACGATGTCGGTGACTGGGCGGACATCTCCGCCGACCTGGCCGCCGCGCTGGCGGTGGGTCCGGGCGACGAGATCTCGATCGGCCTCACCCCGACGACCGATGTCACGCTGCGCGTGAGGGGAATCTACGCCGTGCGCGAGGCGGGTTACGCCGGCGCCGCCGTCCTTCCCGTGGATGCCATCGCCCGACACACGCCGCACGTCGAGACCGAGCCGACGTCGCTCGTCACCACCGCCTCACCCGACAGGGTGCGCGAGATGCTCACCGGGCCACCGTGGCGGGAGGCGCTCTTGGACATCGGATACCCCGAGCCGTTCGCCGTGTCCGACGTCGGCGAACTGCTGACGACACGGGAGGGCGAGTCGTTCATCGACCTCTCGCTCGTGCTCACGTTGAGCGGCATCGCGGTCGCCGCGCTGTTGGCGATCGTCGTCGGCGAGACCGTCGCGTTCGTCCGCACGTTCCGCGACCGGGCGGAGATCCTCGTCGAACTGGGCGCGCCGTCGACGGGTATCTACCGAACCCTGCTCCTGGCGCTCGCCGCGACCACCGTCGTGGGAGTCGGCGTCGGTGCGGCCGTCGGAACACTCGCCTACGCTCCGGGATTCGCCGGGCCGGCGCTCCCTCCCTCGGTGTCCACCGTGTGGTGGCTCACCGCGGCGGCGTGTGTCGCCACCGGTACCGGGGCAGCGGCCCTGGCGACGCGGGCGCAACGAAAGAAGGTCCTCGAATGACTCTGCGCTTCACCACCGAGCGCGTGCAGGTGCGCCACCTCAACGCCGCGCCGCTTCTCACAGACGTAGTCACGATGGTCGCCGTCGGGATGCTGACGATGTTCGTGTTGCTGCTCGCCAGCTTTCAGATCTTCGATGCCCTGCACTTCGAGAGCGGGCTGCGCTATGAGACGCGCGACGAGGTCCGCGAGCGCCCCGACAGTGACGACGGGCTGTCGGTGACCGTGACCCAGGGTGTGCAACTCATGTCAGCCGCATGGTTCGACGACCCGGCGCGTGCACCCGGGGACTTCACGGATGCCGTCGAACCGACCGTGTGGAGCCACGCGGACACCTCACCCCCGCGGTGGAGCGCTCTTCTCGCCGGGGGCATGGTGGCCGGGTCACCTCAGGCGGGAAGGGTGCTGATCGACGAGGCGACCGCCGTCGCACTCGACGTCGCCCCTGGCGAGTCGGTCGTGCTCACCACCTGGGACGGGGATCGGTGCCGCCTCTCCGTGAGCGGAGTAACGCGCACGTTCCGCGAGATCGGCGGTTCGGTGCACGGCGGCCTCCTGATCGCGCCCCTCAACGCGTGCGCCGGCGGCGCGGTGACGTGGTCGGAGGAACCTGCGCGCTTCCTGCACTTCGACGCGGTGTCGCCGTCGGCATCCGCTCAGACATGGTTCGAGCGGCTGCGAGACGTCATCGTGAGCGCGACGAGCGTACAGGTGTCCGGTCTGCTGCCGGCGGTCCTCGTGATCGGCCTGGGGCTGTGGGCGCTCGTCAGCCTCCGTGCGGTCCGTCGAGTGCGCACCGTGCTCGCCATCCCCGGCGACCTCCTGATGGACCTCGGCTCCAGAGCCGCGCGGGTGCGCGCCACCCCTCTCGCGATCGGGAGCGCGCTCGTCACGGTCGCCGCGTTCGTCGCCGCGTGGGCCGCCGGCGCCGCCCTGTGGCGAGTCGCGGGGTTCTTCACCCAGTGGGCCCACGGCGCGGCCGTCGCCTCGCTGTTCGCCGCCGCGACGGTGCTCGTGCTGCTCCTCGCCGAAGGGCGGGCTCGTCGGGCCGATGCACGCCGTCCCGCTGCAGTGGCGCCCGGCCGAACTCCCGTCGCCACCCCTCCCGCGCCCTCGCCCTCGCCCCAGAAGGAAGACACATGACCTCGCCCTCCGATCCGACCGCGCACACCACCCCGGTCCTGAGCTTCGACGACGTCCACTACTCCTACCCGAAACGCAGGAAGGAGATCGTCCGGGTGCTGCGCGGACTGAGCGTCGACGTCGCTGCGGGAGAGCGCGTCGCACTCATCGGCCGCTCCGGGTCGGGGAAGTCGACCGTCCTGAGCCTGGCATCCGGTCGACTGGTGACGCCCGTCGGCACCGTCACCGTCGTCGGTCACGACCTCGCGACTCTCACGGCAGACGAACGCGCCGGCCTCCGGCTGCAGCACGTCGCGCACGTCCACCAGGACTTCCGCCTGATGCCGCGATACTCCGCCCTCGAGAACGTCGAACTCCCCCTCCGCCTGCAAGGGGTCGCGCCCGCCGTCGCGCGCGAACGCGCCCGCGAGGCGCTCGAACGCGTCGGCCTGGGTCACCGGGTCGGACACCGGCCGAAGCACCTCTCCGGCGGGGAGCAGCAGCGCGTCGCGATCGCCAGAGCCGTCGTCCGTCAGCCGACCCTTCTCCTCGCCGACGAACCGACCGGCGCGCTCGACGTGGAACTCCGCGACGAGATCCTCCAGTTGATGTTCACCCTCTGCGCCGCATCGGCCATCTTGCTCGTCACGCACGATCCCGCTGTCGCGGATGCCGCCGACCGCACCGTCCGGCTCAGCTGAGCCGCTGTACCACGGCTCAGACGGCCCGGTGACAACCCACGACGTGATCGTCGACCATTCCCGCCGACTGCATGAGGGCGTACATCGTCGTCGAGCCGACGAAACGGAAGCCCGCCTTCCGCAGCGCCTTCGACAGGGCATCGGATGCCGGTGTCGTCGCCGGCACCTCCGCAAAACTCGTCGGCCGCACGTGAGAGTCGGGGGCGAACGACCACATCAGCGCGTCGAGGTCACCCGGTGCCATCGCGAGCGCGAGTCGCGCGTTGGAGATGGTCGCCTCGATCTTGGCGCGGTTGCGGATGATGCCGGCATCCTGCATGAGACGCTCCACATCGTCCGCCGTGAACGCGGCGATCGCGGCGGGATCGAACCCGGCGAACACCTCGCGGAACCGCGGCCGCTTGCGGAGGATCGTGATCCAGCTGAGGCCCGCCTGGAACCCCTCGAGGCTCATCTTCTCGAACAGTGCGCGATCGCCGTGGAGAGGCCGACCCCACTCCTCGTCGTGGTAGCGCCGATACTCGGCGTCGTCACCCACCCACGCGCAGCGGTCGATGCCATCGGGGCCGGTCCGGATGTCGAGCGTCACCCGGTCAGAGTAGCGACCTGCTCCGACAGCGCGACCGCCCCGCCCGACAGCACGCCCACCCCGCCCCCTCGACGGCCCGCGAGGGCTCCGCTCGGTGGGGCCCTATCGGGCGAGGCCGGACAGGTTTAGCCTGGCCGCATGCACCCGCTGTCCCGTTGTTCGCGGGACTGACATCGGCATCGTCGATGAAGACGAACACGCCGTCCAGCCCCGAAGTCGACCGTCGCCTCGGAATGATGGTCGCCGCCGGCACGCCGTTCATCATCCTCGGACTCGTCGGGCCCAGCGCCGCGGCGCAGGTCGGCTACTTCGACACGTGGTGGGAGGTTCTCGCGCGCGTACCCGTCGTCGCCACGGTCGCCCTGGCCGTCTTCGGATGGTTCCTGCCGGTCAAGGCTGCCCGCCCGTTCTGGATCGGCATTCCCGCGGCGACGGTCCTCGCGCAGCTCCTCTCGTTCGCCGCCTACGCGGGCCCGACTCCGCCCGCATCCCCCTGGATCTGGACCCTCGAACCGGCCACCGCGGCCTACCTCGCCGTCGCTTTGCGTCCGGTGGCGGCCATGGGTGCGACGGTCTTCTCCGCGGTCTGCGTCTCGCTGTCGGCGTGGGTGTTCCTCGGCTACGTGCCCACCGACGTCGCCGCCGACACCCCCCTGCAATTGGCGAACGTCCTCTTCTGCGCATTGTTCATCGCGATGCGCGGGCGCTTGCGTCAACTCCACGACAGCGAGCTCTCCGCCCGGATGGCCGAGGAGCGGAACGCGCGGGCCGCTGCGCTGTCGCGCGAGCGCGCCACGTTCACCGAACTGGTGCACGACGAGGTGCTGTCGGTGCTGAGTGCGGCGCTGCTGTTCCGCGGCGAGACTCCGGCAGAGCTGCGCAGCGAAGCGCGCCACGCCCTGACAGCGATCGGCGTCGCGCCCGACGGCGCTCCGGATGCCGGCGCCCGCACTGTCGGGGGCGGAGGGCTCGTCACGTCCCGCGATGCCGCCCACCTCATCACCGAGCGCCTGCTCCGCGCGATGCCCGACCTGTCGCTCCACGCCAGCGTCGCCGGCACCGACACATCGCCCACGTTCCCTGAAACCGTGATCGCGGCGATCTCGGACGCCGGCGCCGAAGCGGTGCGCAACGCGAAACGGCACTCCGGCAGCGAGCACATCCGCGCGGCCGTGTGGATCGCGGCGTCGACCCTGACCCTGACGATCGCGGACGACGGGCGAGGGTTCGACCCGAGCGTCGCCGCGCAGGGCAGGTTCGGGCTCGCTCAGAGCATCACGGGGCGGATGCTCCGAGTGGGCGGCACCGCGGCCATCCGGTCTGCGCCGGGCGAGGGTACGGCGGTGGTCCTGACGTGGACACCGTAGCCACCGCGCGCGGCACCGGCACCGCCGGGCTGTCCACCCCCGCAGGCCGGGCGGTCATGATCTTCGTGTGGCTCTGCGGGGTGGCCAACGGCATCCTGCTGGGCTACCTGCCCGCTGAGCCGCTCCTCGCCCTCGGCTACGCGCTCGCCCTGCCGGGGGCGCTCGCCTTGACCACGCAGCACGACCGACCGCTGCGCCCGCTCGGCGCCGGCTTCGTCCTCGCCTGCGGGTTGACGATGACCGCCGTCTCACTCGCGACAGTCGACGAGGCGCAGCGACTGTGGCTCGTCGACTTCGCCGCCTACCTGATGGCGTTGCTCTTCCCCCGGGCCAATTCGGTCTTCGCGGCGATCGGTTGGGTGCTGCAGTTCGGCGGAGTCCTCCTGTGGATCGCGCTGACCGGACAGTCATTCGCGGGTGCCGTGCTCCTCCTCGGGATGCCGCTGGCCGCCTACCTGGCCGCCGGAATGTGGCGGGTGCTGCTGGCGCGGTTCGTCTCGCTCGAGCTCCAGCACCGGTCCGAGGAGGCCGAGAGCCGACGCCAAGCCGTCGCCTCGGAGGACGCGATCCGTGAATACCAAGCGCAGCTGGAGATCGTGAAGGAGGAGACGACCGGCATCCTCACCCGCATCGCCGCGGCCGCACCCATCGACGATGCGCTGCGCAGCGACGTGGTCGCCGTCGAGGGGCGGATACGCGACCGCCTCCGATCGCCCGAACTGCAGCATCCGGAACTGGTCCGCGTCGTCGAGGCGGCCCGTCGACGGGGCATACGAGGCGCGGTGCTGGCCGAGCCATCGGCGCAGATGCAGCGTGCGCTCACCGACGCCGCTGCACGTCAGCTGGCCGAGGCGGTCGACCGTCTCGACGCGGGCAGCTTCGTCATCGCCGTCGGGGCGGGCGATGCCGCGGCAGGCACGTCGCAAGGTGTCTCGATCGTCACCCACACGCCGTCAGGGTCGACACGACTCGACGTGCCCGGCGGCATCGTCGTGCGCGACATCCCCGCCGAAACGACCTGAATCGACCGGACGCGGGAAGAGAGCCGGGGAAGAAGGTGGGGGGCCGCCCACCCGAGACGGCCCCCCTGAAGGCGGCCGCCGACGCCTCGAAGCCGAAACGGGCGTGGCAGTGCACTGCCTTCAGGAGGGAAGAGTTCGGGTCACCGTCGCCACGGACATGCACCCGGCCATCGTTACCGCTTCGTGATGAAATCGCCCGGAGCGCGCGTCAGGACGACGTCTCCTTCTTCTTGAGCGACTTCTCCGAGACCGGAGCCTCCCCGGATGCCGCGAGGTCGGCGTAGTACATCCGCGCCTCGTCCTGACGCTCCTGTTCGGCGCCCGAGGCGATGGGAGCGCGCACGTGCTCGGGGGCAAAGCCGAAGGCATCCACGAGGTCCTGCGCGTGCGGCCGGAGCCGCAGGCAGAGCCGATCGATGTAGCGCGTCACCGCAGCCGCACGCTGCGTGGAGAGACGTCCGTTGATGAGGTGCCAGGCGAGGTGCTTCTCGATGAGGCTCAGGCCGAAGAGGTCGCGCAGCCACGTGAGCACCTGACGGGTGCCTTCGTCCTCGATCCGGTTGACGCCGTCGCTGAACGCCTCCCACTGCAAAAGCTCGCCGTGCGCACGGGCGGCCTCGATGAGCTCCGCCTGATTCGCGTTGAACATGGCGGCGGCCTCGGCCGGTGTGGCCTTGGATGCCGGACGCAGACGCGCCGCGATGTCCGAGATCATCTGCTCCACCCGGCCGGCAAGCAGCTCGTGCTGCTGATCGGCGCGGAGGCCCAGTTCCACCGAGCGGGCCGTGGACCCGAAGTCGGCGACCGCCTGACCCAGCTGCCGGAGCCCGGCGCCGTGGAACACCTTCCCGGCCGCCTGGCGTGCCGCGAACCCCGCCAGCTTCGCGGCATCCGCGCCCCGGAACTGCCGGGCGTAGTCGGAGAGGAGACGCTTGCCGACCAGTTGGAGGAGCACGTTGTTGTCGCCCTCGAACGTCACGTAGACGTCGAGGTCGTGGTGCAGCCCGACGAGACGGTTCTCGGCGAGGAAGCCCGCGCCGCCGCTGGCCTCGCGGCACTCCTGGATGGTGTCGAGCGCGTTCCACGTGGAGAGGGGCTTCAGGGCCGCGGCGAGCGTCTCGAGGTCCTCGCGCTCCTCCGGAGTGTCGGACGTGCCGCCGAAGACTCCGTCGAACTTGCGCAGCAGCTCGTCGTTGGCGAAGAACTGCGCGTACACCTGCGCGAGGCGCGGGATCAAGCGACGCTGGTGCTTGCCGTAGTCCAGGAGCACCACCTCGTCCGACCCGGAGCCGGAGTCGAACTGGCGGCGCTGGTTGGCGTAGGTCAGGGCGATGTGGAGGGCCAGCGCCGTTCCGGTGGTGGCGGCCCCATCGAGGGACACCCGCCCCTGCACGAGCGCGCCGAGCATGGTGAAGAAGCGACGGCCGGGAGTGGCGATGTCGCTGGAGTACGTGCCGTCGGGGGCGACGTCGCCGTAGCGGTTGAGGAGGTTCTCCCGCGGAACCCGGACGTGATCGAAGTGCAGTCGACCGTTGTCGATGCCGTTCAGGCCGCCCTTGACGCCGTCGTCCTCACCGTCGACGCCGGGCAGGAAGGCGCCCGACTCGTCGCGCAGCGGCACGAAGAAGCAGTGCACGCCGTAGTTGACCCCGCCGGTGATGAGCTGCGCGAACACCGTCGCGGCCTTGCCGTGGAGCGCCGCGTTGCCCAGGTAGTCCTTCCATGCACCGCGGAACGGCGTGTGGATGACGAACTCCTCGGCATCCGGGTCGTACGTCGCCGTCGTGCCGATGGCGGCGACGTCGGAGCCGTGCCCCGTCTCGGTCATCGCGAACGCACCCGGAAGGTCGAGCGTGATGACATCGCGGAGCCAGCGGTCGTGATGCGTCTTCGTGCCGAGCTGGTAGATGGCAGACCCGAACAGCCCCCACTGCACGCCGGACTTGATCTGCAGGCTCGGGTCGGCCAGGACGAGCTCCATGAAGCCGGCGAGGTTGGCGCCGTTGTCGTTCAGCCCGCCGTACTCCTCGGGGAAGGCGCGGCGAGAGCCGTCGTTCTCGACCAGCAGGTGCAGCTGGGACAGCACGCGCTCCCGGTGATCGGCCATCGGCTGGCCCTCGATCTTCCAGAACACGGGATCCTTGATCATCTCGCGGGCGCTGCGGCGCGTGTCCGCCCAGGTTCCGAGGAGCGCGTCGGTGACGGCGGCGACGTCGATGCGGGGTTCGTGCGCCTCCTCCGCGGAGTGGGCGGCCGTGGGCGCACCCCCGGCGGGCGTGCGCCGGCTGGTGGCGGGCTTGGTGGGACGGACGGCGGCGTCGGTCATCGCGTACCTCTCGGGCGTCGACGGACAGAAAAGGTCACTATCGACGGTAGGAGTGCCACAACGGCACGCCAAGACGATTGAATGTCTCCCACAAGCGAGCCCCGGTGGTCGCCATCCCCGCCTGTGTGAAACCCACACCCGTCACACGTGACACTCAGTTTCATGGCCCGAGTTTCCGGGGCCGACTCGGCGGGCGCGCGTCAGGAGGTCGCGGCGATGACGGCGAGCACGGCGTCGCCGTAGGCCTCGCGCTTCTTCGCGCCGATGCCGGTGATGCCGGAGAGGTCGTCGCTCGTGCGCGGCCGCTTGTCGGCGAGGGCGCGCAGGGTCGCATCGCCGAACACGATGTACGCGGGCACGCCCTGCTCCCGCGCCTGCTCCGCACGCCACGCGCGCAGCGCCTCGAACAGGTCGCGATCGCCCGCCGCGACGCCCTCGGGAGCGCTCGACTTCCGTGCGCGCGACGGCGCCGCGCGCCCGAGCACGTCGCGTCGCAACGGCACCGACTGTTCGCCGCGCAGCACGCCCGCGGCATCCGGACCGGGCGCGAGCGTGCCGTACTCGCCCTGGGCGGCGAGGATGCCACGGGCCAGCAGTTGACGGACGACCGAACGCCAGTCCTGGTCGGAGAGGTCGGACCCGATGCCGTAGGTCGCCAGCCGGTCGTGGCCCTGCTGCACGATGCGCTCGGTGGACGCGCCGCGCAGGATGTCGATCAGGTGGCCCGCACCGAACGCCTGGCCGCGCTCGCGCTGCAGCCGGACGATGGTCGACAGCAGCTTCTGGGCCGGCACGAGGCCCTCCCACGTGTCGGGCGCGTCGAGGCAGGTGTCGCAGTTGCCGCAGGGGCCGGACTCCTGTCCGAAGTAGCCGAGCAGGTTCTGCCGCCGGCACGACACGGTCTCGCAGAGGGCCAGCATCGCGTCGAGGTGCTGACCGAGCCGCATCTTGAACGCGCGGTCTCCGGGCGACTGATCGATAAGCCGCCGCTGCTGCACGACGTCGCCCAGGCCGTACGCCATCCACGCGATCGCCGGTTCGCCGTCTCGACCGGCACGCCCCGTCTCCTGGTAATACCCCTCGACCGACTTCGGCAGGTCGATGTGCGCGACGAACCGCACGTCGGGTTTGTCGATGCCCATGCCGAACGCGATCGTCGCCACCATCACGACGCCGTCGTCGCGGAGGAAACGCGACTGGTTCGCAGCCCGCACCTCGGCGGGAAGACCCGCGTGGTACGGAAGGGCATCGACCCCCTGCCCGCGCAGGTATTCGGCGGTCTGCTCGACCGACTTGCGGCTGAGCGCGTAGACGATGCCGGCTCCGGCGCTGCCGTCGCCGTCGAACCGACGGATGAACTGCACCAGCTGTCGACGCGGATCGACCTTCGGCTCGATGCGGTACTGGATGTTCGGGCGGTCGAAGCTCGCCACGAAGTGCTGCGCGGTCGGAAGCGACAGCCGCTCGGTGAGCTCGGCGTGCGTCGCCTTGGTCGCCGTGGCCGTGAGCGCCATGCGCGGCACGCCGGGGAAGCGCTCCCCGAGGTCGCCGAGCGCCAGGTAGTCGGGACGGAAATCATGACCCCACTGACTCACACAGTGCGCCTCGTCGATCGCGATCACGCTCAGCCGACCGCGCTGCAGGAGCGCGGTGGTGGCGGGCACGCTGAGCCGCTCGGGGGCGACGTAGAGCAGGTCGAGTTCGCCGTCGAGGAAGGCCCGCTCGACACCCGCGCGCTCCCCCGCGGACTGCGTGGAGTTGAGGTAGGCGGCCCGCACGCCGTTCGCGATGAGGGCGTCGACCTGGTCGTGCATGAGCGCGATGAGGGGACTCACGACGAGCCCCGTGCCCGGACGCACGAGCGCGGGCACCTGATAGGTGACGGACTTGCCGCCGCCCGTCGGCATGAGGACGACGGCATCCCCTCCGCCGATCACCTGCGCGACGATCGCCGCCTGATCGCCGCGGAACTCGTCGTAGCCGAAGACCTCCTTGAGCACGGCACGCGGGTCGGCGCCGGTGTGATCGCGACGCTCCAGGGAGAGCACGGATGCCGGTTCCGGCGCGACCGCCGGACGCGACGACGCGACGGCGACAGCGGGGCGGCCCCCCGACCGCGTCGCACGCGCGAGAGCGCCCGCATAGCCGTCGAACTCAGGCGGCGGCGGAGCGTCGGGATCGGGCGGCGGGGCGTAGTCGTCGGGGTCCCACACGAGGTCGGCGTAGGGGTCGATGTTCCCGCCGGCGTCACTCACCCGATCCACGATAGCCGCGGCATCCGACAGCCGGCGCCCGCTCTCCTCAGCACCACTTCTCGGCGAGCGTGCGCACGACCGTGGCCGCGCGGTTCGTCGCGACCCCGAGATGCACGGCGGCGCGGAGCGGATCGACCGTGCCGTCCTGGTAGCCGGGCCGCAGGAGCGCATGCGCGGCCCGCCCCCGGACCACCATCTCCCCCTTGTCGGAGGCGGTCGCCGCGACGGCCGCGAGCGCATCGGCGTCGAGCTCCTCCTTCAGGAGGTAGACGTAGTGCCGCGCGAGGCCGGCGTGGGCGGCATCGAGGTCCGCGGCGTCGCGCGCGATCGCCGTGAACTCCGCGGCGGAAAAGACGACCGTCGGCACCTCGAACCCGCGGTCGGCGGCGAAGGCGCGCTCCAGCATGCCCTCGATCTTCGCCCGTGAGCGCATGCGCGACTCCAGCCGCACGTTGCCGGTGTTGATGTGCGTCTCGACGCCCTCGAACCCCGCCTCGCCGACCACCCGCTGGATGTCGCCCTTGGGGAACACCCGCTTCGATCCGAGATTGATCGCGCGCAGGAAGGCGAGGTAGGTGGTCATCGCCCCATTGTGGCGGGCGGTCAGCCCAGGCGCAGCACCTCCACGACCCGCACGACCGCCGTCCCTTCCTCGACGGATGCCGCGAGATCGACCTCCGCCCGGATACGCCAGTCGTGGTGCCCCTCGGGATCGTCGATCGTCTGCTCGACCCGCCAGACGTCGGGCGCCTCCTCGATCGTGAGCAGCGCGGGCGACCGCGCGGGACCGCCGGTGAGGATCTCGTCGTGCTCGTCGTAGTACCGGTCGAGCACCGCGGGCCACCCGGCATCCGGATCGAGCGCGGTGAGCGCATCGTCGTCCTGCAGGGCCGCCAGCTGCACCCGCCGGAACAGCTCGTTGCGCACGAGCACCGTGAACGCCCGCCGGTTCGTGAGCACCGACGGGGGCGCCGGCGGCACGACCGGTTCGTCGCCCGCGGCATCCGTCGGGTGGACGAGGCTGTTCCACTCGTCGACGAGGCTCGAATCGACCTGGCGCACGAGTTCGCCGAGCCACTCGATGATGTCGAGCAGCTCGTCGGTGCGCGCCTCCGCGGGCACCGTCTGTCGGATCGCGCGGAACGCATCGCTGAGGTACCGCAGCACCAGGCCCTCGCTGCGGCCGAGCTGATAGAACGAGACATATTCCCCGAACGACATGGCCCGCTCGAACATGTCCCGCACGACGGACTTCGGGCTCAACGCGAAGTCCTGCACCCACGGCTGGCTCGCCGCGAAGGTGTCGAACGCCTGCGCGAGGAGATCGGCCAGGGGCTTCGGCCAGGTCACCTCCTCGAGCAGCGCCATGCGCTCCTCGTATTCGACGCCGTCGCGCTTCATCGCGGCCACCGCCTCGCCCCGCGCGCGGTACTCCTGCTGACCGAGAATCGCCCGCGGGTCGTCCAGGGTCGCCTCGATGACGCTCACGACGTCGAGCGCGTAGTGCCCCGTCCCGATCCCCTCCGCCTCCGCCGTCGGATCGAGCAGCTCGATCGCGGCGAGCGCGAACGGCGACAACGGCTGGTTCAGGGCGAAGTTCGGCTGCAGGTCGACGGTGAGCCGGATGCCGTCGTCGTCGGCGACCACGATGCCGGCGACGACGAGCGTGCGGAAGATCGCGATCGCCCGGCGAGCGAGCTCGTACCGGCGCGCTCGCGACTGGTGGTTGTCGAACACGAGGGCGCGGACATTCGCGAACACGTCGCCGCCGCGACCGATGACGTTGATGAGCATCGCCGCCGTGAGCTGGAGCTGCGGCTCGAGCGGTTCCGGCTGCGCGTCGACGAGGCGCTCGAACGACCCCTCACCCCACGTGACGACACCCGTCGGCGCCTTCTTCCGCACGATCTTCTTCCGCTTGGCGGCGTCGTCACCCGCCTTCGCGAGCGCCACCGCGTTCTCGATCTCCCACTCGGGCGCCATCGCGATCACGTTGCCGTACGGGTCGTACCCCGCGCGCCCGGCCCGGCCCGAGACCTGGTGAAACTCGCGCGCCGTCAGCTGCCGCATCTTCGTACCGTCGAACTTCGACAGCGCCGTGAGCACGACCGTGCGGATCGGCACGTTGATCCCGACTCCGAGCGTGTCGGTGCCGCAGATGACCCGCAGCAGACCTTTCTGGGCGAGCGTCTCCACGAGGCGGCGATACCGGGGGAGCATGCCGGCGTGATGGATGCCGATGCCCGCCCGGACCAGTCGCGACAGCGTCTTGCCGAACCCCGTCGTGAAGCGGAATCCGCCGATCTCGGCGGCGATGGCATCCCGCTGCGAACGCGTCGTGATCTGCGCGCTCGTGAGCGCCTGCGCCCGCTCCAGAGCCGCGGCCTGCGAGAAGTGGACGATGTAGACGGGTGCCTCGCCGTTCTCCAGCAGCCCCTCCAGCACGTCGTGCACGGGACGCCGCTCGTAGGAGAAGTGGAGCGGCACGGGACGTTCCACCCCGGTCACGACGGCGGTCTCCCGGCCCGTGCGACGGGCGAGGTCGTCGGCGATCGGCGTGACGTCGCCGAGCGTCGCCGACATGAGCAGGAACTGCGCACGGGGAAGCATCAGCAGCGGAACCTGCCACGCCCACCCCCGGTCGGGGTCGCCGTAGAAGTGGAACTCGTCCATGACGACCTGATCGACGGGAGCGTCGGCCCCCAGCCGCAGCGCGATGTTGGCGAGGATCTCGGCGGTGCAGCAGACGATCGGCGCCTCGGGATTGACGGCGGAGTCGCCCGTGACCATGCCGACGTTCTCCGCGCCGAAGATCTCGACGAGCGCGAAGAACTTCTCGCTCACGAGCGCCTTGATCGGCGCCGTGTAATAGGTGCGTCCGCCGGCGGCGAGACAGGCGGCATGCGCCGCGACCGCGACGAGCGACTTCCCCGTGCCGGTGGGAGTGGCGAGGATCACGTTCGCGCCGGAGACGAGCTCGATGATCGCCTCGTCCTGCGCCGGGTAGAGGGCGAGGCCGCGGCTCTCCGACCAGGCGACGAACGCGTCGTACACGGCATCCGTCGGCGCTCCGGCCGGGATGCGGTCCATCAGCCGCGTCGCGTCGTCCATCCGTCGAGTCTGCCGGAGATCTGCGGCGGAATCGTCCGGTACCTCGACCCCGCCGTCGGCAACTCCTTCGAATCGGAGGCTGAACGCGCACAAAAGGCCCCGGCATCCCTCGCGCGCACCGGATCGAAGGAGTTAGCGACACGGGGGCCTCGACCCCGCCGCGTCAGTCGCCGGTCTTGGCCGCCACGATGCGGCTCGCGGCCTCGTCGACGCGCGCCGCGAACGCCGGATCCTCCTCAGCGCGCGCGAGCACCGCGTCGTACATCTCGGGCAGCACCGTCGGGTCGGCCGACACCAGCACGAGGTCCACCCCCGCCGAGATCGCCCGGACTGCCCGCGTGCCGGGAGCGATCCCGGCGACCGCGCGGGCGGCGGACACGTCGTCGGTCATCACGACGCCGTCGAAGCCGACCTCGTCCCGCAGCACCTTCTCGATGACGACCTTCGAGAACATCGCCGGCCGCTTCGGATCGATGCGCTCGTAGATCGCACTGCTGACCATGACCACTGACGGTCCCGCGGCGGTCAGGTCGCGGTAGATCCGCACGTCGGGCGACGCGGCCCGCACGACGTCGTCTTCCACGTGCCGCGTGGTGTCGGTGTTGTCGGTCACGCGGCCGAGGCCCGGGAAGTGCTTGAACGTCGGCAGGATGCCGGCCGCGCGCATCCCCCGCGCGAACGCGCCCGCCTTCTCCTCCACCGTCCGGCCGTCGTACCCGTACTGTCGACCGAACGCTCCGATAGGGGCGTTGTCGAAGCGCGTCTTCGGGCTCGTCACGATGTCGGCGACGGGTGCGAGATTCATCGTCACTCCGGCGCGACGCAGCTGCGCGCCCCATCGGCGTGCGTCCTTCTCGAGGGTGCGGTCGCCGGCGTCGGCCTGCCGGATCGCGAACGGGATGTCGGAGAACCCCTTCCCCCGCAGCACCTGCACCTGGCCGCCCTCCTGGTCGGTCGCGACCCACAGCGGCAGGCCGCCCGTCGTCTTCGGGCCGGCGAGGGCGGTGAACCGGTCGACGACGGATGCCACGGCATCCGCGCCCTTCGACGACCGACCCGCGAGGAACACGTTGCCGACGTGACGGTCGCGGACGGCCCGCAGCGTCGCCGTGGCGGCCCGGTCGACAGGAGTGCCCACCATGAACAGCTGGCCGACCCGCTGCTCGAGAGTGAGCGACGCGAGCGGATCGGGTTCGGGCGTGGGCGACGGAGCGGGCGTCGGAGTCAGCAGCGGGTACGGGGACGCGGGGGCGGGGCCGGACGGCCGCGGTGTCGCCGTCGCAGTGGTGGCGGGTGCCGACGGTGGGGTCGCCGACGGGGGCGCCGCGCACGCGCTCAGCATCGCGGCGAGCACGAGGGCGACTCCGACGAACGCCCGTCTCATCGAATCAACTCCCGACGTTCATTGTCCCAGACCGCACGCGGCCGACCGGCGTGGATGCCGAGACGAACGGCGCCGGAGGCTCGCGGAACAGGTCGGCCGCGGCTTACGTTGGGGTAAGCGACGACGAGCACCGAGAGGACCGAGGCATCCATGAGCGATGACGGCCAGATCACCGTAGAGCGCAACGACGCGAAGGGGCGCTACGAGATCAGACAGGGCGACACGGTCGCGGGGTTCACGCTGTTCCGCGCCGACGACCACGGACGCCTGGTGTTCCCGCACACCGAGATCGATCCGGCCTTCGGCGGTCGCGGCCTGGGTTCCGCGCTGGTGGGGCAGGCTCTCGCCGACGTCGCCGCCCGCGGCGAGACCGTCGTCCCGGTGTGCCCCTTCGTCGTGAAGTACGTGCAGACGCATGACGTGGAAGGTCTCGACGTGCGCTGGCGTCCGACAGCGGATGCCGCGGGCAGCGACGACGTCGACGCCGCGGACGCATGACCCGCCTCGACGCCCCCGGCGACCCGGCCCGTGAGGCGCCGGTCGGCGGCGACGCTCCGCGGTCGCTGCTGCTGGAGGCGCGTGAGGTGCCGCTCGGCGGCGTGCGCGGGATGTCGGTGCATCGGAGCCTCCCGCAGCGGGAACTCCCGATGGTGGGGGCGTGGTGCTTCCTCGACCGGTTCGGTCCGCAGCGCACGCGCATGCGCGTCGAGCCCCATCCCCACATCGGTCTGCAGACGGTGACGTGGCCGTTCGTCGGCGAGGTGCGGCACCGCGACACGATCGGCAGCGACGTCGTCGTGCGCCGCGGCGTGCTCAACATCATGACGAGCGGCGCGGGGATCGCCCACTCGGAGTACTCGGTCGGTGACGACCCGGTACCCCTCGACGCGCTGCAGCTGTGGGTGGCTCTTCCGGAGTCGCGGCGACACGGCGCACGCGACTTCGAGCGCATCGAGGACCTGCCCGTCGTCGACCTCGGCGGCGGGGCCACGGCCCATGTCGTCGTCGGCTCGTTCGCCGATGCCACCTCGCCCGCGCGCATGTACACCCCGATCGTCGGCGCCGAGGTGGTGCTCCCCGCGGGGACGCGCACCCGCCTTCCGCTGAACCCCCACTGGGAGTACGCGATCGTCGGCATCTCGGGCGACCCGGTCGTGCACGTCGACGAACCGATGGCGCTGCCCGACCTGGGGCTGCTGTACCTCGGCATCCGTCGCGACTCGATCGAGGTGACGGCGACCGTGGATGCCACGGTGTTCGTGCTGGGCGGGGAGCCGTTCGAGGACGACATCGTCATGTGGTGGAACTTCGTCGGCCGTTCGCACGACGAGATCGTCGAGGCGCGCGAGGCCTGGGAGGTGGGCACCGACCGGTTCGGCCACGTCGTCGGCCACGGCGACGAGCGCATCCCGGCGCCGCCGCTGCCGGGGGTGCGGCTCACACCCCGCCGGAGACCGGCTTCTCCCGGCCGCTGAGCGCCGGTCGCGTCGCGCGCGCGACTACGCTGGAAGAGTGGCCCGAACCCCGCTCCTGTCGACGCGCGTGCTGCTCGTGTGCGCTGCGATCGGTGTCGCCACCGGCATCGTCGGGGGCATCGCCGGTTCGCTGAGCCTCGTGGTGATCGCGACGGCACCGTTCCTCTACGGACTGCTGCTCGGAGCGCACGTGCTGCCGGGCATCGTCGCACAGGAGGTGCTCCGCCTTCCGCTCGTGGCCCTCATCACGCACGTGCTCGCCGCTCTCGTCGCGAGCGCGTTCGCGCCCATGTGGATCGGTCGGTTCCTCGGCACGGCGCTGCTGTTCGGCGCGATCCAGGAGGGCGTCGCGGCGCTCACCCGGTACCGGTCCTGGGGCCCGTGGCGGTTCTTCGTCTCGGCGGTCATCATCGGCGTGATCGTCGCGGTGGTCGTCTTCTTCGCGGCCGATCTGTCCAAGCTCGACCCGTGGGCGCAGATCGCCTACCTCGCCCTGTCGGTGCTGTCTCCGGTGGCGTGGACGGCGGGCGGGTTGGCCGTCGGGCGAGGTCTGCGCCGCGCCGGCGTCGCCCGCGCCCGCGTCTGACGGCGTCCCCCACCCGGCACACAGCCGCGAAGTTAGGGTGGGCTAAGTTGGTGGGGTGGGGAACCGAAACGAGACGGTGACCGGGCGGGCACCGACCGGCTCCCGCGGCGACGGCGGCGGCACCGCGTTCGTCGAGGTGCGGGACGTCACCATCACCCACGACGGCGAGAGCACGGCGACCCCCGACGGCACGTCCTTCGAGGTGCGGCGCGGCGAAGTCGTGCTCCTGCTCGGACCCAGCGGTTCGGGCAAGTCGACCCTCGCCCTGGCGCTCAACGGCCTCATCCCCCACTCGATCCCCGCCGCGGTCACCGGCCGGGTGCGCATCGACGGGCTGGATGCCGGGACGACCCCCGTCTCCACTCTGAGCACCCGCGTGGGCATGGTCTTTCAGGACCCCGACGCCCAACTGGTCACCGGCACCCTGCTCGACGAGGTCGCCTTCGGGCCGGAGAACCTGCGCCTGCCGGTCGAGGAGGTTCTCGCTCGAGCCGAAGACGCCCTGCGCCGCGTCGGTCTGTGGGATCGGCGGGCGGACAACCCCGACCGTCTGTCGGGCGGTGGCCGCCAACGACTCGCGATCGCGTGCGCACTGGCGATGGGGTCGCCGTTGCTGGTGCTCGACGAACCCACCGCCAATCTCGACCCGGCGGGCATTGAGGAGGTTTATGCGACGCTGGCCGAGGTGTCGGCCGCGGGCGACCGCGCGATCGTCCTCATCGAGCACAACCTCGATGCCGCCGTGTCGATCACCGATCGGGTGGTCGCCCTCGATGCACGCGGCCGCACCGTCGCCGACGGACCGACCGATGCCGTGCTGCGGGGCCACGCGGCAGAGCTCCACGCCCTGGGCGTCTGGCTTCCCGTCTCGACCCTCGCCGCCCTCGCCCTGCGCGACGCCGGGTGGCCGCTGGAGCCCCTCCCCCTCACCCCCGACGAACTGGCGGCGGCGGTCGACGGCATCCCCGCACCACCGGCGCCACCCGGCACAGCGGCTACGGAACGGGCGGGGTCTCCGGCCGCGGAACGGGCGGCATCCCCGACGGTCATCGAGGTGCGCGGGCTCGACGTGTCCCGGGGGCGCACGCCGATCCTCCACGACATCGACCTCACCGTGCGCGCGGGCGAGTTCGTCGCGATCGTCGGCGCGAACGGCGCCGGGAAGACCACGCTGCTGCAGGCGATCTCCGGCGTGATCCCCGTGCCCCGCGGACACGTGTCGATCAGCGGTGCCGACCCGGCCCGCACCGATCTGCGCACCCTCGCGCGGCGGATCGGCTTCGTCTTCCAGAACCCCGAGCACCAGTTCATCGCTCACACCGTCACGGAAGAGCTCGCCCACGGGCTCCGGCTGCAACGGCTTCCCGAGGCCGACGTCCAGGGCCGGGTGCGCGACGTCCTGGAGCGGTTCGGACTCGTCGACAAGGCTGACGTCCACCCGTTCCTGCTCTCGGGCGGGCAGAAGCGCCGACTCTCGGTGGGCACGGCGCTGGTCGCCGGCGCGCCGATCCTCGCGCTGGACGAGCCGACCTTCGGACAGGACCGCGCCCGGGCCGACGAGCTCCTCGGTCTCCTGAGCGCGCTGCGCGATGCGGGCACGACGATCCTCGTCGTCACCCACGACATGCAGCTCGTCACCGACTACGCCGACCGCACCATCGTCATCGAAGGCGGACGCGTGACGGCGGATGCCGCGACCTCCGACGTCTTCGCCGACGACGCCCTCCTCCGACGTGCGGGCCTGCGCCTGCCGCCGCTACGTCGCGCCCTGCAGGGGTCACGGCATCCTGCACTGGCGCGCGCCACGCGTCTGGCCGACCTCGCCCCTCGGGAGAACCTCCCGTGAGCGCCCTCACCGCCGACCCGTACGCCGAGGTCGCCCCGCGCGGACGATTCCTGCTCGGCCTGAATCCGCTCGCCAAGCTCGCCGCTCCCGTCCCGGCGATGGTGATGCTCATCTTCGTGCGTGACCTCGTCACACCCGTGGCGCTCATCGCGCTGTCCTACGCGGTGATCGCCGTGGGTGCACGGCTCACCGCGCGCCTGGCGCTGCTACTGGCCCTCGCCCTTCCCGCCGGGGTGGTCGTGGTCGCCTTCGGCATGTCGGTGTGGACGGATGCCGCCCGCGTCGACCAGTCCGTCACGGTGCTCTCGCTCGGCTCCTGGACCCTGTACGGCGGTGCGGTGGCCATCGGCCTGGCCACCGCGCTGCGGCTCGGCGCGATCATCGCGCTCGCCCTGATCGCAGGGCTCACGACGACCGGTCCCGACCTCGTGCGTGCGACCGTGCAGCAGCTGCGCGTGCCGTACCGCATCGGCTACACGGCCCTCGCCGCGTTCCGTTTCGTCCCGCGCTTCGGCCACGAGCTCGACGTGATCCGTCAGGCCCACCGCGTGCGGGGCTCCCATGGCGGGCGCGGGCCCTTCGCCGCGCTGGCCCGCTGGTGGGGATACATCGTGCCGTTGCTGGCCGGCGCCATCCGTCACGCCGAGCGGGTCGCCCTGGCCATGGACTCCCGAGCCTTCGGCGCCTACCCCGACCGCACCGAACGGCACCTCGTGCCCTGGCGCGCGCGCGACACCGTGTTCACCGCGGCGTTCTGGGCGGCGTCGCTCGGCATCCTGCTCGTGCTCTTCCCCTGGCAGCTCTGACACCCCCCTCCCCCCGAAAGGACGGCGCCGTGGCGCGATACAGCAGTCTCGTGAAGCCCGCCTCGCAGGACCTCCTGCGCCTGACCGTGCTGCGTACCGAGCGGCTGAGTGCGCACTGGATGCGCATCACCCTCGGCGGCGGCGACATCGACCGGTTCACCCCGCTCGGGTTCGACCAGTGGTTCCGCATCTTTCTGCCGCACACCGGCGGCTCCGGCGACGAAGGGCTGGAGCGGATCCCGGCGAAGGCGAACAAGATCTTCGGCTACCTCAAGTACCTGCGGATCCCCGACGGCATGCGCCCCGTGATGCGCAACTACACGGTGCGCGCCTACCGCCCGGCAACCGCCGGTCGAGGCGCCGAACTCGACGTCGACTTCGTGCTCCACGGGTCGGGTCCGAGCGCCGGACCCGCATCGCGCTGGGCGGATGCCGCGCAGCCCGGCGAGTCGGTCGTCATCATCGACGAGGGCCTCGGGTTCAACCCCGAGCGGGGAGTGGAGAAGGTGGCGCTGGTCGCCGACGAGACCGGCGCACCCGCGCTGGCCGGGGTGTGCGCGTCGTTGCCGGCGACGGCGACCGGCTTCGCGATCATCGAGACGCCGTCGGCCGACGACATCCTCGCCTTCGACGCGCCGGCCGGGGTCGAGGTGCAGTGGATCGTCCGAGAGGACGGCGTCAAGCCCGGAACGCTCGCCCTCGCCGCGCTTCAGGACCGCGCGGTCGACCCCGGTGTGCATGCCTTCATCGTCGGCGAGCAGGCGCTTCCTACCGCAGCCCGCCGCCACCTCGTGGGTGAGCGCGGGGTCGACAAGAATGCGGTCAGCTTCGTCGGCTACTGGCGCGTCGGAGCCGCCTCGCCGGCCCCGAAGTCGCAGGTCGCGACCGCCGAGGGGAGCCCCTCGTGAGCCGCGTCTCCACCGTCTATCTGCTCACCTGCGCGGCCATCGGTGTCGCCGGAGGGGTGCTCCTGTGGGGGTCGTCGGCGCTCGGCATCGTGGTGTCGGCGACCGTGCCGTGGCTGCAGGTCGGGTTCACCGGATTCTGGATGCTTCCCGGTGTCGTCGCCCTGCGGCTGTTGCAGCGCCCCTTCGCCGGATTGGTGACGGGGCTGATCGCCGGCCTCGTCATCCTGCCGTACATCGGCGCCAGCCTGTGGTGGGTCTTCTTCGCGGAGCTCCCCTTCCTGCTGCTCCTGTACAAGCGCTGGTGGACGGGGCTGCACTACGTCGGGGGGCTGCTGGCGGCGATCCCGTATCCGATCCTCGCCGCCGAGTACTTCGGCGTGTGGTCGATGCCCGTGTGGACGCAGATCGCGATGTTCTCGATCACGATCGTCAGCTGCGTGGCCGCGGCGGCACTCGGCATCCTCATCGCCGACCGCCTGACGCGCGCGGGCGTCGCCCGGCTCGCGCGGCGGCGACCGACGGAGGCGACCGCCGCCGCGGCCTGAGCCCATCGGTGCCACCCGGTCCGGTGCGAGCAGCCGCCCGCATACAGGCAGGGGCGCGGTCCGTCGGCTAGGCGGGCGCGACGGCCCTCCCGATCGTCAGCATGAGCCGGTTGGCCCAGTTGAAGAAGGCCGCGCCGTGCACGACGTCCGAGATCTCCAGGTCGTCGAGACCGGCGGCGCGGAGGCGTGCGACGTGCGCGGGCCCGAACGCGATCGGCGTCTGCGTGAGCGCGGTGGCCGCCGCGACGATCGCGTTCCACCGCTCGCCCAGGTCGGCGTCGACGCCCTCCGCGAGCAGACGGTCCACGGCGTCACCCCGGCCGGAGAAGTGCGCGGCGAACCGCGCGTGCACCGACGCGCAGAAGACGCAGCCGTTGACCCGGGATGCCGCGGCCGCCGCGAGCTCCCGGTCGGCGCGCGGCAGGCCCTCGGCGACGTTGTAGAAGATGTCCTTGTCGGTGAGGGTGCGCGCCCGCAGGATCTCGGGGTCGCGCGCGAGGAGCCGGAAGTAGTCGGAGCTCGCGCGGCCGCGGTCGACGAGTCCGGCGTGGTGCCGCTCGGTCAGCTGGTCGACGGGCAGCGGCTCGAGCCACGGCAGCCAGCCGACGCTGTCGCGCGTGAACGCGTCGGGGTGCGGGGCGTCGTGGCGGAGGGCGCGGATGCCGTCGGCGGTCTCGACGATCGTGTCGCTCATGCGGCCACCTCCGTCGCCGAGAGCACTCGGAGTCCCGCAGCGACGCGCTGCTGGAAGGCGAGGAAGGCGATGAGCTGCGACAGGGTCACGATGCCGTCGGTGCTCCACCCGGCATCCAGGAGCGCGTCGTGCGCGGCGCCGTCGGTTTCACGCAGCCGGTAGGTGACCAGGTGCGCGTGGGCGAGGGCGGCGGCGAGCTTGTCGCCGACGGCGGCGCGGACGTCGACCGTCGGCACGTAGCGCGGTCCGACGATGTTCTCGCGCTGCAGGCCGGGTTCGGCGTACACGCCGTACGGCCCGGCGGCGGTCTGCGCGTCGGCTTCGGCGAGCACGTGCGCGGCGAGGTCGGGAGCGGCCTCGCGCGCGCGGTGGGCGTAGAAGCCGGCGGTGGCGTCGGCGGCGGTGAGGCGCGTGACGAACGCCGCGAGCAGCCAGCGGTCGTCGAGGGCGAACTCGCTGTCGTCGAGGGGCGCGAACAGGGCGTCGAAGCTGGCCTGCGACTGCTCGCGGGTGACGGGTCTGCGTCGCGCCGAGACGGCCGGCGAGGCGCCGGAGATCTCGTCGATGACGTCGGGGATGGCGGTGGTCATGCGTGTCCTCCTGTGGTGATGGGGTGGGATGCCGGCGAAGCCGACGGGGAGCGCCACCCCAGGGCGGGGGCGACCTCCGTGGCGAACAGCTCGATGGAGCGCAGGATGTGCGCGTGCGGCGCGTCGACCGAGTGCACCTGGAAGGCGACCTCGTCGGCGCGGGCGAGGGTGGGGTCGGCGGCGAGCGACGCGGCGACCTCGTCGGGGGTGCCGACGTGGGTGTCGCTTGCGGCGATGAGGGTGTCGAGGTCGACGCCCTCCGAGAGCCGGCCGCCGCGGAAGGTGCGGATCGCCCGCCGCAGCCCGGCGTCGGCGAAGGCGCGCGCCTCGGTGCGGTCGTCGGCGACGAACACCGTGCGGGATGCCGTGACGAACGGCCGCGCGCCCGACGGCAGGGCGTCGAGGTACGCGTCGACGATCGGCTCCTGGAGCTCCGCGAGGGTCGCGTCGGGGCGGTCGTCGGGGCGCGGCTGGGTGCGGGAGAGGAGGAGGCCGTGGCCGTGGCGTCCGGCGCGCGCCCCGCCGGACGGGGAGAAGGTCGCCTGCCAGACGCGGTCGCCGAGGGTGCCCGCGTCGGGGTAGAGGGTGTTGCCGCCGCCGACGTCGCCGCCGCGCAGCGCCGTCAGCAGGGTGTCGAGCTTCGCCTCGTAGACCGCGGTCTTGTCGGCCAGTTCCAGCCCGAACGGGGCGAACGAGGTCGGGGTGCCGCCGCTACCGAGTCCGAGGTCGAACCGTCCGCCCGACAGCAGGTCGAGCACGACGGCATCCTCGGCGACCCGCACGGGGTCTTCGAGAGTGAGGGTCACGACGCCGGTGCCGAGACGGATGCCGTGCGTCGCGGCGGCCGCGTGGGCGAGGAAGACGAACGGCGACGGCAGTCCGCCCTCGGCGGCGCGGAAGTGGTGCTGAGCGACCCAGGCGCGGTCGAGTCCGAGACGCTCCGCCTGCTGGAGCTGGGCGAGGGCGAGGGCGTAGCGCTCGCCGGGCGAGGCGTCGTCGAGGAGGCGGGTGAACAGGGCGAGCTGGGTCATGGTGTTCCTCGGTGGGGGCGGGACGGGCCGGTCACGGCGAAGGCGGGGGTGGGGATGGCATCCAGCAGGGCGACGGTGTAGTCGCTGCGGGGCCGCTCGAACACGTCCCGCGTGGAGCCCGTCTCCTCGACCCGGCCGCGGGAGAGCACGGTGACGGTGTCGGCGATCTGGCGGACGACGGCGAGGTCGTGGGAGATGAACAGGTAGGTGAGGGCGCGCTCGCGCTGCAGCTCGTCGAGCAGGCGGAGGATCTGCGCCTGCACCGTGACGTCGAGCGCCGACACGGGCTCATCAAGCACCAGGACGTCGGGCTTGGGGGCGAGCGCGCGGGCGATCGCGACCCGCTGGCGCTGCCCGCCGGACAGCTCACGGGGCCGCCGGTCGTGGAGCGCCGCGCCGAGGGCCACTCGGTCGAGCAGGTCGGCCGCTTCCCGCCGCGCCGCGGCCCGGGACAGCCCTTCGAAGCGGCGGAGCGGCTCGGCGACCGTGTCGAGGATGCGCATCGTCGGGTTCAGCGACGCGTACGGGCTCTGGTACACCAGCTGCACCCGTCGGCGGAACGCGCGCAGGGCGGTGCCGGTGAGGCCGCGCCCGTCCGGTCCGACGAGGTCGGTGCCGGCCACCCGTACGGCGCCCGAGGTCGGAGCGGTGAGACCGAGGGCGATGCGCGCGACCGTCGACTTCCCCGACCCCGATTCCCCGACGATCGCGTGGGTCGTGGCGGGCGGCACGGTGAACGACACTCCGTCGAGCGCGTGCACGTCGGAGCGGCCTCGGTGCCCCGGGAACACCTTGCGGAGATCGGCGACCTCGATCGCCGGTGCCCCCGCGCCGTCCGCCGAGCGGCGCGGTGCGGGGTCGCGGAACCGTGCCGGCTGCAGCGCGGGGGCGTTTGCGACGAGGCGGCGCGTGTAGGCGGCGACGGGAGGCGCTACGGCCTCGTCCGGCGCCGCGGTGTCGCCGAAGACGGCGGCGCCGAGGACGGTGCGGACGTCACCGGCATCCTGCACGATCCCGCCCTCCAACACGATGATGCGGTCGGCACGCTCCGCGGCGACCGCGAGATCGTGCGTGACGAACAGGAGGCCGGAGCGGTCTTCGCGGCGCAGGTCGTCGAGGAGGTCGAGCACCGTCCGCTGCACCGTGACGTCGAGGGCGCTCGTCGACTCGTCGGCGACGATGAGTCCGGGCCGCAGCGCGATCGCGCCGGCGATCAGCACCCGCTGCCGCTGCCCCCCCGACAGCTCGTGCGGGAAGGAGCGCGCGATGCGGCCCGTGTCGGCGAGCCCGACGCGTTCGAGGAGACCCTCGACCTCGCGGGCGACGACGGCGCGATCGCGTTCCCCGTGGATGCGGAGCACCTCGCCGATCTGCCAGCCGACCGTCTTCAGCGGGTCGAGGGATGCCGTCGGGTCTTGCGGGACGAGACCCACATCGCGTCCCAGGATGCGTTCGAGCCGTCGCGGCGACCAGCCGGTGATGTCCTGGCCGCCGAGCGCGACCGTGCCGCGCAGGCGGACGGCCCCGCGAGGAAGGAGGCCGATGGATGCCAGGGCCGCCGTCGTTTTCCCCGACCCGGTCTCGCCCACGAGGGCGACCGCCTCGCCCGGCTCGATGCGGATGTCGATGCCGTCGACGGCCACGACCCGACCGCGTCGCGACTCGTACGCGACGGCGAGGTCGCGGACGTCGAGGACCGCGCTCATCGTGCCGCCCCGATCGCCTGGCTGATGCGGTTCGTCGCGAGCACGACGAGAAGCAGCACGACTCCCGGCAGAGCCGTCACCCACCACGCTGCGCCGAGGAGGTTGCGCCCCTGCGCGATGATCATGCCCCACTCGGGGTCGGGCGGCGTCACCCCGTACCCGAGGAACCCGAGGGTCGACAGGGCGAGGATCGCTCCCCCGAACTGCAGCGCCAGCAGCGCCAGCACCGGACGCAGCGAGTTGGGCAGGATGTGTCCGAAGAGGACCGTCAGGAACGTGCCGCCACTGCCGTAGGCCGCCTCGACGTACTCGGTGCCGCGCACCTGGACGACCTCCGATCTCGTCAGCCGCGCGAAGCCGGCGATCGACCCGACCCCGACGGCGAGCGCCGCGTTGGCGGTGCCCGTGCCCAGCAGCACGACGACCGTGAGGGCGAGCAGGAGGCCCGGGATGGCAAGGAGCACGTCGACGACACGCATGACGACGGCATCCGCGGCCCCTCCGATGCTCGCGGCGACGGCGCCGAGCAGCACGCCGACGACGAGACCCACCGTGACGGCGAGCGCGGCGCCCAGCAGCGACTCCCGCGCACCGAAGACGACGCGGGACAGCTGGTCGCGCCCGACCGCGTCGGTGCCGAACGGATGCGCGAGCGACGGCGCCTGCAGCGCCGCGGCCACCTGCGTGTACGGCGAGAACGGGGCGAAGAGGGCCGGGGCCACCGCCCAGGCGAGCACGACGGCGAGCACCGCCGCCGACACGACGAGCGTCGGCGAGGGGCGCCGGCGGCGCCGGATTGCGGGGCGCGGGGATGCCGCGGGCGCGGGTGCGGGCGCGTCCTCGTGGAGCACCGGCTCGTCGAGGAGGGGCGGCGAGATGATCGCGGTCATGCGGCGGCTCCGATCGGCGAGGGGACAGAGGGGGACTCGGCAGCGAGGGATTCGGGCGGGGAGGACTCGGCCGGTTGCCGGCCGGCAGGGGAGGTGCTCCACGAGCGGCGGCGGCCCCCGGGGCGGCGCAGGCGCGGATCGAGCACCGGGAAGAGAAGATCGACGACGAGGTTGACGGTGACGAAGACGAGGGCCGACAGCAGCACCACCGCCTGGATGACCGGGAGGTCCTGACCGGCCACCGCCTCGTTCACGAGACGCCCCACGCCGTTGCGACCGAAGACGGTCTCGGTCACCACCGACCCGGCGATCAGCTCGCCGAAGATCAGCCCGCTGATCGTCAGCGTCGGCAGGAGCGCGTTCTTCGCCGTGTGCCGCAGGAGGATCCACGACCGGCTCGCGCCCTTCGCCGTCACCACCTGCACGAACGGACGGGCCTCCACCTCGTCGAGACTCCGGCAGAACACTTGCGCGAGCGGTGCGGAGATCGGCACCGCCAACGTGATCACCGGCAGGACCAGCGCCTCCACCGGCGACGCGCCGATCATCGGCACCCACCCCAGTTGGAACGAGAACACCTGGATCAGCACGAGACCGAGCCAGAACGCGGGGATCGAGATGAACAGCGACGGCACGGCATCCAAGGCCCGCCGCACCCACGTGAACGGCGCGAAGACGGATGCCGCGGCGATCGCCGCCGCGATCACCAGCGCGAGCACGAACGCCGCCGACGCCAACTGCGTCGTCTGCGGCAGCGCCGCGGCGAGGCGGTCGGCCACGGGCACCGCGTTGGTGATCGAGTAGCCCAAGTCGCCCTGCACGGTGCCGATGACGGCGTGGACGTACTGCAGGAGCACCGGGTCGTCGACGCGGTAGTACTCCCGGATGGCGGCGATCTGCTCCGCCGAGAGCCCCATCTCGGGGTTCTCGAATTTGACCATGATCCCGTCGCCCGGGAGCACCGAGAGCAGGAAGAAGGTCGCCGTGTACGCGGCCCACAGCACAAGTGCCGCCTGGCCGATACGTCCGATGAGGTAGCGCATGATGTCCTTCCCCTGCTCCCGGTGATCCGCGTCCTACTGCTGCAGCCAGGTGTCGTAGAGCACCACCCGGCCGACCGGCTCCCACGTGAGGCCGTGCGTCTGGGCCGACGTCGCATACGTCTGCGGCAGCTCGTACAGCGGGATCGTGTAGGCGTTGTCGATGAGGTACTCCTGCACCTCCGCCGCCTTCGCGTATCGCTCCTCGGTCGAGGAGAGGGTCGAAATCTCGTCGAGGAGCCCGTCGAGCACGTCGTCGTCCGACACCAGGGCGTTCCGGTTGGAGGCGCTGTGGAAGTTGCTCTTCAGCACGTCCGGGTCGACGCGACCGACGTGGGTGATCGCCACCGGCAGCTGCTGCGGGTCCTTCTGACCGGCCGTGGCGGTCGCGGCATCCGGGGTGTCGATGTTCAACTTCACGCCGACCTTCTCCCACTGCTCGGCCACGAGCTCGTCGAGCTGCTGGTTCAGCGGGAAGACCGCACCGACCCAGGTCTCGAGCTCGAGGCGCTGGCCGTCCTTCTCGCGGATGCCGTCGGCGCCGGGCACCCAGCCCGCCTCGTCGAGCAGCGCCGCCGCCGCCTCCGGGTCGTAGCCGAGCTTGTCGGACAGGTCGACGTACCCCGTCGCGCCGCGGCTCAGCACCGACGTCGCCTGCGCGAACTTGCCCTGGTAGATCGTGTCGACGATCGCCGCGGTGTCGGTCGCCTTCTGCAGCGCCTGCCGCACCCGGAGGTCGGCGAGGAGCGGGTTCGTCCAGCGGAGTGCGAACTGCGGGTTCACCCCGTTGGTCGGCGCGTAGTGCACCTCGTTGCCGGCCGCCGTCAGCGCATCCGCGTCGTACACCTGCACCGCGCGGATCGCATCGGCCTGACCCGCCGTCAGCGCGCCGGTGCGGACGTTGTCCTCCGGCGTGACGATGATCTCGATCGCATCGAGGTAGGCGCGGCCCTGGTGCTCCGACACCTCGGGCGCCCAGTCGTAGTCCTCGCGCACGGCGAGGGAGTACTGCTGCTCGGGCACCACGTCGCCCACGGTGAAGGGGCCCGTCGCGACGAGGTTCTCCAGCTGGCACTGCTCCTCGTAGGGCAGCTCGGCCGTCGCCTTCGCGACGATCGCCGAACCCACCACCGACGTGGCCTGCAGGAAGCCGGGGGTCGGCGCGGAGAAGGTGAACTTCACCGTGTGCTCGTCGACGACCGCGGAGGCCTCGTAGTTCGCGACGAACTCCTGGGCGGCGAGCCCCAGCGCCTCGTCGCCCAGACCGAAGTGGTCGAAGTTCAAAGCGACGGTCTCGGCATCCAACGGCGTGCCGTCGGAGAAGGTGACGTCGTCGCGCAGGTGGAATACGTACTCGGTCGCGTCGTCGTTGATCTCCCAGTCCGTCGCGAGCCACGGCGAGATCTCACGGGTCTCGGGGTCCTGGTAGGTGAGCTTGTCGGCGACCTGGTTGAGGATCGTCGCGACCGGGTAGAAGCCGCCGCCGCCGGCGTAGAAGCACGTCGGCGCCTGCGACTCGAGGAACGTGAGGGTGCCGCCGGTGACGGGCTCACCCGCCGCCGCGGCGGAGTTCTGCGGGGAGGCGGACGGGGTGCTGCAGGCGGCAAGCGCGAGCGCCGCGGCAACGGCGACGAGGCCGGCGCCGGCGCGGCGGGCGTGAGGGTTCATGGATGCTGCTCCTTGGTGGGTGGGAGTCCCCCACGGTAGGAGCGGGTGCGGCGCCGGCCCGACGGCATCCGTTACGCGGCTTCATCCGCCGTCATCCGGCGTCATGTGCTGCGCCCGGCAGGCCGGGTGGGGGCGTTGGTCGGATTCCCGTGTCTGACGCGGTCGTCTCGTGCGACACGAGATAATGCGGGAGTGACGCTGAGAGACGAGCCGGGGCCCTCCATCGAGACAGGACCCCGCTCATCGAGCGGCAGGAGGCCACGGTGGGTCGCCGTGACGGTCGCGACGGCAGCCGCGCTCGGCGTCGTCGCCGTGATCGTCGCCGTGCTCGTGTTGACGCGCCCGGGGACCCCTGCGGCCGTCGAGAGCGAGACGCCGAGCCCGACGCCCACGCACATCGCCACGCCGACACCGACACCGACCTCCCCGCCGCCGGCCCGGACACCCGTCACGGTGGCAGACGGCTCCTGCGACCAGGTCATCGCCGCCGATGACCTGCCCGCCGCGATCGGCGCGGGCACCCTCCAAGACGTCACCCGCACATCCGTGCACACACTCGGTGGATTGAGCTGCCGGTGGAGCGGTACGTGGTACGTCGCGGTCGACCTCTTCCCCGCCTCCGTCGTGCCGGGCTCGTTCACGGACCGATACGCGGACGAGCAGTGCGAGAGCATCGGCTACGACGGCTACGGCTGCCGCACGGCTCGAGCGACCGACGAGGTGTGGGCGCTGGTGACCGTCTTGCCCGGCGAGACGACCTATGGCGACGACATCCCCCGGGGGCTCGTCGATGAGGTTGCGGACGTCATCGCCGCACGCCTTCCGGTCCTCGCGCCGGGAGCCGCCGCCGAACGCGCGGGGTGGGCGGGGTTCACGGATTGCGACGATGTGAGATCCGCGATCGATCTCGCATCCGCACTGGGCGATACACCTGTGGAGGGCGGAACCGGCACCGACGGATCGAGCCCCGACCCGGTACACGAGATCGCGAGTGAGGCGGGATCGGTCATCGGAACGTGCGTCTGGAGCACCGCCACCGACGAGACCACGACGCGCTTCCCCGCGCTCTGGGTGACCGTCTACCCGGGCGGGGCGGACGGGTGGGAGCGCCTCGTCGAAGGGGACGCATCGACGGCTGTGGACACCACGGTCGCCGGCGCGGAGACTGCTCTCATCATCGATCGGGGGGGCGAAGCCGATCAGACCGGCACCGGAGATCCGCTGACCCGCTTGTGGGTGACCGACGGCGACAGCATCGTCGTTCTCGAGTCGCGGGAACTCGACCGCGACGTGCGGGACGTCGCGGCGGAACTCCTCGCAGCTCGCTGAGCCACGACGCCGTCAGTCGCGAGTCCGCATCACGCGACGGGTCAGGCGTGGCGAAAGCAGGCTGAAGCGGGCGCGGTGGCATCCGGCGTGGCGGTCGCACCCCGCCCAGCCTGCTTTCGCCCCCGCCGGCGGGCGGGCCTCAGCGCTTGCCGGCGAGCTGGCGGCCGACGATCTCCCGCATGATCTCGTTCGTGCCGCCGTAGATGCGGTGCACGCGGGCGTCGAGGAAGGCGCGCGCGATCGGGTACTCGGTGATGTAGCCGTAGCCGCCGTGCAACTGCACGCACGTGTCGAGCACGTCCCACTCCCGCTCGGTGGCCCAGAACTTCACCTTCGCGGCCTCTTCGGCCGTGAGCTTGCCTTCGGCGTACGCCTTGAGCGCGCGGTCGATGTAGGCCCACAGGGCATCGACAGTCGTGGCGACGTCGGCCATCTGAAAGCGGCTGTTCTGGAAGTCGATGATCCGCTCACCGAACGCCTCGCGGTCCTTCGTGTACGCGAGGGTCCACTCCAGGGCAGCGGCCGCGGCGGCTGCGCCGGCGACGCCGATCGACAGGCGCTCCAGCGGAAGGTTCATCATGAGCTGCACGAAGCCCTGGCCCTCGGTGCCGCTGATGAGGTTCTCCTCGGGAACGAACACGTCGCTGAACGAGAGCTCGGCGGTGTCGTGTCCCTGGAAGCCCATCTTGTGGAGCTTCTTGCCGTGGTCGAAGCCCTCCATGCCGTTCTCGATGATCAGCAGCGAGAACGCGTCGGGACGGTTGCCCTCGCCGGTCTTCACGAACGTCACGATCATGCCGGCGGTCTTGCCCGAGGAGATGAACGTCTTCGCGCCGTTGACGAGGTAGCCGCCGTCGACCTTCTTCGCCGTCGTCTTGATGCCGCGGAGGTCGGAGCCGGCGCCGGGTTCGGTCATCGCGAGGGCGCCGAGGATCTCGCCGGTCGCCATCCCGGGCAGCCACTTCTCCTTCTGCGCCTGCGTGCCCATGTGCACGAGGTACGGGATGGCGAGGTCGTCCTGGATGCCGAAGGCACCGGCGAGCGATCCGGCACCGGCGCGGATGACCTCTTCGTTGACGACCGCGCGGAAGCGGTAGTCCTGCAGCATCCCGGCGCCGCCGAACTCCTCCGGCACGCTGAGTCCGATGATCCCGGCGTCACCGGCGGCGCGCATCGTCGCCCGGTCGACTTCGCCGTCGGCATCCCACTTCTCGCGCGCCTCGTTGGTGACGTAGCGCTTGCAGAACTCCTTCACGACGTCGCGGAACGCCTCGTGGTCCTCGTCGTAGATGTCGCGCTCCATGGTGCGCCCGTCCTCTCATCCTCGAGTGTCGCAGGTGTGGGATTCCATCCCGGCATCCATGGTACTGGGTTTCAGGAATCGTAGTCGGGCGCGGCGGGCAGCCCGAAGAAACCTTCCAGGGTGCGGTATCCGCCGTCGTGGTAGGCGGCGGCGAGTTCCGGGCCGAGGTAGCGCAGGTGCCACGGCTCCCACGAGTATCCGGTGACGTCGGTTTGACCGTCTTCGTAGCGCACCACGAACCCGAAGCGCCATGCGTTGTCGACGAGCCATTGCGCGTGCGCAGTGCCCTTGAACCCGTCGTGCGAGCCGCAGCCGTTGTCGCACGCGACGACGTCGACGGCGAGCCCGGTCTGGTGCTCGCTGTGACCGGGGCGTGCACTGCGGAGGTCGGCCGCGGCCTGTCCGCGGGAGGCGACGTAGCCGTTATAGAGGTCGACCTGGAACGCGTACGGGCGGAACGCGCTGTCGACCCCGAGAGTGCCCACCCCGTCCGCGACGATCGCCGCCGCGAGCTCGTCCAGCGCGGCCGCCGCGTCGGCACGCAGCCACCCGCCGCCCGACACGACACGGATGCCGCTGGGCTGCGCCTGCGGCGTCGGCCAGTAGTCGATGGGGTCGAGCGCGTTGCGCTTGTTGACCACGACCCAGGTGCGCGTCGCGTCGGTCAGGTCGATGCAGGGGGCGGCACCGGATGCCACGGCCTCACGGAACGCGTCACCACCGCCGATGGCGGCGATGACGTCGGCATCCGACCCGTTGTCGAGGGCGTCGATGAGAGCGGGGTCGTCGCACACCGCCGGCTCTGCCGTGGGCGTCGGCGAGGGGGTCGCCGAGGGCTGCTCGGGCTCGGGGGTCGCCACGGGGCTGCTGGGTGCGGAGGGCGGATCTCCGGCGCCATCCGCCTCGGCAACGCCGGGCCGCGTGAGCAGGTACGCGGAGACCCCGGCGACGACGAGCACCAGCACGATCGCGAGGGCCCGGCGGCGGGCCAGCCGCACCCGACGTGAGACGCGGCGCTCCCGACGCGAGGAGGTGGGAGCGGGGGGCACGGTCCCATTCTCCCCCGGCTCGACGCCGACTCCCGGCATCCTTGTGTGTTCGACTGTCGCGATGCATGCCTTGACTCACTCTCGTAGATATGTTCCCCTGTATAGCCGGGGGTGACGACATGAGGTGGCAGGGTCAGGAGATCGGCGCCGTCGACGCGAACGCGCTCCCGGGGCTCGAGTCGGTGGGCGGACTCGTCCGCAGCGTGACCACTCCCGAGTTCGCCGGCATGACCTTCCACGAGGTGCTCGCCAAGTCCGCCCTCAACAACGTTCCGGGTCCGTCGGCGATGCCGTTCGACTGGACGGTGAACCCCTACCGGGGCTGCAGCCATGCCTGCGTCTACTGCTTCGCCCGCCGTACGCACGAGTACCTCGACTTCGATTCCGGCGCCGACTTCGACCGCGAGATCGTCGTGAAGACCAACGTGGTGGAGGTGCTGCGCCGCGAACTCGCGCGACCCGGGTGGGCGCGCGAGCACGTCGCCCTCGGCACCAACACCGACCCGTACCAGCGCGCCGAGGGCCGCTACCGGCTGATGCCGGGCATCGTCGCCGCCCTCGCCGAGAGCGGCACGCCCTTCTCGGTGCTGACGAAAGGCACCCTCCTGCGCCGGGACCTCCCCGCCCTGGCCGAGGCGGCGACGGCCGTCGATGTGCACCTGTCGATGTCGATCGCGATCAGCCACGACGCGCTGCGCGAGTCGCTCGAGCCCGGCGCACCGACCTTCCGCGCTCGGGTCGATACAGTGCGGGCGGCGAGCGACGCGGGCTTCCGGCCCACCGTGTTCCTCATGCCGCTGCTGCCGCATCTGACCGACGACGCCGCGACGATCGACGACGCGCTGCGCCAGCTGAAGGATGCCGGTGCCCGCCGGGTCGTGTTCGGGGCGCTGCACCTCCGCCCCGGTGCGAAGGAGTGGTTCTGGGCGTGGCTGGAGCGGGAGCGCCCCGATCTGCTGCCGCGGTACCGGGGTCTCTACCCCGGCGCATCGGTGTCTGCGCCGGTCGGGTATCGCAAGCTGCTGTCGGCGCGGGTGCGGCCGCTTCTGCGGCGGCACGGCCTCACCGGCGGCGCAGAAGACGACGACGCACCCCGACCGTCACGGATGATGCCGGTGCGGTCGACGGCATCCGGATCGGGGGTTGCTCTGCCCGCGCCCGCGATGCTGTTCTGAACGGGGCGCCGTGCGCGCGGCCGTTCGCGCGGCTTCGCGGGCGGCCGAAGAAGCGCCCGCTCAGGGGTTGGCGGCGCGGACGGCGTCGAGCGCCGACGCGGCGAACTCGCGGCCGGTGTCAATCGTGAGCGTGCCCGTCACCGTGATCCACACGCGGCCCTCGAAGACGTAGACGACACCGATCGTCCCGAATTCGCTCTCCTCCGAGTGCGTGAACGCGGTCGCGCCGTCGACGCGCGTCGCCCGGTACGACGACGCACCGCGCAGCGACGCCAGCAGCGAGTCCCGCGACGCCGTCGAGAGTTCCGCCGCGACGAGGCTGAACCCGCCGTCGGAGAACGGGATACCCCACGAGCACACGACCGTCTGCCGCGCGCTCCGAGCCGCTTCGGCGGCCCGCGGTCCCGGCATCCGATCGGCAGCAGAACCTCCGGCATCCAGCGGTTCGGCCGCGTCGCCGAAGAGGGCGTGCACGGTCGACAGGGGCAGCAGATTCGCGCAGGCGGGCAGCACCACGCGCGACGGCGTACCCGGATCGGTGGATGCCGTCGGCGTCGGCGTAGGGGTCGCGGGGGCGGTCGACGTCGGAGACGGGGATGCCGTCGGCATCGGCGACCCGGACGGCACCGAGCCGGTCGGCGACGCGGTCCCCGGCGACGTGGCGGTCGGTGCGGGGCTCGTCGGGTCTGTCGTCGGAGGCTCCGGGACGCATGCCGTCAGCACGAGCGCGAGAGAAGCCGCGAGCGCGGTGAGCGACACGAAGGACCGGGGGGCCATGCGCCGATCCTACGTCCGGTGCCGTCGAGTCAGCGGGAGGCGTTCCGCGCTCCGTCGAGAGCCGCGCTCGCGAGGTCGCCGGCGAGGGAGTCGCTCTCGAAGTGATCGATCGCGACGATCCAGACGTCGCCGTCGATCAGATGCACGACGTTCGACCACGGATGCAGGCGCTCATCGCCGTCGTCGAACGTCTTGGCGTATTCGACGACGCCGTCCCGAGCGACCTCGTCGTAGTCGTGGCTACGGAGGTCGGCGATCACCCGCGCCCGGGCCTCGTCGTCGACCTGCACGGCCGCGGCACCGATGGTGTTGTCGGTGCGGGGCTGTCCCCACCCGCACACCAGCATGTCGCCGGCGGTGAGAGCGATGTCGAGAATCTCGGACTCTCTGATGAAGGCGTCGATCGACGCGGTTTCCGAACTGATCACCGCGTCGGCGAGGCGGGGCACGTACAGGTCCTCGATGCGGCCGATCGGGACGAAGCTCTCGCAATCGTCGGGCACCGCGGCATCCGTTCGTATCGGCGAGGACGCGGGCGTCGGGGTCAGCGTCGCCGTCGCGCGAGGTGTCGGGGAAGCCGAGGTCGGTGCGGGTGCGGTGGCGACCGGGCTGGCCGAACCCGCGTTCGCATGTGTGGTGCATCCCGCGACGGTGAGCAGCAGCACAAGCGAGGCGGGGATGGCGACGGCGCGTCGAGACATGGCCAGAACGTATCCGGCGGGAGGGCCCGAACGAGCCGTGTTCAGCGGGATTTCACACGTCCGTCGTCAGTCGGATGCCGCCCGGACGTTCGCCACCGCCTCCTCAGCGAACACCGAGAGCACGATCGGTGTCGCCGGCGCGATCAACACGATCCAGACATCGCCGACGAACGCGTACAACGTGTTCCGCGCGACCTCGCCGCGAGGCCCCGCGGCCGAGAACGCCGCGTCGGCACCTTCGATCTCGACGTCGGAGTAACTCGCGGCACGTTCGAGGTCGCGAACGAGCGTCGCGCGCGTTCCGGCATCCAACTCGAAGGCGTAGCCGAGCAGATAGTTCTCCGTCGCGCGTTCCGGCCACCACCGGCACGCCAGCGCCTTGTCGGCCACAGCCGCGGCTTCCCGCGCACTCGGTCCAGGGAGGGAGGAGACCGCATCGACCGGTTGTGCGGAGTCGTACCAGGCCTCCCCCTCGGTCTCGCTCACGAGTGCGATCGGCAGCAGCGCCTCGCAGGACGGGGGCGTCGTCGCCGTGACCGGGGTGGGCGTGGGTGTCGGCGACACCGATGGCGACGGCGATGGCGATGGCGATGGCGATGGCGAAGGGTCGACGACGGCCGGCGACGACGCCATACTCGTGGGGGGTGCCGAACTCGCCGGATCGCTCACCGCGGTGCATCCCCCCAGAGCCGCAGTGGCCACGGCCAGCAGCGCGAGGCTGCGTGCGCGGAAGCCCATGCGCGCCAGCCTAGGGGCTTGCGCCGACAGGCGCACCCGCCGCCCACGCGGTCGCGACGGGCTCCCACGCCCCGGCGAGGTCGATCGGCTCAGGCGGCGACGCCTGCGATCGCTTCCTCCGCGAAGTTCACGAGCTTCTCCTCGAACAACGGACCGACCAGCGCGATCCAGACGTCCCCGACGAAGGCGTAGACCGAGCTGTGGCGCAGGTCGCCGCGCACCTCGGAGGTGAAGAAGCCGGCGTCGGCGCCCTGGATCGTGATCGCCTCGTACGTCGACGCGGACCCGAGAGCATCGATCAAGCCGTCGCGCGTCGAGTCGTCGAGCGAGAAGGCGTAACCGAGCAGGTACCCCTCGGTGGCCATCTCGGGCCACCAGCGACAGGAGAGTGTCGCCGTTGCCTTCTCCGCCGCCGCGCGCGCTGAAGGGCCGGGGAGCTCCGTCGCGGGATCGACCGGCTCCCCGCTGTCGGACCACGTCTCGTCGAGAGCATCAGAGATCGATGCGGCGGAGAGAAGTTCCTCGCAGGTCTCCGGCACCGCCGCCGCGGGGACCGCCGCCGACGGCGAAGGAGTTCCTGTCGAGGATGCCGTAGGTGTCGGTGCGGATTCCGCCGGAGCGGTGGCCGTCGGCGGTGGCGATGACGCGCCCGGCTCCGGGGAGGTGCATCCGGCGAGGATGAGCGACAAAGCTCCGATCGATACCAGCGCCCGTGCTCGACGACTCGCGGCCATGACCCGAGTATAGCTATCGCGGTTGCGGCGGACAGCGAAGGCCCCGAGGCGTGAGCTCCCGGGGCCTTCGCGTGTACGGCGGATCAGGCGTCGACGTCGGCCAGCTGACGACCGGCCAGCTCCTCGAGCACATCGTCGCCGGGGCGCACCTCGTCGAACGGCGCTTCGATCTCGGCGCGATCGAGCATCTCGGTCATCTTGCGACGACGCTGACGCGTGATGAGCGTCACGACCGTGCCGCTGCGGCCCGCGCGGCCGGTGCGGCCGGAGCGGTGCAGGTACGTCTTGTACTCGTCCGGCGCGTCGGCCTGCACGACGAGGTCGATGTCGTCGACGTGGATGCCGCGGGCGGCGACATCGGTCGCGACGAGCACCTCGACGCGGCCCGAGGTCAGACGCTCCAGGTTGCGCGTTCGCTTGGCCTGGTTCAGGTCGCCGTGGAGGGCGACGGCACGGATGCCGGAGTCCTCGAACTGCTCGGCCAGCATCTCCGCGTAGGCGCGGGTGCGGGCGAAGACGAGCGTCTTGGCATCCCGGTCGACGAGCGACGTGAGGATTTCGGCCTTGTCGCGGTGGTCGATGACGAGCACGCGGTGATCGATGGTGCCCGAGTCCTGGTCCTCACCGGCGACCTCGTAGACGGCGGGGTTCACGAGGAACTCGTCGACGAGGGCTGCGACCTCGCGGTCGAGCGTCGCGGAGAAGAGGAGCTTCTGGGCGCCCTCCTTCACGAGGCGGAGGATGCGCTGCATCGGCTCGAGGAAGCCGAGCTCGCTCATGTGGTCGGCCTCGTCGAGGACGACGACGCTGATCTCCGAGAGGTCGAGCTTGCCCTGCTCCTGGAGGTCTTCGATGCGACCCGGGGTGCCGACGATGATGTCGACGCCCTTCTTGAGCGCACCGACCTGACGCGCCTGCGGCACACCGCCGTAGATCTGCGTCGTGAAGAGGCCCACGCTGCGGGCGATCGGCTGGATCGTGCGGTCAATCTGGAGCGCCAGCTCGCGCGTCGGGGCGAGAACGAGCGCGCGCGGCTTGCGACCGAACTCGCGGCGTCCGCCCGCCTGGCTGCGGAGGATGGTCTCGACCAGCGGCGCGCCGAACGCGATGGTCTTGCCCGAGCCGGTGCGGCCGCGGGCGAGGACGTCGCGGCCCTCGAGGATCGGCGCGATGGTGGCCGCCTGGATCGGGAACGGTGTCGGGGCGCCGAGGTCGGCGAGAGCGCGGACGATGTTGTCGCCGAGGCCGAGGCTTCCGAAGGTCACATCGGCGACCTCTTCGGCCTGCACGGCCTCCGCCTGCAGCTTCTCGTGCACCACGTCGACGTGCTCCTCGAAGGCCTTCGCCTTCTTGTCGGCATCCCAGTCGGAACGGTTGGCCGCGAAGCCGCGGTCATCGCGACGCGGGCGGTCGCCGAAGTCGCGACGCGGGCGGTCGTCGAACGAACGAGCCGGACGGTCGGAGCGGTCGTAACTCCTTCGATCCGTGCGCTCACGGCCCGAATCGGCCCGATCCGAGCGGTTCCGGTCGAAATCAGAGGAGTTACGCGCGGGGCGGTCGCCGAAGTCGCGACGGGGACGGTCGTCGAACGAGCGCGCGGGGCGGTCACCGAAGTCGCGACGGGGACGGTCGTCCCGGTACGACGGACGGGCGTCACCGAAGGTGCGACGGTCGTCGCGGGGCTGACCCTCGCGGCGCGGACGGTCGTCGAACGAACGAGCCGGACGGTCGGAGCGGTCGTAACTCCTTCGATCCGTGCGCTCACGGCCCGAATCGGCCCGATCCGAGCGGTTCCGGTCGAAATCAGAGGAGTTACGCGCGGGACGGTCGTCGAACGAACGCGCCGGGCGGTCGCCGAAGTCGCGACGCGGACGATCGTCGAACGAACGAGCCGGGCGATCGGAGCGGTCGTAACTCCTTCGATCCGTACGCTCACGGCCCGAATCGGCCCGATCCGAACGGTTCCGATCGAAATCAGAGGAGTTACGCGCGGGACGGTCGGCGAACGTACGCGCGGGACGGTCGTCGAACGAACGCGCCGGACGGTCCGCGTGGTCGCGACGCGGACGGTCGTCGAACGAGCGGGTGGGACGGTCGCTGTGGTGCGTGCGGATGCCGCGGGCCTCGTCGCGGCCGGCGCGCTCCTGCGCGGTCCAGCGCTGCTTCTTGGCCGGAGCGTCTTCTTCGGCGGGACGGTAGCCGCGGTGGCCGACGCTCTTGCTGCCGGGCTTGCCGGCGGACGACTGTCCGGGGCGACGCTTCGCGTCTTGGAACGAGGTCTTCTTGCCGTAGCGCGGCTCGAAGTTCTGGGCTCGGCCGCCGGCCGGCTTCTTGTTCTTGGGCATGGTGGTGTCCTTCTGGGTTGTCTCGCGCGAGAACAGCACTCCTCAGACACGCACTCCGACAGGGAGTGGACGCGGCCGCACACGCGGCGTGGAGTAACCCGGACATTCGTCGGCCGGGGGCCATTCACAGTGATGGTCGTCGGAGCGGATTCGCTCCCACCATCGGCCCCTTGGACTCACAAACCCATCCGCGTATCACGCGCGGTGTCCAGAGCCGACCGCCCTACTGTAGCGGACGACCCTGGGAGAGTGCCGACCCGGATGCCGCGACGGCTCTACGCTGTGGTGCATGACACCGGATGCCGGCTCCCGCTCGCCCGCCCACGCGACCCCCCGCACCCCCGCTGCGCCCACCCTGCGGGCGGAGTCGGAGGCGCTCCTCACCGCGTTCATCGCGGGTGGTGCCGGCGCGGTCGTGGGCATCATCCTCACCTTCGTGGCACGCAGTCTCGCGCTGTGGTCGCCGTGGGGCCTGGGCTCCTGGGCGGCGATCTGCGGGGCGGTGGCGGCGGGGGTGAGCTCTGCGCTCGGGTTCTGGCGGTCGCGGACGACGGACGGGCAGGAGTGGCGGCAGGATATCTCCGACTGGCGGTACGTCATCTCGACCGTGTCGGTGATGATCGCGCACGTCGCGCTCACCGCGATCGGCATCCTGTCGCTGTTCGCGTTGCTGGCACGCGCCTTCATCGGGGTGGAGGCGAACGGCTTCTGGACGGTGACGCTGCTCGCCGTGCTGACCGGGCTGTCGGGGTATCTGTCGTACCTGTCGGCGTCGCGCATGACGACGCAGCGGTTGACGTCGCTCCTCGTGTCGTTCATCGGGATCGGGTCGCTCGCGGCGATGGTGACGACGTCGGACCCGCAGTGGTGGGAGCTGCACTTCAGCCAGCTGGGCACGTTCGGCGATCTGTCGAGCTTCCTCTTCAACGGCACCCTCGTCGCGGGTGGCCTGCTCGTGACGACGTTCACCCTCTTCGTCGATCGCGACCTCCGGGCCGTGGGCGACGGCGGGTCGGTGCCGGCGCGACGGGCGGTCACGACGGCGCTCGTCGTGATGGGCGTCATGCTCGCGTGCGTGGGGATCTTCCCCGTCGACGTGAACCTGCTGCTTCACAACCTGTCGGCGTCGGGCATGGCGCTCATGTATCTCGTGCTGCTGGCGGGCGGCCCGTGGCTGCTGCGTGGGATGCCGCGCACGTACTTCCTCGCGTCGTGGGCGTTCCTGGCGGCGCTCGTGGCGTCGATCGTGCTGTTCGCGGTGGGCTACTTCGGACTGACGGCGTTCGAGATCGTCGTCTTCGCGCTGATCTTCGGCTGGCTGGCGGTGTTCATCCGCTTCCTCAGCGCCGCACGCACGGCATAGCCCCGAGCCTGCTCACCCGCGGGAGCGCGCGCGCCGCGTCGTCGGGGCGGGGTCGGATGCCGCGGCCGTCGGCTCGGCTGCCGCGTCGCCGCGTCGCAGCGCCCGCCGCTCGCGCGCACCCTCGACGAGGTTGTAGAGCGTCGGGAGCACGAGCAGCGTCAGCACCGTCGAGGAGACGAGCCCGCCGATCACGACGATCGCGAGCGGCTGCGAGATGAACCCGCCGTGGCCGGTGATGCCGAGCGCCATCGGCGTCAGCGCGAAGATCGTCGCGAGAGCCGTCATGAGGATCGGTCGCAGGCGTCGGGCCCCTCCGGCCAGGGTGGCGTCGTGGGTCGTGAGTCCCTTCTCGCGGTACTGGTTCACGAGGTCGACGAGCACGATCGCGTTGGTGACGACGATGCCGATCAGCATGAGCACGCCGATGAGGGATGCCACGCCCAGCGGCACGCCGGTCGCGATCTGCAGCAGGATCGCGCCCGTGGCCGCGAACGGCACCGACACGAGGAGCAGCAGCGGCTGACGGAGCGACTTGAACGTCGCCACCATGACGATGTAGACGATGAGGATCGCGGCGAGCATCGCGAGTCCGAGCTGACCGAAGGCATCCTGCTGCTGGGACACGACACCGCCGACCTCGGCGTCGGCCGCCGCCGGCAGCTCCACGTCGAGAAGCGCGGTCCGCACGGTCGCCGACGCCGTGTTGAGGTCGTCGGTCGAGGGCGTGACCGTGACCGTCGCCGTGCGCTGACCGCGCTGGGTCGTGATCGACGTGGGGCCTTCGCTCTCCTTCACGGTCGCCACCTCGTCGAGGCGAACGAGGCCGGCGGCCGTCGCGATCTCGAGGCGCTTGAGCTGGGCGATCGTCTGGGGGATGTCCTCGGCCTGCAGGTACACCGTGAGGGCGGTGCCGTCGATCTCGACGCTGCCGATGCCGCGCGGCTGCATCGTGTTGGACACGAGGGCTCCGACGGCGACCTCGGACAGTCCGAGCGAGGCCGCTTCGTCGCGGTCGACGGCGACGGCGACGTACGGCAACGACGCGGAGAGGTTCGAGGTGACCTGGCCGATGCCGTCCTCGCCTTCGAGCGCGGCGACGACCGCGTCGGTCGCGTCCGACAGCGTGTCCGCGTCGGGCGCGGTGACGTCGACCTCGATGTCGCTCGAGCCGAATCCGCCCTGACCGGCGGAGACCGTGACGGTGCCGACGTCCTCGAGGTCGGCGACGGCCGCCTGCACGTCTTCGCGCACCTCCACCTGGTCGGCGTCGGTGTCGGTGGTCACCGAGTAGGTGATGCCCGCGCTGCCCCCGGCGAACGCGTCGCGCACGGCGGAGCCGCTCGAGCCGATCGAGGTCTGCACGGTCTCGATGCCGTCGACGCCGAGGATGGCCTGCTCGACGGTGGCGGCCGCGGCATCCTCGGCATCCAGGCTGGGGGCCTGTCCGAGCTCCTGCGTGACGGTGAACGTGTTCTGCCCCGAGTCGCCGAGGAAGTTCGTCTTCATGAGGGGCGCGGCGGCGACCGTGCCGCCGAGCACGAGCACGGCCAGCAGGAGCGTGACCCACGAGTGCTTCAGCGTCCAGCGGAGCACGGGGAGGTAGGCCCGCTGCAGTCGCGACGGCGGCGCATCGGGGTGCTCGGGGTCGATGACCTCGCCGTCGGCGCCGCGCAGCGCCTTGCCCGGCCGCAGGAACCAGTAGGCGAGTACGGGGACGATCGTGAGGGCCACGAAGAGGGATGCCGTCATGGCGATCGTGACGGTCAGCGCGAACGGCCGGAACAGCTCGCCGGTCACGTCGCCCACGAAGGCGATCGGGAGGAAGACGGCGACGGTGGTGATGGTGGAGGCGGTGATCGCGGCGGCCACCTCGCGCACCGCGAGGAGGATCGCGCGGAGCTTGTCGGCGTCGCCGACGTAGTGCCGTTTGATGTTCTCGATCACGACGATGGAGTCGTCGACGACGCGGCCGATCGCGATCGTGAGGGCGCCGAGGGTGAGGATGTTGAGCGAGTAGCCGAACGCCTGGATGCCGACGAAGGTGATGAGCACGCTCGTCGGGATCGAGATCGCCGTGACGAGGGTGGAGCGCACCGACAGCAGGAAGATGAGGATCACGAGCACCGCGAAGACGAGGCCGAGAAGACCTTCCTGCGCGAGCGCTTCGATCGACTGCTCGATGTAGGGCGCCTGGTCGAAGACGACGGTGAACTCGGCATCCGCGCCGATCGCGTCCTGCAGGTCGGGGATCACGGCAGCGACGCCCCGCGAGACGTCGACCGTGTTGGCGGCGGGGAGCTTCGTGATGGAGAGGGTGAGCGCGGGTTCGCCGTTGACGCGCGAGATGGAGGTCACCGGGTCGGTGTCGAGCGACACGTCGGCGACGTCGGCGATCGTGACGGCGCCCCCGGCGAGCTGCTCGGCGTCGCCGGGCACGAGCGGGAGGTCGGAGATCTCGTCGACGGATGCCAGTTTGGTGCCGGTCTGCACCGTGAGGGTCTGCTCGCCCTCGGTCACCGACCCGCCGGGGAAGAGCACGCCGTTCTGGTCGAGCGCGTCGGTGATGGCTGTCTGGGTGTAGCCGGCGGCGGCGAGCTTCGCCTGGTCGGGGACGATCGTGACCCGCTGCCCCTGCCCGCCGATGATGGCCACGGCGCTGACGCCGTCGACGTCTTCGAGGTCGGGGACGACGCTGGCCTCCAGCTGCTCCTCGATCGTCCGCTCGTCGTCGAAGCCGGTGACGGCGAGGGCGATGACGGGCAGGTCGTCGATCGAGAAGGAGACGACGTTCGGCTCGACCGACTCGGGCAGGTCGCTCTTGATGCGGTTGATCGCCTGGAGGATCTTCTGCTCAGCGGTGGCCAGATCGGTGCCGTAGGTGAAGGACGCCTGGATGATCGACGCGTTGGTCGTGCTGGTCGCGGTCGTGGACTCCAGTCCCGGGATGCCCTGGATCGCCGTCTCGATGGGGGTCGACACGTCGTTGTTGACGACGTCGGGAGAGGCACCCGGGTAGGTCGTCAGCACCGACAGCTGCGGGAACTCGATCGAGGGGATGAGCTCCTGCTTGAGGCTCGTCAGCGCGAGGCCGCCGAAGACGGCGGCGACGATCGTGATGAGGGCGATGAGCGCACGGTTCTTGAGGCTCAGGACGGCGAGGTTCGACACGGGTGGCCTTTGCATGCAGGAGCGAGCCGATACAGAACTGTATCGATGTCATTCTCCCATGCGACACCGCATCCGCCCTCCCCCTCAGGGATGACGGCGGGCGGTACCGCGGTGGGATCTCACCCGGGGAGCAGTCCGTCGATCCAACCGCCGATCAGCACGCCCAGCGCGGCGGCGACGACGCTGAGGACGAGCGTGCCGAGCAGGTTGAGCCACGCCCAGTCGCGACGTCCGCGCTGCGCCAGGAGCACCGTCTCGACCGACACCGTGCTGAAGGTCGTGTACCCGCCGAGCACCCCCACGCCCGCGATCGCCAGCCACACCGGGCCCACCGCCCCCGCCAGTGCGGTGAGGAGCCCGAGCAGGAAGGCGCCCGACACGTTCACGACCAGGATGCCGAGGGGGAACACGCCGCGGCGTCCCCGCATGACGAAGCCGTCGACGAGGTAGCGCGCGCCCGCGCCGAGCCCGCCGCCGACGACCAGGGCGATGACATCGAGGGCGGTCATTCGGCATCCTCCGGATCTTCCGACGCGTTCGGCGCGCCCGCGACCCGTCGGCCCACGAGCAGCCCGGCGGTGGCGGCCACGACGCCGACGATCACCGATACGGCGGCGAGCGCGAGACCGACGACGGGCGCGTCGCGCGAGGTCGTGACCACCTGGACGGCGAACGCGCTGTAGGTCGTGAATCCTCCCAGGGCGCCCGTGCCGAGGAACAGTCGGAGGAGCGGTCGGCGGTCGTCGAGCACCCCGACGACGGCGCCGAGCAGGAACGAGCCGAGGACGTTGACGGCGAGCGTGACTCCCGGCACGAGGAGGGGGTGACCCCCGTCGAGCGGCAGCACGAGGGCCGCACGCAGGGCGACGCCGAGGGCGCCGCCGGCGATCACGAGTCCGAGGGCCGCCGGCGAGAACCAGTGTGAAGCCCGTGCAGAAGCCATGCCCTCACGGTAGGGCCGAGTCAGCCCAGGATGAGCGCACGGATCGCCGATTCGGGCGACACCGCGAGGTCGAGCACGCGTCCCTTCCCGTAGGCGGCGAAGACCCGCGGGTCGATGTACGAGCTGCGCGCGACGGCGGGGGTGTTGCCGAGCATCTCCGCCGTCGCGCGGACGGCGAGCACTTCGGCGCGCTTGCGTTCGGTCTTCGTGTCGACCAGTCCGATGCGCGCGAGGGCGTCGGCGGCGTGGATCGTGCCTCGCAGCGTGCGGAAGTCCTTTGCGGTGAACGCGCCGCCCGTCATCGCCCGCACGTACGCGTTCACCTCCTTCGGGGTGAGGGCGACCCTCCGCCTGCTGCGCTGATAGGCCAGGAGCGGGGATGCCGGGCGCCCGGCGGCCATGATCGTCACGACGAGGGCCAGGTCCTCGTCGTCGATCTGCAGGTTCTGCCGCTTGCCGCTCTTGCCCGGGAACCGGAGGCTCGTCACGGTGCCGTCGATCGCGGCATCCCGTCTCTTGAGCGTCGTGAGGCCGCGACTCCCGTGGCGTTCGAGATACCGTTCCGACCCGACGCGGGGCGCGGCCTGGTCGAGCAGCCGGAACGCGGCGGCCAGCACGCGTTCCCGGTCGAGGTCGTCGCGGCGGAGGGAGGTCGTCACGCGGGCGCGGGCGCGCGGCAACGACTCCGCCAACTGCAGGGCGCGCGCGAACTTCCCCTTGTCGCGCCCGGCGGTCCACTGCGGGTGATACATGTACTGGAGCCGGCCGGCGTCGTCGATGCCCGTCGCCTGGATGTGACCGTGGGGCGACGCGCAGATCCACACCTCCTGCCACGCCGGCGGAATCACGAGGGCGGTCACCCGCTCGCGCTCCGCGGCGGGCAGGGCGGCACCGTCGGCGTCGACATAGCGGAAGCCGCTGCCGGAGCGCAGGCGCCGGTAACCGAGGTCTATTCCGGGGCGGACGCGGGCGAGTCTCGGCATGTCACCAATCTCTCACGCGCGCCGACCCCACTGGGGTGCTCAATGCTCGCGCAGCAGCGAGATCAACTCGCTCTTGCGCTTGCCCGAGTAGCCGGAGAGGCCGAGCTCCTTCGCGCGGGCGCGGAGGTCTGCGACGGTCCAGTCCTCGTAGTCGCCCGACGCCCCACCACGTCGGCCCACGGCGGATCGGCCGTCACGGGCGGCGGCGTTGGAGATGCGCGCGGCCTTCTCCTTCGAGGCGCCGTCTTTGCGAAGCTCCTCGTAGAGCTCGGGGTCTTTCAGGCTGTTCGAGCCGCGGCCAGCGGGCATGGCATCCTCCCTCGACGACTCGACGCTAGGCCTCCCGCTTCGCCCGGGTGAGGGGCTTGACCGCGGCTCTCCGGCGGCGCTAGGCGCCCTTCCGTCTCGTGCCGGGCACGTCGCCGTCGGTGGTCTTAGCACCGCCGCGCTCGCAGCGTCAAGGGTCTGTGGCGCGGCCGTCCTGTGGCCTACCGTCGAGGCGAACGCACCCCGCTCACCCGATCGGTAGTGGGCCTGCAGAACGGAGCACAGTTATGAACATCGCACTTATCATCGTCATCGTCGTCGCCATCGTGCTGGCCATCGTGAGCGGGCTGAACGCCTCGCTCCAGTGGCTGCTGTGGGTCGCGCTGATCGTGGGCGTCATCGCCCTGATCGCCTTCCTGCTGCGGGTCGTGCGCGGCGGCAGCCGAACCTGACCTCATGACCAGAAGGCCCCCGCGGAACACCGTGGGGGCCTTCTTCATGGGCTCTGACCGCCTCGCGGGTCAGAGCCGCGTGTGCGCGTAGTGGTGAAGAGCGTCACGCACGAACTCGGCGCCCGGCTGGCCGCCGTAGTTCTTCGCGAAGCGGGGGTCTGCGACGTACATGTCGGCGAGTCCCGTCACGTATGCCTTCACATCGCCGCCGGGGTCGGCGGCGGGAGTCCCGGGGATGCCGGTGAGCCACGCGACGTGACGCTCCGCCAGAGCCTGCGCGTCGGCGCCCTCGGGGTCGGTGCCCCGGGAAGCCGCGTCGGCCCAGGCCTGGGCGAGCGCGGACGTGCGCTCCTGCCATGAGCGCTTCTCCGCGGGGTCCATGCCGCGCCACCAGGCGTCGCCCGCCGCATAGGCGTCGGCGCCCCAGCGCTCTTCGACCTCGTCGCGGTAGTGCGTGTGGTCGAAACCGTCGAACATCTTCTCTGCCATCAATCGTTCACCTCCTCTCATCGCGTGAATGGTCGACTCGACCGACGCGATCTGCCGCGTCAGTCGGCGCTGCTCCTCGCGCAGCCACGCCAGATGGCCCTCGAGGGCGCTCTCCTGGCTCGTGGGTCGCGCGAGGATCTCCCCGATCTGCGGGAGGCCGAGGCCGAGTTCCCGCAGGAGGAGGATGCGCTGCAGCCGCACGAGCGCCGCCTCGTCGTAGTACCGGTAGCCGTTGGCGCCGGTGCTCGACGGGAGAAGGAGCCCGAGCTCGCCGTAGTGCCGGAGGGTCCGGCTGGTGGTTCCGGCGAGCTTGGCGATCTGCTGGATCGACCATTCGTTCGTCATGTCCCTCACGGTAGAGGTCGACGTTGCGTCAAGGTCAAGTGCCGCCGCTGTGAGGCATGTCCCAGTTGTGGTTAGGCATGTCCCCGTTCTTGCTGGGTATGTCCCAGCTCCGGCTGGGTATGTCCCACTTCCGGCTGGGTATGTCCCACATTCGGCTGGGTATGTCCCACATTCGGTCGAATCCACCCGCCCGAAGCAACACAAAGTGGGACATGCGGCGGGCCGCAGCCACCCCGGCATCCGCCCATGTCCCACATTCGGTCGAATCCACCCACCCGAAGCAGCACAAAGTGGGACATGCGGCCAGCCGGCATCCGACCATGTCCCACATTCGGTCGAATCCACCCGCCCAAAGCGACACAAAGTGGGACATGCCCCAGCACAGCCCAGCACAGCCCAGCACACCCCAGCCCAGCACAACCCCCGCCCCATCCCCCGGCCATGCCCGCCCGCAACAGATAGCCCTCAGCGGGAACCAACGAACCGGATGCCGTTGACAAACTCGAGATATATCGTGTTACTCTGACAACACGCGATATATCTCGATCCACGGGGGGTCGGTCGCGGACGGAGGACATCATGACCCTGGAGAAGTGGCTCATCCACCCGGGCGAGACCCGCGTCATCGACATCGAAGGCGTGCGCCGGCTCAAGGTCGGCCTCGTCGGCGGGCAGGTCGACGTCGTCGCGCACGACGAACCCGGCATCCGCATCGAGGTGCACGGCGTCAGCGTGAAAGACCTGCGCATCGAGGCGACCGGCGACACGGTCGAGATCGACCACGCGCAGCTGCGCTGGGACAACTTCCTCGAAGTGTTCCGCAACTTCGGCAGCGGCGGGCCCAAGGCCGAGATCAGTGTCGCCGTCCCGCGGGGAACCGACTTGAACCTCGGCGTCGTGAGCGCCAGCGCCCTCGTCTCGGGGCTCACCACCGACGCCCGCCTCAACACCGTCTCGGGCGACATCATCGTCGACGGTCACACCGGCGACGTCTCGGTCAACGCGGTCTCCGGCGACGTGCAGATCCGCGGCCTGGAGGGTGCGCTCAGCGCCAACTCCGTCTCGGGCGACGTCGCCGCCACCGGCCGGCTGCGGAAGGCATCCGTCGACACCGTGTCGGGAGACATGCTCATCGACACGACCGGCGAGATCCAGGCCGTGAACCTCAACACCGTCTCCGGTGACGCGAGCGTGCGCGTCGACGAGTCGCTCCCCGCCAACTACGTGCTCCGCAGCGTCAGCGGTCGAGTCACGGTCGACGGGATCAAGCGGTCTACCTCGTCACCCACGAACTACACCGACTCCGTCGGCGAACTCAGCGGCACGTTCGTCGATGTCCGCGCCAACTCGGTCTCCGGCGCCGTGACGGTGCTCCGACGCAGCGTCGACCCCGTGGGCATCGACGAGGCCCCCACCCCCGAGGAGTGGTGAGCATGCCCCCCGTCTTCTCCCACGGCGACCTGCGCCTCTACCTGCTGCGGCTGCTCGACGAGGCCCCGCGCCACGGGTACGACCTCATGCAGGCGCTGTCCGATCGCACCGGCGGCACCTACACTCCCAGCGCCGGCACCATCTACCCGCGCCTCGCGAAGCTCGAAGAGGAGGGCCTGGTCACCAAGACCGTCGACGGCCGCAAGACCGTCTACGAGATCACGGATGCCGGTCGCACCGAAGTCGCCGACCGTGCGGACGACCTCGAGGGCATCGAGGCAGGACTCGCCGACAGTGTGCGCCTCATCGCCGACGAGGTGCGCGGGAGTGTGCGCGAGGCGATGAAGAGCCTGCGCGCCGACCTCGCCGCAGCGGCTCAGGCCGACCGTGCCGCACAGGCCGGCCGCACCGCCCCCGCCGGCGAGCGCAACGGTCCGCCGCGTCCGGCCGACGACGTGCGCACCGCGTCTCGCGAGCAGCTGCGTCGTGCGGATGCCGCGGTCACCGAGTTCCGCACGACGGTGCGCGCCGACCTGCGCACCCACGTCGCTCGCGGCGGCGCTCTGCCGTCGACGGCCGTCGACGCACTGGAGGAGGCGCTGACGCAGGCGCAGCGCGCGCTCACGGTGGCCCTGCGCGGCTGAGTCGGAACGGCGTTTCGTCTCGTCGCTGCGCTCCTCGCTCAACGACCGACCAGGGTCGCGGCCTCCCGGTCGTTGAGCGAGCGCAGCGAGACGAAACGCCCACCCCTCCCCGGTCGTTGAGCGAGCGCAGCGAGACGAAACGCCCACCCTTCCCCGGTCGTTGAGCGAGCCAGCGAGACGAAACGCCCCCGACCGCGCGGGAATCAGCCCTCGGGCCAGAGCTCCTCGTCGTCGCGCGCCGGCTCCTCCAGCGGCACCACGAGGATCGGGCGGGCCTGACGGTGCGCGAGGCGCGCGGCGACCGATCCGGTGAAGAATTCTCGCACCGACTCGCCGAATCCGCGCCGCCGCGTGCCCACGACGATGAGGCGCGCGTCGGACGTGTCCGCCAAGTGCTTGAGGGCCAACGCGGGGTCGCCCACCAGCTGGCGGACGCTCCAGTCGACGTCCATGCCCGTGAACACGGATGCCGCGGCATCCTTCACGACGGCCAGCTGAGTCTCACCCGCCGAGAGGTCGAGGTCGATCGGCGCGGAGTGCACGTAGCCGTCGGGATCTTCGTAGGTCACGAAGCGGGTGACGTCGACGTGCGCGACGATGAGCGGAGCGCCGAACAGCTTCGCGTAGCGGCCCGCCTCCTTGAGCACGCGGGTCGGCTGATCCGGGATGGCTCCGACGATGACCGCGCGATGCGGCACCGGGTCTTCGCGGCGTTCTCCACGGTGGGCGTCGGGCGCGACGCCGGCAGGATCTGGCTGGTCGGTCATGATTCAACCTCCGAACTCGTTGTCGAGCGTGTGTTCCCCTGCGAACCCGGAGCATCCGACGACGATGGCCTCAATGCACCGTGTTATCCTGAATGCTACTCTTACCGGCTCAACGCCGGACCATTCTGCGACGGGTATATTCACTCAAGCCCGTGACTCTGAAATGAGGGGGTCTCGCATGGGGCGTGGCCGTCAGAAGGCGAAGCACACCAAGATCGCTCGCGAACTCAAGTACGACACGTACAACGTGAACTACTCCGCTCTGGAAAAGGAGCTCGGGCACCACGAGGAAGACGCGTACGTCGACAAGTGGGCCGACCAGTACGCCGACGACGAGGACGAGCTCGAAAAAGCCTGACCTCGTCGTCCGTCACCACGGACGCGCGTTGCGCTGCTCCCATTCGTCCTCGACGGTGCCGGGCTTCGCCAGTCGCACGCCCGCCGGGATCGACGCGACGATGAACACCGCGAGCGCGACGAGCGGGATCGTCCACGCGCCCGTCAGATCGTGCACGACGCCAACGCCAAAAGGCAGCGCGGCGACGATCGCGTAGCCGATGCTCTGCACGAACCCGCTCAGCGCCACCGCCGTCTCGTGCGTGCGCGCGCGCAGCCCGATGAGCGCGAGCGCCAGCGGGAAGTACAGCGGGGGGATGCCGAGCAGCACCACCCACAGCACCGGCGCTGCCGCCGGTGCCCACAGCAGGCCGCCGATCGACACGAGTCCCGCGGCCACCGCAATCGCGAACAGCACGGGCAGCGCCCGGCGGCGCGAGGCCAGCGCAGGAACCGTGAGCGACGCCGGAAGACCCATGAACGCGAACAGCGACAGCAGGGCGCCGGCTTCCGCCGGTGCGACCCCCGCCGTGTCGATGAGCAACGGCGGTAGCCACGCGAAGCTCGTGTAGGCGACGGCGCTCGACACGAGGAAGGTGACCGTGATCGCCCAGGCGAGCGGAAGCCGCCACAGTCGCCCGAACAGCTGCGCGTTCGCCTCCTCGACGACGACGGCATCCCCTCCCCGCTCGCGGATGAGAAGCGCGACCCACGGCAGGATCGCGAGCACGCTGAAGATCGCCCACATCGACAGCGACGTCCGCCAGTCCGCCGCGTCGGCCACGGGCACCGCGAACAGCGGAGGCAGGAACGTCGAGAACGCCATCGTCATCGAATAGAGCGTCGTGACGAGGCCGATCCGGTCGGGGAAGTACTTCTTCACGAGCGGCGGCAGCAGCACGTTGCCGACGCCGACACCCGCGAAGATGACGGCCGTCGAGACCGCCAGCATGACGGCATCCGTCGACAGTCCCCGCGCGATGAGCCCGGCGGACACGACGACGAGCGCCACCACCGTCAGCCGTTCGAGGCCCAGGCGCCGCTCCAGCCGCGGGGTGAGCAGGCCGAAGAGAGCGAAGCAGACGGGCGGCGCCGCGCCGATCGCACCGACGATCGCCGCGGGGACGTCGAAGTCGTCCTGGATGTGGTCGAGCACCGGCGACAGCGACGCCACCGCCGACCGCAGCGAGAACGCGAACAGGGCGATCCCCAGCAGTGCCAGCGTGCGTCCGCGCCACAGCGGGCGGGCGGGAGCGGACGTCACTGATCCAGCCTAGGGCGTCGGCGCGTGGCGGTGGCCGGGGCCGGCGGAACCATTCCCGCCGTGCCGGCTCAGCTCTCCTGGTTGCCCTCGACCCAGGCGAGGTACTCCTCGGAGACCGTACCGGTGACGTAGCGGCCGTCGAAGCAGCTCATGTCGAGGTCCTCGACGTCGGGCGAGCCCTCCAGGATCGCCGCCTTGAGGTCCTCGACCTCCTGGTACACGAGGTAGTCGCAGCCGAGCTCCTCGGCGATCTCCGGGATCGTCCGGCCGTGCGCGACGAGCTCCTGACGCGAGGGCATGTTGATGCCGTAGACGTGCGGGAAGCGCACCGGCGGCGCGGCCGATGCGAACGTCACCGACAGGGCACCGGCATCCCGAGCCATCTGGATGATCTCGCGCGACGTCGTGCCGCGGACGATCGAGTCGTCGATGAGCAGCACGTTCTTGCCCTTGAACTCGCTCGACATCGCGTTGAGCTTCTGACGCACGCTCTTCTTGCGCACCGCCTGCCCCGGCATGATGAACGTGCGGCCCACGTAGCGGTTCTTGTAGAAGCCCTCGCGGTACTCGAGCCCCAGCTTGCGTGCCACCTGCATGGCCGCCGGCCGCGACGAGTCGGGGATCGGCATGACCACGTCGATCGATCCTGCCGGGGTGTACTTCGCGATCGTGTCGGCCAGCCGCTCGCCCATGCGCAGCCGCGCCTCGTACACCGAGATGCCGTTCATGATGCTGTCGGGACGAGCCAGGTACACGTACTCGAACGAGCACGGGACGAGCTGCGGGTCGGTTGCGCACTGGTGCGTGTGGAGATGACCGTCGAGATCGATGAACACGGCCTCGCCGGGCTCGACGTCGCGCACGACCTCGAAACCGCCGTTCTCGAGCACGAGCGACTCGGATGCCACGGTCCACTCGTACTTGCCGTTCTCGGCCTTGCGGGTGCCGAGGATCAGCGGACGGATGCCGAACGGGTCGCGGAACGCGAGGAGCCCGTAGCCGGCGATGAGGGCGATGGCGGCGTACGAGCCCTCGACCCGCTCGTGCACCCGGCCGACGGCCTGGAAGATCTGCGTCGGGTCGAGTTCGAGCCCCGAGATCGACTGCTGCAGCTCGTTCGCGAGGACGTTGACGAGCAGCTCGGTGTCCGACGACGTGTTGAGGTGCCGGCGGTCGTTGCGGAAGAGCTCCTCGGTGAGCTCACGCGTGTTCGTCAGATTGCCGTTGTGGACGAGGACGATGCCGTACGGCGCGTTCACGTAGAACGGCTGCGCCTCCTCCTCGCTCGACGCGGTGCCCTTCGTCGCGTAGCGCACGTGACCCAGACCGATGTCGCCCAGGAGCGCCCTCATGTCGCGGGTGCGGAACGCCTCGCGCACCTGGCCCTTCGCCTTGAAGATGTGGAAGACGCCGTTGGCCTCGGCGGTGGCGATTCCCGTGGAGTCCTGCCCGCGGTGCTGCAACAGCAGCAGCGAGTCGTAGACCTCCTGGTTGGCGGGCCCCTGACTGACGACCCCGACGATTCCGCACATCTGGTGTAGCTCAGTCCGTTTCTGCGTACGTGCCGACGAGCCGCACGGCGCCGCCGTCGACCCCCTTCGCACCCTGCTCGAAGTCTCCGGCCGGTCGCGTTCCGTCAGCGACGACGCCGACCTGCCACGTGTGGATGCCGTCGGCCGCCAGCGCCGAGATCGCCGCGCCGGCCTGATCCGGCGCGACCACCGCGAGGAAGCCGATGCCGAGGTTCCACGTGCCCTCGGTGGCCGTCAGCTCGAGGTCGGCGAGGTCGGCGAGCACGCGGAACACCGGCGACGGCGACCAGGTCGATCGGTCGACGTCGACCCAGGTGCCCTGCGGCAGCACGCGCGCCAGGTTCGCGGCGATGCCGCCGCCGGTGACGTGGCTGAGCGAGTGGACGGCATCCGGGATCGTGTCGAGCAGGCGCAGGAGCGGCGACGTGTACAGGCGCGTCGGCGCAAGGAGCGCTTCGCCCCAGGTGGTGCCGAAGTCGGCCGCGTTGTCGCCGTAGCCGATGCCGCGGCCGGCGACGATGTGGCGGACGAGGGAGTAGCCGTTGGAGTGGAGGCCGCTGGAGGCGAGGGCGAGCACCACGTCGCCCGCGCGGACGCGTTCGGCGCCGAGCACCTTCGCCGCCTCCACGACCCCCGTCGCCGCACCGGCGACGTCGTAGTCGTTGATCCCGAGGAGGCCCGGGTGCTCGGCCGTCTCGCCGCCGACGAGGGCGGTTCCGGTCGCCGCGCAGCCGTCCGCGATGCCGCGCACGATGTCGGCGATGCGCTCGGGGAACACCTTGCCGCACGCGATGTAGTCGGTCATGAAGAGGGGCTTCGCGCCCACCACGACGATGTCGTCGACGACCATGCCGACGAGGTCCTGGCCGATGGTGTCGTGCTTGTCGATCGCCTGGGCGATCGCGACCTTCGTGCCGACTCCGTCGGTGGACGTCGCCAGCAGCGGCTTCTCGTAGGAGAGGAACGCCGATGCGTCGAAGAGGCCGGCGAAGCCGCCGACGCCGCCCCAGACCTCCGGCCCGTGGGTGCGCTTGACGGCCGACTTCATCAACTCGACGGCCAGGTCGCCTGCCGCGGTGTCGACGCCGGCTTGGGTATAGGGATTCGGTGGGGTCGAGGCCACCCCCACAGCCTACCGGCCCCCAGCCGGTGCCGGTGCCGCTGCCGGTTGGCCGGCGGGGAGGGGGTGGGCGTGGGTCCCGGGGGGGGTGGCGGGGCCGGGTGCGGGGGGCCGGGGCGGGATCGGGGGAGGGTGGGGTGGCGGCTACCGGGCGCTGCCGTGCCGCATACAGGCAAAACCGGCGATCTGCGGCCCTCCAGCGCCCCACACGGCCGATTCAGCCTGTACGCGGAACACCGCGAGGGCGTCGGTCCCTAGGATGGCGGCATGAACGCCGCCGCCGGACCGGAGTGGGTCGTGCGCGAAGACGCCGGGATGCCGGTGCTCGTCGCGCTCTACCTGCGACAGGTGCTGGGGCTGCGCTACCCCGAGGAACTGCCCCCGCTGCGCGGCGTGCCCGCGCCCGACGCGTCGGAGTTCGACCGCGACCCCGGACTGGAGCGCCAGTGGCGCAGTTTCTGGGAGATGACCGTCGAACCGCAGGCGCACCCGTCGCCGGTTCCGCTCGACCTCGTCGACGGCTTCGAGATGCTCATCGCCCTCCCCACCGAGGGGTTCGCCGAGCTGAAAGCGGCGATCGCGCCGCACGGACCGGATGCCGTCGCCGTCGCGCGTCGCGCCCACGAGCACTATCGGGCGGCGCTCGGCAGCGGCTCCTCGTATCGGGCGTACGCGAGCGCGATCGCGCAGCATGAGCGACACGTGGGGCGGCGCGCGCACTCGTTCGAACTCAACGTGCAGGTGCTGCCGCTCACTCAGCGCGGCGTGTGGTGGATCGGGTCGCTCACGGTCGCGGTGACCGACGGTCTGCGCGGCGATGTCGCGGCGTTCGACTCGGCGATCGCGCCGGTCATCGCCGATCTGGCCTGAGCGTCAGGACGCGTCGGGGCGGTCGACGACGGTCTCGCGGTCGATCCGCACGTCGCGGGTACGGCGGCCGACCACCCGGTCGAGGATCAGCGCGACCGCGCCGCCGAGGGCGACGCCGATGGGCACGCAGATGAGCGCGACGAAGCCGAGCACCTGCGGCATCGAGTAGAGGACACCCGTGTTCTCGCTCTTGACCTGGGTGCCGTCGAAGGCGAGCGTGAGCACGAACGCCACGACGAGGCCGAGCACGCCGCCGGCCACCATGAGACGCCCGTAGCGGGGGCTGCGGCGCAGCTGCGCCGTCTCGATGTGGTGCTCGGCCTGGGACATGACTCCATTGTCCCACTCCGGGCGCCATTTCGGGGCGCGGCCGGTCAGGGGCGAACGGGCAGTACCGCGGTGAGGTCGGCGCGCGTGCCGGAGGCGAGGATGCGGCCGGCGGCGACGGCATCCGTCCAGGTCTGGGAGCCCGTCGCGAGGGCGATCCAGGTGGTCGCGTCGGTCTCGACGACGTTGGGCGGGGTGCCGCGCGTGTGCCGGGGACCCTCGATCACCTGGACGGCGCCGAAGGGCGGCACCCGCACCTCGACGGAGTTGCCGGGGGCCTTCTCCGCGAGCAGCTGCAGCAGGTAGCGCACCGCGGTCGCGAGCTGCGCGCGGGCGGGCAGATCGGCGGCCGCGACGGCGGCGAGCGCGGCGCGGCCGTCGTCGGTGCTGATCTTGCGCGGCATGTGGTCCAGGCTAGCCGTCGCTAACTCCTTCAATCTGGGTGGTCGCCACCCGGCCGCCCTCTCATTTCCGCGGCGCCAGCCCGCGCACGCGCACGAATTGCAGGAGTTACGAACACGCGGGAGTCGAGAGCAGCCCCTCGGTAGGCTGGGCGGGTGCGCATCCTCGTCCTCGGTTCCGGTGCTCGTGAGCACGCCATCCTGCTCGCTCTGAAGGCCGAGGATGCCGGTCACGAACTCTTCGCGGCTCCCGGCAATGCGGGCATCGCCGCCGATGCGGCCCTCGTCCCGGGTCTCGATGCGAACTCCCCCGCCGCCGTGACGGAGTACGCCAACACCGAGGCGATCGACCTCGTCATCATCGGGCCCGAGGCGCCTCTCGTCGCCGGTGTCGCCGACGCGCTGCGCGAGCGCGGCATCCCCGTGTTCGGTCCCGGCAAGGCGGCGGCGCAGCTGGAGGGCTCCAAGGCGTTCGCGAAGCGGGTGATGGATGCCGCGGGCGTTCCGACCGGCCGGGCCACGCGCGCGCACTCGCGTGATGAGGTGGCGGCCGCGATCGACGAGTACGGCGCCCCGTACGTCGTGAAGGCCGACGGGCTCGCGGCGGGCAAGGGTGTGATCGTGACGTCGGATCGCGACGCCGCGCTCGCCCACGCCGAGACGTATCTGCCGACCGGTCCGATCCTGGTCGAGGAGTTCCTGAGCGGGCCCGAGGTGTCGCTGTTCTTCGTGTCCGACGGCGACACCGTGCGGGCTCTCAGCCCGGCGCAGGACTTCAAGCGGGCCTACGACGGCGACGCGGGTCCGAACACCGGTGGCATGGGTGCGTACTCGCCGCTGCCGTGGCTCGCGGGGGCGTTCGGCGGCGAGGAGGAGTTCGTCGCCGAGGTCACCCGCACGGTCGCCGAGCCCGTCGTCCGCCAGTTGGATGCCGAGGGCACCCCGTTCATCGGTCTGCTCTACGCCGGGCTCATCCTGACGGAGCAGGGCATCAAGGTCATCGAGTTCAACGCGCGGTTCGGCGACCCCGAGACCCAGGTGGTGCTCGCGCGCCTCGTGACTCCGCTGTCGAGCCTGCTGCTCGCGGCGGCGTCGGGCACGCTCGAGGACGAGCCGGCGCCGGCGTTCGCCGAGGCGGTCGCGGTGACGGTCGTGCTCGCGAGCGAGGGATACCCCGAGGCTCCCGTCACGGGGCGCGTTCTGACGGGGCTGGATGCCGCGGCATCCGTCGACGGCGTGCACCTCGCGCATGCGGCCACGGCTGAGCGCGACGGCGGCCTCGTCGCGACCGGCGGGCGCGTGCTCAACGTCGTGGCGCTCGGCAACACGTTCTCGCAGGCGCGGGAGCGCGCCTACCGTGCGCTGGGCGAGATCTCGCTGGAGGGCTCGCACCACCGCACCGACATCGCCGCCCGCGTCGCCGACTGACGCGACCGTTTCCGCCGCCGAAACAACACCCCCGCGCCGAAACAACACCCCCGCCGCGCGGGAATCGTGTGGTCTCGCGTGGAGGGTGTTGTTTCGGCGAGGAGCGGCAGCCGAGCGTCGCGGGTGCGCCGCGGGTGCGTCGCGGGTCAGCGGCGCGCGGCGACGGATGCCGGTCGGCGCAGGAACAGCACGGCCACGACGCCGATGAGGATGACGCCCGCGGGAACGAGGATCGCCTCCGACATGGCCGCCGAGAACCCGTCGACGACGAACGGGGGCAGGGCGCCCTCGCCGAAGCCGCTCGTGGCGTCCGAGGCTCCCGGGAGGTGGGCCGACAGCCGCGACTGCATGACGGCGGCGATCGCGGCCGATCCGATGACGGAGCCCACGGTGCGCGTCGTGTTGTAGATGCCCGCACCGGCGCCGGCCTGGCGCGGCGGCAGGTCGCGGGTGGCGGTGGTGGCGAGCGGACCCCACATGCCCGCGTTGCCGATTCCCATGAGCGCCGACGGGAGCAGGAACATCCAGATCTCGGTGTCGACGTTCATGAGCGACGAGTACCAGAAGAGCGACGTCGCGACGAGTAGCAGGCCGGGCACGAGCAGGAGCCGCGGGTCGGACCGGTCGAGGAGCTTGCCCGCGAACGGCGCGAGCACCCCCGACAGCACCGCCATCGGGATGAGCAGCAGAGCCGACTCGGTGGGCGTGAGCCCCCGGGCGAGCTGCACGAAGAACATGAGCGGCAGCGACATGCTCGTGACGGTGAAGCCGACGGCGGCGATCGTGAGGTTCGAGATCGAGAAGTTGCGGTTCGCGAAGAGCTCGAGCGGCACGAGGGGTTCGCTGCGGGTGCGCGCCTGCGTCCAGATGAAGATGCCGAGCACGACGACGCCGGCCCCGATCATGAGCCAGATCCAGGTGGTCCAGGCGAACTTCTCGCCCTCCTGCAGCCCGAAGACGATGAGGAAGAGGGCCACGGCGCTGAGCACGACGCCCACGAGGTCGAAGCGGTGCGGGTGGGTCTCGAGCGACGGCACGAGGATCCACGCGAGCACGAAGCCGATGACGCCGACGGGGATGTTGATGAAGAAGATCCACTGCCAGCCGAGCCCGTCGACGAGCAGGCCGCCGGCGAGCGGGCCGACGAGCGTCGCCATGCCGGCGGTCGCCCCCCACAGGCCCATCGCCGCGCCGCGGCGCGTCGCGGGGAAGGTGCGCGTGATGACGGCCATGGTCTGCGGGGTCATGAGGGCGGCGCCGAGACCCTGCACGGCACGCGCCGCGATGAGCATCTCGAGCGTGCCGGAGAGCCCGCACCACAGCGACGCGAGCGTGAAGATCGCGAGTCCGATGAGGTAGATGTTCTTCGGGCCGAACCGGTCGCCGAGGCGTCCGGTGATCAGGAGCGGCACGGCGTACGTCAGCAGGTAGGCCGAGGTGACCCACACGACGTTGTCGAGGTTGTTCGTCGCGGGGTCGAGGGCCGCCTTGATGGCGGGGTTGGCGACCGAGACGATCGTCGTGTCGACGAGGATCATGAAGAACCCGATGACCAGCGCCCACAGGGCGGGCCACGGGCTGCGGGCGGGCGTCTCCGGGGCGGGTGCCGCCTCCGGGCGGGGCGCCGCCGGGGCGGGCGCCGCGTCGGGACGGGATGCCGTCGAAGGATCGGTCATGCGATCACACTCTCTCTGAAGGCCGCGAGTCGGGCCATGGTGGCGACGGGCACTTCGTGCACGCCCCAGGGGATGTCGGGGTCGGCCAGGCGGGTGAGGAACCCGTCGAGCCAGGCGAGATCGGCCGCGAGCACGTGCTCTTCGCGATCGAGCTCGACGAGGAACTGCGCGGGCACCTGACGGCTCGCGGCGCCGGCGAGGCCCGCGCGGAGCTCGTCGCGATACGCGCTCAGCGCGGCCCGTCGTTCGGACAGGAGCGCCGCCACTTCGGCGCGCGGCAGGTCGTGCGCTTCACCGAGGGCGACGCGGAACTCGAGGATGCCGTCGATCCGCGGCAGCCGGGAGCGCACCCAGTCGTCGGCCGCGGCGCGACCGGCATCCGTCACGGCGTAGGTCGTGCGTTCGGGGCGGTTGCCGTCGCGATCGACGCCGACCTCCTCGACCAGTCCGTGCCGTTCGAGCCGGGCGACGGTGTGGTACAGCGTGCCGCGCGAGCAGCCGACGAGCCGGTCGTCGCGGCGCTGCTGCATGAGCCGCAGCATCTGGTACGGGTGCATGTCGCGCTCGCGGAGCAGGCCCAGGACCACCACTCCCAGGGGCGTCAACGTGAGGGTGCGCGGCGTCGCGGCAGTGCTCACGGCATCCGTCATGTCGCCTCCCCCGAAGTGCTGTCGCGTCGTCCGCGCGCTTTTCTCCGGCGGAAGATCGTCCGTCGAATAGTCCACATGGACTATATACCGAAACTCCGACATCGGTATCAGCCGGCACCGACCGCGCTCCTCACTGTCGAGGCGATGGCCGCCTCCACTTCGCGAAACGGAGCCGCTCATGCGCACCGAACTGCACCGCGACCAGCCCGACGACCGCTCGACCACGTTCACGGTCAACGTCGATCGGGACGACCTCAGCCTCACGGAGACGCCGCTGGGCGTCGTCGTCCGACTGACGGACTTCGCCACCGGCGGAGCACCCGGCCATCCCGCCCTGCCCGTCACGCGGGTGCGGATCGCCGCACCCGAAGGGCAGTGGCCGATCGGCCTGACGGTGGAGCGCGAGAAGTGGACGCGCGCGACACGAGGGCTGACCTTCGTCGCCCCCGCGCAGCACGCCCGCCCCGCGGCCCGCGCGACCCACGTGCACTGCGACGCCGACTGCAGCTGCCGCCGCGACGACCACGCACCCATCGATACGGGGTTCCCGGCCCCGCCGATCGTGCCGCCCGACGTCGACGCCTACCTCGCCGCCGCCGAGGAGCCGCCGCCCGTCGTGCGATCGGCCGGCATCGAGACGGTCGGCGGCATCCGCATCGCCGTGATCGAGATCTCGCCCGTGCGGATGACGCGCAAAGCCGTGCTCGAGCTGTGCACCACGGTCACCGTCACGGTGCAGTTCGGCCCCGAACCCGCCGTCGACGACCGGGAAGCGGCCGCGGCGGAGTTCCGTGAGCGGTTCGGCGACGCGTTCGACGAGCAGCGACTGCAGCTGCTGCCCGAGGCGCTCCCCGTGACCGAGACGGAGAGCGTGCGCTTACGCGACGTCGTCCGCGGCTCGGTGCTGAACCCGGAGGTCGTCGAGAAGATCGAGCTCGACTGGCCGCGGTTCGAGTTCCCCTCCGCGTACGTCATCGTCACCGACGACTACACGTGGAATCCGATGACGCTCACGCGCGGAGCGCCGCGTCCCGGCATCGTCGCGCAGTTCGAGCGGCTCGCGCAGGCCAAGCGCGCGCGGGGCATCACGGCCCGCGTGGTCACGATCACCGAGATCCTCGACGGGCGCTGGGGCGACTTCCGCACGGGCTCCCGCGACCTCGCCGAGGTCATCCGGCGCTTCCTCGTCGCGAAGCGGCAGGACTGGGGCATCTCGTGGCTGCTCGTGGGTGGCGACGTCTCGATCGTGCCCGCCCGGCAGGCTGCCGGCGGCATGCTCGGCACGGTCGCCGTCGGCACGAACGCGAAGCCCGACAACGGGCAGAGCTTCTGGACGGGCTCGCACCTCCGCATCCACGCGCAGGCGCTCGGCGACTGGTGGGGCAACAGCGTCGACAACCGGCTCACCCGCATCAGCGACGGCACGCTCATCCCGTACGACTCCGCGGGCACGTCGGGCAGCGCGTCGCCCGGTTGGTACTTCACCACCGGCGACTACGCGACCCGGAGCGCCACTCCCACGGAGTGGATCCGCGTCGAGGGACCGCAGAGCCTCGTCGCGACACCGCTGCAGTTCCTGTACGCGTGGAACACGATCCCCACCGACTTCTACTACGCGAGCCTGTCGAGCTTCCTCATCGGCACCCGCCGCATCGACCTCGGGTTCTTCTCCTTCACGCTCCCCTGGGTGTACGTGCCGGAGCACGCATGGGATGCCGCGGGCAACGGCCTCTACGGGCAGAACCACGCCGACGGCACCGACATCGACGGCGTCGTGCTGCGCACCGACCTGAGCGTCGGGCGAGCTCCCGTGGAGGATGCCGCCCAGGCGGCGGTGTTCGTCGACAAGACGCTCGCCTACGAACGGGCCGGCGGAGTGTGGGGGCTGCTGGCCGACCGCGACTGGCCGCGCCGCATGGTCCTCGTGTCGTCCGACTGGGGCGGGCGCACCTTCCTGTGGCCGACCGCCGCCGCCACGCCCGGCGACAACCAGTTCGCCACCCAGGCGGGTCAGAACCGGGCGCTGCTGAAGCTCACCGCCGCGCCCGCGGACTACACGTGGGACCTCATCGCCCGCATCACCGAGACCGATCGGCGTGAACTGCCCTTCAAGACCGACCCGTCGGCATCCGTCCGCGGCTGGTACTACGCGATGTCGGCGACCGACGCGCGACCGAGCGCCATCCGCATCCCCCTGTTCTTCACGACGCTCACCTTCCCGGTGCCGAGCCCGTGGATCGTCGTGCACGGCGCCGCGGCCGAGCGGGCACCGCAGGCCTACGAGTTCAACCCGCGGGGGGCCGAAGGGTCGATGGCCGACCAGGAGCGGCTGCGGAAGCAGCTCCGCAGCGAGGTGCCCGGCATCGACCGGTTCTCGCGGCACTATGAGGACGAGCGCGACCTGTCGTGGTTCGACCGCTGGTCGGCGCCGGTGCAGTACCTGACGGAGTCGGGCCTGCGCGGCGGGCTCGATGCCGCACCGCACCTCGTGTCGCTGTCCGGACACGGCAGTCAGTCGGGCGTCGCGCACCTCGGCACCGGCATGGCCGCCTCGCTCCGCAACGGCACGCCGGGCTTCATCGGCTACGCCGACTCGTGCCTCACGAACGGGTTCGACGCGAGTGACGCCATGGGAGAGGCGCTGCTGCTCAACGGCGCGGGCGGGGCCGTCGGCTACGTCGGCAACACGAGGTTCTCGTGGATCGGCGTCGGCGACGACTTCCAGCGGGCGTTCTTCCACCGCCTCGCCTCCACGCGGCACCTCGGGCTCCTCAACGACAGCCGCGTGGGCGTCTTCGGATCGACGGGCTACTGGTCGGGCTACGACCGGTGGCAGATCTTCAGCCTCAACCTGTTGGGAGACCCCGAGCTCCGCGTCTACCGCGCCGCCTTCCCGCGGCTCGTCCTCGAGGCGGACCTCGGGCACGGTCTCCTTCGGGTCACGATCGAGCGGGCCGAGCCGGTCCCCGGGCGGCCGGGAGATCCCGGACCGGTCGAAGGCGCGCTCGTCCACGTGCGGGCCGTCGACGGCCACGGCGAAGAGGTCGTGCTGGAGACGGATGCCGACGGCATCGCGAAGCTGCCGCGGAAACTCCGGGGACGCGCCGTGGAGGTCACGGCATCCCACGGCGACGCCGCCGTCTCGGTGCTGGAGCTGGCCGGGCGGGACGGGTGAGGCCATACTGACGGCATGACCTCGCCCGACGAGCTGTTCGACGCCCTCGCCGCCGCACACCTGCGACGCGAGGGCGTCGACATCGGTCCGATGTTCGGAAGCGAAGGACTCCGCATCCGCGGCAAGATCTTCGCCTTCCGCGTGAAGTCGGGGATCATCGCGAAGCTGCCCGAGGCGCGGGTCACCGAGCTGGATGCCACGGGCCGCGCCGAGCGCATGATCATGCGCGAACGGGCGATGCGCGAGTGGGTGCTCGTGCCCGACGCGTCCGCCGACCTGTGGGAGGGCGTCGTCGACGAGGCCTTCGCCTTCGTCGACAGCATCACCCCGGGTGGTTGAGCGGACACAACCCTCCGGTCGTCGAGCCAGCGCAACCCTCCGGTCGTTGAGCGAGCGCAGCGAGACGAAACGCCGTACCCCTCCCTCGCCCGCTGACCCTTCCGGTCGTTGAGCCCGCTCACCCCTCCGGTCGTTGAGCGAGCGCAGCGAGACGAAACGACGCTCCCCGTCCTCGCCCGCGCTCCCTCCGGTCGTCGAGCCCGCTCACCCCTCCGGTCGTTGAGCGAGCGCAGCGAGACGAAACGCCGTACCCGTCATCGCCCGCGCTCCCTCCGGTCGTCGAGCCCGCTCACCCCTCCGGTCGTTGAGCGAGCGCAGCGAGACGAAACGCCGTACCCGTCATCGCTCGCTCACCCCTGTGGATAACTCCCGACATCTCTCGAACATTCCTTCTAAACTCGACGCATGATCACCCCGCTCGATCGCATCGCCGAGGCGCTGGCCGCGCTCGCGGCAGCCGGCGGCGAGCGCGCGCCCGAGGCCCTGACCCCGGGCGAACTCGTGGCTGTCACGACGGCGTTCGGGGCCCTGAAAAGGCAGGTCGAGGCGGCGCTGGCCCCCGTCGCCGCCGAGGTGGCGCGGCAGTCGCGCACCGAGCTCGGCCGCGACTCGCTCGCCAAGCGCCAGGGGTTTCGCACGCCCGTCGCGATGATCGCGACCGCCACCGGCACCACGGGCGGCGAGGCGGCGCGACTCGTCCAGGTGGGAGAGGCAACCGCGTCGCGGCGCTCGCTGACCGGCGAGGAGCTCCCCGCGGCGCACCCGCACGTCGCTGCCGCGGTGGCGTGCGGTGCACTGGGCACGTGGGCGGCCTCGCAGATCGTCGCCCTGCTCGACCGTGTATCGACGCGCTGCACTCCCCTCGCGCGGGATGATGCCGAGCGGCAACTGGTCGACCTCGCCCAGGGGCTACGTCCCGACGAACTCCAACGGCTGCTCTCCCGTGCTGAGGCACATCTGGATCCCGACGGCGTCGAGCCGCGGGAGCAGGAGCGGCGCGGCGAGCGCTCGCTCGTCATCCAGGAGCGCGAGGGCATGGTCGTGCTGACGGCGCGACTCGACCCCGAGACGGCGGCACCGATACGGGCGGCGATCGATGGGCTCGTCACCGGCGCCCTGCGACGCAATGAGCACCTCGACGAGGCCGAGCGCGATCAGCGCAGCGTGAGGCAGCTGCAGGCCGACGCCCTGGCGGATCTCTGCCGCCACGGACTCGGATGCGACGCGCTCCCCTCCGGGCCGTCGGCGACGGTGATCGTCCGGGTGGATCTCGACACCCTCCTCACGGGCCACGGCTCGGCCACCATCGACGGCATCGACGTGCCCGTGAGCGCACAGGCCGCCCGCCGGCTGGCAGCTGACGCAGAACTCATCCCGTGCGTGCTCGGAGGCGAGTCCGAGATCCTCGACTGGGGCCGGGCGAAGCGGCTCTTCACCCGCGCGCAGAAGCTGGCGCTCGGTGAGCGCGACGGCGGCTGTGCAGGATGCGGCGCCCCGCTCACCTGGTGCCACGTGCACCACCTCCGATGGTGGGAGCGAGATCGCGGTCCGACAGATTTGTCGAACGGGGTGCTGCTGTGCTCGGGTTGTCACCATCGGGTGCACGACGATGGCTGGGACATCGATGTCGAGGGTGTGGGCACGTCCGCGACGGTGTGGCTCACGCCGCCCGCGTGGATAGACTCCGCACGCACCCGCCGTCGCGGCGGCCGCGCACGCTACGAACTGATCGCCTGACGGCGCCATCACGCGAGGAGCGAGCGCGATCACTGATGACCACACCCGACCGGGATAATGAACGGGTGACCGACGCGCGCGAACTCCCCGGCTGGACCCACGTGTACTCCGGGAAGGTGCGCGACCTGTACCGGCCCGCCGACGCCGCGGATGCCGCCCCCGGCACGATGCTCGTCGTCGCGAGTGACCGCGTGAGCGCGTTCGACCACGTGCTGAGCCCCGGCATCCCGGACAAGGGCGCGCTGCTCACGAGCCTCAGCCTCTGGTGGTTCGACCAGCTCGCCGGCGCTGACGGCGGACGCCCCGTGCCGAACCACCTCGTCGCCGGCGCGACGCCGCCCGCCGAGGTCGCCGACCGGGCCATGGTCGTGCGTGCGCTCGACATGCAGCCGATCGAGTGCGTCGTGCGCGGCTACCTCACCGGCTCCGGGTGGGCGGAGTACCGCGCGAGCCAAACGGTCTGCGGCATCCCGCTCCCCGCCGGACTCGACAACGGCGACCGTCTGCCCGAGCCCCTCTTCACCCCCGCCTACAAGGCGCCGATGGGTGAGCACGACGAGAACATCACCTTCGCGCGGACCGTCGAGCTCGTCGGTGCCGAGCGCGCCGCCGAACTCCGCGACGCGTCGCTCGAGATCCACACCCGCGCCGCCGCCATCGCCGAGGAGAAGGGGCTGATCCTCGCCGACACGAAGTTCGAGTTCGGGGTGGATGCCGACGGCATCCTCACCCTCGCCGACGAAGTCCTCACGAGCGACTCTTCGCGCTACTGGGATGCCGAGGCGTGGCGCACCGGCACGACACCGGCGGAGCGGATGGCGAGCTTCGACAAGCAGATCGTCCGCGACTGGCTCGCCGCCCACTGGGACCAGCAGGGCACGCCGCCCGAGCTTCCCGCCGACATCGTCGCGCGCACGGCGGACAAGTACCGCGAGCTGCTGGGCCTGCTCACCGCCTGAGCGCGCGCGCCGTTCCGGCGCTCCCAGGGTTCTCCCAGATAACCTGACGTCGAGCATCACGCCCGACCTTCCCCCGAATCTGAGGAGCATCGCCATGCCCACCTGGAAACTCCACGGCGACGGCCGCCACGTCGAGCGCGGCGCCGTCGTGAAGCCCGACGAGCGTCTGAGCTGGGGCGGCACGATCGCCATCGGCGCACAGCACGTCGTCGCGATGTTCGGCGCCACCTTCCTGGTGCCCGTCATCACCGGCTTCCCCGTCTCGACGACCCTGCTGTTCTCGGGCGTCGGCACGCTGCTCTTCCTGCTCCTCACCCGCAACCGCCTCCCCAGCTACCTGGGGTCGTCGTTCGCTTTCCTCGCGCCGATCCTCGCGCTCGGCCCCGGAGGCGGCAAGCCGCTGGAGACGGCGGAGCAGTTGTCGCAGGCGCTCCTCGGCGTCTTCGTCGCGGGCCTCCTGCTCGCCGGTGTCGGCTTCCTCGTGCAGGCCACCGGTACTCGCTGGATCGAGAAGCTCATGCCGCCGGTCGTCTCCGGCGCCATCGTCGCCCTCATCGGCCTGAACCTGGCCCCGGTCGCGTGGCAGAACTTCCAGACCGACGCGCTGCTCGGCACGATCACCCTCGTCGCCTGCATCCTGTTCGCCGTGCTGTTCCGCGGGTTCCTCGGCCGCATCTCGATCTTCCTCGGCGTCGTCGTCGGGTACGTCGTGGCGATGATCCTCGGACGCGTCGACTTCTCGGGCGTCGCCGGCGCCGCGTGGATCGGCCTGCCTGAGTTCCACTTCCCCGCCTTCGGCGACCCGGTCGCCTGGGGCGCGCTCCCGATGTTCCTCCCCGTCGTCCTCGTCCTGATCGCCGAGAACGTCGGGCACGTCCGCGGCGTCGCGACCATGACCGGCGACCCGACGATCAACCGTCACACCGGCCGCGCCCTCGTCGCCGACGGCGTGGCGACGGTCGTCGCGGGCGGCCTCGGCGGCTCGGGTACCACGACCTACGGCGAGAACATCGGCGTCATGGCCGCCACCCGCGTCTACTCGACGGCCGCCTACTGGGTCGCCGGCATCGTGGCGATCCTCCTCGCCTTCTCCCCCAAGGTCGGCGCGGTCATCTTCGCGATGCCCAATGGCGTGCTCGGTGGTGTCACGACCGCGCTCTACGGCCTCATCGGCGTCATCGGCATCAAGATCTGGGTCGACAACCAGGTGGACTTCTCCCGCCCCGTCAACCAGTACACGGTCGCCGTCGCGTTCGTCATCGCGATCGCCGGTTTCACCATGAACCTCGGCACCCTGAGCTTCGGCGCGATCGTGCTCGGCACGATCGCCGCGCTCGCGATCTACCACGGCGGCAACGCGATCGCCCGGTGGCGCAAGACCGGAGCCGACGACGGCGGCCCCATCGTCCCGATCGGCCAGCTCGGCGGCGACCCGCAGTAGCCGCTCGTTCCGCAGGCCCGGGCGTTCACAACTCCGGACAGCTGCCTCGTTAGCTCCCCCTGTGGCCCGCTTCGGGCCCGGGGGGAGCGTCGTTTCCGGAGTTGCGAAACCCCAGACCGATGCCAGCCCCGACCGACGCGAACTAGGCGACCGCGTCAGGCGGAGACGCGGACGATCAGGTCGGTCTCGAGGATCGTCACGTGCGGGGGCTTTCCGCCCGACAGGATCGACAGCAGGATGTCGGCCATGCGCTCGCCCTGCTGGAACGACGGCTGCCGCATGGTCGTCAGCTGCGGACTCACCGTCTGCGCGACGGGCGAGTCGTCGAAGCCGATGATCGCGATGTCGTCGGGCACGCGGATGCCGACGCGCCCGAGCGAGGCGAGGGCACCGCGGGCCATGAGGTCGCTGGCGACGAACAGCGCGTCGAAGGCCACCTGGCGGTCGAGGATGCGCTGCATGGCGGCGGCGCCGCCGTCGGCGGTGAAGTTGCCGTCCTCTACCGCGACCTCTTCGAGCCCTGCGGCGGCGAGCGCTTCCCGGTACCCCGCGAGACGGTCGACGCCGGCGGGCATCGTGAGCGGGCCGGTGATCGTCGCGATACGCCGCTTCCCGGTGCCGATGAGGTACTCGGTGGCGCGGCGGCCGCCGGCGACGTTGTCGACGTCGACGTAGTAGTCGCTGTCGCGTTCGCGCACGGGACGCCCACCGAAGACGACGGGCACGGCAGCAGCGATGCGGTCGATGAAGGTGTCGCTCGTGTGGTGCGAGACGACGATCGCGCCGTCGACGGCGCCGCTGCGCAGGTAGGCCGTCGCCTTGTCCTGCGGGTCGTCGCTGGCGATGATCAGGTTCAGGACGTAGTCGGAGCGACTGAGGCGCGCGTTGATCCCCGACACGATCGCGGCGAAGAACGGGTCGCCGAAGAAGCGCGTGGTGTCTTCCGGTACCACGAGCGCGAGCGCCATCGTGGCGCGGCTGGCGAGCGACCGCGCTGCGCGGTTGGGCACGTAGTTCAGCTCGGCGATCGCCTGGTGCACCGCTTCGAGGGCGGCGGGGCTCACGGCCGTGGAGCCGTTGACGACGCGTGAGACCGTCGAGCGCGACACACCGGCCACGGCAGCCACCTCTTCGATGGTCGCGGCGGAGCGCGTCGAATCGATGGTCACGGCGGGGCTACCTCTGCAGGAGCGGGTTCGGGATGTCGATCGCCCGAGAGGCGATGACCCGACGATACTCCAGCGCGCTGTCCTTCAACGCGCGCTCCTGCGTCTCGTAGTCGACGCGGACGATGCCGAACCGCTTTTCGTACCCCCACGCCCACTCGAAGTTGTCGAGCAGCGACCAGTAGAAGTAGCCGCGGACGTCGACTCCGGCGTCGGCGGAGTCGAGCACGGCACCGAGGTGCCCGCGCAGGAACTCGGTGCGGTCCGCGTCGTGCACCCGGGTCTCGCCGTCTTCGATCACGGCCACGTCGTCGTAGGCGGCGCCGTTCTCGGTCACGTAGAGAGCGGTACCGGCATCCTTCGCGTACTCGTCGGACACCCGCTCGAGCAGGGTCGTGAGCGCCTCGGGCTGCACCTCCCAGTGCATCGACGTGCGGGGAAGACCGCGTTCGTGCCAGTGGATGCCGTCGTGCGACGGGAACGGCGAGGCCGTCTGTCGCGTCGTGGGCGCGTCGCCCGGGGTCGGCGGGTTCGGGTCGGGCTGACCGCCGACGAACTCGCCGTGGTAGTAGTTCACACCGAGCGCCTGGAGCGGGGTGGCGATGACCTCGAGGTCGCCGGGGTGCGTGGCGGCATCGAGCGCGTCGATGGCGGCGGGGTCGACGGCACGGAAGTCCTCGACGATGTCGGCGGGGTAGCTGCCACGGAAGATCGGGTCGAGGAACCAGCGGTTGAACTGGCCGTCGATGCGGCGCGCGGCGTCGAGGTCGGCGGCGTTGTTCGGGTCGGCGGGCTCGGCGACCGTGAGGTTCAGGGTGATCCCGAGGTCGAGCGACGCGTCGCGCTCCCGGAGTGCCTGCACCGTCTGCCCGTGGGCGAGCAGCAGGTGGTGGGCGGCGAGCACGCCCTCCGTGACGGAGAAGTGGCCGGGTGCATGGATGCCGCCGGTGTAGCTCAGGAACGACGAGCACCACGGCTCGTTGAGCGTCGTCCAGTGCTGCACGCGGTCGCCGAGCGCGTCGTGCACGGAGAGCGCGTACTCGGTGAACCGGTCGGCGCTCTCGCGGACGGTCCAGCCGCCGCGGTCCTGCAGCGCCTGCGGCATGTCCCAGTGGTAGAGGGTCAGCCACGGAAGGATGTCGGCGTCGAGCAGCTCGTCGACGAGGCGCTTGTAGAAGTCGATGCCCTTCGGGTTGAGGGCACCGGCATCCGGGCGCACGCGCGACCACGAGACCGAAAAGCGGTATGTGTCCAGCCCGAGGCTCTTCATGAGCGCGACGTCGTCGCGGTAGCGGTGGTAGTGGTCGCACGCGACGTCGCCGTCGTCGCCGTTGATGACCGCTCCCGGCACGCGGCAGAAGGCGTCCCAGATGGATGCCGTCCGGCCGTCTTCGAAGGCCGCGCCCTCGATCTGGAAGGCGGCGGTGGCGGCTCCGAACAGGAAGCCGTCGGGGAAGGTGCGCGACATGGACGCAGTGTCCTCTCGGAAAGTGTGGCTCATGGAGGGTACCGCCGAATGGCGCTCGGGTCGTCGGCGGGGCCGATTTCAGCCCTTGACCGCACCCGCCATGATGCCGCTCACGAGCTGCTTGCCGGCGAAGATGAACAGCAGCAGCAGGGGGATCGTGGCGAGGATGACCCCGGCGAGGACGATGGAGTAGTCGACGAAGTAGTTCGACTGCAGCAGCGACAGCGCCACGGGAAGGGTCGGGTTCTGCCGATCCAGCACGATGAACGGCCAGAAGAAGTTGTTCCACGCCCCGACGAAGGTGAAGAGGAACAGCATGGCCGCGGCCGGTCGGGCGGCGGTGACGCCGACGGTCCAGAACGTGCGGATCATCGACGCGCCGTCGACGCGGGCGGCCTCGATGAGTTCGTCGGGCACCGCCTGTCGCAGGTACTGGGTCATCCAGAAGACGCCGAACGCGCTCGTGAGCGCCGGGATGATGATCGCGCCGATCTGGCCGGTCCACCCGAGCTCGCTGAACAGGATGTACAGCGGCACGACGCCGAGCTGCTGCGGCACGGCCATCGTCGCGACGACGAACACCAGCAGCGCCGGACCGCCGTGGAAGCGGAGCTTGGCGAACGCCCAGCCGGCGAGCGTCGACGTGATGACGACGGCCGCGGCGATGAGGAAGGAGCTGTAGATCGAGTTCCACAGCGCCGGCCAGAAGTTGACGGCGGGGTTGTTCATGACGGCGACGGCGTTGTCCCAGAAGTTGCCGCCGGGCACCCAGCTGAACGGGCGGCGCAGCGACGACGCGTCACCCGAGCCGATGATGAACGACCAGTACAGCGGGAAGACGCCCGTGAGGAAGACGACCGTCAGGATGCCGTAGACGACCCACCCGGGGCGGGAGCCGCGAATGCGGACGGTGCGGCCGGCCTTGCGGCGGGCACCGGCATCCGGGATGGTGTCCTCGACGGTCGCGAGGGGCGTGGGGGTTCCGAGCGTGCTCATCGCGAGCCCTCCTTCGCGTCGCGCTTCGCGGACTTCTCGAGCGCGCGTTGCTGCCGTTTCGTGAGCTCCCGATGCAGACCCTCGTCGCGCACGAGCGTGCGGGTGATGAGGAGGTTCAGCAGACCGATGAGCAAGATGATGATGAAGAGGATCCAGGCCATCGCGGCGGCCCGGCCGAAGTTCCACTGGCCCCACCCGATGTCGTAGAGGTAGAGCGAGATCGTGAGCCACTGTTGGGCGGCACCGCCTCGACCGAACTGGTCGAACACGCGAGGCTCGTCGAAGATCTGCAGACCGCCGATCGTCGAAGTGATGATGACGAAGATGAGGGTCGGCTTGAGCGACGGGAGCGTGATGGAGAAGAACTGTCGCACGGGACCGGCGCCGTCGACGGTGGCCGCCTCGTAGAAGTCCCGGTTCACGGCCTGCATCGCGGCCAGCAGGATCAGCGTGTTGTAACCGGTCCAGCGGTAGTTGACCATCGTGGCGATCGCGATGTGACTCCAGAAGGGGTCTTTGTGCCAGGGGATCGGGGTAAGTCCGATCGAGGTGAGCCAGTTGTTCACGAGCCCGAAGTTGTCGGCGAAGATCGCCGTGAAGATGAGGCCGACGGCGACGGGCGCGACGACGAAGGGGAGCAGGACACTCATGCGCCAGAAGGTCTTGGCGCGGATGTTGCGGTCGAGGACGGCGGCGATGAAGATCGCGAGGATCAGCTGCGGCACGCTCGAGAGCACGAAGATGCTGAACGTGTTGCGCAGGGCCGTCCAGAAGTGGGGCTGCGTGAGGATCCACACGTACTGGTCGAAGCCGATGAACTCACCCGAGTTGCGGATGAGGTCCCAGTCCATGAAGGAGATCACGGCCGTGTAGGCGATCGGGAAGAGACCGACGACCGCGAACATCAGGAAGAACGGCGAGATGTACAGGTAGGGCGAGAACTTGATGTCCCACTTGCTGAGCTTCTGGGAGAACGAGATGACCCGGGGTGCCCGGGGGCCGTCGTCTGTGGTGCGCGGGCGCGTCGCGGGGCGCTGCTGTGTCGTGGTCACGGTCGTCCTTCGTCGTGGGGTGGGTCTGCCCGGGGGGAGGTCTCGGTGATGACGGGGGCGCGGCGTTCGGGTCGCCGCACCCCCGGTCATCCGAGTCCGGGTGGGATCAGAACGCGCTGACCTCGGTCACCCAGGTGTTCCAGCTGGTGCCCTTGTCCTCGAGGCCGTCGAAGACGCGGGTGACCGCGTTCTGGAGGGCGTCGTGGAACTGGAAGTACTTCGGGCCCTTGAACGGCGCGACCGTGATGGCGTTCGCGCGGTTGGTGAGGATCTCACCCGAGGGGGCGTCGTTGAAGTACTCGTTGGTCGCCGAGGCGAGCTCAGGGCTGGCGAGCGCGTCGTTCTGGCTCGGGAAGGTGCCCGCGTTGGTGAACGCCTTGATCTGCGTCTCGGGCGCGGTCAGCCAGTCGGCCAGCTTCTGGGCCGCGGCGACGTTGGCACCGTTGGCCGGGACGACCAGGTACGAACCGCCCCAGTTGCCGCCGCCGCCGGGGAAGCCGTCGGCGATGTCCCAGCCCTTGGTGTCGGGCGCGTTGCCCGAGATCACACCGAGCATCCAGCCGGGGCAGAGCATCGTGGCGAACTCGCCGCTGGCGAGGGAGGCGAACCAGTCCTCGCTCCACTGGCCGGCGTACGCGGCGACGGGCACGGCACGGTCGACGACCGTCTCGTAGGCCTCCTTGACGACCGGGTTCTCCGTGGCGACGATCGAGCCGTCGGTGTTCTCGTAGGTGATCTCCTCCTGGTTGAGGATGCCCTGGAGCACGGCGTTGGCGGAGTCGATGAACGGCTGGCCGGTCTTCTCCTTGTACTGGTCGGCGACGTCGAAGAACGCGTCCCAGGTCGGGAAGAGCTTCGCGACCTCGGCACGGTCGGTCGGCAGGCCGGCCTCCTCGAACAGGTCGGCGCGGTAGCAGATGCCCTGCGGGCCGATGTCGGTGCCGTAGGCGACCAGGTTGCCGTCGCCGTCGGTGGCGGCCGCTTCCTTCCAGTCGAGCCAGCGACCCTTGAGGTCGTCGGAGACGGGAGCGAGCAGGTCGGCGTACTGCATCATCTCGGCGAACCAGTCGATCTCGACCGCCTCGACGTCGGCGAGGCCGGACTTGCCGAGCTTCTGGAAGAAGTTGGCGCGCGCGTCGTTCGACGTCGCGGCCTTGTTGTGCACGACCTTGATGCCGGTCTCCTCCGTGAACTCGGCGAGGAGCTCGTCGGTGTAGCCGAAGTCGTTGAACGTCGCGAGCGTCAGTTCGACGCCCTCGAAGTTCTGCTCGCCCGACGACTCGGAAGGCGTCGGGGTGCCGCCGCCGGCGCAGCCGGCAAGCACGATCGCGGTGGTGGTGGCGGCGCCGGCGATGAGCCCGATGCGGCGCAGTGCGCGTGATTTCACGTGTCACTCCTTTGTGGTGTGGGTCTAGCTGCGTGTTCGCTGTCGTCGGCGGTCCGTCTCACATCGGGTTCCGTGGGAGCGCTCTCACCAGACGAGATGACCGTACGGGAGCGCTCCCACGAATGTCAAGGGAGCGCTCCCATGAGAAGGATCACGGTTCGGTCACGGCATCCGTCGAGTCGGCTTCGGGCTGCGGGACCGATGGATGGCGCGAGCGCTCCGTGGCATCCGCCGGCGCTCCGTGGCATCCGCTGGGCTACCCGTAGACTGGGTGGACACCCTTCCCGCGACTTCCCGGAGCCTCCAGATGCCCACCATCGTCGTCGACGTCATGCCCAAGGCCGAGCTGCTGGACCCGCAGGGGAAGGCCGTCGCCGGCGCGCTCTCGCGCCTCGAGGTCGGCGGCATCTCGGGGGTGCGGATCGGGAAGCGGTTCGAGCTCACCGTCGACAGCGCCGACGAGGCGACCCTGGCCAGCGTGAAGAAGATCGCCGACGAGATCCTCTCGAACTCCGTCATCGAGGACGTCGTGGGCATCGAGGTGGTCGAGTGACCGCCCGCATCGGGGTCATCACCTTCCCCGGTTCCCTCGACGACGGCGACGCGCAGCGCGCCGTGCGCCTCGCGGGTGCCGAGCCGGTCGCGCTGTGGCACGGCTCCCACGACCTCGAGGGCGTCGACGCCCTCGTGCTCCCGGGCGGCTTCAGCTACGGCGACTACCTCCGCGCGGGCGCGATCGCCGCGCTCTCGCCGATCATGGCGGAGGTGAAGGATGCCGCCGCCGCCGGCATGCCCATCCTCGGCATCTGCAACGGCTTCCAGATGCTCGTCGAAGCGCACCTGCTCCCCGGCGGACTCATCCGCAACGCCCACCAACAGTTCATCCGCCGCGACCAGCGGCTGCGCGTCGAGAACGCGTCGACCGCGTGGACGTCGCAGTTCGAGGCGGGCCAGGAGATCACGATCCCGCTGAAGAACGGCGACGGCGGTTACATCTGCTCCGCCGAGACCCTCGCGCGGATCGAGGGCGAAGGTCTCGTCGCCTTCCGCTACGTGGGCGTCAACCCCAACGGCTCGCTCGACGACATCGCGGGCCTCACGAACGAGCGCGGCAACGTCGTCGGCCTCATGCCGCACCCCGAGCACGCCGTCGAGCCGGGCTTCGGTCCCGACACCGCCGCCGCGATGCGGTCGGGCGTCGACGGTCTCTCGTTCTTCACGTCGGCCGTCGCCTCCCTGGCATCCGCCGCCGTTTGACGCCTTCCGGCCGCGCTGGTGCGCTGGGTGGGTGGAGCGCTGGGTGGCGCGCTGGGTGGGCATGTCCCACATTCGGTCGGTTGCGGCCCTCGGTGGGTCGCCATGTCCCACATTCGGTCGATTGCGGCCGCTCCCTGGGTGGGCATGTCCCACATTCGGCCGGTTGCGGCCGCTACCTGGGTGGGCATGTCCCACATTCGGCCGGTTGCGGCCCCTGCCTGGGTGGCCATGTCCCACATTCGGCCGGTTGCGGCCCCTGCCTGGGTGGCCATGTCCCACATTCGGCCGGTTGCGGCCCCTCAAAGCGACACAGAGTGGGACATGGCTCGCGCAAAGTGGGACAGGCCGGCTCTCGGCCGGAGATGCGGCTCGCTAGCGGCGCGCGGAGGTGGGCATGTCCCACATTCGGTCGGTGGCGCTTGCTGGATGGGTGGGCATGTCCCACATTCGGTCGGTGGCGCTTGCCGGATGGGTGGGCGCGTCCCACATTCGGTCGGTTGCGGCCGCCGGGTGGGTGGGCGTGTCCCACATTCGGTCTGTAGCCCTCGCTGGAGGAGTAAGCATGTCCCACAATTGGTCAGTTGCGGCCCGTCAAAGCGACACAAAGTGGGACATGCCTTGCAGAAAGTGGGACATGGCCCGCACAAAGTGGGACATGCCTTGCATGCCGGTGCGCACCACCGACCCCGGACCGGCGAGCGTCAGACCGTGCCGGCGGGGGGCCAGACCCCGATGATGAGCGACATCACGACCACGAGCACGAGCTCGTGCGAAATGTTGAGCACCGTGAGCTGGGACGGCCGGCCGGCGAACACGTCGTGGACGATGAAGCGTCCAGCCGTGAAGCCCGCCCACAGGGTGAGGCCCGTCACGAGCGCCGATGTGAGGTAGCCGCCGCCGTAGAAGTGCCACGCGATCGCGACCGATCCGGCGAGCACCCACGCGAGCAGGAACGACAGCGCGATCGACACGATGATCGGAAGCCACGCCTCGGCGGCCGTCTCGGGGTCGCGCACCTCGGCGAGGCGCTTCCAGCGGGCACCGAACACCTTCGGCACGTACCAGATCGACCCGACCACGATCGCGGCGACGGTGGCCACGAGCACGGCCCAATAGTTGATCTCGGGAATCATCGGTCCTCCTCGGTGAGGCCAGGTCGGGTCGGTGCGGCCTTCCCGGAACGTTACTCCCGGTAGCGTCGAAGAGTGAGCATCGTCGTCACCGTCCCCACCGCCCGCCTCGCCGAAGACCTCCGCGACGTGCCCGACGACGTCGAGGTGCTCCTCTGGGACATGTCCACCCCTGCACCGCGGCCACGCCTCGACATCGTCGTCCCGCCGTACATGACGCAGGGCAGCTTCCTCCCGAAGCTGGCCGAGATCGAGGTGGGGCTCGTGCAGGGGCAGTCCATCGGCTACGAAGGCGTGGAGAAGATCCTGCCTCCCGGCATCCCCTTCGCGAACGCCGCCACCGTTCACGAGACCTCGACCGCCGAGTTGGCCGTCGCCCTCACCCTCGCGGTGCAGCGTCACCTCGACCGGTTCGCGATCGACGGTCAGCGCGGCCAGTGGAACGGCGTGTTCGCCGAGAGCCTCGCCGACCGCCGCGTCCTGCTGCTCGGCTACGGCGGCATCGGCAAGGCGGTCGCCGCCCGCCTGCGCCCCTTCGAGGTGGAGCTCGTGCCGGTAGCCTCCCGCGCCCGCGAGGAGGACGGCATCCGGGTGCACGGCGTCGACGAACTGCACGACCTGCTGCCGACCGTCGACATCGTCGTGCTGTCGCTGCCCGGCGGCGACGCCACCCGCCACATCATCGGCGAGGCCCAACTGGCGGCGCTCCCCGACGGCGCGCTCGTCGTCAACGTCGGGCGCGGGCCCCTCATCGACACCGACGCGCTCGTGCGTCACGCGAGGGCGGGTCGCATCCGCGCGGGACTCGACGTGACCGACCCCGAACCCCTCCCGCAGGACCACCCGCTGTGGGGGGTGCCGGGCGTGCTCATCTCTCCGCACGTGGGCGGGGCGTCGACGGCGATGCAGCCGCGCATCGCCGCCCTACTGCGCCGCCAGATCGCCCACGTGCGCGCCGGCGAGACCCCCGAGAACATCGTCCTCGGGGGCTGAACGACTCCGGATGCCGTCGGGCCGCCGCCCTCGGCGAGCCCGTCAGCGTGCGCGGATGCTCAGCGTGCGCGGATGCCGCTGGCCGGCGGCTAGAGCCGGTCGGCGACCGTCGCGGCGACCGTGAGCCACGCGTCGCGCGACTCGGCCGACAGGGCGTCGAAGTCGATCGGGCCGCCGTCGACGAGCGCCGGGTCGAACGGCACGTGCACGACGGCCGAGGTGACCTGCGCGAAGTGGCGCTCCAGCCGCTCGGACAGTCGCTTGTCGGGGTGCGCCGACGGCGCCGCGAGGATCGTCACCGCCTGGTCGATCTTGTGGTCGAAGCCCTTCTCGCGCAGGCCGTCGAGCAGCCACGCCGCGCTGGCGGCAGTGTCCTCGCGGACGGTCGAGACGATCACGAGCTGGTCGGCGGCGGCGACGGAGGCGACCCAGTTCGACGCGCGCATGTTGTTGCCCGTGTCGATGATGAGCAGCCGGTAGTACCGCGACAGCACGCTGTGCAGCCGGTCGAACGCGGCGGCGTCGATGGTCGAGGATGCCGCGGCATCCTCGTCGGAGGCGAGCACGTCGAATCGGGCGTCGACCTGCGTGCGGACGTACGTGTCGAGGCCGGCGAGGCTCGACTGGGTCGTCGAGGCGAACAGGTCGAGATCGTCGAGGAGGTCGACGGCCGTGCGGTGGTGGGGGACGTTCTGCGCCCGCCAGCCCAGCGTGCCGCGGGTCTCGTTGTTGTCCCAGGCGAGCGTCGCCCCACCGCGCTGCGTGCCGAACGTGGCAGCGAGGAGGAGCGTGCTCGTGGTCTTGTGGGCGCCGCCCTTCGGGTTGAGCACGACGATCGTGCGGGGCGCGTCGAGACGGCGCTGCACCTTGCGCTGGCGTTCGATGCGCGAACGCTCCGCCTTGCCGGGGCGCGGCGAGATGGCCCCGCCGGTGGCGCGACGGATCGCGCCCTGCCAGCCCTCGGTCGCGCGCGGACGGGAACGGTCCAGACGCGAGTTCAACAGGTCGTCGACGGTGGGCGCGGTGCGCGAGGGCGACTGCGGGTCGCGTCGCTGCACGTCGGCGCGCAGCGGCCCGGCGGGCGCGCGCGTCGGCTCGGGCGCCCGCGTCGGCTCGGGCGCGCGCACCGGCTCACGCGACGGCTCGACTGCGGCGGACTCTGCCGCCGCGGCTGCCGCTACCGGCGCGGCCGGCGCGGGCGCGAAGCTCGGCGCCGGTGCGAACGCGGGCGCCGCCGGCACCGTCTCGTGCACCGGCTCAGGAGCGGAGACCACCGGGACAGCGAGCTCCTCCGCGGGCGCGGCCGCCTCGGCATCCGGCTCCACCACCGGCTCCATCACCGGTTCCGCCGCCGCCACCGGCTCCGGCACCGCGTCGAGCGAGGCGGCTCCCCCGTCGGAGGCCGACAGCGACGTCGCCTCCAGGAACGTGCCGTCGGGGTGGACGATCATCGGCCAGCGCGTGGCGCCGTCGACGACCATCGCGGTCACCGGCTCGCCGACGGATGCCGCGAGCTGCCGGATCGCCTCGACGATCCGAGCGCGCAAGCCCTCCTCGGTCGACGCGAAGACCTCGTCGATCTCGCCGCCGACGTGGATCTGCGCCCCCGTGCTCGACGTGATGTGCACGGTGGGTTCGTACGTGGTGGTGGCCACAGTGGTCCTTTCCTGAGGGCACATCGAGTATCCCACCCCGCGCCGTCCGCGCCGAGGGGGCGCTCGACGGGCGTCGGCCGCACATCGTCACACAGTGGAAACACGAGCGGCCGTCACCGTACACACGGCGGCGCGATCATGGTGCCAACCTGCACCGCATCCATCCGCTCCACCTCCACACCCGAAGGACCTCGATGGCGATCCACAGCACCGCGCGCCCGCGCGCCCGCGTCCTCGTCACGGCAGCCGTTGCCGTGGCATCCGTTCTCGCACTCTCCGCGTGCGCCGGCGACACCTCGCCCGCGCCGGCCGGCTCCGGCGACGCCGCCGACTTCGGGGAGATCAGCGTCCAGTACTCGTGGATCAAGAACGAGGAGTTCGCGGGCGAGTTCTACGCCTACGAGAACGGCTACTACGAAGACGCCGGGTTCTCCAACGTCGTCGGCATCTCGGGCCCCGACACGGGCGTCGCGAAGCTGCTGTCCGGCACGGTACAGGTGGCCCTGTCCGACGCCGCGTCGATCGGCGCCGCGATCGCCGAGCAGGACGCCCCGCTGAAGATCGTCGGCGCGACGTTCCAGAAGAACCCGTTCACGATCCTGTCGCTCGCCGACGGCGGCAACATCATGACGCCGCAGGACCTCGTCGGAAAGACCATCGGCGTGCAGGACTCCAACGCCTCGGTGTTCCAGGCGCTGCTGAACGCCAACGGGATCGACCCCGCCGACGTGACGGTCGTCCCGGTCGACTTCGACCCGACGCCCCTCATGAACGGCGACGTCGACGGCTTCATGGCGTACCTCACGAACGAGGCCCTCACCGTCGAGCTCGCCGGCTACGACATCACGAACCTCGCGTACGCCGAGAACGGGGTGCCGTACGTCGCCGAGACGTTCTCGGTCACCGACCAGTACCTCGCCGAGAACAAGGACCTGCTGAAGGCGTTCCTCACGGCCGAGATCAAGGGCTGGACCGACGTCTTCCAGAACAGCACCGACGACACCGTCGCGCTCATCGAGAAGTACTACAACGCCGAGGCCGAAGAGTCCTCCGAGGGGCTGGAAGCCGTCTTCGGGGCGCTCGACCCCACCAAGACCGGCATGGGCCTCGAGGCGGAGAAGCTGCTGATCTCCACCGAGGAGACCGAGGCCAACGGCCTGTTCACGATCTCCGACGAGCTCAAGCAGCAGACGGTCGACTCGCTCGCCGCCGCCGGCTGGGACGTCACCGTCGACCAGCTCTTCGACACGACGATCATCGACGAGATCTACGCCGAGAACCCCGACCTCATCGACTACCTGCCCTGATCCGTTACCCGCGCTGATCCCATGACACAGAGCTCCACCACGACGGATGCCGGTGCCCCTCTCGCCGAGGGAGGCACCGGCATCCGGATCGACGGTCTCACCAAGACCTTCACGACGGGTCGCCGCAGCGTCACGGCGCTGCAGGACACCGACCTCCACACCGACCGGGGCTCGTTCCTGGCACTCCTCGGCCCGTCGGGGTGCGGCAAGTCGACGATCCTGCGGATCCTCGCCGACCTCGAGACCCCGACGACCGGTGAGGTGCGCGTCGACGGCAAGACACCGCACGAGCTGCGGGCGTCGGGCGAGCTGGGGATCGCGTTCCAGGACCACGCCCTCCTGCCGTGGCGGAGCGTGCGCAGCAACATCCGGCTGCCCTTCGAAGTGGCCGGTCGCCGCGTCGACGACGCCTACATCGACGAGCTCATCGCGCTCGTCGGACTCCAGGGGTTCGAGAAGGCGAGGCCCGCGCAGCTGTCGGGAGGCATGCGGCAGCGCGTCTCGATCGCCCGCGCCCTCGCCCTGAAGCCCTCGGTCCTGCTCCTCGACGAGCCCTTCGGGGCGCTCGACGACATGACCCGCCAGAACCTGAACCTCGAGCTGCTGCGCATCTGGAGCGAGAAGCCCGCGACGACGCTGCTGGTGACCCACGGCATCTCCGAGGCGATCTTCCTCTCCGACCGCGTCGCCGTCATGTCGCCGCGGCCCGGACGCGTGAAGGAGATCATCGAGGTCGACCTCGCCCGCCCGCGCACGCCGGAGATGCAGCGCACGCCCGAGTTCCACGCCCTCGTCGACCGCGCGTCCGAGCTCCTGTTCGGCGCCGACGGACGCGCCGCGGCCGAGTCGTGAGAGCGCCCTGACATGCGTGCGCGCACCCGGATGCCGGGATGGCTGGCGGCCGTCGTCGGCACCGTCGTCCTCATCGCGGCGTGGTGGCTGTTCTCCGCCACCGTCTTCACCCCCGCCGAGGGCACCGACTACACCCCAGTGCCCTCACCGTGGGTCGTGCTGACAACCCTCGTCTCCGACGGTCCGGCGGCCTATTGGTCGGTGTTCGGCGTCACGGTGCGCGAAGCGGCGATCGGCTACGCGTGGGGCAACGGCATCGCGCTCCTTCTCGCAGCGAGCGTGCTGCTCCTGCCGCGGCTGGAGCCGATCGTCATGCAGATCGCCGTCGTCAGCTACTGCCTGCCGGTCGTCGCCGTCGGCGGCATCGCGATCGTCACCCTGGGCGGCGCGAAGCAGCCCGGCGACGCCAGCTCGACCGCGATCTTCCTCGCCGCCCTCGCGGTCTTCTTCACCACCGTCGTCGGCGCCGTCCTCGGCTTCACGGCGGCTGACCGCGCGTCGCTCGACGTCGTCCGCGTCTACGGCGGCTCCCGCTTCACCCAACTGCGGAAGGTGCGCCTCATCGCCGCCCTCCCCTCGATCCTCAACGCCCTGCAGATCGCCGTGCCCAGCGCCTTCCTCGGCGCGGTGCTCGGCGAGTACATGGGGGCGATCGACCGCGGCGTCGGCATCACCCTCATCCGCCTGCAGGGCAACCTCGACTCCACCCGCGTGTGGGTCGTGTTCCTCCTGTGCGCCCTGATCGCCCTCGCCGGCTATGCCCTCGTCGGGCTCCTGTCGCGCCTCGTCGCGCCCTGGGTGTCCGGACGCTCGGCGGGAGGCCGGCGATGAACCGCGCGGTGTGGCGTCCGGTCGGCCGCGCCGCCGCGAACGCGATCATCACCCTCGCGATCATCCTGCTGCTGTGGCAGGGCGTCGTGAGCCTCACGGGCATCTCGCCGTACGTCGCGAAGGGCCCCGCCGACGTGTGGGCATTCCTCTTCAGCGACGGCGACGAGCCCGGCAGCGCCGCCGCCAACCGGGACGTGCTCGCCCCACTGCTCGCCCAGACGATGCAGGATGCCGCACTCGGGTTCGCTGTCGGCATCCTCGCGGCCATCCTCCTCGCGATCCTGTTCTCGCTGTCGCGGGGGATCGAGGCGGGGGTCATGCCGCTCGCGCTGCTGCTGCGGAGCGTGCCGCTGGTCGCGCTCGCCCCCGTCATCATCCTCATCACGGGACGCGGATCGAGCGCGTCGGTGGCCGTCATCGGCAGCATCGTCGTGCTGTTCCCCGCCCTGGCATCCGTGCTGTTCGGGCTGAGCCGGGCACATCCCGAGAGCCTCGACCTCGTCCACGTGTACGGCGGATCGCGGCTCACCGCGCTGCGCAAGGTCAATGTGCCGGGCGCGCTGCCGTCGCTGTTCGCCGCAGCGCGCGTGTCGGTGCCGGGCGCCGTGACGGGCGCTCTCCTGGCGGAGTGGCTGTCGACCGGGCAGGGGATCGGTGGGATGATCCAGAAGTTCAACGCCTCGGCGCGCTTCGAGGAGCTCTGGGCCTCCGTCGCGATCGTGACCCTCGTGACGCTGCTGCTCTACAACCTCGTGCAGATCGTCGAAACGGCGGTGCTCACCCGCATGGGGATGACCGGCACGCTCACCTGAGGCGGGCGGCGGGGGCGCGTCAGACCGTGAAGACGCTGTGGACGGGACCGCACACCGCGCGACCGCCGAGGTCGGCGAGCTCCATCAGCACGGCGGTGCCGGCCACGGTGTATCCGAGCCGTTCGAGCAGGCGCTGGCCCGCGCGCAGGGTGCCGCCGGTCGCCAGCACATCGTCGACGAGGAGCACCCGCGTCCCCGCGGGGAGATCGTCGGCCATCTCGATGGTCGCCTGGCCGTACTCGAGGTCGTACGACACCGCCGCCGCCGGACGGGGCAGCTTGCCGGCCTTGCGGATCGGTACCATCCCGACGCCCGCCGCCACCGCAGCGGCCCCTGCCAGCAGGAAGCCGCGCGCCTCGACCCCGGCGATCACGTCGTAGGCGCCGTCGAACGGCGCGACGAGCGCCTCGACGACGGTGCGCATGGCCTCGGCATCCGCCAGGAGCGGCGAGATGTCGCGGAACAGGATGCCGGGCTCGGGGAAGTCGGGAATCCGGGCGATGAGGGATTCGGCGCGCGCGAGGTCTGCGGAGGTCACCGATCCAGGGTACGCGGGCGGCGGTGCCCGACCCACGCCGTCGGTAACTCCTTCGATTTCGAGCTCGCGGGCGCCACCGGGCCCGAATCCGCCCGTCCGCCGCCGAATCGAAGGAGTTGGCCACAGCGGGCAGCGAAGACCACACCGCGCTCGACGTGCGCAAGCGCTTGCGCTACGGTGGATGCCATGACTTCGACGACGACTCCCGTCCTCGCGACCGCCACCGACGGCGCGCCCGCGACCCCCGCCCCCGGATCCGAGTGGTGGCGCACCGCGGTGATCTACCAGATCTACCCGCGCTCGTTCGCCGACGCCTCGGGCGACGGCATCGGCGACCTGCCCGGCGTCACCGCGCGGCTCGACGACCTCGTCTCGCTCGGTGTCGACGCGGTGTGGCTCAGCCCGTTCTACCGCTCGCCGCAGAACGACGCCGGCTATGACGTCGCCGACTACTGCGACGTCGACCCCCTCTTCGGCACCCTGGCCGACTTCGACGAGATGCTCGCCCAGGCGCACGCCCGCGGCATCCGTGTGATCGTCGACCTCGTGCCGAACCACAGCTCCGACCGCCACGTGTGGTTCCAGGAGGCGCTGGCCGCCGCGCCCGGAAGCGCCGCGCGTGCGCGCTACATGTTCCGCGACGGCAAGGGCGAGAACGGCGAGCTGCCCCCGAACAACTGGGAGTCGGTCTTCGGCGGTCCGGCGTGGACGCGGGTCACCGAGCCCGACGGCACCGCGGGGCAGTGGTACCTGCACCTGTTCGACTCGACGCAGCCCGACTTCGACTGGTCGAACCCGGTCGTGCAGGAGGAGTTCCGCCGCATCCTGCGCTTCTGGCTCGACCGCGGGGTCGACGGCTTCCGCGTCGACGTGGCGCACGGTCTCGTGAAGTCCGACGGCCTGCCCGATCACCTGCCCGCCGTCGACGCGGACAGCATGGGCGGGGGCGACGACGACGTGCCCTACTGGGGCCAGGAGGGCGTGCACGAGATCTACCGCGACTGGAACCGCGTGCTCGCGGAGTACGACGGCGACCGCGCGCTGTGCGCCGAGGCGTGGCTTCCGACGGTCGACCAGACGGCGCTGTGGGTGCGTCCCGACGAGATGCACCAGGCGTTCAACTTCCCGTACCTCATGACCCAGTGGGATGCCGCGGCGATCCGCGAGGTCATCTCCGAGTCGCTGCGGGCGTTCCCCGCGGTGGGCGCCCCGGCGACGTGGGTGCTGTCGAACCACGATGTCGTCCGCCACGCGTCGCGCCTGGCGCTGACGGCGGAGAACCCGCAGGGCCACGGCATCGGGCCGGACTCCCCCGGGCAGCCGATCCCCGAGGTGGGCCTGCGCCGCGCGCGCGCCGCGACGACGGTCATGCTGGGCCTGCCGGGTTCGGCGTACCTGTACCAGGGCGAGGAGCTGGGGCTCCCCGAGGTGATCGATCTGCCCGACGACGCCCGGCAGGACCCGACGTGGTTCCGCACGGATCACGAGCGGTACGGCCGTGACGGATGCCGCGTGCCGATCCCGTGGGATGCCGAGGCGCCCGCGTACGGGTTCAGCCCGACCGGTGCGTCGTGGCTGCCCCAGCCGGCGGAGTGGGCGACGCTCGCCCGGTCGGTGCAGGAGCACGATGCCGGGTCGACGCTGTGGCTCTACCGGTCGCTCCTGGCGACGCGACGCAGCGAGGGACTCGGCGGGGGCTCGCTGGAGTGGCTCGACGGCTTCGGCGACGACGTGCTGGCGTACCGCGTGGCGACGTCGAGCGGCGCCGTCACCGTGATCGCCAACGCGGGCACCGAACCGGTGGCGCTGCCGTCGGCGACGGTGCTCGTGGCGAGCGACGCGTTCGAAGGCGGCGAGCTTCCGGCCGACACGGCCGTGTGGCTGACGACGGACTGACGTGACGAGCCTGGAGGAGGTCGCCCGTCTCGCCGAGGTGTCGACGGCGACCGCCTCGCGGGCCCTGAGCGGACGGGGACGGTTGGCGGATGCCACGCGGCTCCGCGTGCGCGAGGCGGCGGCCGCGCTGGGCTACGTCGTGTCGGCGACGGCATCCGGTCTCGCGACGGGCCGCACGCGGTCGATCGGCGTGCTCGTGCCGCTGCTCGACCGCTGGTTCTTCGCGAACGTGCTCGACGGCATCGCGACGCGGCTGGCACCGCTCGGCTACGACATCACGCTCTACAACGTGACCGACGATGCGGGCCAGCGCGCGCACCTGTTCGAGACGTCGCTACGGCGGGGCCGGGTGGATGCCGTCATCGCACTGTCGCTGGACTTCTCGGCGGCGGAGCTGGCGGTGCTCGACGGCCTCGGCCTGCCGCTCGTCGGGCTCGGCACCCCGAGCCCCCGGCTGTCGACGCTGCGGGTCGACGACGAGGCGGTCGCCCGCGTCGCGACGACGCATCTCATCGAACTCGGCCACCGACGCATCGCCCACATCGGCCAGAGCCGCAGCGCCGCCGACGACCTGGACATCCCGACGCTGCGTCGTCGCGGGTTCGAGGGGGCGTTGCAGGATGCCGGGATCCGTCCGCACGGCTTCGTCGCGACCGACTTCACGATCGAAGACGGCCACCGCGCCGCGCGCGAGCTGCTCGCGGGCGCGGACCGCCCGACCGCGATCTTCGCGGCATCCGACGAGCTCGCCTTCGGGGCGTTGTTCGCGGCCCGCGACGCCGGCCTCGACGTGCCCGGCGACGTCTCCATCGTCGGGGTCGACGGGCACGAGCTCAGCGGATTCTTCGGTCTGACGACCGTCGAGCAGTTCCCGCACGCGCAGGGCGAGAGAGCCGCGGATGCCGCGCTCGCGGCGCTCGGCGAGGCCGTCGACGTCCCGGCGCCCATGCTGCCGTTCGAGCTCGTCGTCCGCTCCAGCACCTCCGCCCCCGCCGGGGGCGCCGCGTAGGCTGGAGGGCATGTCGATCGACCTCGAAGCCCTGTACATCGATCTCCACCGTCATCCGGAACTGTCGTTCCAGGAGACCCGCACCGCCGGCGTGATCACGCGCGAGCTGACAGCCCTCGGCCTCGAGTTCGTCGAAGGGCTCGGCAAGACGGGCGTCGCCACGTCGATCGTCAACGGCGACGGTCCGGTCGTGTGGCTCCGGGCCGATATGGACGGGCTTCCGGTGGCCGAGCTCACGGGGCTCGACTACGCCTCGACCGCTCGCGGCACCGATCCGGCCGGCAACGACGTTCCCGTCATGCACGCGTGCGGGCACGACATGCACGTGACCGCCCTGCTCGGCGCCCTCGAGCGCCTTGTGGCGACGAAGGACGAGTGGTCGGGCACGGTCGTGGCCGTGTTCCAGCCGGCGGAGGAGTACGGCGCGGGCTCGCAGGCGATGATCGCCGACGGGGTGATCGACCGCTTCCCGAAGCCCGACATCGTGCTCGGTCAGCACCTGACGCCCCTTCCGGCGGGCGTCATCGGCGTGCGCCCCGGCACCCAGATGGCCGCCAGTGACGGCCTCACCGTGAAGCTCCTCGGCCGCGGCGGCCACGGCTCCCGGCCGCACGCGACGATCGACCCCGTCGTCATGGCGGCCGCCACCGTCATGCGCCTGCAGACCGTGGTGTCGCGCGAGATCGATCCGCGCGAGATGGCGGTCGTCACGGTGGGATCGATCCACGCGGGCTTGAAGAACAACATCATCCCGGCCGAGGCGACGCTCGAGCTGAGCCTCCGCTACCCCGACGACGACGCGCGCGCCGACGTCATGGCGCGCGTGGAGCGCATCGTCCGCGCGGAGGCCACGGCATCCGGCGCGGAGCAGCCCCCCGTGATCACGGTGGACCACTCCCTCCCGCCGACGATCAACGATGCGGCGGCGACGGCCCGCGTCACCGCCGCGTTCGACCGCGCGTTCGGCGAGGGCACGGTGATCGACCCGGGCATGTTCACCGGCAGCGAGGACGTCTCCTGGTTCGCGCGCGAAGCCGACGTCCCGCTCGTGTTCTGGTTCTGGGGCGGGCACGACCCGCAGGCGTGGGCCGAGGCATCCGCGCGCGGCAGCCTCAACGAAGACGTCCCCACCAACCACTCGCCGCACTTCGCACCGATCCTCCACCCGACGATCGAGCGGGGCGTCGACACCCTCGTCGTCGCCGCCCGTGAGTTCCTCGAGGGAGCGCAGCGATGACCGCGCCCGGAACGCCCGAGCGGCGCGACCGCACACCGCTCGTCCTCGGCATCGTCGCGGGCGTCCTGGCCGTCGCCGTCGTGATCGTGCTGGCGCTGTACTTCCTGCGGCCGAGCTCGACGGCATCCTCGGGATCGTCGCCGACGCCCCCGGCACCGGCCTCGACGCAGAGCGATGCCGCACCCGACGAGAGCGAGCCGTCGACGGCCGACGCGGGCGTCGAGGTCACCTCGACGGGGTTCACGATCACCGGCGACGACGGGGAGACGTTCACTCACGCGTGGGCCGACGACCCGCAGCCGGCGATCGACGCGCTCACCGCGCTGTTCGGCACTGAGCCGACCGAGGACTTCCAGAACGGCGACGCCGAGAACTGGGCGTACAACGTCTACGCGTGGGAGGGCTTCCGCTTCTACGACGTCTTCCTCGACGGCAGCGACCGCGAGCGCTCCGAGGTGCCCGCGCCGACGTACGTGTCGTACGGCACGGGCGTGGCCGCCGAGGTGACCGACGATTTCGGCATCCGCATCGGCATGACCGCCGACGAGCTCGACGCACTGGGTCCCGACGACGCGATCGCCGACGGCGGCACCGCCGCGTACCTCTTCGGCAAGGACCGCGCGACGTTCTACAACGACGGCGCGCGCACGTTCGGGGCGATCGTCACGCAGGATGCCGAGTCGTTCTGGGTCACGTACACCTACGCCCCCAAGCTCTGACGGCGTTCGCGCGCCTTCCCGCCGAGAAGGTGGCGCAATCGGGTGCTTCCCGGGTGTGGAAGCCGCCGTTTGCGCCACCTTCGCTTCGCGCCTGCGGCTACCCGGCGCTTCCACGTTGCGCGTGAGGGCGCGCAGGCGTAGTGTCGCGCGTCGTGACTGACGACAGTCGCGATCCGTCCGACGAGACGACACCGATCGCGAAACGCATCCTCCTGGGTGATCCGCTGACGAGCGAGCAGCTCGACGACCAGGCCCTGCCGAAGAAGATGGCGCTGCCGATCTTCGCCTCCGACGCCCTCTCCTCGGTGGCCTACGCGCCGCAGGAGCTGGTCATGATCCTGCTCATCGGCGGCACCGCGTTCCTCGCATTCACGCCGTGGGTGGCCGCCGCCGTCGTCGCGCTCCTGGTCGTCGTCGTCCTCAGCTATCGCCAGCTCATCAAGGCCTACCCGTCGGGCGGCGGTGACTACGAGGTGGCCCGCACGAACATCGGCGAGAAGGCCGGTGTGGTCGTGGCATCCGCGCTGCTCGTGGACTACATCCTGACGGTGGCCGTCTCGATCGCCTCGGGCGTCGACAACATCATCTCCGCCGTGCCCGAGCTCGATCCGTGGCGCATCGAGCTGGCGGTCGGCTTCGTCATCCTCATCATCGTGGTGAACCTCCGGGGCGTGCGCGAGGCGTCGACGGCGTTCGCGATCCCGACCTACGTGTTCATCGGCTCGGTCGCCGTCATGATCGTCACGGGCCTCGTCCGCTGGGCGCTGGGCGATGCCCCCGTCGCGTCGTCGGCGGAGTTCGCCGTGCAGGCCGAAGACCTCAGTCAGGCCGCCGTGCTCCTGCTGATCCTCCGCGCGTTCTCCAGCGGATGCTCGGCGCTGACGGGTGTCGAGGCGGTCTCGAACGGTGTGCCCGCGTTCCGCAAGCCGAAGGTGCGCAACGCGCAGCTGACGCTCGTGACGATGGGCTCGATCGCGACCCTCCTGTTCGCAGGCCTCACCGCTCTCGCCCTCATCACGGGCGTGCGCTACGCCGAGAACCCCTGTCAGCTCATCGGCTTCGACTGCGCGGGCACCCCGCAGCCCTCGCTCATGGCGCAGGTCGCCGCCGCGACGTTCGGCGGCGGTTCGATCCCGTTCTACGTGATCCAGGCCGCGACGGCGTGCGTGCTGCTCCTCGCGGCCAACACCGCCTTCAACGGCTTCCCCCTTCTCGGTGCTGTGCTCGCCCGCGACGGCTACGCGCCGAAGTCGCTCAACACCCGCGGCGACCGTCTCGTCTTCTCCAACGGCATGCTGATCCTGGGGGCGGCGGCGATCGTCGTGCTGGTCGTGTTCCAGGCGCGGCTGACGACCCTCATCCAGCTGTACATCATCGGCGTCTTCGTCTCGTTCTCGCTGGGTCAGATCGGCATGGTCAAGCACTGGCGCCGCGAGCTGCGGCTCGTGCATCCCAAGCACGTCGCGGAGCGCCGCGGCATCGTGACGGGCCTGATCATCAACTCGGTGGGCGCCGCCTTCACCGTCTTCGTACTCGTAGTGGTGACGGTGACGAAGTTCACTCATGGCGCGTGGCTCGTGTTCCTCGCGATACCGGTGCTGTCGGTGCTCATGGTGGGGGTGCACCGGTATTACCGCGACGTCGACCACGAGACGGCGATGGACGACGACGTCACCTTCGGCTCCTCGGGCGATGTCGCGATCGTGCTGGTCGGCAAGCTCCAGAAGCCGGTGGCGAAGGCGCTCGACTACGCGCTCGCGGCGCGGCACGACAAGACGATGGCGGTGCACGTGTCGGTGAGCCCCGAGGAGACGGCAGCGCTCCAGGCGGACTGGGAGGTGCACGGGATGCCGGTGCCGCTCGTCATCATCGAGTCACCGTTCCGCCACTACGCCGCCCCGGTCGCGCAGTTCATCAAGGCCTACCGGGAGAAGCACGGTTCGACGATGGTGACCGTCTACCTCCCGCAGTACATCGTGGGGCACTGGTGGGAAGCGCTCCTGCACAACCGGCGTGCGCGGCGCATCGCGCAGCAGCTCATGCTCGTGCACGGGGTGTCGATCACGCTCGTGCCGTGGCTGCTCGACTCGTCGGAGCTCGTCTACGGGCGCCGATCCCGGCCGCTCCCCGGCGACGACCGTGCGGGCCGCATCACGAGTTACGGCCTCGTGTCCCACACCGACGACCCCGGCGACTGACGGTCTCCGGCCGCAGGTTCAGACCGACGTGAGGATCGCCTCGCGCTTCGCGGCAACCGCCGCGTGCACGCCGGCGGCGTCGGCGGCGCGCTGGCCCAGGTACTGAGCGAGCTGCGCCAGCCGGTCGCCGAGGGCGAGCGCACCGTCGCGCGCCTGGGAGATGCGCTCTCGCACCATCCAGTCGGCGAAGACGTTGTCGAACAGCACGTCGAAGACCGCGAGCGTCTGCGAGATCTCCACGCCGCGAAGGGCGGGCGCGTCGATGTCGGCGAGCTCGACGGAGAGCCGCTCGAGCGCGCGATTGACCTGCGTGAGGGATGCCGTCGCCTCGTCGATGCGGCTGTGCTTCATGAGGTCGGTGATCATCCCGCCGCCGAAGAACGTGTCGTACGTCGACCAGCCGCCGGCGCTGTCGAGCATCTGGAGCGCGTCGGCGAGGGCCACCCGGGCCGCGTGGAGGGCACGCGCGGCCTCGTCGATCTCGCGACTCTCGGCGGTGAGTTCCCCCAACTGGCGTGACAGGTGGGCAAGCTCGGCCGCCTGCGGAGCATCGGATGCCGTCAGCGCAGCTTCGTAGCGGGCGAGGGCGGCGCGGTAGGCGGCCTCCACGTCGCCGAGTTCGTCGCGCTCGCGCCGGAAGCGGTCGGCATCCTCGCGGGCGTGGGCCAGCCGCGCCTGTGCTGCGGCGAGCGCGCGGGCCGCGGCATCCGCTTCGGCCTGTTCGACCGCCCGTCGCTCCTCGGCGTCTCCGCGGAGCGTCGCCCACAGGCGGGTGGCGGAGATGCCGTCGAGGCGGCGGACGTCGGCGAGCTCCTCCCCCAGCTGGCGCTGCAGGTTCGCGGTCTCGGCCTCGCGCTCGGCGACCAGACGCTCGGCCACGGCGAGCTGCGCTTCCCGCTGTGCGTGCCGGGTGCGCGCGGTCACGGCGTCTCTCACGGCGTCGGCGAGGGCGGGGATCGATGACGGCTCGGACATGCCTTCCACACTGTCACACGCCCCGGAGCCGGGCGGGATGCCGGGGCGTAGCCTAGAGGGGTGAGTTCCGCGACCGATACGTCCCCGTCCGCGGCCCCGGCCTCCGCCGCCCCGGCCCTCGACGTCGCTCGGCTGCGCGCCGACTTCCCGATCCTCGGCGAACACGTGAACGGACGCCCGCTCGTCTACCTCGACTCGGCGGCGACGAGCCAGAAGCCCCGTCAGGTGCTGCAGGCCGAGTACGACTTCCTCACCCACGCGAACGCCGCCGTCCACCGCGGTGCCCACACGCTCGCCGCCGAGGCGACCGACCTGTTCGAAGACGCGCGCGAGGCGGTGGCATCCTTCGTCGGCGCCCGCGCCGAGGAGCTCGTGTGGACGAGCGGCGCGACGATGGGGCTCAACCTGCTCGCGTACGCGATCGGCAACGCCACGGCGGGGCGCGGCGCTCCCGCGTCGGCGCGCTTCGCGCTGCAGCCGGGCGACGAGATCGTGACGACCGCGATCGAGCACCACGCGAACCTCATCCCGTGGCAGGAGCTCGCCGCGCGCACCGGCGCCGTGCTGCGGCACATCCCCGCACATGACGACGGCACGCTCGACCTGGATGCCGCGGCATCCCTCATCGGGGCCCGCACGCGCGTCGTCGCGTTCACGCACGTGTCGAACGTGCTCGGCATCGTCAATCCGGTGACCGAGCTCGTGGCGCTCGCCCGCGAGGTGGGCGCGCTCACCGTCCTGGATGCCTGCCAGTCGGCACCGCACCTGCCGCTCGACCTGCAGGGTCTCGGGGTGGACTTCGCTGTGTTCAGCGGCCACAAGATGCTCGGACCCTACGGTGTCGGCGGACTGTACGGCCGCTCGGAGCTGCTCGACGCGCTCCCGCCGTTCCTCACCGGCGGCTCGATGATCACGACCGTCACCCTCGACCACGCCGAGTACCTGCCCGCGCCGCAGCGGTTCGAAGCGGGCACGCAGCCCGTCGGCCCCGCGATCGGGCTCGCGGCGGCCGTGCGCTACCTCGACGGCGTCGGGCTCGATGCGATCCACGCGCACGAGAAGGCGCTCGCGGCGCGCATGCGCGACGGACTCGTCGGCATCCCCGGCATCCGTCTGCTCGGCGATGCCGAGGGGGTCGAGCGCGTGGGACTGTGGTCGTTCGACGTCGACGGCGTGCACGCGCACGACGCCGGCCAGTTCCTCGACGACCGCGGCATCGCCGTGCGCGTCGGTCACCACTGCGCGGCCCCGCTGCACCGCCGCTACGGCATGACCGCCTCGGTGCGCGCGTCGGCGTCGCTGTACAACACCGTCGACGAGATCGACGCGTTCGTCGACGCGGTCCGCGGCATCCGCGGCTACTTCGGAGTGGAATCATGAGCGATCTCGACACCCTCTACCGCGAGCTGATCCTCGATCACTCGAAGCACCCGCAGCACTTCGGTCTCGCGGAGGAGGACGGCGCGCACGCGACGTCGCACCAGAAGAACCCGGTCTGCGGCGACGAGATCACGCTCCGCGCGCGGGTGACGACCGACGGCGAGACCATCCGCGACGTCACGTGGGAGGGCTCGGGCTGCTCGATCTCGCAGGCATCGGCATCCATGCTCTCCGACCTCGTCGAAGGGATGCCGCGCGGCGAAGCCGCCCAGCTCATCGACGGCTTCCGCGAGGCGCTCCGCTCGCGCGGTCAGATCGAGCTCGACGAGGACGTCTACGGCGACGCCGCCGCGCTCACCGGGGTGTCGAAGTTCTCGGCCCGGGTGAAGTGCGCGATGCTCGCGTGGGTCGCCCTGGAAGACGCGCTCGCCCGCGCCTGATCCCGCCGGGCATGTCCCACCTTGTGCTGGGCATGTCCCACTCTGTGCTGGGCATGTCCCACTTTGTGCTGGGCATGTCCCACTTTGTGCTGCCGCCGCACCGGCATCCCCTGGGCATGTCCCACTTTGTGCTGGGCATGTCCCACTTTGTGCTGCCGCCGCACCGGCATCCCCTGGGCATGTCCCACTTTGTGCCACTTCAGCCCCTCCCAAACAACCAAAAGTGGGACATGAACCGCACGGAGGGGGACATGAACCGCACAAACTGGGACATATAGGCGGGGGACCCCTTTGTGCTGGGCATGTCCCACTCTGTGCTGCCGCCGCACCGGCATCCCCTGGGCATGTCCCACTTTGTGCCACTTCAGCCCCTCCCAAACAACCAGAAGTGGGACATGAACCGCACGGAGGGGGAGATGAACCGCACAAACTGGGACATCACCCCGCACAGAGTGGGACATCGACCGGGAGGTCGCACCCCCGGTCGTTGAGCGAGCGCAGCGAGACGAAACGGGAGAGCCTCAGCCGGCGAGCGCCTCCTCGAGGCGGAGATACGAGGCTTCCATACCCTCGGTCATCCCGGTGGCGAGGATCATGTCGCGCGTCTCCTTGTCGGGATACTCGATGAGGAGAGTGAGCAGCGTCGCGCCATCCTCTTCGTAGAGCTGGAGGTCGTTGAGGGTCGACGGCCCCGGCATCCCGATCATCTTCTCCGTGGTCACGGCGCGCCACTGCGGCTGCGACAGCACGGTCTCCCCCTCGAAGCCGAATCGCGTCGCCTCGTCGTCACCCTGCTGCCAGACGTAGCGGTAGGTGTCGCCGACCTCGCACTCGATCATCTGCCACCCGTCGGGGCCGAGCAGCCATTTCCGCAGCAGCTCCGGCTCGTGGTGCGCGCGCCACACGAGGTCTCGCGAGCCTTCGATGAGGCGGGTGATCCGCACGTGCTGGTCGTCGAGGATCTCCGTGCGCGTGCCCTTGCCCTGCGCGTAGTCGCGAAGGTCCTGCAGCACGGCGTCCAGCTGGTCCATCGCGAGACGCGAGCCCTCGACGGCGCCCATCGCGACGGTCTGCTCGAGCGCCTCCAGCGAGTCGAAGTACGTGACATTCGACAGCCGGGAACCGGCATCCGTCGGCTCGAAGGAGAACACCATACGCATCGAGGGGAAGCCCTCGAGCGGCGCGCCGTCGTCGCCGAGGAACGAGTCGAGCACTTCGAAGGATGCCGGGGCGTCGATCCTCAGGAACTCCCACCCGCCGCGTGACGCCTCGCCGCGGGGGCTCATCATGGCGTAGGAGGCCCGACCACCAACGGTGAAGTCGAAGGTCTCGAACGTCGCCGGCCATCCGGGCGGGCCCCAGAAGCGCTCGAGCTGGCGGGGATCGGTGAACGCATGCCACAGCCGGTCGACGGGGGCGGCGAACTCGGCCGTGAGGCTCATCGTGAGCTTCTCGGCATCGGTGGTGATGTCGGTGACGGGCATTCTTCAGTTCCTTCCGTGGGACGGCATGGGGGAAGTCAGTGCTCGGGTTCGGCGAGCAGGGCGTCGAGGCGGTCGATCCGCGAACGCCAGAGGTCTTCGTAGCGCGACAGCAGGGCGCGGGCGCGAGCGATCATCGTCGGGTCGGCCCGAACGAGGCGCTCGCGGCCTTCGGCGCGCTTGACGATGAGGTGCGCGGCTTCGAGCACGGCGACGTGCTTCTGCACGGCCGCGAACGACATGTCGTAGGCAGCGGCGAGCGCCGACACCGACTGCTCGGCCTCGATCGTGCGGCGCAGGATGTCGCGACGTGTCGCCGCCGCGAGGGCGTGGAACAGGCGGTCGGTCTCATCGTCGGTCAGCTCACCGGAGTCGTGGGGCGTTCGTTGTACAACCATTTGGTTGTACGTTATGCTCGCGGGGTCGTGGTGTCAAGGGGATGTCGCGGGGTTGCCGTCGCTAACTCCTCTGAATCGGTGAGCCGACGAGCGCTCCACCGCGCAACGACGGCATCTACCGCAGGCGCGGCGCACCGTTCGAAGGAGTTGGCCACAGTCACCCACGCGCACCACACGCGCCGCCACCTCCACCGGGTCACTGCCCCTCGCCGGCCCCGCCCCGGCCCCCGCCTGACCGCTCAGCCGACGGCGGCGGCGCAGGCGACGCACATCGTCGCCATAGGACGGGCCTCGAGGCGCCCCGCCGGAATCGGCTCGCCGCAGCGCACGCACACACCGTAGGTGCCGGCATCCCACCGCGCGAGCGCCGCGACCAGCTCGGCGCGCTCGGCCTCTCGAGCGCGGCGCAATGCCTCGACGCGCTGCCACTCGCCCGACAGCGTGGAACCCTCGGGGTCGTGTTCGTCGTCGGCAGTCGCGTCGGCGCGGTCGTGTCGCAGCGATGCGGCATCGGCGTCCAGGCGCGCGAGCAGCGCATCGACCTCGGCCAGCCGGGCCTCCAGCACGTCGCGCTCCATCCGGCGAGGGTACCCCGCCAACCCTCGCCCCCGCCGACCCCCGGCTCCCACGTGCCCCCGGCTCCCGCCAGCCCCGGCGCCTGTCAACCCCCTGGGCGCAGGGCCGGCGACGGCCGATGCTGTCCCCGAGGGAAGGAGCGATCATGAGCGATCCCCAGGAGAGCCTGCCGACGAACGACGCGGAGGACGCCGCCACCGCCGAGTCCGCGACAGCCGACAGCGCCACTGACAACGCACCCGACGAGGCCATCGACGACGCGCCCGCCGCCGACACCGGAACGGATGCCGAAGTGCCGTCGACGAGCGAGCTCGAGGAGCCGAGCACCGAGAAGCCCCCGGGCGAGGAGCCGAAGGCGCCGTCGCGTCAGGAGCCCGAGCCCAGCCACCAGGCGGTGGGGATCGGCGTCATCGACGACGGCGAGTGACGCTCAGGCGCCGTACCCCTGTGCGGAGCCGGTGACGCGGACCCCCTCGGTGCCGATGATGCAGCTGATGAGGCGGTCGTCGTACTGCGTCCACCCGTCTTCGGTCGGCGAGAAGTAGAAGTACGACAGCTCGGACTCTTCGTAGGAGACGCCCACGAACTCCTCGAACGCGGGGTCGCAGTTCTCCGTGACCGCGTCTTCCATGTCGGTCTCGCTCGGGTACTCGCCTTCGGGGAGCGTGAAGTCGTGGAACACCTCGTACACGTGCTCCTCGTCACACGGGATCGCGTCGACCGACGAGGTGAGGCCGCCCTGGTTGAAGTCGTCGAAGCAGTCTCCGACGACCATCTCGTTGGCTCCGAGGTCGCCTCCTTCGCTGATCGAGCCCTCCTCGTCACGGGTCACCCCGCCGAAGAGGCCGGTCAGCGAGGCGCAACCGCCGAGCAGAAGGGATGCCGCGGCGAGCGTGGCGGCGAGGGCGAGACGATGGCGCATGGCGACCTTTCGGATTCGGGGTTCGATCGCAGTATGGCATGCGGTCAGCGTGGCACCTCCACGCGACGCAGCCCTCCGACGACCGTGGCGGCGACGACGATGACGGCGACGATCACGTTCGCGGTCGCGGCCGTCAGCCACGATGCGGCTGGGATGGTCAGCACCACGAGCGCCGCTCCGACGAACAGATGCCGCGTCTCGCGGACGCTTGTTCGCCGCCACCTGCAGACCGCCGACGGTGACGAGCGCGAGTGCCACGGGAAGCGACACGGCGACGACGGCATCCGTGCTGCTCGCCTCGCCGGCAAGGAGGTCGAGTTGGGCCTGCACCCCCGCGCCGACCGCCGCCAGGGCCGCATAGAGGAGGTAGTGGCCGTAGCCCCAGACGAACGCGGCGCGCCGATTCCTCGTCAGCCCGTCGCGTCCCAGCGCGTCGAAGTAGATCCACCACAGCCCGAACGCGATCGCCAGCGCGGCGGCGACGATGACGACGACGGTCCCGAAGGGCGCATCGCCCTCGACGGCGCCCTGGAGCCCGATGGTCACCGACAGGACGGTTTCACCCAGCACGATGAGCGCGAACAGACCGTACCGCTCCGCGATGTGGCCGGCATGGAACACCGGTCCGGGCGACCGGCGGACGGCGAGGATCGGCGTGCCGAGATCGACGGCGAGCGCGAAGAGGAACACGAGGAACGTCAGCTGGCCGGGGACGATGGCGCCGAGGACCCACAGCGACTGGGCGACCGCCAGCCCCGCGGCATACGTGAGCGCGAAGGCGCGGTGCGCTCTGTCGGAGCTCGCGGCCCTCAGCCACTGGAGGATGAGGGGCACGCGCATACCGGTGTACGCGAGCGCCAGCGGAACCAGGTTGCCCTCGGCGGCCGTGTGGACGGTCGCGGCGACGGCCAGCACTCCGGCCATCTGCAACAGCGTGAGCACGCGATGGATCGCGTCGTCGGTGTCGAACGCGGTGGCGAACCACGTGAACGACATCCACGCCCACCACACCGGGACGAAGAGGAAGGCGTAGGTCAGCGCGGCTTCCGACGCGTGTCCGTCGGCGATGCCGTGGTGGAGGTCGCCGGCCAGGAGCGCGACGGCGACGACGAAGCACAGGTCGAAGAAGAGCTCCAGCGGGGTGGCGCTGCGCTCCCTCGCCGAATGGTCGCGCATCGACACCGCACGGATCGAGGGCAGGCGTCGCGCCATCACGCGACACCTGCGGTCGCTTCGGAGCCCCGAGGATCTCGTCGCCGTCGATACGCGAGGGATGCCGTCAGCGTCGCGGTGATCGCCAGCGCCACCGCCACGGCGGCGAGAGCGGCGAGGGCGGGGAGGGCGAGCGCGACCGGGAGGATCGCGAGCGGCAGCGCCACGGCGGGAGTCGCCCAGACCACGACCGAGGACGGGTCGTCGCCGAGCCGCACCGCGATCAGCGCGTTCGTGAAGTGGTAGAGCGCGACGCCGACGCACAGCGAGACGGCCGAGACGCTGGGCAGGGGCTCTCCGGGATGATGGATCGCCACCGCGATGGCACCGGCGATCACGGTGACACCCGCCAGCAGGGGGTACGGGAGGAACCCGATGATGTCTCGGATCGCGCGCGAGTCCTCTCGTTCACGAAGGAGGTCGAGTCCGAATCGCAGCGCGTCGGCGCCGTAGAAGAAGAACGACCACGCGAGGAAGGACACGATCGCGAGAGCGAGCGCCGCGGCGGCGGCACTGTCGGGCGACCAGTGCGTGTTCACGGCGGCGACCGTCGTGAGCACCGACTCGCCCAGCACGATGATCACCAGGAGCCCGAAGCGTTCGGAGAGATGCTCGACGTCGATCCTCGCCATGGCGGCGCCGCCCCAGCTGCGGAACGTCCCCACCAGCATGACCACCTCCACGATCAGTGCCAGCGCCCACAGTGCGAAGCTCACCGGTGCGGGCAGCACCGCCGACACGATCCACAGCAGGGCGGTCAGGCCGTTGTAGATCACGACACGCGAGCGTGCCGCCGCACCGTCGCCGCGAGTGCGTCGCAGCCAGAGGAAGAGGAGGAGGAGGCGCAGCGCGGCGTTGCCGGCCGCGAACAGCGGCGCCCGCTCCCCGATCGCTTCGGGTGCCGCCACGGCGATGGCGCCGACGGCGAACATCGCGATCATCATGACGACACCGAGACCGCGACGCGTGAGGTCGGGCGACGCATTCACCACGAACGTCAGGTTCACCCACGACCACCAGACCGAGGCGAACAGGGCAAGGAAGACGGCGAGCCCGACGACCGTCGGCTCTTCGTGCAGGCCGTGGGCGAGCTGACCGATGAGGGCGACGAAGATGAGGTCGAAGAACAACTCCATCCAGTGCACGCGCGACGGGTCGCGGTCGCGCAGCGCGGGCCCACCGGGTGCGGTGTCGAGTCGATTGCTCACTGAGGACCTTCCCTTCACGCCGCCTGGGATGCCTCGGCACAGCCCCCGGTGCACGGTCGTCCCCTGAGAAGACAGACTTCGCGCGGTTTTCTGACGCGAACGCCGTCGGCCGCGCGAGCCGTGGCTGCGGCGCGGCGCAACTAGACTGGATGCCGATCCCCCGCCGGCATCCCGAGTCTTGGAGCCCAGCCGCGTGAGCACCCCTCTTGCAGACACCGTCGAGAACGCCGCCGCCACTCCGGAGCGCGAACAGCCGTACGCGGCGCTGGGGCTGAAGCCCGACGAGTACGACCGCATCCGCGAGATCCTCGGCCGCCGTCCCACCAGCGGTGAGCTGGCCATGTACTCGGTCATGTGGAGCGAGCACTGCTCCTACAAGTCGTCGAAGATCTACCTGCGCCGCTTCGGCCAGAAGGTGTCCGACGAGATGCGCGAGCGTCTCATAGTCGGCATGGGGCAGAACGCCGGCGTCGTCGACGTGGGCGAGGGCTGGGCGGTCACCTTCAAGGTCGAGTCGCACAACCACCCGAGCTACATCGAGCCGTTCCAGGGCGCCGCGACCGGTGTCGGCGGCATCGTCCGCGACATCATCTCGATGGGTGCCCGCCCGGTGGCCGTCATGGACCAGCTGCGCTTCGGGGCGATCGACAACCCCGACACGGCGCGCGTCGTCCACGGCGTCGTCAGCGGCATCTCGTTCTACGGCAACTGCCTGGGCCTCCCGAACATCGGCGGCGAGACGGTGTTCGACGCCGTCTACCAGGGGAACCCCCTCGTCAACGCGCTCGCGGTGGGGGTGCTCCGCCACGAAGACCTCAAGCTCGCCAACGCGAGCGGTGCCGGCAACAAGGTCGTGCTCTTCGGAGCGCGCACCGGCGGCGACGGGATCGGCGGCGCGTCGATCCTGGCATCCGACACGTTCGCCGACGGCGGTCCGACCAAGCGCCCCGCCGTCCAGGTGGGCGACCCCTTCGCCGAGAAGGTGCTCATCGAGTGCTGCCTGGAGCTCTACCAGGGCGAACTGGTGGAGGCGATTCAGGACCTCGGTGCCGCCGGCATCTCGTGCGCCACGAGCGAGCTCGCCGCCAACGGCGGCTCGGGCATGCGGGTCGATCTCGAGAACGTGCTGCTGCGCGACCCGTCGCTCACGCCCGAGGAGATCCTCATGAGCGAGAGCCAGGAGCGCATGATGGCGATCGTCGCGCCCGAGAAGCTCGACGCGTTCCTCGCCGTGGTGGACAAGTGGCAGGTCGAGACGAGCGTGCTGGGCGAGGTCACCGGTGACGGCCGGCTGCAGATCTTCTGGCACGGCGAGCAGATCGTCGACGTCGACCCCTCGACCGTCGCGGTCGACGGCCCCGTGTACGAGCGTCCGGTGGCGTACCCGACCTGGATCGACGCGCTCCGCGACGACTCGGCATCCGCTCTGCCGCGTACCGACGACCCGGAGGCCCTGCGCAGCCAGTTCCTGCAGCTGCTGTCCAGCCCGAACCTCGCCGACACGTCGTGGATCACGAACCAGTACGACTACTACGTCATGGGCAACACGGCGCTGAGCTTCCCCGACGACGCCGGCATGATCCGCGTCGACGAGGAGTCGGGGCTCGGCTTCGCGATCGCCACCGACTGCAACGGCCGGTTCTGCCAGCTCGACCCGTATGCGGGCGCGCAGCTCGCCCTCGCCGAGGCGTACCGCAACGTCGCCGTCTCGGGCGCCATCCCCACCGCCGTCACCGACTGCCTGAACTTCGGCAGCCCCGAGAACCCCGAGGTCATGTGGCAGTTCGGGCAGGCCGTCGACGGTCTCGCCGACGCGTGCCTCGAGCTGGGTGTGCCCGTCACGGGCGGCAACGTCAGCTTCTACAACCAGACGGGCGACCAGCCGATCTTCCCCACCCCGGTGGTCGGCGTGCTGGGCATCATCGACGACGTCGCCCGCCGCATCCCGTCGGGTTGGCAGGATGCCGGCGAGAACATCTACCTCCTGGGCGTCACCTCGACCGAACTCAGCGGATCCGCGTGGGCCGGGACGGTGCACGACCACCTCGGCGGTCGCCCGCCGGCCGTCGACCTCGCGCAGGAGAAGAAGCTCGCCGAGCTGATCCACGCGGCATCCCAGCAGGAGCTCGTCTCGTCGGCTCACGACCTCTCCGAGGGCGGGCTCGGCCAGGCCCTCGCGGAGAGCGTCATGCGGTTCGGCGTCGGTGCCCGCGTGTGGCTGCGGGAGATCATGGAGCGCGACGGCGTGGATGCCGCGACCGCCCTGTTCAGCGAGTCCACCGGCCGCGTCATCGTCTCGGTGCCCCGCGAGGAGGACGTGAAGTTCCGCGGACTGTGCGAGGGTCGCGGCTACCCGGTGCTGCGCATCGGCGTGACCGACCCGGCGGCGGAGGGCGAGGAGCCCGCGCTCGAGGTGCAGGACGTGTTCACGGTGCCGCTGTCGGAGCTGCGCGAGAAGTCGCGCGGCACGCTTCCCGCCGTCTTCGGCGACATCATCCAGGAGGTCGTCGCGTGACCCTGTCGAAGCCGACTCCCGAAGACGACGAGTACGCGGGCATGAACGCCGCGCGCGGACGTCGCACGCGCATCATCGCGTGGGTGGCGATCGTCTCGCTCATCCTCGTGGGCGGCGGCTCGACAGTGCTGGCGCTGCTGTTCGGCTGAGCCCGGGCGTGGGCCATGTCCCACTTTGTTCGGGGCCATGTCCCACTCTGTTCGGGGCCATGTCCCACTCTGTGCGGGGCCATGTCCCACTTTGTGCGGGCCATGTCCCAGTTCGTGCGGGGCATGTCCCACATTCGGTCGATCCCGCGGCCCTGAAACAGCCGAGAGTGGGACATGCCGCCGGTTGGGACGGTGATCGCGCCCGCCAGGGTCAGTTGTCCTACTTTTTCGGGGCCATGTCCCAGTTTGTGCGGGGCATGTCCCACATTCGGTCGATCCCGCGGCCCTGAAACAGCCGAAAGTGGGACATTGAGCGAAGCTGCGCGGCAGAAGGCCCTGAAACAGCCGAAAGTGGGACAAGGAACGGGATGCCCACAGCGGATGCCCACAGCGGATGCCACGGGCGGCGGACTCCCGGACGGGATTCAGGCATGCTGGCTAGCATGACGTCATGGACCCGATCGGCTGGACGACGATCGCCGAGTTCTGGTGGATCGCACCGGCCGTGATCGGCGCCGGCGCATTCGGCTGGTTCGGGCTGCGGCACCAGCGCACCGAGCGGGCACGTCGGCTCGCGTTCGACGCGGCCAAGCAGGAGCTGCGCGCCGCGCGACAGCGCTCGGCCACCGCACGGGCCACGGCCAGGGTCGCCCGCGCCGAGCTGGCACGGGCGCAGGCGGAGCGCACGGCATCCCTCGCCACCTCTTCCGACGTGGCCGCCGCGCGCGCCGACGTGCAGTCCGCGCAGCGGGAGACCCGCGCCGCCGCGGCCACCCTTCGCGCCGCCCGCGCCCGCGTCACGGCCGCCCGCGCAGCGCTCCCGCGCCCTGCGACGCCCGCCGACGAGTTCCCCCTGGCCCGCCTCACCGCCCAGCACGACGCGGTGACCGCCCGCTGGATGGAGTACGAGACGGATGCCGCCCGCGTGCTCGCCTTCCCCGCGATGACCGATGCCCGCCACCCCCGGACCGCGGCGTTCCTCACGGCGCAGGCCGAGGCTCAGCGGCTCCGCCCCACGGCGGCTCGCCGCACCCGCGCGCAGGTGACGGCGACGGAGTTCACCGCGTATCGGGATGCCGTACAGCGGCTCGAGCGCGCGTTCGACGCGGCCGAACAGGAAGCCTGGCGGCTGGCCCGCGCCGCCGGAACCGCACCGGCGGGAGGTTCCGTCCCGCGAGGCCCGGCCTCCGAGTCGACCGGCGTGCCACCGTGGTCGGCGATCGCACAATCCGCCGTGTCGCGTTCGGCGGAGGCGCTGAACCGGGCAGCGGAGGCGGCGGCATCCGCCCTCGAGGGGCGTCTCGGCGGAGAGTCGCGCCGCCCGAGCCCGTCGCCGAACCCGTCGCCGGGGCCGACTCCGCAGCCGAATCCCGAACAGCCGAAGACGCCGAAACGGAACGGTCCTGACGAGGGCATCTGGCCGGTTCCTTCGCGCGGCGACCGACGCCCCGGCCCCGACGCACGCTGAGCAGTCCGCTCCCGCGCGGTTAGCATGGCACGGTGGAGCCGTTCTTCGATTTCCTGCGCGGGTACTGGTGGCTCGTGTTCCCCCTCATCCCGGCGTTCGGCGCCGTGGCGAGCGGGTGGGAGCGCGCCTCGCGCCGCCGGCACGAGCGACGGCTGGAGATCCTCAAGATCAAGGGCGAGCTGAAGGCGGCCGAGACGGCGGCGCGGGCCAAGCCGGTGGCCACGGCATCCGAGCCCCGTCCGATCACCCGCCCGTCGCCGCTTCCGGACCAGCTCGACCGACTGTTCGGGACGCACGACGCGGTCACGGCACGCTGGCTGGAGTACGAGCTCGACGTCGCGAAGCTCATCGACTATCCCGCGATGAGCGACGGCCGTCAGCCGCTGACCGCCGCGTTCTTGAAGTCGAAGAAGATCGCCGACGGGCTGCGGCCGGCATCCGCGTCGGCGAAGGTCACTCCGGAACAGGTGGCGGAGTATCGCGCCGCGGTGACCGACTACGAGGTCGCTTTCGAGCTGGCGGAGCGCGATGCCCGGCGCCAGAGCACGAGCGGTCTGAGCGAGGCCGAGCGCAAGCGGCTCGCAACAGCGAAGCAGCTGCTGTCGGTCGCGACCGACGAGGCGGCGACGGCCGCCGAACGCCAGAGCGCCTACAAGCGGGCCCGCCGGGAACTCGACGGCCTCATCTCGCTGTCGGACGAGGCGATCGTCGTGCTCGAGACCAAGATCGCGGCGGAGCTTCCCGCCCCCGACGCACCGCGAGCCGACACGTAACCACCGAGCCGACACGATCCTCGCGTGAGAATCGTGTCGGCTCGCGCGGAACGTGCCGGCTCGGCGGAGACGGATGCCGGTCAGGCGGTGAGCGAGTCGACCCACTCCTGGTTCTCGGTCATCCACTGGCGGACGATCTCGGTGTAGTCGGTGACGTCCTCACCCGTGTTGTACATGACGTTCTCCAGCGAGAACAGCGCCTCGCTGTCCATGCGGAACTCCGACAGCCACTCGTTCACCTCGGGGTGATCGGTCTCGAAGTCGCTCCGCGTGAACGTGTGGATCGACTCCGCGGCACCGAGGGTGCCCTCCGGGTCGGCGAGGTCCTTGATGTCGTACGCGTCGTACGCCCAGTGCGGACGCCACAGCGTCACCGCGACGTTCTCGCCGGCGTCGAGCTTGCTGTCGAGCTCCGCGAGCATCGCGGGAGTGGACGAGGTGATGAAGTCCATGCCGTCGAGGCCGTACGTGGGAATGACCTCGTTCTGCGTGGCGGCGGTGAGTCCGGCGCCCGGCTCGATGCCGATGAGGCGGTTGTCGAACTGGTCGGCGGCTCCCGCGAGCTCCTCGAGCGAGTCGATCGGCGCGTCGGCGTTCACCGCGACCGTGAGCTTCGCGTCGTCGTTCCACGAGCCCAGGTCGACGATGTCGCCGCCGGCCTGCTCGAAGTACGCCGCGTGGGTGAGGGGCAGCCAGCCGTCGAGCGCGAAGTCGTAGTCGCCGCCGGCGACGCCCTGGAACACCGGACCGGCATCCGCGTATTCGAGGTCGACCGTGTAGCCCTTGTCCTCGAGGATGAGCTTCCACAGGTACGACACGGCCTCACCCTCGGGCCAGCCGTTGAAGACGCCGATGGTGACCTCCTTCGAGGCCGCCTCGCCGTCGCCGTCGGAGCCCGTGCCGGCGCAGCCGGCGAGAGCGAGTGCCGCCGCGGAGCCGAGTGCAAGGGTGCTCAGGAGGTGACGCTTCTTCATGTTCTTCCTTTCTTCCCGTGTGCTGTGGCAGGACTGCCGTCACGGGGTGTGGGGATGCCCGAGGGATGCCACGGGCAGGCGGCGCGGATGGCGCACCGCCGGTCGGGGGGGCTGTCAGGCGTTCGCGGGAACGCGCGTGTCGGCACCGGCATCCGCGGGGGATGCCGAGGGCGACGGCGTGGCCGAACGGCGACGCGGTCGCTGACGCGTGCCGAGTGCGCCGGTGAGACGGTCGAGGATCATCGCGATCATCACGACGGCGAGGCCGGCCTCGAAGCCCAGCGGGACGTTGACGGAGCTCAGCGCCTGCACGATCGGACGGCCGAGACCCGGGGCGCCCACCATGGAGGCGATGACCGACATCGACAGCGAGAGCATGATGATCTGGTTGATCCCCGCCATGATCGACGGGAGTGCGAGCGGGAGCTGGATCTGGCGGAGCACGCGACCCGGCGTGGCGCCGAACGCCTGACCGGCCTCGACGACCTCCGGGTCGACGCCTCGGATGCCGAGCTCAGTGAGCCGCACGCCGGGAGCGATCGCGAACATGATCGTCGCGACGATGCCGGGCACGACGCCGACGCTGAAGAGGAAGATCGCGGGCAGCAGGTAGACGAAGGCGGGCATCGTCTGCAGGAAGTCGAGGATCGGTCGCACGACGTTCGAGACGGTCTGCGAGCGCGCGGCCCAGATGCCGAGCGGGATCGCGATGGCGGTGGCGATGAGCACGGCGACGATCGTGAGGGCCAGGGTGAGCATCGCGTTCTCCCACTGGTCCACGGCGAGGATCACGACGAAGCCGAGCACCGTGCCGACCGCCAGCTTCCACCCCTTCACGAGCCAGGCGGCCGCGGCGAAGACGACGATGACGGCCCAGAACGGCGGGGTCGTGAACACCCAGGAGGCCACGTCGTAGATGGCGGAGAAGACCGTGGCGATGGCGTCGAAGAAGCCGCCGAGGTACTCCTTGAGGAAGTCGATGATGTCGCGCACGGCCTGGCCGAGCGGGATCCGGATGAACGATTCGAAATGATCCATCAGCGGGCACCTCCGTCCATCGCGGGCTCCGCCGGCACGGCGGGGGCGCTTCCGGCGGCGGCGTCGACGAGCGGTGTGAACTCGGCGACGAGGTCGATCGGGGTCTGGATGATCGGCATCTCGCGGGTCGTGGCGGGCACGTTCCCGAGGGCGGCGAGCAGCGTGACGCGCGGGATGACGCCGAGCAGGCGGCGTTCGGCATCCACCACGGCGAGGGGCACCGTCGCTTCGACGGCCGTCTCGACGATGTCGGTGAGAAGGTCGTCGGGACCGACGGTGGGCACCGACGCGTCGACGATCTCGCGGAGGTCGGTCTGCCCGGCCTTGACCGCTCGGATGACGGCGCGGTCGGTGACGACGCCGACGAGCCGGCGGTTCTCGGTCGCGAACACGGCGCCCGCCTGCTGCGCGCGCAGCGTGCGCAGGGCGCCGCGGACGCCGGCGGTGAGCGGCGTCGTCAGGTGCGGGGGCTCCATGACGGAGCCGGCGGTGAGCACGCGGGCGCGGTCGACATCCTGCACGAACTGCGCGACGTAGTCGTTGGCGGGGTCGGTGAGGATCTCCTCGGGGGTGCCGTTCTGCACGATGCGACCGTCGCGCATGACGGCGATCCGGTCGCCGAGGAACATCGCCTCGTTGAGGTCGTGGGTGATGAACACGATCGTGCGGCCGAGCTCGCGCTGCAGCTCGACGAGCTGCTCCTGCATCTCGCGGCGGATGAGCGGGTCGAGGGCCGAGAAGGCCTCGTCCATCAGGAGGATGTCGGTGCCGGCCGTGAGGGCGCGCGCGATGCCGACGCGCTGGCGCATGCCGCCCGAGAGTTCGTCGGGCATGGCATCCGCTCGGTCGCCGAGACCGACCCGGTCGAGGATCTCCTGCGCACGGCGGCGACGCTCGCTGCGTCCGACGCCCTGGATCTCGAGCGCGTAGGCGGCGTTGTCGAGCACCGTGAGGTGCGGCAGCAGCGCGAAGTGCTGGAACACCATCGACACCGACGAGCGACGGATGCCGCGGAGCTCGCCCGGCGCGGCGGTCGTGACGTTGCGGCCGCCGATGAGCACCTGGCCGGCGGTCGGCTGCAGCAGCCCGTTGAGCATGCGGATGATGGTCGACTTGCCGGAGCCGGACAGGCCCATGATGACGAAGATCTCGCCGGGGTTCACCGTGAAGCTCGCGTCGATGACGGCGGCGGTGCCGACGTCGGCGATGCCGGCGCGGGTCTGGCCGGCTTCGAGCCGGCGGACGCCTTCGCGGGGATTGCGGCCGAAGACCTTGTACAGGCCCTGGGCTTCGAGGGCGGGAGCGCCTTCGGGGGACGGGGGAACGGTCACGTGCTTCACCTCGGCGGCCGCGCGCGCGGCAGCATCGGTTACGCCCGGGTGGCGATCATCGGCGCGACCCGCCGCACGCGTCGATGCTCGGACGCGGGGGGACGTCACGCTCCGGCGACACACATCGGGTCTGTCGCCCAGACCGCCGACCATACGCCCACCCGGATGGTGTCGGAGACACGACATCGAGCGGTCGCGGACTGGTCGTCGGGGCCGACGAGCATGCTCACGGCCCTCTTTCCAACGTAACGAGGTTCCCCGAAGGCCGCAAACCGAGACATCCCTCACGCACCGCTTGACATCGCCGCGGGTTCGTTGCATGGTTAGTTAGTCAAGTAACTAACCCAAGAGGTGACGGATGATCGACGAAGGACGCGCGCTCTTCCTGCAGATCGCGGAGAGCGTGGAGGACTCGATCATCGATGGAGCCCTCGCCGAAGAGGCGCAGGCACCGTCGACGAACGAACTCGCGGCCTTCTATCGCATCAACCCGGCCACCGCGGCGAAGGGGATCGCGATGCTCACCGACAAGGGCGTGCTCTACAAGCGCCGCGGCATCGGCATGTTCGTCTCGCCGGGGGCCCGCGCGCTGCTCCTCGCCGAGCGCCGTGCCGCCTTCGTCGAGCGCTTCCTCGATCCCCTGCTCGCGGAAGCACGCACCCTGGGCCTCGCCGCCGACGATCTCGCCCGCCTCCTCGCGGAGCGGGCGCAGCAGCGGCCCGCCGACACGACAGCAACGGAAGGAACCGCACGATGACCAGCGTGATCGAGGTGAAGCACCTCACCAAGCGCTACCGCGACACCGTCGCAGCCGACGACGTGAGCTTCACGATCGAGAAGGACACGATCTACGGCCTCCTGGGTCGGAACGGAGCCGGCAAGACCACGGTCATGTCGATCCTCACGGCGCAGAACTTCGCCACGAGCGGCGACGTCCGCGTCTTCGGCGAGCACCCGTACGAGAACGCCAAGGTGCTGCGCCGCATGTGCTTCGTCCGCGAGAGCCAGAAGTACCCCGACGACGCGAAGCCCGCCCACGCGTTCCAGATGGCGCGGCTCTTCTTCGAGAACTGGGACCAGACCCTCGCCGATCGCCTCATCGCCGACTTCCAGCTGCCGATGAACAAGACGATCAAGAAGCTCTCGCGCGGCCAGCTCAGCGCCGTCGGCGTGATCATCGGCCTGGCATCCCGCGCGGAGATCACCTTCTTCGACGAGCCCTATCTCGGACTAGACGCCGTCGCCCGCCAGCTCTTCTACGACCGCCTGCTCGAGGACTACGCCGAGCACCCGCGCACGATCATCCTGTCGAGCCACCTGATCGACGAGGTGTCGAATCTCCTCGAGCGGGTGATCGTCATCGACGGCGGCCGGATCATCATGGACGAGGAGACGGATGCCGTGCGCGGTCGCGCCGCGACGATCGTCGGTGACGCCGCAGCGGTCGACGCGTTCGTCGCCGGCCGCGAGGTGATCCATCGCGAGAGCCTGGGCCGCGTCGCCTCGGTCACGATCATCGGCGAACTCACCGGGGCGGACCACGCCCGGCTCCGCGAGGAGGGACTGGACGTCGCTCCGGTCTCGCTCCAGCAGCTGATCGTCCGCACCACGCAGCACGCGGCCGGCGCGTCCGCCGACCGCGACGTCAAGGAAGGGAGCCTGTCGTGAACCGCACCTGGAATGTCGTGCGCATGCAGCTGATCAACAAGCAGACCTACGTGTGGGTGCCGCTGATCGTGCTGGCCGGCTCGTTCCTGCTCACCCTGGTGATCTGGTCGATGGTGCCCGCCGAAGGTCAGAAGTACAGCGGCGGCGCACAGGCCGTGTACTGGTACTTCGGTGTCGTCGGCGTGCAGTCGCTGACACTCACCTTCCCGTTCTCGCAGGCGATGAGCGTCACTCGGCGGGAGTACTTCTTCGGAACGACGCTCACGGCGGCGCTCTTCTCGGCGCTGCTGGCGACGCTCTACGTCGGTGGCGCGTTCCTCGAGCGGGCGACCGGAGGGTGGGGACTGCAGGGCTGGTACTTCTCGGTCGACTGGATCTGGGATGCCGGGCCGGCGGCGGCATGGCTGCTGTACTTCGCGGTTCCGATGGTGTTCTTCATGATCGGCTTCGGCTCGGCCACCATCTACAAGCGGTTCGGGAGCGTGTGGCTCACGGTGGTGCTCGTCGGCATCGGGCTCGCGCTCGTCGGGGCGGGCTGGCTCATCGGGCGTCTCGACGGCTGGGGCGCCGTCGGTGAGTGGATCGGAACGCAGGGCACCGCCGGCATCGCCGCCTGGACACTCCTGGTCGCCGTCGTCATCGCGGCGTTCTCGTTCGCACCGCTCCGGCGGGCGACCCCCTGAACGCCGACAGCGGATTCACCGGGGCCGGACGCGTCAGTCGCGTTCGGCCTCGGCCGTGTGGTGGCGGATGACCTCGGCGACGACGAAGTTGAACCACTTCTCGGCGAACTCGGGGTCGAGGTCGGCTTCCGCCGACAGCCGACGCAGGCGCGCGATCTGCTGCTCTTCACGGTTCGGGTCGGATGCCGGCATCCCGTGCTCGGCCTTCAGCACACCGACCTGCTTCGTGCAGCGGAAACGCTCGGCGAGCAGGAAGATGAGCGCCGCGTCGATGTTGTCGATGCTCGCCCGCAGACCGAGCAGCCGCGCGGTCGCGGCGGTTGTGGCATCCGCTGTGTCGTCCGTCATGAGTCCTCCCCGACCCGAGCGTACCGTCTCACCCCGCGGCTCGACCGTCCCGACGAGGTCGCCGACGCCCCTCCGCCCCTAGAGTGTGACGCATGACCGATGCCCCGTCCGAGCCCGGACCCTCCCCGCGTCGCTGGTCGCGCCGCCGACCGAGCGCGTCGCCCGCAGCAGCGGCGGACGCTGCGACTCCGACGGGCGCGTCGCTCGCCCCCGAGCAGCCGCCGCGTCCGGTGGGCGCGCTCATCCAGCGGCCCTTCGTGCTCGGCTTCCTCGTCGTCCTCGGCGGTCTCCTGGCGGTCGGACTCACGTCTGCCATCGCCGACCTCGCCACCATCTGGATCTACATCGCCTTCGCACTGTTCGCCGCCCTGGGCCTCGATCCCCTCGTACGCCGGCTGGAGCGTCGCGGTGTCGGCCGGGCGTGGGGCATCGTCATCGTCTACTTCGTGTTCGCGCTCGTCATGGTCGGCGTGCTGTGGCTCGTCATCCCGACGGTCGTCGGTCAGGTCGCCCAGTTCATCCGCGACCTGCCCTCGACGATCGCCGGCTTCCAGCAGACCGACTTCTACCTGTGGGCGCGCGATCAGTTCGGCGACCAGGTGCCCGCGCTGCTGAACGAGATCCAGCGATTCCTCAGCGATCCGGCGAACCTGGCCGCGATCGGCGGCGGCGTGCTGCAGATCGGCGTCTCGATCGGCACGACGATCTCGGGGCTCATCATCATCATCGTGTTGAGCCTGTACTTCCTCGCCTCCCTCCCGGAGGTCAAGCAGGCGTTCTACCGTCTCGTTCCGGCACGCAACCGTCCCCTCACGGCGGAGCTGACGGAGGAGATCACCGCCTCGGTCGGGGGATACCTCGGGGGCATGGTCATCCTCGCGTTCTTCAACGCCCTCGTGACCTTCCTCCTCTACTCCGTGCTGGGGCTGCCCTTCCCGCTGCTGCTGGCCGTCGTGTCGTTCTGCATCACGATCATCCCGCTGGTCGGAACGGTGCTGTTCTGGGGCATCGGCTCCGTGGTCGCCCTGTTCACGAATCCGCTGTCGGCCCTCGTCTTCGCGGCCGCGTACCTCGTGTACATGCAACTCGAGGCATACGTGCTCACTCCTCGCGTCATGAACAAGACGATCGCGGTGCCCGGGTCGCTCGTGGTGATCGGCGCGCTCGTCGGCGGCACCCTCATGGGCCTTCTCGGCGCGCTCGTTGCCATCCCCGTGACCGCGTCGCTCCTGCTCGTGCTGAAGAAGGTGTGGATCCCCCGCCAGGACGCGAAGGTCTAGCCCGCCGCCCCCGGCCGGTCGGCGAGCAGCTGGCTCGGCGACGGTGTGGACACGCGATGGCGCACGCGCCCCGGGATGCCGGTGCGCAGGTCGAGCGCGAGGGATGCCACGTCGTCCGACCGCTGTCCGGCCACCAGAAGTGTGTCGCGCGCGACGAGGTGGTGCCGGGGCCAGGTCACGCCGCTCTCGACGAGGGCGACGGGCTGCACGGTCGCGCCGGTGCCGCGCACGCGCAGCGTCGCGATCGTGTCGGTGCCCCGCAGCCCGACGTAGGCGAACTCGGCGTCGGCGGACAGCGAGATCTCCGCCGCGGCATCCGCACCGGGGAGCGCCCCGGGCGAGACGGGACCGGCGGCGACGAGCCGCCACCCCTGGCCGTCCGACGGAGGAGCGAGCACGAAGAGCTCGAGCGAGAACTCCGTCACGACGTAGAGGTGACCGCTGGGGTGCCACACGGTGTGCCGCGGTCCGGCGCCCTGCGGGAGCACCACCCGGTCGACCTCGCGCAGTCCGTCCGCAAAGGGATGCCACGCACGCACCTGGTCGAGCCCGAGATCGGTCGTCACGACCGTCCGCGTCCCCACGAAGCGAGCGTGGTGCGCGCGCGACGGGCGATTCATGTCGAGCGCGGCATACGGGTCGGTCGCCGCTGCGGCGACGACACCCGTCCCCACCCGGCCGTCCGGCGCCAGCGGCAGGCGCACGACCCGGCCGTCGCCCCAGCACGACGCGACGAGCCATCGACCACCGGGCTCGACGGCGACGTGGCAGACGAGCTCACCCACGGCCGCGGGCTCGCCGAACAGCGCGAACGAGTCGGGACCGGTGCGGCGGAGCGCCTGCACCGCTCCACCGTGCTCGAGCGCCGCATAGAGCACGTCGAGAGTCGGATGCCAGGCCAGCCACGACGGCGACCCATCGGTGCGTACGGCATCCGCACCGGTCGAGAGCTGTCCACCCGCGAGCGAACCGTCCGGCTCACCCGCGTGGACGACGCCGATCCCGGTGGCATCGCCGTCGCCGTCGGCGGTGTAGGCGCCGACGAAGAACCTCACGGGGAGCTCAGTCGACCAGGTCGTGGCGCACGATCACCGCGTCGCGGGACGCGCCGACGCCGATGACCGAGATGCGGGTACCGCTCATGGCCTCGAGGGCCAGCACGTAGTCCTGCGCTTCGAGGGGGAGGTCCTCGAAGGTGCGGGCCTTCGAGATGTCGTCCTTCCACCCGGGGAAGTACTCGAGGATCGGCGTCGCGTGGTGGAAGTCGCTCTGGTTGACCGGCACTTCCTCGAAGCGTTCGCCGTCGACGTCGTAGGCGACGCACACCGGGATCCGGTCGAGGCCGGTCAGGATGTCGAGCTTCGTCAGCACGAGGTCGGTGATGCCGTTGACGCGCGTCGCATAGCGCGTGATGGGGGCGTCGTACCAGCCCACGCGGCGCGGGCGCCCCGTCGTCGTGCCGAACTCGAAGCCGCGCGTGCGCAGCCACTCGCCCTGCTCGTCGAACAGCTCCGTCGGGAAGGGCCCCGAACCGACGCGCGTCGTGTACGCCTTCACGATGCCGACGATGCGGTCGAGGCGGTTCGGACCGACGCCGGAGCCGGTGGCCGCGCCTCCGGCCGTCGCCGACGACGACGTCACGAACGGGTACGTGCCGTGGTCGACGTCGAGCATCGTGGCCTGGCCACCCTCGAACACGACGACGTCACCGGCATTCAACGCGTCGTTGAGGAGCAGGCCCGTGTCGCAGACCATCGGACGCAGGCGATCGGCGTAGGACAGCAGGTCGTCGACGATCTCGTCGACGGTGATCGCGCGGCGGTTGAAGACCTTTACGAGCAGGTGGTTCTTCTGGTCGAGCGCACCCTCGACCTTCTGGCGCAGGATGTTCTCGTCGAAGAGGTCCTGGATGCGGATACCGACGCGGTTGATCTTGTCGGCGTAGCTCGGACCGATGCCGCGGCCGGTGGTGCCGATCATGCGCTTGCCCAGGAAGCGCTCGGTGACCTTGTCGAGCGTGCGGTGGTACTGCGTGATGACGTGCGCGTTCGCGCTCACCTTCAACCGGGACGTGTCGACCCCGCGGGCGGCGAGCGCGGACAGCTCGGCGAAGAGCACCTCGAGGTCGATGACGACGCCGTTGCCGATGACGGCGTTGACGCCGGGCGAGAGGATGCCGGACGGCAGCAGGTGCAGGGCGTACTTCTCGTCGCCGATGACGACCGTGTGACCGGCGTTGTTGCCGCCGTTGAACTTCACGACCCAGTCGGTGCGCTCACCGAGGAGATCGGTGGCCTTGCCCTTGCCCTCGTCCCCCCACTGGACTCCGACGATGACGATGCCTGGCATGGGTGCTCCCCCGTGGATGGACGGTGAGTCCCCATTCTATCGGGGCCGTCCGTGATTGCTTCCGCCGCCCGGATTGCGCGAACTGTTCCGGATCCGGCCGCGCAACGACCGAATGCGCACTCTCGACCGGCCGCGCGGGCGGACGGTAGCCTGCGGGAATGCGCGTCAGCATTTGGTCCGTTCTGCGGCTCGTGATGGGCCTGCTCATCATCGCGGCCGTCGTCACGCAGCTGGTGGCGTCGATCACCACGACGATCGAGCTGGGCCGCGACCTCGGCACCGTGATCGCCAACTTCTTCAGCTTCTTCACGATCCTCTCCAACGTGCTCGCCGCGACGACGCTCCTGTGGGCGGGGATCGCCGGACTGCGCGCCGGGCGGGATGCCGTCGAGAGCCCGGCCCTCGCGACGACGCTGGCCTGCGCCACCACGGCGATGGTGATCACGGGCATCGTCTACAACGCCCTCCTGCGGGGCATCACCCTGCCGCAGGGGAGCGAGCCGGTGCCCTGGTCGAACGAGGTGCTCCACCTCATCGGCCCGCTGTTCCTGCTCCTCGATCTGCTCTTCGCGCCGCGGCGGCGCGGCCTCCCGTGGCGATCGATCGCGGTGGTGCTCGCCTTCCCCCTCGTCTGGAGCGCCTACACCCTCCTGCGCGGTCCCCTCGTGACCAACCCGGCCAACGGGGAGCCCTGGTGGTACCCGTATCCGTTCCTCAACCCGAACGGTCCGGGCGGCTGGCCCTCGGTGCTCGTCTACATCGTGGTCATCTCGCTCGCCTTCGTCGCGGTGGGGGCATTCACCGTGTGGATCGGCCGTCGCCGCACGACGGCATCCGTCACGTCCTGACGCGCGGCCCTCGCCGGCGTGTGGCCTTCGCCGGCGCCGTCTCGCGGGTGTCACCCGACGCCACCCACGATTCGGCGCGGACGAACCAGCGCGAACCCGCGCGAACCCGGCCAGCGCGGCGGGCGGCGTGTCCAGCGGTGACGACACGGGGCGTAACAGGGATTCGGTCGGCGCGGTGCCGGGCGGCGAGACTCGAAGCACGCGTCGACGAACCACCGGGCGCGACCCCCCGCAGAGAGGCCTGCCCGCGTGATTGCGCTCGAACACGTGTCCAAGCGATACGGCGACGTCCCCGCCGTCGACGACGTCTCGCTGACGATCCCCACGGGCGAGATCTTCGGCATCGTCGGGCAGAGCGGTGCCGGCAAGAGCACGCTCGCCCGCATCGTGAACCTCCTCGAACGACCGGATGCCGGAACCGTCACGGTCGACGGCACCGAACTCACCGCTCTCGGCGACGCCGATCTGCGGGCCGCGCGCCGCCGCATCGGCATGGTCTTCCAGCGGTTCAACCTGCTGGGGAGCCGCACGGTGCGCGCCAACGTGGAGCTGGCGCTCGAGCTCGACGGCACGCCGCGGGAGCAGCGTCGGGCCCGCGCGCTCGAGATGCTCGATCTCGTGGGCCTCAGTCACCGCGCCGAGGCGTCGGTCCACGAGCTGTCGGGCGGTCAGCAGCAGCGCGTCGGCATCGCGCGTGCGCTCGCGGCGCGTCCGAGCGTGCTGCTGTCCGACGAGGCCACGAGCGCCCTCGACCCGGAGACGACCTCCGCGATCCTCGACCTGTATCGCCGCATCAACGCGGAACTCGGGCTCACCGTGCTCCTCATCACCCACGAGATGGACGTCGTGAAGACCGTGTGCGATTCCGCCGCGCTCCTCGAGGCGGGCCGGGTGGTCGAGAGCGGCCGCCTGGTCGACATCATCCGCACGCCCGGCTCCCGCCTCACCGCCCAGCTGTTCCCGCTCGGCGCGATCCCGGCGTCGGTGGCCCCGGATGCCACCGTGATCGACATCACGTTCGCCGGCGGCACCGCCGACCGGCCGGTGATCGCCCAGCTCGCGCGCGACCACGGGCTCGACGTGTCGATCCTCGGGGCGCTGATCGAGCGGATCGGTGGCACGCAGGCGGGGCGCACGCGCCTCGAAGTGCCGGATGCCGCGGCATCCGCCGTGATCGACGACCTCCGCGGCCAGGGGCTCCTCGTCGAGGTGCTCCGGACGGGGGTCGCCGCGTGAACGATCAGCTCTTCACGGTGCTCCTCGTCGCCACGGGGCAGACGCTGTACATGGTCGGGTTCGCGCTGCTGGCGACGGTGATCGTGGGCCTGCCGCTGGGTGTCGTGCTCGTCGGTACCGAGGAGGGACGCTTCCTGGAGGCGCCGTTCGGATCGAGGCGGCTCGGCGTCGTCATCAACCGCACGCTCGACTTCATCGTCAACCTCGGCCGATCGGTGCCGTTCATCATCCTGATGGTCGCCCTCATCCCGTTCACGCGCGTGGTGGTCGGCACCTTCATCGGCCCGACGGCGGCGATCGTCCCGCTGTCGGTCGTCGCGATCCCGTTCTTCGCCCGCATGGTCGAGATCGCGATCAAGGAGGTCGACCCGGGGCTGCTGGAGGTCGCGTCGTCGCTCGGCGCGAGCCGGTGGCAGCTGGTCACCAAGGTGCTCCTGCCCGAGGCCGCGCCGCCCATGCTGCTCGGACTCTCGACCACGGTGACCTCGATCATCAACTTCTCGGCGATGGTCGGCACGGTCGCCGGCGGCGGCCTCGGCGACGTCGCCATCCGCTATGGCTACCAGCAGTACAGCTGGATCCACATCGTGTCGGTGATCGTCATCATCTTCGCGATCGTGATGGTCCTGCAGTCGCTCGCCTCGTGGGGCGCGCGCCGCCTCGCCCGCCGCTCCTCCCGCCCGCCGCGTCGCGCGCGCGGCACGGCCCCCGTCCCGTCGCGCGCGACGACAGCCACCTCGCACCTTGCTCCCTGACCGGCATCCCGAAAGGACCACACCATGACTCGCAAGCTCCCCCTGTTCGCGGCGGCCACCGCTGCCGCCGCCCTCCTGCTCACCGGCTGCGCGGGCGGCACCGCGCCGGCCACCGACGCGTCGGGCGACAGCCTCGGCACGCTGAAGGTGGGCGCGCTCCAGACGCCCGCCGGCGACATCCTGAAGCACGTCGCCGAGAACGGCGCCTCCGAGCTCGGACTCACGATCGAGTTCGTGCCGTTCACCGACTACAACACCCCGAACACGGCGCTGGCCGACGGGTCGATCGACGCGAACCTGTTCCAGAACTCGACGTTCCTCGAGACCTTCAACGCCAACACCGGTGAGGACCTCGTGAGCGTGGGCGAGGCGTACCTGCCGACGGCCGCGTTCTACTCGACGAAGATCTCGAGCCTCGACGAGCTCGCCGACGGCGCCTCCATCGCGATCCCCAACGACCCGACGAACGAGGGGCGCGCGCTCAAGATGCTCGCCGCCGAGGGGCTCATCGAGGCGACCGACGACGTCGTCGACCTCTCGGGCGTGACGGCGAACCCGCGGGGCTTCGAGTTCAAGGAGATCGAGAACGCGACGCTGCCGCAGGCGCTTCCCGACGTCGACACGGCGTTCGTGACGATCAGCTTCGCGCTGCCGGCGGGACTCACCGCCGACCAGGCGATCCTCATCGAGGGCGCCGACAGCCCGTACTACAACGTGCTGGCCACGCGCCCGGAGCTCAAGGACGACCCCCGCATCGTCGCGCTCTACGACCTGCTCACCTCGCAGGACGCCGCCGACTACGAGCAGGAGACCTGGGGCGGCCTCGTCGTCCCCGTGACTAACTGACCCCGGTATCGCCCCTTCGCCGGCGTCGAAGTGCGGGTGCGTCTCCACGGCATCCGCAGTTCGGCGCCGGCGAACGCGTTCGCGCCACGTTCGAGCCACGTCGCACCAGCGTCACGCGGCCGGAGTGGGCGCGGATGCCTCAGTAGACTTGATCGCATGTCGAAGGTCCTCCAGTCCCTGCCCGTCGGCGAGCGCGTCGGCATCGCCTTCTCGGGAGGCCTTGACACCTCCGTCGCCGTCGCGTGGATGCGCGACAAGGGCGCCGTCCCCTTCACCTACACGGGCGACCTCGGTCAGTACGACGAAGACGACATCGCCTCGATCCCGGGCCGCGCCCTGCAGTACGGCGCCGAGGCGTCGCGTCTCATCGACTGCAAGCCGCTCCTCGTCGAAGAAGGCCTCGTGGCGCTGGCGTGCGGCGCGTTCCACATCCGCTCCGGCGGGCGCACGTACTTCAACACGACGCCCATCGGCCGCGCCGTCACGGGCACGCTGCTCGTGCGCGCGATGAAGGAGGACGGCGTCGACATCTGGGGCGACGGCTCCACCTACAAGGGCAACGACATCGAGCGGTTCTACCGTTACGGCCTGCTCGCCAACCCGGCGCTGCGCATCTACAAGCCCTGGCTGGATGCCGACTTCGTGACGGAGCTCGGTGGTCGCAAGGAGATGAGCGAATGGCTGGTCGCCCACGACTTCCCCTACCGCGACTCGGTGGAGAAGGCGTACTCGACCGACGCGAACATCTGGGGTGCCACGCACGAGGCGAAGACCCTCGAGCACCTCGACGTGTCGCTGGAGGTCGTCGAGCCGATCATGGGCGTGCGCTTCTGGGACCCGTCGGTCGAGATCGCCACCGAAGACGTGTCGGTCACCTTCGAGGCGGGACGCCCCGTCGCGATCAACGGCGTGGAGTTCGCGGATGCCGTGGCCCTCGTCCAGGAGGCGAACGCGATCGGCGGTCGCCACGGCCTGGGCATGAGCGACCAGATCGAGAACCGCATCATCGAGGCGAAGAGCCGCGGCATCTACGAGGCCCCCGGCATGGCGCTGCTGTTCATCGCCTACGAGCGCCTGGTCAACGGCATCCTCAACGAGGACACCCTCGCGACCTACCACGAGCAGGGTCGCCGTCTCGGCCGCCTCATGTACGAGGGACGGTGGCTCGAGCCGCAGTCGTTCATGCTGCGGGAGTCGATCCAGCGGTGGGTGGGGTCTGCCGTGACCGGCACCGTCACGCTGCGCCTCCGCCGCGGCGAGGACTACACGATCCTCGACACCACTAGCCCGAACCTGTCGTACTCGCCGGAGAAGCTGTCGATGGAGCGCGTCGGCGACGCGGCCTTCGGCCCGACCGACCGCATCGGGCAGCTGACGATGCGCAACCTCGACATCGCCGACTCCCGCGCCCGTCTCGAGCAGTACGCGGGCCTGGGTCTCATCGGCGGCGCGACGGCGGAGCTCGTCGGCGAGCTCGCGTCGGGTGAAGCGGCGGAGATCACCGGCCACGCGCGGCCGTTCGACGCCGAGCGCGAGGAACTCGCCGAAGCGCTCGACGAGGCATCCGAGTCGGCGTCGTTCGACTTCGGCGCCGACTGACCCTCGGTCGTTGAGCGAGCGCACCCCCGGTCGTTGAGCGAGCGCCCGGTCGTTGAGCGAGCGCAGCGAGACGAAACGCCGCACCCCGCACATCCGTTTCGTCTCGGGCGCTCCGCGCCCTCGCTCAACGACCGGCACCACCGCACCCCGCACCACCGTTTCGTCTCGCGCGCTCCGCGCCCTCGCTCAACGACCGGAAGCCGCCCCGCCACCCCGGTCGTTGAGCGAGCGCAGCGAGACGAAACGCTGCACCACCCCACCGCTCAGTCGTCGGGGGAACGGCGGCGATGTGCGGCGCTCCAGCCGCGCACGGCATCCAGTCCGCCCTCCGCAAAGGCCACGCGCTTGGCGTGACTCCATCCCTGCAGCCGCTTCTCCCACGCGAACGCCTCATCGATGCGCGCACACTCGCTCGACCAGAACAGCTCGACCGGACGTCGACGTCGCGTGTACGCCGCGCCCTCTCCCGCCTGGTGCTGCGCAAACCGCCGCGCGAGGTCGCGCGTGCTGCCGACGTAAAGCGTCCCGTCGGAGCAGCGCAGCATATAGACGTAGGCCATCGGTTGAGCGTACGGATGCCGCGGGGCATCGGTTCCATCCATCCACACCCGTTTCGTCTCGGTCGCTCCGCGCCCTCGCTCAACGACCGAACGTCGCCTGCCCCCCGGTCGTTGAGCGAGCGCAGCGAGACGAAACGCCCCACCCTCCGCCGCACCGCAACCCGGTCGTTGAGCGAGCGCAGCGAGACGAAACGCCCCACCCGCAACGCCCGTTTCGTCTCGGTCGCCCCGCGCCCTCGCTCAACGACCGAACGTCGCCACCGCCCCGGTCGTTGAGCGAGCGCAGCGAGACGAAACGCCCCACACGCCCCGCACGCCGGCATCGCTGGGAGTTCGCCCAGATAACTTGCACATGCATGTGCACGTTCGTACGCTGGAGCCATGAGCACGACCGCGCCGGCCCGTCGCCCGAGAAGGGATGCCGCGGCCAACCGCGCAGGAATCCTCTCGGCGGCAGCCACGACCCTCGCCCACGACCCGCACGCGTCGATCGACACGATCGCCCGGGCCGCTGGCCTGACGCGGCGCGCGCTCTACGGCCACTTCGACGACCGCGACGCACTCCTGCGCGAACTCATCGACGCCGGCGCTCCGCGCTTCAACGCGATCGCCGACGCCGTCGACGCGACCGACCCCGCACCGCTTGCGCTGGCTCGCCTCACCGATCGACTCTGGACGGAGGCGGCCCACGTGCAGGTGGCCGCCGCCCTCGCCCTCGACGAGACGCACGTCGAGTGGACCGCCGCCGCCCTCGCTCCCCTGCGCCGCACGGTGGCCGAGCTCGTCCGGCGCGGGCAGGCCGACGGCACGCTTCGCACCGACGTCGCCACCCCGACGGTCGCGCGACTCATCGAGGAGACGGCGCGCGTCGTCGTCACCCGCCTCGACGCCTCCTCACCCGACGCCCGCCTCCTCGCCGTCCGTGCCGTGCTGTCGATCGCCGGCCTGTCGTGGCGAGAAGCGGATGCCGTTCTCCTCTCTCTCGATACGGAGCCCTGATGCTCGTCGAACTCGCCGACGTCTCGAAGGGTCGGCGCGGTCTCGCGCTGCCCGCCACGACCCTCAGCTACCGCAGCGGCCGCGCCGCGCTGGCCATCGCCGAGACCGAACAGCGCCCCACGGTGCTCGGTCTCGTCGCCACCGGACGCATGCGCCCCGACACGGGCCGCGTCACGATCGACGGTCGCGCCGTGCCACGCGACCTCCGTCGTCGCACCGCCCTGGTGGATGCGCCCGACGTGAGCGAACCCGCGCCCGACGTGGCGCTGGCCGGTGTGGTCGGCGAGGAGCTCATGTTCGCCGGCCTCCCGTCCGACCCGCTCGCGGCCCGGCGGTGGCTCGACGAGCACGGCCTCCGTCACCTCTCGCGGGTGCCGATCGCCGACGTCGCCCCCGTCGACCGACTGCGCGTGCTGCTGGAGCTGGCATCCCGCCGCCCCGGCATCGAGGGTCTCGTGCTCGTCTCCCCCGACCGCCACGGCGCCGAGCCCGCGCAGTGGTGGCCGCTCGTGGAGGAGTTCGCCGACCGCGGCTTCGCGGTGCTCGTCATCGCGGGACGCACGGCGGCAGCCGTCGTCGCCGAGACCACGGGCTCGGCGCGTCGCCGTCGGCCGCGGGCCAGCGGCGTGCGCCTTCGAGGCGTCCGCGGACGGATAGCGGGAGATGCGCGATGAAGATCCCCGCGCTCATCTCGGCGGAGTTCCGTCGCCTCACCGCGACCCGCATGTCGGTCATCGCGCTCATCGCCCTCACGCTCGTGCCGGTGCTCTACGGCGGCCTCTACCTGTGGGCGAATCAAGACCCGTACGGCAAGTTCGAGGACGTGCCGGTGGCGTTGGTCGACCTCGACGCGGGCGTACCGGCATCCGCGAATCAGGATGCCGCGGACTACGGCGCGCAGGTCGCCGACCAGCTGCTCGACGGCGGCGCGTTCGACTGGCAGCTCCTCGGGGCCGACGCCGCCGCCGAAGCCCTGCGCAACGGCGACGTCGACTTCACCGTGACGCTCCCCGCCGACTTCTCCGCCGCGCTCACGAGCGCCGGCGGCGACGATCCCCACCAGGCGACCATCGTCCTGTCGACCAACGACGCCAACAACTACCTCGCGTCGTCGATCGGTTCGCAGGCCGTCGAGAAGATCCGCCGCTCGGTCGCAGAACTCGTCGGTGAAGAAGCAGCCGGACGCCTGCTCGACGGCATCGCCGACATCCGCGCGCAGCTCGTGACGGCCACCGACGGCGCGACGAAGCTCGCCGACGGTGCCGACGACGCGGTCGCCGGCGCGACGACCCTCGCCGACGGCACGGGCGAGCTCTCGAAGGGAGCCGAGACCGCCGCCACCGGGGCGCAGACCCTCGCCGACGGAGCCGGCACGCTCGCGTCGGGTTCGGCGCGCGTCGCCTCGGGCGCGGCCCGCGTCGCCGACGGCGCCCAGCAGGTGGCCGACGGCACGGCGACCCTCGCCGGGTACGCCGACCGCGCCGGCGATGCCGTCGATCGCGCCGTCGGGCTCCTCCCCGACGCGCGGGCCGACATCGAGCGTGCGCTCACCGAACACGGCCTCTCGGCATCCGAGGTCGCCGCGGTGCTCGCCGAGCTCGACCCGCTCGGCGACGCGCTGGCGACCGGCGCCGACCGCGTCGACGCCGCCGTCGGCAAGGTCGACGCCCTCGCCGCCGGTGCCGCCCAGGTGTCCGACGGCGCCGATCAGGTCGCGTCGGGTTCGGCGCAGGTGTCGAACGGGGCCGACGAGCTCGCGGACGGCGCGGGCCGACTGGCATCCGGCACGTCCGAACTGTCCGACGGGGCCACGCGACTCGACGCGGGGGCGGAGCGTCTGCGCGCGGGCCTCGGCACGCTCGCGAGCGGCGCGGACGAGCTGCGGGCAGGGCTCGCCGACGGAGTCGCGGCCCTCCCCGACGCGTCGGCCGACCTCCGCGCCGCGCAGGCCGAGACGATCGCCGACCCGGTCGCGGTCGACAGCAGCAGCACCGCGCACGCGTCGGACTACGGCGCCGGGCTCGCACCGTTCTTCGCCGCGCTGGCCGCATGGATCGGGATCTACGCCCTGTTCCTCATCGTCAAGCCGGTCTCCCGTCGCGCCGTCACGGCGCTCCGCTCGCCCGTCCGGATCGCTCTCGCGGGCTGGCTCACCCCCGCCCTCCTCGGTGCGGTGGGCATGGTCGTGTTGTTCGGGGTGCTCTCCCTGGCCTTGGGCTTCGGGTTCGCCCACCCGCTCGGCACCCTCGGCATCCTGGTGCTCGCGTCGTTCACCTACGCGGCGATCATCCTCGCGCTGAACGTATGGCTCGGCTCGGTCGGTCAGTTCGTCGGGCTCGTGCTCATGGTGCTGCAGTTGGTGACGGCCGGCGGCACCTTCCCGTGGCAGACGCTCCCCGGCCCGCTCGCCGCCCTCCATCACGTGCTCCCCATGGGCTACGTCGTGGATGCCATGCGCCAGCTCATGTACGGGGGCGCCCTCGACCGCGTCGCCGGCGACGTGGCGGTGCTCCTGCTGTGGCTCGGCGCCGCGCTCGGGGTGGCGATCGCGGGAGTCGCCCGCATGACGCACCGCCGCACGCTGCGCGATCTGCAGCCGAGCCTCATCGGCTGAGGCCCGGCCGCAGGGGCATCCCGGCTGACACCGAGTCTCACGGGGCCGGTTAGGATGCCAGGAAGGCCACGCTCCTGGGGCGCGCGGCCCGATCGCGACCCGAAGCGATGAAGCCGACGCCCCAGTGGAGCTCTCGACACCGATGTCCGACGTCTCGCACGCGCACCTGTCCACCGACGACCCCGCCGCACCCGACGCCACCGGAACGGCCGCGGACGGAACCCCCGCGCCTCGCCGTCGCCGGTCCGTGGGCCGGACGATCGGCGCGTGGGTGTTCGGCATCGTCGCGGGCGTCACCGTCCTCGCCCTGATCGCCGCCGGCATCCTGCTCTACACGGTGCAGCGGTCGTTCCCCCAGCTCGAGGGCACCGTCGAACTGCCGGGCCTCGGGGCGGAGGTCAGCGTGATGCGCGACGAACTCGGCATCCCGACCATCGTCGCCGACTCGTCGGCCGACCTCTTCTACGCGCAGGGGTACGTGCACGCGCAGGACCGGTTCTGGGAGATGGACTTCCGCCGTCACGTCACCGCGGGCCGGCTGTCGGAGCTGTTCGGGGAGTCGCAGCTGGGCACCGACCGGTTCCTCCGCACGCTGGGCTGGCACGAGATCGCCGCGCAGGAGGTCGAAGCGCTCGACGAGCGGGAGCGCGGCTACTACGAGGCGTATGCCGACGGCGTCAACGCGTATCTCGCCGATCATTCCGGCAGCGCCGCGTCGCTCGAGTACGCGGTGCTCGGACTCCAGAACCCCGGCTACGAGATCGAACGGTGGACGGCGGTCGACTCCGTCGCGTGGCTGAAGGCGATGGCCTGGGACCTCCGCGGCAACATCGAAGACGAGACGGCGCGCGCCCTCCTCGCCCAGACGCACACGCCGGAGCAGATCGCCGAGCTGTACCCCGGGTACCCGTACGACACGAACCCCGTGATCGTCCCCGTCATCACTCCGCCCGCGGGCGACGCCGCCGACACCGACGCCGACACGGCATCCCTCCGGCTGGACTGGAAGGAGGTCGGCAGCGTCATCGAGGCGGCGAGCGCGCTCCTCGGCGGGGTCGGCGAGGGGGTCGGCTCGAACTCGTGGGTCGTGTCGGGCGCACTGACGGAGAGCGGACTGCCGCTCCTGTCGAACGACCCGCACCTGGGCGCGTCGATGCCGAGCGTCTGGTACCAGGTGGGTCTGCGGTGTCGGACGGTCTCCGAGGAGTGCCCGTTCGACGTGGCCGGTTTCAGTTTCTCCGGGATGCCGGGGGTCATCATCGGTCACAACGCGACGGTCGCGTGGGGGTTCACGAACCTCACGACCGACGTCACCGACCTGTATCTCGAGAAGGTCGAGGGCGACAGCTACTGGCGCGACGGCGAGCTCGTGCCGCTCGACGTGCGCACCGAGACGATCGAGGTCGCCGGCGGTGCGTCGGAGGAGCTGGTGATCCGCTCGACGGTGCACGGCCCCATCGTGTCGGGCCTCACGGGCGACTTCACCGCCATCGCCGACGATCCGTACACGGGTGAGACGGATGCCGTCACGGCGCCTTCCGAGTCGGGCGACGTTCCCGCGACGGGCGAGTACGCGGTGTCGCTCCAGTGGACGGCGCTGCAGCCGGGGACGACCGCCCGCGCGCTGTTCGCGCTCAATACGGCCGCGAGCATCGAGGACTTCCGCGCGGCGGCGTCCCTCTTCGACGTTCCCGCGCAGAACCTCGTCTACGCCGACACCGCGGGCAACATCGGCTATCAGACGCCGGGCCGGCTGCCGATCCGCGGGGCGGGCGACGGGTCGATGCCGCAGCCGGGGTGGGATTCCGCCTACGACTGGCAGGGGTTCATCCCGTTCGACGAGCTTCCGATGGCGTTCAACCCCGAGAGCGGATACATCGTCACGGCCAACAACGCGATCGTCGACGAGGACTACGAGTACTTCCTCACGAACGACTGGGACTACGGCTGGCGCGCCGCACGCATCGTGCACCTGATCGAACGGGCTGCGGCGGGCGGCAAGCTCACCGCCGACGACATGTCGGCGATCCAGGCCGACGACGAGTTCTGGATCGGCAAGCGGCTCGCCGCCGCGTTCGCCGATGTCGAGGTGGAGGGCGAGGAAGCCCGCGCGGGCGTCGCACTGCTGGAGCAGTGGGACGCGCAGAGCACGGCCGACAGCGCCGCCGCCGCATACGCGAACGTCCTGTGGGACGAACTCGCGCAGAATCTGTTCTCGCGTCGGGAGGCCCCGGCATCCCTCGCGGGTCAGGGTCGACTGTTCCTCGTGGTCGACCGGCTGCTCGACGATCCTGCGTCGGACTGGTGGGGCAACGACGACGTGGGCGTGTCGGGGCGCGACGAGATGCTCGTGCGCAGTGCGGAAGACGCGTACAAACGGCTCGTGAAGCTGCAGGGTGACAATCCGGCGCGGTGGAACTGGGGGTCGCTGCACGCGCTGACCCTGACGAACGGGTCGTTCGGCGAGAGCGGCATCGCCCCGATCGAGATGCTGTTCAACCGCGGACCGTTCCCCGTGAGCGGCGGCGCATCGGTCGTGGATGCCACGGGCTGGGCGCTCGGCGAGGACTTCTCGACCTCGACGGTGCCGTCGATGCGCATGACGATCGACCTGTCCGACCTCGACGCGTCGCGGTGGAACCATCTGACCGGCGCGAGCGGGCACGCGTTCCACCCCAACTACACCGACCAGTTCGCGGCATGGCAGGAGAAGCGGCAGACGCCGTGGGCCTTCACCCCGGACGCGGTGGCCGCCGCCACGACCCACACCCTGACGCTGACCCCCGCCGACTGAGCCGGGCCGCCGAGTCCGGGCCGCTGAGACTGCGCGAAGTGCTGCCGGAGACGGCATCCGGGAGCACTTCGCGCACTTTCGACCGGCGACGTCAGCCGAGAGACCGTCGTAGACGCTCGGCGAGCGTGCGGATGCCGTCCGATGTCCCACTTCCGGTCGGTTCATGTCCCACTTCCGGTCGACCATGTCCCACTTTCGGTCGGTCGTGTCCCACGTTCGGTCGGCCATGTCCCACTTTCGGTCGGTCGTGTCCCACTTTCGGTCGCTCCAGGGATGCCAGAACGACACAACTTGGGACATGGCTGACCCAAAGTGGGACATGCACACCGCACACCGCACACCGCACACCGCACACCGCACACCGCACCGTCCGCCTCGCCCGCACACCGCACACCGCACACCGCACCGTCCGCCTCGCCCGGCCGCCCCGGCCGCCCCGCGCCGGGGTCAGCCGCCGGCGGCGGGGGGAGTGCGCTTGTCGTCGGCGAGCTCGTCGACCACGAGCGAACGCTCGTCGATCGTGCCGTTGCGGTACGCCTGGCGGCCGACCATGTGGGCCGACAGCGGCGCCGTCGCGAGCTGGATGAGCATCACCGGCACGAGGAACGCCGTCACCGCCCAGCTCTCCAACGAGATCGCGATCGCGATGCAGATGAGGAGGAAGCCGAGCACCTGCGGCTTGGTCGCGGCGTGCAGGCGCGTCGGCACGTCGCGGAAGCGCAACAGACCGACGGCCGCCGTCAGGCACAGCAGGGCACCGATGATGATGAGCACCAGCACCACGACCTCACGCACCTCGTTCATCGCTCCATTCCGTCGCGTCGGGCCACGAACCGGGCGATCGAGATCGAGCCGAACACGCCCACGGCGGCGACGATCAGCAGCAGCGGCAGCGTGCGGGTGTGATGGTTGATCGCCATCTCCGCACCGAGCGCGCACATGACGAGGGTCAACAGCACATCGGATGCCACGGCGCGGTCGAGGATCGACGGGCCTACGACGATGCGCCACACGGTCAGCAGCGCCGACACGGCGAAGACGACGTAGATGACGCCCAGCAGCACGACGGTCATCCGGCGAACCTCCTGTCGGAGACGCGCGAATCGCCCGCGGCGCGAATGGCATCCCCCTGGGCGCGCGAACCCACGGCGCGGACGATCCGCTCCTCCCAGTGCTGCACGGCCGTGCGCTGCGCGTCGACCTGCGCCTGGTCGCGCACGCCGATGACATGGAGGTAGAGGACGCGGCGGTCGCGGTCGATGTCGACGAGGAGCGACCCGGGAATGAGGGATGCCGTCACCGCCACGTGCGTCATGATGAGGTCGTCGTCGGTGACGAGCGGCACGGCGATGATGGCCGTACCGGGCTGCGACCGGAAGTCGAGCACCTGCCACGCCACCGTGATCGACCCGCGGACGAGGGCGAGCACGAACTCGAGCGAGAACACGAAGCCCCACCAGAGGTTGACGCGTCCCGAGAGCTCGACCGCCGGCAGACGGAACACCCGCGTCACGAAGATCGCGACGGCGAGTCCCGTGAGGAAGGACAGCACGGTGAACTGTCCCCAGAGCAGCATCCACAGGGCGATCAGCCAGATGAAGAACGGCAGCTGACGCCACACGCTCACGAGAACGGTCTTGGAGTTCACGGCGTCTCACCCACCTGCACGAGCACCACGGGATCCTGCAGCGCCTCTCCGATGCTGGCGCACAGCGCGTACAGCGGACCGGCGAAGATCGTGAGCGCGACGGTCACGGCGACCATCCCCGCAGTGGCGGCGGTCATGATGCGCGGGATGACGCGGCGCTCGGTCTGGGTGGCGGCCGCCGGCGCGCCGCCGAGGTACGAGATGCGGTCGGGGGCTTCGCTCTCGTCGCCCTGCTCCTCGTCCTCGCGCCAGAACGAGAGGTTCCATGCCCGCATGAGCGCGTACAGCGTGAGGAGCGAGGTGACGATGCCGCCGACGATGAGCACGTACATGAGCGGGGTGCCCACCTGGGCCGCCGCGTCGAAGAGGGCGAACTTGCCGATGAAGCCCGAGAACGGCGGGAGGCCGCCGAGGTTGATCGCCGGGATGAAGTAGAGCACGGCGATCACGGGTGCGGCCCTCATGAGGCCCTTGACCTTGAGGATCGACGTGGAGCCCGCCCGGCGTTCCACGAGGCCGACGGCGAGGAACAGCGTCGTCTGCACCACGATGTGGTGGACCATGTAGTAGATCGTCGCGCCGAGCGCTGCCGGCGTCGCCACCGCCAGCCCGAACACCATGTAGCCGATGTGGCTCACGAGGGTGAACGACAGGATGCGTTTGAGCTCCGCCTGCGCGACGGCTCCGAGCACCCCCACGATCATGGTGGCGAGCGCGACGATGAGCAGCAGGGTGTTGACGTCGTTGTCGCGGAAGATCTGCGTCTCGGTGCGGATCATCGCGTACACGCCGACTTTCGTCAGCAGTCCCGCGAACACCGCCGTGACGGGTGCGGGCGCGGTCGGGTACGAGTCGGGGAGCCAGAACGACAGCGGGAAGACGGCCGCCTTGATGCTGAAGGCGAGGAGCAGCATGAGGTGCAGCACGAGCTGGACGTCTTGCGGCAGCTCCGACATCCGCTCCGCGAGCTGGGCCATGTTGACGGTGCCGAGCGCGCCGTAGATGGCGGCGATCGCCGCGAGGAACAGGATCGACGACACCAGCGAGACGACGATGTAGACCACGCCCGTGCGGATGCGCGACTCGGTCGAGCCGAGGGTGATGAGCACGTACGAGGCGACGAGCAGGATCTCGAACCCGACGTAGAGGTTGAAGAGGTCGCCGGCGATGAACGCGTTGAAGATGCCGCCCGCGAGGATGAGGTACGACGGGTGGAAGATCGTGACCGGTGTCTCGTCGTCGCCGTCGGCGGCGCCCTGGCCCACCGAGAAGAGCAGCACGGCGAGGAGCACGATGCTGGAGACCACCACGAGCAGCGCCGACAGGCGGTCGACGTAGAGGACGATGCCGAAGGGGATGGGCCAGCCGCCCACCGACACCGCAATCGCCTTGCCCGACGAGTCGACCGCGTACAGCAGCACCGCGGCGATCGCGAGCACCAGGGTGAGGGTGATCGTCGAAACGCCGACCTGCACCTTGCGCTGGCGGCCGAAGATGAGCGCGATCGCAGCACCCAGCAGCGGGAGCGCGACGAGCAGGGGAACGAGGGCGTTCATCGGTCACCGTCCCCTCGGGGCGGGGCGGGCGGGGCGGGCGCGTCGGTCGGGGCATCGTCGCGAATGGCATCGAGGTCGCGGTGGTGCAGCACGACGATCGGGGCCGTGTCGGTGCCGATGAAGTCGGTGGTCGCGTCGTCGTCTTCGTCGGTGATCTCGTCGCCCATCGTGTCTTCGTCTTGCGATGCGCGGACGCGCAGCGCGAGGTCGGCCTCGTCGTCCTCCACGGTGTCGGCCTGACCGAGCTGCCACGAGCGGTAGATGAGCGCGAGGAGGAACGCCGAGACCGCGAACGTGATGACGATCGCCGTCAGGGTGAGCGCCTGCGGCAGCGGGTCGCTCATCTCGTCGGTCGACTCCGCCGCGCCGAAGAAGGGCGCGACCCCGGGCTGGCCCATCACCACGAGCAGGAACAGGTTCGCGGCGTTGCCCAGCAGCAGGAACCCGATGAGCACTCGCGTGAGGCTGCGCTCCAGCATCGAGTACACACCGGCCGCGAACAGCGCACCCATGATGATGATGAGCACCAGTGACGCACTCACGAGACGCTCACCCCCCGGTCGCGCAGCTCCTGCGCCTGACGGTCGACCTCGCCGCCGAGCGAGCGCAGCACGTCGAGCACGAGTCCCACCACGACGAGGTACACGCCTATGTCGAACAGCGTCGAGGTCACGAACTCCCCCTTGCCGAGCACGGGGATGTCCCACTCCCAGTAGGTGCTCGTCAGCGGTGCCTGCCCGAACAGCAGCGGAACGAGGGCGCACGCGACGGCGAGCGTCATCCCCGCGCCGAGGAGCCGCCCGGCATCCGTCGGCGCGGCGGCGCCCAGCTCGTAGCGACCGCCCGCGACGTAGCGCATGACGAGCGCCATCCCCGCGACGAGACCCCCGGCGAACCCGCCGCCGGGCAGGTTGTGCCCGGCGAACAGCAGGTAGATCGACACGAGGATGATCGTGTGGAAGAGGATGCGGACGATCACCTCGAGCACGAGCGAACGGTTCTCCGGGCGCACCCGCTGACCGCCGACGAGCCACGCCTGACGCGTACTTCCGGGGGCGGACGCCCGAGGCTTCGGACCCTCGACCGTCTCGATGAGAGGGCGGCGGGTACGGGTCGCGCCGGTCGGCAGCGACGAGATGGTGCGTGAGAGCAGGTCGGAGCGGTGCGTGACGAACACGAGGGATGCCACGCCCGTCGCCGCCAGGATGAGCACCGAGAGCTCGCCCATCGTGTCCCAGCCGCGCAGGTCGACGAGGGCGACGTTGACGACGTTCTTGCCGTGCCCGATCTCGTACGCCAGCTCCGGGAAGCGCTGGGAGATGGGCTCGGCCACCCGCGCGCCGGTCGCGACAATCGCGATGAGCGACATGGTCGCGCCGACGGCGATGGCCAGCACGGCCCGCGCGACCGGCAGTACCGACGCGTTGTGCTCGCCCAGGCGCGCAGGAATGCGGCGGAGCACGAGGGCGAAGGCGACGAGGGTGACGGTCTCGATGAGGATCTGGGTGAGGGCGAGGTCGGGAGCGCCGCTCGTGGCGAAGAGCAGCACCATGCCGAGTCCCGTCACCGAGACGAGAACCACGCCCGTGTACCGCTTCCGGGCGCGTACCGCGACGATGCCGGCGAGGATCATGATCGGGGCGACGACCACCTGCATGGGGGTCTGCCAGGCATCCAGGCTCGTCTTCCACGACGGGCTCGCGAGGAGGGCCGTGCCCTCTGCCGCGACGAACACGACGAAGATCGTGCCGACGTAAACCGGGAGCGAACCGCGCTGTGTGAACGTCGTCGTCCACACCGACACCTTCGCGATGCCGCGGAGCACCGCGTTGTAGCCGTCGGCGGCCGTGAAGGGCAGCACGCGGGAGTGCCACTTCGTGCGCTGCACCAGCCAGAACAGGGCGGCGCCCGCCGCGATCGATCCGAGCGAGAGGAACAGCGCAGGCTCGAGTCCGTGCCACAGGGCCAGGTGGTACGGGTAGGCGTCGGCGGCTCCGGGCATCGTGTCGGCGTAGCCGGCGAGCGCGACGTCCAGCAGCGGCGACGCGACGCCGCCGATGACGCTGAGGCCACTCAGCAGCACCGGGGCGGCGAGGAAGCCGAGCGGCGGATCGGGCCACTCGGTGCGCGGGAGCGGTGCGCCCTCGGCATCCTTCTTCGTCCAGAACGCACCCCACACGAAACGGATGCCGTACGCGGCGGTGAGCGCGGAACCCAGCACGATGCCGATGAGCGGCACGACGGCGCTCACGTCGGCGCCGCCCTCGAGGAGGGCCGTCAGGGTGGCCTCCTTCGCGACGAAGCCGACCGTCGGGGCGACCCCCACCATCGAGGCCACCGCGATGATCGAGAACACGGCGAGGGTGGGCGCCTGACGTCCGACACCGGAGAGCTCGTTGACGTCACGGGTGCTGAGCTGGCGGTCGATCACGCCGACGACGAGGAACAGGCACGACTTGAAGAGGGCATGCCCGACGAGGAGGGCGAGGCCGGCGAGCGCCGTGTTGCGCTCCCCGTAGCCGAGCACCACGGTCAGCATGCCGAGCTGGCTGACCGTGCCGAATGCGAGCACGCGCTTGAGGTCGGACTCGCGCAGCGCCTGGATGCCGCCCAGCAGCAGCGTGAACAGGCCGAGCGCGATGACGATCGGACGCCACGGCTCGCTCTCGGCGAAGGCGGGGGCGAGGCGCGCGATCAGGTAGATGCCGGCTTTCACCATGGCGGCGGCGTGCAGGTAGGCACTCACCGGGGTGGGGGCGGCCATGGCGCCCGGCAGCCAGAAGTGGAACGGGAAGATGGCCGACTTGCTGAGGGCGCCCACGAGGAGGCAGACGATCGCGATGTTCAGCAGGAGGCCCTGGTCGGCGCCGTGCGCGACGCCGGTGGGCGGCGGCGTCGTGAGGATCTCCGTGAGGCTCGTCGTGCCGTAGAGCACCACGACCATGACGGCGCCCACGAACATCACGAGGCCGCCGAGCGTGGTCACGAGCAGGGCCTGCAGCGCCGCACGACGGCTCGCGCCGCGCGTGTGGTAGAAGCCGATGAGCAGGTACGAGAGCACGCTCGTGACCTCCCACAGCATGACCAGCACGATGAGGTCGTCGGTGAGCACGAGTCCGTACATCGCTCCGGCGAAGGCGAGCAGCACGGCCGAGAAGAGGCCGACGCCGTCCTTCTTGCCGTCGAAGTACCAGCGGCAGTAGATCATGACGAGCGCACCGACGCCGGTGACGATGAGCGTCATGACCCAGCCGAGAGTGTTCATCTTCATGGACAGGTCGATGCCGAGCGCGGGGATCCACGCGAACGTCTCGAACGGCGGCTCGCCGTCGAAGACGGCCGGTGCCTGCATCACGGCGTGAGCGAACGCGGCGATCGGCACGAGAGCGGCGATGAAGAAGGCCCGCGACCCGATCCGCGCCACCAGCCACGGCAATGCCAGCGGCAGGACCGCGAACACAGCCAGGAGCAGGAGCAATCTGGCCTCCAGACGTGATCGCGGGGGTCGGAGGTCCAGTCTACCGGGGCGAGGCGGTGCCCGAGCCCGATGCCGGTCCCGTCGTATTCCCCGCGCGGAAAACACTCGTGAAGGAGATCGATGCCGGCTGCTCGCCGAGAAGCATCGCGACGACGGCGGCGCCCGCCGCGCGACCTTTGTCGACGGCCGGCTGCACCATCGTGGTCAGCTCGTACGGGGCGAGGCCGTCCACGCGGATGCCGTCGAAGCCCGCCACGCTGACGTCGCCCGGTACCGACAGGCCGGCCTCTTCCGCGGCACGGATGACTCCCGCCGCGAGGAGGTCGCTCTGGGCCAGCACGGCGGTCGGCCGACCGTCCGCGAACACCTGTCGGCCGACGCGAAGCCCCTCGTCGATGGAGCTGCCCAGCGTCGCGTAGGTGGGGGCGTCGGGGAACACGTCGCGCGCGCCGCCCAACCGGTCGTGGGTGACGTTGAGCCGGGGCGGGAGGAGCACGAGCGCGACGTCGGTGTGCCCGAGCCGGCGCACGTGGTCGGCGATGCAGCGCTGCGCGTCGTGGTTGTCGAGGCCGATGCGCGGCACGCCCTCCCCGGCATCCCCCTCGATCACGACGACCGGGATGCCGCGGGCACGCACGGCCGCGACGTCGGCGGCCGCCTCGGGGATCGTCCCGAGGAGCACGGCCGCGTCGAGCGGCACCGTCGCGAGCGTCGCGGCGCCGGGGCGCGGCTCGCCGTCGTCGGCGGCGGGGCGCAGCAGGAGGAGGCTGGCGTCGATCGCGGCGACGGCATCCGCGAGGCCGTCCATGACCGACCGCTGGATCGGGTCGGTGAAGGCGATGCCGAGCGGTCCGCGCTGGAGCACGCCGACGATGCCGGTGCGCCCGCGTCGCAGCGATGCGGCGAGCGGGTCGGGCCCGGTGTAGCCGAGGTCGGCGGCGGCGGCGAGCACGCGCGCGCGGGTGGCGTCCGAGACGGGGGTCTTGCCGGAGAACACGACGGATGCCGTCGACGGCGACACGCCCGCTTCGCGGGCGACGTCGGCGATGGTGGCTCGGCGGCTGTTCATCGGTTCGATGCTACCCGCGGCAAAGTCAAGCGTCGAATCGATTCGGCATCTTCGATAGAGTTGCCCGGTGACCACCACCCTCACCCGTCCGCAGCTCGTCCACTGGCGGACGGCGATCTTCACCATCTTCTTCGTCACGGGTCTGGGCTTCGCGTCGTGGGCGTCGCGACTGCCGTCGGTCAAGGCCACGCTCGAGATCGACGACTTCGGCGTCGGCGCGCTCCTCTTCGTCATGGGAGCGTCCTCCATCGTCGGCCTGTCGCTGGCGAACATCGTCGTCGCCCGGTGGGGAGCGCGGCGAGGCATGGTGTTCACCGTGTCGGCGTTCGGTGCGGGTGTGCTGATCGCCGGCTTCGGCGTGCAGTTCGCCGAGTCCTACGGCGTGACCGCGGTCGGTCTCGCCTTCATGGGCCTGGGCATGGCGAGCACCGACGTCATGATGAACGTGGAGGCCGCCGCGGTCGAGCAGGCGTTCGAGCGCACGCTCATGCCGATGTTCCACGCCTTCTTCAGCCTCGGCACGGTCGCCGGCGCCGGTGTCGGGGTCGGCATGGCCGCATGGGGCGTGGGGGTCGCATGGCACCTGTGGGCGGCGGGCGTGCTCGTCCTCGTCTCGGGACTCGTCGCGCTGATCTACGTTCCCGTGCACGAGGTCGCCACCGGCGACGATGAGCCCACCCTCAGCCGCGGCGAGCGCTTCCGCGCCATGATGCAGGTCTGGCGCGACCCGCGCACGTACGCGATCGGCATCATCATGCTCGGCATGGCGTTCGCCGAGGGCAGCGCGACCGACTGGCTCACGATCGCCGTCGTCGACGGCCACAACGAGTCCGAGGCCACCGGCGCGGTCGCCCTCACCGTCTTCTCGGTGGCGATGACCGTCTTCCGCATGATCGGCGGACCGCTCGTCGACCGCATCGGTCGCGTCTGGGCGCTTCGAGCCCTCGCCGTCACTGCCGGGATCGGGCTCATCCTGTTCATCCTCGCCCCGTCGACGCCGATCGCGTTCGTCGGTGTCGCGCTGTGGGGCGCGGGGGCGTCGCTCGGATTCCCGCTGGGCATGTCTGCGGCAGCCGACGACCCGAAGAAGGCGGCCGCGTCGGTGTCGGCCGCCGCGACCATCGGCTACCTCGCGTTCCTGTGCGGCCCGCCGGTGCTCGGCTGGATCAGTCACCAGATCGGCATCCTGTCGACCCTGTGGATCATCGTCGGCCTCATCGCCCTGTCGGGTCTGGCGTCGGGCGCGGCGAAGCCGATCGCCGGGTCGAAGGTGGGCGCCGGCCACCACTGAGCCGCAACCACCGCGGCGGCAGGCGTGGCGGGTAGGCTCGTCCGGTGCGCCTCGTCATCGCCCGCTGCTCCGTCGATTACACGGGTCGGCTCAACGCCCACCTGCCCCTCGCGACGCGTCTGCTCGTCCACAAGGGCGACGGGTCGCTCCTCGTGCACTCCGACGGCGGGTCGTACAAGCCGCTCAACTGGATGAGCCCGCCCTGCACCCTCACCGTGGAGGAGCCGGATGCCGAGTCCGCTTCGGCCGGCGTCGTCGAGCACTGGCGGGTCACCCACGCCAAGACCGGGGATGCGCTGCTGGTGCGCATCTACGAGGTGATCCACGACTCGTCGCACGAGCTGGGCATCGATCCGGGGCTCCAGAAGGACGGCGTGGAAGCCGATCTGCAGCGGCTCCTCGCCGAGCAGGTCGACGTGATCGGCGACGGTCTGACGCTCGTGCGACGGGAGTTCCCGACGGCGATCGGCCCGGTCGACCTGCTGCTGCGCAACCCCGCGGGCGGCACGATCGCCGTCGAGGTGAAGCGTCGCGGTGACATCGATGGCGTCGAGCAGCTCACGCGCTACCTCGAGCTCCTCGGCCGCGATCCGCACCTCGCCCCCGTGACGGGCGTCTTCGCGGCGCAGGAGATCAAGCCGCAGGCGCGCGTGCTCGCGACCGACCGCGGCATCCGCTGCGTCACCCTCGACTACGACGGCATGAAGGGCACCGAGTCCGGCGCCCCTCGCCTGTTCTAACCGAGCAAACCGGGCGGCGCGCAGGCGCTTGGCCACGGACCGCGGGATCGACTGCGTCGTTCTCGACTACGACGCGATGAAGGGTGTCGACAGTGGGTTGCCGACGCTCTTCTAGAGAGCACTGCTGGCAGACTGCGTCTGTGACACTCGATTCCGAGATCAGCCGCATCGAGGCCGAGATGCGCGCGGGTGGTTGGGCTACTCATACGAGCCTGCGACGAGAGTTGCAAGCTTGGAGCCGTCTCGCCGCCGAAGTCGGCGCGTACAAGGCGACGATCGACGACTACACGAACGATGTGTGCTCACGCGACTACATCGCCGAATTCGCAGTGGCGGCGTCGGCGGAGACCCGCGAGTACATCGCGGGCGAGGTTGCGGCAGCCGATGATCGATTCCGCGCGTTAACTGTGGCCGACGCGGAGGGTCTCGTCGGCCAGTACTACAGGATCGATGACATGGATGGCTGGTGGTGGCGCAGGCGCCCGGCTGGCGGGCCGCTTGCGGACTACCTCACCGGCAACGCCATCGACCTCCGCGTTGTGGGCTACGAGTTTCCCGACGCAAAACCGGACGGCGTGCAGGACTGGGATGCCAATTGGCTCCTCGTGGAGGGCGACGTGCGCGCCCACGGCACGGCGTGGACGTTCCGCGATCCCTGCATCACCACGTGGGAGGCGAGAGCTCTCCTCGACTGGCTGCGTCGCGCTCCCGGTTCCGAAGACTCGATCGACTTCCTCGAGCCGGCGCTGGCTTTTCGGCTGCTGCCGGGGAGGGACGACGGGATCACGCTCGAAGTCGCCCTAGGCGACGGCGCCTGCCCCGTTGTCGAGCATGGACGATCGCGCGGCAAGCCCGTCCGACTCGCCATACCCCTGTCGCGGTCTGACCTCGCCGCATTGGCCGATGCGTGGGAGAGACAGATCACACGGCATCCGCCGCGCTGAGGTTCGCGCGGCGCCTCCCTCTCCCGACCGGCGCCCCTCGCCTGTTCTAGCCGCGCAAGCCGGGCGGCGCGCGGGCGCTGGCTAGGCTGGCATCCATGACGATGAGATCTCCGTGGACGTGCATTCTCTGGGACGTCGACGGGACGGTGGTCGACGCCTCCGAGGGGATCCTCCGTCGGCTGACCATCGCGCTCACCCATTTCGGACAGCCCGCGCCGACGCGCGAGGAGCTCGTGCACTGGATCGGCCCGCCCATGTTCGAGTCGTTCCAGACCAACGTCGGGATGACGGCCGCTCGAGCTTCCGAGGCCGTGGCGTACTACCGGCAGATCGGCAAGGCCGACGGCTACACGACGGGCGCGCGCCTGTACCCGGGCGTCGGCGAACTCATCGCCGAGGTGGATGCCGCGGGCATCGCGCAGGCGACCGCCAGCTCGAAGCCGGAGAACCAGGTGCTGGCGCTCATGGATCACTTCGACCTGGCTCGGCACCTGAAGGTGATCGTCGGGGCGACCCCCGACGAGAAGACCCTCGCGACGAAGGCGGACATCGTCGCCGAGGCGCTGCGGCAGCTGGCCGAGAAGGGCGTCGACACGAGTCGGCCGGTGCTGATCGGCGACCGGCACCACGATGTCGAGGGCGGGGCGGCGCACGGCGTTCCGGTGATCTTCGTGCGCTGGGGCTTCAGCTGGCCGCACGAGTCCGAGGGTGCGCAAGCCGTCGTCGACGACGCCGCGCAGCTGCGGAGCCTGCTCCTGATCGACGACGCCTGATCGACGCGACGATGAGCGACGGCTGGGTCGAGATCGCACGGTGGGGCATCCCCGCCGCCGTCGTATTCGGCGCGACCGCCCTGGCCGTCGTCCTCGCGACGTGGCTGGTCCGGCGCGCCCGCCGCAGTCCGCGTGCGCGCGCGGCCGCCGACGCGCAACGCGCGGAGACGGGCGTTGCGCTCGTCGCGCTCGACGATGCCGTCGAAGAGCTCGATCTCGAGGTGGCGCTCAGCGGCGCCCTCTACGACGGCGGGGCACCGGCATCCCTTCGCCGTGCGCTGCTGCTCGCCCGGCACACGCGCGACGACGCGTTCGCACTGCTGCGGGGCCTCGAACCCGACGCGCACCCCACAGAGATCGCCCGCGTCGCCCGGCTCCTGCGGGGGCGGATCGACGCTGCCGCGGCGCAGATCGCGGCGGCGCGGAGCGAGCATTCCGCGTGGATGGGTGCGCACCGTTCCGCGGCCTCGCAGGTGGAGGATGCCCGCGCCCGGCTCGACGCCTTCCGCGCTGAGCTCGGCGACCCGGAGGCGCTGCTGGCCGACCTGGCCGGCCGCGTCGACGCGTCGGAGATCGACGCCGCCAAGCGCGCGGCCGACGATGCGACGCGCTTCCTGGCGGATGCCGAGAGCCGGCTGACGGATGCCGCGGAGCGCGCCGCCGATCCGACGAGGTCGGCGCTGCCCGTACTGGCCGCGGCGGAGCGGTCGCTCCGGCAGGCACAGGAGGCGGCCCGCATCCTGGAGGAGCAGCATCGCCTGGTGACCGACGCGGAGCGCGCCGTCGGCGACGAAGTGGAGGCGGCGCGAGAAGCGCTGCGTCAGGCGGAGCGCATGCGAGCCGACCTCGAACCCGAGGAGGCCGATCGGCTCGGCAGGGCCGTCCGCGAGGTCACGGCCGCGATCGACGCGGTGGAGCCGGAGGCTCGGCGACGGCCGACGCATGCCGTGACGGTGATCGCGCGCGCACGCGATCGACTCGATCTGGCGCTGGGCGATGCACGCACGGCTCAGCAGCGGCTCCGCGGTGCACGCACGGCGCTTCCCGGCACCCTCGCGGCGGCGCGGGCGGCGGTGGCACGCGCGGAGACGGCGGCATCACATGCCAACGCCGACGCGCGCGTACGGCTTTCCTCGGCACAGGCCGAGTTGGCCGCCGCGCGGTCGGCGCAGGATCCGGTCACCGCTTTGGACGGGGCGAGGCGCGCACTACGGCACGCCGAAGACGCCATTGCCCTCGCGGACTATGACCGTTCGATCGGACGGTAAGTCCGATCAGATGGGGCGGATGTTCTCCGCCTGCAGACCCTTGGGGCCCTGCGCGATCTCGAACTCGACGCGCTGGTTCTCCTCGAGCGAGCGGTAGCCGCTCGCTTCGATCGCCGTGTAGTGGGCGAAGACGTCAGCGCCACCCTCGTCGGGGGCGATGAAACCGAAGCCCTTCTCCGAGTTGAACCACTTGACGGTACCGCTGCTGCTCATGAACTGCCTTACTTACGCATGAAGCCGACGAAGATGTACGCCGACGAGTCCCACGGTAACGGGCACCACCCACACGTCCATACTCGCGTTCCAGATGGTGACACAAATGTTGCAACACAATCTGGTGAACGCCCGGCATCCGTGTTAACCATTCGACGCCCGGGCGTCACGATGATTCGCTCGCCCGGGCGTCGACGGATCCCCCCGGATAGGCCACGCGAAGCGTGCCGGGGCTCACTTTACTGTCATCGCCCGACGTTCGGCAGTGGTGCATTCATGGGAATCGGCCCTGAGATCGTGCGGCGCGCCTGCGCGGCGTACTCCGGTGAGGCATAGGTGCGGGCCATACACTGATGCCGCCATGACTGAGCCGCTGCCACCCCTCGTGATCTCGAGCGGCGCGATCCTCAGCGACGAGGTCTACACGACCATCGGCGCCGCCATCCTCGAGGGTCGTCTGCGACCGGGCGAACGGCTCCGCGACGTGGATCTGGCGGCGCAGCTCGGCATCTCCCGCACCCCGGTGCGCGAGGCGTTGCAGCGGCTCGAACGGTTCGGTCTGGTCGAGGTGGCCGTCGGTCGCTACACGCGCGTGTCCGAACCCGACGATCGCCTGCGCGCCGACACGGCCGCGGTGACCGTCTCCTTCCTCGGCAGCGCGCTGCGGCTGTCGCTGGCCGTCTGCAGCGACGACGAGCTCGCCGGCATCCTCGACGCCGCCGACCACGTGATCGCCGCGGCGCACGCCGGCGACCGGCTGCGGCTGTTCGACGCGTCGGTGACCATGTTCGAGGGGGTCACCCGGGCCACGGCCAACTCCGTCTTCATCGGGATCATGCGCGAGACGGCCCTTTCCATCCAGCGGAACCTCCGCGGCTGGGACCCCTTCCTCGACGCGCCGCTGTCGCATCCGGAGGAGTACACGACGCTGCGCGACCGCATCGCCGCGCGCGACGGAGGCGGCGCCGAACTGACGCTCCGCCGCCTGCACCGTATGGCCTGAGGCCGCCGGTCGACGGCATCTCTCGTCCACGTCGGGCATTTCCGCCGTTCCGCGTCATAAAGCGGGGTGTCGTGCGTCTCCTCTCCGGAGATAGGAGGATGCCGTGCACGTTGCGCGATCTCAAGCGCCCGACCACCGCTGCCCCGCATGCTGAACGGGCGGGTCGTCATCGATTTCTTCGCGGGGATCACCACGTGGGTGATGTGGGCGGGGGTGGTCGTCGGCCTCCTGGCGGCGGTCGCCGCGGGTGTCGCCCTCGCCATGCGCGTCTCGTCGTTCGCCCCGTTCGCGGCGTGGGCCGGCGGGCTGCTCGCCGCGAGCACGGGCATCGCCCTCGGCACGTGGGCGCCGATGCTCGTGGTGGCATCGGTCGGTGGCATCGCGTATGCCGTGGGCACCCGGTGGCCGGAGCTCGAGGAGCGCTGGCGTCGGTCGTCAGAGCGCACTGCCGACGTCGCGTAGGGAGCCTGCCGGCGTCCACTCCCATCGGATGCCGAGGGGGTCGGTGAATCGCACGGCGGTGATCGTGAACTTCTTGGCGCGCAGCAGCGGCGCATAGCGGCTCAGGTCGGTGGCGGGTTCGATGAAGCTCCACGGGCGCGCGCCGGAGTCGCCCGCCTGCCGACCCATGCTCCGCACGATGTAGTCACCGGGCGGCAGCCGCTCGGACGTGATGAGCACCGGAGCACGACCCGCGTCGGCGAGCGCGTTTCCTCGCGTCTCCACCTCCACGTCGTAGAACACGGTGGCCGCCTCACCGCCGTTGCGGATGAGCACTCCGTAGCAGGAGCCCGTGGCATCCTCATTCGGCCACGTCACCCACCACGCCTGCAACTGTCGGGCTACCGCCGCACGCTGCCGCTCGACATCACGCGCGACTGCCTTGTTGGCAATGCGATTCGCCTCGCGCGCGCTCTTGAGGGCGACCATGCTGAACGCGACCGCGAAGATGGACGCGACCGCCCCCGCCCATTCAGCCCACGTTCCTGGTTCCATTCCAACGCCCTCCCTCGCGAGGGCTGGATCACCCGGCCCGCTACTGGAGACGTATGTGTCCGCGCGATCTCGCGCCGACGGTGGAGGTCAGTGGTCTTTCGGATGCCGAGGCGCGTCAGCCCCGCGGTGGAGCCGTTCACTCACCCGCTCGCGAAGTTCGTGCCGAACGGCCTCGATTGCCGCTTCGTCGCCGTCGTAGTAGGCCTCCCAGAATCCGGGAGCGAGCCAGGCTGCCGGACCGAGCTCGAGCACACCCTCATCAAGGACGGCTACCCAGCCCTGTGGGATGGAAGTATCAACGGTTCTGAAATCGTCGATCGCGAACCAACCCAGGGTGTGGCGGTCGTCTGTGAGCAATTGGATCTGTGCCCCGTTGATCGGGTGAACGTGGACGGACAACACGGGGTAACTGACGCCCACCGTCACCCACGGGCTCACCTCTTGCGCTTCGCCTGTGGCGGATAGCGGAACACGCACATTCGAAACGATCATCGGCCATCAACCGTCCGTCGCAGGGGACGCAGGCTCAGCCAGAAGATCGGTATTGCCACCAGCCCAACGAGCGCGAACGCCAGCGACATCGGACCGACGCCGCTGTAGATCAGGGCAACAGGCAGAGCAACTGACATGACACTCAGATTTCCCGCTGCCGCGGAGATCAACCGAAAGAAGCTTGTGGTGAGGCGAAGTCGTAGAGCCAAGGCGTAGGAAATCACCGCAGCCGCGAGGCCACCCACCACGAAGACCGCGGCCTGGCCAGCCCAAGAACCCCCGGACAGCACCGTGCCATCGGCGACGACGACGGTTAAGTACCAATGGGCCCACGCCGCGATCGCACTGATGAGCAGAACCGAGACCACCAGCGCTGCCGCCGACCGCACTCGCCCGTCAAAGTCCTTCTCGCGTACCACTCGTCACTTTCCCTTCCCCTCGTGAGGGGCTACGCCGACCTCAGATGGCTCCGGCAAGCGGATGCCGAGGGGTGATGCCATCTATCGGCGCGCCACGCCGTTCTCCTCAACCACCCGTCCGAGTCTTCGCGAACGCCTCGAATGCCGCGACCAGTCTTCCGAGGTCGCGAGGGCCGCCGTACGCCTCGAACACAAGGCCTGTCGACCGCCAGCTGAGCCATTCATGCTCGGATTCTTCGCTGGCAGTCCAAGGTGTCTGGATGCCGTGCAGCTCGGTGTCCTCGATGCGCACTGAGTTCCTCACCATTTCAGAGTCTCCGTCCAAGCGAAAGTGGTACTGATGGAGGAGAACGGCCCCGTCTCCCCAGGAAGAGAGTTCAGTAGAGCCCGGGTTTCTGGCGTGGCTCCGAACCCCGAGCCCAAGGTGACTTCGTTCGTCGCACTGAACTGCACCACCGCCGAGCTGCCCGAACGTTGCTTCACCTGAGCGTCCATGCGGAAGCTACCTATGACTGCGAGTGAGCGGTCGACGTTCGAGGCGTTCTCCCAGTTCGTGATCGCGGCAATGTCGCGTAGGAAGTTCTCATTCTCCAAACCTGGAGTGCCCGCCAAGTATCTGTCGGCGGAGATCGTTCCTCCGCTTGAGATCGCGCTGGCCACCTTCGCAGCGTACGCCCGCGCTGATGGGCTGTCACGCAACCCCTGGGTGATAGCGGAGCGAGCGTCGAAGGTCAGCTCTTTAGGGCCGATTCCCGACATCCAGCCATAGATGAGTGCACCCTGCTCGCTTCTCCAGAAGGCGCCAGCGTTGTGATTTGCGTATGCGCCAGCGCGCGCCGCAAGGTCGGACTGCAATTGACCTGGCGTCACGGTCCAGAACGACCGATCGGGGATGGACTCGAGAGCCTGATTCGCTGCAGCCTGCATCTTCCGTCCTACTGCGGACGAAAAGACGTACGCCGGGGGCGCGGCGTACGAGAGCGTCTTGACACCACCGGCCGCGCGCGGCGCGCGATCACTGTTGCCGCGATGCCCCCCTCCGCCGTCAGGCCTAGGGCTGAGATACATCAACCCCGACGGGTCAGACCAGGTCACCGGGTTGTTCCCCGCATACACATACGCGTTGAACTGCGCCGGATTCCCCGGATCCAGCAGCGGATCGACCGACACGAACACCCCCGCCGCCGGATCGAAGTACCGCGCACCCAACAACACCAACGCGTTACTGTCGTGCACCGCCCCCAAGAACCCACGCCCCGCAGACGTCACCGACGTCGACGACCGCGCACCCCCGAACGGGTCCGGACGCTTCCGCACCACCCCCGACGACCAATCCGTGTTGTGCACCGTCCCCACCACACTGCCCTGCGAATCGGTGACCACACTCGACACACCCGACAAACCAGTCCCGGTGCGATGGGCAACCAGCTTCCCCGCGAACGAATACCACCGCGTCGCCGACGTGCCCTGCGTCCGTCAGGAACCGCCGACTCGCTCGTCTACCTCTTAGGGGCGTTTTCGCGCCCCACGATGGAGGGAACCGCACGCATGGACTGCTCACTGGCCGACACGGGAGCCGGGCTACCAATTACGACGATCGTCGTGGCGGTGGTTCTCCTGCTCGCCGGAACGACGTTGTGGATGCTGCGCACGCCCGAGCGCCGCCGTAGAGGGATGCCGGTGCTCGTGCTCACCCCGGTGCTTCTCGCGGCTGCACTCACGTTCCACGCCGCACCGAGCGCGTCGGCCGCCACCGACTGCCTGCCCGGCGCGGGGGTCGACTCCGAGTTCTCCACCCAGCCCTCGACGCCGTCGCCGACAGAGACGCCCGACGCAGATCCGACCGCCACGCCTCAACCGTCGGCAAGCCCCACGGTGGCGCCGGTCCCGACGCCCGAGCCGACGCCCACAGCGACCCCCACCCCGACGGCAACGCCGACACCCACGCCCGAGCCGACGATCGAGCCGCTCTACTGCGGCATGAATGAAGTCGAGGCGGATGGGGTCTGCGTATGCGCGGAGGGCTTCGTTAGGGACGAGTCGCGCCTGTGCGTTCACCCCGATGCCGTCGCGCGGAACCAAGAGTCGATCGACGCCGAGGTGAGCGAGGCGCCCGCCGCCCCCTAGGATGAGCGCAATCACCCCGAAAGGCACGGATGCCGACCGCCGCTGTTCTCCCACGCGTCTCTGCGGCTCTCGCCGCTCTCGCCCTCGCGATAGCGCTCGCGCCGGCACCCCCGGCGGCGGCGGCCCCGGACTACGACCCGAATCGTCAGTTCTTCACCCGGCTGACGAGTGACCCTCAGCGCCTCGCGCTTTCAGCGGACGGCACGCGACTCTACGGCAGCTCATATCTACACGACGGGCGCGGTGTACTGACCGTCATCGACGCAATCTCGGGAAAGCTCATCGCCGAGAAGACGTTTGCGGAAGGTGTCGGCGACATCGAAGTGTCACCCGACGGCCGTCGCCTCTATTTCACCCACGGCGGGCCGGTCTTCCTCGACGAGTGCTTCATCTCCGAAGTCGACACCTCGACATTGCGGGTCATCCGCGATCTCAAGGTGGGGGCGAGCTGTCGGGAGATCGCTCTGTCGCGCACGGGCAAGACCCTCTTCGTCTCCGACACGCCCGACGTCCTCTTCGTCGACGTGGCAACGGGCACCGTCCGCGCGACCATAGACGTGCCGAACTACCCCTGGGACCTCGTCGTCTCCGCCGACGGATCGACCCTGTACGTCGCCGACTCACAGCAGAGTTTGATCCTCACGATCGACATCAAGTCACGGAGGTTGCAGGACAGCGCACGCCTCCCGGTGGCCGTGAGTCTGGACCGTGAGTGGATCGACAGACTTTACGTAGCGCCAGAGGGGAGGCGGTTGTACGCCGTCAGCGACCGGGCCGTCTATACGGTTCCGCTGGCCGGCAATACGGTGCCCCTCGATTCAGCTGGCGACATTGATCGGGTCGAGGTAACCGAGCACTTCGGCACGGCGCTCTCTCGTGACGGCAAGAGAATCTATCTGTCCGCGTCGACCGCGCTGCATGTCTTCGACACCGACACGTTGACGGCCTCCGTTCAACCGACGGAGTGGGGCGGCTCGGCATCCGCTCTCATCGAGTCCGTGGACGGGCGACGCCTGCACCTCTCGCGCTTCGACGGCGTGGTCACGCTCGGCGTGACGCGCAGCCTCGTCTACCCCGACAGCTCGATGAACGCTGTCGCCGGCACGAGCTTCCGCTCGACGACGCCTACCTACCGGTGGGACACGGAGGACGCGCACTACCGTGTGTCGCCGGCGCTGCCGTCGGGTCTTCGCCTCAACTCGTCGACCGGCGTCATCAGCGGAACGCCCACCCGTGCGCAGGCCACGCAGAGCTACACGGTCTACACCGACTACCTCCTGATCGACACCAACGAGCGAAAGCGCGTGAAGGCGAGCGTGACGATCCGCGTCGTGACCCAGGCTCCGACCGCCAAGATCGCGCTCACGAAGACATCGCAGAAGTACGCGACGACAAAGCCCGCCAAACTCGCTGCGGTTGTCTCGCCCGAGATCCCCGGAACGTTCCGCGTCTACGACGGCTCGACGAAGATCGCGAGCGTATCGACCAAGACCGGACGCATCCTCTGGACTCTTCCCCGCACGCTCAAGGTCGGAACGCACACACTCAAGGTCGTCTTCGTGCCCGCCAACCGCGACATGTATCGTCTCGCCACCTCCTCGACCCGCACGCTGACGGTCACTCGCTGACCCGTCGCGCGGGGGCCCCACCGCCGACTCTCGCGAGAACGAGCCGATACGGAATCGTGACGCCGCCGCACCCGCCCGCGCGAAGACCGGATGCCAGCATGGCTCTATGCCACGCGCCCCCCGCCCCCTGTCCCTCGCCGCCGTCGTCGCGGCCGCGCTGCTGATCACCGGCTGCGCGTCTGCCGCGCCCACCGCCTCCAGTCCGTCGCCGACACCATCGCCGACCCAGAGCCCCACGCCCACCCCGGAACCCGTGCTCACTCCGACCGTCGCATTCGACGGCGATTGCAGCCAGCTGCTGTCGGACAGCGACCTCGATGGCTTCCTCGGTGACGGGTGGCTGACGCAGGAGGAGTCGGACGAGCGGTGGGATATCGACAGACGGCATCCCGCGTTCATCTTCAACCCGCTGGGCACGATCGGTGGGCTCGAGTGCTGGTGGTATCCCGCCGAGGCGGAAGACGGGCTGCAGCAGCTCTCGGTGACGGTCGCGCCCGCGGCGGAGGTGCCGGCGTCGTTCACGAACGCGTTCTCGGAGCCCAGGTGCGAGGGCAACTACGACGGATCGTCGTGCTATCTCGCCCGCACGATGGGCGATGCCTGGTTGATGGCCACCGTCGGCAACCTCATCGAGGAGCCACCCGTCGACCTGCTCGAAGGCATGCTGGATGCCGCGGGCGCACGCCTCAGCCAGCCGCTCGACGCCGTGGCGGTCTCGCACGATGGCTGGTGGACCCTGCCGACCTGTGAGGACTTCGGCGTCGAGATGGGGTTGGGTGAGCAGCTCGGTGATGGCTACGTCACGGGCTTCTGGGAGGGGACGGAATCTCCGGAACAGATCATGCTGCGTGAGGGCGGGATCGCACTGTCGTGCGAATGGTCGACCGGCGACGTCTCCACGACGCCGGACGGGGAGTTCCGCACACCGTCCCTCGACATCGCGAACGGTGCTCACTGGCAGTGGGCCGACCTTGCCGCACTCGACGGTGCCGAAGAGGTGGCGGTCGAGGGCGCCGAGAGCGCGGTGCTGGTGCCCGACCCGGAACGCCCGTCGGTCCAACGGCTCTTCGCCACCGACGGGACTAACGTGATTCAGGCAAATGTCGCCGACGCGGACTTCCTCGTGCTGATCGCAGAGAGGGCGTTCGCGGCACTCGGCTGATTCGTCTAAGGAGACTCATGAAGCAGCGCACGCTCGGACCGTTCACCGTCTCGGCCATCGGCCTCGGCGCCATGCCCGTGTCGATGAACAGCGACAACCGCTTCCCGTCGCACGAGGATGCCGTGGCCACCGTCCGCGCCGCGCTGGATGCCGGTGTGACACTCATCGACACCGCCGACATCTACGCACCCAGCTGGGACCTGATGGGGCACAACGAGCGGATCGTCGCCGAGGCTCTCGCCGGCTGGGGCGGCGACCGTTCCTCGATCGTCGTCGCGACGAAGGGCGGCATCACCCGCAGCGAGGAGAAGGACTTCGGCCGCGACGGCTCGCTCACCTACCTGCGCAGTGCGGTGGAGAAGTCGCTGCGGAACCTTCGGGTCGACGTCATCGACCTGTACCAGTACCACCGGCCGGACCGGTGGATGGTCTACGGCGAGATCATGCAGAACCTCAAGACCCTTCAGGACGAGGGCAAGGTTCGCACCATCGGGATCTCCAACGCGAGCGTCGAGGAGATCGCGATCGCCCAGGAGGTGCTGGGCGAAGGGAACCTGACGAGCGTGCAGAACGAGTTCTCCCCTCGGCATCCGGGAAGCTACGACGAATTGACGTACTGCGCCGACCGCGGGATCGCGTTCCTGCCGTGGAGTCCGCTCGGCGGCACGGGCGGCGGCGGACGTTCCGTCGGCGAACGGTTCGGGGCGTTCGCCGAGATCGGCGAGTCCCACGGCGTCAGCCCGCAGCAGGTCGTGCTCGCGTGGGAACTCTCGCTCGGAGACACCGTCATCCCGATCCCCGGTGCCCGCCGTGCCGAGTCGATCACCGACTCCGCCAAGGCCGCCGACCTTGAGCTGTCGTTCGACGAGCTGGCCCGCTGCTCCGCCGCCGTCGGCATCGAGGTCTGACGCGCGCGTCGAGGCCCTCGACGTTTGTAGCCAAATCACAGAGAGTGGTTGTACACTCACTCTCATGGCTCCCCTTTCGACGTCCGATTCCCGACGCCCCCTGGTCACCGCCGCCGCCGTGCGCGAGTTCGGTCGCGGCGGCTACCGCGGTACGACGATCGCCGACGTCGCCGCGGCGGCGGGCATCTCGCCGGCGTACGTGTCGAAGCTGTACTCGCGCAAGGAGCTGCTCTTCGTCGCCGCACTGGAGGACTGCTTCACGCAGATCCTCGAGGCGCTCGCGCGAGGGGCGGATGCCGCGACCTCTCCCGAACCGGATGCGGTGCTGGAGGCCATGGGCGACGCGTATGCCGACCTCATCGGCGACCGCAACCTGCTCCTTCTTCAGGTGCATGCGCAGTCGGTGTCCGAGGTGCCCGAGATCCGTGCCGCGATGCGCGACGGCCTGGCCCGCGTGACGACCTTCGCTCGGGAGCGATCGCACGCCGACGACGAGGCCATCCAGCACTTCATCGCCTTCGGTCAGCTCTGTCATCTCATCGTCACCCTCGACCTCGACGACGTGCGCAGTTCGTGGGCGTCGACGCTGACGCGCGGCATCCGTCACCCGTAGTCCCCATCTGCGGCGTGCGGATCTTCGCATGCCTCAAAGAGTGATTGAACAGTCATTCTCTCATTGAAAGGAACACCTGATGTCCCACTCCGACACCCTCGCCCCACGAAGCACCCGGCGCTGGCTCGCGCTCGTCGCACTGGCTCTCGCACAGTTCCTCGTCATCCTCGACGCTTCGATCGTCAACATCGCTCTCCCAGTGGTCGGGCAGCAGCTCGCCCTCGACACGACGGCCCTCGCGTGGGTGATCACCGCGTACGTTCTGCCGTTCGGGGGCCTTCTCCTCCTCGGCGGGCGCCTCGCCGACCGCTACGGACACCGGCGGACGTTCCTCCTCGGCACCGCGGGGTTCCTCGCCGCGTCCGTCCTGGCCGGACTGGCGGTCAACGGCGGCATGCTGCTCGCCGCGCGCGCCCTCCAGGGGGCCTCGGCTGCCCTTCTCGCCCCGGCCGCCCTCGCTCTTCTCACCCTGCTCTTCCGAGAGTCCGGCGAGCGCTCCCGCGCACTGGGCATCTGGGGAGGCGTGGCAGGTATCGGATCGGTGGCCGGCGTGCTCCTCGGCGGCGTTCTCACCGCAGCTCTCGGCTGGCAGTTCGTGTTCTTCGTGAACGTCCCCATCGGCATCGTCGTGATCGCGATGACGCTGACTCTCATCACGCGCGATCCTGCCGGAGCGCCCCAGGCGCCGCTCGACCTCCCCGGAGCCGTCACGATCACCGGAGCCCTCGTCGCCCTCGTCGGCGCACTGAGCACCCTCGAACAGCCCCGCGGCGCGGGCCCGCTCACGATCGTGCTCGGCGCACTCGCGATCGGTCTGGGCATCGCGTTCGTCATCATCGAGCAGCGCACGACGCATCCGCTGCTCCCACTGCGGATCTTCCGAAACCGCCAGCTCCTGTCGGGCAACCTCGTCGTGCTCCTCGTCGGTGGGGCGATCGTCGCGCTCTTCTTCGCGCTGTCGGTGTACCTGCAGGACGTGCTGGGGTACGACCCGCTCATGGCCGGGCTGAGCCAGCTCCCCCTCGCCGGCATCCTGGTCGTGGCCGCGGGCGGTGCCCCCGCGCTGATCGCACGCTTCGGCATCGTGCCCACGGTGATCGCGTCGTCCGTCACCTTCGCGGGCGGGCTCGTCTGGCTCTCGGTCGCCCCCGCGGATGCCACGTTCGTCGCCGATCTGCTCGGCCCGACTCTCCTCATCGGCGCCGGGATCGGAGGCGCACTCGTCTCCGCGACGCAGCTGGCCGTGGATGGCGTGGAGGGCGGGGAGTCAGGCCTCGCCGGCGGTCTCGTCAACACGAGCCAGCAGATCGGCGGCGCGCTCGGGCTGGCCCTTCTCGCGTCGCTGGCCGCCGTGCGCACGGATGCCGTTGCCGCGGCGGGCGCACCGACCGAGGTGGCCGTGACCGCCGGCTTCTCGTGGCTCCTTCTCGGCGCCGCGATCTTCAGTCTCGCCGCCGCCGTCATCGCGCTGATCGTGCACCGCCGCGTCCCGCCTACCGTCTGAGCGTGGCCGCTACAGTGTCGGCATACGGTGACACTCGCCGACATCTGCTGGGGGGCAATGATGCGTGTCGTGAGATCTTTCGTCTGGGCACTCGTGCTCATCGCCGCCAGCGCGGTGCTGCTGACCTTCACCGGGCCGCTGCTGCCGTCGTCGGTGAACCTGGCGCAGGCGGAAGCCGACCGCACGATGTACGCAGCCATCGCGTTCGGGGTCGCGGTGGTCGCAATCGTGGGGCTGTTCGTGCTGGTGCCTCTGTGGCGGCGAGAGCTCGCCGGCATCCGCCCCGCCCGGATCGGACTCGCGACGTTCGGCATTGCGCTCGTCGCGGCGGCCGCCGGGGTGACGGCGGTCGCCGCGATCGTGTGGGGGGTCGTCGCCCCGCTGCCCCGTCGCGACCCGTCCGGAGCGGATGCGGCCCTCGCCGTCACCGCCCTCTGGTTCGGTGCGCTCTCCTTGGGTGCCGGCTACATGCTGTGGTCGGCCGTGCGACGGGTCGCGTTGCGTCCCGTCCTGTCCGCGCCGATCGGCGACGGCGGCTTGAGAGCGGTGACGGGCATCGTCCGCCCCCACGAAGGTGCCGTGCAGCTGACCGATCCGGTGACGCTGCGCCCCAGCGTGGCGTGGATCCTCGACATCGAGGAGGAGTACTGGCAGGAGGAGCGTTCGCGCACGTTCGACCCGTTCAGCAACGACGACGGGAAGATCGTGAGCACGACGACCACCAGCCACAAACGCAAGGCGGGAGTCGCGGCCAGCACAACCATCTTCCTCATCGACACCCCCCTCGGCAGTGTGTTCTGCGACGACCCCGCCGTACGGGTCGTTCCCTCGGCGAAGGTGGTGTGGGAGCAGGGCGATCCACCGCTTCCGCCTCTTCCGCCGGAGATCATGGAAGACCTCCGACGACGGGGGCATCTCACCGCGAAGTTCGGCAGCCGATCGGTCTCGCCCGGCGACGCGGTCACGGGGATCGGCCTCGTCATGGTCGCCGACGACGGGGTCGTCGAGCTGCGCGCGAGCCCTTCCGTGTCGCGTCGCTTCTGGTTGAGTCCGCTGCACGGCATCCGCGCCCACGTCGGAGTCGCTCGCCGGAGGGATGCCAAGCTGTTGCAGCGCGGGTAAGCCCTCCGGGAGCGGGCACCGCCGCGCACGCGTCCCGCCGGAGTGGATATGTTTGCAGCAGATACCAACCCGAAGGATGTGCCGTGCCCCGTTTCGACCTCCCGTTGCCCGAGCTGCAGGACTACCGGCCCGAGGTGCGTGAACCCGCCGACTTCGACGCCTTCTGGACGTCGACGCTCGACGAGTCCCGCGCGGTGGCGCAGCCGCCGCAGCTCGAGAAGGTCGATACCCCGTTCGCCACGCTCGACGTCTACGACGTCACCTTCTCGGGCTATGCCGGGGATGCCGTCAAGGGCTGGCTGACCGTTCCGCGCTCGGCCGACGGGCCGCTGCCCGCCGTGGTCGAGTTCAACGGCTACAACGGCGGCCGCGGCATCCCTGTCGAACGCATCGGATGGGCATCGGCGGGATACGCGCACTTCCTGATGGACACCCGCGGCCAGGGGTCGACCTGGGGTTCCGGCGGCGCCACGCCCGATCCGCACCCCACAGGTCCCTCCGTTCCCGGGTTCATGACGCGAGGCATCGAAGACCCGGAGAGCTACTACTACCGCCGGGTCTACACGGATGCCGCGCTCGCGATCGACGCCGTCCGCGCGATGAGTCAGGTGGATGCCGAGAAGGTGAGCGTCGTCGGCGGCAGCCAGGGCGGCGGCATCGCCATCGCCGCCGCCGGGCTCTCCTCGGGTCTGGTCGCCGCCATGCCCGACGTGCCGTTCCTCTGCCACTTCGAACGGGCCGTGGGACTGACAGACACCGATCCCTACCAGGAGATCGTGCGCTACCTGTCGGTGTATCGCGGCGCGGAAGAGCGCGTCTTCGACACCCTCTCGTACTTCGACGGCGTGAACCACGCGGCCCGCGCCACCGCGCCCGGCCTGTTCTCGGTCGGCCTGCTCGACCCGATCTGTCCGCCGTCGACCGTCTACGCCGCCTTCAACCGGTACGGCGCGTCCGACAAGGCCATCGAGGTGTACGCGCACAACCAGCACGAGGGCGGGCAGTCGTACCAGTGGGTGGCGCAGACCGCGTTCCTCGCGTCGAAGCTCTAGGAGACCCTTCCCGGGAGACGCTCGCCGGTGCCCCGCTCGATGATCCACGTGGGCAGCGTCTCCTGGCGGATGAAGCCGGTCGGGTCGGCCATGCGCGCCAGCGCGAGCTTCGCCGCGCGACGGCCGAGCTCCTCCGGTTCGTAGGAGATGACGCTGACGCCCATCACGTCGGCGGTGTCGAAGTCGTCGAATCCGATGAGCGCCACCTCGTCGGCGTGAGGCGTGCCGGAGAGAGCCCTGAGGACGCCGATGGTCATGCGGTTGTTCCCCGCGATGATCGCGGTGGGCGGGTCTTCGCGACCCATCAGCTCGCGGATCAGCTCGGCGGGGACAAGATCGAGGTCGTCGCGGCGCACTTCCCACGGCTCGGTGTCGGCGATGCCGGCCGCATGCATCGCCTCACGGTAGCCCGCGAGGCGCTCGAGCTGCGTGTAGACCGACGCGGGGTTGCACGCGTAGGCGATCCTCGTGTGGCCGCGGGCGAGCAGTCGTGCGGTCGCATCCCGGACCGCGGTGCGGTTGTCGAGTACGACGGCATCCGCGGCGAGGTTTCGAGCGGGGCGGTCGATGGTGATGACGGGCGTGCCCAGCTGCCGCTCGCCCTCCAGGTAGGACTGGTCGTCGCCGACGGGGATGAGCAGGAGAGCGCCGATCCGCTGCGACAGGAGCGTGTCCGCGACCCATTCCTCGCCCTCGGCGGTGTCGTCGGTCGTGGCGACGACGAGGCTGTAGCCATGAGCGGCGAGCTCCTTCTCGATGCCGGACGCCACCTTGTAGTAGAACGGGTTGCTCAGCTCGCCCATGATGAAGCCGACGACGTTCGTGCCGCCGCCCCGGCGCAGGCCCCGCGCGAGCGTGTTCGGCCGGAAACGAAGCCGCTTCGCCGCGGCGAGCACCCGGTCGACCGTGTCGGGCGCCACCAGCTCGCGCTGCGCGAAAACCCGTGACACCGTCTTCGCACTGACGCCCGCCAGCCGCGCGACGTCTTCCACCGTGGCCCTCGATTGAACGGTCATCGATGCTCCATTTCCTTAATGACCGACGATAGACATTGACGAGACATCTGGCAAGACATTGACGCGACACGGGGTAGATAATTACCCGGTCAAGCGCTGTTTATTTTCGCCTGTCCACAATCGGACAGAGAAAGACATCGTTGACATTTTCGCTTGCCAACCCCTGATTCACGCCCTACCGTGAGGCATGCAATCCACCCCGCGACGCGGCGGCGACCGTTCAAGGGCGAACACACAGAGAGAAGAACCCGATGTCCAAAAAGGCAGTTACCGGGATCGCGATGCTCGCGATCGCCGGCGTTGCACTCGCCGGATGCTCCGGCGGGACGACCCCCACTCCCAGCGGCGATTCGGATGCCGTCTCCGGAGAAGTCACGTTCGTCACCTGGCGCACCGACCTCATCCAGGACGGCACCTTCGATGAGTACGCGAAGGAGTTCACCGCCAAGTACCCCGACGCGAGCGTGAAGTTCGAGGGGATCACCGACTACGAAGGCGAACTGACCACGCGCCTGAGCACGCAGAACTACGGCGACGTGCTCGGCATCCCCAACAGCGTGCTGCCCGACCAGCTGGGCGACTACTTCGAGCCCCTCGGCAAGACCGCCGACTTCGAAGCCGACTACCGCTTCCTCGCTCCCAAGAGCTTCGACGGCACCCAGTACGGCCTGGCGCTCGGCGGCAACGCCAACGGCATCGTCTACAACACGCAGGTGTTCGAGGCGGCGGGCATCACGACGCTCCCGACCACGGAGAGCGAGTGGATCACCGCCCTCACCGCGATCAAGGACAAGACCGACGCGATCCCGATGTACACGAACTACAAGGACGGCTGGCCGCTCAGTCAGTGGTCGGGCAACCTCGGTGCCGTCACCGGAGACGCGGATGCCGTCAACAAGATGGCCGAGAACACGTCGCCGTGGACCGAGGGCAACGACATCTACGCGATCGACTCGCTCATCTACGAGACCGTCGCCGCCGGGCTCACCGAGACCGACCCGCTGACGACCAACTGGGAGCAGTCGAAGGTCGACTTCGCCACCGGCAAGATCGCCACCATGGCGCTCGGATCGTGGGCCATCTCGCAGCTCCAGGCCGCCGCCGGCGACAACGGCGTCGACCCGTCGACCGTGGGCTACATGGCGTTCCCCGCCAAGGCATCCGACGGCACGCAGTACGCCGTGGTCGGCGGTGACTACAACCTCGGAATCAACGTGAACTCCAAGGTCAAGGCCGCCGCTCGTGCGTGGATCGACTTCCTGATCGAGGACTCGGGCTTCACCGACACGCAGGGCATGGTCTCGGCCCTGCTGAGCAAGGACCTCCCGGACAACCTCGCGGGCCTCAGCGACAACGGCGTGAAGCTCCTCGAGCTCAACGCGGCACCCGCCGGCAAGGAAGCGCTCTTCAACACGATCGCCGAGAAGTCGCAGATCGACATCTGGGCGAACATCTACCGGCAGAAGCTCATCGACATCGCTCGTGGCGCCGCCGACGGCGACAAGCAGTCGTACTTCGACGACCTCAACAAGCGCTGGGCCGACACCGCCGCACAGGTCGGCTGACCGCACCCCGCATCTTCCGGGCCGGGGCACCCGCCCCGGCCCGGAAGAACCTCAGGAGCATGACATGACCACCCCCACCACGGGCGCCCCGATCGCCCAGGCCTCCGCGGAGGTCCACGCGACGCTCGGCCGCCGGCGGCCGCGTCGGCGTGCGCCGCGAGCCGGCTCCGGCGCCCCCGGCAGCCGCGGCTTCCTCCGCAAGCTGACGCCCTACCTCTTCCTCCTCGCGGCGGTGGGTCTGCTGCTGCTGCTCACCTACCTGCCCGCCGCCAACATGATCTGGTACAGCTTCCACGAGTGGCGCGGCATCGGACCGATGGACGACTTCGTCGGAGCCGACAACTACGTGCAGGTCTTCACCAACCCGCAGATCTTCGGCGTCTTCTTCGTCAGCATCTACTACTTCATCGGCGCCTTCGTGCAGATGGCGATCGCCCTCTACTTCGCCGCCCTGCTGTCCACGCGCACGTGGTTCTCGAACTTCTTCCGCGGCGTCCTCTTCTTCCCGTACCTGATCAACGGCGTCGCGATCGGGTTCGTCTTCCTCTACCTCTTCCAGCCCGGCGGCACCCTCGACACCGTCCTCGGCTGGTTCGGTGTCGCCGAGACGCCGCTCTGGCTCGGTGACCCGGACATCGCCAACTACTCGCTCGCCGCGACGAGCGTCTGGCGCTACACCGGCCTCAACTTCGTGCTGTTCCTCGGCGCGATCCAGTCGATCCCGAGCGAACTGTACGAAGCAGCCGACATCGACGGCGCCAGCAAGTGGCAGCAGTTCTGGGCCCTCACCTTCCCCGGCATCCGTCGCATCATCGGGCTCAGCTTCATCCTCGCGATCTCGGGCAGCCTCTCGGTGTTCGAGATCCCCTTCATCATGACCGGCGGCGCCAACGGCACCTCCACCTTCGTCATCCAGACCCTGCAGACCGCGTTCACCTTCCGACAGGTGGGACTGGCATCCGCCATGGCCGTCGTGCTGCTGGTGATCGTGCTGGTGGTCACCTGGGTGCAGCGCAAAGTGTTCCCCGACGAGAAGGTCGACCTGACATGACCACCGCAGAACGGGTCGCCAAGAGCGACGCCCGCATCCGCTTCGGCCGCGCCGCCGCGAGCACCACGAAGTACGGCTCGCTGCTGCTGGGCGTGGTGGTCGCCGTCATCCCGCTGAGCGTGCTGTTCATCGCGAGCTTCAAGTCGTCGGTGGAGTTCGGGCAGTCCGGCCCCTTCTACCTGCCCGCGAACTGGCTGAACCTCGACAACTACATCGAGGCGTTCGAGAAGGGCGGGATGGTCGAGGGCTTCCTCAACACGACGGTCATCCTCGTGATCTCGCTCGCCGGAACCATCCTCATCGGCACGATGGCCGCGTACGCGATCGACCGGTTCCAGTTCCGCGGTCGCACCCTCGTCGTGGGGCTGTTCCTGGTGGCCACCCTCGTGCCGGGAGTCACGACGCAGGTCGCGACGTTCCAGATCATCAACGGACTCGGGCTCTACAACTCGATGGCGGCGCTCATCCTGTTGTTCCTCGGCACCGACATCATCTCGATCTACATCTTCATCCAGTTCATGCAGTCGATCCCGACGTCGCTGGACGAGGCCGCCATGATCGACGGGGCCAACCGCTGGACGATCTACTGGCGCATCATCCTGCCCCTCCTGCGGCCGGCCATCGCCACCGTCGTCATCATCAAGGGGATCGCGATCTACAACGAGTTCTACCTCCCGTTCCTCTACTGGCCGTCGGAAGGAACGATCTCCACCTCGCTGTTCCGCTTCAAGGGGCCCTTCGGCGCCCACTGGGAGATCATCGCCGCCGGCACGATCCTCGTCATCATCCCCACCCTCATCGCATTCGTCTTCTTGCAGCGGTTCATCTACCGCGGCATGACCTCTGGAGCCGTCAAGTGATCACCCTCCCCCTCCACGACGGCTGGACCTTCCACGCCGCCGCGGGATCCGTGCCCGCCGACCTGGCCGACACCGTCATCCACGCCACCGTGCCCGGCACGGTCCACGTCGACCTGCTGCGCGAGGGGCTCATCCCCGATCCGTACCGCGGGGAGAACGAGGCACTCGTGGCCTGGATCGGGAAGGTCGACTGGACCTACCAGGTGCGCTTCGCCTGGTCTCCCGACGGCGAGGAGCGTCACGACCTCGTCTTCGACGGAATCGACACGGTCGCCGAGATCGTGCTCAACGGGGTGACGCTCGGCACCGTCGCGAACCAGCACCGCTCCTACCGCTACGACGTGGGGGCGCATCTGGTCGACGGCGAGAACGCCCTCGAGGTGCGCTTCCGCGCGCCCGTCCCGTACGCGAACGCGCAGAGCCTCTCGCTCGGCGTCCGGCCCCGGCCCTACCCCCTCCCATACGAAGCGATCCGCAAGTCCGCGTGCAACTTCGGGTGGGACTGGGGTGTCGCGACGTTCACGTCGGGCCTGTGGAAGGGCGTGCGCCTGGAGTCGTGGTCGACGGCGCGCCTGCACGAGGTGCGGGTCGTCGCGACGCCGGATGGCGAGGGCGGCCACGTGCACCTCGACGCGCAGATCGAGCGCGCCCCGGGAGCGACCGACACAGAACTGCTCGTCCACCTCTCGGTGGGCGGACTCGAGACGGGCGTCGGCGCGGTGCCCGAGGTCGTCGCCGCGATCGACGGTGACCGCGTCGACGCCCACCTGACCCTCGACCACGTCGACCGCTGGTGGCCCGTCGGCTACGGTGCCCAGCCCCGATACGACGTGGCGGTGACACTGACGAGTGGTCAGGCGACGCTCGACAGCGACGCCCGCCGCGTCGGCTTCCGCGACGTACGGTGGGACACCGACCCCGACGATGCCGGCACGCCGTTCACCCTCGTCGTCAACGACCAGCCCGTCTACGTGAAGGGCGTCAACTGGATCCCCGACGACGCACTCCCCGTGCGCGTCGACCGCGACCGGCTCTCCCGCCGGCTGCACCAGGCCCTCGACGCGAACCTCAACCTCATCCGCGTGTGGGGCGGCGGGCTGTACGAGTCCGACGACTTCTACGACCTGTGCGACGAGCTCGGGCTCCTCGTGTGGCAGGACTTCCTCTTCGCCTGTGCGGCCTACCCGGAGGAGGAGCCGTTGCGATCGGAGATCGAGGCGGAGGCACGCGAGAACGTCGTGCGGATCGCGTCGCATCCCTCGCTCGTGCTCCTCACGGGCAACAACGAGAACCTGTGGGGCTTCGAGGACTGGGCGTGGAAGGAGCGACTCGACGGCAAGACCTGGGGCGCCTACTACTACTACGAGCTGTTCCCCGCGCTCGTCCGCGAACTGGCATCCCACGTGCCCTACGCGCCCGGCAGCCCGTTCTCGCCCGGCGGCGGATGGGAGGGCCCCTACGTCACCGGCCCCGACGGCGGCCGGCAGACGGGGCACCACCCCAACGCGGAAGCGCACGGGACCATGCACCTGTGGGAGCAGTGGAACCGCCAGGACTACCTGACCTACCGCGACCACCGGCCGCGCTTCGTGGCCGAGTTCGGCTGGCAGGCTCCCCCCACCTGGACCACCCTCACGCAGTGGCTCGACGATGACCCCCTCACGCCCGAGTCGCCGGGCATGGTCGTGCACCAGAAGGCGATGGAGGGCAACGTCAAGCTGACGACGGGGCTCGTTCCGCACTTCCGCGTTCCGGAGGACATGGAGACCTGGCATTGGGCGATGCAGCTCAACCAGGCGCACGCCGTCCGCTGCGCGCTGGAGTGGTTCCGCGCGCTGGCTCCGCACAACAGCGGCGCCATCGTGTGGCAGCTCAACGACTGCTGGCCCGTGACGTCGTGGGCAGCGATCGACGGCGAGGAACGGGTCAAACCGCTCTTCCACGCGCTGGCCGCCGCCTTCGCCGACCGCGTGGCGACCGTGCAGCCCCTCGGGGCCGACGACGCACCCCTCGCGGTGCTCGGCAACGACACGGCCACTCCGTGGGAAGGCGTCGTGCGTGCGCGACGCGTGCGCTTCGACGGCTCGGTGATCGAGGAGCAGGAGATCCCCTTCGTCGTTCCCGCACGAGGCACCGTTCGGGTGGAGCTCAGCACGGCGTTGACCACTCCCGGCGAGGCGGGCGCCGAGGCGCTCATCGTGGATGCCGGAACGGCGCGCGGCTCCTGGTACTTCGCCGAACCGCGCGACAGCGCCCTGCCCGCCCCCAGGCTGGAAGTGGAGACGGCCGCCGACCCCGACGGCACCCTCGTCACCGTCACGGCGCGGAGCTTCGCCCGTGACGTGACGCTCCTGGTCGACAAGGTCTCCCCCGACGCGCAGGCGGACAGCGCGCTCCACACGCTCCTGCCCGGCGAGAGCGTCGCCATCCGCGTGCGGCATGCCGGCGACCCGCTCGACGCCACCGCGCTGAGCGACGCGCGCGTGCTGCGCACCGCGAACGAGCTGGTGAACGCATGACCGGCCTGGAGAGCCCTGTCTGCGGCATGACCTGGGGCTGGGTCGGCGTCCGCGGCACGTGGAACACGCCGGCGGCTGCCCGCTCGATGCAGGCGATGGCCGACCACGCCGTCACCTGGACGGCGATCGCGTACGCCGCCGAGCAGGAGCACACCTTCTCGACGACCATCTCCCGCGACCTGCAGCCGACGGTCACCGACGGCGAGATCGTCTGGGCCATCCGTGAGGCCCACTCCCTCGGGATGAAGGTGTGCCTGAAGCCCGTCGTCAACGTGCACGACGGCACCTGGCGCGCCCACATCGGCTTCTTCGACTGGGACGTACCGGGCGAACCCACCTGGACCGACTGGTTCGTCTCGTACACGGAGTTCATCCTGGATGCCGCCCGGCTCGCGCAAGCGGAGGGCTGCGCCATGCTCTGCATCGGCTGCGAGATGGTGCGCGCGGACGGTCAGGAGGCGCACTGGCGGCGCCTGATCGCCGCCGTCCGCGAGGTGTACTCCGGTCTCGTGACGTACAACTGCGACAAGTACCAGGAGGACCACGTGACCTGGTGGGATGCCGTCGACGTGATCTCGTCGAGCGGCTACTACCCCATCGATCAGTGGGAGGCGCAGCTCGACCGCATCGAACCGGTCGTCGCCGCCGCGGGCAAGCCGTTCTTCTTCATGGAAGCGGGATGCCCGTCGAGGACCGGTTCCGCCCGCATCCCCAACGACTGGGCGCTCCCCGGGGAACCCTCCGGGCAGGAGCAGCTCGACTACTACCGCGCGATGTTCGCCGCCGGCGAGAGCCGGCCGTGGGTCGGCGGGTACATGCTGTGGGACTGGCCCGCCGAGCTCTACGACGAACGCGACGCCGCCACGAACGACGACTACTGCCCGTTCGGCAAGCCCGCCGGCTCGTGGCTGCGTGAGAGTTACCTCACGATGGCGGGGCAGGTGAACGCATGAGCGGGGTCCTGGCACTGGATGCCGGCCAGACGAGCATGAAGGTTCGCGTGAGCGAGGGAACCACCGTCTTCGAGGAGGACCTTCCCGGCATCCGCACGAGTGAGCCCTTGCTTCCGCAGGTCGCGGACGTCGCGCGCACGGCACTGGCACTCTCCGGCATCCACGCCGACGTGCTCAGCGCGGGCGTGTCGGGGTTGACGGAGCGCGAAGCCGACGCGGATGCCTTGGCGCAGCTGCTCGGCGACACCTCCATCCGTCGGGTGCTGCTCGCCCACGACTCCACGACCGCGTTCCTCGGCGCCCTCGGCGACCGGCGCGGGGCGGTCGTGGCTGCGGGGACGGGCGTGGTCACCCTCGCCGTCGGCCACACCGACGTCGCGCGTGTGGACGGATGGGGTCACACGATGGGCGACGCGGGAAGCGGGTTCTGGATCGGGCGCGAAGTGCTCGCCGCCGTCATGCGGGCCTACGACGGCCGAGGTGCAGAGACGTCGTTGACGAATGCCGTCACCGCCGTGTGGCCGAGCCTCCCCGACGCGTACATCACCCTCCAGGCCGAGCGCGACTGGGTTCGACGCGTCGCGTCGTTCGCCCGTGCCGCCGGCGAGCACGCCGAGGCCGGCGACGCCGTGGCGGGGTCGATCATCGAACGCGCCGCGCGCGAGCTCGCGACCAGTGTGACGACGGGGCTCCGCCGCGTCGGCGCCGACGACGACCCGGCGGCGCGCGTGTGCACCGTCGGCGGGGTGTTCCGCTCCCCGCTGCTGCGTGCCGCCTTCGCCGCGGAGCTGACGGCATCCGGTGTCGCGGCATCCCTCGAGCCCTCGCACGGCGACGGGGTCGACGGCGCATCGACGCTCGCGCTGCTGAGTCCGGCACACCCGTTTGCGAGACAGATCGCCACCAGTGGCTGACACCCCGCTCGGGCAGGTCGATCCGGAGACGCAACTGACGGTGAGCGTGCGGCGAGCGCAGCCGTTGCGTTCGCTGTTCCGGCTGCTGCGACCCCATCGCGCGAGCATGGTCGGCGCGGTGTTCGCCTTCGTCGTCAAGGACAGTCCGGTGTGGGTGCTGCCGCCGGTGACCGCGGCGATCATCGACATCGTGGTGCTCGGCGGACCGCTGGAGCGGGTCTGGATCTGGGGCGGGCTGGCCGCGGCGCTCGTGGCGCTCAACTATCCGTTCCAGATGATCGTCGTGCGCCTCACGAGTACGGCGACGCGCACGTTGGCGTACACCGTGCGCACCGGTCTGGCGGCGCGGCTGCAGCGCCTGTCGATCGGGTTCCACAACCGGCAGAGCGCCTCGCTGGTGCAGACGAAGATCGTGCGAGACGTCGAGAACGTCGAGCTGATGCTGGCGCAGCTGTTCCCCACGATCGTCTCGGCGTGCGCGACCCTGGCCGGTGCTTTCGTCATCACGGCGTTGAACGTGCCGGCGTTCGTCGGGGTGTTCGCGGCGACGATCCCCGTCGCCGCCGCCCTCATCGTCTACATCCGTCGTCGCGCGTCGTCACGGAACGAAGCGTTCCGGCGCGAGGTGGAGCGCCTGTCCGCACAGGTGTCGGAGATGGCCGCGCTCCTGCCCATCACGCGCGGGCACGGCCTCGAAGACGTCGCGATCGCGCGGGTGTCCGAGCGCGCCGACTCGGTGCGACGCGCGGGACGCGATCTCGACGTGCTGAACGGTCGGTTCGGCGCACTGTCGTGGATCTCGTACCAGGCGCTCGGCCTGATGTGCCTCGTCGGCTCGGCGTCTCTCGCGATCACCGGCGTACTGCCGATCACGCCCGGGCAGGTGGTGCTGCTCAGCACCTACTTCGGCATGCTGACCAACTCGATCGTGATGCTGATGAACGCCGCGCCGATCCTCACCCGCGGGCTCGACGCGCTGCGATCGATCGCGGATGTCGCCGAGGAGCTCGACGTCGAAGACAGCAGGGGCAAGCGGGCCGTCGAGGCGGTGCGCGGCGACGTGACGCTGGAAGGCGTCGTCGTGAGCTACGGCGACGGCCCCCGTGCGCTCGACGGCATCCATCTCGAGATCCAGGCGGGACAGACGGTCGCGTTCGTGGGCAGGTCGGGCTCGGGGAAGTCGACGATCCTCAACACGATCCTCGGCTTCATCCGCCCGGCCGAGGGGCGGGTGCTGATCGACGGGGTCGACATCGCCGAGCTCGACCTGCGCGCGCTGCGGCGCTTCGTGTCGATCGTGCCGCAGGAGACGGTGCTCCTCGCGGGGTCCATCCGGGAGAACGTCGCATACGGCGCGGCGGGCGTGACCGACGTCGAGGTGATCGCGGCGCTCGCGGAGGCCCACGCGCTCGACCTTCTGCAGCCGCCCGACGACGGCCTCGACGCCCGGGTCGGCGAGCGCGGCACCGGGCTGTCGGGGGGTCAGCGACAGCGGCTCGCGATCGCGCGCGCCCTCCTCCGCGACCCTCGCATCCTCGTGCTCGACGAGGCGACCAGTGCATTGGACGTCGAGTCGGAGACGCGCGTCACCGACGCTCTCGACCGCGCCCGCCGAGGTCGGACGACGCTGATCGTCGCCCACCGTCTCTCGACGGTGCGCCGCGCCGACCTCATCGTGGTGCTCGACGAGGGGCGCATCCTCGAGTCGGGTTCGCACGACGAGCTGCTGGCACGCGGCGGCGCGTACTCGCGTCTCGTGTTCACACAGACCTGACCGCCGCGCGGAGCCCGCGCCGCCGGGTGCCCTGCACGCTCGGTGCCCTGCACGCTCGAAACAACACGTCTTCTGCGAGACCACATGATTCGTGCGCGGGAATCGTGTCGACTCGCGGGAAGCATGTTGTCTCGGCAGCCTCCGACGTGGAGGGAAGAGACAGGTGGTACCGGGCCGCTGCCTGCAACACGAAAGCCGGACGGAGATGCAGCGCTCGGCGACTCACCGAAGTTCCCACCGCTCCGACTTGAGAGCCAGCAGGCTGTAGAGCCCATCGTCGCGCGGACCACATCCGGCGCCACCTTCTACGAGGCCGACCACAACGTCGAGACCGTTCTGTGTCTGATAGACCGGACCACCGCTGTCGCCTGAGCAGGTGTTGTCCCGATGAGCGGGCGCAGCGCAGAACACGCCCGTGAGTTGCCGCTCTTCCGCCGAGATGCAATGTTCAAGGCTTCTGAACGCCAGTGGGATCGTCTTGGCGGCGCAGGGGTATGTTCCCGAGGCAGAGTCGCGACCCCAACCGCGGGCGGTTAGTCCGGCATTGGTATCCAGTGCCGCGACGGGCGCCGGGCGAGCGTCGACCGCCTCCTCAAGTTGGACCATCGCCACGCTGCGGTCGATGGTGACCTCAGTCACCGAGACGATTCTCCACACCGGTTCGCACACGTCTGTGCCGCCAGAGGCCACGGCGAGCGTTTCAACCGACCGGTTGGCCACGCAGTGAGCGGCGGTGGCAACCATCGTCGGGCCCACTGCGACGCCGCCACAAAACTGCCCCTCGTAGACGCGGTCTGGCGTCGTGCTCGCGTTCACGATCGCAACAAGGCCTACCGTCGGCGGTTCGCTATCGGATCGCACCTCTGGACGCGCACCACATCCGGCAACTGCCAACAGTGCAACTGCGATGGCAGCCGCTAGCGCCAGTCGGGGCACGAGCGTGCCGACCCCTGGAAGCTGACCGAGGATGAGTTCTGGTAGCTCTGACCCTCGGATTCGTAGGTGACCGTGATCGAGGCAAAGCTGCCGACGTCCACGGAGTCGAGAGTGGATTCGACGACGAGCCCTATCGTCTCGCCGGGTGCGATATCCAAGCCGACCAGCGGAGTCGTATCGGCCACAGCACGCGCAAACTGCGGATCCGATAACCCGCCGCTCGAGAACGCGAGGAAATGTGGATCGTCAGCGGCCATCCGGCGACCGGTGAGAGCTGTGATCGTGAGACCCTCTACGCTGTCCGCGGTCGCAGCCGTGATGCGAAAAGTCTGCTCCGTGTCGTTGCGCAGTCGATCGCCGGCGAAGAACGATCCGGTTGGGCCGAGGTCGGCGACGCAGGTATTCATGTGCGGCTCGGGCTCACCGGATCCCAGGCTCAAGGGACCCGGCGCGATCGTGTGTGCGCCGCAGCCGGCGAGGGCGAGGGCGAGGGCGACAGCGGTCGCTGTCGCCCTCCCCCGGAATCGATCGATCATCTTGCGTCGGCTCCCTAAGGCTTGAGCTTGACACGACCAGGCGTACCGCCAGGGTAGCCCTTCTCCCCACAGATCTTCCCAGGGGCGGCGGCCGGTGTCTTGAGGACGAGACTTGTGTTCTTGTTGAAGCCAGACTGCGATGACAGATCCACACCGATGATCGTTGAAGTCTTGAAACCCAACGACATGGTGCTTGCGGTCGAGTCGTCGATGGTGGTGGTGGTGTTCTTCTCAGACGGGGTGCAGTACGCGTTCGTAGAGAACGTGGCGCTAGACGATGAAGCCGAGCCACCGGTGTAGCTCGCGGGGCGAAGTTCGTACTTGGTGGAGATGGGGATGCCCGCGTTCGATTCGCAGTAGACCTTGTACTTCTTGGGAACGAGATACACATGGTGGGTGCGTGCGCCGCTCGTGGTCGCGCCGAAGGCGATCGTCAGATTGCTGGTAAGCGTCGTCGTGCCAGATGCGCTGAACGACCCGTATGCGCCAGAAGAGGAGATTCCCACTCCGAACTTCGCGGTCGCTCCGCTGGAGAACTTCAACTGCGCGCTGCCTCCGGTGAGGGAGTTGGCGGTGTAGCCAACCTGTGCTGTCTTCGCGGAGTAGGTCGCCGCGGTCGAGGTGTAGCACGCCTTGTCCGAGTACGTGTCCAAGGTCGACGCGGTCGAGTTGTCGTCGCCGGTGGGCGATACCTCCACCTCCGGCAATGGATTCTCTGCGTCGGGCTCGCTATCGGCTTCGGTGGGCTCCGCGTTGATCGACGTCGAGTACCAATACTCCTCGCCGTCGGCGACACCTGCCATCGACACGTTGATGTGGTCAGTCCCGCCGGCGAATCGATCGAAGTCAGTACCTTCAGGCACCGTGAACGAGAACTCGCCGTCGCCGTTCACTTCCGCGGTCGCGATCGGTGTGAGCTTGACGGCCTCGCCCGGCGCAGCCGCCGCGAGAACTTCCTCGGCGGGCCATGCGAAGAGCGTCATGTTGCCCAGATCGGTTGATGCGGACACGTCACTCGGAGCGGCGGCAATCTCTCCCTGGAGAACCACCACTTCACCTTCGGGCGGCCCCTCAGAACCTGCGTGAGCCGGCGTAACTCCGAAGGCGCACAATCCAAGGATGGCTGCAGTGGAGATCGACAACTCAAGTGTTCTCTTCATATGGAAGTCCCATCCGCGCATGCGAGGTTGCTCTCGCGAGTTGAGGACGGAGCATGATGTTGTGCCGCCTCACAGCAACCGCTGAGCGTGGATGCTGATGCTCGCACCATAACGCGCGACGAGATGTGTGTGGGAGATGTTCGGACCAGGGCAGATGGCGTGGACCCCACATCCCGCCAAGGGTGGTCTGGGTGCGGCAATGGCGCACTCAGGGGCGGCGGGTCGACGAAGACCCACGAGCTCGTCGATGGCACACGTGCCCCCGCTGACGACGCAGATCTCAATAATTAGGGGTGAGACTGCCGGTGCTCCTGCCGAGATCGGCGGGCGCGTGACCCCGTGAACGACGTAGCCGGCCGGAGATGACTCACCGACCGGCTGCGTTCTGCGTTGCTGTTGCGAGTGTGTTAGGGAATCCGGAAGCCCCTCATCGCGGTGCTCGACGAGGGGCCCATCCTCGAGTCGGGTTCCCACGACGAGCTGCTGGCACGCGGCGGCGCGTACTCGCGTCTCGTGTTCACGCAGACCTGACCGCCGCGCGGAGCCTGCGCCGCCGGGTGCCCTGCACCATCGGTGCCCCCCACCCTCGAAACAACACGTCTTCCGCGAGACCACATGATTCGTGCGCGGGAATCGTGTCGACTCGCGGGAAGCATGTTGTCTCGGCAGCCTCCGACGTGGAGGGAAGAGCTCCGCGAAGCTGCACCCGCAATCAAGCTGGGTGAGTGCTCAGGAGCCGGCGAGCAGCTCCTTCATCCGTGCGATCTCGGCGGTCTGGGTCTCGATGATCCTCTGCGCCAGCTGAACGGCGTCGGCGTACTGGCCGTCGTCGACCTCGTCCTGCGCCATCTCGATGGCACCTTCGTGATGCTCGATCATCTGTTCGAGGAAGAGCCGGGATGCCTTGTCGCCGGTAGCGGCCTCGAGGGCATCCATATCTTCCTCGCTCATCATGCCGTCGCCGTGGTGCATGCCGTCCATGTTCCCCATGTCCATTCCCCAGGACTCCAACCAGCTCTCCATCAGGTCGATCTCGGGCTGTTGCGCGGCCTTAATGCTCTCCGCGAGCGAGGTGACCTCCGGGTCGATGCCGTCCTCCGCGAGAATCACATCGGCCATCTCGACGGCCTGTTGGTGGTGCGGGATCATCATTTGCGCGAACATGACGTCCGCTTGGTTGGCGTCCGCCGGCGCGGATGCTGACGAGTCGCTGTCGTGCGGCATCCCGGACATCGGTCCTGAGGTACAGCCGGCGAGCGTCAGAGCGGCAGCGAGCGCGATTCCGGCGGCCGCCGCGGTACGAATCTTCATGAGTTTCCTCCACACAGGGCTAGGTGAGCGATCGGTCGTTCATCGCGGTGCGGTCAGTGGCCCGCTACGGCGTCGGGAGACAGGTCGAGCCGACGCAGCAGCTGCGCGTTCAGGGCGACCACGATGGTCGACAGCGACATGAGGATCGCGCCGACCGACATCGGCAGCACGAAGCCGACCGGTGCCAGGATGCCGGCCGCGAGCGGAACCGAGATCAGGTTGTAGCCGGCGGCCCACCAGAGGTTCTGCTTCATCTTGCGGTAGCTCGCCCGGGAGAGCTCGATCACCGAAAGCACCGAGCGCGGGTCATCGCTGGCGAGAATGACGCCCGCCGACGCGATCGCGACGTCCGTTCCGGCGCCGATGGCGATGCCGACGTCCGCCTGAGCGAGTGCCGGCGCGTCGTTGACGCCATCCCCGACCATCGCGACCGTGCGTCCCTCCTCCTGGAGTTGCGTGACCTTGGATGCCTTGTCCTCGGGTCGCACCCCGGCGAAGAATCGCTGGATGCCGAGCTCCGCGGCCACGGACGCAGCGACCGCCTCCGCATCGCCGGTGATCATGACCACCTGCACGCTTCGGTCGTGAAGGGCCCGAACTGCCTGCCGCGACTCCGCGCGGACCTCATCCGCGAGTCGGAGCGCTCCGCTGACCTTTCCGTCGATGAGGACGTGCAGGATGATGGCACCCTCCTGTCGCCACTCGTCGGCGATGGGCAGCTCGCGCCCGCCCTCCTCCGCCAGCAGGTGAGGGCCGCCGACCTGGATCAAATGACCGTCGACCCGAGCGCGAACACCCACGGCGGGGGCGGACGCGAACTCGGTCGCCGGTGGGACGGGGAGTCGGTCGTGGTGCGCAGTGCTGACGATGGCCCGCGCCAGCGGGTGCTCTGAATCCGATTCCGCTGCAGCAGCCAATGCCAACAGCCGCTGCCGGTCGACGCCGTCGACGTTCTCGATACCGGTAACGGCGGGGGCGCCCTTAGTGAGGGTGCCGGTCTTGTCGAACAGGACCGTGTCGACGGTGCGCATGCTCTCCAGGGCCAGGCGGTCCTTGACGAGGACCCCGCCCCGCGCAGCGCGCTCGGTGGCGATGGACACCACGAGCGGAATGGCGAGGCCCAGCGCGTGCGGGCAGGCGATGACCAGCACCGTGATGGTGCGGATGACGGCCTCGTCGGGAAGTCCGACGGCGGTCCAGACCACGGCGGTGATGGCGGCCGCGACGAGGGCGAACCAGAACAACCAACCGGCGGCACGATCAGCCAGCCGTTGTGCGCGCGACGAGGAGTTCTGTGCCTCGGTGACCAACCGTTGGATGCCGGCAAGGGCGGTGTCGTCGCCCACTGCGGTGATCTCCACTCGAAGTCCGGAGTCAGTCGCGACCGTCCCGGCGACGACGGGATCGCCGTTCCCGCGACGCACCGCCTTGGACTCCCCGGTGATCATCGACTCGTCCATGCTTGCCGAACCCTGGACGACCCGCCCGTCAGCGGGGACACGGCCCCCAGGGCGGATCACGACGACGTCGCCGACCGCGAGCTCAGACGGCATCACCGTGACGGTGCTGTCGCCCTGGACCTTCTCGGCTTCGTCGGGGAGCAGAGCCGCCAGCGAATCCAGGGCGGAAGTCGTCTGCGCCAAGGACCGCATCTCGATCCAGTGGCCCAGCAGCATGATGACGATGAGGAGGGCCAGTTCCCACCAGAAGTCGAGCTCGTGGTGCAGCGCGCCGAGGCTCGCTCCCCACGACGCGACGAACGCCACGGTGATCGCCAAACCGATGAGCAGCATCATTCCCGGCTTGCGCGAGCGCAGTTCGCTGACCGCCCCGACCAAGAACGGGCTGCCACCCCAGACGTACATGACGGTCCCGAGGAGGGGCGACACCCAGCCGGCCCAAGACGCCTCCGGAAGCTCGTAGCCCAGCAGCATCGAGAACATTCCGGAGAATGCCACCACGGGGACGGCCAGGATCAGGTTGATCCAGAACAGTCGACGGAACCGGCCGACGTGTCCCGCGTGACCTGAATGGCCTTCGTGGTGTGCGTGAGCTTCATGGCCGCCGTGCCGGCCATCCGAGTGGACGACGTGCATAGTCGACCCGTTGTGATGTTCGTGTTGGCTCATGTCAAGCCTCCTCCCGATCAGACGATTGGTCAGGAACGGACGAGTCGGGCGATGGCTTCATTCGCCTCCCGGATCTTGGCTTGGGCGACGTCTCCGCCTTCCGCGGTGGCCTCCGCGACACAGTGCGTGAGGTGATCGCTCAGCAGGGAGAGCGCAACCGTCTCGAGCGCCTTCGTCACCGCGGAGACCTGGGTGAGGATGTCGATGCAGTAGTTGTCCTCTTCGACCATCCGCGCGATGCCGCGCACCTGACCCTCGGCACGGCGCAGCCGCTTCAGCAGGTCTTCCTTGCCGTGTGAGTATCCGTTCATGCGCATACCATACCCCCGTAGGGTATTCATGGCAACGATCAATGCGATGTGCGGCAGATGAGCAGAGCCGCGCCAGGATGGATGGGTCCTTCGAGTGGCTACTCACTGACCGCCGAGTGCGAACGCGTCGAAGGCGCTCTGGATCGCGACGGCAGCGGCACCGCGCGCCCAAGCGATGAAGCCGGACTCGTCGACGTAGATGTCGACCGGGTCGGCGCGTGGGTCGCGGTCGGCGAGAGTCGCGGCGGCGACCCGCTCGCGCGCGATCTGGTAGAGCGCGATGCCGTCACCGGCGAGAACGACCGCGTGCTGGAGCGTGAGGTTCGCGGAGAGGGCGATGAATCGTCCCAACGCATCAGCGGCGGCGGAGACCACTGACACAGCGGCAGGATCGCCCGCGCGCGCGAGCGCGATCACTTCGTCGTACTCGACGTTGCGTTGGAGGGCTGCCGATACCTGTGCGGCGATCGAGCCTGACGTCAGCATGGCCTGCGCGCATCCTCGGTGGCCATCGGCGCACACGGGCCCGGTGGCGCTGAGGGGAAGGTGGCCGCCGAGCCCGGCACCGGCTTCGCGCGAGCGGACGACTTCGCCGTGTACGACAAGTCCGTAGCCGACGCCCACTCCGATGGTGATGACCGAGAAGCCGGGGATTCCGCGGCCTAGACCGAACCACCGTTCGGCCTCGGCGAGCGCGACGAGGTCGTTCTCCAGCGCGACGGGGAGTCCGACGCGGTCGGCGACGAGCGTGCCGAGGTCGACATCGCGCCATCCCAGAAAGGGGGCGTACTCGACACGTCCGGCGTTGACGACCCCGCCAAGGCTGATGCCGACGCCGACGATGCCCGGCCCTGCCTCAGCGACGGCCGCCTCGATTGCACCTACGACGCCGGCGGGAGTCCTGTCGTCGAGCGCGTGTTCGGAGGTCGCGACTTGCCGCGCGCGGACATCGGTCACGACCGAGTACAGGCGGTCGGCGGTCAGTTTGATACCCACGAACCTGCCGATCGCCGGCGAGACGTCCAGGGGGCGGGTCGGTCGGCCGACCGAACCCGCACGGTCGTCGTCCCGTTCCACGAGGATGCCGCGTTCGAGGAAGGGCTTCGCAAGGCGAGTCAGGCTCGCGGGCGATAGGCCGAGGCGGTCGGTCAACGCGCTCCGGGATATCGGACCGTGAATCAAGACCTCTCGCGCCAGAGCTGACTCGCTCTCCGTGAGCATGCTCACCTCCCAGTTGATTCCATCATGGCACCAAAGACGCGCGCAAACTCCGGCGAGTGGAGTCGATAAGCACTATTGTCCTGTCCATTAGTTCCGTGGTAGAAGTTATTCATGTCGAATGCCGAAGGAGCGCTCACCGTGGAGCCGCCGTACGCACATCCGGTTCCGGTCGCCGAAGTCCTGCATCTGCGCGGAGGAGGAACCAGCGTCGTCGTCGACCTCTCGTTCGGGCCTGCGATCGTCCATTGGGGCGCGGAGCTGGATGACGACCCGGCCACCCTCACTAGTCTGTGCGTCGCCTCACGTCCGCAACGTGTCTCCGGTGGCCTCGATGAGACCGCCCCGTTCGGCCTTCTGGCTACGTCCGCCACAGGATGGCTCGGCACACCCGCACTGGAGGGCCACCGCGACGGAGCGGGCTTCAGCGCTCTCTTCTCACTAGTAGACGTCCACGCCAACGACCGTACGGCGACCCTCTCCTTCGCGGATGCCGAGTCCCGCCTATCCGCGACAGTCGAGCTGGCGGTGGGAGCCGCCGGCCTTTTCCACCAGCGCGTGACGCTGCGCAACACGGGAGACACCGACTTCACTGTCGACGCGCTCCTTGTCGGGTTCCCCGTGCCATGGGACTCTACCGAGCTTCTCGACACGACGGGCCACCATCTGCGGGAACGCTCGCCGCAACGGCGCGCCTTCACCTTCGGTACCCACACGCGCGAGAGCCGGCGCGGTCGCCCCGGTGCAGACTCCACGCTGCTCCTCGCCGCCGGACGCGTCGGCTTCGGTTTCGAGAGCGGGCTCGTCCACGGCATCCACGTCGCATGGAGCGGCAACCACCGGGTCATCGCCGAGCGCGGCACCACCGGGGACGCCTTTCTCGCGGCGGGTGAGCTCTACGCACCCGGAGAAGTGATCCTCGCACCCGGAGAATCGATCACGACACCGTGGGTGATCGGCTCCTGGGGCGACGGCCTCACGGCACTCTCGCACCGCTTCCATGACGAGTGGCGTCGCCGCCCGCAGCACCCGCGCCGCCCACGCCCGGTGACCCTCAACACCTGGGAGGCGGTGTATTTCGACCACTCCCTGCCGAAGCTCCTCGACCTCGCCGATGCCGCCGCCGAGGTCGGTGTGGAACGGTTCGTCCTCGACGACGGATGGTTCCACGGGCGCAGGGACGACACGGCGGGCCTCGGTGACTGGTCTGTCGACGAGGACGTGTGGCCGAACGGGCTGCACCCTCTCATCGATCGTGTGCGCGCCCGCGGCATGGAGTTCGGACTCTGGGTCGAACCCGAAATGGTGAACCCCGACAGTGACCTGGCACGGGCGCATCCGGACTGGATCCTCCGCGCCCGGATGGCACAACCGCCGTCCGCCCGGCAGCAGCAGGTGCTCGACCTCGCGCACCCCGACGCGTTCGCCTACATCTCCGGGCGCCTCCACGCCCTCCTCGACGAGTACCCCATCGCCTACCTGAAGTGGGACCACAACCGCGACCTGGTGGATGCCGGCGGCGGCCCCGGCGGCAGGGCTCGGGTGCACGACCAGACACTTGCGCTCTACCGCCTGATCGACGACCTCAAGCGGTCGCATCCGGGACTCGAGATCGAGAGCTGCGCGTCGGGTGGCGCACGCGTCGATCTCGGCATCCTGGATCGCACCGACCGCATCTGGCCGAGCGATACCCTCGACCCCCTAGAGCGCCTAGACATCCAGCGATACACCGGACTGGTCGTAGCTCCAGAGATGATGGGAACGCACCTGACGACCCCTGAGGTGCACGCGTCCGGTCGCATCGTGCCACTCGGGCTGAGCGGAGCCGCGGCACTCTTCGGACACTTCGGCATCGAGTGGGACCTCACATCCACCGACGCCGACACCCGCAAGGAGATCGCCGCGTGGGTGGCGCTCGCCCGCCGGATTCGTCCGCTCGTCGCGACAGGCCGCATCGTCCACCATGACGGCGCCGACGGGTCGGTGGATGTGCGCGGCGTTGTGGCACCCGACTCGGCGTCGGCTGTCTTCACCATCGTCCAGACCGCAACCTCGGCGGCCTACCCACCCGGACGCGTACGCCTACCGGGCCTCGAACCTGAGCGGCGATACCGCCTCACCGCGCACACGACCGGACCCCGTGCCGGACAATCTGACCTCGCGTGGGCATTCGCCGACACCGTCCTCACCGGACGGGAGCTCGCCGTGGCAGGAATCCGTCCCCCCGTCCAACGGCCCCAGCAAGCGACGGTCGTCGAGGCGACCGCACTCTGAAACCCCACCCACTCGCACCGCTGCACACCCCATCGCGCAAGGAGGCGCAACCCATGTCGAAGACCAGACGAACGACGACCGCTGTCGCAGCAATCGCCGTGACCACCGGGATCGCGGTGGCCCTCGGCGGCTGCGCATCCGCGTCAGGCCCGGGGATCACCACCCTCAACTTCTTTCAGTTCAAAGGAGAGGCCCTCGAGGACTTCGCGCAGATCATCGCCGACTTCGAAGCCGAGAACCCCGACATCAAAGTCATCCAGAACCAGGTCGCCGATGCCGACACCGCGATCCGGACGCTTCTGGTCAAAGACCGGGTGCCGGACATCATCACTCTCAACGCGAACGGCAACTTCGGCCGTCTCGCACAGGCGGGTGTGTTCCGCGACTTCAGCGACGACCCGATCCTGGACACCATCAATCCTGCGGTGCAGGAGATCCTCGCCGACCTCGGCAGCTACGGCGATGAGGTCAACGGCCTCGGCTACGTCAACAACGCCAACGGCGTGATCTACAACATGGACATCTTCGAGGAACAGGGCCTAGAAGTCCCCGAGACCTGGGACGAGTTCATCGCGGTGTGCGACGCGCTGGTCGACGCTGGCATCCAGCCGTTCTACGGAACGCTCGCCGACTCGTGGACCGCCATTCCGTCGTGGAATGCGTTGGGCGCCTACCCGGCACAGGACGGCTTCTTCGACGAGCTGCGCGCCCAGGGAGCGGATGTCGGACCGGACTCCGCCGTGTCGTTCGAGAAGGACTTCGCCGAAGTCATGGACCGCCAGTACGAGCTGTTCTCGTACATGCAAGACGGGTACCGCGGACGCACCTACGACGACGGCAACGCCGCATTCGCCAATGGGGAGTCGGCGATGCTCTTGCAGGGGATCTGGGCAACCAACCCGATCTTGCAGGTGAACCCCGACATCCGGATCGGGATCTTCCCCTACCCCACCGACAAGGCCGGCGAAAGCCTGCTGGTCTCGGGAGTCGACGTCGTCTTCACCATGGGAAAGAACAGTCCGCACCAGGAAGCGGCCCAGCGCTTCCTCGACTACGTCTTCCAGCCGGACGTCATCGAGGCCTTCGCCGCGTCGCAGAACATGGTCCCCTCGGTCGAAGGCGCCGAGCTCGGCGATGACCCCGCCCTCCAATCAGTGAAGCCCTTCTTCGACGAAGGCCGCATCACGGGTTTCATCGACCATCAGGTGCCCCCGAGCATCCCGCTCATTCCCATAGACCAGCAGTTCCTATTCGAAGGCGACGCGACAGCCGCCCTGAAGGCGCTGGACAACGAGTGGCGCAAGGTCGCCGCCCGCACGATCCCCGTGACAGGAGACTGACATGTCGACCCTCACCCAGGCCGTCCGCGCGAGCTCCACCGGCGATCGCGGCAAGCGCGCATCACGCGTGCGCTCCGATCGCTCCCGCGCCCTGCCTGCCTACTACTGGATGGTGTGGCCGGCCGTCATCGCGTTCGCTGCGTTCCACACCGTGCCCGTCGTCATCGGCATCTTCTTCAGCTTCACGAACTACGCCGGCTACGGTGCGTGGAACTTCGTGGGGGTGTCGAACTACATCAACCTGTTCCAAGACGACCGAGTCCTTCAGGCATACGGCTTCTCGTTCCTCTTCGCGATCGTCGCTACCGTGCTCACCAACGTCTTCTCCCTCGCCATCGCGCTGGGACTGAACGCGAAGATCAAGGCGCGGAACTTCTGGCGCGGCGTCTATTTCGTGCCCTACATCCTGGCGATCCTCGTCATCGGCTACGTGTTCCAGTTCTTCTTCTCCAACTCGCTGCCGAAGATCCTCGCTGGCATCCCGCTGTTCGCCGACAACATCCTCACCAACGAGACCTGGGCGTGGACAGCGATCGTCGCTCTCGCCGTCTGGCAGGCATGTGCGTTCGCGATCATCATCTACCTGTCAGGGCTCCAGACGATCCCCGCCGAGCTCTATGAGGCCTCGGCACTGGACGGAGCCAGTCCCTGGCGGCAGTTCCGCTCGATCACATTCCCTCTCATCGGGGCGTTCTTCACCATCAACGTGGTGCTGAGCCTCAAGGGCTTCCTGCAGGTGTTCGACCCGATCGTCGCCCTCACCAACGGCGGACCGGGCACGTCGACCGAGTCGGTCACCCTGCTCATCTTCCGCGGCGGATTCTCAGGAGGCGAGTTCGCCTACCAGACCGCCAACGCGGTGATCTTCTTCATCGTGATCACCGTCGTCTCACTCTTCCAGTTCCGGGTCCTTCAGCGCAGAGAGGCCGATTTCTGATGACCACCATGACCAACACCGCCCCGCAGCTCGAAACAGCCACCGCCTCCATCCGCCGCCGTCGGCGCGGCGGAGAGCCCGATGACGACACGCGCCGCACCAACTGGTGGGCGACCGCCCTCATCGCGGTCTGCTCCCTCACCGTGCTGATCCCGCTGTACCTCGCGGTCGTCGTCGCGCTGAAGACCCCGGAGCAGCTCACGCAGGGCACAGGCTTCGAGCTACCGAACCCCATCCGCTGGGAGAACTTCGCCGACGCGTGGGAGCGCACGAGCTTCCCCCAGGCGCTGGCGAACACCGCGTTCATCACCGTCGGATCCGTCGTCTTCACACTGCTCACGAGCTCGGTCGTCGCTTACGCTCTGGCCCGCAACATCCACCGCGCGTTCTTCAAGGGCGTGTTCTTCTACCTGCTCGCCGCGCTGTTCATCCCGTTCCCGATCATTATGCTGCCCCTCGTCAAGCAGACTTCGATGCTCGGACTCGACAATCAGGTCGGCATGATCCTGCTGTACACGATCTACGGGCTGTCGCTGAACATCTTCATCTACACCGCCTACATCCGGTCGATCCCGATCGAGCTCGAGGAGGCCGCGCGCGTCGACGGCGCATCGACCTGGCGGGTCTTCTGGCAGGTCATCTTCCCGCTCCTGATGCCGATGAACGCCACGGTCGGCATCCTCACCTGTGTGTGGGCGTGGAACGACTTCATCATGCCGCTCGTCGTGCTCACCGACCCCGCCGCACGCACTCTGCCCCTCGCGCAGTACGTGTTCCAGGGTCAGTTCAATACCGACTACACCGTCGCCTTCTCGTCCTACCTCATGGCGATGGCTCCGCTGCTGATCGTCTACATCTTCTCGCAGCGGTGGGTCATCTCCGGAGTCACGCGGGGCTCGATCAAATAGGACAGCGTCCGGCCACCCGTCTCAACACCCTCCCCGTGTCGGCGCGACACGAGCGTCAACGCGCCGGCCCAGCCACAGGACCACTCGTCAGTTCGAGAGCAGGAATCGGTGACGGCCAGCGTCGAGCTCGACTTCTGCGCTCTCGACCCGGACGACAGCCGACGATCCGGCCGGGACGGTGATGTCGAACCGCCAGCCGCCAGGCCCGCGCTGCCACGCTACGGCGGCGTCGCCGAGCGGCGTGCGATGGGAGATGCGGGCACGGTCGATCCGCTCGTCCGCGACGGGCGTGACCTCGAAGCGCCGCCAGCCCGGTTCCAGCAGGCGAAGACCGCCGACCCGCTGCTGAATCCACGCGTCCACCGATCCGAGGAAGTAGTGATTGCGCGAGCGCGAGTCGCCGTCCCACGATTCGAGCAGTGTGGACTCGCCTGCCTCGAACCATGCCCCCCATCCCGGCCTCGTGCGGGTGGTCAGCACGGTGACGGCAAGGTCGTCGCGTCCCGCCGCGCTGAGGACGGGGAGGAGGTGTCGCACACCGACGGCGCCACAGTCGATGTGCCCGTGCGTACGGTTCTCGATGTCGTCGATCAGCCCGGCCCTGACGGACTCGATGTGTGCGGTCGGTACGATCCCGAACGCGAGCGGGAGGATGTTCAGTGCCTGTCGGTAGTCGACGCCGTCGACCGCGTAGATGCCGCGGGCTGAGTCGAACCACGCGTTGTGGTACGCCTGGCCGACGCGGGTGGCCTCGGCGCGGAAGCGTTCGGCGTCGGCGTCGCCCGTCTCGCCGAGGATGAGCGCCGCGTGCTCCAGCAGGGTGACCGTCATGATGGTCGCGATGGGCGCCATTCCCTCCGGTCCGGTCATGTGCCCGGGCGCGAGCCAGTCGCCCCACGTGCGGCGGCGCCAGATCCCGTCGCCATCGAGCTCACGGAGCACCTGCTCGGCGAACGAACGCACCATCGGGGTCACCCGCTCGAGGATCGCGAGGTCGCCGTACTCGCGATAGAGGTACCAGGGGATCAGCACGGCGGACGACGACCACACGGGGTCCGTCGCGCGTCCCCATCCAGGGGTCGGGATGATCTGCGGCACCGACCCGTCCGTTCCTTGGGCGTCGATGTGATCGTCCATCCACTTGCCGAACGACTCCCGCAGGTCGAAGTGATGCAGCAGCGCCTCGGTCGCGAGATGGGCGTCGGCGGTCCAGCCGTTCTTCTCGTAGATGGGCGTGTCCGTCGGGATGCCGTGCAGATTGTTGCGGAAGGTGCCGGCGAGGGCCTTGTCGATCCACTCCAGCGTCGGTTCGGCGACGCGGAGTTCGCCCATCCGTGCGACGTCTGCATACAGCGGCACCGCGCGGACCTGCTCAACTACCGCGCCGCCGGTGGTTTCGATCTGCATCCACCGGAAGCCGCGGTACCCGAACTGCGGTTCCCACAGGAGGCCATCAACGTCGCGCTCGAAGCGAATCGTGTCGACCTGCGCCTCCCCTGGTACAAGAAAGTTGTCGCAGACGACCGACCCGTCCGGCGCCAGTTGCTCACCTGACACCACACGAACGGTTGCGCCGGTCGGGCCGCTGAGGCGCGCGCGGACACGCCCCACCATGACCTCAGCGAAGTCGTGCACCGTGCGCGTCTCGTCGAGCGCGCGCACCAGTGGCGCGGCAACCGGAGGCAGCGCGACGACGGCGGGAAGTCGTGCCTCGCGCAGCGTTCCGCGCGGTGCGGAGACGACCGTTGCAGGCTGCCAACTCGGGTCGGAGGCGCGCACCACCCAGTCCTCACCGCGGAAGAGCCGCTCCGCGTCGACCGGTCCTGCTGCGGTTTCCCAGCTGCCGTCGGTGACGACGGTCGTGGTTACGCCGGTGGAGTCGATGATGTCGAGGCGCGCGAGGGCGACTGGCTCGCGGTGCCATGGCGCGAGATACCACCCCCAGGTGTCACCTCCGCGGGCGGAGTATCGGTCGCGACCCGCGTGGATCTCGATCTCGTTGTCGCCCTCGCGGAGCAGGTGCGCGACATCCCAGATGCGATGGAGCACGGTCTTGTCGTAATCGGTGACGGCGGGCTCGAGCATCTCGTCGCCGACCCGGTAGCCATTCACCCGCACGACGCCCGTCCCGAGTGCGACCGCGGCGAGGGTCGCCGCCGCGGGCGTCGCCGCCACGGGAAAGGTCCGGCGGAACACCGGGTTCGGGGCGGGCATCGTGTCGACGCCCACCAGGCGCACGCCGTCCACGGGGATGCCGTCAGCGAGCGCCGTGCCGACGACGGGCAGAGGTGATATCCCGTCATCCTCCGTCGCGCCGTCACTGTCAGAGGCCGACCACCCGATGCGGCCTCGTTCGGACCGGAGGACGACGACGTAGTCACCCGCCGGCGCTGGCGGGGTGACGTCTAGGTAGGGGCCGAAATGGTCCCAGACGAGCTGCGGGCCCTCCCAGACCCGGTCCACGACGACGCTCCCGTCGGGTCGCTCGAGGGCGATGGTGAACCTGACGTGGGTGCCGTGCGCTTCCGCGGCGTCGCCGGGGCCGACGAGGTCGACGTTCACGGCGGTGATCGGCCCCTCCACGCGGAGCGTCTGGGCTAGTGCGTGACCCGGTTCTACCCAGTCGATGCGGGTTCGTGTGATCTGACGGGTGACACGCTGCGCGGCCGGCACGGGCCGGGCGATCCAGCTGGCACCTTCGAAAGGCTTATGCACGCGGTTGACCTCCTCGTCGACACAGAGTGAGCACCACATTACCAATCAAAGACAGGTTTTCGAGACCTCGGCATCACAGTTCAGTCGACGCGGCGCAGCGTTTCCCAGAGGGACGAGATCAATCGACCCATGTCGACCTTCTCAGGCTCGAGCAGCCACTGGAGCTGCAATCCATCCGCGACGGCGATCAGTAATGACGCGACGGCATCCGCGTCGAGGCTCGGCGACAGCTCGCCGCGTTCTTGGTGCGCGCGCACATCCTTGGACACTTCGTCGCGGAGCCAGCCGTAGCGGTCTTCGAAGAACGCCCGCGCGGGCGAATCATCCTCTGTGCTCTCCGCAGACATCGAGACGAAGAGGCGAACAAGTCCGGGCTCGCTCGAGTTGTTCTCCACGGCGCCGATGAGATGCTTGACGCTGTGTTCGTGTCGATGGCTGACGGGGTCCCCGTCGCGGTCGTCCCGGCGTCGCAGCACTTCTAGGAAGAGTTCTTCCTTGGTGCTGAAGTGGTGAAGCAGGCCTGCTTGGCTGAGGCCGCTCTCGCGTGCGATCTCACGTACGGAGACGCGGTCGTAGCCTTTGCGGGCGAAGAGCTCGAGCGCCGTCTGGAGAATCTCCTCGCGCTTCGCAACGCCCTTGGCGTAGGGCCCTCGAGTGGACATGTGTGAATGCTACCTAGGTCGGACGGACACGTGAGAACCCACCCTTCATCCCTTGATAGCCCCGGATGTCATCCCGGCGACGATCTGTCGGTTGAAGAAGATGTACATGATGAGCGGCGGGATCGTGATGAGCAAGACGTTCGTGAACAGCAGGTTCCAGGCCGTGTAGAACTGGCTCTGGAAGTTGTAGAGCGTGAGCTGCACTGTGACGTTCTCCGCACCCGGCGCGAAATACAGGGGGTTCGCGAAGTCGTTGAACACCGTCACGGACTGCACGACGATGACCGTCACGATGACGCTGCGCAACAGCGGGAAGGCAACCTGGAAGAACAACCGCAGGGGACCGGCCCCATCGAGCAGGGCTGCTTCGTCGAGCTCGCGTGGGATCGTCGCCGCGAAGGCGCGGAAGAGCAAAACACAGAACGACAGCCCGAACGCGACCTCGATGAAGATGAGCCCGTGCATCGTGCGGAAGATCCCGAGCTGCTGCATGACGTAGATGGTCGGCACGACCGCCGGCGGGACGATCAGACCCGCGAGGACCAGGAAGTTGATGAACGGATTCCACCTGGACTGCCGCCTCTGCAACACCCACCCGACCATCGCCGCGAGTACCACCATGATCGCCACCGAGCCGACGGTGAGGATCGTGCTGTTGATGAATGCGCGCACCACCGTGAAGTCGCGGGTCTGGATGACCTGGATGAGGTTGTCGAAGAACACGAACTGGGTCGGCCAGCTGAACTCGAGGAGCGAAGCCTCCCGCTGCGTCTTGAACGACGTCAGGACGATGAAGGCGAACGGCACGAGAAAGACGACGATCGAGACGACGATCGCGATGATCCCGCCCGTGAGGTTGCGGGTGCGTTCGGCTCTCATAGTTCTTTGGACTTCCGATTCAAGAAGAGGAACAACGGCAGGACGATGCCGGTGACGATGAGGAACAGAATCACGTTGCCGGCCGTCGACAGGCCGTAGAAGCCAGCGGCGTATTGCTTGTAGATCACCGAGGCGATCGTGTCGCTCGCGAATCCGGGTCCTCCGCCGGTCATCGCCCAGATGAGGTCGAACGTGCGGAGCCCGCCGATCAGGGACAGGATCACGACGGTGACGGTCGCGGGACGCACCAAGGGGACCGTGATGTTCCAGAAGCTGGTCCACGCCGACGAGCCGTCGACGCGCGCCGCCTCGTAGTAGTCGCTCGGGATGGCGACGATGCCGGCGATGAAGATCAGGGTGGCGAGGCCGACGCCTTTCCAGACGTCGACGAGGGCGATCGAGTACAGCGCGAGGCTCGGGTCGGTGAGCCAGCCCGGACCGGCGATGCCGACGGCCGCAAGCCCTCTATTCACGACGCCGTCGAACGGGTCCAGTAGCACCTTGAAGGTGATGCCGACACCGATGGTCGAGACCAACACAGGGAAGAAGACGACGGCGCGGAGGTATCCTCGCGCGAAGATGCCGGAGGTCAGCACGACAGCGAACGCGAGCCCGAGCGCCACCTTCGCGAAGGAGGTAATCACGGCATAGATCACCGTGTTGGTGAGCCCCGTCGACAGCCTCGGTTGCGTGAAGAAGGTGACGAAGTTCTCGAACCCTACGAACTCGGTCGTCGCGAGAGTCCACCGGGTGAACGCGAAGTAGAACGACGCGAAGGTGGGGACGAGGAAGAGGATGCCGTAGATGACGGCGGCCGGCGCGTAGAACCAGCCGGGGTAGGCGAAGTTGAGGCGCGATCTTGTCGACACCCTCCCCTTCCTACCCGGCCGGGCGATGAGGGTTTCGGTGGTCATGGTGCCTTCCGGGGTGTGGCGGGGTCGGTCAGGGTCGACCCCGCCACACCTGGTAGTGGGGAGGGTCGGTTACCAGCCTTCGAGGCCCAGCTGCTGGGCCTGGAGGGCGTTGTCCTCGTCGTAGGCCTTCGCCGCCTGCGCCGCGTCCGTGATCTTCGATCCGAGCTCGACGGTGAAGGCCAGGAGGTTCGGTCCCTTCACGGGCGACAGGAACTCGAGTGCGGGGGCGGTCTTGCCGTCCTCGAAGAAGGGCAGCATGTCCGAGACGATGCGGGAGACGTCGCCGCCGATCTCGCAACCGTCTACCACGTACGGTCCGGTGATCCCGCGTGCCTCCGTGATGGCATCGCACCCGTCCGGGCTGGCGACGAACGCCATGAAGCGCTTGACCTCGTCGGGGTGCTCGGTGGTCGCCGGCGCATAGACCGACGATGGCATCCACGTCGTGAGTCCGAAGTCGTCTGCAGACGCGCCCGGAACGGGGAAGAATCCGATGCTGTCCGCTTGCTCCGGGAAGTTCTGCTGGATTGTCGCCTGCGCGAAGGTCAGCATCGGATACATCGCCCCCTCGCCGTTCGCGAGCTTGGCAAGCGCTTGGTCGAGCAGCGTCGTCGCGAAGTCCTCGTTGAACGCGTCAGCATCCGCGAGGTCTTGAAGCTTCTCGAAGCTGGACAGGCCGGGCTCGTCCGCGAACTTGACCTCGTTCGCGGTGAGCTTGGTGCCGAAGTCCGGGTCCTGAGCGTAGATGTTGTAGAAGTCCGCGAGGACGACCATCTGTGAGGTCCAGGTGTCTCCGTAGGACTGGATCACGGGGTCTACACCGATGCCGCGAATGGCCGCGACGGCATCCAGCATCTCGTCCCAGGTCTGCGGCACCTCGACGCCGGCTTCCTCGAACACGTCGATGTTGTAGAAGATGCCACCGCCCATGGCCTGACCGACGGGGGCGCCGTACGTGCCGTTCGCCGTGGACACAGTGGTGACGTAGGCGTCTTGCAGCCCGTCGAGCCACGGCTCGCCCGCGACGTTGAGCAACTGCACGTCGGGATTGAGCGCCTGCATGAGGGCGCCGCTGTTGTACCAGAACAGGTCGGACATCTCACCGGTCGACAGACGCGTCTTGACCATGTTGTCGAGCTCGGTCCCCTCCGGGCCTGAGGCATCGACGACGACCTCGACGTCGTCGTTGGCGGCATTGAAGTCAGCGGCGAGCTGCTCCGCGGTGGCGATGTCGTCGGGAACGCCGGCACCCATGAACCAGGTGAGCGTCACCTTCTCACCGTCGCCGCCATCACCTTGCGGCGCCGAGCATCCGGCGACGGCGATGGCCGTGATCGCTCCGGCAGCGAGGATCGCTGGCATCCGGCGCAGGGGACGTGTGGGCATCATTACCTCCTTGTAACGGGTCCGCTTGGTGCGCGGGTGGGGCCGGCGTTGAAACGAGTCAATGACCGGCTTTCGTTGAGAGTACCTAGGGCATCAGATGGTGTCAACGATCGTTCTGTAACGATTCATCGCTTCCCCATCCATCCGTGCGGCGACGGGCGACGGGCGACTCGAGTGTCGTCTTGGACGGATCGCGTTCGACGACGTCGCCCAACGCGGCGTCGATAAGCGCCATGACATCTGGGGAAAGCGTCACTCCGGAGGCGGCGGCGTTCTGCGTGACCTGCTCCGGCCTCGATGCGCCGATGAGCGCGCTCGATACGTTCTCGTTCTGCAGCACCCAGGCGACAGCGAGCTGCGCCATCGAGAGCCCAAGCTCCGCTGCGATGGGTACGAGCGCCTGCACCCGCTCGAGCACGGGATCCCGGAAGAACCGCTGGATCATCTCCGAGCCGCCCTTCTCATCGGCCGCTCGGCTGCCGGCCGGCGTCGGCCGGCCCGGAAGATACTTTCCCGTCAGGACGCCTTGGGCGACCGGCGACCAGACGACCTGAGAAATGCCGAGCTCACGCGATGCGGGCACGACTTCCGCTTCCACGACGCGCCAGAGCAGCGAGTACTGCGGCTGGTTGGCGACGAACGGTATGCGAAGCTCCCGCGCCAGCTTCGCACCCGCGCGAAGCTGATCCGCCGTCCATTCGCTCACTCCGATGTAGAGGGCCTTGCCCGACCGAACGATGTCGGCGAACGCCACCATCGTCTCTTCCAACGGCGTCCCGTAGTCCCACCGGTGTGCTTGATAGAGATCGACGTAATCCGTGCGGAGTCGACGAAGCGTTCCGTCGATCGACTCCATGATGTGCTTGCGCGAGAGACCCATGTCGTTCGGACCCTGCGGCCCCACGGGAAAGTAGGTCTTCGAGAAGATCTCGACGGACTCGCGACGAACCCCGCGGAGGGCATTGCCGAGCACGGTCTCCGCCGCGGTATCGGCGTACATGTCGGCTGTGTCGAAGCTGGTGATCCCGACGTCCAGCGCCGTGTGCACGCACTTGACCGCAATGTCGTTCTCGACCTGCGAGCCGTGGGTGAGCCAGTTGCCGTATGTAATCTCGCTGATCTTCAGGCCTGAGTTCCCCAGATGCCGATGCCGCATTCGCCGTCCTCCGAACGTCGTCGTCCAGCGGAGCTGCTGGTACAGAGCACTCTAGCGAATACTTTTCATCGAGTGGTTTCCGTGAGCACTGCACCGACAAGGTGCTCTTCGGCGAGGTCTGGGAGTGCGAAAGACTGTCGCGTCGAGACCGCAGCTTGGTGACGGTCGCCTTGTCGGAGCGCTCCGCCAACGACTCGGAGTCGCCGAGGTCGAGAAACTCAACCGAGCGCGATCCGAGATTGCGGGCCTGAGCACGTCGACGAGCTCAGTCGCCGACGGCGGAGCATGCCGGGCTCAACCAGGCCGTCGGGGGTGAAGTTCAGACAGGAAAGGGCCGGTCGATATGTGCCTCGACCGGCCCTTTTCATTTCCTCACAAACAGTGACTGCATTTGCTCACACGGCCTGTTGTGCGCGAGGGGGGACTTGAACCCCCACGCCCTTGCGGGCACTGGCACCTGAAGCCAGCGCGTCTACCTATTCCGCCACTCGCGCGAATCCACGTCGCCGCAGACTCAACCTCCCGAGGATATCACGGGCCGGATCGCGGAGATGACCGCGGTCCGGCCCGTGAGCCGCCTCTTTTCAGGCCCGCGTACGGCGGCGAGCGCCGACCGCGAGCACGGTTCCGCCACCGCCGATCGCGAGCAGACCCAGCGTGGCCCACAGCAGGAGCGCACCGGAGTCGCCACCCGTCGCCGGGAGACCATCGACGCCGTCGATGTCGCGGGGACCGTCGCTGTCACCACCGTCGCTCTCGCCACCGTCGCCACCGTCGCCGCCATCGCCCGGGTCGGTGCTTGTGGGCGCGTCGACGGTCAGGGTCGACTCCGCTTCCACGGCGCCGTCACGGTAGACGAACACGCTCAGCACCGCCGACTCGCCCGGCTCGAGGCCGGTGACGATCAGGTAGGCGCCGACGCGCCTGACGGTGCCGGCCGTCGTGGTCACCACATAGTCGGCGGTGGGGTCGTAGTCGGTGATGAGCACCGTGATCGTCCGGCCCTCGACGGTGGGCTCCCCGAACTCGGCGGGGATTCCCGGGTCGAGCGCCGTGCCGTTGGTGTCCGCGGCGGCCGAGGTGGCCCCGGATGCCGAGGCGGTGACGGTGACGATCGCCGACTCGCCGGGGCGAAGTCCCGTGACGGTGACGATGTCGGCGCCGCCGAACGCCGCCGCGATCGCGAGTCTCGGTGCGGCGCTCCGCAGCGGCACGCCGCCACCGAGGACCGCGGTGCCCGCCGACGACTCGACCGTGTACGTGACGTCGGGGTCGTAGTTCGTGATCGGAACCGTGAAGCCGTCGGCCGTGCGGGTCACCGCGCCCAGCTCCGGACGGACGCCCCGCTCGCGTGCGGCTCCGCTGACGGTCGCCGACGCGGGGGTGGTCCCCGCCTTCGTCACGGTGATCGTCACGATCGCCGACTCGCCCGCCGCCAGTCCGGTGACCACGACGACGCCGTCGACGATCGTCGCCGTCCCGGCCGTGGTGGAGACCGTGTAGGTGGCGTCGGCATCCAGGTTCTCGATCTCGGCGGTGAAGCCGTCGCTCGTGCGGTTCACGGTGCCGAACTCCGGAGCGACGCCCTCGTCGAGCGCCGACCCGGTGGCCGTGCCCTGCGCGTCGGTGCTGCCGACCTTGGTCGCCGTGACGGTGACCGTCGCGACCTGGCCGGGCTCGAGACCCGTCACGGTGATGTCGCCGCCGGAGCGCACGACCGTACCCGCGGTGGTGGAGACGGTGTACGACGCATCGGCATCCAGGTTGTCGATCGTGGTCGTGTAGCCGTCCACGGTGCGGGTGATCTCACCGAGCTGCGGAGCGACGCCGGCGATCAGCGCGGACGACGTGACGGCGTCCGCGGCATCGGTGCGGCCGGTGCGCGAGACGGTCACGGTGACCGTCGCGCTCTCGCCCGCCTCGAGTCCGGTGACCGTGAGCGTGCCGTCTTCGAGGTCGGCCGTGCCGGCGCTGGCGTCGACGGTGTACGTGGATGCCGCGTCGTAGTTCGTGACCTCGACGGTGTAACCGGATGCCGTGCGCACCGGTGTGCCGAACGTCGGCGCGACGCCGGGCGCGATGGGCCGCACCGTGTTCGACGACGCGGACTGCGCCCCGTAACCCGACGCGTTGCGAGCGGCGACGCGGAAGGTGTACTCGACCCCGTTGCTGAGACCGGTGACGGTGGTAGAGGTGCCGGTGGCCGTGCCGCAGGCGACGAACGCTGCGCCGTCGGCCGAGCAGAACACCTGGTACCCGCTGATCGTCGTGCTGCCGGTCGAGGCAGGTGCCGTCCAGCTCACCGTCGCCGAGCCGTTCCCGGCGGTGGCGGCGACAGCCGTCGGCGCGCCGGGGACGGTGCCGGGGGCGACCGCCACGCGCGGGTCGGAGCGCTCCGAGTAGAGGCCACCCGTCGTGAGCGTCTGCACGGAGACGTAGTAGGTCGTCCCGTTGGTGAGACCGGTGATGGTGCACGTGGTGGTGGAGGTGGTGCAGCTCTGCACGGTCGATCCGCCGGCGGCCGCGGTGAAGGCGGTGGCCGTGTACGACTGGATGGTCCCGCCGTTCGCATCGGCCGGGCTCCAGGCGACGACGATCGAACCGGACGCGCCGGTGGCCGTGATGTCGCCGGGCACGCCGGGGTAGCCGATCGGCTTCCCCGAACCGGCGTTCGACGCGGCTCCGGCTCCGGCGGCGCTGACCGCACGGATCTTCACCGAGTAGGTCGTGCCGTTGGTGAGACCCGTGAGCACGAGCGGGCTGGAGGTGCCGACCGCATCGGTCCAGGTCGCGCCGTTGTCGGTCGTGTACTGGTACCGCGTGATCGAGCGGTCGCCCGCCGCACCGGCCGTGAACGCGACGCTCAGCCGCTGGTCGCCCGCCGTCACCGAGGTGATGGTCGGGGCGGACGGCCGCACGAGCGGGGTGCCGGTGGTGCGCGGCGCCGACGCGGGACCCGAACCGGCGACGTTGGCTGCGACGACGTCGACATAGTAAGAGGTGCCGTTGGTGAGGCCGGTGATCGTGCAGCTGGTGGTCGAGGTGACGCACGAGGCGATGACCGTGGTGGCCGTGGCATCCGCGTAGGCGCGCGCCGTGTAGCCGGTCACCGCGCTGCCGCCGTTGGACGTCGGAGCCGTCCACGACACGTCGAGCGAGCCGGTGTTAGAGGCTGCGGCGACCGCGGTGGGCGCGCCGGGAACGGTGCGCGGGGTCGCCGTGGCGACGACGGATGCCTGTCCGGTGCCGATCGCGTTGATCGCCCGCACCTGCACGTTCACCGGGGTGCCGTTGGTGAGGCCGGTCAGCGCGAACGCCGTCGACAGCGTGGCCGCGTCGACCCAGGTGTCGCCGTCGAGCGAGTACTCGACGCGGGTGACGGGCGAGCCGCCGTCGCCGGAGAGCGCGTACGACACCGACACGGACGAGTCTCCCGCGGTGAGCGACACCGACGGACGCGGCGGAGCGGATGCCGGAGCCACCGTGACGATGTTCGACTCGGGGCTGACCCCGGCGGCGTTGACCGCGCGCACCTGGAGCGAGTAGCCCTGGCCGTTCACCAGGCGCACGCCGGTGTCGGCCGAGGGCGCCGTGATGTCCAGCGGCAGGGCGGTGCCCGAGGCGGTGGCCCAGGTCGCGCCGCCGTCGGTGGAGTACTCCCACGAGGTGACGACGCTGCCGCCGTCGGCGCCGGGCGTGATGGATGCCGTCAGCGTGCGGTCGCTGCGCACGACGGAGGTGACCGTAGGCTGCTGCGGCGCGGAAGCCGGCGTGGCCGCGACGGGCGCGGACGCGGCGCCGGTGCCGACGGACGAGACGGCGCGCACGCGCACGGATGCCGCGACGCCGTCGGTGAGGCCGCCGATGACGAACGACGTGGAGAGGCTGCCGGTGCTCGACCAGCCGCCGCCGTTGACGCTGTATTCGTAGGAGGTGATGGCGCGTCCACCGTTGGAGCCGGGCGTGAACGTGACGGCGACGGCACCGGAGCGCGGGGTGACCGCGTCGATCGAGGGTGCGGCGGGAACGTCGACGGGCACGCCGGCGACGACGGCCGAGGCCGCTCCGGCCCCCACCGCGGTGATCGCGCGGATCTCGATCGGATAGGTCCGGCCCGAGTCGAGGGGCGTGGTGCCGTCGGACGACAGGGTGGTCAAAGCGAGGGGCGACTCGGTGTCGCCGCCGTCGTCGCGCGAACGCCACGTGGCGCCGCCGTCGGTGGAGTACTCGTAGTCGACGATCGGGCTCCCGCCGGTGGATGCCGGGGGCGTGAAGTCGACCGACAGGGTCACGGGGTCGGTGGCCGAGACGGCGTCGATCGTGGGCGCGGAGGCCAGACCGACGGGCGTACCGCTGACCGACGGCGAGGCGGTGCCGGTGCCGATCGCGTTGATCGCGCGGAGCTCGATTCCGTAGGAGGTGCCGTTGGTGAGCTCGCGGATGACGAACGGTCCGCTGTTCGGCACGTCGCGCCACGAGCCGCCGTCGACGCGGTACTGCACGCGCTCGACCGGGCTTCCGCCGCTGTCTCCGACGAGGTAGGAGACCGTGAGAGTCTCGTCGCCGGGCCGGACGGTGATGCCGAACGGGGCGGCGGGCACGCCGGGCGTGCGCACGGTCACGGGCTCCGAGGCGATGCCGGCGCCCGACGCGTTCACCGCGCGCACCGAGACGGCGTAGGAGGTGCCGTCATCGAGACCGGCGATCACGATCGGGCTCGTCGCCCCACCGGCCGAGACCCAGCTCCCCGAACCGAGGCGGTACTCGTAGTCGGTCACCGGCCTGCCGCCGTCGAAGCCGGGACTCACGTCCAGGCTGATCGTGCGGGTGGTCGCGGTGGCGCTCACGATGGTCGGTGCTCCGGGCACGGCCACGGGGGTGCCCGACAGCGGCGCGCTGGCGGCGCCGGCTCCGACCGCGCTCGTCGCGCGGAGCTCGACCCGGTAGGTCGTGCCGTTGGTGAGGCCCGGGATGGCCAGCGGCGACGTGGTGCCGGCCGCGGGCAGCCAGGCGCCGCCGTCGAGACGGTACTCGTAGCCGGTGACGGGCGCGCCCGAGGTGGGAGCGGTGAAGGAGGCGAGCAGCGAGCCGTCCTGCGCCGCGAGGGCGGTCAGGTCGGGCGCGGACGGCAGGGCGTAGGGCGTGATCGGGCCCGACTGGGGCGAGAAGTCGCCGGTTCCCTCCGAGGAGACGGCCGCGACGCGGAAGACGTAGGCGACGCCGTTGGTGAGGTCGGACACGGTCGTGTCGGTGCGCGCGCTCCCCACGAGGGTCGACTCGCTCCACGTCGCGCCGTTGTCGGTGCTGTACTGCACCGCGTAGTCGCTGACGGGCGCACCGCCGGCCGAGGCGGGCGGGTTCCACTCGAGGGCGACCGACGAGATGCCGCCGACGCCGCGCACGGCGGAGGGTGCCGAGGGCGCGCCGGTCTCGAACGAGATGGTGATCGATCCGTTGGTGCTGTTGGCGGCGACGTACTGGTACGACGTCGTCAGACCCGACCGGCCCGCGGTGCTGTTCTGTCCCACCGAGCCGCCGTAGCCGAACCACTCGTTGGACGTACCGGCACCGAACTCGATCTGACCCTGGATGCCGCCCTGGGCACCACCGCCGCCGCCGCCGGAGCCGCCGCCGTCGTCGTTGCTGCAGGTCACCTGCGCGCAGCGGTCGTAGGCGTTGATGCCGGTCTGGCCGTTGGTGGAGGTCGTGTCGGTGCGGGCGACGTAGGTGCCGTCGGCGTTGCGGCCGCGGGTGGGCGCGAACTGGCCCGACCCGCCGTTGCCGCCGCCGCCGGCTGCCACGATCTGGTCGGAGCCGATGACCACGACGCTCGCGGCACCGCCGGCGCCGCCCTGACCGGACGAACCGCGCGTGCCCGTGCGTCCGCCGGCGCCGCCGTCGAAACCGGCGAGCGGGTTGTTGCCGCCCGCGGGGGCCGCTGCCGCACCGGAGGTGCTCGACGTTCCGGTGGTGCCGCCCGAGCCGACGGCGATCGTGATGGTCTGTCCGGGTGTGACCGCCACGCTGCCGGTGACGACACCGCGGTACGACCCGACGGCGGGTGCCGGAGTGGCATCCGCGCCGCCGTTGCCGCCGAGGCCGCCGAGCATGGTGAGCGAGATCGCCGTCACCCCTGCGGGCACGACGAACGACGCCGTGGAGCCGGTGTAGTTGTACGTGGTCGTGGTCGTCACGGGCGCTGCGGATGCCGGAGCAGCAGCGGTGGCGATGAGAGATGCGGACAGCAGAGCGATGACACCCGTCGCGGCGGTGGCGCGCGCGAAGCGGTGTCGTGCAGGGACGCGCGACATGAGACTCCTCGTCGGGGGGAACTCCGATCGGATGTCGGAGCATGAGGGCTTTCTCATCCTAGAAACGGGCAGTACCCAGCCACCCCTAGGGTTTCAGCGACTTCCTCAGGTTCAGCTCAGGTTTTGCTCAAGAGCCCGCAGTCCGCGTCTATTCAGACTCTGCAACTACCATGTGAGCACCGGTCCGCCTGCCAGAGGAGCCCCGTGGGACTACTTGACAGCTTCGAGAAGGGGCTGGAACGCGCCGTCAACGGTGCGTTCGCGAAGACCTTCCGCAGCGGTGTCCAGCCTGTCGAGATCGCATCCGCCCTGCGGAGCGAACTCGACAAGAAGGCCGCCGTCGTCAGCCGCGACCGCATCCTCGCGCCCAACACGTTCGTCGTGCGCCTCGCGCCGTCCGACGCCGAGCGCCTCGGTGCGCTCGGCTCCACCCTCGACACCGAACTGCTGCGTCTGGTCGAAGAGCACGCGAAAGCGCAGGGCTACAGCTTCGCCGGGCCCGTCTCGATCCGGCTGAACACCGACGAGCAGCTGTCGACCGGCACCCTCCGCGTCGACTCGCGCAGCGCCGCCGGCGACGTCTCGTGGCGCGGTGTCGTCGAAGTCGAGGGCCGGCGGCATCCGCTCGTCAAGAGCCGCACCGTCATCGGACGCGGCAGCGACGCCGACATCACCATCGCGGATGCCGGCACCAGCCGCCGCCACGTGGAGATCCTGTGGGACGGGCAGCGCGCGATGGTCCGCGACATGAACTCCACCAACGGCACGAAGCTCAACGGCGTGAAGGTCACGGAGGCTGCGCTCGCGACGGGCTCGGTCGTGACCATCGGCCGCACCGACATCGTGTTCTCGGTGGTGCCGCAGGCGGCGCCGGCGCGACCGACGATGTCGGCCGACGACGCGACGCGCGCGTTCGACCTCGGAGGCGGCTCATGAACTCTCTGACTCTGCTGCTGCTGCAGATCGGTTTCCTCGTCCTGCTCTGGTTCTTCGTGTTCGCGGTGGTGTACTCGCTGCGCGCCGACCTGTTCGGCGTGAAGGCGCGCAAACTTCCCGAGCCCACCGCCGCAGCCGCCGCTCCGGCCGCCAGCGCCTCGCCCGCCGCCGTGACCGCCCCCGTGGCTCCCGCGCCCGTCGCGCGTCCGAGCGCGGGCGGCATCGAGAAGGCGACCCGGGATGCCGTCACCCGCATCGTCATCACGAGCGGTCCGAAGGCGGGTCTCGAGGTGCCGATCGGCAGCGAGCCGGTGACGATCGGACGCTCGAGCGAGTCGGGCCTCGTCATCCGCGACGACTACACGTCGTCGCACCACGCGCGCCTGCTCCTGTGGGGCGAGCAGTGGATGATCCAGGACCTCGACTCGACGAACGGCACGTGGCACGACGGCGAGCGCGTGACGACGCCGGTGCCCGTCATCCTGGGCGCGACGATCAAGGTCGGCGCGACGACGTTCGAGCTGCGGAAGTAGCGGGCGCCGATCCATGGTCTTCGAGGGCTCGAGTGTCGCCATCTCCCATACGGGGAAGGTGCGATCGAACAACCAGGATTCGGGCTACTCCGGGTCCAACCTGTTCGCGGTCGCCGACGGCATGGGCGGCCACGCCGGCGGTGACGTCGCTTCGAGCCTCGCCATCCACCGTCTGAAAGACCTCGACCAGGCGTTCCCGTCGACGGCGGATGCCGAGCGGGCCCTCCGCGACGCGATCGCCGACACGGCCACCGAGCTCATCGACACCGTCGTGGTGCGCCCGGAGCTCGCGGGAATGGGCACGACGGTGAGCGCGGTCGTCATGGTCGACGACCACGCCGTCATCGCCCACATCGGCGACTCCCGCGTGTACCTTTACCGCGACGACGCGCTCACGCAGATCACGACCGATCACACGTTCGTGCAGCGGCTGGTCGATTCGGGACGCATCACGCCGGAGGAGGCGCGCTACCACCCGCGTCGCTCGGTGCTCATGCGGGTGCTCGGCGACATGGACCCCGATCCCGAGATCGACGCGTTCATCATGCAGACTCAGCCGGGCGACCGGTGGCTCATCTGCTCCGACGGCCTCTCCGGCGTCGTCGACGACGCGCACACCGCCAAGGTGCTCGGCCAGGGCCTCGCCCCCGGCCGCACCGCCGACCTTCTCCTCAAGCAGGCGCTGGATGCCGGGGCCCCCGACAACGTGACGATCGTCCTCGTCGACGTCGGCGGCGCGCACCCGGTGGTCAGCGGCACGGCCACGATCGTGGGCTCCGCGTCGACGCCGCAGGGCATCGAGGTTCCCGCCGCACGCCCGGGGCGCACGAGCTGGCTGCACCCGGGACGGCAGGCCGCCAACGAGCCGACGCACTTCGAGCCGGCCGCCGCGTTCCTCGAGGAGGTCATCGAGGAAGATCGCCGCCGCGCGCGCCGCCGCCGCATCTGGTGGCTCGTGGGCCTCGTGGTCGTCCTCGCGGCCATCGCGGCGTCGCTGTTCGGCGCCTACCAGTGGACCCAGACCCGCTACTACATCGGTCCCGACGACGACTCGGTCGTCATCTACCGCGGCATCCCCCAGGAGCTCGGCCCGATCTCGCTGTCGTCCGTCTACGAGGACACCGGCATCCTTCTCGCCGACCTCCGCGCCTACCAGCGCATCTCGGTGGAGCAGACGATCGTCGTGCGTTCGCTCGCCGACGCCCGCGCCCGTGTCGACAACCTGCGGCCCGAACCGGAGCCCGACTCCGAGGAGGTGAGCCCGTGACCGCCGAGCCGATCCAGGCCGACACCCAGGTGATGAAGGCGCTGCGCCGCATCCGGATGCCGCAGACGCACCGCAACCGCGAGCTGTGGCTGCTGCTGTTCGCGTTCCTCGTCAACGGCACCGCGACCGCGCTCGTGCAGCTGGGCGTGCTCGGCGAGATCGAGTGGACCTTCCTGTACTACTGCGGCGGCATCACGGTGCTGGCGCTGATCCTCCACGTCGTGCTGCGCTTGCGCGCCCCGGCCGCCGATCCGTTCGTCGTGCCGATCGCGACGCTGCTGACGGGCCTCGGGATCGCGATGATCTACCGGATCGATCTCGGCAAGGGGTGGGAGGGCTGGGACGCGTTCTCGCTGCGCCAGCTCGCGTGGTCGGCGATCGCCATCGCCGCCGCCATCGCGATCGTCATCGCGCTGCGCAACTACCGCGTGCTCTTCCGCTACACATACGTCTTCGGTTTCGCGGGCATCGCGCTGCTCCTCCTCCCGTTCGTCCCGGGCCTCGGCGTCGAGGCCGGCGCCGACGTGTGGGTGTCGGTGGCGGGGATCTTCTCGTTCCAGCCGGGCGAACTCGCCAAGATCGCCCTCGCGATCTTCTTCGCCGGCTACCTGGTGCGCACGCGCGAAGCACTCACGTCCGTCGGCACGCGGTTCCTCGGCGTCACCTGGCCGCGCGCCCGCGAGCTCGGCCCGGTGCTCGTCGTGTGGTTCGTGTCGCTCGGCATCATCGTGCTCCAGCGCGACCTCGGCACGGGCCTCCTCATCTTCGGCATGTTCATCGCGATGACGTACGTGGCCACCGGCAAGACCAGCTGGGTGCTCATCGGCGTCACGCTCGCGGTCGCCGGCGCCCTCGCCGCCGCGCAGGTGCTGCCGTACGTGCACGCGCGGTTCACGAACTGGCTCGACGCGTTCAATCCCGACACGATCGACGGCTCGAGCCTCCAACTCGCGAGCGGCATCTTCGGCCTCGCGCAGGGAGGACTGTTCGGCACGGGACTCGGCCAGGGACGCCCCGGACTCACCCCGCTCGCATGGAGCGACTACATCATCCCGAGCCTCGGCGAGGAGCTCGGCCTCGTGGGCCTGTTCGCCATCCTCGCGCTTTACATGGTGTTCGTGAGCCGCGGCATCCGCGTGGGCATCGCCGGTCAGGACGACTTCGGCAAGCTGCTCGCGACGGGCCTCTCGTTCACGATCGCGCTGCAGGTGTTCATCATGGTCGGCGGTGTGACCCGGCTCATCCCGCTGACGGGCCTCACGACGCCGTTCCTCGCCGCCGGCGGGTCGTCGCTCATCGCGAACTGGATGATCGTGGCGATCCTGCTGCGCATCTCGGATGCCGTCCGCTCCCGCCCGCGTGTGGTGATCGGATGAGGAAGGAACGGCGTTTCGTCTCGCTCCGCTCGCTCAACGACCGTGGGCACCTCCCGGTCGTTGAGCGAGCCGTCCGAGACGACCGTGGACACCTCCCGGTCGTTGAGCGAGGAGCGCAGCGACGAGACGACCGTGGGCACCTCCCGGTCGTTGAGCGAGGAGCGCAGCGACGAGACGAAACGGGGGTGATCGGATGACGAAGGAACTGCGACGCCTCAGCATCGTGATGCTGGTGATGTTCATGGGCCTCCTCGGCGCCGCCAGCTGGATCCAGGTGGCGGCCGTCTCGGAGCTGCAGGCGAACCCGCACAACAAGCGCGCGACATACGACTCGTACGAGGTGCAGCGCGGGTCGATCTTCGCCGGCAGCGAGGTGATCGCGTCGTCCGTGCGCAGCGACGACGTCTACAGCTGGCAGCGGGAGTACCCGGATGCCGACATGTGGGCGCCCGTGACGGGCTACATGAACCCGGTGCTCAACGCCCGCACCGGTCTCGAGCAGGCCATGAACGCCGCGCTTTCGGGTACCGGCAGCTCGCAGTTCCTCGCCCGCATCGAGCGGATCGTGAGCGGCCAGCCACCGCGCGGCTCGAACGTGCTGACGACGCTCGATCCCGAACTGCAGCGCATCGCCTTCGACGCGCTCGACGGCTACCAGGGCGCCGTGATCGCCATGGAACCCGACACCGGCCGTATCCTCGCGATGGCCACGAGTCCCAGCTACGACACCAACGCGCTCGCCTCCCACGACTCCGACGCGGTCAACGCGCAGCACGACGAGCTCGTCGCCGACCCGACGAAGCCGCTCTACAACCGCGCGATCGGCGGCGACCTCGACCCGCCCGGCTCGACGTTCAAGCTCGTCGTCGCCTCCGCCGCCCTCGCGTCGGGCCAGTTCACACCGGAGTCGACGTTCGACAACCCCGCGACCTGGACGCTGCCGGGCACGAACACCGACATCCACAACTTCGACCGGGGCACGTGCGGGCCCGGCAAGAAGGTGACCCTCGCCGACGCCCTGCGGCTCAGCTGCAACATCCCGATGGCACAGCTCGCCGTCGCCCTCGGCGACGACGCGATCCGCGCAGAAGCCGAGAAGTACGGGTTCAACGCGAGCTTCGACCTGCCGCTGACCTCCACGGCATCCGTCTACCCGATGGCGCTCAACGAGCCGCAGACCGCGCTGAGCGGCTTCGGGCAGAGCGACGTGCGCGCGACGCCGCTCCAGATGGCGATGGTGTCGGCGGGCATCGCGAACGACGGCGTCGTGATGAACCCGCGCATGGTCGACTCGGTCGTCGCGGCGGATCTCACCGAGCAGGAGAGCTTCGACAGCACCGAGTTCGGTCAGGCACTGACGCCCGAACAGGCCGAGACGATGACCACCATGATGATCGCCAATGTCCGTGAGGGCGCGGCGAGCGGTGCAAGAATAGACGGCGTAGACGTGGCCGGGAAGACCGGCACGGCGGAGCACGGCCCCGGCGATCCGTACACCCTCTGGTTCACCGGGTTCGCGCCCGCGGAAGACCCCGAGGTGGTCGTCGCCGTGATGGTGCAGGACGGTGGTGGGCTCGGCCAGAACGGCACGAGTAACGGGATCGCGGCCCCCATCGCGAAGAAGATCATGGAGGCGGTGCTGAGCAGATGAGGCCGACACAGGGTGTGAGCTTCGGCGGACGCTACGAACTGGAGTCGCGGATCGCCATCGGCGGCATGGGCGAGGTCTGGGAAGCGACCGATCACGTCATCGGCCGCACGGTCGCCATCAAGATCCTCAAAGACGAGTACATGGGCGACCCCGGCTTCCTCGAGCGCTTCCGCGCCGAGGCCCGCCACGCCGCACTCGTCAACCACGAGGGCATCGCGAGCGTCTTCGACTACGGCGAGGAGAACGGCTCCGCCTTCCTCGTGATGGAGCTCGTCCCCGGTGAAGCGCTGTCGACCATCCTCGAGCGCGAGGGCTCGCTCTCCAGCGACAAGACGCTCGACATCGTCGCCCAGACGGCATCCGCGCTGCAGGCCGCCCACGCCGCCGGCCTCGTCCACCGCGACATCAAGCCCGGCAATCTGCTGATCACCCCCGACGGGCGTGTCAAGATCACCGACTTCGGCATCGCTCGCATCGCCGACCAGGTGCCGCTGACGGCCACCGGCCAGGTCATGGGCACGGTGCAGTACCTCTCGCCCGAGCAGGCGTCGGGGCACGCCGCCTCGCCCGCCACCGACATCTACTCGCTCGGCATCGTCGCGTACGAGTGCCTGGCCGGAAAGCGGCCGTTCACGGGCGAGTCGCAGGTCGCGATCGCGATGGCGCAGATCAACGACGCGCCGCCGCCGCTTCCGGCGACGGTCGCCACGCCGGTGCAGAACCTCGTGATGAGCATGATCGCGAAGAAGCCCGACGACCGTCCCGCCACGGCATCCGCCGTCGCACGCGCCGCCACGGCGCTGCGCCGCGGCGACCTCGCCGGTGCCGCCGCGATCGTGCCGGCCATCGCCGGTACCGCGGCGGTCGACGACGTCACCCAGCTCCTCACGGGCGGACTCGGCACCGACCAGGCGACGCGCCTGCTCCCGTCGACGACCCCGATCGATCAGCCTGCGCCCGTCGACGAGCCCGCCGAGCAGAAGCGCAAGCGCAGCCCGTGGACCTGGCCGCTGATCGCGCTGATCGCCCTGCTCGCGATCGTCCTGGGCGGCACGCTCTTCGCGCTCCTCACGAGCGGCGACGGCGAACCCGATCCGACGTCGCCGGCACCCTCCTCGCCGTCGTCGGCGGCACCTCCGAGCACGCCTGTCGATTCCCCCGACCCCGAGCCGACGAGCATGAACGTCGCCGACCTCGAGCTCGAGGGGGAGACCTGTGAAGCAGCCCGCACGATCGCCGAGGACAACGGCTACACCGGCGGAGTGCAGTGCAACACGGGAGACCCGGCGCCGACGCCCGACGACGAGGGTCTCGTGTATCGCGTGCAGCCCGAGGGTGATGTGCCGTTCACGACCGCGTTGAACCTCACCGTCTACGACTCCCAGACCCCGATCGCCACGCCCACCACGCCCTCGATCGAGGGCGGACTGAACGCGAGCTCGGTCGAGGCCGGTTCGACGGTGCAGGTCGTCTGGCCGGGCTTCACGTGCCCCGCCGGCACGCAGACGGTGCAGTTCTACAACTTCGTCGTCGAAGGCGGCTCCTTCGAGAACGGCGAAACGACGTCGTCGTTCACGAGCGCCGACCCGCGCTCCCAGAACATCGTGGTCGGCGACTCGGGCACCCTGTCGGTCGCCTACGCCGTGAGCTGCACGAACGGCGAGCGCGACCGCGACTCGCCCACCTCCGAGTCCGCGACGGCGACCATCGTGCCCGCCCCCGACGGCGACGGCGGCGCCGACGGCTGACCCCCGCGCGCGTCGCTCCCGCCGTTGTCTCAGACTCGGTCGGATAGGCTGGCGGGGTTCAGCACAGGGAGTGAAGTGGCAGCAGAGGCGCGCGTGCTTTCCGGCCGCTATCGGGTCGACGAGCTCATCGGTCGCGGTGGCATGGCGACCGTCTACCGGGGTCACGACCTGACCCTCGGTCGCGCTGTCGCGATCAAGCTCCTCAAGCGCGAGCTCGCCGTCGACAACGCGTTCCGCACCCGGTTCCGGCTGGAGGCCCAGGCCGCCTCCCGCATGTCGCACCCCGCGATCGTGCGCGTCTACGACGCCGGCGAAGACGTCGAGACCGATCCCGACGGCACGCAGCACCCCGCACCGTTCATCGTGATGGAGCTCGTCCAAGGCCGTCTGCTGAAGGACATCATCTCCGCCGGTCCCGTGTCGGTTCCGGATGCCGTGCGCTACACCGACGGCATCCTCGAGGCCCTGGAGTATTCGCACCGCGCCGGGGTCGTCCATAGGGACATCAAACCCGGCAATGTGATGGTCACCGGCCAGGGCCAGGTCAAGGTGATGGACTTCGGCATCGCCCGTGCCGTCTCCGACTCGTCCTCCACCGTCGCCGAGACGACCGCCATCATCGGCACCGCCTCGTACTTCTCGCCGGAACAGGCCAAGGGCGAGCCCGTCGATGCGCGCGCCGACCTGTACTCGGCGGGCGTCGTGCTCTACGAGCTGCTCACCGGACGCACGCCCTTCCGCGGCGATACCCCCGTGGCCGTCGCATACCAGCACGTCAGCGAAGCACCCGTCCCCCCGTCCGAGCTCGTCGGCACCGTGCCGCGGTCGCTCGACGCGGCCGTGCTGCGCGCCCTCGCGAAGGATCCATTCCAGCGATTCCCGGATGCCGCGGCGTTCCGCGAGGCACTCGACGCCACGGTCGACGGCAAGGCGCCGTCGAAGCGTCAGGTCGGCGCCCTGCACAGCGAGCTGTACGGCGCGAACCCTCGGCAGGCCGCCGAGACCGCGCGGTCGCTGCGCCAGCTCAGCACCGACACCACGATGCGACGCACCCAGACCGGACCGCCCGTCGCGTGGATCTGGACGGGTGTCGTGGTGCTCGCCGCGCTGCTCATCTCCGTCTTCATCTGGGTGCTCATGATCCGCCCGACCTCAGAGATCCCGAACAGCTCCCGCGAAGTGCCCGACCTCGTCGACATGTCGTGGGATCGGGCGAGCGAAGAGCTCGGCCGCAACGACCTGGAGGGTCGGCGGCTCGAGGAGAGCAACGAGACCATCGCGGCCGGCAATGTCATCCGTACCGACCCCGCGGCCGGGACCACGGTGATCCCCGGCCAGGAGATCAAGGTGTACGTCTCCACGGGGCAGGAGCTCGCCACGGTTCCCGTGCTGGAGAGTCTCACGCGCGGGGAGGCCGCTGACGCGCTGGAGGAGGCCGGGCTGCGCCTCGGCACCGTCACGACGCGCAATGATCCGAACCTCGCCGCGACGACCGTGATCTCGGCGAGCCTCGCCGAGGGACAGGAAGTGGCCATCGGCACCGCCGTCGACCTCATCGTCGCCAGCGGCAAGGTGACGGTCGTGAACATGGCCGGGTATCGCCTCGACGCCGCGCAGCGCGAACTCGAATCGGACGAGATGGACCTCACGGCGAGCGTCGTGGAGGACCCCAACTGCGCCGGCGATCCGAACAATCAGATCGTCAAGTCGCAGTCGGCGATCGGTGATGTGCCGATCCACTCGACGATCGAACTCGTCGTCTGCACCGGAAGCTGAGTCGGCGCCGAGCGCCGAGCGGGCGCCGCGGACGGTTCAGCGCGCGTCGTCGACGTGGCGGTGCGGCGTGAGACCCGCGCCTCGGCGCGCCGCGCCGGGGACTCCGACGATCTCCAGCCAGTTGCCGAGCAGACGGTAGCCGCCCTCCGACAGCACGCTCTCGGGGTGGAACTGCACGCCCCACAGCGGCAGGCTCCGATGCGCGAGTCCCATGACGACGCCAGAATCGGTCGACGCTGTGACCTCTAGCTCACGGGGCACCGTCTCGGGCCTGACGGCCAGCGAGTGGTAACGGGTGGCCTGGAACGGGTCGGAGAGGCCGGCGAAGAGCTCGCTGCCGTCGTGGTGCACGGCAGAGGTGATCCCGTGGAGGAGTTCCGGCGCGTGATCGACCGTCGCCCCGAAGGCTTCCGCCAACGCCTGATGCCCGAGGCACACCCCCAGCATCGGCAGGCCTCGCGCCGCCGCCGCGCGCACGACATCGAGCGACGCCCCGGCATCCGCGGGCGCTCCCGGTCCGGGCGAGATCAGCACCCCCGCGTACCCGTCGATCGCCGCGGCCGCGTCGTCGATGGCATCCGCTTCGATCATCGACGTCTCCGCGCCGAGCTCCTGCAGGTAGCCCACGAGGGTGTGGACGAAGCTGTCGTGGTTGTCCACGACGAGCACGCGCAGCGTGCTAGCCACCGATCGTCGACTCCTGCGGGGTGATGAACTGCGCCACCCACGGGAACGCGTACCAGAACAGGCCGTAGAGCACGGCGGCGAGCAGCGCGATCAGGAGGATCACCCGCAGCCACACGGGCCCGGGGAGAATGCGCCAGAGTGCGCCGTACATCAGGCGTTCGTTCCTTGCGTGAGGGATGCCGGCGGGCCGTCGGCGCGGGGAGTGAAGTCCTCGAAGAGGGCGTAGGCGATGATGCGCTCGAGCATGTTGAGCTTCGGCGCGCAGCTCGTGAGCGTGAGGTAGCGGCCGTCGGCGGCGACACCGACCTGCTGCGGCACCGGCAGAAGCACCTCGACCTGCGTGTCCTGGACGTACTCGAGGTTGCGGAAGCGGTAGGTGTACCAGCCGTCCTTCGTCTCGATGACGATCGCGTCGCCGACGACGAGCTTGTCGATCGGGTCGAAGGGTGCGCCCGACGTCCATCGGTGCGCGGCGTACACGGTGTTGCCGATGTCGCCGGGCATGGCCGTGTCGGGGTAGTGCCCGATCTCGCCCTGGTCGAGGATGTCGGGGCGTGTCACGCCACCGGCGATGGTGAACTTCCAGTCCTTGCCGAAGCGCGGGATCTGCATCACACCGAACTGGTCGCCATGACCGGCATCCTTCAGCACCGGCACGACGGCTTCGGCCGTGGGGGAAGGCGTCGGCGCAGGCGTGGCGGCGGCGTACTCCTGGGCCCACGACTGCGTGAGGTCGGCGGCCTCGGCCTGCTTCTGCGAACCGATGATCCAGTCGCCGATCCACAGCTGCCACGCGACGAAGAGGAGCGCGATGACGCCGGCCGTGACGAAGAGCTCGCCGATCACGCTGACGACGGTCGCGCCGCCTCGGCGGGTGCGACGCGACGTCCGGCCGCGCGGCTCCTCCGCGTCCGGGCGCACCTGCGCGTCGATGTTCGTGTCCCCCACGTCCGCGATTCTCCCACACGCCCGCTGAGAGGACTTCGAGTATCCGGGGTGCCTGACGGTAGGATCGTGGGCATGGCACGTTCAGGCAATGACGACCCGATCGTCGAGCAGCACGAGGGTGAGCCGGCCCCGAATCCGGTCTGGTTCAAGCCGATCATGCTCGGCCTCATGATCATCGGACTCGTGTGGGTGATCGTCTTCTACTTGAGCGGTTCGCGCTTCCCGATCCCCGACATCGGGGCCTGGAACCTCGTCATCGGGTTCGGCATCGCGTTCGTGGGCTTCCTCATGACCACGCGCTGGCGCTGACCCGCTTCGACTTCGACGCCGCTCCGGTACCACCGGGGCGGCGTTCGTCGTCTCCCGCCGGGCTCTCCCACCCGCGCCGCCGGGAAGTTATCCCCACGGTTATCCACAGACTGGGGAGAATTACACCGGTGTCATTCACACCTGTGGAGGGCCCTGTGGGTGACGACCGGGACCTCGCGATTCACGAAGAACTGCCGGGGCGGGATGCCGCGGCATCCGTTCAGGTGTAGAGCACCGCAGGGATGACCAGCAGGGCCAGCAGCCCTACGCCGGTCGCTGCGAGCAGGAGCTTCTGCGTGCGCTGCTGACGGATCCCGCGCGTGCGGGCGAAGATGAAGCCCACGAGCGCTCCGACGAGACCGCCGCCGATGTGAGCCTGCCAGGAGATGTTCGAGCCGGGCAGGAACGTGATGACGAGGTTGAGTCCGAGGAGCACGGCGATCGCCGTCACGTTCACGCCGAGGTTTCGTCCGATGACGAACATCGCTCCCAGCAGACCCCACACCGCACCGGATGCCCCGACGACCCAGGTGCCGGGCGCCAGCAGCGCCACCAGCACCGATCCGCCGATCGCACTCAGCACGTAGAGGGTCGCGAAGCGCCATCGCCCGAGCAACGGCTCGAGACTGCGACCGAGCGCCCACAGCGCCAGCATGTTCAACGCCACGTGCCAGATGCTCGCGTGCACGAGCGTGACCGTGAGCAGTCGCCACGGCTGGAAGAACGGCCCCGGAATCAGGAACCCGCTGTTGAACGCCAGCGCGAACCAGATCTGGTCGCCGATGCCGGGGATCAGGGTGACCAGGTAGAAGAACAGGGTGACGACGACCAGACCGTACGTGACGAGCGGACGCGAGTCCGATGCGCGCACAGACCGGAGCATGCGCGTTCCGCGCGACGGTCGGGTCGCCTTCACCGCCTGCTGCTGATCGCGCAGGCACTCCGGGCAGATGACGCCCACCGGCATCTGCGTCTGGCACTCCGGACAGATGGTGCGCGTGCACCGCTGACACAGCACGAAGCTCTGTCGATCGGGATGCCGGTAGCAGAAGTTGTCCGGGTTGGCCCGGTAGCCGGGGGTCGTCACGCGTCGGTATCGATCAGCGGGCGCGGTCGATCAGACCGCGACGACGTCGATCGAGGAGATCACGACGGGCTCGACGGGACGGTCGCCCGCGCCCGTGCGCACAGCGCCGATCTCGTCGACGACGGCACGCGACGCGTCATCGGCGACCTCGCCGAAGATCGTGTGCTTGCCGTTGAGCCACGGCGTCGGGTCGGTCGTGATGAAGAACTGCGAGCCGTTGGTGCCCTCGGCCTGACCGGTGATCGCGTTGCGGCGAAGACCCGCGTTGGCCATCGCGAGCAGGTAGGGGACACCGAACGTGAGCTCGGGGTGGATCTCGTCGTTGAAGGAGTATCCGGGACCGCCGACGCCCTGACCGAGCGGGTCGCCGCCCTGGATCATGAAGTTCGGGATGATGCGGTGGAAGATGACGTCCTTGTACAGGGGACCCTCGCCGGGCTTGCCCGTGGCGGGGTGGGTCCACTCCTGCGAACCGTCCGCGAGACCGGTGAAGTTCTGCACCGTGCGGGGGGCGTGGTCTCCGAAGAGGTTGACGACGATGTCGCCGTGGTTGGTGTGGATCGTCGCGACTGCGGTGTGGATCGGCATGCTCACCATTCTCACATCTGTCAACCCCTGGCGTGCCCTGCGGCGTCTGGCAAGATGGGAGAAAGTCACCCAGATGAGGGAGGGCACTCGTGGGCCTCAGCCGCAAGCGCAAGAAGGAGCTCCGCAAGCTCCAGAAGAATGCCACCACCCTGTGGGAATCGCAGCAGGTACTGCTCGGCCAGGCGGGTGATGTCGCTCGCGAAGCGGGTCGTCAGCTGGGCCACTACAACCGCGAGCACGTCGTGCCGACGGTGCAGCACGGGTACGAGAAGTACGCCGCGCCGTACGTCGACCAGGGGCTGCGCACCTCCGCCAAGGTCTACAACGAGAAGCTCGCCCCCGCCGCGGGAGCCGTCATCGGCTCGGCGCTGTCGGTGTGGGATGCCGCGAACGAGAAGCGCGATGCGCTGGCTCACGGTCGCGGCTTCGGCTCGATCGACGTCGCCAAGCTGCAGAAGAACGCCGAGAAGTACGGCAAGAAGGCGGCGAAGAAGCTCACGGTGGCGGCACCGGCATCCAAGAAGAGCATGGGTGCGGGCGGAGTCATCGCGATCATCCTCGGCATCGCGGCCGCCGCGGGCGTCCTGTACGCCGCGTGGCAGACGCTCCGCGCCGACGACGAGCTGTGGGTCGCCGACGACCCGCTGCGCGCTCCCGACGCGTGACCCCAGAGTCGCACCGTTGAGCGAGCCCGAGGCCCGGTCGTCGGGTGAGCCCCGGGCCCTGTCGTTGAGCGAGCCCGAGGCCCGGTCGTCGAGCGAGCCCCAGGCCCGGTCGTCGAGCGAGCCCCAGGCCCTGTCGTTGAGCGAGCGCGAGGCCCGGTCGTCGGGTGAGCCCCAGGCCCGGTCGTTGAGCGAGCGCAGCGAGACGAAACGCACCCCCACCGCGCGTGTCGAAGACGCGGCGCGTGAGCGAGGGCTCGCGATCGAGATCCGCGAACGTCCCGCGGCGCGCAGCCTCGAGGAGGCGGCCGCGCTTCTCGGGTTGCAGCCCGCGGACATCGTGAAGACGCTCGTCGTCAAGCGAGCCGACGACACGTACCTGTTCGCGCTCATCCCGGGAGACAAGGCCATCTCGTGGCCGAAGCTGCGGGCGGTCGTCGGCGTCAACAAGCTGCAACTGCCCGATCCGGAGCGTGCCCTGGCGGCGACCGGCTACGAGCGCGGCACGATCGTGCCCATCGGCAGCACGACCGACTGGCCGATCTTCGCCGACGAGTCGATCGTCGGAACGCGCATCGCGATGGGTGCAGGCGCCCACGGGTACAGCCTGTTCGTGGATGCCGATGCGCTCATCGCCGCGTATGGTGCGACCGTCGCCGACATCTCGCAGCCGGCCGGCGGCTGACGGCATCCGTTCAGTCGGATAGTCCGGCGAGCCGGAGCGCGACGTCGACGAGCTTGACGTGGTGAAGGCCGGCGACATCGGCGAGCGCGAACCACTCGGCGCGGTCGGTGGATCCGTCGACCTCGTTGCGGAGCTTGCCGCCGACCACGCGCGCCCGGTAGATGATGCGGAGGGCGTGCAGCGGCTGATCGTGACCGCTGCGCACGCGCTGTCGCGCCGGGATCACGCGGGAGTCGATGCCCAGCAGACCGTCGAGCACGACCCGGTACCCGGTCTCCTCGAACACCTCGCGGCGCGCCGCGGTCTCCGGGTGCTCACCGGCTTCGAGTCCGCCGCCGGGGAGCGTCCAGGATGACCGCCGTCCCTCGTGCCAGTGGGCGAGCAGCACCCGACCGTCGTCGTCGGTGATGACGGCGTAGGCCGCGACGCGCAGGTCCATGCCGTCACCCTACTGGGACCGCGACGCCGAGAACGTGGCGCAACCAGCCGCTTCGCTCACGAAATGGCGACGATTCGCGCCACCTTCTCGGGCCGGGGCTAGCGTGAGCGCATGACGCGGATCTCTGCTCTCACGGCTGCCGACCGAGCGCACTGGCAGCCGATGTGGGATGCCTACCTCGCCTTCTACCGGGAGGACCTGCCCGCCGTGGTCACCGAGTCGACCTTCGCGCGACTCACGGATGCCGAGGGCGACATCCACGGGGCAGTGGCGTGGGACGACGCCGGCGGCGCGGTCGGGTTCGTGCACTGGCTGGAGCATCCGAGCACGTGGAGCACGCCGGGCTACTGCTACCTGGAGGATCTGTTCGTCGCCCCCGACGGCCGTCGCGGCGGGGTGGGGAAGGCGCTCATCGACCACGTCGTCGCGTGGGCGGCGGAGCGGGGACGGGAGAAGGTCTACTGGCTCACGGCGGAGGACAACGCCACCGCGCGGTCGCTCTACGACCGGGTGGCCCACCGCACGGGTTTCGTCCACTACGAGGTGGCCACGGCATCCGAGTGACGCGACCGCCGCGCAAGAAGGTGGCGCACCTCGCGGCATCCGGCCCGTTGAAGCGGCAGAATTCGCCACTTTCACAAAATAGCGCGGGCGCTAGACTGCGCGCATGAATCCCCGCGTCCCCCCCGCGGGCGAATCGGCGATCGCTCCTCCACCGTCGACGCCCCTGTTTCCCCGCCGCAGTTTCCTCGGCGGCGTGGCAGCCGCGTCCGCCGTCGCCGTCGCGGCGCCGCTGCTCGACGCTCCCGCCGCGCACGCGGCCGACAGTTACGACCCGATCGCGTACCAGGCGACACCGGTCGCGACCGACGAGGAACTGCACGTGATCCGGCGCTGGACCTACGGCTTTCAGCCCGCGGCGCTGGCTGCGGTGCGCGAGGCCGGCGGACCGCGGGCGTGGTTCGAGGCGCAGCTCACGCCGCAGGACGTCACCGAATCGCCGACCGCCGCTGGGCTCGACAGCTGGTGGCGGTGCATCACGGCGGATCCGCTCGACATCGTCGACCGCGATCGCAGCGGCGCAGAGCCCGCATGGCGTGCGATGGCGGCCTACGCCGGGTACGCGATGGTGCGCCGCCAGGAGTCCACGCGACAGGTGCTCGAGCTGATGACGGAGTTCTGGGAGGACCACTTCTACATCCCGATCCACGATGACGGAGTCTTCCCCTTCCGCATCGCGTTCGGTCATCTCATGCGCGAGCTCGCGCTGACGAGCTTCGAGGAGCTGCTGCAGGCGGCTACCGTGCACCCCGCGATGGGATGCTCGCTCGACAACGCCCGCTCGTCGAAGCGGTCGGTCAACGAGAACCTCGGCCGTGAACTCCTCGAGCTGCACACCGTCGGCAAGGGCGCGGGGTACGACGAAGACGACGTCAAGGCATCCGCTCGCCTCCTCACCGGGTTCCGCGTCGACACGTGGTCGTCGTGGCAGGTGACGTACGACCCGTCCTGGCACGACACCAGCCCGGTCACCGTCATGGACTTCTCCCACCCCAACACGGATGCCGATGGCCGCGCCGCCGTGCGGGCATACCTGTCGTATCTCGCTCGGCATCCGTCGACCGCGGAGCGCATCGCACGGAAGCTCGCGCGTCGCTTCGTGAGCGACAGTCCGTCGTCGGAGCTCATCGACCACCTCGCCGCGGTGTACCTGGCCAACGACACCCGGATCACGCCGGTGCTCCGCGCGCTCGTCGATCACCCCGAGTTCTGGGCGTCGTCGGGTGCGAAGGTGAAGACGCCCACCGACGAGCTGGTCTCGGTGAACCGGGCGCTCGGTGTCTCGTTCGCGAAGCCGACGGCGCAGGACACCGGCGCCATCCAGGCGCATTACATGGCGGGCGGGATCGGCGCGAGCGCCTGGTCGCACCCCCGCCCCGACGGACCGCCCCAGCTCAACGACGCGTGGGATTCCCCGTCGCGCTTCCTGGCATCCTGGGACGCGCACTGGACCCTCTCGGGCGGATGGTGGCCCACGAAGGACACGACGCACGTGCCCGCCGCGAAGCGGTTGCCCCAGCCGGAACTCACCCTCGCGGAGTTCGTCGACCACCTCTCGCGCCACCTGACGGGGCAGGCGTCCACCGCCGGCCTGCTGCAGGCGGTGTGCACCGCCACGAAGGTGCGGCCGTCGGCCCTCGTGAACGCGCAGCACTCCATCGTGCGGTGGCAGATGCCGTGGGTGCTCTCGCTCGTGCTCAATCAACCGCTCTTCTACCTGCGATAGGACCGGCGTCGTGATCGAATCCTCCCCGTCGGCGCTCGCTGGCGCCGACTCCTTCGCCGCAGGCTGCGACGACTTCGCCACGAGCGTGTCGCGCCGCACCGCGATCCGCTCCGCGCTCGGCATCGGCCTCGGCCTCGTGGCCGCCTCGGTGTTCGGCGACGCGTTCGTCGAGACCGCCTACGCGTCCGGCGGGAAGAAGGCGGACCGCGTGCTCGTCGTGCTCTCGCTCCGCGGCGCCGCCGACGGGCTCTCGCTCGTGGTGCCGCACGCCGATCCCATCTACTACGCGGCACGCCCCAACATCGCCGTGCCGAAGGACAAGCTGTTGGCCGGCGACTCGCAGTTCGGCCTGCATCCGGCGTTCGCGCCGATCCTTCCGCTCTGGAAGGCGGGACGCGTCGCCGCGATCCATGCCACCGGTCAGGCGGTCACGACCCGATCGCACTTCGCCGCGATGGAAGAGGTCGAGGATGCCGATCCCGGCTCGCAGGCCCGGGTCGGCTGGCTGAACCGGCTCGTCTCGGTGAGGGCCGGCGGAGCCAGCGACACGACCGCCTTGCAACTCGGCGAGACGGTGCTCGCGACCCAGTTGGCGGGACCGGCGCCCGCGGTCTCGACGGCGGGCCTCGCGAAGCTGAAACTCGTCGGTCCGGGCGGCAGCGACGCCGCGGGATGGGAGGCGGCGCTCACCGGGTTGTGGGCCGATGCACCGGATGCCGTTGCCGGCGGCGGCGGGAGAGCACTCGCGGTCGCGAAGTCCTATGCCACTGCGCGCGACGCGACCGCGAGCACCGTCGAGTATCCGAAGGGGAGTCTGGGCGAGGCGCTGCAGGGTGCCGCGAAGGTCATCAAAGCCGACGTCGGCGCGGAGGTCATCACGATCGACCAGGGGTCGTGGGATCACCACCAGTGGGTGGGCAACCTCTCCAGCGGCAACCTGAAGAACATGGCCGATCCGCTGGGCAAGGGCCTCGCCGCCTTCTTCTCCGACCTCGGCGCTATGGACAAGAAGGTCACCCTCGTGACGATCTCCGAGTTCGGTCGGCGCGTGAAGGAGAACGGCAACGGCGGCCTCGATCACGGGCACGGCAACGTCATGTTCGTGCTCGGCGCCGGCGTCAAGGGCGGGTATTACGGCCGGTGGCCGGGATTGGAGAATACGCAGAACGCCGACCTCGCCGTGACGACCGACTATCGCGACGTGCTGAGCGAGGTGGTGGGGTCGCTGTACCCCGAGCGCAGCCTCGCGACGATCTTTCCCCAGTTCCAGCATCGGAAGCTCGGCTTCATGGCGCCCGTCGTCACCGGCGGCGACACCGGGCCGAGCACCCCGACCCTCAAGACGATGCCGTCGAGCTTCTTCTCGTCGTACGGGAAGCGGGCGGGTTCGAGTCGCGTCGGGTCGAAGGTTACGGCACCGGCACCGACGCTCACGTCGGCCGGCAAGAAGGCCAAGGTGAAGACGAGCTACCGCTGGGAGACGGTGAAGAACGGCACGGTGAAGAAACGCGGCACCCTCCGGTCGTTCCGGATTCCGACCTCATATCGCGGGTACGGGCTCCGCGTGCGGGTGACGTACACCGCGAAGGGCTACAAGCCGAAGACGAAGGTATTCACCTGGGGCACGGTGAAGAGCAAGAAGTAGTCACGCTCGGTCATTGAGCGAGGGAGCGGAGCGACCGAGACGAAACGTCGTGAGGAATGCATGTCATCGTTTCGTCTCGCTGCGCTCGCTCAACGACCGGTGATCACGCGGTGACGAAGATGTGGAGCCTAGGAGATTCGAACTCCTGACATCCTGCTTGCAAAGCAGGCGCTCTACCAACTGAGCTAAGGCCCCGAGGGGTGTTTACGGTGGGGCTACCAGGACTTGAACCTGGGACCTCTTCATTATCAGTGAAGCGCTCTAACCGCCTGAGCTATAGCCCCGTCTGGAGACCGGCGCCAGCGCCGTCAACCTCCAAGACTTTACCCGAATCGTGCGGTAATCCGAAATCCGGGGGATGCCGTGAATGTCAGTTCGAGGTGAAGCCGACGAGCAGGCCGCCGGTGACCTTCACCATCAGGTTGTAGATGCCGGCGACGACTGCGCCGAGCACCGTCACGACGATGAGGTTCAGGATCGCGACGATCGCGGCGAACGCCATCACCTGCGGGAGGTTGACCACCTCGGTCAACACGAAGGCGCCATCGGTGAACGCATCCAGCAACTCATCGAGCTGCGTCAGCAGGCTCGTCGTCTGCAGCACGAGGAAGATGAGGAACACGGAGACGAGCGTCACGATCGCGAGAGCGACCGCCGCGAGGAAGGACAGCTTCACCGCCGACCAGAAGTCGACGTACACCAGGCGCAGGCGCACCTGCTTGGCGCTGGTCTTGCTGGACGATTTCTTCGCGAGCTTGTCGGCTACCGTGCTCATGCTTCAGTACTTTCCTCGGGGGTCTCGGGGGCTGCACCCTCCGGTGCGGCGGACCCCTCGGCGGCCTCTTCGGCCGGCGCGGAGTCTGCAGCTTCGGTCAGTCCACGCTCGCCGTTGCGGGCGATCGCGAGGATCCGGTCGTCGTCGTCGGGGCGGGCGAACACGACTCCCATGGTGTCGCGTCCCTTCGCCGGGACCTCGGCCACGGCAGAGCGTACCACCTTGCCGCTGGCAAGAACCACCAAGACCTCGTCGTCCTCCCCGACGATCAGACCGCCCGCGAGATCGCCGCGATCCTCGTTCAACTTGGCCACCTTGATGCCCAGGCCGCCGCGGCCCTGGAGGCGATACTGGTCGACCGACGTGCGCTTGGCGTAGCCGCCCTGCGTCACGACGAACACGAATCCTGCGTCACCCGCGACGGATGCCGACAACAGACTGTCGCCCTCGCGGAAGGTCATCGCCTTGACACCCTCCGTCGAGCGACCCATCGGCCGCAGCGAGTCGTCGGTGGCGGTGAAGCGCAGCGACATGCCCTGACGCGAGATCAGGAGGATGTCGTCGGTCTCGTCGACGAGCAGCGCGCTGACGACCTCGTCGCCCTCTTCCTCGTCCTGTCCACGCAGGCGGATCGCGATGATCCCGCCCTGGCGGTTGGTGTCGTAGTCGGAGAGGAAGGTCTTCTTGATCTTGCCGTCACGCGTCGCGAGCACGAGATACGTCGCGACCGTGTAGTCGCGGATGTCGAGGATCTGTGCGATCTCCTCGCCCGGCTGCAGCGCGAGAAGGTTCGCGACGTGCTGGCCCTTGGCATCCCGGCCGGCCTCCGGCACCTCGTACGCCTTGGTGCGGTAGACCCGGCCCTTCGTCGTGAAGAAGAGGAGCCAGTGGTGGGTCGTCGTCACGAAGAAGTGCTCGACGACGTCGTCGGCGCGCAGCTGCGCACCCTTGACGCCCTTGCCGCCGCGGTGCTGCGAACGGTAGTTGTCGCTGCGGGTGCGCTTGATGTACCCGTCGCGCGTGACGGTGATGACCATCTCCTCTTCGGGGATGAGGTCTTCCATCGACATGTCGCCGTCGAACCCGTGGAGGATGTGGGTGCGACGCTCGTCACCAAACTTGTCGACGATGCCGGTGAGCTCGTCGCGGATGATCTCGCGCTGACGCGACGGGGTCGCGAGGATGTCGTTGTAGTCCGCGATCTGCAGCTCCAGCTCGGCCGCCTCGTCGACGATCTTCTGTCGCTCGAGCGCGGCGAGTCGGCGCAACTGCATCGACAGGATCGCGTCGGCCTGCGCGTCGTCGATGTCGAGGAGCGTCTTCAGCCCTTCGCGCGCCTCGTCGACCGTGGGCGACCGGCGGATGAGCGCGATGACCTCGTCGAGCGCATCGAGCGCCTTGAGGTAGCCGCGGAGGATGTGCATCCGCTCCTCGGCCTTGCGCAACCGGAAGGTGGTGCGCCGGACGATGACCTCGACCTGGTGCTCGATCCAGTACGAGATGAAGCCATCGAGCGCGAGCGTGCGGGGCACGCCGTCGACGATCGCGAGCATGTTCGCGCCGAAGTTCTCCTGCAGCTGCGTGTGCTTGTACAGGTTGTTCAGCACGACCTTCGCGACGGCGTCGCGCTTGAGGACGATGACGAGGCGCTGGCCGGTGCGGTCACTCGTCTCGTCGCGGATGTCGGCGATGCCCGTGATCTTGCCGTCGCGCGCCAGGTCGCGGATCTTGATCGCGACGTTGTCGGGGTTCACCTGGTACGGCAGTTCGGTGATGACGAGGCACGTGCGGCCGTGGATCTCCTCGACGGCGACGACGGCGCGCATCGTGATGGAGCCTCGGCCGGTGCGCTGCGCCTCACGGATGCCCTTGGTGCCGAGGATCTGCGCGCCCGTGGGGAAGTCGGGGCCGTGGATGCGCGACATGAGCGCTTCCAGCAGCTCCTCGCGCGGCGCGTCGGGGTTCTCCAACGCCCAGAGGGCGCCGTCGGCGACTTCACGGAGGTTGTGCGGCGGGATGTTGGTCGCCATGCCGACGGCGATACCGACCGAACCGTTGACGAGCAGGTTCGGGAAGCGCGCCGGGAGGACCGTCGGTTCCTGCGTCTTGCCGTCGTAGTTGTCCTCGAAGTCGACGGTGTCCTCGTCGATGTCGCGGACCATCTCCATGGCGAGCTGCGCCATCTTGGTCTCGGTGTACCGCGGAGCGGCGGCGCCCTGGTTGCCGGGGGAGCCGAAGTTGCCCTGACCGTCGGCAAGCGGGTACCGCAGCGACCACGGCTGCACGAGACGGACGAGCGCGTCGTAGATCGCGCTGTCACCGTGCGGGTGGTACTGACCCATCACCTCGCCGACCACGCGCGCGCACTTGTTGAAGCTCTTGTCGGGACGGTACCCGCCGTCGTACATGCCGTAGATCACGCGGCGGTGCACGGGCTTCAGCCCGTCGCGCACATCGGGCAGCGCGCGCCCGACGATGACGCTCATCGCATAGTCGAGGTAGCTGCGCTGCATCTCGACCTGGAGGTCGACTTGGTCGATGTTGCCGTGGTTGTGCGCCGGCGTCAGGTCGGGGCGTTCTTCGTCAGTCATGTCTTCTCGTTCTTCCGGATCTGAGCGGCCGGGCTACCGGGCTCCGGGATGTTGATGTGCCGTTTCGACTCGTCGCGCTGCTCCTCGCTCAACGACCGGCGGGCCTGACCGGTCGTTGAGCGAGCGCAGCGAGACGAAACGCATCAGATGTCCAGGAAGCGGACGTCCTTCGCGTTGCGCTGGATGAAGCTGCGGCGCGACTCGACGTCCTCTCCCATCAGCACGGAGAAGATCTCGTCGGCCGCGGCCGCGTCGTCGATCGTCACCTGCCGCAGGGTGCGGGTGTTGTGGTCCATCGTCGTCTCCCACAGCTCCTTCGGGTTCATCTCGCCGAGACCCTTGTAACGCTGGATGCCGGAGTCCTTCGGCATCCGCTTGCCGTTCGCGAGACCGTCGGCCAGCAGCGCGTCGCGTTCGCGGTCGCTGAAGACGTACTCGTGCTCGGAGTTCGACCACTTGAGCCGGTACAGCGGCGGCATCGCGAGGTACACGAAGCCGGCCTCGATGAGACCGCGCATGTAGCGGAAGAGGAGCGTGAGCAGGAGGGTCGTGATGTGCTGGCCGTCGACGTCGGCATCCGCCATCAGGACGATCTTGTGGTACCGCGCCTTCTCGACGTTGAAGTCCTCGCCGATGCCGGTGCCGAAGGCGGAGATGATCGCCTGGATCTCGTTGTTGCCGAGCGCACGATCCAGGCGCGCCTTCTCGACGTTGAGCACCTTGCCGCGCAGCGACAGGATCGCCTGCGTCTCGGGGTCGCGGCCGCGGACGGCCGAACCACCGGCGGAGTCACCCTCGACCAGGAAGATCTCGCTGATCGACGGATCCTTGCTGGTGCAGTCCTTGAGCTTGTCCGGCATCGACGCAGACTCGAAGACGCTCTTGCGGCGCGCGGTCTCACGGGCCTTGCGGGCTGCGAGGCGTGCGGTGGCCGCGTCGAGAGCCTTCGTGATGACGCGCTTGGCCTGCGCGGGGTTGCGGTCGAGCCAGTCGGTGAGCTGATCGCCGACGATCTTCTGCACGAACGCCTTGGCTTCGGTGTTGCCCAGCTTCGTCTTGGTCTGACCCTCGAACTGGGGCTCCGACAGCTTCACCGAAATGACGGCGGTGAGACCCTCGCGGATGTCGTCGCCGGTGAGGTTGTCATCCTTCTCCTTGAGGATGCCCTTCTCTCGCGCGTAGCTGTTGACCTTCGTCGTCAGTGCCGCACGGAAGCCTTCCTCGTGCGTGCCGCCCTCGTGCGTGTTGATCGTGTTCGCGAAGGTGAAGACGTTCTCGGTGTAGCTGGTCGTCCACTGCATCGCGAGCTCGAGCGAGATGTGGCGGACGGTGTCCTCCGACTCGATCTCGATGATCTCCTCGTTGACCACGTCGGCCTTGCGCACCTTGTTGAGGTATTCGACGTAGTCGACGAGACCGCGCTCGTAGAGGAAGTCGTCGTGGGGCTGCTTCGAGATCGCCGTACCGTCGTCGCCGTCGACGATGTACGCCGAATCGGGGCGCTCGTCGCTCAGTGTGATGCGGAGACCCTTGTTCAGGAACGCGGTCTGCTGGAAGCGGGTGCGCAGCGTGTCGTAGTCGAAGTGCACGGTCTCGAAGATCGTGTCGTCGGGCCAGAAGGTGACGATCGTGCCCGTGTCGTCGGTGGCCTCACCCTGCGCGAGCGGCGCGTCGGGCTTGCCGCCGTCGGCGAACGACTGACGCCACACGTGACCCTGGCGCCGGATCTCCACCTCGAACCGCGTCGACAGCGCGTTGACGACCGACGAGCCGACGCCGTGGAGACCGCCCGAGACGGCGTATCCGCCGCCGCCGAACTTGCCGCCGGCGTGCAGCACCGTCAGCACGACCTCGACGGTCGACTTCGTGGGATCCGACGAGTGCGGATCGACGGGGATGCCGCGGCCGTTGTCGAAGACGCGGAGGGCGCCGTCTTCGAGGATCGTCACGTGGATGGTGTCGCAGTATCCGGCGAGAGCCTCATCGACCGCGTTGTCGACGATCTCGTAGACCAGGTGATGGAGACCGCGCTCACCGGTGGATCCGATGTACATACCGGGGCGCTTGCGGACCGCTTCGAGGCCCTCGAGCACCTGGATGGCATCCGCCCCGTACTCGTTCGGAACCTTTCCCGTCGATTTCTGAGGGTCTTCCTCGGGAACGATGTCGGGGTTTTCAGACGTCATAGGTTTCGAACACTCCAGATCGGATTCACGCTCGTTCCAGTCTAGTCGGCCCGAGGTGCATTTCGGCGTCCAAACGGCGCTGTGCCGCCCTGAAATCGTTCGGGATGCTCCCGGACGTGGCTCATCCGTAGGTATCGCGTGGACCGCGGCCTGGAACGGCTCTGGGGCCCCATTTCCAGGAGGGGACGTCGGGACCGATGAAGCGGACGTTGTCGACACCGGCATCCGGGAATCGACTCATCAGTTCGGTGACGATCGCGCCGCGCATGAGCTGGAGGTTCTTGGCCCACGCCGTCGAGTCGCACTGCACCGTCAGGAGACCGTCGGCAAGCGCGACCGGCGATGCGTGGCGCGCGGTCTCCTCGCCGGCGACCTCGGCCCACTGGAGCACGAGGTCTTCCCGCGCCAGCTGGGAGTTCCAGCCGGCCTGTCGCGTGAGGTCGGCGAGGGCGTCGCCGATCCCCTTCGGATCCCGTCCCGGCGTGAACGGCTGGTTCTCGTCGTCGTCGTCGCGCCGGCGACGTCGGCGCTTTCCGCGGGGAGACGGCTCGAGACCCCGGAGGCGCAGGTAGGTGGCCATCGTCTCGGGGACGGATGCCGGATCGTCGTCAACCATCGACGCCCTCGCGGATCGTGTCGCTCTCCCGGATCGTGCCGGCCTCGACGTAGACCGTCCGGGCGCGCAGAGCCTCGGGCACATCCGCCTCGACCGCGGCGGTGACAATGACCTGTTCGAAGTCGGCGACGACCCCCGCCAAGCGGGCGCGGCGATCGGCGTCGAGTTCGGCGAAGACGTCGTCGAGGATGAGCACCGGATCGCCGAGGAGCGACTGCTCCCGCAGCAGCTTCGCGGAGGCGAGCCGCAGCGACAGGGCCACCGACCACGATTCGCCGTGCGACGCGTAACCCTTCACGGGAAGGCCGCGCACCCGCAACATCAGATCGTCGCGGTGCGGCCCGACGAGAGTGACGCCGCGCTCCAGCTCCGCGGCGCGCTTGGACCGGAGCACGGCCCGGAACGCGTCTTCGACCTCGGCCGTCGTGCGCGTCGCCCGCGCCGAGTCGGTCGCCGCCGCGCTGTCGGGCGTCACGGCATCCGTGTCGTCGTCATCGGATCGCGCGCCGTCGATGGTCAGGGACCACTCCGCCTCCGGGCGGTGGTCGGCGCCGGCGATCGTCGTATAGGCCTCGGCGAGCGGCTCGGCGAGGTCGGCCGCGAGGGCGAGCCGGGCACGGATCACCTGCCCGCCGAGCTGAACGAGCTTGTCGTCCCAGACGTCGAGGGTGGACAGCTCTTCGCCCCGGATGCCACGGGCTCGCGCTGACTTGAGAAGTGCCGTGCGCTGCTTGAGCACTCGGTCGTAGTCGGCGAGCACGGCCGACATGCGCGGCGCGCGCTGGATGAGGAGCTGATCGGCGAACCGGCGGCGCGACGACGGATCACCACGGACGATCTGCAGGTCTTCCGGCGCGAAAAGGACGACGGCGGCGTAGCGGGGAAGCTCGGCCGACTTCACGGCAGAGCCGTTGACCCGCGCTTTGTTGGAGCCCGAACGGTTGAGCTGCGCTTCGAGGATGACCGTGCGCTCACCGTGCGCGAGCCGGGTGCGGACGATCGCGGCATCCGCACCGTCGCGCACCATCGGCGCGTCGTGCGAGACGCGGTGGGAGCCGAGCGTCGCGAAGTAGCCGATCGCCTCGGCGAGGTTCGTCTTGCCCTGCCCGTTACGACCGACGAAGACGTTGGTGCCGGGGAACAGGGTCACGTCGGCGGCCGCGTAATTGCGGAAATCCACCAGACTGAGCTGCTCGACGATCACCCCGCCAGCCTAGTTCGGGCGTGCGACGCGAGACGCAGAGATTCCCCCCTGTCCCCCGGTCGTTGAGCGAGCGAAGCGAGGCGTGATCCCTCGGTCGTTGAGCGAGCGGAGCGAGCCGAAACGCAGAGCCGAGACGCAGAGCCTCAGCGCAGCAGGAGGTTCGGCTGCAGGAGGTACTTGAAGCTCTCCGGCGTGCCCGAGGTCTGCGGCGTGATCAGGACCGGGCTCAGCTTGTTCGCGTTCTCGCTCGACGTGAAGGTGACCCGGGCGAACTCGCTCTTGACGGCGCCGAGCGCTTCGAGCAGGTACTGCGGGTTCAGGCCCAGAGTGACCTCTTCGCCGGTGAGGGTCGCATCGACGGACTCGCTGGCTCGCGCCTGCTCGGTGCCCGACGCGTCCATCGAGACGCCCTCGTCGGTGAACGTGAACCGCAGCGGTGCGGAGCGATCGAGCACGAGCGCCACTCGACGCACCGCTTCGACCAGGTCTGCGGTGTTGACGACGGCGTAGTGGTCGGTCTGCTCGGGGAACAGGCGACGGACCGGCGGGAAGTTGCCCTTGATGAGGAGCGAGGTGACGGTCTTGTTGCCGGCGGTGAACGCGATGATCTCGCGATCGCCGGATCCCGAGAACGCCACCTGGATGTCGCCCGAGTGGGCGAAGGTCTTGCCGACCTCGGTGAGCGTGCGCGCCGGAACCAGTGCGGTCGTGGCTTCTTCGGCGGACGAGGTGGTCGTGCCGGCATCCCACGGGATCTGGCGCAGCGCGACACGGTAGCGGTCGGTCGCGACGAGGCTCAGCTCGTTGCCGGCGACCTCGAGCTGGACGCCGGTGAGGACGGGAGTGACGTCGTCACGCGATGCGGCGAACGCGACCTGCGCGATGGCGGTGGCGAAGTCTTCGGCCGGGACGAGGCCGGCGTCACCGGAGACCTCCGGGATGGCGGGGTACTCCTGGACCGGCATCGACGCGAGTGTGAAGCGCGCGGAACCACAGGTGAGGACGATTCCGTTTTCTTCGTCCTGCTCGATCTGAATCGGTGCGTTCGGGAGACGGCTCGCGATCTCGGAGAGAAGACGACCGTGGACCAGGATCGTGCCCGGCTCGTCGACGGTGGCCTCGATCGTCGTGCGCGCCGACGCCTCGTAGTCGAAGGCGGCCAACGACAGGCCTGCTTCGGATGCCTCGATGAGAACACCGGCGAGGATGGGCTGCGGGTTTCGCTGCGGAAGGAGCTTCACGACGAACGAGACGGCCTCGCTGAACACGTCGCGATTCACGTGGAACTTCACTGGGGCTCCCTTGGGGTCGTTGAAGGCTCTCCCATGCTAGTGCCCTGTGCGCGACGATCCGGAAGGAGTGTGCGCGGATGAGCCGGTCGGGCCCCACTCACACCTTTCCCGCTCGAGGTGATCGAACGGGCTTCATAAAGAGAGATATCTGTCATGGTGTTAACCGCTGTGGAAAGTGTGGATAACTCGGCGGATCCCTCTCGGAGAGCGGGAACCACACGCGTGTAAGTTGTGGGCGAGCTGCGGAAGGCCCGTGGGGAGTGGGATCCCGGCATCCGTGTTCGATGGTCCGTCATCCACAGGAGAGTCGGATCCACTCACATTCACTCGACATAGACGTGTAGTTATCCACAGGCTGTCCACACTGTGCAGAACGCGCATAATGGCCCGTGCCAGCGTCGCGTGTCAAGCGCGGGTCGAGGAATATGGTGCGTCGGCGCATGCCGGACGCGTCACCGGCCGACGCGACCGAGTTGCGTCGTGATCTCGGAGACCTGGTTGTAGATCGAGCGGCGCTCCTTCATGAGCTCGCTGATCTTCTTGTACGCGTACATCACAGTGGTGTGGTCGCGATTGCCGAACAACTGACCGATCTTCGGCAGCGACAGGTTCGTGCGCTCGCGACACAGATACATGGCGATCTGCCGTGCCGTGGCCACCGACTGCGAACGGCTGGAGCCGTAGAGGTCGTCGACGGAGAGGCGGAAGTACTGTGCCGTGGCGGTGATGATGTCGGTGGGCTGGATGACGTTGGCGTCGTCCTGGTCGACGATGTCGCGCAGCACCGTCTGCGCCAACGAGATATCGAGCGTCGAGCGGTTGAGGTTGGCGAACGCCGACACCCGGATGAGCGCACCCTCGAGTTCGCGGATGTTCGACGAGACCTTCGTGGCGATGTACTCCAGCACCTCGTCGGGAACGAGCAGCCGTTCCGACTGCGCCTTCTTGCGGAGGATCGCGATACGTGTCTCGAGGTCGGGCGCCTGCACGTCGGTGATGAGGCCCCACTCGAACCGGCTGCGCATGCGGTCTTCGAAGCCGGTGAGGTGGCGAGGCGGCACATCGCTCGTGATGACGACCTGCTTGTCGTGATCGTGCAGCGTGTTGAACGTGTGGAAGAAGGCTTCCTGGGTCTCGGCGCGCCCCTGCAGGAACTGGATGTCGTCGATCAGGAGGATGTCGACGTCGCGGTACCGGGCCTGAAAGGCGGATCCGCGGTTGTTGGCGATCGAGTTGATGAAGTCGTTGGTGAACTCCTCGCTCGACACGTACCGCACGCGGATGCCCGTGTAGAGGCTCAGGGCATAGTCGCCGATCGCGTGGAGGAGGTGGGTCTTGCCCAGACCGGAGTCGCCGTAGATGAAGAGCGGGTTGTAGGCCTTCGCGGGGGCTTCGGCGACGGCGACCGCAGCGGCGTGGGCGAAGCGGTTGGACTGCCCGATGACGAAGTTGTCGAAGGTGTACTTCGGGTTGAGGCGCGTGTCGTTGCGCGAAGGAAGAGAGACGGGCTCGCTGTAGTCCTCGATGGGCGGCCGGCCGACCGGGGATGCCGGTGCGGTCGCAGCCTGCACCGGCACCGGCGCGGTCAGGTGCGAGTCGGCGATCTCCGGATTGACGACGACGCGGAAGGTGGACGCTCCCGGTTCCGCATCGACGTGGGCCAGCGCTTCCATGATGGGCGTGCGCAGACGCTTGTTGAGCTGCGCGGCGGTGAGGTCGTTGGGGACATCGAGATACAGGGTGCCGCCCATGACGCCCTGCGCAACCGCGAGATTGAGGAAGCCCTGCAGCTGCGGCGTGACGCGGTCGTCGACGCGGAGCACGTCGAGGACAGCCGACCAGAC